>NZ_KB890761.1:0-970169 GCF_000373265.1 Pontibacter roseus DSM 17521
CTTTCTATCTTCTATCTCACAGTCTCTCAAAGAACTTTCCGGAAGACTACCTCTCCCAGTTGCGCCCTGCTCTTCTGCAGGGCCGGCCCGCAGGCCACTCACTCGTGTTGTCGTTGTCTCCGAACCGGGCTGCCCTCGTTTGCGGAGTGCAAAGGTAGGAAACATTTTCCTCTTTGCAACAAAAACACTGACTTTTTTTTCTCTTTCTCCCCGGCCCGTCTGGCTGGGAGGCCCCTTCGAAACCTTCGTTTCAGAGCGGGTTGCAAAGGTAAGCAACCTTTTTGAACCTGCAAACAGCCAGGCGAAACTTTTTCTCTCTTTTTTCTCCGGCCGCCCCTGTCAGGAAGAGGCCTCCGAACGCCTCCTGCTGAAGCGGGCTGCAAAGGTAGGCAGAAGTTTCGTTTCCGCAAGCACCCGGCCAAAGTTTTTTTTCAGTAATCGTTCAGATGCCTTCGGTCTCGCTTTCATCCTCTGACGGCCGCCCTGCCGGCCGCCGCTTCGCTCCCTTCCCCCCGCCCCGTTGGACCGGGTTGGGAGTGCAAAGGTAGGAAACGTTTCCTCAACCGCAAGCGCCTGGGACGAACTCTCGCTGTTGTTGCTAATCAGTTTCCTTCAACTTCTTGAGTTGCAACATCAAATTCTTTAAAAATACTTTAGAGTTTATTCTCAGTTATTATATCGGCTTTCACAATGGCTCCTGCAGCTCGCATTATCCTTGGAAGTCTCTCCTCTATTAATCTAAAAGAGTTATTAAATCACAAAAGGTATAGCCATTACCTGACTATACCTTTTATATGAGGCTTATATTTCTACTGGCTCTTCTTTCTATATATAATAGCAGCTTATACTACAGAAGCCGCAGCGTATCCCTGCAGATACCTATACTTCTCAGTAAGTTCACCGCCTCTAGCTATTGTAGCTCTCTCTAGCATACCTCCCTTGTCGTTGTTAAAAATTTGTGGGAACACATAGTCTATTATATTACGGCCGAAATCGCGGGAGGCGTTGCGCGGAAGTTCGCATGGAAGATTATCGACGGCCATCACAGTGATATTCTCTTTCCTACTGAAGGCTGGCTCCAGCTCCCCTGTCTCCGGGTTGTAATCGTAGGCTGGGTCTATTATAGTAGTAGAGCGCTTGGTGGTAGGTATAGAGCCATCCACATCGCAGGTGATATCAGCAATGGTGTCTATTTTGAAGTCGGGTTGCCGGGTATCCTCCTCCGTGAAGAGCTTGGGTGCATTGGGGTCCCAATAGGCACATGCCATCAGGAGGTCGGTTACTTTGGTGAACTTGCGGAACGTGGACTGGTATAGCTCTGGGTGCGCGTAGAAATCAGGCGAGTCCCATACCTCCACATCGGGGCGGTTGTTGTAGTCGCCGGAGTGCAATTGGGCGTATACCGGCTCATTGAACTGCTTGTATAGGTAATCAAACACGCTCACCTTTCTTATCTCCATTTTGTCGAGCACCTCCATGGCGCCGCCTGCCACACGGCCTCCACCAGTCACGGCTATCTTGATGGGGGGCAGTTTCACCTTGAAGTACTCCTCCTGCATGTCCTCCATCTCGTGGCACTGGTAGGCTGGCTTCAGGTCAAACAGCTTCCACTTTCTGCCATAGGTAAGAATGCCATTGTAGGCCCCCACTATACCGGCATACCTGCCGAAGGCTACCACCCGCTGCCCTTTATCATTGGTGAGCAGCTCGTAATCTATAAGTGTAATGTTCTTGTCAAGGATGGCGCGCAGCAGCTTGGCGTTGTGCGGCTGCTTCTTGATGGTGTGCGAAAAGAAGAAGTAGGTTTTGTTCGGAATCAGTTGGTCAATTGGAACCTCCTTCACGCCCATCAGCACCTGGCAGTCGCTCAGGTCCTGCTGCATGGAGATTCCCAGCTCCTCGTATTCCTGATCGGTAAAGCACCTCACCTCGCTTGGCTGTACCACCAATTCGGCATACGGAAACTCCTGCATGGCCTCTACGCACTTTTTAGGAGTGAGCGGCACCCGCTTGTCAACCGGTATTTTTCCTTCTTTGATGATACCTATCTTATGTTTCTGCATATGCACGTCTTTCTGAATTCTTCTTTGATGTTTAATGTTTGGCAGGGGGAGGCGGGGTATACCCACCACCCTAATGGCAGCTGCTCTTTTTATGTGCTATACCTTACCGTGTTATACTTGAAAAGGCACCTGCCACACCCAGAACTATTTAGCTTTCATGCTTCAATATAATAAACAATAACTATTACTTTTGTAGAAATTACTGAAAGAGGGCCTTTGGCTTGTCTTCCTCAGCAAAATTGAAACCCAAATTCCCAATCAATACTTCATCATTATGATACTTAAAACAAAACCTGCTGACACCTTCAAGGAGCGTCACAACGGCCCTGATAAGGAACAGATGCAGGATATGCTTAAAACCATTGGGGTAGACTCATTGGACCAGCTGATTGAGGAGACCGTACCGGCCGCCATTCGACTGAAGAAGCCACTTAACCTGCCAAAGGCACTTTCTGAGAGGGATTTCCTGAAGAAGTTCGGGGAGATTGCCAGACAGAACAAGGTATATAAGTCTTACATCGGCCTGGGTTATAACGACACCATCATGCCTCCTGTCATTCTCCGCAACATCATGGAGAACCCAGGCTGGTATACCGCCTATACGCCATACCAGGCTGAGATAGCACAAGGCCGACTGGAGGCCCTGATTAACTACCAGACCATGGTGATGGACCTGACAGGTATGGAGATTGCCAACGCCTCGTTGCTGGATGAAGGCACTGCAGCCGCCGAGGCCATGGGCATGTTCTACGCCCAGCGCAAAGGCGCCCGCAAGAATGCCAACCGCTTCTTCGTGTCAGAGCAGGTGCTGCCGCAGACGCTGGATGTTTTGGCTTCCCGTGCCACGCCAATCGGAATTGAACTGGTGATTAGCGACCACCGCGAGGTGGATTTTTCTGACGACACACTGTTCGGTGCCCTGGTGCAGTACCCTGCCGCCGACGGTGAAGTGTTCGACTATACTGATTTTATCGCGAAGGCGCACGAGCAGGAGATGTTCGTAGCCGTTTCGGCTGATATCCTTTCGCTTACATTGCTGACGCCTCCAGGTGAGATGGGTGCCGATGCGGTAGTGGGCACGACCCAACGCTTTGGCGTGCCGATGGGCTTTGGTGGCCCGCATGCGGGTTACTTTGCTACGAAGGATGCCTTCAAGCGTGTGATTCCAGGCCGTATCATTGGTCTTTCTGTGGATGCAGAGGGGAACAGAGCTTATCGCATGGCCCTGCAGACACGTGAGCAGCACATCCGCCGAGAGAAAGCGACCTCCAACATCTGTACCGCCCAGGTACTGCTGGCAGTTATCGCCGGTATGTATGCGGTATACCACGGTCCGCGTCGCCTGAAGTACATCGGCCTGAACACCCACGCGCTGGCACAGCAACTGGAAAAAGGTTTGCAAGCATTGGGCTTTGAGCAACTGAACCAACACTACTTCGATACCCTGAAAATAGCCGTTGAAAACGCTGACCTGAAAAACGCTATCCGCACGGAGGCTGAGGCAGCGGGTATCAACTTCCGTTATTTTGAAGAGAACCAGATTGGTATTTCGCTTCACCAGAACACTGATTTGGAAGACGTGAAGGCTGTGCTCGCGGTATTCGCGAAAGTGGCCGGCAAGTCTGGTGACGTACTAGGTATAGACGAGCTTCCGGAAGAGACGGAAATCACCTGGTCTGACAGCCTGATTCGCAAGAGCGAGTACCTCACGCACGAGGTGTTCAACAAGCACCATTCTGAACACGAGATGCTGCGCTACATGAAGCACCTCGAGAACAAAGACATCTCGCTGGTACACTCCATGATTCCGCTCGGCTCTTGTACCATGAAGCTGAACGCGACTTCAGAGATGATTCCGGTGACCTGGCCTGAGATTGGACAGTTGCACCCATTCGCTCCCGCTGACCAGACACTGGGTTACAAGCAGATTTTTGCTGACCTGGAGGCCTGGCTGTGCGAAATCACCCGTTTTGATGCGGTATCGCTGCAGCCGAACTCTGGTGCGCAGGGCGAGTATGCGGGTCTGATGGTAATCCGTGCCTACCACGAGTCACGTGGCGACCACCACCGGAACATCGCTCTTATCCCATCTTCTGCACACGGCACCAACCCAGCTTCTGCGGTGATGGCCGGCATGAAAGTGGTGATTGTGAAGTGCGACGAGCGCGGCAACATTGATGTGGCCGACCTGCGCGCAAAGGCAGAGCAGTATAAAAATGAATTATCTTGCCTCATGGTGACGTACCCATCCACACATGGTGTGTATGAAGAGAGCATCATCGAGATTTGCAAAGCCATCCATGAGAACGGTGGCCGTGTGTACATGGACGGTGCCAACATGAACGCTCAGGTAGGTTTGACCTCACCAGCCCACATCGGCGCTGACGTTTGCCACCTGAACCTGCACAAGACCTTCTGTATACCTCACGGTGGCGGTGGTCCTGGCATGGGCCCTATCGGTGTGGTGAAAGACCTGGCTCCATTCCTGCCTGGCCACGCTGTTGTGGATTTAGGCCGTTCTGAGGCTATACATGCTGTTTCGGCTGCACCTTGGGGCTCTGCTTCTATCCTACCTATCTCTTATGCCTACATCGCGATGATGGGCGGTGAGGGGCTGACGGAGGCGACCAAAGTGGCTATCCTGAACGCCAACTACATCAAGGCGCGTCTGGAGCAGCACTACCCGGTATTGTATGTGGGTGCCAACGGCCGTTGCGCGCACGAGATGATTCTGGATTGCCGCCAGTTCAAGAAAGTGGGCGTTGAGGTAGAGGACATCGCCAAGCGCTTGATGGACTATGGCTTCCATGCACCAACTGTGTCGTTCCCGGTTGCGGGCACGCTGATGGTGGAGCCTACGGAGTCAGAGGCTCAGGAAGAACTGGACAGATTCTGCGACGTGATGATTTCCATCCGTGAGGAGATTCGTGAGATTGAGGAAGGCAAAGCAGACCAGAAGGAGAACGTGCTGAAGCATGCGCCGCATACCTTGAAAGTGGTGATGACCGAAGAGTGGAGCAGACCTTACTCCCGTGAGAAGGCTGTGTTCCCGATGGCCTACCTGCGCGATAACAAGGTATGGCCAACCGTTAGCCGCATCGACAGCGCCTACGGCGACCGTAACCTGGTTTGCTCCTGCGCTCCGATAGAATCCTATAATGAGAATGGCGGTGAGATGGTAGCCATCGGCTAACCGAATCATTGCATACATTCTAAAAGCCTGGCCACCCGTTGGTCAGGCTTTTTTGTTGCTGTCAGTCTCTTGCAGTTAAATAGCCTGAGTCAAGCATACCCATGTATACAACCCTCTGTTTCTTTCAAAGCGTATACCTTAGGGTCATCCTCACAACCACGCGCAGCTATGAACCATAGGTATACTCCTCCGCCTACCGCCTTAGGTATCTTATTGCTCTTCCTGATACTGTTCGGGCTTAGTAGTTGCCTTCCTTCCATCATGGCCACCAGTGACTTTGACAGAGGAGCTAATTTCCAGACCTACCGGACATTTTCCATCATTGAACCGGAGGCGGCAGGAACCAATGCCAACCCCACAGCCTACGAACCGCTGCTGGACAGGCGCGTGCGGGACGCCGTAGCGGCTGAACTGGTGAAGAAGGGCCTGTCTCCCGATGCAGAAAGCCCAGACTTGCTAGTGGCCTACGATGTGGCTGTCGCGCCGGCGCCTAACTCGCCTGATACTGGTAGTTACAGCGCCTGGTACGGCTACCGCTATACCTACCGCTCCACCGCGTTCCCTTCTATCAGGACGATTGATGCCTATCCGGTAGGAACTTTGGTGATTGATTTAATAGACCCAGGCACCAACGAACTGGTGTGGCGGGGGGCTGCGGAAGGGGAAATCGACGCAGGGCTGACCGAGGAAAGCAAAATCAGACGGTCCATTGCGGCTATCCTGGCGCAGTACCCACCCGGCAGGTAGCCTATTCCAGCCTACAGTTTGTAGGACAGCGACAGTCCTCCGTAGAAATTTCGTGGAGCGGCAGGTTGAAAATAGCGTGCCCCGAAGGCGTTGAGGTCATTGCCCAGACTGTATTTCTCGTCTGTCAGGTTCTCAGCTCCGCCAAACACATTTAATTGGAACTGCTGCCCGAGCTCCCTTTTGAATCCCAGTCGGGCTCCGGCTACGACATAGGCATCGGCATAGACAGTGTTTTCATCGTTGAGCGGTATGGCATCTGCATAGTTGGCCGTCAGGTACAGGTATAGCCCAAAGCGTGTAGCCAGGTCCAGCCCGGCGGTGGCCGTGTGGGGCGCTACGCCTGTGAGTCTGTTGCCGTTCAAATCCGTGCCATCCCGCTGGTAGTCTTTAAAACGGAAGTGGCTGTAGGTATAGCTCCCCCATACCTTGAACAGACTTACGGGAAGCGCTTCATCTTGCAAGAAGGTATAGCCTACCGCAGTCTCGAGCCCACTTTGCTCCGTCGCCCCCACATTCCGGAACACAGCAATGCTGGACAGGTCCTGCCGGCTCACGATAGTTTCCCGCAGCCGGAAATGGAAAGCCACTACATCGAAGTGGAGTTTCTCATGCAGGGTATAGCCGCGTATACCTGCCTCGTAGTTAATACCCTTTTCCGCCTCCAGTTCCTGATTCAGCACACCATCCGAGGTGAGCAACTCCTCGTCGCTCGGCGGCGAGAAGCCGGAACTGACACTGCCATGCACCGACAGCCGCTCCGACAGCCGCTTCAGCAACGCCACTCGCGGCGAAAGCACCGCTTTGAAATCACGACTATACTGGTACGCCCCTCCACTTGCCGCCTGTCGCAGCCTAGTGATTTCATAGCGGGTGTCGTTGAGGCTCAGGGCCGCAGTGGCTATCCAGTTACTAGGCAATGTAAACTCAGCCTGCGAAAACAACAGGCCCGTTTTAGCGAGAACTTCATCGTCGGTGCGCAGGCTGTCGGGTCGGCCCAGGTTATTGTCGTAGGTGCGAGCTGCTTCGAAGCCGCGCTGGTATTCCCCTCCGAAAGTCACCGTCGTGCCCACTGCGCCCATATTGGAGGTATAGACAAATCGGCTTCGACCGCCATACTCCTGGTTTGCATTTCGTTCGTAATCGGTGTTGAAGGGGTGGTCCCGAAACCGGAACAGGCCGTAAAGGGCGGTGGTGTTCTTCCAACTGTCACTGAACCGGTACTCCTGCGACAGTCCCATGTTCACTCCTTTTTGATTCATAGAGGCATTCTGCACCACACTGCCAAACATACCGCCGCGCGCCTGCCGTGGGTCCTGTTCGTATTGCTCCCGTGTCAGGCCTCCTGGCAGCTCGTAGTATAGGTCCGAATAAATGATGTTGGCGTTGATGGTGCTCTTGGCAGATGGGTAGAAGGAGGAGGTCAGCAGCAAAGTCTCGCGGTCCATGGCCGATTGCTCGCGGTAGCCGCCATACCTTTGCCGGGTATACTGCACCAGCAGGCTGCTTTTCTCGCTCCCCATACTGGCACTGGCCGTATAGCGTTGCAGCCCGAAGGAGCCAAAGGTGGTTCCTGCTTGCAGCACGCGCTCGCCGGGAGTCGCCCGGCGCGGTTCCAGCAGAATCGTTCCGCCTGTGCCTGCCCCATAGATGCTGCCCGTAGGCCCTTTGATGATTTCGATGCGATTGAAGTTAGCGGCATCCAGCAGGTTCAGGTTCGTGATGCCATTGGCCTCCGTCAGGGGAATCTCGCCCAGGTATACCTTGACATTTCGGATGCCATAAGGTGAGCGCAGGCTGCTGCCTCGTATGGAGAGTCGGTAGCTGGCCGTGGCTCTTTCCTCCATGCGTACGCCAGGCACCGTGTTTACGGCACGAACCAAAGAGCTTTCATCAAAGCGCTGCAGCACCTCCGGCTCCACCACACTCAAGGCACCGGCCGTCTGCAGCAGCGGGCGGTTGCTCTCATAGCCTGTCACCACCACCTCAGCCAAATTCGCCGCTGTGGGCTGGAGTAGTACCTGCAGCTCTTCTGTTGAATTAGCTGCTGTTAAGGTTTGTGTGCTATACCCTAGATAACTGAAAGTCAATGCTACACCCTGTTGCCGTACTGTCAGCGCGAACCGGCCGCTTTCGTTTGTAATTGCCTGTTCTCCTGTGCTCGCCGTCACCGTCACTCCTTCTAATGGCAAGCGACTGCGTGCATCCAGCGTGCGGCCTTGCAGCAGTTGCTGTGCCAGCAGCTGGTAAGGCAACAGGTAGCACAGCAATGCAAGTGCTAAGAATCGAAATCGGAATGGGTTCTTCATAATTTGATAGGTAGCTTTTCCCAACGGTGCCGGGCACAGTAAAGTTAAGGATTAGGTCGCTATACCTTGACCGCTCAGCTCCAAGCGAAGCGCCTCCACCTGCCGTTCTGCAACAAATTGCACCATTACCTTGTAATACTTCAAACCAAGGTATAGGCTATTGGTTTGAGAACCGACAGCTGGCACACTGTATCCTGAGAAAAAAGCTATGAAAAAAAATACTCCTACCTTCCTGCTGTCTATGGCTTTGGCTGCCTGCACGGCGCCATCTCCACTTTTCGCCCAGCAAAATCAAAAGCCTATCTCCGCTTCTGTCGAAGGCCATATTTTTAAACCGGCACAAGTGGATGCCACTGATGCCCGCGTTAAACAATTGAAAGTTCCAGCCGGCTTCCAAATCACCAAGTTCGCCGAGAACCTCAACAAGCCCCGCATGATAGCCGTCAGCAACGAGGGCGTGGTATATGTGACGGACCGTGATAAGGGCACCGTGACCATGTTGCGCGATACCAACAAAGACGGCAAAGCTGATGAACAGAAAGTAGTCGCCACCAAAGAGCACATGCACGGCATCGCGCTCCGCGACAACAAGGTATGGCTCGCCACCATCAAAGAGGTCTATACAGCCAACATCAACAAGGACGGAACGCTGTCAGAGCTGCAGATGATAATCAATGACCTCCCTGATGGCGGACAGCACCCCAATCGAACCCTCCGCATTGGCAACGACAACAAACTCTACATCTCCATTGGCAGCACCTGCAACTCCTGCGAGGAGCCTAACAAGGAGCACGGCGCTATTCTGCAAGCTGACCTTGACGGCAAAAACCGAAAGGTATACGCAAAAGGCCTCCGCAACACGCTTGGTTTTGATTGGCACCCGCAGACCAAAGAAATGTTTGGTATGGACCACGGCATCGATTGGCTGGGTGATGACGAGCAGCGCGAAGAGCTGAATAAGATTGAAGAAGGCGCCGACTATGGCTGGCCTTACATCTACGGCGAAGGAAAGGAAAACCCCGGCGACCAGCCAAAGGACATGAGCTACGAAGCATACAAGAAGAAAACCAAGTACCCCCTCCTCACTTACGATGCCCACAGTTCCGGTCTTGACATGAAGTTCTACAGCGGGAAGCAGTTTCCGCAAGAATACCAGGGTGATGCCTTTGTGGCCTTTCATGGGTCCTGGAACCGGTCCAAGCCTGTTGGCTACAAAGTGGTGCGCGTCCGGTTCGAGAAGGGGCAGCCCAAGGAGTTTCAGGATTTCGTGACCGGCTTTCTGGTGGACGGCGGCAAGGCGCAGTTTGGACGCGTAGTAGGTTTGGCTACGCACACAGATGGCTCGCTGCTGGTTACCGATGACGCCAATGGTGTGGTATACCGTGTGTCGCATACTGGCGGACAGCAGAAGAAGTAAGCCCCCGCTATACCTAAAAAGTAAAAAAGCTCCGACAGAATCTGCGGAGCCTTTCCAAACTATGAAAGCTAATAAAAATCTTGAGTCTTTTTCGGTCAGAGCCCTTACTTGATTCGGAACTCTGTTCTTCTGTTCTGCTGGTGCAGCTCCTCAGGACACTGCACACCGTCGATACAATCATTCACTAGCCTGGTTTTGCCGTAGCCTTTGGCCGTGAGCCTGTCACTGGCTATACCTTTGGTTATCAGATAATCCACGGCTGCCTGGGCTCTGCGCTCCGAAAGCAGCTGGTTGTATTTCAGGCTCTCGCGGCTGTCGGTGTGGGAGCTCAACTCGATTTTGACGTTCGGGTTGGCCTCCAGTATCGCCGCCAGCTTGTCCAGTTCTGTGGCGGCATCCGGGCGGATATCCCATTTGTCCAGGTCGTAGTAGATGTTCTCCAGCACGATGGCCTTGTCTTTCTCGTCCCTGTCGAACAGCAGCGCCACCTGCACGGTGTCTCCCGCTGTGGTTGGCACGTTCACAGTCGTGTTCTGGTTCAGGTAGCCTTGCTTGGTACCAAGGAAGGTATAGGAATTTCCTTTGCGGCCATCCATGAAATACTGCCCCCTCCTATTTGTCATAACCGTAGACGTGTCGTTTAGGTTCTTTTGGGATATAACTAACTGCACCTGCGGCAGAATTACCTGTACGTTTTTCTTCTGCTCATTCTGCTTGCGCTCCAATGTCGTCACGGCCAAAACCACTGGTTTCTGCAGCATTTTGAAGCTATAGATGTCGTCTGTCCCATCGTTCGCGTCACGGTTAGAGGACAGAAGACCAGTCTCTCCTTCCCCATCGAACATGATGCCGTAGTCATTCTTAGGGGAATTGATAGGATAGCCCATATTCTTCACAGCCGTCCAGGCGGCGTGCTTGCCCTCGGTTGTGAAAATGTCCAGGCCACCCATACCGCTGTGTCCGTCAGAAGCGAAATGCAGTTTGCCAGCATTGTCGATGTAGGGGAAGCTCTCACGACCAGTGGTGTTGATGAGGATTCCGGCATTGACAGGCTCTCCCCAGCTGCCATCCTGCTGGCGCAACGAGTAGTAGATATCCGTCTCGCCTATACCTCCTGGCATATCCGATGCAAAATACATGATTTTGCCATCCGGTGACAGGGCGGGGTGCCCTACTGAGTACTCTTCCACGTTATTATAGGCGAAAGGCTTAATATCAGACCAAGTGGCGCCTCGCTTCTGAGCCGTGTAAATCTCCAGTCGGTTGATGTATTCTGTAGCCTGATTCGGGTTTGCTATCCAACTGGTGGGGTCGGTGTTTCCGGTGTTGCGCTTCTGCACCAGTTTAGTTCTGGTGAAGTAGAGCGCCTGACCGTCTTCCGTAGCAGAAGCCGTCGCGTTGTGGTACTCCCCGTTAATCATCTCGTGCATGGCGGTTGGCGCGCCCCAGTTGCCCTTGCTGTCGCGGCTGGCCGTGAACAGCTGCAGGTATGGCCGGCCTGTCCAACCGTAGGTGCCGGCTGCTTTGCCGCCTGCGTTGGTGCCACGGTCTGACGTGAAGATGATGCCCTGCCCGTAGTTCATGGGGCTGAAGTCAGAAAATCCTTTGGCACTCAGGCCACTTAGGTGCTCTACCTCCGCCACGGGCAGCTGTTTCATCCAGCTCACGGCCTTGTCACAGGCTTCCATCAGCATCTGCGCACGTTCTTCCATCTCCGGCATCTCCTCGCCCCACTTCATGTACTGCTCCTTAGCCGGTTCATACTTTCCGTTGCTGCGCAATGCCTCAGCGAAGTGGTATACATTCATCGGGTCACGGCCTGGCATCGCAACTACCTGTCCGTACCACTTCTCCGCCTCGGCAGAGCGCCTGGTCAGACGGTAAGAAGTGGCGATACGCTCCGTGGTCACCACATCGGGCATGCGTTTCTCGGAGGCTTTCTGGTATTGCTCCAGCGCCAGCGAGAACTCATATTTCTCGAAATGTTTGTTCGCTTTGCGAAGCTCCTGCTGCGCCTGGGCGGCAGGGGCTACACCTAGCATGAAGCTTACTACAAGGTATAAGGGTATGTATTTATAGTTCATATGCGGTAAAAGCTAAGGATTAAAAGTATTGAGGCGTCAACATTTTCGTATCCTGCTTCTTGAAGAAGTAGTAACCCACTGAAATCTCGTGCGAATGGAAGCCGTTCAGGTCGTTCAGCATCTTGTCGTAAGAATAACCCAGGCGCAGTGCGTTGGTCACCTGCAGTTGTGCAATCAACGCCAGGGCCGTGCGCTTGTTCACTTCCAGCTCCTCCTGGTTTTTGTTGAAGATGGGGGCACTGGTACGGTAGGAGGTTCCTAGCCACAGCTTGTCGCCCAGTAGCACAAAGCCGTTCAGGTCAATGTTGGCTGGCGCATGGAAGTCTTCTTTTACCAGGATGCTCGGCTTGAGCTTCACAAAGCTGCTCACGTCGAACACATAGCCGGTTGTGAAATAGTAATGGCGCTTGGGTTCTATCTGCAGAATATCCTTGTACTGTATCAGGTCAGAGGCGGAGAGACCAGCGTAGAAGCGTGGCGTGTGGAAGTACATGCCCAGCTTCACGTCCGGGCGGTAAGTCACTTCTTTGCCGCTCGGTATGCTCGGGTCATCCGGCACGCCCAGTTCGGTTCCATCCATCACGTTCTGCACGATACCGGCAGCCACACCCAGGCTCAGCACGCCATGCTCGCTCACCGAAATCCGGGTGGCTGCATTGGCATAGGCCGACAGCGTGGAGTAGGCACCGATTTTGTCGCGGGTGATGTTCAGACCCAGTCCCAGCCTATCGTGTGCGGGAATCCCATCCACGCTCAGCGCCTGTGTGGTAGGGGCTCCTTCCAGGCCCGTCCACTGGGAACGGTGGAACGCGTTGATGTTAAGCACACCTTTGGTACCGGTATAAGCCGGGTTGATGGCCATACTGTTGAAGATGTACTGTGAGTACTGCGGGTTTTGCTGGGCACTAGCCGCAAATGTGAGCAATAGGGCCAGCAGGGTATAAAGTATTCTCATTGTAAAAAAGTTATTCAGATATTTTGCTGTCACTCTTAGCGGAAGATGGCCACGTATCCGGAGTATTCCTTGTACACACCATCACACAGTTTCACCCTTACCTTATAGAAGTAAGTACCCTGCTCCAGGCCTCTGCCCATCCAGTCATTCTTGTAAGCGCGCTGCTTGTACACCTCAGAGCCCCAGCGGTTGAATATCACCACCTCGTTGTCCGGAAACTTGAGCAGATTCGGAATAGTCCAGTTGTCGTTCTTGCCGTCGCCGTTCGGGCTGAAGGCTTTCGGGAATTCAAGCTGGCCGTCTGCCAGAGTAGCGTCTATTGGGGCGCTTGCTTCTACTGAGCTGGCGCAGTCGCCGTTGTTGGCGGTTACGGTCACCTGCCCGGTTGCCTTCGGAGAGTCAGCCTTCACAGTGACAGTGGCAGTACCCTGACCTGCCACAATGGTGAAGCCAGGCGACACAGACCAGGTATAGGAGGTGGCGCCTTCCACAGCGTCTGCCGTGAATACAAGTCCGTCGCACACGTTGCTTCTGTCGGTTATGCGGCCTACCGCTGCCGGAGGTATCGTGATGTCGATGTTGCGGGTAGAGGCTGGGCTGGTACCGCAGTCATTCGAGGCTGTCACACTCACGGCACCGCCTGTTGCAGTGGCGGTCACTGTGATGTTGTTAGTGCCTTGTCCGCCTGTAATGACCCAACCTGCAGGCACTGTCCAGGTATAAGATGTGGCGCCTGGCACAGCTGCTACGCTCAACACGTTGCCTGCACTGCTGATACAAACATCCGATACATTGGTGATAGCACCTGGTGTTTCCGGAGCAAGCGTAGGCGCTACCGCCAGAACAGCTTCAGAGCCTGCACCACATCGGTTGTTCACGGCTGCTCTGATTTCACCTGCTCCCGCACCCACTCGTACGCGGATGCTGGTGCCTGTCGCGCTGCCTATCAGGGTCCAGGTGGCCGGCACCTTCCAGGTATAGCCTGCCGCACCGGCTACTGCATCAATGCTGTAGGTCAGTTCTGTGCCGATACAGGCCGTAGTGTTTCCTGTGATGGCTACTGGCGCATCCAGCGTGTTGGTCACGGCTACGGCACGGCTGGCTTTGCTGCTGGCGCCGCAAGCATTAGAAGCAGATACTTCCACGCTTCCAGAGGTCGTTCCGATTTTAACACGGACCTGCGCTGTACCTTGGCCGCTCAGGATTTCCCATCCCCCTGTAGCAGGAACTGTCCAGTTGTAAGTCACGCCTGAAACTGCTGTCACGGAGTAAGTTGCTTCCACACCGGCGCACAGGTCATTGTTACCAGAGATGGCCACAGGCACGGCAGGTATGGTAGAGACATTGATAGTCGTTGTTCTCTCTTCGCTAGTTCCGCACTCATTAGAGGCCTTCACTTTTACAGTACCGCCTGTTGCGTTGCTTGATACGGTGATGCTTGTTGTGCCCTGGCCCGCTGTGATTTCCCATCCGGTAGGCACCGTCCAGGTATAGCTGGTGGCACCTGGCACGGCTGTTATGCTGAATACGTTGCCCTGGCTCATGGAGCAGACTGCTTCCGGGCTGTTGATGGCGCCTGGCCGTGCTGGTATCGTGGCAGGCGTGATAGCCAGGCTTGCCTGAGCACTCGCGCCACAGGCATTTGCGGCTGCTACTTTCAATGTTCCCGGGGTGCTGCCTACCACTATAGTAATGGTGTTGGTGGTACGGCTTCCTTTCACGGCCCATCCTGTCGGTATGTCCCAGGTATAGCCGGTGGCTCCTTCTATTGCGTTGGTAGTGTAGGTCACTTCTGTGCCCGCACATGGTGTGGTCAGGCCACTGATAGCGGCTGGCGCGGCTGGCACATCTGATACACTCACTGCACGGCTAGCCTTGCTGCTGATGCCACAGGCGTTACCCGCTACTACCTCCACGTTACCTGAACCCGTCCCAAATCTCACTCGAACCTGCGCAGTGCCTTGGCCACTTACTATCTCCCATCCGGCCGGAACCGTCCAGGTATAGGTTATGCCTGCAGTTGCTGCCACGGAGTAGGTCGTTTCTGTTCCTGCACACACAGCGGCACTGCCCGAGATGCTGACAGGCGCTGCCGGAATAGTAACTACGGTCGCAGTAAAGGTTCTTGGTGCGCTGTTGCCACAGGCATTGGAGGCTATTACACTCACAGTACCGCCCGTTGTTCCGGCTGTCACTACAATGCGGGTCGTGCCCTGTCCTTCTGTTATGGTCCAGCCTGCCGGCACATCCCAGGTATAGCCAGTGGTACCCGGTACCGCATCAATGGAGTAGACATTGCCCGTGCTTGTACCACATACGCCTGCTGTTGGACCAGTGATGGCTCCGGGAGTTTCTGGCTTCTTGTTTGGATTGATTTCCAAGGTCGCCTGTTCGCCTGTGAAGCATTTGTTTTTCACGGCGGCTTTGATGGTCACGGTGCTGGTGCTCGTACCTACTTTCACACGAATGGTGTTACCGGTGTTGTCACCGATAAAGGACCAGCTGGAAGGCAGTGTCCATACATAGCCTGTCGCACCTTCTACTGCTGCTACAGAGTATTCCTGCTCTGAGCCGATACAAGGGGTTGTCTCTCCTGATATCGCTGCAGGGGCAGCCGGTGCGTTGGTCACCGTCACAGCCAAGGATGCAGCTGCACTGCTGGTGCAGGCGTTGTTCGCCGTCACACTTATAGTACCACCGGTTGTTCCGGCTACTACCGTCACCTGGTTCGTGTTAGTGGCTGTGTTCTGCGCGAATTCCCATCCGGCAGGAAGTGTCCAGGTATAGCTGGTGGCTCCCGTGATGGCAGCGGTCCTGAAGGTCATCTGCTTGCCTGCACATACTTCTATGTCACCTATAATAGACACTGGAGCAACAGGCGCTGGTGTCACAACTATCACTTTGGTGGCGATGCTCTCGAGACCACAGTTGTTCGTCACTTTCAACGATACTATGCCCCCTGACAGGCTTCCGCCTTTTGCTTTCACTACCACACTGGCTCCTGTGTTTCCACCTACAATTTCCAGGTTCTCGTCAACTGACCAGGTATAGGCAAGGCCTTCGGCTACGCCTGTCGCTGTGAAGGTCACGCCTTCGGTGTTGAAGCAGAGGGACGCACCGCCCGTAATCACAGGCACAACCGGCAATCCAGTCACCTGCACATTCAACTCAGCGGTTACTTTGTTCTTGCATTGGTCAGTCACTGTTACCTTAATGACTTTGGCTCCTCCTGCAGGGCCTACGTTCACTTTGATAGTATTGCCCGCTTGCGGCTCAGCCAGCGTCCAACCCAATGGCAGTGTAAAGGCATAGGTAGCTCCTATGACTGGCGTCACGGTGAAAGTCTGCTGCGTATTAGCACAGATTGTTGTTTCACCCGTGATGGCCGCTGTCAAAGTAGGGCATTTCACATCAGGAATCACCACGACATCCTTGTCGTTGTCAGGGTCCGCGTCTGTGTACCCCCCATCGCCTGGGTCAGTCGGGTTATTCGGGTCCTCTGGGTTGTTTGGATTATCCGGGTTATTTGGGTCATCCGGGTTATTCGGATTGTCAGGATTATTCGGGTTGTCTGGATTTTTATCGCGGTCGATGAGGAAGGCGATGTTCTCTATTCTTCCTGCTTTCACCAGCTTAGCAGTGATAGTTAGAGTCGCAGATGATTTGCCTGCAATAGACGGGATGTAGAAAAGGCCTGTTTCAGGATTATAAGTGGCACCTGCACTAGCCTCATAGCTCACAAATTCCAATCCCTGTGGCAGTTTTTCCCTTACTTTCACATTTCTCTCAGTTCCTTCGCCCTTGTTGTTAACTGTGACGCTATACTGCACGTTCTGACCCACAACGTAAGTAGGTCCGCCGTTCACTGTTTTGTCTATAGCTAAATCAGGCAGTTTGATAGTTACCTCGTCCTCGTCCTCGTCCGGAGACGGGTCCGGATTTTCACCAATGATGACGACTCTGTTGCGGATGTTCCCGGTACTTATGATGCGGAAGGTCAATCTGAGTGTCTCAACCTCTCCTACTGCCAGGTTTCCTACCAGCCACTGGTTCGTGTTGGTGTTGTACGTGCCCTTGGTTGCAGACTCCACTCTTACAAACTGCAGCCCTGCCGGAATGTCCTCCTTCACGACAACACCCGTTGCGTTGTCTGGCCCTAGGTTGGTCGCTCTGATGGTATAGGTAACGAATGAGCCCAGGTTATACTCCTTCTCCTCGGCTTCCTTCTGCACACTTAGGTTCGCGATGACGATATTGGGCATGAAAACCAAGTTCGCTTCCAGGTTCACCTCACCTGCAAGCGATATGGCACGACCAATCATCACGCCGCCGCCGCCAATCTTAATGGAATTCTGTGCGATGACAGTACCTTGGAAAAGACTGGTCTTGCCTGTATCCACGCTGCCCCTCACTATCCAGTACACATTTTTGGGCTGTGCACCATTAATCAGGTTGATGTAGGTCTTGTCTGTATTGGAATTCAGGTTGCCATCAATGATGATGACAAAGGTAGCGTCCGGATTACCTTGCCCGTCCAGTGTCAGGCCTTCTCGCAGCGTAGCATTGCCGCTGATTTTGTACACCCCGGCGAACAGTTTCTGGTAGTTACCAAGAATGGAGGAAAACAGGGGGGTAGGATTCGGGTAATTGAGCAGACTGTTATATAGGCTTTGTGCATCCTCAAGCGCCTGGGCAGCAATAGGAGTACCGATTTCCTTGTCACCGTCGACTTTCAACACGCCTGTGTCTACAACAGGGGTCCCTGATACAACGCCCAGGTCTCCGTACACGTCCGTGGCTCCTTGGTTCGTGACACGCGAAGCCGCCAAGATGGCGTAGTCCTCTGCGCTGTTCAGGTTCAGGTCTGGCTGTCCGTAGGTAAGGGTGGTGCTGACAGTCAGGAAGAGAAAGACTAGCAGTAAAATTCTACTCATATAGATAATTTGAAATAAAATATTATAATGGTCATAAATATAGACATATTATCATATACTTTTTATATCTGCTGTTACTAATTTTTTTTAGCTTAGTTTAATCCGATATAAAAAATGCAATATAAAATCAAGAATAGGATGTTATAACGCCGATAGAGTTATACTATTCCTACACACCTGCTCCTAAACTTTTTTTTATTCTCCCTAAAGTTCAGTCCAAGAGAGTAGCAGACACACTTAAATCAAAATTCACATTAGTATATTTGAATATGTTAATCTATTTATATAGTTATTGCGTTTCAGTGCTTTCTCTTCAGCTAATGTTATATTTGATAAGTCAATATTAACGGGCTGCAAAGGTAGAATTTAAAAGCAGAGTATTTGAAACCAGTGCAAAAAAAAAGTGGGTCATTGCTATAGTTTTGATAGCAATGACCCACAAACCTTCCAAAACAAAATTCAGAAAGTTCTAAGAAAGTTTATACATGCACATGTCGTTCAGCATGGTAGGAGGAGCGGACTAATGGACCTGACTCTACATACTTGATACCTCGTCTCAAACCCTCTTCACGGTAGTGGTCAAACAGGTCGGGGTGAATGAACTCCGCCACCTCGATGTGCAGCTTGGTCGGCTGCAGGTACTGCCCCAGCGTTAGGATGTCGCAGCCGTTGGCCGCCAGGTCATCCATCGCCTGGTATACCTGCTCCCTTGTCTCGCCCAGCCCCAGCATGATACCGGTCTTGGTGCGCTTGCCATACTCCTTGGTGCGGCGAATCTGCTCTAGGCTGCGCTCGTACTTGGCCTGCGGGCGCACGCGGCGGTATAACTCCTTCACGGTCTCCATGTTGTGTGACACCACCTCTTGGCCTGCCGAAATCATGGTAATCAAGGCATCCCAGTTGGCTTTCACGTCAGGTATGAGCGTTTCGATGGTGGTAGCAGGAGAAAGTTGTTTTACCAGGGCCACTGTCTCATGCCAGATGGCGGCACCCCGGTCCTTCAGCTCATCGCGGTTCACGGAGGTGATAACGGCATGCTTTACGCCCATCAGTTGAATGGCCTCTGCCACACGGCGGGGCTCATCGGTATCATACTCGTTGGGGCGGCCCGTGGCTACTGCACAGAACGAGCAGCTGCGGGTGCACACGTTTCCCAATATCATGAAAGTAGCCGTACCAGCTCCCCAGCACTCGCCCATGTTCGGGCAGTTTCCACTCTCACAGATGGTATGCAGCTTATATTCGTCTACTATGCTTCTTACCTTCGCGTACTCTTTCCCCACCGGTAGCTTCACGCGCAGCCAGTTTGGCTTGCGAGGCTGTCCCAGCGCGTTCAGCCCCTCGGGCGTCGCATTGGGTTGTATAACCGGAAGTGTCAATAGTTCATCCATGGTACAAAGATAGGAACTTATAGGTTAAGAGGTTGGCAAAACCGACAAGAAAAGTACAGGTATCCTGCTGATGAGCAGAATGCCTACTTAGGAAACAGCGAAAGGAAGAAATGGTTTGGCGGGAGTTACTTTCTTCGGCCGTAGTAGATGTTCAGGTATACCGAAGCGAAGGTGCTGTTGTTCTTGGTCTGGGGTATGATAATCATGTCTTTGAAGTACTGCTCCACCAGAAAGCCCACCTCTATACCTGTGATGCTCTCCTTGTACCGTCCGTACTCAAAGCTGAGGCCTGCCTTGGCGTGTATACCCATGTTCAGGTTAGCTTCTCCCAACCCGGTGAACACGTTGGCGTTGCCATGTATGCTGTCAAAATTGCGATGCCGCTCCGGGTCGTACTGCTCCGTGCGGATATCCTGCCCACCCAGGCCGGTGCCGTAGTTGTAGCGGATGTAGTATGGCACCAGCAGCCCAAGCGACGGACCTGCGGCCCCCACGGCATTCACCTGCACCCCCGATTCGGCAGCCTTTCGGAACAGCACGTACTCCGCCCCGTAGTGCGGGCGCACCACGAACATGTAGTTCTGCTTGCCGGCTATGAAATGGTCACCGGTCTCGAGGCTGTAATAGCGGTTCTCCTTAGGATGCTTCACCTCCACTATCTCCAGACCCCCGAACTGGTACAGACGCTCTTTCACAAAGTAGGAACTGCGGACAAAAGCCCCACCCAACAGCCCGCCGTTGGAGTTCAGGTTGATGCCATAGCTCAACTCGTTGCTGAAGTCGTCATCAGACTGCGCTGCGGCGGGCCATGCTGCCACCAGGGCAATGACGAGAGTGAATACCAGGTTCCTTACCACCTTCAATACCGTTAGAGTTTGATGAAAACTGACTAATTTTACGCGTACACTTTTCTTTTCAACGCATATGGCGACCATCCACAACACCTATACCGGCGAACTGCGCACCACCGCAAGCCACCTTGCCTCTGGCAACACCATCATCACTGACGCTCCCATTGACAACAACGGCCGTGGCGAGGCTTTCTCTCCTACCGACCTGGTCTGCGCCGCACTGGGCAGCTGCATGATGACCATCATGGGCATTGTGGCGAACCGCAACGGCATCCAGCTGGAGGGAATGCGAATTGAGACCACCAAAATCATGTCAGCAGAGCCGCGCCGCATTGCGGAGGTTGTGCTGAACATCCAGATGCCTGCCAACGGGTATACTGACAAGGAGAAGGCGATGCTGGAGAATGCCGCCCGCACCTGCCCTGTTGCCCTCAGCCTGCATCCTGACGTGAAGCAGACAGTAACGTTTCTCTATCAATAACTAACAACAGCGTAGCCTTGTTGTCACGAAGCTACGCTGTAACTTTTTTCTTCACCGAGTCCAGGTTGATGCCCAAGTGTGAGGCGTCATAGGTACACATGCCGTCCTGTATCAGCAGCAGTTGCGGTGACTGGTGCTGTACCTGGAAAACGTCGGCTATCTCGTTGGAGACAGGCCTATACCGGAGCAGGTCCAGGTAGTAGGGCTTCACATGGTCTAACCCAGCCCCGTCCCACTGTCGCTCCAACCTGCTCTTGGCAGTCGAGCTGATGGCACAGGACGTACTATGTTTGAATATCACCACCGGGGTGCTCTTAGACTCTTCTTTTACGACTTCTAGCTGCTCTGCACTCGTGAGTGGATGCCAGTTCATAGATTCTCCTTTAGTTTGTTTTATTCTTTTTGCGGAACAGCCTGAACTTCCTTTCCCCTTTGGCGGCCTTGCGCTGTACCGTTTCCTTGTCAGGCGCATCGGTGGGGCGGAGTAGAGATAGGGCAGGTCTGTTGTCAGCCTTTGCAGCCGCTCCTTTCTTGAAGGTATAGGCGTCCATGTTCAGGTGCGTATCTTTGTAGCTGGCGTCTGCCTTACTGGCCTCCTTCAGCGATTTCCGCTTCAGCTGCTCATGCTTGTCCACTGTTTTGAAGCTGATTTGCCCCATGGCGGGACTGGCTATCGCCAACAGCAGTCCGAGCACGCACAGGCCGCGCTTCAGTCGCTTTTCCGATTCTCGCTTTTCCATAACACCCACCTCTTATATAGTTGTTATACTGAATTCATGGACTCTAGTTACTCTCTAGAAGATTCCTCTGCGCTTCTTCACGCGGCCGTTTTTATCCATGCTGACCTTAACAGCCTCTAGGCCTCCCGAGTTCTTGCCTTGTATTTTGGAAGTTTTGCCTGGTTTAGGGCAGGGTATACCTTTGCGCTGGCAGCCAGAGCCAAACAGCAGCGCCACGCAAAGCAGTGGCAAAATCAATAATCTACTTTTCTGCATAACGCTGCAAGTTAGGATTCTCTGTGTGAAATGCCTTAGAACGCCAGTATACTCTCCACTTTTTCGCGCAGGCGCTGCTTGGGCAGGAACTCCTGCTCCAGCGGCGGCGCGAACGGCACCGCCGTGTCCAGGCTGGCTACCCGCGATACCGGACCATCCAGCAGTTCGAAGCAATGTTCGCCAATCCAGGCTGCTATCTCACCGCCAATGCCGCCAGTCATAGTGTCTTCGTGCAGCACTATAACGCGTCCGGTACGGGCCACGGTATCGCGCACGGCTTCTTTATCCCAAGGCAGCAGGGAGCGCAGGTCCAGGATGTCAATGCTGATTTCCGGCATATCCTGCTGCAGCTGCTTGGCCCAATGCACACCCATACCATAGGTGATGATGGAGAGGTCGGTGCCCTCGGCCACACGCTTGGCCTTGCCAATCTCAACGGTATAGTAATCGTCTGGAATCTCCTGGGAGATGGAGCGGTAGAGCAGCTTGTGCTCAAAGTACATCACCGGGTTCGGGTCCTCGATGGCCGCATTCAGCAAGCCTTTGGCATCGTAAGGCGAGGACGGGTATACAATCTTCAGGCCAGGGGTGTGGAAGAACCAAGCCTCGTTGCTCTGGGAGTGGAAAGGACCGGCGGCCGTGCCCGCGCCCGTTGGCATGCGCACCACCACGTCGGCGTTCTGGCCCCAGCGGTAGTGGCTCTTGGCCAGGTTGTTCACAATCTGGCTGAAGCCTGCACTCACGAAGTCTGCGAACTGCATCTCCACCATGCTCTTCTTGCCTTTCACCGACATACCCAGTCCTATACCTAAAATAGCTGATTCGCAGAGCGGGGTGTTGCGCACGCGGTCTTTCCCAAAAGCATCCACAAAGCCCTCGGTTATTTTGAAAACGCCACCATACTCAGCGATGTCCTGGCCCATGAGCACCAAGTCTGGGAAGCGCTCCATGCTCTGGCGCAATCCATCTGATATGGCATCCACATAGCGTTTCTCGGTTTTGGCATCAGATGCTGGTTTTATGACTTCCTGCTCGAAGGGCAGGTACATGTCGTTGATTTCCTCCTCGCGGTTCGCCTCTGGCATTGGGGTGGCGAAGGCGGTCTGCAGGCCTTCTTCAATCTCTGCCTTTATTTCCTCGCGTATACCTTCCATGGCTTTTTGCGTGAGAACGAGCTCTTCCAGCAGGTAGCGTTCGAAGGTCTCTACTGGGTCTTTTTTGGCCCACTTCTCAAACAGCTCCTGCGGTACGTACTTGGTCCCGCTGGCCTCTTCGTGGCCGCGCATCCTGAAGGTGATGGCCTCGATGAGCATCGGGCGCGGGTTTTTGCGCATGCTGTAGGCGGCCTGACGTACCGTGTCGTATACCTCCAGGATGTTGTTGCCGTCTATCTGCAGCGCGTCTATACCGTAGGCCGGGCCTTTGTCGATGAAGTGCTTGAATTTGAACTGCTCGTTGCTGGGTGTGGAAAGACCGTAGCCGTTGTTCTCTATCATGAAAATCACGGGCAGGTTCCAGACCGCTGCTACGTTGAGCGCCTCATGGAAGTCGCCTTCGCTGGCGCCGCCGTCGCCGCTGAACACCAGCGATACCTTCTCCCGCTTGTCCAGCAGGTCGGCCAGCGCAATGCCATCGGCCACAGCCAACTGCGGACCCAGGTGCGAAATCATGCCCACGATGTGGTGCTCGTTGGAGCCGAAGTGGAAGGAGCGGTCACGGCCTTTGGTGAAGCCGGTCTTTTTGCCCTGAAACTGCGCGAATAGCCTGTCCAAGGGCACGTTGCGGCTGGTGAACACGCCCAGGTTGCGGTGCAGGGGCAGTATGTATTCATCGTCTTCCAGCGCCATGGCTGAGCCTACCGAGATGGCTTCTTGGCCAATGCCGGAGAACCATTTGCTCACCCTGCCCTGGCGCAGCAGCACCAGCATGCGCTCTTCAATCATGCGGGGCTTCAGGATGCCTTTGTAAAGGGCTATCAGTTCGTCGTCAGAGTATTCTTTGCGGTTAAAGTTCATCTTGAGAAAAGGAAGTTCGTTGTCGTATGGAAGGTTAAAGCGCGCTTTATCCTCTTATTATGGTGCTAATTTATACATTTGTTCTGTACTTCAGGAGGCACAGGTATACAGGAGGCGCAACACGGCGCAACCTAAGCCTCGTAAAGAGAGCAAAAGCTACAGAAAACCAGCAAAGCCTGCAAGTTATTGCCGGATTTGATTTAATACAGGCAGCACGGTGGCTATACCTGGGCCGCCTTTCAAGAAAGAAGATTATGATACAGTTCAAAGAATTTACCCTCGACAACGGGCTGCGTGTGATTGTGCACGAGGACCACACCTCTCCTATGGCCGTGCTCAACGTGCTATACGACGTGGGCTCCCGCGACGAGGAAGAGGCGCACACCGGTTTTGCACACCTATTCGAACACCTGATGTTCAGTGGCTCCAAGCACATACCTGTATACGACGAGCCCCTGCAGCGCGTGGGCGGCGAGAACAACGCCTTCACCAGTCCCGACATTACCAATTACTACCTTTCCCTGCCGGCGCAGAACATCGAAACCGGGTTCTGGCTAGAGTCAGACCGCATGCTGGACCTGGCTTTCAGCGAGCAGGGGCTGGAGGTGCAGCGCAAGGTGGTGGTAGAGGAGTTCAAGCAGAACTACCTGAACCAGCCCTACGGCGATGTATGGCTCAAGCTGCGCCCGCTGGCCTACGAGCAGCACCCCTACAAATGGGCGACCATCGGCAAAGAGATTTCCCACATCGAGGAGGCGACCATGGACATTGTGAAAGCGTTCCACAGGAAACATTACTCGCCCAGCAACGCCATACTGGTGGTGGCAGGCAACGTGACGTTTGAGAAGGCGAAGGAACTGACCGAAAAATGGTTCGGACCTATACCTGCCGGCGAGAAATACACCCGTGCCATACCTGCCGAACCAAAGCAGCCTGGCCCACGGGTGCTCGAAACCACGGCGGATGTCCCGCTCAGCGCCATCTACAAGGCTTATCACATGCCTCACCGCACCCATGAAGACTACTACGCCATTGACCTCATCAGCGACATCCTGGGCCGTGGAAAATCCTCGCGCCTATACGAGAATCTGGTGAAGGAGCAGAAGCTGTTCAACTCCATCGCCGCCTCCGTGACGGGGTCCATTGAGCCGGGTTTGCTGATTATACAGGGCAAGCTGAACGAAGGCGTGGACCTGCACGAGGCGAACCGAGCCATTGAGGCCATCAACCAGGAACTGATGGAGCAGCTGGTGGAGGAAGAGGAGCTGAATAAGGTGAAGAACCAGGCCGAGACCTCGCTTGTGTTCTCTGAGATTGAGCTCCTGAACCGTGCCATGAACCTGGCCTATGGCAAACTGCTCGGCGACGCTAACTTCGTGAACACCGAGGGCGAGAAGATTCAGGCTGTCACGCCGCAGGACATCCAGCGCTGCGCCAAACAGGTTTTGGACCCAAACAACTGCTCTACACTATTATATAAAGCGGAAAAGAAAGAGAAGCCTGTAGAGCAAGAGGCATAAACTAGGTATAGCTGACATAAAAATGCGGCTGCAGCATACACTGTAGCCGCCTTTTTATTTAATTTAGCATGGTTGCTATACCTTTGCAATTCATAACCAGTCAGCTGAGCCAACCCAGAACGCCTCTGCCATACCTAAGCCTTATGAAAAAATTTCTAGTCCTGTATTTGACTGTAGTTGCCGCACTTTCTGGCTGCAAGAAGGATAACTGTACGCCGGAGCAGAACATTGCCGTCTTTGGCAAGGACAGAGCCATTACCACCTATTATTACCAGGCTGATGACTATAGATTCTATAGCGTCCATTCGGGCGAGAACCTTGTGTTCAGGTATAGCCACACCAGGGCTGAGTGTGAGGACGTACTGGATGATGAGTATGGTTTCAATTTCGATTTTGAGATAGACAAAGCCGCTGATAAGTTTCGGTTTGAAGGCAGTGAACTGGCCTTAACCAAGGGAGTCGTCCTGGAATTTGGCGCTTGGGTCAGCAACCAGTACCAGAACATTGGAAGCGGCCTCATAGAGGGCTCCAAAATCTCGGCAAACCAGTGGCGCGTGAAGGCGGACGTCACCACCACACCCCTAAGGCCTGACCAGCAGCCCAAACGAATCACCTTTGACAGGGTGTTTACCCTTGAACAGTAAGCTTCAACAGCATATCTCTACTCTTTATAGTTGTTCTACTAGGTCAGAGGCATATACTCGCTCTGTCGGGTATGGCCGTTCCTGCTTTCCCGACCCGTTAGGTCCTACCTTCAAATTTCCTTCAGAATCAGCGCGTACCTTGGCGGTATACATTTTACAACCTAACGCGCTATACCATGAAAAATACCGCATTTGCATTCCTATTGATGGCAGGAGCCCTGTTCTCCTGCGACGACAACGATGACGTGAAACCTGATGACGTACCCGCCGCTGTGAAGGAGACTTTGCTGACCAGCTTCCCTAACGCGACTGATGTAGATTGGGAAAAGTTGGGAGAAGACTTTGAGGCAGATTTCGACGTGGACACAGTGGACTACAGCGCGCTTATCAATTCGTCTGGCAGTCTGCTCAAGCAGAAACAGGACATACTTGAGACAGAGCTTCCAGAGGCCGTGAGAACGGCTATTGAAGGAGCTTACGCCGGCTACAAGATAGACGACTCCGAACTGTTGCTGCAGGGCCAGACCACATTGTATCAGGTGGAGCTCGACGACAACACCCGTGAGGAGAAGCTTGTCTATTCAGCTGACGGACAACTGGTGCAACAGGACTATTGGGACTAACCTCCATACCTGATTAAGCATAAAAAAAGCCCGTAGTTAGCAGCTACGGGCTTTTCGCTTTAGGAGGATTTCGCTTAAGACGCTCCTCCTATACCTGCTCTGACATATGCAGGCAGCGAAAAAAAACGGCTATACCTGTTCAGGAGCCCTTCTGCTACAATTTTCCTTCAGAATCGGGCGTTAGATTTCCGCTGTAATCAGACAAATCTAAACCACGAACCATGAAAGGACTTGCCTTGGCACTGCTGCTCACCGGCCTGCTGCCCGCCTGTGACGACGATGTACAACCCGACGAAGTGCCCGTGGAGGTACGGCAGGCGCTGTTGGACGCCTTCCCCAATTCCTCTTACATTGAGTGGGACAAGAACGGCAAGGACTATGAAGCAGACTTCCAGCTGGACCGGAGGACGCACACGGCCCTACTGAACCCGACAGGCAGTTTGCTCATGCACAAGCAAGCTATACCTGAGACGGAACTTCCAGGCGAAGTAACAGCCACTCTGAACCAGAACTTCAAGGGGTATGCGCTGGATGAAGTGGAGAAGCTATTGAAAGATGAAGGCACCTTCTATCAGGTGGAACTCGAGAGCGCTACAAGCGAAGAGCAGCTCGTGCTCCAGCCAAACGGACAACCAGCCCAACTGCCTTTCTGGGATTAATCGTCCATACCTTTGCTCCCGGACTTTGCCGGGAGTAAAGGCATTTTAGCGAAACTTTTCTGGGCTGACATTTGTATATACAAATAACTACTTTACATTTGTACCCCAACCAGCAGCCCATGCGCATAGAAGACGAGATACAGCAGAAGGACTTCAAAGACGACCACCGTCGCCTGGTAGTCAACCTGTTGTTCACGAACAACTGGCTGAACCAGCAGTTTATCCCCTTCTTCCGGCAGTTTGGGCTCACACTGCAGCAGCACAATGTCCTGAGCATCCTGCGGGGGCAGCACCCACAGCCTGTCTGCTTCGGGGAGTTGCAGGAACGCATGGTGGACCGCAACTCCAACGTGACCCGTCTTGTGGATAAACTCATTGACAAAGGCTACGCCACCCGTGACATCTGCCAGGCCAACCGCCGCATGATAGAGGTGCGCCTGACTCCGGCAGGTATGGACAAGCTCCAGCAGATAGACGAGCAGATGCCTTCTTTTTTCCAGCGTTTCCATAACCTGACGCAGGAGGAAGCTGTTCTGGCGAGCCAACTGCTCGACAAGCTCCGAGGATAAACTATTTTTTTACTTCAATGTTTGTATACACAAATAAAGTATAAACGAAAATTAGCACATGAAGCACATCACCATAAAAGGCGCCACCATACCGGCACTCGGACTTGGTACTTTCCAACTCCCAGATGACACGGCCCGTGAGATAACGGCCGCCGCGCTCTCAGCAGGTTACCGCCACATCGACACGGCGCAGATTTACCAGAACGAGTCGGGCGTGGGCACGGCCATCAAAAACTCAGGTATAGCACGCGACCAGATTTTCCTGACCACGAAGGTGTTCCGCGAGAGCCTCTACACAAAGGATTTCATGCCGTCTGTAGAGGAGAGCCTGCGCAAGCTCAAGACCAATTACGTGGACCTGCTGCTCATCCACTGGCCCAACCGCAACGTGCCGGTGGCCGAGTACATGGACCAACTCATGGAGGCGCAGCGCAAGGGCTACACGAAGCACATCGGGGTGAGCAACCACCCGACCGCCCTGCTCGACGAGGTGCTGGCGACCGGTGCCGACATCATCACCAACCAGGTGGAGTACCACCCGCTCATCAACCAGACCAAGCTCTATACCTACCTGCGTGAGCACGGCATTTCCCTGACGGCCTATAGCCCGATTGCGCAAGGCCAGGTGCTTGGCAACGAGACGCTGAAAGGTATAGCCGAGAAATATGGCAAGAACGAGGTGCAGGTATCGCTGCGCTGGCTCATCCAGCAGGAAGGTGTTATGGCCATACCTAGAACATCCAAAGCGGAGCGTCTGAAAGACAACCTGAACATCTTCGACTTTGAATTGACAGCCGAGGAAGTCGCCCAGATTGACCAGTTGAAGCAACAGAACAAGCGCGTGGTGAACCCGCCTTTCGCCCCGGACTGGGACATTGTTTAATTAAGAATCACGAATTAAGGATTATAAATGAGTGAAAGGGTATAAGGAACTCAACTCCCAAACTCTCGAACTCCCCAACCCATTAAATAAAAATATGTCACAAGCACTTTTAAGACCCATACAGTTACAAGACCTTGAGCTGAACAACCGCGTCATCATGGCGCCCATGACCCGCAGCCGCGCCGACAACCACGGCAACGTTCCCAACGACCTCATGGTGACGTATTATGCCCAGCGCGCGAGTGCAGGCCTCATCATTTCAGAAGGCTCCCAGATATCCAGACAGGCGGTAGGCTACATCAACACGCCGGGCATCTATACCCAGGAGCAGGTAGCAGGCTGGAAGAAGGTGACGGATGCCGTGCATGCCGAGGGAGGCAAAATCTTCCTGCAGTTGTGGCACGTGGGCCGCATGTCGCACCCGGACTTCCACAACGGCGAGTTTCCGGTGGCCCCGTCCGCCATCAACCCCAACGCGCAGGCCTTCACTCCCGAAGGATTCAAAAGCACTGTGACGCCTCGCGCCCTGACTATACCTGAAATCAAGCAGATTGTGCAGGATTTCAAGCAGGCTGCCAAGAACGCGGTGGAAGCCGGCTTTGATGGTGTGGAAATTCATGCATCTAACGGATACCTGCTGCACCAGTTCTTCAACGCGACTTCCAACATCCGCACGGACGAGTACGGCGGCTCCAAGGAAAACCGTGCCCGCATCCTGTTTGAGGTGATTGAGGCTATCCAGCAGGTGATGCCGGTAGAGCGAGTAGGCGTTCGCCTAAACCCGAGTCTGCACGGCGTCTTCGGCATGACCCTGGACGAGGAGACCATCCCGACTTTCGACTACATCATCGAGAAGCTGAACAACTACAACCTGGCTTACCTGCACCTGTCGGAGCCGTTCACCGATGTGAGCGCCATACCTTACGCTGAGCAGAACGTTGCCAAGCGCTACCGCCCGGTGTACAAAGGCAACCTTATCATCAACGCCGGTTTCACACAGGAGAAAGGCAATGCCGTTATTGAGGCCGGAGAGGCGGACATGGTGGCTTTCGGGGTTCCGTTCATCGCCAACCCGGACCTGCCCGAGCGTTTCCGCCAGAATGAGGAGCTGCAGACAGCCGATAAGAACACTTTCTATACGCCGGGTGCCCAAGGCTACATCGACTACCCTACGCTAGAGGAAGCGAAAGCCTAAACAAGAACTTCTTTTCCGTTCAAATTGCCAACAGCCAGCTGCCCATCCGGGTGGTTGGCTGTTACTTTTTAAACCTTGTCGCTTATTTCGAGTCTATACTCCCAAAAAAGCAGGGACCGGTAGCAACTAAAAGTCAAAAGGGACTATATTTACTTTTTAACCCGCCGTATAAGGCCTGGGCTATACCTGAATTCTGTACCATACCTACACCATGAAGCTTAAAATAAGAACCGGCTTTGGCTACGACGTGCACCAACTGCAGGAGGGGCTGGACTTTTGGCTGGGCGGCATTAAGGTGCCGCACACGCACGGCGCCCTGGGCCATTCCGATGCTGACGTACTCGTCCATGTGATTTGCGATGCCTTGCTGGGTGCCGCCAACATGCGTGATATCGGCTTCCACTTCTCTGACAAGGACCCCAAGTACAAGGGCATCGACAGCAAGATTCTGCTGAAAGAGGTAGTGCACCTGCTGGCTTTAGAGGGCTACGAAATCGGCAACATCGACTCCACCATCTGCCTGCAGGAGCCCAAAGTGAACCCGCACATACCTGCCATGAAAACCTGCCTGGCCAGCGTGATGGGTATACCTGAGAGCGACATCTCCATCAAAGCCACCACCACCGAGCACCTGGGCTTTGTGGGCAAGAAAGAGGGCGTGGCCGCTTTTGCTACTGTATTAATCATCAAACAATAAATCGCTAACCTATTTCCACCACCTTACACCAATATGAAGTATAACAAGTTCTATGTGTACGCGCTGGCGGCCCTCCTGACCACAGGCTGCGCCACTTCGCCTACCTCCACCTCAACTAGCACCACGGCTGAGGCTCCGGCAGCACCGGTAACCGATGCTGCCCGCCTGCGTGAGGCCGCACCGAAGTATGCGGGTACCATCACCGCCGCCGACTTGTCCAAGCACCTGAACATCATCGCCTCTGACGCGTACGAAGGCCGCGACACAGGCTCCAAAGGCCTGAAGATGGCTGCTGAGTACATCTCAAAGGAGTTCAAGGAAGACGGGCTGACCGGACCTGTGAAAAACAACAGCAACCCGTATTACCAGCCTGTTGACCTGGAGCGCAGCCAGTGGGGCGATGGCTACATCATGGTGGGCAAGCAGAAGTTCATGATGGGCCAGGACTTCTTCGTACTGGGCGCCTCTCCTTACCAGACCGAGCAGACCGCTGAGGTGGTGTTCGCCGGCTACGGCATCGACTCCGACACTTATTCTGACTACGCCAACCTGGACGTGACCGGTAAGATGGTTGTGGTGCTGGGCGGCGAGCCAAAGACAGCCGATGGCAAATACCTGGTGAGCGGTTCTGACAAAGCCTCCGATTGGGGCAACGACTTCCGTACTAAGCGCAATGCTGCCACCAAGCGCGGAGCCAAAAGCGTGCTCATCGTGACGGGCACCACAGCCGACGAATTCAACAGCCTGACCCAGCGTTACAAGAACTTCCTGACGCGTCCATCCATCGGGTTGAAGAACAGCAGCACACAGTCAAACGCGGCTTCTCTGTACGTATCGCCACAGGTAGGCGCTGCCTTGCTGGGCACCACACCGGAAAAAATGCTGGCATACGCTAACTCCGTAGCTAAAGCGGGCAAGCCTACCCCAGGCACCTTCACTGCCGTAAAGGACGTGAAAATCAAGACGGAGCGTGTGAGCAACGCGCTCCCAAGCGAGAACGTACTAGGCTTCATTGAAGGCACTGACAAGAAGGACGAAGTGATTGTGGTTACTGCGCACTACGACCACGTAGGCGTTGAGGACGGCGAAATCTTCAATGGCGCTAACGACGACGGTTCCGGTACAGTAGCCGTGGTGGAGTTGGCAGAGGCTTTCGCGCAGGCTAAGAAAGACGGCGTGGGTCCTCGCCGCAGCGTTCTGTTCATGCTGGTGACGGCCGAGGAGAAAGGCCTGTTGGGTTCTGAGTACTATGCCAACAACCCGATTTTCCCGCTGGAGAACACAGTAGCCAACGTGAACATTGACATGATTGGCCGCATGGACTTCGACTACGAGAAGAAAAACGACAGCAACTACATCTACGTGATTGGCGCCGACAAACTCTCCTCAGAGCTGCACCAGATTAACGAGGAGATGAACCAGAAGCACGTGAACCTGAAGCTGGATTACAAGTTCAACGACGAGAACGACCCGAACCGCTTCTACTACCGCTCTGACCATTACAACTTCGCCAAGCACGGTATTCCAATCGTGTTCTACTTCAACGGCGTGCACGCCGATTACCACAAGCACACCGACACGGTAGACAAAATTATATTTGAAAGCGCTGAGAAGGTAGCCCGCCTGGCGTTCCACGTGACTTGGGAACTAGCCAACCGTGATAATCGCATTGTGGTTGACAGCAATAAAAAGTAACATACTAAACCCGCATGAATGGCCGTTTAACATAAAAACGAGCTGCATTTGCTAGCTTTAAGGAAAACACCCTAACTTTAAGGGTGTTTTCCTTTTTTATAGCACCTTCTGAACACACTCAGGTTCAGGAAAGACCGCAGGGTTTATCTTATGAGTAGACTAAAACAGTTTCTGCAGGATTCAGAAACGAAAGCATTTGACCTGGGCCACCGCTCGACCATCAAGTTCAACATCGGCAAGTATAACGCCGCTGTCGAGCGTGGCCTCACCCAATACAGCGACCATGAACTGGCCCGTGAGCGGGCTTCTTTTATAAAGACCAATGCCATCAACAACCTCGATAAGTACCTGATGGAGTTCGAGGCCAACTTCACCGCACGTGGCGGCAAGGTTATTTGGGCCCGCAACGCCGAGGAGGCACTGAAGGAGATTGGACAGATTATGAAGCGCCGGCGTGCCAAGTCGGTTGTGAAATCCAAGTCCATGACCACGGAGGAAATTCACCTGAACGACTTCCTGGAGAAGAATGGCATTGAGACGGTAGAGACGGACCTGGGCGAGTACATCGTGCAACTGGCCGAGCAGCGCCCGTACCACATTGTGACACCGGCCATGCACATGTCCAAGAAGGACATAGCCGACCTGTTTGTGCGGAAGCTTAAGATTGCTCCTACGGAGAGCGCCGAGGAACTGGTGGCCACAGCCCGCCGCCTGCTGCGCGACAAGTATACGGAGGCCGAGGTAGGTATAACCGGCGGCAACTTCCTGCTGGCTGACATTGGCGGCGTGGCCGTGACCGAGAACGAAGGCAACGGACGCCTATCCACCGCTTTCCCGAAGACGCACATTGCCATTGTAGGTATAGAGAAGATGCTCCCCTCCGTAATGGACCTAGATTTGTTCTGGCCTCTGCTCAGCACCAGCGGCACCGGGCAGCAAGTTACCATCTACAATACCATTTTCACTGGTCCACGCCAGCCAAGGGAGAAAGACGGTCCGGAGGAGATGTACGTCATCCTGCTCGACAACGGCCGCACCGATTTGCTGGCCCTACCCGAGAAGCGGGAGGCGCTCAACTGCATCCGCTGCGGCGCCTGCCTCAACGTGTGCCCGGTGTACAAAAATATCGGCGGCCATACCTACGAGAGCACGTATAGCGGCCCCATCGGCTCGGTGATAACTCCGCACTACAACGGTATGGCTGAGAACAAACACCTGAGTTTTGCCAGTTCACTTTGTGGCGCCTGCACCTCTGTTTGCCCGGTCAAAATCAACATCCACAACCTGCTGCTGCTCAACCGCCGCCAGAGTGTGGAACAGGGCTTCACCGAAAAGAACGAGCGCACCACCTTCAAGCTCTGGCTCAAGGCCATGAAGAGCCGCAAGCTCCTGAACATGGCCCCGGCCGGCGTAAAGAACTTCGTGCTGAAGCAAGTCCTCAAAGACACCTGGAGCAAACGCCGCGAACCGCTGAAAGTGGCACCCAAGTCATTTAACCAGCTTTGGAAGGAAAGGAAGTAAGGTACGTGGCAGCCTGTTTGAATTTAACACACCCCTGCCCCTCTCAAGAGGGGGAATATCTCCTATGTAATTCCCCTCTTGAAAGGGGCAGGGGTGTGTTAATCATGCCTAAAGGGCCGTAGGCCCAACTATATGAAACACGAACGAGGACGCGTTATACTCCACTAAAAACAAAAGGCCTGCAATCTCCATTGCAGGCCTTTTACATTCCGGTGTGCTGCGCCTGGTCGCCCAGGCAATTATTGTTATCGTCATCCATACCTGTAGGTTTAGAAAATGGCAGGGGTACAGGGTTTGCGGGAGAAGACAGTGGCTTCGTCCACGTCCTGGAGGCGGCAGATGAAGCGCGTCATACGCTCTACCCCGAAGCCACCCCCGGCTGTCTTGGGCAATAAGCCTGCTCGGGCTACTGCCAGGTAATGCCGGAAAGTATCGGTATCGGTGCCTAGTTCCTCCATGCGTTTCAGTATCTGCTTGTAGTCATGCTCCCGCTCGGCACCGGACAGGCCTTCGCCGAAGCCTTCAGGCCAGATGATGTCGTAATTGAGGTAGGTGCCGCGCTTGGCCGGGTCTTCCTTATCGTAGAATTCGCGTTTGTGGTTGATGAGCCAAAACGGCTCCTCCGCCTCCTCTGACTTCAGTTTCTCATAGTCCGGACCTAAGGCTGCCTCCAGCTTCTCGGTGCGGTATACGGGCCATTTCTCGTATTGCGGCAGCAGCTCCCCGCGCAACTCCAGCAGGATTTCGGGTAGCTCCTGGTTGAGGCGGGCAAAGATGAAGTTCACCAGCTCTTCCATGAATTCCATCACAAAAAAGCGGTCTTTGCCCCGAAACTCGAAATCCACCTGTGTGAATTCAAAGAGGTGTCGGCCGGTATCGGCGCGGTCAGCGAACTCCAGGCGCACGTTAGGCGACACGATGTAGAGGCTATCCAGCTCCGGGTTCACCAGCGCCAGCTGCTTGTGGAAAATCATAGACTTGGTGAGGCTCCAGCGTTGGTCGGCATAGCCAATAGAGGCATCCACCACCCCTTGGTTGAGCGGGTCCGTGATTGGCGAGAGCATCAGCGGCATGAGCTGTGTCAGTCCTTTTTTGAACATAAAGTCGTGCGTGGCACGGATAATTCCCTGCTGCACTTTCAGCACCTTGGTCAGGGTAGGCCGCATGAGGTGCTTCATAGTTGTTTCCAGCACCGTCGGCTCTGTGAGCGTCTGCAATTCCATCATCAGGATTGTTTAAAATGAGTGATTTGAACTACACAAAGCTAAAGAGGAGGGTACTCCATTGAAAATTATTTAACTCTTAATTCTTATATTGGTAAATCATTTAACATATAGCTTACTTCATTAACAATTTGTTAAATCAACCTTTACAATTCCTTCATGCATTACCAAATTGATAATCTCGACAAACAGTTACTGCGCCTGCTGATGCAGAATGTGAACCGTGCCTATACCGATATCGCCAAAGAACTAGGCGTTTCGGGCGGAACCATACACGTGCGACTCAAGAAGTTGACCGAGATGGGCATTGTGCAGGGGGCGCAGCTACAGGTTAATCCGGCGGCCATCGGGTATGACGTCTGTGCTTTTATTGGGGTGTTTCTGGAGAAGGGCTCGGAATACAAGAAAGCCGTGGAGCAGATGCGCCAGATTCCCGAGATTGTGGAGTTGCATTATACTACCGGCTCCTACAGCATGTTCGCCAAAATCATCTGCCGCGACACCAAGCACCTGCGGGAGGTCCTGAACGAAAAAATGCAGGTGATAGACGGCGTGCAGCGCACCGAAACGTTCATCTCACTGGAAGAGAGCATTTCGCGGCAGATAGCCATAGAATAAACAGCGCCGCTGAGGTATACCCCAGCGGCGCTGTTTATTCTTAATATGATTGGAATTGTCTAATTCAGTTGCTGCAGTGCCGCACGCAGCCTGCCTAGGGAGGCCTGTATGCTATCGAGGGAGGCACCGCCTACAGACAGCCGGAACCAGCCCAGGCTGGCATCAGAGCCGAAGGCGGAGAAAGGCACCACGGCCAGTTTGGCTTCTTCCAATATATAAAAGCTTATGTCTTTGCTCGTCTGCAAGGTATGGCCGCCCGGTGTTGTCTTACCGGCCAGGTCGAGTTTGGCAGACAGGTAGATAGCACCCATCGGCTCGATGGCATCCACGCTATACCCGTCGTTCTTCAATTCTTTGAAGCCTTCGTACAGCACATCCAGACTTTCGCGCACCTGCGTCTTGAACTCGTCCAGAAACACGTCCACGGCGTCTACCTGGTGCAGGAAACGGGCTGTCGCGATTTGCTCGGCCTTCGGTGCCCAGGCGCCTACGTGACCCAGTATGGATTTCATCTTGTCCATCACCACGGTCGGGCCGAAGGCATAGCCTACACGCACGCCGGTAGCCGCAAAACATTTGGAGATGCCGTCGATGTAGATGACGTAGTCCCGCAGTTCCGGGCGCAGGTTTACCGGGTCGTAATGCTCCGTGTTGCCAAAAGTCAGCATCCAGTAAATCTGGTCATACAAGATGTAGAGTGGCTTCTCTCCTTCCGCGCGTGTCTTGTTCTCGGCAATCACCAAGTCACAGATTTCCTCCAGGTCTTTGCGGGAGAACATGGTGCCTGTGGGGTTGAGCGGCGAGCACAGCGCCAGCAGGGTCGCACCCTCCAGATGCGGCGCCACATCAGCGGCCGTCGGCATGAAGTTGTTGTCCGGGCTGGTCTCAACCATCACCGGCGTAGCGCCCGATAGGTGGCAGTAGTGGTTGTTGTTCCAGGAAGGCGTCGGGAATACCACTTTGTCGCCTGGGTCTACCAGGGCCAGGTAAGTGGCGTAGATGAGCGGGCGCGAACCGCCGGCCACCAGTATGTCGTTCTCGGGATAGGTGAGGCCCAGTCTGTCTCGGGTGAAGTCTACAACGGCTTTGCGCAGCACGGCCACACCGTTGGCGGGCGGGTAGTTAGTATGCCCTTCGGCATAGGCCTCGGTGATGCCCGCGCGCAGTTCGCCAGGTATAGGGTATAGGCTGGGGTCGAAGTCGCCGATGGTCAGGTTGCAGATTTGCTCGCCTTTGGCAATCATTGCGTTCACCTCTCCAGCCAGCTTTATAATCTCGGAACCGATGAGGTTCTGAGCCATTTTTGAAACAGTCATGTGCCTGTGTTTTGGTACGTGGCAAGTTAGCAAAATCCGACATTCTTCTCGCACCCACTGAGCGGCTTAGCCTCCGGGACGGGCAAAAAAATGCCTGTGAGCATTCTACGACTCACAGGCATTTATGAAAACAGGAATTAAACTTAATAACGGCAGGCACGGGCGGAAGGTGCCATCGCCCCGAAAATAGATGCTCCTAAAGGCCAGCCATCTCTGCCTTGCCGTGCAGTTTGTCGTAAAGCAGCAGCGAGGAGGCTGCGCTTGCTAACACCATGCGGGAATCCTCGTCCAGCTCAGAGCCTAGCCATACCTTGCCGTTGTTGATGACCTGCACCACCGCCACCTGCTCGCCATCCCGCAGGAAGGCATATCCTATGATGTCAGAGGAGGGCAGTTGGGAAGCCTCAGTCTTATACAGCGGAAGCACCTGGAAAACCTCATCGCCGTTGCTCAGCTCGCCTTTGAATTTCTTGCGCATGAGGTACTGCCCTGGGTCCACGGTAAGCAGGCGCCATTGGCCGCTCAAAGGGGAGGTGAAGTAGCTGGCGAAGTACTCCAAGTTCTTGCCGACAGCCAAGGCGACTCCGTTGTCGGACTGCAGGTTCTTCTCCTGCAGCCTGCTGGCCGCAAACACATACCATTGCTGCCCGGCGGCATCCTGCAGGCTGAACTCATACTGCTGGCTCGTCTTGATGTTCTCGTAGCCCAGCAGGGAGAAGCCGCCGACGCGTGTCCAGCCCCGGTTTACATGGCCTACCTGGTAGTCCCCTACTTGGAAGTCGCCGTTTGGCTTGAAGGCTTTGCGGCCCTGCACCGAGAGTTCCTGCGCCTGCTGCTGGAAACCGGGTTCCAGAGCCACGTTTGCCACTTGGCAGGATGGCAGCACCAGCGCTCCGGCCAATGCTACACTGAGTAATATCTTCTTCATGGTTCTTAAGGTAAAGCGGTGTATATAGGCAACATAGCTGTTGCCTATATAGCCTTACCACATAATATGCCAGGAAGTGTTGGCGCACCTGCGGTTTCTCAGGATGGCAGGATTTATAGGACGAAGGTATAGGAACAGCAGGTATAGCGGGCAAAAGAAAAAGGCAGCGACTTTATAGCCACTGCCTTTCCTCATTTCCTATAGAGTGCTAGCTCCTTAGCTTTCTTCGTTTTCATCGGGCAGAATCTCCACGTCCTGCACCAGCACGAACTTCTCTATTTCGCGGGCTCTAGGGGTGTTGGCCAGTCCGCCGAGGGCAGTCTCTTTGTACTTGCGCTCCATGCTCTCGCCTACCTCGCCAAGGGCGGCCACACACTGGTCTACCGGAATGACGGCATTTACGCCGGCAATGGCCAGCTGCGCCGAGGAGAAGGCTATGGCCGCCGCACTGGCGTTGCGCACGATGCAGGGCACTTCCACGAGACCGGCCACCGGGTCGCATACCAGGCCCAGCATACACTGTATGGTAATGGCCACTGCCGTGAACACCTGGTCCACGTTGCCGCCCAGGCAGTACACGATGGCACCGGCCGCCATGGCTGCGGCGCTGCCCGTCTCGGCTTGGCAACCGCCTACGGCACCTGCCAGCGAGGCGTTCTGCTCGATGATGAGGGCTATACCTGCCGCCACCAACAGCCCTTCGTGGATGCTGCGGTCTTCAAGGCCGTGCAGCTCCTGCAGCGTGGTGAGGGTGCCAGGCAGTATACCGGAGGCACCTGCCGTTGGAGCCGCCACGACACGGCCCATGCAGGAGTTCACCTCCTTGGCTCCCAGCGCCCGCGACACCAGCATCTGGAACTGCGGCGAGAGCACCGTCACCGGCGACCTGGCCACTTTCTTTGCGCTGTTGTTCACCATGCCGGAGCGGGAGGTCATGTCCTCGGTGAGGCCGGTGTGTACGGCGTCTTTCATCACCTCGTAGGCCTTGGCGATGTTCTCCCAGATGAATTCCTCGGTACGGCCCTTCTGCTCTATTTCGTACTCCAGCACCGGCTGGTATAGGGGTTCGCCAGTCTCAGCGCAATGCTTTTCCCAGCTCTTGAAATCGTTGAATAGTAATGACATATTATTTTTCTTATACCTGCCCCGCTGCCGTAGCCTGAGAGCTGTTAAAGATAAACCAAATTTAAGGAATCAGCTATACCTGCCTTCCCGCTATAACACAGATAGAGGTGATATCGTGCTGCCATACCTAAATTCTACACCTGTACCAGCGCATGTGCATCAGGCGCGGCTTTCATAGCTAAAATAACAAAATCAAAGTATAACCAACTGCTATTCAGCAGCTTCGTATTGTCGCCTCACTAATTCATATCGTCAACCCACAGCAGGCAATGATTCACTCAAATAACGACTTATTTATATCATATATGATTTAATCACCATAGCTTTGCATTGCTTTCCGCTTGATTAGTTGCAGGGCGATGCGCCATTAGATACAAAACGAAACTATGAGTAGAGTGAGTTTACTGCTGTTGCTGCTTTTCGGTCTGGTACTCAGTAGCTGGGCACAGGACAAGGCGCCTGCCATGGGGCAATCGGATGACCCTCGCTTGGAGGTGCTCACCATTGTGCATCTCCTGAGTCAGAACACCTGCGATACGCGGCTGGAGAACTACTACAGAAACGACATCCAGCCCAGGTATGGCAAGTACCGAAGCCACACAGCGGTGAAGTACTGGAAGGTCATCCAAGACAAGTACGACCTGTACCCCTATGAGGTGAGCGTGAACCTGACCATCCGGCACGGCCTGTTCAAGGTGCAGCAGCGGGACAAAAATGGCTTCATGTCCAAACTGAGTGAGCGGGAGCGGGCCGAGTTCGTGCGGCTGCTCAACGACTTCAGCTACAAGAGCGGCCTGATGAGCTACACCAACCGGAGCATGGCTTACTTCCCCGAATAAAAAGACACGCTGTTAGTACCAAAGAGCCACTCCTGCCAGAGTGGCTCTTTGGTTTTACAAACCTGCTCCTGCGGCATCCGTTTCTGTTGGTAGAATTAACCTCTTATACCTTAATCACCGACTATGAGCAACAACAGAAAACACGTCGCCATCCGGGTGCATGGCAAAGTGCAGGGCGTCTTCTTCCGGGCTAGCGCCCAGGAGAAAGCAGAGGAACTCGGCCTGACCGGCTTTGTACAGAACGAGCCCGACGGCACCGTATACCTGGAGGCAGAAGGAGACGTGGAAGCCCTTCAGGCGCTGGAAGCCTGGCTGCACATCGGCCCTCGGAGGGCCCGGGTAGAGCACCTGGAGGTAAGGAAGAAGGACGAACTGCAGGGGTTTGAAAAGTTTGAGCAGCGCAGGTGAAATAAGTAAGGGAGCCCTACACACGTAAAGCTCCCTTTTTTAAGATAATCAACTATAAAATTACAGCGAATTATAATAAGCTACCACCTTCGCTAGGTCGCTGTCGCTGCGCAGGTTCAGGGCGTTGGACTTGATGTAGGTCTCCAGATAGTCTGATTTTTCGGGCATGGCGGCCAGCAACGAACTTTTGGACTTCTTTACCTTCACCAGTTTGTTTCCGGTGGCTACGTAATAGTCCTCGCTTACCTGCACCTCCCGGTTGATGGTGGCCGAGTTGTAACTCTTTCGGTCAAATATTTTCTTGCCGGTACGCTTGAGCAGCATTGCTTTGCCATCTGCCAGCACCTCCAGGAATGCGTCGGGCGACACACCCTCGCCGCTGAAGCCCTTGCGGAAGGTCTTCTCGGTTGCCTGGTTGGCTTGGATGAAGTTGATTTTGAATTCCTGCACCGGCTCTATCAGCTCCTTCACCTGCCCATCCTTCGACTTGAAAAGCACCACGTCCTTCACCTGGTCGTACATCATATTCACGCCCTGGTAGATGGTGCCGTTGCTGAGGGTGATGCTTCCCTTCGCCCAATCCGTGTACAGATAGGGCGAGCCGTCCATGCTGATGGTGTTGTACTCATGCACGGCACGGCCTTCCATGTCGTTGGTGTGGGTGTACTGCGCGGCGGCATCCAGGCAGAAGAAACCGCAGGCAAGCACGGTCAAAGCAAATCGTAGTACCGTCTTTCTCATATGCTAGGTATATTTGTCTTCAGAAGCTGAATCTACAAAAAAATCTTAGATTTACCTATAGCTATACCTGGCAAACGTATGGGGATGAAGCTGGTAGACGAAGCGAGCCGCCACCTGTGCGCCTGACTCAATTCATCAGCATGACCCATGCCTTTGGCTTTACAGGATAAAACGGAACCGCCATGCCCAGTACCATAACGCAACTCGCCCAAGCCACCAGCCGCCTGCAACAGATTGTGACAATCGAGTTCTCGGCGCTGGACCTGCCCCTGCTCAACCACAAGCCTGGCCCCGATAGCTGGAGCATACTGGAGTGCCTGGAACACCTGAACCGCTACAGCCGCTACTACAACCCCGCTTTGGCCAAAGCCATACATCGCAGTCCGGTCACAACAGACCAGCAGCCCATCCGCTACAGTTGGCTCGGAAAGAAATCGTTGGATGTGGTGCGGCCTGGCAATGGCAAGAAGAGCAAAACAATAAAACACATGAACCCCCACAACAGCCAGCTGGGCCCCGGGGCAATACAGGAATTCCTGCGCCACCAGTCGGAGTTGCTGCAGTTGCTCGACAGAGCCCATTCTGTTGACCTTAACCGGAGGGCTATACCTATAGAGTTCTTCCGGCTGCTGAAGCTGCGCATCGGGGAGGCGCTGGAGTTTGTGGTGTTGCACCAGGAGCGCCACGTGCAGCAGGCCCTACGGGTGAAGCAGCAGCTGCAAGAGCAGGCGAGTGGCTCTATAATCGGGTGAGGTTATCTGCACCGTCGCGCTTATTTTCAGGCTTATTAGCCCGGAATTAACTTTCTTGCGCCCCGGTTTGTTCTGAGGGTTGTCCCGCTCTTAAAGGGACCTAATATAGTATGCGCGAGAAAGTAGTTAGTTATAGTTTTTTCTTTTTGGGCCTGCTGTTGTTCGGCTTTGCCAACGCTCTGGCCGTGAAGGTGCAGTACCTGGGCCTTCACCCATGGGAGGTGCTCAACGTGGCTTTGTTTCAGAAACTAGGCTTCACCATCGGCACCTGGAGCGCCATCGTGGGGCTGTTTTTTGTGGCTGTGTCCTGGTTCGTTAACCGCAAATACATCAACATCGGCACTTTCCTGAACGCCTTGCTGGTAGGCCCGTTCATGGACATGTTCCTGTGGCTCGACATACCTCCCTCGGCTACCAACACGCCGTTCGACTACATCAACCTGGCCTGCTCGGTCATCATTGCAGGTATAGCCGGTGGCATGTACGTGGCGGGCGGTGTGGGCGCTGGCCCGCGCGATGGCTTTATGCTGGCTGTGTCGGAGAGGGTAAAGCTCTCTGTGAGCCGCACCCGCATCCTGGTGGAGTGTGTCATACTGGCGATAGGCTATGTGCTGGGAGGGCCGATTTTCATTGCGACCTTCTTCTATACCTTTATCATGAGCCCGATTTTCCAGGTGACGCTCCGGTTTTTCCAAAGGCTGCGCATGCAGTTGATTGAGCAGCGGGTGGAGGTATAACCTTCTAATTCATACCTTTTGGGCTTCCTAACTTCACCACCACCTCCTGCTTTTCTCCTGAATGCAGGTCCACTTTGAAGAGCTGGTGGCTGTTGGTGCTGGTCACCCAGAGCTGGCCGTTCAGGAAATGCACGTCGTTAGGTTCGCTGAGACCGTCGGTCAGGGTGCGTACGCGCCGCCGCTCCATGTCCAGCACCTTCACCTTGCCGTTGTAGGTGTCGGCGATGTACACGTCGCTGTCGATGATGGTTAGCCCTACGCAATGCTGCAGCAGCGCATCGTCTGCGTCGCCGTCTACGTCACCGAAGTCGAAGAGGCCACGGCCGAGTGGCGTGAGCACCATACCGGTTGTCACGTTCACGGTGCGTATGGCACTGGCCTCGGCATCAGCCACGTATAGTACATCACCATTGATACCCAATCCGCTGGGCTGGTTGAACGCAGCATCGCGCAGTGGACCGTCCATGAGCGCCTCACGTCCGTTGCCGGCAAACCGGTATACCTGCTCCGTCTCCAGGTCCATGCGCAGTAGCTGGTGGTTGCCGGCACTGGCAATAAACAGACTTTGGCCATAAAGGAGTAGGTCCCAGGGGCTGTTGGGGCTTACGGATTCATCGAGACTGTCTTCATAAAAATAGTAGTCTAACTCTCCGGTGCCGGCGGCCGTGCTGACCATCCGGTGCTGGAGGTCCACCTTCCGGATGGCGTTGTTTTTGGCATCGGCTACATAGAGCACACTGTCGTGCAGCGCCAAGCCATGCGGCTCATTGAAAGTAGCGTCGCCATACCCGCCGTTGCGGAAACCACGTTCCCCGCTGCCAATCACCTCCAGCACCTGCCCCTCCTGGTTAAGTTTGAGGATGCGGTGGTGCCCGCTGTCAGACAGGTATAGGTTGCCTTCGCCATCGTTGATGAGCTTGGAAGGGAAACTGAGCACTGCCTCCGCTGGCTGCTCCACGTGAAAGTCTAGTGGTTCCCGGCTCAGTTCTCCCTTGAACTCTTCCCGCATCTTCTGGATGTACGGCCGCACCGTGTCATACACGCCTTCGCCGGCATGCTGCCCTACCACCTTCCCGTTCGGGTCGATGAGCACTGTGGTGGGCCAGGCTTTTACCCCGTATTGGTCCCATACCTCCATATCCGCATCGTTCACCACAGGGTGCTTTATTCCGAATTTCTGCATGGCCTGCAGGATTGTCTCGCTCTGCTTCTCGGCATCGAACTTGGCCGAATGTACACCGATGACCACCAGCACTTCGGAAAATTCCTCTTCCAGCCGCTCCAGGTCCGGCACTATGTGCTGGCAGTTGATGCAGCCGAGAGTCCAGAAATCCAGCAGCACGATTTTGCCCCTGAAGTCTTTGATGGACCAGGCACGGTCGGTGTTGAGCCAGCCGTGGGAAGTATTAATTTCTGGTGCATTGACGCGTCCGGTGAGCATGGGTATGGGGCTTTATTTGTCTTATGTGTTACAGGGATGGGTAGGGAAATGTTGCTTTGGTGCCAGCCTAGAGAAGGTTTCTTCTTGGCCGATGCCGATGCTGCTGCGCTATACCCACAGGGGAGTCGGGAACGGTTGATACCCCTTATCTCTTCGAAGAGGGGCTCCTCCTGCACTAACTGTCATTCTTTATTATTTCTGTCATTTCGACGAGAGGAGAAATCTTATACACTTCCGGCCGCATATCTAGCGCCAGCGCAGATGCGGCCTTTATACAGACGGTGAAAGAGGAAACAGAGGAAAACGCCAGGTGCAGACCGACTCTCATTTTCCACCGCCGGTTCCCGCTGCGCTTGACCGGCGGCAATCAGGGTAACAGATTCCTCCTTTCGTCGGAATGACAATATTGGTATAGGTATAGCCGACAGGTATAGAAAAGCATACTTACAACAGCGGCTACGAAGGTATAGAAACTGCCAGGTGCACCAAACGACGCTCCACTGTTCGAGCGGTCAGCGAGTTTGGAGCGTCTTGACTTTTTTGCTTACTTTTTGTGTCAAGACAAAAAGTGAGGCCCCGCCGGCCAGGCGAGGCTATGAAACAACTCAGCTTGCAAGCAGCAATCATAGTAGCTACGCAGCAAACCAGCACCAAGCTATCAGGCAATAACCTGATTCGTACCCGTTACATCCACATCAAGTAAATCCCGTGATTTTATCTTAAATTTGTGTGAAACAGCTACAACGCTATGGCGGAAACCTACCTCTCTGACTTCGGAACCATCCTGCTCTTCCTGATAGGCGGCGCTATTTTCGTGGTCATCGGTCTGTTTACCGCTAAGCTGATACGCCCCAGCCGCCCGAACCCAGAGAAGCTGACGACCTATGAGTCGGGGGAGGAGCCGATTGGCAACTCTTGGGTGCAGTTCAATCCGCGCTTTTACGTGGTGGCGCTCATCTTCATCATCTTCGACGTGGAACTGGCGTTCCTGTTTCCGTGGGCTACCGTGTTTGGCCGGCGCGACCTGATAGAGGCGACCGATGGCGTGTGGGGTTGGTTTGCCCTGATTGAGATGTTCATCTTCATTGGCGTGCTGGTGCTGGGCCTGGCCTATGCCTGGGCGAAAGGCCACCTCGACTGGATAAAGCCGAAACCCGTGGTGCCGCAGAGCCGCTCCAAAATACCGATGAACGTATACCAACGTGTAAACGAGCGGAAGTACGAAGTGAGGAAATAAGTTCTGATGAAGAACATGGAAGAGAAAAGGGATTAATTTCGCTGCCATTCATAATACATAGTTTCTAACTCATCATTCCACATTTGAACATTACACAAGACAAAACCGGAGAAGGCGGTGTGATTATCACCAAGCTGGATGACCTGCTCAACTGGGCACGACTGACCTCGCTGTTCCCGATGGGTTTTGGCTTAGCCTGCTGCGCCATTGAGATGATGGGCGCCTACGCCTCCGGGTATGACTTGGACCGCTTCGGCATCATTCCGCGTGCCTCGCCGCGCCAGTCCGATGTGATGATTGTGGCAGGAACCGTCACGTTCAAGATGGCTGACCGCGTGCGCCGCCTCTACGAGCAGATGCCGGAGCCGCGCTATGTGATTTCCATGGGCAGCTGCTCCAACTGCGGCGGACCCTATTGGGAGCACGGCTACCATGTGGTGAAGGGCGTAGACCGCGTCATACCCGTGGATGTGTACGTACCGGGTTGCCCGCCCAGGCCGGAGGCGCTGATTGGCGGCTTCCTGCGCCTGCAGGAAATCATCCGCAAAGAGACCATACGCGCACCGCGGGCCGTGCAGCAAATCATGGCGAAACGGGCGCAACAACAGGAGCAGCCAATCGCCGATGCTGACACATCAGTAGAAGAGCCGACTTCCCATACCTAATTAATAAATCATAATTCAAAAGCCGTGTCGTTTGAGGAGCTAAAGGATTTCATAGTAGCGCAGTTTGGGCAGGAGGCAATCGTCTCCGAAAAGCCTGACAACCTGCAACCCTACCTGGTGCTCCAGACAGAGCGCCTGGCGGAGGTATGCCTGGAGCTGCACGACAACGAGCGGACCTACTTCGACTTTCTCGCCTGCGTGACAGGTATAGACAACGGCCCGGAGGCCGGCACCATGGAGGTGGCCTACAACCTCTATTCTATACCTTACGACCACTCCCTGATGCTCAAGGTCATCGTGCCACGCAACGCGGAAGGAGAACCTATACCTGTGGTGCCGACCGTAAGCCATATCTGGCGCACCGCCGACTGGCATGAGCGGGAGATTTTCGATTTGGTGGGCATCCTGTTCAAAGACCACCCCGACATGCGCCGCATCCTCTGCTCCGCCGACTGGGAGGGCCACCCGCTCCGCAAAGATTACAAGCTGCAGGACTACTACCACGGCATCAAGGTTCCCTACGACAACCACAACGAGAACAGCGGCTTCCGGGGCGAGCCTGTGCAACTGACAGGTATACCTACCCCGTTTTCAGACAAGCGCGAGAAGCCAAGCTAGGGCAGGCTGCTATACCTGTTGTTGGGCTTCCGGCTAGCATTCAACTGTTCCATTTCAGCGGCGCTGTTGCAAAAACTCCTGTATAAGCCGATATTGCCGAAAAAGCAGGTATAGCATCAGATGAAAATCAAACTCATTGCGATAGGGAAAACTGACGAGAAGTTCCTGGAGGAAGGTATAGAAAAATACCTCAAGAGGCTCAAGCATTACCACCCTGTCGAGTTCATCATCATTCCTGACATCAAGCAGGGCGGCAAGTTCACAGCGGACAACCTGAAGGAGGCCGAGGGGAAACTGATTCTGCAGAAGGTGCAGGAGGGCGACCACCTCATCCTGCTCGATGAGAAAGGCAAGACATTTACCTCCTCTGAGTTCGCCAGTTTCCTCCAGAAAAAGCTCAATGCCGTCACTACCAACCTGGTTTTCGTCATCGGCGGCGCCTTTGGTTTCTCTGCTGCCGTGTACCAGCGGGCCAACGACAAAATCTCCCTTTCTGAGATGACTTTCTCCCACCAGATGGTCCGTCTCTTCTTCACCGAGCAGCTTTACCGCGGCTTCACCATCCTGAGGGGCGAGAAGTACCACCACGACTAGCTAAAATGTATAGGGCATGAAAAGGCTCACACAGGCGGGGTAGCGGGAATACAGGTTACTGTGGCAGGTCTTGATAGGGCGTACACGTAAGCTTTGCCCAACTCCAAGTTCCTCCTCCTTCCACACAACCATACATTCTAAGAACCTGGTATAAGGTAAACAGGGCAACCAGACCAAATACCAATACGGCCAACAGTAGGGTTATCACGCGTTTTTTCATTTCAAGCATTTGGCTCAACGGCCTTGTGTAAGTGGGCCCTGGGCTGGCGTTTGTAGCATGTCAGCAGTTTGGGCTTAGTTTCTCGGCTTGGTGGCTAATCAAAAATACCGTTGTTCTCAGTCAGGATGAGTGGCTCTCCATCGGTTACCACAAGCGTGTGTTCGTGCTGCGCCATGTAGCCTCCATTGTTTCCGACCAGCGTCCATCCGTCACTCAGTTCTTTGGTATAGGTTGATGTGGTGGAAATGAATGTCTCGATGGCAACCACTGAGTTTTTCCTGAACCGCCTCTGGTCATGTCTGTTTCTGTAGTTGAGCAGTTCGTCCGGTTGCTCGTGCAGGCTTCTGCCAATGCCGTGGCCGCCCAAGTTCTTTATCACCCGGTAGCCTCTCTTCTTAGCTTCTGTTTCTATCAGGTTGCCGATGTCTGCTATTCTCACACCTCCTTTGATAGAATGAATGGCTTTCCGGAGTATTTCCTTTGATGCGTCGACCAGTTTCTGATGCTGGTGGATGTCAGCACCAATGACGAACGAGCCTCCATTATCGGCCCAAAAGCCATTGAGCTCCGCAGAAACATCAATGTTTATCAAATCCCCCTCCTTCAATATCCGCTTATTTGACGGGATACCGTGGCAGAATTCATTGTCGACACTGATGCAGGTCCAACCCGGGAAACCATACGTCAGGCGGGGTGCTGACTGAGCCCCGAATCCAGCAAGTATTTTCCCTCCATACTCATCCAGCTCGTTTGTGGTCATTCCAGGCTGGGCGTACTGCCTCATTTTGTTGAGTGCATAGGCTACCGCTTCGCTAACCTTTTGCATCCCTTCCAACTCCGACTCGCTTGTTATGGACATATGCTGTGATTTATACCTGGCATTAACTTGCTTCTGATTTCTAACGGCTTGTACATGAGGTGGGCAAGGCGCAGCCGCAGCTTTGCTCATGTACTTGGTTAGGGGTTTTAATTTTTTATATGAAATCACTATCCAGCATGACACTCCAATGCTCATTGATTGTCCACACTTCAATAAACCCATTTTTATAATAATCACCTTCTTGAGTTATTACAGTATCAGGGCAAGGGGTATAATCAACTTCATATTTCCCATAGATTAATTTGATGTTGACTACGTCACATTCAGGAGCATTTCTAACGGAAATGTAATGTAGGTCTTGATTAATATTTACCTTGTCTAATTCATTTCTAAGAGTGGCTGGTATTCTTTTATAATCTACCAACTTGCCTGATGGTAACTGGTTTTTATGTTCAAATACAGCCTGAACTATTCTCTGATATTTTTCAGGATTTTTATTAATGTCTTTTCTAAGGCTAACTTCAGGTGTAGGCGCAAAAGCAAAATAAAGAATTGCCACAGCTACAATAATAGAAACTGTTACAATCAAGAACCTGATGTCTCCTAAAATTTTCATCTATTTGTTATTACCCCTAACTACTGGATAACAGGAATAAACATACGGTTTATTGTCGAAATTGACAGATAACCGTAACTGCATTAACGAATATACTATATACTAATTCTTGAATTAAGAATCAGTCTTATCTAAATGTGTTCCTCCTATCCTGCTGACAAACCGCTGTTTAATTCCCTTAATTTTCCGAACTTTGCTTCACACAGACCTTAACAGCTAGTTCCCAAACCCGTGTCCACACTCCACAGAAACTACCTGCTGCAATCGGAGCCGAACAAGTTCAGCCTGGACAACCTGCAGGCCGGCGAGATGATTGTGAATATGGGCCCGCAGCACCCCAGTACGCACGGCGTGCTGCGCCTGGAGGTGGTGACGGATGGGGAAATCATCACTGATGTGGCACCGCACGTGGGCTACCTGCACCGCTGCTTCGAGAAGCACGCCGAGAGCATGGCTTACAACCAGGCCATCCCCTATGTGGACCGCATGGACTACCTGGCCGCCATGAACTCAGAACATGTGTGGTGTATGGGCGTGGAGAAACTGCTAGGCATCACCGACCAGATACCGAAGCGGGTAGAGTACATCCGGGTGCTGGTGACGGAGCTCAACCGCATCGCCTCCCACTTCCTGGCTATTGGCACCTATGCCATCGACATTGGGGCGTTTACGCCTTTCCTGTGGCTGCTGCGCGACCGCGAGCACATACAGCGCCTGTTGGAGTGGACCAGCGGGGCCCGCATGCTGTACAACTACATCTGGGTGGGCGGCCTATACTATGATTTGCCCATTGGCTTTGAGGAGCGCTGCCGCGAGTTCATCCACTACCTGCAGCCCAAGCTGGACGAGCTCGACACCATCCTGCTCACCAACAAGATATTCATTGACCGCACCGCCAACGTAGGCATCCTGCCCCTGGATGTGGCCATCAACTACGGCTGCTCCGGCCCCATGCTACGTGGCTCCGGCCTGCGCCACGACCTGCGCCGCGTCGATGGCTACAGCGTATACCCGGAGTTGGAGTTTGAGGTACCCATAGGCGAGGGAACTATGGGTACCACCGGCGATTGTTGGGACCGCAACTACGTGCGGGCGCTGGAGTGCCGTGAGTCGGTGAAGATTATCAGCCAGTGCCTGGACAAGCTGCTGGGCGAGCACAAACGTACCCCAGACTTTGACCCACAGGCAGCCTGTCCCAAAAAGATGCGCATGACGGGCACGCAGGAACTTTACTTCCGGGGCGAAACGCCACGTGGCGAACTGGGCTACTTTTTCCGCACCACCGACCGCAGTGATGTGCCTTTCCGCTGCCACGGCCGCTCCCCTTGTTTCTCCAATCTGTCGGTGCTGCACGAAATCGCCAAAGGCTGCATGGTGGCCGATTTGATTGCCATTGTGGGCTCTGTAGACATTGTGTTGGGCGAGCTGGACCGATAGCGGCAGCAAAAACCTAGGCTGCTACGGCACGATTTTTATGGTCAGAGGGTTTAGTAAGATATCTTTCATCTAAAGCCTTTCAAACGACTTGAAACTATCGAAAATCCTGACGGTGCACTTGCTGTGGATGAGTGTGCTGGCAAGCCCGGTTATGGCCCAGATGCAGGCGCAGTACCTGCCGCAACCCCTTGGCGCTAGTGCCCCCGCTATACCTGACACCACTGATTTCCTTCCTTCCGGCACACCAGCCGTTGAGCTGCACGACACTGTCCGGACGCTGGTCACCATACCTGCCGACACCATCTATCCTGGCCAGAAAAAGCCATTCACGAAGTCACAGCTACAGGAAGGCAACAACAAGCGCTACCTTATGCGTGCCGTGCTGCCTGCCGCTGCCCTCATTGGCGCTGGCGTCTATACCATGCAGGACAATGGCTTCTACAGCAGTCACGATGCCCGCGACCTCCGCCACAGGACCGCCCCCAATTTCAGCACTAAGGTAGATGACTACCTGATGTTCCTGCCGGTGGCCTACATGTATGGCTTCAACGCCTTCTCGTCCCAGAACCGCCACGAGATGCCGCGCCAGACAGCCCTGTTGTTGGCATCGGGCGCGTTGACCTCGGCCATTGTGTGGCCCATGAAGAAAATTACGAACATCGACCGCCCCAACGGCGAAGACCACGCATTCCCATCCGGCCACACGGCGTATGCCTTTACCATTGCTACGGTAGTGGACAAGGAGTTCCGGCACAAGAGCCCCTGGATAAGTGTAGGCAGCTATACCTTGGCGGGCGCCACTGGCGTGCTGCGCGTCATGAACAACAAGCATTGGATGGCCGATGTGCTGGCCGGTGCCGGTGTAGGCATTCTGTCTGTGAACACGGTATACTGGCTGCACGACAAGCTTTTCCAGGACAAAGGCTACAATACCACAGTAGTGCCGGTGGTGCTTCCGACAGGCCAGCCCGGCTTGGGCATGTCGCTCCGGTTCTAACCTTACCCCATTCTGTAAAGTAAACATTGGCGCCTCTCCAGCAACTGGAGGGGCGCCAATTCTTTTTTATATATTTACGTTATGTCTCTACCCCGCCTGTTGCTCCTGCTGTGCCTTTTTCTGCCTACTTTGGCCACCGCCCAGGTATACGCGATGCAAGGCACCGTGCGCGATGGCAACAATCGGGAAAAGCTGCCATTTGTGAGCATCGTGGTAAATGGCGGCGAGGCCGGCACCACTACCAACCTGGATGGGCAGTACCAGCTCCGGCACAGCAGCCCCATCACCAGCCTGCGCTTCAGTTATGTAGGCTATGCCCCACAAACGCTTCTACCCGATTCTGTTTCGCAGCTGGATGTGTTGCTATACCCGGCGCCGGCGCAGCTGCGCGAGGTGGTCATCCGCTCGGGCATCAACCCGGCGCACCGCATCATCCGACTGGCAAACCAAAACCGGGAGCGCCACCGCTTAGACAACATCCCCGCCTATACCTACCGCACCTACAACAAGTTCATCCTGACCGCCACTGCCCCCGATGACCTGGATTTGAGTGATACGCTCAGCCTCTCGGAGCAGGATTCCTCTTACCTGAACATGCGCGACCTGCTGGCCAAGCAGCACCTCTTCCTGATGGAAAGCATCACTGACTATGCCCACCTCAGCCCTAACTTCTCCAAGGAGACCATACTGGCCACACGTGTTTCCGGGCTGCAGCAACCGAGCTTTGGGGTGGTCGCCGCTGAGGCCCGGGAGTTTTCGGTGTATGAAGACATGCCTGTGTTTTTCGGCAAGCGCTACCTCAGTCCCCTGAGCAATGGCAGCATTCGGCGCTATGATTTTGTGCTGCAGGAGACGACTGTGGTAGGCCAGGATACCGTCTTTATCATCTCGTACGCGCCACAGCCTGGCAAGAATTTCGATGGCCTGAAAGGTCTGCTCTACATCAACAGCGACGGCTGGGCGGTGCAGAACGTGATAGCCGAGTCACCGGCCGATGAGAAGCGCGGGCTGAAGCTGCAACAGCAGTTTGTGAAGGTTAATGATGCGCAGTGGTTTCCGTCGGAGTTGGATGTGGAGCTCACGGTGCAGCAGATTTACATGCGGGGGCACCAGCCTTACGCGCATATTCGCACCTATATCACCAACGTGAAACTAAACCCCAATTTGCGGAAGAGCGACTTTGGCATCATTACACTGGAGCAGAGCCCTTTTGCCGGACGGCAGCCCGAGCAGGTATGGGAGCAGCATCGCCCTGACTCACTCACAGCCAAAGAGCAGATTACGTACCAGCGTCTCGACAGCGTGGGCCGGGAGCAGAAACTAGACCGCACCATCCGCACCATGGAATTCCTGGTGGCGAAGCAGCTGCCCATTGGCCTTCTGAGCCTCGATTTGAACCGCCTGTTCCGCGTGAGCCGGTTTGAGGGGCTGCGCCTGGGTATAGGAGCCCACACCAATGCACTGCTGTCGGAGCACTTTACGGTGGGAGGCTACTGGGGCTACGGCCTGCGCGACAAGGAGCACAAATACGGCGCGGACGTAGCGCTGAAACTGCACAAGCCATCGGAGTTGACGCTCTCGGTGCTCTATGCCGAGGATGTGGAAGAGCCGGGAGGCCGCCGGTTGCCCTTCCTGCAGCGTGGTTTGCTCAGCAACCTGCGTCCGGCCCTCCTCCCATACCTGGACTACACCACCCAGGGCAGTGTCGCGCTTAGTGGCCGTTTGCTCAGGTATGTGCAACTGCAGGCCGCGCTCCGCCATGAGCAGCGGCGCCCCACATTGCCTTTCTTCTCTCCCGAGCCGGAAGTGCAAAGCCCGGTGTTCAACATCTCGGAGGCGACGGTGGGGATGCGATTCGCTTATGGCGAACAATACATGCAGCTCTTCAACCAGACCATGCCGCTGGCCACGCCTTTCCCAGTGCTCTGGCTACAGTATACCCAGGGCATTGACGGACTGGACAGCGATGGTTATACCTATAACAAAGTTGATTTGCGTGCAGAGGGCACCTTCCGGCAGCGCAGCCTCGGCGAGACGCAGGTCGTATTGGCAGGGGGATGGGTGCACGGCGATGCGCCTTTTGTAAGCCTTTATAACGGTTACGGCAGCTACAGCTCCAACTACATTGTGTATGCAGGAGAGGGTTTCGAGACGATGCGCCCGTATGAGTTCTTCTCTGACCGCTACGCCGCCCTGTTTCTGCGCCAGAACCTGGGCAAGCGCCTGCTGCGCACCAAGCTCTTCCATCCAGATATCGTTCTGGCCCAGAACATCGGCATCGGCGACCTGAAGCAACCCGTCCCTGACCTGCTTCCGCTAGAGTACGGCAACATGCGCAAAGGCTTCTTCGAGTCGGGCCTGCTGCTCAACAATGTCATCAGCTCTGCCTTCTCCGGTATAGGCATCGGCGCTTTCTACCGCTACGGCCCCTATGCCCTGCCAAAGGCAAAGGACAACCTCAAAATCAAATTGACGGCGACGCTGGCTTTTTGAGTTGAGAAGTTGGTAAGTTTCATATAGCTCCAGACTGTCTCTACGCAGCTATACCTGATTCCCTACTTGGGAGGAGAGTCCGCAGTCATGAACATCCCCCTGCCCCCTTCGAAGGGGGACTCTTCTGCCGTTACAGTCGGAAGGTGTAGGTGTTGTAGAGTCAGCCTCTGAATTCTCATGCTCACTTTACCCCCTACCCCCTCTCAAGGGGGGTAGGGGCAGTTCCAAATCCAACCACACCTGCCCCTCCGAGGAGGTGAATCTCCTGCATGAGTCTTGGAAGGCATGAGTATCCCATCCTGTCATTCCGACGAAAGGAGGAATCTCACGTCCTACGGGCCGAACATCCAGCGCCAGCGCAGATGCGGCTTTTGTGAGGGGAAGGGAACAGAGGAACAACCAAGGTGCTGAATAGCTCGCATCTTTCACCGCCGGTTCCCGCTGCGCTCGCACCGGCGGTGGCTGTGGTAACAGATTCCTCCTTTCGTCGGAATGACAGAGACGGGTGGAATAATAGGAGAACGGAGTGACAGGTATAGCAAGTCATACTTACAACCTAGGCCACGCAGCAGCGGCCTGAGCCAGGTGCAATAATGACGATTTTTTGTTCGAGCGGTCAGCGAGTTCAAAAGCGTCTTGATTTTTTTGCCTACTTTGGGGGTAGGGGCCCTCGATTTTCATCAAGGAAAAAAGTAAGGCCCGCCCGGCCAGGGCAAGCTACGAAGCGACTCAGCGGGCAAGAAGCAAAAGCCACCCCTACAAAGCAAAAACAGATAACATAAAGAAACTCCCTTTATACGAATGTGAGACGGCATCACCGCCTACAACTAACTCTGGTTTATAAAGTATAAAAATCAATATGAAAATCTTATCCGCTATACAAACCAGAGAAGCCGATGCACAGACCATACGCGAGGAAGGCATTGCCTCAGTCGACCTGATGGAACGGGCAGGAAGGGCGTTCGCGGGCTGGTTTGAGAACAAGTTCACGACACAGCATCCGGTATGGATTTTCTGCGGCCCGGGCAACAACGGCGGCGACGGGTTGGTAGTGGCTCGCCTGCTGCACCAGCGCCTGTACGATGTGCAGGTATACCTAGTGGGTAGTGATGCCAAAACCTCACCGGACTTTCAAATTAACCTAGAGCGGCTTCCGGAGGAGGTAAAGCAGCAATCTATCAAAACAAGCGCTGACCTACCGGCTATACCTGCTGATACTTGTGTGGTGGATGCCTTATTCGGAACGGGCTTAGCGCGTCCGGTTGCAGGGCTCTTTGCCGAAGTAATTGCCAGCATCCATGCGAGTGAGGCCTGCGTGGTTGCCATTGATTTACCTTCCGGCCTCTATTCAGACAAACAGACTCCTGCCGAAGGGGCTATTGTGCAGGCAAATTATACCGTCAGCTTTGAGTTGCCCAAGCTTGCTTTCTTTCTGCCTCAACATGAGAAATATGTAGGAGAGTGGCACGTGGTGCCGATTGGCCTCAGCCCGGCTTACATCCAGCAAGCGAAGACAAACCACTTCTATACCACACAAGAAGAGGTGCAGCGGCTGCTGAAGCCTCGCGGAAAGTTCTCCCACAAAGGCACCTACGGACACGCACTTTTGCTTTGCGGCGGGTACGGCAAGATAGGGGCTGCTGTATTGGCTTCCAGAGCTTGCCTGCGGAGCGGCGTGGGGCTGCTCACGGTGCAGGCACCCAGCATCGGCTACGATGTGCTGCAGACGGCAGTGCCGGAAGCCATGCTGCTTCCCGACTCTAACCGGAGGCACTTGTCTGCTCTTCCCGAAGAGATGGAACGGTACACTGCTATCGGAGTGGGACCTGGCATTGGGACGGAGCGGGTGACGAAGACGCTGCTGGGCCAGTTGCTGGCTACAGCGGAGCATCCCCTGGTGCTGGATGCAGACGCCATCAACCTCATCGCCAGCAGCGAGAAACTGAAGGCGCAACTCCCTCCGGACAAAGTCATCTTCACGCCACACCCGAAAGAATTTGAACGCCTGGTCGGCAAAACCAAGAATGAGTACGACCGCCTGGAGGAAATGCGGGAATTCTGTCGGGTATACCGCTGCTATGTCGTGCTGAAAGGAAGCCACTCCGCCATCTGCTGCCCGGAAGGTGATATCTACTTCAACACAACCGGCAACGCAGGTATGGCGACAGGGGGCACAGGCGATGTATTGACGGGCGTTATCACGGCGCTGGTGGCACAACAGTATACCTTGAAAGAAGCCTGTCTTTTGGGTGTGTATGTGCACGGTTTGGCCGGAGATTTGGCCAAGGTATCGGTAGGGGAAATCGCCTTGATTGCTTCAGACGTAGTAGACCACCTGCCGAGGGCATTCCAGCACCTGACCTGCCATCAGGAGGTGGCCAGGTAAACGAAGGCGAAATGCACCAGCATGGCGCCATCTGCCAGCAAAGCGTAGTAAATCCGGGGTTTGTTCTCAGAGGCGTTCCACACCACCAGGCCTGCCACCACGGCGCTGCTCACCAGGCTCACCAGCACCCCATCCCGCTCCATGGTAATAGCCAGCAACAGGTAGAACAGCAGCAGCAGCAACGACAGCAGCCGGGTGTAGCCTTCCCCGATAAGTCCGGGGAAAGTAAGGGTACGCGTGTTGCGGTCATAGGTATAGTCCCGTATATCGAAGAGCAGCGCCAGGGCCAGGATGAACAGCATCCGTCGCAGCCAAAGCAGCAGCACCGACTGTTGCCATACCTCCACGCCGGCATCCACCAGCGGAAAAAGCACCGTCACCGCCGACCACACAATGGCAATTAGAAACACCTTCAGCAGCGGCACGCTCCGCAGCGGCTTAGCCCGCTTCTGTTGGTAAAGCAGCGGCACCGTATACCCTACCGATATCAGGGCCAGCAGGAGCACAAACCAGAAGTCTACCCGTAGCCCGTACACAAAATAGAGCACAACCGCCCCTACCAGGCTGGTTATACCCAGTAGTGCCAGCGCCTCCCTGTTGCGGAGCGACCACGGCAACGATTGCCTTTCTCTTTTTTTAGTGCTGCGGCGCAGCACCTGGTATACGCTGCTCAGGTTATAGGTGAAGAGGGTCGCCAGAAAAACGAAAATCGCCATAGGTATGGAGACCTCAGTTCCTGTGAGCAGGTATGTCTCGATGGTCAGGCAGAAGGCGCAGGCGGAGATGAACACACTGCTGTACAGCAAGGCCTCCACTCCCTGCCTGGTGTAGGTCAGGAGGGTGCTTTTGCTACGCGCTATAGTCTGTCTGTTTTCCATCTTCCTTTGCAAGTACGGAACTCCTGGAGCCGCATTCAAATCGCTTGGCCTATAAATGAGAAAAGCCTGATGCAGGTATAACGCTACGTCAGGCTTCACAGGAAAAGTAATGTGTTAAATCAAGTTGTTCTGCTGCGGCACTCCAAAGGTGGCATTGTACAGCTCAATGCTCTGTCTTATGATTTCATAAGCCGGCTCACGACCCAGGAACTGCTCCACAATCACCTCTTTGTGCTCCAGTTTCTTATAGTCTTCAAAGAAACGGCGCATCTCCAGCAAGGTATGCGGTGGCAACTCAGAGATGTCATTGATGTGACGCACCGACATGTCGTTGTTCGCCACGGCTATGATTTTGTCGTCCTCTTCGTTGTTGTCAATCATGCGCATCACGCCAATCACTTTCGCATCAATCAGGCACATAGGCACCACTTCAAGGGAGCATATCACCAGCACGTCAAGCGGGTCTTTATCGTCGCAGTAGGTTCTAGGTATAAAGCCATAGTTGGCCGGGTAGTTCACCGAAGAGAAAAGCACTCTGTCCAGTTTCAGCATCCCGCTCTCTTTGTCCAACTCATACTTCGCCTTAGAACCTTTCGGAATCTCGATTATGGCAGTCACTACCGCAGGGGCCTCTTCACCGAAGCTCACGCTATGCCAAGGGTTATTTTTCTCAATGTTCTCCATCATCATATCTCAATATACTTAAACAGGTGCCGGCCAATGCGGTCCGACACGTAAACTTATTTTTTCATCAATTCCTGCAGGGGTCTTCCCACGCTGCCGTTTGGCTCCTGTATGTAGAGCCAGGAGGCGATGGTAGGCGCTATATCGGCTACCGCCGTCTCCACCGAGCTCTCGCCCGGCTTCACCTGCCAGCCATACCATACCAGCGGTACATGCGTGTCATAATTGCTGTAAGAGCCGTGGGTGGTTCCTTTGGGCTCTCCGCTGCCGTAGCCTTCAAACCAGCCGGGCTGCAGCACCACAATTACGTCGCCGGAGCGTTGCGCGTTATAGCCGCTTTCCAATCGCGACATCAGGCCGCCTGTCCAGCCTACACGCTGAATGGCATCTGCTGTGATGGCTCTGGCCACGCCTTCGAAGCGCAACACATAGTTGGCGACCTTCTCCTGTACCTCTATCCTGTCAATTTTCTTAGCCTCAATCTGATTACGGTTCAGGTATACCTGCTGGTTGGTGTAGCGCTCCACCCAGTTGCCATTGCCGTATGTTTTGTCCAGGTACTGCTCCACTGAATCACGCACCACGCCTGATTTTGCGACGCCGGCCGGCAGTTTCAAAGACTTCAGGTATGCCGGCACATGGGCTGCGCCATGGTCTGCCGTAAGGAAAATCAGCACATTGTCTTTGCCTATCTCTTTCTCCAGTACATTTATCAGCTCCTCCAGTTCCTTGTCCAGTCGCAGGTATACGTCCTGCACCTCAATTGAATTTGGCCCAAAGGAATGCCCCGTGTAGTCCGGTGTAGAGAAGCTCAAAGCCAGAAAATCGGTATAATCGCCCTTACCCAGTTTCTCACCACGTAGTGCCGCTAGTGCGAAGTCTTTCGTGATGGTGTTGCCTGCAGGTATAGAGCGAATCAGTTCGTAGTCTTTTCCTTTGAGGGCAGGTATGTTGTGCGGGAACACAGGGCGCTCCTCTCCTTTTAGCGTCTGCTCCCAGGGCATGTCATCGGCTGTGCTCTCCGTGTATTGCTCAATAGGCAACAGCGTGTTCCATACCTCGCTCATCAGCCTGTCTGGGTGCTTCTGTCCATTGAATTCCTGCACCCACTTTGGCAGCTCGTTGCTGTAGAACGTGCTCGTAATCCAGTTGCCCGATGGGGAGTCAAACCAGTAGGCGCCGTTGGCGGTGTGGCCAGCCGGAAGTATCGCTCCTCTGTCTTTAAGGGCAATGCCGATTACCTTGGATTGCATGTTGTTGGAAAGGCGCAGCTCATCAGTAATCGTAGTGGTCAGCAGGTTCTTCGGCGACATCAGCCCCGCATCAGAAGTACTGCCTACCGTTTTCACGGTTTTGTCCTCTACGCAGTAAACCGTAGAACCTGTGGTTCTGTCGTACCAGGAGTTGCCAATAATGCCATTGAGAGCTGGAACACTTCCGGTATACACCGAGGCATGGCCAGGACCGGTATAGGTAGGCACGTAGCTATAATGGTTGTTCTTGAAATTGAACCCTTGCGTCACCAACTTTTTGATGCCGCCCTCGCCATACTTGTCCCAGTATCGGTACAGGAAGTCATAGCGCATCTGGTCTACCACTATGCCTACCACTAGCTTTGGTCTGGAAGCCACGCCTGGAATAGCCTGTTGCTCACTCTTCTGTACCGTAGTGGTGCTGTTTGTGCTGACACAGGCCTGCACGACAAACAAGATGGCTATGGCCAAAAGTGACCTTGCTCCAGCTATTATTCGGTTGCTCATGTTCTTTTGCTCGTTTCCCCAAAGATAAGCTGCTTACTCCACTTGCTCTGTCTGATGCCGCAGCTTTTACCGTGATTTAACAGTAGGATAACATCAGGGGTTTGTGCCAAAAAAGAACGCCCACCGGATTGATGGGCGTTGCTTTTATTTATGATAGTCTTTCTTCTTATTTTGAAGCCAGAGCTTCGGCGCCACCCACAATCTCGAGAATCTCTTTCGTAATGGCAGCCTGCCTGGTTCTGTTGTAGGTCAGTTTCAGTTCTTTCAGAAGCTCACCTGCGTTTTCTGTCGCCTTATCCATCGCCGTCATACGGGCACCGTGCTCCGAGGCATTTGACTCGAGTACCGCCTTGTATACCTGTATCTTCAGCGACTTAGGTATAAGCTCTTCAATGATTTGCTCTTTAGACGGTTCAAAGGTATAGTCTGGTATAACCGCAGATGCTGTCTCCTCTACAGGCTTCTCTTCAATTGGAAGGAACTGCTCCGTACGCACAATCTGAGTAGCCACGTTTTTGAACTCGTTGTATATAAGGTCTACCTGGTCAAACTCTCCCGCCACGAAACCGGCCATGGCTCGTTCAGCTGCCGCACGCACCGTGTCAAACGACAGGTTGAGGAAAGTACCAGTGAAGTCGCCTATCACTTTATAGCCTCTCTTCGTGAGTGCCTCGTTGCCTTTGCGGCCGATGGTCAGGAACGTAACGTTGCCTGCCTGCATCTGGCTGCTATACCTGGTGTTGGCCAGTGTGACAGCGGCTTTGATGATGTTAGAGTTAAAAGCACCAGCTAAACCACGGTCAGAAGTCACCACAATAACGAGCACTCTGTTGGCTTCGCGCTTCTCTGAGTAAACGTTCGTCACAGAGCCTTCAGTCAGCGAAGACAGGTTCGTCAGTATTCCGCCTAAGCGCTGTGCGTAAGGGCGCATGCGCAGGATGCTGTCCTGAGCACGTCTTAGCTTGGCAGCCGCCACCATTTTCATAGCTTTGGTAATCTGCTGTGTCGACGATACCGATGTGATGCGGCTTCTAACCTCTTTTAAACTTGCCATATTCTGTTTATGAGCATAAAGTCAGAGGCTGCGGATGATGTTCCTGCAACCTCTAACTCATAACTAAATATTACTTCTTGTATCTAGCAGAAAGCTCTCTGGCTACCTGCTTAATCACACCTGTCGTCTCGTCGTCCAGTTTACCAGCCAGCAGCGCATTCAGGGTGTCCTGGTGCTGAGCACGCATGGTACGCAGGAAGTCTTTTTCGAAGGCTCTTACTTCGTTCACAGGCACGTTGTCCAGCAGACCGTTTGTAGCGCAGTAAATGATGGCTACCTGCTCTGCTACTGACACCGGAGAGAACTGCGGCTGCTTCAGGATTTCCAAGTTACGGCGACCACGCTCAATCGTCAGCTTGGTAGCAGCATCCAGGTCAGAACCGAACTTGGCAAACGCTTCCAGTTCACGGAACTGCGCCTGATCCAGCTTCAACGTACCAGATACTTTCTTCATCGCTTTAATCTGAGCGTTACCACCCACACGCGATACTGATATACCCACGTTAATTGCCGGGCGTATACCTGAGTTGAAGAGGTTCGTCTCCAGGAATATCTGGCCGTCTGTAATAGAGATTACGTTGGTTGGGATATACGCCGAAACGTCACCAGCTTGTGTCTCAATAATTGGAAGCGCCGTCAAAGAACCACCACCACGCACTAAGTGACGGATGGACTCTGGCAGGTCGTTCATGTTGCTGGCAATCACATCAGATGCGTTGATTTTCGCAGCACGCTCTAACAGACGGGAGTGGAGGTAGAATACGTCACCAGGATATGCTTCACGCCCTGGAGGTCTTCTTAGCAGAAGAGACACCTCACGGTAAGCTACCGCTTGCTTGGAAAGGTCATCGTAAACCACCAGTGCAGGACGTCCGGTATCACGGAAGAACTCACCGATAGCAGCACCTGTGAATGGCGCAAAGAACTGCATTGGAGCCGGATCAGAAGCAGAAGCCGCAACTACTACTGTGTAATCCATCGCACCACCTTCCGTCAGGGCTTTTACCACCTGCGCTACAGTTGATGCTTTCTGTCCAACGGCAACATATATACAGAACACAGGCTGTCCTTTTTCGAAGAACTCACGCTGGTTCAGGATTGTATCAATCGCAACGGCAGACTTACCTGTCTGACGGTCACCGATGATAAGTTCACGCTGGCCACGGCCTATTGGAATCATGGAGTCAATAGCCTTGATACCTGTCTGCATTGGCTCGTTTACCGGCTGGCGGAATACCACACCTGGCGCTTTACGCTCCAGCGGCATTTCGTACAGCTCTCCAGCGATAGGGCCTCTACCGTCTATTGGTTGACCCAGTGTGTTCACCACACGTCCAATGATGCCGTCACCTACTCGTACAGAGGCGATGCGGTTGGTTCTTCTTACAGTGGCTCCTTCTTTGATTTCGCTGTAGTCACCGAGCATTACGGCACCTACGTTGTCTTCTTCCAGGTTCAGCACAAGCGCCTGAAGTCCGTTTTCAAACTCTAACAGCTCACCGGATTGTGCTTTGGAGAGGCCATAGATACGCGCAACACCGTCACCCACTTGCAGCACTGTACCAACTTCTTCCAGTTCTGCCTCAGAACGGAAGTTTGATAGCTGCTCTCTTAGTATGGCTGATACTTCGTCAGGTCTTACTTCTGCCATGATTATAATTTATTGATATAGGGGTTGTCTTTAAATTTATTTCTCAGCTTGTTCAGGTTGTACTTCACAGAGCTGTCTATCTGCTGATCGCCAACACGGAGCACAAAGCCTCCTATAAGTGACGGGTCAATTTTCTCTTCTAGTTCAATGGAGTGTCCTGTCTGAACGGCCAGGCGCTGTCCCAGTTCGTTGCGCAGGGCCGGCGTAAGCGGAACGGCAGTGGTCACACTGGCTTCTTTGATGCCTTTGTACACATTGTACTGCGACTTGAATTCTGTTGCGATGAACTCCAGCAACGACTCACGGTTCTTGCGTGCTACGATATTGAAAAAGGCCAGCGTCAGGTCATTCATCTTGCCCTTGAACACTGCGTTGAGCACAGCCATCTTCTTATCTGACTTCACTATCGGGTTACGCAGCAGCAGGTGCAGGTCCCTATTTTGGGAGGCTACCTTCGTGAAGAGCTTCATATCCTCATTCACCTGCTCCAACACCCCTTTCTCCTGCGCCAGTTCAATCAGTGACTTTGCGTATCTGGAAGCAACTCTAATTTCTGACATTTTGCTTTTATATAATCAGGACACCACCCTATGGGCAGCACCAGCTATGTTTACTAATTAGTTAAGCGTTACTTCTCTGATATAATCCTGTGCCAGCTCCTGCTGCGCCTGCGGATTGCTCAGTTCTTTTCTCAGGATGCGCTCTGCAATATCAACTGAAAGGGCGGCAGCCATGTTTTTCACTTCTGTGATGGCAGCACGCTTCTCATTCTCAATCGCCTCACGCGCCTGTGCTATCATACGGCCCCCTTCTTCATTGGCCTTGTTTCTAGCACTTTCAATCATGGCGTTGCCTGCATCAGAAGCCTCCTTCAAGATTTTGTCGCGCTCCATGCGAGCTTCTGCTAGCAGCTTCTCATTTTCTGCTTTCAAACCCTGCATTTCAAGCTTCGCCTTCTCGGCAGCGCTCAGTGCTTTTTCGATTGATGCCTCACGCTCACTCAACGCACTCATGATAGGCTTCCAAGCGAATTTGGAGAGCAGGAACAGCACGATGATAAAGGTCACCGTCTGCCAGAAAATTAAACCTACACCTGGGGTTACTAATTCCATTTTGTATGAATTTGAATATTAGGTTCTTTTTTTACTAGTACCGGCATTGCTGCCAGTTGTGCTTTAACTATTTAACTATGGGTTTAATCTCTCCGTCCGGACCATGCGTCCGGACGAGAGATTAATCAAAAGCTGGATTAGCCTTTGAAAGAGATTAGCAAGCAAACAACCACACCGAAGAGTGCAACACCTTCGATAAGGGCAGCTGCGATAATCATGGCAGTCTGGATTTTACCACCAGCCTCAGGCTGACGTGCGATAGATTCCATGGCAGAGCCACCGATTCTACCGATACCCAAACCAGCGCCCAGGGCAACCAGACCAGCACCGATACCGGCACCCATGATAGCTAGACCGAAGTCGGTTGTCGCTGCTACTGCTTGAAGCAAAATTGCTAACATAATTATAGTTATATATAGTTAAAAAAAAGGAATTCTGATTAATGCGCTCCGTCTCCGTGGCCGTGGTCTCCTACGTGGTCATGCTCCTCTACTGCGCCACCGAAGTACATTGCTGAAAGCAGCGTGAAGATATAAGCCTGCAGCAGCGCCACGAACAGTTCTAGGAAGAACATGAAGGTGGCGAACGCCACGCTCAATGGACCCACTGCGATGCTCTGGAAAATGAAAATCAAGCTGAACAGGGACAAGATGATGATGTGACCCGCCGTGATGTTGGCGAAAAGTCGAACCATCAGGGAGAACGGCTTGGTGATGATACCAATCAATTCTACCGGAATCATGATAGGAGCCAGCCATACCGGCACACCAGGCGTAGCAAAAATGTGCTTCCAGTAGCTCTTATTGCCACTGAACACGGTGATAAGCAAGGTCATAGTGGCCAGCACCAGCGTCACCGCGATATTGCCTGTCAGGTTAGCACCACCTGGCATCAAACCGAGCAGGTTGTTGAACCAGATGAAGAAGAAGATGGTGAGCAGGTATGGCATGTAGCGCTCATACTTAGGACCAATGTTGGCCTTCGCGATTTCGTCGCGGACAAATATGATGATGGGCTCAAAGAAGGACTGTATACCTCTAGGTGCCTTGCCGTGGTTCTTCTTATAGCTGGAGGCGATGGTAAGGAACACCAAAAACAACAGCGCCACACTAAGGAAGAGAGAGGCCACGTTCTTAGTTATAGAGAAATCCAACAGGCCAGCTTGGTCAGCTGCCGGCTCACCTGAGGCATCGGCACGGTAAATATGCCCGTGGTCCAGCACAAAGCCGTTGTAAGGCACGAGCTCGTGGTTCTCGTTGTAGAAGTTGCTGGATGAAAAAACATTCAGTTGGCCGTTATCTATCAGGATTACTGGCAGATAAAGCGTTGCACCATCAGCGAAATGCCAGCTGTAATCATCAGCGATGTGATGCGTAATCATGTCGCCTGGCTTGAACTCGCCGCCTTCCGCTGCAGCCTCCGCATGGGCGGAAATCGTCAGGAAGGAAAACAGTAAAATAAATAACTTCTTCATTAAGAGAGATTTAGAAGCAACCTTTATAAATAGTAAAGCTATACTTCGTTGTGCTTTTTCAAATGCGGGCGCAAGTTAGCCAATAAGCTGTAGATTTCAAACCCGGTAAATAGAAAATATAACGCAAAGAAATTGAAGACGAACTGCAACTGATTCTCCGGAAACAGGAAGATGTAGACGACTATCACCGCGATGCTCAGTATCATCCGGAAGCCCATCGAACCAAAGTAGTATAACTGGAAATTGTCGCTGTCATAGCTGATACCCAGGCGCGCTATATAAAAGGTGGCACCCGTAATCACCACAAAGAAGCCCAGGATGAACCAGATGAACGGATGCAACAGGGCACTGCCGGTGAAATGGGCAAGCAGGCCGATTACAATGGCCGCCACGCCTGTCAAAATCAATAGGTTTCTGATGAAATTCACTCGTTACTGTTTTTTGTTTAAAGATACCACGACCAGCACCATGGAAGCCACCACTGCCACCACCAGCAACAGTATGGTCATCCAGGGGTTTTCGTTCCCCATCGCCTCGTCCAGCTTCATGCCTGCCCAGGCGGCCAGCACCAGCGCGCCAATCATTTGGAAAGCCAGGCCCGAGTACTTCAAGTAGGGCTTAAAGGAATCTTCCCGCTTGGGTTTCTGCTCTTCTGGCTCTGGCATATGCTCCACGTTTATCAATGGCCTGCAAAAGTACTCATTTTTATGGTGTTATCAGCACCCTCTCCTGAATTAGCTGTTATTTCTGCCGCTTCTGTTCCCCAGTGTGCCGGCAACGCTTCGCCTGAAACCATTTCAACTTTTCTATAGTTCAATAGCAGGCCTCTGCGCACAGCATACGCCTTTATCTGGAGCCTCTTCTATTATTGACATATTATTGTATTTTTGTACGAGGCATAACTGCTCTGGCCAGCCTAAGCGCGATTATACCTAAATACTGAAGCGTATACCGAAGGCGTTATATAGAATACTATGGCTGGTAACCTGCTGCCGACACACACGCTGCACATTATCTGATATTTTGAGCAAACAATCGTTTCACATACTCCTGGTGCTGGCCGGACTGCTGCTGGCGGGCTGCTCTGCTGAGCGCAACAACCCGTTGAGCAAGGCCTACCATAACACCACGGCCCGCTACAATGGCTATTTCCTGGCCAAGGAGAAGCTCAACGCCATAGAGAAAAGCATACAGGACCAGACGGTATACGATTACAACCGGATACTCCCCATCTTCCCGCCCCTTGACTCCACTACTTATAAGGCACATGCAGCCGATTTGGAGGATGTAGTCAAGAAGGCCTCTTTCCCGATACAGTACCACCAGAACAGCAAGTGGGTGGACGACAGCTACCTGCTCATCGGCAAGGTACGCTTCTATGAGCTTAACTTCCCCGATGCGGCCAAAACATTCAAGTACGTGAACTCCGTGGGCAAAGACCGCCACGTGCAGCATGAGGCGCTGGTATGGCTCATGCGCTCGTTCATGCAGATGGGGGAGATGGACAATGCCCAGCAGGTATCGGAGTTCCTGCGAAAGGAGCGCCTGAACAAAGATAATGCCCGGGAGCTATACCTGGCACGCGCCCAGTTCCACCTGCTGCAGAACGACACGACCGGTATGGTGGAGAACCTGGCCTTATCGCTGCCTAACTTTGAGAAGAAGGATGACCAGTCGCGGGTACGTTTCTCGCTGGCGCGCCTCTACCAGGAGCAGGGTCAGAACCAGGAGGCCTACAAGCAGTACACCCGCCTGCTGCGCCGCAACCCGCCCTATGACCTAGGCTTCTTCAGCCGGCTATACCTGGGGCAGGTGTCTGAGCTGTCAGATGCACAGGACCTTGACCGCATTGCCGGCTATTACCAGAAAATGCTGAAGGACGAGAAGAACACCGAGTACAGAGACAAAATCTATTACGAGATGGCGGTGTTCGAGCGACGACAGCAGAACTACGACAAGGCGCTGGAGTACCTGAACGAGTCCATCAAAAACCAAGGCTCCCTTCCCAACCAGAAAGCCTATACCTACCTGGAGGCGGGGCGAATCTATTTCGAGAACCTGAACAAATACGATTTGGCGCAAGCCTACTACGACAGCGCCGTGCAGGTATACCCGCAGCAGGCGCCTGAATATGAGGCACTGGCAGAACGCCGGGATGTATTGGCTGACTTTGCCAAGCAGCACCTGACCATACAAACAGAGGACAGTCTGCAGCGCCTGGCCCAGATGAGCGAGGCCGAGCGCCTGGCCTTTGTAGAGAGCCTGGTGCAGCGCGAGGAGGAACTGCGGCAGCAGGAACTGGCGCGGCAGCAGGAGCAGCAGAAGACAAGCCGTCGCGAGGAGCGGCAACAGAACACTACCACCCTAGCCAACCGAAACAACACCGCTATACCTGAGAACGGCAGCAACACGGGCATCTTCTACTTTGATAATCCAGCGGCCATGGCCACCGCCCGCTCTGAGTTTGTGCGCCGCTGGGGAGACCGGCCGCTGCAGGACAATTGGCGTTTGCGCAGCAGGGGCGAGACGACTGGACAAGAAGAGGCCGTAGCGCTGGAGCAGCCGGCCGAAGCTGCAGCCGAAACAGAGGAAACCATACAGGCGCGCCTGCAGTCGCAGGTGCAGACCTACCTGCAGAACATACCTTCCACGACGCTGGCCATACAGCAATCTGAGAAGATGGTAGAGGACGCGATGTTCCGTCTGGCCAACATATATGCCCAGAAGCTGAACGACCCCGAGAAGGCCATTGCCCAGTATGAACAACTGCTCCAGCGCTTCCTGCATACAGAATATGCTCCCGAAGCCTATTACAGTCTATACCTTATCTATGGCAGGACGGGTGACGAACGCAAAAACGTCTACTATGATAAGATAAAGCAGCAGTTTCCTGGCACTACCTACGCCATGCTGGTAGATGACCCCACTTTCCTGAGCAAGAACGCACTGGAGAACGTGAAGGCGCACACCCTCTACGACTCTGCCTTCACCGTGTATGAGCAGGGCGAGTATGCACAGGCCGCTACGTTGCTGACTGACCTCAACAGCCAATACCCAAGGCACGACATACAGGACAAAGTGGCTTTCCTGCGCGTGATGATAACGGCCCGTACGGAGAAGCCTGCGCTGCTGCGGGAACAGTTGCTTGCTTTCAAGGCGAAGTATCCGGCTAGCCCGCTGCTGCCACGAGCAGAACAGCTGCTGGCAAACTACACTACCCTTGAGGAGAAACAGCTACTCCGAAAGGAGGCTCCACAGCCCGCTACTGCCAGCACTTCCAAGACAAATGATACCAGAACGCCGGAGCAGAAAGTCAGTACGCGGGTAGCGCTAGCCACCGCCAGAGGAACGAACCAAGTTAAACGTCCTGCAACCGCCGAGACGGACACACCGCCTGTAGCCCAGGTCCCGGACACGACACTGGCAACTGCCAACAGCCAGCCTGCCACAAGGCCCGGGGTGCCTGATACCACAACAGCCAGCCCTGCTCTTCCTGCCGATACGTTAACAGCGGCCGTGCCTCCTGCAGACCCGCTGGCTTATACCAGTGAATCGGATACCGCTTATTATTTTGTGTTGGTTTACCCCGAAGGGCATGCTTCTTTCAAAGAGGTAGAGGCTAGGTATAGCAAGTATAACAACACCTATTTCAAGAATCTGGGGCTGCAGATGGAGACACAGCCTTATGAAGCAGGGCAGGTAATGCTGCTTGCGCGCCCGTTCCCTGACCTGAAATCGGCCCAGTCATTCAACATCAAACAAAAAGGCCCGCAATCGCCGATAGGTAAAATCAGAGGCGTAGAATTCACTACCTTTGTCATCTCATCTGCCAACTTCCAGAAGTTGCTGCAGAAGAAAGATTTAGAAGCTTATCTGAATTACTTCAGAACCAACAATTAACATGACTACGACGACACGTCAAAAATCCAACAAAGTTTACCCAAGGGTTATCACTGGTCTGTGGCTGCTGTTCCTGGGCGGCATCGTTACCTTAATTCTGTACATCTATGCGGTCAGCATCAACTTCCTGAACCTGTTTGGGGAGCTGCCTAACATGCGTACGCTCGAGAACCCTAAAAGCGCCCTGTCTTCTGAGCTTTACTCCGCTGACAATGCCCTACTCGGCAAGTACTTCCGCGAGAACCGTACCCCAATAGACTTTGAGGACCTGCCCCAAAACTTTGTGGATGCCCTTGTGGCAACAGAAGATATCCGGTATGAAGAGCACTCAGGTATAGACCCCGAGGCCATGGGACGTGTTGTCGGCTCTTTGATGATAGGCACCTCCAAGGGCGGGGGCAGTACCATCACGCAGCAGCTGGCCAAGAACCTCTTCAAGACGCGCGGTGAAGAGCTCAACAACGGCCTGCTCAACCATACCCCTGGACTTCGCACCCTCATCCACAAAACTAAAGAGTGGATTATGGCCGTGAAGCTGGAGCAGTCCTATACCAAGCAGGAAATCATGGTCATGTACCTGAACATTTTCGAGTTTGGAAGCAACGCCTTTGGTATCCAGTCCGCCTCCAAAACGTTTTTCAACAAGAACCCACAGGATTTGGAAGTGCAGGAGTCGGCTGTGCTGGTTGGTCTGTTCAAAAACCCGAACTTCTATAGCCCCAAGTTCAATCCGGAGAACTCAAAGCGCCGCCGCAACGTGGTGATGTCACAGATGGTGAAGTATGGTTTCCTGCCAGCCGAGGAGTATGAGAAACTGAAAGAAACCGATATCAAACTCGATTACCGCGTCGAAAACCAGAACATTGGTTTAGCTCCTTATTTCCGTACTGAGGCCAGCAAGTTCCTGCTCAAGTGGTGCCGCGAGAATGGCTACGACCTCTACGCCGATGGTCTGAAAATCTATACCACCATTGACTCACGTATGCAGCGCTACGCCGAGCAGGCCGTGGAGGAGCACATGAAGGACCGCCAAAAGGAGTTCTTCTCCCACTGGAAAGGCCGTAACCCCTGGATTGACCGCCAAGGCAAGGAAATCCCGAATTACCTGACTTCGGCTATCAAACGCACTGACCGCTACCGCAGACTAAACGAGCGCTTTGACGGCAATCAGGATTCCATTAACTACTACCTGAACAAGAAAACCCCGATGACCATTTTCACCTGGGACGGGGAGAAAGAAGTGGTGATGAGCCCAATGGATTCGCTGAAGCATTACAAGCACTTCCTGCAGACTGGTTTCATGGCCATGGAGCCGCAGACGGGCCACATCAAAGCCTGGGTGGGTGGCATCAACTACAAGCACTTCAAGTACGACCACGTGAAGCAAGGCGCCCGTCAGCCGGGTTCTGTTTTCAAGCCGTTCCTGTACACAGCCGCTATCGAAAATGGCTACTACCCCTGCTACGAGGTCATAGACACACAGGTATGCATACCGCTGCCAGACGGTACCATGTGGTGCCCGAACAACGCTGACAACAAGTTCTCTGGCGAGAAATTCACGCTGCGTAAGGCCCTTGCTGAGTCTGTCAACTCCATCTCTGCCTTCCTGGTCAACAAGTTAGGAGCCGAGACATTGGTGAAGACTGCGAAACGCATGGGCATTACGACTCCGCTGGAAGCGAATCCTTCTCTGGCCTTGGGAGTGAATGATGTGACGCTGTACGATATGGTGGGTGCGTATGGCACCTACGTAAACAATGGTACTTGGACGGAGCCGAATTTTATCACCCGTATCGAAGACAAGCATGGCAACGTGCTGGCTGATTTTGTACCTCGTTCAGTCGAGGCTCTGAGCGAAGAGACGGCTTACATGATGGTGCACATGCTCAAAGCTGCAGCCGAGCCCGGCGGAACGGCCTACTATGGGCTACGTCACCGTAACGGCCTCAAAAATGAGATTGGCGGTAAAACCGGAACGACCCAGAATTACTCCGATGCCTGGTTCATGGGCATTACTCCTGATTTGGTGGCTGGTGCTTGGGTGGGTGGTGACGACCGCTCTATTCACTTCCGAACCATTGCGCTGGGTCAGGGTAACAAACTGGCCATGCCTATCTATGGTAGTTTCATGAAGAAGGTATACGCTGATAAATCGTTGGATGTATCGAAAGACCCTTTCCCTAAACCTTCTGTGCCTTTATCGGTAGAATTAGATTGCTCCAAGTACAACGGTGGCATTCAGGTGGACTCTGCCCAGCAGGATGAGTTCTATCAATTGCCCACTGAGATTGACCTGGATGCTTTCTAACAGGAGGTATAATGGCTGTAACCGAAAAGCTGAAGGACAAAATAGCGCACCTGCCGCATAAGCCGGGCATCTATAAATTCTTTGATGGCAAGGGAATCATCTATGTTGGCAAAGCGATTGACATCAGGAAGCGCGTCAGTTCCTATTTCAATCGCTCTGCTCAGCATAACAAGAAAACGCTCAAGCTCATCTCCCAGATACAGGACATCGAGTTTACCATCGTAGACACGGAGGCGGACGCTTTCCTGCTGGAGAACAACCTCATCAAGCAGTACCAGCCTAAGTATAACATCCTGTTGAAGGACGGCAAGACGTACCCCTACATCTGTATTGTCAACGAGCGTTTCCCGCGTGTCATTAGCACTCGCAATAAAATCAATGACGGCTCCCGCTACTTCGGTCCATACCCAAGCGGTACGGCCATGCACGTCATCCTGGACCTCATCCGGACGCTATACCCGCTGCGTACCTGCACCTACAACTTATCTCCTGAGAACATAGCCGCTGGTAAGTTCAAGGTATGCCTGGAGTACCACATTGGCAACTGCAAAGGCCCCTGTGAGGATTTGGTGAATGAGGCTACCTACAACCACTATATCTCCCAAATCAGGAGCATCCTTTCCGGCAATTTGTCTATCGCGAAGAACTACTTCAAAGAGCGTATGGCGGCGGCGGCTGAGGAGTATCAGTTTGAGGTGGCGCACCAGTACAAGCAGAAACTGGATATGCTCGATGATTTCCAGGCTAAGTCGACTGTGGTAAGTAACACCCTCACCAACATCGATGTGTTCACTATCTCCTCGAACGAGAAGTGCGCTTTCGTGAACTACTTGAAGGTTATGAACGGGTCTATCATACAGACCCAGTCACTGGAATTGCAGAAGAAGCTGGATGAGACAGATGAAGAGCTTTTGGCTACGGTTATCGTCCAGCTGCGCCATGAGTTTGAGAGTACCTCCCGCGAAATCATCACGAATATTGAATTAGCGCTTCCTCTGGATAACATCACTGTCACGCAGCCCCAGATTGGCGATAAGCGCAAGCTGCTCAACCTCTCGTTGAAGAATGCGCTATACCTGCGCAAAGAGCGGGAAGGGCGGCAGGAGCAAAACAAGAGCCTGACGGAGCAGCGCGAACTCCGTGTGCTGGAAACGTTGAAGAAAGACCTTCGCCTGACGGAGCTGCCACGCCACATTGAGTGCTTTGACAACTCTAACTTCCAGGGCGACAACCCTGTTGCTTCTATGGTCTGCTTCAAGAACGGCAAGCCCAGCAAGAAAGACTATCGACACTACCACATCAAGTCTGTCGTTGGACCCAATGATTTTGAGTCAATGTACGAGGTGGTAACGCGCAGGTATAGACGCCTCCTGGATGAGAACCAGTCGCTGCCTCAGCTCATAGTGATTGACGGTGGAAAGGGCCAGTTGAGTTTTGCGGTGCAGGCACTTAAAGACTTGAATATTTGGGGTAAAGTAGCCATTGTAGGTATAGCCAAGCGCCTGGAGGAGATTTTCTATCCGGGTGACACACTGCCACTCTACATCGATAAGAAGTCAGAATCGTTGATGCTCATCCAACGTATTCGGAATGAGGCACACCGGTTTGCCATCACGTTCCATCGCTCCAAACGCGACGCCGGCACCCTGAAGACAGAACTCACAGATGTAAAAGGTATAGGCCCCTCTACCGCTGATGCTCTGTTGAAAAAATATAGGTCAGTTAAGAAGTTAAAAGAACTTTCTCTAGAGGAGCTTATCTCTGAAGTAGGGAAGCGTAAAGCTTCCATCCTCTTCGATTATTTCCATCTTGATAATTCTTAGCGGCAGTTCCTATCAACTACTGTAGGTATAGGCACAAAAAAAGGAGACTCTTTCGAGTCTCCTTTTTTCATTTTTAGCATTTGTGCTTAGTAGCTCCACAGGCTGTATTCGTACTCAATCAGTGCCTCAAGCGCGTCCTGAGCAGCAAGCAGTCCTTTCTTGCCACCGCCGTAGATGTCTCCCAATGCTCTATCGCCTGGGTTTGATATCTTGGTGATGTAAGAGCTGAACAACCACAAGTCAAATGCGTCAGCTAGGTTCTTGTGCTGTGCATCGTTCTGTGCGTTGTACCAGATGGCCAGTTCAGGATTGTTTCTGAATACGCGTACCAGGTCACTCATCTTAAAGCTTCCTACATTCGACTCAAAACCCAGGGCATTGAGGGTAGAAGGCACCTTGATGCTGATAGTCTGGATGTCGTGGTACATGCGTGAACGCTTTTTATCAAACACCACGTTCTCCTTCATCTCCAGCAGGTACAGCTGTTTTGCGAAGTATTCATTGCTTACAGGAGCAGCGTCAGCCGTTGCTTGGCTTCCAAGTGCCTCGCCCCAAGCATCCTCTTCTTCCTCGTCCTTACCGAAACCAGCCGCTATCTCTTCCTCAGTCAAACCGCCGCCAGTGTCTTTCTGCGTCATGTTTTCCAGGAATTCCTGCGTTGTCATCGGCACATTTACAGAGTCAGTCTTGTAGGCTACCAACTCGCCGCTTTTCACAGCGTTGATGATAATCTTCGTGATTTCTCTGTTTTCCGAGAACATGGGGCGGTTTTGCTTTTCACGCAAATCTATCTTACGCCACACGGTCTTCTTGAACAGAACATCTGACTCCGGAATAGGTCTTGCTGATGGATTGCTTGACTGCGTGGTAGACACTTGCTGTGCCATTGCTCCGAAAGAGAGCATGATACCAGCTGCTACACCTATTGCTTTTATAACTTTCATACTCCTTGTAAGCTTCTAATCTTGTTTAGTTAAGCGGTATAGTGAAGATACCGTCACCAGATGCATTGGCTGCAACAGGGTTACCTTGGTAGTTCAGGCGTTTCACTTCCATCACTTCAATGGTTACTCGGTCGCCTTTGCCTGCTTTCGCAGCGAATCTGCTCAAGTCACCAGATGGTCCGTTGAATTCTGCCTGGTCTACTGGCTGCGAACCTCTAACTAGGAACGCTCTCCACTTGGTTACCCTATAACGAGCTTCCTGAGGCAAAAATTGCTTAAATCCTTCGTCCGCTACTGCCTGAATCTCTACCGCTCTAATAGACTGGGCAGGTATACCTCTCTTCTGGTCAACTGCTCTACCGTTCACCAAAGTAACCAGTGATGGTCTTGGGATAGGACGAACTTTGAATGTCTCTGAACCAATGGCGTTGCCGCCGCTGCTCACGTTCAGTTTCACTTCAGTTGAAGTAGGGATGATAGTTACCTGTCCTTTCTTAGAACCCTTGATGGCAGAACCACCATTAGCTGAGAAGCTAGGATCGTATACAGCACCCAACGCAGGAACCTGTACGTTCAGCTCATTTGCGCACTGGAAATAAAGTGCTTGAACCGAAGCAGATTGTACTTGGATTACCGGCTTAGCTACAATGTACTCTTCTACGATAGGGAGTCTTTCCTGCTCACCGTTCTTGTCGATGATTACCTCACCTTTCCAAGTCTGCTTTGAGTTACCGTCTGCGTCGTAGTTTGAGGCAGCAGCAGTGAACTCAATCATACCTTTGCCATTCACTACGTTCACCGGCTTACCCTGGAACGTCATAGTTGGTGTAATCGCATCAGATGAAGCCGCAATGAACATCTCAGCTTTGTACTTGGTACCAGCTGCTACTGTCTTGGACTCAGCACGCGCCATTGCGAAGATTTTCTCGAACTTGATGATGTCAGCACCTACTTTTTGAGCCAGGTTCTGTAGCGCATCAGCTTCGTACTTCAATACTTCTGCTTCTTTCTGAGAAAGAGTGGCCAATGCAGCTACCATAGGGGTAGCCTCAAAGTTCAGTTGAGCGAAGTCTTTGTTGCGCTGGTCGCGGTCTTTGCTCGCCACTGGGTCTTCCTTGCCATCTCTGGCCAGGCTCTCCGGCATGCCCTCGTTGTACTTACGCATGAATTTAGCGTAGTCGTTCAGCTTCTGCTTCAGTTCATAGGCCGCCCCGTTTTTCTCGTTGGCTGCACCTATCATGTTGATGGCTACTATATCCTCTGCACTTGGGTTTGCATAGTGGCCTTCCTCATTCAAGCCACCTGATTTTTCAACCAGCATAGTGCGAAGGCCACGGATATAATTTACCAGCTCTGAAGTTTGCTGTCTTACTGCCTCAGCGTCAGATAATACGGTTTTATCTTTATCTCTATTACCGCCTTCGCTGACCTTCGACTTAATGTTGGATACTACTCCGGCATTATCTGTTATTGTTTTATCGTTTACTTCTTTTAGACTTTCGTCGAGAAACTGAAACTTTAACAGGATTGCGGAGCTCACTTGTAGGGCAAGAAGTGCGGTCAGTACCAGGTACATCATACCGATCATCTTCTGCCGAGGTGTCTCTTTAACTCCAGCCATTTTATACTTAGATTACTGTTGTTTTCTTGTTGATTTATAAAATGCGTCGGAACTAGCCTTTCATGGCTGTCAGCATGTTACCATACACTGTGTTCAGTGAGTGTAGGTTATGCGTCAGCTTAGAAACTTCGTGCTTGAACTGCTCTGTGTCCTTGCTGGCATCGGTCAGGTTCTCCATTGCCATGCTCAGGTTACCATAGAACTTGTTCATCGCTTTCAGGTGGTTGTTGGCATCCTGAAGCTCCATTTCATACACAGCGTTCAGTGCTCCCAGGTTTCTGGTCATGCTCTGTACTTGCTGGTGGTATTCCTGCGCATCAACAGTTGAGCCTGCCATTTGGGCAAGTGCATCCGCTGTTGTAGAGTAGGCTTGTGTAATCTTCTCTAGCTGATCGCCGGCTGCTCTTACGCGTACGTTATAGTCGTTTGTAGCGGCAGTTGCCTGGCTCAGGTCAGCCATTTGAGCAGTGGTTTCGCTCAGTCTGTTCAGGCCAATGCCTAGTGTGTTTATGGTCTCAGGAGTGATGTCCGCGTCACGCAGCATATCATCCAGTTTCTTCGTAACGGACGTACCACCAGTGGCAGTGGCAGGAACGAGGCCTTCGCCCACATAATCATCGGCTAACTGTGGGTAAACTCTTGCCCAATCCGGATCGTGTGGCTGTGGCTGGAACGCGCTCAGGAAGAAGATAACAGCTTCTGTTCCCAAACCGATGATAAGCATCCAGTTTGCTCCCTCCCAGTGCATGATTTTAAACAACGCTCCAATAATAACGACTGCAGCACCTATGCCATAGATTTTTGGCATCAACACGTCGTACAAGAAACTGCGACCTCTAGCTTTGCTCATTTTGTTTTCAAAAATTAAATGTGAACGATTGGGTTTTTTAAAATTGTGTGTTTTGAATTAGTGTTGACTTCTTTGGACTATCTGAACTCTCTTCCGGATGAACGGCCAAGGTAAATCATGGCATTACGGAAACCAACATAAGAGCGGGCTGAGTCCTGATATTCGAAGTTACGTGTGCCAGTCTCCAGGAAGTACGCGATGTCCTTCCAGGAACCGCCTCTTACAACCTTGCGAGGCTCATTGTCATCATAATATACTGGGTTCAAGTCCCAGGTAATCGGAACGGTAGCGTCGGCATAGGCATCCTCTGTCCACTCCGCCACGTTACCAGCCATGTCATACAGGCCAAAGTCGTTCGGGAAGAACTGGGCTACAGGAGCCGTGTAAGTAAAGCCATCGCTGTAGTAGTCACCACGGCCTGGCTTGAAGTTAGCTAACAGACAGCCTTTGGCGTTGCGCAGGTATGGGCCACCCCAAGGGTATACAGACATATCGCGACCGCCTCTTGCGGCATATTCCCACTCAGCCTCAGACGGCAGGCGGAACATTGGCATTGGCGCCATACCGTTATCAGCGTTCGCCTGGTTCTTGTGCTTGGTGCGCCAGTCGCTGAAATACTTGGCCGCGAACCAATCGACACCCACCACCGGGTATTCGTCAAACGCTGGGTGGGAGAAGTAATACTCCATCAGCGGATCGCCCATGTGGTATGTGAAGTCGCGTACCCATACTGTTGTATCCGGGTATAGCTCCGTCATCACGAAGTCCTCTCCGAGCACGTCAATGGAGTCGTTCACCATTACCTCGATGAACTGACGGTATTCATTGTTCGTAATCTCAGTTTCATCCATATAGAAGCCGCCTATTGTCACCTGCTTGTTCAGGTTGGCCATAGTGGCTGCTATGTCCTGATCTGCCTGACCCATGTGGAATGTTCCACCAGGACAGATGACCATACCGTAGGGAACAGCTTGTGGATTGTAGTCTGGACGATCTTCAGAGCCGACTAGATCACCTTGCGGTCCTCTTTTCAACCCACAGCTCGCAAGCAGTACCACCGCCAAAGCGAAGGAAGACAGCTTTAATAGTTTGTTCATGATGACTTTAGGAAAAAGTAAATTTTTTAGCAATGTTTTTTAGCACACTTTGACTGGTGTAGCAAATATATCGAGTTTTCGAAATAAAACAAAAACTATCAAATAAGACACCAATTTATAATTTTCCAACGGTACAATACAAGGAATATTATACCTGCGGGGTCAAAAAATTAGAGTGTATTTTTTCAAGAATACAGCTTTTCCGTGATAAATCCTATGCTAAGCAAATTTATTTAGGGAAGTTGTAGCGAGGAGTTCGCACTGGTGGGCGGAACCTTACAATGGGCTCTGGTAGTCTATAGGAGAGCATCACCTCGTGGGAGGTGGGTGCTTTGGCATCTCTGTTAAATGTCGTGAAATCAAACGCATATCCAACCCGCAGCGCATTGTCCTGCAACAACGCAATTCCTAATAGGGCACTAACAGCTTCCTGGTGCCGATAATTCAATCCGCCCCAATATTTTTCTGCGAAAGTCACCCTGCCGCCTGCATCAAATGAAAATGTCTCTGTGTCGTGCTTGAGAAGTACAGTTGGTGTTACTATCAGGTCGTTGGTGAGGGCAAAGTGGTATCCTGCTGTCGCGTAGATGTGGTTTTCACCCAGCACGCGGCCCCGGCCAGTGTTCGCAGAGTCGGCGAACTCATAGGTGGAGCGCAGCAGGTTCGTTACCCCACCGCCTGCATAAAACAACTCAGATTCGTACCAAAGCCCCGCGCCTACATCATACTTGCTGTCCGAACTGTTGAACGGCACGTTCGGGTCGCCTTCGTCAATGGCGCGGTAGCTGCCCTTGCGGATGTTGTTGACGTTCCCCTGTAAGCCTACCCCTAGACGGCCCTCTCCTAAGTTGATATGGAAGGAGTAGGAAATGGCGGCTTGCTGAATGCGGGTGTTGGCGATGCGGTCCTGCACTAGGCTGATGCCTAGGCCACCTCTCAGCAGGCGCACGGGCGTATGGGCTGTCAGGAGCAGGGTCTGGGGAGAGCCCCCGTCATCGAAGGTGGCGTCGTAGTTCAGCCACTGGTACCTATATAATGAGAGTACTTCCGGTCGATTGGTTATACCTGCATATGCCGGGCTGATGTACATGCCATTGAACCCATAGTGCGTAAACTGGGGCTGCTGCTGCGCCCAGGAGGTCAGGTGGCAGACAAACAGCAGTAAAACAGCAGGTATAATCTTTTTCATAGGCTGTTGCAGCTAGGCAAGAGAGCAGTGTACGGTATAACGCCCGAATTCAATCAAATATATATATTAAACAGTAAAACGCAAAAGAGAGTAGATGGTTGATTCTACTCTCTTTTGCGTTTTACTGTTGCTGAATCGAAACTGATTTTAAACCAAAGTCTTATCTTTTCTGTGTCTGCTTCTGGTTTTGGATGTATACCTCGATGGCCCCTGTCATAGAAGGCGCGTTTGGCATAGGTGCCTCAATGTCCAGTTCCAGCCCTGCGTCTCGCACGGCCTTGGCTGTGGTGGGGCCAAATGCCGCGATGCGGGTGTTGTTCTGCTTGAAATCCGGGAAGTTGATGAACAGGGAGGTGATGCCTGACGGGCTGAAGAACGCGATGCAGTCGTAGGTCACGTCATCCAGGTCGGACAGGTCTGCGGCTACCGTCTTGTAGATGACAGCCTCCGTGAACTTTATCTTGTTCGCCTCCATGAAGCTCGGGATGTCGTCTTTGCGGATGTTGGAGCAAGGGTACAGGAACTTCTCGTTCTTGTGCTTCTTGATTACCTCGAACAGGTCCTTAGCCGTCTTCTCGCCCACGAACAGCTTACGCTTGCGCAGCACGATGTACTTTTGCAGGTAATAGGCCGTCTGGTCCGAAATACAGAAGTACTTCATGTCAGCAGGCATCTCTATCTTGCTCTCCTGGCAGATTCTGAAGAAGTGGTCTACCGCATTGCGGCTGGTGAAAATGACCGCCGTATGCGCCAAGATGTCCACTTTGTCTTTGCGGAACTCTTTGTTGGCGACAGGCTCTACCTCAATAAAAGCACGGAAGTCTACCTTGATGCCGTACTTATCCGCAATAGACAGATAAGGGGAGTTGTCAGTAGTAGGCTGTGGTTGAGTAACGAGGATACTTTTAATCGGAATGCTGTGCCTCTCAGGATTAGCCCATGCTTTTTCTTTGCTTTCAGCCATAGAGTATGGTAGTCTGTTGTTTAATGTAACCTGCCTTGCCGCCTGTTCTGCTGATTTTGTGTTTTTAAAAGTTGAACACGATGAACTTCAGCATGATTGCCAGCGGAATCACTTCTGTGGCGCAAAGGTATGAAAATAAATGCAAATTTATCACAGAAGCTTTCTTATTTACTGTGACAAAGACCCGGAGGATGGTGATTACCAACACCAAGGACACCGCCAGGCTAGACACGGTCAGCACCGTCTCAGGTACTGTGTTGTTGAGCGCCAGGTATAGCAGCATCACCACAGGCAGAAACAGGCCCAGGAACAGCAGAGACCTCAGAAACTCACTGTATTGCAGCCGCCCCACCTGCTCCAGACCGAAGATGTAGCCCATCAGTTTCACGAAAAGGTACTTTATCAGGATGATGAAGAATATCAGCAGGGTATAGAAGAGGATTTTAGTGGTGATATCGGCTTCCGAAACCGGAAATAGTCTATTAAACAGCCGCACATGCTGCACATTGGTATGGATGGCGGCAATGAGCAAGGCCAGTGACAGGGAAAAAGCCAGAATGAATAGGATGCTGGACCAGGTGTTCAGCGGCTTGGACAGGATGCCTTCCTCCAGCGACCTAGTACGCAGAAAGGACTGCACGCCAAACACACTGTGGAAGTCGTTGGGGAAGTTCGTCTTGAGACTGCCGTAGATAAGGCCAATCAACAGCATGAAGATGATGAAGGCGTTCTGGTTCACGTACTCACGCAGCCGGATGGAGAAACTGCCTTTGATTTCCTGCTCCACGGCATCCACCGTCTGCACCCTGTTTTTGAAGGTGCCTATGTTGGGCTGCTGTGACGGATGCCACACCGAGAGCAGGTATTTGCCATTCACCGGCTTGACACCGCTGCTGTGCTTTGCCAAATCGAGGGTATAGGCGGAGGCGGAATCGGCTACGAACACCAACTGGTTGTTCAGGAACAGGCAAAGCTCCTTGCGGGCCGTGAACTCAATCTGGAAAGGCTGCTTCGGCGCGATGGACACCCACTGGTGCACGGCCGTATATCCTGTGTGCAGATTAGACACGTATGGCACCAGGTTGCCGTCATCGTATACCTGCCAGTCGCCGCTGATGGTGTTCTTCTGCTCCAGCGGCAACACCTGCGCCCGCGCCGGGCACGTAAGCACCAACAGCAGTAGCACCAGCCACCAACCCAATCCATTGCTATACCTTTGAAACACGCTCAGAACCGCCTGCTAAACTATCTTAACTGATTTAAACCGATTTACTGCCGCTAGGAATGCAGCACACCCTGCATCTGCAGCATGCTGATTTCTATCAGGTGGTCCTCGGTGATGGAATCGGGCACGAACACGAACCGCTTGTCGTATATCTGCCCGTCGATGTAGTAGCTCACGAAGTACTCGTTGTTGATGTGAAAAACGCTTGGGTCGATGAGCTCTACCTGCACAAAGCTCTTGGGGGCCACCTGCTCAAACATGTGCCGCAGCACTGAGGTCTTCACCTCTTCGCCATCTTCCGAAGTGCCATACCCTTTGGAGGTGATGAACACATTGTCCAGCGGAATCGGGTTGTTGTTGATGAAATATACATTCCAGGTGCGCTCCTGCGGAATGTCACCAGTTGCGGCTATCGCCACCGCTACACCCTCTACGGGAGTGAAATCAATATCTTTTTTCATGTACTTCTGTTGTGATAGTCGCCTCGAAGAGCCCGGCCAGGTGGCGCAGCAGTTTTTCCTCTACTTCCGCCAGGGGCACTTCATGGCCTAGTTCTTTTGCCAGCGAGGTCACCTGCTTGTCGGTGATGCCGCAGGGCACGATGTTGTTAAAATAATCCAGGTCGGTGTTGATGTTGAAGGCGAAGCCGTGCATGGTCACCCAGCGGCTGCACTTCACACCCATCGCGCAGATTTTGCGCGGGTTTTTCTGCTCCTCATGGTCCAGCCATACCCCTGTAAGACCAGCTATACGCCCGGCCGTGATGCCGTAGTCGTTCAGCGTCAGGATGATGGCCTCTTCCAGGAAGCGCAGGTACTTGTGGATATCGGTAAAGAAGTTGTCCAGGTCCAGGATAGGGTAGCCCACTATCTGGCCGGGGCCGTGGTAGGTAATATCGCCGCCACGGTTTATCTTATAGAACGTGGCTCCCTTGGCCTTCAACCCCGCCTCGTTGATGAGCAGATGCGACTCGTGTCCACTCTTGCCCAAGGTATAGACGTGCGGGTGTGAGCAGAACAGCAGGTAATTGGGCGTAACCTGTTGCTCCTCCGGCGCCGCGCTCCGGTTGCTGGACTTGATGTCGAGGATGCTGGTAAAGAGACTGTCCTGGTAATCCCAAGCCTCTTTGTAGTCCATCAGCCCCAGGTGCTCAAACTTTATCGCTTTGTTCTGTGACACGTGTTGTTTCTCCTATCAAAGGTATACCGGCAGCCGACAAGGCCTTGTATCCCTTTATTTTCCACAAAGATAAACCTGATAATGGGCATACGCAAACCCGCTCCTCCACTGGCTTGTCACGCTATACCTTGGCTATTCCTTCTCAAAACCCGATTCCTGGCAATTAAGTTTAAGGCAGAAAGCATCATGCATGGCTAAAACACGGGTATCCCATCTCTCCACCGGCTCTCAAGGCGAAGACCAGGCTGCAGCCTATCTCCGGGAGCAGGGCTATGACGTCCTTCGCCGCAACTACCGCACAGGCAAAGCTGAGGTGGATATTATCGCCCAGAAAGGAGGTATACTGGTGTTTGTGGAGGTGAAAACGCGGGCCAACGATGTTTATGGATTTCCAGAGGAAGCAGTGAGTGCGCGTAAGCAGCAGATGTTACTCAACGCAGCTGATGCCTACATTTCCGAAACAGGTTGGCAGCACGACATCCGCTTTGATATCATCTCCATCACTTTGGGCAAGCCGCCGGAGCTGTTTCACATTGAGGATGCCTTTCATTAGCGGCTCGAGGCGCGCTTGTCCAGCTTGTCCTTCTCGTAGACCAGCGTGCCGTGTCGGTCGTACTGCTTGACCAGGTAAGGCTCGGCCGGTGGGTCGTAGGGCGTCTCGGGGTACTGGTACTCGGAGTGGCGACGATTTCGGAAGTCGTAGTGCTTGATCCAGATGCCTACCTTGCGGCCCTTCTGGTACTGCCCTGACCATTCCAGTTGCCCGTTCTCATAGAAACGGTAGTACATGCCCTGCACCTCGCCGTAGGCATAAGGTATAACCTCCTTTATCTTTTTGGTATCGCCGTAGTACGTCACGACGGCATCGCGTAGAAAGCCCTTTTCATAATGCTCTTTGCCTATCAGGATGCCGTTGCGGTTGTAGCGCTCCCAGCGCAGGTGCTTGGTGCCGGCGTAAAAGTAACCTTCCTCCACCACCTCGTCGCCTTGCTTTTTCTTGTAAGGGCCGTGCAGCACCTTGTGGCGCTCCGGGTCCACCTCACCACGTGTTCTGTAGAGCTTGCGTCTCTTGGTGTCGTAGTAGTATTTTTCGGGTGCGTATGGGTTTGGGTCTTCGTGCTGTACCAGGTAGGTGAAGGTCTCCAGCACCTGCCTATCGCCTTTGCCACCGGACTTGATGAAGCCTTTGGCCACCTTTGAGCCCATGAAATAGCGTTTGTTGGCTTTCTTCTTGCGCTTCTTCTCCTGCTCGCCTTCACCCTCCTCCGCTTCCAAAGCCGTCTCCACAGACGGCTTGGCCGTGTCTGCCAGCGCAATAGCCTCTGCTTTGGCGCTCTCTTTCAGAGAGGCTCGGCTCAGGTTGTAGTCACTGTTGTACTTGGAGGAGCTGCAGCTTGACAGCACCAGCACGAACAGCAGACTAAGCCAGACAAGATGAAGAGGTTGCTTCATGGTATGATTTCGGGGTGCGTGTGTTCCGGTGAAAATAGACAACTCCTTGATGTAACGTAAATATGCGGATAATTCATATACACCACAAACCGCTAGCAGGTATAGCCCCTATAACTTTTAGGCAGGTGGCTTAGTTCACGCGGCAGCGGCCAAAGCGCCAAAACAAAAAGCGGCACCCAGCAGGTGCCGCTTTCCAATGGTTAGGTATGTATTATGAAAAGGTATGCTACTCTTTGTCAATCAGGTCCACGCTGCGCTTCACGAAGGCGGTCAGGGCGGAGCCGGAGAGCATGTTCTGCGACAGCAGCGCCAAATCGAAGGCCTGGCGCGCAATGCGCTCTTTGTTGTCGTCCTTGGCCTTGAGGATGCGCTGGTTGATGCTGTGGTTCGCGTTGATGGTCACGTTGTAGGTATCTGGCATGTTGCCCATGAACATCATGCCGCCACCGCCAGCCTTGCTCATGTCCTTCATGCGGCGCATGAACTCCGGCAGCGTGATGATGACCGGCGCGTCGTCCGGCGACATCGGCGCTACCTCCACCTGCATGTTCTGGTTGCTGATGGCCTGCTCGTATATCTTCTTCAGGTCTTCCTTCTCGGCATCATTCAGCACGCTTTCCTTTGACTCATCTTTCTCCACCAGCTTGTCGATGGTCTCAGAGTCCACACGTTTCAGAGTCGTCTTCTCGAGCTTCTGCTCCAGCATACCTATGAAGTGGCTATCGATAACAGAATCCAGCTTGAGCACATCGTAAGCGCGGTTCTGGGCCGACTCTACGAAAGCATGCTGCTTGTCAGCGTCGGTGGTATAGAGCAGCACCAGCTGGCCGTTCTTGTCGGTCTGGTTCGCCTGGGTCAGGGCCTTGTACTCCTCCAGGGTATAGTATTTTCCCTCAGTGTTCTGCAGCAGCACGAAGTCCTTGGCCTTCTCATAGAACTTGTCGTCGGAGAGCATGCCGTACTTCACGAACACATTGATGTCTTCCCAGTTGTTCTCAAATGTGGCTCTGTCCTTCTTGAAAATCTCGTTCAGCTTGTCGGCTACCTTTTTGGTGATGTAGGTATTAATCTTCTTCACATTGGAGTCGGCCTGCAGGAAGGAACGGCTCACGTTCAATGGGATGTCCGGAGAGTCAATAACGCCGTGCAGCAGCATCAGGAATTCAGGCACCACGTCCTTCACCTCATCGGTGATGAACACCTGGCGGGAGTACAGCTGGATTTTGTTGCGCTGTATCTCGAAGTCGTTCTTGAGCTTGGGGAAGTACAGTATACCAGTCAGGTTGAACGGGTAGTCCACGTTGAGGTGAATCCAGAACAGCGGCGCCTCCGAGAACGGGTATAGCTCCTTGTAGAAGTTCTTGTAATCCTCATCGGTCAGCTCAGACGGCTGCTTGGTCCAAATAGGGTTTGGGTTGTTGATGATGTCGCCTTCGAACTCCACTGGCACCGGCAGGAACTTGCAGTACTTGTCCAGGATGGTGCGGATGCGGGCCGCCTCCAAAAACTCGTCTGAATCTGCTGCCACGTTCAGAATCACGTTCGTTCCCTGGTCTTCCTTGTGAGCAGGCGCTATAGCAAACTCGGTGCTGCCGTCACAGGTCCAGTGAGCTGCTTCCGTACCCTCTCTGTAAGACTTGGTGATTATCTCCACACGGTCCGCCACCATGAAAGCCGAGTAGAAGCCCAGACCGAACTGACCGATAATCTGGTTCTGCTCGCCGGCATCCTTGTAGCGCTCCACGAACTCAGCGGCACCCGAAAAGGCAATCTGGTTGATGTACTTCTTGATTTCCTCGGCCGTCATACCGATACCGTTGTCAGAGATGGTGATGGTGCGGGCGTCTTTGTCCACTTTCACCGTCACTTTCAGCTCTCCCAGGTCGCCTTTGTACTCGCCGATGGCGGACAGGCGCTTCATTTTCTGGGTGGCGTCCACGGCATTGCTCACCAGCTCACGCAGGAAAATCTCGTGGTCGGAGTACAGGAACTTCTTGATGATGGGGAAAATGTTCTCGGTGTGAATCGAAATATTACCTCTTTCTTCCATGTGCTATACTTTTAAATCTATATTTCAACAAGTGATGTCTCAGCTAAGGACAGGCCTCTATTCGTTTCGGAGGTTTCAAATCCTGTTCCATACCAGAGCGGCAGTCGGTTTTGTGACAGGATGTCAGAGAAAGTGGAAATTCTGCAACAAGAGGCCTTCTATCTGCTGCACGCGCAGGCTTTTCTGGCATATTTTAAAAGAACCGCCACCGTACAACGGAATCGGAACTACTGGATTATTTCTCCGTAAATGCAACAAGATTGAAAAAAGCACTATATTTGTTTTGATTGACCTGCTGTAGGTGCACCGCTTTACGACATATATCGCCCTTTTTCTGCTCCTGCTGTTTGTCAGGGCCATGGTGCCGGACCAGCTGCTGCTGAGTCTGCACAGCCATGCCCACACAGAGCACAGCCACCCAGGCGACCACAACCAGGCGCATGTCGACAAGAAGCACACCCATTGCCCGGTAGAGGATTTGTTCGGAGCACCTTTCCAGAACAGCTCTGCCGTTGTTTCCTTTACTGAACCTATTCTTTTAAAGGAGCACGTTGCCAGCTATTATAGCAGCTGGAAATCTATCTCTGCTTCGCACACGCAGCAGCGTGGCCCACCGGCTGTGGCCTAATCCTTCCCCTGTCAGCTTTATTGATACTCACACTGCCTGCTCAGAGGAGGTACAGTGTAGGGTATAGCTGATTCCACTTTATTTACTTTTTCATTTTGTGTATCGCTTTCTCCTGCGGCTGCAGCGGAACAGATGCACTGTTTCTTATACCATCAACTGTGTATAGAATCAACTTATTTATCCTGGTGCAGGTATGGCTACTACTCTTTGTGGCGGGCAGCGCGCTCGCCCAGGAGCAGTCGTACACCGATGCCGAGGAGCCGGAGCAGGACTGCGGCCTCACGCTTTCGGGCAAAGTGCTGGACCATGACACGCGGGAGCCGTTGATTGGCGCCACCATTTACATAGAGGAGCTGCAGCGGGCCACGCTGTCGGATGAGTATGGCAACTACCATTTCCACCACCTCTGCCGGGGCAGCTATACCTTGAAGGTGACCTATATCGGGTATGAGCCGGAGCGCCTGTCCACTCGGATGAGTATCTCCACGGTGCGTAACCTGACGCTGCACATCGATGCGCAGCGGCTGGCCCAGGTCGAGATTACCGGCACCCGCCTGCAGGAGCAGGCGCAGGCAACCGAAACGCTTCAGGGGCGCGAGCTGGAGGAAACCCGCGGTCTGTCGCTAGGCGAGTCGCTCAAAAAGCTTACGGGCGTAAGCTCTGTGCAGACTGGCCCTACCGTTTCCAAGCCCGTCATACACGGACTGTTCGGTAACCGCGTCGTGATTATGAACAACGGTGTCCGGCACGAATCGCAGCAGTGGGGAAACGAGCACGCCCCGGAAATTGACCCGCTGAACGCCCAGCAGATGCGGGTAATCAAGGGTGCGGCAGGCGTACGCTACGGTTCCGATGCCATCGGGGGTATAGTTTTGGTGGAGCCCAGCACGCTACCGGACTCGGCAGGTATAGGCGGCGAAGTCTCCCTGATTGGCAGTACCAACAACCGTATGGGCACGGTGGCCGGCATGGTAGAAGGCAAGCTTCGGCAGTTGCCACTAAGCTGGCGCCTGCATACCTCTGTTAAGAAAGCGGGTAGTGCGCAAGCACCCAAGTATAACTTGGACAACACCGGCTTTGAGGAGCAGAACCTGGCAGCCATGCTAGGGTATAAGCGACAGCGCTTCGGGGCAGAACTGTATTACAGCTATTTCCACACCAAGCTGGGCTTTTTGTCATCGGCACACATCGGCAACCTGACGGATTTGGCAAACGCCATCGGGCGGGAGCGGCCGGAGGAGACGGGCAGCTTTACCTATACCATCGCCCGCCCTTACCAGGATGTGACGCACCACCTGCTCAAGGCCAAGGCTTCCTACCAGACTGGCGAGGTAGGTGAGTTGCAGTTCACCTACGGGCTGCAGCAGAACGTGCGGCAGGAGTACGACAGGCACCGCAACACCGGCGACCGTCCGCAGCTGGATTTGGACCTGCAGACACACACCACCGAGCTGGTATGGGAGCACAAGCCGTTTGCCAATCTCTCCGGAAGCATGGGGGCTTCTACCATCTGGCAGAACAACTCTTATGCTGCCAACACCAGGCCTCTGCTGCCTTACTTCATCAATACCACCATCGGTGCTTTTGTTTCGGAGAAATGGCGAAAGGATAACCTGCAGCTGGAGGCCGGCATCCGCTACGACAATAAATCGCTCGACATTAAGCGGTGGAATCGTACGGAAGGCGTGCTACGCCCGTCTTATACGTTTCATAACTTTTCCGGAAGCTTCGGCGCACTGTACGACCTGGGCTACCACGTTACGTTGAGCGCCAATGTCGGCTATGCCTCCCGTGCACCGCATTCGTATGAGTTGTTCGCTAACGGGCTGCACAACAGCGCGGCCTCCTTCGAGCGCGGCAACCCGGAGCTGGTGTCGGAAGACGCCGTGAATACCATGGCGACGCTTAACTATCATTCTAACCTCCGCCTGAACGGGGAGCTCAGTCTCTATTACAACACCATTAACAATTACATATACCTGCAGCAAGCACCAGAATATATACTGCTCGTGAGCGGTGCTTATCTGCTAGCAGAATACAAGCAGGCCGATGCCCGGTTCTGGGGAGCGGACCTCAATTTCGATTACGCCCTGACCAACCGGCTGACACTGAACAACAAAACGTCGCTGGTGTATGCCAAAAACCGGGAAACAGACAGCTATCTGCCGTTCATTACGCCTGGCCGCACCGACAATACTCTCCGCTACAGCTTCGAGAACAGAAATGCCTCCAGGCTCTCTGACAGCTACCTGGCGCTTGGAGGGCTGTATGTAGGTCGCCAGAGCCGTTCTGATGCGCAGTCGGACCCTGTGTTAGCGGCACCTGATGCTTACTTCCTGCTACATGCCGAGGCGGGCACGCAACTGCAGTTCGGGAAGCAACAGGTGGAGCTAGGTATAGTGGGCAGCAACCTGCTCAACACCAGCTACCGCGATTATCAGAACCGCCTCCGGTACTTTGCCGACGAGATGGGCCGCATGATTATGTTCCGCATCAAGGTTCCGCTGTAGTCACATCAATCAAAGAATTCAATTAATTAAACCTCAAACAGTTTATTTATCATGAAGAAATCATTCAGACCATACCTCGCATTTCTGCTAATGGGCAGCTTACTTACATTTTCAGCTTGCAAAGATGAAGAGGAACCTGAGCCAGACCACGAACACGATGTGGTGACGACTGTGACCCTGACGCTTACGCCTTCCAATGGTGGTGAAGCAGTTACTGCTACCTGGGAAGACCTGGATGGCCCGGGCGGCAACGCTCCTACAATAGATGAGCTGGTGCTCAGCGCCAACACCACGTATACCGGCGCTATAGCCTTTGCCTCCGAAGAAGCACACGGCGACCATCACGACACGCATGACCTGACAGCAGATATCCGTGCAGAAGGGACGGCGCACGAGATCTTCTACCTGGTGACGCCACAGAATCTGGTCACCTTCAGCAAGACCGACAAAGACGCAAACGGCCGCCCCATCGGTTTAGAAACAACGGCTACCACCACGGCAGCTGGCCAGGGTAAAGCGCGCATCATACTCAAGCACCAACCGGGCACCAAGAGCAGCACTAGTAACGAGAACACAGGCGAAACTGACGTGGATATCACTTTTGACACTAAAGTTCAATAGTCTGTAGCTGCCTCTTTCATGCACCAAGCGGACATCATTGGGTGTCCGCTTGGTGCATGAAAGCAAGGCCTTGGGTAATCTACCTGTGCAGACAGCACCTGGCCAACAGGCGGAAGGGCAGATAACAACATACTGGCAATTGGCGTAAGTCCGGTTACTCAGGAACCCATCTGTCACGGGCTTCGCAGGTTCGCCTTGTGGGTAACCATATAGAACATCCTAGGTATAGCGTATCACTAAGAAACTAAACTACATGAACAAGCTATTCAGACCGTACTTTGCCCTGTTGCTAATGGGCGCCTTACTGGTGACGACCTCCTGTAAGGACGATGATGACCCTGCGCCGACTGACGAAGGAGAGGTGGTTACGACGGTGATGTTGGCACTCACACCTGAGGGCAAAGGCCAGGACGCGTCCGCTACCATTAGCACGCTGAGCGGCACACCGAGCCAGAATGCCCCGTTGGTGCTCCGGCCAAACACCGTATATAATGCCGTTATCACGCTAAGGGATGAGAGCAAGAACCCGGCAGTTGATATCACTCAGGAAGTGAACCAGGAGAACGACGAGCACGAACTGTTCTATACCTTCACTCCGGACGCCAACAGCACGGCCACTGTGACTGTTGAGAAGACAGATTTTGACCGAAACAACCGTACAGTTGGCCTCGCGGCCAAGTTATCAACTGGAAGCAATGTGGGGGCGGGCAGGCTGCGAGTGGTGCTGAAGCACCAACCCGGCGGTTTGAAGACCGGTGACGCGACCAAGGGAGAAACTGACGTAGACGTGGCGTTCGAGACGATTGTCCAGCAGTAACGCGTTGCCCATTAGTCCTCCAGACAAAAGACACAGGCTGCAAGGGCGCCAAAGATTTCTGGCATAATATTAGCTACCATAAATATACCGGATAGACTATAGAAATGGTCGCTACCGCATACCCAGGGGAAGGAAACTTATACCTGGCCATGCTGCGCGAAGCAGCACCCTAATTTGTATTTCAATTACACTTGTATCCTATAAATCGCAGCGAGCTCAGCCCGTTGCGATTTTTCTTTTTATACCTTAGAGTCCCTTCACACGCTGCGACAACGCCAGTACCTGCTCAATGGTCTTGCCGATGCGGCTGGCTCGGGTCTCTGGTCGCTTGGCCTCCTGCACCGCCAGCACGCACTCTTTGCGGTGCGTGAACGCTAGTTTCTCAAACACCTCCAGCAGGTCCATCGCCTCCAGCGCCTCGCGCAGGTCCTGCGGTATTTCCACAGTGCGGGCCCTGCGGTCTATACTTGGTTTGTCAACCCCAAACGTGGAGGGCTCCTTTCTTTCAGAGGTATGCCGGAAGCGCAACGATGACCAGGTGTCATCAATAGCAATCTGTCGCACGCCGGCGTAGCCCAGTTCTGCCACCGTCTTCCAGCCTTCGTCACGTGTTAGGTCCGTTTTCACTTTCGAAGTCTTTTTGGGATAGGCAATCCACAGCATGCCGCCGGGTTTGAGCGCCGCCACGGCCAGCGGCGCAAAATGGTTGAGTTCGCTGCTGTCTTTCACGAATACCTGCACAGCGTCATAAGTATCGCCAGTGGCAGGTATTGCGGAGGCCGCTGTCACGGTACAGCCTTCTGCCTGGAGGGTTTCTGTGAACGTGTCCGGGGCGTTCAGGGCCAGTAGGTGTTGCTCCGGCTTCAGTTGCAGTTTCTTGCTCAGGGGTTGCATAGGTATAGGGTTTTGTCTGGGTGTACAAGCAGCCTCTAATCTAGGGGAATTGTCTGAAAAATGAGCAGGTCCGGCACCAGACTTTGGTGATTATGTGCAAAACGCTATATTTAACGCCGTCTAACTCTGACCCTTATGCCGACACTGAAGCCTTCCGCTCAAAGACATTATCTCCTGAACGCCTCCGTGATTGTTGCCGCGCTCGGCTACTTCGTGGACATCTATGACTTGGTGCTGTTCAGCATTGTGCGCATACCCAGCCTGCAGTCGCTGGGCGTCACCGACCCGACCGCCCTGCTGGAAGAAGGCGTGCTGCTGCTGAACATGCAGATGGCAGGCATGCTGCTGGGAGGTATAGCCTGGGGCGTGCTCGGCGATAAAAAAGGCAGGCTCTCTGTCCTCTTCGGCTCCATTTTCCTGTATTCCATTGCCAACATCCTCAACGGTTTCGTGACCACCATACCCATGTATGCGGTCTTGCGCTTCGTGGCGGGCGTGGGGCTGGCGGGAGAGTTGGGCGCGGGCATCACGCTGGTGTCTGAGGTGCTACCGAAGGAGAAACGGGGCTACGGCACCATGGTGGTGGCGACCATCGGCATATCCGGGGCTATTCTGGCTGGCTTTGTGGGCGAGTTTTTCGGGTGGCGCACGGCTTACTTCATCGGGGGCGGATTGGGTATGCTGCTGCTGTTCCTGCGCGTGGGCGTGTTTGAGTCGGGCATGTTCAACAATCTGAAACAGACCAGTGTTACACGTGGAAACTTCCTTTCGCTCTTTACCAACAGCAAGCGATTCTGGAAGTACCTCAAGTGCATCCTCATCGGTGTGCCTATCTGGTATGTGGTGGGCATCCTGATTACGTTCTCCCCGGAGTTCGGGCTGGCACTTGGGGTATCGGACACGGTATCGGCTGCCCGGGCGGTGGGATTCTGCTACCTTGGGCTGGTGTTCGGCGACTTCGCCAGCGGCTTCCTGAGCCAGCACTTTCGGAGCAGGCGCAACATCGTATTGGCTTTTCTGCTCCTCACCGGCATCTTCATCGGCGTATACCTGCTGGGGCGCAACTTCAGCCTGACGGCCTTCTATACCTTGTGTGTGGCGCTGGGCTTTGCCGGAGGCTACTGGGCTGTGTTCGTAACGATAGCGGCCGAGCAGTTCGGCACCAACATCCGGGCCACGGTCACCACCACCGTGCCTAATTTTGTGCGGGGGGCCGTCGTGCCGCTCACTCTTGCCTTCAGTGCCTTGAAAGACGGCGTGGGCCTGGTACCGGGAGCGTTGCTGCTGGGTGTGCTGTGCCTGGCCATAGCCGTGGTCTCCATCCTGACGCTGGACGAGACGTATGGCAAGGACCTCAACTACATGGAGCCACTGTAGCAAAGGCAATTCCAACCCAGCGTATACTACCCTGATTTTGGAGAACTTTCTACAACGTTTTCACTTCCAACCACTTAATTATTATAACAGCAGCCGTAGGAGCAACGACGAGGCACTGAAGCGAGTATAGCTATACTAAATAGCAACTCAAACTCAGCTGGCCTATGTCTAAAACTGCTACTCCGAAGGCCTCAGGTGTCTCCTTTGCGGCACTTTTTTGCATGCTCCTGTTCCCGGCCTGCTCCCCACCTGTGGAGCAGGAGGCGGATAGCAGGCACACGGACACTGGTAGGCCCACCGAAATTCTAACTGTCGCCGCGATAGAAGAGCCTACAGAGGCGGCCTATTTCGATTTGATTGCTAACACCTCGGCCTGCCTGGGTGAAGACCTGTGGATAGGGGGCAAGGTAGAGAGCACCGACAGGGTGGCCCTTAGCGAGGCAGGCGCCGTCACCAGGCACAAGGTATACGAGCTGCGGGACCTCACCGCCACCGGCCTGAACTCCAACAGCTTCTATACCCTGTGGGGCGGCACAGACGCGCTCAAAGCCGTGTTTGATGAGGCGGGCGTGCTGCGGGTACAGTTACAGGAAGGCGATTTGCAATTGATTCCCAAAACCGGCAATGCGCCTATCCTGGTGGCTTACCACGCACCGGAGCAGGGAACGCAACAAAACGACTCCTATGGAAGCTGGCAGTGCAAGTAGCCGAATGCCATCTTAGTACCGCAGGTATGGAAACAGGCGACCACCTCTACACCGGGCAAACACAGCAAGCGCAGCAAGAGGATTAGACCATACACTAAATTTTGCCAGCCATACCGGGCACTCACCCGTTAAACTTCGTATTTTTGGGCATGATTATATACAACGTAACGATAAACATAGACAACAGCGTGGCGGAGGAGTGGCTGGATTGGATGCAGCATACCCATATTCCGGAGGTGATGGCCACAGGCTTTTTCCTGAACAACCAGATAGCGCGCCTGATGCACGAAGAGGACAATGGGGGCACCACGTATGCCGTGCAGTATACCTGCCGCAGCATTGAGGACCTGGAAGAATACCAGCGGGACCATGCCCCGGCGCTGCAGGCCAAGGTGACGGAGCGCTACCCTGACAAGTACGTGGCCTTCCGCTCCCTGCTGGAAATAGTGGCCCGGGATGTGGAACGCCCCGGCAAATCAACAGAAGCGTAACAAATAAGCCCCTTGCGTGCAGTGCAGCAAGGGGCTTATTCTTTAGCAGGTATAGCTATAACCTGTCAGGCGCTGTAGGCATTGATTTGCTCCTCAGTCATGTTGCAGTTAATCCATTCGCTATCCAGGTTGGCGCCTATTTTCTTGTAGAAGGCAATCGCGGGCTCGTTCCACTCCAGCACCTGCCATTTGAAGCGCTTGGCCCCTACCTCCTTCGCCTCACGGGCCACCGCGTTGAATAGCTGTCTGCCAATACCGCTACGGCGCAGGCGCTCCGTCACTACCAGGTCCTCCAGGAAAATCATCTTGCCCTTCCAGGTCGAATAAGCGGTGTAGTAAAGCGCTATACCTACGATACCCTCTTCTGACTCCGCCACGAAAAACCTGAAAATCGGGTTCTCCCCAAAGCCGTCCCACCGCATCTCGTCTACGGTAGTGGTCACTTCATCCGGAGCCTTCTCATACACCGCCAGTTCCTTAATCAGCGCATGAACCTGCGGCAAGTCGTCTATTGTTCCTTTTCGTATGTTTATCATATTGCTTGTTGCTTGCTTCTTGTTGCTTGTTGAATGGGAATAGCTTTTAGGAAGGACCTTGCTAAATCACGGTTTATTCTCTTGAAACAATACCCTTAGCCATCCAAACCTATACCTGTCTGCTTTCAAAATCTCACTGACTCCATCTTGTCCTGGCCTGCACCAGCTCTTTTCCTGACTCCGTGCTGCTGAGTCTGTGCAGGAAGCTGTTTGCCTCTTCTGCAGGGCCCGCGGCAGCTAGTATGGTGTCGCCCAGGGTGCTCTCTGCTTTGAAAACAATGTCTATTTCACTTAGCTGCTGCTTTTCGAGCACCTCCACGGGTAGCGTTTCCAATACCCACTGCAGGTAACGCGTGTTGGTGACATGGCGGTTGAGGTCGATGTCGTGCCAGCGTACGGGCATTTGCTCTTCATATTTAGGCTCCTCCAGTTGCGGTAGTTTTCCTTTGGCAAAAGGCAAGGCCTCCTGACCCGGCACTACTTCTATGGCTGTAATGAAATCAGGTACGGAAACCATCTGCCGCTTCACCACGTCCATCACCAGCCATACGCTCGTCGCCTGCCCCAGCAGTTCCCGCTCGGCACTGTATACCCGGAAATCGCGGTGCAGGAACACCCGCTCCCGGCCCGAGGCCCAGGTCTCGACGGTGATACCTTCGCGGTGGGTGGGGTAGCGGAACACTTCGATGCGCATGCGCTGCAGCACCCAGGTCAAACCCTGTTCTAGCAGCTCGTACATGGAGATGCCCATAGTGGCCGTGTTGTCCCAGGCAGCCTCCTGCATATAACCGACCAGCGCCGGGAGCGTCGCCTGCCCGCTCTGGTCTGTTTCGGTGGAGCGCACCGTGAACTGGCTCTGCCCTGTGGTTGATTTCATTGCGTATGGGATGGTTTGTGTTGCAAGGTACGCAAGAATCGAGGTTGAGGCCAAGCCGGGTATAGCCGCAACGTTGGAAGATTGCTTGTTTTCGGCATCAGTGCTCCCCAAACAAAAAGCCGGTGCCACATCGATGTAGCACCGGCTTTTCTTATTTTCAATTAGCAGCTATACCTATTGCTGGCCCGCGTAAGGATTTACGCCCATGTTCTTGTACATGAATGCCCAGGTATCGGCCCACTCCTGAATCACCAGGGAAGTCGGTTTGCCGGCACCGTGACCGGCACGCACATCAATACGAATCAGGTAAGGGTTGCCTGGCGCGCCTTTGTCCTGCAGCTCCGAGATGAACTTGAAGGAGTGCGCTGGCACCACACGGTCGTCGTGGTCCGCGGTCTTCACCATAGTGGCCGGGTATTTCACGCCTTCCTTGATGTTGTGCAGCGGCGAGAAAGCATACAGGTTTTTGAACTGCGCCTCGTCATCCGCAGAACCGTACTCCGGTACCCAGGCCCAACCGATGGTGAACTTGTGGAAGCGGAGCATGTCCATCACACCGACGGCAGGAAGGGCCACTTTCGCCAACTCCGGACGCTGCGTCATGAAGGCACCCACCAGCAGACCACCGTTCGAGCCACCGCCCACGGCCAGTTTCTCGCTGGAAGTATACTTGTTGTCTATCAGGTATTCGGCGGCTGCGATGAAGTCATCAAATACGTTTTGCTTGTTCGGCGTCATACCAGCCTTGTGCCAGTCTTCACCGTACTCACCGCCACCGCGCAGGTTCGGCATGGCGTACACACCGCCGTTCTCGAGCCACAGCATGTTGGCAATGCTGAAGCCCGGTGTCATGGAGATGTTGAAGCCGCCGTACGCGTAGAGATAAGTCGGGTTGTTGCCATTCAGCTCCAGACCTTTCTTGTGCACGATGAACATCGGCACCTTGGTACCGTCCTTAGAGGTATAGAATACCTGCTTGGTCTCAAACGCCTCCGTGTTGATGTCCACCTCCGTTTTGCGGAACAAGGACACTTTGTTGTTCGGCACGTCATAGCGGTAGATGGTCGGCGGGTAGGTGAAGGACGTGAAGGTGAAGAAGGTTTCTTTGTCATCTTTCTCACCGCCAAAACCACCAACCGTACCGATGGATGGTAACTCCACTCGGTTCAGTTGCTTGCCGTTGGTGTCGAATACCACCACTTCGCTGGCAGCGTCTTTCATATAAGAGGCGATGATGCGGCCGCCCACGAAGGACACGCTGTTCATCACGTTCTCATTCTGCGGCACCACTACTTTCCAGTTCTGCTCCTGCGGCTTTTTCGGGTCGATGAGCACGAGGCGGTAGCGCGGCGCGTTTTTGTTGGTGCGCACCAGCAGCTTGTCACCGATGTTGTCCACCACGTTGTACTCCGACTCGAAGTTATCCACAATCGGTTTGATGGTAGACTTGGCATCGGTCAGGTCGCGGTAGTACAGGGCGTTGGCTCCGCTGGCTCCCTCTGACACGTTCAGAATCAGGAAACGCTCGTCGTCTGTGGTCTGGCCGTAGAAGTTACGGAGCGGCTTGGTCTTGTCTTCGTACACCAGTTTGTCCTGGCTCTGCGGCGTGCCTATTTTGTGGTAGTATACCTTGTGGTACTCGTTCTTGTTGGCCAGTTTGTTGCCTTCGGTTGGTGCGTCATAGCGGCTGTAGAAGAAGCCGTCTTTGTACCAGCTCGGGCCGGAGAACTTCACCCACTCCACTTTATCGCTAAGTTTCTTGCCCGTGGCCACTTCCATCACCTCGTAAGTGTTCCAATCGGAGCCGCCGCTGGAGGTGCCGTAAGCCACGTACTTGGCATTTTTATCGAAAGCCAGTGCGGTCAAGGCCACTGTACCATCCGTAGAAAATTTGTTCGGGTCCAGGAACACCTTTGGCTCGCCTTCCAGAGAATTCTGCACGTAGAGCACGCTCTGGTTCTGCAGGCCGTCGTTTTTGTAGAAGTAGTACTTGCCACCTTCCTCGAACGGGGCACCGTAACGCTCGTAGTTCCAGATTTTAGTCAGGCGGTCTTTGATTTTGTCGCGGAACTCAATGCCGTCCAGGTAGTTGAAGGTCACTTTGTTCTGCGCCTCCACCCACTTGTCCACTTCCTCGTTGTGGGTTTCGAGCCAGCGGTAGGGGTCGGCCACCTTTGTACCGAAGTAGTCATCGGTATGGTCTACTTTTTTTGTTTCCGGGTAGTTCAGTTGTGTTTCCGTGGGTGTTTCGGCGGCCGTTGCGGGCGCCGTAGTCGTTGTTTCGGTATTCATGCCGTTGGCAGTACTTTCAGTTTGGGTGGATTTGCAGGCCGTCACAGCGGTCAGGCCGCCAGCCAGCAAAAGGACAGTGGTTTTTTTCATGGTTTGATACCTTCAGTTATAAGGTTGAGTTTCAGGAAAGCTAAGATAGGCAAATATCCTGAACCAGGCTATACCTGCCCATAACAGCATGTGTACCTATAAAGTTGCCTCGATGGGCGTGGCAGCCTTGGAGTTCCGAATCAGCACTATATACTGGCAAGCCTGTGTTATGGTTGGGTTTGGCGAGTCGGGTGCTATACCTTGACCGAGAAGCAGGATGTTCGTCTGGGCGAGCAGGGAGGAGGTGCGGTAAGGCGAGGCTTCGCTGTCTACTTTGAAAAGGGATGTTGTGTGTGGTCTGGTGACGGCTTTCAAGTCTTTTATACCTGCCACAAAGGCCAATGGGCCGTCGCTGTTCACCCAGGTCGTGTTGATGTAGGCCTGCCCCTTGTGCAGCGCCGGCGGCATAGAGGCCGCTGGTATCATGTTCTCGCTGTCTGTCGCCATGATGTTGATGGACGTCACCTTGCCCTTGAAAGGCGAGTCTTCCTTCTTCAGGATGGCCGCAAAGGAGGTATAGCCTTCGTTAACGGAATTTTGCAGCGTGTGCATCAGGCCCCACATGCCATAGAACTGCTCATTTTCCCACTTGTTCACCTTGGTCAGATGAACCAGGTTTAGGAACATCACGCTGTCGCGCTTCACATTGTTATGCTGGTATTGCAGGTTGGTGAGCACATGCTGCAAATCGGTTTGCAGAGGCTGTGGCAGGTATGGCGTTAATGTTTCTGGGTTTGCTGTATGCCTGGTTGCGAATGCCTGCAGCTCGCTGGCTTGGGCGCTGTCAGCTACCAGCATTTCCAGCGTATCCAGCGCGCTGTGGGTGCCGGGTTTGTGGTTGGCCTCCTGCAGCAGGCGCTGCAAATGGCGCTTGGTCACCCGCACATCCTGTATCCTGTCTACCCCCACAATCTGTATCCTGTCAGCCGCAGGCAGGCGCTGGTTCAAGGTATGGATGTTGCGGATTTTGTTGTAGAGCTCCTGGTTGGCCCACTGCGCGTTGTACTCCACCCACGTCTGGAACACATAATCCAAAAGGCTTTCATCGCCTGTCAGGAGGTACTGGTTCAGGAAATAGGCCTGGCTGTAATCTACCTCAGCCAGGTAATGCGTCAAGCCCGTTTTCTGGTTCAGGTGTTGGAGCAACTGGAAGTCCAGTTCCTGAGGCGCTGCAAAGCCGTGCACCTCGCCCAGCATAATGACTTTGCTCTGATAGAAGTCCTGGTCGAACAGTTGGAAGCTGGTCTCAGCGCCGTGCTGTATTTCCTGCATGTGCTGCCTCAGGTATACCTGGTGCCGGGTGCTCTCACCGCCTATCGAGAAGAGGGCATACAACAGGTAAGCGACAAAGCCCAGTGCCAGCAGCACGAAAGGGGTCAACAAGATGGTGACGGCGATTCTTTTCAGCGTCTTTTTCATGGCGTGTTTGGTTTAGGATTACAACGGCCAAAGGTATAGGCGTGTAAAATAGGATGCCTGAAAAAGGGCTATTTCGCAAGGATTTGGGGCTTTTGGTAAACGACAGGGGCGAATGGAAAGTCCGAGGGGCGATTAGCAAACCAGCAACTGCGCCTTCAGCGACGGGATGTAGGCCCGCGACACCGGCACCTGTTCCGCGCCAGCCTTCAGCCGAAGCTTATACCCTTGCGCGTTGCCCGATGCCGCCGCCACATTATCTAGGTTGACCAGATAGGAGCGGTGGCAGCGCACAATCCGGGGAGAGGCCATCTGGCTTTCGAGGCGGCTCAGGCTACTCCGCAGAAGTTCTCTTTGCAGTTCCCCCTGTCGGGTATAGTACACGGTGCAGTAGTTGTCGCTGGCAGAAATGAAAAGGAGATTGCCGGCAGGTATAGCCAAGCGGTCTTTCTCGTTTTCCGCCACCAATTCCAGTATGGTGTCCTCTCCAAAAGCAGCTGTGGGCTGCACGGGCGGGCTTGCCAGAAGCGGGGCGCTGTACTTGCGCGCGAGGTAGGCGTAGTTGAGCAAAATCAGTACAGTGGCCGGCAAGGCGCCCACTACAAAGCAAATCGCTATCATGTAGCCAACCTGCGTCAGGGTGAAAGGCATGAAGCCTACCAGATTACCGTATACCACGCACAAGAAACCGGCCAGCACAAACCCCAGCATGTTGCGGAGTATCTCTTTCCATACCGTCCAGTTGCTTTCGGAGAAGTAAGGTTTAAATAGCTTCTGTGTCACGAAAAAGTCGGTAAGATTGCCTACCACCGCCACCAGCCCGAAGCCAGCCAGAATCGGGATTTTGTAGGGGTGCTGCCAGCTATAGCTGCCAAAGGGCTGCAGGAGCACCAGGATGAAGGCAATCATGGACCCAGAAAGCAGGGCTTGCACCATAGCGCGGGAATAGCGCGGGTCACGGGCAGGGTACGGTTCTCGGAGAACGGCAAGCATTTAAGCAGGCTACAGGTATAGGTGGAACAGGTATAGACTACTGCGCAAAGTTGAGTTCGGTGCTGTCGCCGATGTTGAGGCTGTGGCTGAGGCCGATGAAACTTGCGTCGCTGCCGATGATGGAGTCGTGCATCACCGCGTTGCGCAGCTCAGAGTAAGCTCCAATGATGGAGTTGCTCAGCGAGGACCGGGTGATGGTGGTGTTGTCCCCGATGGCCACGTTCGGCCCAATGATGGAGTGCACGAGCGTGCAATTGGCCCCTATGCTGACAGGCGGAATGATGATGTTGCCCGGATAGTGCCCGTTGTAGTCCTTCTCCTTGAACCTGGGGCGGCTCAGCAGCTTGGCATTGGCTTCAAGCAGAGTCTCTTTGCGGCCGCAGTCATACCAGTTGTCCACGTTCCAGGTCACCATTTTCTCGCCCTGCCGAATCATGTGCATGAGCGCATCGGTCAGGTGGTACTCGTGGTGCGTGCGGATGTCCTCGCGTATGATGTGCTCCAGCGAGGCGACGAGCTTTTCCGGGTGCATGATTTTGTACAGACCCACCAGCGCGAAGTTCGATTTCGGGATGCGCGGCTTCTCTACCAGCTTCACAATGTATTCGTCGTTGCCTACTTCCGTCACGCCAAAGAGCGATGGCTTGGCCACTTTCTTGACACCCAGCACAGAGTTGGGCGACGCGATGAAGGCCGGAAGGTCCACCTCCACGATGGCATCTCCCAGCATGATGAGCACACTGTCTTCGTGTCGGTAGGTCTCGCGGGCAATCCACAGGGCGTGGCCCAGGCCTTCGCGGGGCTCCTGCACCACAAACTCCGCGTTTATGTCGGGGTACTTCTGCCGCACGTAGCTCTCCACCTTATCGCCGAGGTAGCCGATGATGAACACATAGTCGCGGATGCCCGCCTGCAGCAGTCGCTCCACAATGTGCCCCAGTATAGTATTGTCGGCCACCGGCACCAGTGACTTGGGCTGCGTATGGGTGTGTGGCCGGAGTTTGGAGCCAATGCCAGCAACAGGTATAACGACTTTCATATACTACACTTTTTCAGCAATATATTGATTTTTTCCTTTTAATTTGCGGGAGAAGCGGCATTTTAGAACACGTAATTTCAGATGTCGCAGCCCACTGTCATGACAGTCCTCTGCTCAGGCAGGCGACACGTCTACTCAATCCCTAACCCTTCCTGACGTGGCGAAGGAGGCAAATAACAACGCAGCGCTATGTTTTCCGTAATCATATCGCTTGGCTTTGCACAATGCACCGTATACTAACCATACCCTACATAAACATGAAAAAAATCTTCTTTTACCTCATCGGCTTTATCGTTCTCGCTTCACAGTCATCGTGCGGCTACAACACCATGGTGCAGAAAGACGAAACCGTGGAAACCGCCTGGGCGAACGTGCAAAACGCCTATCAGCGCCGCGCGGACCTTATCCCGAACTTAGTAAACACCGTGAAAGGCGCCGCTAACTTTGAGCGTGAAACACTGGAGAGCGTCATCAACGCCCGTGCCAAGGCTACCAGCGTGCAACTGAACGCCGATGACCTGACTCCGGAGAACCTGCAGCGTTTCCAGGCGGCGCAGAACGAACTGGGTGGCGCCCTGAGCCGCCTGCTGGTGACGGTGGAGAAATACCCAGACCTCAAGGCGAACCAGAACTTCCTGGAGCTGCAGGCGCAGCTGGAGGGCACCGAGAACCGCATCTCTGTGGAGAGGCGCAAGTTCAACGAGGCCGTGCAGGACTATAATACCACTGTGCGCTCCTTCCCTAACAACCTGATGGCCGGCATCTTCGGGTTTGAGCGCAAAGGCCACTTCCAGGCCGACCCAGGCGCACAACAGGCTCCTACGGTGCAGTTCTAAAGGTATACATTGTCGATTGTCAGTCGCTGATTTGCCTCTTTTTTAAGGAAAACACGATTGACAATCGGCAACAAACAATCAACGATTCCCACCATGCCCAAAGACACCATTACCGAAGCTGACGAGCAGGTCATCACAAAGGCCATACAGGAGGCGGAGCGCAACACGTCTGGCGAGATACGGGTGCACATTGAGAACACCTGCGAAGGCGACGTCCTGGACCGGGCCACCGAGGTGTTCGCGCAGCTGCACATGCACCTGACCAAGCAGCGCAACGGCGTGCTGTTCTACGTGGCTCTCAAAGACCACCAGTTTGCCGTGCTGGGCGACGCCGGCATCAATGCCATCGTGCCGGACCACTTCTGGGAGGACATCACCGAACACGTCATCTCCCACTTCAAGAAGAAAGAGTATGCCCAAGGCCTTTCCAAAGGCATCATTATGGCTGGCGAACAGCTGAAATCACACTTCCCTTACCAACACAAGGGCGATGTAAACGAACTGAGCGATGACGTGTCGTTCGGAGAATAACCCACTATGAAAAGACCCATCCTGCTCCTATACCTGTTCCTGCTAGGCACCTTTGCTTTTGCCCAGACCGATGATTTTCCGGCACGGCCCAACCCGCCGCGCCTGGTAAACGATTTGGCTGGCATCTTGACCCAGGGTGAGGTGCAGGACCTGGAGCAGAAACTGGTCAACTACAACGACACCACGTCCACCCAAATCGCCATCGTCACCATCAAGTCCATCGGCGACTATGACGCCAACCAATACGCTGCCGAATTGGGCGAGCGCTGGGGTGTGGGTGGCAGCAAGAACGACAATGGCATCATCATCCTGGTGTCGCTGGAGCCGCGCCGGGTAGCTATCCAGACGGGCTACGGAATGGAACACATCATACCGGACGCCATTGCCAAGCGCATCACGGAGAACACACTCAAACCCAACTTCCAGCAGGGGGAGTTTTACAAAGGCTTGAACGATGCCACTAACCTCATCATCAGCCTGGCCAGTGGCGAGTACCAGGCTGACCCGGCAGCGAGCGGCGATGGCGAAGGTCCTTCCATGTTTACCATCATTCTCATCATACTTATCATAGTGTTCATCATTTCCCGCTTCAAGGGAGGTGGTGGCAGAGGAGGCAGAGGTTATTCCCGCACATTTGGTGGCCCTATCTTTATCCCGGGGGGCTTTGGCACCTTCCGGACCGGCGGTGGCATGTTTGGCGGCGGCGGTGGAGGCGGAGGCTTCGGCGGTTTCGGCGGGGGCTCGTTCGGCGGGGGCGGTGCCAGCAGCAGCTGGTAAACCTTAGGCTATACCTTGAACTTACAATAAACAACTTGGGCATTGCCCCAGCGGCCGTGGCCTATACCTGCACCAGGATAGGCCACGGCTCTTAGCACACCTCCTGTTACGGGGTATATCATTCTGGCCGATTTATCGTTAAGGGTATAGCATTAGCCAAACTCGCTCCTCCGCATTATCAGGAGGAAGCCTGCCACATATGAGAATCATCAAGGATAATACAAAGTCGAAAGTAGTTGTCGGGTTTACGCTAGCCATTTCGGTGATGGCCATCGCCATCTACCTGACCTACAACAGCTTTACCCAGCTGCTAAGCTCTGTTACCGTGTTGTCTCAGCCCAACGCCAAACTGGCCAAGCTGCAGCATACCTTGGCCGACATAGCGACGGCCGAGAGCACCATCCGGGCCTATACCCTCACCACCGAAGACCGGCACTTCAAGGAGTATCTGGACAACCTGGAGACCATCAATAGCCAGATTGACACCCTGTGCACGCTCATGCAGGGAAACCCCATGGAGCTGGCCCAAATTGATTCCATCACTTTTCTACTACAGGCCAAGAAGAAGAGCTTGCAACAGCACGTGGCCCTGAAGCGGCAACACCGCAGCCAGAAAGACTACTCCGGAAAAGCGCTCCGACAGATTGCCTCCTCCGCCTCGGCCCAACCGGCCACCACGACCATCAACCAGCGCACCACCACGACCATATCTGACAGACTGGCCTTGAACGAGGAGGCCCCTGGTGAAAACACAAAGCAGCCGGAAAGCAGAAAGGGCTTCCTGGGCAGGATATTCTCTAAACGCTCTGAGAACAAGGAGCAAGAAGCGCAGCAGCCCGTAGCTGTGCCGCAAATCAAGGTAAAGCAGGAGTTTTCCAGTGATACCAGCATGGCGCCCGCCACGCAGATGGCCCCCATAGCCCAGGTGCGCCACGTGCTGCACAATGTGCAACGGGAGGTGCAAAAGCAGGAGCAGGAACTGGTGGCCAAAGAAATGGCGCTGCTGCAGCAGGACAAGCAGATAATGGACCAAATCAGGCGCATGATTTACGACCTGGAGAAACACGAGCTGCAGCAGGCCAGACACAGTTCCGAGCAGGCGCAGGAGGTGGCCCGCAAAACGTCGCTCATCCTACTATTGGTGGGGGTGTTCGGTCTGGCAAGCGGCATCGCTTTTATCTTCATCATTCTGCGCGACTTGAGCCGCAGCAGCAAGTACAAAGCAGAGTTGCGGCGTTCCCGCAAGGAGGCTATCCAATTAGCCAGGGCCAAGGAATCGTTTGTGGCTAACATCAGTCATGAAATCCGGACGCCGCTGAACGTGGTGCTGGGTTTCTCAGAGCAGTTGGGCCACACGGCGCTACAGACACAGCAGCAGGAGCACCTGCAGGCCATCCGCAGCGCCGGTGAGCACCTGCTCCACATCGTGAACGACGTGCTGGACCTCTCCAAACTAGAGGCAGGCAAGCTGCACCTGCACCTCGAGCCTTTCCAGCTGAAACAGGTCCTGACGGAGGTGGAACAGGCATTCCGGCTCAAGGCCAGCACCAAAGGCATAGGCTTCCGCTGTACGCTGGATGAAAAGCTGCAGGGCCAACTGCTCGGCGACTGCCTGCGCCTCAAGCAAGTGCTCTTCAACCTCGTGGACAACGCCATCAAATTCACGCATGACGGGGAGGTGCTGGTGCAGTGCCGGCTTAAGTCACAGCGGCGTGGACGGGTGGTGGTTTCCATTGAGGTATCTGACACAGGCATAGGTATACCCATGGAGCAGACGGCGCATGTGTTTGGGGAGTTCAACCAAGCGGATGCCTCCATCATCCGGCAGTATGGCGGCACCGGACTGGGCTTGTCCATCAGCAAAAAGCTGGTCGAGATGCAGTCGGGCTCCCTCACCCTGCGCAGCACGCCCAACCAAGGCACCACTTTCACCATCGTGCTGCCCCTGCAGCGCGCCGATGTGGCTGCGGCAGAGGTGGCGGCTCCCGCACAGGCGCAACCAGCGGCAGATGTGCTGCCAGGCAAGTCGGTGCTGGTGATTGACGACGATGCCTATAGCCGCACCTTGTGCCAACTCATCCTCACGCGCTGGCACATGGACGTGACCTTGGCCAACGACGGGCAGGAGGCGCTGCAAGCTATCAAAGCGAAGCATTTTGACGTGGTGCTGACGGACGTGCAACTGCCGGGCATGAGCGGAAAGGCTGTCGCAAGAGCCATCCGGAAAGAGAACCCTGCTATACCTATACTTGCGCTCACAGCCAACATCATGAGCTCCAACCGGCGCTTCTTCGCCAAAACGGGCATCTCGGATTACCTCCTCAAGCCATTCACGGAGCAGGACCTGCACAAGAAGCTGAGCAAGGCGCTGGCTGCCGCTCCGGCACCGGCTCCTGAAACAACAGGTATAGGTATAGCTACAGCGCCCACCCATGAAACTCAAAGCCTCTATACCTTGGAGGAGATTCGTTCTTTTGCAGGCGATGACCAGGAGGCGCTGGTCGCTATTCTGGATGTGCTGGTGGCAGACCATCGGCAGAGCCTCCTGCAGCTGCAGGAGGCAGTGGAAATCCAGGATTGGCTTCAGGCGGGGGAGTTGGCCCATAAAATGAAGACGGCTTTCCGGCATCTGCAGGCGCATACAGTGCTGCCTGCACTGGATGCGTTGGAGCAGCTACTGCACCAGCAACAGCCACAAGTGGCGCATTTGCCAGCCATAGCCACCCAGTTACAGCAGGACGCGGACTTGGTGCTTAATGCGTTGGAGACAGAACTAGAGCAGATGCGCACTCCGGAGGAGGCTTTGGCCTAGGCGTCGATGTTGTACTGCCGCATCTTGTTGTAGAGCGTCTTTCGGTCGATGTTCAGCAGGCGTGCCGCCTTCGATTTGTTGTACTTCACCCGTTCCAGCATGTCCAGAATCAGCTCCTTTTCGCTGCGCTCCGTGGCACTGCGCAAATCGGTGATGGCGGGTGGCAGGGCTACCCGGGTGGCATCGGGCTGCGCAACGATGGAAGTCGGCTCCGGTATGTGGTAGGCGATTTCAGGCGGGAGGTCATCTAGTGTTATCTCAGTGCCTTTTGCCAGCAGCACGGCCCGCTTCACCACATTCTTGAGCTCCCGCAGGTTGCCAGGCCAGGTATAGCGTTCCAACGCCAGGGTGACGGCCGCATCGAAACCCGACACATTGCGCTCTAACTCATGGTTGGCCACTTCCAGAAAATACTCCGCGAACTGCAGCACATCAGCGGTACGCTCCCGTAGCGGGGAGATGTTTATCTTGAACTCGTTGAGGCGGTGGTATAGGTCTTCCCGGAATTCGCCGCGGCTCACGGCCTGCACCAGGTCCTCGTTGGTGGCGGCGATGATGCGCACATCCACATCCAAATCATGGTTGCTGCCGATTTTCCGCACTTTCCGTTCCTGTATGGCGCGCAGCAGCTTCACCTGTATCTCGTACGACAGGTTGCCAATCTCATCCAGGAAAAGCGTGCCGCCGTTAGCCGCCTCAAACTGCCCTTCTTTGTCAGCCATCGCACCTGTAAACGAGCCTTTCACGTGCCCGAACAGCTCGCTTCCCGCCAGTTCTTTGGACAGGGCGCCACAGTCAATGGCCACGAAGGGCTTGTTGTGGCGCTTGCTGCTCTGATGGATTTTGCGGGCCACATATTCCTTGCCCGTGCCGCTCTCGCCTTCAATGATAACCGACATATTGGTGGGGGCTATCAGCGCGATGTACTCCTCCAGCTGAACCGACTGCGAGCTGGCACCCTTCACAAAGGCAAACCCACCACGCAAAGGCACAGTTGGTTCACTTGCCGCTTCCTCGCCTTCAGCATTACGGCTGAGGGCTTTGCGGATGGTCAGCAGGGTTTCGTCGGGGTTGATGGGCTTGGCCAGGTATTCAAAGGCACCCATTTTGATGGCTTTCACGGCCGTCCGGATGTCTGCGTAGTGCGTCATGAGGATGACGGGAACCTCCGTAGTCAGCACCCGGATTTGCTCCAGCAGCTCGAGTCCGTTCTTGTCCGGCAGCCGGAAGTCGGTCAGTACCACATCGAATGGCTCCGCCTTGAGCTGCTTCAGGCCTTCGTTGGCTGTGAAGGCTGTGCTCACCTCGTATTGCTGGCGCTTCAGGAAGGTGCTCAGCATGAGGCAGAAGGTGGGGTCGTCGTCAATCAGGAGTATCTTTGGCATAATCATCAGCAATATACGCAGCTTCGGGGCCGGCCGGAAGTTCCGTGCCAAAAAACCTACCCAATCAGCGTACCACAGCCTGTTTACTCAAGCCAAAGATTTTGGTTTGCCTCACCCCGAAAAATGCACTTCCCTTCCTTTCTCAGAACTGAACCAAATAAAAGAAGCCCACGCATGGCGTGGGCTTCTAATTTATACGATATCAGGCTATTGATATAGGTATGCGCTTATTTCTGGTCTCTGATGATGTTGCCTTGCTCGTCGATGCGAACTTTGGCGTTCTGCCCCTGCTCGTTGGAGAAGAAGATTTCATACATCGTTTTAGGACCTTGTGCTGGGGAACCAGCCTGTGCTGTTTGAGCCTGGGAGTTCTGAGCGGCCTGCTCTGCCTGGTTGGCTGTTCCCTGGGCGTTGGCACCGGCGGCGTTGGCGTTTGGGGAGATACGGTATACCTCCGTTACCTGCCAGCTCTTGAAAGTCTCAGAAGCCAGGGCCTGCTTCACTGCTTCCGGAAGCTCCTCCTGAGTGATGGTCTCGCGTTTCTCCTCCTGACCTGGGGCTGTAGCCTGTCCTTGAGTCTGAGTTTGGGTTTGCGCTTGAGACTGCACCTCCGTCTGCTGGTCGGTGCTTACCTGGGTCTGAGTTTCAGCCTCAGTAGTGGTCTGCGCCTCTGTTGTCTGCTCTGTCTTCTGCTTTTTAGACTTCTTTTTGCTCTTGTCTGTCTGAGCGTTGGCATCCAGTGATGCGAAACCGAAGAAGGCGATGGCTGCTGCCAGGTAGGTTATTTTTTTCATAGTTTTATTTTGTTGCAAGTATGTTCACTAGTTTCTACCAGCGCTTATAGGCAAAACCATGCCACATACTATCAGACGCATAACTGCCTGACATATAGAGGCTTGGTTTTAAACATAGAATTCTCAATATGTGGAATGTACAATAGCGTTGTGGAGATAATTCCACAGGTTGTGGAGAGAACTACACACAGAAACAAAATCCCCTCCTTTGGGGGCCACCAGGGATAGCGGCTCCCGAAGGAGGGGATTTCAGGTATAGCAGCTAGTACTTACTGCGCGCTCAGCATCAAGGCGAGCGCCAGTAGAGAGCCAAAACCCACGCCTATGCCGGTAGCGGCCTTGCCTACTTTGCGCCGGTGCGCCTGCTTCTGGAACGCTTCCCGGTATGTCGGGTCCTGCATCAGCTGTATGTTGGGGTTGTAGGTGGTGTAGACGTTCGGTGGCACGGCCGCCACAATGATACCTGTCACCAGACCCGCCGGCGGGAATAGGAAGGTCGCTCCGGCTGTGCCCCACATTGCTCCCTGGCCTTTGTAGTACATCACGGCATCCTGACGCCCTTTTAGCATCATTTCAGCAGCGTTGTAATTGGCCGTGTTAGCCGCTACCGTTCCTGCGCTTGCCGATGCCGAGGCGTACTCATCGGTCACCTGCGGCAATTGCGTCAGTTGTTTTTGGGTGGGTGCCGTGGCGAGCTGCAGCTGGGCCACGTCCTGGCGCAGCACGAAGTGCATCGGGCCATTGGTGTCGCTCAGCATACGGTAATGGATGGTGTCCGTGTCCACCCGCACTACTTTGGCAACCACCTCCTCTCCGCTTTTCTTGATGATGATGTCTTGGCCATAGGCCGCTGCACATGTCATGAGGAGGGCAAGGCTCATCATGACCAATCTGGGTAAAAAATTGACCATAGACCAAATGCTAAAATTGTCCTGAATTGTTTTTTGAAATGAATACTAACTTACAAAGGATTGTCTTATATTAAAATATTATAATATAAAAATTATGCCAAAAATATGAAATGCAGAGGTATAGCTATCAACTATTTTCATCCATCCTAATCCCGCTGATACCGTGTAGGAACAATCAGGGCATAAACCAGAACCAAAACCGGCTAAAACGGTAGAATCAGGAACATATTTGCACATGAAGCCAGCAGCCTATACCTTTATAACATGAGCGAACCACGAAAGAAACTATTCCTGCTAGACGCACTGGCACTGATATACCGGGCACATTTCGCCTTCAGCAAGAACCCCCGCATCAACTCCAAGGGAATGAACACCGGGGCAGCCCTCGGCTTCACCAACACACTGGTCGAGGTGCTGCAGAAAGAGCGACCCACCCACATCGGGGTGGCCTTTGACTCGGCTGCCAAGACCTTCCGCCACGACAACTTCGCCGAATACAAGGCCAATCGGCAGGCCATGCCCGAGGATATCTCCCTGGCTATACCTTACTGCAAGAAAATCGTGGAGGCGTTCAACATACCGGTGCTCATCCTGGATGGCTACGAAGCCGACGACATTATCGGCACCTTGGCCTGCAAAGCCGAGAAAGACGGCTTTGACGTGTACATGATGACGCCCGACAAGGACTACTGCCAACTGGTGACGGACCACATTTTCCTGTACAAGCCGGCTTTCCTAGGCAATGCCGTGGAGGTATGGGACGTGCAGCGCGTGCTGGAGAAGTTCGAGATTGAGCGCGTGGAGCAGGTCATCGACATATTGGGCCTGCAAGGCGACGCCGTGGACAACATTCCGGGTATACCAGGTATAGGGGAGAAAACGGCCAAGTCGCTCATCCAGAAGTACGGTACCGTGGAGAACCTCATAGCCAACGCCGACCAGCTCAAAGGCAAGCAAAAAGAGAACGTGGTCAATTTCGCTGACCAGGGCATGATGTCGAAGGAGCTGGCCACCATCCACCGCGACGTACCGCTGCCCTTCAGCCCCGAGGCCCTGCACTACGACGGCCCGAACGAAGAGCAACTGGCCGAACTGTTCGCTGAACTGGAGTTCCGGCAGCTGATGCAGCGCGTGCTGGGTCTTTCCATGGCGGAGGCTCCGGCTACTAAAACCGCTGGCCGCAAAACCAAGCCCGCCAACCAGCAGCAGACGTCTTTGTTTGACTCCGCGGCACCCGAAACAGCCGTTGTAACCGATACCAATGGGTACGTAGACCCGCAGCCGCTGCAGACGCTGAACTCCACCCGACAGGACTACCACCTGATTGATACCTCGGCGCTGCGCCAGAGCCTCATCCGCTACCTGCAGAAGCAACAGGAGTTTTCCTTCGATACGGAGACGAGCAGCATCGACCCCATCACGGCAAAGCTCGTGGGCATGTCGTTCAGCTACCTGCCGGGCGAGGCTTACTATGTGCCAGTACCGCCGCACGACCAGGAAGAGGCCAGGCGCATCACCGCCGAATTCAAGGACGTGCTGGAGAACCCGAGTATCGCCAAAATCGGCCAGAACATCAAGTATGACATCCTAGTGATGAAGAACTACGGCATCACCGTGGATGGCCCCATTTTTGACACCATGCTGGCTCACTACCTGCTGGAGCCTGAGATGCGCCATAACATGGATGTGCTCGCTGAAACCTACCTAAACTACAGCCCCGTACCCATCACCGCCTTGATTGGCCCGAAAGGGAAAAACCAAATCACCATGGCCGACCTGACACCGGAGCAGGTGAAGGACTACGCCTGCGAGGACGCGGACATTACGCTCCGCCTGAAGCACTACTTTGAACCGCTGCTACAGGAGCAGGGCCTCATGAAGCTGTTCCAGGAGGTGGAAAACCCGCTGGTGCCAGTGCTGGCTGACATCGAGAAGGAAGGCATCTCCATAGACGCCAATGCCCTGGCGGATATTTCCATGCAGCTGGAGCTGGAAGTCAAAGGTATAGAGACCCGTATATTCGAAATAGCCGGGACGGAGTTCAACATCGGCTCGCCCAAGCAGCTCGGTGAGGTGCTGTTTGACAGAATGGAACTGCACGGTAAGTCCAAAATCAAGAAAACGAAGACGGGTCAGTATGCCACTGGGGAGGAAATCCTATCCAAGCTGTCGGGCGAGCACGAGATTGTGCGCCTGATTCTGGAGCACCGGGAGCTCACCAAGCTCAAATCAACGTACGTGGATGCGTTGCCGCAACTGGTATGCGAGTTGGATAACCGCGTGCATACTTCCTTTAACCAGGCCGTGACCGCTACAGGCCGCCTGAGCTCCACCAACCCGAACCTGCAGAACATCCCCATCCGCACGGAGCGGGGCCGCGAGATTCGCAAGGCTTTTGTGCCGCGCAACAGCAGCCACCTCATCATTTCGGCGGACTATTCCCAGATTGAGCTGCGCATCATGGCTGATTTCAGCGGTGACCCTACCATGAAGGAAGCCTTCCGGAACGGGCTAGACATCCACGCCTCCACGGCCAGCAAAGTGTTCCGGGTGCCGCTCGACCAGGTGGACAGCGAGATGCGCCGCAAGGCCAAAACCATTAACTTCGGCATCATCTACGGTATTTCCGCGTTTGGCCTGTCGGAGCGGCTGGCTATACCTCGCCGCGAGGCTGTGGACATCATTGAGGCCTATTTCCAGGAGTTTCCGGCGGTAAAGGAATACATGGACAGTGCCGTGGAGAAAGCGCGGGAGCTGGAGTATGCCGAGACGCTGCTGGGCCGCCGCCGCTACCTGCGCGACATCAACTCCCGCAACGCCACCATCCGGGGCTTTGCCGAGCGCAACGCCATCAACGCTCCCATCCAAGGCACTGCCGCCGACATCATCAAGATTGCGATGATTAACATACACGAGTACCTGCGCCACGAGAAGCTCAACACCCGCATGATTCTGCAGGTGCATGACGAACTCCTGTTCGACACCCCGAAGGAGGAGGTGGAAATCGTGACGCCGAAGATTGTGGAGCTCATGACCAATGCCCTGCCGCTGAGCGTTCCCATGGAAGTGGGGCTGGGCGTAGGCAAGAACTGGCTGGAGGCCCACTAAGGTACAGCTGCATCAGCTATAGGCAGTTTGATTCAGCGCTATACCTGACTCCTAAAAAGAAAAGGCGCCTCCCTTGCGGAAGGCGCCTTTTCAGCTTTTACACCGTTAGTTCTGGTTAAGGGAAGCGAACGGCGTCATACTGTGTGATATCCGTTTGAGGGACTCTGGCGTTATACTTCGTATTGATAGCCTTAATCATCTCATTCGCAACGATTGCATAACCTCGAGGTGTCGGGTGGACACCATCAAGAGAAAACAGGTTGCCTGTGATGAAAGCAGGAGAATAGTTAACTCCGTTAGCTGAGAATCCACCTAATATAGAATTGAAGTAAGTATTGGCATCAAACAGGGCAAGTCCTCTGGCATTAGCTTGTGCTTTTATGATATCATTGAAAGCTTCTGTTGTTGCCTGTACCAATTGTCGTTCCGTATTATCAAGCAACAAGGCGCTTGGCAATGGATTAAGGGCAGAAAGTCCAAACATGGCCGTAGTATCAATCTGGAAGTTCAGCAGAAGGCCTCCCAGCGTTAATCTAACCACAGCCGCATCCTGGCTTGGGCTTACCTGCCTAGCCAGGTCTCTCCAGTACCTGCCCGTTGGTTGACCTAACAAAGGAGCATAAGCAGCGGCAGTCAACGGGATGTACACACCGTTCTGGGCAGCATTTATCTGCTCTGCTGCCACTTGGATTCTGCTATTACCGGAGCCTGTAAGTGCAACGAAACCAGGTATGTTATTGGCAGCCAATGTCTGCTTTACAGAAGGTCCTACCGTAGTGAAGAAAGGGAGAGCCATGACATTTGGAATTGTTGCCAACACCCCTTTTTGTCCCTCAGCAGTCAAGGCGGTTATCAACTCAGAGTAGTTAGCATCGAATACAGCTGTCGGTGTGATTGACCGTGCGGGAGAGTTCAACATACCACCAGAGAATGCGCCACCGGATGTAGCATAGGCTAACACGTCATTATTCCCAATCCACATGCTGAAGAAGGTATGGTCGGCAGCCTGAACACGTTGCAGGTAAGTCTGTGAAGTGTTGTTGTCTGGCGTAATGCGCTCAAAATATGGATTACCCTGCGTGGAGCCGTAACCTGCCGTTTTCACATCAGCAACTTTGATATCCGGAACCGCAAGATTACTGATAGGCTCCAGGTATTTGGTGTACAGCCTAGGGCTTAAGCTCCGAATAGCCAGATTCTCGGTAACGTTCGCAGTAATAGGTGAGCCTTGTGGCGTGAAGCCTGCCAGGCGCAGGTAGCCTGAGCCATTACGCTGCTCCTCTGTGAAGAGCGGCTGCGCGAATTCACCTCCACCAACTTCTTGGAACTGCTCTGCCATGATTGCAGGGTAGGAGCTTAGCTGTCCGGCTCGGCTTAAGCCACCATCAGAATAACCAGCTGTCAGGGAGTTACCTACGGCCACGTACTTGGCAAAATCGGCCTCACCTGCGCTAGACGATGGGGTGTCAATCTCAGGGTCGCAGCTTGACAGGAGCACAGCAGCGAAAAGGGCCAGAGTGCTGGATTTATAGAAAAACTTTTTCATATGCTTTGAAGAGGAAATTAGAATTTGAAATTCAGACCAAGGCCAGGGATATAGGCAACAGATTTGTAAGTACCTCCAATGCCACTGGAGAGGTTGGATGCATCTGTTCTCTCTTTCTTGTTAATATACAGGAAGGAGGCATCGATGCTGAAGTTGTCAGAGATGGAGTAGCCTATACCTGCTGACAAGCCGCGTGAGTCTGCGTCTGGTGTTTCAGGTGTCAGGTAGCCTTCTTGTACCGGGGTCTTGTCCAAGTAAGCACCCGCACGCAGGGCCAGACCTTCTGCCACGTTGTATTCCGCGCCTATGCGGTAAATGAAAGCGTTATCATAGTTTCTGGCTGCTTCAGAAGATGGTCTGCCCGCTACGTTCTGGCTGAAGTCGAAACGAAGCGTCTCGTAAGCATCCCACCCTACGTAGCTCACGTCAGCTGCCAAAGTCAGCTGCTCCGTTGGCTTGAAACCAACACCCAGTGACAAGGTAGACGGCATAGGAAGCTCCGCGTTAAAGCTAGTGCCCTCTGGGAAGTTTGAACGGGCTCCTGCCGGTATGTTGCTGAACATCACATCTCCGCCTTCAACTTTCAAGTCAACCTGTGAGCGGTAGTTCAGGCCGATGGAGAGTTTCTCGGTCGCCTGGTAGAAGATGCCCGCGTTGAAACCGAAAGCCGGCTCCGCGCTGCCATCCAGTTCAATGGCGCCTTCGGCTCCGTTCTGGCCCTCTACAGGCAGGCTGCGCTGCAGGTTTACACTGCCCACCACATACGTAAGACCGGCGCCTATACCTAGCTTATCTGTAATGGCATAGCTCAGCGTCGGCTGCACGTAAATCGCCTGAAGCTTCAGCTGGTTCAGACCGAAGCGGCCACTCCACTCGTTGCCCCATTCCACGGTGCTACCAAACGGAGTATAGACACCAAGTCCGGCAGAGAATTTCTCATTTATGTTGTAAACGCCATACACCTGGAAAGGAGTGCCCAGCGGGTTGTCAGTACGGGCTGTAACACCTCCAGACTCAGGAGCAGAATAAGCGATTTTGGAGACAAGCGCACTACCGCCTATCGTTATGCCACTGTAGCCAAGGTGGCTCATGGCACCCGGGTTGAAGAAGATGCTGGAAGTACCAGTCAGTAGGCCGGTACCGGTATGGCCCATGCCAATTTGCCGCTGGCTGGCCAGGTTCACCTGGTAACCTCCGGCCATAGCCATGCCCGAGAGAAGTGTACCACCTAATAAGGCTAGGATTTTACGTTTCATATAAAGGGAATTAGTTGAATGTAGGGTGAAAATAAGGTTAAACAAATATAGGAAACATTAGCTATCGCAAAAGCTCCTCCCGTCGCTTTTTTCAAATATATTTTAATATCAGTCGAAAAATCAGGGGCACCCTCAACTGCCGCCCCAAACCAGCGCCGGCACCCACTGCCATACCTAGCTCCAGAGTCCAGGCCATCTCTTCAGTGAGGTCCAAGGAGAAGGCGTAATTTTTCTGTCGTCCGGTTTACCCCCGCACACCATTCTACGTTTACATACTCTCACTAAGAACATGCTATGCACGACAATAATAAGTATGACGTCATCATCATCGGGGGAGGAGCGGCTGGACTCAACGCAGCCATGATACTGGGCAGGTCCAGGCGCAAAGTGGTGGTGTTTGACAGCGGCAAACCCCGCAACCGGTGGGCAACCAACATGAACGGGTTCCTATCGAGCGATGGCGTCAACCCACGCGACTTCATACAGAAAGGCCGGGAGGAGCTTCGGAAATACAACGTAGAGATTATAGACATAGAAGTGGCCACCGCTACCTACAGCAAAGGCATATATGTAGTAAACGACGTGGAAGACAGGGTATACCACTCGCGCAAGCTGCTGCTCGCCACCGGCCTCAAAGACACATTACCTGAACTGGAAGGGATTGAGCCCCTGTACGGCAAGAGCGTGCACCACTGCCCCTACTGCGATGGCTGGGAAAACAGCGACAAGGCCATTGCGGTGTATGGCAAAGACAGAAGCGGCATCGGGCAGGCGTTGGCCATGAAAAACTGGAGCGATGACGTGACCCTTTATACCGATGGCACTGAGAAACTCCGCCGAGAGGACATGGAACTGCTCAAACTCAACGGTGTAAAGGTATGCACCGGAGCCATCGCGCGCCTGGAGGGAGAGGAAGGTATGCTGCAGCGCATTGTGCTGAAAAACGGGGAGTCGCGGGAGCAGCAGGCCCTGTTCTTCTCCGGCGAGACAAAGCAGCAGTCAGACCTGGGGCAGCAGCTGGGTTGTGAGTTCACAGGTAAGGGCGTTATCAAGACCCGCCGTCTGCAGCGGTCCAACATACCGGGCCTCTACGTGGCCGGCGACGCCGCCCGCGACATGCAGCTGGTGATTGTGGCCGCCGCCGAAGGGGCCAGAGCCGGCGTGGCCATTAACATGGAATTACAGCAGGAGGACCGGGTAAGGGAATAGGCGCTAGGCCACCTTGCCCTGATGGCTCGCCTGCTGCGCCATACCTTGGTTTCGATTCTGCTCCACAGGCTGGAAGAGGTGTTCCTGCAGGCAGTACCGGTAGCCTTCCACGAGCAGGTGCATGATGAGGTGCTCCACCGCAATGGGCTCACTCTCCTGCACCTGCCGCGTGTTGGAGAAGCGGATGTTGCTGGCGTCAATGATGGTGACCACGCCTGTACCAAACACCTCCACCTTATCTCCCCCTCTTATGATGATGCCGGTCTCTTCGCTCAAACCTATACCTACATAATGCGGGTCGTGGGCTACGGCGTGCGCCAATCGCCCGAACCTGCCCCGCTCCACAAAGTGGGTGTCCAGGTATACGTGCTGGATGAAGCCGAAACCCTCGGTGGTTTTCATCTCTCCTTTGATGAGTGAGTAATGGCCGTAGCCGTCATAAATCATCCGGTCTGACATGACCGCGGCTCCGGCGCTCGTGCCGGCAATGATGATGTCTTCCTCGTGATAGCGCCTCCGCATGATGTCCAGCAACTGCGTGCCGCCTATGAACTCCATTAACCGCACCTGGTCGCCCCCGGTGAAGAAGATGACGTCGGCTTGGGTGATACGCTCTATGTACTCGGGCTTGTCGGCTTCGTGCTCCTCGTCTATCAGCATGAACTCCGCCTTGCCGCAGCCAAGCTCTTCAAACGCTTCCTTGTAGGCGAAGCCAGACTCGGCGGGCTCTGTGGCCGCCGTCGCTATGATTTCAATATTGGAATTGATGGGGCATATTTCCGACCGGATGAGCTTGATGAGGTCATCGTCGTATCCGCCGCCAAGTGCTATCAGTGTGCCTTTGCTCATATGGTGTGCTGTGTTGAAAACCCTTGTTATACTGCCAACGCGCCCCGGGGGTTTGCCAGCAGCTATTCGTCCAAATCAGCCCTGCTTTTGCCTGACTTACCTGGACTGATGGGTAACAAGGATGCCTTTCTTTTGTTGTTTCGAGCTCTGCCTCAGGCGATTATTTTCTTTAGCGGCTCTGTCCGCGCCGCACATTTGTTCGCTTCCGAACACTGATATGTACGCTCCCGGACGCTTTCTCCTTCACTCAATCACTAAACTCTTACATAACACACTGACTTACAACGTTTTATACATGTGGCACACAAAATGTAATAGGTTCAAATGAAAGTAAAAAAAATTATAGTGCACCAAGCAACCTTTCCCTTGTAAGCACTATCTATTAAGTACTTAGAAAACAAAAACAGTCACCATAAAAATATAAAAGCCATGAAAATCTTAGTCCTTCTTTTCGCAATAGTTCTAGGTTTCGGTGCCACCTGCAAAAAAACCGCAGATGATGTTTCCGTAACCGCCATCAAGTACAAGCACCAGCAGGAGCTGAAAGAGTTCAGCCAGCAGCCAAACCTTCTACCAGAGGTGGTAATCGTTGCGCCTCGCGCATAACGCCACTCCCATACCCTACATAGAGCGCTTAACCTAATCACCAATTACCTACCAAAACCATGAAAATCTTAATTCTTCTTTTCGGAATGACAGCCGCGTTTGGCGCCGCCGGAAAAAAAACAGCCAGTGACCTGAAAGAAATTGCTATCAGAAACGAGCTGCGCGAGTACAAGACTTACCCTAACCTTCTGCCCGAAGTGGTGATTACCGCCCCACGGGTGGCCCCTGAAGCAGAACAGAAAAACGAGATTGCACCAGAATAAGCTTAGTACCCAATCGCTCCATTAGTCCAAAATAAAACCATGAAAATCGTACTTCTTTTACTTGTACTGGTAGCAGCCTTCGGCTTCGCCATGAAAAAGACCTTTGACTCCCGCGTACTGTTGGCCGAGCGCATCAAAACAGAGCGCAGCCTGGCTTGGGCAGAGCAGACAGCGCCAGAGCCCCGGACGGTGATTTTGCTGTAGCCGGGGCTACCGCGCCTCCCGGCAAAGCCGCCTCCTGCTGGTGCCCCACCATCAACGGTTCACAGTTTCTCCGTTCTTCAGTCTCATGTTATCACAAAGCATAAACGGCGCCTGCACATGGCGCTCAGTTCTGAAAGCTGATGCTGTAACAACAAATTTATGTGCCCCCTTCGCCAGCCCGGAAATGTTTTCCGGGCTGGCGTTTTTAATGACCAGGGTATAGCCAAGCAGCCCGACCTGGGTGGTCGGGCTGCTTGGCTTAGTTGTTCTGCTTCTTGAATATCTTGTCGAGGTCGATTCGCTTCTCAGGCTCCTGCTTCACGGGCTCCTCCTGCTCCTTGCCAAATGGCCAGCCCCGCTTCTTCTTGGGTGGTTCTTCTTTCTTCTTACCGAATGGCCAACCGGAGCGCTCTTCCTCCTCTTCTACTTCCTGCTTCCCAAATGGCCAGAGTTTTTTCTTCTCCTTTTTCTCGGCCAGTATCACGTAGCGTATCGAGATGCCTGTGGCCAGCTTGACCCAGTCCTCATGGTTGATATGCAGGGCCGGCTTCACATCTGCCGACAACAGGATGGGCAACCCGTTGATTTTATACTCTACTCCCAGGATGCCATCCACACCTGTGAATACGCCGTGGTCTTTGAGGTTGCCTATATGCCCGCCGGCGCCCAGGTAGTAGTTGAAGCGCTGGCCCAGAATAGGGAAATGCCGTTGGTAGAGCAGGGTGCCGCTGTACTCGCGCGAGCCCACCAAAGCCATACCTTCCAGTGTGCTTTTATCACCTAGCCTTTGCTGCACGGTGGCGCCAAACTCGTTGCCGCCTAAACGTATACCTGCCGCTGTTCTGTATTTCTGTGCCTGGCTTGCCGAGGCCACTCCCAACACAAGGAGCACTGCTAAAAAAAGTCTTCTCATCTCAAGTCTGTGGAGTCTGCTTGCTCCCTCACAAATATCTTACCTATTGTGCAAACTGCTATACCTGTCGCGCTGCTTTCTACACTTTGCGGTAACAATGCAAAATTTTAGCGCCAAACTTCCACCCAAGGGTATGGCAGCGTGCGAAGGAACAGCCTCTGTAACGCAAGGTGGCAGTAGTTCTTGCCTCTACAGATTAAAAACATAGCTTGCAGCGGCTAATAGTCTCCTTTGAAGCCTCCGCGGCCTGACTTCTTCTCCGACTGTTTGCGTTTTCTTTCCAGGCGCTTCCGCACCGAGGCATGGGTTGGCTTGGTGGCTTTGCGCTTTTTCTGCCGGGTCAGGGCCTGCCGCAGCAATTCATAGAAACGCTCCATACAGCGCTCCTTGTTCTGCAACTGGCTGCGCTCCGTCTGGCAAACCACCTGCAGATACCCCTCGCCGTTGATGCGGTTGGCGAGTTTCTCCTGCACCAGCGCCTTCTCCTCCTCGCTGAGCAGGGCGGAGCTGTCCACGTGGAACCGCAGCTCCACTTTGGTGGCTACTTTGTTCACATTCTGTCCGCCTGCCCCGCCGCTTCTGGAAGCCTGAAAGCTCAGTTCCGGCTCAAAATCGCGTTCTTTTATATCTATCACGTGTTGTATATAAGTGCTCTACATGAATCATTGGCCTACACCGGCTATACCTCCGCTAAATATACTGCATTCCTGTTACGTCTTTCTGACACTTCCTCCAGCTTTTTATGAGATTTCGGATTTCTACCTCATGCAGAAATACCTGCTTGTCTGCCTGCTGCTTCCTTGGCTTGCTGTGCCTATGGCGTCGCGGGCTCAACCATGTTCTGTCTAATTAGTGTGCAGCTATACGTGCGCGTTGCCGGAGAGGGCTAATCCTATCGTTTCATCTAGAGTGGGGCCAGACGAGTACCTTCTGTCCAAGTTTGCCAACGCCACCTACTTAAACCACAGTCCCTACCAGGAGCAGCCGGAGCTCTTCCAGAAGCATATCCAAGCTTTTCTGGTTTCTTGAATTAGGTTTCTTCCGTTGTCAGGTATACCGTGAGCCGCTGTCGCAAGGGGTGGTTCCTTCTTTTTTGAACAAGCCTTTCCGTAACCAAAGTCTGAAACTAAGCCGTATGCAATACAACCCGCAAACAAGACGGCTATACCTATGAAAGACGACAAACTGAAAATAGGCTACCACGCCTCCCATGAGCAGTTCAAACCAAGTGCGCTGCTACAGTACGTGCAACTGGCCCAGCAGGCGGGCTTCAACGCCTCTCTCTCCTCGGACCACTTCGCTCCCTGGAGTCTCGACCAGGGCGAAAGCGGCTTTGCCTGGTCCTGGCTGGGGGCGGCTATGCAGGCCACCGATTTATCGTTCGGCATTGTGAACGCGCCCGGGCAGCGCTACCACCCGGCCATCATCGCGCAGGCCGCCGCCACGCTAGCCGAGATGTTCCCGGAACGGTTCTGGGTAGCCATGGGCAGCGGACAGTACATCAATGAGCAGATAACCGGCGAGCACTGGCCCGTGAAGGAAGACCGCAATGCCCGCCTCAAGGAATGCGTTGACATCATCCGGGCATTATGGGCTGGCGAGACGGTGACGCACCACGGACTCGTGCAGGTGGAGGAGGCGAAGCTCTACACGCGTGCGCCCATACCCCCCAAAATCATAGGGGCGGCCATCACCGAGAAGACAGCGGAGTGGGTGGGCGGCTGGGCCGATGGTTTGATTACCGTATCCAAACCGCCAAAGGAGCTGAAAAAGATGGTGGAGGCCTTCCACAGAGGCGGCGGCGAAGGCAAGCCCATGTACCTGAAGGTGCAGCTGTCCTACGCCGACGATGAGAAGCAGGCGCTGCAGGAGGCGCATGCGCAGTGGCGTTCCAATATCTTCCCAAGCGCGGTGCTCTCTGACCTGCGCAAGGCGGAGCAGCTGGAGCAGGCGGCCATGTTCGTGCGCGAGGAGGACCTGCGGGAGCATGTGCGCATCTCATCTGACCCGAACCAGCACGTGGAGTGGCTGCAGCAGGACATCGAACTAGGCTTTAGCCAGCTGATGCTGCACAATGTCAACCTGCAGCAGGAGCGCTACATCGAGGTGTTCGGGGACAAGGTCATTCCGCAGCTCCTCCGCTGAGCCAAGGGGGCTTCAACTTAAGGCTTAGTTGTGCGTTACAGGTATAACACATCAGGTATAGGAACGCTATGAAATGGTCGCTGAATCTGGGCAGAATAGCAGGCATCAAAATCCTGGTGCACTGGACCTTCCTCATTCTCCTGGGCTGGATTGTGTTCTCGGAGATGCGGCGGGGCAGCGATTTCACCACCACGTTGCTGTCACTGGCCTTTGTGCTCACCATCTTCCTGTGTGTGGTGCTGCACGAACTGGGCCACTCCCTCACCGCCCGCCGCTTCGGCGTTCCTACCAAGATGATTACGCTGTTGCCCATAGGCGGCGTGGCCAGCCTGGAGCGTATACCTGAAAACCCCAAACAGGAGTTACTCATAGCCGCTGCCGGTCCCGCGGTGAACGTAGTGATTGCGTTGGTGCTCTGGCTGGTGCTGCCTCCGCTGCGCGACATCCCCAACGAGGAGTTCTTCAGCCGCATCACGCCTGCCAATTTCCTATACCTGCTCTTCTTCGTCAACCTTATGCTGGTGGTGTTCAACGCCATACCTGCGTTTCCGATGGATGGGGGCCGTGTGCTGCGGGCGCTGCTGGCTTTTAAACTGGGGCGAGTGCGGGCTACGCAGATAGCGGCAAACCTAGGGCAACTGCTGGCCATCTTCTTTGTGTTCATCGGCTTCTTCTACAACCCTTTCCTGATACTCATCGGCTTGTTCGTTTTCTTTGGGGCCTACTCCGAGAACATCATCGTGCAGCATCTTGAGTTCCTGCGCGGCCACCTCGTGCGCGAGGGCATGATGACCAACTTTGTCACCCTGGCTCCCACCGAAACGGTGCGCGATGCCCTGAGCAAACTCCTCAACGGCTCGGAGCATGACTTCGTGGTGGAGCAGGACGGCCAGGTGGTGGGCACGCTGACCCGCATGCAGCTCATCCAGGCCGTGAAGGAGGAACAGATAGACACTTCTGTGTCGGAAGTCATGTCGCAGGAGGTGCGGGCCTTCAACGTGCAGGACAAACTGGCGGAGGCTTATACCGAGCTGCAGAAGACAAAGGCCCCGCTATACCCGGTACTGGAGAACGGCCGTCTCGCCGGGGTCATCAACACCGACAACATCAACGAGTTCATCCTCATTAAGTCCGCCCTGTCACATTAGCAATTCCGCCTCGGCTATACCTTGCGGCTGATTAAAGCCCCCAAAATTCAAGCGCGGAATACTTACAGCGTGCCTTTTTGGCTACAGCTATACCTTATAATTGCTAACCCTTCACTTAAAATACGAAAATAATCGTACTTTACTTTACCATCTTACGAAACGTTTCGTATAAAGAGGTAGTGCAACTTTCCTCACAAGTCACCTCTCTTTCTTATGATGAACCTGAACCAATCCCAGAAACCCACAGACTCGGAGCTGGAGATACTGCAGGTGCTGTGGCAGCATGGGCCCAGCACGGTGCGCTTTGTACACGAAGAACTGAGCAAAACCAAGGACGCCGGCTATACCACTACGCTCAAACTCATGCAGATTATGGCCGAGAAAGGCATGCTGCAGGTAGACAAAGCCACCCGCTCCCACGTGTACGAGCCGGTACTGCAGGAAGAGGACACCCAACGCCGCCTGTTGGACCGTTTCTTAGACACCACCTTCCGGGGCTCCGCCATGAAAATGGTCTTGCAGGCACTCGGCAACCACAAAGCATCTAAAGAGGAACTGGACGAGATACGCGATTTATTAGATAAAATGGAAGGAGGCGACAAATGAACTTCAACCTTGGATTCCTACCCGAAACACTGACAAATGCCTTAGGTTGGGCACTGCTCCACTCGCTGTGGCAGGGCGCTTTGACTGGCCTGGTGCTGGCCCTGCTGCTCATCCTGCTCAACCGGCACTCCGCCAGACTGCGCTATACCGTCTCCATGCTGGGGTTGGCCACAGAGCTCGTACTGTTCGTAGCCACCTTCATCCGGTACTATTCCAGCGAAGCGACTACCAATATGGTTGCCGGTACTACACTAACATTCAACATACCAACAGAGGCAGCAGCTGCCCCTGAAGTGACCATGACGGTATGGGAGCGGCTCTTGGACACGGGCAAACTGTATTTCACCACGCACCTGCCCCTGTTCGTGAGCCTTTGGCTGCTTGGCCTGCTGCTCATGACACTCCGTTTTATGGGCGGTCTGGCCTATGTGCAGCGCCTTCGCCACTACGGCACCCATACGCTAGGCCAGCACTGGCAGGAGACGCTGCAGCAGGTCAAGCAGCGCATGGGCGTGCACCACAGCGTGCGGTTCGTGGAGTCGGCGCTGGTGCAGGTACCCATGGCCATTGGGTATTTCAAACCAGTCATCCTTTTTCCCATAGGGGCCATTACCGGGCTTAGCCAGCAGCAGGTGGAGGCCGTACTGGCACACGAATTGGCCCATGTGTTGCGCCACGACTATCTCTTCAACATGCTGCAGCAGGTCATGGAGACGCTCTTTTTCTTTCACCCGGCTGTGTGGTGGATGTCGGGCATGGCGCGTACGGAGCGGGAGCATTGCTGCGACGACATGGCCGTGAAAGCCTGCGGCGACCGCGTGACCTATGCCCGTGCCCTAGCACAGCTGGAGGGGATGCGCATGCCCGCTGCGCCTACCTATGCCGTTGCGCTTACCGGCAGCAAAGGCACACTGCTCACCCGCGTGAAAAGGCTGGTGTACGGCGCTGACCTGCGCCCCTCTTTCAGCGAAGGTTTCCTGGCGGCACTTGTGGTGGTGGGTGGTTTCATGCTGCTTTCCTTCGGGGCATGGGCCGGCATGAAACAGCCCGTGGAGGAGCCGAGCTATACCTTGACAACCGAAGAGGAGGCCGCACCGCCAGTGCCCAGCCCCACGACTGAAGCCGATACCGAGGCGCTGGAGGCGACCTCTCTTACTATGCAGGACTCGCTGGGCAGGTCCACGGATGTGATTATCATCAAAAACAAGAAAGGCAAAGTCACAGAGCTATACGTCAATGGCAAGCGCATCCCTAAAAAGGACATCCCGCAGTTTGAAGGGCTGATAAATCAGCGCCTGCAGGCTACTAAGCGGGCTCCGCGCATAAAGCAGGAAGAACGGGCTGCCGCCCTACGGGCCACAGAAGAGGCCATGGCCAACGTAGACCGCAACGGCAACTCCTGGCGCTACAGCTACAACTACACTGTTCCCGACAGCATGGACTTCCATTTTGATGTACCGCCTGTGCCACCCATACCGCCAATGCCTCCCATGCCTCTTATACCTCCCTTGGCTTTCAGTGAAGGAGATGAGAAGATTAAAAAACAGGCCCAGAAGCAGCATGAGGAGGAGATGAAGAAGTATGAAAAGGCGATGCAGCAGTATGGCGAGAAAATGAAGCAGTACGCCGCCCAGGTGGAGTCCACCAGAACCCATGTGCCCGATATGCGCCGGCACGAGGACATGATGAAGCGCCACGGCGAGAATATGGAACGGCATGCAGAGAACATGCGCCGCCACGAGGCCAACATGCGCACCCATGAGGAGCGGATGGAAAACATAGAGAAGGCGCGGCAGGAGATGGTGAAGGATGGCTTGCTGAAAAAAGACGAGCAGCTTACCGACTTCAGCATCAGCGACGAGGGCCTTTTCATCAATGGGCAGAAGCAGTCGCAGGCCCTGTACAACAAGTACCGCAACCTCCTCAAAACCAAAGAAGGCAAAAGCTTTGACCTTACCTACAAGCGCGACGGCGACAACGTACAAATCGACTCAAAACAGTAGCCCGACCAGCACTTTGCTCCCGAAGCCCTCACCTGAAACAGGTGAGGGCTTTTTTTACTATATTTGGGTTTAAACTTAACACACCCCTGCTTGTTCTTTTGCGTAAGAAGACGATACACCAATTTTGACCAATATTTCCATACAACACGCTACCAGAAAAACAGTCACCTCGCACCATACTATATGACCACTTCATACCTCACGCCTATCAGCTCCGGGTCTCTGCGATTTGCGGCTATTCTTTTGTTACTGCTTTCGGTGCTTTCAACCCAGGCTTTTGCCTCCGAAGGACTCCACATGGTCCCTATTTCCATTGAAGAGCGGACAAAGGCCGCGGACCTGGTAGTGGAAGGAGAAGTAGTGGCACAGCGCTCCTTCTGGGACGCCCGCCGCGAGAACATTTATACAAGCAATACCATCCGGCTTTACAAGGTTTTCAAGGGCGAAACCCGCGCCCAGCAGGTGGAGGTGATAACAGAAGGCGGTACCATTGGTCTTACCAGGCACACCGTCTCGTCTGCGCTGCAGCTATACCCAGGGCAGCAGGGCTTGTTCTTCCTGACCAAGGGGGCACGCGCAGGTATAGCGGCCGGCGCAGCGGCTCAGGTCATGAGCGCCTATGGCAGCCGGCAGGGTTTTGTGAGATACGACACCGAACAGGGCACAGCAGCGGACCCTTTCAACACCTACGGCACGGTGCAGGAGGTATACGGAGCGGTAACCAAGAGAACGGGCCGCAGCTACAGCACCGTGGCGGAGAATGTGCGCCTGCGAAACGCCACCCTGAAACAGAGCCAGCAACAGCAGGTACAGGCCGCTGCTTTGGCTCCCGTCGTCACCACCTTTTCGCCTGCCATCACCAGCGCCGGCACTAATGCTGTCCTGACCATCAACGGCACCGGCTTTGGCAACTCACGCGGCAATGGCTTTGTGGAGTTCCGCAACGCCGATGATGGCGGCAAAACCTTCGTCAAGCCATACCCTACTGATTACGTTTCCTGGTCAAATACTCAGATACGGGTGCGGGTGCCCTCCGCGACGCCTGATGGAGGCACTGCCGGCACCGGCCAGGTGCGGGTGACAGCCGCTGACGGCACGTCCAGCCTCAGCCCTGGAACACTGACCATTGAGTTTGCCTACTCCAACGTGGTGGCCGAAGGCGGAGACAGCGCCATGCAACCGGTCATGATAAACAACGACAGGAACGGTGGCTATACCATACAGCTCGCCCCCAGCATACAAGGCAGGGCGGCTGCCCAGGAGGGCTTCCGGCGCGCCATGAACAGCTGGGTGTGTACTACCAACGTGAACTGGAAAATAGGCGCCCCCACCACCTCTGAGACGACCGTGGACGATGGCAGGAGCGTGATTCGGTTCGCATCAGGCTCTGACGTAGGCAGCGGCGTGCTTGCCCGTACCATCAGCCGCTACAACGGCAGAATCTGCGAAGGCGATACACTCTTCTGGCTGACCGAGTTCGACATGGAAATCAACAGCGGCATCAACTGGCAGTACGGTCCCGGCGGGCCTGGCCCGAACCAATTCGACTACGAGACGGTGGTGCTGCACGAGTTAGGCCACGCACACCAGCTGGGTCACGTCATCCTGCCCAATGCCATCATGCACTACGCCATCGAGTCGCGCAGAATCATCCGCGATTTGGGTCCGGCTGATATCCGGGGAGCTAACCTGGTGATGGCCCGCAGCACGGTCGCCAACATCTGCGAGCGGCCACCCATGACCCCTAACCTGTCAGGCGACTGCAACCTGGCCGAGGAAGTCTATACCTTCGACGCCACGTTCAACTCCTCCAACACGGTCAATGTGGTTTGGACCACCAACACAGAAACAGGCATCGATTTTTACGAGGTGCAGCGCAGCCCGGATGGTCAAAATTGGGAGGACATAGGCGAGGTGGATGCCAAAGGTCCCGGCAACTATACCTTCAATGATACCAGTCCGCTGCCCCGCAGGAGCTATTACCGCCTGCGCGTGCACTATGCCAATGGCTCTGATGCTTTCTCGGCACGGGTACAAGTGCTCAACCCGGAGAACCTGCGCAACTTGCTGGTATACCCCAACCCGGTAGACCCAGCGCGTGAGATTCTGCAGGTGGAGTACCTGGTGCGGAGCAACACGAAATTGAGCCTGCAACTGTACGACGCCCATGGCAAGCTGGTGCGGGAGACAGAAGCTACTTTGACCGACGCCACCGACCTGGTTGAAATCAATGTCTCGAATCTGGCGGCGGGTGTATACCTGCTGCGCTGGAGCGAGGGCACCAGCAGCGGTGTGGTGCGGGTGCTCAAGCTGTAGCTTAACAAACCAGAAGGGCGAGCAGGATATACCTGCTCGCCCTTCTGATGTTAGCACCGCGCCATGCTTATTCTATGTTAATCCGCTTGCGGTTGTCTGTCTGGGTGTCTTCCTTCTTCGGAACGGTTATTTTCAGCACTCCCTCCTCGTAGCGTGCTTTTATGTCATCTGCATTCACAGCATCCGGCAGGCGGAACGAACGGCTGAAAGAGCTGTAATTATACTCTCGCCGGGTATAGTTTTCCTCCTCCTGCGTTGTGTTCTCCTCTTTCTGGCTACTGATGGTCAGCATGCCCTCTGCTATATCAATGTTGAAATCATCCTTGGCCATACCTGGGGCGGCCAGTTCAATCGTAAAGTCCCGCTCGTTCTCGCGTATGTTGGTGGCCGGCATGTTCCGCATGAGCTGGCGCCCTATCTGGGCAGGCATCCGGAACAGGTCATTTTCGAAAAAGCGGTCAACATCGCTAAAGAAATCGGTAAAGAAAGACTTGGGAGCAAGGCTTTCGCCTCCACGCTCTCTCCTCATTGGCTTCATAGTATTACCTCCTTTCATTTGGTTTAACAAAAATGCACTATCCTCGGCGTGCTTTCGGACACCGCCTTCCTATTTTTCTACGACTTGATTTAGTTATAGTTTAACCTTATATTTAAAAACAAAAAGACAAGCAAAGGCAGCAGGATGCCCTCACTCGTCTTTTGTTCAACAACCGTTTGTTTTCAATCAGCCTTCACATGCGCCCCGTCATCAGGCGGGACAGATGCTGGCTGAGATGTAGTTTTTACAGGTGGCAATTCGTTTTCATAGCTTGGAAAGCGAAAGAATGTTTACATAGCTTGGAAAGAGGTGCGGTATCAGTGTAACAAAGATTACCAAGTATAGCTTGGCTTTCAAGGATAGTTTGCATAAAAAAGTAACTTGTAAATTTGGTGCAAAACCTCACACAGGACCGTATTAAACTTGCCCTAGGCGACTTAACAAGCATAACACCTCTCGCCATACCTAAAAAAAGTAACAACACCATACCTTATCGCGTGGCAATTAGGAAAGAATGCCTCAGCAGGCATCGGGCATCTTAGCAGGCGAATTGATAGCAAAATAATAGCAGGTATTCTATATTTGAGAGCGAAAGGCGCTGCCCCTTTCCTAATCCATATGGCTAAGAACAGAAGGAAATTCACCCAATGCCCCAATTGCGGCTATACCTTCGAAGAGGTTAACAACTACTGCCCCAACTGCGGCCAGGAAAACCATGACCTGAACGTGCCTGTGAAGCACCTGGCGGAGGAGTTTCTGGAAAGCACGCTGCACTACGACACCAAGTTCTGGAAAACGCTCAAGTACCTGCTGTTCTGCCCGGGCCTGCTGACGGAGAAGTTCAACCTGGGCAAGCGTGCATCCTATGTTCCGCCTTTCCGCCTGTATGTGTTTGTCAGCATCGTCTTCTTCACGGTTCTGGCGCTTCTCGCAGGCAACAGTCTGAAAATCTCCCCAAAACAAGACGTTCAGGCAGAAGTTGCAAAAACAGACCCAAAGGCCGCGGCCGCACTGCACGAAGCCGACTCACTGAGGACTGCCACCCTCAACCGCCTGGGTCAGAGCATAAGCCCGCAGAACTCCCAAGGCGAATTTGGCCAGGAGCTTTCGGCGAAGTTCCAACGCTTCACACAAAACGAAGAGCAAGCCCGGCAAAAGCTGTTCAAGAACATTTCCTTCATGATGTTCATCCTGATGCCTTTCTTCGGCTTCATTCTATACCTGTTCTACCGCAGGCAGGGACGCAACTACGTCGAGCACCTCATGTTCTCTGTCCATTTCCATACCTTCTTTTTTCTGCTGACCATAGCAGGACTGGCCGTAGATTTCTTCTTCGAAGGGTTTGACATGCCGCTATGGGTCTTTTTGATATCCATCGTCTATCTGTTTCTTGCCCTGCGCCGCGTCTACAAAGAATCGTACCTGTCTACATTCATCAAGCTCATCCCACTCGGCATCACATACCTTTTCACGCTGACAATCTTCTTTCTGAGTACTGTCGCCGTGAGCGTGTGGCTGAGCTGATTCCAATTTCATAAACAACCTATACCTATGCCAACCACTACCTGGGACAAACTTATCTCGAAGAAGCGCTTCGAAACGACGGACACGAAATACATCACCGACGAATCGGTGCGGGGCGAATTCCAGCGCGACTACGACCGCATCGTGTTCTCCTCTGCGTTCCGGCGCCTGCAGAACAAGACCCAGGTAATGCCCATGCCCGAGAGCGACTTCGTGCACACCCGCCTCACCCACAGCCTGGAGACCTCAGTGGTAGGCCGCTCCCTGGGCCGCATTGTGGGCAAGAGCATACTGGAGCGCCACCCCGAACTCATGGGTGAGAAAAACATACAGGAGGCGGATTTCGGCGATGTTGTGGCGGCCGCCTGCCTGGCGCACGACATCGGCAATCCCCCCTTCGGCCATTCCGGCGAGGACGCCATCTCCGCCTATTTTCTGAGCGAGGAGGCGCAGCCTTTCCTTACCAACCTGACGGAGACGCAAAAGGCAGATTTGCAGAAGTTTGAAGGTAACGCGGCCGGCTTCCGGGTGCTCACCTATACCTATCCGGCGCACTGCAACCTGCCCGGCGGACTTAGCCTCACCTATACCACGCTGGCCACTTTCACGAAATACCCCAAGGAGTCGCTGCCCGTCATCCCAAACACCAAAAGCACGAGCGAGAAGAAGTATGGCTTTTTTCAGACGGAGAAGGCTTGGTTCAACACCATTGCGCAGGAACTGGGGCTGCTGAAGAAAGGAGAGACAGGAGAGGTATTCTACCACCGCCATCCGCTGGCGTTCCTGGTAGAGGCCGCCGACGACATCTGCTACCGCATCATCGACTTTGAAGACGGCCTCCGGCTGGGACTCGTGCCGCAGGAACAGGGCCTGCGCCTGCTGCGCCAAATCCTCAACGACGCCCCCGACCGTGTGTCTAGCCTCACCTTCTATGACTGGAAAGAGGAAATAGGCTACCTGCGGGCGCGCATCATCGGCAAGCTCATCCACGAGACGACGCAGATATTCCTGCAGCATGAGCCTGAGATGCTGGCCGGCACCTATGACAAGCCCCTGGTGAACGAGCTTTCCTGCAAGCCCGTACTCGATGAAATCAAGGACCTGTCTATCTCGCTCATTTACCGCAACAGGCCGGTGCTGGAGATAGAGGCGGCTGGTTTCGAAGTGCTGGGAGGCCTGCTGGACGCCTGCATGAAAGCCGCTTTCAGGAAAGAGTCAAAGCACCACCGCAAACTCGCCGACCTGATACCGCCGCAGTACCTGCAGCTCCCGGAGGGCGCTTCAGACTACGAGCGCATCATCCACATCACCGACTACGTCACCAGTCTCACCGACCAGGCCGCATTGGGGCTATACCGGAAAATAAAAGGAATTGAATTGCCGCGGATGTACTAACCCACGCTGTAAGCCGGCTCAGGTATAGCAGTACAGAAGAAGAGGGGGCGCAGCTAAAAATAGCTGCGCCCCCTCTTTGATTTGAAATATTTGGCACGACCCGCGTCGGTACATTAACTTCAAGTTAATGGTCATCAAAACAGACTCCCCTGCACCGCCTGCACATACTTCTTAGGGAGTTTCAAATCCAGGCCGCCTAGCTTGTTGAGCTTCTCCATCAGGTAGGTGGCTAATTGTGGCGAGGTGGTGTTATCCGGTTCGTGCACGAAAAAGTAGAGCTGCTGCAGTCCCGCGTCGAGCCATACCTTGATTCTGTTCACCCAGTCGTCAATGCGGGTATAGTCGGTGGGATGCAGGCCGTTGCCAACAAACCGTACCATGGCGGTGGGCGTGGTCAGTCGCATGTGCAGCACGTCGCGGCGGCCTGCAACATCCGTGAGCACAGTGCCCACCCGGTACTTCTCCAGCACCTCAAACAGCTCCAGCGAGGCCACGTTATCCACATACCAATCCGGGTGGCGCAGCTCCACAGCCAGCGGCACACTCTCAGGTATGTACTGCACGAATTTCTCCAAATCTTTTAGCTGATTCGGGCCGAAATAGGGCGGCAGTTGCAGGAAAGAGCATCCCAGCTTATCCTCCAGTCCGGCAATGGCCTCGCAGAAGGTGGCTGTCATGTCGAGCGAACTCACAAGTGGACCTTCGTGGCTGATGAGCTGGGGAAACTTGGGGCAGAAGGCAAATCCATGCGGCACTGCCTGCCGCCAACGCTCTATAGTGTCCGGGCCCGGTATGTGGTAATGCGTGCTGTTTAACTCGATGGTGTTGAACTGCTTGCCATACCACAGCAACGACTCCTTCTCTTTCATACCTGTCGGATAGTACTCTCCCACCCAGGCCTTGTTCACCCACACCGGCAATCCAACGTATACCCTCGGCCGCTCTCCTGCTCCGGATTTATGCCTGACTAGAAGGGGCAGCGTGTCCGGGTGGTCGGGCGGCAGAGAGAAGTCAACCTGGCTTATATCCGAAAGCTTTCCAAAATCCATGGCACTATGTTTTTATAGAATATACGCTAACGAAGAAGATTCGGCCTCAACAAAATATCCTGCCAAAAGTTCCCGTTATGGCTTCAGTGATTGACTTCATAAACAAAAATATTTCAAAGTCAACTAAAATAGCTCAATCGCTATAAATATATATGAAAATATGCCCATACGAATCAATAAAGACGTTTTTATCATTACATGACTTATAGCGATTTTGTGAGGCGGCGTGTATCCCCCTACATCCATTTGCGTGGCAGCGCGTATAAGCCCTCATTTGAAAACTTTTCCGTATCTTTGCGGATTCACCAACCAAAAACTATATGAAGAACGATAGAAAGTGCATTCTCCTAACCGTAATCATTTTTCTATTTATCGGAGTTAGTCATCCAACTTTCGCACAAGGCAACGATAAGACACAGGTCGGTTCCGCCTCTTGGTATGGCAGTAAGTACCACGGCAGAAAGACCAGCAGCGGCGAGCGCTACAACAAGAACGACATGACCGCCGCCCACAAAACCCTTCCATTCGGCACCAAGGTAAAGGTCACCAATCCCGCTAACGACGAGTCCGTCATCCTCCGCATCAACGACCGTGGCCCTTTTGTGGGCAACCGCATTATTGATGTATCGGAGGCCGCCGCCCGCAAACTCGACATACATGAGGAAGGCGTGGCCCGGGTAAAGGTAGAGGTTATAGAAGAGCCAGGCAAAGCCGCGACAGCCTCCACCGGTGGCGCCAAGGCAGCAAGCTATACCATTGAAACCGGCGCCTATACTGACCACCAGCGCGCCTACGCACTCAGCCAGAAACTGAAAGCCTTCGACAAGCACCTCCCGCTGGAGATTGTGGAAGAGCGTGTCAGAGGAAGGAAAGTGGTGCGCGTCAAAGCCGGCAAGTTCCAGGACAAGCGCGAGGCGGAAGCCTTCAATGAGCTGCTGGCAGAGGATGGCCTGGCAGGCAAGGTAAGCGAAGCCTAAGGAGACTATACATTTACGGATAAAGCAGAAGCGGGAGGCCCATGATAAGCCTCCCGCTTCTGCTTTATCCGATTTCATGCGGCGCAGTGAGTGCTGGTTCACTGGTTTGGCCTTTGCCGAGGATTCCTACTCCTTCCTCCGCAGGTATATGTCGTTGCTGATACTCTCCAGTTTGATAGCCGACCCTCCGCCGCCCACGTTCCCTATCAGCTCATAGCCTACCATGGGAGCCTCCTGCTTTTTGCCAGCCAGGTCAATGTCCAAATCAGAGTACACTTCGCCAGTGATGGTTTTCAGGGCCACTGCAGCCCCTTTGTTAGCTGACCAGTTCATGTCCACGAACCCGCTGATGGACTTGGCACTTACCGGGCCGGTTAAGCCCCTCAACTCTATATTACCGTTAATCGTCTCGACTGTCAGGTCGGCGTTGGCGGGCACAAAAATCTCGTAGTTGATATCTGCACAGGTAAAGTTGCGGGTTCCGTCGTTGTCAGAGATATTGATGGATTGATTGCTGCCCGGACAGTCTGCTGCCTGACCTTTCTTTGTCAGTTCCTGATCCAGGTCTACCAGCACCCGGGCACTGTTGTTGTCGCTCTCAAACTTCAGCTGCAGTGCGTCATTCAGTTTGCCGCTGTTTATCTGGTAGGTGACTTTGATGGAGGCTTCCTTCTTGTCCCAGGCAGTGATTTTGATGTTATCTCCGAATTTAAGCTGCAGGACCACTTTCTTGTTGGCCGGCACCTCCAACGTTTTCTCTACTGTTTTGCTCTGGGCCTGCACGCCTGTTGCCATCACCAGCCACAGCAAGGCCATTGTCCATATCTTCTTCATAGTCAGGATAAGTTTATATGATTACCAAGTCTCTTTATTTGCTTTTGCGGATATACATATCGCCGCTGATGGTGTACAGGTTCATCTCCACGCCACCGCCGTTGGTCTTGCCTTCAATGTTGTTGCCCCCCGTCACGCGAGGCAGGTTGCTTTTGGAGTCTTTGGCGATGTTCATGTCAAAGTCTGAATAGATTTCGCCCTGTATGGTCTTCAGCTTGAAGTCGGCCTTCGTGTTGGACGGCAGGTGGATGTCCACGGTGCCGGCTACCGTGGAGATGGCGCTGGGCTTGGATTGGTTCAGGCTGGCGAACTTGATGACCATGTCGCTGCTGGTGGCATTCGCTACCACAGGACCTGTGATATTGGTGAGCGTGGCGTTGCCGTTGTTGAGTTTCAGTTCTATCTCGCCCGCCACATCGTTTATACTTAAGTCACCACCGGTCCAGTTCGTCTCTTCGAACCTTACCGAGGCATTTTTAGGAACTCGGATGGTATAGTTGCCATCCTGCCTGGAGGCCTTGGTGATGGTGAGCGTGTTTTTGTCTTTTGCCACGGACAGGCCCATACCTGTGTTATCCTCTGCCTGGTTGTAGAGGGGTTTCAACCCAGCGGCACGGGCAGGCGGAGCAGTATAGCTACTGGCCTCTATGACCACCTCGTCGGAGTTATGCCCTACCACTTTCACATCGCTGTTATGCATCAGGATGATGACTTGGTTGCCCTTGCTGTTGCCCAGCTTATTTTTGTAGACGAGTGGTTTGTTTTGTGATGCCTCCATTGGTTCGGCAAAGCCAAACTGTATTGGATTAGGTCCATTGTTGCCTACATGCGCAAGCACAGGCGTGGTGCCGAGCAGGAGACAAGCTGCTGCTACTAGTGTTAGTCTTTTCATATTGCTTATTTGCTATTGTTGATGTGAAATGCTTTATATCAGTATACCCAGGCCTTCAGCGGCTTTGTCTTTCACGATGGGCAGCAGGTCTTTCCGCTGGGTCAGGTCCTCCAGCTCGCCGATGGCCTCCTTCTCTTTGATGCTTACCAGCATGTCAATCAGGGTCAGCTGCATCAGCGGGTCCGTCTGGCGCCTTAAGGACGTCACCAGGGCCTGGCGCACTTCTTTTTTATGATGGAACCGGTAGAGCGCCTCCGAGGCTGCCACCCGCACGTTCACGTTCGGGTCCTCGTTCATGGTGGTAATCAACACCTGGATTATCCCATCTGGCTGCTCGGCACCGAACTCCTGGCTCACTAGCTGGATGCGCTCGCTTGCCGAGGCACCCGAAGCCAGCGCCCGTTTCATCTCCTGCACTTCCTCCCGCAGGGCGGCCAGTTCTGCATTTGGCTCTGTCGCCGTGCCCTGGTCATACTGCCTGCCAACCCAAAAGGCCCCCAAGACGAGCAGGATGCCCGCCGCCACGCGCCAATAGGAAGCGAGTCCCTGCACTACCGGGAAGAACAGTTGTTTCGCTCGCGGCTCCTGCTGCTCTATCTTTTCGAAAAGCCAGTCATCCGATAAGGCATCATCCGGCTGCTCTTCCTGCTGCTTGGCGTAGTATCGAAAGGGGGCGGCTTGTGCCTTCAAGTGCTCCGGCAACTCCGCAGGGTCGTTGAAAAACGCCTGCAGCTGCTTTTCCTCGGCTAAGTCCGTTTCGCCTTCGTAATACTTTTGCAGCAGCTCTTCTATGTTATCCGACTTCATAATTCTCTAGTTTTAGATAGCCGTCGCGCACGCTTTTGCGGGCTCTCGAAAGTATCACCCGCAGGTTGTTCACCGTTAGGTTCGTAATCTGTTCTATTTCTTCAAAGGAATAGCCTTCCACGTCACGCAGGTGCAGCACCAGCTTTTGCTGCTCGGGCAGGGCCGCCAGCAGCATGTTCACCTTGCTCATGCTATCTGCCAGCTCCGAGTGCTGGTAAGGGGTCGCGTCTCCTGAGCGTATGTCCATGTCCGCCACATCCACCATCTGCTTCCGTTTGCGCGACTTCAATTTATCGAGGCACAGGTTCTTGGTAATGCTCATGGCGAAGGCCTCTATGCTGTTGTAAGCGTGCAGTTTGTCCTTCTGCGTCCAGAGTTTCAGGAATACATCCTGCAGCATGTCCTCTGCTTCTTCCTTGTCGTGAAGCAGGAACAGCGCCAGCCGATACAGCTTTTGCTTGGCAGGGAGCACCTTGGTTTTAAACTCTTGAAGTTCCATTCATTAGAAGAGACGACGTGGGCAGGGAAACATTACAGCATATTATCAAAAATATTCCGGGGGATGGGTATAGCGTCCACTGTTTCTGGCAGGCGCTTTTTTTGGTCAGCCTCTCACCCCCTGGACTGCCCTTTCCTGATGGCTGCCAACAATGCTTTCGCCTGCTTATTGGCTGGCTCCAGTTGAATGGCTTTCTCCAGTATAGCCTTCGCTTTTTGGGGTTCTTTGCTGAGTAGGTGGGCCTGTGCCAAGCCGAGCATCGGCCACACGGCTTCTTTGTGCAAGGTGCCCATGTACCCGTACCAGCCTGCCGCCTCCTCGGCTTTTTCAAGGTGCAGCAGGTATGCGCCGAACTCCTTTTCTACGGGCTCTACCATCTCCTGGTCTGTGCGGGGGTCCAGCGCGAACCGTGCGTATACCCACAAGGCCTGGTCGAAGCCTGCCCGCTCGTATACCTGCTGTATCGTTTTGGTTATTGATGTCTCAAGCGGCATGTCCAGGACGGCCTCCAGGGCAGGGTCTCTTCCTTTCAGGTAGTCTCCTGAGGTATAGGCGACAGGTATGTCCGGTGCTGTCCACGGCCGCTTCTCGTCTCCGTTCCAGTCGCGCCAGTAGATGGTGGAGACCCGCACCGTCAGCTTGCTGTTCGGCAGCTGCATTTTCCTGGAGTCGCCGTAGGCACTGGGGGAGGAACCGGATGGCTCGCCTACAAATAGGGTATTGGTATAATATTCTAAATCATTGGCCAGCATCTGGGCCGCCGAGAAGGTTTCCCTGCCAATGAGCGTGTACAGGCCGCCGAACTGGTTGATGCGGGCGGAACGTGCCAGGGCCAGCACGATGGGGCGGTTGAAGGAGTTGCTGCCGCCCGGATTGTGCCGCAGGTCGAGCACCAGTTTCTTCACCTGCCCTCCCGCCACGATGCGCTCTATCTTCGCCACAAAGGCAGCCACCGACTCCTCTTCTTTGTTGTAGAGTTCGTTCACCTGCACGTACAGCGTCTGCTCCTCCTCCAACACATGCAGCCAATATTTGTTCTTGAGGTTCCGCTGGCTCAAAGGCGGCTCGATACCCAGTGCTTCCGGGGCACCTACAAAGTACTGCTTTTTAAACAATGGAATCGGAGACAGCACGATGTCTTCCACCGCTCCTTCCCGTGTCTTTATCTTGAATGTCACCTGCTCCACATCATCGGCTATACCTAGCGCCGCTAAAAATTCAGGCACTACCAGAAAAGTGGGCGCCAGCAGTTTGAAACCCATCTCGTTGTCATAATGCGTCACGGGGCGCACCTTCTCCAGGGCCTCGGCGGCGGGTGTGGCACCTATCTGCAGCACCTGCGCCCCCACCAGGTATAGCATTTCCGGTGTGGTTTCTTTGATGAACAACCCATCGTCGAACAAGGCCAGCTTCACGGGCAGATGGTTCAGGTATAGGCTCGAATCGGCAGGGGGCGGCGTGGTGGAATGGGCGCGGCTGTAGGCTACTGCCGCATCCTGTGGCAAGGTGAGGCGGGTATGGCCGTCGCCTATCATCGCGACCAGGCCGGCGAGGCCAACGATAATTTCATGGTCCTGCAGCTGGGGCACCCGGGTATGCAGCACCGCCACAGCACTGTCAAATGCCTGCCGCGACACCTTGTTGAAAGGCTCCCGGTGCATTTTGGGCAGCTGTTCCGCCAGGGCTGTCACATCTGCTTGCCACTGTGCCACGCTGAGCACTTTCGGTTGGGCCTGCAGCAGGCCTTGGGAGAGCAGCAACAAGAAGCCGGTCAGGAATAGAATCTTCATAGTGGTATAGGCTAGGTAAAGGTAATGTTTGGGAAGTGCCGCAGTCCCCTTCCATTACAGAGACGACTAAGGTGCGGAAACATTACAGCGCCTGGCCCGTCCTTTTTCCAACACCTGATTGTTGCCCCCATGTCGCCATCTGAAGCTCCTGCTAGTAGAGCAGAAGCCGCAGTTAATCGATTAAAATGCATTAACAGGCCGTAAACTGCTTTCAGAGCTTTGATTTGAATGAGCAATTGCCTAAACTTAGTTACCTAAAACCAACCTTATCTAAACCTTAACTGAAAGAACTTTGAAACGACGTCATTTTATCGAGCTATCGGCGCTGGGATTTGGCGGGCTCATGATGCCCTCCATACCTGTGTTCGGCGATATCATCTCCCCGGAGAGAGCGCTGGAGCAGGTAGACCCAGCCCTGAAAAAGCGGCTGGCTGATGTAGCCCTGAATACAGCCAAGTCAAGCGGTGCCTCTTATGCCGATGTGCGCATAGGCCGCTACCTGCAGCAGTATGTGTTCACGCGCGAGAAGCAGGTGCAGAACATCGTGAACGCGGAGTCTTACGGCGTGGGCGTGCGGGTGCTGGCCAACGGCACCTGGGGCTTTGCCGCCACATCCGATGTCACAGACAAAGGTATAGCCAAGGCGACCAACGAGGCCGTGGCCATTGCCAAGGCCAACGCCAAGCTGCAGAAGGAGCCGGTGAGGCTGGCTCCTGTCAAGAGCTACGGCGAGGTAAGCTGGAAAACGCCCATCGAGAAGAACGCCTTTGAAGTGCCTATCAACGAGAAGGCCGACCTCCTGCTGGCCGCTAACGCGAAGGCAATGGAAAACGGGGCTAACTTCGTCAACTCCGCCCTCTTCCAGATAAACGAACAGAAATACTTCGCCTCCACCGACGGTTCCTACATCGACCAGGACATCCACCGCATCTGGCCAAACTTCACGGTGACGGCCGTGGACAAAGCCTCTGGCAAGTTCAGGACCCGCGAGGCGCTAAGCGCTCCTATGGGCATGGGCTACGAATACATGATTCCAAAAGCTGGAGAGAAGATGACAGGCCCTGCGGGCACCGGCCTGATGGGCTACCGCTACGCCTACGACATGCTCGAAGACGCCGCCCTGGCCGCCAAGCAGGCCAAGGAAAAGCTGACCGCTAAATCCGTGGCTGCCGGCAAGTATGACCTCATACTGGACCCGAACCACCTCGGCCTGACTATACACGAATCGGTGGGGCACCCGCTGGAACTGGACCGCGTGCTGGGTTACGAAGCCAACTACGCCGGCACTTCCTTCGCCACACTGGATAAGTGGAAGTCGAAGAACTTCAAGTATGGTTCTGATAAAGTACACATCTTCGCGGACAAGACCCAAAAAGGCTCGCTTGGCCTGGTGGGATGGGACGATGAAGGCGTGAAGACGAAACAGTGGGACCTGATAAAGGACGGCGTGCTGGTGAACTACCAGGCCATCCGCGACCAGGCGCACATCATCAATGAGCCGGAGTCGCATGGCTGCGCCTACGCCGACAACTGGAGCTCGGTGCAGTTCCAGCGTATGCCGAACGTATCGCTGGCCCCGGGCAAGCAGAAGATGAATGTGGACCAGCTCATCAGCGGCGTGGACAAAGGCATCTACATTGCCGGCCGTGGTTCTTACTCCATTGACCAGCAGCGCTACAACTTCCAGTTCGGCGGCACGGTGTTCTATGAAATCAGCAAGGGCAAGATTGTAGGTATGCTGGAGGACGTGGCCTACCAGAGCAACACACAGGAGTTCTGGAACTCCTGCGCCGGCTCCTGCGACGAAAGCGACTACCGCCTGTTCGGTTCGTTCTTCGACGGCAAGGGCCAGCCAAGCCAGGTGAGTGCGGTGTCGCACGGCTCGGCCCACACCCGCTTCAACGGCGTGAACGTGATTAATACGGCTAGGAAAATCTAGTGCGAGTCACGAGTTCTGAGTTCTGAGTCTTGAGTTATACCTGGTAATATGGCTGAGAGTATCGTTGCTGCCAAGTCTTATGGTTTTGCTTTGCGTGTAATAAAACTTTACAAACACCTCACACAGGACCAACGTGAGTTTGTGCTAGCAAAGCAGGTACTACGAAGCGGGACATCTATTGGAGCTAATGTAGAGGAGGCTTTAGGCGGACAAAGCAAAGCTGACTTCAGACATAAGTTAAGTATAGCTTTAAAAGAAGCGCGAGAAACTAGCTACTGGCTGCGCCTTCTCAAAGATTCAGAGTTTATCAAGCCAGACGCCTTCAAAAGTATACATGGTGAATGCGATGAATTAATAAGAATGCTGAAAAGCATCATCCTGACTTCCCAGCAAAAAGAGAATAACTCAGAATTCAGAACTCGAGACTCAGAACTGAACAAGTAATCCAGTTTGAAATTAAAACAAGAAGCTAAAGAAAATGGCAATATATACAAGAGAACAAGCCGAGGCCCTGCTGAAAAAAGCCCTGGCTTACTCAAAGGCCGATGAGTGTGAGGTAACGCTCAGCGGTACTATCGGCGGCAACATCCGCTATGCCCGAAACGAGGTGTCTACCAGCGGGGCAGACGAAAACGTGGCGATGTCGGTCGAGTCGCGGTTTGGCAAGCGCTCCGGCGTGGCTACCATCAACGAGTTCGATGACGCCTCCCTGGAAAAGGTGATACGCCGTGCCGAGGAGATTGCGCGCATCGCACCGGAGAGCCCGGAGTACGTGCCCATGCTCGGTCCACAGAAATATGTCACCACCAAAGCGCACTTCGATTCCACGGCCAAGATTGACCCAGCCTACCGGGCGGACGCCGCCGCCAAGAGCATAAAAGCTGCCGCCGACAAAGGCCTGACGGCCGCAGGCTTCCTGGAGCACGCTACCAGCTTCATCTCCCGGCTCAACTCCAAAGGGCTGTTCGCCTACCACCCGTCCACCGTGGTAGACTTCTCTGTGACCATGCGTACCGAGGATGGAACAGGCTCTGGCTATGTGACTCAGGACTTCAGCGACGCCAGCAAGCTCGACACCGGCAGCGCCTCCCAGATAGCGGCCAGCAAAGCGGTGAACTCCCGCAACGCCAAAGCCCTTGAGCCAGGCAAGTACACGGTAATCCTAGAGCCAGCCGCTTCTATTGACTTGCTGCGCAACATGTTCAACAACATGGACCAGCGCAACGCCGAAGAAGGCCGCAGCTTCCTGAGCAAGCCGGGCGGCAAGACTAAACTGGGTGAGAAACTGGTGGATGAGCGCATCACAGTATACTCCGACCCGGCCCATCCTGAGATTCCGACAGCGCCCTTCGCAGGCGACGGGCGCCCGCGCGAGAAGACGACCTGGATTGAGAAGGGCGTCATCAAAAACCTGTACAACTCCCGCTTCTGGGCCGAGAAAACCGGCGCGAAATCTATCCCTAACCCAGGTGGCGTGGTGATGGAAGGCGGCAACGCTTCGCTAGAAGACATGATTAAGAACACGAAACGCGGCATCCTGGTGACGCGCCTGTGGTACATCCGCTCCGTGGATCCGCAGACGCTGCTCTACACCGGCCTCACCCGCGACGGTACCTTCTACATCGAGAACGGCAAAATCCAGTACCCGGTGAAGAACTTCCGCTTCAACGAGAGCCCCATCATCATGCTCAACAACCTGGAGGCGCTGGGCCGTCCGCAGCGTATTGGCGGCAACCTGGTTCCGCCGATGAAAATCCGCGACTTCACCTTCACCAGCTTGTCTGACGCGGTGTAGTCAGCTAACTTATACCTTGAATGCCGTATGCAGCGCTTTGTGTACGGCATTCCTTTTACAAATAACCCGAGACTCAGGACTCACAACACAGAACTCAAAATTGCAACCCTTCACCTTCGTACGACTGCAGTACCGCTCCGGCAACTGGGATACCGACCCACGTATGCCAAGCAACCTGCTGCACTCGCTCATTGAGTATACCACAGTAAAGGTGAACGAGCAGGAGAAGGTGATACCGCTGGATAGCGCAGAGCTGTTCAACTACCCCTTCAGCTACATGAGCGGCCACCGGCTGGTGCAGTTCAACCAGAAGGAGCGGCAGAACTTTGAGACCTATGTGCGCAATGGCGGCTTCGTGTTCGTGGACGATTGCAACCACGACATCGACGGGCTCTTTGCCAGGTCTTTTGAGGAGCAGATGAAGCAGATATTCGGGCCGAGTGCCTTGAAGAAGATTCCCAACAACCACAAGGTATACCGCAGCTTCTTCACCTTCGACGACGGTCCACCCACGACTTCCTTCGAGCTAAATGGCTGGGGCGACGATTTGGTGCACGACTATCTGAAGGCGGTTGAAATAAACGGCAGAATCGGGGTACTCTACAGCAACAAAGACTACGGCTGCGAATGGGACTACGACTTCCGGAACAAGCGCTGGCTGGCAGAGGATAATACCAAGTTTGGAGTGAATATAATAATGTACGCCTTGACGAGTTAATATATTAGCAATGCTTAATATATACCGTACAAAATATACTCTATGAAAAAGAAATCGCTCTTCTTCCTCCTTCTTCTACTCGCTTTCGGGCAGGTATATGGTCAGCAGGACAGGAAGGTTGAAAACGCTGCTGCCTTTACCCAGCTCTACGGCTATGTGCGCTACTTCCACCCAAGTGACGAAGCCGCCGCTATCGACTGGGACCGCTTCGCCATCTATGGCAGCAAACAGATAGCGGGCTGCAAAAGCCCGGAGGAATTAAGAGCTACACTTACTGCCCTGTTCCAACCCATCGCCCCGACGGTGAAGGTATGCCTGGAGAACGAGGAGGTGAAGTTCGATGCGGCAGACATCACGCCACCTAGCCTTAAGAAATATAAAACCATTGCCTGGCAGCATCAAGGTATGGGGCAAGGCGGCAAGAACAGCCCCTACAAAAGCCTGCGCCTCAACAGGCCTGTGCTATACAAAACATCTTCCGCCCAGTTCGGACCAATTATGAAAGCTATAACGGCTTCTGAGTATCAGGGCAAGGAGTTCATATTCACAGGCAAAGTGAAACGGGCTACAGGCTCAGGAACAGGCCACCTGTGGGTAAGAGTAGATAAAACAAACAAGTCCACAGGGTTCTTCGACAACATGGGAGGCCGCTCCATCCAATCAGACCAATGGGCGACTTATGAAATCAAAGGCAAAGTAGACAAAGGGGCTGATAAAATAGTGGTTGGCGCCTTTTTGATGGGCGAGGGAGAGCTGTGGCTGGATGACATGAGCCTCAAGGTTAACGATAACGGCAACTGGAAAGAAATATACAACGAGCAGTTTACAGGCGAAAAGGAAGGTATAGCTGATAAGATACTTTCTAGTGGCTTAAGCTGGAAGCCTGGCAACGGGTACCTGTTCACGATTCAACAAAACAGCAAGGACGACAAATGGCTATCTGTTAAAAGCGAAGAGGCCAGCGTTCTAAAAGCAAAGAAGCCTTCGCAGCTTTTCAAACCACATCCCAAGCCAGGGGAATACACAGCCAAAACCTTAGCCGGTGGCTTGAAAGTTGTGGTCCCGTTGGCCCTCTACGGCACCGATGCACAGACTTATCCAGCCTCTGACAAGGCTTTGCTTACGAAGCTTCAGCAAGAACTGGAAGCTATACCTGCCAGCGACATCAACGGGGCCAACCTGTATACCCGTCTTGGTAGCACGGCCATTACCTGGAACATATTCCAGCATTTCTACCCATACTTCGACATCGTCAAAACAGACTGGGACCAGGACCTGCACCAGGCACTGGCCAGCGCCTATACCGACCAAACGGCGACCGATTTCCAGAAAACGCTGCAACTGCTTACCGCCAAACTAAAAGACGGGCACGTGTGGGTTACTACCTCTGAGAGCAAAGCCACTCACCTGCCACCAATCGCCTGGGAATGGGTAGAGAATAAACTGGTCATCACGGCGGTGTATGACGAAGCTATACCTTTGGCCAAAGGCGACATTGTAACCAGCATAGACGGCACGACGCCAGAGGCTTATTTCGAAAACCTGCACCAGTACATATCGGCTGCCACCCCAGGCTGGCTCAACCACAGAGCAAAATCAGAATCGCTATTGGGTGAGCCTGAATCAACGTTGCACCTGACCGTGCTCCAAGCAGACAACTCTACAGCGGACCTGCAACTCAAGAGAACATTCTCCCACAACCAGGTCCGTGCAGCTATACCTTCCACAGAGAATATCAGGTCTGTCGCTGAGGGTGTAACGTATGTGAACATCGGCAAAGCACCCATGAAAGACATTCAGGCAGCCATGCCGGCTTTGCAGCAGAGCAAGGCTATCATCTGCGATTTACGGGGCTACCCGAACGGTAATCACGAGCTCATACAGTATCTGTTGCCAGCAAAAGACACGTCGTCGCAGTGGATGCAGACCCCACACATCATCTACCCCGACCAGGAAAAAGTGGTAGGGTACAGGAAGTCGAGCTGGGGCTTGAGGCCGAAGTCGCCACGCCTGACGGCTAAAGTAATTTTCCTGATTGATGGGCAGGCCATCAGCTACGCCGAGAGTTATATGAGCTTTATCGAGCACTATAAACTCGCTACCATCGTAGGGCAACCCACGGCGGGCACCAACGGGAATGTCAATCCCTTCACACTGCCGGGCGGGTACAGGATTTCCTGGACAGGTATGAAAGTACAGAAACACGATGGCTCGCAACTGCATGGCGTGGGCATCCTACCGGATGTGTATGTCGAGAAGACTATACAAGGCGTGCGCGAGGGCCGCGATGAGTTTCTGGAGAAAGCAATCCAATTGGCAGGCGAAGCACTTTAAAGCATGATTTCTAACGTGACGGAACAAGACATACAGAACCTCCTCGGCAAGCTGCCGCAGCTCAAGCAGGAGATACAGAAGATAATCGTAGGGCAGGAGGAAGTGCTTGACGAGGTGCTCATCACGCTGCTGGCCGGCGGACACGGCTTGCTGGAGGGCGTCCCCGGGCTAGCGAAGACCTTGCTGGTACGTACTTTGGCCAGCGCCATGGACCTGGGCTTCCGCCGGATTCAGTTCACGCCGGACCTGATGCCGACTGACATACTCGGGACTGAGGTGCTGGAGGAGGACCACGCCACCGGCAAGCGCTTCTTCAAGTTCAACGAAGGGCCCATCTTCTCCAACATCGTACTGGCCGACGAGATAAACCGTACACCGCCCAAAACACAGGCGGCGCTGCTGGAGGCCATGCAGGAGCACGAGGTGACCTACGCGGGCAAGACCTACCTGCTGCCGCGTCCGTTTTTTCTGCTGGCCACCCAAAACCCGATTGAGCAGGCAGGCACCTACCCACTGCCCGAGGCACAACTCGACCGCTTCCTGCTCTACATCAAGATAAAGTACCCCACAGAGTTGGAGGAACTCAACATACTCACCAGCACCACCGGCACCCGGCAGGCGCAGGTATACCCGGCCATCACCGGTGAGGAGATTCTGCAACTGCGGCAACTGGTACGGGAGGTCAGCATCAGCGACGACCTGCTGACTTACGTAAACCATCTGGTACGCACCACCCGCCCCGACACGACAACCGTAGACTTCATCAAGAGCTACGTGCGCTGGGGAGCCGGGCCGAGGGCAGGGCAGGCGCTCATCCTGACGGCCAAGGCGAGGGCACTGCTGCACGGCCGCTTCGCCGTGACCGCTGCCGATGTCCAGACCATGGCCTTCCCGGTGTTGCGCCATCGCATCCTGGTGAACTTCACAGCGGAGGCTGAGCGCATCACCCCAGACAAGGTAGTAGAAGAACTGCTGCAGGCGATTCAGCTGCCAAAGCAGGTACTAGTGTAACCTATGAAAACAAAAATATAGCTTGTGCGAGAAGAGGTAGATACAGTCAAGATTTCGGATGCGCAGATAAAGATTCTGCGCAGCATCCTGGGCGAGCGGATATATTTTTTCTACTCCGATAAGCTGCAGGTGGAGGAGGCAAACGGTCGTTTCCTTTTCTGGGCGAGCGGTTTCGCCCTGGCTTTGTCTACCATCAACAGCATACCCGGCAGGTTCAGAACCTACATCAACATCAGCGCCGACTACAGGATTTCGTCGCAGGAAGCCACCACTTACTACGAGTTTGAGGTGAATGTGAGCAGCGCGCCGCTGTGGCAGGAGGGGGCATTGCAGTTCAGCAAACTCTCCAGCCTGCGCATCTTCTCCGACCCCATCCTGATGATTGAGATTTACCAGAACTGCAGCAACGCCGGCGAGAAAACCGTGCTGCACGACTGCGCCATGGTGTTCTACTCCCACGGCCGGAAGATTCTGCTGCAGGCGAGGCAGGAGCTGATTGGCGGCGTGGACGTCATACTGGACGAGGCCTTTATCGAGTCCCAAATCAAGAAACTGAAACTCCGCTATACCCTTGTCTAAAGAGAAGTTCATTGACCCGAAAGTACTCGCCACCATCAAAGACCTGCCGCTACTGGCCAAAACTGTGGTGGAGGGGTTCCTGAGTGGGCAGAACCAAAGCTTGCGGCGCGGGGCGGGGCTGGAGTTCAGCCAGTACCGCAGCTACCAGCCCGGCGATGACCTGCGCCAGCTCGACTGGAAGATGTTCGCCCGATCGGACCGCTACTACATCCGGGAGGCGGAGGTGGACACCAACATCACTGTGCGCTTCATTTTAGATGCCAGCGCCTCAATGGGGCACGAGGATATGAACGGTCTGAGCAAGCTGGACTACGCGCGTTTCCTGGTCGCTTCATTGGCCTACCTGGCCACCACGCAGGGCGATGCCGTGGGTCTGTACGTGCTGCACGAGACGCAGCTCATCAATCTGACGCCGCGCTCAGACAACATGCACCTGCAGCGCTTCTGGCATCAGCTCACGGAGGTAAAGCCGAAAGGCAGGTTCCCGGATGCTGAAACCGCTGCCAACCTGTTTTCGGATCGAAGGCAGAAGGAGCTGACCGTGTTTGTTACAGACCTGTACGAATACGAGGATGAGATAAAAGACCTGCTCTACAAGCTGGGCGCGCAGCGGCATGAGCTGCTGCTGTTTCACCTGATGAGCCGCAACGAACTCGACTTCCGCTTTGACGGTACCCTGACCTTTGAGGACCTGGAAACAGGAGAAACCATGCAGGTAGGCACAGCCGAGCAGCGCAGAACCTACCTGACCAAACTGAAGGAGTGGCTACAGCAGACCGAGAAAGACATGCGCAACCGCCAAATCGCCTACGACCGCTTCGCCACCGACGAGCCGCTGGACAAAGCCCTCCGGACGTTTTTGAAGAATAGGCTGGTGTATGGGTGATGGTTGGATTGTTATACCTCTTTTTTGTCATTCCGACGAAAGAAGGAATCTTATATAAACAACCTGCTTTAACAGACTCCTCCTTTCGTCGGAATGATAGAAATAACTTTCTAACATATTAATTTTATAACTTCTCAACTCCCAAACTCCTAAACTTGAATCTCCTCTCCCCCATATGGCTTTTTGCGTCGTCGGCGATATTGGTACCGATTGCGATACACCTGTGGAACAAGCGGCAGGGGAAGACGGTGAAGGTAGGCAGCCTTCGCTGGCTGGAGCCGTCGGCGAGCAGGCGCTGGAGCAGCATCAAGCTAAGCGATGTGTGGCTGCTCGTGTTGCGCTGTTGCATCCTGATACTATTGGCGGTGGCGCTGGCAAAGCCAGTCTGGGAAGGCGGAAGCGTGAAAAAGCAGGCAAACAAAGCTGTATTTATCAGTCCGGAGGTACTGCATAGCACGGCCCTTGGCTCTATCAAACCAACGGTAGACGCACTGCTGCACCGGGGCTATACCTTACACCGCTACGACGCCAACTTCAGCCCTATACCTGCGGAGCAATGGCAGGCGCTCAGTAGCAATCCGACAGACTCCGTGATTCGCAGCGGTAACCACTGGGGCCTGCTGCCCGCACTGGCGCAACGGTACAACCGGATGCAGGACAGCGTTTGGCTCTTTATCTCCGACCAACAGCGCCATTTCGTAGGTGCACCGGCCCCGCTGCAGGAAAACATCCGATGGATACCGGTTGCCCTGGAAGCCTCCACCACCTGGGTACAGGCCGCCTACGCCACTTCCTCTGACAGCATCCTGTTCGTACTCGGCCACAGCACCCGCGAAGGCACTACGTTCAGCCGCACCAGCGCCTTTTTTAGGAGCCAAGGTATAGACCTGGATGGTCTGCAGGTGCGTCTCGCAACGCAAAGCGACAGCCTCTGGGCCACCTGGGGCAACAGCGACCAGGAGCGGGTGCTGGTTCTCCAAAAGCCGCTGCACATAGATATAGCCCATGAAAAAGCACAGCAGCCGGAAGTACGGTACTTGCAGGCAGCCATTCAAGCCATCAGCAACTACACAGGTATACCAATCGAAACCAGACAGCTTTCCACAACTGCCCAGCCCGATTCTATACCCAACTGGCTGTTCTGGTTGAGCAGTGCGGATGTGCCGCCGGCGTGGCTGGAGCAGGTGCAGGAAAAAGGAGCCAATCTGTGGGTGCAGCCGGGCGCCGAGCCGGCAGCCACCCGCACACAGCTGACTACGGCAGGTACAGAGAAAATCCGGGTTCACCAACTTTCGGCAAAAAACAGTGCATCAACTGACGCAAGCCAGGTATGGCAGTCTACCACAGCAGAAACTTTGCTCAGCAAACAGCCGATGGGCCGTGGCAGCGTCTACTATTTCCGGAGCGGTTTTAGTCCAGCGTGGAGCCAACTCGGTCAGAGCGTACAGTTCCCTGAACTGCTGCTGCCTTTATTGTTGCCTCAGCCAACCGCCAGCGCCTACGATGCCCGCGCGCTCGACGAAGAACAGCTGAAACCTCTCATACTGCCGGTGGGTGAGCAGGAAACGAGAGAAGAACCGCCCATGAGCCTGATGCCCTGGGTGATTTTACTGGCTTTTCTCTTATTTCTAGTAGAGCGATTCATAACCACGAAACGAGTAACCGCCTAATGTCCACACCAGACAGCCTCCATACCTTGCAGCGCATCCGCCGGCAGTACGTCCGGCAGAAGGTGTTGCTGTATGCCCTGCAGGCATTGGCGGTGGTGGCGCTTGGTTTTGCCATATTGTATAAATGGCAGGTAGAGGTACCAGTATTGGCTGCCTTGGCACTTGCACTCATACTGGGTGCCATCGTATATTTTGCCAGGGCCTGGAAAAGCATACAAAAGACAGACCTGCGGCAGGTGGCGCGCCATCTCAACCGCAACTACCCGCAGCTCGAGGACAGCGCTGAGTTCCTGCTTCGTCCCACAACGGAACTCAACCTGCTGGAGCGCCTGCAGCAGCAGAAGGTGGCGGCTAATATCCAGTCTGCTATACCTGCAACGCAACAGGTGTTCTATCTGAAAAGGAACCCAACGCTCGCTGCCTTAGGTATAGCCTTGCTGATAGCCACAGGCATCGTCTTCCTGCCTGCCGCGCCGCTAGCCAGTACCACACCTCCGGAACAGGTGCAGCTCGAGTTCCCGGACACTCCCCAGGAGGTGGCCGATACTGCCGTCTCCGTTCAAGAAATCGACATCACCATCACTCCGCCCTCCTATACCGGCAAAAAATCCTACAAAGCCGACCAGCCAAACCTGCGCGTGGAGCAGGGGGCAACCGTCAGCTGGCGCATCCGGACCAACAGGCCCGCCAGAACCCTGCAGCTGGTCCTCAATGAGGAGAAACCTATCGCCGTGAAAGCCAGCAACGGAAGCTATACCTTGTCGAAGGCTTTCACGGAACCCGCGCTGTACCACATCAATGTCAACGGACAGAAATCGGCTTACTATACACTGGAAATCATACCCGACGAAGCCCCTGTCCTGCAGATAAAAAAGCCGGAGCAGTATACCGAGATTCTCTTCGGAGACCCGCAACGGGTGACGCTGCAGGCGCAGCTGTCGGATGACTACGGCCTGCGCGATGCCAACATGATTGCTACCGTAGCCAAGGGTACGGGCGAGGCCGTGAAGTTTAGGGAAGAGAAAATCAGCCTGGGCTTCGGCAAACAGTCGCGTACCTTCAACATCAACAAAACGATTGACCTCCAGAAACTGGGCATGACCTACGGCGATGAGCTCTACTTCTACGTGCAGGCCTGGGACAACCACCGCGGATACACCCGCTCCGAGACGTTCTTTGTGCAGATAGAGGACACGACCATCGTGGAAAGCATGGATGACCTGACAATGGGCGTGAACCCCGTGCCGGAGTACTTCCGCAGCCAGCGCCAGATTATCATCGACACCGAGAAGCTGATTAAAGAACAAAAGTCGCTGAGCCGAGCTGTTTTCGAGGAGCGGGGCAACAACCTGGGTGTGGACCAGAAGCTGCTGCGCCTGCGCTACGGCAAGTTCCTGGGCGAGGAGTTTGAATCCGGTATAGGTCCGGGCGGCGGCATACCCGAAGGTGCGGAAGGCCATGGGGAAGAAGAGCATTTCTCTGGAGACGGCCACGACCACCCGGAGTTCGAGGACCAGAACAGTGCGGAGGCCCTGTTGGACCCCTACCTGCACAAGCACGACCAGGAAGAGGCGGCCACCTTCTTTGAGCCCGCCGTGAAAGCCAAGCTGAAGGGCGCACTGGCACAGATGTGGGAGGCCGAGCTGCGGCTTCGCACCCATCGCCCGAAAGAGGCCCTACCCTACGAATACAAGGCGCTGCGCATGCTCAAGGAGGTGCAGCAAAGCACCCGTGCCTACGCTGCCAAAACAGGTTTCGACCCACCCCCACTCAAGGAACCCGAGAAGCGCATGACCGGCGACCTGAGCAAAATAAAAGCACCGACTGAAAGAAGGACGATAGAAACAGAGACCAAGTTGCCGCAAACCCGGAAGGCACTGCAGTGGCTGGAGCGGCAGAAGCAGGGCGGCAGGTATAGCCAAGCCGATGTGGCGCTGCTGGAGCGGGCTGGGCAGGAAATGGCACAGGAGGCGCTCGCCAAACCAGGCCGCTACCTCCGCGCTATGCAAGACCTGCGCACGCTCATCGCCGACATCCACGCTAATAAAGACCTTTGCACGGAATGCCTAATCACTATAGAACGGGCCTGGACCGAATTGCTACCGCCTGTTGCCCCATCGCCGCAGAAGCAAGGCACTACAAGGAGCAAGCTGGCAAGGGGATACCTGGAGGAGTTAGAAAGGTAGAAAGCTTTCTTAGTTGAGAAGTTTGAAAGGTTTAAGTTAGGAAGGTATCGTCGTGATGGGCAGGCCACTGTCAGTAGGAATAAGCCACAACTGTCCGACTCGTGCACAAAACAACAACCAACTAATAGTCAATAATTTAACAATTAGCAACCAACATCCCACCAGTGCTAGACAAACTTCCATACCTTCCCTGGCTACTTGCCCTCCTGGCGGTAGTGGTGCTCGCATGGCTGGCCTGGCGGCGCCCCAACCGGCGCTGGCTGGTTGTACGGCTGATGGCTAGCGTCGTAGCAGGTATAAGCCTGGTGCTGCTGCTCTTCCCGCCCACCTTCCAGCGTGAACTCGACCCAGGCAAGGCCATTCTGCTCACCGAAGGCTATCATCCGGACACGCTCAGCACATTGCTCCGGCAAATGAAGGCGCAACCGCTGGTCTATACCTACAAAACAGAGGCAGCCAAGGCAGAGGCCGTAGCCGATTTCTATACCTTCCGGCAGGAGCATCCGCAGGTACAGACGGTGCATGTGCTGGGGCATGGGCTGGAGGCGCAGGAGTTGCGAGCGCTGGAGGGCATCCGCCTTATCCCTCATCTTTCTGACCTTCCTGCTGGCGTAGCAACCGTAATTTGGCCTGTCACCTCCACCTTGGGGGAAACCGTCACGGTGGCGGGGCAGTTCAACAACAACCAGAAGGGCAAGCTATACCTGCAGGCGGCCGGCCGGATGCAGGATTCCATTGCCTTGGAAGATGCCGGGCAGCAACCTTTCAAGCTACGCTATAGCCCGAAACAGGAAGGCCGCCATGTCTATACCTTAATCGCCAAATCAGGGGACAGCACAGATACGCTCGGCCAGGTGCCGGTGCAGGTGCTGGCGCATCAGAAACTGGGTGTGCTGCTGGTGGCTTCTTTCCCGGTGTTCGAATTCAAGTTCCTGAAAAACCACCTCGGGCAACTGCAGCACCGGGTGGCGCTGCGCAGCACCGTCAGCAAAGGTATACACCAAAGCGAATGGCTCAACATGCCGCAGACCGATTTAAGTCGCATCACGCCCAAGCTGCTAGAGCGGTTCGATGTAGTCATCACAGAACCCCAGGCTTTACAGGAACTCAGCAGCGCCGAACGGGCTGCGCTGCAGCGGGCCGTCACCGAAGGCGGATTAGGTATCCTGACCCTCGCCGGCGAGCGACCCGCCAATCGCGGCACGGCTTTCTTCACCGGTTTCCAGAGCAAGCGCCTCTCGCAGCAGGACACCCGCACCGCCCGCGCCTCCTGGACGAACGGGGCAACCGTCGCCATACCCGCCTTGCCCTATACCTTGGTAAGCAGCGAAGCAGTCACTGGACTTGTGGAGGAACAAAACAACAACCTGTTGGCTGCCGGCCGAAGAGCTGGCTGGGGCACAGTGGCCCTGACGGTGGTACCACAGACCTTCAGCTGGCAACTGGAAGGCAAACAAAGCACCTACGCCAGCTACTGGGCACACTTGCTCTCTTCTGTCGCCAGGAAAGAGGAGCAGGACAGATTCTGGCAGCTGACATCGCCGCAGGCGCCTCAGGTAAACACGCCCACCACACTCACGCTCACGGATTATACCTTGGATACCCCACAGGCTATACCTGCAGCCACGGTTCGAAGCATAGCCGACACCACCCGGATAGGTATGGCCCTGCAGCAGCATCCGCACCAACCGGAGCGGTTCAGCGGCACCTTCTGGCCCCGCCGCACAGGCTGGCATGTGGTCGAGTCGCCGGGTGTGGAGCCGTTCCATTTCCTGGTGCAGGACAGCGCCGCCTGGCCACACCAGACCATTCAAGCCAGACGGGAGGCTACTTTGCAGTTTGCAAAAAAACAGGACAGAAAGGAAGTCGCCACGGCCACGGCATTCACAGAAGAGCAGGTCCCGGTGATTTGGTTCTTCGTGCTGTTCGTGCTGAGCAGTGGCTTTCTGTGGCTGGAGGAGAAGCTGTAAGGAAGTTCCACCGCTGATGCTGGTTTATGTTATCCTTACATCGAAAGCTGGTATGCCGTTTAACTGTTAGTTAGAGTTTATTTCTACATTATGAAAACAGGTGCTATTCTACTATTCGCAGTACTTCTTTCTATGAGTGGCATTGCTTTAGGTCAGGACGTAAGAATTTCTTTGAATGACCCACTCAGTTCAGAGAGGTATAGCCTGCTGAGTTACGACGGAAACATCGAACTAGTGGGAAGCAGGGATACGCTTGCACCAGCAGCGCTTAGTACAGAAGAGTTAAAAGAACTAAGCAAACTAATCGCAGAGCAAATAGTCAAAGAGAATAGAGCTATTGAACCAGAAGTCAACGGCATGGTCCGTAAAAGTCCGCAGCACGCTGAGATGCTAGAAAAGTCAACGTACTTATTCGAGGCAGCGTCATACTACTATCAGCTTCTTCCAGTCATGGGCAACAACGGACAAAAGATGGTATGGATTAATGCGATTCATCACTCATTGGTAAAAGAAGAACCTGATAAGCATACGGTAATTCTAATCGCTGACGGCAGGAACCTATACTTCAATTTTTGGGCATACTTACCTGGTCAAGAAAAAGAGAAATAAGAAAAACATACGCTAACACGCATATGCTTTAAGCTTCGGCTACGTCTTGCCTCAAGCATGTACTAGTCCGTTGTGTCACCTAAAACGACAGGTAATGAGAAAAATACTTGGCCTATTAATCACAGTGATGCTGGCAAGTTGCCAAAGCGACCCTACGCTTACACCTGCCAAGTTCAAAACCATCCTAATCAAATCAGTTGGTGAAGTGGAGACGCTTCCTGACGTAGCCACATTTCATATCAATCTGAATTGTCTTCAGAAATCCGTGAAAGCCTCCAAACAATGCCTAGTTGAAAAATCCAATGAGTTGAACAGCAAGCTCCTTGCTTTGGGCATCAAACAGGACGACATATTGACGACCTCCGTCAACATGAATAAAAGCTATACCTGGAGGAATAACGCGCAAGTGTTTGAAGGTTACAATAGCTCCACCACCATCCATGTCACACTTCGGGAAATCGGCAAACTGGACCAGGTTTACACAGAGCTGCTGGAGAACAGGAACCTTGACTTGGGTGGGTTGGCGTATGCCCATTCCAAAATAGATAGTTTGAAAAACGAAGCATATGTCGATGCCCTGCAGAAGGCCAACACGCTGGCCGACAAACTTCTAGGTGAACTACCGGCGTCTGAAAAAGAAATCCTGAAGGTAGGCAATGTCGAAATTTCAGCTTCTATACCTGAATCCAATCAATCGAGAGCAGTAGACGGGTATGCGGTGGCTGAAGCTGCTGTTGCTGCACAAAACAGGTCTATCGCCATAAGCAAAGGCACTGTGCTGGTGACTGCCACCCTGTTTGTGGAGTATCAAATAAAGTAAGCACGTCAGTATAGATAAAAAAGGAACATTACACCTGCATAGTCGGCTACGCTGTCATTCCCGGAAAATAAAGAAGTTCTAATAGTCCATCGCAATGGAGATACTGAAGCTGGAACAACAGGACATCCATCACTTCATAGCGCTCGTCCACGTGTTTGAGGACGTATTTGAGATGGAGCCTTTCGCCATTCCCGACACAGAGTACCTGCAGGCCTTGCTGGCAAAGCCCGATTTCATGGCCTTCGCCGCACTCGAGCAAAACACTGTCGTCGGAGGCCTGACTGCCTATGTACTACACCAATATTACTCCGTAATGCCGCTGGTATACATCTATGACCTTGCCGTGAAAAGGGACTTCCAACGGCAGGGAATTGGAAGCCGCCTCATCCAAAGCGTGACGGACTATTGCCAGCAAAGGGGGTTTGAAGAGGTGTTTGTGCAGGCTGACAAGGTGGATGACTACGCCCTTGATTTCTATCGCTCCACCGGGGCTACGGAAGAACAAGTCGTGCATTTCTATTACCCGCTTCACCCCAAGAACACCTGACAAGCCAGGTATAGGCACCCGAACTGCACCTATCTCAGGCGTGCTATACCGTCTGCCCAACCTTCGCGGCAAAGGTGTCCAGCAGCTGAATCAAATCCGGGATGCACTCCAGGTTCAGGGTATGGCCTACTTTGGGGATGATTTCCAACTCGCCGTGCGGCAGTGACTGGTACATGGCCCGGCCCATTTCCACGGTGCAGAGGTGGTCTTCCTCACCGTGCACCACCAGCACCGGCACCTGCACCTTTTTTAACTCCTCCAGGTAGTCGCCGCTCTCCTCAGTAGCCCGCACCAGTTTCAGCAGCCGCTCCGGCGTAGGGCTCTGGCTCGCTTTGCTGTTCTTGAGGGTCTCTATCGTGATGATGGGGTTGAGGAAATAGCTGCGGCCCAGCACAAGCGGCAGCATCACGTCGAGCATCAGCGGGTAGCCTCCCGTCAGCAGCGCCTGCTTCCAACTATACCCGATGGCGTCAAAGAAGGCGTCCTTGTAGGGGAAAGTAGAGAGCAGCACGCCACGCTGCACCAGTTCCGGGTGGTTCACCAGAAAGCGCTGCGCCACTGCGCCACCATAGGATATACCCACTAGAATCGTTTCAGGTAAATCCAGCGTTCGGAGCAAATCCGCCACATCGGCGGCGTGCCCCTCGAAGCTGCGGTGCTCCGGCGCCTCATCCGATTGCCCCTGGAACAGCAGGTCGACCAGCACCAGCCGGTACTTCTTGCCCAGCGCATGCACCAGCCCCGCCCAGGCCGCCGTCGACTGCGACAGGCCATTCAGAAACACCATGGCTTGGGTGGCGTTGGCGTCTCCGTGCAATTCATAGTACAGTTCCAGTCCGTCGGGCAGGCGATGTCTCATGGGGTCGTTCTTTTAGGATGAGGTGATGAAAAACAAATCTAACCGAAATTATGGAAAGACAAAACGGCCGCGGGCAGCAGGTATGGCTCAGCAGATTTCCCCTTCCAGCAGCTGTTGCTGATTCTCGGGCTGCTCCTGCTTGGCCAGCGGCACCGTGAACCGGAAGCAGCTGCCCTTCCCTACCTCCGTCTCTACCTGTATGTTGCCCTCGTGGCGCTCCACAAAGTAGCGGCAGAGCAGCAGCCCGAGACCTGTACCCTTCTCGTTGACGGTTCCTTTCTTGGCCATGGCTGGCATCTCCAATTTAAAGAGAGTCGCCAGCACATCCGGGCTGATGCCAGTGCCTTCGTCGGTAACAGTTACGGTCGCCATACCTTCCGCTCCGGCTACAGCGCCTACCTGTATGAGCCCACTCGGATAGGAGAACTTGATGGCATTGTGCAGCAGGTTCCGAATGACGAAGTCGAGCATATGGGCATCGGCGCGCACCTGCATTTCCGGCGGCACGTTCACTTGCCAGTGTATCTGCTTGGTCTCGGCGGTGTCCTTCAGCAAGGCCACGTTTTGATTTACCATGTCTATCAGTTTCAGCGTGGCCGGCTCGAAGCGCACATGGTGGCCCGAGGCTGTCTGGGCCGTGGACCACTGCAACAGGTTCTCGAGCAGGGCCTGCAGGTTGCGCACCGACAGCTGCGTATGCAAAGCCAGCTTCTGCATCTGCTCCGGCTTCATCTTCTCCGAAAAGTTTATGAGGATGTTCAGGAAAGACTCCAACGTGGCCAGCGGGGTACGGATGTCGTGGGAGATGATGGAAAAGAAGCGGTCCTTGAAATGGTTGAGCCGCCGCAGCTTGTGCTCCGATGCTTTCAGCTTCCGCACCGTGTCCTTGAGCTCCTGCGTCCGATGCCGCAGGGCGGCCGTGCGGTTGGTCACCATCACCTCCAGCTCGTTTTTCTGCTGCTCTATCAGCAGCTTTCGCTCCGTCTCCTTCTCCCGTTCCAGTCGCTCTTTTTCCAGCACCTTGGTGTTGAGTTCGCTCGTGACGGTGTTCAGGCGGTAAGCCAGGCCCAGCGAGAAGAGCACCACCTGCGCCACGATGCCCACCTGTGCGGCATACACGGTCACGGCATTATCAGGCACCAGTTGGTTCTCCTTCAGGATAAAGAGCAGCGCCCCCACCACGAAGAACACGTTCGCAATCAGGAAATAGAGCGCCGGCCGGTACCCCTGCCGCAGCGACGCCAGCCCTGCCAGCAGCATAGCCACCAGCACCAGTCCGCCTATAATGCCAATGAAGCTGACGCAAGCCTGCAGCAAATCGAGGGGCGTCAGGTAAGAAAGCAGTCCCATACCTACCGGCAGAATGTAGAGCAGCGCCAGCAGCATCAGCAGCTTGTCCCAGATGGGCATGGTCTGGTGCGTGTTGAGGTAGCGGCGTGTGAACAGCACCCGGAACAGGCCATTGAACGTGACGATGAATGGGAAGCTGTGGGCGTTCCACAAAGGGGCCTGCGGCCAGAGCAGCTCAAGGGCGAAGCCGTGGTAGAACATGAAGTACAGGCCCGTGCCCAGCAGGGCCAGCACGTAATACAGGTAGCTGCGGTCGCGCACGGAGGCAAACAGCACCAGGTTATAGAGCGTCATCACCAGGATGATGCCGATGAAGATGCCCTGCCCGAAAAGCCTGTCGTTGTTGGCTGCCGCCACCTGTGCCGGCAGGAGCAGCTGTACGCTCAGCGCCCGGGGCTTGTAGAGGTCGATGTCGCCTTGCAGGCGCAGGTATAGTGTGGTAGCGCTGCGAGGAGGCAGGCGCAGGCGCACATAAGGCTTGTACGAGGCCACATCGCGCACCGCGACGGGCACCAGCTGGCCTGTCTTCTGCACTGTTGTCTCACCGTTTTCGTGCTGCCCGTACAGCTCTAGGTGGCTCCAGTCACCAGCGTACAGCAGGCGCTCCTGTTCCCTTACCGATGTATTCTGCAGAACCACCCGCACCCAATGGACCGTTTTGCCGGGCGCCAGCACCGCATTGGTATCGTTCGCAGTAAATTTCTGCCGTTGCACCTGCTCCTGTACCAGCGAGGCGCTGGGGTCATGGTATACCTGTAACGGAGCGGTGATAAGCTGCCTTTCATTGGCTAGCATCACGGTATCGGGTGCCAACACTTGCGCGCGCACCGGCATGGCCGCCACCAAGAGCAGCGCGCTTAGTACCCGAAGCGATTGGAGGAGCCGTCGTGGCAGGCAAGGTATACCCATACCTCAATTTACAGAATAATCTTCAGTATACTATACTTGGGCAGGTATAGCAATTTGTCCTTGATTGTATTTGTGGTATATTTAGCTGATGCGCCCCTGCGTCTACTTGTATCATACCCAAGCAACCTATACCTATGGCCAGGCTCAAGTTACTTATAGCAGAAGACGATGTGGTGATTGCCCAGAACCTGTCGCTGTCGCTGGAGGAGATGGGCTACGAGGTATGCCAGACGGTGAGCACCGGTGAGGAACTGCTGCTGTCGGTGCACCAGCATACACCGGATTTGGTCATCCTGGACATCACCCTCGAAGGAAAGCTGGATGGCATCGATACAGCGGCCATGCTGGCTAAATCAACGCGGGTGCCGTTCATTTTTATGACGGCTTTCTCTGACAAGGAAACCATAGACCGGGCCAAGCAGACGAATCCACACGCCTACCTAGTCAAGCCTTTTGATGCCCGCACACTGCAGAGCAGCATCGAGCTGGCCATACACAATGCCGGCACCCGACAGCGGCAGCCCGAAGCCCATATGATTACGCCTAGCCAGGCAGTTGCAACGGAAATAGATGAGACGGATAATTTCCTGCTCCACGACACGCTGTTTGTAAAGGTGCGCAACCGCCTGGAGAAAGTGGCGCTGGAGGACATCATCTGGATAGAGGCGCAGGACATCTACTGCAACATCAAAACCCGCACCGGCCTATACCTGGTAAGCCAGAGCCTCAAAAACCTGGAGCAGCGCCTCCCGCCCAGCCAGTTCATGCGCGTGCACCGTTCCTACATCGTGCACCTAACAGCCATTGAGGCCATCGAGGACAACAACATCCTGATTGGAGGCAAGCAAATCCCGATAGGCAACACCCATAAAGACGCGCTGCTGAAGCGGCTGCAGATTCTGTAAAAGATTTTGAAAGTTGCTTATACCCAAGGTATGCACAGGATACTAGTTGTGTTACTGACGCTGTTGAGTTTGCCAGTTGCTGGCCAAAGTACCATTGCCGAGCTTCATGCAAGAGGCAGCTCTTTGGAGGATTTGATTCCGAAAGGATGGAAGCTTTTAGATAGCACCACCGGTGACTTGAATAAAGATGGCATCTCTGATTTGGTCTTTGTTGTGCAAGGTACTGACGCGCGTAACCTAGAACTGAGCGAGGGGCCAGGTATGAACACTGTGGATTTAAACCCCCGAATACTGGGCATATATTTTGGTAGCAGCTCCGGAAAATTCACCAAGCAGGTTCAATCCAATTAGTTTATTCTTCTGCGGGATTCGCCCGACATGGATGAACCTCTGAGCGGCTTAAGCATCTCAGAGAAAGGGGTCCTTCAAATAGATTTTCGTCTGTGGTATAGCGCTGGCAGTTGGACCATGTCGAACCATACCTACCGGTTTCGATTTCAAAACAACAGGTTTGAGCTGATTGGCTATGACGCGAATGAGACTCACCGGGCAACAGGAGAAACTACAGACTACAGCATCAACTCTGCAAACCGCAAGATGAGCATCACAAAGGGAGACATGGCGGAAGACAAACCCAAGTCTGTTGAATGGCGAACATTCAAGTTGGATGCCCTCAAGACATTAGAGGCTCTTAACAAGCCATTTGAATGGGAGCTGGAGGGTATATACCTTTAAATATAATTGGCTTATAAAACCTTTCTTGCGCTCGTAATCCACAAGAGCAAGATATACGCTGAAAGCAGAACACTCATTTCAACTCCTGCAGAGGATGCAAGTGAAACTATAATGCCCTCCCGTTACACTTCAGCCTCACGCCTCTAAATGAGTACCTGCTCACTCACCTCCAACATATCTCACCTGTTGGCTTTCCGATTTCACCTCAAAATATGTTGTGTTGGCAAGTATAGACTTTAAGTAATGCTTGTTATTCCCTACATTAATCCAACGTTTCTTCATCCATTATACCATTCACGCATGACTAGTCTAGCCTCCTCGGAGTTGGTGACAGCCGCTTGGGTACTCGTACTCGCTTACGCAGGCGTCATCTTGTTTTTTGTGGTGCGGGGCGCGCTGCGCATTCGCTCCATCTCCGACTATGCTCTCGGCAACGTGGCTTTTTCGCCTGTGGCAGTAGGTCTGGCATTGGCTGCCTCCATGACGAGTGCCGCCACCTTCATCATCAACCCTGGTTTCGTGGCTTTGTACGGCATCAGCGGCGTCATTTCCATGGCCATTGCCCTGCCACTAGCCGCACTCGTCTCGCTGGTGGTGCTCACCAAAGGCTTCCGGAAGATGGGAACCGCCGTGAAGGCGCAGACCATGGCCCAGTGGATGGGGCTGGCATACAAGAGCCGCGGCTATGCCATGTTCTTCGCTTTCCTCTCGCTGCTGCTCATCACCTTCATCGTGCTCATCTGCGTGGGGCTCACCAAAGTGCTGGCCAGCGTGCTCAACGCAAATGAGCTGCACGTGTGCGTGGGTATCGTGGTGTTTGTGTTCGGCTACATGATGTTCGGCGGGGCCAATTCCATGGTGTACACCAACATGATTCAGGCGGTGCTCATGCTCATCGTGGCCTTTATCCTGCTGGGCTCTGGCTACGAGCACTTCAGCAACGGCGTGCATGGTTTTCTCGACAAGCTGGCGGCTATAGACCCGCTGCTGGTGGAGCCCACCAACCCGCAAAGCTTCCTCTTCCGCGATAACTTCGAAATCATCTTCTGCCAGGTCATCATTGGGGTGGCCATCGTCTGCCAGCCGCACATCATCACCAAATCGCTCCTGCTCCGGAACGAGAAGGACGTGAACCTATACCTGCTGACAGGAATACTGGTGCAGGCATTGTTTTTCCTGGTGGTGTTTGCCGGTCTCTATGCCCGCCTCTCCTTCCCGGACCTGACCCTGAATGGCCAGGCGCTGTCCGTGGACAGCATCATGTCAGCCTACGTGGTGAAGGAGTTCCCGGTATACATGGGGCTGCTGGTGCTGCTGGGGCTGATTTCCGCCGGACTGTCCACTCTGGAAGGGCTGATACAGTCGCTCTCCATCACCATCACCTCCGATATCCTGCGCCCGATAGTGGGCGAAAGCATCACCAAACATGGCGTGATGATTAACCGCCTGGTGATTGTGGTGCTGGCGGCCGTGACTATTTGGCTGACATTCGACCAACTGCAGAACCCGAACCTGAGCGTGGGCATCTTCGCCCAGAACGGGGTATACGCCTACTTCTCGGCTGCCTTCGTGCCAGTGCTGTTTGGCATGTTCCTACGCCGGGTGCCCCTTATTGCGCCTGTGGCCGCCTCCATCACATCTGTCATTGTGCACTTTGGGGTGTACTATGGCGGCCTGACTACTTACATGCAGGCGCCGGTGCGCAACCCAGGTATAGCGGCGGCGCTGGCCATACTCGCCTCTGTGGCAGTAGGTCTGATTTTCTACTACGCCTTCCGCTCCCCGGCCAAAGAGGCAGCCAGCACACCGACAACAGCTTTAACCGAACCAACCTATGAGCCTGAGATTGAAAGATAGCCTATTAATGGCCTTCCTATGCCTGCTGTGCCTGAGCGCCCAATGCCAGATGGCGAAACCGGCGCCGGCCACCGACCCTGTCTTTGAAGGGTTGAACTACAGCTATGAAGTCCGGAAAATGACGTTGCCGGACGGGACCCACATCGCCTATGTGGACGAGGGTAAAGGACCAGAAACCATCATTTTCATACACGGGCTGGGTAGCTATCTGCCCGCCTGGGACAAGAACATAGCCGAGCTGCGCAAGCACTACCGCTGCATCGCCCTTGACCTGCCCGGTTATGGCAAGTCAGGCAAAGAAGGTATAGCGCCAGGTATGGAAAGCTACGCCAACACCGTGTTCGGACTAATGGATGCCCTGAAACTGAAGCAAGCGGTGCTGGCAGGTCATTCTATGGGTGGTCAAATCGCCATTACCGCTGCGCTGCAGGAGCCCAAGCGCGTGAAAAAACTCATACTGGCTGCTCCCGCCGGCTTCGAGACATTCACGGAGCAGCAGAAGCAGCTGTTCAAGGCCACTGTGACACCAGAGAGCATCCAGAAGACCACACCGGAACAAGCCGCCGCCAACATCAAAGTCAACTTTCACAAGATGCCAGCCGATGCCCAGTTCATGGTGGACGACAGGCTGAAGATGGCGACATCGGAGCAGTTCGGGAAGTATAGCGCAGCGGTGGCAGGAAGTGTGGCCGCCATGGTCGACGAACCGGTGTATGAGCAGCTGCCCCAGGTGCAGGTCCCAACGCTGATTCTGTTCGGAGAGCAGGACGCGCTTATACCTAACCGCTACCTCAACCCCGGCCTCACCACGAAGGCCGTAGCCGAAAGTGGCCACAGCCGCATTCCCAACAGCCAACTGGTGCTGGTGCCAGAGGCAGGGCATTTCCTGCAGTTTGAGCAACCGGCCGCCTTCAACAAGGCCGTCCGGAATTTCCTAGATTAACGCATTGACCTAACTTATAACCTCTATCTTAACATCTAACTCAACCTTACCATGAAAAAAGTCTACTTACTCCTGCTCGCGCTCCTCTCCATGGCGCAGGTGGCACTGGCCCAGAGCGGCGGTGTCAGAGGAAGGGTGCTTGGGGCTGATACCCGCGAGCCCCTGATGGGCGCCACTGTGGTGCTGGAAGGCACTACGAAAGGAGCCACGACCAACACTGCCGGGGAATTTGCCATTGCAGATGTCCCTGCAGGCACCTATAACCTGCGCATTTCCTTTGTGGGCTATACCTTCCCGAGGCAATCGGTGACGGTGACAGAGGGCGGCACTACCGACATCGGCACCATCAGCATGACCATTACCCAGATGATGGGGGAAGAAATCGTGGTTACGGCCTCCCGCCGTCCTGAGAAGCTGACGGAGGCTCCGGCCGCTATCAGCGTCATCTCTTCCCGCGATTTGACCGAGCTGCCGTCCTTCAACGTGGGTGAGTTGCTGAACAAGGTGCAGGGTGTGGAAGTGGTGCGCTCGGGTGTGGCCGGTATCGGCATCAATGCCCGCGGCTTCAACAACGCCTTCAACACGAAGATGTACCAGCTGACCGACGGCCGCAACTCCATGCTGCCGGGCGGCACTGGTCTTCCGGCCGGCCTGTACAACACGGTGATAAAGGAGGACATTGAGCGAGTGGAAGTGATTTTGGGCCCCTCTTCGGCGCTGTATGGCCCGAACGCACACAACGGTATCATCAACACCATCACCAAAGACCCACGCCGCTTCCCTGGCACTACGGTTACATTGGGAGCTGGCAACCAGAGCGTACTGACCGCCCGTGCCCGCCACGCCGGTGTCATCAACAGCAAGTTCGCCTACAAAGTGAATGCAGAGTATACCAAGGGCAAGGATTTCGAGTTCATCGACACCGTGTACAACGCTACCTTGGGTGCACTGCCGGAGTATGACGTGGATTTCGACTTCAATGTGAAGCGTGCGAGTGCCGCCCTTTACTACAGCCCTACTGCCAAGTCTGACATCATCCTGGATTACGGCATCGGGCAGGGCACGAACATTGGTGTGACTAACAACGGCCGCAACCAGATTGACGGCTGGACTTTCCAGTACCTGCATGGCCGTTACGTGTCTCCGCGTGTGTTCGCGCAGGTATACAACACCTGGAACGACGCCGGCGATACTTACCAAATCAATGCCCGCACCAACAACTACTATACCCTGCGTGCCCTGGGCCAGTCGCCTGAGGTGGCACACGAAAAATCCAAGACAGGTGCTGCCCGAGGAGAGCTATACCCTAACTCACCGGCCATCGCTTTCCCAGGCTTCATTGACAAGAGCCACCGCCTGAACGCGGAGGTGCAGTACAACAACTCCTACGCCGGTTTTGATGTGGTGACCGGCCTGAGCTTCCAGCGTGATGTGGCTTACAGCCGCCAGACATACCTCGACGACCGCAACGGCGACATCATCCTGAACCAGTATGGCGCCGTGGCGCAGGTGGAACGCAACATCACCGACAGGCTGCGTGCCGTGGTGGGAGCCCGCCTCGACCGCCACGACAACTACGGCAACCAGTTCAGCCCGAAAGCCGCTTTGACTTTGAATGCCCTGGCCGGTACATTCCGGGCCACCTATGGCCGCGCCTACTCTGCTCCTTCCATTCAGTTCCAGGAGTTCTACCTAAACAACGGCTCACTGGCCATCTTGGGTAGCGGCGCCGGCCTGACTATCCAGAACACCGAGACTGGCGCCATCCGCACCATACCTGAACTGGCACCGGAGCGTGTGCAGACCTTCGAGTTCGGCTACAAAGGAACACCAACCGAGAAGTTCTATGTAGACCTCAGCACCTGGTATTCCAAGTCCAAGGATTTCATCTCGCCGCTGACAGGCATCACCCCGATTATGGGCAAAGAGAAAGTGATTCGCAAAGGCGACGAGGATGTGACAGAGGCAGCCTCCAACGCCTTGAACTACTACCTCACGTACCTGAACTATGGCAACGTGAACTCCTGGGGAACAGACCTTGGCCTGAACTATTACCTGAGCAACAACTTCAGCGTAGGCGCCAAGTACTCCTACTTTAACTCTGACATCACAGACAAAGACAACATGGAGAATGACGCGAACGGTGACAAAATCGTATCTGCCGCTGAGAGCAGCCTGAACGCACCCAAGCATCGCTATAACTTCAACTTCACGGCCCGCGACCTGTTCAACAACAAGTTCTTTGGCTCTGTGAATGTGCGCATCCTGCCGGAGTACAACTTCTACTCAGGTTCTCAGGTGGCGGCCAAGGAAAATGCGAACAAGCGTGTGGCGCCACTCCTGTACAACTACGGGCCGCTAGGTGGCTTCACCTCGGTGGACCTGAGCGCCGGTTATAAGTTCAGCAAAATGATTACGCTGGGTGCCAGCGTGTCCAACCTATTCGACACAGAGCAGCGTGAGTTCGTAGGTTCCCCGGTTATCGGTCGCCTCTTCTCCGCTGAGTTGCGCTTCGACATCGGCGGCAAAAAAAGCACAGGTGAAGTTAAATAGTTGAGTTAGGTAGAGTACGGAGCGCCCCGCAAGGGCGCTCTGGCTTTTTACTGCTTCCTTCACCTCAATAGCAACCACTATTTCGATAAAGACACAAAGCAACGCGCATGAAGAATGTAATCATCACAGGCGGCACCAGCGGTATAGGTTTGGGTATAGCGCGCCTGTTCGCGGCCCAAGGCTACAACCTGCTGCTCAACGGGCTGGAGAAGAACGGTCCACAACTGGCGGATGAACTAGCCCAGGAACACCAGGTGAAAACAGCATACTCCGCGGCCAATCTGCAACATCCGGCACAGATACGCGAGATGGTGCGGCAGGCCGAGCAGGAACTAGGCCAGGTGGATGTGCTTATCAACAACGCCGGCATACAGTATGTGGCACCGGTGGAGGAGTTTCCGGAGGACCGCTGGGATGCCATTCTGGCCATCAACATGTCGGCCACATTCCATGCTTCCAAAGCTGTTTGGCCGGGCATGAAGGAGCGGGGCTTTGGGCGCATCATCAACATCGCCTCAGCCCATGCGCTGCGGGCATCGGAGTACAAGGTAGCCTACGTGGCGGCCAAGCACGGTGTAGCCGGCATCACCAAGGTGCTGGCACTGGAGGGGGCGCCGCACGGCATCACCTGCAACGCCATCTGCCCCGGCTATGTGCGCACCCCTTTGGTGGATGCCCAGATAGCGGACCAGGCACGTGCACACCAAATGTCGGAGGCGGATGTGATTGAGAAAGTGATGCTGAAGAAGCAGCCCATCAAACAATTTGTGGACGTGCAGGCACTCGGCAACCTGGCGCTATACCTGGCCTCTGAAACGGCTGGCCAACTGACCGGCGCCATGCTTCCTGTGGATGGCGGTTGGACGGCGCAATAAACGCTGTTCCATAGGGATAAGCAGAGAGCCCCGGCACTTATCTAGTGCCGGGGCTCTCTGCTTATAAAGAATTCATTACTTGCCGATAATCTTGAACTCGGTTCGGCGGTTGACCTGGTGCTCTTCTTCCGAGCAGTCTACATTGTCACCGCACTTGTTGCGCAACTGCGTCTCACCGTAGCCCTTGGCTACCAACCGCTTCCTGTCTATACCTTTCGAGATGAGGTAGTTTACGGCTGCTTTGGCACGGCGCTCAGACAGGCTCTGGTTGTACTGCTGCGTCTGACGGCTGTCGGTATGGGAGCTCAGCTCGATGCGTATACCTGGGTTGTCCTTGAGGATGCGCACCAGCTTGTCGAGTTCCAGCGCGGCATCAGGCCGGATGTCGTGCTTGTCCAGGTCGTAGAAAATGTTCTCCAGCACAATCGGCACGTTCGGCGTATCGCGTATCAGGACCATCTCCACCAGCAGCGAATCGATGCTGTACTGGCAGTTGGGCGTAAACAGGATGGTCTGCGTGAGGTAGCCTTTCTTGCTGCCCCGCACGGTATACTGCATACCTGCCTGCACGCCATACCTGAAGTTGCCCAGCGAATCAGAGTGCGACTCAGCCAGGGTGCCCACGTTCTCCTCGAACAACTGCAGCAGCACATTCTCCACTTTCACCTTCTTTTTGAGGTGTGTGCCGGGCTGTGCTACCAACTCTATCGTCTCGCCCACCAGCACGCACTCCACCGGTACTTCCTTGAAACTGTAGATGTTGTCAAAGCCTTTGTCGCTGCCCCTGCCAGATGAGAGCCAGCCTTTGGTGCCAGAGGAATCCATGGCGATGCCCAGGTCGTCGTGGGAAGAGTTGAGCGGGTAGCGCAGGTTCTGCAACGATGTCCATTCCTTGCCTGCGCCTTCCGCCACGAAAATGTCTAGGCCGCCCATACCCAGGTGACCGTCCGAGGAGAAGTACAGTTTGCCATCGGCGCCTATGGCCGGGAAGCTCTCGCGTCCGCTGGTGTTGATAGAGGAACCCGCGTTGACAGGCGCTCCCCAGCTGCCATCGCTCTGGCGCTCGCTGTAGTAGATGTCCGTCTCGCCCATACCGCCGGGCATGTCTGACACGAAGTACAGCAGCCTGCCGTCAGGCGTCACGGCCGGGTGGCCCACCGAGAACTCCTGCGGCCTGTTGTAGGCGAAGGGCTTTATATTGGACCAGGAGTCGTTGTCTCGCTTGGCGGTGTAAATCTCCAGTCTGTTGATGTAGGCACGGTTGTCGTTTGCCCCGCCTACCCAGCTGGTGGGGTCGGTGGTTTTCTTTTTGCGGCCCTGCCGAACGCTGTTGGTGCGGGTGAAGAAGAGCATACCTTCCTGCTCCAGGTAGGAGGCCGGCCCGTTGTGATAATCCGTGTTGATTTCCTTGGTGAGCGGCACGGGTGCCCCCCAGGTCGAGGCCGTATCCAATGGTGCAAAGTATAGCTGCACGTAGCCGTTGCCTGTCCAGTTGAAGCGCTCCTTCTTCTTGGCAGCTTCAGGTGCCTGCAGCCGGTCCGAAGAGAAAATCATACCGCCGTTGGGCATTTTGACAGGGCTGAAGTCCACTCCTGCAGAGTTCAGGCGCTCTTCCTCCTCCAACTTATAGGATTTTGGAGTCTTCATCCAGTGCATGGCCGTGTCACAGGAGGCGGCCAGTGCTTGGGCCAAGTCCGCCTTCTCAGGTACGCGGCTGCCATACTTCAGGAACAGTTCCTTGGCCTTGGTGTAGTTGCCGTTGCGCTTGGCGGCTTCGGCGTAATAGTACAGGCTGGCGGGGCTGGCGTCGGGGAATCCGGCCAGCTGCGCATACCAGAACTCCGCCTCTTTGCTGTTGTTCATGAGCCGGTGACTGTCAGCGATGCGCTGCAACGTGTAGGGGTTGGGTTCCTCCTGCTCCAGCACCTTCTTATAGGCATCCAGGGCGAGGGCGTACTCAAAACTGTTGAAATACTTCTCGGCCTGCTTCATCTCCTTTTTCTGCGCCTGCACCGTTGCCGGCAGGCTATACCCTACAGCCAGCAGGACCAGGAGAATTAGTGATTGTACTCTCATGTCTGTTTCGAATGGATTAGAAGTAACGGGGCGTCAGCATGCGCGCATCCTGCTTTTTGAAGAAGGAATAGCCAATCGAGATTTCATGGCTCGGGTGGCTCTTCAGCGCATTTAGACTGACATCGTAGGAGTAGCCCAGTCGCAGCTTGGGCGTTACGTACAGCTGCGCGATGGCAGCCCAGGCGTTTCGCTTGTCCAGGGAGTACTCGTCAGGGAACTTGTTGTGCACCTGCACCGCCGTGCGGTAGGAGCCGCCCAGCCAGATGCGCTCCCCGAGCAGCACGAACGTGTTCAGGTCCAGGCTGGTAGGGCTGTTAAAGTCCTCCTTGACCAGAAAGCTCGGCTTCAGGATGACGAAAGGCGACACGTTGAACACGTAACCCGAGGAGAGGAAGAAGTGCCGGCGTGGCGTGGTCACCTCCAGGTCCTCCTGTTTGAAGTTGATGAGGTTGGCCACCGATACCCCGGCATAGAACCGCTCTGTGTTGAAGAATACCCCCGCCCTGGCATCAGGCAGCACCTCAGAGGCCCGCCCCTGCGGAACAGATGGGTCTGGTATGTTGCTGCCGGGCCGGAGCACCGTGCCGTCCAAGGTATACTGCGACGCGCCCGCCGCAAACCCCAGCGCCAACTTGGACGCCTCGCCCACCTGCAGGCGCACCGCCACGTTGCCCTGCACCCCCAGCTGCCGCTGGGCACCCAGTTCGTCTTTTATGGCGTTGAAGCCGTAGCCCACCAGGCCACTGCGCGAGGAACCATCGAGGCTGAGGGTCTGTGTCGTGGGAGCGCCCTCCATACCCACCCACTGGCTGCGGTGCGTGGCGTTGATGTTGAGAATCTCCTTGCTGCCGGCATAGGCTGGGTTGATAATCAGCTCATTGAAGATATACTGCGTGTATTGCGGCGCCTGCTGCGCATGCGCTTCCTTCGCCAGCAACACCACCACCAGTAGCACCCATATTTTTCGCATTGTAATAGACTTAATACGTTTGTTTCCTTATCGAACCAGCATCACATACCCCTTGTATACCTTGTCTGCGCCATCGCATAGCTTCACGCGCAACACGTAGTAATAAGTACCCTCGGCCAGGTTATCGCCGCTCCAGTTGTTCTTGTAAGATTTGCTCTTATATACCTCGTTGCCCCAGCGGTTCATCACCACCAGGTCGTTGTCCGGATAGTCGTGCAGGTTGGTAATCTCCCAGGCATCGTTGTTGCCGTCGTTGTTCGGGGTGAACACGTTGGGCAGCACCAGCTCCGTGTTCGGCTGGAATGGTTCCGGCTTGAAGGTGGTAGGCTCGGTCTGGCAGATGCCATTGTCAGCCACCACGGCTATCTCGCCAACTGACTTGCCAGGTGCCACTCTGATAGAGCCAGTGCCCTGGCCGGCGGTGATGGTCCAGTCAGCAGGCACTGTCCAGGTATAGGTGACGCCAGGTATAGCCTGCTCCACTTCATACACCGCCTCGCCGGCGCAACGCACCGTTCTATCCACGATGCGGCTGACGCTGGACAGTTGCGTGCCCGATACGGCTAACTTCGCCGCCGCGCTCTTGCCACAGCCGTTCAGGGCCTCTACCGTTATGTCTCCTGCTGTCGTGCCAGCCACCACCGTGATGCGGGTAGTGCCCTGGCCTACGGTGATAGTCCAGCCAGCTGGCACGGTCCAGGTATAGGAAGAGGAATTGGCTGTTTCCCCAATCGTATAAGTCGCAGTGCGTCCGGCGCAGACGGTGCCTGCACCACTTATGGCCACAGGAGCTCCCGGCCGTGCCGCCACGATATCAATCACCAGTGAAGAAGCTGCCGTGGTGCCGCAGGCGTTGCGGGCTTTCACTGTGATGGTTCCCTTGCCTCCTACCCGCACCCGGATGCGGTTTGTGCCTGCACCCTCCAGGATAGCCCAGTCAGCTGGCACGGTCCAAAGATAGGTTTCGGCTCCTTCAACGGCTGGCACGGTATACACCAGCTCTGTGCTGCCCACGCAGGGCAGACTGGCACCTTGGATGGCGCCAGGGGTTGGCAATGTCTGCTGTGGCGCCGTCACGAGTTTGGTGCTCTGGCTCTGCCCGCAAGAATTGTTAGCCACTACAGTCACCTCGCCACCTGCGTTTCCGGCCTTTACTGTGATTTGGGTCGTCCCTTGTCCGGCGGTAATGGTCCAGCCTGCAGGTACGGTCCAGGTATAGCTCAGCGCGCTTGCCACGGCACTGACACGGAAAGTCAGGTTGGTTGTGTTGGCGCAGTAGGAAGAGGTGCTGCTGATAATAGCGGACGGAGCCGGCGGAACCCCACCCACCGCTTTCACGGTCAAACCTGTGCTGGTGCCTGGGGTGCCGCATTTGTTGATGGCCGCCACCGTCACCTGACCGGCTGATGCCCCGGCCTTCACAGTCACACGCGTAGTTCCCTGACCGGACACAATCTCCCAATCGGCACCCGGGAACGTCCAGTGGTAGGATACCGCGCCTTCTACTCTGTCGATAAAGTATACCTGGTTGGTGCCGGCACAATACTGTGTCTCTCCGGTGATGGCCCCCGGCTTGGCGGCAGGCACATCCGGCACAGGCGTCACAGCCAAGGTTGCCGGCGCACTGTCACCACATGGGTTCGAGGCCGTTACGGTGATGTTGCCACTGGTGGTGCCCACGGCTACGGTGATGGAGGTGGTGCCCTGCCCAGCCGTGATGGTCCAACCCTGTGGAACTGCCCAGATATACTCTAGGGTGTGGTCTACCGGCTCCAGGCTGTACACGGCGGTCTTCTGTCCGATGCATACCTCCAGGCTGCCTTTGATGGCGAACGGTTTGGCCGGAGGAGCGGTGAATGGACGCACAGCCAATGATTTCTCGGGGCTGTTACCGCAGGAGTTGGAGGCGCGCACCGTCACGTTTCCGGACTGGGTGCCCATCGTTACGGTGATGCGGGTCGTTCCCTGTCCGGCGGTGATAGTCCAGCCCTGCGGCACGGTCCAGGTATAGCTGGAGGCGTTGGCCACTGGGTCGGTCTCGTAGGTGACGGAGGTGGCGGCACAACCAAAGGCGCTGCCGCGTATTTCCAGAGGAGCCGTGGGAGCCCCGGTCGTGATGGTCACATCTTTGCTGCTTCTGCCGCTGGCTCCGCACACGTTGTTGGCTTGTACGATAATCTTCCCGCCCGTCGCGCCTGCTCCTACTGTTACTGTTATCTCGTTGGTACCTTGCCCGGCGGTGATGGTCCAGCCGGAAGGCACGTACCAGGTATAGCCCGAAGCCGTAGCCACTGGCTCAATGGAATATTTGACGCCCTTGCTGCCGGCACATACCGGGAAGTCACCTGAAATCACGCCTGGCACGGCCGGAGGGCCTGGCACTGGCGTCACCTCAAATGTTTTGGCTGGCCCCTGACCGCAGGCGTTCACAGCTCTTACTGACACTGTGCCGCCCGTTGGAGAAGGTTTCACGACGATGGTGGTGGTTCCCTGCCCTTCGATGATTGTCCAGGAAGCCGGCACCTCCCACAGGTATTCCGTGGCATCGCCTTGCGCGTTGATGGTATAGGTGAGTCGCTCAGCAGTGGCGCAGAAGCTGACGGTTCCGGTGCCGGAGATGGCACCTGGCAAAGCAGGCTTCTCCAGGAAAGGCTTCACCTCGCGCTCGCTTGCCGGACTGAAACCGCATACGTTCTCAGCCATCACGGTCACCTTGCCGGCTGTCTTGCCAGCCAATACAGTGATATCTGTTGTTCCCTGGCCGGCGGTGATGGTCCAGTCTGCAGGCACGGTCCAGGTATAGGCAGAGGCGTTGGCCACCGGGGCAATGGAGTACGTGGCTGAGGAACCGGCACAGATGCCTTCGTTGGCGGTAATTGGCCCCGGCTTGACAGGAGGGTCGGCGAAATTATTCACAGCTAGCCTGCTTGGTAAACTTTCGCCGCAGGTGTTGTTCACCGTCACGGAAATCACGCCTTTGTTGCGGCCAGCCGTTACAGTGATGATGTACGGTTTTTCAGGGTCCTCTATGTTGTATTCCCAGTCAGAGGGCACAATCCAGTTGTAGCTGGGCACGCCTTCTACCGGCTCAACACTGTACACGCCAGTGGCGCCCACACACAGCTCCTTCGGGCCCGAGATGGTACCGGCATCAGGCAACACCACACAAAAGTTCAGCTCCGCGTTGTTGTTGTACCGAATCTCGTCCACACCCGCTCCGGATATCACACCGCGTATGAAGCCGTTGCCGGTGCCGGTGATGGTGGTCGTGATGACCAATTTGACTTCCTGCCCATACTCCAGTTTGCCTATGTTCCAGAGCCAGCGGCCGGTCACAGGGTCACGGGCGAACACGGAACCCGGCGCCGTGCTGGTATAGCTAGGCGACTCGCCGGTGAACTGGATGTCCGTCACCTTTACCATGTCCTCGTCTACAGGGCCTAGGTTTTTGGCGGTGATGGTGTAGGTGATGGACTCGCCCACTACATAGCGATTCGTTCCGTTGGCCCCTGGCGTCTTAACAATGGTCACAGAAAGGTCAGCGGGTATGCTCAGTCGGTTGTTGTTGAGCTCCACCTCTCCTTGCAGCGAGGCCACGCGGCCTTTGAGGGCTACGCCATCATTCAAAACGGCATTTTTCTTGGCAATGAAGTTACCTATCAGGGAGGAGCTGCCGCCAAACGAGATGCCGCCTTCCACTACCCAGAAAACGTAGGCACTGCTGGCATCCCGGGTCAGCACCATCTGCGCATTGAAGTTGGTGGCCAAATCCCCTTTGATGTGAAAGATGAAGACGGCGTTAGGGTTGTTCTCGCCGCTCAGCGTAAGCTCTCCGGCCAGGTTGGCATCGCCATTCAGGCGGTATACCCCTGGCGTAAAGGTGCGGCCTCCTAGGTTGGGATTGGTGAGGGTGGTGGTGGCAGGCTTGCCTGAAGCAGCCGCAAAGGCGGCGGCGGCATCCTGGTGCGCTTTGGCGGCGGCGGCATTTCTTTCATGTCGCTCCCGGTTGATGATGCCGGGAGGAAAGCCGGTGGCATCCTGCTGCACAGCGCCCAGGCTCGCCCCCACAATGGTTCTTCCTTTATTGTTAACCCCCTGGTACCCAACAACGCTGTAGTCATAGAATGTGCCAAGCGCAGGCGCCTGCTGTGCCAACACAGCAAACGTCATCAACCAAAAGCCCAGAGCAAGAAGCAAGGCTTTCCTAAAGAAGCTTGTCATGAAATAATCCGTATAAGTTTGTTATAGATTTGGGCGTTTAATCTTGTACAATAGAATAAGCAACAGCCTGGTCATCTCCCCACATCCTGTTTCCCAGTCTTTACATTAACATTCCAATTTGGCTCCTCAGGCGTACTCCGGAAAGTACATCAAAAGCTCCCTAAAGTATAGAATATACACTTCTCCCTATATTATTCACTAAAATTTAGTAATTATCGCTACAAAGCAAATTTTACCTGAAAATTAAAATATATTAATGTTGTAATCCTATAGCCGGAGGCGGGCAAGGTATAGGAATGGCCGAAGGACTCGGCCAAGAAGAAAATTGGAAAAGGCGCTGCAGAAGCCACACGCCCTTCTTCTTAAGAAAGGCAAAAATAGCTGCTATTCCCTAGATAATATAATCAGGGTGCAGAAAATTGTTCCCCGAGTCTCAACCATAGGAAGTAAAAGACCAGGCGACAGGGTGAATCAGATTAGTAAAGAGGTGCTACCACACCCACTGTGGACAGATGATGCGGCGGTCGTTAAGGAGCTTGAAGCCTATCACCACTTCGTGGGTACCTGCGCTCACGCGGTTCAGGTTGGAGGTGGTGGCGTCGTAGGAGTAGGAGATGTCCAGCAACGGGCTAATGTACACCCCCACCATACCTACCACCGCGTCTTTGTGCCGGTAGGAGGCTCCTACCCAGAACCGCTCATCGTACATAGCGCGCAGGTTGACGTCCACGGCCATCGGGCTCGGGTCGGCCAGTTTCAGCATGAAAGAAGGAATCAAGTCAATGCGTTCGAATGGGGTGAAACGGTAACTGCCCGTCAGGAAATAGTGGCGCTGCAGGTCCAGCGTCACGTTGTTGTTCTCAGTGGACCGGAAAGTGCCCGCGTTCTCCAGCAACTGCGCGCCGGCTATACCTACCGAGAAGTTCCGCGAGTATACCCAGAAGCCCAGCGACAAATCCAGCACATTCTGGTTGATGCTGCCGCCTCCCACCAAAGGGTCGCTCGGGTTGCTGAACTGCAGGTCAGAGGAGTTGATGGAGTTGCGGATAACGCCTGCCCCCACACCGGCCGAGGCGTTAATGCTGCGTGTGAGGGGCAGGTGGTAAGCATAGGTGGCGGAAAGCCCGGTGCGGCGCAGCGGCCCTGTCTTGTCGGTATGGAAAATGACGCCCAGCCCGTGGTGCGCCAGGGCCTTAGCATACGAGGTACTCGACATGCCTTTGTTGAGCGGCACGTGCGCGGTGGCATAGTAGGTGACAGGTGCACCCTCCAGCCCCACCCACTGCTGCCGGTTGCTGATGCGTATATCGGCGTAGTCCTCTATGCCTGTCAGGGCTGGGTTGAGCAGGTAGTTGTTGACCATGTATTGGCTATACTGGGGGCGCTGCTGCGCAAACGCCTGCACTACAACAGCTACAGAGGCCACCAGAAGAAGGAGCAGCTTTTTCATAGGGTATTATCTGATAATGGTCACATGCCCTGAAATCGGTTTTTCGGAGCTGTTGAGGTAAATGATGTAGTAGTAGGTAGCCACTGGCAGCGCCTCGCCTTTGTAGGTGCCGTCCCACGGGGAGCCGTAGCCGGTCGAGCTGAATATCTGGCTGCCCCAACGGTTGTATACCTCCACCCGCGCATCCGGGAAGTTCTGGATGTTGCCGATTTCCCATACCTCGTTCACGGCATCCCCGTTCGGGGAGAAGGCATTGGGAACCGAGATGGCCGGAATGACGGTCACGGTCACCTCGTCGGTAGCGGTACAGCCTTCTTCCGTAGTCACGGTCACGGTATAGGTGGTCGTCACGTCAGGGCTCGCTACTGGGTTAGCCACCGACGCATTGCTTAGCCCTTCGGCTGGCTCCCATTGGTAGGTGGCTCCGCCTGAGGCGCGCAGTTCCACTGTGTTGCCCTGTATGATAGTCACGTCCTGCCCGGCATCGGCCTGCGCTGTCACGATGGTGACGGCTACCGGCGTGCGGGTGGCGCTTGCGCAGTTGTTGCTATTCACAGCCTGCACATAGAAGGTCGTGTTGCGGGCCAGCTCCGGCGTGACGAAGGTTGGACCTACAAAAAGAGGTGTACCGCCCGTCTGCGCAGCATACCACTCAATGGTGCTGCCATTGGCATTGGCGACGGTCAGGGTAGCCGAACCGCCCAGGCAGGCCCTTGCATCCTGCACCGTGAGCACCGGTGCCTCCGGCAAAGGCAGCACTGATAACAGCACAGCCTCTGAGGCATTGTCGCAGCCTTGCGACAGCGCCACGCGCCGGAACCAAGTATCCCGGGTAAGAGGCGGTGGGGTATAGCTCGCTCCAGTGTTGTTGCCCGGAGCCGGGTTGAAGCCCGTGTCAGGCCCACTGATGCTGCTTTCCCAACGGAACGTGATGGCGCCGCTGCCACCGGATGGCGTGCTGCCGGTCAATGGCGCAGGCTGAACCCCGGTACACACTTCCTGTGGTGCCGAGATGCTGTTGCCGGTGATGCTTGGCCGCACGTTTATCACCACTGGCTCACTCAGGCTAGGGGAACACTGCCCGGAACGAACCAACCTTTGGAAATACGTAGTCTGGGTGATGGCTCCTGGCGTATAGCTCTGCTGGTTGTTGGTGCCTGGTGCAGCCGTGAAACTACCGGCAGCGCCCGTAGAACTTACCAGCCACTCATAGGTATAGTTGCCGCTTCCGCCGGAAGGGGCAGAACCAGTCAGGGCCGCCGGAGCCGTTCCCGTACACACATCCTGCTGTGTAGGCGTGATGGTGTTGTTGGCCAAGGCAGGGAAGACCGTGATTTTGACAGCCTCGGAAGGCGAGTCACAGCTGCCGGATGTCACTACGCGCCGGAACCAGGTCTCGCCCGTCAGGTTGATGCTCACGGTATAGTTCTCGCCCTCATTTGGGGTAGGCGCCGGCACGAAGCCTGTGGTCGGCCCAGTAGTGCTAATCTCCCAACGATAGGTATAGGGCCCTCCGGCCCCACCCGTCGGCTGCGAGCCCACCAGTTGCGCGGGTGCATCGCCTGCGCATATCTCCTGTGTGGCCGGAGTGATGGTGTTGGCGCTGGCTGGCACCGGGTCCACGGCCACTACCTCTACCACATTGCTGGAGTCGGCGGAGCAGTTGGCAGACCGCACCACGCGCCTGAACCAGGTGGTGGTGGAAATCGGCTCCGTGGGGGTATAGTTCTGGTTGTTGTTCACGCCCGGTGCAGCCGCGTAGCCGCGGTTAGGCCCGGTGGTGCTGAGCACCCAGGTATAGGTATAGGGGGTGCTCTCATCGCCTCCGGTTGGGCGCGTTCCTGTCAGTTCAGCCAGTACGCCACCTTTGCACACGCTACGCGATGCCTCTCCCTCAATCAGGTTATTGGCCACCCGCGGATTCACGCGCACCGTCACTTCTTTGCGCGGGCCAATACAGATGACGCCCTGTGCCGTATCCAGCGCGGCCACATAGTAATTGGTGATGCCACCCGGAAGCGAAGGCGTGGTGAAAGAGGGCCCTACGAAGATGGGCTGCGCCGTCTGGTCGTTGCTTTCGAACCAGGCATAATTCGGGCCAGGAGCCGTAGGCGTCAGGCGCACGGTGTCTCCCTCGCACACTATACCTGGGTTCTGGATAGTGGGCAGGCCCGGCTGCTGCAGAATGACTACCTGCGTTGGCGGTGGCGGCTGCCCCTGATAGATAGCATTGGAGCTACCGCACTCGTTCACGGCCTCTACGGTGATGTTGTAGGTACCCGGCCTGTCAAAATCGAAGGAGTAGCTGAAGTTGTCGGAGTTGAAGGTACGAGTTGCGCTCTTGGGGCCGGTGATGGCAATAGTCACGGTGATGTTCTCGCCCAGGTTCTTGTCGATGAAGAGGCCACCGCCTCCGCCCCCCGGAACGCCTCCGCCTCCGGCACCCGTGGCGCTCAGGTTAATGGTCTGGGGACCGCAGAAGACCCCACCTGGCGGTGGCGACACCTGTGGCCAGCCTACCACGATGCTTTGCGAGGCGGTGTCGCTGTCGCAGCCGTTCGTCACAATCTGCTCAATGGTATACACGCCGGATTCGGTGAAGCGGAAAATGGGGAGCGAGTCGGTCAGGGTACCTGACTCCAGCACATAGCCCATGTCCGGCTGCACCGACCACTGGTAGGAGAGTCCCCCGCCAGTGGCACTGTCGGTAGGCGTCACAATGACAGGCACGCAGGGCGGCTGCTGGCTCTCATCAGCCCGCTTCTTGCCTAGCGAAAAACCCGCTTTAGGCTCTTTGCTCACGCTGTATACCTGCACAAAAGGCTCGGTACAGCCATTGCCCGCCACGGCCGATATGGTGATTTTGAAATCTCCCACTTCGGTATAGGGGTTAGGGTTGGATATCGGGAAGTCGGAGGCGCGGTACTGCACGGGCGCGCTGCCATCACCCCAGTCCACGAAGTAGTTGCGGATATCGCTCAGGTATGGCTCTTCCGTGGTGTTGGTGATGACGGCTGTCACGCTGATGTCCTCATCGGCGATGGTGTCGGGCAGACAGGTTTGGAAGTTGTTTTCTTCGGTAAAGGAGATTTCGGGGAGTGGCCGCACCTGCACGGGCTTCGTCACCCGCTCCGATTCACAGCCTGTAACGGTGCTGGTGCCGAACACCTCCACATCGAAGGTTTGGATGCCGGTGCCGCGCAAGTCGTAGGTATGCTGCACCGAGGGGCCTCTGGCCGTGCTGCCATCCCCGAAGGCCCAGGTATAGATGACATCCTGCTGGGGCGCGTTCACTGAAAAAGTAAGGGGGGTGCCGGAGCAGGCGGCAGTGGTGGGGTCTACGATGAAGTTAGGGGTGTTGGGAAGCTGGTTTACGGTGATGGCCGTCTCGGCGGAGGTGTTGGTGGTACAGGTACCCCCCGATACCCGCACCTGGTAATTGCCCGCCGTGCTCACTTGCAGAGTTTCGCCCGTAGAGCCTGCCAGCACTGTCCCGTTTCTCAGCCATTCGTATGTCAGTCCGGCACCAGTACTGGCCCTGAGGACAGTGGTTTCACCCTGGCATAGGTTGGTGCGTCCCTCTACTGTTATAACAGCCGGGCAGTTAGGCGCGGTCTGCGCCGTAGCCGGTCCAATCAGAAACAAAAACGCAGCAAGCAAGCTAAAGAACAGATGCCTGTGTAGAAATGGGCGCATCGGATCAGAGTTAAAGGGTGAACTGGCTATTACACGGATATAACGAAATTTCCAATATTTATGATTTATCGAGCCAAACCTAAATTCGTGGTACTACGTGCGTGTCAGAAAACTGAAGTTTGGTTTTCATGGCGAGCGGAGAAATTGCTCCAGATGGACTGGCTCACACACCTGTTCGCTATAGAGCGGACAAATGCTTTTTACCTCTATTGTGAAAATCCTGAAAAGGTTGCAGCAGCCGAAGGATATTTGTAGGCCCTACGCTACCTATATAGTTACACTTATATATAATTAGCTGATTACAAGCCAACTAAATAGAACTACGACCTAAGGGCCCTAGCCTCTACTTTTCAGGCGCGGACGCGAATACTGCTGTAAGTGTCTGGGCTATACCTGTATGGATAAGGCAGACCAAACAGGTATAGGTATAGGTATAGGTATAGGAACTAGGTCTGCTACTCCTTGGGTATCTCTATGTAGAAGGTGGTGCCCACGTTCTCTTGGCTATCAAACCAGATGCGGCCTCCGTGCCACTCCACAATGGTCTTGATAATCGACATGCCCAAGCCCGTGGAAGGCTCCCCCTTCAACCCATCGCGCCTCGCCTGCGTGAACTTGTCAAACAGCTGGTGATGGTACCGCTCCGGTATACCGATGCCGTTATCCTGTACGGTCATCAGGACGGTAGAGTCCTTCTCTTCCAAATCGATAGAGATGATGCCACCGTCGTGCGTGAACTTGATGGCGTTCGAGATGAGGTTGTTGATGACCTGCATGAACTTGTTTGGGTCTATTGGAGCATAGATTTTGTCACCGGACGCACTGAACCTGAACTCCTTCCTGATTTTCGCCTCGCTGGCCTTGTACTGTTCCACTATTTCCAGCATCTTCTCAACCAGGTCTACCCTTGACTTAAACAGCTCCACCGAAGCAGACTCGATGAACTCCTGCTGCACAAACTCCCGAATCAATTGAATGCTTTGTTCCGAGCTCCTTTGGATAATGCCGATGATGTTGTCGACCTCTCTGTTCTTATACCCTTGTGTCTCCGCAGAGAGCAGCTCTGCCAGCGATTGTATGTTTGCGAGGGGTCCGGCCAAATCGTGCGAGAGGATTTCAAGGATGGAGTTCTTCTTCGCCCCGTGCCTTTCCAAATCCTGGTAGTTCTTCCTGATTACGGTAACATCGTCTATCAGCCCGGCTACGTGCCTTGTCCCGTCCTTTTTAATGATAAGCTGCGGACTCACAAGCAGGCTTCTGACCGACTTGTCCGGCCTCAGGATTCTGAACGCTATGTCCTGCTTCAGGATGCCGTGCAGGAGCTCTTCGTACTCATTAGCCAGATAGGCTCTGTCGTCGGGGTGAACGGACAAAAGGAGGAGGGCAGGGTTGGCTATAATGCTCTCTCTGGTCCGCTTCCATACCTTGGTGAAGGCGTTGTTGATGAAGGTGATGCTGCCGGCACCCACATCATAGGAAAACACCACTTTATTGATGCTGCTGATAAGCTTCCTGAAAATCTCGTAGTCGTCCGTTTCGTCCATACAACATGCTTCTGCAGTACAACTTGTCTACTTTGTTTGCCCGCTGAATGTTTCCTAGGCATCCTGGAAGACGCTGTATACCTTCACTGGCGCATGGGTATACCGGCGAAGTGACGGCTTCTGCCTGAGCAGTTGCAGGGAAGCACCTCGTTTTTTAACATTTGTAAAACGTAAACCCGATTCCATTCCGGAACTTTGCATCAAAACAGATGCTATGAATTGGATTATATTAGTGATTGCGGGTTTATTTGAAGTGGCTTTCGCCTCTTGCCTGGGAAAAGCCAAAGAAGCCACAGGAAATGATGTGTATTGGTGGTATGGCGGCTTTCTGGTTTCGCTGACCATCAGCATGGTGCTGTTGGTGAAAGCGACCCAGACCCTGCCCATCGGGACAGCCTACGCAGTTTGGACGGGTATAGGGGCAGTAGGGACGGCTCTTATGGGGATTCTCGTGTTCAAGGACCCCGCCAGCTTCTGGAGAATCTTCTTCCTGATGACCTTGATAGGCTCTATCATCGGGCTGAAGTCCATCTCTCACTAAAGCGTCAGGGAGAAAGGGCGTACCTATACCTTGGCGGATACAGCTGATGTAGGATGCGTGTGGAAGACTAGCCTCGTTTGGCAGTGATGGTGTATTCTCTTGCTGCGCCTCTTGCATGGTTTCAGGCTAGGTATAGCCAGAGACAAAGCCATTCTAGAAATCGATACTCAGAACCTCGGTAAACAAACGTATTTCTCCGTCCTGTTCGCGCCCAAGCCAGGTTTCCACGTGGTGACAAGCTGCAACACTTATCGTGTGCTATCATGGCAGTAGGGACGTTCAGGCTGTGCCCCTTGGTGAAGAAACTGTAAGGTTTCAGAAAATCAGTATCTTTACGGCATGATTCTGTTTAGCAACGGCTTTTTCCAGCTCGAATATGATGCACCCACCGATATCCTGTCTGTGGCTTTACCGGACATGAGCCTGGCTGGCCTGAGCGAGGCGAGGCGGTGCTTTGACATCATGCTGGAGCATGTCAAAAATTACCATGTCCGGAATCTGCTGCTGGATTCCAGTGGAGCCTCGGTGCAGGTAAGTGAAACCGAATACAACAAGCTCATCTACCAGGTATCCATGGCGCTGAAACAGACCCGCCTGAAGAAGGTGGCGCGCATTGTCAGCAGCGGGCCGCAACTGGAAGAGATGGCGGTCAGGGTACAGGGGCAGGTGCTGGAAAGCCCGCCTAGCGCCTACCAGATAAAAAATTTCACCAGCAGAGAGGCTGCCCTGCAGTGGTTATCGCGCAAGGCTTCTCCTCCAGTAGCTCCATCCCTTCACTAACACCCCACTAAAGGGCAGGCGCAGGTCAACTTAGAGGGTACCCAGCCAATGCGCTGGCGCATGAGCCGTTAGCAACGCATACCTACGTCGCCATTATCTGGAACTTGTACGCTAAAGAATCTGGCTGATGATGAGCTTGTTTTCCCCGCTGCCTATGGTTTTCAGCTTCACTTCATCCTCGGAGGCATTCATCAGGTCGTGCAGCGAAGCTTGCCCGTGGTTCTTTGGCTCCGGTTCTTTGTACAGGTTTTCTCGCCACTGCTCCAACTCCTCTTGCGTCTCAAAAGCGGCCAGTATCGCGCTGGGGCTTTGGCTGAGGGTACGGCTCAAGTCAGGGTTTCCCAAGCTGTACAGTTTCCAGCCTTTGATGCGTCCGCAATGAAAGCCCACTTCTGCCTCCACGGCGGCGTAGCATTCTGTTTCGTAGGTGATTTTCCAAGGGTCAATCTGTGCCATGTTTCTTGATTGAAAGTTGTTTATTGAATTTGAATGCCTGTATGGTGCTCCGAATCGCAGAGACGCATGGTGCCTATTACCAATCGAACAGATTAGAAACGGTGAAGAGCACCAGCATTTATAACAAGTGCATTTGACGTTAAAAGCATCCTTGCCTGCAGGGGAGCTTCCCGAAGGGGAGTCCAGTCAACTTAAAAAAACAAAGACTTGCCGGTTGCTTCCCTATAAGCCCCGCTGTCAGTCTGAGGTATACCAGGTCACTCCAATTTAGGGTATTTTCTTGAAAGAGTTAGCTGCCCTTGCTGCCATTCTATGCCTTTGTAAGACCTTGTTCCATCTCTGTGGCAAGTGCTGTGATATAGCTTCAAACATACCTGAATTATAAGCCATTCGTCCTGGCGTTTAGCTTCCTGTCATAGTATCAAGGTGTTGCAGACCCGCTACCTTTAAAAACTATTTAGATTTAATCTAAATAGTTTGGCCTGCTCCTGTTTTCATTCTACATTTGCAGTAGTTTAAACTCATTCTAAATAAGAGCAAGCATTGCATCTGTATAGCAAGTCCATTATAGCTTTCTTAATCTTCCTGGCGCTTTTCTGCCTGTGTTCCACCGCGTGGAGTCAGGCTATAGACAAGGCTAGCGTCTCTGGGAAAGTAAGCTCAGCTTCGGGAGAGGCCTTGGCAGGCGTTACTGTGGTTGTGAAAGGCACGCAGGTTGGAATCACCACAGACCAAAACGGCCAATTCAGCTTATCAGGCATATCGCCTGGAAACTACGTTTTGACAGCTAGCTTCTTGGGTTTCGAAACTCAAGAGAAAGCCATAGAGCTAAAACCCTTGCAAAACCTGCAGGTTGACTTCAGCCTGAAGGAAAGGACCTTTGAAATTGAGGGTGTCGAAGTGATTGGAAAATCGGCGACCACACAGGTAAACGAGCAGGCCTATACTGTTACCGCTGTCTCCACCAAGGAGTTACTCAACAGTACATCCGACGCGAAGGAGGTATTGAACCGCGTGTCCGGTGTAAGGGTGCTGGAAGAAGGCGGATTGGGCTCCAGAGCAAGCTTCAGCTTAAACGGCTTTTCCGGAGACCAGGTCAAGTTCTTTTTGGATGGGCTCCCCATGGATAACTTCTCTTCGTCACTCAGCCTGAGCGACATACCCGTCAATACGATTGAAAGGATAGAGGTATACAAAGGAGTGGTTCCGGTATGGCTTGGCACCGACGCCCTGGGCGGAGCGGTCAACATCATCACCAACAAAAAGGATAACTTCTTAGACGCCTCTTATTCCGTTGGCTCTTTCAACACACACCGGTTGTCGTTGAACGGGGCCTATACCAATCCTACAAACGGCTTCACCTTCCGGGGCAGCGGAAACTACAATTACTCTGATAACAACTACAAGGTATGGGTGCCGATTGTCAGGAACTCCAACGTAGTAGATTCGGCCGAAGTAGAGCGTTTCCACGACCGCTACCGTTCGGGTACCCTTATGCTGGAGACCGGCTGGACGGGGCGCAGGTATGCTGACAACCTGTTGTTTGGCGTCATCGCATCCGGAAACGACCAGCAGGTGCAGACAGGTGCCACAATGGGAACGGTGTACGGAGGAATCATGCGCAACAACACCTCTGTAGTGCCCACCTTTAAGTATAGCAAGGACGACTTGTTTGCAGATGGCCTGAGCGTCAGCCTGAACGCCGCTTTCAACTACACGCAGGGCGAAGTGATTGACACCTTGAGTGGCGTGACCTACAACTGGCTGGGAGAAGCCACGAGAATACCGGGTTCCAGGGACGGGGAGCAGTCTCGCACGTTCACCACGCTGGACGATACCGACTTCAACAGCCAGTTCAATGCCGGCTATACCATCAATCCACAGCATTCGCTGGCGCTTAACTACTCTGTCTCGCATTTCCGCCGCGAGACGTTCGACTCAGAGAACCCCGAGAAGATTGAGAATCAATTCCCGAAGACACTGAACAAACAAGTAGCCGGCTTCGCCTACAAATTCGACCCATCCGAAAAATGGACCACCACGCTTTTTGGCAAGCTATACCTGCTTCGTGCTGAAACCAGCAAAGAGTTTGACTTTGGCGGCGAGACAAGGCGTATGGATGCCTTTGAAGTGCACAAGCAGAACGTAGGCTATGGTGTGGCGAGTTCCTATTTCCTGCTGCCAACGCTTCAGTTCAGGGCCTCATATGAGCACACGTACCGCCTACCCGAGCCAGCCGAGATTTTTGGCGATGGGCTGTTTATCAACCCGAATCCGGACCTGGGCCCGGAGCAGAGCGACAACTTCAACATCGGGGCGGCCTATGGTTTCAAGCTTGCCCAGGACCACCAGTTTGACCTGGGGAGCAGCTTTATCTACCGCGAGTCCAAAGACCTCATTCACCAGAACGTGAGAGTGGCCAGTCCGGTCACGACGTATGGCAACCTAAGCGATGTGCGCACTTTGGGTGTGGAAGGAAGCCTGAAGTACCAATGGCGTGAACTGCTGCACCTGGGCGGCAGCGCCACATTCCAGGACATAACAGACCAGGCTGACTCGCTCTACAACGACTACTCCGGCTGGGTGAGGAACTTCAACAAAGGCTTCCGTCAGCCCAACAAGCCATACCTGTTCGCTAATGCAAATGCCGGCCTCACCTTCAAAGATGTGGTGGCTCCGGCATCAACCCTAGGGATTAACTATTACTACAATTTTGTGGAGAGTTATTTTTTGAGCTGGGCGCAGAACGGCTCGAAGAACGGCAAAGTAGCCATCCCAAGACAGGCATCCCATAACCTGGAAATCTCCCTGAGCCTGGCTGACGGAAGATATAACATTGCAGCGGAGTGCCGCAACCTGACAGATGCCCGCCTCTACGATAAATTTTACCTGCAAAAACCTGGACGTGCCTTTTACCTGAAGCTGCGATACGTCCTTTAATCTATACTTTATTCATAAAATAAAACACATGAACCTAACTAAATTTACCAGACGCCTGGCTTTGCCGCTTCTGAGCCTTTTTGCGATAGCGGCATTCACTTCCTGCAGCGATGATGATTCCAATGCTAACCCAGCTACAGAGAATGAGCAATTTGTGGTTTCACTTGCGCTGCAGGGCAACGACGGCATCTTTACCTACTACTCCGTGCCGTTTGACGATGTCATGACGGGGACACTCTCTGCCGTTGGCCAAGGTATAGAGCAGCCAGGGTATTTCGACTTCACACAGATTGACAAAACCCTCTATAGCGTTGGCGGTCTGGACGACAGGAATGTGGTAGGTATATCCAGAGATGAGAAAGGAGAGCTGAAGCAAATTGGGAATGTCTCGTTCGCCAACCCCCTTTCTGACATTGTGAAAGCCGATGACAATACGTTGGTTGCGGTAGAGATGGCAGGTACTTCGGATGTGATTAAGTTCCATACCTTCAACGCTAACACCCTTACCGTAACGGGCACCAAAGAGCTTCCGGTTTCCGACATCACCAACCTAAAGGCCCCTGCCTATGCCGGCATGCGCATCAGTGGCGGTCACCTTTTCCTGAGCTACTACATCAGCGACCCTACCACTTTCAACACGCCACACACCGACAAAGCGCAGATAGCCGTGTATACCTATCCGGCCCTGCAGTTCCACAAAGTCATAGAAGACACCCGTACCGGCCCGGTTGGCGGATTCAACACCAAAACCGGACTCATCGAAGACGAGAAAGGCGATATATACGCGGCGTCTCATTCCAACCCGGCAAACGGTTACAGCCAGTCTACTAAACCAGCCGGCATCCTGCGCATCAAGAGCGGTCAGACAGAGTTTGACCAGTCCTATTTCTTTGATGTGGCAGCGGCTACAGGTGGCAAAACGATATCCCATATGCTATACCTGGGCAACGGAAAGGTATTCGTGGAAATCAACACAACTAATCGTGCGCAGCAAGCCAGATGGTCTGACGGCCCGTTGAAGTCGGCCGTAGTTGACCTGAACACCAAGACGGTTTCCTACATCGAAGGCTTGCCGGAGCATGCAGGCGTTGGCCGTAGGTTAGCGGCACTGCACGATGGCAACTTTGTATACATGGCTATACCGGAGGGTAACAGCATCTATGTGTACAGAATCGATACCCAGAACTACACAGCGACAAAAGGCGCCCAGGTGCAGGCAAACTTTGTAGCCGGCTTCTCAAAAATCTAACAAGCAGCCAGGTATACCAGCTCCATCAATTGCGGGTGGGGCTGGTATCATTTCATTCAAATCATTACCGTTTCAGTAAGATGAAGAGCAAAAAGAAGAGCGGCAAGGGTGTTTTCAGAATGGTGAATGATTGGTTGCACCTCTGGCTGGGTCTTACATCTGGCAGCGTGGTGTTCATAGTGAGCATCACAGGCTGCTTTTATGCTTTTGAGCAGGAAATAAAAGATGCGATGGAGCCCTGGCGCTTCGTGGAAGCCCAGAACAAGCCATTTGTGCCGCCCAGCCAGCTATTGGATACGGCTCAGGTATACATGCCCGGCGCAGCGCCAACCGGCCTGACCTACAGTAACAAGGAAGGAGCCGCAGCCGTGGGGTATGAAGGGGAGGTGAACGGCAAGCATACCTTTACCGCTGTTTTCATGAATCCGTATACTGGCGAATTCTTGCAGAAACAGCAGAGTCTTGGGGAAGGGGAGTTCGATTTCTTCCGGTTCATCATTGACGGACACCGCGCGCTCTGGCTGCCTTATGAGATTGGGAGGCCCATAGTAGGCGCGGCTACGCTTATTTTCGTGGTGCTGCTGTTTACAGGCTTGATTATGTGGTGGCCCAAAAAGTGGAACAAGTCCAACATTGACAAAAGCTTTAAGATTAAGTGGAATGGAAGCTTGAAGCGTGTAAACTACGACCTGCACAACATCCTGGGCTTTTATAGTCTGGTTCTAGCCTTCGTGCTGGCCGTTACAGGTCTGGTTTGGAGCTTTGAGTGGTTTGCTGATTCTGTATACTACGTCACCTCAGGAGGAGAGTCCAGGCCGGAGCATCACCATCCGCACTCAGACGTATCTAAAGCGGGTCTGGTGGCTAATGACACCATTTCGGTATTGGATAAGGCTTGGTACAAGACGCTGGCCCAGGAGCCTGATGCACAGGGCTTCTATATGACGCCTGAGCTCCACGACAAGGAAGATGCGATTGAAGTCACAGCCTACCAGGACCATGGGTCGTGGTACAACCGCAACGAGTACTATTACGACCAGTATACCTTGGAGCATTATCGTGTAAAGGGAGACAGGTACTCAGAAGCCAGCGTTGCTGACCAGTTGGTCATGCTCAACTATGATATGCACATCGGGGTTGTATGGGGCTTGCCGGGTAAGATTCTCGCCTTTTTCATCAGTTTAATCTGTGCCAGCCTACCCATCACAGGTTTCCTGGTTTGGTGGAACAAGAAAAAGAAACCTAAGAAAAAAGCCGGCTCCGTTGGAGGCCGTCAACAGAAGACAGCAGCAGAAGCGGGAATTCCAACAGTTTAGTCCCTCGGTCTGGGTTCCTCTACAATGAGGAGGATTTCCTTTAAAGCAAAGAGGCCTGACTCATTTCTGAATCAGGCCTCTCTTTTGTAGCGGGAACAGGACTCGAACCTGTGACCTTTGGGTTATGAGCCCAACGAGCTACCAACTGCTCCATCCCGCACTGTTATTGTGTTACAAAAGTAGTATAAACATTCGTACCATGCAAGCTATACGTACCAAAAAAAGCAAAAGATTTGCTGATTTCTAAAATTTGCTGGTTATCCCGAAGTGTATCTTCGAGTATTTCAAGGACATAGGCTGTTGCTCCGAATGCCCGACGGAATACACCAACTGAAAAATACCTGCGCCGGTGCTGAAGCTGATACCGCCACCCACCCCCAGTGGCAGCCCCTCCGCCTGCGAGGCCTCCAAATCGCTGCGGTAGTAGCCCTGGTCATAGAACAACAGCACATAGGAGTCTTCAGCCGTGAACAGGCGGTACTCCAACGTGCCCACACCGTAGGTGGAGGCATAAAAGAAGTACTCGTCAAAGCCCCGCAAAGAATTCAATCCACCCAGCCGGTACATGTCATTGAGGAAAATCTGGTCGTTGAGGAGGGCTTCTCCCCGCAGCCTAGCCAGCAGCGCGCTGTTCTTGCCAACCCGGAAAAAGTTCTCCAGCCGCAGGCCCAGGCTCAGCTGTGTCGTATTCACCTCCAACGTATCGTAAAACTCCTTCTCCAGCTCCGGGTTGCGCAACAGTTTTTTGCGGCCGGCCGCCAGCTGCAGCTCCACCAGCCGTCCTTTCCGGGGGAAGTAGAAATCGTCGAGGTTGTTCCAGAGGTAGTTCAGGCCGTAGGTATTGGTGCGGGCATCGGCCAGGTCCAGCGCCTTCAGGCTCTGCGGGTTGGCAGAAGAGAGGATGCGGGAGTTGCGCCACTCCGTAAACACGCTGAAGCGGCCGTACCGGATGGTGTTGTAGGCCAGTTGCACCCGCGGCTGCACCGTGATGAAGGAAGAATCCTGCTTGAGCAGGCCAAAGCGTGTGCCAAGCTCAAAAGGCGTTCCGAAGAGGTTGGGGTGCAGGTATTCGCCGTTGAGTATGACGGAGCCCCTGTTCACGCGCCGCCACTGCAGGCCCAGTTGCTTGCCGCTGCCCCTGATGTTGCGGATGTTCATGTTGGCCTCGCCCGTGATGAGCAGTTTGTTGTCGCTGCGGCCCGGGTCGGGCAGGAAGCCCACCACGCCATCCAGCTGGTTGGCCTGCCGGTCCTCCAGAAAATAAATCACCCGGGCTTTGTCACGGGCGAACTGCACCTGCGGCGGGCGCACCACTTTAATGTAAGGCAGGGCCGTGAGCATGCGCTGCGAGGCCAGCACCTGGTCCTGGTTGTAAGGCTGGCCAGGGTATAGCTGCAGGTAGCGCATCAGGAACTTAGCCTGCGTCTTGCTGCCGCCCATTACCTGCACCGTGTCATAAGTCACCACAAAGGCTTTCTCCACCATCAAGGCAGCGGATATCTTATTGTCTTTGATTTGGATGGAGTCCAGCCAGACGGAGGCGAAGGGATAGCCGTTGCGCTCGGCGTAGTCGAGGATGCGCTGCTGCAGCTTCGCATACTCGGCTGGCTTGAAAGGCACGTTGCGATAGAACTTCTCCCGGAAGCCTGACTCCACCAGTACGCCTTCGCTCAGGTTGCCGTTGCGCAGTTCGGCCCAGTCGTAGCGGTTGCCGATGTGCAGTTTCACGTGGAGCGTATCGTTGCGCTTGTAAGAGCTGTCAGCAGAGGCGAGGAGGTAGGCATCCTGATGCAGCCGCTGTACCAGCGCTTGTACTTCTTTGCGTGCCTCTACTGTGTCAGGGACTTGAGTACGGTAGGTATACTGCCGCAGCACCTGTCGGTCGGGGCCAGTGGCGTATACCCTGAGCGCTGCCTTCGCCTGCGGCACCACCGGCTGTGGCACCGGCGGCTGTGGCTTCTCCTGCGCCTGCACCAGCGGCAGCCACACGAATAAGCACCAGACTAAGGCTGCGATTCTGTACATTTGTGTTTTGTATTGTTGAATTGTTTGGCGGCTAAATTGTTAACCCTATAACAAGGAGCCTTGCCTGGCTTATCTACAAAGGTACGCGCGTGCTCGCAGATTATCGCCTTGTCCATCAGGAGAGCCAGCAGCAATTTAACAACCCAACAATTTAGCGATTATAAATTTTGTCCGGCATATACCTCCATATTCCCTTCTGTAAGCAGGCCTGCCACTACTGCGATTTCCACTTCAGCACCTCCATGGGGCACAAGGAGGCCACCATACAGGCCATTGCCCGAGAATTGGCGCTACGCCAGGACTACCTGCAGGGCCAGCCGGTGCACACCATCTACTTTGGTGGCGGCACGCCCTCGCTGCTCACGCAGAGCGAATTGCAACTACTCCTGCAAACCATTAAAGGGCTGTTTATAGTTTCGGAGGATGCCGAAATAACCCTAGAGGCCAATCCGGATGACTTGTCGCCGGAGAAGCTGCTGGAGTTGAAAGCGGCTGGCATCAACCGCCTGAGCATCGGGTTGCAGTCGTTCCATGAGCCACACCTGCGCCTGATGAACCGCGCCCACTCCGCCACCGAGAGCCTGCAATGCGTGAAAGACGCGCAGGCGGCCGGTTTCGACAACATCACCGTGGATTTGATTTATGGTATACCTGCGCCGGACCACAGCATCTGGCTGCAGGACCTGCAGACGCTCTTCTCCCTGAACGTGCAGCATGTTTCCTGTTATGGCCTCACCATTGAACCCGACACCGCCTTCGGCCGCTGGAGCAAGAAAGGCTCGTTCAAACCGTCGGAAGACGAGTTCACGGCAGAGCAGTTCGAGATACTGCTGGAGCAGATGAAGCAGCATGGCTTTGTGCAGTACGAGGTGTCCAACTTCAGCCAGCCAGGTTATGAGTCCAGGCACAACAGCAACTACTGGCGCGGCGTGCATTACCTAGGTGTGGGGCCGAGCGCGCATTCCTTCAACGGCCACAGCCGCCAGTACAACGTGTCGCATAACCGCAAGTATACTGAGGCCATTGGCCAGGACGTGGTGCCTTTTGAACTGGAGGAACTCACCCTTGCCGACCAGGCCAACGACTACCTGCTTACCACGCTCCGCACCATCTGGGGCTGCGACCTGGGCATCCTACGCGACAGGTATAGCTACGACGTGCAGGCAACGCATAGCGCCTATCTGCAGGAGCTCCAGCAAAAGGGGTTGGCTACCCTTCAGGACGATGTGCTATACTTGACCGACAAAGGCAAGCTGCTTGCCGACCAGATTACGCTGGATTTATTTGTGGAGTAAGCAGAAACACACCCTGTACAATGCATTAGATTAATTCGTAAATTTGACGATAGCTGGTCTCACAGGGGCCTTAACTTTTATGCCGCAACTGGAAACGCTCTTACTTAACGACATCAGTCGAATTGCCATCGACCGTGACAACGGCTTGGTGACCAATACCTGGCTCAAGCAAGCCGGGCACGAAGAGATGGTACAGACGGGAGAGCGCATAAACCGGTTTCTAAGGGAGGCGAAGGCCGACAAGCTTTTGCTGAGTGCCCTGAACATCGGGACGCTGCTGCCGCAGACCAAAGACTGGCTTTCCAACACGTATTACAAATCCCTCTCTGAACTGGGGCTGAAGAAGCTGGCCCGTGTGCTGCCGGAGAACCTGTTCAACAAGCTCTCATTTGAAGCCGTCGTCACCAGAGCCGAGGCACTGGGAGCCATCAGCTTCGAGGTGAAAAACTTCTCCAGTGACCAGGCCGCCATGCGTTGGCTGCTGGACTAGCCCGCCCAAACCCACACAGGTATGACAAGCGCCACCATCACCTACCGCGATCAAGCCTATAGCTTCAACCCGCTGGAGCCGCTGGACATCTCCATGCCGCTACACGCCGGGCAGCCGCAGCCGGAGTGCTTCTGGGCGGAGCCAGTGGCCTTTGATGTGATACGGGTAGGGGATTTCGTGGGAAGCGTGGCCGAGGGGGGCAGCACCAATTACAAGCGCGTGCACCTGACACCACACGGCAACGGCACCCACACCGAGTGCTACGGCCACATCTCCGCGGATGAGAACGCCACTATCCACAATTGCCTGAAGCGCTTTCTGTTCGTGGCCCAACTCATAACCGTGCAGCCACAGCAGCAAGAGAACGGGGATGACGTGGTAATGTTAGAAGACGTGAAGACAAAGCTGCAAGGAATACGCCCAGAGGCCGTCATTCTACGCACACTGCCGAACACGGATGACAAGCTCACCCGCCACTACTCTGGTACCAACCCGCCCTACCTAGAGCATACCATCGGGGAGTACCTGGCCCAGCAAGGTATAGCGCACCTGCTGCTCGACTTGCCTTCGGTAGACCGCGAGTTGGACGAAGGTAAGCTGCTGTGCCACCACGCGTTCTGGCAATATCCGCACAGCACCCGTTGCGGCACCACCATCACGGAGCTCATCTACGCACCTGACCACATCAAAGACGGGCTATACCTGCTCAACCTGCAAATCGCCAGCCTGCAACTGGATGCCAGCCCCAGCAAGCCGGTGCTGTACGCTTTGTCGCCCGATTTTCCAAAGTTGTAGGTATAGCCTGGGCTGTAGCGGACTCATCCATGGGTCAGAAGCACGCCACGAATCAGGTATAGCTATACCTTAAAACAGCGCCTCAGCCACTTTACGTACCGAGTCCGATTTGCCCATGGAGTAGTAGTGCAGACAGGGCACGCCAAAGGCCATCAACTCCTTCGACTGCTGTATGGCCCACTCCACGCCTACCTGCGCAGCGGCTTTGTTATCGGGGCACTCCTCAATGGCGTCGGCCAGGTCACAGGGGATTTCGATGTGGAACAGACTGGGCAGCAGCGTCAGTTGCGTCTTGGTGGTCATGGGTTTCAGGCCCGGAATAATGGGCACGGTTATCCCTTCGGCGCGGCAGGCGTTCACAAAGTCGAAGTACTTCTGGTTGTCGAAGAACATCTGCGTCACGATGTAGTCGGCCCCCATCTCAATCTTCTTCTTGAGCCACCGCATGTCCGACTTCAGGTTGGGCGCCTCAAAGTGCTTCTCCGGATAGCCCGCCACCCCGATGCAGAAATCCGTGCCGTTGTGGTACATCTGCTCCTCATCCAGGTAGCAGCCGTTGTTCATGTTTACCACCTGTTCAATCAATTCTGAGGCGTAGTTGTGCCCGTCCGGTTCCGCCACGAATCGCTGCTCGCTTTTCACGCAGTCGCCACGCAGCACCAGCACGTTGTCTATACCCAAGAAGTGCAGGTCTATCAGGGCGTTTTCGGTCTCCTCCCGGCTGAAGCCGCCACAAATCAGGTGGGGCACTGTGTCCACCTTGTAATGGTTCTGGATGGCCGCACAGATGCCCACCGTGCCAGGGCGCTTGCGGGTCGTGCGCTTCTCCAGCAGTCCGTTCTCCCTGGACTTGTAGATGTACTCCTCGCGGTGATAGGTCACATCAATGAAGGGAGGCTTGAACTCCATCAGCGGGTCTATGTGGCTGAAGAGCGTCCTCATGTTCTCGCCCTTCAGCGGAGGCAGTATTTCAAAAGTGAACAGGGTGTTGCCGTTGGCGTTTCTGAAATGGTCCGTTACTTTCAACGTGGTAATATTTGGGTGAATGATGTGTCTGGTTCCTGACTCGTGTTTATACCGCCTGCTGCGCTACCGGCTTTGGCTCGTAGTTCAGGTTAGGCGACAGCCAGCGCTCCAGCTCCTCTTTGGCCATGCCTTTGCGCTGCGCAATGTCCGCCACCTGGTCCTCGCCAATCTTGCCTAAGCCGAAGTACCTAGACTCCGGGTGCGAGAAGTACAGACCACTCACTGAGGATGCCGGATACATGGCCAGGTTTTCCGTCAGGATGACGCCCGATGTCCTTTCGGCATCCAGCAGGTTAAAGAGCGTGATTTTCTCGGTATGGTCGGGGCAGCCGGGGTAGCCGGGGGCCGGACGTATGCCTTTGTACTGCTCCTTAATCAGCCCCTCGTTGTCCAGATTTTCTTCGGGCGCGTAACCCCACAGCTCTTTGCGCACCTTCTCGTGCATGTGCTCGGCAAAGGCCTCCGCCAGACGGTCGGCCAGCGCTTTCACCATGATGCTGCGGTAGTCGTCGTGCTCTGCTTCGTACTGCTCCAGCAGCTTCTCAATGCCAAATCCCGCCGACACCACAAAGCCGCCAATGTAGTCTGCTATACCTGTTTCCTTCGGAGCCAGGAAATCAGAGAAGGCCAGGTTCGGCACGTTGGCGCCCTTCTTGCCCTGTTGCCGCAAGGTATGGAACTCCGTCAGCACGTTTTCACGTGCATCGTCGGCGTATACCTCAATGGTATCATCTGCTTCCACGTTGGCTGGGTAGAACCCGACGACGGCACGGGCTTCCAGCAGCTGCTTGTCCACGATTTCCTGCAGCATCTGCTGCGCATCGGCGAAGAGTTTGCGTGCCTCTGTGCCATATTCGGCATCGTCCAGTATTTTTGGGTACTGCCGCTTGAGCTCCCAGGCATGGAAAAAGGGCGTCCAGTCGATGTACGGCACGATTTCGGAAAGCGGGTAGTTCAGGTAGGTCTTGTTGCCGATGAAGCTCGGCTTCGTCACCTCAGTAGCAGCCCAATCCACTTTGTACTTGTTGGCGCGGGCGTCGGCTATGCTGGCAAAGGCGCGGTCTTTGGTGCGGCTGTGGTGGTCCTGGCGCAGCTTCTCGTACTCGGCTCTGATTTCAGCGATGTACTCTTCGCGGTTGCTGCCCAGCAGGCTGCTCACCACCGTCACGCTGCGGGAGGCGTCGTGCACGTGCACCACCGGCCCGCTGTACTGCGGTGCTATTTTGACAGCGGTATGCACCCGCGAGGTCGTGGCTCCGCCGATGAGCAGCGGAATGGTCATGCCCCGTCGTTCCATCTCCTGCGCAATGTAGACCATCTCGTCCAGCGACGGCGTGATGAGTCCGCTCAGGCCGATGATGTCCACCTGCTGCGCTGCGGCCTCCGACAGTATCTTATCCAGCTGCACCATTACGCCCAGGTCTATCACCTCGTAGTTGTTGCAGGCCAGCACCACGCCCACGATGTTCTTGCCGATGTCGTGCACGTCGCCTTTCACCGTGGCCATCAGGATAGTACCCGCCGTTGACTTGGAGGTGTCGGATGCCAGCTTCTCCTGCTCCATGAACGGCAACAGGTAGGCCACCGACTTCTTCATCACGCGGGCGCTCTTCACCACCTGCGGCAGGAACATCTTGCCGGCGCCGAACAAATCACCCACCACCTGCATACCTGCCATCAACGGGCCTTCAATCACATCCAGCGTCTTGGTGGCTTTTTGACGCGCCTCTTCAGTGTCCTCGTCTATGTATTCTACTATACCTTTCACCAACGCGTGCTTCAGGCGCTCCTCCACCGGAGCATCGCGCCAGGCATTGTCGGCGGCAGTGGCTGTCTTGCCTTTGCCCTTGATAGTCTCCGCATAATTCACGAGTTTCTCGGTGGCATCCGGGTGGCGGTTGAAAATGACATTCTCAATCAAATCGCGCAGCTCCTTCGGCACTTCTTCATAGATGCCCAACATGCCCGCATTCACAATGCCCATGTCCATACCTGCTTGCACGGCGTGGTACAGGAAAATGGTGTGCATGGCCTCGCGCACAACGTCGTTGCCCCTGAAGGAGAAGGACAGGTTGCTCACGCCGCCGCTCACTTGGGCATGCGGCAGGTTGGCCTTTATCCACTTCACGGCCTCTATGTAGTCTACCGCGTAGTTATTGTGTTCCTCTATACCTGTGGCGATGGCGAGTATGTTCGGGTCGAAGATGATGTCCTGCGGCGGGAAGCCTACCTCATCCACGAGTATGCGGTAGGAGCGCTCACAGATTTCGATGCGCCGCTCCAGGGTATCGGCCTGCCCCTGCTCATCAAACGCCATCACCACCACGGCCGCTCCGTACTGCCGCACTTTGCGGGCCAGCTTCCGGAAAGCGTCTTCACCTTCTTTGAGTGAGATGGAATTGACGATGCTCTTGCCCTGCACACATTTCAAGCCCGCCTCTATCACACTCCACTTGGAGGAGTCAATCATGAGGGGGAGTTTGGAGATATCGGGTTCGGAGGCGATGAGGTTCAGGAAGTTGGTCATAGCCTGCTCTGAGTCGAGCATACCTTCGTCCATGTTCACGTCGATGACTTGGGCGCCGCCTTCCACCTGCTGCCGGGCAACGGAGAGGGCTTCTTCGAACTTGCCATCCACGATGAGGCGGGAGAACTTCTTGGAGCCGGTTACGTTGGTGCGTTCGCCTACGTTCACGAACAAGGTATCGGAGGTGATGGTGAGGGGCTCGAGACCGCTGTAGCGCGGGAGAGGAGGAACCGGGGAGGGAGTGTGCGGTTTATACTTTTGCACTAAGTCTGCGATTACTTTGGTATGGATAGGCGTAGTGCCACAACAACCACCCAGTATATTCACCAGACCTTCCTTCAGGTATTCTTCCACAATCGCCCCCATCTGCTGGGCCGTCTCATCGTAGCCGCCAAAGGCGTTCGGCAGACCGGCGTTCGGGTAGGCGCTGATGTAACAGTCGGAGATGCGGGAGAGCTCCTGTATGTGGGTCTTGAGCTGGCGCGCGCCCAAAGCGCAGTTGAAACCCACGCTCAGGATAGGCGCATGCGAAATGGAATTCCAGAAGGCCTCCACCGTCTGCCCGGACAAGGTACGGCCGCTGGCGTCGGTGATGGTGCCAGACACCATGATGGGCAGCTCCTTGCCGCCGTCCTGCACATACTGCATAATAGCGAAGAGGGCCGCCTTGCAGTTAAGCGTATCGAACACCGTCTCCACCAGTAGCAAATCTGAGCCGCCATCTACAAGGCCGCGCACCTGCTCATAGTAGGCCTCCACCAACTGGTCGAAGGTGATGGCGCGGTAGCCGGGGTTGTTCACGTCCGGGGAGAGCGAGGCCGTGCGGTTGGTTGGCCCGATGGCGCCGGCTACGAAGCGCGGTCTGCCGGGCACCTTCGCCTCCACCGCATCGGCTGCCTCCCGCGCTATCTTCGCCGACTCATGGTTCATCTCATACACCAGCTCCTCCAGCTTGTAATCAGCCATGGCGATGCGGGTGCCGCTGAAGGTGTTGGTCTCGATGATGTCGGCACCGGCTTCCAGGTACTCCGTGTGTATGGCTTTGATGATATCGGGGCGCGTGATGGACAGCAAATCGTTGTTGCCTTTCAGGTCGCTACCGTGGTTCTTGAAGCGTTCGCCACGGAAGCCAGCCTCTGTGAGCTGGTGGCGCTGAATCATGGTGCCCATGGCACCATCGAGCACGAGCACGCGTTCGCGCAGCAAATCGTAAATGGGGTGGTGGTTTTTCATCGGTGTCTCTCCTCTTTCTTCTGCTGTACTAGCTTATCAAGAAGGACACCCGGATAGGATATACTCTCTTATCTTCTCCCAACCAAGGTATGGCTGAGAAGGGAATTAGCACCAAGCTGGTACAAGGTTGCTAAGACGTCATAGGGCCCAATCCCTCGGTCTTTCTTGATAAGAAGCTGCAATGTATGTAGATATCCTTGAATTACGAAACTCAGCCGGAATGGATATACAAAAAATGATATGAAAACAGAAAAGGACACCATAAGTGTCCTTTTCCTAAAAGAGTTTAATTGTTTTCACTCTATAACTCTTTATGTTTAAGTATACGGGAGGCAACATAGCCTTGTTGCCGTTATCTGAATAAACTTTCAATCAAGAGCTTGTTCCGTCATATAAATGTGCTTCCGGCTAAGGTATAGCCTACTTGTCTACACAATCGGCGGGTTGGTATAATTCTTTTGCTACTTTGATGAAAGGCTATACTTTAACGTTTTGCAGTGTTCAAAAAATCGAGGCTATGAATTTCAAGACATTCACGCTCAATGGCATCAGCGTTTTTCTGGGGCTCATCTTCTTTACGGCAGGTATGGCAAAGCTCTTCTACGAGCATAGGTTCCCGGGCCTCATCGGGCCGGTGTGGCTGGAGGAGAGACTGGCGGAGTTCCAACTGGGCCTCTTCGCCCGCTTCATCGCCTACTCCCAGGTGGTGGTCGGGTTCATCCTGCTGACCCTCCGCTACCGCACGCTCGGCGCCATTGCGCTGCTCCCCATGCTCCTGAACATCCTGCTGGTCACCATATCGCAGAACTGGCAAGGCACGCCATACGTGCTCGCTTTCTTCCTGCTGCTGAACCTCGTGCTGCTGGCAGCAGAGGCCCCCAAACTCCTGCACCTAGTAGGGTTCAGGACGGCCTATGCGCCTGCGGTTAACTCACCCATACGGCATGGCCTAATCTGGCTGGTGGGGCTGGGCCTGGTGCTGGGCAGCATCCCGCTTTCCTTCCGAAGCCTTACAGCCGCCTATTTCCTGACTGTGGCAGGTATAGCCACCGGCCTTTATACCTACTGGAAAGGCGGGCGCGCCGGAAAGCAGGTGAAAATTCCCTCGGCTATACCTGAGGCCATGCTCGCCTCAAATTGAAAACCTTGACAAATAAAAAGGGGATGCTCTCGCATCCCCTTTTTATTGTCGTCACCCAAGGGCGGCGGCGTGTGTCGTACCTCCTTACGCTTCTGCTTCCACTTTAGGAACCACAGAAACGAATGAACGGTTCTTAACGCCTTTTTTGAATTGTACTACACCGTCCACCATGGCGAACAGCGTGTGGTCTTTGCCCATACCCACGTTCTTACCTGGGTGGTGGGAAGTGCCTCTTTGTCTTACAATGATGTTACCAGCGATGATGTCCTGGCCACCGTAAATCTTAACACCTAGTCTCTTGGAGTGTGACTCGCGACCGTTATTAGAACTACCAGCTCCTTTTTTGTGTGCCATCTTCTTTTACTATTTAATTCAGGTTAGCTTCCTAAGCCCGAAAAGGTTTTACGATTAATTTCTTCCTACTGCTTAACCAATGCTCTCGATCAGGACCTTCGTGTAGTGCTGGCGGTGGCCATTCTTCTTACGGTATCCTTTTCTTCTCTTCTTTTTGAAAACGATTACTTTGTCGCCTTTCACGTTGCCAAGGATTTTTCCAACCACTTTAACACCGTCAACGAAAGGAGCACCTAAAGTAATGCTGCCATTATCATCAGTAAGAAGAACATTGGTGAACTCAACGGCGTCACCATCATTGCCGGAAAGCTTGCTAGCGTAGATGAACTTACCGCTCTCTACCTTGGTCTGTTGACCTGCGATTTCTACAATTGCGTACATCAGCTTCAATGTATGTTTATGAAAATTTAAGTCTGCAAAATTAGCGGTCTTATATTTAAGATGCAAATCATTGTTTCTTAATTCCTTCTGTTTTTTCACAGGCCATCCACAGTTATGTGGATAACGGTGTTGAAATCCACGGCCAAACTTTTTGCACCTGTTAAAAACCGCTATAACACCCTAGTCCGCAAAGGCTTACCCAAGTTTTCAGAAATCAACATTTTCCACATTCTCTCCGCAAGAACTTATTCTTTGGCTTGCGGTCACGACATTTGGCAGCACTCCGTTTTGCATTTTATGCTTCGTGTGCGCCCCAAAACCCGCTCCTGCTCGCTTAATCTTGCATTTTTCGGCACTTAACCCGGAAACAATATTTTAATTACAATATTTATCACGTTCTATATATACACAACATTATGTTTATATTGGTGTTGATTTCTCATCAAAACACAGGATGTCAGACACTTAGAAAGGTGTTAATAAATTGAACAACTTTCACCCGCCAATTAAAGTTCTTATCACTATATTTGAAATCCTGTTAACCTGACGGCAGCGCCCATAGCACCGGGCCAACCCACAGGCACAACAATCAAGATGTAAGCAGTTGCGGCCTGCCGCCTGCCTTAAAACCCATTAAAGTTTACGTGTATGGAGCCAATATTACAAGAAAACCCGAATCGCTTTGTTCTTTTCCCGATACAGCACGATGAGGTGTGGCAAATGTATAAGAAGGCAGAAGCCAGCTTCTGGACCGCTGAAGAGATTGACCTGTCGCAGGACCAGAAAGACTGGGAGAACCTGAACGACGGCGAGCGCCACTTCATCAGCCATGTGCTGGCCTTTTTCGCAGCCTCTGACGGCATCGTAAACGAGAACCTGGCCATCAACTTCATGCAGGAGGTACAACTACCGGAGGCGCGCTGCTTCTACGGCTTCCAGATTATGATGGAGAACATCCACGCGGAAACCTACTCCTTGCTGATTGATACCTATATCAAGAAACAGTCCGAGAAGGATTACCTGTTCAACGCGCTGGAGACGGTGCCGTGCGTGAAGAAGAAAGGCGAATGGGCCTTGAAGTGGATTAACAGCGAGAACTTTACCGAGCGGCTAATCGCCTTTGCGGCTGTGGAGGGCATTTTCTTCTCCGGCTCTTTCTGCTCCATCTTCTGGCTCAAGAAACGTGGCCTGATGCCAGGGCTGACCTTCTCCAACGAACTGATTTCCCGTGACGAGGGCCTGCATTGTGACTTCGCCTGCCTGCTCTACTCCATGCTGAACGAAAAGCTGCCTGAAAGCCGTGTGCACGAGATTATACGTGATGCAGTGGAATTCGAGAAGGAGTTCGTGACGGACGCATTGCCGGTGGACCTGATTGGCATGAACGCCAAGCTCATGAGCCAGTACATCGAGTTCGTGGCCGACCGCTTGCTGGTGGCCCTGGGCTGCAGCAAGCTCTACAACGCTACCAACCCCTTCGATTTCATGGAGATGATTTCGCTGCAGGGCAAGACCAACTTTTTTGAGAAGCGCGTGGGCGAGTACCAGAAAGCCGGCGTGATGGGCGACAAAGACAAAAACGTGTTCTCGCTGGACGAGGACTTTTAACTACTTGAAATACTTAGTAAGTTTAGGAGACAAAGGGAGCGGGGCATCCGGCCCTGCCCTTCCTGAATTACCAACTCGTCGGGCGCAGGTATAGCGATGTGTTTCCGCTTGCCGCTCCGACATCAAAACGGCCCTTAGCGCCACTGGGGCAGGTTCTGCCCCGACACCTGTGAAAGCATTAGGCTTAACTTATAAAGTATAGTATTCCAACGGCTTACGACTATATCTGCGTATCGCCTTATGAATATATTAGCATGTTTCAACCGGCTGCCTTCGGCAGCGGCTTTTCTATATCTATCTTTAATTAATCACCCGGGCCCTTGACACCCGCTAAATGTATAGGCTATGTTAGTAGTTAAACGTGACGGCAGACGCGAATCCGTCAAATTCGACAAAATTACCGCACGCATCGAGAAGCTGTGCTATGGTCTGAACATGGACTACGTGTCACCGATTGAGGTGGCCAAGAAAGTCATTGACGGCATCTACGACGGCGTAACGACCATTGAGTTGGACAACCTCGCGGCTGAGACGGCCGCCTCGCTCACCACCAAGCACCCCGACTACGCGGTATTGGCGGCACGCGTGGCCATTTCGAGCCTGCACAAGGTGACGAGCAAGTCGTTCTCCAACACCATGAAGCGCCTCTATACCTACGAGGACCCGAAGACGGGAGAGAACGCTTCGCTGTTGGCCAAGGATGTGTATGAAATCATCCGAAAGCACGCCAACACGCTGGATTCGACCATCATCTATGACCGGGACTACAACTACGATTATTTTGGATACAAGACGCTGGAGCGTTCCTACCTGCTTCGCCTAGACGGCAAGATAGTGGAGCGGCCCCAGCATATGTTGATGCGTGTGGCCGTGGGTATCCACAAGGAGGACATCGAATCTGCCATCGAGACTTATAATCTCATGTCTGAAAAGTGGTTTACGCACGCCACACCAACGTTATTCAATGCCGGCACGCCAAAGCCGCAGCTGTCCTCGTGCTTCCTGCTCACCATGCAGGACGACAGCATACCGGGCATCTATGATACGCTGAAGCAATGTGCCCAGATTTCGCAAAGCGCCGGCGGCATCGGCCTGAGCATCCACAACGTGCGCGCCACGGGCTCCTACATCAAGGGCACCAACGGCACGAGCAACGGCATTATACCTATGCTGAAGGTGTTTAACGACACGGCCCGCTATGTGGACCAGGGCGGCGGCAAGCGCAAAGGCGCTTTCGCGATATACCTGGAGCCATGGCATGCCGACATCTTCGAGTTCCTGGACCTGAAGAAGAACCATGGCAAGGAAGAGAACCGCGCCCGTGACCTGTTCTACGCCCTCTGGACGCCAGACCTGTTCATGAAGCGCGTGGAAGAGAACGGCAGCTGGAGCCTGTTCTGCCCGAACGAGGCACCTGGGCTTGGCGACTGCTGGGGACAGGACTTCGAGCGCCTCTATGAAAAGTATGAGCGCGAGGGCCGTGCCCGCAAGACGGTGAAGGCGCAGGACCTGTGGTTTGCCGTACTGGAGTCGCAGATTGAAACCGGCACGCCGTACATGCTCTATAAGGACCACGCGAACCGCAAGAGCAATCAGCAGAACCTGGGTACCATCAAGAGCTCCAACCTCTGCACCGAGATTATGGAGTATACCAGCCACGACGAGGTAGCGGTATGTAACTTGGCCTCGCTGGCGCTGCCACGCTACGTGAAGGAGGAGAACGGCCATAAGGTGTTCGACCACCAGAAGCTTTTTGACGTGACGTACCACGTGACCAAAAACCTGAACAAGGTAATTGATATCAACTACTACCCGGTGCCGGAGGCGAAGAACTCCAACATGCGCCACCGTCCAATCGGGCTGGGTGTGCAGGGCCTGGCGGATACCTTCATTGCGCTGCGTATGCCATTCGAGAGCGAAGAGGCACGCGGCCTGAACAAGGACATCTTCGAGACAATTTACTTTGCGGCCATGACGGCTTCTAAGGACCTGGCCAAGAAGAATGGAGCCTACGAGACCTTCAAAGGCTCTCCGCTGTCAGAAGGCAGGTTCCAGTTTGATATGTGGGGTATAACACCAGACAGCGGCCGCTGGGATTGGGAAGAGCTGCGCCAGGAAGTGATGACACACGGCGTGCGCAACTCGCTGTTGGTAGCGCCAATGCCGACGGCTTCTACGGCTCAGATTTTGGGCAACAACGAATCGTTTGAGCCTTATACCTCCAACATCTATGTACGCCGCGTGCTTTCCGGAGAGTTCATGGTGGTGAACAAGCACCTGCTGAAGGACCTTATTGGTCTAGGTTTGTGGAACGACAAGATGAAGCAGGACATCATCGCGGCCAACGGCTCGGTGCAGGAGATTAAAACTATTCCGCAGAACATCAAAGACCTGTACAAGACGGTATGGGAAATCAGCCAGCGCACGGTGATTGACATGAGCGCCGACCGCGGTGCCTACATCTGCCAGAGCCAGTCGCTGAACCTGCACGTGCAGAACGTGAACTTCGGCAAGCTGACTTCCATGCACTTCCATTCGTGGAAGAAAGGCCTGAAGACCGGCATGTACTACCTGCGCACCAAGGCCGCTGTTGACGCCATCAAGTTCACGGTGGAGAAACAGGCCGCTGAAACCCTGGAGCCAGTTTACAACCAGGACCAGAATCGCAGCGACATGAGCTGCTCTCTGGATAATCCAGACGCTTGCGAAGCTTGCGGATCGTAAATAACTGAAGGGAGGGCTTATTGCCCTCCTTCTTTTTTGCGCAAAGCAAGTGTATCCTATGTTACTGCTGATTCCCCGTCAGTGGGTGGAATACTGTTGTCTAAAAATTATATTACTAGATAAAATCCCTAGAGCATGTTGAAAGTAACCTCGGCTTCCTATGTGGAAGCTGAACTGAAGAAAAGGCTTTCTATTCCAGCGCAGGTATTTTCAAATCACTTCCAAGCTATATGCAAACACTTGGAAAATGATACAGATGCCTACAGCCTAGAAAAGGTAAAATATTTTAATTCACGACTTTTTAGTAAACCTAACTGTCAATATGAGAGGATTAAGAAGATACTATGGAATTCTTGGAGCACCGAATACGCCTTACATCTAACAGCAAAACAAGGGAATCCAGATTATTATAGACACGCCTTACATTGGTCTTTCCCACAAGCGTATTACACTTGTTACCTTAATATGCACGCTTTTTGCTTAGCTATTGGGGATCGGAGGGAATCCCACCTAGACTTGATTAGAGCTTTCGGGGATAGAGTAAAAAACAGGCAGTATCCCGGTTCTATAAGTTTTTTTGCTGAAGGAAATTATGAGGAGTATTCCATTTCCAACCTTCCATTACACAATATAAAATCAGCTATCACACAAATAAAAAGCGATGCAGATGCGCAGTCGCAAATAGCAACCTTTCTTAAATCTACTAGGTCAAATCTTGCAAAGTATCACCGCGAGAAAAGACAAAAGTCTGCAGTCCCAATCACAACAAAATCGGGTGCGATATGTCAGAGCTTCAATAAAAACCAATGGAAGCTTATTACAGATAATCTCGGCCCAACTACAATGTTCGACATTCTTTATAGGCTTAGAATTAAAGCAAATTATAATGATATAGAGTCTTTTATGCATGCTGAAATTGATTTCACCCAATTCCATAATTGCTTAATAAGCATTGTCAATTATCTAAACTTCATGCATGAGGCGTACTTAGCTAAAGCTATTGGCTATCGGAAATACCTAAATATTGTTGAAACGTTCCCAGGTCATTCAAAAGATAACTTTGTTAGAGCTAGGTATGAGGAGCGAATAGCAACATTTGTGAAATAGCCCAAAGCCTTGCAGTGTGCGCAGTTCCTGCGATTGTCTGGACCGGAACGGCTACAATACCCACTACTCCATCAACCAGGCCAGAGCCTCCTGCTTGCTCTTGAAATCCCGGAGTGTGAGGTTGAGACCGTACGTGTGTCCCTTGTTAATCATGCTGTCAACCGAGTCCCGGGTGGTGTCAAACTGAGAGGGGAGGTGGGCGTAGCGCTGCAGCGGGCTCTTCGCCATGTTGGGCACGTGCACCTCCAGGCTCCATTCCAAGTCATCAGGCGTGATTGGCCCCATGCGTCTGTCATCGGCCAGCCACTTGGTCAGGGAGAAGCGGTTAATCATCTCCAGGCACAGCAGGAAAGACTCCCGCAGCTCTGCGCCATGCAACCGACCTGTCCACTCGGCTATACCTAACTGGGATTGCTTGTCAAAAGAAAGCTTTACGAAATTGTTTTGAAAGAAAAGTTGCATTGCAGCCGCCACGTATCTACCAAGTATAATCTAAAACATGTCACTACAGGATAAAGCAGCGTTGGCTGCCATTCCTATACCTGCAAATATAAGCGAAAAGTTAAACTTCAGGTATGCTGCGTAGCTACCGGCTCCAGCAGCCAGGCCAGCGCGTCTTGTTCGTGCGCAAACTCCCGAATCACCAGCTGCTGCCCCAGTTTGTTTCTTTTCTCGTGCATGACTTCCATCGCTTGCTGGTTCTCCTTGAACACGGATGGCAACAGCGCCAGGCGCAACACTGAGCCTGCCACAATTCGGGGCACGAACACCTCCAGGCTCCATTGCAAATCGGCGGGGAGAATGGATTGCATGTTGCGGTCGTCGCCCAGCCAGCCGCTCAGCTCGTACCTGTCTATCAAATCCAGACACAGCAAGGTGGCCTCCCGAAACTCGGCCCCACTGAGCTGCCCATTCCAGATGGCTTTTCCCAGGCGCAACTCCTTGTTGTAATAGATGGCAACGAAATTGTCTTTGAAGTAAAGGTCAAACATGCAGTGGGGCAACTGTTGGAGTGACAAATGATGGATAAATAAGGACAAAATACAAGTATTGGGTTGAATAGTTTGCAAATAGCTGGCTTTTGCCTTCACCATGGCCTTGCAGCTTAAAAGCAGCGCCTCTTCCCCGGAAAGCTGACCACTTTTTCCCATGCTCGGGCCTTCCCCATATTTACTCAGGTATACCCTCGCCAAAACTGTAACTTGGTAAAGGGCCATTTTGCACTACTCCCTGATGGGTGCCGTGAAAGAACGACAATTTGACCTGATTCCTTGGCACTTTAAATATGGTTCAAGCCACTTTGACGCATGTTTTGCCATCGCAGCGCTTGGAGGGTGGCATCCCCCTATTGGCACTCATTTTGCATTAATGCCTTTGAAAACGAAAGAGGAGAAAGAGATGAAAATCATAAAAAATAAAGAGTTCCTACGCAACATTGCACACCAGATTGACTTGTTCAATACGCTGGGTGGTGGTGTGAGTGAGACATATGCCGATATAAAGAAATACAAGAAAGGGGCAGTCATTGAGGTATGGGCGGCCGGCGTGAATCCGGAAGCATTCCGTGTGGTGCTGCACCAGAACCAGGTGACGGTGTTCTCGGTGCTGCAAAGCCAGGACAACCCAGAGATGGCGGCTCCTATGTTTACACGCATTTTTATGCTTCCGCCTCAGGTGGACCTAAGCCGCATTGAAGCAGTGTATGAGGATGGCCAACTCCTGGTAAAGCTGCCTTACCACGACTCAGCACTGAACCCGCGCGAGATTGAAATCAAGCAGAAATAATACATAGCCAAACCCCATAAAGCAGGAAGGGCTACCATGATGGTAGCCCTTCCTGCTTTATGGGGTTTGGCACCGGCTCTACACGAACTTAGCTTTGATGATGGACGTCAGGTAGTCAAACACCTCTACCGTCTCTTTGTCGTAGCTGAAGATGTTGTATTGGTCCGCGGTCGTCTTCATGACGCGGCACCCGTTTTCTATCATCATAAAGATGAGCTCACGCAGCCTGTACGGGTGACCGGCTACGTTTAGGACGCAAACAGCATCACTGCTCTCTACCTGCAGGAACATGTGCTGCACTTCGTTCACATCCGTCATGTTGTTTGATTCAGACATGGTTATTCTACTTTGGCTAATTATACCTAAGCAAAATATTGACCAGAAAAGTGCCGCCATGCCACTATAATCTGGTACTATCAGCGAGACTCCACAAAAAAAACAAAGCAAACTTAGGGCAGTCAAATACTGGTATACCTGCTCTGCAGCAATTACCTGCGCGGATGCTCTTTCCGCCACCCAACCACCGCCAGTATAAACCAGACAGGGTAAAAGGGCGAGAGCACAGCGGCGAGATAAGGGTCTACTGCCAGCGAAACAATGACTTGCAGGAGTAGGTTTGCAATAAATCCGAAGAAGGCGATTTTGTAATACTTGTTCCAGGTGCTCATGAAGTGTTCATACGGCTATCGGAAGAATAGGGGACCAAGGCTGAGGTATGGCAAGGGCAGTAAACAAAAATACCCGGGTCAGACCCGGGTATTCATGATTCTGAACGCTTCCGCGCGCGATATGTTCTTTTCTAAAACCAGCGGTGGATCGTCTTCTTTCGAAATTACTAGCGTGTAGTTGTTGTTGGCGTCCTGATAATAGATAAGCGTCGTCAAATCTTCGTAACCTATACTAAAGATTTTCCGTGTTTGATCACTATAGTTGAAATAGTGATTGTCTAATTTAATATTCTTCAATAGCCTCATATCCCTACATACTTCTGGTATTTTAACGGACTTTATCATCTTGATTGTTTCAAATATCAACTATGTGCAACTAGATTCTTCTTTTTTTACCAGAAATTGCACATTTGCTCCTCACTAAGAATACAGGCAGCTGCACTAAAACTTTATTATCTCTCTTGATATCAGCAACAAACAATATGGCAGCATATGAATATAGAGGCCGATGGATGCCATGGGTTTTGTACAAAATCCTGTAGCTTTTCCATACCTCCACCTAAGGCAAATACCTGCTATCGATTAACTGGACACCTATCATATTATTACCATTAGGAATCAGCTGATGGGCCGCTTATAATAAGGTATGGCGTCCTATTGAATCGGATAGTATATTTAGGGAAAAGAGCGGTATATTTAAAGGCTGCTGGCCTCAAACAAGGCTCTGGCGGCAGATGAGCGATGAACCAAGATGGAGAATGCGATACAACCTATACCTAGCCAGCAGTTAGAAACTGTGACGCTGAATGCCTACGTAGCTAACAGCGCCGCCCATAGTTTTTACTTCCGGGAAGGGTATCACACTAAGAGCTTTCACTTCTTCAAAAGCCTGTAACATGTCTGCAAGCAATCAAAACCGCCTGTATGGCCTGTTTTATTTTATTGTGTTTGAGGTGGTGGTGTTCTTCGGGCTGCGCTACCTGGTGGCAGACATGGGCATGGATGACCAGTACCAGGCAGAAAACACCATTGTGCCGAATTGGGTAAAAGCCGTAACTTTTATCCTGCTGTATATTTTGTGCGTACTCATTGCCGTTGTAATGGTAAGCAACCTGGTGCCCAGCAAACACAGGGGGCAGCTCATGAGTTGGGTATACCTGTCGCTGGTGGGTATGCTGGTCATGCTGGCACTCATCTTTTGACGCGGTCGCTCCGTATGCCTCTTATTCCCTAGCATTTATCCTGAATTTCAGATACATCACATGAACAAGTCACTCTATACGCTGCTAGCAGCCATCCTGCTCTGCTTCAGCCTACAGGCGCAAGACACCCAGCAGCGCCCCGGCAGGTATTTCGTGCAACTGCGCAATGGTGAGGTTGTGTACGCCAACAAGCTGCAGTACAAGTCACCCATTTTCAAACAGGACTTCTTCCTGCTCGACGATTCCCTCAAGTATAGCCCCGAGCTCGTGGATGTGTACCAGAGCGACGATGGGTACTTTGCGCGTGTGGCCGCCGGCAACCGGTTCGACTCTTTCGCGAAGCGCATCACGGAAGGTCCGCGCATTTCCAAGTTCTACACCACCACCTTCGACTACTCGTCCATGGGTTACTCTCCCTATGGCTATGGCATGCCGCGTGCCAACCGCCGCCGCATCTACTTCTTCTCCAAAGACAATGGCCCGCTCATGACGTTCAACCAGGACAACCTGGAGCAGGCCTTGGCTGACAATGCGTCCAGTATGCTGCTGCTTCAGCGCCACAAGCGGGAGCGTTTCATCTACACGGCCATGGGTATAGCGGGGGCAGGCCTGGTTACGGTGGGCATTCTTTCTTCGTCCCAGAGCACCACCAACCCCAACTCCTTCAACATCTCGCCTGTGGTTTACGGCGGAGCCGGCCTAATTGCCATTCCGCTGGTGATGCAGCTCTTCAAGAAAGACAAGCTGACCCAGGCAGTGGAGGTATACAACTACCAGATAAGACAGTAACAGCCGCCTGCCGTGGCGCAGGCTATACCTAGATTAACCGCATGCAACACCTGCTTCTGCTGCACGGTGCCCTTGGCGCTGCAGCCACCCTGCACCCGCTCCGGAACTTGCTGGAGGCTTCTTTTACGATGCATACCCTGAGCTTTTCAGGCCATGGCGGGCAGCCGCTTGACCAGCCTTTCCGCATAGAACAATTCGCCGAAGACGTGCTCCGCTACCTGGACCAGCAGGACCTGCCTCAGGTGGATGTGTTCGGGTATAGCATGGGGGGTTACGTGGCGCTATACCTGGCCCTGCACCACCCGCAGCGGATTGGCCGCATCTTCACACTGGCTACTAAATTTGCCTGGTCACCCGAGACAGCCGCCAAGGAGGTGAAAATGCTGCAGCCGGAGAAGGTGGCCGAAAAGGTGCCCCAATTCGCCGCTACGCTGGCCGAGCGGCACCACCCGGAGGACTGGCAGGAGGTGATGCGCCACACTGCCGAGATGATGCGGCACCTGGGAGAACATCCACCGCTTACGGCAGACACACTGCCCCAAGTCAGTAACCCAGTGCAGGTGAGCGTAGGTGACCAGGATACGATGGTGAGCTTGGAGGAGACGGCTTGGGCCTTCCGGCACCTGCCAAACGCCCGGCTACTTGTGCTGCCCGCCACCCGCCACCCCCTGGAACTGGTGGACCTACAGCGACTCTCGCACGAAATTCGGCAATACTTTATACCTGATCCCGTTTAACCGACACATTAGCATACCGCTACTTTCATTACCTTATGCATACATTCCGTTTTTACATCATCCTGTTGCTCGGCTTTCTAATAATAGGCGGCAGCTCGTGCAGCAGCAGCAAGCCCGCTGCCGGGCAGCGCGGCTACACTGAGCAAGGCAAGGCATCTTATTACAGCAACAAGTTGCATGGCCGCAAAATGGCCAACGGTGACCCTTACCACAGAGGCAAAATGACCGCGGCTCACCGTACCCTGCCGTTTGGCACCAAGGTTAAAGTGACGAACCTGCAGACGAACAAAACCGTGAAGGTGAAGATTACGGATAGAGGTCCTTTCGTGAAAGGGCGGGTAGTGGATTTGTCGGAGGCAGCCGCCAAGCGACTCAACTCTTTAGATGCTGGCGTTATACCTGTCAAACTCAAAGTAGTGAAGCCGGCACCCGCTCGATGAAGAAAACTATACTGTAACTTCGTACACCCACTCCTGATAGCCGCTTGCCCATCACAGGCGTTATTTCTCTAAATTATCCAACTAAATATTTGGTAATTGGAAGTGAATCCTTTACATTTGGGCATGTTTAGAAAGTGGAAAACCGTTTTTGTCACCGCATCCTTATCAGCAGCCATGTTGCTTGGAGTGGTTTCTGCTCCGCATGCCGCGGATTTGCACAACGGCTGTGCCACGCTTCAAACGACAGTAGAGCCTGCCACGCAGACGGCCCAAGTGGAAAGTACTGCCAACGCCACTAAACCTGCTGACAAAACAGCTGCTACTTCCCAGAAGAAGAGCAAATCCGTACTCGATGCCGAGTCGCTGGAGAGCCCGCTTTCCTTCCTGAAAGACATCACCCCAGCCGATGAAGAGTCAGAGATGAGCGTGAAGCCCAGCGTAATGATGCTGGCCTTGAAAGCGCTTGTAGCAACGCTGCTCTCCACCATCATGTAAAGCACATCTTCTTGCTTTAAACCCTGATTAAGCTGGTGTCATACCAGCTTTTTTCGTTTCCGCGCTATACATACTTCGCTATACCTGGTCATCGATTCACAAAAGGAGAGTTTTGCAAAGACTCTTCCCGGCCATACCTTCTGGCTTATCTTGCCAGTTAGATGAAATCTGTGAGCAGCGCCAACATAAGACCCAGCAAAGTGGCTATGAGCTTGTTGCGGTTGAACCGGTGCTCTGGGCTGGTTTCGAATAGAATGGTAGTAGAGATGTGCAGGAAATTGCCTGCCACCAGCCCCGTAAGAGCCGTGTACACAAAGCCGCTACTGGACTGTTGCGCCAGCAGCACGTTGCTCACCAGTATGCCCAGAGGAGCCCCAACCGCGAATATAAGCAGCCACAGAAACGCCTTCCTAAAGTTACCGATGCGGAACAGCAGCACCGACATCAGGGCGAAGGCCGCCGGCACGTGGTGAATGGCTATACCTAGCAGCACCACATAGAAGTTTTCGCCGTCGTGGCTGTGATTCAGGTGACGGCTGCCGCCCTCCACCAGGATGCTACCTTCCAGGAATGAGTGGATGAAGAGAGAGCCCAGCAGCAGGAATGGCATGGAGCCGACGCGCCCGTGGCTGTGCCCATGGGTATGCATGTGGCCGTGCTCTACCCCATGGGAGAAGATTTCCAGCACCAATTGCAGAAAGAAACCGGCCAGAATCCAGTAGCCCACCAGGTGCGGGTCGCTATTACTGAGCAGCACATCCGGCAGCAGGTGGATGATGGTGATGGTGAACAGGTAGGCCCCACTGAAAGCGAGCGCCATCTTCAGCCACTTAATGTTGTCCGGAGGAAACACCTTCACCAAAAAGCCAGAAAGTACTACCGTGAAGAAGAGTACAAGTATAGCAATAAGCATGTCACGCTATTTCTTTAGAACATAAATCATCCGCTCGCTGCTGTCGCGGGAGTAGGGCCTGAGCTGGTAGTCTCCGAACTCCTCCACCAGCCGGAGCTGCGCCATCTTGAAGTACTCCAGAAAGTCTTCTTGCCGCAGCGCCCGCACGCGCTCCTCAAAGCGATAGTCCTGCCCCTTGTCCGTAAAACATATCGTTTTGACGATAAAGCCATCTTCTACGCCACGGCTGATGCGGAAGTTTATCCCCTGCACTTCTTTCTCTTCGTGCGCCACCAGATGGGCGATGGTGCGGTCGGTGTTCATGAAATCGATGACCAGCTTGCCGCCATGCTTGAGCGCCTTGGCGGCGGCGTGAAGGGCAACTACGTTCTCAGTCTCGTTGTTGAAGTAACCGAAGCTGGTGAACAGGTTGAGCACGAAATCAAACGCCTCCGGCTGGTATACTTCCCGCATGTCGTGCACGGCAAAGTGCAGCCGATTGTTCTCAAACCGCCTGGCGTGGGCAATGCTCTGCTCCGAAAGGTCGATTCCCGTCACGTCGTAGCCGCGCTCGTTGAGGTATAGGGAGTGGCGGCCTTTGCCACAGGCCAGGTCCAGTATCTTCTCAGTGGGTTTGGGGTGCAGGTAGACCAGGAGGTTGTCTAGGAACAGCTTAGCGTCGTTATCGTCGCGATTGCTGTATAATATGTGATAGTATGGCGAGTCGAACCATGTACTGAACCATTCTTCCTGTTCGGGCATAGCGGGGCTGTAAAAGCAATAAGGTTGCAAATATACCGTTTATTTTGGAACAAGGGTATACGGTATGTCCGGCTTTGGGTATGGCTATACCTGTTCCCATAAAAAAAGCCTGCCGCTACTGTGCTACAGCAGCGGCAGGCTCAGAGGCTTTCCAATCCCGGACTAACGCTTGATGGCGCCCGCCTCGGAGTTCGTCTCAGTCGTCTCTTTGATGCTATCGCCTGGCTGAATGGTGTTGCCGCCCAAGTCAGCATTTGGCATCACTTCCTCACGCTTTTCAGTTGTTTCTGGTTTTGCATGGCCTGCATCATGTACGTCTCCTGGCATGTCAGCACCCATGTCTGATACGTTGTACGTGCTGCGGGTGCCCGGCTGCACATAGTCAACCGATACCTTGGACTCCGGTCTGTAGTCCTTAGGGGTCTCACAAGAAGTCATAAACAAGCCACAGCCTGCCGCCAATACTGCTAGTATGTTCTTAGTCATTTTTGTATGATTTTATACTTTATCTATAGTCACCTTGTTGGACAAACTGCCAGCAAAGCATTCTTTATTAATTATTTACGACAAGCGTGCTACCAAAGGTTATGGCACTGCTACGCTACCAGGTTCTTGCGGCGCAGCAGCGAGTCCATCATTTTGATGTCATTCGGGCTGTTGAAGATGCGGAAGGGCAGCAGCACGAAGATAGGGGACTGGAACGTTCTGGCTACCCAGCCCTTCCAGCCGCCAGGCAGTTGCTCTGCGGTGGGGGGCTTGAGCCACAGCAGGTAAGAGTCTGCTCTGCGGTCAACTGACTTTATCATGTCCCAGCTCAGGGCCATGCCTTCACGCTCATTACGCTTCATCAGAATCTGGCGCTGGTCAATCTCGTAGCTCAGCTTCTCGAACAGCGGGTTGCCCTGCTCCATCTGCGTCACCCCCATCACCTGGGCTGAGCGGAGCAGCACGAAGATAAGCGTCACCAGCACGGCACCCACAACCCACCACCAGGAAAAGGCGAACACGGCAGGCAGCAGAAACAGCACCAGCGGAATGAGGGCCATCCACCAGTCTTTGCGCCATACCTTGCCCAAGGCTATACCTGTGAACATGTTCTTCTCCAGTTGATACTTCTTGGTACGGATTGCATTTGGGGCAGCGCCCTGCGGCATCCGGTGTCGTTGGTTTGGTTGTTGCATAAACTAATTGAAATCAGATTTTGAATGTCGTTGGCTCATGAGAGCCGGGCAATTTACAAGTTTAGTAAGCCTTCAGGCTAAGGTCCATGCTCTTGATGGAGTGCGTCAGCGCCCCCACCGAGATGAAATCCACCCCGCACTTGGCTACTTCGCCTATCGTGGCCTCGGTTATACCTCCGGAGGCCTCTGTCTCGAAGCGGCCGCCAATGAGTGCCACCGCCTCGCGCATCATCTCCGGCGTCATGTTATCGAGCATAATGCGGTGGATGCCGCCTGTATCGAGCGCCTCTTGCACTTCCTCCAGGCTACGGGTCTCCACCTCAATGCGCAGGTCCTTGCCCTTCTCCTTCAGGTAACGCTGCGTGGCCTCAATCGCCTCACGTATGCCGCCGGCGTAGTCCACGTGGTTGTCCTTCAGGATAATCATATCGAACAGCCCGAATCGATGGTTCACGCCGCCGCCAATCAGCACGGCCCACTTCTCCATGATGCGGAAGTTAGGCGTGGTCTTGCGGGTGTCCAGCAGCTTGGCCTTCGTGCCGGCTATCAGCGTGTTCAGGTAATGGGTATAGGTGGCGATGCCGCTCATACGCTGCATGCAGTTCAGCACCAGTCGCTCGGCCGTCAGGATAGACTGCGCCTTACCTTTCACGGTCAGAGCCACGTCGCCGAACTTCACCTGCGCGCCATCCTGCAGAAGCACCTCCACTTGCAGTTCAGGGTCCACTTGCTTAAAGATATAGCCAGCCAGCTCCACGCCGGCCAGTATGCCTTCTCCCTTTACCAGCAGGCGCGCCTGGTTCTGGGCATCGTTGGGAATGGAAGCCAGTGAAGAGTGGTCTCCGTCGCCTACATCCTCGGTCAGGGCCCTGGATATAAACTCGGTTATGCTTTGTTCGGTCAAGTATGTTGCTTTCACGGTGCAAAAATAAAAAAAGGCCCGGTATATAACCCGGGCCTTGCTAAAAATCTCACTATTATCTTCTTAATCTTTTATAAAGTCGATGGAATGTATCAGGAACTTACCTCCTGCGTCCTTCACCCGAATCAAAACGGTGTAAGAACCGTTGCGGTGCGTGTAAGTGCCAATCACATAGCGCTTGTCTTTCTTCACCGACTCACTGGGGGTAGGGAAGTTGTAAGAGAAGCCGGTAGGAGGGTTCTTGCTGAAAAAGTTCTTCATCACAAACTCCGCCTGCGTCTTGCTGTAATCCGTGGCCTTCTCGTCAGCGAACGACAGGCTCACCTTGCTATCGAAGTGCCGGGCAAGGTCTTTGGCCGCCCCCACGCGAAGCGCCGTCTCCACGCCATCAAACACATCCTTCTGCGCAGCCGCCTGTCCGCTTGTGATGAAAACAGCCGACAAAGCCAGGAAAAGTACTACAGCAATGTTTTTAAAGTTTTTCATAAATCTCGTTTGTAACCTCGCCATGGTAGTAGCTAAAACTATGCCAACAAAAATCCACTCTTGGCCTTAAAAGTAAGGATATATTATCAATTTGTAAATAGGTAACACCAGCGCCGCAACAACGTTCCCTGGCCTCAGGTGAACTTGTGTATACCTGCGCCCTGGCACAGGCAGCTGCCCTGTGATGCCCACGGCACTTGGCCGATGATTTAAAGCATCAAGACCTCAAACCGCTGTCTCGCGCCAACACATAATTAGCTTCCTTGGCTGGTCGGCCCTCGTAGATTATATTATATTTGCAGTATGGATAAGAAGGTAATGCTAATGATTCTGGATGGCTGGGGTATCGCCACCAACCCAGAGGTTTCAGCCATTCACAAGGCACACACGCCTTTTGTTGACGCCATCATGGCCCAGTACCCCTGCACCACCCTGCAGGCTTCCGGCGAGGCGGTGGGCCTGCCAGAGGGGCAGATGGGCAACTCGGAAGTGGGCCACATGAACCTGGGAGCCGGCCGGGTGGTATACCAGGACCTGGTGCGCATCAACAAAACCATAGCTGAACACAAGCTGGCGGCTATACCTGCCCTCGCGGGCGCCTACTCCTTCGCCAGAGAAAACAAGAAAGACGTGCACCTCATTGGCCTGCTGTCTGATGGGGGCGTGCACTCCCACATAGAACACCTCAAGGCACTCTGCTCCGTCGCAGCCGACTATGGCCTGCAGCACGTGTACATCCACGCCTTCATGGATGGCCGCGACACAGACCCGAAGGGCGGCGTAAAGTATATCAACGAACTGGAGCAGCACCTGGAGAACACCCGTGGCACCATCGCCTCTGTGATAGGCCGCTACTACGCCATGGACCGCGACAACCGCTGGGAGCGCGTGAAGCTGGCCTATGACCTGCTGGTGCACGGCAAAGGCACCCCTTCCCAGAACCTGATTAAATCCGTGCTGGATTCCTACAACGCCGGCGTGACCGATGAATTCATACAGCCCCTTGTGAAGGTGAACCACGAGCATCAACCTGTCGCTACCATTAAGGAGGGTGATGTGGTCATCTGCTTCAACTTCCGCACCGACCGTGGCCGCGAAATCACACAGGCGCTCACGCAGCAGGACTTCCCGGAGCAGAACATGCGCAAGCTCAACCTGCACTACGTCACCATGACCAACTACGACGACACCTTCGTGGGAGTGGATTCCATCTTTGACAAGGACAACCTGAACAACACACTAGGGGAGGTAATCGCCAAGGCAGGTCAAAGGCAGATACGCATTGCCGAGACTGAGAAATACCCGCACGTGACCTTCTTCTTCTCCGGCGGAAGAGAGGTGCCTTTTGAGGGAGAGAAGCGCCTGCTCTGCCCGTCGCCCAAAGTGGCCACCTACGACCTGCAACCCGAAATGAGCGCCTATGACATCCGCGATGCCATTGTGCCGGAGCTGCAAAACAAGACTGCCGACTTCATCTGCCTCAACTTCGCCAATCCCGACATGGTGGGCCATACCGGTGTGTTTGAGGCTGCCGTGAAGGCCTGCGAGGCCGTGGACCGCTGCGCGGAAGCCGTCATCACCACAGCCTTGCAGAACGGCTATGACACCATTGTGATAGCCGACCACGGCAACGCGGACTTCATGATAAACCCAGACGGCACGCCCAACACCGCCCATACCACCAACCTGGTGCCTTGCGTGCTGGTGAGCAGCGACTACGCCGGTACGCTTGTGCCCGGCAAACTGGGAGACATCGCTCCGACTATCCTGGATTTGATGGGTATACAGAAGCCCATCGAAATGTCAGGGGCATCACTTCTTCAGAGAGAGGCAAACATTGGCTAGGTATAACGTCATATTATTACTGGCCCTGCTTTGGGCCGCGGCAGCCTGTGAGCAGCCCGTACCGCCTGTTTCTGACAGGGCGGCCACGTATAACCTGACGGCTTACCTTCAGCAGCAAATCACTCGTCTAGAGCAGGAAAAGCCTATGGTGCTGAAGTCGGTCACTACACAAGGCAAACCCACTGAGACCATCGAGACGGCAGAGGTGGACTGGGAGAAGGAGCTTTCCATTTTCCAGGAGGTGGACCTGAGCCGCCCGGCTTTGCGCGACTTCTACCGGGAAGAGGAGCAGACGCTTCCGGATGGCAGCACCCTCACCGTCTTCACCAAGTCAGAGGAGGCGGCTGCCCCTGTGCAGCGGCTCCAACTCATCGTTTCCCCTGAACAGAAGCTGGAACAGCTAAAAGCGACGGTGCTGGAAGAGAACATCCTCTTCTATTCCGAACGGGAAATCACATTGACCGCAGAGCCAGGAACGGGCAACATCGGCAGTTACCGTGTGGAGGGAGTGCAGAAGCTCATGCTGGGCGATTCACTCCGTTACCGCATCGACGCCAACCTATAATCTGTATGCTGGCTTAATATGCCCTCGCGCAGGCACCTTTTCAAAGCATAAATCAGTATATTGCTACACTAAGCCGCTCATGACTTGCGAGTTAGGGTATAGCGGTTTCCCTTGGTTATGTGATTTATGCGTACTCGTGTCTTTTCCCTGCTTCTGCTCCTGCTGACGGCGGCCCAGGCTCTTGCCCAGGACCTAGCCCCCGTGCGGGGCCGCGGCTGCGCCACGGACAGTTACCAGGAGGTGATGCAGCAACGTGACCCGGGCTTTGAGCAGCGCAGGCAGCAGGCTCTAGAGGCGGTACAACAGGCGCTGCAGCAGCAGCCCGAGGGGCAGCACCTACGGCAAGTCACCATCAGCATACCAGTGGTGTTCCATGTGGTGTACAGCAAAGAGAGCGAGAACATACCCGATGCACAGGTACTCTCGCAACTGGCCGTCCTGAATGAGGATTTCCGCCGGTTGAACGCCGACACCACCAACACGCCTGCTCCCTTCCGTGCCTTTGCCGCCGACACCGAGATTGAGTTCTGCCTGGCCATCGTGGACCCGCAGGGGAATCCAACCTCCGGCATCAACCGCACCCAGACCACCAAAACCTCCTTCAGCTACATCTCCGACCAGGTGAAGGCCAGCGCTAGCGGCGGCGCGGATGCCTGGGACCCTACCCAGTACCTCAATATCTGGATTTGCAACTTGGCCAACGATGAACTGGGTTACTCGTCTTCACCTGGGGCCCTGCCCGAGCGTGATGGTGTGGTGCTACACTACCGCTCTGTGGGAACGGCTCCGTTCAATAAAAGCGCCTGGTCTTACAACCTCGGTCGCACTGCCACGCATGAGGTGGGGCATTGGCTCGGCCTGAAGCACATCTGGGGGCTGGGCATGACCTGCAACGACTCCGACGACATTGACGATACCCCGAACCAGTTGAATGAGACGGTAGGCTGCCCGGAAGGGGCCGTGACCTCGTGCCGGAATGGCCCGAACGGCAACATGTGGCAGAACTACATGGATTATACCAACGACGCCTGCATGAACCTCTTCACCAGGGGCCAGGCCATCTATATGCAAAGCGTACTCCGTTCAGCACGCGGCTCTATCTTCAACTCCGTGGCTTGCACAGGCGAGTTGCGTTCCCGCTTCGAGACCGCTCAACCACAGGACACGCTGGTAGCAGCCGGGGACCAGGTGCAGTTTGCAGGTTCATCTGCGGGCTTCAAGCCGACCTCCTGGCTATGGCACTTTGAGGGCGGCACACCCGCCACCTCCACCGAGCAGAACCCGACTATACGCTATACCCGCCCTGGGAAATACCGCGTCACCCTCACCACCTCCAACGGGAACATGAGCCATACCTTAGAGAAGGAGGAGTATATTTATGTGACAGCCGAGGACCTGCTGGTTTACCCAAATCCGGCTACTGGATTCATCACACTGGAGCAAAGCGCGCGCGAGCAGGTACAGCAGGTGGAACTGGTCAACCGCTATGGGCAAATCGTGCTGCGCCAGCAGGTACAAGACAGGGTAGTGCGGATGGATGTGCGGGAACTGCCAGCCGGCATGTATGTGCTTCGCATCAGCAGCACCGATGGCCTGAGCGTGAAAAAGGTGAGTATCGTGAAGTAAAATCTAGAATTTTTCGCCCTGCAGCGTGACCACCACCGTTCTCTTGGAGGCTTGGTTGCGGTGTTCGCACAGGTATACCCCTTGCCAAGTACCCAAGTTGAAGCCACCATTGGAGATAGGTACCGTGACGGAACTGCCCAGAAGGGCCGCTTTCAAGTGAGCGGGCATGTCATCCGGACCTTCCGAGGTATGGCGGTAGTAAGGGGCGTTCTCGGGCACCATCTGGTTGAAGTGGCTTTCAAAATCCTGCCGCACGGTGGGGTCCGCATCCTCGTTTACGGAAAGGCTGGCGGAGGTATGCTTGATGAAGATGTGCGCCAAGCCGACTTTATACGTCTCCAGCTCCGGCAGCTGCGCCGTCAGCAGGTCCGTAATCAGGTGAAAGCCGCGTTTCACGGCGGGCAGCCGTATCTCTTTCTGAAACCACATGCGGTAAGTCTTTAATCTATTGTCCGTTCAAAAGCGCCTATGTCGGGCTTTGTTGCATTCCTTTTGTCGCCTTTGATGTCGTTGGCTATACCTGGCAGTGCCTTCGCCGCGCCGCTGGCGGGGGAGAGCGTGTCCAGGCTGAAGTTCTGCTTACGCACCTCCTTGAACTTTGGGTCGATGTCCAGCTGATTGCCGTTCACGTTCAGCGTTTCCTTATACTTATCTGTGCGTAGTATGTTGTGGGCAATGTCTGCTGTCATGTTCCCCTCCAGCAGGACCTCATTGCCATAGCTGGAGCCTTCGCTGTACACGATGGAGTTGACCAGTCGCAACGTCGTAGGCTGGTCCTTGATGTCGGTGCCCGGAATAAAATCGACTACCACAAAGGCGGGCGTTTCGCGTTGCATCTGGCTGTTATAGTTGACGACGGTAGAGTAGAGCACCTCATAGTTCCCGCCTCCCAGCCCTCCGAAACTGTACTGTCCGCAATTCTGAATCAGTGTATTCACCACCTTCACATCCGATGTAAAGGCAATAATTCCATCCAGAAAAGCATATTGAATGGCGCAACCCTCTACCAGTGTACCCGCCTTGCCAGGATTTCCGATTTGCAGCCCCCTCATGGTATTCCTGATGTCTGCGTAGCGGATGCGGTTGTTCGCGCTGGCAGCGAGTATGCGTATGCCTTCCCATTGGCCCGGTGCCGTGGCATACTGCTCCTCCCGTCTCAGCCCCGCAAAACGCACACGCTCTCCCGGTGTGCCTTCTACTCGCAAGGTACCGTTTACCAGCAGCACCGCCTTGTTGCCGGCATATACCTGGGCGCCTTTCTCAATGGTAAGGGTAGTCCCCTCGCGCACTAGCACTGTGTCTAGCAGCACATGTGGCTTCCCGGCAGACCAGGTGGAGTTACCTATCGCACCTTTCCTATGGAAGACGGCATCCTGCCCATAGGCTACCAGCTTCACGTTCTGGCGCTTGCCGTTCGTTTCAAACAAAATGGAGTCAGCCACCAGGAAAGGCAGGTTTTGGTCCATGGGGTTCACATGGACCTGCACTAGGATATAAAGGCTATCCTTGCCGCGCAGTTCGAGGTTGTTCGCTACCGGGGTTTCCAGGCCGTTGATGATGAGCTTGTAGGGAGAAGAGGCGGCGCCTGCCAGGTTGATGCTGCTGATGCGCACCGCGTTCTTGTTGGGATTGTATACCTTGAGCCGCCTGGTGACGCTGCCCTGGGTTACGAAAACGGTATCGAACAGCACTGTGTCGCCGGAGAAGCGCAACTCCGCCTTTGGGTCAGAGGTAATCACCTCGTCCTTCGGTTCGCAGCCTATGACCGACAACAACAGGAGCAGGGGCAGTATAGCGAGGAGGTATTTCAAGTAGTAGTGTTTTTTCGAGTCAGGTGAATGCCCTTACAATTTAGCAATAAAACAGGAATTCGGTACGCAATGTTGTTAGGAAGCGGTTTTAATCAGGTGTAGCTGCTATACCTGGTTCTCCTCGTGGTGAGTGAATTCCCGCAGCCATGAACATTCTCCTGCCCCCTTCAAAGGGGGAATCACTTGTACAAATCCCATTAAGCATTATTATCATTCCGACGAAAGAAGGAATCTCATACCATACCTGCCGCACATCCAGCGCCAGCGCAGATGCGGCTTTTCTGAGGACGGTAGGGAAGGGGAAAACGTCAGGTGCAGACTGGCTCGCAGTTTTCACCGCCTGTTCCCGCTGCGCTCGTACCGGCGGTGGCTATGGTAACAGATTCCTCCTTTCGTCGGAATGACAATATCGGTATAGGTATAAACTGGCAGGTATAGCAAGACATACTTACAACGGATGCTACGGAGCAGTGGTCTAAACCAGGTGCACCAACTGGCCCTCCACTGTTCGAGCGGTCAGCGAGTTTGTAGCTTCGCCTGTGCAGCGGGCAAACAGCAAAGCCGCCGCTACTTCAGCTAATAAAAAAAAGGAATGCAGCGCAGCTACTCATGCTGCACCACATTCCTAAATATATCTTCAGCTTAAAAAAAGCAGCTTATTGCGCTGCGGCACCTTCTTTCAGGCGCTCCGCGTTCTCAGCTATGCGCAGCTCCTCCACAAAGTCCTCAATGCCGCCATCCATCACGGCTGGCAGGTTATACACGGTGTAGCCAATACGGTGGTCCGTCACGCGGCCCTGTGGGTAATTGTACGTGCGGATTTTGTCGGAACGGTCGCCGCCGCCCACCATGCTCTTACGCTGGGCGCCTTCGGCCTCCAGCTTCTTAGCCAGTTCCTGCTCGTAGATACGGGAGCGAAGCACTGCTAGCGCCTTGTCAAAGTTCTTCAGCTGTGACTTCTGGTCCTGGCACTGCGCCACCAACCCGGTAGGGATGTGCGTCAGGCGCACGGCCGAGTAGGTCGTGTTCACTGACTGACCGCCCGGTCCGGAAGAACAGAAGAGGTCCTTGCGGATGTCGTTCATGTCAAGCTCAATGTCAAACTCCTCCACCTCAGGCAGCACCACCACGGAGGCAACCGAGGTATGGATGCGGCCCTGCGTCTCAGTGGCAGGAACGCGCTGCACGCGGTGTACGCCTGACTCAAACTTCAGCTTGCCATACACGTCCTCTCCCGACATGCCTACGATGATTTCTTTATAACCGCCCGATGTGCCTTCCGTTGCATCAATCAGTTCCGTGCGCCAACCCATTTTTTCAGCGAAACGGATGTACATGCGGTATAGGTCGCCGGCGAAGATAGAAGCCTCATCGCCACCTGCACCCGCACGGATTTCCATGATGATGTCTTTGCTGTCGTTGGGGTCTTTCGGTATGAGCAGCTCTTTCAGGGCATCCTCCATGGCGTCGCGCTGCGGAAGCAACTCATCCAGTTCTTCCTTGGCCATCTCACGGAACTCCTCGTCCTTCTCGGTGGCAATCACCTGCTTGGCGCTGTCGATGTTGCTCAGGATGTTGAGGTACTTCTTATATTCTACTACTATCTTGTCGAGGTCTTTGTACTCTTTATTCAGCGCCTTGAATTTCTTCATGTCGCTGGCCACATCAGGCTGGATAAGCAGCTGGCTTACTTCCTCAAATCGCTGATTAATGGCTTCTAATTTATCTAACATCGTTCTGTTATGGTTTTAAGCTGCAAAGATACTAAATTGGCGTTGAAGTAGTAAAACTTAAGTGGCAAGAGGAAAGACGGTATATCAAAAAAACCACCTCTTATTCCCCGCTGCCCGTGCAGCCCTACTACTGATTTACCCTACTACAAATTTGCCCGGAAAGATGTTCAACGCCCGTTCTTTGTCCGCTACTATAACCTTTTGCATAGCATGTATAGTTTCAGGCTGCGATGTGAAAATAAAACCGATTGAAGGCGGGAAGGAAATCGCCCAGGAGGCGGAGCGCCACAAGGTGAAGCGGCTCACGCAGCAGGACATTCTGAATGCCGCCCGCAAGGCCGGTGACTCGGTGGTGGCGCTGGCGACGCAGCAATGGGACGCACGCCTGATAGAGCAGCTGACACAGGGCGGTGTAGCCGCCGCCATGCCCCACTGCCAACCCGAGAACTACGAGGAGGTGGAGGCGCTGCAGCATAAATACGGGGCTATTTCCCGGCGTGTCAGCGGCCGTCCCCGCAACCCGCAAAACCAGCTCGACGCGCAGGTGACCACAACCCTACAAAGGTATACACAAAGCCAAAGCGACTCGGCTGAGGTAGTGGCCTTGAACCAGGAGGAGCTGCTGTATACCGCCCCCATCTATGTGCGGCAGGAGAACTGCCTGAACTGCCATGGCACCCCGGGCAAGGAGCTGGCACCAGCCGACTATACCCTGATTCAGGAGAAGTACCCCAAGGACCAGGCCATCAACTACAAAAAGGGCGACCTGATAGGCATGTGGCACATCACCTTCGATAAAGCTGATTTTGTGGCCTTCCTCAACGACCAGCCCAAGAAAAGCAGAAGAAGACGCTAAACAATTGGACGCTACGACGGTATAAATCACTATTAAGACTTTCGGCCTGCTTTTTAAGGTTGAAACAGTTAAATTTGTACCCAGTATGATTAGGCATACCTAATCTGATGTTCAATTTCTAAATATAGAGATATGGCTGTAATCGTAGCAACCGATAGTGATTTTGATAACGTGCTCAACTCCAACCAGAACGTGGTGGTGAAATACTACGCCGACTGGTGTGGCAGCTGCCGCCTGTTTTCCCCCAAGTTCAAGCGCATGTCAGATGATGAGGCCTTCGCCAACATCGCCTTCGTGGACGTGAACGCTGAGACAAGCCCGGAAGCCCGCAAAGTGGCCGGCGTGACCAACCTTCCTTTCTTCGCCATTTTCAAAGGCGGCAAGCTGGTGGACACCGTGGCAGCCAGCAAAGAGGAAGCCGTACGTGATTTGATTACCAAACTGACCGTATAGACATGAAGATACCCGCAATCAAGAAACTAGTGGAGAACCAGTCGCTGGACGAGTTGATGGCCGCAGAGGCTGCCATCGTAGACGAGCAACCGCTTACCATCGAGGTGGAGGGTGACGACGAAGGCGAACAGCTGACGCACGTGCTGGCGGCTGTCTGGATTCTGAACCACATGCAGGACACCGGTGCTGACTTCAAAACGGCACTCCGTGAGTACACCAAAAAGGTGCGCGTGTCCATCAGCTAAGGCTGAGCAGAGCCCCAACAGAAAAGCGGCCTGCAGGTATACCTGCAGGCCGCTTTTCTGTTGGGGCTGTAGCAAGGGCTACAATATATTTCTGGAGAAATACGCCTCTGCCAGTTTGCCGCCTGTCTCGGTACAGATGCCCCGCACATAGTACAAGTATATGCTCCGGAACACCTCTGAGAGGTCGTACTTTTCTGGTGGGAATATTCTGGGGTTAATCATCATGAAGAACTGCTCCAGGATAATCTTAGTGACCAGCTGCAGGTTGATGTCCTTCCGGAAGTAGCCCTGCAGGATGCCCCTGTTCAGGATGTCGGCATTCACATACTGGTTGTTGCTGCTCACATGCTCCATGCTCAGCTGCCAGGCCTGCGGGTACTGCTGCATGTCTGTAATGAAAACCGGGTCTATCTCCCTTATCTTCTTGATACCGTCTTGCAGCAGCATCATGATTTCTTCCACCGGGTTGGAGGCCTTCGCCAGCAGCTGCTCCTGCTCACGCTTTTGCTGCTCGATATCGAACAGAATAACCTGCCGTACCATGTCAGCCCTACTGGAGAAAAGCTCCTTGAACGATGACTGCCGGATGTCGAGTTTTCGGATAAGGTCCTCATCGGAATGCGCCTCTATACCTTCCCGCCTGAAAATCTGCAGGAGTTCCCCCAATATCGTGTCCAAAAAGGTCATATGTATCTTGCTTGTAAGTAAAGCCAATCCGCAGGAAGAATTGATTACGTGTCACAATTCACTTAGCTGAAAAGCTACAGCGGTTTTTCTATCCACAACTTGCAAAGGTATGGCAAATCGGAGCAAAGTACAACACCCTGAGCGTATTAAGCTACCCGCTTTATAGAAACAGGTATAGGGCGATGAAAAAAACCAATTGCACCAGGAACACAAAAGGCGCGAGCCGGTTGCGCTTGTAAATATCCACTTTTTGGAAGTACACCTGCAGCAGAAACGACAGTCCCAGCCAACCCAGGTAGTTTGACAATGGGATGTGGCTGCCGCTCCAGTCCCAGAAGTCGAATCGCATGGCCACCGGCTCAATAAAGAAGTCAAGCCCCACCATCAGCAGCGCGGCCAGAAACGCTTTCGGCAGCCAGTGCAGGGAAGTGAAGTTGGCGATATGACCTGTGGTGTAGACCAGCATCAGCCAGTTGAGCCCAATGAGTAGCGGCACATCCCAGAGTTTGGCGCCCAAGGCCTCGCCGTAGACATAGTCACCGAAGAGCAGGCCGGTATGGATGCCCACCACCTCCGCCATGAAACCAGCCGCCGCTACCACTAGGGCAAACAGCACAAACGTGCCATCCCAACGCTTGTGGAAACTGAACAGCAGCGCATAGGTCAGCAGCAGGTTGAGCGGCGTGAGCGATTGGAAGTACTCCGATTCACCGCTGAACAGGAGCCCCCAGAAGCCCACCGCATGGAAAATGACCAATACGGCCAACGCCACCGGGAAGGCATAAGGGCGTAGTTTGTGTAGGGCAGGTATAGCTGTATGTTGCGTCTCGATGGTATCAGGCATGGAACTGTTGCTTTTTGACAGGGGCTACCGTGGGCGCAAGCTGCCCCACAATGCGGGCCGACAGCAGGCAGAGCGGAATACCACCACCCGGATGCACGCTGCCGCCACAGAAGTACAAGCCCTTGAGTTTAGAACTGAAGTTCGGGTGCCGCAGAAAGGCAGCCATCCGGTTATTGGAGCTGCTCCCGTACAAGGCCCCGGCATAAGAGGAGGTTTGTCGCTCAATCAGCAGCGGGTCCAGCACCTGCTCACACTGTATCAGCGGTTTTAAGTCTATACCCAGCATGCGGCTCAGTTTCCCTACCACAGCCTCCCGCGTCAATTGGATGAGCGCCTCCCAGTCCTGCCCCTGATGGTGTGGCACGTTCACCATCACAAACCAGTTCTCACAACCCGGCGGCGCATCGGCTGGCTCCAGCTTGGAGGTGATGTTGACGTACACCGTCGGGTCGGGACTAATCGTTTTGTGCCGGAAGATATGCTCAAACTCGGTTTTGTAATCCTGGCTGAAGAAGATGTTGTGCAGGTGCAGCTCTGGGAACTCATGCGCTATACCCCAGTAATAGATGAGGGCGGAGCTGGAACGCGGCTGCTGCAGCGTGTGTTCCGGCGCCGGCTGGTCGGGGAGCAAGCGGCGGTAGGTTGGCACAATGTCCATGTTGCTGACCACCACTTCTGCGCTATACCTGCCCTTCGGTGTCTCTATACCTGTCGCTCTGCTTCCTGTTATTAGAATGCGCTCTACTGGCTCGCTATACCTGAACTCCACGCCCAGTTCCTCTGCCAGCCTCACTAGGCTGCTGGCAATGGAATAAATGCCGCCCTTCGGATAGAATGCGCCGATGTTGTGCTCCAGGTGCGGTATCAGGTTGAGGGTTCCGGGGGCTTGGTAAGGGTCAGAGCCGTTGTAGGTGGCAAAGCGGTCCAGCAACTGCACGAAGCGCGGGTCCTTGAACTGCTGCGCGTTGGCGCTGTGCATGGTTGTCGTCAAGCCCAAATCAGAGAGGCAGCCCAACGCCTTGAGCACATCCGCGCTCAGGTAGGTATCCAGCCGGTGCAGCGACTTGTGCAGAAACGTATCGGCGGTGCCGTTGTAGAGCCTGGCGCTCTTGGCTAGCACTTCCCGCACTGCCTCCTTTGGCACCCCCAACTGCTGCTCCACCTCTTCGGCGAACGCCTCCGGGTCGGCATGGGCTTTTAACCGGCTGCCATCGGGCCAGAAGTAGTGGGTGATGGGGTCGAGGCGGGTATAGGTGAAGTAGTCGGAGGGGGTGCGGCCCGCCAGTGTGAATAGCTCATCCACCAAGTGCGGCAGCGTGAACAGCGAAGGCCCGGCATCGAAGCGGTAGCCTTCCAGGTCGAACTGGTGCATTTTGCCGCCAAACGAAGCATTGGCCTCAAACACGGTCACGGCATACCCTTTCACCGCCAGCCGGATGGCCGTGGCGATGCCGCCTATACCTGACCCAATGATGACTGCTTTCGTCATACCCTAAGATACACTTTATTTTCTTCTGCACTTAACTGACAGGGTATAGGAAAGGTTTTGAAAACCCGCTATACCTTACCTGTCCCGAAAATCTTCCTGTACACCGGCTTCCGCATGCCAAAGCCAGCCAGCATGAGCGGGTAGAGCAGGGCGTCCAATACTTTGCTGCCGGTACTGTAGTCGATGATGTCGTGGATGGTGGCGCCCGTGTCCTGCCTGCTGACCAGGTGCTTGTGCCGCCAGTGCCGCAGCGGAGGCGGCAGTTCCTGCCCTTCGTCCACGAACCAGGCCGCTGTATCGGTTATCTGACGCTCCGTAATCAGGCTCGTCCAGCGGAAGGATTTGACACCTGTCTGCAGCTCCACTTCCACCACGTTGCCCGGCTCGCTGCCATCGAAGCGCAACAGCTTCAGGCGCGGGTAGGGCGGTGCCAGCCTCCTGAACAGCCGTTCATCAAAGGCCTGAAAAACGCTGAGGTAATCCTGCTGCACAGTGGTTTTGAGGTGAAGCCGCATTTGGTCGTGTCTTGTCCTTCTTTAACCTCTTCGCTTGGCCAAGGTTATACCTGCCGCAAAAGAAAAAGCCGCAGCACACTGATGCGCTACGGCTCCGTTACACTTTCAAGCAATCAACATCCTAAGGTATAGATTGTTTTCACTGGCCGCCTTTAACTCAGCAGATTGTCTATATCGTCCTTCGTCAGGCTCTTGATGATGGTTTCGTCGGTGCTGATGAGGTCGGTGACGAGTTGTATCTTACGACTCTGCAGCGCCAGTATCTTCTCCTCTACCGTGTCTTTTGTGATGAACTTGTAGGTGAACACTGTGTTCTGCTGCCCGATGCGGTGTGCCCGGTCCACGGCCTGCGCCTCAACGGCTGGGTTCCACCACGGGTCCAGGATGAACACATAGTCGGCGGCTGTCAGGTTGAGGCCCACGCCACCTGCTTTCAGCGATATCAGGAAAGTCTGTATGCTTTCATTGTTCTGGAAAAGCTCCACCTGCTGCTGCCGGTTCTTGGTATTACCATCCAGGTAGGCATAGGTGATACCTTTGTCGTCCAGCGCCTGCCGAATGATTTCCAAGTGCTTCACGAACTGACTGAAGATAAGGACTTTATGTCCTTTCGCGACCACGTTCCTCGTCATCCGCAGCACCTCCTTCAGCTTGCCCGACTCTCCTTCGTAGCCTGGGTCTGTCATAAACGGGTGGTTGGCGATTTGCCGTAGTTTCATGAGGCCCTGCAAGAGCATGAACTGCGTGTTGTTCGCCCCGTTCTCCTCCAGGCTCGTCAGGATTTTGTTACGGTAATAGGATTTGGTTTCCTCGTAGGCGTGCTCCTGCTCCTCCGTCATCCTGCAGAAAGTGGTATGCTCCACCTTGGCCGGGAGTTCCTTGGCCACCTGCGACTTGTGCCTGCGCAAAATGAAAGGCTTGATAAGCGCATGCAGCCGGCGGGTCTTCTGCTCGTCCTTCTGCTTCTCAATGGGCTTGAGGAACTCATTGCGGAAGAAATGCTTGGTTCCCAGCAATCCTGGGTTGATGAATGACATCTGCGACCACAGGTCCATGGTGCTGTTCTCCACCGGAGTACCCGTCAGTATGAGGCGGTGCCGCGACTTGAGCGACCTCACCGAGCGGGAGGTGTTGGAATCCGGGTTTTTGATGGCCTGCGACTCGTCCAGTATAATGTAATCAAAGAAATAGGATTGGAGCAGCTCGGAGTCCAGACGCACTATGCCGTAGGAGGTCAGCACCAAATCGTAGTCGTTGAACAACTCCACGTTCTTGTCGCGGTAGGTACCGGTATAAGTCAGGATGCGCAGCTGTGGCGTAAACTTCTGCGCCTCGTTGAGCCAGTTATATATCAGCGAGGTGGGCATCACCAGAAGCGATGCCGCCTCGGCGCCACTCTCCTTGCGGTGCTGCAGCATGGCCAGCGTCTGCACCGTTTTGCCCAGCCCCATGTCGTCGGCCAGGCAGCCGCCAAACTTGTAGTCTTTCACAAAGTGCAGCCAGTTGTAGCCCGCCTTCTGGTAGGGGCGCAGTTCCCCTTGGAAGCCCACCGGCATCGGCTTGTCTTCTATAGCGTCGAACTCGCGCAGCCTCTCCAGCTTGCGCGTCATGGTCACTTGGGCCAAGTTGCCGTTCTGCAGGTCGTTCACCAGCGCCATGTGGTGCTTGCGCAGCGTCAGCTGTTGCTCCCCCTCCGAAAATGCAAACAGTTCGATGTACTGGGTGAACCACTCCTCCGGAATGATGGCTATCTGCCCGTTCGGAAGCGTGAACTCATTGTTGCGGGTCAGGATGTGGTTTTTGAGGCGGATGAAAGGCACTTCGAACTCGCCGAAGCGCACAGTACCGTAAATATCGAACCAGTCGTTGTTCTCGGCTATACCTACCTGCACCGATACCTCGCCAATAAAGTAGTCCTTGCCGTTCTTCTCGGCCTGGGCCACCGTAAAGCCCAGGTTCTCCAGTTCGTTCAAGTTGCTGTTGAGCCAGGAGAAAGCCGCGCCTTTTTCCAGCACCGCCTGCCCGTTCTTCACCTTCAGCTCCCGCTTGGCCAGTTCCTTCACATACTCTTTCTCGTGCACGGCATCGCGTATGAGCCGGTGAAAGATGTAGGAGTCGGTGGTCTTTTCCATGCTCACGCTCACCCGCTTGGCCTCCTGCGTCTGCACCACATGGTCTCCGTAACGGAACGATAGGTTAAAAAGGATTTTATCGGCTGCTGCGACACGCGCTGCCTTGGCCGCTTCGGCCATTTTGCCGCCTGCCATAACCGGCGCATCAGCGTCCTTTATCTCTGAGAAGGTCAGGTAAGGGCTCGGCGTATATTTCTCAGATTTGATGTTGAACCCCTCCGCGTACACATCGAACGACTCGACGAGCGGCGTGATGAACTTGCGGTAATAGTTCTCTTCCACGGTGCGCGGAATCACAATAAACTTCTTGTTGAGGAAAGGCTGCAGCTTCTTGCCGTCTATACCTTTCTCGAAGCTGTAAATCACGCCATCCAGCAGCAGCCAGGCGGGTTCGTTACATACCAGTACGGCATCCCGGTACTGGAAATGAAGCTTCTCACCCTGGTACTTGATGGTAGGGAAGTAGTGCGTGTTGGTCTCGTTGCGCCTGAAGTGGAACAGCACTGTCGCCTTTTGTGGGGCCACGGTAATTTCTTTCCAGGTAGGGTCGCCGTCCTTGCCCATGATGAAGGTCCTCTTGTTGGCCAGCAAGTCGAGAATCTTGCCCATGCGCACCTGTATGTACTGGCTTATTTTCTCCTGCAGAACCTTGTCACCTTTTTCCGGGTCATATACCTTCAGGAAGAAATCGGCGGCGGAAACCTTCTTCGCGGAGAACTTCTTTATTACTACATCCTGCTGGATTTGGTCAATCAGGGGAATCAGCTCGAAGTCGCGGGCGTCCAGGCGAGAGGCGAATTCATCGGCGTTTTTGGCAGAAATATTCTGGTGCTGCAAAGTCAGCTGGCCCTTGGTATTAATCTGCACCACAAAAGACTCAAACTGGTATCCCAGGTACTCGTGCTCGAACAACGAATAGATGGCCTGGAAAGGTTGCGTGGTGTATACTTCCATACAGGTACAATATTAGGACCCCTAATTTACCCTTTAAACTCCAAATATCCTACCTGCAACTGGTTTAAATAGCCTAACAATCAAAAAATTATCATATTTCTAGTGGTTCCTTTCGAAGTGCGTGAATCATTGCTCATAAAGGCCTACAATGCCATACAGGTGCGCCTTTGCCAACCCATGCTGCTGCGAGGAGAAAGAGGCGTCTCCGCCTGAGAGAAAGTGTGGCTATACCTGCCGGTTAGATGTGTTCTGTGACGGACATGGCGGCCGCCTTGCGGGCCGGCCTGATAGAAACGAGCAGGGTGATGACGACAATGGCGAGCCCCGTCAGCACGAAATCTCCCACCTCCATCTTGACGGGATAGGAATCTACCACAGACGTGGCCATACCCATAGACACCAACCCAAACGTCTGCTGCAGGTTGCAGACGAGCATACCCAGCGAAAGCCCGTAGGCAGCACCAATGAAGGCGACCAAAGCTCCCTCCATTAGAAAGATGTTGCGGATGGTTTCCTTCGTAGCCCCCATGGAGGCCAATATGGCAATGTCCTTCTTCTTGTCTATCACCAGCATGGAGAGGGAGAAGAAGATGTTGAGCGAGGCGATAAGCAGGATGAAGGCGAAGGTGATGAACACGAACAGCTTCTCCACCTTCACGGCACGTAGCAGGCTGGTATGCTGCTCATCGCTGTTCTGCACCTTGAACGACTCTCCCAGCAACTGCTGCAGCGAGCGCTTCACGGCCTCAATCCGGTAGCCTTTGTCCACCTTTATCTCGAGCGAAGTCCGCCGGCGGCCATACTCCATGAGTTCCTCGGCAAACTGCAGCGGCACAAACACATAGGCGTCGTCGTACTGCCGCTCAATGGCGAACACGCCTCCCGAGGTGATGTTGAGTTCGTTGAAGGCCCCTTCCGGGTTGAGTGGGTTGAATTTGGTGTTGCGCGGATACAGGAACTGCATGGGCGTGAACCGATTGCCCGTTCGGATGGAGAGCTGGTACTGCACGCCACGCCCAATCAGGGCAAAGTAGCCGTCTTTGCGGTACAGGCTATGGCTGCCTTCCACCACAGCGGAGTCGATGTCATTCTGCTCAAAGAAGTTCTCACTCACGCCTTTCACCTTCACCACCATCTGGCGGTCGTTGTAGCGCAGCAGGGCGTTGTCCTCAATCACCTCCGTCACCACGGCTATACCTGGGGTACGCCGGATGCGGTTCATGAACTCGGTATCGGTCTCAAAGGATTTCCCCTCCGCCGCGGATATCTTCAGGTCTGGGTCAAAGCTGCTGTAGATGGCCCGAATCAAATCCTCTAATCCATTGAACACCGAGAGCACGATAATCAGCGACATGGTGCCCACGGCCACGCCAATCATGGCGATGTTGGAGATAATGCTAATGATGTTCCTCTTCTTCCTGGAGAAGAAATACCGCTTCGCTATGAGAAAAGGAACGTTCATTTAGTTGTGTTAATGGCTGATTATGAAATCGCTAGATTGTTGAGTTGTGTGGTATACCTTGCTCATCATTTTCCCTTTTACTGCCGCAGCAGGCAATTTCCTTTTGTTACAAAGGTAGAGGAGTAGGTATGGCAATAGAGAACGCTTCAGCAATTTAGCAATTTAATTTACTTCCACGCCTTCACAATCAAACCGGTGCCGGACGGATGGTTTCCATTCACGTCCAACCAGTTGAGCACCAGGCACACCGGGAAGGTGAGCAGGTAGTAGAAAGGCAGCACTAAAAAGAAGGCTTTGGAGGCTCCCAGCATCAGCAGCGGGTACTTCATGGACAGGCGCCACGACACCTGGCCAGGCTTCCCGTACGAATAGCGGGCCTCCACTCTGCTGAAACCAGCCAGCTTCAGCTTGTCCTGTATCTCCTGGATGTTATAGCCGTCACGTACGTGTTCTTCGATGAAAGACGTCTCGCCATCGCCGTGCACGTCAGAGCCGCCCTGGTCAGAAGGGGTGGATATGACGAGCATGCCGCCCGGCACCAGCGACGCCTGAAAGTTCCGGAACACCTCCACGTCTTCGAGTATGTGCTCCATCACATCCACGGAAAGGATGAGGTCGTAGGTGTTGTCCTCTCTATACTTAACCAAGTCGCCAATGCGGAAAATGACGTTCTGCCGCCCTATGTTGCGGAAAAAGCGGTTACTGTCTGAAATCTGCTCTTCCTTGACGTCAACCGCCAGGATGCTCCACTTGGCACTTTGGCTGGAGAGCCAGTAGGTATACTGTCCAAAACCGGAGCCGGCGTCCAAGATGTGCTGCTCCTGGCCTTTGCGGCTGGAGGCCCAGGCATTCAGCTCTTTGTGCACATGCCAGGCGCGCAACAGCAACAGGTCCAGCAAATTGTAGAATACGCGGCGCAGGAAGGGTGTCTGGTTGAACACGTTCCCCAGCACACGCTTAATCGGGTCATACTGCATAAGGGTGATGCAAAAAACTAGCGGGAATTGGTCTCATCTTCCTCTGCGTCCTCGTCTTCTTCGGGGGCAGGGGGTATGTCCAGGTTGGAGAATATTTTATCGATGTGTGCAGCATACTCGGCGCTGTCGTCGAGGTAGAAAACGAGCTCCGGGATGACGCGCACCTGCTTTTTGATGCGCTGCGCCAGCAGGTGGCGGATGGTTTTGGTGTTCACGCGCAGCTCCTGCAGCATGGCCTCGTTGGTCTCCTTGGCGTTCATCACGCTCAGGTATACCCGGGCCAGCCCCAGGTCAGGCGACACGCGCACCACGCTCACCGAGATGTAGGCGCCACCGAACAAGTGCGGCACTTCCCTCTGGAAGATTTCTGCCATCTCTTTCTGAATGAGGCGCGAAAATTTCTGTTGTCTTTTACTTTCCATATGAAGATGCAAATATCATATTAATTTCGCATTTTTACCCCAATTGTGCCTTACTCATTTCGTTTCAGGCCGGTGTATAGTTCCCTCTAACTCCGTCTTCCTTTGATTAGTTACTTCCGAAGCATACTGCCTTCCCGACTGTTTCTGCTTATCTTGCTGTTCCTGGCCATCCGGATTCCCCTGGTTTTTCTGGGTGTACCGGCTACTGTGTCGGAGCTGCTCTACATGCTGGTGGGCGAGCGCATGGCCGATGGCTTTGCCATGTACCGCGACATCTACGACAGCACAGGACCGCTCTCCGCCTTCTTTTACTGGACCATAGACGTGGCAGCAGGGCGCTCTTACCTGACGTACCGGCTTACGGCTACATTCCTGTTGCTGCTGCAGGCAGTCTTCTTCAATGTTACCCTCAACCGCTACCAGGTATACGCAGGCAAAGGTTACATCCCGGCCCTGCTCTACCTGCTCATGGGCAGCATCACCTTTGAGTTTGACATGCTGACGCCGCTGCTCATCGGCAACACGTTCATCATCTTCTCCCTGCCTTACATCATCACCATTTCTCGCGAAGGCCTGGACAATAACCGCCTGTTTGTAGGGGGCTTTATGGTGGGTTTGGCTGCGCTCTGTTATTTGCCGCTGGCTTTGTTCCTGCTGGTGGCGGCCTTTGGGGTAGTGCTTTTCTCATCGAACACGTTCCGCAGCTTCCTGCTCATGCTGTGCGGTTTCGCTTTTCCGTACGCGTTGCTGGTGACGTACTACCTGTACACCAACACCGCCTCTTACTTCCTGGAGATGCACCTGCTGCAGCCCTGGCAGTTCCAAATCAGCACGCTGCTGCCGCCTGCTCACCTGGCCAAGGCGTTGCTGCTGCCGGGCCTGCTCCTGCTGCTCTCTCTCATCAGTACCACTTCGCTGCCGCAGCGGCTCGTGTTTCAGGATAAATTCCAACAACTGATGACGGTATGGCTGTTAGTGAGTGCCGTGCTAGTGTTCACGCGGCAGGAGATATCAGTGGGGACTTTCCTGGTCATGCTGCCGCCTATTGCCTACTTCGGAGAGTTTCTCTTCGCTAGCCGCACCAAAAAATGGATTCTGAACCTATACTTCTTCCTATTGCTAGGTGGAGTGCTCCTATTACGCTACCGGGAGCCGCTCGGCATCAACAGACTTGTGCAGGTAGACGATTCAAGGCTGTTGCTGCCACAGCGACAGCAGCCTGAAATGATGACGGGCAGCACCGTGCTTGTGCTGGGGGATGACTATAGTTACTATGAACAGAACAAGCCGGCCACGCCATACCTGAACTGGGAGCTCTCGCAGCGGCACTTCGGGCGACTAGACGAGTACCAGGCCGTGTATGAGCTATACCTGAACTTCCGACAAGAGTCGCCAGCCTACATTGTGGACCAAGCCGGCCTGATGCCACAGCTGAAACACAAACTGCCGTCCGTCTTCGGGGTATATGCGCCCACACAGACAGCGGCAGTCTATAGAAAGTCTCGTTAAATCGCTGTTGCTATACCTTTAGCAAACCGGAATTTTGTCTACGCGGTTCTGGTGGCGCCCCCCTTCAAAGTCTGTCTCCAGGAACACACGCACCATGTCCGCCGCCTCCTGCTCCGACACGAAGCGGGCAGGTATGCACAGCACATTGGCGTTGTTGTGTTGCCGGGCGAGCTCGGCCAGCTCTGCTTTCCAGCACAGCGCTGCCCGTATCTCCTGGTACTTGTTCGCCGTCATGGCCACGCCGTTGCCGCTACCGCAAATCAGGATGCCGAAGTCAGCGTCTTTGCTCACAACTGCTTTGGCAAGCGGGTGCACGTGGTCGGGGTAATCGACGGAGGCATCTGAGCCTGGGCCGAAGTCCATCACGTCGTGGCCTGCCGCAGCCAACTGTTCCTTCAAGAGGCCTTTGTAGGTGAAGCCGGCGTGATCACCGCCTATCGCTATCTTGTATGCCATACCTTAAGAGTTGTTTTCGTTTAACTTTTTCAAATCACGTTTGATGATGGACCCGGACACCCGTATGCTAACTTCGTAAAGTATGATGAGCGGCAGGGCTATCAGCAACTGGCTTATCACATCTGGGGGAGTGATGATGGCCGCAACAACCAGAATCACCACGACGGAGTGACGGCGGTACAGCTTCATAATCTCCGGTGAGAGCAGGCCAGCCTTGGTAAAGAAGTATACGATAACCGGCAGCTCGAACATAATGGCACAGGCCAGGCAGAGCGTAGTGAGGGTAGAGATGTATGAGGACAAATCGAACTCATTGACAATAGAAGGGTCTACCTGATAGCCTGCCAGGAAGTTGATGGAGATAGGAGAGACTACGTAGTAGCCAAACAGCAAGCCCATCATGAACAGAATAGAGACCCAGAACACAGCCCCTTGCGAGTTCTTCTGCTCCTGCGGGTACAGACCTGGCTTCACGAAACGCCATATCTCCCAGAAGGCATACGGAAAGGCACAGGCCAAACCCAGCACCAGCGACACCATGATGTGCATCGCGAACTGCCCGCTCATCTGCCGGCTTTGTATCGTAAAGCCCAATTCTGTGATGCAAAGCACATCAGAGCCCATTTTCTGCCCAACTTCGCACATGAACTGATAGCTGAAGAAGTCCGGCCGGGAAGGAGCCAGGATTATGTCATGAAACACGAACTCCTTAGCCAGAAAAGCCGCTATCGCAAAAACGAGAATTGAGCCTAAAGAACGGATAAGGTGCCATCTCAACTCTTCCAGGTGGTCCACAAAGGACATCTCCTGCTGCTGCTCTCCTTCTTCCAAATATGGTTGATCCATCTATCTAGTGGCCCTCTGTATACCGTTTGTCAATTTTTAGTAAGCGAAAAGCGGGTACTGCTTCATCCAACTGTTCACTTCTTTGCGCGCCGCCTCTAGCTTGCTATCGTTGTCATGGTTAGTCAGCACGTCATCCATCAACTCCACAATGCGGGCCATATCGTTCTCTTTCAGGCCTCGTGTTGTGATAGCAGCCGTACCCACACGCATACCAGACGTCACGAATGGTGACTTGTCATCAAACGGCACCATGTTCTTGTTGATGGTGATGTCAGCCTTCACCAGTGTGTTCTCAGCCAGTTTGCCGGTTATACCTTTCGAGCGCAGGTCAATCAGCATCATGTGGTTGTCTGTACCACCTGAGATGATGTTGTAACCGCGCTCCACGAAGGCGGCAGCCATTGCCTGTGCGTTTTTCTGCACTTGCTGGATGTAGGAGGTATAGTCATCAGAAAGGGCTTCAAAGTACGCCACCGCCTTGGCAGCGATGACGTGCTCCAGTGGCCCGCCCTGCGTTCCAGGGAACACAGCGCCATCCAACAGAGACGACATCATGCGGGTTTCACCCTTTGGTGTTTTCAGACCGAATGGGTTCTCAAAGTCTTTCCCCATCATAATCATACCGCCTCTTGGGCCACGCAGCGTTTTGTGCGTAGTGGTCGTCACAATGTGGCAATGCTCAAATGGGTTGTTCAACAGCCCTTTGGCAATTAGGCCAGATGGGTGGGAAATGTCGGCCAGCAGCAGTGCGCCCACCTCATCGGCAGCGGCCCGCAATTGCTTGTAATCCCAGTCACGGCTGTAGGCGGAGGCTCCGCAGATAATCAGCTTCGGCTTCTCGCGTCGAGCGGACTCTACTACTTTATCAAAATCAATTAGCCCAGTTTCCTGCTCCACGCCATAGAACGAAGGCTGGTATAGCTTGCCAGAGAAGTTCACCGGGGATCCGTGCGTCAGGTGACCGCCGTGGGAAAGGTCAAACCCCAGGATTTTATCGCCAGGCTGTAGCACGGCCAGCATCACCGCCGCGTTTGCCTGTGCCCCTGAATGCGGCTGCACGTTGGCCCAAGCGGCGCCGAACAGTTCTTTGGCACGGTCAATGGCCAACTGCTCTGACTGATCTACGATTTCACAGCCACCATAGTAGCGCTTGCCTGGAAGCCCTTCCGCGTATTTATTGGTCATTTCGCTGCCCATGGCCTGCATCACCTGCTCCGACACGAAGTTCTCGGAGGCAATCAGTTCGATGCCATGCATCTGGCGCTCTTTTTCCTTGGCAATCAGGTCGAAAATGGCTGTATCTCTTTTCATTGCTGCTATGGTTTTGTGAATCCTCCAAAATTAAAGCTTGCACCGGAATAAACCAATGTTTCAAAAGTTTATATACGCCGCTGCCACAGCGACTGGATTTTACTGCTCTTCCTTTTTCTTTTGGGTGCCGATAGGTATGGCGCAAAAAGAAAGCCCGCCATTGACTGGCGGGCTTTCCTATACCTTGTGAGGTAGATGTTACTGCTTTATCAGTTTCACCTGCTCTGTCTTTCCGTTGAACTCCGTCATCAGGATGTAGATGCCGGCTGGCAGGTTGCTGCTCAAGTTCAGCTCGATTCTGTTTTCGCCAGCTTCAATGTCGTACGACTTGCTGTCTACTCTGGAGCCGTTCATGTTCAGCACTGTCACGTTCAGCTTGCCTGCTTCTGCAGCCGGGAATACCAGCTTAGACTCTGGCGTAACTGGGTTAGGGTATACCTTTACGCCTGCCGTCATTCCTATACCTCTTGATTCCACAGCTACTACTTTGCTGTACTCGAACGTGCCATCTAGGTCCACCTGCTTCAGTCTGTAGTAACGTGTGCCGGTGAAGCTGCCCATGTGGCGGAACTGGTAATTTTGCTTGATGGAAGTAGTGTTCACTTTGCTATGCACTCTACCTACTGCTTTAAACTCAGCCTGCGCACCCTCAGACACTTCTACATCGAAGTAGTTGTTGTCCTGCTCCGAAGCCGTTGCCCAAGTCAGCGCCACCGCATCATTCTGCTTCACCGCTTTGAAGGAGATAAGTTCTACTGGGAGAGGGGTAGAAGGAGTTACACCATTGATAACAAGCACCTTGGTTTCTGCATCCGCTGATTCATGAGTGATAGATGCAGTAGAGTTACCAGCAACTGTCGGAGCGAATTGTACCCAAATCTCAGATGACTGCAAGGTATTGTCTACAATTTCATCGGTGAACACAAGCGTTTTAGTGAATGGACCATTCTCGCTTCTAGAGATAGTGTAGGCTCCAAGGGCACCACTCACGTCCACTGTCACACTGGCACCATCGTTTAGATTTACTGCACTAACTTGGTACAGCTTCTTGTCAGTAACTCCCACAGCAGCACTCAGGTTCATGGTTGTTTCTGAGATAGTAATTACTGGTTTACGCGGTGCTACTGTCGCAGTAGCGTTTATATTGAGCGTTTTAGTCTCAGCGTTGGATGTTTCATGGGTGATAGAGGCAGTTGTGTTGCCTGCCGAAGTAGGAGTATATTTTACCCAGATATCAATTGGTGCTAATGTTCGATTAACAATATTAATAAACTCCCCCTCCTCATTAACCTCTCCATCCACAATAATATTATCGTTGATAATTATAGAACTTGAAAAAGGACCATCAATGCTTTTAGATATGGTGAACACCCCTGTTTCACTACTCATCTCCAACGACACACCAGCTCCTGCATTTAGAAATTCTGCACTTACCTGATACTGTTCAACAATACTTTCCCCAACATTCGCACTTATGCTTATATCAGATTTAGATATCGTAATGAGAGGTTGCTTTACTGTGAACTCTATCCCTTGGCTAGAGCAAACAGCATTATAGACTATAATAAGACCTGACTGAGCTCCTTCAGGAATCTGTAAATCTATAAGGTTATCACTTTCCACATAGTAGTTTGCATCTACCCCTCCAACAGTTACTCTTGATGTTCTGCTGAAGTTAGAACCATGCACATAGATTTGGCTTCCAACTATACCATCATATACATCAAGTTCTTTAGTCTCAGGGCAAAGCCAGCCTTCACCAGTTACTGTGAAAATGTAGGGGTTTATTTCTTCATCATTATTTGCAATAGTTATAGTTGCAGACATTAAAGCTTCTTTCGTTGGCCTAAAAGCTATACTAAAAGTAGTACTAGCACCAGGAGGTATCACTGCATTTGTTGCGGTAAAGTCTAGTTCAAATTCGGAAGCATCTACACCAGATATGTCAATGATAGGAGTTTCTGTAAGAAGTAGGTCAGCCGTTCCTGTATTCTCAATACTAAATACAACAGCCTGGCTTCGTGAACCTACTGGAATCCTTCCAAAAGAATACCTGCCATCTGGACTTAATATATCTGCTGTTCCTTGCTTGATGTTTATTTTTGGTACTGCCTTCATAACATGAACATCATCCACTACGATTGTTCCTGATGTGATATTTAATAATTCAATCTTTACAGTTCTAGTCTCTGGTTTCAAGCTGAAGGTAACTTTCTCCCCTGTAGTAGTATTTGTTTTTTGAATAAACCTATCTCCAGCCAAAGTATAATCACCCCCAGTAGCCTTCTCAAATACACTTATAGTTGCACCAGTAAAATTTCGATTCCCCTCTGATCTTACCCAGAAGGTGACAAGCCCGGCTATATCATCAAAAGTTATTTCTATAGCAGAGCCCTTTTTATCAAAGCTTGCCGAGCCGCCTGCCTCGCTTTCTCCCATGTTAATCGACTCCTTGTCCACGCCTAGCTTAGTAGAAACCCAGCCTGGTGTTTTATCTTTATCGATGTTACTCCACGGACCTCCATAGCTTGTGTTCAACGTGGCAACTTGGCTATAGGCTTGTACTGCTCCTGCTAAACAGAAGAACAGAAGCAACAGTAGCCTCGTTAAAGTTTTCCCTTTGAAAAAGGAAGAGATAAGGGTAGAAGTTTGTGCCATAGCGTAGCGATTAAATAACCCGAAAAAAATAAATAATGAATTGATAATGCTTAATGTTTCCTTGGCTTTCGGCTTCCGGGCCAATTCCTTTGAGAGCTTTCTTCTCCAAAAGTGGCTTTCAGCTCCTAATGCCTTACTTACTGTTGATAAATATAATGCAAAGCTAATACAAAAGGCAAACATATTTACCAAAAACTTATATATAAATATTATCAGATAATCCACTTGTAGAATTTAGGATTAAACCAATAACCAATTTACTGCCATATAAACTCGGAAATTCCTTCCACATACTTTGTAGCCTATTGGCTGTTTAATGAAGGCGCCCCATCATCTGTTATACCACTAACGCGATAGTTATTCCTGCAATCCAATTGCCAGCTCAGTGAAGGCCTGCTCTCAATGTTTTATAGTGGCCTTATTTGATTTTGTTAGTTTTAATTATAACGAAGCTAACATATTGTAAATATTATAACATAATGATTTGTATATATATATAAAACCCAATAGATTCCCTAATATTAAGCTGACAAAAGCGAATAATAATGTATTAGAAAATTTCAATAATAGAATTGTATCACTTAAAATCGCTAAACCTATGGAACAACCTTTACAACACTCACTCCCCCTTCACCAAGAAAAAAGTAGGGGTAAAACAGTACCATTACGCCCTTCTGAAAGTCTATTGCTAAAGAGCATGCTTACCTTACTGTTTCTTGTACTATTAAGCGTGCCTGCTGTGGCTTCCCACTTCAAAGGTGGGCAAGTAACTTACAAGTACCTGGGCAACGGGCAGTATGAGATGACTACAAAGGGCTATTGGGACAAAGATGCAGTAGGAAGCGTCGTACTGAGCTACGAAGGCTCGCCTACTATCAACACAGGCACCACCACCGTGTCAAAAACACTGCTTCCTGACGGCATGACGGTAGAGCACATCCAGCGGCAGCGCATCACCTGGTCAAAGCCTGGTTTGTACCAAATCTCCTGGAAAAGCTGCTGCCGGGCCAATGGCTCTAACTTTGGGGCGGAGGAAAGTGGCTTGTTTGCAGCAGTGAACTATAATCCCGATGCCGTAAGCTCCTCGCCTCAGTTCTATGACCTGCCCATCTTCAACTACAACGTGGAAAGCGCCATCAGCTTCAACATGAACATGGAAGACGCGGAGGGGCATGGGCAGGAGTATTCGCTGGAGATTCCTTACGGGCTGACAGGCGACCCATACAAACTGATGAAGGAGACCGGCTTCAGCATCAGCAACGATGGCATCATCAGCTGGGAAAAGCCGCTGAAGGGCTTGTGGTTGGTAAACGTAAAGCTCCGGGAGAAAATAAACGGTGAGTTCACTGGGGCTTTCGTACTCCGCGACTTCATACTGAACATCACCTCCAGCGACAATACACCTCCTGTTTTCACCTCTGTAGAGGAGCAGTATGTGACCCAAGGCCAGACCATCTCCTTTGAGGTGTCTGCTCAGGATGCCCAGCAACAGAACATAGCATTGAATGCGAATAGCTCGCTCTTAGAGAAAGGAGCCACCTTTGCACAGTCTGTGTTTGGCAATGCAGCTAAGGGCACCTTCACTTGGGCAACCAAAGCCGAAGACCTGGGCAGGTATGCTGTGCAGTTTGTAGCCACTGACTCTGACATCGTGCCGCTTTCCGCTCAGATGACGGTGTATATCAACGTGGTTGAAAAGAAGGAGGAGGTATGCGCTACAAGCGTTACCTACACGATAAATTCTGCCCCATGCGCAGGAGGGAGCAACGGCAAAGTAACCCTCACAGGCACAAACGGTACAGCCCCCTATACCTATTCCTTAGACGGTGGTACCAGCTTCAGGGCCTCTGCTACATTCGACAAACTGGCTGCCGGCACTTACTCAGCTGTGGTGAAGGACGCCAAGGGATGCACCAGCGCACCGGTGCAAGTTAAACTGACTACTCAGGCTTCATCTAATGTTATATTTGCCTTGCCCACGTCTTCCATATGCGCAAGCGCTTCTCCTCTTGCTTTGTCAGGGGGCTCTCCGGCTGGAGGCAATTATACAGGCACCGGGGTTACTAATGGCTCATTCCATCCTGCAGTGGCGGGAGTAGGCACACACACCATCACCTATACCTACACTAACGAGTCAGGATGCAGCAGCACCGCATCGCAACGTATAACGGTTGTAGCGCCTACCGCTGTGAATGCTGGCCCTGACCAGACGGTGACGGTAGGGTATAATTCTGCCGCAGCCTGCGCCACGCTTACTGCAAGCGCAGAAGGCACCTCCTATACCTACCGCTGGAGCAACGGAGCCACTACCCAGACCATCAAGGTTTGCCCCACCACTACTACCACCTATACCGTAACCTTGACCGATGCATTTGGCTGTACCAGTTCAGATGAAGTAACGGTGTTTGTAAAGGATGTGCGTTGTGGTAACAAGAAGGAAAAGGTAGTGGTGTGTCATAAAGGAAAGCCAATCTGCATCGCTCCCCAAGCTGTGCAGGCTCACTTAGACCACGGATGTGTAGTAGGTGACTGCAGCGACAGCCCAACAACCGATGCGAAAGAGGAGTCAACCGAGGGGGCTATCGTATCTGTGTTCCCTAACCCGATGTCCAGCCAGTCACAGCTACACGTCATCACCAAAGAGAAGGGCAACATCACTATTGATATACTGGACATGAATGGCAAAGTGGTGTTGAAGCTGCATAAAGGGGAGGTCCAAGCCGGGCAGGAACTCAACTATGAGCTAAAGCGCAGCATCGGCCCGAACAACATCTACATCGGCAGAATCATCACGGAAAAAGGAGTCCAGACCTTTAAGCTGATGATAGCAGAATAATCAGCCAGCATTTTAAAAGGAGAAGGGCCCGCAGCAGATGCTGCGGGCCCTTCTCCTTTTAAAGCTATACCTTGAGATTTTAGTTCTTCATGAGTTTGAAGGTGTGCTTAGTGCCGTCACTATCCACCACGTGCAGGAAGTAAATGCCTTTCTGTGTCACGTGCGCCGTGTTGACAGTAACCGTATTGCCCGACGTCTCGATAAGTTGGTCTGCAATCAACTGCCCATGCACATTCATCACCGTGGCCTTCACTTTACGCGGCTCCGTACCGTTCAACTTCACAGTCACCACTTCCTCAAACGGGTTCGGGTAGGCCGCCACCACTCCGTTGCCGCCGTCCAGGGACACGGCCTGCACCGAGGAGAGGGTGGTCGTGCCGTCCAGGTCCACCTGGGCCAGGCGGTAGTAGCGCGTGCCCGACACGGCCCTGGTGTCGAGGAAGGAGTAGCGCTGCGCCATGGAGGTGGTGCCCACCTCGCTCCTGACGAAGCCCAGGTTCTGGAAAGCGCGCGCGTCGGTGGACACCTGCACCTCGAAGCCCCTGTTGTCCTGCTCGGAGGCCGTCGCCCACGTCAGCTGCACCCCCTGCGCGTGCCGCTGCGCCTTGAAGGAGATTAGCTCTACGGGGAGGGGAACAATACTTGTATTAGTAATGCGGTAAATCCTATTTGGTGCAATCACATTAGAATAGCAGGAGTAGTACTGCTCCCGAATCGTAAGGTCTAATCTGAGTGCATCAATATTCCCTGGCATCGACTGAATGGTATAGGCAGGAGTATTGGCCCCTTGTACCCAATCTGTAGAACCCGTAATCTGGTAGTGCCACTGATAAGCCTCGATTTCCGCTGCAGGTATGTTAGATGTAAAGGTAAAAGTTGCAGACTTACCTGCTTCCATTCCGGATGGTTCTATGATGCTGCCGGCAGCTTGGACAGAAGGTGTTACAGTGACTGGCACTGTAGCTCTGGTTACACTCTCGCATCCCAATGCATTGTTTACTTTGCTCACATAGAAATAGGTTGTGCCTTCAGGTAAGGTGCTGGTGGTGTAGCTGGCTCCTCTGTGTATAGCTGTCCCTCCGGTCAAGCTGGTATACCAGAGATAATCCTCGCCTGGTATCGCGCCTGTAGCTGAGAGCGTAACCGCACCTGCACCACAACGGCCTGCTGGCGCTACACCAGGTGTACCTACGGTCTCTCCTTGATGCATGACGTGCACGGGAGTCGGCAAGCTTCTACATCCTCCTGCCGCAGCCGATTTTACTATCTCTACAGTATAGCCCCCGCTCTGGTTTGCTCTCTTTCTTTCCAACCTTGATGTAGTACCAACAGCTACTGCTCCTGATACTACAGCTCCACTTGCGTCGTACCAAACATAAGTATCACCTGGCGCGGCACCACTCGCTACCAACGTTACATTCCCTGATGGACAGTCCTCTGTAGTGGCTACGACTGGAGCATGAACATTACCAACAAGCACCGTTACAGGAGTTCTGTCACTCTCACAGTTACCATTCACCCTGGACACGTAGTAAGTAGTTGAAATCGAAATTTGGCCTGTTTCTAAAGTAGACTTGTTCTGTCCATTAATCAGTGTGCCATCGGCAGTGTACCAGCGATAACTCGCGCCTGCTGTATTTCCTGCAACCGTTAGGGTAAAGGTAGCAGCAGAGCAACTACTGGCTGGGACCACCTGCGGTGCAGGTGGCTCGCAAGATTCTATAATGGATAAATTATCCAGATACAGATGCGAATTATTTTCATTTGCTTGGCTAAACAACCTCAGAGCTATGTATTGATTGTTCTCAGTATTCGGTGCAGTGAAGGTAATGGCATAGCCGGAAAGCTCTGAGTTTTTGTTTACTGCAACACTACCCTTTGCAGTTCCGCTAGCGCTTCCAGCCTCAACAATACTACTACCTTGAAGTACCTCTATATTCCCCGATGCTGCTGCATTTTGGTTATTTGCACGTGCCTGGAACGACACGGTATAGGTATAGCCTGCTCTTAAAGTCAACGGATGAGAACTGATAACGACATAACCGCTATAGCCTGGTTCATTGCCATTTACTGTCAATGCCTGTAATTGTCCTCCTGATACTCCAATGCCGCCTCGACTTATTCCCTGTATACTCAAACCTGCACTACTATCAAAAGCATTTGGTCCATACAACGGTACCACTTGGCTATACGCTGCTGTACCCAGTTGAAGGAATAAAACCAGTAACAGTAGAGAAAAGAGCCTCGTTCTGCCGCTTAGCACTACTCCCACTGCTTTAAGAGCAGGGCGTGCACAAGAGATGGTAGACTCTAAATTGTAGAAGTGTTTCATGACAAATATCGGTTATATCTATTGGTAATCTGTATTGATTAATAGGCGAGCGCTGCTCAAAGTGGTCTTTAATACATATTAACTTTACCACCAATCACAGCAAGCCTTTGCTAGCTACTTTTTATACCTGAAGTCCTATAAAAGCAGTGATTTTGAGTGCTAGTTGCTTACCTGTATACTGGAGTATTCAGCAGATTTATTTGGCTGAATAGCGCATGTATTAAATTAAATATTATAATAAGGCAATATTATATATTTGTTTCTCCATTACCTATAACAATGGGAAGTTTTTTTATAACATGATGCAAAAATTTTTAAAATTAGTTCTAAAACTCTTCAATTAGGGTGGTAATATGGGTGGAAACTCATACTACGGCAGTGGATGAGTGAATCGGCGCAGTCATGACGCATGAACTAGGCTGTGCACAAGCCCATCTTATCCCTTCTTGCAGTCGCGCCAATTGAGTGCCAATACCAATGGGAAAGACAGCTTTGAATTCAAACACATGTCGATAGACTGCTAAAGCAACGGAGTCTATATAGGAGGAAGGAGGAGCAAGAGTCCTACATTACTTTACTTTAACAGCAGAGCAATGTTTGTGATGGCAGCCCGCTGTTGCGATAGCTGTTGGGATGTATAGTTGGAGGAGGAGGTATAGCTTTAAAAGGAGAAAGGCCCGCAGCATCCGCTGCGGGCCTTTCTCCTTTTAAAGCTATACCTTAAGTTCTTAGTTCTTCATGAGTTTGAAGGTGTGCTTGGTGCCGTCGCTCTCAATTACGTGCAGGATGTAGATGCCCTTGTGGGTCACGTGTCCGGTGTCGATGGTGAGGGTGGTGCCGGTCACCTCCTGCTGGCGGTTGAGGATGACCTGCCCATGAGCGTTGGAGAGGATAGTGTGTACCTTGCGGGTATCGCCTCCGTTCAGTTTAACGGTTATCACATTCTCAAAGGGATTCGGGTATGCAGTTACTGCTCCGTTGCCGCCGTCCAGGGACACGGCCTGCACCGAGGAGAGGGTGGTCGTGCCGTCCAGGTCCACCTGGGCCAGGCGGTAGTAGCGCGTGCCCGACACGGCCCTGGTGTCCAGGAAGGTATAGCGCTGCGCCATCGACGTGGTGCCCACCTCGCTCCTGACGAAGCCCAGCGTGTGGAAGGCGCGCGCGTCCGTGGACACCTGCACCTCGAAGCCGCTGTTGTCCTGCTCCGAGGCCGTCGCCCACGTCAGCTGCACCCCCTGCGCGTGCCGCTGTGCCTTGAACGACACCAACTCTACCGGGAGGGGAATTGGAGCCGGAGTAGGGGCTATTGTGTATAGACTTGGAATAGGTGCTCCTGTTGCACTAAAGGTTGTATTCAAGGGTTCGCTTATATTTGATACCATTGAGAAAGTGCCCGCTGTTGCTGTTTCTCTATACAAGCCATAATTCGGCTCTGTGGCAATACGTTCGTGTGCCAAAAAATTAAATTTTATGTCCGCACTAGTGGCAGCTTGTCCGGTGCTGCCTGCGCTGACCTGGAAGTAGCGGCTAGCCGACAGTTTGGGGATTGTAGTGCCTTGCTCCTGTACAGAAAGCTTGGTACCGGTTGTTCTTGTAATAACAATGTTACGGGCAGAGTTTGCTGAATGTGTTACAGCAACGCCTATACCTCCAAAATCATTTGGAGTTGTACCTGCTGCAACAGAACGTTCGGCTCTTACTCTACCTGTGATATATTCATTTGCAGTTTCCAATGAAGTCAGTCTTGCACTCTCTCCTAACGTGAGTGTGTACATTGTTGAGGGAGTGCTTGTAGTTGCATCAGAAATTGTCGACAGCTTTCCGCCTTCTAGAAGGCTAAGCTCCCCTTCAACTGTCACATTCCGTGGCGTCTTTACCAATCCTCCTACAACTTTGAGGTTAAAGTAGTTGCCTTCTACAGCCTGTGTTTTATTATCTTGCACTGTTTGAGGTGCTATTATATTGGTAGTACCGTGGTACTCTACAGTACTTGATGTGTTGCAGATAAAGTCAAACTTTCCAGTACCTATTTCTACCTCACCTTGCACAACTAAGGTTCCGCTAATACTTATAGCAGCTTTAGCGTTGGTGCCATTATTTTCAACTAGAATATCTAAGTCTTGTACAGTCAATTTGCTTCCCGTGGCTAAAGTAAGTCCTGGTGTACCTCCACCAGTTTTGGCATCTAACTGTAGGTTAAGGCAGGAGTGCTCACCATCTACAACAACAGCAGCTGACTGCTCAATTCTGGCTATATCATTGGCTCCAGGAAAATCTATGCCCGCTATTGGGTTAGCTTTGGCAGGAAGTCCCCAAACTTCAGGATTGCTCCAACTGTTGTTTGCTACACCACCATCTTTACCACCGCCTTTTATAGCTTTCCAAGCGATAAATGTTGTCTGCCCAAATCCCTCCCCGCTCACCAGCAGGAAAAAGACTAGCAGCATCAAGGTGAAAATTTTCTTCGCGCCACTCAACACCGTTGCTAAGGCAGTGATGCCAGACCAGGCAGGTGCTGTGGCTAAAGTTGAACTGTAAACGTGTTTCATAAAAAATGTAAGGATTGAAAGTTCTATACTAAAAACATATGCAGCAGCTTGACCGGCTACTGGTAAGCGTTGCAAAAGAAACTAAGTTTGTTGTAGTTATGGCGGCGGCTTCATCAGAAGTAGAAACCAGGAGCAGCATTTTTTATGACTGAAAAACCAAGATAATTGATTTTCCCACTGCGGCTTTGGCTTCTGCTGACAGGTGTTAAGCCAGCCTGCGCTGAATCTTAATCTCCTATCAACTCTTGTGAGTGTAAAGCAATATTAAATATAGATAAATCAATTTCCTGCATTTAAACCGACTTTTTTATCAACATCTCTTCTATATTTATAAGATACATGTATTAATAAAAAATTAAATTCGAATATTAATATAAATTCATATTAGTTCTTCCTCCGCACGAAGTAGGGGCGGTCTAGATTGCACTGAACGGACAGCTCTTTTGAATCTAAATCCAGGGCGGCGAGGTTGCCGTAGGAGGCGTTTCGGTAGTAGACGCAACCGGCGTCAAGGTTGATTTTGGAGTTGTTATGAGAGGCGCTCTTCTTGATGCTGTGCAGTGGGGTGGGGGTATGGCCATGCACTAACTGCTTGCCCGACAGCTTCTCCCAGTCCACTTCATAATTGCGGATGTTGAGCATGGCGTCTTTGTCTTTGAAGATGTCTTCCTGGTGAAAGTCGAAGCCGGCGTGCACCAGGTAATAATCGGGGAGTTCGAGGTAGTAGGGAAGGGAGTCCAGGAAATTAGCGTATAGCGGGGGGAGCTTTTTGAAGTCGTGTATATCGAAGCTCTGCAGCACCAGCCTTTTCTCTTGCTCTGATAGGTTCAAGGCGGCTTCTCCTTTGGAGGCGGACTGGAGCAGCATCTGGTCGTGGTTGCCGCGCAGGCAGTGCACCTGGTAGTGCTGCTTCTGCAGATGCAGTACAAAGTCTATCACCCCTTTGCTATCCGGGCCCTTGTTCACGAAATCACCCAGCAGGTATAGCTCGTCCTGTTTTTTCAGTTGAAGTTGCTCCAGCACGAGCGTCCTGAAGGTACGGGCGCAGCCGTGGATGTCTGTGATGGCATATCGGGCCATAAGAGGCTGTAGCGGTATTGTTGAAGGTATGGCTGAGGTAAAAAAATAGCACCTGTATGTGGACAGGTGCTATTCCAGCTTTTTACAAATATAGCTTAGTTATACGTATTGTTATCTAAATCGGGTTTGTCTGTGTTGCGGTTTGGGTTATTCGTCTGCACGTTTGCTGCCGGCTCATCCGGCCCCTCCGTATACTTCTTCTTGAGCTCGTCGTGCTCTGCGCTCGTCTGGTTTGGATTTACTGGTTTACCTGCGGCCTTGTCCTGGCCCTGACCCGTTGGGCGTCCTTTGTTTTCGCCGCCTGGCTGGGTATGCTTGTATGATGGCATGATGTCCTCCTTTTTTAATTTTCAACAATTGGCAGCACGCTTTGCCTTTTGGCAGAGCGTCGCTGCGCTTCCTTACTATTTATTTTTCCTGAATCAGGTTCCGCGGCCTTCTTCTTCGGTGCGCATGTTGTCGGGTGGTGGCACGCCGTCGTCTGCGAAGTCATTTACGCCAGTGGCGGATGGCCCTTCAGAGGCGGTGTCGCTGCCGAAGCCCTCCTTGCCGTCGCGGTTGCCGAAGCCGCCGCGCTGGTGCTCATTCTTGGGTGGGTCAGCGCCTGGTATGATGTGCCCTGCGCGTAGTTCCTGGTCGGTCGTGTCGTCCTCTATGACGCGCACTGGTCTGTCTTTTGGTCCGTTGCCGTTGCGGGGCTGGTCCTGATTGTGTTTATCGTTTTCCTGGTTTTCCATAGTTATGCTTTTATCCTGCTCCTGGCTGGAGCCACTACATGGTTTTACTCCAATTCTGTCCGATGGGTTTAATAAGCCTAGCTTCCTACCTGCTCGCCTCCGTTCACGTGTATCACCTGGCCCGTTATGTAAGAGCCGTCTTCTGAGGCCAGTAAAACATAGGCTGGCGCCACCTCAGATGGCTGCCCAGGGCGCTTTAGAGGCACATTCTGCCCAAACTCCTTCACCTTGTCTTCATCGAACGAGGCAGGTATAAGCGGTGTCCAAATAGGGCCGGGGGCAACGGCGTTCACGCGGATGTTCTTCTCCGCCAGGTTAGCCGACAAGGACCTGGTGAAGGCCGTAATGGCGCCTTTGGTGGAGGCGTAGTCCATGAGGTGGTCGGAGCCACGGTAGGAGGTCACGGAGGTGGAGTTGACAATGGTGCTACCTTCCTTCATGTGCTCCAGCGCTGCTTTGGTCATGTAGAACATGGAGAAGATGTTGGTCTGGAAGGTGCGCTGCAGCTGGTCTTTTGAAATGTCCTTCAGGTCAGACTGCTCGTGCTGCTCGGCTGCGTTGTTGACCAAAATATCTAGCTTGCCCAGTTCCTTCACTGCCTGCTGCACGGCTTTCTTGCAAAAGGCCTCATCGCCAATGTCGCCTGCTATAATCAGTCCTTTGCGCCCCTCTTTCTCGATTAGGCCTAGCGTGTCTTTCGCGTCTTTGTCCTCGTTCAGGTATACGATGGCTACATCGGCGCCCTCGCGGGCGAAGTGCACGGCTACGGCCCGACCTATACCACTGTCGCCGCCTGTTATGAGGGCTACTTTGCCTTTCAGTTTGTCACTCCCCTTGTAGTTCTCCCGGATGTACTCGGGTTGTGGGGTCATTTTATGTTCATCGCCCGGCTGCTTTTCCTGCTTCTGCGGCGGTAAGGATTCTGGTTTGTTTGCCATAGTTTTCATAGTTTTATAGTGGACACTGCGACGGCAGTCCCCTACTATACGCCGGCATTTTTAGCCTAGTTACCCCGGCCCCCAATCTTATTCAGGTAATGGCCGTTTACTCTTGACATACCTTAGCACCCAACCCATGTGGAAAGAAGAGGACAACAAACTCAAGCGCAGCTTCCGGTTCAATGATTTCAGAGCCGCCATGGCCTTTATGAACGAGGTGGCCGATGTGGCCGAAGAACTGGACCACCACCCCTGGTGGAGCAACGTGTACAACAAGGTGGAGATAGAGCTCACCACACATGACGCCGGTAATACTGTGACGGCCAAAGATGTGGAGCTGGCACGGCGCATCGATGCCATAGCCGACAAGCTGATGGCTACCGGGGCCTGAGCCGCCTACCTTCCCGCTATACCTTTCAGAATATCTATAGTATCTTTGCTGCATGCAGGAACCTGAAAAGACCAACCTATACCTGGTGCCCACGCCCATCGGCAATCTGGAGGACATCACGCTGCGGGCCATACGCATACTGAAGGAAGTGGACGTTATTCTGGCCGAGGACACCCGCACCAGCGGCAAGCTGCTGCAGCACCTGGGCATCGAGAAGCGCATGCACAGCCACCACCTGCACAACGAGCACAAGGCCAGCGCCCACCTGGCGGAGCGCATGAAGGCGGGCGAGGTGATGGCACTTATATCAGATGCCGGCACCCCCGGAATTTCTGACCCGGGTTTTTTGTTAGTGCGGGAGTGCCTGAAGCATGACCTGAAGGTAGAGTGCCTTCCGGGTGCTACCGCTTTCGTGCCGGCACTGGTAAAATCGGGCTTTAGTACCGACAGGTTTACCTTCGAGGGATTTCTGCCTCTGAAAAAGGGCCGCCAGACACGCTTGCAGCGTCTGGCGCAGGAGGAGCGCACCATGATTTTCTATGAGTCGCCGCACCGCCTGCTCAAAACGCTTTCACAGTTCAAAGAGTACTTTGGAGGCGAACGCGAGGCATCTGTTTCACGTGAAATCTCGAAGATGTTCGAGGAAACCATCAACGGTACTTTAGACGAGCTGATACAAATCTTCACAACAAAAGCAATCAAAGGTGAATTCGTCATTGTCGTACAGGGCGCTAAATAGCCCTTATATCCTTCCTCTGCTGTCCCTGGCAAGCGCCGTCATCCTGTGGCTGGGCTGGCCTATCAAGCCGCTCGGCTTTCTCCTGTTCTTTGGGTTTGTGCCGGTGCTATACCTGGAAAAACTCATTGTGGAAAGCGGGCAGCACAAGTCGCCGGGCTATACCTTCTTTAAGCACAGCTACCTGGCCATGCTGCTCTGGAACCTGTTTACCACCTGGTGGGTAATGCATTCTACTATTCCGGGCGGCATAGCAGCCGTGATTTTCAACGCTCTGTTCCAGTGCATCCCGCTCATGGCGTTCTACTTCACCAAAAAGCTGCTGGGCCGCGTGGTAGGCTATACCTCCTTCGTTGTTTACTGGGTGGCTTTTGAGCAGTTCCACCTCAGCTGGGACCTCACCTGGCCTTGGCTTACCCTGGGCAACGGCTTTGCCACCCTCAACCAGTGGGTGCAGTGGTATGAGTATACAGGCTTTCTGGGAGGCTCTGTCTGGGTGCTGCTCGTCAACCTGTTCATTTTCCTGGCTATCGAGCATTATCCGTCCCGACCCATACAACGGAAGCGCCTGTTACTGCCGCTTGGTCTGGTAGTGGTGCCGGTTGTGATTTCGTACCTTATGCTGGCCAGTTATACCGAGAAAGGCGAGCCGGCCGAAGTGGTGGTGGTGCAGCCCAACATAGACCCCTACCGCGAGAAATTCTCCGGGCACGACAACTTCATACCTTACGAGGAGCAACAGCAGCGGCTTCTTGACCTGTCAGAGAAGCTGATTACGCCCAACACCCGTTTTGTGGTATGGCCCGAAACGGCCTTGCGCATTGACCAGGGCTATTGGGAAGACCGACTCACCAGCTATTCGTCTATCCAGCAGCTACAGGCTTTCCTGAAGCGGCACCCTGGCCTGGAGCTGGTCGCCGGTATGGATTCCTATGCTTTCTATGGCGACAACATGGATGCCAGCCCGACGGTGCGCTACATGGAGGGCTTCGGCTACTTCGATTCCTTTAACACAGGTATGCACATCAACGCCAACAGCCAAATAGACCTGTACCACAAGTCCAAGCTAGTACCCGGGGTAGAGAAACTGCCGTACCCGCACATCTTCAAGTTCCTGGGGCCGCTCGCCATTGACCTCGGGGGCACCGTGGGCAGCGTCGGCAGCCAGGACTACCGCTCGGTGTTCAGGCATGCGACACAGCCTGGTATCTCCGCCGCTCCGGTTATCTGCTACGAGTCCATCTACGGGGATTTCGTTTCTGACTACGTCCGCAACGGCGCCAGCCTGATTTTTGTGATTACCAACGATGGCTGGTGGAGCGATTCCCCCGGCTATAAGCAGCACCTACAGTATGCCACGCTGCGGGCCATCGAAACCCGGCGCAGCATCGCCCGTTCAGCCAATACCGGTATCTCGGGCTTCATCAACCAGAAAGGTGAGATTACAGACCGCTCAGAGTGGTGGGTAGAGGCTTCCTTACGCCAGACCATACTGGCCAACAGCGAAATGACCTTTTACACACGGAACGGAGAATATATTGGCAACAGCATGCTTTGGCTGTCGCTCCTGCTGATTGTCGGCGCGACGGGGAAAGGCCTTGTGCAAAAGAACAGACCTGAACAGAAAACACTGCATAAAAATGTAAAGGCGTAGGACTGGCTCGCCTATACCTTGCGTACTAACAGCATCAGAAAAATACAAAACTATGAACCTGCAGCAACTTTGCCAGAACACCAACATCATCGTCAGAAAAGTAGGGGCTTTCATCAAGAACGAAGCAGCCAGCTTTGACCGCTCCAAAGTGGAGATGAAAGGCTTTAACGACCTGGTCTCGTACGTGGACAAAGAGGCGGAAAAGCAATTGGTGGAGGCTCTGCGCGAACTGTTGCCAGAAGCGGGTTTCATTACTGAGGAAGGAACGGACACCACGAAGGGCGAACGCTTCAACTGGGTTATCGATCCGCTGGATGGCACCACCAACTTCACCCACGGCCTGCCGCTGTTCTCGGTGAGCGTGGCGCTGATGGAAAACGATGAGGTGGTGCTGGGCGTGGTGTATGAGGTGAACAAAGACGAGTGCTTTTACGCCACCAAAGGAGGCGGTGCGTTCCTGAACGACAATCCCATTCAGGTGTCAGCGGCAGAGGGTCTGAAAGATTCCCTTATCGCCACCGGGTTCCCCTACCATGAGTTCGGTCTGACGCAGCAGTACCTGCAGGTGCTGGGCGGGTTCATGGGCAAGTCGCATGGCGTGCGCCGGCTGGGTTCCGCCGCGCTGGACCTGGCCTATGTGGCGGTCGGCCGCTTCGAAGGCTTCTTCGAGTTCAATCTGAACGCCTGGGATGTGGCGGGAGGCGCCATCATTGTGCAGGAGGCAGGTGGCCGTGTCTCCAAGTTCCTGGAGGACGAGGACTACATTTTCGGGCGGGAGATAGTGGCCAGCAACGGCAACATACACCAAGAGATGCTCGACACGATAGCAGAGCATTGGAAACAGCCGCTTTCCTAAACTTTTTGTATCTTTGGGCAGTTGATAAGAGCGTATGGTACAGGAAATTTTAATTCTCGTCATCTTCTTAGTAGCGTTGGCCTACATGGGCCGGGCGATGTATCGCAGTTTCATGCCCAACAAAGACGCCGGCTGCGCCAAAGGCTGCGGCGGCTGCTCGGCTATTGACTTCAGCAAGATTCAGAAAGAACTGGACAAGAAGGCAGTATAGCCTCTCCTCTTGCTGCATACCTGCCTACAGCCTGTCACTGCCCCTTCAGAGGCAATAATTCCCTTTGTTTACATATCCTAAAGCGGTTTTTGCGTATAGTTCTATACCTAAATAGAATATCCCTTAAAACTATACGCTATGCAAGATAAAGTAGAAGAAAGGTCTTTAGTCAATGTGCTCAACCGGCTGCGCAAAGACGGTTTTACATTTGACTTCAAAGTGTCGTCCGAAGGCAGACTCTGCACCATGGAAGACAAGCACACTTATACGCCCGACCAGGTCCGCATCGTGGACTTTTACCGTTTCGAAGGAGAGAGCAACCCGGATGACATGTCCATTCTCTATGCCATTGAGACGAACAACGGGCTGAGAGGCACGCTCAGCAACTCCTATGGCCCTTACGCCGATGCCAAAGTAGATGATTTCCTGAAGCAGGTGGAAGACCTGGGCAAGAACCTCGATAAAAAAGACAAATAAAAAAAGGGCCGCTTCAAGTCGGCCCTTTCTCTTTTAGATTACTCCTCCCGAGGCTCAGTTTCCTTCTTTTGCCTGTCCGTTCCCTGACTGTTTCTGCAGCATACCCAGCTGCTCGTTCAGCTTTTCCCCTCCCTTTATTCCAAAGTCCAACGTCCTGACGGGAAAAGGTATGACGATGTTGTTCTGGTCAAAAGCCTTTTTGATACGGATGATGGCGTCGCTCTTGGCTTCAACGAAATCATGCTGCCGGGTATAGGTAACCCAGAAACGCGCCTTGAAGTCAATTGAACTCTCGTTGAAGGCATCGAACATCACCTCTACCTCCTTGGTTTTCATGCGGTTCTTGACATCCTGCAGAGCCTCTATGACGATATGCTGCACCTGCTCTAGGTCCTCGGCATAGGAAACCCCTACATCCAGGTCGATGCGGCGGAATCCATTTATGGAGAAGTTGGTCACCGGGTTCTCAAACACCATCTTGTTGGGCAAGCGCACCAGTTCCCCGGTGGGCTGCCTGATATCCAGCGTTCGCAGCGTCACCCGTTCAATTACCCCAAAATAGTCGTTTGTCTCAATCATGTCGCCTACTCCGAAGGGCTTTTGCACCGCTATGATGATGCCGGAGATGAAGTTAGCGGCTATGTCCTGAAAAGCGAAACCAAGTGCCAGACCGATGATGCCCACACCAGCCAGCAACGACACCACCACCTTGTCGAGCTGCAGCACACTCAGCACAAAGAAGAAGCCCACTGCCAAGAGGCCCATATAGAGCAGGGCGGAAATCAGGTTATTGAGTGCCGGGCTGTGGGATATGCGGCCAATTACTTTGTCCAGTCCGTTTCGGATGAGCCGAGCGACGTAAAAAGTGAGGATGAGCAGGATGAGCGCCACGAACAGGTTGGGCAGCATCAGCACCAGTTGCTCTCCCCAGGTGTCTAGTTTACTCAGCAGCAGCTCCAGTGCTCTGTTTATATCGGTCATATTGCTTCCTATGGTTGTGTCAATCCTGCTGGTCTGTTAGGCCCAGACCCGGGTGCCTTCTGTGCAGTTGCGGCACATCTCTATCTCTTCCCGTGACTGTAACAAAGATTTTCGGAATTGGTTATACCCGCTGCTGCGCCATACCTCCCGAAACGACTGCGCTTTCATATCGCCCATGCGGTATTCAGCGTCCTTGTCGAAGCAGCAGGGCACCACCAGGCCGTCCCAGGTGATGACGCAGGAGTGCCACATCTTCCAGCACTGGTTCAGCAGCTTGTTCTTGATAGTGTAGCTTCCGTTGCCGTTGTTCTTGTACCGGGAATAATAGTCGATGGTAGGTATAAGCGGTGAGCCCTGTGCATAGTCATAGATTTGGGCGGTTTTGAACACCACCTCGTCCACGCCCAGTTCCTGCGCCAACTCCTTTACGTCTTCAATCTGGTGTTCGTTGGGGCGCACCACCAGAAACTGGAACATGATGTGCGGCGTGCGGGAGTTGAGCTCTTTCTTCCATTTCACCACCTGTCGCGTGCCCTCCAGCACCTTATCCAGCTTGCCCCCCACCCGGTAGGCGGCATAAGTGTCCTGGGTAGTGCCATCAATGGACACGATGAGCCGGTCCAAGCCGGACTCCACGGTTCTGCGGGCGGTGTCCTCATCCAGGAAGTGGGCGTTGGTGGAGGTAGCCGTGTAAATACCTCTGTCGGTGGCGTACTTCACCATGTCCAAGAAGCCTTTGTGCAGGTATGGCTCCCCCTGGAAGTACAGAATCAGGTATAGCAACTTGCCTTTCAGTTGGTCAATGGTCTGCTTGAACAGGTCACTCTGCAGCATACCGGTGGGCCGGGTGAAGGAGCGGAGCCCGCTGGGGCATTCGGGGCAACGGAGATTGCAGGAGGTGGTGGGCTCGAACGAGATGCTGAGTGGGTCGCCCCAGTGCACCGGCCTTCGGGTGATTCGGGAATACCAGTAGCTGCCTACCACCTGCAAGGCGTTGAACACGCGCAGCGGGGTGAGCTTCGACACGAAATTGAGTTTATCCGTCAGGTGCAGCTTCATGAACTAGGGTATGGTTGGGTTCCTTCTATACCTGTCAAGGCTCGTTTAGGCACGCGTCAACAGCAAAAAAGGGCAGCCATTTCGGCTGCCCCACTAAGGTATGCTATACGGCGCTAAAGGCCAAAACAATCAACTGCTAGTAGCGGAAGAGCGCCTTCACGCCGCCGTTCCCGTCGCTCACCTCTGCCAGGCCGTTATAGCTGCTCACGAACACTTTGCCCCCCTGCGATATGGTCTTGATAGCGGCCAGGTTGATGAGGTCGTCATCCCCACGCTGGTAGTCTTTGTGCACCACGGCAGTAGCACTCTTGGCATCGTAGGTTCCCCAGACAGGCTCATTTGGCGTAATGAACAACGTGTCCACGCGCCCGTGCACTGCTTCCGCCGCCACGGTGGCGATATCCTCGGAGGTGACGCCCGTTCCCGCCACGTTCTCATAGCGGCTCAGCGAATCAGAGTGGCTCTGCTGCATCAGTGGCTTTACAAGCTCCACCGCCTTCTCATGAATCGTGTTCGGTCCCATACCTGCCACTGACTCGTTCAGGTTGACGTTCTGCGGCACGATGTTCTTGTACTTGCTGATGTTGCGGTAGATGGCGCAGTAATGGTCCACACCTGCCAGTACCAGCGGCTCTGTCTCGTTGTGCAGGATTTGCTGCAGGCCATTGTCTATCTCCAGCATGAACTCCCGCACGCGCTCGTGCTCCTCATCCCCCTTGGTACTGCCCGGGCCGTGCACAATGTTGGAGCCGTTCACGGTGGTGGTAGCATGCACGAAATCCTGGTCTTTGCCCTTGATGTCGAACTTGAGTGCCTTGGTCATGGTCTCCGGCACGAAGGAGCTGATGTCAATCGGCCTGATATGCTCAATCGTCGCCTCATAGAAACCCACCTTCTCGCGGTACAGGCTCAGGATGAAGAAACGGCCGTTCTGGCTCAGGATAGGCAGCACCGGCGTGAGGAAGAACCTATCTAATACGTATACCACATCTGGCATGGGGATAGGCAGCGTGTAGTGCGCCGAGAACCCTTTTGTCAGGAACACGGCCAAGCCCTCCGACTGGTGGCGCCAGAAGTTGTTGTCATTCAAAAGCTCTTCAGCAGGCTTCAGGTAGGCATCTATCTCGGCCTCAGGCACATCATGCCTGCCTAGCAGCGTACGCGCTTCCCTCAGTTTATTCTTGAATAGAATGTGGTCCTGTCCGTTCAGTGTCTCGTGACCCGCGCGGTGGGTAGGTATGAAGATGGAGATACAAAGTGCGTTCTGCGTGTTGCTCTGAACATTGATTAGTTTCTCAATGTCCTTCATGTTGATTAATGCCATATTTCTCTTGCTGTTAAATAAATGGGATATCTGAAAAATCATTTCTCCCTGCACCCTGCCATTGGCAGAGGGTAGGACTTTAATTACGAGCCAAACAAATCAACGGTTATTTAAGCGGACGGTATGGGAGAAAGGAGCGGCAAAACGAAAGCCGCCCGCGCCTTCTCAGGCAGCGGGCGGCTTCATGGTTTCAAGAGGGGGATGGAATGTCTATTTCGCGTATGCGCGGCCTCGTGTCACGTGCTGCAGGATGTCGTTCTCGACCTCACGGTCGTTTGGCCTGCGGGGCTTGGTGCTGATGATGCTGCCCGTCTCGTCTATGAGGAAATACGCTGGCACATCCTTCAGCCCGTACTGTTTCACAAGTTCTGCGCCCTGGCCTTTGAGGTGCAGCTGCACCCCGAACCTGCCTCTGGACTCCACTACCTGGCGCCAGGCTCGCTCATCCTCATCCACACCTATGTGCATCACCACCACATCATGGGCCGCCAGTCTGCGCGCCAGTTCCTGAGCGTGTGGCTGCTCTATCATGCAAAGCCCGCAGTTGGTGCGCCAGAAGCCCAGGTAGATGACCTTTCCCCGGAAATCCTGAAGGGAAACCTCGTTGCCATCTACATCTTTCAGTTTGAAGTCAGGTGCGGCACTGCCTATACCCAGGCCGGAGTAGCTGTCAAGCAGTTGGGTAAGAGAGGCGTGCAGGAGCGGCTTGTTAGCCGTGCGGCCAAAGTGCTGCAGCATGGCAGGCGCGTGCAGCACGTTGCCCTGCTGCAGCGAAGTCCGGATGAGGTGGGCCTGCGCCATTGTTCGGGACTCGCCTGACAGCCGCTGGCTGACCAAGTCGTAGCTCTTGCGGTAAAAATGTCGGTCGTTGCTGCTCAGGTTCGCCTGCTGGGACAGGTATGCCACGTAGTTGCGCATGAAGGAAGTGAAGCTGATACTCGTCAGGTTCTCAGGCTGGTTCAAGTTTAGCTCCTGCAGGAAGGTATAGTAAGCTGCAGAGGGGGCGGGGCTGGCGTCGTTGATGATGACCTGCTCCCGCAGGCTGAAGTAGGTGAGTCGGTCATTGGCGTAACTGAACGCTATTTCGGCCAACATCACCTTCCTGAATGTCTCTGACACCGTCTTTGAATCAGTGTATTTCTCCAAGGCGGCCAACTGGTCTTCTCTGCGCTCCTTCAGGAAAGAAAGGAACTCCTGCTCGCGCAGCTTGATGTTGTCAGGCAGCGGCTGGTAGTCTTCCTCCTCATCGAAACGCAGGTTGTAGCTGCTCAGAAAATTGTTTTCGGCGGCCCCTTTCCCCTTGAACTTGGCCGACTTCTGGAGTTTCTGCCCATGGAGCGACAGCTGCAGCTCATAGCCTGGCTCCAGGTATACCGGTATCTCTTCGTTGCCGTGCACCAGTTCCACTAGGGTAGGTTGTGTGATGGGAATCTCGAGCTCAAAGCGGCCGTTCTCCAGCTTTGCCACCAACTGCACCTCCTCTGGCAGGAGGGGAGAAGGATAAGAGGCAACGATGACTTCCTGTGAGAGGCTTTTTTGGATTTTCCCTCTGATGACAGCCTTGGACTGTGCACAAAGGGTGTCTGCTGCCAGCAAGAATGCCAGCAACAGCAGAAGTTGCATTTGTCTCATAGGTCGGGGCGGGTAGAAGTGTTTTATAAACTATCGGAATAAATGTCCAAAAAAAGCCTGCCTCCAGTACATGCGCCGTAGCCATTTGACTGGAAGCTAGCTTGCTGAACATTAAGTATATAGTTTAAAATTCCAAGTTCCCACTGTTCCCTCGATTTTATGAGAATGATAAAACAAGTTCCTGCTTAAAGTACAAATCTTATCCGAAAAGGGAGCCGAATACCTCCTCCAGGCGGCCAAAGGCATGCACATTGATAGAGAACTTGCTTAAGTCCACTCCTTTCTTGTTGTACTTGGAAATATAAATATCCCGGAACCCGAGCTTCTCTGCCTCTGAGATGCGGTTCTCCACGCGGTTCACAGCCCGCACCTCCCCACCCAGGCCCACTTCGGCGGCAAAGCAGGAGGTGCTAGGTATAGCCATGTCCTCGAAGGAGGAGAGGATGGAGGCACAGACGGCCAAATCCAGGGCGGGGTCTTCCACCTTCAGGCCGCCGGCTATGTTCAGGAAAACGTCCTGTGTGCCAAGGCGGTAGCCGCCGCGCTTCTCGAGTACGGCCAGCAGCATGTTGAGCCGCTTGCCGTCGAAGCCGGTGCTGGTGCGCTGGGGCGTGCCGTAGGTGGCGGGCGTCACCAGGCTCTGCACCTCTATCAGCAAGGGCCGGTTGCCCTCCAGCGTCGCCCCGATGGCAATGCCGCTGAAGGCGTCTTCGCGCTGCGAGATGAGTATCTCGGATGGGTTGCTCACTTCGCGCAGGCCGGTGCCTAACATTTCGTAGATGCCCAGCTCGGAGGTGGAGCCAAAGCGGTTCTTGGTGGTGCGCAGGATGCGGTAGGTCATGTGGCGGTCGCCTTCAAAGGTCAGCACGGTGTCTACCATGTGCTCGAGTATCTTAGGACCTGCCAGGTTGCCCTCTTTGGTGATGTGGCCAATCAGGAATACCGGCGTCCCGCTCTCCTTGGCAAACTTGAGCAGCTCGGCCGTACACTCCCGCACCTGGCTCACGCTACCCGCGCCTGCCTCTATAAAAGAAGAGTGGAGCGTTTGGATGGAGTCGATGACGAGCACCTGCGGGCGCAGCTGTTCTATCTGCTTGAAGATGTTCTGAGTGCCGGTCTCTGTCAGGATGAAGCAGTCGGAGGTCTGGGCATTGAGGCGCTCAGCGCGCATCTTTATCTGCTGCTCACTCTCCTCGCCACTTACGTACAGCACGCGCAGGCCCGACAGGCTCAAGGCTATCTGCAGCATCAGTGTGGACTTGCCTATACCTGGCTCGCCGCCTATCAAGACCATGGAACCCGGCACAATGCCACCACCCAGTACGCGGTTCAGTTCCTGGTCCTGTGTCTGGATGCGGTGCTGCTCCTGGTAGCTGATGTCCGCGATGGGTTTGGGCTTGTTAGCCACCTGAGCCGAGCTGCTGGTGTTGCCCACCTTCCATACGCTGGAGGGGGTGAGTTCCTCGCGCTGCACCACTTCCTCTACATAGGTGTTCCACTCGCCACAGGCAGGGCACTTGCCAATCCACTTGGCGGACTGGGCGCCGCAGCTCTGGCAGAAATAGGATGTCTTTATCTTAGCCATTCAGCTTATCGTTTGTCAGATTTGATGTGTCTGCCGGACAGGTATAGCCCGGCTATAGAGAACAATAACGGGAGGGAAAACGGTCACCGCGACAGGCAAAATATAGCATATTTTAGGCCTGTTTACATACCTCCACCGCTATACCTGCCAAGGGTTGTGGCTGCGCCTACACCACTTCCTGCACGGGCTCCAGCTTGAAGTACACCCTGAAGGTAGACCCCCTGCCCAACTCGCTCTCCAGCTCAATACGGCCCCCGTTGTTCTCGATGATGCGCTTGACGATGTAAAGCCCTATACCTGTTCCTTCCACGTGGTTGTGCAGGCGCTTGAACATGGTGAAGAGCTTGTGCTGCTGCTGCTGCTTGATGCCAAGCCCGTTGTCCTGCACCTGCAGCACCACGTAGTCGCCCGCGTGGTGCGTGGAAACCCTCACCTCAGCAGGGCGCTCAGGAGAGCGGTACTTGATGGCGTTTGACACCAGGTTGTAAATGATGCTGCGCAGGTTCTTGCGGGCATATAGCAGTTCCTTTGCCTGGAAATCCGCCTGAATGGTGGCACCTGCCTCTGTGATAAGCCCTTCGATATCGGATGTGACGTCCTCCAGCACCTGCTCAAAAGCAACAGGCTCTACCTTGGCATTGAGCTGCTTCTGCACCTTCGTGATTTCGGCCAGGTCTGCTACGGTCTGCTTCAGCTTGTTGATGGAATCAGCCAGCATATCCAACACCTGCTTGTCATCGTCTCCCAACTTGCCGTCCAGTATGTCGCGAAGCAGGGCAGTGAGGCCTTCCATGTTGGCTATAGGAGACTTCAAATCATGCGACGCTGTGTACACGAAGTTGTCCAGGTCGTTGTTGGTGCGCTGCAGCTCCAGGTTCTTATGGCTGAGCTCCTCGTTGGTATACACCAGTTTGGTACGGGCTGCCACGAGCTCTGTCACCTCCACGGCGAAGATGAGCACAGCCTCCGCCTTGCCTTTGCCGTCTATCAGCGGCTGGAACACCAAGTTGAAGTACCCCTCGGAAAGCGTGGCGTTGTTGAGGCGGTCTATCTTCAGCGGCACCTCGTTGCCCACAATGGGCATGCCCGTCTCCATCACCTGCTCTACCTGCTCCAACAGGCCCTGCTTCTCCAATCCGGAATGGGCCTCATGCATGGTCTTGCCCACTAAAAGCCTGTTACCAAACAGCTTGCGGTAGAGCGGGTTGGCCAACACGTACTGCTGGTCTGGCGCACGCACCAAGCCCACCAGGGCCGGCACTTCCAGGAACAGCTTCTGGAGCAGCTCCGCGTTCTGCTTCACCTTGCGGTCCGCCTCCTTTATCTCGGTGATATCAATGGTGGAGCTGATGTGCCCCAGGAACTCGTTGTTGGCGCCGAAGCGGGGGGTACAGGTGGATACCATCCAGCGGTACTTGCCGTCGTGCCGGCGCATGCGTGTCTCAATCCGAAAGCCGTCCTCCTCTGCCAGGGCCTTGCTGTAGGATGCCTCGAATGCTGGCAGGTCGTCTGGATGCACCACCTGCTGCCAGCCAAAGTTGATGCTCTCCTCAAAGGTGCGCCCCGTGAAGTCGAGCCACTGCTTGTTCACGTACACGCTCTGCTTCCAGATGTCCATGATGCTGATGATTACCGGGGCGTTGTCGGCCATGGTGCGGAAGCGGGCCTCGCTCTCGATGATGGCCTGCTGCGCGCGTCTCTCCTCAGTGATGTCCCGCACCTCGATGATGGCGTAGGCGTCGTTGCTGCTCTCCACGATGGGGTGCACCGAGCACGACACATCGAAGAAACCGCCGTCTTTCCGGATGAACACCTCATCGTATACCTGCTTTGAGGTATGGTTGTGGAGCGTGTTGCGGAGCGGGCACTTGTAAGCCGGATAAGGGGTGCCGTCGGGGTAGGTATGGTGCACCATTTCGTGCAGCGACCTGTTCTTCATCTCCTCAAAGGTATAGCCGGTTATCTCCTCGGCGGCCGGGTTCATGAAGGTCGTGTTGCCTTTAGCGTCTATAATGAAGAGGGCAGCCGTGGAGTTGTCGGTGATGGTCTGCTTGAGGCTGTTGGAGCGGCGCGTGTTCGAGAGCGACCAGATGATGAAGAACATCAGCAGGCCGATGATCGTGCCTCCCAACAGGATGAAGTAGGGAAGCTCGGTGTCGGCGGAGCGCATGAATGCGGGTTTGGGGGAGCAGTAGATGCGCCAGGTGTTGTTGCCTATGCTCAGCGTGCTCATGGTGGCGAGCTCCCGCTTCTTGGGCGAATGGTAATGCAGGGTGGTGTCGGTGCTGAACAGAAGTGACTCCTCTGTGGGGGTGGTGCCGTCGTATACCTCAACGTCGATGTCGCGGAAGTCATCGTCGAGTATGGCAAGCATCAGGTCCCTGGCCCGAAACGGACTGTATATGAAGCCTTTGATGAGCTGCTGCCGTTCCGTGATGGATTGCGGGTCGGCGTTGTCTTTGTAGATGGGCAGGTATATCAGGAAGCCTGGCTGCTCATCCTTGCCCGTTTCCTGCACAAGCCGCACCTTGCCCGACATGGCGGGCTGCCGGGTATCGCGGGCAATCTGCATGGCTGATTTTCTGATAGGCTCACTGAACATGTCAAAGCCAAAGGCGCGCCGGTTGCGCTCGTTCATGGGCTCCAGGAACATGATGGAGGTATAGACAGGGCGCTTCCCTTCCGGGCGGATGGCATAGTCTTTCAGGCCTTCTCTGCGGATGTGCCGCACGTGTGCGGGCACCTCGTTCGGCCTCAGGAAGAGGGTATAGCCGATGCCCTGTATACCGGGGTAGTTCTCTTCCAGCTTCAGCGTGGCGTAGTATTTCTGCCAGTCCTCCCGCTCCACCGTATCGGAGGCGATGAAAAGACCTTTTGCCCCCACCAGTATCTGCATGTAGTCGCGCATGCGCAGGTCTATCGCCTGCGTCACCTGGCCGACCTTTATCTCGAACAGCTTCTCATTGCGCTCCAGCGCCTTCTTCTTGGTCTCCGAATAAGTGAAGATAGTAAGCAGGAAGATAAGCAGGAAGGATGCTATCGCTATAAGGTAATCCCGGATAAATGATACCAGCTTGGCGAGTTTCATAGACAAGATGAACAGGCTGTTAGCTTGAGAAAAGCCGCTAAAAGGTGTTGAAACAGCGACGTGAACAGCTCATGTTCAATTGATTTACCATCAAAAATAAATAAAAAAAAGCTATCCGCCGCAATCTTTCGCAGGCTTATTATCTGCCGACTCCCCTACAGGTGAGCCCAAGCCTCCATTGCGCGTCCGCTGCCTCCTTACCAGGTAAAATCACTAATTTACTGAAGAATCAAGAATACCGTATTAATTTTACAGCCACACTGATTTCCCATGCTAGAGATAATTGAAAGCTTACTGATAAGTTTCGTGGCGGTGGCCATCTTGCTGCCCGTCGTGCGCTTTGCGCTGCGCAGGCTGTCGCCGGCAGGCAAGCTGAGCAAGCTCAGCGCCGACGAGGCCAAGTACATGCAGAAGAAGGAGTGGCAGCTGACCATTGCCTATTATGTGTTCGCTACCATACTTTCCGTTTTCTGCGCCGGCGGGCTGGCCATGCTCTCCAGCATCCTGCACATGTCATCGGAGCACATGTTCGTGCTCACCCCTAACTTCAAGGCGCTTTTTGCACCGGGTCTGTTGCTGGGGCTCACGCTGGCCCTGTTGCCGCTGCGCCTCTCGCAGCGCTCGCTCCTGGGCAGTGAGTATGACCTGTACAAGCAATACATGCAGCAGCAGGAGGGCCTCCGCTCCGTGCGCATCTACGGCATCCTTTTCGGGGTGATGCTGGCTTTATCGGTGGCAGCTATATGGTTTGCCATGCGCTGGCACATCAACGTGGACGAGAACCAGGTGCAGGTGACCAACCTGCTCAACCAGGAGCGCACATACCAGCACAGCGCCATCGAAAGCATACGCTACCTGGGTGTAGAAGGGGAGTACCTCATCAGCTTTGATGACCATACCTCCCTGAACACGGCCTACCTGAAACCCGTAACGCCTGAACTGATTGCCCTGATGGCGGAGCAGTCTGACACCCGCGTCATCCGGTAACGGAGGCTCTGCGCAGCGCTGGGAGGCTAAGTGCAATAGGAGATTCCAAAGCGCAGAAGAATATTTTTTGTAGTTTTGCCACTGACAGATATTCCTTAAAACCTAACATAAACCGACATGCAAGTTCGCGTAGAGAAAGACACGATGGGCCCTGTAGAGGTGCCTGCAGACAAATACTGGGGTGCCCAGACACAGCGCTCCAAGGAAAACTTCACGATTGGCGGTCAGCTGATGCCACAGGAGGTGATTGAGGCCTTCGCTATACTCAAGAAATCGGCTGCCCAGGCCAACGCGCAGCTGGGTGTGCTACCACAGGACAAGGCCGATATCATCTCGCAGGTATGCGACGAGATTCTGGCTGGCCAGCTGAACGACCAGTTCCCGCTGGTGGTATGGCAGACGGGCTCGGGCACGCAGTCGAACATGAACGTGAACGAGGTGGTGGCCAACCGCGCGCACGTGCTGCTGGGCGGCGACCTGATGGACGAGAAAAAGAAAATCCACCCAAACGATGACGTGAACAAGTCGCAGTCTTCTAACGACACCTTCCCGACGGCTATGCACATCGCTGCTTACAAGAAGGTGGTGGAACATACCTTGCCGATGGTGCAGAAGCTGCGCGACACGCTGCAAAGCAAGGCGGAGCAGTACATGGACGTGGTGAAGATTGGCCGCACGCACCTCATGGATGCCACGCCGCTTACGCTGGGCCATGAGCTGTCAGGCTACGCAGCGCAGCTGGACTACGGCATGAAGGCGCTCCGCAACACGCTGGACCACCTGAGCACACTGGCGCTGGGCGGCTCCGCTGTAGGCACCGGCCTGAACACGCCAAAAGGATACGATGTGCTGGTGGCGGAGAAAATCTCGCAGTACGCGGGCCATACCTTCATCACGGCGCCCAACAAGTTTGAGGCCCTGGCTGCCCACGACGCCATTGTGGAGACATCTGGTGCGCTGAAGCAACTGGCCGTGAGCCTGATGAAAATCGCCAACGACATCCGTTTGCTAGCCTCAGGTCCGCGCTCAGGTATAGCCGAAATCATTATCCCGGAAAACGAGCCGGGTTCTTCTATCATGCCAGGAAAAGTGAACCCGACGCAGGCCGAGGCCATGACCATGGTGTGCGCGCAGGTGATTGGCAACGACGTGGCCATCTCAGTAGGCGGCATGAACGGCCATTTCGAGCTGAACGTGTTCAAGCCGGTGATGATTTTCAACCTGCTCATGAGCGCCCAGCTGATTGGCGACGCCTGCGACTCGTTTGACAAGCACTGCGCCGTAGGTATAGAGCCTAACACGGCCCGCATCAAAGAGAACCTGGAGAACTCCCTGATGCTGGTAACCGCCCTGAACCCGCACATCGGCTACGACAATGCCGCCAAAATAGCGAAGAAGGCGCATAAGGAAGGCACCACCCTCCGCAAAGCCGCCATTGAGCTCGGCCTGCTCACCAACGAGCAGTACGACGAGTGGGTGAAGCCTGAAGACATGATTGGCAGCCTGAAATAAGGTATAGGTCTATACCTGTCGCAGGTAAAGGAAAAGCAGCTCCAGAAGGGGCTGCTTTTCCTTTGTCGGCTTAAGGCTTCTAGCTAAATTTTCTCGGGAGCTGATTTGGTAAGCGTTTGGATGGTATACTACCGATAACCCAATTAGGCTCCACAGTCAAGCGAACTGAAGCTTCAGGGGAAGCATGCCAAAAGCCATGCGCTTCAAATATGATGTGACAAAATAAATCGTTCGAACAAAAGGTTTCTTCGGACAGACACCTGCAAGAATAACAATTTTCTGGATTAACTAATCACTTATGGAAGTAACCGCCGCATTCTGGATAGGTTTCAATGTTTTTGTACTACTTATGCTCGCGCTAGACTTAGGGGTTTTTAACCGCAAAGCGCATGTCGTTTCTGTGAAAGAGGCACTGACCTGGTCGGGCGTCTGGATTAGCCTCGCCTTGATTTTCAATGGCCTTATCTACTACTGGTTTGGTGAGGCCAAAGCCATAGAGTTTCTGACCGGTTACCTCATCGAGAAATCCTTGAGCATAGACAACATATTCGTGTTTGTGCTTGTATTCGGCTATTTCCAGATACCTGCCATCTACCAGCACAAGATTTTGTTCTGGGGCATACTTGGAGCGCTGGTCATGAGGATAATCTTTATTTTCGCAGGTGTTGCCCTTATCCAGCAGTTTCACTGGACCGTCTACATTTTCGGTCTTTTCCTGATTTATACCGGCTACAAGATGTTTACGGAGAAGGGTACAGCGATAGACCCGGCAAACAACCCGGTCATGAAGTTCTTCAGAAGAATGATGCCGGTCACAAACGAATTGCATGGGTCTGACTTCTTTGTAAAACTCAATGGCAAGCGGTATGCGACTCCACTGTTCCTGGTGCTTATACTGATTGAAACCACTGACCTGATTTTCGCGGTTGACAGCATCCCGGCGATACTGGCCATCACGCAAGACCAATTCATCGTCTATACCTCAAACGTCTTTGCTATACTGGGCCTGCGTTCGCTGTATTTTGCCCTTGCCCACGTAGTTGACCGCTTTGTATACCTGTCTTATGGGTTGGCCATCATACTGGTATTTGTAGGCCTGAAAATGGTGATGGTCGATATCTACAAGATTCCCACTTTCATATCGCTGCTTGTCATCGCCTTGATTTTGACCGCTAGTGTTGTCCTGTCCTTCATAAAAACCGAGAAGACCGATAAAATGGACGGGCCTGTGAGCTAAACCTATTCCTTTTTTGGAGTCACATCCAAAGAGGGGCTTTCAGCAACACTATTCCGAATCATTCTGGTTAGGATAGGATTCCAACGGAAAAGCAGCCCCTTCGGAGCTGCTTTTCTGTTTTAACCAATTGCTTATATTAAGTCCATAATATATAGTATATTCGTTAATGCAGTTACGGTTATCTGTCAATTTCGACAATAAACCGTATGTTTATTCCTGTTATCTAGTAGTTAGCACAAATAAAAACAAATAAATGAAGAACAATCTTGTTGCCACCTTAGCCATACTTCTTCTATTAGGCTGTAACGACTCTACACCAGTAGCTGATGAAAAAGAAGATATAGTTCTTAATGCTCCTCAAACTAAGAACGCATCCTTATCAGATTACCAAAACCTGTTCAAATACAACAACCTCGACACATTTGCCATTGACTCCTTCAATTGGGATACAAGAATTGGAAAGTATAAAGAATTAGACAGTACCTCATTCAAACTGGTATGGCAAGACGGGAAAAGAGAGTTCATAGGCCAAGGGTACGACAGAGATTATCTCTACTCTTGGCAAAGCAGGAATCCAGAATTTGTTGAATTCACAGTATTGACACAGGATGAGAGCAGTTACTGTGACCTACTGTACTACATCATTCAGAACAAGGAAGGAAAGACAATTGACAAATTTTTAGTTGCCACTGGCTGTGGTGATGGCGGCTGGTCTTTTCAGTCATCAGGAAGGTTTATCTCTGACAGCACTTATGAAGCAGTCGCAGTTGAAGAAGAAATGGTTGGATTTGACCAAGTTGATGGAAGTGAGTTAATCGAAGGAGATTCGACTATAACACACTTTACAATTGGAAAGGATGGAAAAGTATCCGAAAAAGAAATCTTTAAAACCAAAATCAGCAAAAAGATTTAAAATAACTTGGTGCTAACCACACCCATAAGCCAGCTGCGCCGCCTTATGGCCCAGTACGTTGGCAGTGATTGATAGTATGATTTAACTTCAAATGAAGAGAAAGATACAATATTTTGTTTTTGCGGGTTTAACTACTGTTTTCATGTATGGGGCAACAAAAAAGACAATTGAAAATTACCGATTATCAAGAACTGGAATTTTAACAAAAGCTGTCGTAACTAATAATAAGAAAGTAGGTGGAAAAGGAACTGTAGATTTAACAATTCAATACAATGTTTCAGGACAAAAATATGAAGGCACACTGACAAATGAGAATTATAAAATTGGAGACTCATTAGAAATAGTGTATTTAGAAAGCAATCCTTCTGTGGTAAGAAGTTATAGATTTATCAAGAATAATTATACTACTACCATAGAATAACTCCTGCCAACCACACCCATAAGGCAGCTTTGCCGCCTTATGGCCAAGACCGTTAGCTCATATAGAAATCACAGATGAACCATTTTCTCAAGTATCATTTAATTACGGTTGCTGTTTTTCTTGTAACTTATATTCCAGTCTTTTTTCTCCCTGCCACAAAACTTGTAAAAGGTTTTTCGAATTACACGATGTTCCTCTTCCCCTTGATACTGCTAATCCTAATGATTAGAACTTACAAAGGAGAAAGAAAGCTTCAACTATGGGAAAAGTGTTTTTATGCACTTACAATAGTGTTAACAGTAACTATTTTAAACACAGTATTCGGCTTTTTGAACTTGTCTGAAATGGAAATGAACGAAGCAGAAAGGGGTATGGGAATAATTGGCATTAATGTTACTTACGGCATCTTTGAGCTGTTTTTGGCTTTGATAGTAGCAGGTATAGTAAAGCAAAAAAGAAGAACTACATTAGCTAACACTGTACAGGCTTAAGCCTCGGCTGACGCCTTGCTTTATCCTGTACCAACCGTTATCTGATATAAACCACAAAATGAAAACGACGAAGTTGTATTGTACGCTACTAGCTATCCTATTTACAATTAACTCCTGCAGTACAAGTAATAGCAACTATAAATTTTCAAAAGTTACTGTGCAGCGTGTGAGCAACTTTGCTTCAGAATTCAGAACCTACTGTGCTCTGGACCCAAAATCAAATTTTGAGTTGAATGCTGTTGATGCCAGTTTCTTTGGGGATTTCCAAACTGCATTAGACCAAGCCACCAAAAGAGAGCCTGTTGCAACCGACCCTTCCGAAAGGTTTAGTCATGCAGCAGGTGAAATGGATAAAGCACAAATAGTCAGAGCACTTCAAGCTGAGATAAGCAACCCTAGTACCACTGCAGAGGACAAGTCCTCTGCACAGACTTTCTTGGATTTGTTGACTACGCCGACCGCGGAAGAGCTTTTTGCTAGCTCAAAGTCTGTTTCTGCCATCTCCTATATAGTTGAAAAAGCCAAAGCGCATCACTTTACGCTAATAAATGAAGCACATTATAATTCACAGCACCGAGCATTTACCAAAGAATTGCTCAAGCCCCTTTGGGAGGAGGGGTACAGGTATCTGGCTCTGGAGGCTCTCGGATATGAAGACATTAGCCTACAGGAACGTGGTTACCCGATAATTGCATCAGGCTACTATTTAAAAGATTCAAACTTTGGCAACTTGGTTAGGGAGGCGCTCCAGCTAGGGTACACGTTAGTAGCATACGAGACACAGAACAAGCATGACGGAACACCAAGAGACAGGGACCAAGCAATCAATATCTTTAAGCAGACATGGAACAAGGACCAGAAAGGAAAGGTCTTGGTCCATGCTGGCTATAATCATATTTCAGAGGCAGGCGATACGGATTACGAGCCCATGGGCCACCAACTCAAGAAACTGTTAAATCAGGAAATATTGACTATAGACCAAGTGCAAATGGTAGGACTTAATGACCCTCTAAAGCTGCATCCGTACTACAGAGAGGCCGCACGTAATTATGAACTTTCTGAGCCAACTGTCTTTATGAGCAGCAAGGGTGAGGCGATAATAGACCCTATACTTAGGCTAGGTACAGATGTTCAGGTATATCATCCTACCACTAAGTATGAACTGGGACGGCCGCATTGGATGAAGACCTCAAAGCTCAAACAGATTCCGCTTACATCTGAATTCGATGCCTATGAAGGCTTCTTGGTTCAAGCATTGCATCAAAGTGAAAAAGAGGAGTCAGTCCCTGTAGACCAATTTATCATCGGGAAAGGCAGTGCTTTTTTGCTTCAGTCTGGAAAGTATAACTTGCGGATTATCAATTGTGAAGGCGAGCTAGTTGGTGTAGCTCAGTTAGAAATTGATTAAAAAATTAAACCAGATAACAATAGCTTCGCCATGGCAAAGCCAAGCCGTTGGCAGCAATTCAAAAGATGAATAACCCAAAAGTTAAAAGGAGCCAACTTCCATTTTCCCAAGACCAGCCACTGTACGACTTATAAGATAATCCGAAGCCTACAGAACATGACCAGCCTCCTCACCTTGCCTCCCCTTGCTATGAGACGCCACCTATACCTGCTTCCGCTATACCTGGTTTTACTCCTCTCGCTGTCCTGCCAACCTGACCAAGGGAAAACAGTGCAGACCGATGCGGCAACAGAAGCTTCAGAAACAAAGGCCGATGCCACACATCAAGAAGCCCCCCAGGTAGACGAAGCGCTGGTGAAGGAATGCACCGAGTATTGGGCTGAGATTCAGCGACTCAATTCTATTTCAGCAGACTACTACGCCAAAGAATTCTTGCCGAATGCCCTCGCCAATCCAGCGCTGACCGAGCAGAACCGGGAGTTCTTAATTGCCTTGGGAGCCTCTTTAAATCAGACTTCGAAAGAGCACCTCTCCACCTTAGCCGTAGAACGGGTCCTGCTCCCGATGTTCAAACTGAAGGAGGACGAGCTGGGCATATTCGGATTTCCAGCCTATGATGCGGCTAAACCTGACATCAGGGACTCGTCGCTGGAGTATAAGATACTGGTTGAGCGCGGGCTGATTGCCCCACACGATGAACCTCAAACCAATCTGGCTCTCTACCCAACGCTGGCCGATTCGCTTCTCAAAAACAGAAACCAGTCGGTCTATGCCTATACCGCCACCGGAAAGGTGAAGACGCGAATTACCAACTTCGGCTCTTACCAGGGGGAGTGCCTGCAGTACTACAACTACCTGGTGGACAGCAAGCCCTTCAGCAACAAGGACAAGGTGCTATTCGCCAGCAGGTATAACCTGGACTTGATTTATAAGGATGAACCTGAAATGGACGCCTTGCTTAAAAGCCAATACAAGAAGCAATGCCAGGATTGCCCTAACAGTGGGGAATTGGAAAAGACATTCGCCTCCCTCAAAGGAGTAGAAGGGCTCTACTTCACCTACGCCGACACCTTCCCGCTGAACAACGAGCTGGAGACGCCGCTGCGAGGGCTGGTCATGAAGTTGGAAGACAGGTTCGTATACCTGTGGTACGATGAAGTAGACTTGGTAGGCTGCAGCTGTATATAACCAACAAGTATTCGCTAAAACTTACATGATAAAATAAACCAAGAAAAATGCCCCAGCTCCTGACCAACAAATCTTACTTGTTAGAGAAGTTCCCCGGCAAAGGGGGCTGGACCTATGCGGCTATACCCGAAATCGCTCCGGATAAACATGCTCACTTCGGCTGGGTGAGGGTAAGGGGCACCATTGATGGCTATGAGCTAAAGGGCTATCACCTGATGCCCATGGGCAACGGCCAGCTTTTCTTGCCGGTAAGGGCCGAGATTCGGAAAAAGATAAAGAAGCAGGCAGGCGATTGGGTGCAGGTGATACTATACGCCGACAACACCCCACAGGAAGTGCCGGAAGAACTACTGTTGTGCTTGAAAGATGAGCCCGGAGCTTATGAGCAGTTTCGGAACTGCACCGATGGCGAACAGAGAGCTATTATAGAATGGATTTACAGTGCCAAAACCGACGAAACCAAGGTAGAGCGCATTGTACAAACCATAAACAGGCTGCTCAGCAACCAGAACCTGCACAACAAATAGTCCTTCAGCTTATGCTTCCCGGCAGCCGGAGAACCCGGCAACTAAACCTTCCCGGTTGTTTTTCTGTTCTTATAACCACAACCATAATCAAACCAACCTATACCTATGAAAGTAGCAAAGGACCCATCAGGGTACAACAAACTCACTCCAGACGAAGAGCGCATCATCGTGCACAAGGGCACCGAGTATCCGGGCACTGGCGAGTACGAGCATAACAAAGCCGAAGGCGTATACCTGTGCCGCCGCTGCAACGCCCCCCTCTATACCTCCGAATACAAGTTTGAGTCGCACTGCGGCTGGCCAAGTTTTGACGACGAAATCACCGGAGCCGTGAAACGCGTGCCGGACGCCGACGGACGCCGCACCGAGATTGTCTGCGCCAACTGTGGCGGGCACCTGGGTCACGTGTTCGAAGGCGAGTACCTTACCCCCAAAAACATACGCCACTGCGTCAACTCCATCTCCATGAAGTTCATGCCGGTGGAGGAACTGGAGAAGGACGGGCAGTAGGGGCTATACCTTCAAGGCCATGTTCAGGCACAGGGACAAAATATGTGAAGCGGAGGGTCAGTCGGAAGGCGGCACCTATACCTGCTCCAGCTGCGGCAGCGCACTGTTCGAGGCCAGCAAGAAGTTTGATGTCGGCTCCGGCTTCCCCAGCTTCTGGGCGCAGCTAGGGGAGCAGGTGCGGTACAAATTTCTTGACACGTATGGCCGCCACCGCATCCAGCTCCTCTGCAGCGTATGCGGACAGCACTTGGGCCACCTGTTCGAGGATGTCCGCACGCCTTCCAACGTCCGGTACTGCATCAATGCCGATGCCCTGAGACTAGAAGAATAGCGCTGGGCGGTGCTGGTTTAACTTTCATCAAGCTTATTGAGTATATTCACAGCGAAATCTGCTTATCTGCCACGCTACATACCTTTGCATGAGCCGTCCCTCCTACATCAAGTCCCGCTACAACAGCTTCCGTTTTGCGTTCAAAGGGCTCAGTTCCGTCTTCCGCTCGGAGCCGAACATGCGCCTGCATGTGCTTGCCAGCGTGGTGGTGGTGGCCATGGCCTACGGGCTGGAGGTGACGCGGGTGGAGTGGTGCCTGCTGGTGCTGTGCATTGGCATGGTATGGGTGGCCGAGATTTTCAATACCTCCATCGAGACGCTCACCAACCTGGTGTCGCCGGAGCAGAACCCACTGGCTGGCAAAACCAAAGACCTGGCGGCGGGCGCCGTGCTAATGGCCGCCATCACATCCGTAGTTGTGGGGCTTTTCATTTTCGTCCCTTATTGGGCCTCCTACGTACATGTAGAGTTGTAAATCTGGCAGGAGGAGGGCAGGTATAGGAATCTCTTGTTTGGTGTTGCAACAGAGAAAAGCGGCGCGACCCGTTTCACATGTGCTGTAAATAATTACCTTTGCGCGCTGTTCTTCAGGAAAGAAACCACAATGGCCACACGAAAACCCTGGTTCTGGAAATTTTCTTTGGGAGTTCTGCTGCTCTTCGGGTCAGTGGCCTGCAAGCCGCTGGAAGAGTCGATACAAGGTCCCGACGGAGCTAACGCCAATGCCCAGAGCGCTGCCTGGCTCAGCGACCTTATACGGGAACTGGAAGAGGAGCAGCCCGCCAACCCGCCGGTCAAGGTATACCGCTACAACTACAACGACCAGGAGGTATACTACCTCTCCGGCCGCTGCTGCGACATTCCCAGCAAGCTGTACGACGTGAACGGCAACCTGCTATGCGAGCCTGACGGGGGCATCACCGGCAAAGGCGACGGCCGCTGCCCCGACTTTCTGGAGACCAGAACGAACGAAACCTTGATTTGGGAAGATAAAAGAGAAACGAATTGACGATGACTGGAAACGACGTATTAAAGAACCTATCCGAATACAACATCTGGGCCAACCAGACCATGCTGGATGTATTCAGCAGCCTGCCAAGCGTACCCAACAACGCCGCCCGCCTGTTCAGCCATGCCCTCAACGCACAGGCCATCTGGATTGCACGTATCACCGGCACGCAGAGCCCGGTTAAGGTATGGCAGGAGCACAACCTGGAGCAATTAAAGGAGCTGCACAAGTCAGCCTCTTACAGAATAGCAGAACTGGTAGCCAACAGCGACGAAGCAGAGTTCAACCGCCTGATTGACTACACCAACAGCCAGGGCAACAAGTATAGCACCCGCGTGCTCGACATCCTGACGCACGCCTTCAACCACGCCACCTACCACCGCGCCCAGGTAGCCACCGACCTGCGCAAGAACGGCCACACACCACCCAACACTGACTACGTGACCTACGTGCGCGAACTGATGGGACAGGTGTTCTAAGCCTGGATTTAGCAAACAACTTATATAAATAGAAAAGGGCTCTTCACATGAAGAGCCCTTTTCTATTTTGGCAGATTTGGATTCGGGTATTACTTTACTGAGAGGTCCACCGTGCCCAGGTCTTTGATTTGGTCCTGCGACACGCTGACGTTCTCTAGTGTTTTGTCGTGCTCGTTGTTCTCTGTATAGAACTTCACGGTATAGGTGCCCGCTTTCACACCTTTAATCAGGAAGTCGCCTGCCTCGTTGGCGAAACCGCCTATGGTGTCGTTGGCAGCCGAGATGACATAAATGCCTGGCTTGTATTCAGCAGGAGTCACCTTGCCTTTGATACCACCGGCAATAGCCTGCGTGATAGTGCGTACCACTGGCTTCAGGTTGTACTGCCCGTTGCCTCTGGCCACAATAGACTTAGCCGCATCAAAGTCGAGGAGCACCACATAGGTCACATCCTCTTTCAGCTCCGCATCAATTTGCAGTTTCACGCCAGAGGTCTGGCCGCTCGGTGTTTTCAAGGCAACCACACGTCCATCTTTCAGTTTGAGCGAGTTATTGTCACCCAACACCAGCCTGATTTGGGAGATGTTGCCTGCCGGCAAACTGGCACTGGCCAGCAGCGTGTCGCGGCCATTGGCGAAATCCAGCAGGTTGTATACGCCTGGGTTGATGTTGTCAAGCGTCAGCCAGCCTTCTTCTTTGTCTGTTTCCTCCTTGTGAATCTGCACCGAGCGGATGTCGATGTTTACCTCATCGTAGTCGCCTGGGGCATCCGTCATACGTACCTCCATCTTGGCTGTACCGGTGTTGTCAGATGCACTATCGCAGGAACTGAACCATACCAGCCCGCACATCATAAATGGAATCAAAAACCTAGCTTTCATAGAATTTGTATTTGTTTTTAGATACACTCAGGTACCAATTAGCACCCTTTACACGAAATAACGACATAAAGTTGCACAGATGTATATAGCTATATAAAAATAAATTCCACTACTGGCTAGTAGTGGAATTTAAGGCACTTGCAATAGGACTTTTCATTGATTGCCAGTCGTGGTGGTATCTGGTGGTGTGGTTTCAGCTGGCTTGGCAGCAGGTTTAGATTTTGGCCTCAGGAAGTCCGTGACTCTATCGGTCGCCTGCTTCTTGATTTTCTGCTCAGCCTCCAGTCGCTTCTTCTCCAGTTCCTGACGGGCTCTGTCTTCCGCTTCCTGTCGTTTTCTGTCCAGTTCGTTTCGCACACTGTCCTGCAGTTGCTGCTTGCGCTGTTCCAGCTTCAGTTTAGCGTCATCCACTTTGCTCTTCACCACGCTCTCCACGAGGTCTTTGGCCTGCCCCTTGGCACTGCCACCTGCCAGCGATACACGCGGGTCAGACAGCGTGCCGCCAATGTTCAAGTTCAGGGTGATGCGGTCGGAGGTCTTCAAAGCGTCATTGCCGATAATGCCCGCCAAACGCGTATTGAGCTCACGGCCCACTTTCCCGGCTGGTACGTTGAGGGCCGTTACGTAGTCAATGTTGCCATTCACGTTGTTGGTTCCGCCCACTGTCATCTCCACATTGCCCACCTTCAGGTCAAACGGTTTAATCACCAGGCTTCCATCTATAATCTGTGCGTCAATGTATCGGTTCTCCACCACGAAATTCCGCAGTTCATCGAAATGAGTCAGGGAGCTGATTTGCTCCACAATCTTCACATCGCGCACCGCCGCCTTTATCACCCGGATTATACCTGAACCGTCCAAGGTTTTGAAGACCGGCGTCATGTCCTGGCCCAATTCTCCGGCAAAATTGAATTTGGTAGAGAAGGTGCCATCCAGAAGCCCTGCTATTGGAGCAACGACCTTAATGGTGTTGAAGGCATTGAAAGCCTCTTTGAAGTTCAGGTTCTGTACATCCAGCTTCATATCGAAGAGGGGCTGCTTCAGGTCTTGTGTGTTGTAGCTGCCGCTCGTCACAAATGCCCCGCCCAGAGTGTTGAACTTCACCGCATCCAGCCGCGCCACCTTGTCTTTGATGAGCACGCGGCCTCCCACATTGTTCAGCTTCAGGTTATCGTAGAGCACCTGCTTGGCATCTACATTCAGGGTGATGTCGAGGTTGGCCGGTACTTCCACCACACCCTCAGCCTCTGCCGTGGCGGCAGTCGTCTGGCCAGTGTTCTCATCCACCATCCACTCGTTCACATTGAAGTTGTTGGAGTTCAGGGTGAAGTTTCCGCGCAGGGGCTGGTCTTCCGCCAGCGCATAGCCTAGGTAGTTTGACACACTGCCATTGGCCTGAATGTCGCTCTTGCCCAAGAAGCCCCTCAGGTTGTTCAGTTGGATGCGCTCGTTGTTGAACACCGCATCCGCACTGTTTATTTTGATGCCCTGTGGCATGTCTTTGCTCACAAAGTTCAGGTTGCTGACGGCCATGGTGCCGTTGGCGGTCACGTTGTTGTACTTCTCCGCCTCTATATCTGACATCTTGCCTTTGGCAGCCACGTTGGCGTTGATGCGGCCCGACACAGTCATGTCCTCCAGCGGGAATATCTTGGTGAGCTTGGTGAGGTCCAGTATACCTTTGATTTGCCCATCGAACACAGGTTTGTCTATACCTTGCACCAGCACACGCCCCTCCAGCGGCTCGCCGTCCAGCGTCATGTTGAAGCGCTCCACGTTGATTCGGGTATCGTCGGTGTTGCCAGTCTTGTTGAGGATGTTGGTCACCATGCTCAGGTTCTCGATAGGGGCCGGGAAGTCCTTTGATTTCACAAAGCCGTTGGTCAGGCGCATATCTGCGTCTATCACCGGCATGCTCGTCTGGCTGTAGGTGCCCTTGGCGTCGGCGTCCACTTTCAGCAGGCCGCGCAGCGTCATACCTTCCACGGGGAACACTTTGGTTATCTCCTCCAGGTCCACATTGGCCTTCACGTTGCCGTCCACCTGCATGGTTTCCATACCTTTTACTAGCACACGCGCGTCAATCGGGTTCTTGCCCAGGTCCAGGTGCAGCTTGCGCACATCCACCACCGTATTCTCCAGGTCGCCGTCCGGGTTATCGATGCGCATGTCCACGTTGATGTTGCGGGCAGCCTGCGGCAGGTCCGGGTACTTGAACATGCCCTCCATGATTTTCAACTCAGTGCCGAAGCCCGGCATGAGCGAATCGTTCATACGACCTTTAAGATACCCGTCAAAGCTCAGGCTTCCTTCTGTCTTGATGTCTTTGAAGTCATCCTGGTACATACCTGGCACAACCGACAGCACGTTACGGAAATCCGTCTCGGTGGCTTTGAACGTCAGGTCCATGTCAATGTCATCCTCCAGCATCAGGATGGTGCCGGCAAACTGGAACGGGAGCTCGTTGAGGCGGATGTTGTTGTCCTTAAAGGTATAGAGCGACTTATCGAGGTCCATGGCCATAGTCACGTCGGCGTCCAGCACGGCGTTCTCCACGTAGTTCACCCCGTCATAGGTCATCATAAAACGCTCGGCTGTGGTTTTGGAGTCCATGTCGAACACGCTCTTCTCAAAGTCCCCGCTGCCGCTGTGGCGCACGTTATAGGCTACCATGCCAAATGGTATACTCAAATCATCGTAGATAAGCGTTCCATTGTTCACGTCCCATTGCTTAATAGCCATGCTGAAATCACTGGCCGTGGTGTCGGTGGCAGCGGTGGCTGCCGTATCGGTCACAAAGATGTCCCAGTTGGCTTTGCCGCTCTTGAGCACCAGCAATCGGATGATAGGGTCCTCTAAAGCTATTTTATTTATCTTGAGTTGGTCGCCGCCAATCACGCTCATTAAGTCAAGCCCCATCCGGAAGGAGGGTATCTTGGCCAGCGTGTCAGTAGCAAAGGAATCCTGCCCCACGATGAGCAAGTTTTCCACGCCCAGCGACATGTTAGGGAAGTCACGGAAAAGCGACAGGCTCACATCTTCTGTATTGTAAAAGACGGTGGCGTTGATATTCTTGGCAATCTCTTTGTCCAGGGCCTCTTTAATTTTATCTTTGAAAAGCAGGGGAACCAGCGCCGCCGCCGCGAACAGCAGCGCCAGGAAGACAAAGAAACCAATGACGATTTTTTTCATATAGGTTGGTTGGTTATCGTAAAAGCTAAGCTATATATTTTTATAGCCAAAACCATGCAAATTTTATACGGGCCTCAGTTTAGTAACAGGAAACGAGCCTACTAAGTATGCTAACCGCCTCTAAAAAGATACTGCTCTGCCTCATCTGCTGCTTCTGGAGCCTTGGGCTCGTGGCGCAGGATGCCCTCTTTACGCAGCAGTACGCCAACCGGCTATACCTGAACCCGGCCTTTAGCGGGCTGGGCCGAAGCTGGAGCGTCACCGCAGCGCACCGCAACCAGTGGCCGTCGCTGAACGGCTCCTTCGTCACCAACCAACTGTCGGCTGATTATCGGATTGCAGGAACCAAAAGCGCCGTAGGTATGGTACTTCAACAGGACAAGGCAGGAGTAGGGGGACTGCAGAAACTACAGGTTGCACTTGCCTATGCCTACCATACCCAGCTGACGGAGAACATGGCTTTCTCAGCGGGCCTACAGTCATCCTTTGCCTCCCTCCGCGTAAATTACGATAACCTGGTTTTCGGAGACCAGCTTTCTGATAACGGCCAGACCGCCCTGACCTCGGCCGAAGCCAATTCCTTTGAGCCCACCAGCTTCCTGAGTTTTGCGGCCGGCGGTTTGTTGTACAATAACCAGTTTTGGGCAGGCTTCACGGTATCTCATCTTAACCAACCCAGCTTCGGGTTTGCAGAAAAGACGCAGCTGCCCTTGCGGTATGTGGCGAGTGCCGGGTACAAGTTCTATTTGCCCTCAGGCTTGAGCCGCCGGAACGCTGAGTTCAGCCTAAGCCCTGCCGTCCATTTCACGCACCAGCAAAATTTAAGCAGAACAGATATAGCCCTGTATACTATCTATTCGCCGCTGACGTTAGGAGTAATATATAAAGGAGTACCCGTCACGGGCGCCGCTGACCAGGACCAGAGCCTGGGGGTGATTGCAGGTATACAGCTAGACCAGCTCCGGATTGGCTTCAGCCACGATGTCGGGCTACGGGGTTTCGGCAGGCAGGCAGGGGGTGCCAACGAGGTCAGCCTGGTATTTGAGCAGGTGGATTTCGATTATTTGTTCAGGAGCCAGAACAAGCATAAAATAAACCATAACATTGTTTGTCCGGCATTCTGAATTTAGTTATAATTGCACGTTAAATTACGTTAAAAGAACCTTATTCATTTAGTAGGTCTTAATCTATGAAACTTATCAAGTACGTATCGGCTGCCGTTCTGGGAGGAATACTTCTGTCTTCCTGCGGTAAAGGAGGAGGATACCCGACAAGCACTGACCCTGGAGACTACAGCTCTGCCACCGGTATAGAGTACAACGAGGATGAAACAGCTTTCCAGGTGAACGATTACGAGGACATGCCTCAGGCACCGGGTCTGGTGTTTATTGAGGGTGGCCGTACGACGCTTGGCTCAATGGAGGAGGACATTGCCATGACCCGTGACAACATCGAGCGCACGGTGACGGTGGCCTCTTTCTACATGGACGAGACCGAGGTTGCCAACATACACTGGCTGGAGTACCTGCACTACCTCAAGGCTGACTCCTTGTACGAGGTATACCAGGCTGCCCTGCCTGACACGACAGTATGGTCACACCAGCTGTCTTTCAACGACCCTTATGTGACTTATTACCTGCGTTACCCTGGCTTCCGATTCTTCCCGGTAGTTGGTGTGAGCTGGCTGCAGGCGAATGACTATTGCACCTGGCGTACTGCCAAGGTGAACGAGAACCTGGCGAAAGAAGCGACAGGTGGCAGCGAAAGAAGAGGCCTGTTCGGTAGAAAAGCCGCCCAGGAGCCTGCCGAGGCTGGCGCACTTTCCATCGAGTCTGGTTACGTGCTTCCGAACTACCGTCTCCCAACAGAGGCTGAGTGGGAATACGCCGCACAGGCTTTGATTGGTACGCAGTACAACGAGGACGAAAACCAGCACAACAGAAGACTTTACCCTTGGGATGGTACCCAAATGCGTAACCCGCACGGCAAGCAGATGGGCAAGTTCCTGGCTAACTTCAAGCGTGGCCGTGGTGACTATGCCGGTGTGGCAGGCTCACTGAACGATGGCGCCATGATTACGGACTACATCTACAGCTACCCTCCAAATGACTTCGGTTTGTACAACATGGCGGGTAACGTGAATGAGTGGGTACAGGACATCTATCGTCCGCTCTCGTTCCAGGACGTGGAAGATTTGAACCCGTTCCGCAGAGACGGTTTCCTGGATGAGGCCGAAAACTATGATTCGGCTGAAGGATACCACTCCCTGATAAACAACGAGGTGCGTGTATTCAAAGGTGGTTCTTGGAAAGACGTGGCCTACTGGCTGTCTCCAGGCACCAGAAGATTCATGGCGCAGGATTCATCTACAGCAACAATTGGTTTCCGTTGCGCGATGATCAACGCTGGATCTAACAGATAAGAACTAACAGTTTAATTATACTAAAGGGCCCGGGATTACCCGGGCTTTTTTCATTTAGTGCCATACCTATTTCTCTGCAGTGGCTATCGTGGCTACGCTCACCTCACTGCATCCGCTGTCGAGCAGCGACTGAATACAAGCCTCCAGTGTAGCACCGGTCGTTAGGACATCGTCTACCAGCAACACCCGCTTTCCCTTCACCTTCTCAGGCATCTTCACAGCAAACACTTTCTCCACGTTCTGCCAACGGTCCAGGCGGCTCTTCTTGGTCTGGGTTTCAGTATCTATGTTGCGAACCAGAATGCGGCTGTTCCATTCCAGATTCATTGCATCCGCCAGGCCTTTCGCAAAACTATCTGATTGGTTATACCCACGGCGGCGCAACTTGGCGTGGTGCAGGGGCACAGGCAAAATCAAGTCAAATTGCTGCCCGTATTGGTGGTCGGAGAGGAGGGAGCCGTAGCGCCTGCCCAAATGTTCTCCAAGTTCATGCGCTCCCTTGTACTTGAGTTGGTGCAGAAGCCGCTGCACGCGTCCTTTGGGCCGGAAATAAAGGTAGGAGAAAGCGTATCGCACCGGCACCTTGCCCCAGAACCTTTGCTGCAAAGTGTTGAGTTCGGTGGCTCCATGCACGTGCGCATCCGTGTAGGGCAGCTTGACCGAGCATTCAGTGCAGATATATTTCTCACCACGCGCCATTGGAGCAGCACAGGCATAGCAGATTTCCGGGAAAAGCAACGACAGTAAATCCTGTAACATACGCTGGACAGAGTGGTTTAAGGTATTCTTGATATTTTCGCTTAACTTTATCTGTTATACTTTTTATTAGCATAGAACACCAATAGCACACACAACAATGAGTCAGATAGAAGAATTCAATGAATACCGCACGCGCATGAACGAGCGCATCATGTCCTACGACAACAAAGTCATCAAGCGCTTCTTCAACCTGGACACCAACACCTACATGGAAGGCGCCCTGGATGTGAAGACGAAGGAGATGCTGGGGCTGGTCGCCTCGATGGTGCTGCGCTGCGACGATTGCATCAAATACCACCTGGGCAAGTGCTACGAAGAAGGAGTGACGGACGAGCAGGTGTTTGACGTGTTCTCTATCGCCAACCTGGTGGGCGGCTCCATCGTGATTCCGCACTTCAGGAGAGCCGTGGAGTACTGGGAGGAGCTGAAGGCGCAGCAAACGACAGAGCAGGGCTCCTAAACTTTTTTCATAAAGCTGGATGTTGGAAGGAGAGGGCATGGGGAACTTTGCAACTCTCGCCTTTCGACAACTAGCAACATTTTTTATACCCGATAACATTATGTCAGACGAATCCTCCAACCTGGACCACAGATGGACGAACCTCCGGGCTTCTATGATGAGGACATTCGGGAAGAAGCCTGATTTGAACGCCATCCTTTTTCTCATAGGTATACAGGAGCTCGGTAGAGGCATCACCGACTTCACTAAGGAAGAGAAGCAGGACCTGATGCACATTGCCACCTGCAAAGTCTTCAGCCTTTCAGGCTACTATGAATTGGAACGAGTAGACGAAGACGGTTGGCCGCATTACCGCTCTGTGAAACCTATACCTTTCGCCAACCTCAAAGAGCAGGACAGGATGCTCAAATGGCACATACTCGAGTACTTTGACCGTGCCGACGAAGCTTAAAATTTTATTTGCTCAGCCTGCCGCCGTTCTTGCCGATGGCCTCCATACCTGGTGGCCTGCATGTAAGAACTGACAGCTGCGCTGTGATATGACAACAACCTAATGAAAATCATCAGTTACAACGTGAACGGCATACGTGCCGCTATTTCCAAAGGCTTTCAGGATTGGGTGAAGGCCGCTAACCCAGACGTGCTCTGCCTGCAGGAAATCAAAGCCTGCGAAGACAAGTTTGACCGTGCCATATTCGAGGATTTAGGCTATAACGTATACCTGCACCCGGCCTTAAAAAAAGGCTATAGCGGGGTGGCCATTCTCTCCAAGCAAAAGCCGAAGCACATCGAGATTGGCTGCGGCATGGACTGCTACGACAACGAGGGCCGCGTCATCCGGGCCGATTACGACGATTATTCCGTCATGAGCGTATACATGCCTTCCGGGTCAAGCGGGGAGGAGCGCCAGGGTTTCAAGATGCAGTGGTTGGATGACTTTTACGGCTACATCGGGGACCTGAAGCACACGCTACCTGGCCTGGTCATCAGCGGCGATTACAACATCTGCCATCAAGCCATCGATATCCATAATCCGAAATCCAACGCCAACAGCTCTGGTTTTCTGCCGGAGGAGCGCAGCTGGATGGGCAAGTTCATTGAAAGCGGCTTCACGGACAGCTTCCGACACTTCAACAAGGAGCCGCACAACTACAGTTGGTGGAGCTACCGCGCAGGGGCCCGCAACAAAAATCTGGGCTGGCGTATTGACTACAACATGGTATCGAACAACCTGCAGGACCGCCTGCATCGGGCTGCCATACTTCCGGAGGCGAAGCACTCCGACCATTGCCCGGTTCTACTGGAAATAGTATAGTTAGCCTAACCTACGTATACTAAAAACAACATCAGGCAGTTAATAAGGAGAGAAGCTTCTCTTTATCATTAATTGCTTATATTAAAGCCACTTACCACCGTCAGGTTAAGCCATAGCTGTAAACATGAAACCGTAATAGTAAAAGGAGTAAGCATATGAACCAATATGATGCATTAGACAAGCTGTTGCATCAGCTCCAGGCATTTAAGAAGAAGTTCTACCTCAACCTCCTGTTGCGGGGGAGCATCTTCGCAGTGGGGCTGCTTATGTCTATTTACATCATATACAGTCTGCTGGAGTACCTCTTTTACTTCCCGGCCTATGTGCGGGCTTTCCTGCTCTTCTCTTTCATTGGGCTGGTGGTGTATGTGCTGGTCCGTTGGATTCTGATGCCGCTCTCGGCGCTGGCCAACCTCAAAAAGCTGCTCACCGACGAACAGGCTGCCTCACGGGTGGGCAACTTTTACCCTGAAATAAAGGACAAGCTCCTAAACGCGATTCAGCTCAAAGACTTAGACCGGACCAATGAACTCATTGCAGCCAGCATTGAGCAGCGCTCCAGCCAACTGGTGAACTATCATTTTACCGAAGCCGTCACATATAAAGAAAACAGGCCACTCCTCAAGTACATCGCTCTGCCTGCCTTTGTCATGCTGCTGATTGCGCTGCTATACCCTACTATTTTCGTTCAAGGCACGGAGCGTATCCTCAACTACAAAAAACATTATACCCCGCTGGCGCCTTTCAGTTTCGTGGTACAGAATGAGTCACTGCAGACCTATAGGGGAGAGGACTTTGAGTTGAAGGTGGATTTGGAGGGACAGGCTATGCCTAGCGAGGTATTCATTCACTACAACGGACGGCGGCAAAAGCTGAACAGAGGCAGCGACAACCGCTATACCTATACCTTCAAACAACTTCAGAAACCAGTTGCTTTCCGGCTAGAGGGCTCTGGTTTTATGTCAGATGACTACAACCTCCGCCTGCTGTCCCGCCCCAACCTCAAGAACTTCCACATGGAAGTGGTATACCCGAACTACCTGAAGCGAAAGCCGGAACTAATCCAGAACACAGGCAACGCCACCGTTCCTGAGGGCAGTACCATCCATTGGAACTTCTCCGCCACCGAAACAGAAAGTGTAAAACTCATCTTCGAAAACCCCTCCCAGTCATTGGAGGCAAAGAATGAGGGTAATTTATTCACAGCAAGCAAGCAGTTTGATTCCAGCCAAAACTATTCCGTCGCGCTCCGCAACGAGCACAGCAGCAACAAAGAAGTAATCAGCTATCAGGTCACGACCATACCTGACCGTCATCCGCAAATTTCGATAGAACAGTACCACGACTCTGCTCTCTACCGTTTCACTGTATTGGCCGGAGAGATTTCGGACGACTACGGCCTTACCAGGCTTGCCTTGCATTATAAAGTCACCAATGATAGGAACCCGCAGGCGAAATACAAATCCCAATCACTACCCCTGAACAGACAGCAGCTCAACCAGACATATTACCACCAGTGGAACACTGCTTCTCTCAACCTGGCACCAGGCGATAAGCTGGAGTACTTTGTACAGGTATGGGACAACGACGGGTTGCATGGGCACAAGAGCGCCCGCACCCGCACCTTTGAACTGAAAGTACCCAGCAAGCGTGATTTAGAGAACGAGTTGGTCAGCAATGCACAGTCGGTGGAGAGCCAGCTGAGCCAATCGTTGGAGAGAAGCTCTAAACTGAAAGAGGAATTAACTCACTCTGAGGAGAAGATGAAGACAAAGCGTGACCTCAACTGGCAGGACAAGAAACAGCTGGAAGACCTGGTGGAAAAGAAAAAGCAACTCGAGCAGGATATCTCGTCCATGAAGGAGCTCTTCGACCAGCTGAACCAAAAGCAGAACATGCTGAGCGAGCAGGACAAGCAGCTGGCTGAAAAGGCGCAGGAACTGCAGAAGCTGATGAACGACCTGCTCGACCCTGAAACCAAAAAGCTCTACGAAGAGCTGGAGAAACTACTACAGGAGCAACAGCCAAATGACGCGGAGCTGCAGAAGCTGCTGAGCAAGCTTGACAACCGGGAGCGCAACCTGGAGCGCGAACTGGAGCGAGCGCTGGAGCTTTTCAAGCAGCTGCAGTTTGAGCAGAAGCTCGACAACATCACCAATAAGCTGGAGGAGTTGGCACAGGAGCAACAGGAGCTCTCTGACAAGACGGAGCAAAAGCAGGAGAACAACGAGCAGCTGCAACAGGAACAGGAAGCCATCAAAGAAGAATTCGAGCAGCTGAAAGAGGACATGAAAGGCTTAAAGGAGTTGAACGACAAACTGCAGAACCCGAACCAGATGAACGAGGAGCAGTTGCAGCAGGAGCAACAGCAGATTGAGCAGGACATGCAGCAGGGCCAACAACAGCTCGAGAAGAACCAGAACAAGAAAGCCAGTGAGTCGCAGCAGAAGGCAGGGGAGAAGATGAAGCAGATGGCCCAGCAGATGGAGCAGATGCAGAACAGCATGAGCATGGGCGGTATGCAGCAGAACCTGGACAACCTGCGCGACATCCTCGAAAACCTCATCAAGCTATCCTTTGACCAAGAGGGCCTCATGAAATCCTTCCGGGGAGTCAACCAAAGCGACCCTCGTTTCATTGCGCTGTCGCAGCAGCAACTTTCTTTGCGCGATAATGCCAAAGTGATTGAAGACAGCCTCTTCGCCCTTTCCAAGAAGGTGTTCCAACTGGAGTCGTTTGTGACCCGTGAGGTGGCCCAGATGAACGAGAGCATGGACAACAGCATGAAGGAGCTCCGTGACCGCAATGTGGGCAGAGCCACCGCGCAGCAGCAACTGGCCATGACCTCTATGAACAACCTGGCCCTTATGCTCAATGATGCGCTCAAGCAGATGCAGCAGGCCATGCAGCAGATGCAGGGAAATATGGCCAGCAAGCAGAAGGGCAGCAAGCCTCAGCCCGGCGATATTGGACAGATGCAGGACGCTTTGAACAAAAAAATAGAGGAATTGAAAAAAGGAGGCAAATCAGGTAAGGCACTATCTGAAGAATTAGCTAAATTAGCTGCGGAGCAGGAGGCTCTCCGGAACGCCCTCAAAGAAATGGAGAAGCAAGGCCAAAAACCCGGTGAAAACGGCAAGAATGGCAACCTGGGAAATATTAGCAAGATGATGGAACAAAGCGAGACTGATCTCGTTAATAAACGTTTGACTGAGCAAACCATCTTGCGACAACGTGAAATCCTTACTCGCCTGCTGGAAGCGGAGAAGTCAATGAAGGAGCGGGAATTGGACAATAAACGCGAAGCAAAGAGCGCGCAAGACATTGCTCGCCAGGTTCCCCCCTCCTTTGAAAAGTATTTAAGAACGAAAGAGAAACAGACAGAACTACTCAAGACCGTGCCACCAGCACTGTCACCTTATTATAAACAAAAGGTCAGTGAGTATTTCCAGAACATAAGCAATTAAAACGCACCTTAGCTACACTAATAAGTTTTATGAATCAAGTTAAAATTCAGATTCCTTCCTTAATCGAGAATATCCGGGTAATAGAAAGCTTCATAGACAATTCAAAGGAAGAATTCGAGTTTGAAGATGACGTGTATGGCAACATCATGGTAGCTGTGACGGAATCTGTGAACAATGCCATCCGCCATGGCAACAAATTCGATAAAGAGAAGTTAGTGTACCTCACCCTGCAGGTAGAAAACAACCAGCTTCTTTTTGAAGTGGAGGATGAAGGCCCAGGGTTCGACTACGACAGCCTCCCAGATCCAACCGCTCCCGAAAACCTGGAGAACCCAGGCGGCCGTGGCATCTTCCTGATGCGTAACCTGTGCGATGAGGTGAACTTCCTGGACAATGGCAAAAAGGTGCAGCTCATCTTTAACATCATGTCAGCTGAGAATGGAGCATCCAATTGAGTTCTTTAGCGAGGACGTTGACTTCTCACTAAGCAACCCAGAACAGATTGCCGCTTGGATAGCTGACATCGTTGAACGTCATAATCACGAGCTGATAAGCCTGACCTATATCTTCTGCTCCGACGATTACCTGCACAACATCAACCTGGAGTACCTCGACCACGATACTCTCACCGATATCATCACCTTCGATAATGCCGATGAAGAAGGCACCATCGAAGGTGATATTTTTATAAGCATAGACCGAATCCGTGACAACGCTGCCACCCATGGCACCGCATTCACCGATGAATTACACCGCGTCATCATCCACGGCGTGCTCCACCTATTAGGCTTTAAGGATAAGTCCTCAGAGGAAGAGGCTGCTATGCGCAAACTAGAAGATTCTTCCTTATCTTTGCGTAAATTTTAATCGCACAAAAGGGAATCTCAAGCCTTCCTTTGATGTTTCACGTGAAACATCCTTAATCCAGAATACATGTTTCCAGAATACGATATAATAGTTGTTGGGGCCGGTCATGCAGGCTGTGAGGCAGCAGCAGCCGCAGCTAAAATGGGTTCCAAAGTCCTTTTGGCTACCATGAACATGAACACCATCGCCCAAATGTCCTGTAACCCGGCAATGGGTGGAGTAGCCAAAGGACAGATTGTTCGGGAGGTGGATGCCCTTGGTGGTATGAGCGGAATCATCACAGATCAGACGATGATTCAGTTTCGCATGCTGAACAAATCCAAAGGCCCAGCCATGTGGAGCCCTCGAGCACAGAGCGACCGCATGCGTTTCGCCGAGGCATGGCGCCTGACACTGGAGCAGACAGAAAACGTGGACTTCTGGCAGGAGATGGTAACAGGTATAGAAGTAGAGGGTGGAAGAGCCGTTGGCGTCCGGACTAGCCTGGGGATAACTATACGTGGAAAAGCCGTTGTATTGACTAATGGCACATTTCTGAATGGTATTATCCACATCGGTGAGAAGCAGATGGGCGGAGGCCGGTCAGCAGAGAAATCAGCTAAAGGCCTGACGGAGCAACTCGTTGAACTAGGCTTTGAAGCCGGCCGCATGAAAACAGGAACGCCACCACGCGTAGATGGACGCAGCCTGGACTATAGCCGCATGGAAGAACAATTCGGTGATGCGAATCCATCCAAATTCTCCTACACCGAAACGACTGCACTCCAACAGCAACGCAGCTGCTACATTACCTATACCAATTCCGAGGTACATGAAATCCTGAAAACGGGTTTCGAGAAATCACCCATGTTCCAGGGCCGCATCCAAGGGCTTGGTCCACGCTATTGCCCATCCATAGAAGACAAGATAAACCGCTTCGCTGACCGCGACCGACACCAGATATTCGTGGAACCGGAAGGGTGGAGCACTGTGGAGGTATACGTGAATGGCTTTTCTAGCTCCCTGCCAGAGGACGTGCAACTGAAGGCACTACGTAAAATCGTAGGATTTGAAAATGCGAAGATGTTCCGTCCGGGCTATGCCATCGAATATGATTTCTTCCCCCCGACACAGCTTAACCTGACGTTGGAGACCAAACTGGTGCAGAACCTCTATTTCGCTGGACAGATAAACGGAACGACAGGCTATGAGGAAGCGGCATGCCAGGGATTGATGGCCGGTATAAATGCTCACAACAAGATAAACGAGAAAGCTCCGTTTATACTGAAGCGGTCAGAAGCCTATATCGGTGTGTTGATAGATGACTTGGTGAACAAAGGGACAGAAGAGCCTTACCGCATGTTTACTTCCAGAGCTGAGCACCGCATCCTGCTCCGTCAGGATAACGCGGATATCCGGCTTACGAAGCTAGGATATGAACTAGGACTAGCCGATGAAAGCCGCATGAAAGCTGTGGATAATAAGGTATCCGAAACAGCAGAAATAATCACCTACTTGAATAACAAGCCAATCGAGCCAGGAGATATCAACAGCATGCTGGAAGGTATGGGCTCCGCTCCAATAGTTGAAAAGCAAAGGGCAGGGCAACTCATAAAGCGACCAAACATCGAGATACAGCACATTGCGGCGGCAATTCCAGCTGTGGCAGAATACCTAAGCAAGTTCAGAGCCGACAGCGTAGAGCAGGCTGAGATAGCAGTGAAGTATGAGAGCTATATAGAGAAGGAGCATACTATGGCTGCCAAGATGAGCGAACTTGAAAACTACAACATCAAAGAGAGGATAGACTACCGCAACATACCGGCACTTTCAGCGGAAGCACGCGAGAAACTGCTGCGGGTACAGCCTGAAACCATTGGACAGGCCTCACGCATCAGCGGCGTATCACCAGCTGACATTTCAGTACTAATGGTATACCTGGGAAAATAGATGAGCTACGAACGACTGGAACAATGCCCTATCTGTGGCAAAGAAGAGTTCAAAAACTTTTTAGTAGTAACCGATAATGCTGTTTCGAAAGAGAGTTTTGTGATTGTGGAATGTGAGAACTGCACATTCAAATTCACCAACCCAAGGCCGGACCAAGGGAGCATAGGCCAGTACTATGAGTCAGAGGATTACATCTCGCACAGCAACACCAAGACGGGCATTATCAACAGGGCGTACCATGTGGTGCGCTCCATCACCACAAAGCAGAAAGTAGAGCTTATCAACAGGCACTCTCCGGCAAAAGGAGCCGTGCTAGACTATGGTTGTGGAACAGGTGTGTTTTTGAGCGCCTGCAAGAAGGACGGATGGGAAGTGCGTGGTATAGAACCAAACGGAAGGGCAAGAGAGGAGGCAGCCAAGGAAACCGGTGAAAGCATAGCGCAGAATCTGGAGGAAATAGCTGGGGAAAAGTTTGAGGTTATCACCCTGTGGCATGTACTGGAACACATCCATACCATAAATGAGACGCTGGAAGAACTGATAAAGCTACTGCAGGAGGAAGGAACACTTATCATAGCTGTGCCCAATGCAGACTCTCATGACGCGCAGCAGTACAAAGCGGACTGGGCAGCGTACGATGTGCCCCGCCACCTGTACCACTTCACACAGCCGACCATGAAGCGCTTACTCAAGAGACACAAGATGAAACTGCAGGAGGTGTTACCAATGAAATTTGATGCCTATTACGTAAGCATGCTGAGTGAAAAGCATAAGGAGGGAAAGACGAAGATGCTTAGCAGCGTAGTCAATGGGTACAAATCAAACAGCTACGCAGAGAAGAATGGGAACGATTACTCCAGCCTGATTTTCGTAGCTAAAAGAAAATAGATGATACCAAAATACTGTTGATATCCTGGAACAAGGCAAGCGAAAGTTTGCCTGTTTTTATTTAAAACGAAGAAAGAATGAAGTTTTTCCACACCGCTTTAGCCGCGGCCGTAGTAGTGACCGTCTCCTCCTGCGCCAGCATCAACAACCCTGAGGGAGGGCCAAAGGATGAGACGCCCCCAACATTGCTGAACAGTAACCCGAAGCCTAGAGAACTCAACGTAGCGACCAGAACCATCACATTAGAATTTGATGAGGAGGTACAGCCCAGCAACCTGACAAAGGAACTCCTGATAACGCCTTATACTGAGAACAAGTACCAAATAAGAACCAACAAGGAAAGGCTGGAACTACAATTCGAAAAGCCGCTGGAAGAGAACACGACCTATACATTGAACTTCAGGAAAGGAATAGAGGACATCACAGAGAAAAATAAGGCGGAGGCGCTCACGCTCACGTTCAGCACAGGCAGTTTCATAGACTCCAGCAGGGTGAGCGGACAAGTGCTGCAGCTCCTGACCCAACAGCCTGAGAAAGACGCCGTGGTAGCCCTGTTCCCCACATCCGACACCTTGAGCATCCGCAAAAGCAGGCCCTACTATCAGACACAGACCAATGAGGCAGGTGAATATACTTTTGAAAACATTAGGGAGGGGGAGTATCGCATATATGCGCTCATGGACAAAAACAACAACTCCCTTTACGATAATGAGGAGGAGCGCATCGCCTACAAATCCAAGCCCATACAGGTAAGCCCGACAGAGCAGGAGGTGCTGCTGCAGACAGTGCGTATTGACACGAAGAAACCACTCCTGCAGAGACGCGAAAGGTATGGCGACCGCTTTATAAGCAACTACAACGAAGGTATAGAAAGCTTCATGGCGCATCCGGTGCAGGCCCCAAAAGATACACTCATAAGCAAAATATCAGCAGATGGAAAAGCGATAGATGTTTTCGGAAATAATAAGTTCACGGGAGGCAGCGCCCTTTTTATTGCGACAGATTCGGCTGCAAACCGAACTGTAGACACCGTACAGGTCGCCTTTGAAGGGAAGCGAGCACAACGCGTAAAGGGAGCCCAACTGAAAGTAGCCGGCAAGAACAACGAGACCTATCGCGAAGGGCAGTCAATTACCATAGAACTGGAAACCCCAGTGCGCATCAATACCAAAACACCCATCACGTTGCTGGCAGATTCCGTAGTGGTGACCACATTGAACTATCCGGAACAAGTGACTCTGGATAAGTCAGCGACAGAAATAACCTTTACTATGCCGCGCTGGACAAACAACAACAGGCAAGTAACCATAGCATTGGACAGTGTGAATATTGTGCCGGTGCAGGGTGAGCGACTGAATTTCCCAACCTTACAGGTGACGCTAGCAGAGGCGAGGGGCAATGGAAGCCTGAGAGGAACTGTGACAACACAGCAGCCCGCTTACATCATACAGCTGCTCGACGATAAGTATAGGGTGAAGCGACAGCTCCGCAACCAGAAGACCTACAACTTCAAGGACGTGGAGCCTGGCACCTATTTCATCAGGGTGATACTGGATGAGAACAAGAACGGAAAGTGGGATGGAGGCGACCCCAACCTGGAGCGTGAACCTGAGAACGTATACCTATACGACAAGCAACTGGAGATACGCGCCAATTGGGAAATGGAAGAGAATTTAAAATTCTAGAGAATGACAAACAGAAAGGGAGCCTACTACGGCTCCCTTTCTGTTTTAAGAAGTTGAATGTGTGGAAACCAAAAGCTAAAATACGCTTCTAAATAACTAAGAACAGCATCGAACCAGAATTTCAACCCACATCACAAGACAGCAGGTATAGGCAAGAAGGCCTTATGAAGGCAACCCCATACCCAAAGGAAATGAAGCAACAAGAGAGTTAAAGTACCACGGCAGCGAAAGAGCCTTGAAGCAATCAAGAAAACCATTATCCAAGCAAGCCACCAAGTTGTTGCACCTCTTGCCATACCTACCCTCTACAAACCCAGTAGAATCTCCAAACAATTTTTCCCCCCGCTATACCTGTATAGGCTATACCTTCCAAACCTGTCCATCGAGGCAAACCCATAAGAGAAAGAAACAAGGCTGCTCTGGGAGGAGCCAACAAGAACTGCTATACCTGACCAGGGAACAGCCTGCGAGCATTACCCAAAAACAGAAAGACCGACATTGGTATGAAAGCTGAAAAGGGCCTCTCACAAAAGAGTAAAAGGGATAGGTGCGACCGCGGGAACAGTCGGGAAAGATAAGGTACGGGGCACTATACTCGTGGAACAGGATTGCGGGCTGAAAAGAAAAACAGAAAGAAATGGGCCGTCTTACGTAAGAAACAGGCAAAGCCGAAAACCATAATTAGGCAGTAAAGCCATATTTCAGAATAGCTGTGAAGAAATCAACATATCTGGTGGGTATATCTGTGGACAATTGTGGGCAAAATCTGATAACTCATAATCTGCAGGTTCCTCATAAGGGAATAGCAGCTGTGGAACCTCACAAAAGTGGAAACAGGTGCACAAGTACAGCCCGAAAAAAGGCTTTTCCACGCTGCACAAAGATTGTGAAAAAAGAAATGAACACATAATGGGTAAAAGTGGATAAGACACACAAGAAGCTGTGGAACATACACTTGAAATAAAAAAAGGTGTGGGCAAAGAGGTGAACAGTAACAGGAGAGAGAATCGAAATGAGGACAACTCCAGATGTTCCACAGTTATCCACTAATGAACAGCCTTAATAATGAAAGAAGATTCCTTTTTAAAAGATTATCTAATTAAAATAATTAGGTTGAAGAAAATGTGGAAAGGCTGAAAAAGTCCCTTAAGAAAGGCTTCGAAATGAGAGAAAAAATAAAAGACCTATATTTAAGGAAAGAAAGAAACAAGAGAAACACATATGACATTACTTCTAAAGCTGGTGCCACCATTCGAAGACCCAGTGCTGATATTCACGCTGGTGCTCCTGATTATATTGATTGCGCCCATCATCCTGAACAGATTCAAAATACCAGGCATAATAGGAATGATTGTAGCAGGTGTGATTGTAGGGCCAAACGGGTTCAACTTACTGCAGCGGGATGCGAGTATGATACTCTTCGGTACAGTAGGTATACTCTACATCATGTTCCTGGCTGGGTTGGAGATGGACATGATAGGATTCAAGAAGACAAAAGGGAGGAGCATCATGTACGGAGCACTCACCTTCCTGATACCTATGGGAACCGGAACCTTGTTGTTTTTCTATGGATATGATTATCCTATCAACTCTGCTGTCTTGCTATCGTGTATGTTCGCATCCCATACGCTGCTAGCATACCCAATCGTGAGCAAGATGGGACTTACGAAAAACGAAGCCGTTACAGTCACCATAGGAGGAACCATCATAACAGATACGGCTGTACTCCTCGTGCTGGCAGTGGTAGCAGGAGTGGCACAAGGCAACATAGGTATAGGCTACTGGATAAAGCTGCTCGTGTCATTATCTATTTTTGTGGCCATAGTGGTGTTTGTGTTCCCCATATTAGCCAAATGGTTCTTCAAACAAATAGAAGGTGAGAAAGGAGCGCAGTTCATCTTCGTGCTGACGCTCGTTTTCGCAGCAGCCTTTCTGGCTGAACTGGCAGGAGTGGAGGCGATATTGGGGGCTTTCTTAGCAGGCTTGGCGCTGAACCAACTCATTCCTCATACATCTGCACTGATGAACAGGCTGGAGTTTGTAGGCAACAACATATTCGTGCCGTTCTTCCTGATAAGCGTAGGCATGCTGGTGGATATAAGCGTTCTGTTTGAAGGGGTGGAGACGATGATAATGGCAGTCATCATCATTGTGCTTGCTTTTGCCACAAAATGGCTGCCGACATACATCACCCAAAAATTATATGGCTACAGCGTCACCCAAAGAAACCTGATGTTCGGGCTGAGTACAGCCAGAGCGGCAGCAACATTGGCGGTAATATTGGTAGGCTACGAACTAGGCATAATTGGCGAGACGGCCCTGAACCTGACAGTGGTGCTGATATTGGCCTCCTCCTTGGGGAGCTCCTTCATTACAGAAAAGGCGGCGCGCGTGCTGGCTATAATCGAAAGCCGGAAGAAGCCAGACCTGAGTGAAAAACCCGATAGAATCATGGTTCCGATAGGCAACCCAAATACATTGGAGAACCTCGTCGATCTGGCCATCATGCTGAAGAACCCGCAGTACCATGAACCCATATATCCACTGGCAGTAGTACTGGACAACGAGCAAGCGGAAGAGGAAATCTACAAGAAAAACAAGATGCTGCAGGAAGCCATCAAGCATGCCTCGGCCACCGATAACGACGTGCAACTGGTTTCTAAAATAGACGTCAACGTGGCAAGTGGCATACTTCGGGCTATCAAAGAACTGATGATAACGGAGGTGGTGCTGGGGTGGAACGCCAAGATAACCACGCGGGATCGAATATTTGGAACTGTGTTAGACAACCTGCTGAAGAATACAGAGCAGATGATACTGGTGTGTAAAATCGTGCAGCCCCTGAACACGACCAACAGAATTGTGGTGATTGTGCCGGCAAACGCAGAACTGGAGAGAGGATTTCTGCGCTGGGTGCGATCCGTTAAGCTTCTCTCTGTGCAGCTAGGAGCAAAGGTGGTTTTTATGTCGGGTAGAAGGACACTGAACAAACTCAAGTCAGCTGTTAACCAAAGCAAGCCTGCCATTGAAGCCGAATACCTGCCACGACCATCTATGGCTGAGTTTGAAGGCAATAAGACAGGCATCGGCAAAGATGATATGGTCATGGTGATATCGGCACGCCATGGCACTATATCCTACACCGGCGAACTGGACTATGTGCCACGGGTGCTCTCCAGGAACTACAAAGAAAACAGCTTCATCATTACGTATCCGGAGCAGTATCCGATGGTCTATGAAGACGGTCAATATGGTATGACAAGCCTGACAGATGAAACAAGGACAGAAGTTTGACTACGACCTGAATTTCAAGGAGACGGATTTCAGGAAGCACCCGGAGCTGTACCGCGTTGGCAAGGGAGAACAGGGTGTGTTGCTGGTGGAGCCATACAAGTCCGAGATACTGCCGCACTGGCGCTTCAGGACGCCTGAGATAGCACGGGAGTCGTCGGAGAGCATCTACCAGCTCTTTCTGGCGTACGTGCAGCAGCAGGACTTTGTAGGCGCTGACATGGCACGCAAATACCTGCAGATGGGCTACACCCGCTCCCGCAGGTATGCCAACCACAAGTCAGGCAAGAAGTACGACGGACCCGTGCCGGATGACAAGAAAGGGCAGAGTGGCGCCCACGGGCGGGAGCAACTGCCACGGGAGCAAGACCCGGTGAAGGCGGAATCGGCCCGGATATTCTGGGAAAAATGGCAGGAGGCCAAGCAGAACCCGGAGTACCTCCGGCTGATGCAGGCGTTCAAGGAAAAATACGAGTCAAAAAAAGGCGACTGAAAGTATACAACTTAACCTTTTGATGTTGAAATTAGTAATTCACTTATCTTTGCAAACAAGAAAACCACCAAAGCAAAATGATTAACAAAGAAATCAGGTTAGGCAAAGGACTTGGGAAAATCAAGTTTGGCCTCACAATGGAAGAAATAGAGGAACTACTTGGCGAGCCTGAAGAGATTGAAGAGTCCGATGAGGAGGATGAGTTCGAGCACCAGGCTTGGAACTACTGGGAAGAGGGTTATTCGCTATACTTTGACAAAGAGGATGACTACAAGCTGAGCTGCATCGAGACGGCCAACCGCGACGTGAAGCTGTGGGACGAGCGGATATTCGAGATGAGCCAGGAGCAGGTAAAGCAGCTGTTCGCGGACCACAACATCACCGACCTGGAGGAGGAAGAAATGGAGACCGGCGAAACCCGCATCTCCTACGAGAAAGAGATGATAGATTTATACTTTGACGAGGACCAGCTGATAGCCGTGAACTTCGGCGTGTTCATCAACGACAACCTGGAGGTTGTCTGGCCAGAGAAATAGATAAGAAGATATACACCTATACAAAAGGTCCCGGCTTGTGAAAAACAGGCCGGGACCTTTTGCTTTAACGCCAGCACCCAGGTATAGCTCCTAAGCTTGAACAGGTATAGGCTGTGGAAAAGGCGGGCAGAAAAACCTCTTAGAGCCATGTACGCCATAATCGGCAGCAGCGGCATCCACAAGCGCAATGACGATGGCAGAAGGTATAAAAACAAAAGGCCCGGTGACAACCGGGCCTTTTGTTCAAAAAGAAGAACCTCTTCTTACTTGAAAAAGAAGTTCATGATTTCTTCCTGAATGACCGGATTGATGGCGACAGCCAGGATAATCGAAATAATCAGGCCAATCGTGACAGACAGTATGTCCTTTCCAATCAAGTTTAAGGTCTTAGCGATTTTAGTGCCGCCCTCCTGGGCACGCAGACGCATACCCAACTCACGGCCTGCCAGCAGACCAATGAACACCCAGGTCGTACTCATCGGGATGTTGTTCACCTCCTTGAACAGGTATAGGATGATGGCGTAAACCAAGTCTATGATAGTGGCACTCCTTACGTCGCGCACCTCAGATTTCTCATTGATGATGTTCTGGATTTTGTCGCCCTTCATGTAGAAAAGGAAGCCCAGGCCCAGGAAGATGAAGAGCGTGAAGGCCAGAAATTCATACACGTTGAGCTGGCGTGGCAGGTATACGGCAATGTTGGCCAAGTCCTGGGCCAGCCAGATGTACCACAGGAATCCGCTGATTACCCATTGCGCAACTGTCCAGAAAGCATGCGCTTGGCCTTTGATGAACCGCTTAATCACTTTGGAGAGCACCAGGTAAATAATGAGCGCCGAAATAAAGGCGACTATATACCCTGCCACACTCTTGTTAATCATGCTCAGGATAGTGCCCGAGGTGGCCGTGAACACACTTAACAGCATGAAGGTGGTAGAAACCGGTATACGGAACCTCGTAAGCAGCAACAGGATGATAGGAGAGGCCAACTGCAGGTATACAAAGTTTGTAGGAGCCTTGTCAAGGCCAGGAGTAGCCAGACGTTGGTAGGAAACGTCCCCATCAAAAATCACCCAACTGTAGGTGACGGTCGCCACGAAAATAAGTCCCATGAAGAGCCACTGCCAGTACCATTTCTTGTCTTCGTTGGAGCCGATGAACGTACCGATGGTCTGGATGCTGTCGTTAGCGATGGCCGAGTAGCCGGCAAATGCAAAGCCCACCCACATGGCAATGGAAGGATAAGGGTAAAGCGCGCCCGCTGCAATCAGGGAGATGGCAATAAAGTACAGGAATTTTTTTTCCTTTTGGAGGGTGACGTCGAGGAGGCTGTACCTTTTGGTGAACTTGTGGGGTTGAGCCGGAAGAACGTGCTTAGGGCCTTTCTTTTTCTTAGCCATGCTGAGAATTGGATGAGTTTTAAAAAACGGCGCAAGTTACATAGAAATGAATGTTACGATAATGTTACCAGTGTTATCAAATTGTTAACATACCAGGGATATACCCAAAAGCCACAGTCGAGGTTTAAGATGCTACTACTAAGCAGGTATAGCGGCGGCGCAAAGGCGGCAAAAAAGAGTAAAAGGCGTGTGGCATAATCACAGGCTAAACCTCTATCTTTGCAGCATGGCGACACAAGAGAAAACCCCTGTAGAAAACGCACAGTTGAAAGACATCATCTCGCACGCGAAGGAGTACGGCTTCGTGTTCCCGTCGAGTGAGATATACGACGGCCTGCAGGCCGTGTACGACTACGGCCAGATGGGCGTAGAGCTGAAGAACAACCTCAAGAACCTGTGGTGGAAGTCCATGACACAACTGAACCAGAACGTGGTAGGTATAGACGCCGCCATTTTCATGCATCCACTCACGTGGAAAGCCTCCGGCCACATCGACAGCTTCAACGACCCAATGGTGGACAACAAGGATTCCAAGAAGCGCTACAGAGCCGATGTACTGATAGAGGAGAAAGCCGCCCAGTACGAAGCCGACGGCCACTACGAGAAAGCCAGCGAGCTGCTGGTGGAGATGGGCCGCCTGCTCGGCGCCGAGGAACTAGACGCGGTGCGCGAGCTCCTCATCCGGGAAAACATCAAATGCCCTGTCTCTGGCACCACCAACTGGACCGAAGTGCGTCAGTTCAACCTGATGTTCTCGACGCAGGTGGGTTCTGTGGCCGAAGACTCGAGCACCATTTATCTGCGTCCCGAAACGGCCCAGGGTATATTCGTGAACTTCCTGAACGTGCAGAAGACCGGACGCATGAAAGTGCCGTTCGGTATAGCCCAAATTGGCAAAGCCTTCCGTAATGAGATTGTAGCCCGTCAGTTCATTTTCCGCATGCGCGAGTTCGAGCAGATGGAGATGCAGTTCTTCGTGCGCCCTGGCACGGAGATGGAGTGGTACAACACCTGGAAAGAGAATCGTAAGAAATGGCACGAAGCTATCGGTATACCTGCTGACAGCCTCCGCTACCACGACCACGAGAAGCTGGCCCACTACGCCAATGCCGCCGTGGACATCGAATTCAAATTCCCGTTCGGATTCAAAGAAGTGGAGGGTATACATTCCCGCACCGACTTCGACCTGACGCAGCACCAGGAGCTGAGCCGCAAGAAGATGCAGTACTTCGACAACGACCTGAACGAGGATGGCAAGCCGTACGGCAACTACATCCCTTATGTGGTGGAGACATCGGTAGGCGCCGACCGCCTGTTCCTGATGACACTTTGCAGCGCCTATACCGAAGAAGAGATAACCGAGGGAGATGCTGTCAAGACACGCACCTTCCTGAAGTTCCACCCGGCGCTGGCCCCGGTGAAGGCCGCTATCCTGCCGCTGACAAAGAAAGACGGTCTACCAGAAAAGGCGACGGAAATCTTCGACGCGCTGCGCTACGACTTCAACATGATTTACGAAGAGCGTGACTCCATCGGCAAGCGCTATACCCGCCAAGATTTGATTGGTACACCATTCTGTATCGCCGTAGACCACCAGACGCTGGAAGACAACACGGTGACTGTGCGTGACCGCGATTCCCGTGAGCAGGTGCGTATGCCAATCAGCGAGCTGCACGGCTACATCGGCAAGGCGGTAAACTTCAGGAGCATATTCGAGAAGCTAGCTTAAGGTATAGGTATGGCATGTATAGAAAGCAGCCTGCGGCATCAAGTCGCGGGCTGCTTTTGTTTTGTGGGTGCATGTGCTAAGTTAATTAGGGGGATTTAAGAGGTATCAAATGCATCGGATAGGTATAGCTATACCTAGTAGAGGCTTTTATATTGTCCTAAATCTTGTAAAAGTGTCAATGTTATGTTAATCAGATATTATTTTCATGTGGAATAATGAGGGCAGAATATAGCAGAGCTAAAAAGCAAGGAGTTGGCATTTAACCAATTTCGTGCTCTGGAAAGAGGAGAAATCCACAGCCATACCTGTTGAATATTATCTTAGAGGTGCTATTTTAAGTCAGTCTACATCTGTGGGAAGAGAGGAAATGAGCCGAATAAGTTAACAGGAGGTAATCAAACATTGAAATATGCTAAGGGTAGTTGCATGCTTGTTTTCAGATAGGATAGGTATACTGGATTTACCATGCTATAGCGAAGGAAGATAGCTGCAGTCGTGTAAAAAAGCGAAGCCAATGTGCCATCAGACGGCGTAAGGGGGCTTTTATTGAAAGTAATCAACACCACAGGTATAGCTGTAGCACGAAGAAGAGGAATAGATTGTTAGGTAAAGGTATAGCTTGAAATCGCATGAATGCCCTACAAGCTGCTATGCGAAAAGCGGCAAAAAATTAAAAATACTTACCTTTGCATTACAGCTGGAATACGATACGCGAAAAGGGCTCTATATCAGCGTGTATAGGCAAGCATTTAATCTGAAAAATAGCTTACCAGTACCGAACCTGTAGTGCCTAAGTATCGGAGTCTATAATGACTTTGCCTTGCTGTCTTTCCTAAAGAATGGGTCTTCGAATTCCAACGGGCTATGGGAAAGTGGCGGGGGCAGTATGGATTGAATTGTTCTCAAACCTGACTATCTTGCCAAATGGCAGCGTCGGCTTTGAGAGGCAGGTCCTTATAATTGAAAACAAAAAGAGATTGGCTCAAACCAGCTGGTTTTAAATTGAAGAAGAATCACCGGAAGATTAAGTGCTGAAAATGGCAAAATATAACGAGTACAAAAATCTGAATTATGCCCAGGTGGGCGAGGACGTGCTAGCTTTCTGGAAAGAACACAACATCTTCCAGAAGTCGGTATCGACAAGGGAGGGGCACAAGCCTTTCGTGTTTTATGAAGGACCGCCGTCAGCGAACGGTACGCCGGGTATCCACCACGTGATGGCCCGCGCCGTGAAAGACATTTTCTGCCGTTACAAGACCTTAAAAGGCTTTCAGGTGAACCGCAAAGGCGGCTGGGACACGCACGGTCTGCCCGTGGAGCTGCAGGTAGAGAAGGAGCTGGGTATCACGAAAGAGGATATAGGCAAGAAGATAACGGTAGAGGAGTACAACCAGCGCTGCCGCGAAACCGTGATGCGTTTCAAAGGCCAATGGGACGATTTGACCGAGAAGATGGGCTACTGGGTGGACCTGGATAATCCGTACATCACGTTTGAGAACGAATACATCGAGTCAGTATGGGCCCTGTTGAGGCGCCTCTACGACAAAGGCCTGCTCTACAAAGGCTATACCATCCAGCCTTACTCGCCGGGTGCGGGTACGGGTCTGAGCTCGCACGAACTGAACCAGCCGGGTTGCTACAAAATGGTGAAGGACACGACCATCGTGGCGCAGTTCGAGGTGAAGAAAATCACCCGCAACATGTTCCTGTTAGAGCATGAGGAAGAGCAGGTATACTTCCTGGCCTGGACGACTACACCTTGGACCCTTCCAGCCAACACGGCGCTGGCAGTGGGTAAGGGCATCAAGTATGTGAAGGTGCGTACCTACAACCCGTATACCTACGAGCCGATTTCGGTGATACTCGCCAAGGATTTGGTAAGCCGCTTCTTCAACCCGAAGGCAGCTGACCTGGCCCTGGCTGACTACAGCTCCGGCGACAAGCTTATACCTTATAAGATAGTAGAGGAATTCACGGGTGCTGACCTGGCCGGTGTGGAATACCACCAACTGATGCCGTACGTGCAGCCTGACAAACCAGCTTTCCGCGTGGTGGTAGGCGACTTCGTGACCACAGAAGACGGTACAGGTATCGTGCACATCTCACCTACCTTCGGTGCGGACGACTTCCGGGTAGCTGCCCAGAACGACATCCCGGCGCTGTTAGTGGAAGACGAGAACGGAAAACCCATGCCGCTCGTGGACAAGCAAGGCCGCTTCGTGAAAGAAGTGACCGACTTTGCCGGCATGTACGTGAAGAACTACACAGGCGAAGACGAGAGCGGTGCCGACTACAAGCCTACTGACGTTAAGATAGCCATCAAGCTGAAAGAAGAAGGCAAGGCTTTCAAAGTAGAGAAATACGAGCACACCTACCCACATTGCTGGCGTACGGACAAACCCGTACTTTACTATCCGTTGGATAGCTGGTTCATCAAAACCACTGCCGTGAAGGACAGGATGATTGAGCTCAACAAGACCATCAACTGGAAACCGGAATCTACAGGTACAGGCCGTTTCGGTAACTGGCTCGAGAACCTGGTGGACTGGAACCTGTCGCGCTCGCGCTACTGGGGTACGCCGCTGCCTATCTGGAGAACGGAGGACGGTGAGGAGGAAATCTGCATCGGCTCTATTCAGCAACTGAGCGAGGAGATAGACCGTGCGGTTGACAAAGGCTACATGGATGCGGCTGTCGAGATAAATGACCTGCACCGCCCCTATGTGGACAACATCGTGCTGGTGAGCGACTCCGGAAAGCCAATGTACAGAGAGACAGACCTGATTGACGTTTGGTTTGACTCAGGCGCCATGCCTTATGCACAGTGGCACTACCCGATTGAGAACAAGGAGATATTCGAGCAGAACTTCCCAGCCGACTACATCGCCGAGGGCGTGGACCAGACACGCGGTTGGTTCTTCACGCTGCATGCGCTGGCAGTAATGCTGGAAGACAGCGTGGCCTACAAGAACGTCATCGCCAACGGCCTGGTGCTTGATAAGAATGGCAACAAGATGAGCAAGCGCCTCGGCAACGCCATCGACCCGTTCGAGATGATTGGCAAGTACGGCCCCGACGCCGTTCGCTGGTACATGATTGCCAATGCGCCGCCTTGGGACAACCTGAAGTTCAACCCGGAGGGTGTGGTAGAGACGCAGCGCCGTTTCTTCGGGACGCTGCAGAACACCTACTCTTTCTTCGCGCTATACGCTAACCTCGACAACTTCACGTTTGCTGAAGCCGAAGTGCCATTGGAACGCAGAACCGAAAGCGACCGCTGGATTATTTCAAAGCTGAACACGCTGATAGCTGACGTAGACACTTTCTTAGAGGACTACGACCCGACGCGTGCGGCCCGTGCTATCCAGGACTTTGTGGTGGATGACTTGAGCAACTGGTACGTGCGCCTGAACCGCAAACGCTTCTGGAAAGGCGAGTACAACGAGGACAAGATGGCCGCCTACCAGACACTCTATACCTGTTTGGAAACCATAGCCAAGCTGGCTTCGCCTATCGCGCCGTTCTACGCGGAGCAACTCTACCGTGATTTGAACCACGTGAGCAGAAAGCATAAGGAAGAATCGGTGCATTTGGCTTACTACCCGGAAGTGGAGCATGCTGCCATCGACAAGGACCTGGAAGAGCGTATGGCGCTGGCCCAGACCATTTCGTCGCTGGTGCACTCGCTGCGCAAGAAGCACTTCATCAAGGTGCGTCAGCCGCTGCAGCGTATCCTGATACCGGTGCTGAATGCGCATACCCGCCACCAGATACAGGCGGTGGAAGACCTGATTATGAGCGAGGTGAACATCAAGCACGTGGAGTACATCGACGATACGTCAGGTATCCTGGTGAAGAAAATCAAGCCGAACTTCAAGAAGCTGGGTCAGGTGTTTGGTCCGAAGATGAAGCTCGTGGCCGCTGCCGTGCAGCAGATGAACCAAGACGACATTGCGCACCTAGAGCGTGAAGGTGGAATCGAGTTGCAAATCACCGAAGAGGAAACGGCCGTACTAACGCCGGACGACGTGGAAATCTCCTCGGAGGATATCCCGGGCTGGTTGGTGGCTAGCGAAGGCAGGTTGACTGTGGCCTTGGATGTGACGATTACCGAAGAACTGAAGCAGGAAGGTATAGCGCGTGAACTGGTGAACCGTATCCAAAACCTGCGCAAGGACAGCAACCTGGAGGTGCAGGACAAGATACACATCGTGTTGCAGGCATCGGTGCCGGAGGTGAACGCCGCTGTGGAGAACTTCCGAAACTACATACAGGTCGAGACACAGGCGTTGAGTCTTGAACTGACTGACAGTGTGATAGATGGCACACTCTTGGAGGTGGATGACTACCAGGTGAACATCCACATCCGCACCGAAGCGGTTATTGCATAAAACAAGACGCCCTAGCTGGGAAACAGCCGGGGCTATACCTTACACCATTATCCTGCAGCGGCTAAACAAGGGCGATGCAGCCTAATAGAAGAAACATGAAATATTGGAAGTACTACCTGGTGGCCCTTGCTGTCATCCTAATCGATCAGGCTGTGAAGCTCATCGTGCATTACAACATGGAAATGGGTATGCCAGGCGAAATCGTGCTCCTGGGCGACTGGCTGAAGCTGCACTATACCCTGAACCCGGGTATGGCTTTCGGTGTGGAGCTTGGCTCTGACTACGGTAAATTGATGCTGTCGCTGTTCCGACTCGTGGCAGTGTTCGGCATCGCCTACTACATCTATTACCTGGTGAAGCACAAGGCGCCCAATGGCCTTCTTGTATGCATCGGCCTGATATTGGGCGGCGCCATCGGAAACCTGATTGACAGCACGTTCTATGGTGTCTGGTTCGATAACGCGCCTTATGGTTCTTCCACGCCTTGGTTCCATGGGCAGGTGATTGACATGTTCTATGTGGATATATGGGAAGGCATCGTGCCCAACTGGGTCCCGCTGTTGGGCGGCAAACCTATGTCGCTATGGCCTATCTTCAACGTAGCGGATTCGGCCATCTTCATTGGTGTGTTGATTATCCTCTTCAACCAGAAGCGCTTCTTCGCGCATGACGAAGCGCCGGTTAACAAGACCGCCGCTGAGCAGCAACTGTAGGGCATGTGAGGTGTAGGCAAAAGCAAAAAAGAAGCGGCTGTTCCATGTGGAGCAGCCGCTTCTTTTTATGTCTACTGAAAACTACAGCACCCCCATCTTCTCCAGCCTTGCCTGCAAATCCTGAGGGGAAGTGAAATGGATAGACTCTAATCCCAATCTTTCCGCAGCCCTCACATTGCGCAGGTTGTCATCGATAAACAGGGCCTCGCTGGGATGCACGCTATACCTGTTCAACAGGGTATGGTAGAAGCTGTCGAAGGGTTTGCGGTCTTTCTCGGTGCCGGATACCACGATGCCGTCAAACCAACCCAGAAAGTCGTAACGCTCCAGAGCTATGGGGAAAGTCTCTTCTGACCAGTTGGTGAGCGCGTAAAGCCTGTGCCTGCCCTGCTCTTTGATTTGACGGAACACCTCGACAGTTCCCTCAATAGGGCCACCCAACATCTCCTCCCACCGGCCATAGTAAGCCCTGATGTTCTGTTCGTGCTCCGGATGCTTTTTGACCAGGTATTCCGTGGCCTCCTCCAATGACCGGCCCGCATCCTGCTCCTCATTCCAGTCAGGAGTACAAACGTTCTCCAGGAAATGAAGCATCTCGGTTTCGTCGTCGAAAAGTTTGCGGTATAGGTGGTGCGGGTTCCAGTCAATCAGCACAGCGCCGAGGTCGAAGATAATAGTGGTTTTTGCATTCGTTCCAGTAGACGTATCCGCATCGGTTCGGAGCAAATCAAAGTCTTTATTCAGAGGTCTTGGTTAGTCTAGCTTCAATGTAATCGAAAAAGGAAAACAGCAAAAGCTTCGCAATCATTCAAAAAACCTTATTTTTACCAGAGGCACCACACCCAGTCACCTTTGTCCATACCTACGCCCATACTGCAAGTCACCAATCTGGAGACCACGTTCACCACACGGCAAGGTATAACCCGGGCAGTGGATAAAGTGTCGTTTGCGGTATACCCCGGCGAGACGGTAGCGATAGTGGGAGAATCCGGCTCGGGTAAGTCGGTGACGGCGCTCTCGCTGATGCGGCTCATCCACGACTCGGCCGACGTAACGGCAGGAGGGAAGGCCATCTTCCACTCCAGGCAGTTTGTACCCGTAGACCTGCTGCAGCTGCCCGAAAAGCAATTGCAGAAGCTCAGGGGCAACCAGATTTCCATGGTCTTCCAGGAGCCGATGTCTTCCCTCAACCCAGTCTATACCTGCGGGCAGCAGGTGGCCGAAGTGCTCTTGCTGCACACTAAAATCACCAGGAAAGAAGCCAAGGAACGGGTACTACAGCTTTTCGAACAGGCCCGGCTCCCAAGACCCGATAAGCTATACGACGCTTATCCACACCAAATCTCAGGTGGGCAAAAGCAGCGGGTGATGCTAGCCATGGCCATGGCCTGTGCGCCGGCTCTGCTTATCGCCGATGAACCCACCACCGCCTTGGACGTGACGGTGCAGGCGCGCATGCTGCAGCTAATTGACGAACTGCGCGTAAAGCACAACACGGCAGTCCTGTTCATCACCCACGACCTGGGCGTGGTGGCAGAGATAGCTGACCGCATCCTGGTGATGTACAAAGGCAAGATAGTGGAACAGGGCACTGTGCTCGATATCTTCACGAACCCGCAACATCCCTACACACAAGGCCTGCTCGCCTGCCGCCCCAGCCTCTCCGCGAAAGCGCAGTCTAGATTGCCCACGGTTTCAGACTTCATGGAGGAAGATGAGAGCGGCGGCATCCGGGAGAGGCAGCCACAGGTATACGAGCCGTCGCTGGTAGATGTGGTGAATGCCTACGTCGGCACGGTGACCGGTATAAAGCAGCAGCGCGAAAACAACCAGAAACCGCCTCTGCTGCAGGTGAAGGACCTGAAGGTATATTTCCCTATCCGCAAAGGAATTTTTTCCCGCACGTCAGGCCATGTGAAAGCGGTGGATGAGGTGAGCTTTGAGGTGAAGCCCGGCGAAACCATTGCCTTGGTCGGAGAGTCGGGGAGTGGTAAGACCACACTTGGGCGGGCCATCCTCCAACTGGTAAAGCCGACTGCCGGCAGCATCCTGTTTGAGGGGAAAGGCTTGGCCGATTTAAGGCCAGAGGAGTTGCGCAAAAGCCGTCGCCATTTCCAGATGATTTTCCAGGACCCCTATACCTCGCTCAACCCCATGCGCACAGTAGGGGATGCCATTCTAGAGCCCATGCGTGTGCATAACCTGTACAACAGCGACAAAGAGCGTCGTGGAAAGATGTTGGAACTACTTGATAAGGTGGGTCTTAGTCCAGAGCAGGCGCAGCGTTATCCACAGGCTTTTTCGGGAGGACAACGGCAGCGGATTGCCATTGCCAGGGCCCTTGCGCTGCGCCCCAAGCTGTTGATTTGCGATGAGTCGGTGTCGGCGTTGGATGTGTCGGTGCAGGCGCAGGTGCTCAACCTGCTCAACGAGCTCAAGCAGGAGTTCAACATGACCTACCTCTTCATTACGCACGACCTAGCGGTGGCCAAGCACATGGCGGACCGCATGCTGGTGATGCACGAGGGACGCATCGCGGAGAGTGGGACTCCTGCCCAATTGTTCCAGAACCCGCAGCATACCTATACCCGCTCACTGCTCAGCGCTATACCTACTGGTAGGGCTTCGGACATACTGGCCGCCCAGCAAAAGCGGGAAGAACTGCGCAAAGCTATACCTGCAGCCCTGAACTAATACCTGCCTTCATGGTTCATATATAGAACTTTCTATATAAATTCACCTGAATTTAGGATTCGATTTAACCCATGCGCCCCCCTAGGGCGTATAGTAGCTAAACCATTCGGGTTATAGATTGTAATGGTCATGGTAACACCATACCTGGCCAGAGAGACATTTCAAGATACATGAGAAGCAAAAGACCAAGCAAAGGCGGCAAGGATAACGAAGGCCGCAGCGAAAGAAGTGGCTCCCGCAGAGGAGATTCTTCTAAAAGAGATTCATCGCCAAGAGGAGGGGCATCGTCCCGCAGAGACTCATCCAGAAGAGATTCATCAGGTTCGGGCCGCAAAGGCGGCAGAGACCGGTCGGCCAAAGGCATCGTGTTGGAGATGTTCTCCAGCAGCCCCGATACCCTGTTCACACAACGGCAGATGGCCCGCCGCCTGGGTGTGGTAGATAAGAAAGGCCGCGACGAGTTGCAGAACATCGTGAACGCACTGGTACGCGAGAACAAGCTCCTGCTCATAGACGGCGACAAGTACCAGCTCAACCTGCGCGTCAACATCATCACGGGCCGCGTGGACTTGGCCAACAGCAAGTACGCCTACATCGTGTCAGAAGAGACCGAGGACGACGTGCGCGTGTTCCGCGAGCACCTGAAGTACGCCATGGACGGCGACCTGGTGAAGGTGGAGGTGCTGCCCACCATGCAGGGCGGCCGCGCCGAGGGCATGGTGGTGGAAGTGCTCGAGCGCACCCGCACCGAGTTGGTAGGGATTATGACACTCTCCAAGAACTTCGGCTTCGTGGTACCTGATTTCAAGAAACTCTACTTCGACGTGTTCGTGGGAGAGCGCGGACTTAACGGAGCGGAATCCGGTGACAAGGTGCTGGTGAAAATCGTGGAATGGCCGAAGGAGCCGGGCAAGAACCCGACCGGTGAGGTCACCCGCATATTTGGTCAGGCCGGTGAGCACGAGGCGGAGATGCACTCCATCATGGCCGAGTTCGGCCTGCCGTTCGAGTTCCCGGAGGAGGTGGAGGAAGAGTCGGAGAAGATATCAGATAAAATCACCGCCGGCGAGGTAGCCAAGCGCCGCGACATGCGCGACGTGACCACCTTCACCATAGACCCCGCCGACGCCAAGGACTTTGACGACGCCTTGTCTATACAGAAACTCGAGAACGGGCGCTGGGAGATAGGCGTGCACATCGCCGATGTAACGCATTACGTGCACCCGCGCAGCCTGCTCGAGAAAGAGGCCTTCCACAGGGCCACGTCGGTATACCTGGTGGACAGGACCATCCCGATGTTGCCGGAGCGCCTCTCCAACGGCCTTTGCTCGCTTCGCCCCAACGAAGAAAAACTTACCTTCTCAGTGGTATTCGAGCTTGATGACAACGGCAAGCTTTACGACACCTGGTACGGCCGCACCGTGACCTACTCTGACCGTCGCTTCTCTTATGAGGAGGCGCAGGAGCGGATTGAATCGGGCGAGGGCGACTTTGCAGAGGAAATCAACATCCTGAACGGCATAGCCAAGAAACTGCAGGAGAAGCGCTTCAAGAACGGCGCCATCAGCTTCGAGACGACGGAGGTGAAATTCAAGCTCGATGAAAACGGCAAGCCCCTCTACATATATGTGAAGGAGCGCAAGGATGCCCACAAGCTGATAGAGGAATTCATGCTGCTGGCCAACCGCAAGGTGGCCGAGTACGTGTACAACCTAGGCAAGGGCAAGAAGCGCCCGACCATGGTATACCGTACCCACGGCTCCCCGGACCCAGAAAAACTGAGCACCTTCTCGCTATTTGCCAGCAAGTTTGGTTACAAGGTAGACCCCGAAGGAGATATCTCCGAAGAGCTCAACAACCTGACGCACGAGATAGAAGGCAAGCCCGAGCAGAGCGTGCTGCAGAACCTAGCCATACGCACCATGGCCAAAGCCAAGTACAGCACCGAGCCCGAGGGGCACTTCGGTCTGGCCTTTGACCACTATTCGCACTTCACCTCGCCTATTCGTCGTTATCCTGATATGATGGCGCACCGCCTGCTGCAGCACTACCTGGATGGCGGGCAGTCAGAGGACAAGGAGGCGTTTGAAGAGCGTTGCCGCCATTCCTCCGAGATGGAGAAGCGTGCCGCCGACGCCGAGCGTGCCTCCATCAAGTACAAGCAGGTGGAGTTTATGAAGGACACCATCGGCAACCAATACAAAGGCATAGTGTCTGGTGTGACAGAATGGGGTATATTTGTGGAGATTGAAGAAAATAAGTGCGAAGGTATGGTGCGCCTGTCTAGTCTGAACGACGATTACTATGAACTGGACGCCAACAACTACCGCATCATTGGTCGTCAGTCAAAACGCATCATCTCCTTCGGGGATGAGGTGATGGTCGAGGTGACAGGCGCCAACATGGCCGAGCGTACCATCGACCTGGAACTGGTAAAAACACTCAAATAAACACAAAGTACTCTGTGGATATCGCGCAGCTTTCAAACCAGCTTAACCAGACACTGTACACCCTTCGCTACGGCGACAACCCAGCCGAGCTATACGAGCCCATCCGCTACATCATGGCGCTGGGCGGAAAGCGGATAAGGCCATTATTGGTGCTTCTGAGCGCAAAGATGTATGATGAGGATGTGGAAAACGTGCTGCTGCCCGCTGCGGCCGTAGAGGTTTTCCACAACTTCACGCTCATGCACGACGACATCATGGACAAGGCCCCACTGCGCCGCGGACAGCAAACCGTGCACGAAAAGTGGAATGCCAACACGGCCATCCTGAGCGGTGACGTGATGCTGGTGCGCGCCTACGAGATGCTGCTAGGTATAGCACCTGATAAGTTGGGCAAAGTGCTCACGCTGTTCAGCAAAACGGCCGCCGAGGTATGTGAAGGGCAGCAGCTGGACATGAACTTTGAGCAGCGCGAGCAGGTCAGCATCCAGGAGTACATCCACATGATTACCTTGAAGACGGCGGTGCTGGTGGGATTCAGCCTGGAGCTGGGAGCCATCCTGCAGGGTGCGCCCGATTCAGATGCGGAGCACCTGAAGCAATTCGGCGACAATGTGGGCATCGCCTTTCAACTGCGCGACGACTTGTTGGACGTGTATGGCGACAAGGACAAGTTTGGCAAGCAGGTGGGTGGCGACATCCTTTCCGACAAGAAAACCTTCCTGATGCTGACGGCGCTGGAGCAGGCCAGCCCGGAGCAGCTGCAGACCATCTTGGACTGGCGCGACAACACGGCGGCAGGTATAACCGAAGAAAAAGTACAAGCCGTGACGGCCATATACGACCAACTCCACATACGCCAGCAGACCGAGCAGCAGATTGATTTCTATTTCCAGGAGGCGTTGCGGCATCTGGAAGCCGTGCAGGTACCGGACGAGCGAAAGAGTACCCTGCGCAGCCTGGCCCTGCAACTCATGGAGCGGGATTCATAAATTGTCTGATTACTGAATTGTTATTCCGGCGCCATAAAATTATTGATAGTCAGAGCAGTAGGCAAGGATTATACCTTTCTAACTTTTAGCTCCCAGACTTTCTAACTCTCTAACTCTTACTTCGAATGAGCGTTACCATCATCCTGATTATCCTTACGGTGGGCATCTCCTGGTATGCCTGGAAGAACCACGACCTGATGCACAACTGGATATTCCATCCATATGCCGTGGCGCGTGATAACTCCTGGCACCGCTTTATCACTTCTGGCTTTCTGCATGCCGACTTCACGCACCTGTTCTTCAACATGTTTACGCTGTATTTCTTTGGCAACGCCGTGGAAATGACCTTCGGTGCCCTTTTCGGCACGACGACTGGCATACTTATCTACCTGCTGATATACCTGGGCGGCATCATCATCTCGGATATACCTACGTACCTCAAGCACCGCAACGACCCAGCCTACCGGGCTCTGGGAGCTTCGGGAGGGGTGGCCTCTGTCGTGTTCTCCAGTATCCTGTTCTACCCAACGCAGGACATTTGCCTCTACGCCATTCTCTGCATACCAGGCTTTATACTGGGTGTGCTATACCTGATGTACTCTTATTACCAGGGCAAGCGTATGGGTGACAACATCAACCACGACGCGCATTTCTACGGCGCCGTGTATGGGCTTATCATCAGCCTGGCACTGGTGCCAAAGGCAGGTCCGCTGTTCATTGAGCAAATCAGCAACTGGCGCATGTTTGGTTAATTTTGCCATAATTGCACTTTATTAGTATCGTTTAAACCGATAGGTTTCCTCCTTCGGCAGTTCAAATCCGTATGAATGTTAGAGAGAAGCATTCATACGGATGAAAACGAAACCAACATATACTGCCCTGTGGCTCCTGCTGATTGTATCATTATTTCTGTGTGCAGGGGCTGTTACAGCGCAGGACGCGGCACAGGCGCAACGCACCACCATCATGCAGTACGCCATAGAAGAGCGGCCCGTGCTGGCAGACCTGCTGACGGCGGCAGGGCTGGCGCCCGCCCTGTCAGGCGATACGCCCTATACCTTACTGGCGCCGCCCGAGGAAAGCCTGCGGAAACTGAAAGGGGAACCCACTGAGAAGATACGCTCCACCTTGGCCGCGCATATCATCAAGGGCAGCTACAAAGAAAACGAGTTTAAGGAAGGGGCCGCTATACAGGACTACAGTGGCAACCAAGTGCACGTATGCCGTAAAAAAGGGCAGACCTTGCTCAATGGTGAAGGGTTGTCGGCTAACCATAGACAAATGCGCAATGGGGTGGTGCTGGAATTGAGCGGCCTGCTGGTGCCTTAACCGCAAGTGCTAGGAGATTTTCGTCTGCCTGTGTCTGCTCAGATTTATCTAAATACCCTACTCATACTTGGTTCCGTCTAAGTCAGAAATCGACTTGTTGCGTATTAGTTAAGACCCAATGGAAGACGCAACCAACTATACCGCCTCAGAGAGTACCTACACGTCCATAGCCAAGAACCTGTGCTATGAGCTCTCCTATAGTGGGCTCAAAAACAGAGTATGCTTCATCATCCATGGCTTTTGGAAAAGTAGAGAGAATGTGCCGGACTTACTCAATGACTGGGACAAAGCAATCAGATTTACCCGCCCGGGTTTCACGGTGATTACGGACATGCGCACCATGATTACGCATCCCCAAAGCCTGAATACACTGCACGAGGAGGCTCAGATTAAGGTGAAGCAGGCTGGTGTGCTGCAAGTAGCCAACATCATGCCCACCGACAACATAGCCAAACTCCAAATCGGGTCTTTAGCTGACAAGACGCTGATTCCCTCCAGAAACTTTGCGACCGTTGAAGAGGCCGAGCAGTGGCTGGACCAACTCACGCCCCGGCTTAACTAAGCACCCTCGTTTGACCTTCCCTACCGCTGCATGCGGCTTCATTTCCCTTAGTGTCTCCAAAATTTTGTAACCGTACGGGTATAAATAAAGTTATACCTAGCGGTTGCTGTAACGTCATCATAGTCACGGCGCTATGCCTCTTGGCCGGTGCGCTTTTGAGCAGGCCGGCTCCATCCGAAACCTGATTTTGCATGACATTTGAGATAGGCGTCGTACTGGCTGTAATAGCGACTGCTGTGGTGCTTTTCGTAAGCGAGCGGCTCTCTATTGACACCACGGCCATCCTCATCATGTCTCTGTTCATGGCGCTGGGTATACTCACGCCCGCTGAGGGACTGGCCGGCTTCAGCAACCCGGCCACTATCACGGTGGCTTGCATGTTCGTCCTCAGTTCGGCCATTTTCAAGTCAGGGGCGCTCAGCAGTGTCGGTCTGCTGCTAACACGCGTCGCACGGAAGAATAGCCTTCTTTGCCTGTTGGCTGTCATGCTCATCGCAGGCCTGCTCTCCGCTTTCATCAATGATACGGCCGTGGTGGCGCTGCTTATGCCCGTCGTGATACAGGTGGCGCGCAGCACCCGCATCAGCCCTGCCAAGCTGCTGATGCCGCTTTCCTTCGGGGCGCTGCTCGGCGGCATCTGCACCCTGATTGGAACCTCCACGAACATATTGGTGAGCGGTATAGCTGAGGCGCAGGGAGAGCCGCCTTTCGGAATGTTCGAGCTGACGGCGGCCGGCGTTGTCTTCCTGGTGGTAGGTGCTGCCTATATGCTGTTGGTGGGCCGCTTCCTGCTGCCTAGCCGCAAAATTCCCGAGGACCTGACCGAAGACTTCAACATGGGGGACTACCTCACAGAAATCATAATTCTGCCGGATTCGCCCTCAGTAGGTGTGCCGCTACGGAGCTCCAGCCTGGTGCAGAACCTGGACATAGACGTGTTGCAGATTACCCGAGACAAGCACAGGTTGAAAGCCACTCCCTATACCATGCTGCGGGCCAACGATGTGCTCAAGGTGCGTTGCGACGTGGAGAAGCTGAAGAAGATAAAGGAAGAGAAGGGCATCGAGTTGAAATCAGAACGGAAGTCGGTTGGCAAGGAGCTGAATGGCGGCAGCTCCAAGCTTTACGAGGCACTCATCACCCCAAACTCTTACATAGTAGGCAAGTCGCTGAAGGAGCTGGATTTCAGGGCGCACAACCATGGTGCCACCGTAGTGGCCATCCGCCACCGCCATGAAATCCTCCACGAGAAACTAACACATACCAAACTCTCCTCCGGTGACGTGCTGCTGATTGCCGCTGACAAGGAGCAGGCGGCGCATCTCAAGAGCAACGAAGACATCCTGCTTGTATCCGAGACAGAAAGAAGCCACTACGATTTCAGCAAAATCCTGCCTGTGCTGGCCATAGGTATAGGCGTGATCATAACAGCGGCCACAGGCCTGGCCCACATCGTGCTGAGCGCCCTGATAGGGGTGCTGCTGCTGGTGCTGTTCAAGTGCATCCGCCTGGATGAGGTATACAAGGCTATCGAGTGGAAAGTGATTTTCATGCTGGCCGGCGTGTTGTCGATGGGCACGGCACTGGAGAAGACGGGAGCTGCGAGCCTGTTGTCTGGCTTCCTGGTGAACTCCATCGGGGAGTATGGGCCGCACGTGTTGCTCTCGGCCTTCTTTTTCATCACGTTCATGACGACGAACTTTATGTCGAACAACGCCACGGCGGCTTTGCTGGCTCCCATCGCGATTGTGACTGCCCAGGAGATGGGGGTGAGCGTGCGCCCTTTCCTGATGGCGGTCACCTTTGCCGCCTCGCTTAGCTTCATGACGCCCATGGGCTACCAGACCAACACCATGATTTACGGCCCCGGCAACTACCGGTTCACAGATTACCTCCGGGTGGGCACACCGCTTAACATACTCCTCTGGATAGTGGCCTCCATCATCATTCCCTACTTCTTCCCATTTTAGGAGGATTATGTTCCACGTGTGACAGGGAGAAGCCGGCCGGGCAACATATGCTCGCGACGCTCCTATAGAGCTTGCGTGACTCTTGCCTTTCGGAAACGTATTCTCCGATACCGAATCAACCCTGGCAGCTAACTGCCGTAAAATCAGGTACTTTTTGGTTCGTGTTGCCGGTTTTGCTTGTAACGGACTGCTCTATCCTCCCATGCACAGGCGCCAGAGTGTAGGCCTGGCCTGTCTGGCGTAAATGTATCTGTTCCCAAACGTATCATGTATGACGATTGCGATTATAGGAGGGGGCCTGAGCGGCACTCTGACAGCCATACACCTTCTCAACCGCGCCTCTGGCGGCACTACCGTCTACCTGATAGAGCAGGACAGGTATAGGATGAACCGCGGCGTCGCCTATTCCAGCCAGTTGGCTTTCCAGCCACTCAACGTGCCCGCCTCGGCCATGAGCCTTTTCCCAGACAAACCGCAGGATTTCTACGAGTGGATTCTGGAACATCAGCACCGGTACAAAGGACAGTTGAAAGGCACGGTAAGCGCAACAGATTTTATCTCACGCTCTATTTTCGGCGATTACCTGAAGGCCCGGCTGCAGGACGCGGAATCAGGCGCTGCAAAAGGAGTGCGGCTCGTCAGGATTTATGACGAGGCGACTGCAGTCCGGAGGGAGGGAAAGGCGTTTCAAATCACGTTTAGGAGCAATGAAGCGATAACGGTAGAGAAAGCAGTCTTGGCGCCTGGCAACTTCCCGCCGGGGCATCTGCCTATACCTACCCAGGCATTCTACGGCAACAGCCGGTATGTGGCGTCGCCCTGGGCGGCCAAGGGCCTTTCCGATTTGCCGGCCGACGCGCCGGTGCTCCTCATTGGCTCGAGCCTCACGATGGTGGACCTGGTAGGCAGCCTGCAGGCACAGGGCCATAGAGGCAAGGTATACGTCGTGTCGCGGCATGGGCTGCTGCCGCAGCCGTTCGATGTGAATACGCCGCCATACCCCAGGCTGGCTATTCCGCAAAATGCCCCCTTGTCTGCCCTGGATTTGTTCCGCTTCGTCAGGAATGAGATAGGGCAAGCCGTCGCGAATGGCTATACCTGGCGGAGTGTGCTGGATGCGATGCGGGAGGATATACCGGCTATCTGGCAGGCGCTGCCGACACAGGAGAGGGAGCGCTTCCTGCGCCATATCCGGCCTTACTGGGAAACACACCGCCACCGCATGCCCGCCGCTTCCTATGACCTGCTCCAGCGCCTGCAGGCACAGGATAAGCTGGAGGTGCTGGCGGCCACCTTGATTGATATGCAGGATACAGGCGATGCGGTTCTTGTCACCATCAAAAGAAGAGGAGAGGCTATCCAGGAGAAGCTGGCGGTATACAGAGTCATCAACTGCACAGGCCCGCAATGCGACTTCACAAAAGTAGAAATGCCGCTCATGCGCCAATTACTGGCAGATGGCCTGCTGCAGCCTGACGCTTTTCGGTTGGGGTTGCTCACGTCGCACAATGGCACCCTGCTGGATGAGCGAGGCACACCCATCACCGGTCTGTTCACGCTGGGGCCACCGCGGAAGGCGATGCTATACGAGTCCACGGCGCTGCGCGAGATACGCCAACAGGCCCGGGAACTGGTGCAGGAGCTGCTGCAGGGGGACAATGCACTCCTCAGAGCTGTTCAGGTAGCCTGATACTGCTCTGGCCAACAGCAGCAGGTATAGCCTGTATAGGAACAGCATGCTTCAGTAATGCAGATTCAGAAATACGGACCGTGCCAACGCCGCCTAAACCGGTACACATTGCATAGCCTATGGGAGAAGACCTGCTTTTGATTTTTCTGGCCATCCTGAGCCTCACGTCGGTGGTGCTGATTTGGCATTTCATGGCCGAAGATGATTCTGTCGATTGAACCCAGCCAACGTTCAGGGCCCGCATGCGTCACAACTGGTATAGCGCATGCCCCCAGCTATACCTACAGATACCCTTTTGCCTGCAGCGCAAACAGCTCGGCGTACTTGCCGTTCTGGGCCAGCAACTCCTCATGCGAACCTAGTTCCTTCAACTGCCCCTGCTCCAGAAACAGAATGCGGTCAGCCATGCGCACCGTGGAGAAGCGGTGGGAGATGAGCACGGCGGTCTTGCCCGCAATCAACTCCGAGAAACGGATGAACACCTCATGCTCCGCGCGTGCATCCAGCGCCGAGGTAGGCTCATCCAAAATAAGCAGCTGCGCGTCACGCATGTAGGCCCGTGCTAATGCCACCTTCTGCCATTCCCCACCCGACAATTCCACGCCTTTGTTGAAGCGCTTGCCCAGCACCTGCTCGTACCCATCGGGAAGGCGCTGTATCACCGGGTCTGCCAGGCTCTTCTGCGCCGAGCCCTGTATGCGCTCTTTGTCGCTGATGTTGCTGATTTGCCCAATGGCGATGTTGTCGGAGGCCGTCATCTGGAAGCGCACATAATCCTGGAAGATAATGCCCACCTGGTGTCGCAAATCGTTGAGGTCGTACTCCCGCAGGTCGATTCCATCCAATAGTATTCGCCCCTCCGTGGGTTCGTACAGCCTTGCCAGCAGCTTCACCAAAGTGGTCTTGCCGGCTCCGTTCTCGCCCACCAGCGCCAGTTTCTCCCCGGCCCGCAAGTGGAAGGAGAGGTGGCGCACTGCCCAGCGCTCGCTGTTGTGGTACTTGAAGCCGACATCCTCGAACGTGAAGCCTTCCTGGATGGGCCGCGGCACTTGCAGTGGGTTGGCAGGCGGCGTAATCTGAGGCTGCAGCTCCAGAAAGTCGAAGAGGTCCTGCAGGTATAGCGCGCTCTCGGCAATCTGAGAAAAGCGCGTCATGATGCCCTGCAACAAACCGCGCATGCTGCTGAAGGAGCCCGCCAGGAACGTGAGCGTACCCACGGTGATGGCGCCTGCCACGGTCTGGAACAAAATGAAGATGTAGGCGCCGTAGTAGGCAAGCGTACCCAAGGCGGAGAGGGCGCTGCCCCACACCGCCCGCCGCACAATCAGTCCCTTGTTCAGGTCGTAGTAACGGTCAGAGAGCTGCTTGAAGCGGCTGGAGAGGAAGCCCGAAAGGTTGAAGGTCTTGATTTCCTTAGCCGTCTCGTCGCTGGCGCCGATGTAGCGCAGGTAGTCAAGCTCGCGACGCTCGGGCGTCCAGGAGCGGGAGAGGGAGTAGGTGCGTTCGTTGAAGTGCGTCTCGCCCAGGAAGGAAGGAATCACAGCCACCAGCAGGATGAGGATGAGCCAAGGGTTGAACGCAATCAGACCCACCGCCAGAAAAGCGATGGTGACCATGTCCTGCAGTTGCGAGAGTACCTGCGACATGAGCACCACCCGCGTCACCGTCTGCCGCCGCGCCCGCTCCAGCTTATCGTAGAAGGTGGCATCCTCGAACTGCGCCAGGTCCAGCTTGGCGGCGTGCTCAATGAGGGCCACGGAGGTTCTGTTCGAGAACAAATCGCCCAGCAGGCTGTCGAGCAGGGTGATGCCGCGGTTAATCAAATCAGAAACGAGGGCCAGCCCCAGTTCCACGGCCACCAGCAGCCACAGGAAACTCAAATCCCGCTCGCCCGTCACGTCAATCAGCCGGATGACCTCATCAATAATCAGCTTGCCCACATAAAGCATGGCCAACGGCAAAGAGGCCTTAATCAGGCGCAGCAGCATGTTCCCGACGGTCATCGCCTTGCTCGTCTCCCATATCAGCCGGAAAAACTTGGGCAGGTTCCGCAGGGCGCCCATCTGCTCCCGGAAGCTCTTCTTCTCCTGGTTGGCCTTGGAGGAGGCCGCTCTTGCTCCTTTTCTGATAGAATCCATACGCTATTTACGTGCCTGTTCCGGCAATAGCTATACCTGCCAGCGTGCACATTGTTCACGCCGCTATACCTGCCGCTGCACGCTTGAATATAGTATTTCGCTATATTTATTCACGGGCAGGCAGCAACAGACGCAATGCTGCACGATGTTTGAGGTCCAACCGTTCATCATCCACCCTGACAACCCGAATATGAAAAAACACTTACGCATAACCCTGTCGCTGACAGCCCTTTTGCTGGCAGGTTGCACCAGCGACTTCTACCCGGCCGTGGACGAGCGGCTCACCACTCTACCTGTGCAACCCCATAACAAGGAAGTGGAAGTGTTCTTCGCGGGGGAGTGGCCGAAAGAGGAGTATGTGAAGCTGGCTGCACTAGAAGCCCGAGGCGGTGAGAGCACTCCCTACATCACCTTGATTAACGACCTGAAAGCCAGAGCAAATGCCCATGGAGCCGATGCGCTGGTGGTGCAGGGGAAAGGCCACATCACCGACGTGCACTCCTCCGCCGACCATATGGTGAGCACCACAGCCACCAGCACCCTGACAGGTATAGCCATCAAGTACAGAAAGAACCTGGACCTGGGGCTGATGCCTAAGTTGCAACACATAGAACTGTATGATTCCAAAGTCCAGGCTTTCAAGCCACTGCTGAACCTGCAGCTGGGCGTAGGGGGCGACATCACAGGAAAAGAAGAACTGCTCCAGAATGCCTTTAACTTCTACAAGGTATACGTGCAGGAGTACACCCCGCGCAACCTGTTGCAGGAGCACGGCCGCAATTGGCAGGAGCGGCGGCAGGAAGGCTTTGTTGTGGAGCGGCAGCTATCCTTCGACGGCATTTTGCAGAAGCGCATGCGGTTCAACTACAACGCGCACCGGCAGTTGCAGCAGGTGGTTATAGAAAAATCGGGCAGGCAGCCAGAGGAGGTGCAGTATACCTATAATGAGGCCGGGCAGCTCACAACGCGCAGCATCAACCGGGATAAGAAGCCATACCTGCGCGAGGACTATACCTACGATGCGGACGGCAAGGTAAGCGAGGTGCAGCTTCACATCGCCACGAAGAACGGGCAGGAGCCGCTGCTGAGAAGCACCTTCGCCTACTACACCTGGGAAGAAATCCGATAGGTTATACCTGCCAGGCCAACGTACGGTACTTCTTTTTCGGAGAGGCTATACCTGTGTGCTGTCGTAGTGTGGAAAGAATCTATATATTTAGCCTGCAATATCAGGATATAACTATTCAACAGATTTTGAAAGCGAAGAGAGTAGCGCAGGCGGTGCTTTTATTGGCCGCATTTGTTGGTTGGACCTCGGCACAGGCGCAGAAGCAGGAGCTAAGGTATGTGAACGAGAGGTACAAGGAAGTAGCCAAAGAGGAGGCCCGCTTCTTCGAGCGGATAGACATCCGGGCCGATGGCACAGCGGAGATTTCCCGTTATACCATAGACAGCACCTTGGTAAACGTCACCAACTACAAAGATTTCGAGAAAAACCGGGAATGGGTGTGGGTGAGGTCTGGTCCCTACAAAGTGTGGCACCCAAACGGGCAGCTGGCGAGCGAGGGGAACTACATCAACAACAAGCAGGAAGGCGCCTCTACCTCTTGGTTCGAGAACAGTCAAATCAAATACAGCAGCTTCCACCGGAATGGTATGCTGGAAGATACGCTGAAAGGCTATTATGAGAACGGTGCCTTGCGCAGGCTGGAGGTATACGCGACTGGCAAAATGCTGAAAGGGGAGGTGTTCGCACCGGATGGCACCCCGCAGGCTTTCTACCCATCGCAGGAGTTGCCCCAGTTCCCGGGAGGGGAGGCAGTGATGCTGAGCTACCTTTCCAGCAACATCAAGTTCCCTAAATCAGCTCGCAAGGCGAAGGTAAACGGCTTGGTGGTCATCTCGTTTGTGGTGGAAAAGGACGGGAGCATAAACAGGCTGGAAGTGGTAAAGCCGCTGCAAGCGGATGCTGACGCCGAAGCGCTGCGCGTGGTGAACAGCATGCCCAGATGGCAGCCCGGAAAGCAGGAGGGTGAAGTGGTTCCGGTTTCCTATGTGCTTCCTATTCGGTTTTCATTCAGATAATTATCAACCCATATACCTATGAAGAAGCCTCTGCTTGCCCTGCTGTTTACCATTGGCCTAATCTATACCTCCTTCGCCCAGGCAAAAGTGCCGGCTGAGGACGTCGCCACCATAGAGGCCATCACGGCTGCCGGCCTGAAGATAATCTCTGGTCCGAAGGGGCAGAAGCGGGACATGGAGCAGTTCAAGGCGCTTTTCCTACCCGATGCCCAGATGGGTGGCGTGTTCCACCGGGGCGACAGCAGCTTTGTGCGCATCACCACCGTGGCTCAGTTCGCGGAGCGCAACGGACCTTTTTATGAGCAGAATGGCTTTTATGAGAGCCAGCTGGGGCTGCGCATCGAGCGCTTTGGTAACCTAGCCACCGCCTTCCAGACGTATGACACTCGCTATACCCCGCAAGGGAAGGTAGAGGCCCGTGGCGTCAACACCTACCAGTTGGTGTATGACAAGGGCCGCTGGTGGATTGCCAGCCTGCTCTTCACCCCCGAGACGCCGCAGCAGCCTATACCTGAAAAGTATCTGAAATAGGATTTCAGCAGTATAGTACCGTATGACGCGGTACCTGTTCTTCTTCCTGACCGGCTTTGCCCACGCCCTCATCATCCTGCTCTACTTTGATTTGTCGGGCGAGGACGCCTTGTTCTACCGCACAGTCGGGTTGGCGGGAGCCGTTCCATTGTTCGCGCTGGCTTCGTGGCTGACGCTGTTCAGTATGCGGGCCGGTGCCGCAGTTGCCTCTGTCTGCCTGCTTGTGCTGCTCTACTGGAACGTGGCCGCCGCCCAACAAACGCTGCAGTGGGGCGCTTCCCTTGACACCATCTTACTGATGATACACGTGGTGCTCGGGGCGCTGGCCTTGGTGGCCTTCATCACCAGCCTCCGCTATACCTTCCGGAGCAGGCTCTCCTGGCTGACAGGCACACCTAGGCCCAGCTATGTGCTCAAAGTGCTGCTGGCCGCTATACCTGTCACAGTAGCCGTAGCCTATTTCCTGTACGCCTGAAATGAGAAAAGCCCCGTCAAAATGACTGGGGCCTTCTCTCACCTTAAAACAAACTAATCTAAACTTTAACTAACCTTATCTTTGGCCTGCTGCGGCAGGAATTTTGACTTTGTATGATAAGCCGGCACTTGGCGGCGACAATATTTTTCAAAAAAAATCAGAGCGAGGACTTGCGGGGCTAAAATATATTTCTCATATTAGCTTTCCCAAAAATTTCCTTCTCTTAATTCGGGTGCAAAACTACGATTTTGTTTTTCTATTAAAAAGAAAAATACAGAAATATTTTTGCAATATTTCTGTATTGCTGATAGCCAATCACTTATTGCAAACCAGCACTCCTACACCATATTGTAACCGAGGTATATCTGTTAAGTGTAAGGCTTAAGTAGCGACTTTCCTGCCTCCATTTGCGCTATTGAAATTTTTCTATCAACGCCGTTTCGCCGGATTTAGGTACTCCCTTGCCTACTTGTCTTTTGCAAGTTGCTTATACCCATAAGATAGGCATTGTAGTAACAGCTAAAGCACTGCACCCCTTATGGATTGACCCGCCCTGCTCCCTCTTGAGTAGGGACTCCTACTGCACTAACTGTCATTCCTGCGTTCTGTCATTTCGACGATAGGAGAAATCTTATACCCGACGGGCCGCACATCCAGCGCCAGCGCAGATGCGGCTTTTGTCAGTATGGCGAGGAAGGGAACAGAGGAAAACGCCAGGTATAGATTGTCCCGCATGTCTCACCGCTGGTTACCGCTGCGTTCGCACCGGCGGTGGCTGTGGTAACAGATTCCTCCTATCGTCGGAATGACAGAACGTGTATGGGGATGACCGGGTCCAACCACCCCTGCCCCTCCTCGTCATTTTCGAGGGCCCTACCCCCAGGCGGGGAGTCTGCCTTAACTGCTGGTAAGGAATAGGCGTAGTAGTAGCTGCTGCTAATGACCGATGGGAGGTATAGCAAGACATACTTATAACCACTACTATGCAAACTGCCAATGGCTGCAAGCCTGCTTCCTATATCATCGCAACAGTCTTGTTATCTATCTGGACGCCGTACGTCTTCTTGTAGTGTACTTTCCGTTCCAGTGTCTCGATGATGGGCACCGAGAAATCCACGCCTTTCATCTCCGTGATATCAGACAGTCCGCCGGGGCTGAAGACGTTTATCTCCATCAACTTGTCGCCCACAATGTCGAGGCCTACCATGAACATGCCGTCTTGGATGAGTTTGGGGCGCACCAGCTCCACCAGGTCCAGCATGGTCTGGTCCACCTCCACGGCCTGCGCTGAGCCGCCCGCGTGCATGTTGCTCCGGATATCGTCTTTGGCACCTACGCGGCGCATCGCACAGTACTTGCCCTTGTATTGCAATGCCTCGCCGTTGACCACGAACAGGCGCACATCGCCTTCAGAGGCCTGTGGCAGGTACTCCTGCGCAATCACGTAACCGTCGCGGCTGATGGCCTCCACTATCTGGTTCAGGTTGGTGGCGTCGTTCTTTTTCACCATGAACACGCCGGAGCCGCCGGAGCCCTGCAGGGGCTTGAGGATGATGTTGTTCTTTTGCTCGCGGAAGAACTCCTTTATCTCCTCCTTGTCGCGGGTGATGAGGGTGCGGGGGCGCACCGCCTCCGGGAAGTGCTGGAAGTACATCTTGTTTACGGCGTCGGAGAGCGAGGTGGGGTCGTTGAGCACAATCACCCCGTGGCGCAGGGCCAGCTGCCCGAAGATGATGCCGGCGTTCTGTGCCCAGGCCCTGCCTTCCCCTTCGGCGGAGGGGTCGTTGCGCAACATGAGCACGTCCAGGTCGGGGGCGGTCACACGTACGGTGATGGCTTTTTCGCTCTGTATGGCCTCCAGGTAGGTGGCCGGCGATTTGTACTTATGCTTGGGGTCGGCTTGTACGGCAGTGGCCCCCATATAGCCGTCGGGATAATAGGCCAGGTCACCTACGCCCATCAGGAAAACGGTGTGTCCCAGGTTGTGCATGCATTGCGCCAGGAAGATGGTGGCATAGCCAGGGCCTTCGGTCTTTATGTTGTTTACTACGAATCCAATAGTCATGGGTGCTGGAATGGTATGTGAGTGTTTTGATTGAATGATTGGTGGTTGAAGGAAGTTGTACCGGTTTCCGTCAAATAAGGTTGAATACTGATACACCCGCCTTCAGTTTGTCGAGCTTTGGTTTCACGGCAGGGTCCAAGAGGTAGCGCGGCTTGATGGGCACCGGCCGCAGCACGTTGCGGTATATCAGCTCCTGGATAATCGGGATGTACTCCTGCCGGATTTTGCCGATGAGGAGCGGCTCCAAATCGTTGCCCTCCTTGAGGTACTGCAGCAGGTGCACCAGCCCGCGCAGGTATACGGCGTCTTTGGTGAGACCGCCGCCGCGGTGTACGCGCATGGTCACGTCAAAGGCCGTCTCCTCGTCGAAATGGTGCTGTTCCCTCAGGCGCTGGAAATTATCCGTGAAGCTGCAGCCCTGGATGAGGTGATGCACCGCCACGACGCGGGCAGCCAGTATGCGGAGCCTGTCCTGGTCGAGTCCGCCCACCAGATACTCGCTCAGCACGGCCAGCCCTTCCTGCAGCTCCTCGTAGCCTGGTACGCCTACGTACAGCTGCTGGAGGGGCTGTGCCTTGCCGTTGTAATAGGTGAGGATGTGGGTGCCCACCTCATGCTGTATGAGCGCCTGCGCCCGACTGCGCGGTATCTTAGCCTCCGTGCCTATGTTGAGCCTGCCTTTGGAGACAATCAGCCCTACGATGTCCTTGCGTATGTCCACTCCAGAGTCGAGTGGCGGATATTGGCTCCGGAGAAAAGCGATTTCCTGTTCGGCCAGTGCCGCGAACTCCGCTACAGGTATAAGCGGGGCGTCTTCGTCGCGTGCGGGTTCCGGCAGGGCGGCCAGTATACCTTCTGCCAGCTTCAGCAACTGCTCATCCACGCCCCCAAACAGCTGCAGACTGCTGTAGAGGAAGTCAGGTGTATTGCGGTCGGCAAGCATGGTCAGCATTTTGTCCAACTCGTGGCGCTTGTCCCGGAACAGAAAGGCCAGGGTAGGGTCCTCCACTTTCTCGATGGGGATGTTATAGAGGCGGCGCTTGAGCAGGTCAGCATCTATGGGCATCAGGCGGTAGCGGAAGGAGGGGACCTGTTTGAATTTCTTGCTTTTGAATTCTTCCCATGCCTCTTCCGCATTGACGGGCGTGACCAGCAGCAGGAAACGGAATTGGTCGCTGATGGCCGTCAGTTGCTTATCGATGCGCCAGACGGCAGGCACCACGGCTTGCCGGCCAAGCGCCTGGAAATGCTTGGGTTGGTGGCTCGTCTGTACCCGCACAAAGTCGAATACCGCCTTCTTGATAGCGTTGGAGACACTGGCGCGGAGGGTGCGCAGGAGCAGGGGGTATACCTGGCCGCTGCCGCTTTGCCGGTACACGGGTTGCAGTTCCAGCCCAAGCATGAGGCAACTCATCTGTTTCAGTTCCTCTTCGCTCAGCAGGCTGCCAGGCCCCTCCAGCAGCGCCTGGTTAGAGGCAGTGGCCACGGTGGCAGGTATGTAGTTTATCTTTATTTTCAACAGCTCCTCTTTGAGCACGCGTATGGTGGCGGGCAGCGCCTGCTCCGGTCCCAGCACCCGGAACGTGGGGCTATCGGCGGCGGCGATGGCCGGTGCTGCGAAAATCTCCAGCACCAGGAAGGCCCCGAACTCATCTGACATGGCCTTGGCTATCTCCCGTATCAGCGTCCGCAGCTCCGGTGTCTGTCCTTCCTGAGCGATGATGTAGGCCGCCTCTGCCTTCACAAAGTTAGCAGTGGCGTGGTCTGGGGCGCCACTTGGGTGGCGGAACAGGACAAGGAAAGGCAGGGGTCTGTCGAGGTGCACCAGCCCGCCTTCCGGTAGCCGGCGGCGCACCTTTTTCCCCTTCTTTAGGCTGCGGACTATGTCCTGGATGAAGCTGTCGGAAATGGAGTCAGTCATAGCGAGAGCGTTTGACAAACCCGCTCACGTGCCGCCAATACCGGTTGTATGGTGCTTTGCAGGGCCTTTTTGATTTCCTGTACCTGGTTCTCATCTGGCGTTCCCGTCCATTCGTCCATGAAGAACTTCTTGAACTCGATGGAAATCGCGCATACCCGGTCAGGGAAAGTGTCGTGTAGCCAGCGCATGAAGTGGCCGCCCTCGAACTTCACGTTCTCACGCACGTCGAGGCGCCGTCCCTGGTAATCGTAGCCCTGCAGGGTTTGGGTGAAGGCATCCACCACCGGTGCCCACAGCTGCCGGTTCATGTTGCCGGTGCCCAGGTTCACTTCGGGATTTTCCTTTGGGTCAGCCTCGGGGCCTTCGGCACCTTCACGCTTGTGGTTGTAGGTATGAAGGTCGTACACCACCAGGCAGCCGTGCCGGTCTATAGACTTTTGCAGCATGCGTCTCACCGCCTCATAGAACCGGTCATACTGCGCCAACGACTCCTCGACCAGTTTTTCCGGCAGTTCGTCCTTCCACACCTGCAGGCCCCACGCGTCTTCGGGTTTGCGGTAGATGGCCTTGTGGCGGGGGCGGTTCAGGTCCAGTTCGAAGCGGGAGTTTAAACCTATTATCTGGTTATCGGTTATACTTGTCCAAGTGGCTGTAAAAGGGTCCTCCTCGCGGAGCCGGTCCTGCTCAGACAGGGCGCAAAGGCTGTTGACGTTGTCGCGGATGCTGTGCCCATCGTGGATGGCAGTGGCTACCAAGGGGCTTTCTCCCTCATGGATGATGAAGTAGGAGCTGGTTTGGTCTGTTTCAGGCATTGGGTTTTTGGTAGGGTGTACCCGATAAAGAGGAGGAAGGTTATCGGGCACTCGGCAGAAAAGCCTCTGATATACTTGCAGAATAAACCAGAATGCCTAACTTTAAAATACCATAACTAATTTATAAACTACCAAGTATAGCGATATATGAATTTTGCACCACACCTGTAAAACATGCCTATGCGCCAATTCTACAAAAATACGCTTTACGCCACCCTCGTATTCCTTCTGATGGTGCTGATGCAATACCTGCGGCTTGAGGCAGTGTCTGTAAACAGCCTGCTCTCGTTGGGTATGCTGTACGGCACAGGTATAGCGGGAGCCGCGCTGGGCAGCTCGCTGATTGCAGACGCCAAGTAGGAGAACAGCCGCCACCTGCCTGTGTGCCTTGGTTTGTGAGGAGCAATCCCTAACTTTACCAAGAGTACGAAACAGCAGTTGGAAAACAGATACGCAGCAGCCGTCTCCGGAAAAGGGGACGCGGAACTGCTACAGATACTGCGGGAGCGCGCAGGCTATGAGGCAGAGGCCATACTAGCCGCAGCGGACGAAGCAGAGCGAAGAAACCTTCCGGTCCCGAATCTGGGGCATATAAAGCAGGATGCCCTGCACCAATACACCCTGCAGCAGTAGGCCGAGGCGGAAGCCGTGCCATCAACCTCCACTTCCTATTCCGATAAAATGAACTCCTTTTGGGCGTTTTTCGTGCCGCAGCGGCACTACTTCATCACGCCCATCCTGATAAATCTTAACTTGTTGGTATTCGTGGCGCTGGCCCTGACTGGCGTGCACGTGCTATCCCCGGAAGGGGAGGACCTGGTGGCGGCAGGCGCGAACTTCGGCCCCTATACCTTGACCGGTGAGTGGTGGCGGCTGTTCAGTTCCATGTTTCTGCACATCGGCCTCATACACCTGCTGGTGAACATGTATGCCTTGGCCAGCATTGGCGGGGTGCTGGAGCCGCTGGTAGGGCGAAAGCAGTTTACCATGGCCTATATCCTATGCGGTCTGGCGGGCAGCCTGGCCAGCCTGTGGTGGGACCAGCAGCGCATAAGCGCCGGTGCCTCCGGGGCCATTTTCGGGATGTTTGGCATGTTCATGGCGGTGATGCTGCTGGAGCGGGAGATGGATTGGAAAGAGAAGAAGGGCATGGTGCTCAACATGGTGTGGGTGATTGGCTTCAACCTGCTGTTCGGCCTGCAGAGCGGCATAGACAACGCCGCCCATACCGGCGGTCTGTTACTGGGCATTGGCTATGGAAGTGTCCTGTTGCTGCGCTCGGACAGGTATATCACGCACAGCTACAGTGCGGTGGGCAACATCGTGACGGTGCTGGTGATAGGGGCTGCGTTTGTAGGTATGGCTTTTCAGGTACCTGCCTCCCAGGCAAAGTACCTGACCACGCTGGAGCGCTTCGGGGAGCGGGAGCAGGTGGCGATGGCTGTGATGCAGGACATAAAGGGAGCAGACGTTAAGGCCGATGAAGCCCGGTTCACGGGTCCGCTCGAACAAGGTATAGCGCTGTGGGACGAAAGCATAGTGGAACTGGAGGAACTGCAGGACCTGCCAGAGCACGAGGCGAAGGAGGTGGACATCTTGCTGAACTACGCCCGGCTCCGCAAAAAGTCCTTTGAGATGCTGCTCCAGGACATTCAGAGCAACGAGCCTTGGTTGAACACCGAACAACAGCAGGTACTTCTGACTATCGGCAGCTATGTGGAGGAACTGAAAAGCCTGCGCCAAGCCAAGGGAGACGCGGAGGAGTAGCAATCAACCGGAACCCTGTAATCGCATATAGGCAGGGTGCGCTGGCACAACTCCCAAACGTCTTGTGTCCCCAGTACATCTCGCAATGAAAGCCTTCCTGCCACTGACAGGCGTTGCCAAGGTATAGCCTGTCTTCTGCCGCTCCGGCAGGTATGGCTTATGGAAATCTCCATCGTAAATTTTTTTAGGGCTTGAGGCAACCATTGCCGATTTTCAGCATCTTTTAGTCAGATTCCGGTTCCAAGGCAGAGAACCCCCTCATGAAGAAACCTTAACCAAAACCACTATGAAGATTATCAAATTCTACACCACCACATTAGCCGTCCTGGTTCTGGCCCTCCTGCTGGCAGACCTGCCCGCCATGGCGCAACGGAACCAAATCCAGGGAGAAGGCGAACTCAAGTCACAGACCCGGAATGTGTCGGGCTTCAAAGGCATTGACGTGAGCGGCGGCTTCGCGGTAGAGCTCACGCAGGGCAGCCAAGAAGGCGTGCGTATAGAGGCGCAGGAGAACCTGCTCAACAACATCAAGACCGAGGTGAAGAATGGGGTGCTGCACATCTACAACGAGGGCAGCATCAGCACCAACAAGGGCATGAAAGCCTACATCACCGTCAGGGAGCTGAACAAGGTGGACATCAGCGGCGGTGTGAAGGTGACGGGCAAATCCACTTTCAAGGCCGACGCCTTTACCCTGGACCTGAGCGGCGGCTCCAAAGTGACGCTCGCCATCAACACCAAGAAGCTGAATGCCGATTTGAGCGGCGCCAGCAAAGTGGAAATCACGGGTCGTGCAGATGAGATGGTCATGGACCTTTCGGGGGCGTCCAGCGTGAACATGAGCGAACTTGAGGCCAAAACAGCCCGCATAGACGCCAGCGGCGCTAGCAAGGTGCGTGTGTTCGCGAAAGACAGACTGGACATCAACGCCTCAGGCGCCTCCAAAGTAGAATACAAAGGCAGTCCGCAGGTAAGCTCCAATGTGTCGGCTGCGGCCAAAATCTCAAAGATGTAAGCTAGTATATCTACTACCTACTACCTAATAACCGTTCAGAAAAGCAACTCCTCATAGGGTTGCTTTTCTGTTTTGCCGCCGGGCTATACCCTGTCTGTTGTGGTTCGTATAGCCTATACATGATTTCCGAACCTTTAACCAGAGCAAAACGATGAGCGAAGCTAAGAAAACAACAAACCACAAGGAGATTCAGGAATGGGCCGAGAAGCATGGCGGCGTTCCGTCCATCATCAAAGGCACCGAGAAAGACGGCAGCGGAGAAGGCCTCCTACGCATACATTTCCCCGGCAAGAGCGACAGCAACGATACCTTCGAGGAGGTCAGTTGGGAGGAGTTCTTCAAGGAGTTTGACAACAGCAAGCTCGCCCTGCTCCACGACCCCAACGGTAACTTCAACAAGTTGGTAAACAGAGACTAAATCACACTAAACAGAAGAGGCCGGTGCTATTTACAGCACCGGCCTCTTCTGTTTATACCTATGGCTATACCTAGCGCACCGGCACCGGCAGCACTGGCAGACTGGTATGGCCTTGCGCGTCGGTGGCCTGCACCGCAAAGAAATAGTTGTCCTTGGAGTAAGGCAGCGTCACTTTAGTGTCCTTCACGAAGAACTTCTTGTCCCAGGTAGGGCTGTTGGTTTCGCGCATGAGCACATAGTAACCGGTTGGTTTCTTGCCTTTAGAGGAGGCCTCCCACTGCAGGTCGGTTTTGTTCGTCAGGCCAGAGGTCAGCACGCCCACTTTTTGGGGCGCCGCAGGCGCCATACCCAAGTTCGCCATCGTGGCCAGGTTCACGGCTGTGTTCTTGCGCAGGTACTCGAAGTCCATGAACTCAATCAAGTCGCCGTACTGCTTTCCATTTTCTTTGCGCACGTCCTGGTGCTGGTGGTCGAAGTCCTCGTTCATCTCGCTCATGCGCACAGCCGCGTAGCCCTGCTGGTTGAAGGGTGTGTGGTCGCCGCCACGCAGGAAACGGTCCGGACGGTAACCTAGAATCACCTCAATCTGGTCCACATAAGCTTCTCCGGCCATTTTCATGTAGCGGGCCAGGTTGCGACTCGGGCCGTCGTTCTCAGAGCCCAGGGTGCGGCGCAGACGTGCCTGCTCTTCTGTCTCGTTGGATGGTGTGGCCTCGCTGAACACGCGCACGCGAGTATTGTCGTGTGTGCCCATTTCGGCGGAGTAGGAGTTGCCCACGATGTCGTTGTTGAGCACCGCCACCAGGTTCCAGCCTTCCTTCTTCACGCGCTCAGCCATGTGGCGGGAGCCGTACAGCCCCTGTTCCTCGCCTTGGAAAGCGACGAACACGAGCGTAGCCGGGAACTGGCGAGAAGCCATCACACGGGCCATCTCCATCACGATGGCCACGCCGGAAGCGTCGTCATTCGCGCCGGGAGCCTTGCTTTTGGCGTCCATCACGTCGGTGGCGCGGGAGTCGAGGTGGCCGCTCACGATGATGACGCGGTCGTCAGTCGGGTCAGTTCCTTTGAGTGTGGCCACCACGTTGGCCATTTCCACGTCCTGCGGGATGCGGCGGCCGTCGGCTTTTACGGTATAGCGGTCCATGTCCACGGTCATGCGGCCTCCGGAGGCCTTGGCGTATTTCTCAAACTCGGACTTCACCCACTCGCGGGCGGCGCCTATACCTGTTTTTTTGCTGGTGGTCGTGCTCAGGGTATGGCGTGTCTCAAAGTCGACCATGCGCTGCACCAGCGCCCGCAGGTTCTCCGCCGACACCTCGTTTACCATCTTCTGGATTTCATCGTCGTGGGTGGAAGGCGCCTGGGCGGCAACGGTTTGGGTCAGGTATAGCCCTGCCAGCATGCAAAGCGCCAGCAGTCGGGTGAGTTTGGTTTTGTAGGTCATTTGTGTTGGGTGAGGGTATACGTGCGTAGTAGATTAGAATGAGGTTCTAAATATAGGGAGCAATTGGGAGGAATGAAAAAGCAGCCTATACAAAGGTAAGTTTACAGCGCTCTCCTGCCAGTTTGTAGAGTTCCTGTTCTACGGCGAGCACGTTTTTGGCCTCCGTGAACTCCGATTGGTAGCGTTGGGCCAGCTCGCGGCGCTTAAGGGCCTCCAGAAAGCGGCGTGCGTCATCGCGGTCTTCCAGAATAAGGCCAGGCACCTGGGTGGGTTTGTCATCGTCGCCTTTGGCCACCATCGTGAAATAGGAGGTGTTCGTGTGCTTGACCATACCTGTCTTGACGTTCTCGGCAATCACCTTTATACCTACCATGAGCGAAGTGTTGCCCACGTAGTTGACCGAGGCCATGAGCGATACCAGTTCGCCCACCTCCACGGGCTGCAGGAAGTTAACGCCATCCACGGTGACGGTGACGCAGTAGTTGCCGGCATGCTTGGCCGAGCAGGCATAGGCCACTTTGTCCATGAGCGAGAGCAGGATGCCACCATGTATTTTGCCGCCGAAGTTGGCATAGCTCGGAATCATGAGTTCGGTGAGGGTGGTGCGGGAGTAGGAGACGGGCCGGAAATCAGGAGTAGTCATAGAGGCTGTTTAGGTATACGTGTGGTGTATACGTAGCCAGTACCGCAGAAAGATGTTCGTAGAATCAGGTATAGCGCCTACAGAAACACCACTTCTTTCACCACCTCGTCGCCCATGGTGCGGTTCAGAAGCTCCACCACCTTGCTTTTGCTCATGTTGAGTTCGTGCTTGAGCGGGGCGGAGGTGAGGCGCACAAACAGCTTCTGGTCCCGGAAGTATAGTTCCTTGGTTTTCATGGCAATGGGTTTGCCCATGATTTCCTCCCAGCGCTGCACCAGGTCCACCTCGTTGAGCTTGCCCTGCAGCCGGTACGCCTTCAGCAGCCCTTTGATGCTGTCGCCAATGGTCTGCACGTCGGCCTTTCGCTTCGCAATCTCCTCTTTCTTCTTGTAGTAGCGCACGGGGGTATGTTATGGATGAGTGAGTGATTTTTATAATGATAATATAGTTTAAGAAACGCTCTTCGCTATCCTTTTTACTAGCTCTTCGGATTCAAGTATCTTATCATACTTTTCCTTCCGAATCTCTCTACTAGTTATATCAACTTTAATCCTTTTCAAGAAGTCTTCAAAGTCTTTATTCATTGCTAGCTTATTGATAGTTTCCCAATCTAGGTTTTCTCTGAACTTTGCTGGGAGAATGATTTCCGTAGAATTTGGGTCTTCGATATTTAATTTGATAACACCAATTCCAAAAGCGGAAGAAAGCCGCGTTAACTCGTTCATAAAATCCTCATCTTTGGAAATTTCAGAGGCAACCAAATAGCCCTCGTTTGCCCACGAAGAGTTTGAAACGGTTTGAAAAAAGCTTTCTCTTAAATTAGAGAAGCTCAATTGTCTCTTGAGTTCAAATGATAAGATTCGTATAGATATGTTGCCAATTGCAGAACTAAGTTCTAAGACATGGTTTTTCCATTCATCTATAGGAAAGTAGCACCCAACGATGTCAGGGTGAACCCATTCGCCGAACTCCTTTTTCCCAGATGTTGAATGATTAATTGTTTTTGTATAACATCTTAAGAAAAAGAAAGCATAGTAAGTAAGAAATGCGTGAAGGTCCTTTTCTAGATATGAAGATTTGTATGGTCTCTCTAAAGGCACATTCTCTTGAATATCTTCGTACTTCTTCAAATCAATTTGAGACTTCAACTTCTTGAGATAAAATCTTTTAGGCCTAGTGCCTACAACATCAAAAGGTGTTTTATTATTATCCCTGGCATTGACATATATTTGAGCACCTAATGTAGCCCAAGGAGTTTTGCCATTACTGTTAAGCAATTGGTCGTAACCTTTATCAGTTGCGAATTGCCAAATCTCATTTGCTGTTAAAGGCTGCTTTTGTTCAGCTAGTACTTTTTCGGCCAATTCAATAAATGTCATCGGGATTTCTTGATTTAATAATCAATAATTTAATAGCTAATTAATCACCTTCACCGCCCCCTCCTTTACTTCAAATCTACGGATACTTTCTGAGAGGCCGGAGAGTATTTTATCTGTCCGCTCCAGGTGGGTATCGGTCAGGAAAATCTGGCCGAAGGTATGGGCAGCGACCATTTGCATGAGTTGGGTGATGCGCTTCTCGTCGAGGCGGTCAAAGATGTCGTCGAGGAGGAGGAGGGGCTTGTGGTGTTGGCGCTCGGCCATTACCTCGAAGTGAGCCAGTTTCAGGGCAATCACGTAGCTCTTTTGCTGGCCCTGCGAACCAAAGTTCTTCACCGGGTTGCCGTCCATCAGGAACACGAAGTCGTCCTTATGAGTGCCCACGGTGGTGCGCTGCAGGGCACGGTCCTTCTGTTCGGCCTGCTCCAGCAGCTGGGCAAAGTCGGCGCCGGGCAGTTGGCTTTTGTAGGTGAGCGTTACCGTCTCGCTGCTGTCCGATATGTGGCGGTAGTGCTTCTGGAAAACCGGCTCAAAACCCTTTAGGAAAGCCATACGCTCCTGCGCCAGTTGCTCCCCCAGTGGCACCAACTGCTCGTTAAGGATGTGCAGGTAGTCACGATCGTAGTAGCGGCGCTCGGCAAACTGCTTGAGCAACGAGTTGCGCTGCTTGAGGATGTAGTTGTACTGGATGAGCCGCTCCAGGTAGGTATGGTCGAGCTGTGAGATGAGGCTGTCGAAGTACTTGCGGCGCTCTTCGCTGCCCTCGCGTATTAAATCCGTATCGTAAGGCGATATCAGCACCACCGGAAACCGGCCGATGTGGTCGCTCATCTTCTCATAAGCCACTTTGTTATGCACCACAGTCTTCTTCTGGCCTTGCTTGAGGCTACACGTAACGGTATGCTTCTCCTCGTCAATCACGAAGCGGCCTTTCACCATGAAATACTCCTCGCCCTGCTTGATGTTGAGCGCGTCGGAGCTGTTGAAGGCGCTCCGGGTCATGGAGAGGTAATGTATGGCGTCGAGCAGGTTGGTCTTGCCGCTGCCGTTGTCGCCGATGAAGCAATTGATGTGAGGCGAGAAACTAATGGAAGCATCGTCGTAGTTCTTGAAAAACAGCAGACTTAGATTTTCGAGGAGCATTAGTTTCTTCTTTGATTTCTTTTTTCTTAATTTCGCATGCTAAAACCCGTCAGTAACCTGATTTGCCGCCCATTTTGGCCCGAATCACGCTGAAACGCTGTGCGGGCATTCATAACGATACAACAAATACCCATGGCTGATACGAAAGAAAAGGCAAGAGCGAAGTCGCAGAAAGCAAAGGTACAGGCTGAACCAACATTTTCAAAAGAGACTTACATGTGGTGGTATGAGAACATGAAACTCATCCGCCGCTTCGAAGAGAAAACCGGCCAGCTCTATGGCCAGCAGAAAATAAAAGGCTTTTGCCACCTTTACATCGGCCAGGAAGCCTGCGTGGCAGGTGCCGTGACAGCCCTTGAAAAAGGCGACAAATGGATTACCGCTTACCGTGACCACGCCCACCCACTTGCCCTTGGCACATCGCCAGGAGCAGTAATGGCCGAAATGTACGCCAAATCAACCGGTTGCTCCAAAGGTAAAGGAGGCTCCATGCACATGTTCGACAAAGAAGTGAACTTCGTAGGTGGACACGGTATTGTGGGTGGTCAGGTGCCCCTGGGTGCAGGCCTTGCCTTCGCTGAGAAGTATAACAAGACGGGCAAACTGTGCATCTGCTACATGGGTGACGGTGCCGTGCGCCAGGGTGCGTTCCACGAGGCCCTGAACATGGCCATGACCTGGAAATTGCCGGTGATTTTCGTGATTGAGAACAACGGCTACGCAATGGGTACCTCCGTAACGCGTACCTCCAACGTGAACGACCTGTACAAACTGGGTCACGCCTACGAGATGCCATCTGAGCCGGTAGAGGCGATGAGCGTGGAGAACGTGCACGAAGCCGTAGCAAGAGCCGCTGAGCGCGCCCGTGCCGGCGAGGGTCCAACCCTGCTGGAGTTCAAGACCTACCGCTACAAGGGACACTCCATGTCGGACCCTGCCAAGTACAGAACCAAAGAAGAACTGGAAGACTACAAAGGCCGCGACTCGATAGAGGCTGTGAAGGCGACCATCCTGCTGAACGGCTGGGCGACAGAAGAAGAACTGGAGCAGATTGACGAGAAGCAGAAGCAAATCGTGGCTGATGCCGTGAAGTTTGCCGAGGATTCTCCTTTCCCTGACCCTTCTGAACTGTATACCGACATCTACGTCGAGCCGGACTATCCTTACATAATGGACTAAACTCTAAATAATTAAGGATTAGGAATTAAAAAATGTAAATTTGATGTTCTGGTCTTGTGAGATTTGGAACAAATCATTTTTAATTCCTATTTTTGAGTTCTTATTTCAATTAAACTAATGGCAAAAGAGACAGTAAAGAAGCACAGCGAGTTTGAGGAGCTGGTAGAGAATCCGGATGTGTTGGCTGACCGCCTGGCGCAGTCGGAGGACTTTGTGAAGAAAAACAAGACCAAGCTGCTCGGTGTGTTTGCCGCCATTGCCGCACTTATCGTTGCAGGATTCCTGTACTACAACCACCGCACCACCCAGAACCAGGACGCACAAGAGGCCATGTTCCAGGCGGTGTACTACTTTGAGGCCGACTCATTGGGCAAAGCCCTCAACGGTGATGGACAGTACGACGGTTTGTTGAAGATTGCGGATGAGTACAGCGGAACCGATGCCGGCAACCTGGCCAACTTTTACGCTGGCGTGGCTTTACTGAAGCAGGGGCAGTTTGCCGAGGCGCAGTCCCACCTAGAGGACTTCAAATCCGATGACTACCTGATGCAGGCTCGTGCCTACAGCCTGACCGGTGATGCCCTATCAGAGCAAGGCAAGTACAAGGAAGCGGCAGACATGTATAACAAAGCCGCTGAGCATAACGCCAACCAGTACTTCTCGCCACAGTACCTGATGAAAGCAGGTATAGCCTACGAAGCCGCTAATGACTACCAGGCAGCCGCCAGCTCCTATGACAAAATCATCAAGGGCTATGTGGCATCTGCCGAAGTAGCAGACGCGAAAAAATACAAGGCCCGTGCCGAAATGCTGGCAGGTGGCAAAAACTGAGCTATAGCCAGGCGAATGCCTCACCCATAACAAGCGCTTTTGTCTGTCCGGCAAAAGCGCTTCTTTTTTAGCACGTAGGGCTAAATGCACATGCGCTATACCTTTGGGGGCCAGTGCTATACCTGCGGGAGCAACAACCAACAATCTAAACAAGCAACAATCACAAGATGGCTACTTCCCTAAAGAACCTCAACGACTACAAGAAGGACAGCTTCACTGACATTTCAGATAAGAAATTTGGCATTGTAGTGGCCGAGTGGCACAACGAAATCACGGATGTGCTGTGCGCCGGTGCTATAGATACGCTGCTGCAGCACGGGGCCAAGAAGGAGAACATCTTCCGCAACACCGTGCCCGGTAGCTTCGAGCTGACGCTGGGAGCGCAGTTCCTGGCGCTGCAGGAGGAAATCGATGCCGTCATCTGCATCGGGGTGGTTATCAAAGGCGATACCAAGCACGACGACTACATCAACCATGCCGTGGCCAATGGCCTGACCAACGTGTCGCTGAAGTTCAACAAGCCGGTCTCTTTTGGCCTGGTGACCACGAACACACTGGAGCAGGCGCTAGACCGGGCGGGAGGGAAGCACGGCAACAAAGGCGTGGAGGCAGCCGCAGCGGCCATCCATATGCTGAGCTTCTAAAAAAACACAGGCCCCTGCTCTTGACAAGCAGGGGCCTGTGTTTTTAGGTATAGGTATAGGAGGTCAGGAAAGACTAAAAATTGTACCCGATGGTCAGGCCTGGTCGGAGGCCAAAACCGCTGCCGATAATCATGTCGCCGATGATGCCTGTATCAAAGTCTTCCTCCGTACCCGTATTCACTTTCAGGCTGCCGCCATTGTAGCCGGCCCCTAGGAACACATCCAGCGATATGCCGCTGTTAAAAATCCATTGGTTGCCGATGGCCACACCCGCGCCAACCGGGGCATAGGTGGCACTGTAGTCACTTCCCTCTTCATCTTTGTTCTTCACCGTAAGCTTGAAATTCTGGATGCGGCCATAACCGGCCAGGTATGGACCTGCGGGAGCCGTCTTGTTATCGGAGAAATAATACCGCACCTCCGGCGTGAAGCCATAGCCCTTGAACTTCACATCAGAGACAGAAATGCCCGTTGTGAAGGCTCCAAACTGGGCGCTGACCCTATCCGTGACAGCATACTCCAGAAAGCCGGAACCGGTGAGGGCAAAGGGGCTGAGCACGTTCACTTTGATAACGGCGCGCTTCGGCTGTTGCGCCTGAGCGACTGTTTCTTGAAAGGGAACCGCTGCAAATAGGGCAGCGGCAAAGACGGAGAGAAGAAATTTTTTCATGGATGTAACATCTGGTTAAGGCAGCTGCTATGGCCGCATTCAGGCAGCAAGATAGCAACTACCATTCCAGAAAAGATAGGTTCAAAAGGAAAAAGCGCGCCGGAAAATAAAAATTAAAATAAACAAGGTAGGTAGCAAAGAATAAATATAACTGCTATTTTTGCACGAAATTTAGCTGGAATAACATCCTGAACTCTAAGTGGTTCGGTTTTTGGTTAAATAATTTCTGTAATAAACTAAATCAATCCTGATGCTGTTGATACGCACATAACACGGTGTATCATGAGCGGGAATGGTTTTTTAACTAGCAAGTTCAAAAAACTATAACGTAGTTCTAAGATAGCATAATGAATACAAACGAAGAGAAACAGCGGTATTCCAGAGAGGAATTGGCAGAGTTTGAGGCAATCATTGTTGAGAAGCTTACAAATGCGCGTAGGGAAGTGGCGTTCATCAAAGAGACCCTGAGCCGTCGCAACGACTCCGGCACGGATAACACAGCCTCTCCTACGAAGGTATTGGAAGATGGTGCTGACACGGCAGAGAAGGAAAGCCTGAACCAACTGGCTTCCCGCCAGATGAAGTTCATCCAGCAGTTGGAGAACGCCCTTATCCGCATCAAAAACGGCACCTACGGTGTTTGCATCGTGACTGGCAAACTGATACCGAAGGAAAGACTTCGCGCCGTGCCGCACACGCAGCACACAATAGAAGCCAAACTTCAGCGTAACGACTAGTAAACCTATACCTTGAATATACTGCAGAACCACATCCAGGCACTGGTTTTTTGTGCCCAGTCGCCCATCAGCATTGAGGAGATACAGCGCTGCCTTACGGAGGCGCTAGGTATGGAGGTGCTGGTAAGTGACGTGCTGGAGGCCATTGAGGAAATCAATGCGCAGCTGGCAGCGGCTGGTTTTGCTTTCCAGATATACGCTATCGGGGGCGGGTATCAATTTCTGACCAAACCCGAGTATCAGGATACAGTGAGTCTGTACCTGAAGCATAAGTCCAAAAAGAAATTGTCAGCGTCTTCTCTGGAGACGCTGGCAATCATTGCTTACAAGCAGCCGATTACCCGCTCGGCAGTTGAGCAGATACGAGGCGTGGGCTGTGACTACGCCATCCACAAACTGCTGGAGAAAGAACTCATCGAAATAAAAGGCAAGGCCGAGACCATAGGAAGACCCGTGCTGTACGGCACGTCCCAGAAATTCATGGACTACTTCGGCATCAACCACATCAAAGACCTACCCCAGCTAAAGGATTTCGCCTCAGAAGAGAATATGATAGGCGAAGTGGCTGATTAGCGAACCCCCACTGGCTAGATTAGTATATAATTCAATACTTACTGCACACACAGGTACAGTAGCGATACTGCATCATTAATATTTATACAATGGCAAAAGATAACGAAAGACCAGCCCGCGACAACGATAGCGAAGGAGCTGGCAGAAGAGAAACTGGCAGAGATTCATCTGACAGACCTTACAACGACCGCGGAGAGAAAAAAATCTTTAACAGAAGAGATAAGGGCGAAGGAAGAGACGGCGGAGAGCGCCGCTCCTACGGAGACAGAGATAGAAGAGAAGGAGGCGAACGCAAACCCTACGGCGACCGCCGCGAGGGAGGCGAGCGCCGCAGCTTCGGCGGCGACAGAGAGCGCAAGCCCTACAGCGACCGCCGTGAGGGCGAGGACCGTGGCGAGCGCAAACCGTATGGTGACCGCAGAGAGGGCGGAGAACGTCGCTCTTTTGGTGGAGACCGCGAGCGCAAACCGTACGGCGACCGCAGAGAGGGCGGAGAACGTCGCTCTTTTGGTGGAGACCGCGAGCGCAAGCCCTATGGTGACCGTCGTGAAGGTGGAGAGCGCAAAAGCTTCGAACGCAGAGATAACAAATTCAGCAAGGGAGGCGATGAGCGCAAAGGACGTAGCTACGACCGTGACCGCGATGGAGAAAGCAATCCGGAGACGCCGAACTACAACCTGAGCCGCTACAAGGACAACCCACGCATCAAGAAGACCAACCGCAAGGAGGCTGATGAAGATGGAACTATCCGTCTGAACCGTTACATCGCCAATGCTGGCGTATGCTCCCGTCGCGAGGCGGATGAGTTGATTTTAGCAGGTGAAATCAAGGTGAACGGAGAGGTGGTGACAGAAATGGGCTTCAAAGTACAGCCTTCTGACACAGTACAGTATGGTAAAAAGCTGCTGAACCGTGAGAAACTCGTATACGTGCTGCTGAACAAGCCAAAAGACTTCATCACGACAACGGAGGACCCTGAGGGCAGAAAGACCGTGATGAGCCTGGTGGAGAAAGCCTCTAGCGAGCGCATCTTCCCAGTAGGCCGCTTGGACCGCAACACAACCGGACTATTGCTGTTCACCAACGACGGAGAATTGGCCCAGAAGCTGACGCACCCTTCTAACGAAATCAGGAAGATATACCAGGTAGAGCTGGACAAGCCCATCACCAAGGATGACTTCCAAAAAGTGGCAGAAGGTTTGGAACTGGAAGACGGCAAAGCGGAAGTGGACGACGTAGCCATGATTGGCGATTCAAAGAAGTTCCTAGGTATAGAGATACACATCGGCCGTAACCGCATCGTGCGTCGCATTTTCGAGCACTTGGGCTATGAGGTAGTGTCGCTGGACCGCGTACAGTACGCTGGACTGACTAAAAAAGACCTGCCGCGCAGCGAGTGGCGCTACCTGTCTGAGAAAGAGGTAATCCGTCTCAAATACTTCATGTAATCAACCTATGCGAAGCCTCGTCATTGATATAGGTAACACAGGGGTGAAGTATGGCATCTTCGAGGAGGATGCCATCACTGCCCAAGGCTATTTCAAGGAACAGGAGGGGTTGCCGCAAGTGCTGACTTCCCAAACCTTCGACCATGCCATTGTGGCCTCCGTGTCTGGTGAGTTGGAGAGTATAAAAGCAGGGCTGTCAGTGTCCGGAAGCATCCTAGAGCTTTCGGCGCAGACAGCCCTGCCTGTTTCCAACGACTATAAATCACCTGAGACGCTGGGCGCAGATCGTATTGCGGCGGCCGTAGGAGCCCATTACTTCTTCCCGGAGCGCAACTGTCTGGTCATAGACGCCGGTACGGCCATCACCTATGACTTCATCAACGCAGCAGGCCACTATCAGGGAGGAGGTATAGCACCAGGCATCCACATGAAGTTTAAGGCCCTGCATACTTTTACAGGCCGCCTGCCGTTAGTACAGGAAATCAAAGCAGAATTCCCCCTAATTGGCCAGACTACGCAGGAGTCACTGGAGAGTGGCGTTTTGGCAGGCACCCTAGCCGAAGTGGAAGGTATAATCCGGGCCTACAGGCGAAAAACAGAGCGCCTGTTGGTTATACTTTGCGGAGGAGATGCAGGATTTTTTGAAAGTACGCTAAAAGACCCCATCTTTGTGATTCCTGAATTGGTCCTGATTGGACTCCATAGAATATTGAAGCATAATGTATAAAACGCTACGTTTACTTATTTGCGCATCTGTACTGTGCCTGGCACAGGCTGTGCAGGCGCAAAGCATTGGTAACTCGCCTTACTCCCGCTATGGTCTGGGAGAGCTCAACACCAACCTCGGCAACATCCGCACAGCGGGTATGGGGGGGCTGGGTGTGAGTGCAGGCAGTAGCTTCCACCCCAACACAGCCAACCCGGCCTTGCTCTACTACAACAGCATCACGACTTTCGATGTAGGGGTGGCGGGCCAGTACAAGACCATCAAGAACAGCAACCAATCGCAGCGTGATGGCGATGCCAACCTGAGCAACCTAACATTGGCTGTGCCTATCTCAAAGCGCTGGAGCTCTGCCCTTAGCCTGAGGCCATACAGCACCGTGGACTACCAAATCAGCAGTGTGCAGTCGTTGCCAGGCAGACAGGAAGCCGTCATCGTCAACGAATATAAAGGAGAGGGCGGCATTTCTGAGCTCAACTTCGGTCACGGGTTCCGGATTACGAACGGACTGACGGTAGGAGCCAGTGCATCCTACCTGTTTGGTACCATCATTCAGGAGTCTTCTTCGGTGGTGGCTGACACGACCGTGAGCGACATGAACCTGCAGCGTGTTGTATACAGCGAGCGCACCCGCTACAGCGACCTGCTCTTCAGAGCCGGGGCGAACTATCGCAAAAAGGTGACCGAGAAAGGCTACCTGAGCGCAGGCGTAGTCTACGACCTTAGCGCCGACTTGGGTGCCAAGCGTAAGACGGCCTATGAGCGCCGCACACTCTCCGATGGTTCGTTGGGCGCACCGTTGCTGCCAGATAGTGTGGAAGGGTCTGTGAACGTGCCGGCAAGCCTGCGGGCGGGCCTGAGCTACGACAACGGCAGCAACCTGACCATCGGGGCAGAGCTCTTCACCCAGGACTGGTCCTCCTATGAAAACTTGGATGGGGAAAGAGAACTCGGCAACAGCTACAAAGTAGCACTGGGAGCTGAATACACGCCCAATGCCAATGCCATTGACAGCTATTTCGAGCGCATCACTTACCGGGGCGGCCTTAACTATGGCAAAACGCCCTATACCATCAACGGCACCGAAATAAAAGACATGGCCGTTACAGGTGGTTTGACCTTCCCCATCGGACGCGGCTCCTTCTATGAGTTGTACCAACTGAACACCGCTTTCGCCTATGGCCGCCGCGGCACCACAGACAATGGGCTGATTGCAGAGAACTACTTCCAATTCAGTGTGGGAGTGACCATCAACAGCCGCTGGTTCATAAAACGCCGCATAGAGTAAACCAATCCGACATAAAAAGCATTATGTAAAAAAGACCGTTCATGTAACGGTCTTTTTTACATAAAGTGGTACAGGCAAGGTGTTTGCTTTATAGAAGTGCCACATGACAATTTTTTACTAACTTCACTCTGAAATGTGTAACAGAGGTATACCGAAAACTTTTTTCTTCCTCCTCATAGCGGCCGTAGGCTTCTTGGCCACCGGGTGCGGAAGAGATTTGAAAGACCCTGACAAAGAGGAAAAACACATTGGCCCGTTCAGGCAGACAGAGAACGTGCTGACGCTGTACAGCGACTCTGCCAAGGTGCTCATCAAGCTGCAGGCGCCGGTGCAGGAGGATTATGAAAACGGCGACATGGTTTTCCCGAAGGGCATCAACGTGGAGTTCTACGAGCAGGGAGGGGCCGTTACTTCCACGCTGCGGGCCAACTACGGCAAGCAGGAGCGCAACAAAGACATATACCTGGTGCGGGGGAACGTGGTGGTGCACAACCTGGTGAAGCAGGAGAAGCTGGAGACAGAAGAACTCTACTGGAACAAGAACAAAGCGCAAATATATACCGATAAGTTCGTGAAGATAACGACGCCGGAGGAGATACTGATGGGCCACGGCTTGCAGGCCAACCAAGATTTCTCTAACTACAAAATCAGAAAAGTGACGGGCGTATTCAGCCTACAGGAATAATGAACCCAAAACTGGTCAACTCCATACTATTAGCATTGGCTTTTGTGGCCATGGTCATCGGCATACACAGAAGCATAGAAGAATCCGACATAGGGCGCAACTACTGGATTTTCATGATAGGCATCATGCTATACCTGGTGTATAACTATCGGAAAAGGAAGAGCGCCTGAACTCGTCTGTAACATAACATGATAGACCCCAGTCAGATACTTTTGCTGTTCATCGCGCTGCTGAGCTGTGCCTTCTTTTCAGGTATAGAGATAGCCTTCATGGCCGCTAACAGGCTTCAGATAGAGCTGGACGAAAAAAACAATGTGCTGTCTGGCCGCATCCTCACGCACCTGCTGCAGCACCCTTCCCGCCTGATGGGCACCGCGCTCGTTGGCTATACCATCTCCCTGGTCTTGTATGGCTTTGTGATAGCAGGCCTGCTGCACAGCCTGCTGCGGTTCTTCCTGCCCGATACGCTGCAGCTTGCCCCGCTCATCCTGGTGCTGCAGGTGCTGGCCGCCTCCATTGTCGTGTTGCTGACGGCGGAGTTCCTGCCCCGCAGTCTCTTTGCCATCAACCCGAACCGTATGCTGCATATCCTAGCAGTTCCCGTTCTGGTGCTCCACTACCTGCTGTCGCCGGTGGTATACCTGCTGGTGGGCGTGAGCAAGTGGGTAGCCGAGCGGGTGCTGAAAATCGAGTTCCCTGACGATAAGCCCATATTTGGCTTCACGGATTTGAACGCTTATATCAAAAACCGGCTCTACCACCCGGTGGAGGAGGGCGCGCCGGAGGTGAACCAGGAGATATTCCACAACGCGCTGGAATTCAAGAAAGTACGGGTGAAGGAGTGTATGGTGCCCCGCACCGAAGTGGAGGCCGTGGAGGTGAACGAGCCGGTAGAGGCACTGCGCGACGCCTTCATCAAGACGGGTCATTCCAAGATACTCGTCTACCAGGACAGCATTGACAACATCATCGGCTACTGCCACCAATTGGCTATGTTCCAGCAGCCCAAGCAAATAGCCGAAATACTGGCGCCGGTAAGCCTGGTGCCGGAGAGCATGCTGGCCAGCGAGCTGTTTTTGCGTTTCGGCACCGAGCACCGCACTGTGGCCGTGGTGGTGGACGAGTTTGGAGGCACGTCCGGCATCGTGACGGTAGAGGACGTGATAGAGGAGATTTTCGGGGAGATAGAGGACGAGTACGACTACGACGCGCTGCTGGAGCAGGTGTTCCCTGAGAAGCAGCTATACCTGTTCAGTGCCCGCCACGAGATAGACTACCTCAACTCCAAATACAGCCTTGAGCTGCCCGAGGGCGACTACGAGACCCTGGGCGGCCTGATATTCTCAGTGCTGGGCGAGATACCAAAGGCGGGCGACGTGGTGAAGCTGCCGCCGCTGACCATCACCATCCTGTCCATGGACGAGAACCGGGTGAATGCGGTGAAGCTGGTGAAAGACACAGACTTCCAGGCAGATGCCTGATTTGAAACAGTTGCACACAAAATTTTGAATTTTTGCACGATTAACCTTATTTTGCACATCCTTTATTAAGTTGTATAACAAATGGCATTAATTAACAAGATTAGAGAAAAGTCGGGTTGGGCTATCGGCGCCATCGCCATAGGGCTTGGCATATTTGTGGTAGGTGGCGACCTGTTGGGGCCAAACTCCAGACTTTTGGGTAACGATGCAGCCACTGTAGGTGAGATTGCTGGCGAGAAGATTGATTTCCAGCGTTTTGACCAGGTGTTCCAGCAGATAAAAGCCAATTACGAAGGCCAGATAGGCCGTGCAGCCACCGAAAGCGAGCTGGCTATGATTCGTGAGCAGGCTTGGAACCAGCTAATCTTCCAAATAGCCTTACAGAAAGAATACGACCGCCTTGGCATTGAGGTGACAGAAGAAGAACTGGCTGACATGGTACAGGGTAACAACATCCACCCATCTGTGCAGCAGGCTTTCACCAATCCGCAGACTGGTCAGTTTGACCGCGCCCAAGTGTTGCAGTACCTGCAGAACCTAGACCAGATGGGCCCTGAGGCTCGCCCAATGTGGGTGAACTTCGAGCAGAGCATCCTGTCTGACCGCATCCAGTCCAAGTTCAGCAACCTGCTCAGCAAGTCGGTATACGTGACCACGGCTGAGGCCAAAAACCATTTCGAGGCGCAGAATACCACTGCCAGCCTGAAAGTATTGTATGTTCCTTACTTCTCTATAGCAGACTCAGCGGTTAAGGTGACGGATGCCCAGCTGAAGGACTACTATGAGCGCAACAAAGACCTGTATAAAGTAGAGGAAGGCCGTTCTGTAGAGTTTGTGACCATACCTGTGGCCGCTTCTACCGAAGACAGAGACTACGTCCAAAACGAGATAACCACACTTACTGAGCAGTTCAAGGCCACCACCAACGACTCTGCTTTCGTGAACACCAACTCGGATGTTCCTTACGACAATGCCTACCTGCACGCAGGTGAGTTGCCAGAGCAGCTGCGCAGCAACCTGCCGCTGGAGCAAGGCAAGGTATACGGCCCGTTCACGCAGGACGAGACATACACCATTTACAAAGTGGTAGATGTGCGAGATGGTAGCGCTAACACGGTAAGAGCCAGCCACATCCTGATTAAACCTGAGAACGACTCCCCAGAGGCGAAAGCCGCTGCGCTGGCCAAAGCGAAAGACGTGCTGGCTCAGATTCAGAAAGGTGCTGACTTCGCTGCCATGGCGGCACAGCACGGAACAGACGGTACTGCCTCCGTAGGTGGCGACCTGGGTTACTTCACCGAAGGCCGCATGGTACCAGCTTTTGAGAAAGCCGTTTTCGGTGCCACTGCTGAAGGGCTGCTGCCAGCACCGGTTGAGACAGAGTATGGCTACCACATCATCAAAGTGACTGCTCCAAAGTCCAAGCGTACCTACAAATTAGCTACCGTACAGCGCTCTATCGAAGCGAGCGAGACCACACGCGACTTGGCTTACTCCGTAGCTGATGAACTGGCAGGCACCAGTGAGAACCTGGAAGACTTCAGAGCAAACGTGGCTAAAAACGAATCGCTTGTAAAGGAGGAGGCCTCAAACATAGGCAAGAACAACATCCTGGTGGGTAACTTGAACGACGCCCGTGAACTGGTTCGCTGGACTTATGCCAAAGACACAAAAGTAGGCGACGTTTCCCCGGTATTTGAAATCAACGACCAGTACGTAGTGGCCGTCCTGACAGGCAAGCGTGAGAAAGGCTATGCCAAGGTAGAGGACGTGAAGGAGGAGCTGACAGCTGCCGTTCGCAACGAAGTGAAAGCCAAGCAGATTATCGAGAAGCTACAGGGCGGCAAAGGCTCTTTGGATGAGATAGCAGCTAATTACGGCCCAGACGCGATGGTAAGAACGGCTGATGACGTGAACTTCGCCTCGGGTGCTATACCTGGCTTGGGCTTGGAGCCAGTAGCTATTGGCAAGGCGTTCGGTCTGAAACAAGGTGGCCGTACCGCTCCTTTCGAAGGCCAAGGCGGTGTGGTGATGGTGGAACTGGTGCAGAAAACCCCAGCTCCTGAGGCACAAGACCTGTCTGGCGTAAAGGCGCAACTGGTAAATACCCGTGCATCCCGTATCGAGACAAACGCTTTTGAAGCGATAAAAGAGAAAGCAGACATCAAGGACAATCGCGTAAGGTTCTTCTAAGACCGCTCTGCAACATCACAGGAAAGGCTGCCCCACCACAGGCAGCCTTTTTCTTTGGTGGGTCATAAAAAAATATTGGCTATCTTCATTTTCAGGAGAAACCCTAAAATCAAATTGGTTCTAATCACGTTGTTATAGGTGATGCACATACCTGCCAAATTCCTACACACGCTGTTTCTGATGCTGGTTCTTCTGCTGGCCGTTCCCGCTGCCATGGCGCAGAACCAGGAGCTGGCATTGGCGCGCGAGTACTTCAGCAAAGGAGAGTACCAGAAGGCCGAGGCCATTTATGGCAAATTGATAGATGACCCACGTCTGTTCAACGCGGTCTACCCGGACTACCTCAAGACGCTACTGGCACAGAACAACTTCAAGGAGGCGGAGAAACTGGTCAAGAAAACCATAAAACGGCAGCCGGGACAAATCAACTATTCCGTGGACCTGGGTATAGTTTACCAGGCGGCAGGCGACAAAGCAGCGGCAGAGAAGCACTATGACAAACTCATCTCGCAGCTGGCGGCAGAGGACGTGATAGTGGCCTCCAGCGCCTTCATCCAGCACGAGTTGTACGATTACGCCGAGAAAGCATACCTGCGGGGACGTGAATTGAGCAAAAACCCATACGAACACAACCGCTCGCTGATTGCCCTCTATACCTACAGGCGGAAGCATGAGGATTTGATAAAAGAGGCGTTGAACCTGCTGCAGGAGAATGAGCAGGAGCTGGTATACGTGCAGAACATGCTGCAGAACAGCCTGCAGGAAGAAGAGACGCAGGATGCACTGGAAAAGGAACTGATTATGCGGGTGCAGCAGAACCCCGACCTGCTCGCCTATAATGAGCTGCTGATATGGCTATACATCCAGCGCAGGGACTTTTATAGCGCCTTGTTGCAGGCACGCTCTGTGGACAAGCGCACGCGCAGCGGCGGCACGCGTGTGATGGAGCTAGGTGCCATCAGTGCCAACAACCAGGACTACCAGGGAGCTATTGAAGCATTCGAATACATCATCAAGGAATATCCCGGAGGGCCGTACTACCTGGTGGCGCGGCAGCGGCTGATTAATGCCCGTGAGGAGCAGGTAGAGAATACCTATCCCGTCGATTTAGAAAAGATTCGGATGCTGATTACTGATTACGAGGCGCTGCTGTCGGAGGTGGGCCGAAACGTGCAGACCGTGGAGGTGCTGCAGCACATGGCGAACCTCTATGCCTTCCACCTGGACGACAAGAACAAGGCCATCGAGCTGCTGCAGGAGGCCATCGGCATGCCGCGCGCCAACCCTGATTTTGTGGCAGAGAGCAAACTTATCTTGGGTGATATCTACCTGCTGAAAGGGGAACCGTGGGAATCTACGCTGCTGTACTCACAAGTAGAGAAATCACACAAGGAAACCACCATTGGGCACGAGGCGAAGCTGCGCAATGCGCGGCTCAACTACTACAAAGGCGACTTTGAACTGGCACAGGCGCATTTGGATATCCTCAAGCTGGCTACAAGCCGCGAGATAGCCAACGATGCCATGGACCTGAGCCTGCTCATCACCGACAACACCGGCCTGGACACCTCCACCACGGCTATGGAAGAATATGCCGCCATCGAACTCCTCATCTTCCAGAACAAAATGCAGGAGGCGCAGGCAAAGCTGGATGGCATGCTACAGGCGTACCCCGGCCACAGCCTCACCGATGAAATCTATTTCCAGAAGGCGGCCATACATGAGCGTGCCGGTGAGTTCGACAAAGCCGTAGCCCACCTGCAGCAGGTGGTGAACGCCCCGCCTGATATCCTAAGTGATGACGCTTTGTACAAGATGGCCTTCATCTATGAAGAGAACCTGAAAGACACGCAGAAGGCCCAACAACTCTACAATGATTTTCTGGTGAAGCACAAAGGCAGCATCTACGTAGCGGAGGCAAGGAAGCGCTTCCGGAAGTTGCGCGGCGATGCGCCTCCAGCTAACTGAGGAGCCGTGGGTTAGGAGAAAAAGATAAAGAGTATCAGCAGGAAGACAATGAAGAAGCCATACATTATCAAATCCAGCGAGTAGTTTTTATACTTCTCAAAAGTTTCTCTGAATCGTTTCATGGGCTGAAGTGTTATGCTGCTGCAAAAGTACAAAAAAACAGGGAAAGGGAGTGGGCATTGTGCTATACCTGCCCCAAAATCCTGCATAATTGACTACCTTTGCAGTCGGTTTTATTTGTGAAGCAGCATATGGTGAAAAGGTGGGTATACAACAAAGAGGCAGCGCCGGGAGTGGTAAACAACCTGGCGGATTCGCTCAAGATAAGCCCTACGCTGGCTAGCATTCTCTGCCAACGCTCCATCTGCACCTTCGAGGAGGCCAAGGCCTTCTTCCGCCCCAGCCTGCTCGACCTACACGACCCTTTCCTGATGAAGGACATGGACCGCGCCGTCAACCGGCTGGCGGAGGCCCTGCATGGCGCTGAAAAGATACTAGTGTATGGTGATTACGACGTGGATGGCACCACCTCTGTGGCCCTCATGTACAGCTTCCTGCGCCAGTACACTCACCAGATAGAATACTACATCCCGGACAGGTATAAGGAAGGGTATGGCGTCTCCACGCAAGGTATAGACTATGCGGCCGAGCATGGTTTTAAACTCATCATCAGCCTCGACTGTGGTATCAAATCTGCCGACAAGGTGGCTTATGCGTCCAGCCTAGGTATAGACTTCATCATCTGCGACCACCACTTACCAGACGAGGACGTGCCGCAGGCGGTGGCCGTGCTCGACCCCAAGCGGGTGGACTGCCCATACCCTTACAAAGAACTCTCCGGCTGTGGTGTAGGCTTCAAACTGGTGCAGGCGTTCTGTCTGCAGCAAGGTATACCGCAGGAGGAGGCCTACAAGCTGCTGGACCTGCTGGTGGTAAGTATAGCCGCCGACATTGTGCCCATCACAGGTGAGAACCGCATACTGGCACACTTTGGCCTCAAGCTCATCAACGGGCCGGAACCGACGCGGCCGGGACTGGCGGCGCTGCAGGAACTGGCAGGTATAACCACCGAGATGGACATCACGAGCATCGTCTTCGGCTTTGCTCCCCGCATCAACGCGGCGGGTCGTATGGGCGATGCCAAGCGTTCGGTGAGCATGCTGCTGGCCCAGACCAAGGAAGAAGCCTTCCGGATGGCCGACATCATCAACGAGTCCAATAAAGAACGCCGCGATAAAGACTCCAACATCACCAAGGAGGCGCTGCAGATGATTGCTGAGGATGAGTTTCTGAAAAATGCGAGCTCCACGGTGCTTTACAAAGAGAACTGGCACAAAGGCGTGATTGGCATCGTGGCATCGCGCTGCATCGAGAAGTACTATCGGCCCACTATCATCCTGACGCAGTCCAACGGCAAAGCCTCCGGCTCGGCCCGTTCTGTGCATGGCTTCAACGTGCACGATGCCATTGAGAGTTGCTCCGACCTGCTCGACCAGTTTGGTGGACACATGTATGCAGCCGGATTGACGCTGCCCGTAGAGAACGTGCCGGCTTTCAGACAGCGCTTCGAGGAGGTGGTGGCCAACACCATCACCGAAGACCAGAAAATCCCACAAATAGAAGTGGATGGGCGCATCAGCCTCAACCAAATCACCCGCAACTTCTACAACATCGTGCGGCAAATGGAGCCGTTCGGCCCAGGCAACATGAAACCCGTGTTTGTATCCGAGTTGGTGTATGATACGGGGGCGGTGCGTGTGGTTGGCGACAGCCACCTGAAGCTGCGCCTCACGCAGGATGGCTACTACGACATCGACGCCATCGGCTTCGGGCTGGGCGACTACTTCCGGTATATCTCCAAAGGCATACCGTTTGACGTGTGCTATACCATAGAGGAGAACGAATACCGGGGCAACGTGACGCTGCAGCTGCGCATCAAAGACATCCGCATGAAATAACAAACTGTACTAGAATACAAACGAGCGGGGGCTCCTGTTTTACAGGAGCCCCCGCTCGTTTAGGCCATGTTATAGAACTCATTTCGCCACCTCTAACTGCTCTAGCTCAGCCAGGATGAGTTGCTCGGAGTAGGGCAGCAATTTAGGCGGCACGCACATCATGTTCAAGGAGTTCCAGTCGCCGACAAAGAAGTTTAGGTCGATGTTCGCGTTTACACCTGGTATTCTGCCTCTGTCCGTATACTGCCAAAACAGCCATTTATCCTCCTGGTCGATGTCTGGCTCAACGGTGCTGTAGCGGGCTATCCAAAAATGGTATTCCTTGAAATGCCCCTGCAGCCAGCGGCGGTAGAAGTTCTGATTGGTATAGATAATCGGCTTCACGCCATAATGCTCCGTAACGGCCTCCAACCACTTGTGCATGCCTCGACGCAGCTCGGCTCCGGAGGTATGCTTGTCAATCACCTCCACATCCAGCACGGGCGGCAAATCACCGGCCTCCAGTTGCACCGTGTTAATGAAAAAGTCAATCTGGCTCTGCACCGGTGCGGCAGGTATGTAGAAATGGTATGCGCCGCGTTTGATGCCCACGCGCTTGGTCTCCTCCCAGTTCCGTCCGAAAAACGGGTCTAAGCGATAGTCATCCTGTGTTGCCTTCACGAAAGCGAACGTGACATCAGACTGCTTCAGTTGGTCCCAGTCCACCTCTTTCTGCCACTTCGACACATCCACCCCTTTAAGGCTGGAGGAGGTAATCATGGTCGTTTTGACAGCGGCATCCGTGCTTTTGGAGCCACTTGGCGTGTTGCTTGTACCTTCAGGATTGTTGATGGCAATGCCCGCAAGCCAAGCCAGAAGCATAAGGTTTGTGTAGGCCAGTTTTTGGACTGCCAGGTAGAGTAAAGGTAGCATCATGTAAAGGCTGGTTAATCGGAAATCCAAGCTAAGCAGAAGAAGGCACATAAACAAAGCCGGGGCACAGAAAAAAATCGGCGCGAATATAAATTTTTGAATATTCACCCCTGCCTGTCACTCCTGGAATACAGCCCAGGCAGGTGCAAAACTTGGCCGAATGCCTGCATTGCAGGACGGGTGCAGAATGCGTAACTTTAGCCCGATGATACTACGAGCAGAACATCTATTCAAGAAATATAAATCGCGCATGGTCGTGAATGACGTGAGCGTAGAGGTGAATCAAGGAGAGATTGTAGGACTGCTGGGTCCCAACGGAGCTGGCAAGACCACGTCCTTCTACATGATTGTTGGGCTGGTGAAGCCCAACAGCGGGAAGATATACCTGGATAAAGAAGAAATTACGGATTTGCCCATGTATCAGCGGGCGAAGCGTGGAGTAGGGTACCTGGCGCAGGAGGCTTCTGTGTTCAGGCAACTCACGGTGGAGGAGAACATCCTGGCGCCGCTGGAGATGACCAATCGACCTAAGAAAGAGCAATTGGAGAAAGTGGAGGAGCTGCTGGAGGAATTCTCGCTGACGCACGTGCGTAAGAACAAAGGCATTGTGCTGAGTGGAGGGGAGCGCCGCCGCACCGAAATCGCCCGCGCCCTGGCCGTAGACCCCAAGTTCGTGCTGCTCGATGAGCCCTTTGCCGGCGTGGACCCCATCGCGGTGGAGGAAATCCAGAGCATCGTGGCCAAACTCAAAAGCAAGAACATCGGCATCCTCATTACCGACCACAACGTAAACGAGACCCTGTCCATCACAGACCGCGCCTATCTGTTGTTCGAAGGAAAAATCCTGAAGTCTGGTACCGCTGAGGAACTGGCCGCCGACGAGCAGGTGCGCCGCGTATACCTGGGTAAGCACTTTGAATTGAAGCGTAAGATTTAGTCTGCAATAGCCGTTTATCAATTTAGCCCTTAAGCCATCAGCCCTTGGAAATAATTAACTCGATTGTGACGTGGGTCATGAAGAAGCGGATTCATGACATTGATTTGTTTCGGAAGTACCCGCATGAAGTGCAGAACGAGCTCTTTCAGGGACTCATCAGCACGGCCAAGGGAACGGAGTTCGGGAAGAAGTATGGCTTCAGCGATATGAAGTCAGTGAAGACGTTCCAGGAGCGTGTACCCATTGCCGCTTACGAAGACCTATACCCGTACATTGAGCGGGTGATGAAGGGGGAGCAGAACATCCTGTGGCCCAGCAAAATCGAGTGGTTCGCCAAATCTTCCGGCACCACCAACGCCCGTAGCAAGTACATTCCTGTCAGCCCCGAGTCTTTGGAAGACTGCCACTACAAGGGCGGCAAGGACATGCTCTCCATCTACGTCAACAACTACCCAGACACCAAGCTCTTCACGGGCAAGGGGCTCTCCATTGGGGGCAGCCACCACCCGAACGAGTTCAATGCCAAGACATCCTGCGGCGACGTGTCGGCGGTGATTATGCAAAACCTACCTATCTGGGCGGAGGCCATGCGCACGCCGCCGCTCAAAGTGGCGCTCATGGATAAGTGGGAGGAGAAGATAGAGAAGATGGTGCAGGTGACCGTGCCGGAGAACGTGACCAGTCTGAGCGGCGTGCCTACCTGGACCTACGTGCTCCTGAAGCGCATACTGGAGGTGACCGGCAAAAAAGACATTACGGAGGTATGGCCGAACCTGGAACTGTTCACGCACGGCGCAGTGGCCTTTGGGCCTTACCGACAGCTGTTCAAAGAGATTATACCTAGCAAAAAGATGCATTACATGGAGGTATACAACGCCTCCGAAGGCTTCTTCGGCATACAGGACCAGCGCGACACCGAAGACGAGATGCTGCTCATGCTCGATTACGGCGTGTATTACGAGTTCATCCCGATGGACCAACTGGAAGAGGAGAGCCCCAAGACGCTGACGCTGGACCAGGTAGAACTGGGCAAGAACTACGCCATCGTCATCTCCACCAACGCCGGCCTGTGGCGCTACAAGATTGGTGACACCGTAAGGTTTACTAATCTTAGCCCATACCGCATCAAGATATCAGGGCGAACGAAGCACTTCATCAACGCTTTCGGCGAAGAGGTGATTGTGGAGAATGCCGAAGTGGCTATTACGAAGGCCTGTGAGGCAACTGGAGCCATCATCTCGAACTTCACGGCCGCACCTGTTTATATGGAGAGCGGCAAGCGGGGCGGGCACGAATGGCTGATAGAATTCGAAAAAGAGCCTGATAATCTGCAGCGCTTCACGCAGGTGTTGGATGCGACCCTGCGTGAGGTCAATTCCGATTACGACGCCAAGCGTCAGAACGACATTGCACTTCAAGAGCCCATCGTGCATGCGGCGCCTCAGGGTACGTTTATGAAGTGGCTGAGCCACAAAGGCAAGCTAGGAGGACAGCACAAGGTGCCTCGCCTCAGCAACACCCGTGAGCACCTGGAGGAAATCATGCAGGTGAGTGGAATGGTGGTAAAGAGCAAATAGTGCTTCTTCGCATGTCGTACTCACTCATATTTGAGGGAACATAAAAAAGCCCGGCAGGTATACCTGCCGGGCTTTTTTGCTCTAGGCTATATCTCAAGGTATAGCACATATCTTCTAGATGAACTACGGGTTCAGCAGCTTGTAAATGCCAGCATATACCGCAAGACCTAAGAACAACAAGAGCAGCACATTGAAATAAATAGGTATTGTCTTGCCCTTGACTTCTTTGTAATCGAAGCCCTGAGCGGTCAGCACCATAAACAGGAACAGGTTGATGATAGTCAGCACCTTGTTGACAGTGTTCCAAATATTCTTGATTTCTAAGGTCATCGTGCAAATTTAGGTATAGTGCCAGAATGTATACTTCCGATGGATAAATATAGTATAAAAAGCCTATATCGAGAATTTCTTATGTGTTCTGGCAATGTGGCAAGAATTAAGTATGCATCAGACTGGCAAATTCAACTCTTATACAGCCAGCTTTCGCATATTCGTAATTGTCAAGACAGCTCCCAGAGCCAACCCGCATAAAGAAAGCACTGAGCCAACAGCTAGCAACTGTATAGCGCTCTGAGTAACAACTTCAAAATCATTGAACTCTGAGAGAGTTGCTAAAAAGGCTACGAAGCTAATCAGAGCAGTGAATAAGCCTAAGCTGATTCCTACTACACGATTCTGCCATACAACCTGAACAGTGAGTGCGACTATGATTGCCAAGGCTGCAAAACTGACGTTCTGCTTCTCCACCAAATCCCCAAAAAACCAGAATGCTGCTAAGGCCAGAAAGTAGAGATAAGGTATAACGTCACTTTTATAGTCGCTAAATCTGAGTTGTTTCTCCATTTTTAGAAGCTGTTTTGGTTGCTGCTTTGTTTAAACCAAATCGAGGGAATAATTCAGGTTTACTCCAGGAAGCTGCTCAGCATGCCGCCTTCCTTCTTGGCGTTCTCGCCGTGCGGCATGAGCGCCTGAATCAGCTTCTTCACCGGCATAGACTGCAGCCATACCTTGCCTGTGCCGCGCAACGTGGCCAGGAACAGGCCTTCGCCGCCGAAAATCATGGACTTAAGACCGCCTGCCTGCTGCACGCTGAAATCTATACCTTGCTCAAAGGCCACCACACAGCCAGTGTCCACGCGCAGGGTCTCGTTGTTGAGGTCCTTCTCAACGATGGTACCGCCGGCATGCAAAAAGGCCAGTCCGTCGCCGGTGAGCCGCTGCAGAATGAAACCCTCGCCACCGAACAGACCAGAACCTAGCTTCTGATTGAAGTGCATGGCCAGCTTGGTTCCCAGTGCCGCCGCCAGAAAGGCATCCTTCTGTGCTATCAGCGTATTGCCGCGTACCTGCATCAAGTCAATGGGCAGGATGGTGCCAGGGTAAGGGGCCGAAAAGGCTACCCGGCTCTTGCCATACCCACGGTGCGTGAAGTGTGTCATGAACAGCGACTCACCTGTGATGAGGCGGCTGCCCGCCGACATCAGCTTGCCCAGGAAGCCTTGGCTGGGATTGGAGCCGTCACCCATTTTGGTCTGGAAATCAATGCCTTCCTCCATGTATACCATGGCGCCCGCCTCGGCAATCACGGTCTCGTTGGGGTCCAATTCTATCTCCAGCACCTGTATGTCGTTGCCGAAGATTCTGAAGTCAATTTCGTGTGCGTTTCTCATAGTTTAGGAGTGTTGATGTTCTGAGAGACAATATAGTTATTTCTCTAATCCTCTTCAGCATCCTCCTCCTCTTCAGCACTTTTTTTTCTGCGGGCCTTTGGCAGGTCTTTGTCATCCTCGTCATCCGAAACCGAACTGGTGCCTTTCACAAAGTCCTCGTCAGTCTCTTCCACCTCCTCGCCTTCCTCTATGTGAAACTCTTCTTCCTCTTTCTTGGCACGTTCGGCGGCGTCGCGCTTCACCAGTTTCTTGTCCTCCACGTTCTTGTTCAAAAACTCGTTTATCTTATCGATGGAGTAGTTGGAGGTGATTTCGCCCTGTTGGTTTACCTTTATCTCGAAGCCCTCGAGGTCTTTGTGTACCCGCGTCTTCTTAGAGCTTTTGTTCTCTTTTTTATTCTTAGCCATAGGATTGGTCTTCATGGTTCTCCCTGAAGTATAAGGCGAATCGGCCAAATGGTTACAGGCAGGTATGGCAGCAGGGGGTAAAAACGAAGAGCGGCTGCCTCTGCTGAGGTAGCCGCTCTTTTGCACGCGTAGGTATGCTGCCTTATGCGGAAGCGTACTGGCTGAGGGCACCGATGGCGGCGTCTATTCTGCTTTCCGTCTCTCCGCGTCCAATCACCTCAATAATCTGCATCAGGTCAGGGCCTGCCTCGGCACCAGTCACCGCCAGGCGCAGCGCCTGCAGCACCTGTCCGATTTTCATGCCGTGGCGCTCCAGGATGCTCACCAACAGGTCTTTCACAGCGTCGGCATTGAAGTCGGCCAGGGTGGACAGCTCATTGCGGAAATCCGTGAAAACGGCCACGGCCTGGCTGTTCCACTTTTTGGAGGCTACCTTCTCATTATACTCAGTAGGAGCCACGAAGAAATAGGCCGCCTCACGCCAGAACTCCTGCGGGAAGCTCACGCGCTCCTTCATCAGGCCGGCAATTTTCTCAGCTTTCTCAGGTGAGCAAGAGATGTTGTGCTCTTCCAAGGCCTTGAGCAGATAGTCTGCTAACTCGGCGTCTGGCTTGGCGCGCAGGTACTGCTCGTTGAACCAACGGGCCTTCTGTATATCGAAACGGGTACCGGACTTGCCGATGCGCTCAATGGTGAATTCGTTAGCCAGTTCCTCCATAGAGAAGATTTCCTGCTGCGTGCCCGGGTTCCAGCCCAAAAAGGCCAGGAAGTTGATGAACGCTTCCGGAATGTAACCCGCCTCGCGGTAGCCAGAAGAAACCTCACTCGTAAACGGGTCTACCCAGCGGAGCGGGAAAACAGGGAAGCCCAGCTTGTCGCCGTCGCGCTTGCTCAGCTTGCCGTTTCCGTCTGGCTTGAGCAAAAGCGGCAGGTGCGCGAACTCGGGCATGGTGTCTTCCCAGCCCAGATAGCGGTATAGTAACACGTGCAGCGGCGCCGATGGCAACCATTCTTCGCCACGAATCACGTGCGTGATTTTCATCAGGTGGTCGTCTACGATGTTAGCCAGGTGGTACGTCGGCATACCGTCTGACTTCATCAATACTTTATCGTCGATGGCAGAAGAGTGTACCATTACCCAACCACGAATCAGGTCTTTCAACCGAACCTCTTCCTTTCGCGGCACTTTCAGGCGGATGACGTATGGCTCGCCAGACTCCAGACGCTTCTTCACCTCGTCCTCTGGCAGGGTGAGGGAGTTTTTCATCGTCATGCGGGTGATGGCGTTGTACTGCGGCGTGGCTACTTTGGCAGCCTTCAGGCGCTCGCGCATTTCCTCCAGTTCCTCAGACGTATCGAAGGCGTAGTAGGCATGGCCGCTCTCAATGAGTTGCATGGCGTACTGCATGTACATGGGCTTGCGCTCCGACTGGCGGTATGGGGCGTAAGGGCCACCGTTCCATGGGCTCTCGTCCAGCTCAATGCCGCACCACTCCAGCGACTCGCGTATGTAGTCCTCAGCCCCGGGCACAAAGCGGTTCTGGTCTGTGTCCTCGATGCGCAGAATCATCTTGCCGCCGGTCTTCCTGGCCAGCAAAAAATTGTAAAGGGCCGTGCGGACACCGCCGATATGGAGAGGCCCTGTCGGGCTCGGGGCAAAGCGTACTCTAACTTCTCTTTCCATTTATGGTTCTATCAAAAAGGCATTGCAAATGATGGCACAAAGGTACAAAATAAATTCTCGTTTCGGTAAGGTGTTGCGTGCTGTAACCTATACCTGTACGTGGCGCAGGTATAAACATAACCTTTCATCTGCGTATCAGTTTTAGGATAATATCCCTACCTCCCCATGCCCCGCAAGACGCTGATAAAGATATGGTGCCTGCTCAAGGAGGCTGGCCTTGAGTTTATCGAGAATAACTCCTTTCAAAAAGGGGCGGCGCTGGCTTATTACACCATTTTTGCGCTGCCGCCTATCCTGCTCATCATCATCAACGCCACGGGGTATTTCTTTGGGGAGAAGGCCGTGTCGGGGGAGGTATACTACCAAATCAAGGAACTCATTGGGTCGGAGGGTGCCTTTGAGGTGCAGCGGATGGTGGAGAACATCAACGAGATAACAGGATTCAACCTGGCCACCGTCATAGTGTTGGTCACGCTCTTCATAGCCGCCACCGGCGTTTTCGTGTCGCTGCAGGATTCCCTCAACGAGGTATGGTATGTGCGGCCTGCACCCAAGCGGGGCTATCTGAAGCTGATTCTGGACCGGTTCCTGTCTTTTGGAATGATTCTGGCCATCGCCATCCTGCTGATTTTGTCGCTGCTGGCGAACACCATTTTGGTAGCTGTGGGCGACTTTCTCGATTCCCGCTTTTCGGGATGGGTGGTATACGTGCTGCGTGGGGGTAACCTGGTAACGGGCTTTGTGATGATGACCTTCCTGTTCGCCTGCATCTACAAGTACCTGCCCGATGCCAAAATCAAGTGGCGCGATGTGTGGGTGGGGGCGCTGGTGACGGCCATCCTCTTCAACATTGGTCGGGAGGTGATTGGCCTATACCTGGGCACGAGCAACATCACCTCCATATACGGGGCGGCGGGCTCCGTGATTGTCATCCTGTTGTGGGTGTTCTATACCTCCCAAATCATCTTTTTCGGGGCCGTGTTCACGTTCGTCTACTCCCGCAAGTATGGCTTCAACATCTATCCGGCCGAGTATGCCGTGCGTTTCATCCGGCAGGAGGTGGAGGTGGGGCATACCGCCGTGAACGCCGAGCCGGGTAAGTTCACCAAGGACATCTATGGGGAACAGGAGGCCAAGGAGGCAGCCGCGGAGCATGAAGGAGACAAATCAGCCGGGGAGAACATTTGAGTTAAGGGGTGGTGGGAGTAGGACCTTCAGCGGCCTTGTCTATTTTGTCTAAAACGGGTAGAGAAAGATAAGGGTCAGGATGCAGATTCCCATGCCAAACAGACCTATTTTCTGCCGATACCTTCTGTAGGATACGAAGCCTAACACGGCTCCCGCAGTTTCGCCGATAGCTAAAACCATTCTGCTAGTCGCGCCCATGAAGTATGGCGTTACCGTATCCTGCAGCTCTCCTAACTCCTGCTGGTTCAGATTGAACTGATAGGTATAGTAGGTCACTAAAATCAGTCCTGTAATGCCAATCAATGCCGAAACGATTCCTATCTTCCTCATGCTGCATCAGCCACGACTATTGAACAATGCCTGCCATACCTTGAGTCCGCCCCTAGGCAAGAGCCGGAGGCGGACTTAGGCTGCTGTTGATTGCTATACCTGCTTATAGCGCCGCGATGCAGGAAATCTCCACGTTCACGTCCTTTGGCAGGCGGCTCACCTCCACCGTCTCGCGGGCAGGCGGGCTTTGTCGGAAATAGCTGCCGTAAGTCTCGTTTATCTTGCCGAAGTTGTTGAGGTCTTTCACGAAGATGGTGCACTTGAGCACGTTCTCGAAGCCCATCCCTGCCTCTTGCAGTATGGCAAACAGGTTCTTCATGACCTGGTGTGTTTCCTCCTCAATGCTGCCGCTCACTAGTTCGCCGCTTTGTGGGTCCAGTGGGATTTGCCCGGACACGTACATGGTGCCGTTGTGAAGCGTCGCCTGGCTGTAGGGCCCTATAGCGGCTGGTGCATTGGCGGATGTGATGATGCTGTGCGTCATAGTCTGAATGGTTTTAATATGTATCTTTACCATCAAAAGTACAGAAATATGCACATACTTGTTTTGTCTGGAGCCGAAATGGCCGCTGAGTTCAGGCAGAAGTTTCCGGAAGGGAGCCATGGCAACACCTATACCTTTCTGCACAGCCACAACCTGACTGATGAGCAACTCAAGCCCTCTGACGTGGTGTTTGACTTTCTGCTGCACGAGCAGCCGGAGCGCCTGAGCTATTATGCCCCGGAGCAGGTGGTGTTCTGCCACGCCGTGACGAAGCAACTGGCGGCGCTGGTGCGCGAATCGGGGGTGGAGACCTGCTGTACCCTTTTTGGATTCAATGGCTTACCTACCCTGTTCAACCGTCCGCTGCTGGAAGTGAGCCTTTACAGGGCAAGCGAAGCCGAAAAGCTCCGCAGCGTATGCGAACAGTTGGGCACAGACTACCAGGTAGTAGACGACCGCGTAGGTATGGCTACGCCCCGCATCATCAGTATGATTATCAACGAGGCCTGCTATACCTTGCAGGAAGGAACGGCCTCCATCCGGGACATCGACCTGGGCATGAAGCTGGGCACCAACTACCCAAAAGGACCCTTTGAATGGGCCAATGGAATAGGTATAGCAAACGTGTACAACGTGCTGGAGGCGGTGTATGAAGACACCAAAGAAGAGCGCTACAAAATCTGCTCACTGCTGAAGACGAAGTACCTGAAAGGAGAGAAGTTTGAGGTATAGCGCTGCCTTTTTGAATCCCGAACCTGTTCAGTATTCGTTTGGTAGCTAGGCTTGCTAAGAGACAAAACATAGCTTCCTGGTCCGGTATCATTTCTGATTTCTCCCAATGGTCGAAATGACAATGAAGGAAACAAAAAGGGGGAAGCTGATTGGCTTCCCCCTTTTGTCAGAATATATTACTGTGCTTACTCTACCGTCACAGACTTCGCCAGGTTGCGGGGCTGGTCTACGTTGCAACCGCGCATCACCGCGATGTGGTAAGACAGGAGTTGCAACGGAATAACCGACAACAACGGCACCAGGTGCTCGCTTGTCTCCGGAATCTCAATTACATAGTCCGCCATGGCTGGTATAGTGGTATCGCCTTCGGTCACAATGGCTATGATTCTGCCTTTGCGCGCCTTCACCTCCTGTATGTTCGACACGATTTTCTCGTATGAGCTGTCCTTGGTAGCAATCACCACCACCGGCATATGCTCGTCAATCAAAGCGATTGGGCCATGCTTCATCTCAGCAGCCGGGTAGCCTTCCGCGTGTATATAGGAAATCTCTTTCAGCTTGAGTGCGCCTTCCAGGGCAACCGGGAAGTTGTACCCACGGCCCAGGTATAGGAAGTTGGTCGCATCTTTGAAGGTTGCCGAAATCTCCTGAATCTGCACGTCAAGCAGCAAGGCACGCTCCACTTTAGCCGGGATGCTCTCCAGTTCCACCATCAGTTGGTGCAGCTTGGTCGTCTCCAGGGTGCCGCGCTTGCTTCCGATAATCATGGCAATCAGGGACAGCACCGTTACCTGTGCTGTGAAGGCCTTCGTGCTGGCAACGCCAATCTCCGGACCGGCGTGGGTATAGGCACCCGCATCGGTGGCGCGGGCAATAGAGGAACCCACCACGTTGCAGATGCCGAAGATGGTGGCGCCTTTGGACTTCGCTAATTCAAGGGCTGCCAGGGTGTCAGCGGTTTCACCAGACTGTGAAATGGCAATCACGATGTCACGCTCGCTGATGATGGGATTACGATAGCGGAACTCAGAGGCATATTCTACCTCCACAGGTATACGCGCCAGGTCCTCAATCAGGTATTCGGCTACCAGACCGGCATGCCAGGAAGTACCGCAGGCCACAATGAGGATACGCTCCGCATTCACGAACTTGTTTTCGAACTCGCGGATGCCGCCCATCATCAGGTGGTTGCTTTCGGCAATCATGCGGCCGCGCATGCTGTCCAGGATGGAGCGTGGCTGCTCAAAAATCTCTTTCAGCATGAAATGCGGGTAACCACCTTTCTCGATGGACTCGAGGGCCATTTCCAGGCGCTGCACATAAGGCGTCTGCACCACGTCTTCCTTCGTACGTATTTCCAACTCACCGTCACGGATAACCACCAGTTCAAAGTCGTTCACATACACTACGTCATTGGTGTATTCAATGATAGGAGTGGCGTCAGAGGCCAGGAAGTACTCGCCTTCGCCTATGCCTACCACCAGCGGGCTGCCTTTGCGGGCGGCAATCAGGGTGTTCTGGTCTTCTTTGGAAAGCACCACGATGGCGTAGGCGCCTACCACCTCATGCAATGCCAGGCGAACCGCCTCTGGCAGGGAGCACTTGCTGTTTTGCTGGATGTCTTCAATCAGGTTGATGAATACCTCCGAGTCCGTCTCTGACTGGAAGGTATGTCCTTTCTCTAGTAGAAGTGTTTTTAGGGCTGCGTAGTTTTCAATGATGCCGTTATGGATAATCGCTATTCGCTTAGAGCTCGAGTAATGCGGGTGTGCATTCACATCGTTCGGCTCCCCGTGTGTGGCCCAACGGGTATGGCCCATGCCTATGTGGCCATGTACATCCTTGTCTACAATGAATTCCTCAAGGTCGCTTACCTTGCCTTTTCTTTTGTAGACGCTCAGGTCTCCGTTCATCAGTGCTATGCCTGCGCTGTCATAGCCCCTGTACTCAAGTCGTTTCAAGCCTTTCAAAATGATAGGGCAAGCGTCTCTATGCCCTACGTAAGCTACAATTCCACACATACGTTTTAAATTACATTAAAAAAATAAAGGTACCCGTAAAGGTACCTTTTTCCCTAGAAAGTATAAAATTTCTATTGAAGTTTTGAGTAGTAGAGAAGGAGCTTCACCGGCTGCGCCTCGGTGTTGGTGATGATAGCGCGGTATGGGTTCAACTGTGCACTGATTAGGCGCGTACGGGACTGCTGGTCAGCCGTTACGATGGCCGCGCCCAACAATAGTCCGTCGTTCTGTTTCTGGCCAAGCAAAAGTGCCTGCAGGTAAGACGTTATGTTGATGTTGTAGTAGCCCTTCGTCTTGTTATATGCAATTGCTGCCGGGTTGTCTGTAAGCGCTACTGGGGCGCCATCTATCTGTACGGCGCGTGGTGTGCCTGTGGCATCTGTCAGAATACGGTTGGAGCCGTTTGTCTCATACAGCACCAGTTGCGGCGGCACCGGGAGGTTGTTTCCGGTAGAGGAGGCCTTCACAGGTATAAGCAGCTCTGCACGGTTGATGATGAGGTTGCCCTGCAGGGTTTTCAGTTGCTCCAAATGTGGTAAATTCAACTTTGTCAGAAGCTGGGCGCCCGCCTGGACGTAAGTGTCACCCCCAGTCTCAGTTGATGGCACAAAGCTGCCCTTGGTCTGCAGGTTGGCAATGGCTGTGCCTGAGCGGTCTGTGGTTATGCGGCTAAAGTAACCGCCTGAGCCAATCACGAAGACGTGCGTCTTCTTTGTGCCGTCTCCTGCCGTGTAGTGCAGCGTGAGGTTAGAGCTGTTTGAGTTCAGGTTCAGACCCAACACGCTGGCATTGGCACCGTCAGGCGACATGATGGCCACTCCCCTGAAAAAGTTGAGGAAGCTGGTTTGGTTGGTGAAAGTCGGTTGACCTGACTGGGCCACAAACTGGTTCGCCAACTCAGGGCTCAGCTTGATACTCAGGATTTTGGTTTTCTTAGTGGAAGTGCCGTCCACTGTCACTACTTCTACTCTTGGTTTGAAGGCCTTGGTGCCGAGTGGTGCCGGCTCGAAGGCTATTTCAGAGCTGGTGAAGTAAGATGTTTTCTCATCGAAGGCGCCCGTGAGACGGTGCACCTGCACCTGCAGGTCCTGCAGTGTGTCGGCATACTTGAAGCTATAGTCCAGGTTGAGCACCAGCGAGTCGGCCTTGGCGTTGTTGCCAAACGTCACGTTGGTCCCGCCCAGCCCTATCTCTGCAAAGGTAGCGGCGCTTGTCACGCCCAGCACAGGGTCGGCGTAGCGGCCCACCAAAGCGGTGGCGGCGCGGTACGATACGATGGAATCGCTCTGTAGCACAGTTCCGGTCTGGATGGTAACCGTGTCAGTGAATTCGGTGCCTATCAGGTTCTCGTCCTGTAGTTCCAGTCCAATGTCTGTAGGGTCTTCGCAGGCTGTAAGGGCGGCAAATGAGAAGAAGAAGAGGAATAATCTTCTAACGGCTGAGTTCATTATATAAGTTGAAGTATGAATCACACAGGTTGTCGTCGGCACTGATGGTATTGATATGCTTGTTTGTCCCCACAAACTCATTGAACATTTCGTTGATGTTCTCGCTGAAGTTCTCGTTCGTTTTGATGACAGAGTCCGCATACTCCATGCCTATCTTGATAAAGCTGTCCAGGTCAGCCGACTGAAGGTGCGTCAGCATGCTGTCTTCGATATCAAGCATTTTCACTTTCTCCAGCAAGTCGCCGTCGAATTTGTGTTTGTACTCGTGGTTGTATACCGTGAAAATAGACTTGGCATCCTTGAAGATGGGGTCTTTCTTGTAGGTCGTCTTCATGTACATCGGTATCAGGCCAGTCATCCAATCGTTGCAATGTACGATGTCTGGCTGCCAGCCCAGTTTCTTCACTGTCTCCAGCACGCCTTTGCAGAAAAAAATGGCCCGCTCGTCGTTGTCTTGGTGAAAGTTGTTATTCTTGTCAACGAAAACGGACTTTCTGTGAAAATAGTCTTCGTTATCTATAAAATATACCTGTAGTTTCGCATTCGGAATAGAGGCCACTTTAATCACCAACGGTTTCTCGTCATCACCGACAGCTATGTTGATGCCTGACAGGCGGACAACTTCATGCAAACGGTTCTTGCGCTCGTTTATTATGCCAAACTTTGGAACAAAGATACGGATTTCCATACCTCGCTCTTGCATCCCCTGTGGCAACGTGTTCAGAAATTCTGCTACTTTGGTGGTCTGTAAGAAAGGAAGGATTTCGGTGGCGGCGTAAAGGATTCGCAATTTTGACATGATATGTAGTTAAAAATTAAAGGCAAAGAGTAATGGGACGTGCAAAATTAGCATTTTTTATTCTAATTTTCAATTTAATCTTCTGTGACCTACTTTTGTCGGCTTTCACCAATTGCACAAATTTAGACCCTCTTACATGCAAGTTATAGAACAGGTCGCGTCAATCAGAACCATTGTGCAGGCGTTGCGCTGCAGCGGCAAGCGCATCGGCTTCATCCCTACCATGGGTGCACTGCACGAGGGGCACCTGCAGCTGATGCGTGCTTCGGCCCGCGAGAACCACGTGACCATCTGCAGCATCTTCGTGAACCCCACTCAGTTCAACAACGCCTCCGACTATAAGCTATACCCCCGCACGTTGGAACAGGATACCAGCCTGCTGCAGACCGTAGGCTGCGATTACCTGTTCGCTCCGTCTGCGGAGGAGGTATACCCACAACAGTCGCTGCTGCGCTTTAGTTTCGGGGAGCTGGAGACGGTAATGGAGGGCACGCACCGGCCGGGGCACTTCCATGGCGTGGCCACCATCGTAGGCAAGCTCTTCAACCTGGTGCAGCCGCACAAGGCCTACTTCGGGCAGAAGGACCTGCAGCAGGTGGCGGTGGTGCGGCAACTGGTGCAGGGCCTGGGCTTTGACCTGGAGCTGGTGTGCCACCCGACGGTGCGCGAGGCTGATGGGCTAGCCATGTCGTCGCGCAACAAGCGGCTCAACCCGGCGCAGCGGCAGCTCGCTACGCAGCTTTACAAAGTGCTGCAGCTGGCCAAGCAGGATTTGAAGCAGAAGCCGCTGGCAGGTATAAAAAGTGAGGTGGCTCATTACATGCAGCAGGTGGACGAGCTTTCGCTGGAGTACTTTGAGATTGCCGACCCCTATACCTTGCAGCCGGTGGAGGACCTGGGCCAGCGGGACGAGGTGGCGCTCTGCATTGCCGCTTATGTGGGGGAGGTGCGGCTCATCGACAACATCGTGGTGAATCTAAACGAAATATAAGTTGTTTTGGCTTGTAAAGGCACCACAGGTTGTGCAGAGGAGTTGGTAGTTAATCTGCAGCATATTGCATAACTTTGCGGCCTGTTACAAAAACAAACCATGTATATTGAGGTTTTAAAATCCAAAATCCACCGTTGCAGGGTCACGCAGGCCGAGCTCCACTATGTGGGCAGCATCACCATTGATGAGGACCTGATGGATGCCGCCAATGTGGTGGAGAACGAGAAAGTGCAAATCGTGAACATCAACAATGGGGAGCGCTTCGAGACCTATGTGATTAAAGGTGAGCGCGGAACCGGTACGGTGTGCCTGAACGGCCCTGCGGCACGCAAAGTGCAGGTAGGGGATATTGTGATTGTCATCTCTTACTGCTCAATCAAGTTTGAGGACGCGAAGGAGCACAAACCTACGCTGGTGTTCCCTGACCAGCATAACCGCCTGGTGTAAGCCACTCGATGAGAAAACTGCTCTCCTTTCTGAAGTATAGCCTGCTTTTGGGGCTCTCCGCATTCTTGATGTGGTATGCGCTGAAGGAGCTTGACTTTGAGAAACTGTGGGCAGAACTGCAGAGCATCAGCTACGGTTGGCTGCTCCTGTCGCTGTTGCTGGGTGTGGCGGCCTATTTGAGCCGGGCCTACCGGTGGTACATGCAAATAAAGCCTACGGGCTACTCCCCCTCGCTTAGAAATACTTACAATGCCATGATGGTGGGCTATGTGGCCAATCTGGTGCTACCGCGCATGGGAGAGGTGGTGCGTTGCAGCATGTTGCGCCGTACAGACGGCCTGCCCGTCAACAAAGGCTTTGGCACGGTCATAGCCGAGCGCCTCATCGACATGGTCATGCTGGCCATCTTCCTGGGGCTGACCTTCCTGCTGGAGCTCGAACGCGTGCGCAACTTCCTCTTGGGCCTCTTCACTGACAAGTACGACAGCATGGAGCAGAGCCTTGGGTCGCTATACTTAGTGGGCGGCATCGTGATGGCGGTAGGGCTGGTGTTTCTGGCGCTGGGCCTGCTATACCTCAAAAAGCTGCAACAGAACGCCTTCTTCATGAAAGCGGTGGGCTTTGTGAAAGGTATGCTGCAGGGGGTGTTCAGCATCTCCAAAATAGACAACCAGTTCGTCTTTTGGGGCCATACCATCTTCGTGTGGGGGATGTATTACGGCATGAGCCTCGTGGTGTTCTACGCCATGCCGGCCACCTCCGGCCTTTCGCCTGTGGCGGGGCTGTCGGTGCTGGTGGTAGGCAGTTTAGGTATGGCGGCGCCGGTGCAAGGTGGCGTGGGCGTATACCACTTGCTTGTGCAGACCACCTTGCTACTGTATGGAGTTCCCAAGGAGGCGGGCATGGCCTATGCCCTGGTGGCCCATACCTCGCAGACACTTTTGGTTGTTGTGATGGGAGTGATTAGCTTTATGTCCATCATGCTGCAGCGCCCAGTGGCTGCAGGTGAAGTCGCTGAAGCTAACGCACACATCCATGAATACGAAAGATAAAATCTATACTCTTCCTCAACTGCGGCAACAGCTGCAGGCATGGCGCGCACAGGGCCAGAAGGTGGTTTTCACCAATGGCTGCTTTGATTTGCTGCACCTGGGCCACGTCGATTACCTCGAAAAATCCAGACAACTTGGCGATAAACTGGTGCTCGGTCTTAACACGGATGCGTCAATAAGCCGTATAAAAGGTCCAAACCGCCCGCTTCAGGACGAAATGTCACGTGCGCGGGTTATGGCATCCTTGTTGTTTGTTGATGCTGTAGTATTGTTCGATGAGGATACGCCGCTGGAACTGATTAAGGCTTTGCAGCCCGACATACTGGTGAAAGGCGATGATTATTCCATCGAAAATATTGTGGGGCAGGACGTCGTTACAGCAAGGGGAGGCGAGGTGAGAACCGTCCCGCTTGTGAAAGGCTACTCCACCACCAACATTGTTAAGAAAATAGAAAACCAAAACAAGTTCTAAGTTAGAAGAAAGCTATGGCTGGAATATATTTAATAGGTATCCTTTTCATGGCCCTCAGCATGTGGGTGAGCTGGCGCCTGAAGAGCAAGTTCAAAAAGTACTCAGAGATTCCGCTGCAGTCAGGCTATACCGGCCGTGAAATTGCGGAGATGATGCTGGCCGACAATGGCATCCACGATGTGAAAGTGATATCGGTGGCCGGTAGGCTGACAGACCACTACAACCCGGCTGACAAGACCGTGAACCTGAGTGAATATGTATACGAGGCGCGCAGTGCCGCTGCGGCTGCCGTTGCAGCGCACGAATGTGGTCACGCGGTGCAGCATGCTAAGGCGTATAGCTTCCTCAAGTTCCGTTCGGCTATGGTTCCGGCCTTGAGCATTGCCTCGCGCTACATGCAGTGGATTATCCTGATAGGCATCCTCATGCTGCAGACCACGCCTATTCCACTGACGATTGGAGTGGCGCTCTTTGGCCTGACGACTATCTTCAGCTTTGTAACACTGCCCGTAGAGTTTGACGCTAGTAAGCGTGCGCTTGCCTGGATTAGCTCCAACAACGTGGTGACGCAGCAGGAGCTGGTAATGTCGAAGGACGCACTCAAATGGGCTGCCCTGACCTACGTGGTAGCCGCACTGGGCTCTCTGGCTACGCTGTTGTACTACGTGTCACTGCTGATGGGCCGTCGTGACTAACTCAAAATTGTATCAAATCTGCCTATAGTATAGCGCCACCTGCTCTTTATGAGCGGGTGGCGCTATTTTTTTATACTATCTTAACTCAATAACATCGTATAAAGAGTTAGTGTATAACATGGAATCCAACCTAACAAATATTAGTTAGGCAGGTTATATGAATAATACTATTGAATTTTTAATTTTGCACTATAAAGTCTTTTAATCACATTCTTTTACATATAGAAGCATGAATTTCCAATTAACAGAAGAACACTTGGCAGTACAGGCTGCCGCCCGTGAATTTGCACAGACAGAGCTGTTGCCAGGCGTGATAGAACGTGATGAGCATCAGAAATTCCCTGCTGAGCAAATCAAGAAGATGGGAGAGCTAGGATTCCTAGGTATGATGGTTGACCCCAAGTATAATGGGGGCGGCATGGATACCATTTCCTATGTATTGGCCATGGAAGAAATCTCCAAAGTGGATGCTTCCGCTTCTGTAGTAATGTCTGTGAACAACTCGCTTGTGTGCTGGGGCCTGGAGAAATATGGCAATGAGGAGCAGAAGCAGAAGTACCTGACCCGCCTGGCAACAGGCGAAATCATAGGCGCCTTCTGCCTTTCTGAACCGGAGGCTGGTTCTGACGCCACTTCACAGCGTACCACCGCTGAGGACAAAGGTGACTACTACCTGCTCAACGGCACCAAGAACTGGATTACCAACGGCAGCACAGCCTCAGTATACCTGGTAATTGCCCAGACGGATGTGGCGAAAGGCCACCGCGGCATCAACGCCCTCATTGTAGAGCGTGGCATGGAAGGCTTCCAGATTGGCCCGAAAGAGAACAAACTGGGAATACGCGGCTCCGACACGCATTCTTTGATGTTCACTGACGTAAAAGTACCAAAGGAGAACCGCATTGGCGAAGATGGTTTCGGCTTCAAGTTCGCCATGTCTACGCTGGCGGGTGGCCGCATCGGTATAGCGGCGCAGGCGCTAGGTATAGCATCAGGCGCCTATGAGCTGGCCGTGAAGTATTCCAAAGAGCGCAAGGCGTTCGGTGTGGAGATTGCGAAGCACCAGGCCATTCAGTTCAAACTGGCCGATATGGCAACCAACATTGAGGCGGCTCGCCTCCTGTGCCTGCAGGCAGCCCATGACAAGGACATGCACCAGGATTATGGCAAATCAGGAGCTATGGCGAAACTATTTGCATCCAAGGTAGCCATGGATACAACCATAGAGGCGGTGCAGGTACACGGCGGCTACGGTTTTGTGAAAGAATACCATGTGGAGCGTTTAATGCGTGATGCCAAAATTACACAAATCTACGAAGGCACTTCTGAGATACAGAAAATAGTAATTTCAAGAGAATTGTTAAAGTAATTTGGCACTTAAATGCTTGTGTCTGTGTTGATTAGGCTTAAGATAGGGTTTTTCTAATTAAAATTAAATATTTAAAATATTTTGAATTTTACGAAGATTAGCCTTAGCTTTAGGCCAAATTAAAGGGTTTATAGTATAAAAGTTAGTTGGTAACACACATGGAAGATTACAATAAAATTATTGAGTCGCTTGGGGTGCGGTTCATTAAAGCTAAAAATCTGGTGTTGCAGCAGCCGTTTTCGGTGCGTAATTACTACGACGTTGGCAACAACCTGATTCTGCTTCATAAAGGTACTATTTTCTTTGGCGAAGAGGAGCAAATGGTAGAGGAGGGTGAACTGCTGTTTATTCCGGGTGGACGTAGCACGAAAGTGACGTACGGCTCCGGAGAGGGCAGAACCATCTCGAACGATGACCTCATCACCAACAGAGAGAAGTTCTTTAAGAGCAACAACGACCTCGACCTGATTGGCGACGCAGAAGAGAGCCACAGCTATGTGAGCTTCGAAGCCAAGGTATTTGACTCCGTTAACTTCTTTGCATCACTGGACCTGCCGGCGTTCCTGATTTCAGGCAACAACAAGCTGGCCAACCTGGTCATCAAAGTGGTGGAAGAGAGCATGCAGGACCTGCCAGGCAAAGAGCGCCTCATCAGCATCTACACCGAGAACATCGTGGTGGAGATTGTGCGCCACATCCTGCGTAACAAGATGTTTGTAGAGCAACTGGCCACGAACAGCACGTACTTCAAGGATCCACGCCTCATCGACCTGTTCAACTACATCAAGGAGAACCTGGGTGGCGATTTGTCCAACAAGGTGCTTTCTAACGTAGCGAACGTGTCAGAGGATTACGTAGGCCAGTACTTCAAAATGCTGACTGGCATCAACCCACAGGACTACATTGAGTATCAGCGCATGGAGCGCGCCGTGTTCCTGCTTCGCACAACGAAGAAGAGCATCCGCGAAATCGGTAAGGACGTAGGCTACAAAGACACAGCTTACTTCTGCCGCCGCTTCAAGATGATGTTTGGTATACCTGCCGGTAAGATGCGTCGTCGCGAATCAGCGATGAACATTTAAGGCAACATTATAAGAAGCAATCAAGTGAGAAACCTCGGCCAGAAAGCCGGGGTTTTTTTCTATGTGGTTGCCTATGACCAGCACGTCGGCGCCCGCCTCCAGTGCGGCCGCTGCTTTATCGGCAGTGTTAATGCCGCCCCCCACTATCACCGGCACGTCCACCACCTCGCGCACGGCCTTTATCATATCGGCACTGATGGGGTGCATGGCACCGCTCCCGCCGTCGAGGTAGATGTAGCGCAGGCCCAGCAGTTCGCCAGCCATGGCGGTGCAGGCGGCAATGCCGGGTTTGTCATACGGTATAGGCGTGGTGCCGCTCATGTACGAAGCAGTGGTCTGACGGCCGGTGTCCACCAGCATGTAGCCGGTAGGGTACACCTGCAGTTGGCTCGTCTTGAGTATGGGGGCTGACAGCACGTGCTGCCCGATGAGAAAATCCGGGTTGCGGCCCGAGATGAGGGAGAGGAGCAGAATACCATCGGCCTGCTTGTCGATGTGCAGGCTGTTGCTTGGGAAAAGGATAACAGGTATGCTGCTGTTCTCTTTGATAAGCCGGATGATGGAGGCTTGATTATCGGTGGTGATGAGGCTGCCTCCCACAAAGAAGAAGTCAACCTGGTGTGTTTCGCTCAGGGCAAGCAGGTTCAGGCAGGAAGCCTCGTCAAGGTTGTCGGGGTCGAGCAGTACCGCGAAGTGCTTCCTGCCTGGTTCATGTTGCTTTTGTCTGTTGCGAAGGTTGTTAAACGGCATCCTCTTGTGGAACGGTATACTCAATGGTTTCTATTTCAGTCACCTCAATGGGTGCTGCTGCAATATCGCTATTTTTAGAAACACTGTTTAAGTATTCTTCCACCTTTTTGGTCATGTACAGGAGCAGCAGCGTGGTGAGTTGCTGCGTGAGCATCTGCGCCATCTCTGATTTCATGAAGCCTTGCGCCCTGCCTGTTGGATGCCCCCGCTCCGCCAAGGTATAGTTCATGCGCTCAGAAGCCAAGGTATAGTCATCTTCCTGCTCATGTATGAGGGAATCATATTGTACCCTGCCCGCCGACGGGGTGTAGTAGCTACCTTTCAGACTGGCCTCTTCGTTTCTCTTGAGCTTTTTGCTTTTTTTTTTGCTGCCGCCGAACATGCTCCGGATGAGCAGGCCCGCCACCAGGATGCCGCCGGCTATGGCTACTTTCTTGCCAATCTGCTGGCCCTGGCTTTTGATTTGGTTCACATCACCCATCAAGGCGTTTTTGTACTCTTCTTTCTGGCGCTCTAGCAATTCCCGTTCGCTGTCAAACAAGGGGTTCTTTGTCTCGCTCATATCGCTTTGTCTCGTTTGTCTGTTTTATATATTGTGTTGTCAAAAGTCTTGTCGGCCACGTTCTGGAACACCTTTTTGTCAAGCCCTATGAAAAGAATCACCAGGACAGCCACATAGAACAGCGCCACGATGCCAAACCCCCAGAAGGAGCTGTCGAGGAGGTGATTGAGCAGCAGGCCCAGGAAGATGCTCACAAACAGCACGCTCATCAGCCCGAAGAAACCCAGGAGCACGGCATGCAACGTGCTTACGAATGAGGCCTTCAGCTTTTCCTGTATCTCCAGGCGTATAATGTCTATGCGGGTATCTACATAACCCGTCAGGTTCTCGATGAGGTTGGGGCTCTTTTCTTTTGTGAAATTATCCTGGTCAGCCATAGTGCTCAGCTTTTTTAGTGCTTTTTCTGTATACGGTAGTAGATTGAAAAATTTGCGATTCTATTCTGTTAGAGTTGTAGTACGGAATTTGCGGTATATTGTCCGTGTTTACTTAACTTAAGTAGAACTTTTTTGTTACAGCAGCCCCCTTGGATCACAATTTATATACCATCCTCGGCGTTAGCCACACCGCCTCGGCACAGGAGATAAAACTGGCTTACAAGCGCCTGGCGTTGAAGTACCACCCTGACCGCAACCCAGGCGACACGCGCTCCGAGGAACTGTTCAAGATAGTGAACGCCGCTTACCAGACCCTGTCCGACCCGAGCAAGCGGGCCAGGTATGACCTGCGGTTGCAGTACCTGCGGGAGCAGCGGCAGGCCATACAGCAGCACCAGGCGTACCACAACCCGCGCTACCGCCAAACCCGCGAGCCAGCCCCCGTATCAGAGCGCTATTACCAGAACATCCCGCGCCGGGAGGAGCGCCGCTTCAGCCGGAAAGACGTGTACATCACACTTGGCTTTTTCGCCGTCATCCTCGTTTTCAGCCTGCTGCTCAAGTCCACGATGGACTACATCACAGGACAGGACAGGTATAAGACGGCGCTCACCTACATCGAACATGGCAAGTACACCAGTGCGCACAGCCTGCTCACCGAGGCCATTTACTTCAGGCCCAAGCACGCCGATGCCTATTTGACCCGTGCCAGCCTCGAGATGCACGTGAATGAGAATTTCAGGTCTGCCGTAGAAGATTTAAACCAATTCATCCTGCTGCACGAAAAGCCGTCGGCGGAGGCATACCTGATGCGCGGAAAGTGCCATGCCAAGCTAAACAACTACCGCCAGGCGGAACTCGACTTTGGGCAGGCGCTGGCGCTGGACAGCACCATGTATACGGCACAGTTGGACAGGGGGGAGGTACGCCTTTTCTACCTGAAGAAATACCAGCAGGCCATAGCCGACTTCTCTGACTTCCTGAGCCATACCCAGCGTGGCGAATCCTGGGCGAACGCGCTTACCTTCAGAGGATTTGGATATTATAAAACGGGGGATTATACCGCATCGGAGCAGGACTACAGGCGCGTGCTGCAAGCCGATGGCAACAACGGACGGGTGTTCTACCTGCTGGGCCGCACCGAGTTAAGGCAGGCGCAACCTGATTCCGCTTGCGCCCATTTCAACGAGGCTTACCGGTTAGGCTACTCCGCCGCCCTGCTGGAACTGAGGGCCAACTGCCGCTAGGAAAACCTTTAAAACCCTTCTTGCATCCTGTAGGTTATACCTGCTGAAAAGACTCTCTACCAAGCGCTCTTCATGGACTAAGAATCTATTTGAAAGAGAAAAGCCTCGCATTTCGGGCAAATGAATAGGATGGGAATGCTTTGTGGCAACCGGCGGGCGGAAATAAAGTATAGGTCTGCAGTGAGCAGAAAGAGTGCAAAAACAAAAAACCCTTACCGGTTAGGGTAAGGGTCCAAGCTGGTGGTGATGATTGGAATCGAACCAACGACACATGGATTTTCAGTCCATTGCTCTACCAACTGAGCTACATCACCAGCTCTATTGTTACCCCGTCTTCCGAAAGGGTATGCAAAAGTAGTAACCAAAACGGAAGGCGCAAACTTTATGATAAAAATATTTTAAAAAAGGTGCCCTGTAAACGTTTGTTCTCACTTTTCTGCTATCTTTATCTATAAATTGGTATGTATAACGAATAATTTGCCGTGATTCAACTCGAGAATATCATCTTCCTTATAGTGGCAGGTTTGGGTATAGGCCTGTTTGTGTGGCAGATTCGCAAAATCCGCAAAAACATCCTGATAGGGCGTGACGTGGAACTGGCGGATAACCCGTCAGAGCGCATCAACAAGACATTGCTGGTGGCCTTTGGGCAGCAGAAAATGTTCAAGCGCATGTTGCCGGCCGTGTTGCACCTGTTCGTGTACGTCGGTTTCCTGGTGATTAATATCGAGGTGCTGGAAATCATGATAGACGGCGTGTTCGGGACGCACCGGGTGCTGGGCTTCCTAGGGCCGTTCTATGATGGGCTCATGGCCGTGAACGAGATTCTGGCTGCCCTCGTAATCATCGCCTGCGTGATTTTCCTGTGGAGACGGAACGTGACAAAGGTGCCTCGTCTGGCAACGGGCGTGGAGATGAGAGCCTGGCCCAAGATGGATGCTAACGTAATCCTGATTACGGAAATCGTACTGATGTTCGCTCTCTTCGCCTTCAACATCGCGGACCTGAAGTTGGCTGCACTTAACAACCATGACTTGCCGGGCAGCTTTCCGGTGAGCAGTGCCTTTGTGGACGCCTTTGGCAGCGATGCCGGCACGCTTGCGACCATAGCGAGCGTGGGCTGGTGGATTCACATCATTGGTATATTAGCGTTTATGAACTACCTGCCTAGTTCTAAGCACTTCCACATCATCATGGCCTTCCCGAACGTGTACTTCTCTAAGCTGTTGCCGAAGGGTAAGTTCACGACCAACCCGGCCATCACACACGAAATCAAAGCCATGCTGGACCCAAGCTACCAGCCACCGGCTCCTGAGTTGGACGTAGATGGCAACCCAATCGTGCAGCGCTTTGGTGCTAAAGATGTGGAGGACCTGACCTGGAAGCAGCTGATGGATTCCTATACCTGCACGGAGTGCGGTCGTTGTACCTCGGTGTGCCCGGCCAACATTACAGGCAAGCTGTTGTCGCCGCGCAAGATTGTGATGGATACCCGCGACCGCATGGAGGAGAAAGGAGAGCATCCGGCTATTTTCGCGCCGAACCACTACAAAGAACTGGGCGTGGAGCGTGTGCAGATCACCGATGAGAAGACATTGCTGCGCGGCTATATCACCCCGGAGGAGCTTTGGGCCTGTACCACCTGCAACGCCTGTGTAGAATCCTGCCCGGTGAACATCGACCAGCTGTCTACCATCATGGACCTGCGCCGCTACCTGGTGCTGGAAGAGTCTGCCGCGCCAGCCTCGCTCAACGCCATGTTCACCAACATCGAGAACAACGGTGCACCATGGGCCTTCCCGCCGTCAGACCGTTTCAACTGGGCAGAAGACTTGTATGTGCCTTCTAAAAACTAGACAAAAGAATATCTAGACAAAGGACGAAAGACTTTGCGATACGGGACCTGCGAAATAGTCCTTTATCTTATGTCATGCAGTCTTTCGGCCATTTTCAAATAAACAGATGGAAGAGAATAAAAGATTAGTGAAAGTGCCAACCATGGCGGAGATGGCTGCGAACGGCGAGGAGCCGGAGGTGCTGTTCTGGGTTGGCTGTGCCGGCTCATTCGATGACCGCTACAAGCGTGTGACCCGTGCCTTTGTGCAGATACTGGAGCACGTGGGCGTGAAGTATGCCGTGCTGGGCACTGAGGAGAGCTGCACCGGCGAGCCCGCCAAACGAGCCGGCAACGAGTTCCTGTTCCAGATGCAGGCTATCACCAACATAGAGGTGCTCAATGCCTATAACATAAAGAAGATTGTGACCGCTTGTCCACACTGCTTCAATACTTTGAAAAACGAATACCCGGACCTGGGCGGCAACTATGAGGTAATTCACCACTCCACGTTCCTGCAGCAGCTCATCAACGAGGGCAAGGTGGCGGTACAAGGAGGCGAGGCGTTCAAAGGCAAGCGCATCACCTTCCACGACTCCTGCTACCTGGGCCGCGCCAACGACATTTATGAGGCGCCACGCGATGTGCTCGCTGCCCTGGATGCCGACTTAGTGGAGATGAAGCGCAGCCGCGCCAATGGCCTGTGCTGTGGTGCCGGTGGTGCCCAGATGTTCAAGGAGCCGGAGCCGGGTCGCAAAGACATCAACATAGAGCGTACGGAAGAGGCCTTGGCCACGCTGGGCACTGGAAATGGTGTGATTGCAACGGCTTGTCCGTTCTGTATGGTAATGATGAGCGACGGCGTGAAGAACAAGGAACAGGAAGAAACCGTAAAAGTTTTTGACATAGCCGAGCTCATCGCGCAAGCCGAAGGTTTGAGCAGGTAAACAGCTACATTGTTAAATTGGTGATTGTTGTTTTCTGGCAGAGTGTCTTCCGGTATACCTGATAGTCTAGGTTTGTCAATCCTGTTCAAGGTATAGCGCAGCCACTTGCGGAAGCAACGATTAGACTATTTAGAAGGTCGGCAATTTAACAATCAACAATCCAACAATATTACATCATGTACATTCCGTTTGACCAACTGCCGCCGCACGCCCGGCTCTGGATATACCAGGCTGACAGGCCTTTGACGAAAGCAGAGCAGTCCGAAATAAAACCATTGCTGGAGCGTTTTGCTACAGAGTGGAGTAGCCACGGCACCGGCCTTCAGGCCTCTGCCGACCTGCTGCACAACCAGTTTCTGGTGCTGGCTAATAACGAGAACGCAACCGCCGCCAGCGGTTGCTCCATCGACAGCTCCGTGGCCTTTGTGCGGGAGCTGGAGCAGCGCCTGGGGGTATCATTTTTTGACCGCACCCGGCTTGCGTTTCTGCAGGACGGCGAGGTGAAGCTGGTAGGTATGGGGGAGCTGAAAGAGAAGGTGGCCGCCGGCGAAATAACAGAGAACACGTTATACTTTGATACGTTGGTAAACAAGTATGGAGAGCTGCAGGATGCCTGGCCACGGCCGGCGCGCAACAGCTGGCTCTCCAGGTATTTCTAAACCTGTAAACATAAACCCGAGCTCATGCATCCATCGCTGCCGTTAAAGCCACTGGCGCACTGCCTTCAGTCTACAGGTATATTCCTGCTGCTCCTTTTTGTGCTGGGCTCGTGCGGGGCTGGCCTATACCTGGGCAAAGGCGACAAGCGCTTTCAGGAAGAGCAGTATGAGCGCGCCATCGAGTTCTACAAGCAAGCCTTGGGCAAGGAGGGGAATTCCGGGGAAGTCAACTACAAAATAGCCGAGGCCTACCGCCTTTCCAACCGCCTGGCGCAGGCGGAGCCCTTCTACAAAGCCGCCCTCGACAACAACTTCCGGAAGGAGGAGGCTTACTTCCATTACGGCATGGCCCTGAAGGCCAACAGCAAGTACGAGGCCGCGCTGGGCCAGATGCAGGATTATGCCCGCATCGGCAGCAACCCACGCCTGAAAGGCCTGGCGCAAAAAGAAGTGGAGGTGCTGAGCCAACTGAGCATGATTCTCAAAAAGAACTCCGGCTTTGCGCTGCAGAACCTGGAGGTGCTGAACACAGAAGGCTCCGAGTTTGCGCCTTACGTGCTCAACAACGAACTCATCTTCTCCTCCACACGCGGGCCCGGCAAAGAGTACCTGGGCAACGGCGAAGGTTTCCTGAACATCTTCGCGACAACACTTGGCGACTCCGCTACTATGGGCGGTGCAGTGCGCCAGTTGGAAGGCGTGAACGTGGAAGGTATACACGATGCCATGGCCACCTTCACCGACGAAGGCAATACTATGGTGTTCGCCCGCGGCAATGAAGGCACTAAGAAAGGCCGCCAGAACGTGGACCTGTACGTGTCGTTCTACCGCTCCAACGCCTGGACCGAGCCAAAGCTGCTCAACATAAACGACCCACGCGCCTGGGATTCCTCACCGGCCATCTCGCCGGACGGCAAAACGCTCTACTTCGCCTCGGACCGCAAAGGCGGCCTGGGCGGCAACGACATCTACAAATCTGCCATAGATGATAACGGCCGTTTCTTGGCTCCCGAGAACCTGGGGCCTGACATCAACACGCCCGGAAACGAAAGCTATGTGTATGTGGGCCCCGATGGTACACTGTATGTGGCCTCAGATGGACTGCCCGGCCTGGGAGGTATGGATTTGTTCCGGATAGAGGATGGCAAGCCGGTGAACATGGGTACGCCCGTCAACTCCAGCGGCGACGACTTCGGTATTTTCTTCCAGGATGACTACTCCGGCTACCTCTCCTCCAACCGTGAAGGCGGCAAAGGCGGCGACGACATCTATGCCATATCCAAATCGCGCCGCAAGCTGGTGAATTTCTTCGTGGATGGCACCGTATACCAGCGTCGCGACAAAGACAAGCAGCAGACCGTGGTGCCGAACATCACCGTTGTGCTGCAGAACGAGCAGGGCCAGAAGCTAGCTGAGGCAAAGGCTGACGCCGAAGGCAAATTCAGCTTCCCTCTCGACAGTGCCTCTGCCTACTCCCTGCTTTCGGAGAAGGAGGGGTTCTTTGCAGCCCGGCAGCGCATCACTACTGTTGGCAAGATGCCGCCGCAGAACCAACTGCCGAACGACGTGAACGAAGTGCGCCTGACGGCCAACCTGGTGCTGAATGAGATTGTGAAAGAGAAAGCAATCGTGCTGGAGAACATCTTCTACGACTTCGACAAAGCCAACATACGCCCGGACGCGGCCGCGGAACTGGACAAACTGGTGGAGATACTCGTAGACAACCCGCGCATCTCCATAGAGTTGAGCTCACACACCGACTCCCGCGGCGTCGACATCTACAACCAGGATTTGTCGCAGCGGCGCGCGCAGTCGGCTGTGAATTATATTATCTCGAAAGGTATAGACCGGTCACGCATCACGGCCAAAGGCTATGGCGAGAGCCGCCCAGTGGTACGCAACGCCAAGACGGAGGAACAACACCAGCGCAACCGCCGCACCGAGTTCAAAGTGGTGCGGGTGCAGGAGTAACAGGTATAGCGCTGTACCTTCAACTAGACAAACCGGCGGCTGGAGTTCTTAGACTCCGGCCGCCGGTTTCGCTTTTGTGCTTGGCTATACCTATACCTACCGGAAGGTGTATTTCAGGCCAAGGCCCAGGTTGCTGGTGTTGCGCAGGTTGAGGTTGTAGGAGCCACCGCCAACGCGCATGAGCGTGGAGCGGTAGTCCAGCGAAACCGCAATAGGGAGTCTCCTGAACTGGTACTCTATACCTATGGTGGGAATCACCACCAGGTTGGACTGTGTGGTCTCGTTGTCATAGTATTTGCTGTCCGGCCGTATGATGCCCATACCTATACCGGCATAAGGCCTGATGCGCTCCGACGTGGCAAGTTTAGGTTGCCAGATGTAACTGAGGGAGGCGAGGTAGTTACGGGCGTTCGGGTTGATGGTGGAATGTACCTCCAGGGCAGATTGCCGGCTGAAGAAGAATTTGCCTGTTATACCTAAGTCCACCCCTGTAGGGCCTCCGGCAGAGTAGCGTATGCCCACAGCTACCTTATAGGGAGCCGAAACATGGTGTTTAACTTGTAAAGAATCCTGTGCCTGTGCTGCACTGAACAAACACAGGTTGATGAGCGAGGTTAAGAGCTTCTTCTTCATAGGCTTGAGGAGGTTTTATATAGAGGAGTCAATATACTCTGGAATGGTTGCAAGCGGGTAGAATGGTGGCTATACCTCAGGTTGCTCTTCCGGCTAGTCCTGGCCACAGCTTGTTTCAAAAAATTTGCTCCTGTCTTTTTTACAGAGCCCTTTTGCCGTATATACAAAGGCCTTTTCTTACATTTGTAAGGCAAGTAAGACCAGCACTATGGAAAACAGATACCTCCGGCGTGGCGTGTCCGCCTCAAAGGAAGACGTACACAACGCCATCAAGAACATAGACAAAGGGCTTTTCCCGAAAGCATTCTGCAAAATCATCCCTGACATCCTCACCGGTGACCCGGAGCACTGCGTCCTCATGCACGCAGACGGCGCGGGTACCAAGTCGGCGCTCGCCTACATGTACTGGAAAGAGACCGGCGACCTGAGCGTATGGAAAGGCATAGCACAGGACGCCGTGGTGATGAACACCGACGACCTGCTGTGCGTGGGCGCCACCGATAACATCCTGCTCTCTTCCACCATCGGCCGCAACAAGAACCTGATACCCGGCGAGGTGATTGCCGCCATCATCAACGGCACCGAGGAGGTGCTGCAAATGCTGCGCGATAACGGCATCGGCATCTACAGCACCGGCGGCGAGACGGCTGACGTGGGCGACCTGGTGCGCACCATCATCGTGGACAGCACCGTGACGGCTCGCATGCGCCGCGACGAAGTCATCTCCAACCACAACATCCAACCTGGTGATGTGATAGTAGGGTTTGCCTCCTATGGCCAAGCCACCTACGAGGATGAGTACAATGGCGGCATGGGCAGCAACGGCCTCACCTCCGCCCGCCACGATGTTTTCCACAAGTACCTTTCAGCCTCCTACCCGGAGAGCTACGACCCGGAATTGCCAAAAGACCTGGTATATTCGGGCAACTACCGCCTGACGGATGTGGATGAGGAGACAGGTATGGAGATAGGCAAACTGGTGCTTTCACCGACGCGTACCTATGCGCCCATCGTGAAAGCGATACTGGAGCAGCACCGCCCGCACCTGCACGGCATGGTGCACTGCAGCGGCGGCGGCCAGACCAAAGTGCTGCACTTCACCGAGAAGGTGCACATCATCAAGAACAACCTCTTCCCGGTGCCGCCACTGTTCCGCATCATACAGGAGCAGAGCCACACCGACTGGAAAGAGATGTATAAGGTCTTCAACATGGGCCACCGCCTCGAGATATACCTGCCGGAGCAGCACGCCCAGAGCCTGATTGACATTTCGAAGTCCTTTGGGGTGGATGCGCAGATTATCGGGCGTGTAGAAGCCAGTGAGCGCAACGAGCTTACGATTAAGAGTGATAAAGGAAAGTTTTATTATGAAGGGTAAAACCAAGAATGCATAAATGCAAAACCACAGGTATAGCGCCTGTGGTTTTTTGCTTTTGGATATATTGTAATCCGTTTATCTTTTGTTATTAGTTCTGCAGGAGAGTTTCCTAGGTTTATACAAATCTATATATTTGGCTATTATATTCTTCCTGAAACCCTTTTATGAAAACAACAACTTATATCCCCCGATGGAGCAGCGCTCTGACCAAATCACTCGCTTTATTTACCCTCTTTTTTGCTTTGACTCTCCCAGTTCTTGGGCAGCACTCAATAGTTGAATCACCAGAATCTAAATCTTTCATAGGCATCGGAGTAAGCACTACTGGTTATTATTTACCTGGTAAACCAAAGTATGAGTATATGGCGGGTGTTACACCATTCTTAACCATCCATTATGGGTATAGCCTTAGCAAGAGAGCCACTATACAAGCTGGCTTAGGGTATGGTGCGAACGAATCATCACATTATACTACCAGGTATGTTTCTGCTGATGAAATTTACGAAGTGCACGCAATACAGAACCTTAGGGCAGTAGTTGTGCCAGTTACCTTGAAGTTCACCCCTTTAAATCCTCATAGGAAGTTACAGCTTTATGCAAATGCCACGCTTGCCCCTACTGTTGGTCGTATCAAAGCAAGCGCTACTGAGAGTATAGAGGGAAGCTCTTTGGAACTCTACAATGAAGAAACATCCGCATTCAATATGGTAGCAACAGGTGGACTAACGCTGAATTACAAAATGACTTCTCGGCTCGAGGGTTTTGTTGATGGCATGTTATTTTATAAAAACCTCCATAGTAGGGGGACACTGCATAATCAAAAGCCTATGTCAGTAGGCATAGGATTGAATTACAGATTGAAGTAAAGGCGCTATCACAATTTACAGAAACCCACAGGCCCAACACCTGTGGGTTTTTCTTATACCTATACCTGCAATCAACAAATCCCCCGCAGACAAACTCAATAGGACTTTAGTTCCACAAACTGGCACAATAATTGGCTTGGCAGAAGTATACGCTAAAACCTATACTGCCATGAAAAAGCTTCTACTCCCGCTTCTGTTTGTGCTGCTGGCGCTGCCCGCTTTCGCACAACCTACTGTCGTGACCTTTACCACCCATCGGGGAGAACTCTTCCAGATGGCGCTGGACGGGCGCCTTATCAACCGCACCGCCTCCAACTTCGTGCGCATCTCGCATTTGAAGCCCGGCAACCATTATGTGGAGTTCCGCATCCGGGGCCGGCACGGCGTGTATAGGACCGGAATAAACGTATTCGCCCGCGCCGGCTTCGAGACGAACTACGCCGTGCGTGTCTCCGGCCGCAAAGTGAGCCTGCGCGTCATCAGTGAAGTGCCGCTGGGTCCGCCGGTGGTGGTCGTGCCGCCGCCAGTTCCGCCGCGCTACCCCGATAGGTATGAGGATCGTTACGAGCCCGTGCCTCCGCGCAACGAGCAGCCCGCCAACGACTGCCGCAACCTGCTGGACCGCTACGATGTGGACCGCCTGATAGAGACCATGAAAGGCCGCGACTTCGAGAGCACCAAACTCACCATTGCGCGGGAGGCCGTGCGAAACGGTAGCATCGTGTCAGAGAACCTGCGCCGCGTGCTGCTGCAGCTGGAGTATGAGAGCAGCCGCCTGGAGTTTGCCAAGTTCGCCTACGACAACGTCTGCGACAAAGAGCGCTTCTACTATATCTACGACGTCTTCCAGTTCGACAGCAATGTGCGGGAATTGGAAGAGTACACCAGCCGCAGACGTTAAGGCAGAAAGCAATCACAGCACAAAAAAGGAGCCACAGGTATAGCAGTCCTGTTGCTCCTTTTTTCTTTGGGGCCTATACCTGAAGTAGCAGGATACAGGCTAGGATTTGATTTTCTGGGGCAGGTAACCGAAGTGCTTCTTGAAAGCCGCCGTGAAGTGGGCGGCGTACTTGAACCCTAAAGCACCCGCAATGTCGCCTATTTTATTATCGCCTTCCAGCAGCATCTTCCGGGCCTGCTCCATGCGGTAGGTGTTGAGGTAACCAAACACCGTGGTGCCGAACACCTGCTTGAAGTGCTTCTTGAGATAGTACTCGTTCGTGCCGACCATGTGGGCCAGGTCAATCAGGGAGCAGGGGCACTCCATGTTCTGCAGAATCAAATCACGTGCGTGCAGCATCTTCTCCACATCCGTCTCCTTCAACCGGGCCGTCGCAGTAGAGTCGCCGTCCTGTTCGCTCTGCTCAAACTGCAGCATCAGCAGTTCCAGCACCTTCGCCTCCACAAACATGCGCTTGCGGTACCCGGTGTAGTCGCAGTTCAGCAGATTGTGCAGCACCGCCATGATATGGGGCGTGATGGGGAGGTTGGCTTTACTCAGTTTGGCTGCCTTTCCGGCCAGTATGTTTTCCCGCAGCTTTGAGAAAGCAGTACCCGTATCGGGCAGGTAGTGCAGCAGAAAGGAGGTAGGGACGTATACCGTCATCATCTCCACCTGCGCATCGGGCTTTATTTCCTGCTGTGCCTGCACCCCTGAGAAAAACAGCAGGTTGTGCTGGTGGCTGTCAAAATGGGCGAAGGCCCTCAGGCTGCTCCCAATCCGGAAGGCACTCTTGCCGCGCATGGAAAAGTAGAGCTGCACAAAATCCTCGCTGTTGAAGCAGCCCACCACTTTCTTGCTGTGCAGGCACGAGGCCGTATGGCTGAAGTGAATCTCCCCGGATGGATAATCTTTGGCATGAGCCGTTGCCAGGAGTGCCCCTTGCGTAGCGCATACACAGGGCTGGAGCAGGCTGATGCCCTCGTCCAGAGCAACGGTATGCTGCCCTTCGCCCTGTGCAGACATGTGTGAGTGGCTCTTCATTTCTCCCTTATCTGTTAAAAATATTCCCTCTCCTGTTACTAACACTAGGCTGTAGGTTCTACTTTTGCGCAAGTTAAGTTTATTTAGACTTTATCTAAATAGCATAGCCATTAAAAAATAAAAGCAGCTCCAGCGTGGGCGCTCAAACCACTTACTATACCTACAAACGATATGTTTAAACGATTACTGGCGTCAGTCATACTCATTCTTACAGTAATTGGCGTATCTGCCCAAGACCTGGCGGTGTCTGGCCAGGTGGTGGAGCAGGAGTCGGGTGCGGCGCTACCTGGCGTCACCGTGCGGGTGAAAGAATCCAACCAAGGCACCACCACCAACACAGACGGCGCCTTCCAGATAAAAGTGAACCAGGGGCAGGTGTTGGTTTTCTCCTATGTAGGCTATGCCTCCCAGGAAGTGCCTGTCAACGGAAACGCAGGGTCGCTGAAGGTGCAGCTGCAGCCAGGCAGCACACAGCTGTCGGAAGTGGTGGTGACTGGGGCACTGGGCATCAAGCGGCCCGCCCGGGAACTGGGTACGTCCAGCGAGCAGCTCAACACCGCAGAATTGAACCAGGGAAAAATAGTGAACCCCATCCTGGGTCTCGCCAGCAAGGTGGCGGGCCTGCGCATCAACATGTTCGACAGCAAAGTGGACCCGGACGTGCAGGTGAACCTGCGAGGCATCCGCTCCCATACCGGCAACAATGCCCCGTTGTATGTAGTGGATGGTGTTCCTATACCTGACATCAACCGCCTGAACCCGAATGACATCGAGAGCATCAACGTGTTGAAAGGCGCCAACGCAGCGGCTGTGTATGGCTCCGACGGTGTGAACGGTGTGCTGATGATTACCACCAAGAAAGGCCGCGCCGGAACGCAGGTCGTGAATTTTTCCAATACCACTACCTTTGAGCAGGTGTCACGCCTGCCGGAGCAGCAGACGGAGTTCGGGCAGGGTATAAATGGGGTGTATGACCCGCTGCAGTACCAGTCGTGGGGACCCCGCTTTGACGGGACCATGCGCCCAGTAGGTCCTGTGTTGCCAGATGGCGGCCAGTGGCAACTGCCTTACGAGGCGAACAAAGACGGCAGAAAGGCTTTCTTCAACACCGGCTTCACCACCCAGAACGACCTGTCCTTCTCCGGCGGAGACGACAAGACCACTTATTACTTCTCATTGCAGGATGTGCTGACCAAAGGCATTATTGAAGGCGACAAGAACCGCCGCTCCGGCGCCCGTTTCAACGGTTCGCGCTCGTTCGGCAAGCTGAGCACGAGCTACAACCTCAACTATGTGTTCAACAAAAATGACGTGACGCCGAGCGAGCCCTGGTCTACAGTATACCGCCTGCCGGCCAGCATACCTTACGATGGCATTCATGATTGGGAGAACGCCCCATATGCCAGCCCGAACTACTGGTTCAGCACGAACCAACCCAACCCCTACTTCAATGCCGCGAACCGCCGCAACGTGACCGAACAGCAGACCCTGACCGGCAACATAGAGCTCGACTACGAAGTGGCGTCCTGGGTAAATGTCATCTACCGCCTAGGCCTGTACAACCGCTCTGCTGACGCAAGAGAGACAACAGGCAAGTATACCTACACCACGCCAGGCCGCACCAACATACCCGGAAGCGTGAACGATGCCTCCACCGACTTCAGGAGGCTCAACAGCGACCTCATCCTCAACATGCACAAAGACTTCGGGAAGTTCAGCACCCGTTTGCTGTTGGGCAACAACCTACGCACAGACGACAGCAAATCCGTTAACCTGAGCGCTTCTGCCTTGGTGGTGCCCGGGCTGTACAACCCGGACAACCGGACTGGTCAGCTGGCGGGAGCCTCCAGTGTCAGGCAAAGAAGGCAGGTGGCCGCCTATGGCGAGTTCACGGCCGGCTACAGCAACTTCCTGTTCCTGACGTTCACCGGTAGACACGAGTCGGTGTCGGTGCTGAACCCGGAGAACCGCGACTATTTCTACCCGGGCGTGAGCAGCTCCTTTGTTTTCAGCGATGCCATACCTGCGCTACAGAACAGCAGCCTGTTGTCGTTCGGCAAGGTATACGCCTCTTACAACAAGACTGGCAACGTGGTGGTGGAGCCCTACCAGCTGCAGAACGTGTACAGCCAGAGCAACGGCTTCCCGTACGGCAACCTGCCGGGCTTCAGCCTGGGCACCTCCGATGCCAACCCGAACCTGAAACCGGAATTTGTGACTTCCTTTGAGGCCGGCACGCAGCTGAGCTTCTTCCAGAACCGCCTGAACCTAGAGGCTGCGTATGTGCACGCCAGAACCACAGACGGCACCATCCTGGCCGATATCTCGGCAGGTACTGGCTTCACGTCGGCCTGGGTGAATGCCTTCCAGGCGAGCAATGAAATCATAGAGCTGAACCTGGATGGCGACGTCATCCGCAGCGGGCACCTGGTCTGGAACGTGGGCGCGAACTTCACCCACATCAAGAGCGAGGTGCAGGAAATCTACGGCGGCATCGACCAGCTGTTCCACTTCCGCCAGAACTACCTGATTGTGGGCAAGCCTTACAACAGCTACCTGTTCACCGACTACAGACGCGACCCAGAGGGCAGAATCATTGTAGACCTGGCCACAGGCAATCCCAAAGGCACATCGGAACTGTATTATGGCGGCACCGGCACGCCTCCTTACCAGCTGGGCCTGAACACCTCGCTGCAGTACAAGGGCTTTCAATTGGGCGCGCAGTTTGACTGGCGAATGGGAGCGGTGGTGTACACCGAGGCGGCAGCCCGCATGATTTCGGATGGCACCAGCCCGCTCACCACGCAGTATGGCCGTGAAGCCTTCGTCATCCCGAATTCTGTGATTGAGACGGCTCCGGGCGTGTTCACCCCCAACAACGAGATTCAGACGAAAGGTGACCGCAACTACTGGGCGAACTTCGTGGCGCCGGTGCAGTCCAACTACGCTGTGAGCGCCGATTTCTTCAAGCTGCGCGAACTGAGCCTGGGCTATACCTTGCCTGCTGCCTGGTTGGGTGGACAGAACCTGGTAAAGGGAGCTACTATTGGGTTGGTGGGTCGCAACCTGTTCTCCATCTGGGCGAAGGACAACTTCTACAACGACCCGGAGTTTGTGTATGCCGGCGGGAGCAGCGAAGGCTACATGAGCTGGAGACACCTGCCACCCACCAGAGTAATCGGCTTCAACGTCAACGTGACTTTATAATATAATCATCTAGCATACCTTCGAGATGAAACGAATCATAACAGCAGTTTTGCTTACGCTTGCAGCAGGTACTTTCACCGCCTGCGACACCTACCTGGATACCAACGTGAACCCCAACGCGCCGACCGAAGTGCCGGTGGAGCAGCGGCTGCCCAATGCCCTGGTGAAGACGGCCAACCTGGAGACAGGCGCTTTGAACCAGCTCGGCGCCGTTTGGACGGGCTATTGGGCGAAGGCCACCGATGGGCCCAGCAGCACGACGCTTTTCCGACTGGAAGAAACCTACGGCGTGGAGGCTATGTCCTTTGACCGCGATGGTCATCCGATTTGGGAAGACAGCTATACCACCCTCGTGAACTACAAAGATATAGAGACCGATGCCGCGGCAGCTGGTGACCTGGCTTACGTAGGTATAGCCCAAATCATGCAGGGCTGGCACTTCATGCGCCTCGTGGACCTATACAACAACGTGCCGTTCTCGGATGCCCTGCAAGGCAGCGCCAACGTGACACCAAAGTACGAAGAGGGGCAGGCTGTGTACGACGGGGCTGTGAAGCTGATTACCGAAGGCATCCGCAACATCAAAGAGGCACCGGCGCTTTCCAAGAAGCCCGGCGCAGACGATGTGGTGTTCAAAGGCAATCTGGCCCTGTGGGTGAAATTCGCGAATACAATCAAATTGAGGGCGCTGCTCCGGCAGACTGAAATCGGGAGAGAAGGCTACATCAACACTGAACTGGAGAAGATAAAGCAGGAGGGAAGCGGCTTCCTGGGTATAGGTGAGAATGCCTATGTGAACCCTGGCTACCTGGTGACGGCCGGCCTGCAGAACCCTTTCTGGGATACCTATTACCGCAACCCGGTCGGCGCGCTCACGGCGGGCTACAACACCCTGCGCCCCACGGCGTATGTGGTGCAGCAGTACCAGGAACGTAACGACCCGCGCCTGTCCAAGCTCTACAGAAGCGTGGCTGGAGCGTATGTAGGTGTGCCGCTGGGTGCCACCAGTTCCGACTTTGCTATGGCGAAGACATCCGCCTTGCTTGGCCCTATCGAAAACAACGGTCAGCCGGCCGGTCTCCTGAAGAGTGCACAGCAGCCATCTGTGCTCCTGTCTTCCTTCGAGAGCCTGTTCCTGCAGGCTGAAGCGGCGGAAAGAGGCTGGCTGCCCGGAGCACAGCAATTGTACGAGGAAGCTATTAAAGAGTCATTCAAGTACATGGGCGTTGGCGCTGGCGACTTTGATGCTTATAATTCGCAGCCATCTGTTAATTTCGCACTGGCGCCCAATAAGGTAGAGCGCATCATCGAGCAGAAGTGGCTGGCATTGAACAGCATCAGCAGCATCGAGGCTTGGAACGACTACAGAAGGCTGGGTTTCCTGAACAGGCTACCGCAGTCGCTGCAAAGCCCTACGGCTGACCCGGACTTCCGGCCTAGACGGCTCACGTACCGCCAGTCGGAGGTATACACCAACGGAGACGAGGTGGCCAGGCAAGGGGCGATAGACCCTTTCCGCTCCAAAGTATTCTGGAACAAGTAAGAAGATAACCGTCAAAATACCTTTCCCTCCTCCGTTGCCTGCAGCGGAGGAGTTTTTCAGCTAAAAACACCGCATCACCATGACACAAAACAAAAAACAATCGACCTGGCAGCAGGTACGCAAGCTGTTTAACGACCTACACCTGTGGATGGGTATAGCCAGCGGCATCATCCTGTTTGTGGTGTGCCTGAGCGGCACCATCTATACCTTCAACACTGAGATACAAGAGCTGATGGAGCCGGAGAAGTTCCACGTGCAGGTGCAGCCCGGCGCAGAGCCACTGGCAGCTGAGGCGATTATCGCCAACGTGACCAGCCAGGTAGGCGGCAAGGTTCAGTCTATCACCATACCTGCCGATGCTAGCCGTAGCTATGTGGTGAACGTGAAGAAGGAGGAGAAAGACGGCGAAGCAGACAAAGGTGGCCGTGAGAAAGCCGCGGAAGGCAAGAAAGTACCGGAGGGTGCCGCCGCCAAAGGCGGACCAGGCGGCGGACCGGGAGGCAAAGGTGGCGGCGGCAAAGGCGACCGAGGCACCAACTACCTGGTGAACCCTTACACGGCTGAAGTCATCGGCACAACAGAAGGACCCACGGCTGAGTTCTTTATGACCATGTTCCGCCTGCACCGCTGGCTGCTGCTCGACACGGAGGTGGGCCGCCCAATCGTGGGCTGGGCAACGGTCATCTTCACGCTCATCATTCTATCAGGGCTTGTGATTTGGGTGCCGCAGAAAGTGAAGAACTGGCGCCAGGGCCTGAAGGTGAAGTGGAGCGGCAACTGGAAACGCATCAACCACGACCTGCACAACTCATTTGGCTTCTACTCCTCTTTCCTGCTGCTGGTAATGTCGCTGACTGGCCTCACCTGGTCGTTTGAGTGGTACAAAGAAGGCTTCTTCAAGGTGTTGGGTGTGGAGCAGCCCAAAGACAGAAAAGAGGAGCCACTTGTGTCTACGCTGCCAACTGACCCGGCACAGGCATCTGCACTGGCAGTAGCTGATTTCGTAAGAGCCGCCGATGCCGTATTGCCGTACGAAGGCGACTACCGCATTTCCTTGCCAGCCGACTCGGCGGCCACCGTGTCCATCAACAAGAACAAGACGGGCTTCTTCGCCCCGGCGGCTTCCGACAAGCTGCAGCTGGACCAGTACAGTGGTGAGGTTCTCAAAGCGGACATCTTCGCTGACAAGGCTTTCAATGAGAAAATCACCTCCTCCATCAAGCCGCTGCACGTAGGCAACGTATACGGCACCTTCTCGAAAATCCTGTACTTCATTGCCTGTCTGGTAGCCACCAGCCTGCCTGTGACCGGCACGCTCATCTGGATTAACAAGCTCCGCAAGAAGTCCAAGAAAGGAGCCAAGCCTGTGCCAAGAAGAGCAACAGCTCAGCAGGTATAGGATGACAATTCTGTAGGTACATGATTTAGACAGGTATAGCAACGACACCATTGGAGCTATACCTTGAAAAGCAAACAAGGCTTCTCCTGACCGGAGAAGCCTTGTTTGCTATGTATTGCTATACCTTAGCGGAGTCTGTCCACAGACCGTACCAGGTCCTCATCGCGCTTGATGAAGCGATTGGCCAGCGCATTCAGCAGCAGCGCCAGTATCGGCATATAGAAGCCAGCCTCATACGAGCCGTTGTTGCCAGCAGCCATGGCATTGCCCACATAGTTGGCGTAGTAAAACGAGGTGCCAAACAGCGCCACCAGCACCAGCGCGTTGATGAGGCCGAACTTCATCTGCGTGATCCGGCTCTTGTACTGGAAAATCTCATAGATGGCTATACCTGCCGCCACAATGGCTAGGATGGCAATGGCGATGGCGCTTTGGTTGGGATGACTGCTGGCCTGCGCCGCTTCACCAAGTGTGCTGGCTGGCTGCGATGTCAGCTCCCAGGCCGTGAGCACGACCTCGTCGCCTGTGGTGGCATCCGTCTTGGACCAGAGTGGCAAAAACAACAGCGACACCATAGCGATGACGATGAGCGCCAGAAATACGGTTTGAATTCTTTGTATCATAAAGGGGTTGATTTAACTTGCAAAGAGTTGCAAAATTAGACAAAGACCTGTAAAACAAAAATCAATGAGCACAGCTTATATAATTGATATTGTCAGAACTCCTGTCGGCAAGTTTGGCGGCACCCTGAGCAGCGTCCGTCCAGACGACCTGGCGGCGCACGTCCTCAAGGAGTTGCTGGCCCGCAACCCGCAGCTGAACCCCGAATTGATAGAAGACGTGGTGCTGGGAGCGGCCAACCAGGCGGGTGAAGACAACCGCAACGTGGCCCGCATGGCGCTGCTGCTGGCAGGGCTGCCCTACAGCATAGGCGGCGTGACCGTGAACAGGCTGTGCGCCTCCGGCCTGCAGGCCATCATGGATGCCTCCCGCGCCATCACTAGTGGCGACGGCGGTGTATACCTGGCCGGTGGCGTGGAAAGCATGACGCGCGCACCGTTCGTGATGGCCAAAGCCGAGACGCCTTTCGCCCGCACCGCCGAAATCTACGACACGACCATCGGCTGGCGCTTCGTCAATGAGAAGCTGTCGGCGATGCACCACCCTTTCACCATGGGAGAAACAGCCGAGAACGTGGCGGAGCGTGAAGGTGTTTCACGTGAAGCCCAGGACGAGTTCGCCCACAGTTCACAGCTCAAGTACAAGGCAGCCGCAGAGGCCGGCAAGTTCAAAGACGAGATAGTGCCTGTGACAATACCGCAGCGTAAAGGTGAATCCCTAGTGTTTGATACCGATGAGCATCCGCGTCTATCTACAGTAGACAAACTGGCGACTTTATCCGGTGCTTTCAAAAAAGGGGGCTCCGTGACGGCCGGTAACGCATCCGGTATAAACGATGGCGCGGCGGTTTCTCTAATGGTGAGCGAGGAGATGGTGAAGCGACTGGACCTGAAGCCTATGGCCCGTGTGGTGTCCATGGCAGTAGCCGGAGTAGAGCCTGCTTACATGGGGATGGGGCCGGTGCCGGCCACGCAGAAAGCCCTCAAGCGCGCCGGCCTCACCATCCAGGATATCGGTCTGGCAGAGATTAACGAAGCCTTCGCCGCGCAGGCTATACCTTGTGTACGCGATTTGGGTATAGACCCAGCCATTGTGAACGTGAACGGCGGCTCCATCGCCATCGGTCACCCGCTGGGCGCCAGCGGCACCCGCATCACAGCCACACTGCTGCACGAGATGCAGCGTCGCGACAACGTCAGGTATGGCTTGGCCACCATGTGCGTGGGCGTAGGGCAGGGCGCGGCCGTCATCTACGAGAAACTTTAGCATCACCTGCTTATTTGAAAAGGCCATTCTGTGGAAACAGAGTGGCCTTTTTTGCTTTTAGGCTGGGCGGCAAGAATATCAGGTATGGCTATATAGGTTTATGGCATATATTTTGTCCTGATGCCTTCAAACAAATTCTTAAGCTTATGAAAAAGGTATTGACGGTAGTACTGATGGCCATATTGGTGGCTTTCGGAAGCGAGGCGGCTCTGGCTAAGGACCACGACCACGGGAAATGCAAAGACAAAAGGCATGGGAAAACGAAAGTGGTATACGTGGATAAAAAACACCGTTCCTACGATGACTGCAGGCACTGCAATAGCCGCTACGATAAGAAGCATAGTCACAAAGGGAAAGCCTATGGCCACCGCCACGACGACCGCGACCGCCGGTACGATGACCGGTGGAAGGACAGCAGAGACAGGCGAAGCGATGGTAGATGGGACAACGACAGGGACTACGACCGCCGGGACAGGACAGCCGACGTGCGTAGAGACGACCCCAGCAGCCGCAGAGACCGGAACCACGACCTGGCCAAGGTCATCCTGGAAGAGAGGCACAGAAGCGGCAACAGACGCTAGCGAACCTTGTTTACCTGATGAATTGCCCAGACGCTGCACCTAAGCAGCATTGAAGAAGACCACTACCCTAGTTTAGAAGGCTGCCTGCACACAGGCAGCCTTTTTTGCTATCTTTGCTTCATGCGGTATTTTTTAGAGATAGCCTATGACGGCACTCGTTTTCATGGCTGGCAGGTACAGCCCAACGCGCTCTCGGTGCAGGAGGTGTTGGACGATTGTTTGAGCAAAGTGCTGCGCCAGCCCATCAGCTCCACAGGCAGCGGTCGCACTGACACAGGCGTGCATGCGAGTCAGCAGTTCGTGCATTTTGATGTGGAGCAGGAGCTGGACCCCGAGCAAGCGGTCTACCGCTTCAACCGCCTGTTGCCGGCTGATATTGTGGCGAAGAATCTATACCTGGTCACCAACAAGGCCCATGCCCGTTTCGACGCCTTTGAGCGTACCTACCATTACCACATCACTTTAGCCAAAGACCCATTCAAAAGATACTACGCCACGTACCTGCCGCGTTCCGTGGATGTGGAGAAGATGAACGAGGCGGCCGCTATTTTGCTTCGTTACGAGGATTTCACGACCTTTAGCAAAGTCAAAGGCGACACCAAGCACTACCTCTGCCACATATACGAAGCCGTGTGGCGACAGCAAGGCGACGAGTTGGTCTTCAAGATCCGAGCGAACCGTTTTCTGAGAGGTATGGTACGATTGGTCGTAGGCACTTTGCTGGACGTAGGTCGCGGCAAACTCACCGTAGCCGGTTTTGAGCGGATTGTGGCCAATCAGGACCGCAGCAAGGCCAGCGGCGCGGCTCCTTCCGAGGGGCTATACCTGGCCAGGGTGACCTACCCGAAGCATATTTTCAAGACATCACCCAAAACAAACCCTTTATAGCATGCAATTACCAGAAGACCAGAACGGTCCCCATTTGAACGGCAAACACCTGCGCCCCGAAAGTTTGATGATGAGCTACGGGTATAACCCGGAGTGGTCAGAGATGGCCGTGAAAGCCCCGATTTACCAGACGTCTACCTTCGTTTTCAAAAACGCGGAAGAGGGCAAGGCTTTTTTTGAGCTAGCGTATGGCCTGCGTGAGAAGCACGCTGAAGAGCAGCTTGGCCTCATTTACAGCCGCCTCAACAATCCCGACCTCGAAATCCTCGAGAACCGCCTCCGCTTCTGGGACGGTGCCGAAGAGGCAGCCGTGTTCGCCAGCGGGATGGCTGCTATCAGCACCACGCTGCTGGCTCTACTCAAGCCAGGCGACTTGGTTTTGCATAGCGAGCCCATCTACGGCGGTTCTGACTATTACATCAAAAACATCCTGCCAAAGTTCGGTGTGAAGAGCATGGGCTTCCGTGCCAATACCCCGATTGAGGAGGTAGAGCAAATGCTCGAGGAATCAGGTATGGCCGACAAACTGGCGATGGTATACTTGGAAACCCCAGCAAACCCAACCAACCACCTGGTAGACATTGAGGCCTGCGCCGCCATGGCCAAAAAGCACTCGACTGTCGACAAAAAAGTAGTCGTAGCCGTGGATAATACGTTCCTGGGGCCCGTGTTCTCGCACCCGCTCAAGCACGGCGCCGACCTCGTGCTCTACTCTGCTACCAAATACATTGGCGGCCACTCCGACCTGATTGCAGGAGCCTGCGCCGGTCCGGCCGACCTGATGAAGCAGGTAAAAGGTATGCGTACGTTTATGGGGTCGATGGCGAGTCCGTGGACAGGCTGGATGCTGATGCGCAGCTTGGAAACATTGAAAATCCGGATGGAGTGTCAGGCACGCGGTGCCGAAGTGGTAGCCACCTACCTGAAAGAGCACCCGAAAGTGGACAAGATTTACTTCCTGGGCTATTTACAGGACAATCCGCAGCAGCAGGCCATTTACGACAAACAGTGCAAGGCGGCAGGCTCTATGATTTCATTCGACATCAAAGGCGGCGAGAAAGAAGCCTTCACGTTCCTGAACAACCTGAAAATCATCAAATTGGCCGTGAGTCTTGGTGGCACTGAGTCGCTGGCGGAGCACCCGGCTTCTATGACCCACTCCGACATCAGTCCCGCTGACCGCGCCGTGATGGGCATTGGCGAAGGAATGATTCGTATCTCGGTAGGTGTGGAGCATCCAGAGGATATTATATCGGATATTGCACAGGCCCTGGCGAAAGTGGCAGTTCCTGTGGAAGAAGAGGTATAGCATACATGCAATCAATGCGAAAGGCCGGGCTGAGAGTCCCGGCCTTTCCTGTTTTGGCTTTGTCCCACCAGACAGCCAAGAAAGCTGCAAACTATACCTTTCCCGCACCTCACTAACCATAAAACCATTAACTTTACAGCCGGTTATGAACAGACGGCCGTACAGAAGAAACTGTGCCTGAAAAGCGTTTTGGCAACATAGCTCTAAAGCTGATTAATCTGATTGGAAGATAAACCACAAAATACGGGCAAGGTATTCGATGCGGACGTGCTGCGGCGGCTCTTCACGTTTGTGAAGCCCTATGCGCGCACGTTCTACTTCATCGTGTTCCTCACCTTCGCCTCGGCTATACTGGCAGCGGTGCGCCCCTTCCTCATACAGTATACCGTCGACAATGAGATTCTCCAGAACGACTGGGAGGGCCTCAACCGCATGTTCGTCATACTGGGCGTGCTGCTGGTGGGGCATGCCATTGTGCAGTACCTGCATACCTATTTTGCGGGCTGGCTGGGGCAGCACGTGGTGCGCGACATCCGGGTGCAGCTCTACCGGCACATTCTCAACCTGCGCCTCAAGTTCTTTGACCGCACGCCCATCGGCACGCTCGTGACCCGCAACGTGTCCGATGTGGAGACGCTCTCCGACGTGTTCAGCGAGGGCCTAGCCGCCATGATTGGCGATATTCTGCAGCTGGTGTTCATCCTGGGCTTCATGTTCTACATCGACTGGGAACTGGCGCTGGTCAGCCTCTCCACGTTCCCCATCATGCTCATCAGCACCTACATCTTCAAGGAGAAAATCAAGGACACCTTCCAGGAGGTGCGCACGGCGGTGGCCCGGCTCAACTCCTTTGTGCAGGAGCATATTACGGGTATGAGCATCGTGCAGATTTTCAACAATGAGAAGCGCGAGATGGAGAAGTTCCGCGAAATCAACAAGGAGCATACCCGCGCCAACGTGCGCTCGGTGCTCTACTACTCGGTGTACTTCCCGGTGGCGGAAATCATTGGCGCGGCGGGCCTTGGCCTGCTGGTATGGTATGGCGCACACGGCGTAATTGACGATGACGTGTCGCTGGGTACACTGATGGCCTTCATCCTCTACATTCAGATGTTCTTCCGCCCCATACGCATGATTGCCGACCGCTTCAACACGCTGCAGTTGGGCGTAGTAAGCACGGAGCGCCTCATGCGCCTGCTCGACAGCAAGGAGCTGATTCCGGACAACGGCACCTATGCGCCGGAGAGAATCAAAGGCAACGTGAGCTTTAAGGACGTATGGTTCGCCTACAAGGACGAGGAGTGGGTGCTGCGCAACATCTCATTGGATGTGAAGGCCGGCGAGTCGGTTGCCTTTGTGGGGGCCACGGGTGCCGGCAAAACCTCGGTTATCAACCTGCTCAACCGTTTCTACGAAATCAACAGCGGCCAAATCCTGATTGACGGGCACGACATCAAAGAGTATGATTTGAGCGTGCTGCGCCACCACATCGGCGTGGTGTTACAGGACGTGTTCCTATTCTCGGGCACCATCGCCGACAACATCAGCCTGGGCAACAAAGCTATCACTGAGGAGCAGATGTGGCACGCCGCCGACCTGGTAGGCGCCCGCAAGTTCATCGAGCGCCTGCCGGGTGGGTTGCACTACCAGGTGATGGAGCGCGGGGCTACGCTCTCAGTTGGGCAACGGCAGCTGATTTCCTTCGTGCGGGCCATGGTCTACAACCCGGAGATTATCATCCTGGACGAGGCCACCTCCAGCGTTGACTCTGAAACCGAGGAGCTGATTCAGTACGCCATCGACCAGCTGATGCACGGGCGCACGTCCATCGTCATTGCCCACCGGCTGTCCACTATCCAGAAGGCGGATAAAATCATTGTGATGGACCGTGGCGAAATCAAGGAAATAGGCAACCACGAGGAACTACTGCGCCACGAAGGGTACTACGCCCAGCTCTACCACATGCAGTACAAAAACATGATTGATTTATGAGTAAAAAATTCGTGCTGGTGATGTTCGTGCTGTCCATCATCGTGGCGGCTTTATATGCCTACTTGGGTGGCTTCAGTTCTGCCACCGTGTCAGAGGTGAACTCGCAACAGCTGTACGTGGCCGGGCGGGCGTTCAATGGCTCCGTGAAAGACGAGCAATTGAACAGCGTCTTCCGGCGGGCGGCCGAGGTGCTGGACAAAAAAGAGCTGGAGGGCGTGCTGGGCAACATCTACTACAACAACCCTGATGAGAGCAGCGACAGTATAAACGCCTTCATCGGCGTCATCATACCGGACACTGCCGCCCAACTGCCTGCCGACTATGAACTGCGCAGCGTGCCGGGCAACCGTCGTGCTTTGCGTAGTGAAGTGGACGCCCATTACATGCTGGCCCCGAACAAACTATACGAGGCGGTTTTCGACTACGCCGAGGAGCAGAAACTGGCGCTGGAGACGTTTTACGTGGAGTGGTTTCCAGAGGAACGCAAAGGCGTGGTGGAGGTGCCGATAAAGGAGTAGCTTACGCTTGGAAGTATAGATTTATGCTATATCTTTGGCAAGAGGGGCGGGCCATACCTTCCCCTTTTAACTTTAGGCGCTAAGGGTAATTGGGCAAAAAGGCAGAAGCGAAAAAAGAGCTGATATTGGAGGCAGCCAAGTTGGTATTCGGCAAGATGGGCTACAGCAAGGCCACCTTAGACGATATCGCGCACGCCATTGGCCTGAAGAAGCCCACGCTGTACTATTACTACAAGAGCAAAGAGATGCTCTTCATCGAGGCCTTTTCGCAGGAGTGGAAGGACAGCCTCTACCGCATCAAGAAAATAGCCGAGCAGGAAGCAGACCCCCGCGAGCGCCTGCTGCGCTACATCCGTTCCTCGTTGCGCTACTACCAGGAAATCGTTACCCACCACACCATCTCCATCCAGGTGCTCATCGATACGCGCAGCCTGTTCCAGGAACTATTCAAGGAGTCGCGGGCCAAGGAGACGAATTTTTACGCCTCCGTCATCAAAGAAGGTATAGCCAACGGCAGCTTCATCGACTGCGAAGCCGAGCGCGTGGGCTACTCCATCATGGTGGTCAAAGACCTGATACAGTTCGAGGAGTTCCAGCGCGCCCTGTACCACAACCTTCCCTCCATCGATTTCGAGAAGATAGAGCGCGAGGTGCTCTTCACGGTGAACCTGATTTTGGAAGGTATAAGGGTGAAGGGGTAGCCAGGCATTCAAACTAGCAAATCAATTGAGCCTGTATGAAAGCACTACAATACACCTTGGTTCTGGCAGTTAGCCTCATTTCACTCATCGCGCTGCAAAGCTGCAAAGAAGATGACCATAAGCTTCAGCTACGTTTCTATTACCAAAATAACAGCGACAGAACCCTTGTCATCTATCATTACAGAACTAATGGGCGGGTAGAGTATTTTAAGATGGCCCCTCAAGGTTCAGTGCAGTTTTTAAACGTAAACTCAGAAGGAGAAAAGCATCACCAACCTACAGACTTTGACAAGTTCTTCCAGCAAAACCCCGTCATCGATTCAGTGTACGTCATATTTGACTTAGAAAGGCTACAGCGCTATACCTTGAACGACGGTAAACCAAGAAGTATATTGGATGTAGCGAATTACCAGTCGAGCGAGAAAGGAAAGAATACCTTCGAGTTTATGTACGAATTTGCCGAGGTAGATTATGAGGGAGCGGAATAATCAAGGTGATAAAAGAGAATGTATAGCGTGCACAACCGCTTTCAAGTCAATACACATAATGACCTTTCAAAAAACCTCAGCAACTCTCTTTCTACTCATGATTTTGAGCGGCTGCATCGGCTCAACCCGGCACACGGCTATACCTGGCGGATACCCCAAAGCATTTCAGGCGAATGACCGCATACTGGTTGGCACCATCCCAGGACTTTCAACACAGCGCTCGCATCAGCTTTATCAGCAACTGGAGCAGGCGTTTGGTCAAAAAGGTATAGCGACGGCCTATATGGCAGAGCAGGAGTATGACCTGGCCCGACAAGGTATACAGCCGAATGCAGCGCCAGATTCAGCTACTTTGGCGCAAATGCGAAAGGCGGGCTATACCTATTACCTGGAACTGGCCGTAGGGAATGTGGCTTCAGGTATGGGCTATGCACGGACAAGCGCGCAGGAGCAAAAGGAGATACAGCAAGGCTACGGCACAGTCGGGGTGGATGACTCGAAAGCTACGGTACACTTCGAACTCCATTCGACAGACCAGAAAAAGCAAATCTATACCTTGGCTACAACCACCAAACTGAGCGGGGTAACGCTGCCTGGCAACAAGTACGAAGATGGGTATAGGAGTAGTAGCACGGTTAATCTTTCCACGGAATCGCGCGCCACAGAAAGGGCACTCAAAAAAGGAGTTGCAGCGCTTCTGGATAATTGTAAAGTTGCTCAGTAAGGTATAGCGCCACCAAATACAAAATGCCCCATGCAAGCAAATCACTTACACGGGGCGTTTTTATAAAGGCCTGTTCAGGATTCAAATCTCAGGATGGGGTGCTGTGTCTTGGGCAGTTAAGGAGTTTAGCCCTGCGGATGGCTGGCTTTGTATTCGTCCAGCTTTGCCTTGAGCGCGTTCACATCGGCGTGGTGGCCTTTGGCTACCTCTGCCGCGTCCAGCTCGATGAGCATGTTCTGCATCTGCTTCAGGTAAGCGGCTTTGTCTTTCTTGAGGCACCCCTTCTGATGGTCCTTGCAGGTGCCGTCCTCGTCCATGGGTTTGAACATGCTGCCCTCGCCATAGATGAGCCACTGGGGGTTCAGGTCGTGGAAGTGTTTGAGTATAGCCACCAACTCATCTAACAGATAATTCTTCCCGCATATGATGTTCTCGAGGACCGTCTCGTCACTGCCCGTCATGCTCAGAAGCTGTGGCATCTCCAACTCCTTCAGGTTTGTGTAGAAACGAAACCTCTTGCCGATTTGCTGTAAGTCAATAGCCATAGAATGATAGTTATAAGGTTATGTAAAAGTGCTATACGTACTTATAACAGAATCTGTATCAAAAAATTCCCGTGCGGATAAGAGGAGGTGCAAAAATAGCTGGGTTCAGTGCTAAAACAAGATTCTGTAGAAGGCTATTGAGAGTCTTCGGCCTGCAGCTGGCGTTCGTAAAGCACCTTGTAGAGACCCTGCTGCTGTATCAGCTCCTCATGCGTGCCGTGCTGCACAATAGCGCCGTCGTCTAGCACCAGAATCTTGTCCGCCAGTTTCACCGACGATACCCGGTGGGAGATGATGATGGAGGTGCGGTTTGCCATGATGCGGCGCAGGCTGTTGAGTATAGCGTTCTCCGTTTTCGTGTCCACAGCCGAGAGCGAGTCGTCCAAAATCAAGATGCTGGGCTCCCGCACCAGCGCCCTGGCAATGGACACCCGCTGCTTCTGCCCGCCAGACAAAGTGATGCCACGCTCCCCCAACTTGGTCTCAAACTGCTCCGGGAAGCGCATGATGTTCTCGTACACGTCTGCGTCCTTGGCCGACTGCACCATCTGCTCCTCCGTGATGCTCGGCAAACCAAAGCCGATGTTATTGCGAATGGAGTCGGAGAAAAGGAACACGTCCTGAGGCACGTAACCAATCTGACTGCGGAGGTTCTCCAGGTTGTAATCGCGCACGTCCACGCCGTCAATCAGGATTCGCCCGCCGGTCACATCGTACATGCGGGGCAGCAGCGTGGCAATGGTGCTCTTGCCCGAGCCGGTGTTACCAATCACCGCCAACGTCTCGCCGTGGTTGATGCGGAACGAGATGTTCTTCAGCGCATGGATGTTCGTGTCCGGGTATACAAAGTCCACGTTCTCAAAAACGATGTCGCCTTGTATTGGCCGTATAATGTTCTTGCGGGAAACGATATCGGTCTTGGTGTGTAGGAACTCGTTGATGCGGGCCTGCGAAGCCGCCGCCCGCTGCACCAGGCTCGCCGTCCAACCCAGCGATGTCACTGGCCAGGTAAGCATGTTCACGTAGATGATGAACTCCGCGATGTTGCCCGTCGTGATGCTGCCGTTGATGACCTCCTGGCCGCCGATGTACACCGTGATGATGGTGCTCAGACCCACCAGGAACAGCACCAGCGGAAAGAAGAGCGAATTCACGAAGTTGAGCTCCAAAGACTTATCCTTGTAGTTGTTGCTGGCTTTTGTGAAGTTGTTGTGCGAGTCATCCTCCCGCACGAATGATTTGAGCACCCTTATACCTGAGAAGGCCTCCTGCACAAAGGTGGTGATGCTGGAGAGGCTGCGCTGAATCTCGTCAGACTTGCGCTCAATGATGTTGTTGACGTAGTAGATGCTGATGGCCAGGATAGGCAGCGGAATCAAGGTATAGAGTGTGAGCTTCACGTTCACCGACAGCATATAAGGTATAACCATCAGGAACAGGATGACCAGGTTGATGCCGTACATGATGGCCGGCCCCAGGTACATACGCACCCGGCTCACGTCCTCGGAAATGCGTGACATCAGGTCGCCGGTGTTGTTCTTGCGGTAAAAGCTGAGCGGCAGGCTCTGGTAGTGCTCGTAAATCTCATTCTTCAGGTCATTCTCTACCAGGCGGCTCATCACAATGATGGTCTGCCGCACAAAGAACAGGAACAGCCCCCGCAGCAGCGCCATCACCAGAATCACCACGCCGTACACGAGTATGCTGCTGGCGAAGGTATCGTACACCGTTTCCTGCTGCGCCATACCTTCGTACAGGTTGTGCAGGTTGATGCCCTCCTTGATGAGGTTGAAGGCGTGGCGCACCACCTGCGCCGGCAAAATCTGGAAGAAGTTGGAGATGATGATAAACACCACGCCCCAGAAGAGTCGGTATTTATACTTGAGAAGATATTTGTTAAGGTAACGGAGTGATTTCACAGCAAAGGGATGAAGCTCAGAGGCTTTTACGTAGAGTTACAAGGTACAAATTGAATAAATCAAAAAAAGAATTAATTTTGCAGCGTGAAACGGGGGTATAAGCTGCCTCAGCCTCACAAATATAGAATAACCCTTAATCAAAATCATAAATGGTCGAGTTAAAAGAAGTTGAACTGAAGAAAGACAAGTCGGTCTTTGGTCAGATATCGGAGTACAACCATGAAAAAGTGGTTTTCTGCCATGATCATGAGACAGGCTTGAAAGCAATCATCGGCATCCACAACACGGTGCTAGGTCCTGCCCTTGGCGGTACCCGTATGTGGGCGTACGCTTCTGAAGCGGAGGCGATAGACGATGTGTTGCGTCTTTCAAGAGGTATGACTTACAAAGCAGCTATCTCCGGTCTGAACCTGGGCGGTGGCAAGGCAGTCATCATTGGCGATGCCAAAAAAGACAAGAGCGAAGCTTTGATGCGCCGCTATGGCCGCTTCGTGAAAAACCTGAACGGTGCCTATATTACCGCTGAGGACGTTGGAACGACCACCAAGGACATGGAGTACATTAAGATGGAAACCGACCACGTGGCTGGTCTGCCTGAAGCAATGGGCGGCAGCGGGGACCCATCTCCGGTAACTGCCTACGGTACCTACATGGGTATGAAGGCAGCTGCCAAAAGAGCCTACGGTTCTGATTCACTTGAGGGAAAGAAGATTTCTGTGCAAGGCGTAGGCCACGTAGGTGGTTACCTGGTAGAGTTGCTTGCCAAGGAGAACGCTCAGATTTTCATCACAGATATTTACGAAGACCGCCTGCGCGACATTTCCTCCAAGTACAAAGCCAAAGTGGTAGGTATGGACGAGATTTACGATTTGGATGTAGACATCTATTCTCCTTGCGCATTGGGTGGAACGGTGAACGATGACACCATCAACCGCCTGAAGTGCCAAATCATCGCCGGCTCGGCCAACAACCAGCTTCGCGAGGAATCCGTGCATGGACCGGCGCTGGTGAAGAAAGGCATGCTGTATGCGCCAGACTTCCTGATAAATGCAGGTGGTTTGATCAACGTATACTCTGAGCTGCAGGGCTACAACCGCGAGAGCGCTTATGCCCAAACTGAGCGCATCTACGGCTATACCCTCGACATCTTCGACCTGGCTGAAAAAGAAGGCATCCATACGCAGCTGGCCGCTACCAAGATGGCTGAGCAACGTATCAACAGCATCGGCAAAGTAAGGTCCACGTACTAATCGACCTGTAGTAGTGACATAAAAGAGAACAAAAGTGCTGCATTAACCTGTGGCACTTTTGTTTTACACCAGTACCAAAGCCCGGCAGGTATAGGCAAACATGCCCAGCTTGCTGCGTATAAGCTAAACCAGTGGCGATTGCCACACCCGGTGCCCCGGCATCAAAACCAGTAATAACACAATAACCAATACGTTCTTTAAAATACAATTATGCTCAACCGCAGGACACTACGAATCAAGGCGATGCAAACCATCTATGCCTACATGCAGGCCGAAGGTTCTGATTATCTGCTGGCGCTCGACCAGATAGGGGAGGATTTTGCACCGGACCTGAACTCTATGGAGGTGCAGGACAGAAAATTGCTTGAGGGGAAAAAGCAGATAGCCCAACTGCTGTTCAAAGAGTGGTACGAGACAGGCCAGTTCGAGACGGATGAGACAGACAAAGACATCATAGACTCGGTGAACAGAGCCGTTGTATCTTACCAAAACCAACTCAGGAAAGACTACAAACACTACGGCAACCAGATGATGAGCGCGGTGGAGCGCATATACGACCACTACTTGGGTACCCTGCAAATCCTGGAGGTCATCAACAGCTTGGTGGAAGAGGAGGAGGAGAAGAAAGAAAAACGGTTTACCGCCGCCAAGGGCCCTGACGTGAAGCGCTTCCTCAACAACCGCGTGGTACAGCGCATCCTGAGCAACAAATCCTACCAGCAGCACATCATCCGCCGCAACATCAGCTGGGGCTCCGACATCAGCGAAATCCGCCTCGTTTATAAGAACATCCTGAAGCAGGACGAGACCTTCCTAAACTACCTGGCACTACCCGAACCCACCCTCGAAGAGGACCTGGAAGTGGTGAAACATATTTTCAAAAACATTATTTTTAAAGAAAAAAACTTACAATCTTTGTTTGAAGAGCAGGATTTGAACTGGGTAGAAAATAAATCCATTGTCAAAAGCCTGGTCAACAAGACCATCAAAGTATTTGGTGAAGAGACCGAAGAAGAGCCAGTTCTGCTGGACCTGTCGGCCAATTGGGAAGACGACAAAGCCTTCTTTGAAGAGCTCTACCACCAGACCATTCAGGAAGACGACAAGTACGAGGCGCTGATTTCTGCCAGCGTGAAGAACTGGGATGTCGAACGCGTCGCCCTGCTTGATAAAATCATCCTGAAGATGGCGCTTTGCGAAATGCACATCTTCCGGAGCATACCCGTCAAAGTGACCATCAACGAATACATCGAGATTTCAAAGTTGTACAGCACTCCAAAGAGCAAGCAGTTTGTGAACGGGGTACTGGACAAAATGGCACAGGAACTGGCCGCGAAAGGTGACATACGCAAATCTGGCCGAGGGCTGATTGACAACAAGTAATCGGCTCCGGCCGGAGAGTAAAGCGCCAATACATCAAAAAAAGAAGAATTACGTATCTTATATATTAGAATATAGATAGACCTATGGGTAAGAAGACAAGCAACTTACTAGCCTTTGTGTCAGGCGCTGCCGTTGGAGCCGCAGCTGGCATTTTGTTTGCTCCGGAAAAGGGCAGAGAGACGCGCAGCTGGCTGAGCTACCGACTGGAGAAGTACCGCGACACCCTTTCTGACCTCCTGGAGCAGCTGGTGGAGGACCGTGCGCTGGTGCCATCCACAGCCAAGTCAGAAGGACAACGCGTGATACAGGATGCTAAAGAGAAAGCCGAAAAACTGCTGGGTGACGTGGATTCACTTATCAACGAAATCAATAGTAGGAAAGAACTTTAATACATGAGAGAGATAACACTGATTCCTGGAGACGGGATAGGGCCAGAGATAACGGAAGCAGTAAAGGCCATCTTTAGCGCCGCTAACGTGCCCATCAGCTGGGACGAAGAGAACGCCGGACAGACTACCTTCGATGCGATTGGGGAATTGATTCCTGCCACGCTTATCGCTTCTCTTGAAAAGAACAGAGTCGCTCTGAAGGGGCCCATCACCACACCGGTAGGCAAAGGCTTCAAGAGCATCAATGTGCAGCTCAGGCAGATGTTTGACCTGTACTCCAACGTAAGGCCAGCCAAAACCACTCCTGGCGTGACCACTCGGTTTGATAACGTGAACCTGGTGCTATTCCGCGAGAACACGGAAGGGCTGTACTCAGGCCTGGAGATGTTTGACGAGCGCCTGCAGATATCTGACTCAGTGGCCCGCCTGACCCGCGTAGGATGCCAGAAAATCATACGTGCTGCGTTTGAGTATGCCCGCAAGCATGGCTGCAAAAAGGTGACAGCCGTGCACAAGGCCAACATCCTGAAAAGCGCTGGAGCACTGTTCCTGGACGAGTTCGCCAAGATTTCTAAAGACTATCCGGAGATACAGGCCGACGACAAAATCATCGACAACATGTGCATGCAGCTGGTGGTGAAGCCAGAGCAGTTTGATGTGCTGGTGACTACCAACCTGTTTGGTGACATCCTATCTGATTTGTGCGCTGGCCTGGTAGGCGGATTAGGTGTGGTTTCCGGTGCCAACATCGGCAACGACATGGCCATATTTGAGGCCGTGCATGGCTCTGCTCCAGACATAGCAGGCCAGGGCAAGGCAAACCCAACGGCACTGTTGCGTTCGGCTATCATGATGCTGCACCACATCGACTTGAAGGATGAAGCCAACCGCATCGAAAAAGCACTGGAAGCCACTCTTGCCAACAAAGAGGAGTGCACCGGTGACTTAGGCGGTCGTGCCAGCACGATGGAATTTGCACAGCATATCATTTCGAAACTATAATAAAGACTTAAGCTGTTAACCTGATATGAAAAAGAACTTCTTATTAGCCTTTGCGCTGGGTGCTGCCATGGTAGTGACCAGCTGCGACCAGAACAACACAACAGAGTCGGAAGCCACTGCCAGCACAGAAACTGCAGCAGCAGAGCAGCCACAGCAGATTGACAACCCGAACGTAGTGCCGACCGGCCAGACATCAACCTCTGAGACTGCGGCTGTGATGTCGTTCAATGAGTCAGAGTATGACTTCGGCACCATCAAGCAGGGTGAGATTGTGGAGCATACCTTCACGTTCACCAACACAGGCAAGACACCGCTTGTGATTGAAAGCGCCTCTGCTTCATGCGGCTGTACTGCCCCTGACTGGACGAAAGACCCGGTAGCCCCAGGTGAGAAAGGCGAAGTGAAAGTGAGATTCGATAGCAACGGCAAGGTCGGACAGCAGTCACCTACTGTGACAATCCGAGCCAACACAGAGCCGAACATCGTGCGAGTTGCCATGAAAGGTAACGTGCAAGGCTCTAGCATGCCTACTGCTGGTGCCGATGGCCCGGTAAAACTCAACTAGTAAACCCTCCTTGACCGGAGTTTAACCTGATTTATGCAAACGATATTCTTACAAGCCGCACCAGACGGAGGCATGCTGCCTCAGCTGCTCATGTTTGGTGCCATTATCCTGGTTTTCTATTTCTTCATGATTCGGCCACAGCAGAAAAAGGCGAAGGACCAGAAAAAGTTTCGTGAAGAGCTGACAAAAGGCATGCAAGTTGTTACAATAGGAGGGCTGCATGGCCGTTTAACAGCAGTAAATGAAGACACCGTAGAGATAGAGGTAGACAAAGGCATACGCCTGGTGTTCGATAAATCCGCTATCTCGCTGGAAGCCACCTCTAAAGTGCAATAAGGATAAGAGAACTTGTCGTTTGAGAAAGCCCGAAATATCATTCTATGGTTTGTAAGGCCGTTTAAGCCTCAAACAGAGCACTACTGGAGAATAGTGGTGCTCTGTTTTGTGGCGGCCTCTACTTTCTGGCTCCTCAACGCACTCAATAAAAGCTACTCCACGCAGACCACTTATCCCATCCGGTTTGTGTACAATGATCAACGCCTGGTGCCCATCAAGCCCCTGCCTGAGGAGGTCACGGTGAATGTCACTGGCAAAGGCTGGAAGCTGCTGCGAAAGTCACTCAAAGTGGAGGTGCAGCCTGCGGAAATCTATATCCGGAACCTACCGCGCAACAACTACCTATTGGGGTCTGCCTTGCGGCCAGCCTTGGTGAACGCTATGGACGGCCTGCAGTTGAACTTCGTGGTGACGGATACGCTTTTCTTCAACTTCAACAACCAGGTAAATAGGCGCATCCCGCTCCAACTCGACCCTAGTCAGAAGGTGACCGATGACCGCCATGCCCTGCTAAGGCCGGTGCGCATTTCGCCGGACACCATCACGTTCAGAGGGCCTTCCTCTATGGTAGACAGCCTGCCGAGCCCCTTCCTACTGCGCCTTCCTGCCACCAATCTCACAGAGAATGCCAAGGTGAATGTGCCCATTGAGTTTGACAACAAGCCCTTGGTGCAGGCCGATATCAGCGAGGCGACCGTGTCGGTAAGGATAAAGCCTTTGCAGCAGCGCGAAATGCTGGTGACGCCAGAATTAGTCAACGTACCGCTTCAAAGAGAGGTGGCGCTGCGGCCACAGGTGCTGCTCATCCGCTATCTTGCCTTGGAAGACTCAGGTGCCATCATCAATGCGAACGCCTTCAGAGCAGTGGTGGATTTTGCGAAGTACAACAAGCAGGATTCCACTGTGACGCCCGAGTTGGTACAAAAACCTGCCGGAGCCCGCAGCGTGTCGCTGTGGCCGGAGCGCATAAAAGCCATTTTAGAATAGAGGGAGCAGATGTTAAAGGTAGGAGTAACTGGAGGTATAGGCGTGGGCAAATCTATCGTATGCCGCATGTTTCAGGTGCTGGGTATACCTACCTATGATGCCGACACCCGCGCGAAATGGGTGATGCACCACAATCTCCTTTTGAGGCAGGAACTTCAGGATGCATTTGGAGAGGCCTCCTATACCGAGACAGGCCAGCTCGACCGGACTTACCTTGCTGCCATTGTCTTCAACAACCCGGAGCGCCTGGCGCGGCTGAATGCCCTGGTGCACCCGCACGTCGGGACAGACTTTGAGGACTGGGCTTCAGCCAATGCGTCAGCTCCGTACGTCATCAAAGAGGCGGCGCTTATGTTTGAATCGGAATCATGGCGGCAGATGGATGAGGTCATCGTAGTCTCTGCTCCCCTTGACGTGCGCCTAAAGCGGCTGCTGAAACGTGACCCGCACCGCACCGAAGCAGACATCAAAGCCATCATCAGCAAGCAACTCTCCGAAGAGGAGAAGATAGCCCGAGCTAACCACGTTGTGTACAATGACGACAGGCAACTCATCATTCCTCAAGTATTAGCGCTGCACCAGCAGTTCCTGACTAGATAAACCACTCTATATGATTACTTCTCACCTGAGATGCTGCTCTCTCAAGCAGCTAGGTATAACGTGTTTCTGTTCCGCTATAGGTATAGGCACTTTGCCAATGCAGGTATACCAGGTAAGGCTTGGTGTGCGTTAGCTTAGATAGGAAGGTATGATGTTCAGCTGCCGAGGGGGGCAAACAGGCTGATTCTGAAAAGTATGGACATAAAAAAAGGACAACTTTCCGTTGTCCTTTTGTGGGGCGTACTGGATTCGAACCAGTGACCCCCTGCTTGTAAGGCAGGTGCTCTGAACCAGCTGAGCTAACACCCCTTTTATCGTCTCGTTGACCTTTTGTCCCCGTTTGATGATGCAAATATGGGGCGTTTTTTTTTAACTGCAAAACATTTGAAAAAAAATTGCCTAAATTTTTTTTCAGGCCTCAGCGGCTATTGTTCGCCTCTATTAACTGCAGTACCTTTAGCTTTTGTAAGATGCTTAAAATCTGAACTTTCACTTGGAGCGCAAACGGATTGTGAAAAAAGTGCTATTTTACCTCACCTTGGCAATGGTGGCGGTGATAAGCATTTCTGTGGGGTTAGTGTACACGTATCAGGATAAGATTGTGGGCCTTTTCGTGACAGAGGCGAACAAGCACATCAAGACGAAGGTGGAGGTGGCGAAAATATCGCTTTCCCTGTTTGAGAAGTTTCCGCAGGTGGCTGTGGCGCTGGACCAGGTGAAGGTGATAGAGGGCGTAGAGGGAAGTGAGGAGTCGCTGGCCCAGGCGGAGAAGCTATACTTCACCTTCAGCCTCTTTGACATCTTAAGGGGCAGGTATAGCGTGAAGCAGCTCCACATGGAAAACGGCTCGCTGCACGTGAGGGTGCTTCAAAACGGACAGCACAACTACGACATACTCAAATCTGACTCTACTACGGCTGGCTCTGAGGATTTCTCCTTCAACCTAGAAAGAATCAACCTCAGTAACGTGGCCATACGCTACTCCGACCTGCTGCTGGATCAAGACTATCAGGCGCAGGCGCAGCGGCTGGAGGCCACACTGGTTATCTCTTCAGAAACCATTGCGCTGGAATCGACTGGCAAAGCTACTGTGCAGACGCTCCGCATAGGCAAAGGGGAGTATTTCAAGGGCAAGGCAGTGGACCTGAACACGGCGCTGACCATCAACCGGGAGGCCAAGACCATCGCGCTGCAACCGTCGGTGGTGCAGGTAGAGGGTGCCGCCTACGAAGTGGGCGGGGCCATTGCCTACGGCGGCACCACGGAACTGGACCTGAAACTGGAAGGCAAAAATACCGATATACAATCGCTGCTGTCACTGCTGCCACAGCACATAACGAAGGAGTACAGCCAATATCGTAGTGAAGGAGACATCTTCTTCAGCGGCGCCATCAAAGGCAAGGCAGGGGCGAAAGCCATACCACACGTTACTTTCAGCTTCGGGTGCCGTAACGCCTCCTTCTACCATCCTGATGTGAAGCAAAAGGTGGAGGGGCTGAACCTGGAGGGTAGCTTCACCAATGGCGCAAAGCGCGATGCAAGCACTTCTGTGCTGGAACTGAAGAATCTGAAAGGTATACTGAACAAGCGCCCATTTTCCGGCAACCTCGTTTACCGCAACTTCAACGACCCCTACCTGGCATTTGATGCCAAAGGTATGCTGGACGTAGGCTACGTAGTGGGACTGCTGAAGCTGGAGCAGGTGCACAGTGGGAGTGGCCTGGCTGATGTGCGCATCGCCTTCGCAGGAAACCTGAATGAGTTCAAAGCCAAGCCCGGAAACAGCACTTTGAGCACTACAGGCGACATTACGCTGCACAACGTGTCGTTAGGACTGCAGGAGATGCCGATGCCATTCTCGGGCCTGTATGGCAACTTCATCTTCAAGAAGAACGATGTGGCGGTGTCGGATTTCAAGGGCAGACTAGGAGACTCAGACTTTGTGTTGAACGGCATGTTCCGCAATGTAATGGCGTGGCTGCTGCTGGACAAACAGCGCCTGCTGGTGGAGGCCGATTTCAACAGCAACTACCTCAACTTTGACCAGCTTCTCAGCGAGGAGCTGAACACGCCTGCGGCCTCCCGTCAGGCCAGTGCTGCCACAGGGTATAAGTTCAACGTGTCTCCTGACATAGCTTTTGACTTGAGCGCCTCCATCCGCAAGGCGAATTTCAGGCGGTTCAGGGGCGAGAACATCAAAGGGGAAGTGAAGCTGCGCAACCAGGTCGTATCCAGCCCTAACATCTCATTCAACGCTATTGGCGGCAACTTTGCCGTGCGCGGTATCCTGGATGCCCGCAACCGCAACCACATCGTGGTCAATACTGCGACAAAGCTCAGCAACATGAGTGTTGACAGCCTGTTCTATGTGTTCGAGAACTTCGGGCAGGCGTTTATCATGGACCGCCACCTGCGCGGCAGGCTTACGGCCAACATCGTGTCGGAGGTATACTTTGACAGCCACCTGAACACCAAGACCGACCTGCTACAGGCTGAGATTGCCGCAACCGTGCGCGATGGCCAGCTGATTAGCTTCGCGCCGATGCAGAAGATGTCGGCGTTCGTGAAGCGGTCAGAGTTAGCCAACATGCAGTTTGCGGAGCTGAGTAACAGCTTCTGGATACAGCAGCGCACCATTTACATTCCGGAGATGGACATCCGCTCCAACCTCTCTTCTATACCTTCCGTGTCTATATCCGGCACCCATACCTTTGACCAGGACATGGACTACAAAATCAAGCTGCCTCTGCTGAAGGGCCGACGCCCAGACAAGGACTCTGTGTATGGCGTGGTGGCAGAGGACACCGACGCGGGCAGCAGCATGCTTTTCCTGAGCGTGAAGGGAAAGGAGAACAGCTTCAAGATAGCTTATGATAACGAGCGGGTGCGCGAGAAGATAAAAACCGACCTGAAACAGGAAGGCAAAGAGCTGCGCGACCTGTTCCGCGGCAAGAAACCTGCTAAGAAGGAGGAAAAGAAAGTAGAGCTACAAGAAAACGAGTACTTCGACTTCGACTAAGCCCCGGACCCACTTGCATACTTGTCTTAAGGAAGTGAAGCAGCCTGTGCCATCAAAGGTCTGATGTCAATATTGTAAAGGTTATATTTTACTTACATGCTCTGTTAAGGTGTAGTTTACCTTGCTTATAGGTGTGTTTATAAAAAAAATACTGTTTAGGATACAACCAGATGGCGCGTGGGCCGTTAAAGAAATCAAAATTACAAAATCAAGATTTTGTTGATGTTTAAGGTTAAGAGATGATAATCTGGCTGACTCCCTGAAAGGTTATATATCGTCAGGAAGAACGCAGATTGAAAATATAAGGGTGAAAAAAAAGCCGGAGTTTCTCCGGCTTTTTTATTTGTGCTTACTGCATATCAGTGGCCGGGAAATGTGCCGGCTCGGGCAGCTTGCGCATGTGCTTTGTGTTTGCTTTGTGAAAGTGCAGCGTCTGGGCAGGGATGGCGAACTGTACGCCATGTCTCTCAACGATTTCCACAATCTTGTAGGCAATCTCTTCCTTTACATTGATGTATTCGTTCCAATCGAGCAGTTCCACGAAATACAGCACCATCACATCTTTCGAACTGGTGCCAAAGTCCTGAAAACGCACGCGGCCGTCTTGATTCGTCTGCGGATGCGCATCGATGTACTGCTGCAGCTCGGTCGTGATGGCTTTGATTTGCTCCGAGGTGGTATCATAGGTCAGCCTGAGGTCGAACTTCACCCGCCGGAAGGTGCGAAGCGTCAGGTTGTTGAGCGGCTTGTCAATCATGCTCTTATTTGGCACCGTCACAAAGGTTTTCTCCAGCGTACGGATGCGGGTACTGCGGAAGCCTATCTTCTCAATTACGCCCGTGATGCCGCCCACTTCCACCAAGTCGCCTACCACAAAGGGATGGTCCAGAAAGATGGTGAAGGAGGCCAGCAGGTTCTCCAGGCTTTCCTTGGCAGCGAACGCGATGGCTAGACCACCCACACCCAAGCCGGCCACCATACCTGCCACATTCACTCCGAACACGGAGCCCAGTACCACCAGAAAAGAGAAGATAGCCACCAGCACCTTGATGAAATCCTTGAAGAAAGGGACCAGTTGGTCGTTGAGCTTGGAGGAGGGGTGGGAGACCCGTTTCTGAAACACCAGCGCTATGAAGTCGATGAAGCGGATGATGACCCAGGTAATGGCTACAATGACGAAAACATGGAACACGCGCATCAGGATAACCTTTAGGAGCGGGTCACCTTTGGCGTCCGGTGGCGTGGGATACTGGAGCACGTTGACCGCAAAAAACAGGAATACCAGGAACACCACCATCTCCAGCGGCTCTATGAGGTGTCGCCTTAGGCTCACTTGACTCTCTTCGTCCGAAAACCGCTTCACCAGCCGGAAGATAATACTGGTGATAAGCTTAGAGAGGAGCGTTTTGATGATGTAGCCAAACAGCAGGATGCCTACAAACCACAGGTATGCAGACACCGTGTTGCCTAAGAACTCATAAGAAAGATACTCTCTGTAATCCATTGGGCAAGAACTATAGTAACTGGCTGAGTGCGATTTCGAACGACGCCTTGGCAATCTCTGTCTTTGACTGGTTTTTCACCTGTGTCTTCTCCAGCGCGTTGTAGATGGTGTTGGAAATGTCAGAGAAGATGGCCTCATCCGTGATTTCCACCTCGTTCTCCATGAGGTAAGCAAAAACACGGGCCATGCCGCAGTTGGCGATGAAGTCAGGTATAACGGAGACGCTCCGGTCAGCAAACTCGCCGGTAGGGCCGAAGAAGATTTCCGGGTCCTGGAACGGAACGTTGGCGCCGGAGGATATTACCTCCAGACCGCTGCTGATCATCTGCTCCAACTGCCCTCTGGTGACAAGTCGCGAAGCCGCAGCCGGAATGAATATCTCCGCACCCAACGACCAGATGCGGTTGTTCATCTCTTCGAACGAAAGCAGGTTGTCAGCGTATAGCGCGTTGCCCTGGCGGCCGAGGAACAGTTCCCGTATCTCCTCAAAGGAGAATCCACTGGGATTAATCAGGCCACCGGCCCTGTCTATGATGCCGATTATCTTAACACCTCTGGAGGCCAGGTAGAAAGCCGCAGCGGCCCCTACATTGCCCCAGCCTTGTATAATGGCGCGCTTGCTCGCAAAGTCGCCGCCCCACAAGGTATAGTAATGGCGCACGGCCTCCGCGACGCCATACCCAGTAATCATGTCGGCAATGGTGTATTTGCGGGCGGCGGCTGGCGTGTAGGCAGGGTCCTCAATCACTTTGATAACCCCCTGGCGCAGCTGCCCAATCTTGTTTATCTTCTGTGGCTCGGTGGCGTTGAAGTGACCGTTCACCACGCCTTCCTGCGGATGCCACAGGCCGTAGTCCTCTGTGATGGGAATCACCTCATGGATTTCGTCCACGTTCAGGTCGCCTCCGGTGCCGTAGTAGCTCTTGAGCAGGGGAATCACCGCTTTGTACCAGCGCTCCAGCACGCCCCGCTTGCGCGGGTCTGCCGGGTCGAAGTTGATGCCTGACTTGGCGCCGCCTATGGCCGGACCCGATACGGTGAACTTCACCTCCATCGTTTTGGCCAGCGACTCTACTTCTCTTTTATCCAAGCCCTTGCGCATGCGCGTGCCCCCACCGGCCGCACCGCCTCGGAGGGAGTTGATTACCACCCAGCCTTCCGCCTCAGTCTCTGGGTCCTTCCATTCAAAAACTATCTCAGGTTGCTTGTTCTCAAACTTAGCCAGCAGCTCTTTCATGCATATGTTTCGTTAGGTCTTGTTAAGGATTATGGCGCAAAGGTACAAAATAAGCGGGCTTGCCGCTAACCTAGGTAGATGGCGCCCCCTACGTTGTCGTGGCTTGCCCCTGTGACACTGCGCAGGCAGTTGTGTTCCCCGCGCCAGCGTAGCACGCCTAGGAAAGCAAAAATCAAGGCCTCCTTGAAGGAAACGACCTCCGGCTCTGGTACTTCCACGCTGTACTCTGGGCCCAGCAATTGCTCCAGCAGCTCCACCAGGTATAGGTTGAAGGCCCCGCCTCCGGTCAGTAGCACGCGGTGCCGACCGGGGTGCAGCGGTCGCAGCGCCTGCTTCAGCTGAAAAGCGATGTGCTGGCAGACGGTGCGGAGCTTGTCTTCGGCGGAGGAGTTGTGGCTGTCGATGGTGCGCAGGCTGTTTTCCAGTACCCACTCCTTGCCAAGCGACTTCGGCGGAGCCTCTGTGAAGTAAGCCGGCGCGTTGAGCTGCTCGAGCAGGTCCTGCTGCAGACTACCGCTTCGGGCCAGCAACCCATCGGCGTCATAACTTTTGCCCAGACTATTGGCCAGGTGATTCAATAACATATTGCAGGCACATATATCAAAAGCCAAACGTTGGCCGTTCTTCTGGTACGAAACATTGGCTATACCTCCCAGGTTAATACAGAAGTCGTACTCGCTGAACAGCAATTCATCGCCTATAGGCACGAGAGGGGCGCCTTGCCCGCCTAGCGCGATGTCGAGGGTGCGGAAATCGCAGACCGCAGGAAGCTGTGCATGGGCGGCCAGATAGGCGCCGTTGCCTATCTGCAGGGAGATGTGTTTGTCGGGTTGGTGGAAGATGGTATGGCCGTGGGAGGAGATGAAGTCAGGCTGTATACCTGTGTCGGTTACGAAGCGACGGACCTGCTCACCCAGGTAGCGGCCGTAGGCATGGTCAAGTGCTACTAACTGCTGACCGCTGCAGGTCTCGGCTTCCCGGAGAGAGTCAATCCATGTATTAGAATATACTAATGTAGTAGCATTAAGTATTTCATATATCCAATTTTCGTTTTTATACGTAAATCTACAAAATGCCAAATCCAGGCCGTCTAAAGAGGTGCCTGACATGAGGCCAAGTACGTGATATGTGTCCATGAGCGAAAATTACTGAAAATCCTTCGTTGGTAATCAGCTAAATGTCGCTATTGTCGTATATATCTTAATATGAATTGAATTGTTTAAATGTATGTAGAAACTGTTAGGTATAATTATTAATTATGAAAAGTTTGTTATCTAGAATTGAATCTAAGAAAATAGATAAGGCTGCTGCCATGCTGAAGGTATTGGCTCACCCAAAAAGACTGGCGATAGTGGACTTGCTCGGCAAGGAGGAGAAAATGACGGTTACTGAGATTTATAAATATCTTGATTTGCCACAGGCGATTGCTTCTCAACACCTTATTACACTCAAAGACAAAGGTGTATTGTCTTCTTTTAAGGTTGGAACCAAGATTTACTATTCGCTTTCCATCCCTAAACTGATTGACGTGATAGATTGCCTGGAAGAATGCTGCATCGATATTTAGGCGCCAGCCTGACGCTCACCGCAGTCATTGGGGCTGCACCCATCAAAAAGCCAAAGGTCTCCGACACCTTCTCATAAAGCTGTCGGGGACCTTTGGCTTTTTCTATTCACTTAAAAGAAGCATACCTTCACTAAGATTCCGCTCCAATAAAACAACTCTCAGTCCGCCTCTTGCACCGGCGTTGAAATACCCCTTATAGACTCAATCCAGCTTTCCTCTGAGCAGGGGCCTTCCCGGTTTTTGGCTTCTCTCTCTTAGCCTTGGCCTGGCTGGTTCGCATTGCTTTTTCTACTTCTTTCTTCAGGATGTCATGTCCCTCTACAGTAGTGGCGGCAGAAAGCGCCACAGCGCTCATGCGGGCCATGCGTGGGGTCACGGCTGCGTTGGGGTTGGATGTGGCCACCCAGTTCGCATCCGCGTCGGCGCTTTTCATGGACGGCCTGTTGGCCACCAGTTGGTAATCAGCGTCTGCAGGTTTCGCCATTTTGTTGCCAGATGCGCCTGTGAGGGCATTCGGTTGCGGATGGTTGCTGCAGGAGCTTAAAAGGATAATGGTGATAAAGCTAATTAGAGTAGAGATTCTTTTCATCGACTAGTGCTATGGTTTATAGATAAGTACTGGCAAGTGGTCTGTTCTCTTAGCTTGTCACAAAGCGGAGTTGAAGGTATAGGGGCGGCAGCCATCGGTAGGAAAGGCAGAACTGTTTCCATTAAATCGAATGACTTGTGCAAATATATATATTAATACTCATATAAAGCAACAGTTGGTTTAAAAACTCTGCTCTTTTTGCCCAAAACTTATATTGGTCTGGATGTTTCTGTGCCGAGTGAGGCCCGGCAAGGGGTTTTCTGCTGGGCAGTATTTTCCGATTAAAAATTATAAAGGCACCGAACGGGCTCTTTAAAGGAGACTGCCTTGTCAGTAGTATTTTGCAGAGGAAAATAAATACTAATTGTTGTTTTCGTTAATATCTTAATAAGTATATATTTGATGTTCCAACCTTTATATATTTATTTAAGATGAAAAGAAAGTTATTTTCGCTCGCAGCAGGGGTAGCTATGTCCCTGTCTTTTACCTCATGCTACACCTATACGCACACTGTAGGCAGCGGACCGCAATCCAACGTCCAGGTGAAAAAGATGAACCATTACCTGATTTATGGCTTGGCTCCGGTAAGCGTTTCTAACCCGTCAGAGATGGCAGGAGGGGCACAGAACTACAGCGTTACCATTACGCATACCTTCGTGGATGGCCTGTTGAACGCCATCACCTGGGGCATTTATTCGCCTACTACAACCATCGTTACCAAGTAACACAGACGCAGGGGCTTTGCCCCTGCGTTGCAAGCTTTTTTTCTATGAGGACTTTTCTGTTCATCGTGCTGCTGGTCTTGGCTGTTCTGACAGGCTATTCTGTATTCTCACTTGAATTCTCGAAGCTTTCAGAATATGGAGTAGGTTACCTGGTAGGTAAATCCATTTTATTTGTCGTTGTGCTTGCCTGCTTGTTTCTGACCGGAAGGAGACTCCTGAAGGAGGATACGAACTAGGCCAAAGCAAAGCTATACCTGAGGCAAGTACCTATACCTATAAAACAGGAGAGGCTGGTTGATTTCAACCAGCCTCTCCTGTTTTATAGGTATAGGTACTATTGGATATGCTCAGTCGATTGCTTCTCCAGGTCGAACAGGTCGTTGAGCAGGTCTATTAGCGTCTCGGCTTCACCGCGCTTGCAGGCCGCCTTTAATTGCAACACCGGCAACTTGATGACCTTCTGCATCATGGATTTGGTGATGTTGTCGATTAGTTGCGCCTCCTTGGGGCCAAGCTTTTTCATGTAGCGGGCCATTTCCTCCTGACGGATAGTCTCCAGCGCATTCTTCAGCTTGTTGATGGTAGGGGACACCATCATCTCCTTCGACCAGTCGTTGAACTGCTCAATTGACTCCAGTATGATTTCCCTCACCTTCGGCACGGAATTGATGCGCTGCTGTAGCGCCTCTGACGCTTTGTTCTGAATGGTATCGATGTTGTACACCAGCACGCCCGGAACGGCCTCTACCTCAGCCTCAACACTCCGCGGCACCGACAGGTCAATGAAGAATTTGAATGTCAGTACGTTGAGGCGCTGCACCATCTCCTTGGTGAAGAAAGGCGTCTCGCGGGCAACGGAGGAGATAACCACATCCGCTTCCTTGAGCCCCTGCACCATGTCCTCGAAAGGGAGCACCTCCAGGCCACACTCCTCAGCCAGGTGCTGCGCCTTGGTCAGGGTGCGGTTGGTGATTTTCACATGCTGGTAGCCTTTGTCCTTCAGGTGGCGGCACACATCGGCGCCAATCTCACCCAGGCCAACCACCAGTATCTTCGGCTCCGCAATCACATCGGCGGTCAGCTCCTCAATCAGCTCGATGGCGGCGTAGGATGTGGAAGCGGCGCCGTCGCGGAAAGCCGTCTCCTGCACCACGCGCTTGTTGGTGAAGAAGATGGTGTGCATCAGGCGGTGCAGAAAAGGACCGGCGGTTTCGTTATCGGCTGCCCATTGGTAGGCCTGCTTCACCTGGTTCGTAATCTGCATATCGCCCACCACCTGCGACTCCAGCCCCATGCTCACCTCAAACAGGTGCTGCACGGCATCGTCGTGCTCGTTCAGGATGGTGAAGAAATCAAGGTATTGGGTTATATTTTGGATGCCTTTGGTGATACCGAGTAGCTTCACTATCTCGGTGCTGTAATCGACATCGGCGTTGTAGTAGACTTCGGTGCGGTTGCAGGTAGAGAGCACCAGAATATCGGAAGCCTGAATAAAGCTTTTCAGCGTCTGAAGAAATAGCCTGCACGAATTCTCATCTAAGGCAATCAGTTCCCTGATATCCAGCGGCGCTTTCTTGTAGGACAGGCTGATTGCTTTAAAGTTCTGAAGCATAATTTACGTTCGGAATACTAAAGTGCAAAATTACAGGTTTGATGATTAAAATGAAACTTCCTTGACCTTATTAATTTATTTATACTAATTTCCGACAATTTTCGTGTAGCCTTCATGATACCCATCTATTCGCAGAAGAACCGAATAAAGTTTATTGTAGTCATCGTGGCGCTCATCATTGGGGCGGCTACCATCACGTATACAAACATTCTAGTCAGTAAGTTATCGGAAAGGGAACAGGAGCTGGTGCAGCTATACGCCAAAGGCCTGCGCTACATGATTAACGCGCCCAGCGACGACAACATCGTTTTCATTGAGGAGGAGATTCTTTCCTCCAACACCACCGTGCCCGTTATCCTGACGGACGAGAAAGAGAACATACTCGACTATAAGAACATCAGCTTCCCAGAGAACATTGCAGACGAGCGCAAAAACGAGCTGCTGCAGCGCGAAATTGAGAAGATGAAGAGCCAGCATGCGCCCATCGTGGTGCCCTGGGCCGAAGGTTCTGAGAACTATGTGTTCTACAAAGACTCCGCTTTGCTCTCGCAGCTGCGCTACTACCCTTACGTGCAGCTGATGGTCATCGCCTGTTTTGCGTTGATGGCCTACTTCGCCTTCAGCTATTCCCGCAAGGCGGAGCAGAACAGGGTATGGGTGGGCCTCGCCAAGGAGACAGCACACCAACTGGGCACGCCGCTCTCCTCGCTCATGGCCTGGTACGAGTACATGAAGTCGAGCCCCAAGTTCGAGAACGAGCCCATCACGGCAGAGCTTTGGAAAGACATCCGGCGGCTGGAAATCATTACGGAGCGCTTCTCCAACATCGGTTCCGTGCCGCTGCTGCGCGACGAAAACATCCTGCAGGTGACGGAAAACGCCATCAATTACCTGCAGAACAGGATTTCCAGCAAAGTGGAGATTTGCGTTTCGTCCAGCTTCGCGCCTGATATCACAGCCAAGGTGAACGTGCCGCTGTTTGACTGGGTGATTGAGAACATCTGCAAGAACGCCGTGGACGCGATGGAGGGCAGGGGCAGCATCAACCTGAACCTGTCGCTGCTCGGCAAGAGCCAGATAGCCCTGGACATTGCAGACACCGGCAAAGGTATAGCCAAGAGCAAGATGGATACGGTTTTCCTGCCGGGCTATACCACCAAGAAGCGTGGCTGGGGCCTCGGGTTGGCCCTGGCGAAGCGCATCATCGACAACTATCACCGCGGCAGGCTATACGTCAAGGCATCGGAGGTGGGCAAGGGAACAACCTTCCGGATTGTGCTGAACAGATAATCAGAGTTAGAGAGCTTAGGAGTTTAAGACGTAGGGGTGCAGATTGTTTGTATACGCACGCCGAACCTAATTACAGATGATAACGATAGTCAGGTATAGCGAGCGGGACAAGTCAGAATGGGATGCCTTTGTGCGTGCCTCCAAGAACGGCACCTTCCTGCTGTTGCGCGACTACATGGAGTACCATGCCGACCGCTTTGAGGATTATTCACTCCTGTTCTACCGGAAAAATAAGCTGGTGGCGGTGCTGCCTGCCAATGCCGTGGGAGCCGAGTTGCATTCACACGCAGGATTGAGTTATGGCGGCTTGGTGAGCGGGAAGGCGATGAAAGCGCCGCTCATGCTGGAGCTGTTTCATGCCCTGACCAGGTATAGCCAAGAGCACGGCTTCAAAACACTTTACTATAAAGCTATACCTTACATCTATCACCAACTTCCAGCTGAGGAGGATTTGTACGCCTTGTTTCGCAACAACGCAACATTATACCAACGTGCCTTGAATTCTGTTATCATGCTCGACAATAGCTTGCCTTTTACTACACTGCGCAAACGCAAGCTAAAACAAGCTGCACAACATGGCATAACAGTGAATGAGAGCAATGACTATGAGGTATACATGCAATTGGTGGAGGAGGTGCTGGGGGAGAAGTATAGCCTTAAGCCGGCCCATACCTCAGATGAGTTAAAGTACTTAGCCGCTGCTTTTCCTGATAACATACGTTTATACACAGTTCGAGAGGGGAAGGTAATAGTGGCAGGTATGGTAGTTTATGAGTCAGCCACCGTGGCCCATTGCCAGTACATAGCCGCTAATGCACGCGGCCGCGAAATAGCTGCCCTCGACTACCTGACCGACCACCTGATTACGCAGGTATACCCTCACAAGAAATACTTCAGTTTCGGGGTGTCCACGGAGCAACAAGGGCTATACCTGAATGAGGGGCTGGTGAGCTACAAAGAAAGCTACGGAGCCCGCACCGTGGTGCATGATTTTTACCGCCTCGACTTTTAATGGAAGCGACTTGTGCATAAGAAAGGCTGCCCTGAGGGCAGCCTTTCTTGCTTTTATCTCGCCATGACTTCGGCCAGTGCAGGCTCATGGCTCACCTTCTTGCCCAGCAGCCTGATGATTCCCCACAGCACCGCAATGCCAATCAGGTATACCAGGAACCAATGCACCCCCCAACTGGAGAGGGTGGTGCATACCAGGTTGGCCACCAGCGCGACAGTGACCGCATAAGGGAGCTGTGTCTTGACGTGGTCAATATGGTTGCAGCCGGAGGCGAGCGAGCTGAGGATGGTAGTATCCGAGATGGGCGAGCTATGGTCGCCGAACACAGCGCCGGCCAACACCACCGCAATGACATTGTACATAATCGGCATGGTTTCCTCCAATCCCATGCCGTTCATCTGGCACACATACCAAGTGGCCGGCAGCATCAGGGGGTATAGGATGGCCATGGTGCCCCAACTGGAGCCGGTCGAGAAAGCGATGGTGGCCGCCAGGAAGAACGTAATCACCGGCAGGAAGGCAGGCGACACATTGCCCGAGAAAAGTGAGGTCAGGTATTCAGCCGTGTAGAGCTCCTTTGTCACCGTCGCCAGCGACCAAGCCAGTATCAGGATGAGCATGGCCGGCAGCATCGTCTTGAAGCCAATCAACAGCGCCTCCATCGTCTCATTCAGGCTCATGATGCGCTGGCTCGTGGTCAGCAGGATAGCCACTACCGCACCAGATAAGGAAGCCCACACCAGCGCCACGTATGAGTTGGAATCGCCGATGGTCATGGAGAGTTTCGTCAGGAAGCCAATGGTGGCATCCTCCCAGGTTACAGGATTATAGCCGGTGTACAACAGCCCGACGACTGTCCCGAAAATCACGACCAAGACCGGTAGCAGCGCNTTGAAGGCCCGGGTCCGGGCAGGGTCAACGGCGTCAAACTCGGCCATCTCCATCTGCTGCCTGGCGTCGCTGCGGCTGTCCTCGCGGTGGGCGCTCACGGCTCCGGTAATTCGGGCGCGCTCCTCCGCCCGGTGCATCGGGCCGAAGTCGCGGTTCATCAGGATCAGCAGCAGCATGAACACCAGTGTCAGGACAGGGTAGTAGGCGTACTCCAGAGAGTGGAAAAAGAGCGAGTAGGCGCCTTCCTGTATCCCTAGCGTAGTAGCGGCGTCCTTGATATAGCCCAGCTGCGCCCCTATCCAAGTGGTCACAAAGGCAATAGCGGCCACGGGTGCAGCGGTGCTGTCCACAAGGTAAGCCAGTTTTTCGCGTGAGATGCGATGCTTGTCCGTCACGGGGCGCATGGTGTTCCCCACAATCAAAGTATTTGCATAGTCGTCAAAGAAAATGGCTATACCCAATACCCAAGTCACCACTTGTGTGCTCTTGGCTGATTTGGCATACCTGGAGAGCAAATTCACGACCCCTGCCATACCTCCGTTTTTGGAAATGATGGCCACCATTCCCCCTATCAGCATCGAGAAAATGATGACCGAAACATGGTCAGAGTCGGTGAGGGCGGTAATCAAGTAAGTGTCGGCGACGGCGAGTAGGCCCGTGAAAATCGCCTTGAAAGACAGTCCGTAGACAACGAAACCACCCACCCAGATGCCAGCGAACAGCGCCAGCAGCACCTCCCGGAAGACCAGGGCCAGCACGATGGCAATGAGCGGAGGCAGGATGGTAAGCCACATGGGGAAATTGCTGACGCCGTGCTCGGCCTCAGCGTCAAGGCGGTAAATCCGGGCGATGGTGTGGGCACCGATGTTGGCGCTTACCTGTACCAGGTTGACTTTAGCGGGAAGCGAGAAGCGGGCCTCCCCTTCTGTGAAGCTGACCTCCTGCAGGTTGCCATTGATGCGCACAGGCAGCGGACCGTTGTAGGTAACCAGATTACCGGAGATGTTGGTGGTGTGCAGGGTGAACGCCGTGTCGTTCACGGCTTGCAGCTTCAGTTCTTCTATGGCGAGTTCGGTGTTGCCTTCCTGTGCCATGGCCTGGCAGGACAGCAAGAGAAAAAGCACAAGACTCAGTAGGGCTCGGTATAACCTCATGTGGTTGGGGCTCGGGGTTTGTGGACCCTTAAGTAAATAAAATTATAAGATAATAGAAAATAGCGGAAAGGGGGAGCAGCAGGAATCCTGAAATAAAACAGCCCCTGCGCCATTGGCGCAGGGGCTGTTTTCAGAGCCAACGGAAGGGCTTAGTGTTGGATTACCACTTTGCGGGTGATGGTCTGGTCATGGATTGAAACCTGCAGGATGTATACTCCTTTCGGCGCATGCTCCAGACTCACCTGACGCTCATAATTACCGGAGAAGTTCTCCTGCGTGTCTTCCAGCAATACCTGCCCCACTGCGTTCACAAGGCGGACACTCACTTTGCCCGCTTCTTCAGTAGCAAAGCTGATGGTGAACCTGCCCGTGTTCGGGTTAGGGTATGCCTTCAGGCTGATGCCTCCTTCTGCCGACTGAGCGCTGAGCAAGGTGCTGGTAGAATTTTGGTTAGACATAGGTATAGCCGCCGCTGACGCAGATGTGGCAAAGCAGCCATTCGCGTCTGTCACGGTGACGGTATAGAGGTGGTCACCAGGGCGTACGGAGATAGCGGCTTTCGTTTCCCCGTTGCTCCAGAGGTACCTATACCCTTTGCCAGCCGGTGAGGCCGTCAAGGTTACGAATCCGAGTCTGTTTACCTGGGAAACTGAGATGGCCGCTTTAGGCAGTTCGTTCACCGTAACGGTAACCGCTTCGGTGTATACCTCGCTGCAGCCACCGTTCTGTACCAGAGCGCGGTAGCGGGTGGTTTGTGTCAGGTTCAGGAACTGCAGGGCAGTAGCTGCGCCGTCAACAGTTGACCAGATCGTGCCATCTTCGGAGACTTCCCATCTCACTACGTTGCCTGTCTGGCCGCTGAGGCTAATGGTGCCGCTGTTGCTGCCATAGCATACAGAAGCAGCGCTGGTATTCAGCGTTCCGGCAACAGTCACAGGCGTCACCGTTACAGGTACAGCCACGCGAGGTGCCGTGTTGCAGCTGGCGGCGCTCACCTGCCAGTCATACAGGTAGTAGTAGAAGCTGGTTGGAGCACTCTGGTTGTTACCTGTGATGCTCGCTATACCTGGCAATGTGTAAGGGTACGGCGATGAGTTAGCAAAATTATTACGGAATGCTGTCGCGCCATCTGCAAAGGCAGCCTGTATACCGTAATTCTTACCTGCGGCTGGTATGAGCAGGTTCAGGTCATACTCTTTCACGCCCGGTGTTACGTCTATTGTAGTTGTGGTTATAATGCTATTGCTGAGGTCTTTATCCAGTATGAAGATTCTCATAGTGCCAGCTGAGCCAACGTTGATAGTCGCTTTTTCCAGCACAAATGGTACCTGTGCATCAAAGAACATTCTGCCTCCCGTTGTAGAATAGCCGCCGCTCACGCTGTGGTTCTTAGAACCCAGGTTGCCGATTGTCTCATTGCTGGCCGTTACAAAGTAGTTGGTGCTCTGCGTTAGGGTAGGAGTCGTGAAGGAATCTCCAATGTGCAGCAGTTTGCCATCAGTGGCTGCGTCGAACCAGTAGAGCTTTCCAACATTGGTCTGGGCAGCCAAAGAAGCACTACCGCTGGTGCCGCAAATCTCAGCACCCGGAGCTGTCACCTGAGCCAGTTCATTGTTCACTGCAACAGGCGTAGCGGTGATGGTGCCACACGGAGTCGTCACAGTCACGGTATAGCTGCCGCTTACAGTGGCTGGGTATGTAGCCGCAGTCGCATTTGCTATTGGTGCACCGTCCTTCACCCACTGATACGAGAAGCCGGCATTTTGCTCAGCTGTTTCAGCACGAAGCTCCAGCGAGAAAGCATCGCCAGGGCAGGTGCCGAGGGCAAAGTTCTTGCTGATGGTCACCGCCGTTGGCGGAAGCGGATTCACTTTAACCGCCACGGCCTCTGATGTCTGAGGACATCCGTTGGCGGCAGTCACGGTCACGGTATAGCTGCCGGATACGGTGGCTGCATAAGAGGCAGCCGTCGCGTTCCCAATCACTTCTCCGTCTTTGTGCCAGGTATAGCTTAGGTTGGTTCCGGTGTTGGCGTTCAGCAACACAGAGCCGCCCACACAGAACTCTGTTGGGCCAGCCGGTGTGATTTTGGCCACAGTCGCCGGTGCAGTGGTCGTGGTAACGGCCACTCTTGGGCTGGCGCATCCCAGTGCCTTCACCTTCAGGTTGTACAGGAAGTAGTAGAAAGCCGATGGTGTGCCACCATTGTTGCCTGTGATGGACACCACATTCGGTATGGTCAGTGGGTATGCGGCAGAGTTGGTCGTGTTGTTACGATAGGCTGTCGCGCCACCACCGAAAGCCGATACCAATAGGGTATAGTTCTTACCCGCGGCAGGCACTGGCAGGTTCAGGATGTACTCATTCACGCCAGGAACCACTGTGATGACCGTGCTGGCGATGACATTGCCACTCAAGTCCTTGTCCAGCAGGTCTACGGTCATGGTGCCACCGGTGCCCACGTTGATGGTGGCCTTTTCCAGGATGAACGGCACCTCAGCATCGAAGAACATTCTGCCGTTGCTGAAGTTAGACATCGCACCGCCAGAGGTATAACTGGCAGAAGGTATGGTGCCTGCGAATTCGTTCGCTGCGGCATAATAGGTCTTGTTTGTGCTGCCACTGGCCACGAGGGCATCGTTTCCGACAGCCACCAGGTTCCCGCCTGTTATTGCATCATACCAGAAAACAGTACCATTGGCGGTAGCCTGCAATACCGTAGGACCATCGCCACATACCGTGGCCGTCGCCACAGGGGCAGCCGATACATCACTCGTAGAAAGCTCTTTCACGAGTTGGTTATTGCCCGTGTTCAGGTCACCTGCCAGCGCCGTGGCGGCAGTGAAGGTATAGGTGGTGTTGGCGTCTGCGCTGAACGTGCCGGGCAGGTAGAAGCTGGCATCGCTGTTGGAGCTTAGCGCAGCGGCATACGTGCCGGAAAGCGTCGTCATTTGACCATTGCCATTGCGGACGTTCACTGTCACTGGGATGTTGCTCTGCGTGGCCGTGCCGTAGTTGCGGATAACCACCTGCACATTCTGGTTCGGGTTGGCGCAGAAGCCCTGCGTTGGGAACATTACGGCTGTGATGCCCACATCTTTGCTCGATGCCAGGAACTTCACTCTGTAGTCGTGCGTCTCGCCCTTGCCATAAGTGCCGCAGGCGCTTATCTCGTCCGGGTTGGAAGTTTCTACCAGTACCACGCGCATACGGCCGATGTTGCCTTCCGCCACATGCGTTGGCACTGCTACCGTGGAAGTATAGGTGCCTGTGCTGTTCATCACATCTGTAGTCGCCACCAGTTCGCCGGCGTCGTCAAAGTCAGCATCGTTGTTCCAGTCAATGAAAACCTTCGCGATTTTGGCGTTATCAGCACCACAGGTTCCCAGGCTAAGGCTCAACGGCACCGTCTGTCCAATCTCCAGGTTAGCAGTCAGGTTGGTGTAGTCTCCGAAGGCGCTGCAGCCGGTGGCCGGGGTGTTGTTCAGGGCACCCAGTGAGAAGTTGGTGATTTTGGAATCAGCGTCAGAAAGCGCATTGGAAGCACAATAAGCCGAGCCACCAATGCCACTCACCAGCAGCGAGTAAGCCTGCGGGCCTTTTGCAAGGGTGCCCTTGTGGCGGATGGTGATGGTGTAGTTCTCACCAGGTATGGCGTTGGCGATGTACACCTGCTCCACGTTGTCGCGGAAGTTGTCGCCGAAGCTGGCGGCCAGTGCAGGGTTGGCAGGGTCCAGCACCCAAGGCAGGAACGTCGTCATGCCTTTGGATACGCGCACGTCCAGGTCGTTCACCAGGCGCGGCGTGCGGTTGTTCAGGGCGGAAGGGCCCACAGGAATCACCTGTCCCTCTACGTCTGTCCAGGCGATGGTCACCACCAGCGGGCCTGCGCCCGAAGCCGTCACATTGAAGGTATAGGTCTCGCCCTGCGCCAGCGTACGCTCGTTAATCAGGTTATTGGCGGAGTTCGAAATGGCCCTGGCGGCTTTTTCGGTGTTCAGCAATCCCCAGCCATACACATAATCCGGACCAGGCGTAGAGCCTGCCTCATCAGCCGTATGGATAGCCAGGCCCTTGAGCGTAGCTGCGCGTATGAACTCGCCGAAAATGTTGTGATAATGTTCCTGCAGCAGGTTCAGGGAACCCGACACGTTAGGCGCTGACATGGACGTGCCGTTGTAAGAAGAATAGGCATCATCCGCCGTTCCGATAGAGGACAGCAAAGCTACGCCATTGCCTACGATGTCCGGCTTGATACGGCCATCATCGGTTGGACCCCAGGAGCTGAAAGCGGAAATCTTGACATCAGCCGGCGTTTTATAACCGTTGGCGATGGGCTCCACCGCACCCACTGTCAGGATGTTTTTGGCGTTGCCGTAAGTAGAGATGATGTCGTAGCCGCCGTTGCTGTTGAGGCCAGCCGGTCGGTTTTCGAGCACCCAGGAGCCGCCTGTGCTCATCTTCCAGTAAGGCTGGCCAACTGCCGGGCCGTTCTGGTTGCGGTTGTTGCCCGATGATTTCACCATCAGGTAGTAAGGCGCACTATAGGCAATCTGGTCCCACTGCTGGGCAGCCGAGTTATAGTAGCCGAAGTTGTAGTCTTCGGTAGCGCTCACGTTCGGGTTGGCGCGGAACTCCCAGAAGGGGTTGGTGGCTGTGCCTGCACGGCTTGTGTTGTTATACCAGCCGGCGATGGTGCCGTAGGAGTGGTTCGAAATCAGGAGCTCAGGGGCGGCAGCGGTCATCTCAGGGGCATCGTTGCTGAAGTCCCAAGCCTGCAGGTCCTTCGCGCCGAATGACATACCCTTGGCCAATGGGTTCACACCGGAGGCCACCATGGTACCGGATACGTGTACAGCGTGGTCACTGATGGTAGGAGAGACGTCGCGCTGCTTCACCCTGCCTACCAGTTCCTGGTGGGAGAGCCTTACGGCGCCACCATCCCATACACCCAATTTGCCTCGCATGGCATCGCTGCCGCCGCTCAGGTTGAAGCCTGTGCTGCCGCCCGGCCATACCTGGTCTGTTTTCACAGAGGCTGCTGCGCGGGTGTTGTTTTCGGTGATGTAGTGAATGGGAAAGCCATTGTCATCCACGCCTTCCAGCGAGATGACGGTTCCGTCCTGCTGCACCTGTTTCACTACCCAGTTCTTCTGCTGGGCGAGCTGCAGGGCGCGCTCTTTATTTGCCTTGGCTTTGGGGGCCATCTCGTTGTACAGCCTTTGCAAAGCGGCTCTGTCGGTGGCCCTTTCCTGCCCCCTGGCACTGGCGTTGGGGTTTTGTGCAAGCACAGGTGCCGCGGCCATGCATAGGATAGCCGCTGACATGGTCAGAAATCTTCTCTTCATACGACTATAGGATTATGATAGAGAAGAAGAGTTAGATGAACCAGTGGAGACGCCGGTCCTATTGGTTTGCCATTGCGAACCAGATGGGTTTCCTGCTGCAGGTAGCAGCAAGGGAGAAACGTTTTTGCACAGGACGCCTTGCCCTGCTAGGTAGTAGTAGAGTTGTTTCATTGCAATTAATGAAGATGTGGTTTGGGATTAATCTGTTCGCTCGCTTCGGTTGAGCTCCTTAAAGCTAATGCAGAATTCACAAATTTATGCTATTGTTACACCCCCTACGCGAAAATATATTTTCGTAACAGGCTAAAAACCTGCGTAGCGCGAATTTTTAAGGGTTGAGCTGCATAAAAAAATTGCACTGAATACTGCTGTCTCACGATTGGTGTTTAAACATGATAGATGCCAGTCTTAATATTGTACTATTTATATGTTGCTATGTAGAGTAAGCAGTATGATTTATAATAAAAAAGCCCCTGCTTAGGGCAGGGGCTTTTTGTGCGAATAAAGTGTTGGGTTTCCTATTTGGCTCTGTTCACAATGAACACTCCGGCCAGTATGATGACCATGCCGATGTAGTGCCACAGGTGGATGGCCTCTCCATCGAGCACGCCCCACATCAGCGCCACGATAGGTATAAGGTAAGTAGAGGAACTGGCAAAGAGCGTGGTGGACATATGGATGAGTTTGTTGAAGAGCACCAGACCCACCGCTGTGCTGAAGACAGCCAGAATCGCGATGTACATAAAGGCCTCCCATGCGCCGGGCGCATGCTGCAGCTTCGGCACCACGTCGGTCATGAACATATACACGATGGCCAATGGCCCTACGGTGAGCAGGGCCATGCTCGACATCACCAGTGGCTTCATGCCCTGCAGGCGGTGCTTGATGATGTTCACGCTGCCGCCATAGCAAATTGTCGCGATGACGATGTAGATGCCATAGAAGGTGTTGTCCATGTTGGTGTCGCCGCCGGAGAAGATGAGCACGGCAGTGCCCACTATACCTATCAGGATGCCGAGCATGCGCATCCAGGTGATGGCCTGCTGAAAGAACATGGCCCCAACCAGCAGCGTGAACAGCGCCGTGAGCGAGTTGAGCACACCGGCCAGTCCGCTGGCTAGACGCGTCTCGGCGTAGGCGAACAGGAAAGCCGGCAGCAGGTTGCCCAGCAGGCCGCTTCCCAGCAGGTACTTCCAGCGGTGCGGCTCCACTTCTCTTATGTGCTTGATGGCAAAAGGGGCGAGTGTCAGAAAGGCGATGGCGATGCGGATGGCTCCCAGCTCGTTGGAACTGAAGACCACGAGTCCTTTCTTTATCAGGATGAAGGACGTGCCCCAGATGAGGGCCAGTATGATGAGCAGGAACCAAGCCAATGCCGGCGTTCCTGTCTTCTCCTGTGCGGGAGTAGTTATTGTTTTGATAAGCTAGAAAGGTTAGAAGTTAAATGGTAAGCGAAGCAGTCATGTCGTAGAGTCAAAGTACTGAAAGCTTGAAAGCCATCTGCAAATATAAAAGGAGTTGGAACATCAAGCATGTATAGCTGACTCTCCAACTCCCAATCTTTTTAAATCTCTAACTCCTAAACTCCGACATAGCTCATGTTTTGGGCTATCTCCTCAAGCGTGTCGTAAATCTCGTTGATGTCTTCGGACTGCACCAGTTTCATGCGCAGCGGCTTGAAATGCGACAGACCCCGGAAGTAGTTGGTGTAGTGGCGGCGCATCTCAAAGATGCCCAGCTTCTCACCCTTCCATTCCAGCGAGTGCGTGAAGTGCTGCCGGCATACCTCCACGCGCTCCTCCAGAGTAGGCGGTGCGAGCAACTCACCGGTGGCCATGTAGTGCTTCACCTCGTTGAAAATCCAGGGGTGCCCGATGGAGGCGCGGCCAATCATAATGCCGTCCACGCCATACCTGTTGCGGTACTCCAGCGCCTTCTGCGGCGTGTCGATGTCGCCGTTGCCGAAAATAGGGATGTGCATGCGCGGGTTGTTCTTTACCTCCGCAATCAGGCTCCAGTCGGCTTCGCCTTTGTACATCTGTACGCGGGTGCGACCGTGTATGCTCAGCGCCTTGATACCGATGTCCTGCAGACGTTCGGCGGTCTCCACAATATACTTGGTGTTCTCGTCCCAGCCCAGGCGCGTCTTCACGGTCACGGGCAGGTCGACAGCCTTCACAATCTCTTCAGTCATCTTCACCATCTTGGGCACGTCGCGCAGCAAGGCGGCGCCGGCACCCTTGCAGGCCACGTTCTTGACAGGGCAGCCGTAGTTGATGTCTATCAGGTCAGGGCCGGCCTGTGCCGACACGATGGCGGCTTCGCGCATCGAGTCGATGTCGGAGCCGAATATCTGGATGCCGATGGGCCGCTCGTAGTCAAAGATGTCGAGTTTTTGCACACTTTTGGCGGCATCACGTATCAGACCCTCAGAGGAAATGAACTCGGTATACATGAGGTCGGCTCCGTTGGCTTTGCACACTTTCCGGAACGGCGGGTCGCTCACGTCCTCCATTGGGGCCAGCAGCAGCGGAAACTCTCCCAGTTCTATGTTCGCTATCTTTACCAAAGCAAAAGTTAAATTTTCACGTAAATTTACGTCAATTAAACCTAATCTTCTCTATGAAAGGTTTCATCTCCAAAGGCCAACACCCGTTTTTTATCCTGTTGCTGCTGCTGGCTTTCATGCTGGGCGGCTACTTTGTGGCCAGCTTCCTATACCTGGTGCTGGTGAACGCGGTGTTCGGAATTGGGATTGCTGACCTGACCAGCCTGCTAGCCGACCCAACGGAACACCCCGAGGGCGCCGACGCCCTGCTGCTTTTCCAGGGACTGGTGCAGTTCTTCTCGTTCGTGGTGGGACCGCTGCTGATGATTCGGTTGATGGGCTATACCACACCTGATTTCCTGAACTGGAAGAAACTGCCTGTGCCGGCGCTGCTGCTTTTAGCGGGGCTGCTGGTTATTTTCATCATGCCGGCCAACTCGCTCATCATCAACTGGAACGCCAAGCTGAGCCTCCCCGATTTCATGCAAGGCTTTGAGCAGTGGGCGCGCGCCAAGGAAGACGAACTGGCGGAGCTGACCAAGCTGATAGCTAACTTCGGGACAGTGCCACGCCTGCTGATGGGCCTGGTAGTGATTGCGGTTATACCTGCCATAGGGGAGGAACTGGTGTTTCGGGGCATCCTGCAGCGTCAGGTGCACCGCTGGTCCGGCAGCGCGCACGTGGCCGTGTGGGTGGCGGCCATCATCTTTGCGGCCATCCACGTGCAGTTCTTTGGCTTCGTGCCCCGCGCTTTGTTGGGCGCCTTGTTCGGGTACCTATACCTGTGGTCTGGCAACATCTGGGTGCCCATTGTGGCGCACTTCTTCAACAATGGCTTCACGGTGTTCCTGCTATACCTGCAGCAGAGCAAGGCCATTGACTACAACGTGGAGTCGACGGAGCCGATGCCCATCTACACAATTGTGCTGTCGCTGGTGCTGAGTGCTGCCGTAATCTATTACCTTTACAAGCAGTTCATGCAGACGCCCACACGAGAAGCCAGTATAGCCCAGGCCGCTGAAGAACGACAAAACCACTAACCTAGAAGAGCTTTCCGGTACCACAGGCCGGCCATGTACGCACCACCAGATGAGCAAGAACATAAGCGCCCTTAGTAATTTACAGCAACGCATGATTGTCGGGGTATTGGGGGCCGGCCTCTTTGTGGGCAGCATACTTTTCAGTGAGTGGACGTTCTTCCTGCTCTTCCTGGCGCTCACGCTGCTGGGCACGCTGGAGTTTTACAAGCTATCGGGCGCACAAGGTATAAAACCGAACAAAGTCTGGGGGCTTGTACTAGCCGCAGGCATTTTCATCTCCATATTCCTGATACAGAAGGACCTGATGCCAATCGAGCTGCTATACCTGGCGGCGCCGGCCATCATCTTCACATTCGTGCTGGAGCTGTACCGCAAAGAGCCGCAGCCCTTCACCAACGTGGCTTTCACGCTGCTGGGCGTGCTGTACATCGCCGTGCCGTTCGGGCTGCTGCAACTGATGGGCTACCTGCAGGGCGACTACCAGTGGGAACCCATCCTCGGGCTGATGCTCCTGATATGGTCTGCCGACACCGGCGCCTACATTGCGGGAAAGAACTTTGGGCGGAACAAGCTGCTGGAGCGCGTGTCGCCGGGCAAGACCTGGGAAGGCTGGGTAGGCGGCACGCTGCTGGCCATTGTGGTAGGCTGGGGCCTGGGGCTGTTCTTTCAGGACCTGGAGCAGTACCAGTGGATAGGAGTAGCCATCCTCGTGTCCATTTTCGGGGTGCTGGGCGATTTGGTGGAGTCACTGCTCAAGCGCAGCCTCGGCGTGAAGGACTCAGGCACGCTGCTGCCCGGTCACGGGGGCATCCTGGACCGCTTCGACAGCCTCATCATGGCCATTCCCTTCATTGTAGCATTCCTCAAGATTTTCTAACTATTCGTGACTGCTTCCTAGGAAGTTGTATGTTTAAATTACATAACTTTACCGCCTAAATTGTTAATCACAGATTAATTCAAAAGGTTAAAATGATGTTATACAAAGAGCCAGCACCGATAAAGGACAGGGAGAACCCATTTGAGTCGATGATGTCGCGTTTCAACATCGCGGCAGAGATTTTGGGTTTGGATGAGGAGGTTTACAACGTCCTCAAAACGCCGACACGACAAGTGATTGTGAACGTGCCCGTGACCATGGACGACGGCAAAGTGCGCGTGTTTGAAGGATACCGGGTGATTCACTCCACTATCCTGGGCCCTTCTAAAGGCGGTATCCGCTTCGCTCCGGATGTGTTCCTGGACGAGGTGAAGGCGCTGGCCGCCTGGATGACCTGGAAGTGCGCCGTGGTGGACATTCCGTACGGTGGTGCCAAAGGCGGTGTCATCTGTGACCCTTTCTCGATGTCTGCCGGTGAGATGGAGCGTCTGACCAGAGCCTATACCCAGGCGCTGGTGGATACCTTCGGCCCGGACCAGGACATACCTGCGCCTGACATGGGCACCGGTCCGCGCGAGATGGCCTGGCTGATGGATGAATACTCCAGAATGAAGGGCTCTACCATACATGCCGTGGTAACAGGCAAGCCGCTTGTGCTGGGTGGTTCACTGGGTCGTGTAGAGGCAACCGGCCGTGGTGTGATGGTATCGGCGATGGCCGCTATGGATAAGTTGGGCATGGACCCGGCCAAATCCACGGCAGTGATACAGGGCTTCGGCAACGTGGGCGCTTGGGCCGCCAAACTGATGGCGGAGCGCGGCGTAAAGATTTTGGGTGTGAGCGACGTGAGCGGAGCTTACTGGAACGACAAGGGCATCGACATTGAAGAGGCCATTGAATATAAAAACAACAACAAAGGACGATTGGAGGGCTACAAGAACGCCGAGAAAATCAGCAACGACGAGCTGCTGGTTTCCAAAGTGGACGTGCTGGTGCCTGCCGCTGTGGAAGACGTAATCACCATTAAGAACGTGGACCAGATACAGGCCCGCCTGATAGTGGAAGGTGCTAACGGACCTACTTCCTACAAAGCCGACAACATCATCAACGAGAAGGGCATCATGGTGGTGCCGGACATCCTGGCTAACTCCGGCGGCGTGACGGTGTCCTACTTTGAGTGGGTGCAGAACCGCATGGGCTTCAAATGGACGCTGGACCGTGTGAATGAACGTGCCGAGCGCATCATGAACGAGTCGTTTGAGCGCGTATACGCCGCCTCGCAGAAGTACAACGTGCCAATGCGTATAGCCGCCTACATCGTGGCTATAGACAAAGTGGCAATGACATACAAGTTCCGCGGTGGTTTCTAAGCTTTTTTTGCTTTAAACTAAAGTTTGCATAATTTTAATGCAGGATAATAGCCCGTCCACGAAACTGGATGGGCTATTATAAGTTATACAGACGCCTGCAGCTTATATTTAACACGGATGAAAATTCACAAGGAAGGAAGAAGGATTTTATTTTTCACATTGCTGATTTTGGTGGTGCTCAACCTGTTGCTCTACCACTTCAATGCAGATAACAATACCTTCAACAAGATTTTCTCCGGTGTTTCAGCAGTGCTCTTCCTGCTCATTTTGCAGTTCTTTCGCAGCCCTTACCGCAACCTGCTCCTGCACGAGGACCTGATTGTGGCGCCTGCCGACGGCAAAGTGGTGGTGATTGAGGAGATTGAGGAGCCGGAGTATTTCAAGGATAAGCGCAAGCAGATTTCCATTTTCATGTCGCCGATTAACGTGCACGTGACGCGCAACCCGGTATCCGGCATCGTGAATTATTTCAAGTATCACCCGGGCAATTACTTTGTGGCCTGGCACCCGAAGTCGAGCACCCAGAACGAGCGCACCACGGTGGTGGTGGAGTCCACGGCAGGGCCGGAGGTGCTGTTCCGCCAGATTGCCGGTGCGATGGCGCGTCGTATTGTCTGGTATGTGAACGAAGGCGATGAAGTGAGCCAGGGCGAGGAGTTCGGCTTCATCAAGTTCGGCTCCCGCGTGGACGTGTTCCTGCCGTTGGATGCGGAAGTGAAAGTAGAGTTGGGACAAAAAACAAAAGGCGGCCAGACCGTTATTGCCCAGCTCAAAACAGCTCCTCCCACACTATTCGGATAAAATTTTTTAAGGTATAGGTATACCTGTACAAATAGTAAAAGGCCGAACCGGAGACTATCTCTGGTTCGGCTTTTTTTGAGCTCATACCTGGAGCACGCCGTCTTGCATTTGCAGTCAGCCCGCTTCAAAGTGATGTCTGAATGTATTACCTTCGTTATAATGAAAAACGTTTACTTCCTGTTTCTCCTGCTTGCGATTACCCTGTCGTCTTGCGAGGAGATGTTTGAGTACCACCCCAACCAAATCAGGCTCAACGGCGATGAGCAGCACCTGACAGCGCACAACCTGGAAAGGCTCAGGAGCCAACAGCCCGGCGACACGCTGCGCCTGTTGGTGATGGGCGACACGCAGCGCTTCTATGACGATGCGGAGGCCTTCGTGGAGAAAGCAAATACCTTTGCCGACATCGACTTTGTGATTCACCAAGGCGATATCTCTGACTTCGGGATGACGCAGGAGTTTCGGTGGGTGCACGACATCATGCGGCGGCTCAAGTGGCCTTACCTGACCGTGATTGGCAACCACGACATGCTGGCCAACGGCCGCAAGGTATACCAGCGCATGTACGGCGACTTCAACTACTCCTTTGTGTATGGGCACACCAAGTTCGTGATGGTGGACACGAACGGCCGCGAGTACAGCTTCAATGGGAAAGTGCCTGACATTGGATGGTTAGGCAGCCAGCTGGTACGGCAGCCGGGTGAGGCCTGGCAACAGGCGATTGTGGTGTCACACATCCCGCCCTATGACGGCGACTTTGACAGGCAACTGGAGCAGCCTTTCCACCAGACGCTGAAAGAGAGCGGGCGGGTGCAGCTCAGCCTGCACGGCCACATCCACAACTGGCGCACCGAGAAGACTTACGACAACACCATCCTCTACCACGCCACCACCACCGTGAAGAAGCGGGAGTTCTCCTATATCAAGGTATGGCGCGACGGATACAACATCAGGAGGATAGCCTATTAACATGCGAACGAAAGCTATATTTCTGATACTCTGCCTACTGCTGTTGGTTCCTTTTCAGGTATACAGCCAGGAGAAGATTCGCTCAACTTACCATGCGAAGGTGCAGTTCGCGGGGCACCTAGGATTTTTGTCGGTAGGAGCTGGCAGGTCTTTCTTCCAGGAGAAACTCGAGACGGACCTGTTCTTAGGCTACTTGCCCGAGAAGATTGGAGGCGACAGGATTTTCACCGCCGCCCTGAAGGCCACCTACGTTCCCTTGAAGCCTATACCTGTCAGGTCGCTGGATTGGCAGCCGCTCCGCACGGGCCTGCAGCTGGGCTATACCTTGGGCAGCGACTACTTCGCTTTTGAGCCGCACGACAAGTACCCCAAGAGCTACTACGGTTTCTCCACAGCGCTTCACCTGTACTACTTCCTGGGTGGCCAGGTTAATTTCACCAGAGTGGAGAAACTGAGCCGTTTTGGGGCCTACTACGAAGTGGGCACCAATGTGGAGTACCTCGTTTCCTACATTCAAAACCCAAAGTACCTGGGGCCAGGCAAGATTTTCAACCTGGCGCTTGGAGTAAGGATGAAGTTGTGAGGCAGGTATAGCGGGCTGCCTTCTTTATCATACCACTTTTTTTTTGTTACTCCGACGACAGGAGGAATCTCATACCTTGCTAGCCGATGTTCAGCGAAGCGTGGACACGACTATTGGTGCGTCACCCATGTAGTTGGCTCACATATCTCACCGCCGGTTCCCGCTGCGCTCGCCCCTGCGATAGTAGCTTAACAGATTCCTCCTATCGTCGGAATGACAGAGACAGATAAAAGTTTAAATGTGAGTAGCGAAGGAAGGTCTTAGTACCAGCTCTCCACCAGCTTCATCAGTTGCTCCAGGTACTGCTGGTCCACTTCGTCGAAGTCGTTGAGCTTGTCGCTGTCCACGTCCAGCACCAGTTTCACCTCGCCTTCTTTCATCACGGGTATCACAATCTCAGATTTGGAGTCGCTGCTGCAGGCGATGTGGCCCGGGAAAGCCTCCACATCCGGTACCAAGATGGTTTCCTGGCGGGAATAGCAGGCGCCGCACACGCCTTTGTGGTATGGGATGCGCGTGCAAGCCACCGGCCCCTGGAACGGCCCCAGTACCAACTGCCCCTCCTTGTTGAAGTACACACCCACCCAGAAGAAGCCCATGCCCTGGCGTAAGGCCGCCATCATGTTCGACAGGTTCGCAATCAAGTCGGTCTCGCCAGTCACCAGTGCTTCTATTTGTGGTATAAGTGCTTTGTATTTCTCCTCCTTGCTGAGGTTTTGGTCTACTATAAGTGATTCAGCCATTGTGTTTCTTGTAAATAAATCGTGTTGAGTGCAGCCGTATGAGAATTCTGGTTTTAGGAGAGTTCAAGTTTCAGAACGGCAGCGCTCTTTGTTATATGGTTATATTTTCGTTTTGGTAGTAGAAAAGCCAATCGGTGCCCAGCTGGTTCACCTCCAGCAGTCGTCCTTGCGCCATCAGGGGAGCCTCCGTGCCTTTCCCTAACACTTTGGTGCTGCTCTTGAAGAGCAGCGCCTCGTCCCAGAGGCTTTCCTTCAACAGGCTCTTGAGCAGATAAGTGCCGCCTTCCACCAGCAGCGACAGCACCTGGCGCTGGTGCAGGTCCTGCATGATTTGCGGAAGAAGAGATTCGTTTTCACGCAGCCGCACATACTGCAGGTTCTCGTGCGTCTGCTCCTTTTTTTGGTAGGTATAGACTACCGTTGGCTGGCTCTTGTCGAAGAGATGCAGGTGGCCGGGCAGTTGCAGCTTCCGGTCTATCACGACGCGCAGCGGGCTCCGGCCGGTCCAGAAGCGGGTATCGAGGCGCGGGTTGTCATGGGCTGCTGTGTGGCTACCAACTAGTATAGCCTGCTCCTCGGAGCGCCATTTGTGCACCAACCTTCTGGACAATGGCCCGCTTATCTGCACCTGCTCAAAGGCAGGCCCCCCAATGAAACCGTCTGCCGACTCGGCCCATTTGAGCAGGAGGTAAGGGCGCTTCTGGGCATGAAAGGTGAAGAAGCGCTTATTCAGCTCCAGCCCCTCGTTCTCTAGCACCCCCACCTTGACCTGAGCCCCAGCCTCAGATAGCTTTTTGATGCCGCGGCCTGCGACCAAGGGGTTTGGGTCGGTGTTGCAGACAACCACATCGCGTACGCCGCTGCTGATGAGCAAATCGGCGCAGGGGGGCGTTTTGCCGAAGTGGGAGCAGGGCTCAAGTGTCACGTATACCCGGCTTTTGGGTAGCAGGCTTTTGTCCTCCACGCTGGCAATGGCATTCACCTCCGCGTGCGGCCCTCCGTAGGCCCTGTGCCAACCTTCGCCGATGATGCGGTTCCCGTGCACCACCACGCAGCCCACCATTGGGTTGGGGCTGGTATAGCCGCTGCCCAGCTTAGCCAGCTCCAGGGCGCGCCGCATGTAGAGTTCGTCGCTCAAGTTTGAGAGTTTAGGAATTAGCGCATCAACCTTTCCGGTGGGGAAGCAGTCATTCAACGGTAGCTAATACGCAATAAAACTTTACTTTTGCAAAGGTACCCAATTTCACAAAACATTTATACCTGTGGCCACCATCCAAGAGCTCAGTCAGTACATCCGCTCCACCATACAAAGCGCTTATCCGGAACCGGAAGCTGGCAGCATCGCGCAGTTAGTGCTGGAGCATGTGCTTCAGAAGTCGCGGGTGCAGCTGAGCCTGGGGAGGCAGGAGGAGGTGAGCGCAGCACAGGAGCAGCAGGTAAGGCGCATGGTGGAGCGGTTGGAGCGGCAGGAGCCGGTACAATATGTGCTGGGCGTGGCCCATTTCTATGGATTGGAACTGGAGGTGGATGAGCGGGTGCTCATTCCGCGCCCGGAGACCGAGGAACTGGTGGACCTGGTGGTGCGTGAGCACCAGGGGAGGCAGTGCCTACGGGTGCTGGACATCTGTACCGGAAGCGGCTGCATACCTTTGGCCCTGGCCGCCAACCTGCAGCCAGACAAGGTATATGGACTGGAGCTGTCGGAAGGGGCGCTGGAAGTGGCCCGTGCCAATGCCGCCAGGTATAGCCTGCCGGTAGAGTGGCTGCAGCAGGATGTGTTTGAACCTATACCAAGTATAGTGCCGCACTCGTTAGATATCATCACGAGCAACCCGCCGTATGTGCTGGAGCAGGAGAAGGCCCAGATGCGGCCCAACGTGCTGGCCTATGAACCGCACCTGGCGCTCTTCGTGCCCAATACCGACCCGCTGAAATACTACCGCCGAATAGCGGGACTTGGGGCAGGACTATTGAAAAAAGGGGGCAGGCTTTACTTCGAAATTAACGAGCAGTACGGGCAGGAGGTGCGGCAACTGTTGCTAGAGGCGGGTTTTCAGCAGGCTGAGGTGGTGCAGGATTTGTTCAACAAAAACAGAATCGTGAAAGCCGCTTTGTAACACCTCGCTATACCTGGATTCCACAATTTAATTATAATTTTGTAGAGGGTAGGGGGTGCTGAAACGGCATTAAGCAAAGGTATAGCTTCGGGCAGGTATAGCCGACCCAAAAATATAACAGCTCATGATGCCGGGGCATCATGTCATGAAAAAGAATCAACAAGATTGAAGGCAAATCAAATGAAGAAGATACTAGTAACAGGCGGAGCCGGATACATCGGTTCGCACACAGTGGTGGAATTGACTGAGGCAGGCTATGAGCCTATCATCGTCGACAACTTCTCCAACTCAGAGGAGCGGGCGCTGGAGGGCATTGCGTCCATCTTGGGCCATGAGGTGACCTGCTACCGCACGGACTGCAACGACGCAGCCGCTTTGACCGATGTATTTGAAAAGGAACAAGGTATAGCCGGCGTCATTCACTTCGCAGCCTACAAGGCGGTGGGGGAGTCGGTAGCTGAGCCTATCAAATACTACCACAACAACATCGGCTCCCTGACAACGCTGCTGCAGGTGATGGAGAAGTTCCAGGTAAACAAACTCGTGTTCTCCTCGTCCTGCACGGTATACGGCATACCTGACCAACTGCCCGTGACGGAGCTGACGCCGGTGCAGAAAGCCAACTCCCCTTATGGCAACACGAAGAAAATTTGTGAGGAGATTCTGACTGACTTAGCCGTGAGCGGAAGCGACATGCGTAGCATTGCCTTGCGCTACTTCAACCCGATTGGTGCTCATCCTTCTGCCAAGATTGGGGAATTGCCCCTGGGCGTTCCGAATAACCTGGTGCCGTTCATCACGCAGACGGCCGCCGGTATCCGCCAGGAACTCACCATATTCGGAGACGACTACGACACACCCGACGGCACCTGCATCCGTGACTACGTGCATGTGGTAGATTTGGCCAAGGCACACGTTGTGGCCGTGGATAGACTGATATCAGGCAAGGCCGACAACATCGAGTTCTTCAACGTGGGCACGGGCACAGGTAACACCGTACTGGAAGCCGTACAGGCCTTTGAGCGTGCCACCGGCGAGAAGCTGAACTATAAAATAGGTCCCCGCCGCCCGGGCGACGTGCCCAAGATATACGCCGACGTGACCAAAGCCACAGAAGTATTGGGTTTCAAGACCACCAGCACCCTGGAGGAGGCGATGCAAAGCGCTTGGGATTGGCAAATGCACCTACAGCAAACTTCATCCAAGGCCTAAATGAAGCTGTTAATAACGGGCGGGGAGCATTGACGCACACGCGGTATGGTTCAGTAGCCTATCATTGCCCTATTCCCAAGTATTTAAAAAGCTATCCAGAAAGCTGCCCGTGCCGAAGCGCATAGGCAGCTTTCTTTTGGCTATACCTATGGTTTAGAACACAAAGCCTAGCAGAAAGCCGGAGAGGATGATGATGGGGGCTGGTATGCGTGTGAAGAGCAGCAGGCAGAAAGTAGCCACCACAATCCCGAAGTTCAGTGGCGTATTGTCGATGGGATGGTAGAGCATGATGGCGGCCGCCACTACCATACCTGAACTGACCGCGCTTATACCTTCCAGCGAGGCCCGCACCACCCGGTACTTTTTCAAATCATCCCAAAAGCGGATGACGAAGAATATGAGGAACGTGCCAGGTAGGAATATACCAACGGTGGCCACAAAAGAGCCAAGCAGCTGCCCCCATACCCCATGCTCGCGCATCGCCAGGCTCCCGATGTAAGAGCAAAATGAAAAAACCGGCCCAGGCAGCGCCTGCACAATGGCGAAGCCCGAAAGGAACTCCTCGGCCGTCAGGTAGCGCTTGAAGTCTACAAACTCCGTGAACATGAGCGGGATGAGCACCTGTCCGCCGCCAAACACCAGACTGCCGTTCCGGTAGAAGTTCTCGAACAGCCTGACAGGGAGGGACGAAGTGGTGGCACCCACCACCGCTGCTACAATAAGAACCCCCACAAACAGCACGAAATTGGCCCATTGTATATTCAGCTTCTTGTCTTTCTCCTGTGGGTGCTGCCTGAAGCGTAGGGCAGTGATAGCGCCACCCGCCAGCAGCAGGAGCGGGTATACCCAAGGTGAATGGAAGAAGTAGGCCAGGATACCGGCAACCACCATGATGCCCACAGCCAGTTTGGTATGCACCACCTTGGAACTGATGGCATAAGCCGCATAGGCCACAAAACCTACCGCCATAGGCTGGATGAACCGCAGGAACTGCAGCGAAACGTTGTTCTCCTGGAGATAGGATATACCAAGGGCCGCCGCCGCCATAAAGCTGGAAGCAGGCAGCAGCCACACCAGCAGTGTGAGGTAAGCCAGGTTAGGCCCTCCAATGCGGAAGCCGATAGCCGTGATGGTTTGGGTGGAGGTGGGGCCTGGTAGAATCTGGCAAAGGGCGTTCAGCTCTATCAGTTCCTGTTCGGTGAGGTAGCGACGCTTTTCAACGAGCAGCTTGAACATGTGCGCGATGTGTGCCTGAGGCCCCCCGAACGCGGTAAGCGCAAGAAGCAAAACGTCTTTCAGGAAGATGTAGTAGCGCAGGCTCATAGCGGGTAAAAATAAAAAAAGAGAGACAGCCTATAACTATCTCTCTTTTAAATATTTCAAAATATTTATACTTACGCTTTCTTGAGGCCAAGTTCAATCAGGCGCTCCGTCAGGTATTCGCCGGCAGTTGCGTCTGGGTAGGCTTTCGGATTCTGTGCGTCTATACAGCTCTCCAGGCAGGTCAGGTCCATCTCGGAACGCGGGTGCATGAAGAAGGGGATAGAGTAGCGGGAGGTATGCATCAGCTCACGCGGCGGGTTCACCACGCGGTGGATGGTAGACTTCAACTTGTTGTTAGTCAGGCGTGCCAGCATGTCTCCCACGTTCACCACCACCTGCTCTGGAAGTGCCGTAATCGGAATCCACTGGCCGTCGCGGCGAAGCACCTGCAGGCCGTCGGCGCTGGCTCCCATCAGCAGCGTGATGAGGTTGATGTCGCCGTGTTCAGCGGCGCGCACGGCATCAGCCGGCACGCTGTCCGGGTCTTCGATGGGGAAGTAGTGGATAGGACGCAGGATGCTGTTGCCGTATTTCACTTTCTCATCGAAGTAGTTCTCTGGCAGCTCCAGGTGGAGTGCAATGGCACGCAGCACCTGTTTGCCGGCAGCTTCCAGCTTGCGGTAGGCCTCCAGTGTCGTCTCCTGCATCTCAGGCACCTCCGCTGGCCATATGTTGGCCGGGTACTCTTCTTTGATGGGGTCGTTGTCAGGTATATCGCTCAGTTCCTGGCCTACATGGTAGAACTCCTTCAGGTCACCGGTGTTAAAGCCTTTCGCCTTCTCCTTGCCTTTGCCTACATAACCGCGCTGACCCGCCAGTTCCGGGTTCTCGTATTGCTGCTTCACCTCGTCAGGCAAGGCGAAGAATTTTTTCACGGCTGCGTATAGCCTTTCAGTCAGGTCGTCGCTCAGCCCGTGGTTTTTCAAGGCGATGAAGCCGATGTTCTGGTACGCCTCTCCCAACTGCTGCACAAAACGCGCCCTTCGCCCCTCATCTCCTGATGTAAAATCAGCTAAGTCCAATGAAGGCACTTCATCAAACAAAATCTCGCTCATATAGTCTTTTCTGTATACTTTTTGTAACTTGTCACGTAGTTCGCAATATACAAAGAAATTCAGTACATTGCTTACAACGCAAATCCAAACAATCCATACATGAAAAAAACATCTTTACTCTTTGCTACAGCGCTACTGTTGGGCTTTACTGCCTGTGATACGGCCCGCCAAACACAAGATGATGACACCCGCATACCTGCCACCACTACACAGACTGGCCCTACGCCTACTGGTGCTGTTATGAGCAACGGCGGCCTGCGCGTATATGCCTTTGATGATTCTCAGAAATACCCTGAATCGCAGTTGGTCCTGCGTACGCCACCTGCCAATGGCGTGGTGCAGCCTGGCCCGGTTGAGTTCGTATATGAGTTGTCCAACTTCCAGCTGACCCGCATGACGCCACACTCCAACTCGGAGCACCTGGCCAACTCTAAAGAGGGGCAGCACATCCACAACATCGTGGACAACGAGCCTTACACGGCGCATTACGAAACCACATTCAACAAAGAGATGGAAGAAGGTGACCACGTGGTGCTTTCCTTCCTTTCCCGCTCTTACCACGAAAGCCTGAAGCACAAGGGTGCCTACGACCTGCGTATGGTTACCGTGGGTAAGCCACAGCAGCGTATGGAGTTCGATTTGAAAGCGCCACACATGTTCTACAGCCGTCCGAAAGGCGAGTACGTAGGCGAAGATGCACGCCGCATCATGCTGGACTTCTACCTGGTGAACACCGACCTGTCAGCCAATGGCAACAAAGTGCGCGCTACTATCAACGGGACGGAGTTCATGCTGGACAAGTGGATGCCGCACATCATAGAAGGCCTGCCAATGGGTGAGACCACCATCAAACTGGAACTGGTGAACAACGCCGGTGCCGTAGTGCCAGGGCCTTACAACTCTGTGACACGCACCATCACCTTGAAAGAAAGCTAAGATTAGCCATACCTGGCAAATCCTGGAAAAGCCCGTGACGCACGTCACGGGCTTTTTGTTTTTGGTATAGTTTTGGCTATATACCTAAAATCTAATGTTTCCAGGCTATACCTTGTGACGCTGCCTAAAATCTGAAATCTTCAACCGCTTCTGTGAAAATGAAAAAACAACTACTCGCTGCCATGGCGGCATTGCTCTTCTTCGCATCGTGCAAAAAAGACGACCCCTTTGCTATACCTGCGCCAGAGTTCACAGTTCCGGATGAGTTCTATACCACGGAAGAGTATGTGACCATTCAAGATGTAAGTCAGGCTGATGCTTATAAATGGGATTTTGGGAATGGCACGACATCCACACACCGAATGCCCGACTCCTTTCGGTACACAAAGCCGGGTAGCTATACTGTAAGGCTTACAACCTACACGGATGGACAAGCTAGTACGGTAGAAAAAGTAGTGAAAGTGGCTCAGTTATATGCCTACGAGGTGCAGCTGCTCAGTTATATCGAAAACTATGCCCTGGAAGGAGGCGATACTGGTGCTCCATCTGAGGGCAATCCGGATGTATACCTGCAGGTGTCGACTTATGCTAACAACGCAGAGCAGGTACTATACAAGAGCGACGTGCGGCGTGGGGTCACAAGGGAGGACCTGCCTCTGACCTTTGCAGTAGACCGCATTCTGCTCGGTGGAGATGAGCCTTCGACATTCAGCCCATTCTTTAAGTTCTTTGACCAGAATGAAGATAAAGCCGATAGATTGATTGCCCACAACATAGTGGCAGGTGGCAGCACTAAGTTTCACCTCGACAAAGAATCAAGAGAAGGCTACTATACCCAACAGCGAGGCAACGACGACTGGGGTTCCCATATCCTAGTGAAGTTCAGGGCAGAGCTTCCATAAAAAAAGCAAGGGCCACCGGTAACGGTGGCCCTTGCTTTTTTAGTTAGGTTTAGTTCTACTCCTTTGGCTTGTTTGGGCCGCCCTGGCCAGGGCTGGCAATAGAGTTGCGCATGTCTGTGTCGGACTGGATGTTCTGCATCTTGTAGTAATCCATGATGCCGAGGTTGCCGCTGCGGAATGCCGCTGCGATGGCCTGCGGAATCTCTACCTCGGCCGCGATTACAGAGGCACGAGCCTCTTGCGCCTTCGCTTTCATTTCCTGTTCTACGGCAACGGCCATGGCGCGGCGCTCCTCGGCTTTCGCCTCGGCCACTTTCAGGTCGGCGCTGGCCTGGTCTATCTGCAGCTTGGCACCGATGTTCTCTCCCACATCAATGTCGGCAATATCGATGGACAGAATCTCGTAGGCCGTACCTGCATCCAGGCCTTTCTGTAGCACCAGTTTCGAAATCATGTCCGGGTTCTCCAATACGCTTTTATGCGATACAGAAGAGCCAATAGACGTTACAATGCCTTCGCCTACACGGGCCAGAATGGTCTCTTCGCCGGCGCCACCCACCAGTTGCATGATGTTGGCGCGCACCGTTACACGGGCTTTGGCGATGAGCTGGATGCCATCCTGCGCCACGGCAGCCACGTTGGGGGTGTTAATCACCTTCGGGTTCACCGAAGTCGTCACCGCCTCGAACACATCGCGTCCTGCCAGGTCAATGGCTGTGGCCTGCTTGAAGGAGAGAGGGATATTGGCTTTGTCAGCTGAGATGAGCGCACGAATCACGTTGGGCACGTTGCCGCCTGCCAGGTAGTGCGTCTCCAGTTCGGTGGTGGTCACGTCTATACCTGCTTTGGTGGCATTAATCATGGAGTTGACGATGAGGCTCGGGGGTACTTTGCGTATGCGCATGAACACTAGCTCCAGCAGTCCTACCTTTACTCCAGAGAAAAGGGCCGTAATCCAGAGGCTGATAGGGACAAAGTACAGGAATATGAACAGCAGGATAATGCCGCCTGCAATCAAAAACAAAACTGAAAAGTTCTCCATGGGTTTGTGTTAGGTGATTTCTTCTACTATGATTTTATTCGCTACTATTTTGATGATGCGTACAGGTGTGTTGGGCGGCAGGAATGTGCCGGCTGTCTGCACCTCATGGCGGCGCTCCTTGAACATTGCCGTTCCTTGTGGGCGCAGCGCTGAGACCGTCTTGCCTTCTTCCCCTACCTCCAGCAGGTGCGGGTGTTCTTCGTTCACCCGACTTTTGATGGTATTCTTCAGCGCGAACCTCGTCCAGGCGTCGGAGCGGAAGCTGTAATAGAAGGCGAGCCCGCTTCCAATCACCGAGGCAGCCAGTATGAGGTGGCCTGTTTCGGTGCCCAGTGCGGCATACCCTATCCAGATGCCCACCGCCACCAGTATGAAACCCAGTATGCCTACAATGGTGACGCCCGGAACGAATATCAGCTCCACGATAATCAATACCAGCCCAATGCCGATTAACAAAATAACCGTAACCCAATCTAGTAGCATAAGCGCCTGTGTGCTTGTATGAGTAAATATAGCGATTTTATGATTGATTTTGACCGAGATATTTTGATTTATACGAATTATACTGCCCGAAAACCAAAAGGGCCATTCCCTTGTCAGGAATGGCCCTTACAGTGAATCAGGCTGGCTCTTGTGCTAGCGTGGCTCTAGTAAGCCTTCGCGAAGTATACCCGTTGTTTCGATGGCTTTCCAGTCAGCATGTCCACGCCGTCCTCTTCCGGTGAGTTGAGGGCGATGCAGCGGATAGTCGCCTTTGTCTCCTCCTTGATGCGCTCCTCCGTCTCCGGGGTGCCGTCCCAGTGGGCCAGCACGAAGCCGCCCTTGGTCTCCAGCACCTGCTTGAACTCCTCATAGCTGTCTACTTTAGTGGTGTTCTCCTCCCGGAAGGTATAGGCTCTGTTGTAGATGTTCTCCTGGATTTCCTCCAGCAATGCCGGAATGTAGGTCGCCAGGCTGTCAAATTGCTGCGTGCTCTTCTCCTTGGTGTCGCGGCGGGCTACTTCGGCTGTGCCGTTTTCTAAATCACGGGCACCAATGGCGATGCGCACCGGCACGCCTTTCAGCTCCCACTCAGCAAACTTGAAGCCTGGGCGCTCCGTATCGCGGTTGTCGAACTTCACGCTGATGCCTTTGGCCTCCAGCTCCTTCTTGAGCTGCAATACCTTCTCACTGATTTGGGCCAGTTGCTCTTCGCCCTTGTATATCGGCACGATGACTACCTGGATAGGAGCCAGCTTCGGAGGCAGCACCAGTCCTTCGTCATCGGAGTGGGCCATTACCAAGGCGCCCATCAGGCGGGTGCTCACACCCCAGGACGTGCCCCATACGTGCTCCAGCCCGCCTTCTTTGGTGGCGAATTTCACATCAAATGCTTTGGCGAAGTTCTGGCCCAGGAAGTGCGAAGTGCCTGCCTGCAGCGCCTTGCCATCCTGCATCAGTCCTTCGATGCAGTAGGTGTCCAGGGCGCCGGCGAAGCGCTCGCTCGGTGTCTTCACCCCGCGAATTACGGGCAGGGCAATGTATTGTTCAGCGAAGGTGGCGTATACCTCCAGCATCTGCTCTGCTTCGGCAACGGCCTCGTCGGAAGTAGCGTGGGCGGTGTGGCCTTCCTGCCACAGGAACTCGGCCGTGCGCAGGAACAGGCGCGTGCGCATCTCCCAGCGCACCACGTTCGCCCATTGGTTGATGAGCAAAGGCAGGTCGCGGTAGCTTTGTATCCAGTTTTTGTAGGTGTTCCAGATAACGGCTTCGGATGTAGGGCGCACCACCAGCTCCTCTTCCAGCTTGGCGGCAGGGTCTACGCGCAGTTTGCCCGGCTTGTCAGGGTCAGCCTGCAGGCGGTAGTGCGTCACCACGGCGCATTCCTTGGCAAAGCCTTCGGCGTTCTGCTCCTCGGCCTCAAACAAGCTCTTGGGTATGAACAGGGGGAAGTAAGCGTTCTCGTGCCCGGTGGCCTTGAACATGTCGTCCAATACGCGTTGCATTTTTTCCCAGATGGCAAAGCCGTACGGTTTGATGACCATGCAGCCGCGGACGGCTGAGTTCTCGGCCAAACCTGCTTTTTTCACCAGTTCGTTATACCATAAGGAGTAGTCTTCGCTTCTTTTTGGTAGCCCTTTGCTCATTTTTAAAAAATAGTTATAGTATATCGGTAATTGTAAATGTTTTTGGAACGGAAATTGCTCTTTAGATAGAAAAGAATTAATATCATTCCAGCCCAAAATTACGTTAATATATTATACTATTGATAAGGTTTTGCGCTATTGTGTTTATATCTTTGATATAGAAGCATTTTACTCATAGAAGGCCATGAAAAATTTGAAAATATACCGCGCAATAGCCCCTGTATTTGCATTATTCGCAGTTGGCTGCAGCAGCCCGATTGCCATGCAGTCTACAGAGTACGATGACATGTATTACAGCTCATCAGACAGAACCGAGTACCTGCAGCCAGAAGCGCAGGCGACTAACCAAGGCAGTGAATCCTATGCCTCCACCGAGGAGGGTGCTGTTAGCTCGCAGTCCTCCAGCAGCAACATCACAGAGAACTATCAGGCCGATGAATACTACGATGGCCGTACCTACCAGCCGCAAGCCACCTGGAATACGCCGAACTACGCGTACGTAGACCCCTACTGGACCTCCAACTATGTAACGCGCTACAATCCTTACATGTCTGCTTACCGCTACGACCCGTTCTACGACCCATTTTATGACCCGTTCTACGACCCATTCTACCGCAGGAGCGGCCTGATGGTGAGCATTGGCCTTGGCTATGGCTACGGCATGGGCGGTTGGGGAAGACCTTATGACCCTTACTTTGGCAGCAGGTGGTGGCCCTATAACAACTACTACAGTGGGTATCACCATGGCTACAATCACGGCTACTACGGCGGCTCGGGCAGGGTCTACTATGATCGCCCTATCGTGGTGAATCCAAGGAAAGTGCAGTACGGCCCTCGCGGTGACCGTAGCGTTGTTCCGGCCACAGGTACTGACCGAGTAAGCGGTCGTCCGGGAAGAACACAGTCTGTGACGGATGAGCAAAGAGCCGTGCAACCAGCTACTGAGTATGCCCGCCCAGACCGAGCCAACTCCAATGTGAGAGGGTCCAACCGAGGCCAGGTCGTGAGCCCTGAAGGCACCAAAGAGGTGCTTCCGGCGAGGCCAGCCACCACCCCACGCGGCTACGACCCGCAGAGCGGGCAGGTAAGGCCATCGAGACAGCAGCCGGCTAATCAGCAGCCTGCACAGCGTATGTCTCCAGCGCAGCGACAGGAAAGAACACAGCCTGTGCAACGCCAGGAACGAATGCAGCAGCCCGTGCAGCGCCAGCCAATCCAGCGCTCGCAGCCGGTGCAGCGCCAGCAGCGCAGCACTACACCCAGCTACGAGCGTCGTGAGAGCAGCCAGCCGGTGAGAAGCTACGAGCCAACAAGAAGTTACGAACCAACCAGAAGCTCCGGTACATACAGCCCTCCGGCCCGCACTAATTCTAATAGTGGAGGCGGCCGTCCGGGAAGGGGCAATAATTAAAAACAGCTATTTGCATGAAAATGAATAAGATTGTTTCCGCCAGCCTGGCGCTTATGCTGGGCTGGGGCGGAACCGCTTTTGCTCAAAACGAGGTAGACGCCCTGCGCTACACCCGTTACGGCCTCACAGGATCTGCCCGTATACAAGGTATAGGCGGCGCACAGACGGCGCTTGGAGCCGATGTCTCGACCATGGCCTCTAACCCCGCTGGTCTGGGCATGTTCAGGCGGTCAGAGTTCAGCATTAGTCCCGGCATGACCTTCTCCACCTCCAAAGGAAGCGTGTTTGGCACGACTACTACAGATGAGCGCAACAGCCTGGGTATACCGCATGCAGCCTTCGTATTCTCGGAGCGACAGGGGGAGCCGCAAGGGGATTGGACGGGAGCCACTTTCGGCCTGAGCTTCACCCGCCTCAACAACTTCAACAACAGGACCTCCTACCGCAACACGGCCGGTGGCCAGGACCCGACTATCGTGGAGTATTTCACGGAGCAGGCCAACCTGAGGGGCAGAACAAAGGCTGATTTGGACCGTGAATTTGACGATGGCTTCACGTCACTGGAAGGCTTGGCCTTTGGTACTTACCTATTTGATGTAGTGCAGGATGCAAACGGCAAAGATGTTTTCTTGCCAACTGACCGGGTAGGCAACATCAATCAATCGGAAGAGATTATCCGAAGAGGTTCGCAGAACCAGATTGACATAGCCGGCGGTACCAGCTACAAGGATAAGGTATACCTGGGTGCCTCATTGGGCGTCATCACCTCCGATTTCCGGCAGGAGCGCTTCTTCCGTGAGTCGGAAGAGAACCCGGATACCGACTTTACCAGCTTGGAGCTGCGTGATGAGTTCAGGACCAGGGGCACGGGCCTGAACCTGAAGGTGGGCATCATCGTCAAACCTTCGGATATAGTCCGTTTCGGTGCCTCTATCCAGACGCCTACATTCTACAACTTCAACGAGACCTTTGAGCGCTCGCTTTACTCTACCTTCCTACCGGGTGAGAACTACGGCGAACAGGAGCTACCGGGCGAGTTTTCCTACAAGCTCACCACGCCCTTCCGGGCAAATGGCGGCGTGGCCTTCTTCCTGCAGAAGTATGGCTTCATTACGGCTGATATTGAGTACGTGAACTATGCGAACGCCAGCTTTGGGGAGAGCGACGACTTTGGCGGGAATGGCAGTTATTTCAACGACGTGAACGACCGGATTTCCGACACCTACCAGTCGGCGCTCAACTTCAGGCTGGGAGCGGAAGCGCGGTATGAGGTGTTCCGCTTCCGAGCGGGTTATGCCATTACCGGTGACCCCTACAAGAATGCGGATTTCGACGGCAGCATCCATACCTTCACGCTGGGCACGGGCCTGCGCCTGAACAAGTACTACGCGGACATCGCCTTCGCCAGCTCAACGGCAAACAGCCTGTACGCCCCCTATACCTTCAGCGACCCGGCGGCCGTGGTGCCCCTGGTGGACGTAGAGGACAAGCAGAACACGGTGATGCTGACGGTAGGCTACAACTTTTAATAAAAGACTATACCTGTGATAAGGAAGGCGGCGGTTCTGGAAAGGGCTGCCGCTTTTTTATGAGCTATACCTTGCCTTTGACCACTGGCTGCGCGTCCGGTACGGTTTTGGCGACAAGGTATGGCAATACCACAGAATTCTGATAAATTAGCAATCTGAACTAAAACAACCCCTTACACATGCATATCAACCTTAAAACAAACCTTCTGGCTGCTTTCTTGCTTTGCTTCGCGTTCGTGGCGCAGGCACAGCAGAAGAAAGAGGTCACCCTGGAGGACATCTACCGCAAGGGCACCTTCTCGGCCAAGTCGGTGTACGGCGTGAACTGGATGAACGACGGCCGCTACTACAGCTCCCAGGTAGCCGACGAGAAGAATGGCGTGACTGACATCGTGCGCTATGACGTGACCACGGGCCAGCCTGTGAACACCATCATAGAAGGAGAGGACCTGAAGCCCGAGGGCGGAAGCGCTCCTATTAAATTTGATGGCTATACCTTCAGTTCCGATGAGAAGAAGGTGCTTTTCGCTACAGAGCGGGAGCAGATTTACCGCCGCTCCTCTAAGGCTGATTTCTATGTGTATGACATCGCCTCCAAGAAACTGACCAAGCTGAGCAACGGCGGCAAGCAGCTGTACGCGACCTTCTCGCCAGATGCCAAGCGCGTGGCTTTTGCCCGTGAGGGTAACATGTTCTTCGTGGACCTGAGCAACATGAAGGAGACACAAATCACCAACACCGGCAAGTTCAACTCCATCATCAACGGCTACGCCGATTGGGTATACGAAGAGGAATTCAGCTTCGCGCAGGGCTTCCATTGGTCACCAGACGGCTCCAAAATCGCCTTCTATACCTTTGACGAGACCAAGGTGCCGGAGTTCAACATGCAGATGTGGGGTGAGCTATACCCGCAGGACTACAAGTTCAAATACCCGAAGGCCGGTGAGGCCAACTCTACCGTGGCCGTGTCGGTGTACAACCTGGGCAACGGCCAGACCGTGAAGATGGACACCGGCAACGAGACTGACATCTACATTCCGCGCATCAAGTGGACAAACGACAGCAACCTGCTTTCCATCCAGAAGATGAACCGCCTGCAGAACACGCTGGAGATTCTGCACGCCAACGCCACCACCGGCAAAGCCGACGTGGTGCTGAAGGAAACGGACAAAGCCTACATTGACGTAACTGATGACCTGACCTACCTGAAGGACGGCAAGAACTTCATCCACTCTTCGGAGAAAGACGGGTTCAACCACCTATACCTGTACAGCATGAAGGGCAAGCTGGTGCGCCAGATTACGAAGGGCAACTGGGAAGTGAGCAACTTCATCGGCTTCGATGAGAAAGCCGACGTGCTGTACTACATGTCCACGGAAGTGTCGCCGCTGGAGCGCCACCTCTACAGCATCAGCAGCAAAGGCAAGAACAAGAAGCGCCTGACCACCGAGGCCGGTACCTACAGCGTGAACATGAGCAAGGACTACAAATACTACCTCGCTTACCACACTGCCGCCAACACCCCTCTGACCGTGAGCCTGCATACCGCCAAAGACGGCAAACTGGTGAAGGTGCTGGAAGATAACCAGAAGCTGCGCAGCACGCTGGCCCAGTACGACATCGCTAAGCAGGAGTTCTTCAACATGAAGACCGCAGACGGCACGCAGTTGAACGGCTGGATGATAAAGCCAACCGACTTCGACCCGAAGAAGAAATACCCGGTACTGATGTTCGTATACGGTGGCCCAGGCTCTCAGACGGTGAACAACAGCTGGGGTGGCGCCAACTACATGTGGTATCAGGTGCTAGCCAACAAAGGCATGATTGTGGTGAGCGTGGACAACCGCGGCACCGGTGCCCGTGGCGCTGAGTTCAAGAAGACGACTTACGCCAACCTCGGCAAGTATGAGATTGAGGACCAGATAGAGGCCGCGAAATGGCTGGGCAACCAACCGTATGTGGACAAGGACCGCATCGGCATCTGGGGGCACAGCTTCGGGGGCTATATGACGCTGCTGGGCCTGACCAAAGGCAATGGCGTGTTTGCAGCCGGAATCTCGGTGGCCCCGGTGACTAACTGGCGCTACTACGACTCCATCTATACTGAACGTTATTTGAAAACGCCACAGGAGAACGCCTCCGGCTACGACGACAACTCTCCGCTGTTCTTCGCTGACAAGCTGCAAGGCGACCTGCTGTTGATTCACGGCACCGGCGACGACAACGTGCACTTCCAGAACGCAGTGGCCATGCAGGACGCCCTCATCAGCGCCAACAAGCAGTTCGAGAGCTTCTACTACCCGAACCGCAACCACGGCGTGGGCGGAGGTATAACCAGCCTGCACCGCTTCACCATGATGACCGACTTCCTGGAGCGCAACCTGATTAACCCGACGGAAAAGAAGGACACGCTGTAAGCTATACCTGATTGAGAACGAAGAGGCCCGCCAATATTAGGCGGGCCTCTTCGTTTGGCAGCAGTAATGAGCGAAGACTTACCAAAAATGAGGGAATGGCTACAGTGACCATGAGGAAGTATAGTACATTTGCAATGCCTTTGCCTCAGCCTATGAAAAAGTACTGTATGCTATTCCTGTCACTTTTGCTCTGCGCCTTTCAAGGCACCAACACACCGCGCGACAAGGCACTAGAGAGCCTGGCGGAGGCGGAACGCCATTTCTCGGCTGCCTCTAAGGCGAAAGGCCTACACCAGGCTTTCGTGGAGAACATGGCTCCCGATGGGCTTGTGTTTGCCCCAGGTCCCGTCAATGGCAGGAAGCTGCACGCAGCAGCTCCTGCTAGCAAAGCCCTGCTAACGTGGTATCCAGTCTACGCCGACATTTCCAGCTCCCTTGATTGGGGCTACACCACCGGACCTTACCAATTGCTGGCTAATCCCGACGATGGAAAGGTCACCGGCGCAGGCTTTTACCTATCGGTGTGGAAGAAGCAGCAGGACGGAACATGGCAGGTGGCCGTAGACATGGGCAACTCGTTCTCGCCGGACCTGCTGAAAGAGGAAGCATACCTGGCGGCGGAATCTTCTGGAAAGCAAGGGAAAGGCGACCTACAGGACCTGCTGCAAAAGGACGTACAAAAGGTGCAGCCTTATCATGAAGAAACACTAGTTTACCGTGCCGGAAAATATCCCTACAGATATACAGAAGCCAGTGTTGAGCCGGCTGCCTCTATAACCTATACCACCCTCGGGCACGACATTTCCCCGGCACAAGACATGGCCTATACCTACGGCAGCTATACCCGCAAGGACAACGGGAAAGGTGAGACTGGGCATTACCTGAAGGTATGGAAAGTGCTGGACGGGCAGTGGCAATTGGTGGCGCACAACCTGGTGCCGGACAAAAAGCAGTAGCAGAACCTTACTCCGCAGCGTTGCCATCTCCCAGCATTTGCCGGATGTGCTGGAGCAGTTGCTGTTTCTCTTCGGGCGTCACTGGGAGACGCTCTATCTGGCCCCCCAGTTCCTGCCGCTCTTCGCTTTTCCAGGCAGCGGCTGACTTATTGAAAGCCTTTGCCTGTGCCTTATCGAAAAATGACTTGATGAAAGTAGCCACGTCATCTGCATCGGCGGTGAGCCGGTTCAGCACGGTCAGCAAATCCCTGGCGAAACCGTTGCAGGCGTGGTCAGGGTAGCGGATGGAGTGGTCAATTTCGCTCCAACCCTCCTCGAAAAGTGTGCGCAATTGTATCTCCACAAAATAACGCTGGCGATGCGGCTGTGTACTGATGACATAGTGGACTGCCCTGTAGCCCAGAGGATGCCGCCGGAGAATACATCCTTCCTTCTCCAGTTCTTCCACAAGCATGCCTGTATCGCCCTCATGGATGTAAGCGACCGGCGGGCGTTTCAGTGGCCATACCTCCTGTATGTACTGCCCCAGGCTGCGCCACGATTCTTTGTACAGGTATAGCACCCGTATACCTGCCAGGTCATTTATCCAGTCCAGGTAGCTGTGGTGGTCAATAACCCGTTCCGGATACTCGGCTTTTTTGCGGATGACTTTGCGGAGCAGGTGGAGCGGGTCTTTTATTCTATACCTGATGGCATGTGCACCAGGGGCCTGCAGCAAGGTGTCGGCTGTTATTTTGGAGATGGCATTTAGCTCAACTTTCCGGGTCAGAAAGTCATTGTAGATGGCTACCAGCGAATGCGGGTCTATCCCTTGCGCACGCAAATCCTCCTGCTTCGTTTCCAAGGCAGTGAGTATATAGGGAAGTGTGGCACAAGGGATAGACATGCTCAAGCGGTTTTAGGCCATCGTGTAGCTAGTTTTACGCTTGAAAGTGATAATGGCACAGCTTAACAGGTATAAGTTCTATTCTTTCAGGCCCAGTTGCGCATTGATGAGCGGTGTTTTAGGCGCCAGGAAAAAACCGGTCAGGCTGGCAAACATAATAGGGATGAAATGATGGAAACCAGTCAGGGTAGACAGCAGGATGATGGTGCTGATGGGCGTGCGGGTAACACAGGCATTGATAGCCGCCATGCAGCTTACCATAATCAGAGGTAGGTTCTGACCAGGGAAAGCCGCATTCACAATCATGCCCACCGTAGCACCCACAAAAAACAGCGGAATAATGAAGCCCCCGCGCCAGCCGGAAGTAACCGTAAAAGCGATAGCCAGAATCTTGGCACCCAGCAAAACGAGCAGGAATTGAAGCGAGAATTGCTCTTCCAGCAGTATGTTCAACTCATCGTGGCTGAAGTAGCGGGAGAGGGGCACATAGTAGGCGATGGTGCCAATCAACAGACCACCCACAGCCATCTTCACATAAATCGGCACGCTGAATCTTTTGAACATATTCCTGCATTGGCGCACCGTGAATATAAACAGCCAACCTGCTGCCGTACCTGCCAATGCGTACAGCATGGCGTAGAAAAAGTCATTCAGTTCAGGAGTGGAGTAGACCGGGAAGTTCCAGGTGGGGCCGATGCCAATATGGGTAATCAATATAAATATGACGTAGCTGGAGCAACTGGCTACAAACGCAGGTATAAGTGCCTGGTAATACTCCACCACATGCTTGTGGTGCAGGATTTCGAGGGCAAACAAGGTGCCGCCAAGCGGAGCGCCGAAAAGCGCGGTAAAAGCGGAGGCCATACCTGCAATAGTGAGCGAGCGCAGGTCTTCGCCCCGGATTTTGAGTTTTTTGGCAATCCAGGTGCCGGTAGAGCCCACTACCTGTACCAGCGGTGCCTCAGGGCCGGCGCTGCCTCCACTCGCAATACACAACCACGACGACAGAATCATGGCGGGGTTGTTCTTAGGCTCCAGATGCCCGCCTTTGAAACGGATGTTGTTCACAATGAGGTCCATCTCGCCGGGGTCGCCGAGGTAGTGGATAATGAGACCCGCCAAGAGGCCAGCTGAAGCCATCAGAGGGATAACCCAGAGTCCCTGCACCGGCGCAAGAAAATGCAGAAAGCCCTCCAGCACCATCCAGTAAAGTCCTGCTATCACGCCCCCCATGATACCAATAGCTACCCACAGCAGGAAAATCTTGCTGAATACAAATGGGTTAAACTGTAAAGGATAGTTAATCTGGTTCCGTAACGTAACAGCCAGTCTTCTTCTTTTAAAGTCCATCCTGCAAAAGTACGGAGAAAATCAGGTGGAGGTAAGGGAGGTTTGAAAGGCATGAAAAGAGGCAGGTGCCTACAAGACCTGTCATTTTAAATATTCTTGAGCCGCAAGCCGAAGAGAGCAAGCGTAGTTGAGAGAAATCTGGAAGACTGCATGGACCATGGAAGCCTCCAGATTTCTCGCCATGCTCGATATGACAATAGTGGTAGGTATACCTACAACTTCACACAAACATTCTGCGGCTCGGTGAAGAATCTGAGTGCCTCAAAACCACCTTCACGTCCCACACCAGAGTTTTTCATACCACCGAAAGGTGTGCGCAGGTCGCGCAGGAGCCAGGTGTTGACCCAGATGATGCCCGCATGTACCTGGTGCGCGACGCGGTGGGCGCGCTGCAGATTCTGCGTCCAAATGGTGGCAGAGAGGCCGTAATCGGTGCAGTTAGCGTATTGGATGACTTCTTCTTCGGTGTCGAAAGGGGTGAGCGTGACAACCGGGCCAAAGATTTCCTCCGTGTTGGTGCGGCAGTTGTAAGGCAGTCCTTCAATGATGGTCGGGGCAATGAACCAACCCTTTTCGCAACGACCTTCTATCTGAATCTGGTGTCCGCCCGTGAGGATGGTGCCGCCTTCTTCCTTGGCTAGTTCGATGTAGGAGAGCACCTTTTGCATGTGTTGCGCCGATACCACAGCCCCCATTTTCGAGCCCTCTTCCATCGGGTCGCCTACTTGCATGGCCTTCACTTTCTCCACAAAAGCATCGCGAAATTTCTCGTAAAGCGGACGCTCAATGAAGATGCGGGAGCCACACAGGCAAATTTGTCCCTGGTTGGCGAAAGAAGAATGAATGGAGGTATGGAGCGCGTTGTTGAAGTCGCAATCCGCGAAGATGATGTTCGGGTTTTTTCCGCCCAGCTCCAGCGACAGCTTCTTGAACATTGGAGCAGCCGTAGCTGCGATGGTGCGCCCGGTAGCAGTGCCGCCTGTGAAAGAGATAACGGGTACTTTTGGATGGGCCGTCATAGCCGCGCCTACTTTGTGGCCGTAGCCGTGCACGATGTTGAGCACACCCGCCGGCAAGCCCGCTTCGATGCAGATTTCGGACAACATGTAAGCCGTCATCGGCGTCACTTCCGAGGGCTTCGCCACCACACAATTGCCAGCGGCCAGAGCAGGAGCAATCTTCCAGGTGAACAAGTATAGCGGCAGGTTCCAGGGCGAAATGCAGCCAACCACGCCATGCGGATGGCGCACGGTATAGTTAATGGCATCGGTGCCCTCCATGTAATGCGCTTCCGAAGCGAAATGCTGAATAGCCGTACCATAAAAGCGCATGTTGCTACTCGCCCGAGGTATATCCACCGACTTCGCCAGCTTCAGCGGTTTGCCATTGTCTATCGATTCGGCCTCAGCCAGCTTGTCCATGTTCTGGTCAATCAGGTCAGCGATACGCATCAAAATCTGCCCCCGCTTCTCTGCAGGCGTCTTAGACCAGGCTGGGAAAGCCTTCAAAGCTGCCTGCACCGCCTGCTCCACGTCCTGTTCATCGGAGTCAGGTATAAGCGAGTATACTTGGCCCAGAGCTGGGTTGTAGTTGTCGATGTACTGCCCCGCCACAGGCATTACCAACTGGCCGTCGATGTAGTTATGTATGTGCTGCACGAGAGAATAGTAATGTGAGAGAACAATAATTAACAATTAGCAATCAACTTTACAAACTCCCCGTTCTACCCCCATCAACTGGCACATTGATGCCATTAATATACGCCGCCGCTGGCGTAGCCAGAAATGCTGCGGCTGCGGCGACCTCTTCGGGCTCGGCGAAGCGGCGGGCCGGGATTTCGGACATCATTTCTTCTTCTACCTTGTCTACGGCGCTGTCGGTTTTTTTCGCTTTGTTTTCGATGATGGACTCCAGACGGCCGGTGCGGGTGGCGCCAGGCAACACATTGTTCACCGTAATGCCAAACGAACCTAACTCGTTGGCCATTGTCTTGGCCCAACTGGCTACGGCACCGCGGATGGTGTTCGACACACCCAAACCCTGCAAAGGCTGTTTAACAGAAGTGCTGATGATGTTGATAATACGGCCGTAACCTGCCTTTTTCATCAATGGAATCACTGCTTGTGCCAGATTGTGGTTGTTAATCAGGTGCATGTTGAAAGCGCTGAGAAACTCTTCTGGTTTGGCATTCACGATTGGTCCGCCAGCCGGGCCGCCGGTGTTGTTGACGAGAATGTGCACGTGTTCGTGTTGCTGCAGATATACCTGTAGTTGCTCCACCAGTTCTTCAGGCTTGCTGAAATCGGCCACGAGGTAGTCGTGCTGCTGGCCTTTGCTGTTGTCCAGTTCATCGGCTACCTCTTTCAGGCTTGCCACGTTTCGCGCCACCAATGTCACGCTGGCGCCCAACTGCGCCAATTCTACAGCGATGGCTTTGCCTATACCTTGCGTGCTGCCGCACACGATGGCTCTTTTATCGTTCAGGTCTAAGTTCATAAATTAAATGTACGCAAAAGGCTTCAAATTGGCACAGCCGCCCCAGGGCCTGATTCACCCGGTTTGCCATTTTTCATTCCTTTTCCGTATCTTCATTTTAGCAACCTAATCCGATAAAACTATGGCCATACAACGCGCTTTCAATTTTAAGCAGTGGATAGACGAGCACCGCCACCTGCTCAAGCCGCCGGTGGGCAACCAGCAGGTATACAAAGGCAACGACGACTTTATTGTGATGGTGGTGGGCGGTCCCAATGCCCGCAAAGACTACCATTATGACGAGGGTGAGGAGTTCTTTTATCAGATAGAAGGCGACATCGTACTGAAAATCATAGAGGACGGCAACCCGGTGGATATTCCCATCAAGGAAGGCGAGATATTCCTGCTGCCGCCCAAGGTGCCGCACTCCCCACAGCGCCCGGCCAACACGGTAGGCCTGGTGATAGAGCGCTACCGCAAAGAAGGCGAGAAGGACGGCTTCATGTGGTTCTGCGAGAACTGCGGCAACAAGCTGCACGAGGACTTCACCGAGGTGACCGATATTGTGAAGCAACTGCCCGTCATCATGGGCAACTTCTGGGACAACGAAGACCTGCGTACCTGCAAGAACTGCGGCGACGTACTGCAACCACCGGTAAAGCCGGCAGAGGCAGCCAAGTAATCTGTTCAGGCTTTTATGCAACACCCCAATCTGATTACGGAGCGGCTGGAACTGCGGCTTGTCCGGCCAGAGGATGCGGCGTTCATCCTGCAGGGGCTATCCGACAGACACGTGACGGAGTACTACGCCGTGCACTACGACACGCCGGAGGCCGTGCAGGAGCAGATGAAGTTCAGCGATGACCTAGTCCAAAACGGTACCGGCGCCTGGTGGGCTTTTTCTCTGAAAGGAGAGGGGGAGCTTATGGGTGCCTGCGGTCTGAGCAGCCTGGAGGAGGAGCACCAGAAGGCCGAAATTGGTTTCTGGCTGCTGCCCGAGCACTGGGGCAAGGGCTATACCCCGGAGGCGGCCCAAGCCGTGCTAGACTATGCCTTCAGCCAGATGCGCCTCAACTGCATAGAGGCCATTGTGGAGGGAGGCAACGGAGCCTCGGAGAAAGTGCTGCAGAAGCTGGGCTTCACCTGCGAAGGGCGCCTGCGCGAGCGGGAAATGAAGAACGGTCGGTTCATCGACCTGATTTACTACAGCATCCTGAAAAGGGACAGGCAGGAAAAAGCGGAGATTCAGGCTAGGCTTTCCCGCTGAAAGGCGCGTAAAACCTATAAAATGCTTATATTGTTGGATTGCCCGACTCAGCCGTACACCGTATAGCAGCCTTTTTGCCCGTTTACCAGCATGCAAGACCCAAAGCCCACATCCACTATACTCACTACTGACAATCTCTTCAAGATTGACATCCACACGCACATCCTGCCGGCTACCTGGCCTGATTTGCGGGAGCGCTACGGGTATGGCGGCTTCATCCGGCTGGAGCACCACAAGCCCTGCTGCGCCCGCATGCTCATGGATGACAAGTTCTTCCGCGAAGTACAGGACAACTGCTGGGACCCTAAAGTGCGCATGCACGAGTGCAGCCAACACCAGGTGGGCGTGCAGGTGCTGAGCACGGTGCCGGTCATGTTCAACTACTGGGCCAAGCCCGAGCATACCTACGACTTGTCCAAGATGCTCAACGATCACATAGCAGGTATAGTAGCCGATTACCCGGACCGTTTCGTGGGGCTGGGTACGCTGCCCATGCAGGACGCGACGCTAGCCATCAAGGAACTGGAGCGCTGCATGAAGGAACTGGGTATGGCAGGTGTACAGATTGGCTCGCACATCAACGACTGCAACCTGGATGCCCCGGAACTGTTTCCCATTTTTCAGGCGGCAGAGGAATTGGGCGCAGCTATCTTTGTGCATCCTTGGGATATGTTCGGGCAGGAGAAGATGAGCAAGTACTGGCTACCTTGGCTGGTAGGGATGCCCGCCGAAACCAGCTTGGCCATTTGCTCCATGATATTTGGCGGCGTGCTGGAGCGGTTGCCGAAGCTGCGCGTCGCTTTTGCCCACGGCGGCGGCTCCTTCCCGTCCACCATCGGCCGCATCTGCCACGGCTTTGAGGTGCGCCCGGACCTGTGCGCGGTAGACAACAACGTGAACCCACGCGAATACCTGGGCAAGTTTTACTTCGACTCGCTGGTGCACGACCCACAGGCACTTGACTACCTCGTGAACCTGGTGGGCGCCAACTGCATCGCCCTTGGCACAGATTACCCTTTCCCGCTAGGTGAACTGGAGCCTGGCAAACTCATCGAGTCCATGCCCTATGACCGCGCCACCAAAGACCGCATGCTGCACGGCACCGCGTTGGAGTGGCTGAACCTGGAGAAGAGCCGCTTTGTGAAGGAGGTGTCAGGTATAGCGAAGGCGAAGGTATAGCTAGGTCTGATTTCTTATGGTGATTTCCTTTGACTTAGACGATACTTTGATTCCTCCTGGTGAAACCGATTTCCCGACGGAGAGACGGAATGTTTTTCAAAAACTATTTGGAGTAGAGAGAATCAGGTATAAAACCAGCGAGTTATTCCAGCATCTGAAAGCACAGGGGCATACGGTTGGGATTTACACGACATCATACAGGCCAAAGCTCAAGTTGAGGCTCCACTTATTAACCTATGGGATAAATCCTGATTTCATCATTACAGAAAAAGAAAACAGGCAGCAGTTAACGAAAAGGCAAATTAACTGCTCCAAATACCCACCAGCTTTCAATATTGATTTGCATATAGATGACTCACCTGGTGTTGAGCAAGAGGGGCAGACTTTTAGCTTCCAGACCATCATCATCAAAAAAGACGATACCGATTGGCTGGATAAGGTTAAGAGCAGGTGCTAAACCTAACTTCGCGGCTTCTCAAATCTGTCCCCATTTAGCATTGTACTTCAACCCGTGTAGGGTATTTTCTATTGTAAGCTAGCTCCTCCCACTCCCCAATTTCCTGTTCATTTTCTTATCTTGCGGCATCATAGCGCCCGGCCTTTTGTAGGCTGTGCCTTACCATGTTATACCCGCACCAAAAGATGAACTACCAAAATACCCTGGCCTTTGCCCAGGAACAAGATAACCTAGACCCGCTCAAGCATTTCAAAGACCGCTTCTACTTCCCGCAGGTGAATGGCCGCGACGCCATCTACTTCTGTGGCAACTCGCTGGGCCTGCAGCCCAAGTCGGCGCAGATGTACATTGACAACGAGATGTACAAATGGGCCAACTATGCGGTGGAGGGCCACTTCAAAGTGGAGGAGCCCTGGTTCAACTACCACCGCCTGCTGACGGATGGGGCCGCTCGCGTGGTGGGAGCCAGGCCGCAGGAAGTGGTCATTATGAACCAGCTTACCGTCAACCTGCACCTGATGCTCGTGTCCTTCTACCGGCCTGAGGGCAGGCGCATCAAAATCATCATGGAAGGCGGAGCGTTCCCGTCAGACCAGTACGCGCTGGAGACGCAGGTGAAGTTCCACGGCTATACCCCGGAGGAAGCCATTATTGAACTGTTCCCGCGCGAAGGCGAGCACACGCTGCGCACCGAGGACATCCTGAAAAGCATAGAGGCCGCAGGCGACGAACTGGCGCTGGTGCTGATGGGCGGCATCAACTACTATACTGGGCAGGTATACGACATGGCGGCTATCACCCAAGCAGGACACGGAGTAGGGGCGGTGGTAGGCTTTGACTTGGCGCACGCCGCAGGCAACGTGCCGCTGCAACTGCACGACTGGGGCGTGGACTTCGCTGTATGGTGTACCTACAAGTACCTCAACTCCGGGCCGGGAGGAACGGCGGGTGTGTTTGTGCACGAGCGCCACGCCAACAACCCGGACCTGCCGCGCTTTGCCGGCTGGTGGGGCCACGATGCCAGCGTGCGCTTCCAGATGAAGAAAGGCTTTATACCGATGACTGGTGCCGAAGGCTGGCAGCTGAGCAATGCCCAGATTCTGCCGATGGCCGTACACCGCGCTGCGCTGGAACTGTTCGATGAGGCAGGTATGGACAACCTGCGTGCCAAGAGCGAGAAGCTGACCGGCTACCTGGAATACCTGATTGACGATGTGCACGTGGGCAAAGAGTTGCTGGAGATGATAACCCCACGCGACCCGCAGGCCCGCGGCTGCCAGATTTCACTGCTCGTGAAGCAGAACGCGCGGGAACTGTTCAACAGACTGATGGAAGCCGGCATCATCGTGGATTTCCGGGAGCCAAGCGTGATACGGGTAGCGCCCACGCCACTCTATAATTCTTTTGAGGAGGTATACCGCTTCTCCGAAATACTGCATGATTGCCTCCAGAGCCACTAGGAAAAACAGGTTACTGATTGGCCCCTGCCGCTGTCGCTTATAAGAGGCAGATGCAACTAGTCTGTTTTGCTGGGAGTACTAGTTTTAACAGGCTAGTGGAATTGCTATGCCCGTACGTGCGCAGTAACCGTGAACTGCTGGTAAACCATAAGTGCCGGCAGCTTCTTCAAGGCTTTAAGGCAATCAATGGCTGTCTCATTCGAAGACGTACTCCTTGCTTCCTCCGTCCTGCTTTTCATCAGTATTCTGATTAGTAAGAGTCTGGGTCGGTTTGGCGTGCCTGCGCTTATCCTTTTCCTGGCGGTAGGTATGCTGGCCGGTTCTGAGGGCTTGGGGAAGATATACTTCAATGACCCCCAGACAGCTCAGTCTCTGGGTACGGTGGCGCTCACGTTCATCCTTTTCTCCGGCGGCCTGGACACGCGCTGGGAAAGTACCAAGCCCATTCTCTGGCGTGGCGTGATGCTGGCCACAGTGGGGGTGTTCGTCACAGCCCTCCTGCTGGGGCTATTCGTGTACTACGCCACTGATTTCACCCTGCTGGAGAGCTTTCTGCTAGGGTCCATTGTGTCGTCTACAGACGCCGCCGCGGTCTTCTCCATTCTTCGCTCGAAGAACATCGGCCTTAAGCACAACCTGCGCCCCACGCTGGAACTGGAGTCGGGCAGTAACGACCCCATGGCTTACTTCCTCACCGTCAGCTTTACCTTCCTGATTATGAACCAGGAAGCCAGCATCTGGCGGCTCGTGCCCATGTTCTTTCTGCAGATGAGCATTGGCGCGATGACGGGGATTGTCATGGGCAGGGTGATGGCCTGGGCCGTGAACAGGGTTAAGCTGGAGCAGGAGGGGCTATACCCGGCGCTCACCATGGCAATGGTCATCTTTACCTACGCCTTCACCAGTGTCATCAACGGGAACGGGTTTCTAGCCGTGTATGTGGCGGCTGTCATACTGGGTAACCGGAACTTCATCCACAAGCGGAGCCTCACCAAGTTCTACGACGGCATCGCCTGGCTGATGCAGATTCTGATGTTCCTTACGCTGGGCCTGCTGGTGTTTCCGTCGCACATGCTGCCGGTTTTGGGTACAGGTATACTGGTCTCGCTGTTCCTCATGTTCGTGGCCCGCCCGGCGAGCGTCTTTCTCAGCCTAGTGTTTTTCAGAATCCGCCTCCGGGATAAGCTCTACATCTCCTGGGTTGGGCTGCGCGGGGCCGTGCCCATTGTGTTCGCCACCTATCCCATGCTGGCCGGGATAGACAAGTCAGATATGATTTTCAACATCGTCTTCTTCATCGTGCTCACGTCTGTCATGCTGCAGGGGACCACCCTCACGACAGTGGCCCAATGGCTCAACCTGGGTGAGCGGGACACCAAGCAGAAGAAGCACCAGTTTGACCTGGAGATGGAGTATGACATCAAAAACGAACTGACGGAGATTATGGTGCCTGAAGACAGCGAGGCGGTTGGTCGGTCCCTCGTGCAATTGCACTTCCCCAGGGGCGCGCTCATCGTTTTGATTAACAGGAAAGGCAAATTCGTGACTCCTAACGGCGCTACAATCTTGGAGCCTCGGGACGTCCTGTTCGTGATGACGGACAAGGACGAGGAACTGGACAGAGTGAATGAACTGCTGGGGGTAAAGCAACTACCGTTCAATTAACGTTACCGGTTCTGCTCTGAAAAGCCTACTTTTGTAGCGCCAATGACAGTAGCTGCAAACGTAAAGTACTATTCCATGTACCCCTTGATGTGGGTGATGTTGCTGTGGGCCCTGACGCTGCCCGGGCACGAATTGGCCGTCTACAGCTTTTTGGTAAAAGGAACCGCGTCCGAAGTAGCTTCCAGCCTGCGTACCCCGACAGGCAGCCAGGAGGGGGAGGCTGTAAAGCAACAGACGGTACAAGCTTTCCTCGACGCCAAAGTACGCCACGCCAACAAGCTGGTTCCGCAGCAGGCCATCAGGTCCGCGCTTCAGCTCTTGGGATTGTCGGCTCCAACTGCAGGTATAGCTAGCCATGTCCTCCCAACGGGCGAGGTGGCGGCTATAGCGCAACTTCTCTCCGGCAGCATCCTGCCGAACGCCCCCTAACGTTACCAAAGCTATGTTTCTGGCCTTGAAGGCCTGGAACAGCCTTGCCTATACTATCCATGGCAAGGGCCGGTTTTTTTCATTTGTCTGTGCGCCTCCATCTGGGCATCAACCACAGGCAGACCTGTAATGCCTTTTCAATCGTTTCGGGTGTTTGCTGGCAGTGAAGGCAAGTTCTTGCCCCATCACCTGAACTTTACCTGATTATTTTATGAATACGACTTATTCGCAAGCGGAGCTGAGCCAGTGGACGTATAGGCAGCTGCTAGAACTGGGGCTGCCGGAGCAGGCTGCCATTAACATCAACATGCTGTTGCTCTTGTGTGCAACGGGTATACTCGTATACCTGGCCGATTTGCTCTCAAGGAAGTTGTTGGTCGGGACGCTCTACAAGTTTGCCGCCAGGGCCAACGCCAAAGTAAGCGATTACCTGGTCCGGAACAGGGTGGTCGTATACCTGGCGCGCATCGTTCCGCTCATCATCGTGGTGCAGGCTATACCTGTGGTGTTCTCCGATTTCCCAGGCTGGGTGGCGCCGCTCCTCAAGCTCACTGATTTATACCTGATTCTGCTGTCCATCTGGATAGCCAGAGCCCTGCTGCGCACCTGCAAAGATTTCCTGAAAACGACTGAAACGTTCCGGGACAAGCCCGTGGAGAGCTTCCTGCAGGTGCTCACCATCTTCCTGTACTTCGTAGGCGGGCTGCTCATTTTTTCGACGCTCACCGGCAAAGACGCCTGGACGTTCATCACAGCCATGGGGGCGGCCTCGGCCATCCTGATGCTGGTGTTCAAGGATACCATCATGGGTTTTGTGGCCAGCATACAGGTCTCCTCCAACGACATGGTGCGTATAGGCGATTGGGTGACGATGGAGAAATACGGCGCAGACGGGTCTGTGATTGAGATAAACCTGAACACCGTGAAGGTGCAGAACTTCGACAAGACCATCACGACCATACCTACCTATTACCTGATTTCTGATTCGTTCAAGAACTGGCGGGGCATGCAGGACTCAGGCGGCAGGCGCATCAAGCGCTCCATCTACATCAAAATCTCCAGCATCCGGTACCTGTCGCCGGAAGAGGTGGAGGGGCTGGGCAAAATCCAGTTGCTGCAGCGGTACCTGCAGGAGCGGCAGGCGGAGATAGACCGCTACAACCAGGAGAACGGCATTGACAAGAGCCTTTTGATAAACGGACGCAGCCTGACCAACGTAGGTGTTTTCCGGAAGTACATCGATGCCTACCTCAAGCAGCATCCGCGTACCCACAAAGACATGATCATGATGGTGCGGCAACTGGAGCCGACCACCACCGGCATGCCGATTGAGCTATACCTGTTCGCCGACAGCATTGTGTGGGTAGAGTACGAGGCGATTATGGCCGATATCTTTGACCACCTGCTGGCCGCTGTGAAGTTCTTTGACCTGGAGGTGTTCGAGATGCCGGCCGCAGATGACGTACGCAGCCTGCACCTCCACAACACGGCAACGGCTGGCCTGCGCTATCCTGTGGCAGAAGTCATTCAGAACTAGGCTCGAGACGTAATCCGTTGCGTTACAACAGTGTTTTTATTGTATCTTGTAAAGTTCTCCACAGGGCAGTTAAAGGAATTTCAACTGTTCTTCAGCATAAATAAAACCATATGACACACCTTCCCCACCTGGTAACTGATTTGGGGCTTATACTTGGGGCCGCAGGCATCATGACCTTGCTCTTCAAGAAACTGAAACAGCCGCTGGTGCTGGGCTATATCATTGCGGGATTGATGGTAGGTCCGCATTTCAACCTCTTCCCGACCATCGTGGAGATGGACAACATCACCATCTGGGCCGAGATAGGGGTGATTTTCCTGCTGTTCAGTCTGGGATTGGAGTTCAGTTTCAAAAAGCTGGTGAAGGTGGGCGGTGCTTCGTCCATCATGGCGGGTATGGAGGTGGTCGTCATGCTCCTGCTGGGCTACCTGACGGGCAAGATTCTGGGCTGGTCCACTATGGACAGCGTGTTTCTGGGCGGCATCCTGTCCATCTCTTCCACCACCATCATCATAAGGGCCTTTGACGAATTGGGCGTGAAGTCGCAGCGGTTCGCAGGACTGGTGTTCGGGGTGCTGATAGTGGAGGACCTGGTTGCCATCCTGCTGCTGGTGCTGCTCTCGACGCTGGCGGTGAGCCAGCAGTTCGCCGGCACCGAAATGCTGTCGGCTGTGCTCAAGCTGGGCTTCTTCCTGGCGGTGTGGTTCCTGGCGGGCATCTTCCTGATTCCCACCTTTCTGCGCAAGGCCAGCAAGCTCATGAACGACGAGACCCTGTTGGTGGTCTCCATCGCCCTGTGCTTCCTGATGGTGATACTGGCGGCTCAGGTAGGCTTCTCGCCGGCGCTAGGTGCCTTCATCATGGGCTCCATACTGGCCGAGACAACCAAGGCAGAGAAGATTGAACACCTGGTGACCTCGGTGAAAGATTTGTTCGGAGCCATTTTCTTCGTGTCAGTGGGTATACTGATTAACCCAGCCATGATTGTGGAATATGCGGGCCCCATCGCGCTCATCACGGTGGTGACCATTGTCGGCAAGATGTTGAGCATAACAGGCGGAGGTCTGGTGGCAGGGCAGGGGCTGAAGACCTCCATCCAGTCGGGCATGAGCGTGTCGCAGATAGGCGAGTTCTCCTTCATCATCGCCACGCTGGGCGTTACCCTGAAGGTGACCAGCGATTTCCTATACCCTGTGGCTGTGGCCGTGTCGGCGATTACGACCTTCACCACGCCCTACATGATCAAGCTGGCCGAGCCGCTGTACAAGTCGGTGGAGCGTGTGCTGCCGGCCAGGTGGCAAAGCTCCCTGAATGAATATAGCTCGGGCGCCCAGACCATCAACACCACCAGCGACTGGAAACTGGTGCTGCGCTCCTACTTCATCAACCTGGTCATCTCCTCCGTCATCCTGATTGCCCTGGTGCTGCTGGCTGGCAGGTATATCAGCCCCTTCATCACGGAAAACGTGGTGGGTGGCATATGGGCCAGTATGGTGACGGTGGCCATCACCCTGGTGCTGATGACGCCCTTCCTGTGGGCCCTGGCCGTATACCATCCGCAGAAGGAGGCGCAGGGGCGCATCTGGGCCAACAGAAACTACCGCAGCCTGATTATCGTGCTGGAGTTCGTCCGGATAGGTATAGCCATCCTGTTCATCGGCTTCCTGCTCAACCAGGTGCTGTCGGAGCAGGTGGCCATCATCGTGGGCCTGTTCATCATTGGCATGATTGTCGTCTTCTCCAAGAAAATCCAGAACTTCTACATCCGTATCGAGGAACGGTTCATGGCCAACCTCAACGACCGTGAAATTAACGCAGCCAGCAGTATGGCACATACCTTAGTGCCTTGGGATGCGCACCTCACTAGTTTTGAGGTGTCGCCTGAGTCGGTGGTGGTGGGTAGAAGCATGCTGGAGCTGCAAATCCGGGAGAAGTATGGCGTGAACGTGGCCGTGATTGAGCGCGGCGACCATACCATCATGGCGCCTACCCGGAACGAGCGGGTGTTCCCGAATGACAGAATCTATGTGTTTGGGACCGATGAACAGCTGGATGCGTTCCGAGCGTTTATTGAGGCAGAGGTGGAGACAGCCGCCGACAGTGACCGGGGAAAAGAAGACATCAGCCTGCAGATGCTGGTGGTGTCAGCAGGCTCCACGCTCCACCGCAAGACCGTGCGTGAGTCCGGTGTCCGGGAGAAAACGAAAGGCCTGATTGTAGGTATAGAAAAGAACGGCGAGCGCATCCTCAACCCGGACTCGGAGTTGGTGCTGGAGGAGGGGGACATCGTTTGGATTGTGGGCAGCCCTTGGCGCATCAGGCAGCTGGAGGACGCAAAACAGAAAGTAGTCGAGGTATAACACGAGCCTCCAAAATGCGTTTGTTTAAGGCTGCTACCGCCCTTGTTGTTGTATAAATTGTATTTGCATGCAGAAAGTTGAGCATTGGATTGAAGAGACCCTGAACCTGTCGGCCGAAACGCAGGAGAACATCGTCATGTCGCTGGTGGCCCTGCTGACGCTCTGGGTGTTTAGCCGGGTGCTGCTGCGGCTGGCTTCGCGCCAACAGACTGATTCCCGCAAACTCTACCAGTGGAAGAAGACCACCAACTACATCGTCACAGGCCTGGGCATCATCTTCCTGGCCAACATCTGGTTCGATGGTTTCAAGTCCATCACCACGTTCCTGGGTATCTTCTCGGTGGGTTTGGTTGTGGTGCTCCGCGACCCCATCCTGAACATGATGGGATGGGTTTTCCTCATCTGGAAGCGCCCCTTCAAAGTGGGTGACCGCATCAAGATAGGCCAGTATACCGGCGACGTGATTGACATCGCCTTCTTTCAGTTCACCCTCAACGAGCTAGGGGAGTGGGTTGACTCAGAACAGGCCACCGGGCGCGTGGTGCACATCCCCAACAGCCAGGTGTTCACGCAAGGGCAAATCAACTACAACTATGGTTTCCCGTTTCTGTGGCACGAGCTGCAGGTGCGGGTGACCTTTGAGAGCAACTGGCAGAAGGCCAAGGCCATATTGCAGGAAATAGCCGCGCGCCACTCCGAGAAGCTGAACGAAGAGCAGGAGCAGCGCGTGCGGATAGAGGCCCAGCAACACCTGATTTTCTACAGGAGCTTTAGGCCAAAGGTGTTTACCAAGGTGCGGGAGAACGGAATCCAGCTCACGGTACGCTACCTGTGCAACCTCAACGGCCGCCGCGAGAGCGAAAACAGGATATGGGAGGATGTGCTAACAGAATTTCTGGCTACGCCGGATGTGCGTTTTGCCTACCCTACCACCCGTTTCTACAGCACCGCTGAGAGTCAGGTGAACGAAGAGGCCGAGAAGAGCGGGCAGTTCCGGCACCCGTAACAGGCGTGGCAGTTTAGCAGGCGGATTATTCTGTATCGAAGCTGTCCAGTTTGCCTGAACGCCGCTTCCACCTCTCCCGCGCCCACTTCTGCAGGTCCTCCACGGCGTCGAGCTCATCGGTGATTTCCAGGCCGAGCAGCGTCTCAATCACATCCTCCATCGACACGATTCCCGCCGTGCCGCCATGCTCGTCCACCACCAGCGCGATGTGCTCCTTCTTGTCCATGAGGCGGGTAAACAGCTGCGGCACAGGCGTGTTCTCGTGCACCACATGGATGGGGCGCTTTATCTCTGAGAGCGACATGCCTCCCTCGCCCTCGATAATCCGTTGCAGCACTTCGTCTTTGAGCACGTAGCCCGAGATGTGGTCTATAGAGTTGTCAAAGACAGGAATCCTGGAGAAGCGCATGTTGGTCGTGTTGTCATAGAACTCCCGGATGTACTGCTTCTCGGGGGCCGCCTTGATGACGGTACGCGGTGTCATGATGTGGCTCGTGAGAATCAGGTTGAACCGCAGCACGTTGTTGATTACCCTGGATTCGTCATGGTGCAGAATGCCTTCCTTGATGCCCATCTCGGCCATGGCCGTGAAGTCGGCGCGGCTCAGCACACTCTTGTCCTTGTCGCGCTTCAGCCGCTTGGTGATGAACTGGGAAAACAGGATAATAGGGTATAGCGGCGAGTAAATCATGATTTTGAGCGTCTGCACGGTAAAGGGCGTGAGCTGCCGCCAGTAATTAGCCCCAAGCGTCTTGGGGATGATTTCGGTCAGAATCAGGATGACGATGGTCAGCAGGATGGACACCAGCGTGAGGTACTTCTCGCCCCAGATGATTTGCGCCTGGGCCCCCACGCCCGCAGCCCCAATAGTGTGGGCGAAGGTGTTGAGGGTGAGAATGGCCGCCAGCGGCATGTCAATGTTGTTTTTGAAGTGCAGCAGGTCCTTTCCGAGCGCCGGCTTCTCCTTGCTGATAACGTTGGCGTGGGAAGGCGTGACACTTAGCAGCGAGGCCTCCAGCAGGGAGCACAGAAAGGACATGACTAAGGCGATAACTAGGTATAGGATAAGTAAGCCCATGGCATTGAAAGTGGTCTGTTCAGGTATAAAAGCAGTACGTGTCGCTTACCCGGATAACCAAAGGTAAAAGAAAGATTGGGTTGAAGCAGGAAATCGGGCCGTAATCTGGTGGAAATGCCGCGTACTTTGTCGACTGCCAGTGCTACTCTAGCCGCGCCAGGCACAAAGCAGATGTCAAGCCCAGAGTGGCTATCAGCTTTGTGGTTTGAGCTTTTCGGCTTCCCTTTCGCTCACCTCAGCCCTGAACTTCTTCATCCGGCTGAAGTAATCCTTGGCGGCGGCCTTCACCTTAGGCGACAACAGCAATGCCGAGACCATGGTAGGTATGGCCATCATCGCATACATGCCATCGATGAGGGCGATAACCGCTGTGATGGTGGCCGTAGCCCCGAACACGATGGTAGCGACATAGAAGTAGTTGTAGAGGTGCTTGTACCTGGCTCCGAAGAGGTAGCTGAAGCACTTGGTGCCGTAGTAGGAGTAAGAGAACAGGGAGGTGAAGGCGAAGATGAACACACACAGCACCAGCACATAGCTGCCTATTCCGGGCATGGCGTTGTTGAAGGCCGTAGCCGTCATGGTCACACCGTTGGCCCCAGACGTCTGCCAGGTGCCTGTCAGGATGATGGCAAGTCCCGTGAGGGTGCAGACCACAATCGTATCGATGAACGGCCCCAGCATGGCTACCAGGCCTTCGCGGATGGGCTCGTCGGTTTTGGCGGCGCCGTGCATCATAGAGGCCGTGCCTATACCTGCCTCGTTCGAAAAAGCAGCCCGCCGGGCACCGGCTATGATGATGGCACCTACCGCACCACCCAGCATGGATTGCGCCGTGAAGGCATCGGTGAAAATGAGCGCGAAGGCATCCGGTATACCTGTGTAGTTAACGAACATGATGTAGAACACCGCCAGCATGTAGAGCACCACCATGCCCGGCACCATCTTGCCCGCCACATGGCCGATGCGCTGTATACCTCCGAAAATAACAAGCGAAGTGACAAATACGAGTCCCAGCCCGATAGTCAGGTTAGTGTAAAATACATCGCCTGAGCTAAAGCCGTTGGGTTCCAGCACCACCTCCCGTATCACTTGCGTGAGTTGGTTGGCCTGGAAAATAGGCAGCGTACCGAAAAGACCAGCTATGGCGAAAAGTACCGCCAGCGGTTTCCATTTTTTACCGAGGCCGGTTTCAATCACATACATCGGTCCGCCCTCTAGGTGGCCTACGCTGTCGTGGCCGCGGTACATAACCGATAGCGTACACGTGAAGAACTTGGTGGCCATACCTACAAAGGCGCTCACCCACATCCAGAACAACACGCCCGGACCCCCGATGGCGATAGCCACGGCCACGCCACTGATGTTGCCCATGCCTACCGTGGCCGCCAGCGCTGCCGACAGCGCCTCGAAATGGTTGATGTCGCCCGGGTCGTTCGGGTCGTCGTACTTGCCCCGCAGCACATCGATGGCGTGGCGCAGGTACCGGAAGGGCAGAAACCCGGAGTACAACATGAAATAAAATCCACCGCCCATCAGCAGCACCAGCAAGGGCATTCCCCAGGCGGCGTCGCTGAAGGCGACAAAAAACTGCTCTAACTTATCCAAATTCTTGCTGTTTAGTAAAGGTATGCCACCTACAGACGCAACAAAGGGGTATACCCATCTGTATGCCTACTGTCCTGGCACATCACCGAAAAGTGTGAGGTTACTCAATAGTTGTTAAAAAGCCAAATTTGGCTTAGAAATATATAAATTCAGGATGGATAAGTATATAATAGCTGTAACAGTCGTAGGAGTGGCGGCCCTTTCCATGGCCTGGATTCCACGGCTCGTCGAAAGGACGTTTCTGTCTTATCCCATCCTGTTCCTGCTGGTGGGCATGTTTGTGTACTGGGTGCCCTTCGACTTGCCTTCTCCAAATCCAATACGGGGAGAAGGATATGCGGTGCACCTTACTGAGCTGAGTGTCATCATATCGCTGATGGGCACAGGGCTCAAAATCAGGCGAAAGTTCGGACTGAAGCTTTGGCGCATACCGCTCAGGCTGGTCAGCATCACCATGCTGCTGAGCATTGGGGCACTGGCCTTGCTGAGCTGGAGCGTGCTGGGGTTCTCCGTGGCCGCGGCCATCCTGCTCGGGGCCGTGCTGGCGCCCACAGACCCTGTGCTGGCGGAACAGGTGCAGGTCGGCCCACCGGATGACGAAGAGGAGGATGTGGTTCGGTTTTCCCTCACATCAGAGGCCGGTCTGAACGACGGTTCCGCTTTTCCCTTCACCTGGCTGGCCGTTATGCTGGCGGTGTCGGCGGGCAGCAACCCGGACTGGTTTGCCGAGTGGGTCATACGTGACCTGGTATACCGTACCATAGCGGGCATAGCGATGGGCTACGCCATTGGGTGGGCACTGGCCTTCCTGATATTCAGGCTACCTAAAATCTCGAACTTCCCCAGAGCCAATGAGGGATTTCTAGCCCTTTCTGCCACGCTTGTGTCTTACGGTCTTACGGAATTTGTACACGGTTACGGTTTTATCGCCGTGTTTGTGACGGCCCTCACCATGAGCAGTTACGAGCAGGACGACGAGTACCACACAGAGATGCACGACTTCATCAACCAGATAGAGCGCATCGTGATGGTGATGCTGCTCATGTTGTTTGGTGGAAGCATCGTGTCGGGCCTGCTGGACCACCTTTCCTGGCGGGGTGCCTTGATAGGTCTGGCCTTCTTGTTCATCATCAGGCCGCTGACTACCTTGCCCAGCCTCATCGGAACGCGGTCTACTATGCGGGAAAAGATTGCCATCTGCTTTTTTGGCATCCGTGGGATTGGCTCCTTCTATTATCTATCGTTTGCCCTCAATAAACACGATTTCAAGGAGGCGAACGAGCTTTGGTCTGTGGTGGGCTTCGTGGTGATGGTCTCTATCATCTTGCATGGCATCACGGCCTCCAGAGCCATGCGGAAGCTGGATGTAGAGCGAGAAAAAGAAGGGATTGAGCCATTGGCGCCCAACCAGGTGCCAGACGAGATGTAGGATTAGTTGATAAATTTACTCATCCGTTAAGGATAGCTTTATCAAAGCCTTTCCATGCATATAACAGCAGTGTATGGACACTAGGTAAGTTAGACAGAAGAGCGCAGGAAGAAAACCATGAAGGCAGATGAGATGGAAAACACCCCGACAGAAACTGAGAAAATGCCCATGCCCGATGCCGAGGTGTATTATACCCCACACCTTTTCACAGCGGCGGAGAGCGACCTATACCTGGAGCGGCTGACGCAGGAGGTGGACTGGCAGCAGGAGTCTATCCGACTTTTTGGCAAACAGCAGCAGCTGCCGCGCCTCACGGCCTGGTACGGCGACAAAGGCTATACCTACTCCGGCCTCTACAACGCCCCCCAGCCCTGGCTGCCGGTGCTGCTGGAACTGAAGGAGCGGGTGGAACGGGTGACGGGCCATAGGTATAACAGCGTGCTGCTGAACTACTACCGCCACGGGCAGGACAGCATGGGCTGGCATTCGGATGATGAGAAATCGCTGGGCCCAGGTATAGCCTCGCTCAGTTTTGGAGGTGAGCGCGGCTTTGCCTTCCGGCACCGCAGGCGCAAAGACCTGCCTCCCGTGAAGCTCACGCTGCGGCACGGCAGCCTGCTGCTCATGCAAGGCGCCACGCAACAGCACTGGCAGCACCAGCTCCCCAAAACGAGCCGCCCCATAGCACCACGCATCAACCTGACCTTCCGTACCATTTTAGCGTAGAGGAATAGCCCGGCGGGTGTTGCCATTCCCGGCCGGAAACCGTTTCTTTACAACAACAAGCGCCTTGCCCTGACAAACTATGACCGAGAGAAAGAACATCACCATCATGGGAGCCGGACTGGTTGGCTCGCTGCTGTCGCTATACCTGGCCAAGCACGGCCACAAGGTAGACCTGTATGAGCGGCGGCCCGACATGCGGAAAGTCCTGCTGGACGGGGGGCGTTCCATCAACCTGGCCCTGAGCGACCGCGGTTTCAAGGCGCTGCGTGGCATTGGCATAGAGGAGGAGGTGCGCAAGGTGGCCATACCCATGCACGGCCGCATGATGCACGACGAGCAGGGCAACCTCACCTTCCAGCCCTACGGCAAAGAGGGACAATCCATCTATTCAGTATCCAGGGCGGGGCTGAACGCGGCGCTGATGGACATCTCGGAGCCCAACCCGGACATCACCTACCATTTCAACCGGCAGTTGCTGGACCTGGACCTGCGCGAGGGCACGGCCACCCTGCGCAACCACGAGACCAACCAGGTGGAGGAGCTGCACACGGAGCTGCTGTTCGGAGCCGATGGCGCCTTCTCGATGGTGCGCAACGCCATGCAGAAGACCGAGCGCTACAACTATTCCCAAAGCTATCTGGAGTATGGCTATAAAGAACTGACCATACCTGCCGCCGAGGGCGGAGGCTGGCTGCTGGAGAAGCACGCGCTGCACATCTGGCCGCGCGGCAACTACATGATGATTGCCCTGCCCAACCTGGACGGCAGCTTCACATGTACGCTGTTTTTTCCTTACGAAGGCCCACTTTCCTTCGAGAGCATCCAGACCGATGACGACCTGCTCAACTTCTTTCTGCAGGCTTTCCCCGATGCGGTGCCGCTGATGCCCGATTTGGCTCAGGACTACTTCTCCAACCCTATCGGTTCGCTGGTCACTGTGAAATGCTTCCCCTGGTCGTACCAGGACAAGGCGCTGCTCATTGGCGATGCCTGCCATGCCGTGGTGCCGTTCTACGGGCAGGGCATGAACGCCGGATTTGAGGACATCACCGTGTTGGACCAGATGCTAGAGAGCTTTAATGGGGATTGGGAACAGCTGTTCAAGCGCTTTGAACGCCGCCGCAAGCCGGATGCCGACGCCATCGCGGACCTGGCTGTGATGAACTTCATCGAGATGCGCGATAAAGTAGCCGACCCGCGCTTCCTGCTCCGCAAAAAGATAGAGGCTAGAATCAACCAGCAGTACCCCGATAAGTGGATTCCGCTCTACTCCATGGTGACCTTCACGGATTTTCCGTATTCTTATGCTCTGGAAACAGGACGACTGCAGGACCAGATTATGAAGAAGGTCATGAAACACATACAGTCTGTGGAAGACTACGACAAGCCGGAGGTGCAGAAGCTACTCGAGAAACAGCTCATCCACAAAGAGAAACTAAAAAGCTACAGCCCACAGGAGGTATAGTCTCCTGTGGGCTGTAACCCTTGTTGCTCCACTTGCAGCGCTACCATGTGAAGGAAACCGTGCTTCCATAATCTGACGTCAGCGGTCCCTGTCCTGGTATACCACATACCAAGCAAAGGAGTGTCTACAGGTATGTTGATGCTACTTGATTATGTAGGAAGCCGTTAGATAGAGAACTTTGTTGTCCTCGCTTAGGTACCCATTGCGGTCACCAGAAACGCTCGGCCCATCTTGTATATACCGCCCATGCTCATACCTGAGCTGAAGCATTGCTTCCTGTCGCTGGCTGATTCTGATTTTGGTGCCTACGGCTGCAGTCGGGGAAAAATATACTTTGTGGCCAATCTCGCTTTTCGAAGTTTCAGTTCTCTGTAAATCTTTTGAGGTGTATTTTATCTCGTGTTCGCTCACAATGCTACTGCTCAGTCCATAGCCGCTGGATAGACCTGCACCGAAGTAAGGGCTCAGGGTCTTTGTCGTAAACATGTTGTACTGCACCAGGATGGGTAGCAACAGACGCTTTACCTCTACGGTATGACTGCTGGTTCTGGTGTACGAAAAGTTCTCCTTCACGGCATGTCCTGTATGTTTCTCTGTGCTGAACAAGGGCTCAAACTGTACCGAGAGCCTCTCGCTCTTTTTAGGAGATGAGAAATTGAAAAGGGCGCCTACCACAAGGTTTTGGGAAGAGGTGAAGGAAGCAGCGCTTAGTTCAGGCGTGTGCATGAACTTCAGGGAGGTTGAGCTGACCCCAATGGTGATTCCTTTTCCAATCGACAACCACGGTTTGTCTTCTTTGAATGTGACATTATTTTCGGGTTCAGCGCAGTTATTGTAAGCCCTCACCACAGCAATAACATCAGGAGCGTTCAGCTTCTTCTGCAGCTTGAGCATCAACTGCTCCGGAACAGGGCAGTCATACGTCAAAGAGTTCATCAAAATGAGGTGCTGGGTGGAGGTCGTCACAGTTTTGATGTCGCCTGTTGAGCTCGGCACGCCTGTGTCGTCTGTTGTTATCTGCAGGAGCTTCAGCTCGCCTCCATCTTTTTGCAGATACAGGGCGCGCAGGTGTTGGTACAGGCTGAGTCTCCCCAGAACGAGCGACTCAACGAATTTTTTCTCTGCAGCACCTGTGGTATCTCGTACTTCTCTGCTCACATAGGGGGCATCTCCTGCAATGCCATACGCCGCAATTGCATTGGCTGAGTATTCCATTGCGTCTGCCTCATTGTCGGTCTTGAAAAGACAGCTACTGTGCTTGCTTTGCCCCTCTCGGTACTTGACAAAGCCATGCAGGGTATCACCTTCGGTCCGCACCACAAAGCCCGGACGAAATGCCTGTGCAGAGGAATCAAGAGCTAAAAACAGGGCGCTCAGAACAAGCGAAGCAGCGAGTAAAGTTTGTTTCATGAGTAATGTATGGGTATTGATTTAAATATGGGGAATAGATTGTATAGCATGTGTTATGGATAGGCCTTTCTTCGGGCATACCTGCCGGATAAGGTATGGCTTCCTGGCAGGTAAGGCCTTTGGCTTATTCAAAAGCCTTGTTTCAAGTTCAGCGAGATTGGAGAGGTAAGCCTTAGAAGTAAAGCCCGAACAACAAGGAGAGGGTTCTGGTGTCGGAATCCAGGGCATTGTTGATTCTGTTTATCGCCTTGTGGGAATGCACATCCAACCCCATTTCGTAGCGGGCCTCCAGCGACAGCTTGCTCTTCTTGACGTTGAAGTACGTGCCGGCGCCGGCCATCAGGCCCTGCTGGTAGCTGTTCACGAAATCGGGGTTGTCCTTGATGCGCTCCTCCGGCGTGCTGGTGCTGGTGCTGCGCACGTACTGGCGGTGCTTGTAGTCGCGCTGCTGGAAGAGGTTGAGGAAGCCGCCTGCATTCACAAAGGGCTGGAAGCGCCGGCCTGCAAAGTCGTAGCGTAACGCTGCCGTGGCCTTGATGGCCGCCATGTCAAACTCTATTTCATTGTCGTAATAGGTGCCGAACCAGGTATAGCTGGACTCGGTCTGGAAGTTGTTTTGGAAGTAACGGCCCTCCAGCAGCAGCGAGAGGTTCTCGTTCACCCTGGGCGAGTTCACTAGCAGCGCCAGACCGAAAGAAGGGTGGGTGTTGGCGTCGAAATCGGCGTGCTCCAGGTGCAGGTATGTTTCGTCCTTGGCAGAAAAGTTAAGTGTGGTATGGCTAAACGCGCCCACGAACCCCGGCTTGAGGGAGAGCCACTTCTTTGACTCCTTGAACACGGTCTGGTTGCCATCGCTTGCGCAGTTGTTGTATTCCTTTACCAGTTCCACGAGGTTCCGCTGGGCCAGTTTCACGCGCTCCACCTTGCTGAAGACCTCGTAGCAGTCCTGGGTCATAGTATTCAGTACCTGTACATGGTGGTTTACCTGCCGCTTGGCTAGCGCGCCGGCATTGTTGGTGTACTCCTCATGCGTGATGTACAGCTTGTGCAGCTTGTCTGGGTTGCTCTGCTTCTCCACAAAGAAAACACCATTGTACAGGTATAGGCTGATGCTGCCGCGCACCAGTTCCTCCATGAACACGTACTCCGCTGCCAAGGTGTCGGCATGGTGCAGCACACGGGTCCTGAAATTCTTGTCTCCCGGGAAGCCGTAGCCGGCTATGTCGTTGGAGGTATAGGTAACTGGGTTTCCCTGACCCTCCTTTTTAAAGCCAACGGAGTTGACGGCTTGGCTGCTGCTCCGGAAAGTCACCTCTCCCCGAAGCGTGTCACCTTGTGGCATGACCACATAGCCGGGTCTGTAATCTGACTGTGCCGCAACCTGCAGGGACAGCAACGCGAGTAAACAAAACGGGATAAGTTTGTAGAGAGTCTTCATATAGGCATATTACCGTTTAAATATAGTAAAATCTTTTTATTTGTGTAGAATCTGCCACAATCTTACATTCCTACTTTGGGAGGCGCAGGCGGGTGGCTAAAGATTGGCTTTCAGCCCAAGGTATAGTGGCATGTTTGTTGTTCTCCTGCACCCGGAAATTGCACCGTTTACATGCTGCGGCATAACTATTTCGCCTGAAATGTGGTATAGCTTATGTGGCAAATGGATTTACAAGTCCAATTTTCACCTGATTCATCTCTAATCTTTAACCCCCCTTTTGAATTTTATGGAAATCATCAATAAACTGAAAGCCACTGCCATGGCAGGGCTTATTGTAGGTCTTTTTTCTTTCTCCGGCACTGCTTTCGCACAGCAAACAAACCCGTCGCAAAAAGCGACGCCTCCGGCAACGCAGCAGCAGGGCCAGAACATATCAGATGCTGACCTGAGGCTATTTGTAGACGCCAGCACACGCCTGATGGACCTGCAGAAGGAGAACGAAAAGGTCATGATGGTCATTCTGGAAGAAGAAAAGCTGAGCATTGACAAGTTCAACACGCTGGCGCAGGCGCACCAGCAGCAGAAGCTGGCCGAGGCCGAAGGAACCGCAGAGGAGAAGGCCGCCTTCAACAAGGCCGTGCAGCGCATGATGCAGCTGCAGCCCGACATTGAGAAGAACATGCAGCAGGCCATCCAGAAAGATGGTATGACCATGGAACGATACGAGCAAATCATGCTGGCCTACCAGCAGGACCCGGCCGTTCAGGCCAAGGTGCAGAAAATGATGGGCCTGTAAGCGACCAAACCTTTAATAACGAAAAGGCCCTGCCGCATATGCGACAGGGCCTTTTTTATGTGCTATGGGGTTATTTTTGTGTGAACTCCAGTATCTTGAAGGTTTTGGTGCGCCTGTCGAAATAGCCGTAGTGCAGCTTGTCGGTGCCATACCTGTATAAGGTCTTGAAGTCAGGCGTCTGCTTGAGCTCCTCTTCATAGGCCTCTATCTTGTCCTGCACCGTGGTGGCGGTGCTATCGGAGGCGGCTTTATCGAGCGTTTCGCTGTCCAACACCGTCCGGAAGTAGGTGCTTATACCTGGTCCCGTCGGCATGCCCTGTCTGTTGAAATAAGGGTCGTAGTAATAGTTGTTGTACGGGAACATGCTGTGGCTATACGGTAAGGTATAGGCAGGCACCCAACGGCCCGGCATCAGGAACAAGCCACGAGAGGTCTGGATGTAACGGTCCGGCGTGCGCACCAGGCGCGTCGGGTCTGGGCTGCTGCGCGTGCTCGGCGGTTGGTAAGAGCCAATAGTCAGTTGCAGGGTGCTGTCCCCGAAGGCATCCACCGTGATGGCCGGCATGCCACTTGACAGGTTGCGCATCACCTTGGATGTTTTCTCTATCACGTTGTTGCCTGAGGAGAAAAGCGTGCTCGCCCCGCGCTGGTGCACCGGCGTCGATTTAATGGCAATTTCCTGGTCGCCGGTATAGTTGTACTCCTTGATGGGCTGCAGCGTGCTGAAATCGAAAGCCGTCAGGTTGAACTGGTCTTTCTGCAACTGCACCCGGAACAGCTTGTCCTGGTGCAGGAAAGAGTTGAAATGCGGTTCGCTCTTCAAGTCCAGCGCCGGCAGCGTGCGGTAGGTGGTCTGGCCTGAAGGCCAATCGAGCGTCAGAATCTCGGTGGTAGTCTTCTTGCCCTGTCCTCTCAGGTAGAACCCATCAAACACCAGGTGGATTTTGTCGCCCTGCGTATAGATTTTGCTGCGGTGATGGCCAGCAAATACGGTACGCTCCAAATCCGGGTGCACGAATATCAGCTCGTTCTGACGCTCTCCGCGACGGCGGGTGCGCGGCATGTCGGCTGTGGAGAAGGACTTCTTCTCGTAGTACGTCTCGTCCAACTCCCGGTACAGGTGTAGGTTGTCCTTCTTGTCCGTGAAAATCATGTAGAAGTGGCCTGCATCGGCAAAGGAACCCACAAAGGTCTCTCCCCTGTCTTTCTTGATAGGGGCATCGGGCATGCTTCTGAAAGCGCCCGAGTAGCGGTTCACGGCAAAAGGACGCACAAAGTCCTTGTTCCCGTTCATGAAGCGGCTGTAGAAGATAAACTCCGTCTCGGTCACGCGGGTACCCAGAATCTGGGGTTGCTGGTTCCAGCGGTAAGGGATTTCCTGTGCCGCCACCAATTGGCCCGATGGATTGATGAGATTGAAGTATAGCTTGCCGCCCTGGAAGAAGTAGAGGCAAACGTTGCCGTCACCATCCGCCACCGACACCAGGTCCTCGGCGCGGCGCAACGGTATCTCCAGGTTTGCGAACTCCTGCTGCGCGCGTACCTCGGGGGCCGCTAAGCCCAACAGGAGCAGGGCTAGGATTAACTTTCGCATAATGGCTTAAATTAAAAGGATTTAGTCTAGATGAATATAGCAAATTTCTAGCCAAAGTGCGTTGTGTAAGCGGAGAAAAAGCAGAGGATACAATGGGGGACGGCGGCAGGTATAGGCAATAAAAAAAGCCCGGCTAAGGTATAGCCGGGCTTCTCTGGTCACAGGTATAGCCTGTGTTAGAATTCTGCGTTGCCAGGTGTGCGTGGGAACGGGATGACGTCGCGGATGTTGCCCATGCCCGTCACGAACTGCACCATGCGCTCGAAGCCCAGGCCGAAGCCGGCGTGCGGACATCCCCCGAAGCGGCGAGTATCCAGGTACCACCACAGGTCCTCCTCCTCAATACCCACGCCCTTCATGCGCTCCACCAGCAGGTCAATGCGCTCCTCGCGCTGCGAACCACCCACAATCTCGCCTATACCAGGCGCCAGGATGTCCATGGCGGCTACGGTCTTGCCGTCGTCGTTTAGGCGCATGTAGAAGGCCTTGATGTCTTTTGGATAATCCGTTACAATGACCGGCTTTTTGAAATGCTTCTCCACCAGGTAACGCTCGTGCTCGCTCTGCAGGTCGATGCCCCACGACACGTCGTACTGGAATTTCTTTTTCTTGTAGGCAGGAGAATTCATCAGGATGTCAACCGCCTCGGTATAGGTCACGCGCTCAAAATCGTTGTTCACCACGAATTCCAGTTTCTCGAGCAGCGTCATTTCCTGGCGCTCGTTCTGCGGCTTGGCTTTGTCTTCCTCTACCAGGCGCTGGCCCAGGAACTCAATGTCTTCGCGGTTGTGCTCCAGCGCGTAGCGGATGATGTACTTGATGAACTCCTCAGCCAGGTCGGCGTTCATTTTGAGGTCGTAGAAAGCCATCTCCGGCTCAATCATCCAGAACTCCGCCAGGTGGCGGGCGGTGTTGGAATTCTCGGCCCGGAAGGTCGGCCCGAAGGTATAGATGTCGCTGAAAGCCATGGCCGCCAGCTCGCCTTCCAGCTGACCGGACACCGTCAGGTTGGTCGCCTTACCGAAGAAGTCCTCTTCGTAATTGATTTTACCCTCCTCGTTGCGCGGAATGTTGTCCAGGTCAAAGTTGGTGACATGGAACATCTCGCCGGCGCCCTCGGCGTCAGAGGCCGTGATGATGGGCGTGTGCATGTACACGAAGCCTTTCTCGTTGAAGAACCTGTGCACGGCAAAGGCCAGCGTGTTGCGCACGCGGAACACCGCTCCGAAGGTGTTGGTGCGGAAGCGCAGGTGGGCAATCTCGCGCAGGAACTCTAGTGAGTGTGCCTTCTTCTGCAACGGGTAGGTTTCCGGGTCTGCTTTGCCTACCACTTCTATTGTGTTGGCTACCACCTCAAAGGCCTGTCCTTTGCCCTGCGAGGCCACCAGTTGCCCGGTGATAGACACAGCCGCGCCCGTCGTCACGTCTTTCAACGCCTCATCGCCGAACTTCTCCGCGTCGGCCACCACCTGCAGGCTCTGCAGGGTGGAGCCGTCATTCACGGCGATGAAGTTCACAAACTTGTTGCCGCGCTTGGTGCGTACCCAGCCCTTCAATAATACCTCTTTGCCTTCCAAGGCACCAGTCAGCAGTTCTTTTACTTTCGTGCGTTGCATGTTGTATCGTATAGCGTGTATGTCAGAATCATTATAAGTGTTAGGGTGTGCGTCTCCGGGTGCGGTGGCAGGCGGCCGCGGCCGGCATAACACAGCGGGTGCGGGCAGGATAACGGGCTAACCCAAAGCGCCGTACCGGAGGCACAGCCACTGCCAGAGGCCCTGCTGACGTAATTTCCCTAAAACCCCCCAAAGTAACGATATTTTAACCTTTTTTGTAAATGCGAGTAAAATTATCCTAAATTTGAAGGTGCATGAACAGGCACTGAAATCCGTTTTTCCACTATGCAGCGACTCGATTTAAGACAACTCTTATCCCAGAAGTTATCGCCGCAGCAGATACAATTCATCAAGCTGCTGCAGATACCTACCGTGGAGCTGGAGGCGCGCATCAAAGAGGAGATGGAGGTAAACCCGGCGCTGGAAGAGGGCCGCGAAGAAGCGGATACCGAGTACAGCGACACCGAGGGCGATGACTACGAAGGCGAGGAGGACTACGGCAAGGACGACATCGACATCAACGACTACCTGAACGACGACGAGATAAGCGGCTACAAGATGCAGGGCGACCGTGGCGGCGATGACGACGATGACCGCGAAATGCCCATCGCCGTGACCACCTCCCTGACCGACAACCTGCTGGACCAGCTTGGCTTCCTGGACCTCGACGACAAGCAGTACAACATCGGCATGCAGCTGATTGGCAGCATCGACAACGACGGCTACATCCGCCGCGAGCTGAGCTCCATCGCCAACGACCTGGCCTTCTCGCAGAACATCGAAACGTCGGAGGAGGAGATAGAGCAGGTGCTGCACATGATTCAGACCTTCGACCCGGCAGGTATAGCCGCCCGTGATTTGCCCGAGTGCCTGCTGCTGCAGCTGGAGCGCCGCGAGCAGGACGCCACCACCGTGCTGGCCGAGCGCATCATCCGGGACAGCTTTGAGGAGTTCACCAAGAAACACTACCAGAAGATACAGTCCCGGTTTGGGGTGACGGAAGAGGAGCTGAAGAAAGCAATTGACCTCATCATCAAGCTCAACCCAAAGCCGGGTGGCGCTGGCGCCGGCATGACGCGCGTGCAGTACATCATCCCGGATTTCATCCTGACCAATGAGAACGGGCAGCTGCAGCTCTCGCTCAACGCCCGCAACGCCCCTGACCTGCGCATCAGCCGCTCCTACGCCGATATGTTCGACGCCTACGACAAGTCGGACAAGAAGGACAAGAAGCTGAAGGAGACCGTGGCCTTTGTGAAGCAGAAACTGGACGCGGCCAAGTGGTTCATCGATGCTATACGCCAGCGCCAGAACACGCTGCTGCGCACCATGGAGTCCATCATCAAGTATCAACACGAGTTCTTCCTGGAAGGCGACGAAAGCAAGCTGCGACCCATGATTCTGAAGGACATCGCTGAGGACATCGGCATGGACATCAGTACCGTGAGCCGCGTGGCCAACAGCAAAGCCGTGCAGACGGAGTTCGGTATCTACCCGCTCAAATACTTCTTCTCTGAAGGTATAGCCACCGACTCCGGCGAGGACGCCAGCAGCCGCGAGGTGAAGCACATTCTGAAGGAAATCATCGACAAAGAAAGCAAGCGCAAGCCACTGTCCGACGAGAAGATTGAGAAGATGCTCAACGAGAAAGGCTATAACATCGCCCGCCGCACCGTGGCCAAGTACCGCGAGCAGCTCAACATACCTGTTGCCCGCCTCCGCAAGGAGCTGTAGCTTCTTAATTATGAATGCTGAATTATGGATTATAGATTCTCTGCAACGTATTAACTCCGGCGTACAGCTACATAACTCCTGTTCATCATTCTTGATTCCTAATTCATAACTCAAAAAAGTGAACCGCTCACTTGCCAGGCTCTTATCAGTCGTGTTTCACCCGCTGCTGATGCCGACATACCTCTTTTCCATCATCCTATACCTGCTGCCGGCAGCCGCCATTTCGCTGCCGCTCCAGAGCCGCTGGATTGTGCTGAGCATGATTTTCTTCACTACGTTCATCATACCTGGTCTGGGCGCCTTCGTCATGTTCCGCACGGGGTTCATTGACTCCTATGAGATCAGCCGACGCGAACAGCGGGGCACGCCGCTACTCTTCACAGGCGTGTGCTATGCCGTAACAGCATACCTGCTGCACCAGGAGCCTGTCTTTGATATGATGTTCTACTTCGTGATGGGGGCTATTGCGGCTTCCGTCTTCCTGGCTTGGCTCATCTCCTTCTTCTGGAAAATAAGCGCGCACGGCATCGGGCTGGGCGGAGCCTTTGGTATATTGCTCCTGCTGAACAGGCTGCAGCCCGATGCGCATCTGCTCGCTATCATCCTGGTGGCCATTGTGGTGTCAGGGGCGGTGTTGTCGGCACGGCTGGCGCTGCATGCCCACACACCGGCGCAGGTATACGCCGGCTTTGGCACCGGCCTGTTGCTGGTGCTCACGGCAGGCGGCATTGCACTGCTATAGCTGGCTTTTGCACGTAGACCTATTAATCTCTACCTTTGGCTATACACAAAACGTAACGACAGACTATGAACTACGATTGCCTGCTATATGACGTACAGGATGGCATCGCGACCATCACTTTGAATAGACCCGATGTTTTCAACGCCTTCAACGACCAGCAGAGCTACGACCTGCAGGACGCCCTGAAGCAGGTGACCCGCGATGACAGCGTGCGCGTGGTGGTGCTGACTGGTGCGGGTAAGGCCTTCTGCTCTGGACAGGACCTGAAAGCCATCGCCAACGCCGACAAGCGTGACCTGTCGGAGTCGCTGGAGAAGCGGTACAACCCCATCATACGGGCCATGCGCAACCTGCCCAAGCCCATTATCTGCAAACTGAATGGCGTGGCGGCTGGTGCCGGCTGCTCGTTGGCATTGGCATGCGACTTGGTGGTGGCCTCCACGGCGGCTAGCATGATTGAGGTGTTCGTGAACGTGGGACTGGTGCTCGATTCCGGTTCTTCTTTCTTTTTGCCGCGTGTAGTAGGCTCCCTGAAGGCGTTTGAATTGAGCACACTGGGTTCCAAGATGAGCGCTGAAGAGGCCTTGCAGCTTGGCATAGTAAACCGTGTGGTGGCGCCTGAGGAGCTGGATGCAGCCGTGGCCGAGTTGGCAGCGCGCTATGCCACAGCCCCGACCAAAGCCATTGGCCTGATGAAGAAGATGCTCAACAAGTCGTTCAGCTCCACCCTGGACGAGATGCTGGACTACGAAGCCTACTGCCAGAAAATTGCGGGTAACTCCGAAGACTACAAAGAAGGCGTAACGGCCTTCAACGAGAAGCGAAAGCCGCAGTTCAAAGGCGCGTAGGTATACAGGTATAGCAACAGAAGCCGGGCACTGCGCCCGGCTTTTTTTATGTCCCTTGTTGTAAGAGGAGTCGCTTATACCTGGTCTGGCGAAAACTGCTGGCGGCGCTAGAAGGAGTAGCCAATGCTGAAATTAAGCTGGGGTGAAGGTGTGATGGCGAAGACAGCGCCTTCGTCGGAGGCGAGCACGCGGCCGATGATGTTCTCCTTTATCAAATCGCCGCCGTTGGTGGCCTTGGCAAACTTCAGCCGGCCGCCGATGCCACCCGATAGCTCCGCCGTAAAGTTTTGTCCCAGCTGAAACTGATACCCTAGGTGGTAGCTAAGGTCCAGCGCGTTCTGGTATAGTCGGCCCACGAAGCGGTAGTTGGGGTCAGAAGGTGGCAGCTGCTGCAAGTCAAACACGTTTCGCTCAAACACCACGAAGCGGTAGTTGAACTGAGGACCGTGAAAGAAGCCGAACGGCGCCTTTTTTACCTTGGAGGTATAGTAGCGCTGGCTCATCCGGATGGCTATGCCCAAGGCATCCTGCGCCTCCGGCGAAGCCCAGGTATCGCCTTCAAAATAGCTCTTGTAGATATAGCTCAACCCAAACTCATTGCTGATGTTCGGTGCGCGCACCTTCTCGTATGAAAGGTAGATTTCCCCATAATGCAGCGGGTGCAGCTTGAGCGTCTTGTCGTGGTCCTGGTCGATGTTCTCAAGCAGTTCCCGCTCCTCAGCCGCCTCTTCCCGCTCAGTCTGTGCCTGCACGCCACTTAACGGGAGGCAGTAAAAGAGCAGGAGCAAGCCCGTGAGCCGAAGCAGTAGTCTGGTTTCTTTCATGGTGCACATTATCAGGTAAGAGTATACGGATTTCCGAGGATTTATAGCGGCGCAGACAGGTATAGGTTGTGCTGCCGGGTGTAAATTCATCCGCGGCGCCGGCAGACGCGGAGCATCCTCATTCACTATATTCTGAGGAGGTTATATAACTCAGTCGCTTTTAGGGCGTATACCAATTTGTTCAAGCTATTTTTATATAAAACTAAAAGAACCTACAACTATGAAAAGAATTAAAACCACAGGCATAATCGCGTGCGCCTTTCTGTTTGGCACCGTAGCCTGTAACCAAGGTACCGACAGTGTGGACCAGGCCCAGGAAGTGAATGAGCAGAAAGCCGAGGACACTGTCACAGAAGACGCCATGGTAGATGCGTCTGATTTTATGACACGGGCCGCCAGCAGCAGCATGCTCGAGATAGAGGCAAGCAAACTGGCGCAGGAGAAAGCAACCAACCCGCAGGTGAAGGAGTTCGCTGCTATGATGGTGAAAGACCACACAGCTGCCTCCAAGGAGATGCAGACGCTGGCCAGCAGCAAGAACGTAACCCTGCCTGACAGCATGAGCAGCGACCACATGGACCATGTGCGTGAACTGCGCGAGCAGTCAGGCGCTGAGTTTGACAGAGAGTATATGGACCGTATGGTGGAAGCACACGAGAGTGATGTGGAGCTTTTTGAGGATGTAGCCGATGACAACGACACACAAGACCCGGATGTGAAGGCCTTTGCCAGCAAGACGCTGCCTGCTTTGCGCCAGCATCTTGACCGCGCCCGCCAGGTACGTGATGCGTTAGGTGGCGGTACCACAACAGGAACTACCACCGGTACCACAACGGGCGGTAACTAAACCTTTGACACAACGCCTTATTGATAAGCGTTTCACGCGAGCATCTGCAGGTATGCCTGCAGATGCTCGTACTTTAAAACCAACTATATGACAGCAAGATTTACTGTATACGCTGCCGCAGTGCTGCTTTTGCTCAGCGCCACAGGCTGCAGCGGAGACGACAGCATCAGGCAGGCGGCGCAACAGAGCACACAGCAGTTTGAGGCGGCAGGGGTACAGGGTATGGAGAACGATGCGCTGTTCATGGCCGAGGCCGCCAGCGCCAACATGCTGCAGGTGCAACTGGGTGAAATGGCCTTGGAGCGGGCCGTGAGTCCGGAGGTGAAGGAGATGGCGCAGGAGATGACAGCCGGCCACAGACGGGTGATGGAAGATGTAGAGAGCATTGCCGTGGAAGGTGATTTCGTGCTGCCCACCACGCTCGGAGCCAACCACCAACAGGTATACGACGAAGTGAGCAAGGAGACAGGTATAGGATTCGACCTGGCCTACATCAAGCGGATACGGGAAGAGCACGACCAACTCCTGAAACGCTACGAGGACATGGCCGAGAACGGAATAGCCTTGGAAGTGAAGCAGTTCGCATCTAAGCAGTTGCCGCTCCTGCGGGAGCACCTGCAGGAGGCCGAGACACTGGAAGACAGGCTAAGCGACATATAACCTTAAAACAAAAGCGCCGCGGCTGTTCAAGTCGCGGCGCTTTTGTTTTAAGCCCGTCCGTTTTCGCGGTAATGGCTGGTCTTGAGCTCCTCCTTCAGGAAGCGGGCGGTATAGCCTTTCCCCCTCTTGACGATGTCTTCGGGAGTGCCGGCCGCCACAATCGTACCGCCTGCCTCGCCGCCCTCCGGACCGATATCGACAATCCAGTCCGCCACTTTAATCAGGTCCAGGTTGTGCTCGATGATGAGCACGCTGTTGCCTTTGTCCGTCAGCTTGTGCAGCACTTCCGTCAGGTGTTCGATGTCCTGGAAGTGAAGACCAGTGGTCGGTTCATCCAAGATGTAGAGTGTCTTGCCGGTGTCCTTCTTGGAAAGCTCCGTCGCTAGTTTCACGCGTTGCGCCTCGCCACCCGATAAGGTCGTGGCCTGCTGGCCCAGGGTGATATAGCCCAGGCCCACCTCGTTCAGCGTCTGTATCTTGCGCAGGATGCGGGGCTGGCTGTCAAAGAAGTCAACGGCCTGCTCCACGGTCATGTCCAGCACATCGGTGATGCTCTTGCCTTTGAAGCGCACTTCCAGCGTCTCGCGGTTGTAGCGCTTGCCTTTGCACACCTCGCAGGGCACGTATACATCCGGCAGGAAGTTCATCTCGATGGTACGCATACCTGCGCCTTCACAGGCCTCGCATCGCCCGCCCTTCACGTTGAACGAGAAGCGACCCGGTGAGTAACCCCTGATTTTGGCCTCCGGCAGCTGCGCGAACAAGGTGCGTATTTCGGTGAACACGCCGGTATACGTGGCTGGGTTAGAGCGCGGCGTACGGCCAATCGGCGACTGGTCCACCTCAATTACCTTGTCAATTTTGTCAAGTCCTTCTATTTTCTTGTAAGGTAGCGGCTCGCGCTTGGCCCGGAAGAAGTAGGTGTTCAGGATAGGGTATAGCGTATCGTGTATGAGCGAGGACTTGCCACTGCCCGATACGCCCGTCACGCACACCATCTTACCCAAGGGCAGCTCCAGCGTCACGTTCTTCAGGTTGTGCCCGGTGGCGCCCACCAGTTTCAGCATCTCCCCGTTGCCTGGCCGTTTCACGCGCGGCACTTCTATACCCCGGCGGTTGCTCAGGAAGTCGGCGGTGGTGGTGCCGGCGTTCATCATCTCTTCGGGCGTGCCGGCCGTCACGACCTGGCCACCGTGTATACCTGCGCCCGGACCGATGTCCACCACATAGTCAGCGGCCAGAATCATGTCCTTGTCGTGCTCCACCACAATGATGGTATTGCCGAGGTCGCGCAGGTCCTTCAGGGCGTTTATTAGGCGCTCGTTGTCGCGCTGGTGCAGACCGATGCTCGGCTCATCCATGATGTAGAGCACACCCACCAGCTGCGTACCGATTTGCGTGGCCAGGCGTATACGCTGGCTCTCGCCACCCGACAGCGTCTTGACTGGGCGGTGCAGGCTCAGGTAATCCAGTCCAACATCCAACAGGAAGCCGATGCGTTTGCGGATTTCCTTCAGCAATTCGCGCGCAATCACATTCTGGCGCTCGTTCAGGCGTTCCTCCAGCCCCTCAAACCAGGCAGCCAGCTTGTTGATGTCCAGCACGGAGAGCTCTCCGATGTTCTTGTTGTCAATCTTGAAGTGCAGCGATTCTTTCTTGAGCCGGTAGCCGTTGCACTCGGGGCAGGTGTTCGTCTGTGTGAAGTCGTCAATCCAGGCGCGGATGTTGTCAGAATCGGACTCCATCTGGCCTTTGAGGAAGTTGATGATGCCCTCAAACTCCACAGTATAGTTGCCCTTCTTGGTGTTAACTTCTAGGTCTTCCTCCAACCCGTAGAGCAGCACCTTCAACACATCCTCGGGTAGGTCTTTGATGGGCGTGGAAACCGATACCTTGAAGTGCTTGAAGAGCGCCTCAATCTGCTTGAAAATCCAGATGTCGCGGTACTCGCCAAGTGGCGCTATACCTCCGCGACGTATGCTCAGGTCCTTGTCAGGTATAACCGACTCTTCCGTAATTTCCTGTATCTCGCCCAGGCCGTTGCACACAGGGCAGGCGCCATAAGGCGAGTTGAAGGAGAAGGAGTTCGGGGCCGGGTCGTCGTAGGCTATACCTGTCGCCGGGTCCATGAGGTGGCGCGAGAAGAAGAGCGTCTTGTCGGCATCCGCGTCCAGTATCAGCACCGTGCCCTTGCCGTGCGTGAGCGCGTTCTGGATGGAGCCTGAAAGCCGGAAGCGGTCTTCCTCCTTCACCACAATCTTGTCGATTACGATTTCGATGTCGTGAATCTTGTACCTGTCCACCTGCATCTTCGGGGCAATCTCCAGCAGCTCGCCGTCCACGCGGGCGCGGATGAAGCCCATCTTGCGGATTTGCTGGAACAACTCTCGGTAGTGGCCCTTACGGCCCTTCACCACCGGGGCCAGCACCACGATGCGCTTGCCGTCGAAGTTGTCCAAGATGTGGTTCACAATCTGGTCGTCGCTCTGGCGCACCATTTTCTCACCCGTCACATAGCTGAACGCCTCGGACGTACGGGCCCAGAGCAGACGCATGAAGTCGTAAATCTCGGTGATGGTGCCCACGGTGGAGCGCGGGTTGCGGCTCGTGGTCTTCTGCTCGATGGAAATCACCGGAGAAAGGCCCTCGATTTTGTCCACATCCGGACGTTCCAAACCACCCATGAAAGAGCGGGCGTAGGCCGAGAAAGTTTCCATGTAGCGGCGCTGTCCTTCGGCGTAGATGGTGTCAAAGGCCAGCGAGGACTTGCCCGAGCCGCTGATGCCGGTGAACACCACCAGCTTGTAGCGTGGCAGCTTGATGGAGATGTTCTTGAGGTTATGTTCGCGGGCGCCGTATACCTCTATCTGCTGGGATTCTCCGTTCTCTGGGAGGACAGCAGGAGCGGTGCCTGTCGCGGTTTCTTGCGCTTGGTTAAAAGCCATTCAGGAATGCTTGATTTTAAATAGCAAAGGTACAAAATAATCAGCGCTATGCAGACGCAATGCACCAACCCTTCTTAACAGCAATCGGCGGCAAATGGTTTAGCATCTGCTAACTTAGTTAGCCAGGGCTCAGTCCACGTTTCCGTAGCGGGAAGCTTCCTTTTCGTGCAGCTCGGCGTGGGTGTGGCTGGTGTGGGTGTAGTCCTGCCGCTGGCGTTTGATGAGCTTCTGTTTCTGAAAGTACCTATAAAAGCTGTAGATGGTCAGCAGCACCCCAACAGTCATCAAGGCAAGCCCCAGGAACTCCATGTAGACGTGCTGGGAGAGTTTGACGGCGGCGAAGCCACCACCTATCAGGGCGATGGCCGTGCGCAGGTAAGCCATGAGGGTACGCTCGTTGGCGAAGATGGTGCGCTGTATGGCCATTTGGTCGCGAATTTCAGAGTTCTTCTTTTCCTGCTGCTTCAGTTTCTTCCTCAGCTTCTTTATTTCTTCGTTCTCCAGGCTGTCCATGGCGCTTTTTTCAGCCAATATACGGGTATACCTTAATTGGAGATGGTGTCGGCTTGAGTGGGTACCCTTGCTACGCCGGCCAAGGTATGGCAACCTAAGCGACAGACGCTAGCGGCACAAAAAAACAGAAATACGAGGGAAAGGTTCAGGTATGGCTTGCTTGCCCGTTCTTGCTCAGGCCATGATGGTCGTTATGGGCCTTTTCGTGCTCGTGGCTGGTAGGGCAGTAGTCCTGGTGGTGGCCCTCAATGAGTTTCTGTTTCGTGCGGTACCGTAGGAAACTGTAAATCGCCAGAATGAGGCCGAGGGGAATCAGGATGATGCCAATGATATCCAGGTATAGGTCGTCGGATAGTTTTATGGCCACATAGCCACCCACCGAAATCGTCATGGCCGTGCGCAGGTAGGCCATCAGGGTGCGCTCGTTGGCGAAGATGGTGCGCTCCGCAGCCATGTGGTCGCGTATCTCGGCATTCTTCTTCTCCTGCACCTTGAGCTTCTTCTTGAGCTTCTTAATCGTTGCTTTGTCGGCGTCTATCATAGCACGGACCTATAAGTAACTATACGGATGGGTGGTACGAGGAGGTAGGCAATTTACTGTAAATCAGGGCAAAACCATCTGTATGAAGGATAAAAGCACAAGGCGGCCGCGTGTCGTCAAAGCGTAGGGTCAGGGTCTTTCTTTTCCTGAGCGATGACCTCGGCATGCGTTGTACTTGTGGGCGTGTAGGCGCTGGTGTGGTTCTCAATCTTCGTCTGCTTTTTGGAGTATTTGCGGTAGCCTATGAAGCCAACCACCAGGCCTATGGGTATGAACAGGGCGCCCATTGCCTGGTAAATCGGGTCCTCAAAAAATTTGATGAAGGAAAGCCCGGCAATAACGAGTGCCATGGCTGTGCGGCTGTAGGCCAGGAACGTCCGCTCATTGGCCAGCTTGGTGCGCTCCATGGCCAGGCTATCCCGAATCTCGACATTCTGCTTCTCCTGTACCTTCAGGTCCTTTTTGATGTCTTTCCTCGATTTCCGGTGCAGTATAGCTCTGATGTTCATAGTCCATTATACGAACCTGCCCTCCGGAAGGTAGCTGCTGCTGCTGCTCCTTCAGGGCAAAACAGGGCATCGGGCGAAGCGGCTATACCTGGCAAGGCAAAGGAGAAATAAAGCGCAACACGGGCATTTTTAAATCAATAGAAAAACTTTATATTGCTATACTTGCCAGGGTGCATCAAATGGATGGTCTGCTTCAGGCCCACGTCACTGCACCCATACACCGACTATGAGAAGACTCTATTGCCTGATGCTGCTCCTGCTCCTGTTGCCGGGCAAGGGATGGGCACAAAACGCTGACCAACGCCCCATAACCGCAAACTACCAGAATCGGCCGCTGCAGGAAGTGCTGCGGGAGCTGCAGCAACAACACAGCATCCGCATCTTCTACCTGCCGGAGTGGGTGGAGCCGGTGCGCGTCACGCAAAATTTCAACCAGACGCCTTTTGCCACCGCCCTGCGGCAACTGCTCGAAAAGGCACAGCTCTCGTTCGTTTTTTACGATGCTCAGACGGTGGTGCTGGTGCCTCTTTCAGCGGCCAGCGTGTTCCAGCCCGACACGGCCCTTGCTGCGGCTGCCGCAGGTATAGCCACCCCTGACAGAACCGTCACGTTGAGCGGCCATGTGCGGAGCGCCAAAACAGGCGAGCCCTTTGTGGGCGCAACGGTGCTGCTGGAGGAACTCAAGAAAGGCACGGTGGCCGACGAGAAAGGCTACTATACCTTGACGGCACCTGCCGGGGAGTACACGCTACGAGTGAGAGCCGTGGGCATGACCGAAGACAAGCGGCGGGTACGGCTGCAGCAGAGTCGCACCATGGATGTGGAGCTTTTCGAGGTGAGCAACCAGCTGCGCGAAGTGGCGGTGTCTGCCAAGGCCCCTGACCACAACGTGGAAAGCCTGGAGATGGGTGTCGCCCGCCTCAACATAGCAGAAGTCAGAAAAATGCCCGCCTTCCTGGGGGAGGTGGACGTGATACGCAGCGTGCTCATGCTGCCAGGCGTGACCACGGTAGGGGAGGGTGCAAGCGGCTTCAACGTGCGGGGCGGCAGCATCGATCAGAACCTGGTGCTGCAGGACCAGGCGCCGCTCTTCAGCTCCTCGCACCTGTTCGGCTTCTTCTCGGTGTTCAACCCGGACATGGTGCGGGACGTGACGCTGTATCGCGGCGGTATACCTGCCCGCTATGGAGGCCGCATCTCATCGGTGCTGGATGTGGAACTGAAGGAGGGTAACAAGAAAGCACCTATCGTGAGCGGCGGCATCGGCCTGCTGTCGAGCCGCCTGATGGTGGAGGGGCCGATTGTGAAAGACAAAGCCTCCTTTGTGCTGGGCGGACGTGGTGCTTACCCGGGCCTCGCGCTGCGCTACATGCCCGACAAGTCGGTGCGCGACAGCGATGGCTATTTCTATGACGTCAACGCCAAAGTAAGCTATGTGCTCAGCGAGAAAGACCAACTGACCGCCTCCGGCTACCTGAGCCGCGACGGCTTCCGCTTCGGGGCCGACACCACCTATACCTGGGGCACGGCCACCGGCACCGTCCGCTGGAACCATACCTTCAGTAACAAGCTGCTCTCCACGGTGACTGCCGTGGCAGGCGATTATGATTACGGTGTGAGCGCGGAGACAAAACCATCTGACTACACCCTCGACTCTGAAATCAAATACAAAATGCTGCAGGCCGACTTCAGCTATGAGCCATCGGTGCAGCACAAAATAAACCTGGGAGCCTCCTCGGCGTGGCACAACTTCAACCCTGGTGTGCTCAGACCGTCTTCGGAGCAGTCGAGCCTGCTGCCCATCAGCATGGCGCGCGAGCGTTCCCTGGAGACGGCCGTATACCTGGACCATGCCTATACCTTCAGCCCGCGCGTGTCGGTAGCCTATGGCCTGCGCTACTCTTCCTATTTCAACCTGGGGCCGGGGGAGGTATACCTCTACAACCCAGAGGTGCCCCGCCGGGAGTCCACCATCATCGACACGCTGCGCTACGCCAACGGCAAAGTCATACAACAATACAATTACCTCGAGCCCAGGGCCTCGCTGCGGGTGAGCCTGGGGCAGAACAGCTCCCTGAAACTGGGCTACAACCGCATGGTGCAGTACATCCACCTCATCTCCAACACCACAGCCGCCTCGCCCGTGGACATCTGGAAGACCAGCAACGCCTACCTGAAGCCGCAGGTGGGAGACCAATTGGCTCTCGGCTTCTTCAAAAACATGCAGGACAACACAGTGGAGCTGTCGGCGGAGGCTTATTACAAGAAACTGCACAACCTGGTAGAGTACAAGGATGGCGCGCAGCTGCTGCTCAACAGCACCCTGGATGCCGATTTGTTGCCGGGAGATGGCAAGGCCTACGGGTTGGAGTTGATGCTGCGCCGCTCAGGAAAACGACTGACCGGTTGGGCCAGCTATACTTACTCCAGGTCGTTGCGCCGCGTGGATGGCCCGACGGCTGAGGAGAAAATCAACAACGGCGACTATTTCCCGGCCAACTTCGACAAGCCACACGACCTCACGCTGGTGCTGAACCAGCAGCTGAGCCGATTAATTAGCCTGGCCGCCAACTTCACCTACAGCACGGGCCGGCCTATCACCTACCCCGAGTCAGTGGCTGTGATAGACGGCCTGCTGATGGTCAACTACAGCGACCGCAACCAGCACCGCATCCCCGATTACCACCGCCTGGACCTGGCCCTGACCATCGACGGGACGAACAAGCGGAATGCGAACTGGGTGAGCAGCTGGGTGTTCTCGGTGTACAACGTATATGGCCGACAGAACCCGTACTCTGTTTTCTTCAAAGCCAGCTACGGCGGCACGGTGCCGCAGGCCTACCGGCTGTCGGTCGTAGGCTCGGCGGTGCCAGCCATCACTTACAATTTCAAGCTAACCAAATGATACAGGGGAGAACAGGGCATAGAAACGGACTGTGGGCGCTACTGCTCATCTTCCTGAGCCTGCAGGCCTGCGTGGAGCCCTTCGAACTGAAAACCGGCACCGAGAAGCGCTCGCTGGTGGTCAGCGGCATGGTGACAGACCAGAACCTGCCGGAACTGAACAAAGTCACCCTCACCTGGACCGAACCCTTTGACGGGGAGAAGCGGCAGGTGCTCAACGAGCCCGTGCTGGGCGCCACCGTCCTCCTGCAAGACAACCAGGGCAATAGTATGTCCCTGACAGAAGGAGCCCGAGGCGTCTATACCCTTTTGGAAAGCGACTTTGAGGTGCAGCCACGCAGAACTTATACCCTCCACATCAGGCTGCCCGACGGACGCGAGTATGCCTCCCGGCCGGAGTTGCTGCGCCCGGTGCCAGGTATACGCGACATCAAGTATGAGTTCAAAGAGTTCGTCGATGTGGTAAGGAGCTCGGCTGGCGTGCTGGTGGAGCGTAAATCCGTAGGGTTTGAGGTGAAGGCACAGGCGCAGGACCCAGCGGAGCGAGGCAACTACTACCGCTGGGATACGGAGGGGGTGTTCGAATTCTTCTCAGACGTGGGAGACACACCGCTGCCCTCTCAATGCTGGTCCCATGTGGGCAGCATCAACACCAAAGTCGTGGTTTCCGATGACCGCCTGGTGAACGGGCGGCTGTTTGAGCAGCACGTCGTGGTGGTGCCCGCCGACATACCCACCAAGTACCGCATCAAAATCAGGCAGTATTCCCTCACAGCGGAGGCCTACGAGTTCTGGCGGCTCCTGAGTCAGCAGCAGTCGAGTGTGGGCAGCATATTCGACCCGCCTGCGGCCCGCATTACCGGCAACGTCTACAGCCTGACAGACCCCGAGGAGCAGGTGACTGGCTACTTCAGCGTCTCCGCCCTGAACGACAGCTTCCTCGTCATCAACAGGTCGCAGTACGCTCCGTTCCCGGGGCTGCCCTACGAGCTGCCCAAAGGCAATTGTCTAATCCTAGGACTTTACCCGAACGTGACCAACGAAAAGCCCCTCGGATTTTAGCCCCAACTCCAAAACAGATGCGCAACTTGAATCCAGAAAGTAACTCCATGCGAACATTAACGACAATACTTCTTCTGCTGGCGGCCCCGCTGCTGACTGGGCCAGTGCTGGGGCAGCAGCAGGGGCAACGTGTTGCAGGAGTGGAGCAGGTGCAAACCCTGCTGGCAGACGAGCAGGTGCGGCTCGTGCACAGCCAACCCTGGTATGCCGCTGGGGAGAGGCTCTGGTTCAAGGCCTTCATCAACAAAACCTCAAACAGGCCACCGAGCCGAGCGCTGTATGTGGAATTGCAGGATGCGAACGGAACCACCCTCATCAACCAACGGCTGGTGGTGGAGGAAGGTATAGCCTACGGCGACATGCTACTCCCCAGCACGTTGCCCTCCGGCTCCTATACACTGTTGGCTACCACCAACTGGCTCAAGAACTTCAGTGATAAGCAACAGCACCGGGAGCAACTGCTCATCGTGAACTCCCGCGAAGTGGTGGCGCTCCGGCATACGAAGGCAGTCAGCCCATCCCTCCACGTGCAGTTTTTCCCAGAGGCAAACAGTCTGCTGGCTGGCGTAACGACCAAGGTGGCGGTGGTGGTGACTAACGCCGCAGGTATAGGTATAGCCACAAAAGGAATCATAGCGGATACCGCAGGGAACACCGTCACCTCCTTCCAGACCGAAGCCACGGGAGTAGGGGTGTTCGAGCTGCCGGCAAACGCCCAGGCGCAATACGTGGCGCAGGTGCAGGCCCAGGGCTATAAAGCGCAGCGCGCCGAGCTGCCAAAGCCAAAGCAGAACGGGCTGGCGCTGTCCGTGAAGGGGCAAAGCCCGGAGGCCATCACAGTGGGTGTGCACAGCACCATGCCCTGGACCTATACCTTGCTGGCGACATCCGGCGACCAGGTGGTGTTCACCCACAGCGCCAAAACATCCGGTATAGTTCGCGTGCCGTGGCAGGCAACGCCCGGCAAATCCCTCCGCTTGCTGCTCCTCAACCCAGCAGGGCTGATTGAGGCGGAGCAACTGGTGTTGCCTGCACAGTTGCCGACAGGGCTTCAGGTGAAGACAGACAGGCCGCAGTACGGCACGCGCCAGCAGGTGAAGGTGACGTTGCAGGGAATCCCGGAAAGAGCCAAGCTGGCCGTGGCGGTGTCTGCCCAACGCCCTGGCTTCCACAGGCCATTGGCTGCCATACCTACAAGCGGTATGCAGGAAGAACTTCTGCTCGTGCACGCGGCGGACGAAGGGCTTTGGAAAGATGTACTGGCCGGCAAGACAGAGGCCACCCATGAACTGGAGCCGTTTGTGGCGGCACTGCCCCGGACAGGTATAGCCGAGCCCTTTGCTAGCACGAACTTCAGCACACGCACAGACACCGCCTTTGTGCAGGCCCTACCCGAAAGCGTGGTAGCCTATGCCGAGAAACACCATACCAGAGCCCACCTGCAGGAGATATACGGTCTGACTGAGCCACATGCCGTCGCGCCACTCCACCGGCTACCCGCCGACAGGGTATTCAAGCTCGATGACTACATCACGTTCAACAACGTGGAGGAGGCCATCAAAGAGGTGACCACCAACGTGCGGATGGTCCGGAAGAAGGGGAGGCAGACCGTGCGGCTGCTGTACGTGGCCCCCGGCACAAAACGGATGATGAAACAGGAGCCGCTATACCTGGTGGATGGCGTCATAGTCGAGGGGATGGAAGAAATACTGGCCCTTGACCTCAATGACATCGCCTCCATAGAGATAGCATGGTCAGAGGAGAAGCTATACGCAGCCAATCTGGGCCACCTGACGGACAACGGCTTGTTCGCGGTGTATACCAAAAGCGGGGAGGCGCGTGAGCGCCTGAAAGAAAAAGGGCGATCTGTCCTGTACGGGCAGTACAACCAGCCCAAGGCCTTCGTGGCAACATCAAATGCGGTGGCCAGCACCATACCTGATTTCAGACAGCTGGTCTACTGGGAGCCGCAGCTTCAGGCAGGCGCCAATGGAGAGGCTTCCTTCACCTTCTTCACCTCCGACGAAATCGGGACATTCCAGATAGAGGTGCTGGGGCAAACAGCCGAAGGTATACCTTTGAGAGGAACCACCCAATACGAGGTGAGACCGGCAAACTAGCCACTTGTGCCTGAGCTCGCCAGGTATAGGTATGGCAGACAACAGGCACGCGAAACAAAAAAGCCCGCTGTTGTGACAGCGGGCTTTTTTGAGGTATAGGCTTGTGCTCCTAGAAGTTCGGAGACAGCAGGTACTTGCTGTAGAAGTCGTCTATCACCTTCACGGCTTCCGTAGGGTCGTCCACGATGTGCACCAGGTCCAGGTCCTCGGCGCTGATGTTGCTTTCCATCTTCAGCATCACGTCCTCCACCCACTGCATCAGTCCGCCCCAGTACTCACGGCCTACCAGCACGATAGGGAAGGCGCCGATTTTCTTTGTCTGGATTAGTGTAATTGCTTCAAACAGCTCATCCAGCGTGCCGAAACCGCCCGGCATCACCACAAAGCCCTGCGCGTACTTCACGAACATCACCTTGCGCACGAAGAAGTAGTCAAAGTTGATGAGCTTGTCCGAGTCGATGTAGATGTTGTTGAACTGCTCGAATGGGAGGTGTATGTTCAGGCCCACGGACTTGCCGCCCTCTGAGTGAGCGCCTTTGTTACCGGCTTCCATAATGCCCGGGCCACCGCCCGTAATCACGCCATAGCCATGGCGCACCAGCTTGGCCGCAATCTCCTCGGCCATGATGTAGTACTTGTGTGTGCTCTTGGTGCGGGCCGAGCCGAAGATGGAAACGCAGGGGCCGATTTTGGCCAGTTTCTCAAATCCTTCCACAAACTCCGACATCACCTTGAATATCTGCCAGGAGTCGGCAATCTTGATTTCGTTCCAGTCTTTGTCCACGAAGGCCTTCCTGATTTTTATATCTTCCGCAGAGGCCGGGGGAGCCGATATATGGCCGTTCTCACGTAAATCCGTGATGGTTTTCGCCTTGTTGTTGTTTACGTCCGGGTTAAGGATGGTCTGTCCACTGCCGCTGTTCAGCGTCTCGTCGTGGAGCTTGGTCTTGCTTGTCTTTCTAAGCTTTGTCATAATTCATTATTCATCAACTTCTGCAGGGGGCAAGCCTCCTGCGGCGCACTCATTCAGAGGCGCCTTCATCACATTAAAAAACAGTTTCAGGGTGCGCCGGCAACGTGGTGAGGCAAACGATGCACGCAACGGGTATAACACTCTTTACTTGGAGCGGATGGCAATAACAGGGTCTAAGTTAGAGGCGAGCACCGCCGGGATGATGCCAGACAGCATACCTATGACCGCCGATACGCCTAGACCCAGTATTATGTTGCCCGCCGAGAGCGATACTTTCATCATATCCTGCGGAATGAGCGTGAGCAGGAACACCAGCAAGATGCCTATACCGCCACCGATAATGCTCAAAAACACCGACTCAAACAAGAACTGGAACAGGATGAAATAGTTTTTGGCGCCAAGCGATTTTTGTATACCGATGATGTTGGTGCGCTCCTTCACCGACACGAACATGATGTTGGCGATACCGAACCCGCCCACCAGAATCGAGAAGCCGCCTATCACCCAGCCAGCCAAACCCACCACCTCAAAGAAGCCGGTCACGGCCTGCGTGGCCATCTCGGGGCGGTTGATGGCGAAACTGTCCTCGTCCCGGGGCTTCAGTCCCCGAATGTTCCGCATCATGCCGCGCACCTCGTACTCCAGCTCCTGCAGCCCTATGTCCTCCTCGCGGCCTTTAACGGCGATGGTGGAGCCAATACCGTTTGGCCCTGTGGCGAACATCTTGCTGAAGGTGGCATACGGAATGATGCCCATCTGGTCAAAATTGGGCATCCCGAACAGGCTTTCGCCCTGCCGCTCCATCACGCCAATCACGTTGAACTTGTGCCCTCCCACCTTCAGCTGCTGGCCAACGGCCGGTTGCCCGGGGAAGAGCGTGTTGGCGACCTCGTCGCCGATGATAATCACGTTGCGGGCGGCATCCACTTCCTGTGGCACGAAATAGCGGCCTTCCTCCACCGGAATCTCCGTTACCCTGTTGTAGTCGTACGTCACGCCAATCAGGCCGGCGTCGTCAAAGCTGTTGTTGCGGTGCTTGAACACGTTGCCGCCTCTGTCAGCGAATATCGCCACGCCGGCGTCGTTGGTCAGGTTGCGGTCCAGCTGGCGGAACTCATGCACGTTGGGCTGCGGGCGCTTGAAGTATTTCCACCACGGGTACTCCCCGCCGAAGCTCCAGGGCCATTTCTCCACGTACAGCACCTTGTCGCCTATAAAGCTCATGCTGTCGCGCACGTTGCGCTCCAGTGAGTCGACCAGCGTGAACACCGAGATGATGGCGAAAATGCCAATCGTGACGCCCAGCAGAGAGAGAATCGTGCGGAGCAGGTTGGACCGGAGGGCCTGCCAGGCAAATCGGAAACTTTCTATGATGAGGCGCAGGTATAGCATTGTTCTTCTTGGGGCAAAGTAAATTTTCTAAAAGTAAGAATATTTCGGGCAAACTAAGTAAATTTGCGGCTTGATTTTTTGTTCTTTAGTAGAAAAGCTTGTATGCTTTTCAGAAGGATTTGCAGGTATAGCAACCTGTATACCTGAACCAGCTAGCACGATTTATACCGTAATATAAAAAGTATGAAATTATCTGAATTCAAATTCGAGCTTCCTCCTGAGCTCCTGGCCACCCACCCATCCGCCAACCGTGACGAGTCCCGCATGATGGTGCTGCACCGCAGCACCGGACAGATTGAGCACAGGGTCTTCAAGGACATCCTGGAGTATTTTGACGAGGGCGACGTGATGGTGGTGAACGACACGAAGGTGTTCCCGGCGCGCCTCTATGGCAATAAGGAGAAGACCGGAGCCAAGATTGAGGTGTTCCTGCTGCGTGAGCTCAACAAGGACATTCACCTGTGGGACGTGCTGGTAGACCCGGCCCGTAAAATCCGGGTGGGCAACAAGCTCTACTTTGGCGAAAGCGACCTGGTAGCCGAGGTGATTGACAACACCACTTCCCGTGGCCGCACCATCAAGTTCCTGTTCGACGGGCCGGATGAGGAGTTCTACAAGACCATCAACGACCTGGGCGAGACCCCGCTTCCGAAGTACATCAAGCGCGAGGCTGAGCCTGAGGACAAGGAGCGCTACCAGACCGTGTATGCCAAGAACGTAGGCGCTGTCGCGGCTCCTACTGCCGGCCTGCACTTCACTCGTGAGGTGCTGAAACGTCTGGAAATCAAAGGTGTGGAGGTGGCTCCGCTGACCCTGCACGTAGGCTTGGGCACGTTCCGCCCGGTGGATGTGGAAGACCTGACCAAGCACAAGATGGACTCTGAGAACTTCATGGTCCCAGGCGACACGGCTGAACTGGTGAACAAGGCCCTGGACAGCAAGAAGCGCGTGTGCGCCATCGGTACCACTACCATGCGCGCGCTCGAATCATCGGTTTCAGCTAGCAACCGCCTGAAGCCGAACGAAGGCTGGACAGACCGCTTCATCTTCCCTCCCTACGACTTCAAGATAGCCAACAGCTTGGTGACGAACTTCCACATGCCGGAGAGCACACTGCTCATGATGACCGCCGCCTTTGGGGGGTATGACCTGGTGATGAAAGCGTATGAAGAGGCCGTGAAACAGAAATACCGCTTCTTCAGCTACGGCGACGTGATGCTGATTCTGTAATCCACAGCTAGACAGATTTTTTGAAAGCCCCGGCTCCTGGAGTCGGGGCTTTTCGTTTTATTTGCAAAGGTATACCTAACTCATCAGCACCATGACAGGCCCTAACCCTAATACCCTCCATCCGCTGCCACACCACCAGAAGCTGGTGTTCCTGAAGAACATCATCCGGAACCCGAACATCATCGTGGGGGATTATACCTACTACGATGACCTGGAGGATCCGCACAACTTTGAGAAGAACGTGCTGTACCACTTCGACTTCATCGGCGACAAGCTGCGTATTGGCAGGTTCTGCGCTATCGCCTCCGGTGCTAAGTTCATCATGAACGGCGGCAACCATGAAACAGCGCCCATCTCGTCCTACCCCTTCGCCATCTTCGGCAACGGTTGGGAGAAGATAAACGATGGCGCAGCCTACCCGCACAAAGGCGATACGGTGGTGGAAAACGACGTCTGGATAGGGTATGAGGCGGTCCTGATGCCGGGTGTGAGAATCGGGAATGGAGCCATAGTGGCCACAAAAGCGGTGGTAACCAAAGACGTGCCGGACTATGCCATTGTAGCGGGCAACCCGGCACAGGTAGTGAAGATGCGCTTTGCTCCGGATAAGGTGGAAAAGCTGCTGCAGATTGCCTGGTGGGATTGGGCGCCCGAAAAAATCAGTCGTAACCTGGAGACCATCCACGCCGCGGATGTGGAGGCGCTGGCAAGGTGCCGGTAGTGTGAGCCGCTATACCTATCTTTGCAGCGAGTCCTATACCTGTCGCACCGTTACAACATGAACCAAAGCTTACAACAATACGCCATCATCGTGGCAGGCGGCACCGGCAGCCGCATGCAGCGCGACCTGCCCAAGCAGTTCCTCGAACTGGCGGGTAAGCCCATCTTAATGCACACCATTGAGCGCTTCTACCGGTTCAACCCCAACATACGAATCATCGTGGTACTGCCGCAGGACCAATTGCAGGTATGGAAGGAGCTCTGCAAGCAGCATGCTTTCAAGATTTTCCATATGGTGGTTCCAGGCGGGAGCACCCGCTTCGGCTCCGTGAAGAATGGTTTGGGTCATGTGTATGGTGAGGCACTAGTGGCGGTGCACGACGGCGTACGTCCTTTTGTATCAACAGGCATCATAGACGCGGCTTTCAAGACGGCTGAGGAGCAAGGAGCCGCCGTAGTGGCCGTCTCGCTCAAAGATTCCATTCGGGAGCTCACAGGGCAGGGAAGCCGCGCTGTGCCAAGGGCCAACTACAAGCTGGTGCAGACGCCCCAATGCTTTAAGGCAAGCCTGCTGCGCCGGGCTTACGAGCAGCAGGAGCAGGACTTCTTCACAGACGATGCTTCGGTGGTGGAGCAGCTCGGAGAAGGTATAGCACTGGTGGAGGGCAGCTACAGCAACATCAAAATCACCACCCCCGAGGACCTGCTGCTGGCCGAAGTGCTGGTGAAGCAGGAGCTATAGTTTTGGCCTTCCTGCCTCCAGGAATTCCTGGTTCTCGTGCACGGCGTCCGGTGTGATGGGCTCCAGGTAGGGGGCCGGTTTGCTTAGGTTGAGCAAGAAGCCCTGCAGGGGCAGCAGGTTGTGGAGGTCATGTGTTATGCAGAACACCGTCTTGCCTTTTTGCTGCACCCATTCTTGCAACAGGTGGAATACCTGCTTCTTGTAATAGACGTCTAGCTGCTGCGTCGGTTCATCGAGCAGTACGGTGTCGGCATCCTGCAGCATAAGCTGCGCCAGCCACACCAGTTGCTGTTCTCCTCCTGACAAGGTCGTGAAATCCTGCTCCCGCAGGTGGGTAAGCTCCAGCTGCTCCAGTATGGTCGCGGCCAGGGTATAGTCTTCAGAGCTGTAGTTGTCAAAAAAGCGCTTCTTACGGAACAGGCCCATCACAACCAGGTCGTGCACCTTGATGGGAAAGGAAACGATGTTTTTCTGGGGCAGGTAGGAGAGGAGGCCCGTGGCGGCGGCGTTGTGGGTATGGCGCAAATCCTGCTGCTGCACCAGTATCTGGCCCTGATAGGCTACCTTCTGCTGAAAAGCTTTGAAGAAAGTGGTTTTGCCAGCACCGTTGTGCCCGATGATGGCTACAAAGGAGGGGGCAGGTATGGAAAAAGAAAGGTTGCGAATCAGAACACGTTGTTCGTAACCCGCAACCAGATTTTTTACTTCAACAATCAATGTTATGCTTAATTAGAAATCAGAAATTCAAAACTAGGAATGTGGGTGCCATTCAAGAGCGATTTCTGATTTCTAATTCATAATCCTTACTTAGCCTTAGTACTCGTCTTCGTTGAACATGAAGTCTTCTTTGGTAGGATAGTCCGGCCAAATCTCCTCAATGTTCTCATACGGCTGTCCGTCGTCTTCCAGGGCCTGCAGGTTCTCTACAACCTCCATCGGAGCGCCTGAGCGAATAGAGTAGTCAATCAATTCGTCTTTAGTAGCTGGCCAGGGTGCATCCTCCAGGTATGAAGCTAATTCCAGTGTCCAATACATAGTATGTTTCTCCTTAACTTAATGCTTTTAAAAAATGGTTTGCAAAAGTATAAATAAATACACAAACAAAAATTTTCAAGCGATATTTATTGCTTTTTATATCTGTTTTTACCAAAACAACGCAAACAGGTTACAAATGTTCAAGAAGGGGTAAGTTTTTTTGAACCTGTTCGAGTCTCACAAACGGCTTCTGCTGCTTTGTATGTAAATATAGACCGCGCCTGCCGCATAAGCAACAGGCGCGGTCTATATTTATATAAGTAAATTGTTATATTTATTTACTGCTGGTGCTCAACTGCCCCTGGAACATCTCAATCAAATCCTGCTTGGTTTTGATTTTACGGTTGAAGTTCCGGATTTTGCCCTGCAGCATGCTTCTGAAAGCATCGTTGCTTGGCGCATCGCTCAGCTTGCCCAGGTTTGTCTCCAATACCTCCAGTTCCTGCCTGTCCGACTTGATGAAGTCTCTCAGCGCGTTGATGCGCGCGTGCAGCCCATCCTCGTCGCTGTAGGTCTCGTTGGAGCTCTGCTGGCGCTTGCGGATGTAGTGCTCCAGGCTACTCATCTCAAACACGCGGTCGCAGGCTTTGATGAAGCGCTCCCAAACGGCATCAGATACGTCGGGTCGAACTGGGCCTACTTTCTTCCACTCAGCCTGCAGCTCCTTGGCGCGCCGTACGGCATCGTTCAGGCTGTTGTGCTGGAGCAGTTGCTCGGCCTGGCTCACCAGGTCCTGCTTTTTCTCCAGGTTCACTTCATAGTACTTGTCTTTCGACTCCGTCTTCTCATTCGTGATTTTAACCTTCAGGCGCTCAAAAAAGTGGTTATGCGCCTTTCGGAAGTCTGTCCAGAGCTTGTTGGTGGTGGCGCGGGGCAATGAGCCGCCAATCTGCTTCCACTGGTTCTGCAGCTCCTTCAGCTTGGCAGTAGTCGCCTCCCAATCTTCGGAGTTCTGCAGGGCCACCGACCGCTGGATGAGGTCCTTGTACCGCTCATAGGTGCGGTTCTGCATCTGCTTCTTGTCGTTGAAGAACGATTTCTTGCGCTCAAAGAACCCTTCCAGCGCGGCTTTGAAGCGTTCTTCAATCTCATCGGTCAGTTCCTTCTCTACAGGGCCGGTCTTAATCCAGGTGGCGCGCAGGTCCTTCATCTTGTCAGAGGTTTCCTTCCACTCCACACTGTCCTGCAGCGCCTCCGCCTCCTGTATCAGGCCAATCTTGGTGCTCAGGTTCTTCTCGCGGTTCTGCCGGATGGTCTCGTTTATCTCTTCTTCCGCTTGGCTCAGGGTATGGTATATCTCCTCAAAGTTCCCCAGAGCGTCGTAGTTCCCTACCTGTTCCTTCATGTGCAGCACTTTCATCAGGAAAGAGCCTTTGTTTTCAGAGGTTGCGATGCGCTCCAGCAGGTTGTTCACCTTCTCGCGGAACATATCGAAACGCTTAGCGAAGTATACCAGCGAGTCTTCTTCTGATTCTTTTACCTCGCCCACCCTTCTATCGGGGTAGTTCATAAAAGCCTTTAACCATACTTGCTGGTCCTGAATGAAGCCATACTTTCTGGCTTCTTCCAATTGTTCGTTGTTTTCCATTCAAGGATCGGGTTATAATCGGGACATAATAGGGAGAACAGGCGCAAAAATTCAAACTAACCTTAGCATACGCAAGTTAGGTAGCAGCGTTTGTTTTGCTGTTTTGGTGCTCTGGCGCCCCAAGCAGCAAACGAAACGTAGCCGTCTAAACTGGTGCTGAAATAAGTCGGTGCGTACTTCTCCCATACAGTTTTTCTACAAGTTTAATGATTTCAAAGCACTTTTGTGAAGCATAAATGAATGAATTTTTCCGATATTTGTAATTAGAGGCATAATATCCGGCCAATTGTACCTGCAGCCGCCGCAGGGGCCGGTTTATACCCTTCATAAGCATGTAAGAATAGCTGCCCGGTGCAGCGAACTAACCGATATAGAGCGATATGAGCAACGAAACCATCATTTTTTCCATGGCTGGGGTCAGCAAGATTTACCCCCCTCAGAAGCAAGTACTGAAGAACATCTACCTGTCATTTTTCTACGGCGCCAAAATTGGCGTGCTGGGCCTCAACGGCTCAGGTAAGTCGAGCCTGCTCAAAATCATAGCCGGCGTGGACAAGGAAATCCGTGGCGAAGTGGTGTGGTCGCCGGGCTATACCGTGGGCTACCTGGAGCAGGAGCCGCAGCTGGACCCGACCAAGACCGTGCGCGAGGTGGTCGAAGAAGGCGTGAGCGAGGTGGTGGCCCTGCTGCGGGAGTTCGACGAAATCAACATGAAGTTTGCCGAGGAGATGACCGACGATGAGATGAACAAGCTCATCGAGCGCCAGGGAATGGTGCAGGAGAAGCTGGACCAGCACAACGCCTGGGAACTCGACAACCGACTGGAGCGCGCCATGGATGCATTGCGCACCCCACCCGAAGATGCCATCATCGGCAACCTGTCGGGTGGTGAGAAGCGCCGCGTGGCCCTGTGCCGCCTTCTGCTGCAGGAGCCGGACGTGCTGCTGCTCGACGAACCTACCAACCACTTGGATGCCGAGTCGGTGGACTGGCTGGAGCAACACCTGCAGCACTACAAGGGAACCGTGATTGCCGTAACCCACGACCGCTACTTCTTGGACAATGTGGCGGGTTGGATACTGGAGCTGGACCGTGGCGAGGGTATACCTTGGAAGGGCAACTACAGCAGCTGGCTGGAGCAGAAGGCTGCTCGCTTGGCCAAAGAAGAGAAGACAGAGAGCAAGCGCCAGAAAACCCTGCAGCGCGAGTTGGAGTGGGTGCGTATGGCTCCGAAGGCCCGTCACGCCAAATCCAAGGCGCGTATCAGCCAGTATGATAAGCTAGCCGGAGAAGAAGCCGCCAAGAAAGAGGCAAAGCTGGAGCTTTTCATACCTGATGGTCCGCGCCTGGGAGCGCAGGTCATTGAGGCGCACAACATCAGCAAGGCCTATGGTGACAAGCTGCTGTTCGAGAACCTGAACTTCGCCCTGCCGCAAGGCGGCATCGTGGGCATCATTGGGCCGAACGGCGCTGGTAAGACAACGCTTTTCAAACTAATAACAGGCCAGGAGAAACCTGATGCCGGTGAGTTTGTGGTAGGCTCTACCGTTCAGATATCTTACGTGGACCAGGAGCACGCCAACCTGGACCCGAACAAAACCGTGTTTGAGGTGATTTCCGGGGGAACGGAGCACATGCTGATGGCCGGACGCCAGATTGTTTCCCGCGCCTATGTGAGCAAGTTCAACTTCTCGGGCGGAGACCAGGAGAAGAAAGTGGAGAAGCTGTCGGGTGGTGAGCGCAACCGCGTGCACCTGGCCATGACGCTGAAAGAAGGCGGCAACCTCCTGCTGCTCGACGAACCGACCAACGACCTGGATGTGAATGCTATCCGGGCGCTGGAGGACGCGCTGGAGAGCTTTGCCGGCTGCGCCGTAATTATCTCCCACGACCGCTGGTTCCTGGACCGTATCTGCACACACATCCTGGCTTTTGAAGGAGACTCACAGGTATACTGGTTCGAGGGCAATTATACCGATTACGAGGAAAACAAGAAGAAGCGCATGGGCGATGTGGAGCCGAAGCGCATACGATATAAAAAACTGGTGTAGTGTAAAACCTTATACTTTCATCCAAAAGCCCCCGTCGCCTAACCTGGTCGGCGGGGGCTTTTGGATTTGTAAGGCTATGTTTTTGACTTTCTGCGGGTTGCTGCATACTGTGCGTAGCGAAAAATTATAATGATGAATTATTCCGTGAACGATTTGCTTTTTTGTACTGTTCTGGCAAATAGCTGGTTGTAGTATAACAGGATGCGCTAACGTAAGCAGAGGCTGGTTATTGTGCAGATAAATGAAAATAATATACCAAAATTTGTATATAATATTTATTTAATATTTATTTGTGTCATCCGCCTCCCTGTATACAGGTTTATCTATGGAAATGAATTTTTCTGATGCTTATCAACCAATTCTAACCTTAACCATAAACCTTTCTAAACATCATGAAAAAATTTACTCTTAACAATTCTTCTGCTTATGCGATTGTTGCCATTTACTTTATCGCTTGCAGTGCTGTCAGCAGTTTTCTGGTAACGATAGCGTAAGTAGTCTGCAATACCATTTTAAAGGGGCGGCACTTGATGAGTGCCGCCCCTTTCTTTTTTCGGTTCCGTGCAAGGGCATCAGGCCGGAATGTGTTTGGGAGGCAGCAAAGCAGCGCGCTGCCTATCCTATTTTGGATAGGCTTAATTGATTGCTTCTCAGCTAAAAGAGAGGTTTAGAAGGCTGATGGTCACACCTATTGGTGAGACTTTGCTGGCTGTGAAGCCAACATATTACAATGCTTTTCGTAAAATATTAATACAATGACAGCCAAAGGTATAGTAGTGTTGTTTAATTTATAAAAGGTTGTCAGTCATGAAAAAACTTTACTATAATGATGATGCTCTTGCCTACATTGTGATTGCAGGCTACTTCGCCGTTGTCAGCGTGATTGCTGTTGTAGTAGGATAGGTTGCAGTTGTTGAAAAGAAAAAAGGCCATACCCTGAGGTATGGCCTTTTTGTTTATAGGCTGCACTAGCTCGTCTACTTGACTTTCCGGAACTCCAACTCACTGAAGTGGAAGTCAGGGTTGTCTGAGTCGAGACGCATCTCGGCTATCTTGCTGTCCGGGCCCACGATGAAGCGCACGCGGGTAGGGGTCAGGAGCGCGAAGTTGTTTTTCCAGGCCAGGTCGAAGATGTCGTGCTGCCAGTGGGACAGCTCGCCACCCAGTGCCGGCGCTGGCGCCAGCTGCAACACCAGCTTCTTGTTCTGCACGGTAACGGTGGCGTCGCCATACAGGGGGCTGGTATAGGTGCCGGCGTAGGCTTCCAAATCCATGGTGGGTTTGCTCTTGCGGGGCTTCTCCTTGGCGGCTTTGGCCTGGGCCTCTTCCTGTGCCTTGCGGTTTTTGGCGATGTTGTCCAGGGTGACGCGGCTCCAGTCGCGGCCGTTCTGCACGCTCAGGAACTGGTCCAGGGTATAGTTGGCCAGCGGCGACATGATGCTGCTCATGCTGTTGGTCAGAATCACGATGCCCAGGTTCTCCTCGGGTACCAGCACGGTGCGGCTGTTCATGCCCTCGTGGCCGCCGCCATGCGACATGACTTTGCGCCCTTCGTAGTCATTCATCATCCAACCCAAGCCGGCGGCTGAGAAGTGCGTGGAGGGTACGTTGGTCTCCGCCTGCTTTGAAACGGGCAGCGCGTTGTGGGCGGTCCACATGGTACGGCTGGCGTCTTCACTGAAGATTTTCTTGCCTTTGTAGGTGCCGCGGTTGAGCTGCAGGCGCATCCACTGGGCCTGCTGGTTCACGCTCGTGAAAATGCCGGCGGCCGGGTTCCAGTTGTCCCAGGCGGTGAAGGTGGTAGGGAAGGGCTTCTGCTTTTCGTCAAAACCGTGTGGGGAGGCGACGTTGTCTTTGCCGGCCAATTCGTTTACGGAGGTATAGGAACGGGTCATGCCAAGCGGAGTGAAGAAGCGCTGCTTGATGAACTCCTCCCATTTCTGGCCTGACACAGCTTCTATCACCTCACCGGCCGCTATGAACATGAGGTTGGAGTAGCCATAGCCATCGCGGAAGCCGTAGGCGGGCTTCAGGTGGCGGGCGCGCTCCAGAATCTCGCGGCGGCTATAGGTGGTGTTATACCAGAGCAAATCCCCGCTGAAGGTCCGGTAGCCGGCGCGGTGGCTGAGCAGGTCCTTGATGTTGAGGTTCTGGGTGACGTAGGGGTTGTAGAGCTGCAGGTAGGGCAGGTGCTTCGTTACCGGGTCGTTCCAGCTGAGTTTGCCTTCGTCTACCAGAATGCCCAGCGCCGCGGCGGTATAGGCCTTGGAGTTGGACGCGATGCCGAAGACTGTGTTAGCATCCACCTGTCCGCCCGCTTTGAGGTCGCGCACGCCGTACCCCTTGGCGAATACCACGGAGTCGTTCTTCACGATGGCGATGGCCATGCCGGGCACGTCCCAGTCTTTGAGGGCCTTCTGGAAATAGGCGTCCAGTCTATTGAAATCTACGGTTGTTTTAGGGGAGGCCGTTTGTGCCGAGGCCTGTAGGGTGACGACAGACAGCAGCAGAAGGAGCCACTGCCTGACAGAGGTATAGGTATGATTCATGAAGGTGAGTGTTTAAATCAAGGCAAGATAGAGAATTTTATACCCTTCGCACAAGCGCGCCACCGGATAGTTACAAGGTATAGGCCATGGAAATCTGTGGCATGCGCTTACTCCTGCGTCTGCTCGTTCCGACCCAGGTATAGCGGCTGGCGCTCAACGCGTGCCTCGCCCTCCTCCCGCGGTTTGTGCGGCCCCTGCTCGTACTCTTTCTCCTCCAGCTTCAGGCGTTGTTTCTCTTCTTCAGAAATGTCGCTGGCCAGCAGGCGCAGGTCTGGTTGCCCGGCGTCTACCCAGGCGGTATACCAGAAACTCGATACGGTCTGCACCGCCAGCCGCATCTGCCGCTCCACCTGCCCGTTGAGGCGCCGGTGATAGGCCTCCGAGAAGGCGCGGGAGTAGACACGGGTAGTCACGTTGCCGCGCACCTCGTAGCTGTACTTCTTCTCCTCGCTGAACTCCTGGGTGAGCTCCCGCTCAAGGCGCAGTACCGAATCCAGGGCCATGTGTGCACCCATCACCAGTTCCCAGGCCTTGCGCTGGGGCTGCTCGATGTATTGGGCCTGCCCCACAAAGAAGTCGTAGTCGTCGGAAAGCATCTCGGGGAGGCGCGTCTCCCAGAAGGCGTGGATGCCCCGCTGGCCTGTGAGTTGGCCGTTGTAGTTGCGGGTGGTGTGCAGGGGCACGCAGGCATCGGCGATGTAGTGCCCTATGTCGGCGGAGAGGCGCAGGATGCGGTCGAGGTCGCGCTCCTTGAAAGCCTGCGTGAGCTGGAACTTCATCAGGTTGATGTGCCAGGGCACGATGCCGTGGGCCATCAGGGTGTCTTCGCCATACCTGTCCACCGCCTCCTGCCAGAAGCGCGGCATCAGGTATAGCGCGCTGTCGCCGTATACGTCAATGTCGATGTAGTGCCGGGGCGCCTCGCCCTCCACGGCGTAGCGGCGGCGGTCGGGGTTGACGGCGTTCTCGGTTATGTAGCGGATGTGTTTCTTGTAGAACCCCACCATCTCGGGCGGCAGCGTGAACACGGCCAGCCGGTTGATGCACTGGTGCGCGAAAAATCCCCAGCCATACCCTGTGGCGGGCGGCAGGAGCAGGAGAAGCAGCAGGATAGCGATTTGTCGGAAAGCCATACCTGCCGTGTACGTTGAATCGAAATTATTGTATATTGTGTTTAGCTCCCGCTGCATTCGCTGGGGCCACGAGCACCATCCTATACCTAAAACCAACGCCATGAGTCCATACAAGTCATTCGAAACAGAACGATTGCTACTCAAGCCCACGTCTGAAGAAGATGCGCCTTTCCTGTTAGGGCTGCTGAACACGCCCAAGTGGCTGCAATACATCGGGGACAGGAACGTGAAATCAGTGGAGGACGCGCAGGTGTACATCCGAAACAGGATGACGCCACAGCTGGAGCGGCTCGGCTTCTCTAACTATACCATCATCCGGAAATCGGATGGGGTGAAGGTGGGCGTCTGCGGGCTCTATGACCGGGAGGGGCTAGAGGGCATCGACATCGGGTTTGCGTTTCTGCCTGAGCACGAGGGAAAAGGCTATGCCTTTGAGGCGGCAAGCGAAATCAAGCGTGCCGGTGTGGAGGAGTTTGGGATAGGGCAAATCAGGGCAATTACTGCCAAAGACAACATCGCGTCCCAAAAGCTTCTGGAGAAATTGGGGCTCAGGTATAGCAAGATGGTACAGCTGCCCAACGACAACGAAGAGCTCATGCTGTATGAGATTACGCTTCAAACTAACTGAGAGGCTCTTCCCAGCATGTTTGGTAAGGTAGAGGGCAACAGGCTTAGGCTACAGGGCTATGACAGAGAAAGAGAAACTGCGGTTGATAAAGCTCATCCACACGGCCATCTGGGTGTTTTTCAATGTCGTCATCTTTTACCTGCTGTATGCTGTTATCGTGGACAAGATAGATGAGTGGGTCTGGGTTTGCATCGGTCTGATTCTGTTGGAAGGTTTGGTGCTGGCCGTCTTCAAGAACATGTGCCCTGTTACCCTGGTGGCCAGAAGGTTCTCTGATTCCACCCAGGACAATTTCGATATCTACCTGCCCAACTGGCTGGCCAGGTATAACAAACAAATCTATACCACCATCTTCCTGATTGCCCTTTTGATTCTGGTGTACAGGCTTTCCACTTGATTCACTCACCCCCTATACCTAGCGCCTATGATGCATGTGCAGGATTTGAAGCTTGAGACAGATGTGCTTCCCTTCTTTGACTTCACTAACAACGAGCAGTCGGCGGCCCGGCTGACGGCCTTGCTCAACACGCCGCCTGCCACGGAAGCGGAGGTGCTGGAACGGCAAGCGGTGACCAAGGGCATGTTGGCAAACTGGGTGGTACTGGAGGGCTTCACCTACCGCCGGCTCGATTTGCGGGAGGTGTACACCCACTTTGAAGGCATTTCGAGCCGCAGCTCGGTTATCGAGTCAGGTATATGGATGCCTGCGTTCAGGCTCCTGCTCGATGAGGCGGAGCGGAACAGACTGCGTGCCAGGGCGGTGCAAATCGTGTTGCTGCTGCATGACATCCAAAAGCGCTACCTGGCGCAGCTCGATGCCTCCAAGTTTCCAGGCAGCTTTCAGAAAGAACTGCTGAACGCTTTCACCTTTCTGAACAGGCTCCGACTCGAAGCCCACGCCAGGTTGATTAAGGAGGGGCGTTTTACCATACCCAGAATCATAGGCTTCACGCAACTGCTGCAGGACCTGGGTCAGGGCGAGGCCAACCGGTTCTGGGAGTTTTTCTTTTCGTTTGAGGCTTACTGGTCTATCGCGAAAGGAATGCTGGCGCACGGCTTCTCTTTTCCCACTTTCAACAGCGATTTTTTCAGGTTGGAGGCGTTTTACCACCCCGTTTTGCAGCATCCTGTCAAGAACACGCTGGAGCTCGACGCAGACCAGAACGTGTTGCTGCTCACTGGTCCCAACATGTCCGGGAAGTCTACCTTGCTGAAGGCGGTGGCCATTTGCGTATACCTGACGCACACCGGGTTTCCCGTGCCGGCCGCGGCCTGCTCGGTTCCCTTCTTCCATTCCATCGCTATTGCCATCAACCTCAACGATAACCTGCGGGACGGCTACAGCCATTTCATGACGGAGATAGCGCACCTCAAGGCGGTGGTGCAGGCCACAACAGGAAACCGAAAGTGCTTTGCCGTGTTCGATGAGATATTCCGGGGCACCAACGTGGACGATGCGCTCGACATCACCCGCACCACCGTCAGTGGGCTCACCAGGTTCCAGGGCTCCTTCTTCCTTATATCCACCCACATGCTGCAGCTGGAGGAACACCTGGAGAACGGCAGCAGGGAGCGCATCAGGAAGTGTTACATCGAGTGCCGGCTGGAGGATGGGCTTCCCAGGTTCTCCTACACCCTCAGAGACGGCTGGTCCCAACTCCGCATTGGCAGGATACTTTTTGAGAAAGAAGGTTTGGGAACACTTTTGAGTGCCCAGCCCACTGCTATACCTGCAGGCTTGAAACCATCCTGATTTATCTCCTGGAATTCACGTATACCTTTGACCAAATGACGAACAACTATAACCTAAACCGTTTTCTGGAAGCACAAGCCGACAGTTATCAGCAGGCACTGACCGAGATAAAAAGCGGGCGCAAGCGCAGCCACTGGATGTGGTACATCTTCCCGCAACTGCAAGGGCTAGGGTATAGCGAGACCGCCCGGTTCTACGCCATCCAGAATCTGCAGGAGGCCCGGCTATACTTGGAGCACCCCGTGCTGGGACAGCGCCTTATGGAGATTTCAAAAGCCCTGCTCCAGGTGGAAGGCAAAACGGCCAACCAGATTTTCGGTAACCCGGATGATTTGAAACTTAAGTCGAGCATGACGCTTTTTGCGGCTATACCTGAGGCCAATCCGGTGTTCAAGGCAGTGCTGGATAAATACTACGATGGTCAGGAAGACCCAAAAACAGTACAGCTCTTAAACAATAGGTAAGGCAAGTGTTGAAATTTTTCACCTTAAAACACAATCTCCTCCAAGTGCCATCAGTTATAATATAGCACACAGACTATGTTATACCTATGAGCCTGAGATTCTGGAAGGAGGAAGCTGCAAAGCAGCAGCCGGTTAAAAAGAGCGCCTTGCGGGAGTGGGGCAACGCCCTGATGTTCGCCGTGGTCGTCTCCACGTTTGTCCGATGGGCCACTTTTGAGGCTTACGCCATCCCAACGCCTTCCATGGAGAAGTCGCTGCTGGTGGGCGACCGCCTGTTTGTGAGCAAACTGCACTACGGGTCGCGCACGCCCATCACGCCGCTACAGGTGCCGCTCACGCACCAGACCATCTGGGGCACTGCCATACCTGCCTATACCGATGCCATCCAACTCAAGCCGCTCCGGTTGCCGGGTTTCTCTCAAATTAAGCGCAACGACGCGGTCGTGTTCAACTATCCGGCTGAGGCGCAGCACCCAACCGACCAGAAAACGCACTACGTCAAGCGCTGCGTAGGTATAGCAGGAGACACGCTTGAGATTCGTAGTGGGAATGTATACCTCAACGGCAAGGCCGCCGACACCCCGGAGCAGCAGCAGTACGCTTACTTGGTAACCACAGACAAGGTGCTGCAGGAGAAGTTCTTCCACGACCGCGACATCACCGAAGCGTATGGGGTGACCGGAGGGTATATGGTGCACACCACGGCGGAGAAGGCTAAGGCGCTGGCTTCATTGGACTTCGTGCAGGAAGCGGTATTGCAGCAAATGCAGCGGAACGAGGCGGAGGCGGGAATTTTCCCTGCCGGCTATACCTGGAACAGGGACCACTACGGTCCGCTGTACGTCCCGAAGCAAGGCGTGACCGTGGCCATCACACCCGAGACGTTGGCGCTTTACGAGCAAATCATCCTGCACTACGAACAGAACGAAAACGCAGAGGTGCGCGACGGCAGGCTATACCTGGACGGCAAAGAAGCAAAGCGCTATACCTTCAAACAGAACTACTACTTCATGCTGGGCGACAACCGCCACAACTCCCTCGACTCGCGCTACTGGGGCTTTGTGCCCGAGGACCATGTGGTGGGCAAGGCGGTATTCGTGTGGATGTCGGTGGATCAAAATGCAGAATTGTTTGACAAAGTGAGGTGGAGCAGGCTGCTCCAGGTGGTGGATTAACTAGTCTGCAGGCAGGCCAATGTGCCCAAAGGTATAGCCGGTGGATTCATGGGAGTCCATAAAATAAAGCGCCTGCCACAGTGGTTGTGGCAGGCGCTTTTGTCCTTGTGCAAGGTATAGCCTATCGCTTCTTGGCCAGCGTCGGGAACTTCATGCGGTAATCCGCGTCCACGTCGCCTTTGGTTATCTTGTTGAGCTTGTTCTTAATCAGGCGCTTTTTCAGGCCGGAGAGGTGGTCCGTGAACAGGATGCCCTCGATGTGGTCGTACTCATGCTGTATCACGCGGGCCGTCATGCCGTCGTAGGTATCGGTGTGCTCATTCCAGTCCTGGTCGAAGTAGCGGATGACGATGCGCTCCGGGCGGTATACCACTTCACGTACGCCGGGTATGCTCAGGCAGCCCTCCTCAAAGCCCCACTCTTCGCCATCCTCCTCAATAATCTCCGGGTTGATGAAAGCCTTCTTCACGCCCTTGCCCTCGTCGCCTTCGTCCATCATTGGCTCGGAGTCTATCACGAACAGGCGGATGCTTTTGCTGATTTGCGGAGCGGCCAGCCCGACGCCGTGCGCGTGGTACATGGTGGTGTACATGTCGTCAATCAGCTCCTTGAGCTCAGGGTAATCCTGTGGAATGTCCTGTGCCGGCTCCTTCAGCACGGGGTCGCCGTAGGCGGTAATCGGGTAAATCATATCAATCTGCTTTCTAAATACGACTGTAAAATAATGGCGGCGCTCACACGGTCCACGGTGCCTTTGTCCTGGCGGTCCTTCTTCTTCAGGCCTCCGTCTATCATGGCGCGCTTGGCCATGCTGGAGGTAAAGCGCTCGTCCACGGTGTGCACCGCTATGGCCGGGAACTCCTTCTGCAGCTTACGCACAAAGCCTATCACATGTGGCGTGGCGTCGGTGGCCTCGCCGGTCAGGCGGCGCGGCATGCCCACCACAAAGGCGTCCACCGTCTCCCGGGCCGTGTAGGCTTTCAGGTACGACAACACATCCTGGGCATGCACGGTTTCCAGGGGAGAGGCAATGAGCTGTAGGGCATCCGTGGTTGCCAGCCCCACGCGCTTGTTCCCATAATCTATTGCCAAAATCCGTCCCATAGTATTTTGCCAGCATACCTGCCGGCAACAAGGCGTTCTGGCAGGGTTATGGCTTGGTATTGAGGTGCAAAGGTAATGGATTAATTTGGATTTTGCCCGCCTGGAGCCACTTTCGGGAGCCAGATGGTTGCCAATAAAAGTATTATATTCCTTTAAAATGGAATAAATACGGCCTGTTGTAATGTTAAAGTGAAAACAAGCCACATGCTGAGCAGGTATACGGAAATAGGGATGTCCTGCAGGCGGATGTGAATAATTGTGCCAAAAAGCTGCACGAAAGCGAGAGCTTAGCTTTATATTTAACCGTTTTTAGAGATTGAGATGAGCGAAGAAACCAGACATGACCACCAGGAGCAGCCGGAGCAGCCAGCACAGGGCAGGCACAGGAACTCTCTGTTCCAGGTGCGGCTGCCCCTGTACATAGCCGGGGCGCTGCTGGCCGGCGTACTGCTGGGTGCCAATACCTTTTCCCCTTCCGACAACAACCCGCAGGCCACTGCCAAGGCATACCTGAAATTCCGGGACGTGCTCAGCTACATTGACCGCGACTACGTGGACACCGTGGATACCGAAGCCCTCACCGACCACGCCATCACCAAGATGCTCGAGAAGCTGGATCCACATACCTCCTATATCCCATCAGCTGACCTGGCCATGGCGCGCTCCTACCTCGAAGGCGACTTTGAAGGTATAGGCGTTGAGTTCAACATCTTCAAGGACACCATCTACGTCATCACCCCGCTGAGCGGAGGCCCCTCTGAGGCGGCCGGCATACAGTCAGGTGACAAAATCATCAAAGTGGACGGGGAGAACGTGGCAGGTATAGGCATCAACAACGAGGGCGTGTTCAAGCGACTGCGCGGCCCCAAAGGCACCACCGTCAACCTGGAAATCCAGCGTAAAGCCAACCCAAAGCTGCTCCCCTTCAGTATCAGCCGCAACAAAATCCCGACTGTTTCTGTGGATGTGAGTTACATGGTGAACAACAACACCGGTTACATCAAAGTGAGCCGCTTCTCGGCTAACACTTTTGAAGAGTTCAAGCAGTCCCTGACGGCGCTCCGAAAGAAAGGCATGCAGCAGCTCATCCTGGATTTGCGCGGCAACCCCGGCGGCTACATGGACCACGCCACCCGCATGGCCGATGAGTTCATAGCCGGAGACAAAATGATTGTGTATACCGACGGCAAAGGCACCCGCTACGACTCCAAATCCTTTGCCCGCACCCGCGGCGATTTTGAGAGCGGTCCGCTCATTGTTCTGCTGGACGAGGGAAGCGCCTCCGCCTCCGAGATTGTGGCCGGCGCGCTGCAGGACAACGACCGTGCCCTGATTGTAGGCCGTCGATCGTTTGGCAAAGGGTTGGTGCAGATGCCCATTCCGCTCAACGATGGCTCTGAGCTGCGCCTGACCATCTCGCGCTACTACACCCCAAGCGGCCGTTCTATCCAGAAGCCCTACGTGGCCGGCGCCGAAGACTACCAGAAAGACCTGTTGCACCGCCTCGAAAACGGGGAGTTCTTCCACCCGGACAGCAGCCTGTTTGTGGATTCGCTCAAGTACAAAACCACTAAGGGACGTGTCGTGTATGGCGGCGGTGGCATTATGCCGGACGTGTTCGTGCCACGCGATACCACCGAGCTGTCGGAGTACCTGAGCCAGCTTTACAACAAGAACGTGCTGCGGGAATACGCCTTGGGATATTACAACGACAACCGTAAAACCCTGGAGAAAATGTCGTTCGATAAGTTCAACAAGTCCTTTGTCGTGACCGATAAGATGCTGCAGGATTTTCGCCGGGTGGCCGCTCAGTCGGACGTGGCCTATGACGAGGCGCAGTACAACCGCTCCAAGGAGCTGCTGCGCAACAACCTGAAGGCTTTTATCGGGCGCAGCGTGTATGGCAACGAAGGGTTCTTCCCGGTGCTGCACGAAAAGGACGAGGAGTTCCAGCAGGCGCTCCGGCAGTTCGGGCAGGCGCAGCGCCTGGCTCGGGGTGCTTAACCATCCACTCAGTATAAAGTATAAGGACGGGCGTCCGGTAGGGCGGCCTGTCAGAACTATAACCCTATAGAAGGAATGGCTTATTATCACAAACTAGGCAACATCCCACAGAAGAGGCACACCCAGTTCAGGCAGCCGGACGGCAGCCTGTATGCGGAGCAACTGGTTGGTACCTTGGGCTTTAGCGGCCTGTCGTCGCTGCTGTACCACGTGCACCCACCTACCCGCATCACGCGCATCGGCGAACCGGTGCCTTACGCGCCCAAGGTGGCCGAGGGCATCAAGCTGGCCCCGCACCACCTGAAGACACTCGACCAGACCGTAACCGGTACCGATTACTTAACTGCCCGCAGGACCATGTTGCTCAACAGCGATGTGGCCATCAGCATCTGTAACCCGTCGGAGCGCCACATGAACTACTACTACAAGAACGGCCAGGCCGATGAGGTGGTGTTCGTGCACGAGGGCAGCGGTGTGCTGCTGTCGCAGATGGGCAAGCTGGAGTTCCAAGAAGGCGACTACATCGTGATTCCGCGCACCATCATCCACCAGTTCCACTTCAACGAGGGGCCGGTACGCTTGCTCATCACAGAGTCGTTCAGCCCAATAGAGACGCCGCGCCGCTACCGCAACCACTTCGGGCAGCTGCTGGAGCACGCGCCGTTCTGCGAGCGCGACATCCGGGCCCCGCATGAGCTGATTGAATACCAGGAGGGAGGCGAGCACCTCGTCCAAATCAAGAAAGACGGTATGCTGCACCAGTATTACTACGACTTCAGCCCGTTTGACGTGGTGGGTTGGGATGGCTATTTCTACCCGTACGCCTTCTCCATCTATGACTTTGAGCCCATAACCGGCCGCGTTCACCAGCCGCCTCCCGTGCACCAGACCTTCGAGGCGCACAACTTCGTCATCTGTTCTTTCGTGCCGCGCCTGTTCGACTACCACCCCGAGGCTATACCTGCGCCTTACAACCACTCCAACGTGGATTCGGATGAGGTGCTGTACTACGTAGCCGGGGATTTCATGTCACGCAAGGGCGTGGACAGGGCATCGTTCACGGTACACCCAGGCGGTATACCGCACGGTCCGCACCCGGGCACGGTGGAGGCGAGCATCGGCAAGAAAGAGACGCATGAGTATGCTGTGATGATTGACACCTTCAAGCCGCTATACCTGACCGAGGAGGCCGTGGGCCTGATGGACAGGAACTACCCCATGAGCTGGCTTGAGCATGGCCCCGGTGGCTCACGCGCTGCCGACTTGTCTGACTAAGCATCCGACTTTCAATCCTTTTTAGTAGTTTTGCACCCTGTGCAGGCGAACGAGTAGAGCAGCCCACTGAGCTGCTCTACTCGTTTTGGCCCGTCACACGAGTAAACAAATGACGAATAGCGCTTTACATTTCACCTTTTTATGACAAGACTACTGCTGGCGGTGCTGGTGCTGCTGACTTTTATTGGAACATCCTGTGAAGAGGTGGACAACCTCCTGACCTTTTACATAGAGGAGGAGGAGACTATCCGCATCGAGTCAAACTTCCCGATAGGCGTGGTGACGCCCTTGTCGCCTATACCTGTCACGACCAACTCCAGGGAGACCTTCCAGAACAACAAGACCCGCGCTGAGCTGGTGAAGGACGTGAGCCTGAGCGAGCTGAAACTCACCATAGCGGAGCCGGCCGGCGAGAACTTCGATTTCCTGCGGAGCATCGAAATCCACCTGAGCAATGAGAAAGGGGAGGAAACGAAGATTGCCTATCTGGACGAGGTGCCGAAGGGCGTAAGCTCCATCACCTTGAAGTCCACCAATGCCAAGCTCGACAAATACATCAAAGGAGACACCTATACCGTGCGCACCAAGGCGGCCATTGGCAAACCCATTACCCGCGACATAGCCATTCAGGCGGCCATGCGCTTCAAAGTAACCGCAGACCCCATCTAATTATGCATACCTTATCCATGAGAATTTCAGAGAAGAACAAGCTGGAGAAAATCATCATTGTAGGAGACCGGGTGCTCATAAAACCCAAGACCTCGCGGGAACAGACCCAGAGCGGGCTATACCTGCCGCCCGGGGTGCAGGAGAAGGAGAAGGTACAGGAAGGCTACGTGATGAAAGTAGGCCCAGGCTACCCCATGCCTGCGGACTATGGCTTTGATGATGAGTTGGAGCAGGATGAACAGGACGCGGTGCGCTACCTGCCCTTGCAGGCCAAAGAAGGCGACCTGGCCATCTATCTGCAGCGCGACGCCATCGAGATAAACTACCTCGGCGAGAAGTATTTCATCGTGCCGCAGTCGGCGGTGCTGATGCTGGTGCGGGAAGAGGACTTGTAGAGCCGCCGGTTTCCAGAGAGCGCCATACCTGCCCAGCAGGTATGGCGCTTTTTTGTGCCCTTACTTTCGTAGATGAAATCTGCCTGTTCACCTTCCCGCGCCGCTCGTTGGCCGGAATGTTCTGGTGCTGAAGCAACCAGCAGTCCAAACAATTCATCTATTGTATACCTTTGTGGTTTTCTGGGTTTGTCTCAGCCGTGTCCGTCTACCTCTATGAATGTATTTCTACCGAAGTTCCCAGTGCTGTGCAAGGCGGCGCTGGTTGTTTGCTGGTTCCTGGTGAGCTCCCCTGCCTGGGCGCAGGAGAAGAAAAGCGTGGCACCGGCCAAACAGCTGCAGGCTTTGCGTGTCTCCAATCCGCTGAAAATTGATGGGGTGCTGGACGAGGAGGTATGGCAGCAGGCTGAGATAGCCACCGGCTTCATCCAAAACAGGCCTAACCCGGGGCCAATGGAGACACACCCCACGCAGGTGCGCATCCTCTACGACGATGTGGCCATCTATGTGGGCGCCATCATGAACGACGTGTCCCAGGACAGCATCTTCAAGCAGATGGGCAAGCGCGACGACCTAGGCAATACCGACTTTTTCGGGGTTTTCTTCGACACCTACAACGACCAGATTAACGGGTTTGGCTTTTTCCTGACGCCGGCAGGCGTGCAGCTCGATGCCCGCTACTCCTCCAACGGCGAGGACTTCAGCTGGAACGCCGTATGGGAAAGCAATGCCAGTCTGCAAGGCAACACCTGGGTGGCTGAGATGCGCATACCTTACTCGGCGCTCCGCTTCAGCAACAAACCGGAGCAGCTGTGGGGGCTCAATTTCATGCGCAACCGGCAATCTACGCGCAAGGGCTATTTCTGGAACCACGTCGACCCGGCCATCAACGGCTTCGTGAACCAGTGGGGCAAGCTGACGGGTATAAAGAACGTGGAGGCGCCGCTGCGCCTGTCGCTGACGCCTTACGTATCGGGTTATGCCGAGAAGTACCCGCAGCAGAACGGCGACGGCACCACTTCCTACAAAGACAACTTCAACTTCAGTGGCGGCATGGACGTGAAATACGGCATCAACGATGCCTTCACGCTGGACATGACGCTCATACCTGACTTCAACCAGGTGCAGTCCGACAACCAGGTGCTCAACCTGTCGCCGTTCGAGGTGCAGTTCAACGAGAACAGGCCTTTCTTCATGGAAGGCACGGAGCTCTTCAACAAAGGCGATTTTCTCTATTCGAGGCGCATCGGCGGCAGGCCTGTGAATTACCTGAATGCGGACGAGCAGGAGGAACTGGGCTATACCATCATCGAAAATCCGCGCGAAACGAAGATGATAAATGGTACCAAGATATCGGGCCGCACGCAGTCGGGTCTGGGTATAGGCGTATTCAACGCGGTGGTGGGGCGGCAGTACGCCACGCTGGAGGATAGCGAAGGCAACCAGTTCCGCAAAGAGACGCAGCCGCTCACCAACTACAACATCGCCGTGTTCGACCAGTCGCTCAAGAACAACTCCTACGTGACGCTGGTGAACACCAACGTGATGCGGCAGGGCAGCACCTACGACGCCAACCTGACCGGCCTGCTCTTCCGGGTAGCCAACAAGAGCAACAAGTACGCCGTGGACGGCAAGGCGGCGCTGAGCCAGAAATACTATACCGGCGACACGCGTCTGGGGCACATGTATAGCCTAGGGGCGGGCAAGGTGAGCGGCAACTTCCAGTACAACTTCACCCACTCCATGAAGTCCGACACCTACGACCCCAACGACATGGGCATCAACTTCATCCGCAACACCGTGGACGAGGACCTGAACCTGCGCTACAACTTCTACCAGCCTTTCTGGAAGCTGCTGAACATGAACACCGAGCTGGGAGCCGTGTACAGCCGCCGCTACAAGCCAGATGCCTTCCAGAACTTCGTCATCTACGGGCGGGTGAGCGGCACTTTCAAGAACTTCCTGAGCGTGGGCACCTTCTTCAACCTGGAGCCTGTCCTGACCTACGACTTCTTTGAACCGCGCGTGGAAGGCCGCTACTATACCTTCCCGACCAACTCCAGCATAGGCGGCTGGGTGTCGTCGGATTACCGTAAAAAGCTGGCCTTGGACGTGGAGTTCAGCTACCGCACGTTCAATGAGCACGAGCGCCGAAACCTAGACGTGCTGGTGGCGCCTCGCTATCGTGTCAACGACAAGCTCTCCTTTACCTACAGCTTCAGCCGCAACATACGCCAAGACGATATGGGCTTTGCCAACCACTTCACAAACTACGGAACAACAGGGAAAGAGGAACGCGTGCTATTCGGTCTGCGGGATGTGAACACGGTGACCAATGCGCTGACGGGCTCCTACATTTTCAACAACCGGATGTCGCTGTCGCTGCGGGCGCGCCACTACTGGTCCAAGGCGGAGTATAGCCACTTTTTCCTGCTGGGCGACAAGGGGGAACTGCTGCCAGACGGCTACCCCACCGGGTACTATGCTGACAACGAGAAGCCGAACCACAACATCAACTTCAACACCTTCAACATCGACATGGTGTACTCGTGGTGGTTCGCACCCGGCAGCGAAATCAGCATCGTCTGGAAAAACGCCATACTCCACGACCAACAGGAAATCATACCCCGGTACCCCGAGAACTTCACCCGCACCATTACGGGGCCGCAGACCAACAGCCTCTCCATCAAGGTGCTCTACTTCATCGACTACCAGGTGTTGAAGAAGCAGCTGTTCAAGTCTTAGCACAAGCAAGGAACCCCCAAGCAGAAAGGCCCGGCACTACAGTAGCGCCGGGCCTTTCGTTTAGGTGAAGATGCAGGTATAGCCGCTGTGGCTAAAGTGGCTTGGTCAGGTCGAAGTCGGCCCGGAAGCGGAGTTGGTTGTCGCGCTTCAAAATGTAGCTGAAGGTTTTGCCGTCTGGACTGAGGGCGAGGGTCCATTCATTGGTGGCGGCGGCAGGTATAAGCTGGGCAGTATATGCGTCAGCCGGAAAGCGCATTTCGTTGGCATCGCCTGCCTCCAGAGCTATACCGCCATACATGGTCACCTCGTCTGGGGTGCCGTCCTCGTGGCGATGGTCGTGTTTGAGCTGCAGACCTTCCTCCATCTGTCGGATTACCCAGGTTCTGGATTTATCCTCCCCCACATGGAACGGGACGCGGATGGTGGTGTCAGAGCAGGCTTGCACATGCATCGTCAGCTCCTTGCCCGCAAAAGGGTCTTTGCCATCGGCCGGAAACACGGCAATGCCACGGAAGCTCTTGCCGCACAGCTTACTTAAATTTGTGAAGAAGGCCTGCTGCGTGGCAGTGACCGGAAACTGCGCAGGCTGCTCCTGGGCCACATCCGCTGAGGTCTTTGGTCCTGAGTCGGTGCTGGTGCTGGCCTGTGGCGGCTGCTGTGCACAGGACGCGAAAAGGAACATAAAGCCCAGGGAGAGTAGAAGGTTTTTCATAGAACCGGGTTAGGTTGTGCTGCTGAAGATAGGCAGTCCGGGTGGGAATAGCAAAAGAGCCTGAGTGACATGACAATAACAGGACACGAGTAAAAAAGCCCCGGCTTGCGGCCAGGGCTTCTGAGTTTTTACCGCTGTAGCAGCAGCCTCTGCGTGAAGGCCTGCTCCCCGAAGCGCACCCGCAGCAGGTATACCCCGGATGCCCGCGCCGATAAGTCAATGGAGGCCTCGTAGAAGCCGTTGAAGTTCTCCACCTGCCGGGTATAGATAACATGACCCAGCATGTCCATTACCTCCAGGTGCAGGTTCTCCTGCTGGCTCGTCTCGAAGTGGATTTTGAACACGCCGCTGCTCGGGTTCGGGGAGGCCACTAACTCCCGTTTCAACTCACGCCCATCCGCCTGGTAGGCAAAGGTATAGGCGAGCGACATATCCGATACGCAGCCTTTCAACTGTGCCTGCACGCTGTAGTTGCCGCTCTCGGAAGGAGTGATGGTTTGGCCGGTCGCGCCTGCTATCAGCCGGTTGTTGAGGTACCACTGATTGCCCTCCGCTATACTTGACTTCAGGCTGAGTCCTTCGCGTTGCACCACAGGCTGGGCAATCGGGGTACCATTTTCAACCGGCACCTCCACACGTGGACTCTTGCAGCCGAGTGCTCTGATTTTGAGGTCGTAGAAATAGTAGTAGTAGTCCAATGGACCAGGATTGGCCGTGTTGCCGGTGATGGCGAACACGTTCGGTACCTGGAAAGGATAACCTGTCACGCCCGCATTGTTCCGGTAAATGGTGGCGCTGTCTTCGTAAGCGATGGCAATGTTATACGTTCCGGCAGCGGGCAGTTCCAAACCCAGGTGGTATAACTCTCCCTTGTCATTGGGGTCGTCAGGTTGAACACCGGGGGCAGGCGTGGTGCGGGTGGCCTTTACGTTCAGCGTTTTGCTTGACACAGGCGCGCCATCTGAGTTGAAGGCCGTGAACGTGATTTTGCCCGAGTGGCCGATGTACAGCCGTGCGCTCTCCAGCAGCATAGGAGCCTCCGTTTGGACCGTCACGTCTGGAGTAAACTGGTTATACCCGCCAGAGGCAAAGTTCTTGGTGGCTGGCCCCACCGTAGCAGCGAAATCATTCAAAGAGGCATACAGTTTCTCGCCGGCCTGGGCGGCAGCCACTCGTGCCACATTGCCTGCGGCCACAGGAACGGTGGCGGTGGGCGAGGTGTACCAGAACACAGTGCCCTCGCCGGAGCCCGTCAAGGTATAGCTTGGGTCACCGCCGCAGCGGTTGGCCACTGCCTGCGGAGCGGCGGTGTTGCCGCCTACGCCATACCTGCGGGTGGAGCGGTTGTTACTTGTTACGGCATCGTTCGGCAAGGCCGATGTGGCGATAAGCTCATAGGTGGCGCCTGCCTCCGTTGCGAAGTCGGTTGTCAGGAGCAACTCATCCTCCGCAAAGGAGCGCAGCGAACGGGTATAGGAGCCATTCATCCGGGCCACTTCCGTGCCATTTCGCTGCACACTCAGCGTGACCGGAATGTTGGTCTGGGAGCCGAGGCCGCTGTTGCGAAGCCGTACCACGAAGCTCTGGGTAGACCCGGCACAGAGTGAAGCCCCGACAGGAGCCACGTCCACTACCGCCATGTCCCGCGCAGGTTGCATGAACCGCACGGTATAGTCTTGCGTCTCGCCGCGGGTATAGGAGCCGCAAGGGGTGATGCTGCTGGCATCGGAGGTCTCGGCTAGCACGATACGTAGCCGGGTGCTGTTGCCTGGCTGTACAGTAGCTGGCGCTGTAATGGATGCGTTGAAGATGCCAGTGCCTGTGACAATGCCTGACACGGCTACTTCCTCGCCCGCACCTGTGAAGTCTCCATCCTGGTTCCAGTCCACGTATACCTTGGCTGCCTTCGCAGCGTCAGCCCAGCAGGTGCCCAGCTCAAGGGCAAGGGTTTTCGTCTGGCCCGGCTCAAAGTTCAATACTGTCTGCATCTGGCTACGGTACATGGAGCATCCCCCAAAGGTGAGGGTGTTGCCATCGAACACCAGCTTGTTGATTCTCGAGTTGAGGTCGGAGGTGGGCGCGCTGGTGCAGTAGGCCTTGCCGCCCACGCCGCTCACGAGCAGGGAGTAGGCCTGCGGGCCTTTCTGCAGCGTAGCTTTATGGGCTATCCGGATAGTATACTTCTCGCCGGGAGCCGGATTGGGGATTGTGATTTGCTCCACGTTGTCGCGGATGTTGTCGCCGCGCTGGGCGGGCTGTTCCGGTTTGTTGGGGTCTAGCGTCCAAGGCAGAAAGGTGGTGCCATTGTGGCTGATACGCACATCCAGGTCATTGACCAGACGCGGACTGCGGCTGTTCATTGAGCTGGCATTGGAAGGCAGCACTGTGCCTTCCGGGTCGGTCCAGGAGATGGTAACTACCAAAGGACCAGTGCCGGATGCCACCACATCCAGGGTATAGGCTTGCCCCTGCGCCAGCGTGTTCTCCTGCACCAGGTGCGTCTGCTGTGTATTCGAAATCACGTTGGCCGCTTTCTCTGCATTTAAAAGTCCCCAACCGTGCACATAATCCGGACCAGGCGCAGTGCCTGACTCGTCTGCCGTGTGTATGGCCAGGCCTTTGAGCGTGGCGGCACGCATCAACTTGTCCTTGTGGATGTTGAGGTAATGTTCCTGTAGCAGGAGCAGGGTGCCGGCCACGTTAGGCGAGGCCATGGATGTACCGCTCAACTGCTTATAAGCGTGGTCGCTTTCAACGGTCGTCGAGAGCACCGAAACGCCGTTGCCCACGATGTCCGGCTTGATGCGGCCATCATCTGTGGGGCCGTAGCTGCTGAACGTGGAGATGGCTACTTCGGAGGGCTGGTTATACCCGTTGGGGATGGGCCTCACCGCGCCCACCGTCAGGATGTTCTTGGCGGTGCCGTAGGTAGAGATGCCGTCGTAACCGTTGTTGCTGCTCAGGCCCGCGGGACGCTGTGCCACCAGCGTGAAGTTGCCGTTGCTGCCGCGCTGGAAGTAAGGCTTGCCCACCTCAGGTCCCGTTTCGCCCCGGTTGTTGCCGCCCGACTTTACTACCAGGAAGTACGGGGCGTTGTAGGCGATGCGGTCCCAGCTGGCTGTGGTCTCATCATAAAAACCAAACTTGTAGTCCTCGGTCTGGCTGATGTCCGGGTTGCCCCACCATTCCCAGTAAGGGTCTTCGTCGGTGCCTTTGCGCTCGGTGTTGTAGCGCCAGCCGGCAATGGAGCCGTAGGAGTGGTTGGAGACCAGCATGTTGTTCTTGGCGGCTTCCGCCATCTCCGCCACACTGTTGTTGAAATCGTAGGCCTGGAGCTTCTGCAGCCCGAAAGCCATACCTTTGGCGAGCGCGTTCTGGCCGCTTGCCATCAAGGTGCCGGCTACGTGGGTGGCGTGCTCGTTGAGTTTGGAGGCATTGTCTTTGAGTTCAATACGTCCCCGCAGCTCCACATGCGACTCGCGTATGAGTCCGCCATCCCAAATCCCCATTTTGTCAGAGACCGCGCTGCCCGCGCCGCTCAAGCTGAGCCCCAAAGAGCCCCCGGCCCAGAGCTGGTTCGTTTTTGTGGTGGCTGCCGCACGGCTGTTGTTATAGGTGATGTAGTAGATAGGCATACCTAAGGCGTCCAGCCCCTGCAGGGAGATGTGCGTGCCGTCGCGGTAGGTTTTCTCTATTTCCCAGCCGTTTTTCCGGGCAAGCGCCATGGCGGCAGCCCGGTTGGCTTTGTAGTCCCTTTCGGCGGCCACCGCTATGCGGCCCAACTCCTGCACGTTCGCCTCGACTGGCAGGGAGCTGCGCCCTTGCGCCATGCCGGTAGTAGCGGCAGCCATGGCTGCACCAACAAGCCAAAGGCTCAAAAATCTCATAAAGTACAAGTAGGTAGAAGTTTTAGCCACTCAATATAGCTAAAAGCGCCCGAAAGGCAAACTTGTTCAAACAGAGGGAGTTAATTTTTAAGGGCCGAACTATACGCTGTAGGATTGTTGAAGCAGGAAGGCGTGGAAGCAAAAAAGCGCATCAGGCCAACCTGATGCGCTTCTGAAATTAAATTGTAAGTGTGTTACTTCCGGAGGAAATGGGCGAAGTCTTTGGCGAAATAGGACAGGATGATGTCAGCGCCGGCGCGCTTGATGCTCAGCAGGCTCTCCAGCATTGCCTTCTCCCCGTCAATCCAGCCTTTGAGGCCGGCGGCTTTCACCATGGCGTACTCTCCACTCACGTTGTAGGCGGCTATCGGCAGATGAGAGTTGTCGCGCAGCAGCTTGATGATGTCTAAGTATGCCAAAGCGGGCTTCACCATCAGGTAATCGGCTCCTTCTTCAGTGTCCAGCGCAGCTTCAATCAACGCTTCGCGGCTGTTAGCCGGGTTCATCTGGTATGTTTTCTTGTCGCCCATTTTCGGGGCGGAGTCCAGGGCGTCGCGGAATGGACCGTAAAAGGCGCTGGCATACTTGGCGGTATAGCTCATGATGCCCACCTTATGGAAACCGTTCTCGTCGAGCACGCGGCGGATGTGTCCTACGCGGCCGTCCATCATATCCGAAGGACCCACGATGTCAGCACCGGCCTGCGCCTGCGTCAGGGCCATCTTGCCCAGCACGTCCAGCGTCTCATCGTTCACAATCTCGCCGTCTATCACGATGCCGTCGTGCCCATCGGAGCTGTAGGGGTCCATGGCGACGTCGGTCATCAGCACCACGTCCGGGAAGTTCCTCTTGATTTCGCGGATGGCTCTTGGGAACAGCCCGTCAGGATTTTGGCTTTCCTTGGCGTACTTGTCTTTCAGGTGCTCAGGTATGCTCGGGAAAGGGGCGAAAGCTTTGATGCCTAGGTCCGTACAGGAGGCTACTTCATCCAGCAGGGTATCCACGGAGTAGCGGTTGATGCCCGGCATGGAGGCCACCTCCACTTTCTGGTTCTGCCCTTCGATGATGAAGAGCGGGAAGATGAAGTCGTTCAGTTCAAGTGCTGTTTCCTGCACCATGCTGCGGATGACTTCGTTATAGCGGTTTCGTCTTGGTCTTTTCGTAATCATAATATAGCGGTTGCTCTAAAATGCTTGCCAATCTGTTTACGGCAAAGGTACGGCGAAAGCGGGGGAAAGCGAAGGCATACCTCAGAAAATGGTGTGTGCTATACCTGTGTGCTTACCGTTTTTCACTGGCGACAGCAGGTGTGGAATTGTCGGCTGTTGTATGCTGCTTGTGCGCCACATAAGCGCCAATGCCAAGCCCTACCAAAAAGCCGGCAAAAGCAAAAGCGATTATCCACTTTCGTAAGCGAAGTGAGAGGGAGTGGGTGTTGGATTTCATTGATGGGAATTTGTCGCTGGGAATCGCTCAAAGAAGTCGCGCCGTATTAATAAGTTGTAATATAATAAATCGCCTCACCCATGCTTTTGCCGAAACTGTAAATAGCAAAAGCCGAAGCGGCAAGTAAGATTGCTTTGATGATTATTGGTGTCAGGTATAGGTTCCCTTTTTTCATCACGGATTAGCGTGTTAAGTTAAAAATAAGCTCGCCAATGCTGCTTCCTACCTGTTCTCCTGCTATGAACACTACAACAAGCGCTATTATGATAGTGCCTATTCTAACTGATTTTTTCATAAGTCAGATATGCTAGTCTTCATTGTCAAAGCCCTGTTCATCAAAGCCCTCTAATGCTTTTTTTGCCTCTTCTTCATCATGCCCAGAGATGATAAGCTTCACCGGGTTAAAGCCACCTGATGCCACCTGCCAAGGCGCGATACTGCCCATGTGTTCGTTCTGCATGAACACGTAGATGCCCCGGTTCTCGAGCATGTTTTTAATGACGGCGGCCCGGTGAAAATCGCCGGAGAAAATCAGCACCGGTTTGGTTTGTTCTGGTTGCGACATGCTTTCATAGTTATTGCTTTCTAAAGCTAGCGAATTTCAGGCAGACTTTCTTAGAGGAAGTAGGTAAAAAAACAATAAAGGCGAAGCCGCTATAGCCTCGCCTTTTATGTGTTTCAGGTATACCTGACTTAGAATTTCATAATCACCTTTTCGATGATATCGCAGCACTCATGCAACTGCTCTTCCGTCATAACAAGTGGCGGCGCGAATCGGATGATGTCGCCGTGAGTCGGTTTAGCCAACAGGCCCTGCTCTTTCAGTTCCACGCATACGTCCCAGGCGGTGCGGCCATCGGCAGACGGCTCAATCACAACAGCATTCAACAGGCCACGGCCTCTTACCAGCGTGACCACTTCCGGGCGCTTCGCCTTCAGCTGGTTCATGCGGTCGCGGAAAATCCCGCCTAATCTGTACGCATTCTCTATTAGGTTCTCTTCTTTGATGACCTCCAGCGCGGCAATGGCCACAGCGGCGGCCAGTGGGTTGCCTCCGAAGGTGGAACCGTGCTCGCCCGGCTGTATGCACAGCATGATGTCGTCGTCTGCCAGCACACAGGACACCGGCAGCACGCCGCCCGAAAGGGCCTTGCCCAGAATCAGGATGTCGGCTTTCACATCGTCGTAATAGCTGGCCAGCAACTTGCCGGTGCGGGCTATACCTGTCTGTATCTCATCGGCCATCAGCAGCACGTTGTACTCCTTGCAAAGCGCGTGCGCCTTCGCCAGGTATCCTTCCTGCGGCACCACGACGCCGGCCTCCCCTTGTATCGGCTCTACCAGGAAGCCACACACATTCGGGTTGTCCTTCAAGGCCGTTTCCAGCGCGTCCAAATCGTTATAAGGTATAACCTTGTATCCGGGCATGTAGGGTCCGAAGCCCTTGGTGGAATCCGGGTCGGTGGAGAAGGAGATGATGCCGGTGGTGCGGCCATGGAAGTTGCGCTCCACCACGATAATCTCGGCGTTGTGCGGCGCGATTCCCTTCTTGAGGTAACCCCACTTACGGGCCAGTTTGATGGCGGTCTCCACGGCCTCGGCACCGGAGTTCATGTATAGGGACTTGTCGTAGCCAAACAACTCGCAGATGTACTTCTCGGCTATACCCAGTTTGTCGTTGTAGAAGGCGCGAGAGGTGAGCGTGAGCTGCTGCGCCTGCTCGATGAGGGCGTTAATGATGCGCGGGTGGCAGTGGCCCTGGTTCACGGCGCTGTAGGCCGAGAGGAAGTCATAATAGCGTTTGCCCTCCACGTCCCAGAGGTATACGCCTTCGCCCCGGTTCAGCACCACCGGCAGCGGGTGGTAGTTGTGGGCGCCGTACTGTTCTTCTGTTTCGATTGCCTGCTGGCTGGAGGTGATGGATAGCGTGCTCATAGTTTTTATGTTATAGCTGTTGTCTGAAAACAAGGGGCAGAGCCTCACAGCAGCAGGCTGCGGCTCCGGACTTGTATTTACAGAAAATCCGGTTAATTGTTGTAAATATAGCGAAAACAGCCTGAACTACACCCCCTTCAGCAAGACCTAGGCCTGCGCCCCTCTGTCTCCGCCTTGGCGGCACTGCCGGAACACTGACAGGAAGCCCTCCGGGTCATACTCCGCGTATATGTTGGTCATGATGCCCAAGGTGTTGTCCTCGGTGCGGAAGCCGTATACCTCCTCTTCGCCGCCGCGCGAGGCAGGCGACGGCACGATGTGCCTTTCCAGCAGCGTGAGTTGGGTGGGCGGGATGGCTTTGCTCAGTTCGGAGCAGTACACGCGCTGGTGCTGTATGCTGAAGGTGTTCACATAGCCACGCGCGCGCAGGGCGTTCACGGCTTCGCTTAAGGTGTTGAAACGTGACATGTCTTGTTGCTTTAAGGCCAAAGGTATAGCTCAAATGAAGCACTATTCTTTATAACGTGTGGGCGCCTGAACGTCAAGACCGGAAGCGGGATTTTTGGTGAACAGCATTTAATTGCGGATATTTGGCATTCAGAAAGAAGTATATAGCGTGAGCGGTGCATTGAAAGAGGGCGAGGATTACTACCTCAACGAGCAGGGGCTGATGGTGTTCATGGCCCAATACCACCTCAAGCGAGGCTACTGCTGCCAGAGCGGCTGCCGCCACTGCCCCTACGGCTTCAACAGGAAACAACGGGGCAAGGCTGCGGAAGGAGAGCAGGAAAACAAGGTATAGGAGGCATCGGCAAAACACGCTTAGGGCTGTGGCAGAGCAGGGTTTGGGAAATTTATCCGCTATGCCTTTGACTTTCTGTATCTTTTTGTAGATATTTGCACCCCTATTGAAATAATTTAGAAGAAAATACAAGATGGCACGAGTTTGCGATTTAACCGGAAAGAGAGTACAAGTAGGAAATAACGTTTCTCACGCGAACAACAAGACGAAGCGTAAGTTCTATCCAAACCTTCAGAAGAAGCGTTTCTACATCCCTGAGGAAGATGCTTGGGTAACCCTGAAAGTGTCTACTTCGGCTTTGAGAACCATTAACAAGAACGGCATTTCAGCAGTGCTGAAGAAGGCTGTTGAGCAAGGCTACATCATGTACTAATGGCAGCCTTCCGGCTGTGTGCACTGTTATGCTGGCTGTCTCTTACGGCAGTAGCGCAACCGCATGCAGGCTCGGGAAAGCCATCTGATACTTTAGATAAAGAGTTTCACCGGCAACGGAGAGAGGTGTTGCGGCAACAGCTGCCCCCTCGCTCCGTTGCCGTTCTTTTTGCCAGTCCGGTGCGCAACCGCGCCAACGATGTGGACTATTACTACCATCCCGACCCGGACTTCTACTACCTGACCGGGTATACCGAGCCGAATTCGGTATTACTGTTATTCCAAAGTCCACAAAATGTGGGCGGGAAACAGGTACAGGAACTGCTCTTCGTGCAGCCCCATGACGAGATGCACGAGCTCTGGAACGGCAAGCGACTAGGCGTGGAAGGAGCGGCAAAGGAGCTAGGTATAGCCACGCGGGCCAACACTGACTTCGCCGGTTTCAAACTCGACACGGCCAGCCTGCAGCACATCCTCATCAAGGCCCTGCCCCACGACGTGCGCGACGATGCAAGTGACCAAGCCGACCTCTACAGCCTGGTTGAGCAGTTCAAGTCCAAGGTGAAATACCCAACTGACTTTGACGCCACCCGCGGTATGCTTTACGGCATTGTGCGGGCGCAAGGGTTGGCGCAGGCCGATGGCGTGACCGCCTACGTGCAGGAGGCCATGCAACAGCAGCCCCACCTGCGCGAGGACCGGCACCTGCAGGGCTACCTGCAAGCCAAGGACATGCGTGCCCGCACCAAGGCCGTGGCCGCTATACCTGCCATGAAGCTCGATGCCTTCTCGCTGGACCAACTGCTGGACGAGATGCGGGAAGTGAAGACGGAGGCGGAGCTGAAGCTGCTGCGCAAGGCGATTTCCATGTCGGCCATCGGGCAGGTGGAGGTGATGAAGGCCATGAAGCCGGGTATGTCCGAGATGGAGGTGCAGGGTATACATGAGTATGTGTTCAAGAAATACGGCGCGCAGCACGTGGGCTATCCCAGCATAGTGGGCGCCGGCAGCAATGGCTGCGTGCTCCACTACATTTCCAGTGCCAAGCCGGCTATACCTGGCCAGGAGCTGGTGCTGATGGATGTAGGCGCCGAATACCTGGGCTATACCGCCGACGTGACCCGCACCATACCTGCCAATGGCAAGTTCACGGCGGAGCAGAAAGCGATTTACGAGCTGGTGCTGAAGGCGCAGGAGGCTGGCTTCAAGGAGTGCAAAGTGGGCAATTCTTTCCAGGCGCCGCACCAGGCAGCGCAGGAGGTGATAGCCGATGGGCTGGTGAAGCTGGGCATCATCAAAAACAGGGCGGAGGCGCAGCCGTATTTTCCGCATGGCACCTCGCACTACTTGGGGCTGGATGTGCACGATCGCGGCAGCTATGGCCCCTTTAAGGGCAACACCGTCATCACGGTAGAGCCGGGCATTTACATACCGGAGGGAAGCCCCTGCGACAAGAAATGGTGGGGCATTGGCGTGCGCATCGAAGACGACATCCTGATTACGGAGAAAGGCTGGGAAAACCTATCGAAGCTGGCTCCCAGAACCGTGGCCGAAATAGAGAAAACCATGGCCCAGCCTAGTGCGCTAGACGGCTTCGTGCTGCCTAAACTGGATTAGCCTTTGCCGGGCCAGGTATAGCGGCCCCACGCGAAGCTTAGAAAAGCTTCGGCATAAAAAATTATACATTGTTTGTAATTAGTGTTTTAAGCTTGTATATTTGCAGTCCTAAATAAAAATTTACTGTTGAGATGGCTAAAAAAGCAAAAGGTAATAGAATCCAGGTAATTATGGAGTGCACAGAGCATAAGTCTACTGGCATGCCTGGTACTTCAAGGTACATCACTACCAAAAACAGAAAGAACACTCCGGAGCGTCTTGAACTCAAGAAGTTTAATCCTGTGTTAAAAAAAGTAACTGTACATAAAGAAATTAAATAACCATGGCTAAGAAGGTAGTTGCGACCCTTAAGACCTCTACAGGTAAAGATTGGGCAAAAGTGATAAAAGCCGTTAAGTCTCCAAAAACTGGTGCTTACAGCTTCAAAGAAGAAATGGTTCCTGTTGACAAAGTGCAAGATTTCCTTGCCAAGTAATACAGCCTACTCTACTACACATAGATAGAATACATGAAGAAGTCCCTTTACCGGGACTTTTTTAGTATATTACCGTATCACACCGAGATAGTCGTCACCCTACAAAACACGCAGATGGGAATTTTTGACTTTTTCAGCAAAGAGAAGAAAAAAGAATCGCTCGATAAAGGTCTTGAGAAAACCAAAACCAGCTTCTTCGGGCAGCTAAGCAAGGCCGTTGTAGGCAAGTCTACGGTCGATGTGGAGGTGCTGGACGAACTGGAGGAAATCCTAGTGCATGCAGACGTGGGGGTAGAGACGACGGTGAAAATCATTGACCGCATCGAGAAGCGCGTGGCCCGCGACAAGTACGTAGGCACCGATGAACTGGACAAAATCCTGCGCGAGGAGATTGCCGCGCTGCTCGAGGAGAACCGTGCCGGAGACGGCGCCAACTTCGAGCTGCCAAAGGACATCAAGCCTTACGTGATTATGGTGGTGGGCGTGAACGGCGTGGGAAAAACCACTACCATCGGCAAGCTGGCCTCTCAATTCCACAAGGCAGGCAAGAAAGTCGTCCTGGGTGCTGCTGACACGTTCCGTGCCGCCGCCGTGGACCAACTCATCATCTGGGGCGAGCGCGTGGGCGTGCCGGTGATATCGCATGGCATGAACACCGACCCCGCCTCTGTGGCCTACGACGCCGTGAAGAGAGGCGTGGAACTGAACGCCGACGTGGTCATCATTGACACAGCCGGACGACTGCACAACAAGGTGGGCCTGATGAACGAGCTGGCGAAAATCAAGCGCGTGATGCAGAAGATAACACCAGACACGCCGCACGAGGTGCTGCTGGTGCTGGACGGAAGCACAGGCCAGAACGCGCTGCTGCAGGCGCGCGAGTTCACCAAGGCCACCGATGTGACCGCACTGGCCATCACGAAGCTGGACGGTACGGCCAAGGGCGGTGTGGTGATAGGTATATCCGATGAATTCAAGATTCCGGTGAAGTACATCGGGGTAGGAGAGAAGATAGAGGACCTGCAGCTGTTCGATAAGCACGAGTTCGTGGATTCGTTCTTCTCCCGCAAATAGATTTTTGGCTGTTGCCTGTATGGGAAAGTTTCTGCTGATAGGGCTGTCGCTGCTGCTGACGTTTTGTAACAGCACCCGAAAGGATGCGGCGCAGCAAACGCAGCAAGATAAACCAGCGCAAACAGGCCAACAGATGGACATAAAGCAAGGTATACGGGGGCAAATCCTATGGGAAGCGGGCAACCAAATGCCGTCCCCGGACGCACCGCCGCCCAGCGGCAAGCGTGGCGTGGAGCGCACCGTGTACATCTATGAGCTGACCAACAGCCAGCAAACCACATCTACAGACGGTGTTTTCCACACCGCCATTCAAACCAAACTGGTAACCCAGATTGCCACAGATTCTAACGGCAACTTTGCCGTCAATCTTAAGCCTGGCAGGTATAGCCTTTTCACGAAAGAGGAAAAAGGCCTGTACGCCAAACTCTTTGACGGGGAGATGAACATCTTCCCGGTGGAGGTGAAGGAGGGCGAGGTGACAGCAGTAGAGTTGCTCATCAACTACAACGCCTTTTACTAACGGCTGCCACGCCAGGGTTTACTTTTCTCTCTCCGCAGACGCAGTGACTCATGCTTCTCTCTCAGACACGCAAATCTACCTTGTCCAACAGCAGCGGTATACCTGGTTTGGGGTATGGTAGGCAAAGAAGCGTAGAACGGAAAGAGGTTGCCAGTGGTGATTTCGGCCACCGTTTGTGCATGGAGGCGCTACTTTAAAGGCATACCTGTTATGAGTGAAAGGAAGGATGACTGGATGGAATTAGCATACGAGGCCATTCCGAACGTATTGAGCGTTAAGTGGTCAGATGAGTTGAGTGTAGAGTCCGACCAGTTCTTCCAGACGGTTGTTACCTTATTCGCTACCATCCAAGAGAACAAAGTCGCTAACCTCATCATAGATTCAGGTATTCCAGCAGGGGGCGTGCTTACCGAAGAGGTCATCCATTACTTTATCCAGCACATTCCGCACACTACTCTTAAAAACATCGCCATCCTGGAGTCGCCCGATTACCTCTGGGACAATAACCTGTATCAGGTAATCAAGCTGCTCATCAACAGCTACGACTTGCCTATAGGAATTAGATTGGTGAAAAGCGTAGCCGCCGCCAAAAGCTGGTTTCCTGCCGCCATTGGTTGAATGAAGAGCTTCAGCCTGTACCAATCAAGATGAAGTGAACATAAGCTGTATGCCGTGCCCCGCTGTTAAATTTCCTTGTCGTTCTATTCCACTTAATGCATACCTTACTGTATCAAGCTCTCAGCAAGAAAGCCTGCTAGGTAGCTATACCTGCTCCAACTGATTATGGCCGATGGTCCGATGAGTGGGCGCGAAAGGCGGCGTTACTCCTCTGCATGTAACAAAACGGCTTACTATCCAACGGGCTGTTCTTTTATTACCCAAACATGTTGTACTTTTGCGGTTCATTTGCCTAATCGAACTAATGCGCAGTCGCAATGGTTTTGAGTGATTGGGAATTATCGCGCTAATACTATAGATAAGTGAAAGTAAGAAGTTTAAAAAAGGACAAGGTCAACGTTATCACATTGGGCTGCTCCAAGAACCTGGTAGATTCCGAGGTGCTGATGGGCCAGCTCCGTGCCAATGAGTTTGACGTGGCGCACGAGTCTGAGAAGGACGATTCGAACATCATCATCGTGAACACCTGTGGCTTTATCGACAATGCCAAGCAGGAGTCCATCGACACCATTCTGCGCTATGCCGAGGCCAAGGAAGCCGGCCAGATTGATAAGCTGTACGTAACCGGCTGTTTGTCGCAGCGCTACAAAGATTCGCTGGAGCAGGAGATTCCGCAAGTAGATGCCTACTTTGGAACCCTGGAAATGCCGCAGCTCCTCAAAAAGCTGGAGGCGGATTACAAGCACGAGCTGATTGGCGAGCGCCTCATTACCACGCCTTCGCACTTCGCTTACTTCAAGATTGCCGAGGGCTGCAACCGCCCTTGTTCTTTCTGTGCCATACCGCTCATGCGCGGCAAGCACGTAGACCGACCCATTGAGGACCTGGTGAAGGAGGCTACGCGCCTGGCTAGCATGGGTACCAAAGAACTCATCCTGATTGCACAAGACCTGACTTACTACGGGCTGCAGCACTACGGCGAGCGCAAGCTGGCTGACCTGCTCCGCAACCTGTCCGATGTCAACGGCATTGAGTGGATTCGCATGCAGTACGCCTACCCGTCGCAGTTCCCGATGGAGGTGTTTGATGTGATGAACGAGCGCGAGAACATCTGTAAGTACCTCGACATGCCGTTGCAGCACGTGTCAGACAACATGCTCAAGACCATGCGCCGCGGCATCAGCAAGCGCCGCACCATCGAGCTGGTGGACACCATCCGGCAGCGCGTGCCGGACATCGCTTTGAGAACCACGCTTATCGCCGGCCACCCCGGTGAGACAGACCAGGATTTCCAGGAGCTGTATGACTGGGTGGAGGAGACGCGCTTTGACCGACTAGGCATATTCACCTACTCGCACGAAGATAACACGCATGCCTATACCTTGGAAGACAACGTGCCGGATGAGGTGAAGCAGGAGCGTGCCGATGCTATCATGGAGTTGCAGCAGGGTATATCCGTGGAGATGAACGAGGAGAAGGTAGGCAAAACCTACAAAGTGCTCTTCGACCGCAAGGAGAGCGGCTATTTCGTGGGCCGTACCCAGTACGACTCTCCTGAAGTGGACAACGAAGTGCTCGTACCCGCTGACAACCAGTACGTACGCCTGGGCGATTTCGCAAATGTTAAAATCACGGATTCCTCTGACTTCGACCTGTATGGCGAGGTAGTCAGCTAGCACGGCTGCAGATAAACACCACCTTTTATGAAAAGGAAATCCCCTGCCAGACCAGTCTGGCAGGGGATTTCCTTTTTTGTTTTACCCGTATTTTGCGTATTATGGCATGGAAAGCCGTTTCCACTCCTTGCCGCTCTGTCTGCCCAGGCAATAGAGCGATTATGCATATGAAGCACATCAAACTTCTGACTACTGACTCACTGACGATAGAGTACAATGCCGTTGACGATTATCTCTATGCCAACTGGCGTGGTGACTTCACCAAGGATACCGTTCAGCAAGGATATGAGCAAATCCTGTTCTTCCTGAAGAAAGAGCGCTGCCACAAATTGCTGGACAACCACTACGAAGTGCAGGGGCTGTGGCTGGAACTCACCGACTGGCTCGCCTATGACTGGCATCCGCGCGCAGAGGCCGACGGGCTCCTGTACCATGCAGCCGTGTACTCCCAGAACCATTTCAGCCGGCTCTCCACCGACCAGGCGGTCAGGATGGTGAGGAAAGGCGTGGTAAAAGGCTTTGAGACGGTGGAGAACGCCGAGGGCTGGCTCAACTCGCTATAGCCAGCTCTACTTGAGCACATATCGGCTGAGCACCTTATACGCCTCGTTCACGTTGTCCCCTTTCCGGAACTCCTGCCGGATGGTGGGGTTGGGCTCTCCCGTCAGCCATATCTTCAGCTCCGCATCGAAATCCAGCATGCCGGAGCTCTCTTTGGAGAACATCTTGATGCTGCTGTAGGGCACACTCTGGTAATCCACTTTGGAGCCGGTGAGGCCTTGCTTGTTCACCACAATCAGGCGTTTGCTCGTGAACACCAGCATGTCGCGTATCAGCCGGAAGGCGCTCTCGATGCGCTCGTCGTCCAGCAGGATAGGCTGAAACTCTTTGGTGAGTTTCTCGACAGGCACCGCCGAGGCGTGTCCCATCAGTCCGTTCAATAATCCCATGTCATTTCGTTTTAAGGTATAACCGCTACCTAGGTATAGGCCGATTCCGAAATATGGTTGCCTTGTTTGTCCTCCTATACCTGTTTTCTATCGTATCAGCTGTAGAACAAGAAATAAAACGCGTACTTTGTGGTGCGACACAGTCGCAGGAATCTGCCGCCATACCTGCCCAGGTATAGTGCAGGCAGCCGCCTGTGCAGCCACAAAACCACAGCAGATGGAAGTAACCGATATGAAAATCACCAAGGTAGACTATGCCGCTACCGGCGCCTTCTCCCAAACGATAGCCGATTACCTGTCCCAGAGCGAAAAGCTGCAGGCGTTCTATCACCGCTTTCCTACGCTGGAGGCCTTTGGGGAGCAACTGCAGGAGAAAACCTTTACGGAGCAGCAACGCCATACCTTGCAGCAGGCGCTGCAGGAGCAGTATGCCTCCATCAAAACCGTTCACCCGAACGTGCAGCGTAACCTGGACCTGCTGCGGCAGCCCAACACCTATACCATCACCACAGGCCACCAGCTCAACATCTTCACGGGGCCGCTGTACTTCGTGTACAAAATCATCACCGCCATCAACACCTGCCGGCAGCTGCAGGAGAAGTATCCGGATTACAACTTCGTGCCGGTGTACTGGATGGCCACCGAGGACCACGACTTCGCCGAAATCAACCACTTCAACCTGTTTGGCAAGCGCTATACCTGGGAGTCGGAGCAGAAAGGCGCTGTAGGCCGTTTCACAACTGCCGGTCTGGAGAAGGTGCTGGAGGAACTGCCGGAGGCTTTCCTGGTTTTTGAGGAGGCCTACCGCAACAGCAAAACCCTGGCCGATGCGACACGCGCCATCACGCATGCTTTGTTTGGGGAGTATGGCCTGGTGAGCATCGACGGAGACCACAGTGAATTGAAGAAAGCCTTAACGCCGGTGGTGGAGAAGGAAGTGACCGAGCAATTGTCGCACCGCCTGGTGGAGGAGACCAACGCGCAACTGGAGCAGCTGGGTTACAGGCCACAGGTGTTCTCCCGCGAAATCAACCTGTTCTACCTGCAGGACGGCCTGCGCGAGCGCATTGTGCAGGAAGGGGAGGGCTACAAGGTGCTGAACACGGACCTTCGCTTCAGCCGGCAGGAAATTCTGCAGGAGGCAAGCGAGCACCCGGAGCGCTTCAGCCCGAACGTCATTTTGCGCCCCCTTTACGAGGAGCTCATCCTGCCGAACCTGGCCTACATTGGCGGTGGGGCAGAGGTGGCTTATTGGTTCCAGCTTCGTAAGGTGTTCGAGGCCTATGAGGTGCCTTTCCCGGTGCTCATGCTGCGCAATTCGGCGCTATACATTAGCCGCCCCAATGCCAGCCGCATGCATAGGCTGGGCCTGCAGCCCCTCGACCTCTTCCGCGATTACCAAGAATTGAAGAAACAACTGGCATCGCAGCTGCACGAAGAGGAAATCAGTCTGGAGGCGCAGCGCGAGGCTATCGCTCAGGTATATAAGCAGGTGGAACAGCTATCCGAAGGTATTGACCCGACCTTGGTGAAAGCCGTGGCTGCCGAAGCCCAGAAGGCAAGCAACTCGCTGCACATGCTGGAGAAGAAGCTCTCCAAGGCCCGTGACGGCAAACATGAGCAGACGTTCAAACAACTCGAAAACCTTAAAGACAAGCTCTTTCCGAACGGGAGCCTGCAGGAGCGGCAGGACAACCTGCTCTCTTACCAAACCAACCACCCCGGGTTTATACCAGCCTTGGTAGAGGCCTTTGACCCACTGGAGTTCAAGTTCACGATACTGGAGGAGGAATAATGCGGAAGGCCGAGCTGCGCAAAACCATGCTACAGCGCCGGCGGGCCCTGCCTGCCGAAGAGGTGGCGGCGCGCAGCCAAGGTATAGCAGACCTGTTCTTTAAGCATTTCCCGCTGAAGCCCGGGCAGACGGTGCACGTGTTCCTGCCCATTGTGAAGAACAACGAAGTAAATACCTGGCCCATCATCGAGCGGCTTCGTCTGGAGCAGCCGCAGGTGCGGGTGGTGGTGCCTGTGACGGATGCCGCGCAGAACGTGCTCACCCACCACCACCTCACCGAGGAGTCGGTGCTGGTGGAGAACGCCTGGGGTATACCGGAACCGCAGGAGGCGCAAATCGTGCATGCAAACGAGGTGGACCTGGTGCTGATTCCGTTGCTGGCTTTCGACAAGGCAGGGCACCGGGTAGGGTATGGCAAGGGATTCTACGACCGCTTCCTGGCCGATTGTCGCCCGGATGTGGTGAAAATAGGCCTTTCGCTGGAACCTCCGGTGGAAGAGATAGCCGACCCCAACGATTTTGACATTCCACTGGACTATGCCATCACGCCACAGGGGGTGTGGCCCAATAATTCCCAATAAATATCGTAAAACTTTACTGTGTTATAGAATCAGAATGAGAAAGCCACTCCAGAGGTATCCGGAGTGGCTTTTGTTTAGGTGGCAGGGTGTTGCTATTTCTTTTTCTTGCCTTTGTTCAGGTTTTTCAGGTGCTGCACCGGGCCAAACTCGGCCTGGTCTATGGTTCTGCCGCCCAGGTATATCTTGCGCAACTGCACCTCCACAGGCGCCATGGTCTTGGTGATGTCGGAGGAGACCACTTTGGTGTAAAACTCCTTTGCCTCCAGGGCAGCCCCTCGGCCGAAGGCATGCTTAGACTGGTTCCTGTTGATGGGCAGGCCCGGGATTACCTGGTACGTAGTGCACACCACCTCATACTTGGCCTGGAATGGCTTGATAGCTTTCTTGAGTAACTTCTTCATGGTATAGTCTTTCGTTTTCATTGCTGGATGGGGCTACAAATAACCTATGTTTGAACATATTTAGCAATAAATATATATAAAAAGTTTTATATACGGACTGGTTCCGAAGAAGAAAAAAGAATGCAATTTTCGAAGAGGCTTAGCCCTTCACAGGCATCTGGAAGGGTACGGGTATGACGGCCGCAGCTACAAAGGCAAAAGGCGTACAGGTAAACTTCCGTACTTTTAGTGCAATCCAAGGTGAATGAAGAACCAAGCTGCCTGGCATTTGCCGCAGGAATCGGCGCCAGGACAGCCTATGTTAGCTATTCAGCTTTTTTCGCCAGCAGCTGCTCAATGTCCGGTGCCAGCTTCTCGGGTTTGGTGATGGGGGCATAGCGCCTGTAGGGCTTCCCGTCCGGCCCCACCAGGAATTTCGTGAAATTCCACTTGACCCTGCTGCCCAGCACACCGCCAAGTTCTGACTTCAGGTAGCGGAAGATAGGATGGGCATCTTTGCCGTTGACTTCCACCTTATCGAACATGGGGAAGCTCACGCCATAGTTGATGAGACAACCTTCCTCAATCTCTTTCTTGCCGCCCGGCTCTTGATTCCCAAACTGGTTGCACGGGAAGCCAAGCACCACCAGGCCCTGGTCTTTGTATTGTCGGTAGAGCTCCTCCAGCCCCTCGTACTGCGGAGTGAGTCCGCATTGGCTGGCTGTGTTCACCACCAGTACCACTTTGTCCTTGAACTGCTCCATCGGTATTTCCTGGCCCTGCAGGGAGGTGGCGGAGAGGTTGTAAAAGGGGGCGTCTTTATCTGTTGTGCTCATGCTATTTTGCTTAAAATTGATGTAACGGCATAGGCCGTACGCTTGTTTGTACAAGAACCGCATCTGCGCGAAAAAGTTCAGATGGGCGGAGGACATGTGGCTCCTAGGGGAAAGCCCAGAAGGTATAGGTTTGAAAAACAATACCCCAAGCCAAGGCCTGGGGTATTGTTTTATTATCTATGCAACTGGCTTGAGGCCGCGCGTCATCTCGCGTTTGCCTGGAGGCCCTGGCAAGGCTTCCACTTCAAATCCGGCCGCCTTGAGGCTGCGCTTGAAGGATCCCTTGGCGCAGTAGGTCACCAGCACGCCACCTGGGCGGGTAGCCCGGTAGAGCTTGGCGAACATCTCGTCGGACCACAGCTCCGGTTGCTTCTCCGGGGCGAAGGCGTCAAAGTAAATCAGGTCGTAGTAAGCCTTAGGCGGCACGAACTCCTCCAGCGTCTCGTGTATCTTCTGCAGCGTGAAGTAGGGAATGATGTCCACGGGCTCGTTCCAGGGAGCGGCATGCATCCGTTGGAACACATCGTGCAGCTCCGGGTTCAGGATGACCTTGTCGAAATGCAGCTGCTCCACCACCTCCTGCGTCAGCGGGAACTTCTCCAGCGTGTCGTATTGGATGAAGGCTTTCTGGGCCAGCGCGAAGGGGTAGGAAAGGATGGCGTTGAGACCGGTTCCGAAGCCCACTTCCAGTAGTTTGATGTCCCGCTTGAGATTGAGCACATGCTCCAGGCCGTGCTTAATGAAGACATGCTGCGACTCCTGCAAAGCACCGTGTACCGAGTGGTAGTGCTCATTTAGTTCGGGCACGTACAGGGTATTGGAGCCGTCTTTGGTCTGCCTGATTTCGAGATGCATTTTAAATTGTTTACTTTACAAATGTAAGCAATGCTTTGTGCTGTCTGCAATACAAAATGCAGGGATTTTGCAAAAAACAAAGCTCTCTTGACTGATTTTCAACGACGGGTGGCTTCGGCTATACCTTCACGCTCCATTCCATGGCCCGAATAAAAGTAGCTATACCTGCGCACGTCGCCTTTGTGGCGACCATCCCCATCCGCATCACCGACTTGAACTACGGCGCCCACCTCGGCAACGATGCCCTGCTTTCTATCCTGCACGAGGCGCGCCTGCAGCTGCTGCGCCACTTCGGCTATACCGAGCTGGACCTGGGCGGCGCCAGCCTCATCATGGCCGATGTCGCCATCGAGTACAAAGGCGAAGGCTTCTACGGCGATGTGCTGACGCTGAAGCTGGCCTTTGATGATGTGCACCGGTATGGCTTCGACATCACCTACCACGTGCTGAACCAGCAGGGCAAGGAAGTGGCGCGCGCCAAGACGGGCATGCTGTGCTTCAATTATCAGGAGCGGAAATTAATGGCGCTCCCCAACGAAGTAAAGTCCCGGATTGAAACTAAAGCCTGAGTATTTTTGTAATTTTGTGGTATGAATTTGATTGCAGATATACCCGTTTTAAATAAAAAGGACATCCGAAAGCTGACGCTGGACGACCTGAAGGCCTGGCTCGTGGAGCAGGGCGAGAAGGCGTTCCGTGCCAAGCAGGTCTACGAGTGGATTTGGAAGCACTCAGCGCAGTCGTTTGACGAGATGAACAACGTGAGCCTGGCCTTGCGCGAGAAGCTGGATCAGCACTTCGCCATCAACGCGGTGCAGGTGGCCACCAAGCAGCTCAGCAACGACGGCACCATCAAATCTGCTTTCCGGCTCTATGACAACAACATTGTAGAGGGCGTGCTCATTCCGCACGATGAGCGCAAGACAGCCTGCGTGAGCAGCCAGGTGGGTTGCTCGCTTACCTGCAAGTTCTGCGCCACCGGTTACATGGACCGTGTGCGCAACCTCGACGCTGCTGAGATATACGACCAGGTGGTGCGCATCAACGAGCAGAGCATGCAGCAGTACGGCCAACCGCTCACCAACATCGTGTACATGGGCATGGGCGAGCCGATGCTCAACTACGCCAACGTGATGAAGAGCATTGAGCGCATCACGGCGCATGATGGTTTGGGTATGGCCGCGCGCCGCATCACAGTGAGCACGGCAGGTATAGCCAAGATGATAAAGAAGATGGCCGACGATGGCGTGAAGGCCAACCTGGCTTTGTCGCTGCACGCCGCCAACGATGAGAAGCGCAATCAAATCATGCCCATCAACGAGACCAACTCGCTGGAGGCCCTGACGGAGGCGCTGAAGCATTTCCATGAGGTGACGGGACGCAAGGTAACCTATGAGTACATCGTGTTCGATAACTTCAACGACTCGCTGCAGGATGCGGAGGAGCTGCTGCGCTTCACCAAAATCATCCCCTGCAAGGTGAACCTTATTGAATACAACCCGATTGAGAACGCCAACTTCGTGAACACCAACGAGGACCGCCTGGAGAAGTTCATCTATTACCTGGCAGACCGTGGGGTGCAGGTGAACGTACGCCGCAGCCGTGGCAAGGACATCGACGCCGCCTGCGGACAGCTGGCCGTGAAAGAGAAGCAACCGGCGTAAGCCGAACAGCTATACCTATAAAAATCGAGCGCCTCTGCTATACCTTAGCAGAGGCGCTCGATTTTACTTTTCAAGAAGTCCGTTGTCAGCTCGCCTTATTGAACCGTCCTTCCGGTTTGGGCCTGCCGCTGGCGATGTCCTGCGGGAAGTTGGTGACCTCCTGCTCCCGGAACAGCACGGCGTGCTCTTTCGGGCGAATCTCCTGCCCAAACGCGCTAGCGTACTGCTGCGTGAGCTCCGCCCCGAACAGCACAATCAGCGAGGAATAGTATATCCAGACGAGTATCACAATCATGGAGCCGGCCGCGCCATAGGCGGAGCCCGGGTCGCTGGTGCTGATGTACCAGCTGATGAGGAACTTACCGATGGTGAAGAGCGCCGCGGTGATGAAAGCCCCTATCCAAACGTCCTTCCAGCGGATGAAGGCATCGGGCAGGTACTTGAAAATGAGGGAGAACAGCGCCGTGATGATACCGATGGACAGGATGAAGTCGACTGCCTTGATGAGGAAATAGAGCACATCCGGGGAGATGAACTGCAGGTACTCGTCAAACAGCGCCCGCAGGTAACCGCTCAAGATGGAGATGACCGCACTGAGCAGCAGTGAGACCAGCATGAGCAGCGCGATGCTCAGTACGATGCCGAAGGAAAACATACGCACCTTGAGCATCTTCACGATGCCGTTGGTTGGCTTGGGCTTCACGTTCCATACCCGGTTCAGCGACTCCTGCAGGGTAGCAAAGAAAGTGGTGGAGGCGAAAATCAATGTGCCGATGCCTATCCAGAAGGCCAAACCGCCGCTTTCGCTCATGGCCGCGTTCTGGATGATGGTCTCTATCGTATCGGCGGCGCTGGGCCCTATAGCGGCCGAAATCTGCTTGGAGAGCTCCCCCGAGACCGCCTCTTCCCCGAAGAAGAACCCGGCCGCCTGGATGATGATGACCAGCAGCGGCGGTATGGAGAAGATGGCGTTGAAAGCCAGGGCGGCCGCCATCATCAAGGAGCCGTTGTCCGTAAAGCCGGCAAACGTGGATTTGAGCAGAGGCCCAATTTTACTTATAGTAGAGCTAGCCATAAAGTCTGTTTTCTGTGTCTGAATAGCTTTTTGATACGGCCGCCGCAAATCATTGGTTAGATTTTGGAGGCTTCAGCCCGAAAACCGAAGCGCAGGAACGGCGGCCGACGCAAGATTACGTATAGGGATTATCCTAATTCAAACTCGCCTATGAGCCAGAAGCTATACCTCCAAACCATGCTGCTATTGGCAGCCCTACTGGTGACTTGCCATACCGTTGCGCTCGCAAGCCTGCCGCAATCTGACGACAAGGCGAAAGCCCTGGCCCAGCAGGTGCTGCAGAACATGGGGGGGCAGAAAGGCTGGGACGATACCCGCTTCCTAGCCTGGACCTTCAACGACCAGTACCAGGTATGGGACAAGCACGAGAACCGGTTCCGGTGGGAGCAGGACAGCCTGGTGGTCATCATCGACACTGACTCCAAGGAAGGCAAGGTATACGTGGACGGGCGCGAGTTGCAGGACCAGGAGCAGGCCCGGAAGCTGCGGGAGCAGACCTATGCCCGCTGGATAAACAACTCGTACTGGCTGGTGATGCCCTTCAAGCTGCAGGATCCCGGCGTGACGCTAAAGTATGTGGGCGAAGGCAAAACAGAGGAAGGCGCACCCGCTGACATCCTGGAGATGACCTTTGAGAACGTGGGCCTTACGCCGCAGAACAAATACCACCTGTGGGTGGATAAGGAGCAGGGACTGGTGACGCAGTGGGCGTTCTTCCGCAACTACGCCGACGCCAAGCCCACCTTCACCCGGCGCTGGTCCGACTACCAAACCTACGGCAAGATAAAACTGGCCAGCGACCGCAGCAACCCGCAGAGCGACTTCAAGCTGACGCACCTGGCCGCGCCGGCTTCCGTGCCCGACAAGACCTTCAGCAGTCCAACGGCTATTGACAAGGCCAGCCTGAAGTAAAGGCTAAAGTTTCTGCACCGTGGCCGTGAGGTTGCCGCGGGCATTCACAACAGCTTTTATACCAGTAGGGGTGAGGTAGATGTTGTCCAGCACCAGGTCATTGACCGCGCCACGCAACAGCACCGCCTCATGCACGCGGCCGGATTGGTTCAGCGTGTGCTGCAGCAGGTTCCGAATATCCGCCAGTTGCGACTGCACAGGTATGTTCACCGCTCCCTGAATCATCTCCTTGAACTTATTTTTGGCAAGCCAACTGGCCGTGTTCAGCAGCATGTCCTGCGTGTCCAGGTCATAATCCACATCGCGCAGCTTAATGGAGGCAGTGGCAGCATCGTAGTAGGGGGTGCCGCGCAGGTATACCTTGCCCACCAGTTTTTTGGTGAACAGGCCCGCCTTGGTCTTGCCGTCCACATCCAGCATCAGTACAAGCTGCTCTCCGTGTGGGGTGATGGCCGCATCCTTCACCGTCACCTGGCTCTTGCCGTCGTCAAAGGTATAGGTCTGGTCAGCGACTTGCGCCTGCATCAGGGTGCTGGCGTGGCTATAGGGTACAGTAGCCGTTAGGCCAATCTGGATGTCGTCGCTCATGCGGTTATCGATGATGAGCTTAGGCAGGTTCCGGTTCACCTGCGTCTGGGGCTTGCCGTCGGTGGTGACCTGTATGTAGGAGGTGATGCCCAAGCGCGTCTGGAGGCTGCCGTTGTGGGCGTATAGCGGCGCTATACGCACTTCCTGCGGCACCACGCTGAGCCAGGCATTGAGTTTTTCGTCTAGCTTCACCGGCTGCTGCATCAGGGCCCAGGTGTCGGCTACGTATTGGCGGATGTTGAGGCGGTTCTGAATCTCCTTGTCCAGTTGGCGCGCTATCAGGTTCATCTGCTGCTTCATGGCCGGCTCCACGAAGCGGGCGAGGCCAATCTTGAGCGGGCCCAGCTGGATGTAGGGCTTGGTGTTGCCCCACTCAAAATCACCCGTTGTGATGGTGTTGATTTTGTAGTCTTCGGACAGGCCAAAGCGGCTTTCCGTGTTCACGACCATGTCGAAGGAGGTGTCTTCCGTTTTGTTGATGGAGGGGCATACCTTGCAGGCTTCCCATTGCCAGCGACCTTTGGCGTATACCTGCAGCGGCACACTGAAGTAGATTTTGTCTTTCTCGGCCCGGATGGTCATGCGCCCCTTCTTAACGACCGTGACCGCTACGTTGTCGCCTTCCAGGTTATCGTCTTTGTAGAGCGTGCCCTGCAGCTCCTGGTTCAGTTTGTCCTCAATGGTAGTCAAAGGTATGGACACCGGTATGCTGATGGAGGAGAGCCGAGGCTGGTAAGCCGGAGCAGTCGAGGCCATAGCTGCGGGTGCGGGTGGTGCCAGCAGCGAGGTGCTGGAGCAGGCCTGGAACGTGAGCACGCTGCCAATGACGAAGAAAATGAAAACCAGCTGAAGGGGAGTGAGTCGGAACACGCAGTATAGCCTTTAGTTTTGTAGCAAGGTAAGCATTTCCGAACCTTTTCAGCACGCGAGTCGTGAGCCGGTTCCTACTGGGCGACAGGCTGCAGGAGCTGCTGGAGCATGGCGCGGATGCCTTCCTCCGAGGCAACAACGCCGCACTCCTGAATCGTTCCTTTGCGGTAGGTGGCGAAGAAGGGGGTGCCCGTCATTTTCACCTCCTGGCTCGACACCGGGTTCTCAGCGGCGCTCATACGCACAAACGTGACGTCCTGGTACTGTGGCTCCGTAGAGAGCCTGCGAAACGAGGGGGAGAGCTCTTTGCAGACGGGGCAGCCTGCATCCGTGAACTTCACAATCACCCGTTCTTTGTCGAATATCAGCTGCCTGAGCTGGTTGTCTGTTATGTCTGCTACGGTCATGGGTCGTCTCGTCTATTTATACCTTGCCAAGCCACCTGATGGTTTGTCATAGCTCGGTAAGGTATAGACGTGCCGCTGGAAATATAGGTTAACCGCTGTAAAGCAGAAACAGCCGCTGGCTAGTGGCAACAACTGGTCTGTGGGGTAGCTTGTAACAGGGTCGCGTACTAGCAGGCAGAACCTGCTATACCTGCCCCCATACCTAGGCCATAGGAATTCCGGTTCAGCAACAACACCGCCAAAGGGCATAAAAAAACGGGTGATGCTGCCGCACCACCCGTTTTTGCATTCATCAAGCAACGCTATATCTAGGCCAGCGTCTGCTCTTCCTTCATCTTCTTCAGGTTGAGGAGCATGTCGGCGGTCATGGCGTCCAGGTCGTAGGCAGGCTTCCAGCCCCAGTCTTGCTGGGCGGCGCTGTCATCGATGCTCTGCGGCCACGAGTCGGCAATCTGCTGGCGGGAGTCGGGCTTGTACGTGATTTTGAAATCCGGAAGGTGCTTTTGGATGGAAGCCGTGATTTCCTCGGGTGAGAAACTCATGGCGCTCAGGTTGTAGGAGTCACGCACCTTCACCTGCTCGGCTGGGGCGTGCATCAAATCCAGCGTGGCCTTTATGGCGTCTGGCATGTACATCATGGGCAGGTAGGTGTTCCCGCTCAGGAAGCACTCAAAAGTCTCGCCCTCCAGGGCTTTGTGGTAGATGTCCACGGCGTAGTCGGTCGTACCGCCACCGGGCAGGGCCTTGTAGCCAATCAAACCAGGGTAACGGAGGCTGCGCACATCCAGCCCGTACTTCTGGAAGTAGTACTCGCACCAGCGCTCACCAGCCTGCTTGCTGATGCCGTACACGGTGTTGGGGTCCATGATGGTGTGCTGCGGCGTGTTCTGGCGCGGCGTGCTTGGGCCGAAAACGGCGATGGAGCTTGGCCAGTATACCTTCTCTACCTTCTGCTCCAGGGCTAGGTCCAGCACGTTAAAGAGGCCGTCCATGTTCAGCTTCCAGGCAAACTTCGGGTTCTTCTCGCCTGTGGCCGAGAGCACGGCCGCCAGGTGGTATATCTGCTTGAATTTATATTTAGCGGCTAAATCGGCCAGTACCTTCGTGTCCAGCACATCCACCTTCTCAAACGGGCCCGAATCGCGCAGGTCGGCCTGCTTGGGCGCCGAGATATCGGCTGCCACCACATTCGACCCGCCATACAGGTTGCGTAGCTCCAGGGTGAGTTCAGAGCCAAGTTGTCCGCAGGCGCCAATCACCAATACCGTGTCACTTGTGTTTGCCATAGTCAGATTAATTTTTGCACAAAGTAACCGATTTCGGTGCAATAGTGAAAGCGTAAGACCAAGAATCCCAACGCTTCGGAGTATAAGCCAACGCACACCTGAACTACCTCTAAAAAGAAAGCGCCTGCCAGAGGGCAGGCGCTTACAGCAAAACTAATCGTAACCTATTTCTTTACCACGTCCCAAAGGTATGTCAGCAAGACGAGCACTGAAACAGTGTCAGACAGATTTAACGATTATGTAATGCAATGGTAAAATAGAAATAATGCCTGCCTGTTTCAGGTGTGCGATTTTCTTATATTTGTAGAGCCAGCGGCGGCTGTTTTGTATACCTCCGACTGGCTTGTAAGGATATAAACAGGATATTTGTGCCTCCCGCTATACCTGCACAGGTATAGGAAAGCGGTGGGACTTGCGATATGACGTTTGAAGAGTACCTGGTAAAGAAGCGAATCGACAAGGCGGCCTTTGCGGCAGAGGACCCGGCCCGTTACAAGGCCTGGGAGGAGATGTATGCCCAGATGCACCCCAACAGCTTCTATGTGGCCGTGAAAATGGTGCTCAACAACGTGCGGCTGCGCTTCCACCTGCGGGAGGAGGACGTGCCGAAGCCAGCTGTTGCGGCCGCTCCACGCCCAGCCGCCCGCCGCCCGGCAGCGCCTGCCATCCAAGCTCAGGCAGATGCCCCCGTTGCCATACCTGAGACGCCTGGTGTTCCACAGGAAACATCTGAGGAAAAGCCGGTTGCGCCTGCCGCTGCGCCTAAACCAAGGCCAGTTGTGCGCCGTCCCGCAGCCTTGCAGCCACCCCCAGCAGCAAGTGAAGGCACGCAGGAAAAACCCGCTGAAGAGGCAGCGCCAGCCGCACCACGTGCCCGGCCTGTCATCAAGCGGCCCATTATACCTCAAGCTGCCCCTGCTGCTCCTTCCGAAGCCCAGGATGCGCCTGCCGCACAGGAGCCAGGTTCAGAAGCCCCAGCGGAAGCAGCCAAGCCAGCTCGTCCACGCCCAGTCATTAAGCGGCCCGCTGCACTTCAGAAGCCAGAACAGGAGGCAGCAGATGCTGTTCCTTCTGCACAGGCGCCCGCTGTAGAGGCTCCCGCTGTAGAGGCTCCCGCTGCTGCCACTGCACCAGAGGCTCCTAAACCCACGCGCCCACGCCCCGTTATCAAGCGGCCAACTGCGCTGCAGAAGCCGCCGCAGGAAGAGGAACCGGTGGCTCCGTCAGCGGAGAGCCAACCTGCGGCTCCGGCAGCGGAAGACATGCCTAAACCCCTGAGGCCTAAGCCCGTCATTAAGCGTCCTGCTGCTCTGGCCAAGCCTGCTGCGCCTGCCCAAGAGACAGAAGCCAAGCCTGCAGCGGAAGCGCCAGCGCCTGAAGTACCCGAGGCAGAATCAGCGCAGCCAGCTCCCGCTAAGCCACTCCGGCCGCGCCCTATCATCAGGCGCCCAACGGCTCCTTCTGCTGCACCGGAGGCTGTGCAGCAGAAGGAGCCGGAAACTGATGCGGCCCAACCGAGTATACCCGATGAGCCAACTCAGCAAGAAAAGCCCAAGCCGCCACGACCTCGGCCAATCATTCGTCGTCCGCCTCCCAAAGCAGATGAGTAGTTGCCACAGCGCTACGTATACCCATAAACCGAAGAACGATTAAGTAAATAACTCATGTACGAAACATTAAAACCAGACCTAGAGCAGCAACTTGCCGAGATAAAGGAAGCCGGATTGTATAAGCAGGAGCGCATCATCACCACCCCGCAGGGTGCTGATATCGACACCACCCAGATGGAGCATGTGCTCAACTTCTGCGCCAACAACTACCTGGGCTTGTCGGCGCACCCCAAGGTGATTGAGGCGGCCAAGCAAGCCATCGACTCGCACGGCTACGGCATGAGCTCGGTGCGCTTCATCTGCGGCACGCAGGACATCCACAAAGAGCTGGAGCGCAAGCTGTCTGAGTTCCTGGGTACAGAAGATACTATTCTGTATGCGGCAGCCTTTGACGCCAATGGCGGCGTGTTTGAACCGCTGTTCGATGCCGAATCGGCTATCATCTCCGATGCGCTCAACCACGCGTCCATCATCGATGGCATCCGCCTGTGCAAGGCGCAGCGCTTCCGCTACGAGCACAACAACCTCGAGGACCTGGAGGCCAAGCTGCAGGAGGCCGTGAATGCCGGCACCAAGCACCGCGTCATCGTGACGGATGGGGCTTTCTCCATGGATGGTACCGTGGCGCAGCTGGACAAGATTGCTGACCTGGCCGATAAGTATAACGCCGTACTGTTGGTGGATGACTCTCACTCTACTGGCTTCATGGGCAAGACCGGCCGCGGCACGCACGAGTATCACAACGTGATGGGCCGTGTGGACATCATCACTGGCACGCTGGGCAAAGCATTGGGTGGTGCCATGGGTGGCTTCACGTCTGGCAAAAAAGAAATCATCGACATGCTGCGTCAGCGTTCGCGCCCTTACCTGTTCTCCAACTCCCTGGCGCCATCCATTGTGGGTGCCTCCATCGCGGTGCTGGATTTGCTGAGCTCCACTACTGAACTGCGCGACAAGCTGGAGTGGAACACCAAGTATTTCCGGGAGCAAATCACAGCCGCCGGTTTCGACATCAAGCTGGGCGACCACCCCATTGTGCCGGTGATGCTCTACGATGCGCCGCTGGCCCAGGAGTTCGCTGCCCGCATGCTCGACAGAGGCATTTATGTGATTGGTTTCTACTACCCGGTGGTGCCGAAAGGCCAGGCCCGCATCCGGGTGCAACTCTCTGCCGTGCACGACAGAGTGCACATCGATAAATGTATTGCGGCCTTTACGGAAGTAGGCAAAGAGCTGGGTGTAATCAAGTAATTCCAGGTATAGCACCAGGTAATGAAACAGCCGCTCCGGTTATGGGAGCGGCTGTTTTTTTCATATCTTGCTATGAATAGTCTTAGCTATACCTATGAACAACGTCAAGATAAAGGCGGGTCAGTTGCTGCTCGGCACGGTGCTCTCGTGGCTGGTCATTTCGTTTCTGGCCTATGCTACGGCCGGTGTGCGGGGCGAAATCAACATCGCGGAGACGCTGTTGCAGATAACCTTTTACTTCTCGCTGCTGCTATCGGTGGAGGCATACCTGAGCATGCTGCTCAACCCACAGTGGACTCGCATCAACCTGGGCATGGTGCTGTTGTTCTGTGCGCCTGCGCTGGCCTACCTGACCTGGTTCCTGAGCCGCATGCTGCCAGCGTGGTAAACCTGACTTCCTGACTCTATACCTCACCTATGGACTTAGCCGCAGTAAACTCAGCCATATTCATACTGGTCACGCTCTACTACATTGGGGTGGCGCTTTCTATCGTTCATCTCATCTTCAAAACGGATTATAACCTGACGGAGCGCCTGCTCTGGATGGTGCTGCTGTGGGTGGTGCCACTGCTGGGGCTGCCTGCCTACTGGGTGTTCTGGAAGAGAAGGCAAGCCTGAGCGCCGCAGCCATACCTGAAATAGCCCCCCAAAGGGCCGAAAATCAAAAAGCCCTCGCATAACGAGGGCTCTTTCGTAATTCTAAGTATAGTTTTCTGTTTTCTACTCCTCTTTAGAGGCGTCTTTTCCTGTTTCGTCAAGGGTGATGGTGCCGGTTTGGCCTTCTTTGTTTGTCAGGCTGATTTCGTAAACCACCTTTTTGTCGGCAGCGCCTTCAGCTGGCTTCACCTTGTAGATGTCACCTACTGTCCAATCTTTGTAAGACTCGTGGTCCAGTACGGCCTTCACAGGTGCTGGGAGCTGGTCCTTTGTTACTTTCTCTTTGTTGTCTGTCTGCGCCTGCTCCGTGGCTGGCTTGGCAGTTTGCGTTTGGGTGTTTTGTGTCTGGGCGTTGGCTGTGAATCCAAGAAGTGCGAAGGCGGCTGCTATAAACGTTACTTTTTTCATGTTCGAATCTAAATTGATTAAAGATTGATTTCGAAAGGGCAGTATGGCAGAACCGTGCCAGAAAAGATTGAAGGCTACAGGTTGTTGATAGACAGCAAGTTGTGGAATATAGCGGATTTTCCCTGACTGGGGAATCCGAAGCAAGGGTGTGGAGGCTATTCCACACATTGGGGTGTATTGCCCCAACGCGAAGCGAATAGCTTGACTTTTTAGTCGCGGCGTCCGCTGTGGAGCAGTGGGCAGAAAGGCTATGCCTTGCCGGGGAGGATGGGAGCACCGGAAAGCACAGGAGCCGGCACGGCTGTGCTGGCTCCTGGCAAATGCTTTTGTTTAGGGACAGTAATTAAGCGGCGGTAACCGATTTCTCCGATGTCGCTGGCGCGGTGGTAGGGCGTTGGTCGGTGTCGAACAGGAACTGGTTCAGTTTCACGCGCAGGTCAGCCGACGATAGGTTGCGGTATACCTCGGCATTGCGCACGAGCGCAATCTGGCCCGTCTCCTCCGATACCACGAGCACCACGCTGTCCGTCACCTCCGAGAGGCCAATGGCGGCGCGGTGGCGCAGGCCCATGGAGGCCGGAATCTCGTTGTTCTCCGTCACGGGCAGGATGCAGCGGGCCGCTTTGATGCGGTTGCCGGATATAATCACGGCACCATCGTGCAGCGGACTCGTTTTGTTGAAGATGGACATGAGCAGGCGCTTGGATATCACGGCGTCAATCAGGTCACCAGACTCGGCATAGTACTTCAGTTCAGAACTCTTGGCGAACACAATGAGCGCACCCGTGTTCTTGGCGGCCAAAGATTTGGCGGCCTCAATGAAGGGCGTCAGGCTCAGCTTGTCCACCTGCTCACGGCGCCAGGGGAAACCGCGGAAGAAGCGGTCGTTGTTGAAGGCGGTTGTCTTGCCGATGAGCAGCAGGAAGCGCCTGATTTCGGGTTGGAACACGATGATGGCCGCCAGCACCCCCACGCCCATGAACTGGCCGAGGATGATGCTGAGCAATTCCATGCCCGCCGCGCGCACCACCAGGTATAGCAGGTAGACCGAGAGCAGCCCCAGGAAAATCTTCAGCGCCACACTGCCGGTCAGGAGCTTGTACAATTGGTACAGCAGCACCGTAACGAGCAGAATGTCGATGATGTCGAGCAGCTCAATCTCCAGAAAACCTAGTGTGAATAAAGGAATCAATGCGTCGCTTTCGTGTATAGTTGGATAGTCTGTTTAGTTTCTTTTACGTCGTGGACCCGCAAAATGTCGGCTCCCTTTCCCAACGCAATCGTGTTGAGGGCTATTGTACCCGCCAGTGCTTCTGATTGGTCTATGCCCAGGAATTTGTAGGTCATGGATTTGCGTGACACTCCTACCAGTAACGGCAGTTCCAATATACGAAGTTCCTCCAGCCGGCGCATCAATTCGAAGTTCTGCTCCACAGTCTTAGCAAATCCGAAGCCAGGATCGAGGATGATGTCGTGCACTCCCAGCTTTTTCAGCCCCGCCACCTTGGCCTGCAACTCATCTATAATCTCTAGCACCAGGTCCTCGTAATCGGTCAGCGAGTTCATCGTTTGCGGCGTGCCGCGCATGTGCATCAGGATGTAGGGCACTTGCAGGCGGGCCACCGTCTCGAACATGGCTTCATCCAGGGTACCGCCCCCTATGTCGTTGATGATATGAGCACCGGCCGCTATAGACGCTTCGGTCACCTTGGCCCGGAACGTATCCACGGATAGGATGGCTTCTGGGAAGGCCTGCACAATGGCCTCGATGGCAGGTATAAGCCGGTCAAGTTCCTCGTCAGGCGATATGTCAGTAGCGCCGGGGCGGGAGGAATAGCCGCCTATGTCCAGGATGTCGGCGCCCTCGCGCAGCATGATTTCCGCCCGTTGCAGCACCTCGTTAATTGAGGCCAAACGGCTGTTGGCGTAAAAGGAATCGGGGGTGACGTTGAGGATGCCCATGACCAGGGGCGTGTCCAGCGAGAGGATTTTTCCGCGGCAGTTAAGTGTGCTTTTCCTCTGAAAAAACTTATCTTTCGATTCCAATGTTGGCGTATCTGTCAATCGTTTTAAAATTAAAGCTAAAAAGTTGATTAGTCAAACACACCAGGAATATAATCAGGTAGTAAACCGCTGCAAAGACACCTTCGTCAAGAAGACCCTGGATTACGGAACGGCCTGGCGAATCCTGCGGCTTCCGTCCATCACCGACCAGATTTTCATCAAGGCCCAACGCATCCGCTCCATCCAGGAAAAGGGCGTGCAACTGGTGGAGGACGACATCCGGGACGAGTTCGTGGGCATCATCAACTACTGCGTGATTGCGCTGATGCAGCTCAGCTTGCAGGACAGCACCGAACTGACGCTGTCGGCCGAGGAGGTGGAGCGCATGTACTCCGAGCAGATAGAGGAGAACCTGCAGCTGCTCAACGCCAAGAACCACGACTACGGTGAGGCCTGGCGCGACATGCGTGTGAGCTCCATCACTGACATCATCCTGATGAAGCTATACCGTACCAAGCAGATAGAGGACAACCAGGGGCAGACGCTCATCTCAGAAGGCGTGGAAGCCAACTACCGCGACATGATTAACTATGCCGTCTTCGCCCTAATCAAGCTGGACTTCTCCGAGACGGTGAAGTAAGGTATAAGGTATAAGTTTAGAAGTTAGAGAGTTTGTATGTCAACAGGCTAGAGGAGATGATACGCTAAGCTTCGTTTCTGTAGCTCCTCCAAAGTACTGACCTGTTTGACTCTTCAACATTCTAACTTCTCACTCTCTAACTTTCTAACTCAAGATAACTCTCTAACTCAAATGAGATACATCAGTAAGTTTTTCTGGCTCTTCGTGGGGGTGCTCTTCATATTCTCGGGGCTTATCAAAATCAACGATCCTGTAGGCACGGCCATCAAGTTAGATGAGTACTTTGAGGTGTTTGCCGAGGACATCTCGCCGCTGTTCCTGTCGCTCAAGCCGGCGGCTCTGTTCCTGTCCATCTTCCTGAGTGCGGCCGAGATTGTGCTGGGCGTGGCGCTGCTCATCCGCTGGATGCTCAAAGAGGTGCTGGTGGCGCTGCTGGTGATGATTGTGTTCTTCACCTTCCTCACGTTCTACTCGGCCTACTTCAACAAAGTGACGGACTGCGGCTGCTTCGGTGATGCCATCAAGCTTACGCCGTGGGAGTCGTTTACCAAAGACATCGTGCTGCTGGTGATGATTGTGGTGCTGCTCTTCACGCGCCGCTACCTGCAGCCGCTCGTGAAGCCGACTGTAGGGGCCACCGTAACAGCGCTCACTGCTATCTTGTCGGTAGGTATAGGCTGGTACGCCTACGAGCACCTGCCGTACATCGACTTCCGCGCCTACAAAGTGGGCAACAACATCCCGACGCTGATGAAGCCTTCGGCTCCGCTCCGCTACAAGTACATCATGGTGAAGAACGGCGAGGAGCAGGAGTTTGAGGAGTACCCGATGGGCGACGAATACAAGTTCAAGGAGATGGTGGCCGTCAATCCGGAAGACGGCCCTAAGATAACCGACTTCAATGTGTGGAACGACCAGGGCGACTTCACGCAGGAGATACTCTCTGGCACCAAGCTGCTGGTGGTGGTGCACAACATCGAGAAGGTCAACCGCGACAACTTCGACAGAATCAATAAGCTGGTGCAGGACGCGGAGGCACAAGGTATAGCACCCGTCGTCATCACGTCGGCCGGTGCCCGTGAGTTTGAGGCCTTCCGCCATGAGGTGGGGCTGGCAGCGCCTTATTTCTTCGGGGACGGTACCGTGCTCAAGACCATGATGCGGTCCAACCCGGGCACCATGCTGCTGCAGGACGGTACTGTAAAGGGCATGTGGCACCACAACGACACGCCCGAGATAAACGAGGTGAAGGGGCTGCTGTAACAGCGGTTCCCTGATACTGCCTATACCTGTTTTGAAGAAAGCCATACCTTCAAGCACCATCCAGTCTTCCTGATTTCGGTTTGAATAAAGAACGCATCTTTCTGCTAGGTATGATGGGGGCCGGCAAGACCACACTGGGCCGCCAACTGGCTTCCCAGCTAGGCTATACCTTCGTGGATTTGGACGCATACCTGGAAGCGCGAGAGGGGCGCAGCATCGCGCAGCTGTTTGAGCAGGAAGGGCAGGAGCGTTTCCGGCAGAAGGAGCGGCAGGCCCTGGAGGCGGTGGTGCTGCAGCACGCGCAGGCAGTCATCGCCACAGGAGGCGGCACGCCTTGCTTCTTCGACAACATGTCCTTCATCAACCAGCATGGCATCAGCATCTTTCTGGACGTGCCGGCAGAGGAGATAGCCGAAAGGCTAATGGCCACCAACCTACAGGAGCGCCCGCTCCTGGCCGGAAAATCGGTGGAGGAACTCAAGGATTTCATAGCCAAAACATTAGCTGAAAGGAGAGGCTACTACCAACAGGCGAACTTCACGCTGACCGGAAAAAGCAATAACATTGAGCAATTAGTATCGTTACTAAACCATATCTAACACACATCGTTTACCCTATACACAGCATCGGGTATAATGCATACGCTCGTTTGAATTTTTGACTAGTTTTGCAGCTGATAACTGTATATAGCAAAATCTAACTATGAAACCCAATCACAAAGGACGCGCTCAGATTTTCCAGAACCCTGTTTTGGAGAGGCTGACAAGGACACACATTGCCCTTCCCATCTCTATCTTCCTAGTCATTGCCGTCGGGCTCATTCTCTACGGTGTCACGTATGGCTTCATCAACGTAGCCGAGGCCATTGGATTCTTCCTGCTGGGGTGGCTCATCTTCTCGCTTATTGAGTACTGTGCCCACCGGTTCGTGTTCCATATGGAGACAGACACGCCCACCAAGGCACGCATCCAATATACCTTCCACGGCAACCACCACGAATACCCAAAGGACAAGGAGCGTCTGGCCATGCCGCCTATCGTGAGCCTGTTCATCGCCTCTTTCTTCTTCTTCGTGTTTAAGCTGATATTCGGGCAGTTTGTGTTCGGTGTGGTAGCCGGTATGCTCTTTGGTTACGCCATGTACCTGTTTGTGCACTATGCCGTACACGCTTATGCGCCGCCCAAGAACTTCCTGAAACAGCTCTGGATTCACCACAGCATACACCACTACAAAGACCCGAACGTGGCCTATGGCGTGTCCTCGCCGCTCTGGGACTACATATTGGGCACCATGCCGAAGCGCACCAACGCCAAATAGCAGAAATAGCAAAGGGAGCCACAAAGCTCCCTTTTTGTTTGTACGCCTTTGCAGGTGTCTAAGAAAAAAGGAGCCGTAGAAGGCTCCTTTTCAGTAGGGTCTAGCGTCTCAGTTTCCGGAATATCCAGCCGACAATCAGCACAATCAGCACGATGATGATGACGGCCGTCCACATGCCGGCCTCGAAGATGTCTCCAATCACTTCGCAACTGCTCAGCGTGAACGCCAGCAGCACGAACACCACGGATAAATAGGCTCTTATATTCTTCATAGTTTTGGTTTTTAGGTTGCAGCAGATAAAGGCAATGTCACTTGCCCCTGTCAGACAGGTATGGCTATCCGCTAATATGATAATATTGCCATGTATATGAGATACTTGGTTTAGCTTGAAAAGGTTGAGCCGGGCGGATGCGGAGCTAAAACGGGTAGCGGTCAGGAAGGTATAAAAACAAAAAAGCCACTCGTCTGAGTGGCTTTTTCAGCTCTCCCTCCTGGGCTCGAACCAGGGACCCTCTGATTAACAGTCAGATGCTCTAACCGACTGAGCTAAGGAAGAGTGTTTCGGTTATTTCGCGGGCAGTGTGCCGTTGAATTATGATGCAATATTACGCCTCTTTTTGAGATTATGCAAGCCCTGCTCCAAAAAAATCTTTACCTGAAACGTAAAATTCTGGGAATCAAACTAAAAAAATTAATTTGATATGTAGAGCAGGGAGCCGTCCAGCGCGGTTCGGTATTGCCTAAGTCCATAAACCGCCGGGCCGGTCATCACGCCGCCCTGAAAGTTGAACTGGGAGCCGCAGCAGCTGTCGATGAGGAACAGGTTGGACGGGTCCACCTCCACGCGGCCACAGGGTAGTTCATGAGTTGGGTCATAGGTGCAGGCCTGCTCAAAGGCCAGGTATAGGTTGGCGTTCTGGCGCACCACCAGGATGCCTTTGTAGCCGCTCTGCAGATAGGCGTAGCCGCCGTCCTGGCGCAGCTTCGGGTACTGCAGACTGTTCACGTTTATCTGCTCACTCACCGGCACATTGGGTATACCCGGGCTCTGGTCGCTGTCTTTGCAGGAGGCAAACAACAGGAGCGCCAGCAGGCAGAAGAGCCTACTCGTAGGTATAAAAGCCTTTGCCAGACTTGCGGCCGTGGTGGCCGGCGTCCACTTTCTGCTGCTGTATGCGGCTCGGTCTGAATTTCGGGTCATAATGGAAAGCCTCAAACATGGAGGAGGTAACAGAGTAATTCGTGTCTACGCCAATCAGGTCCATCAGTTCGAAGGGTCCCATCTTGAAACCGCTGGCCTGCATGAGCCGGTCGATGCCTTTGGCATCGGCCACGCCTTCTTCGAGCAGCTTGAGCCCCTCCACATAGAAATGGCGAGCCACCCTGTTCACTATGAAGCCCGGCGAGTCTTGGGCCATTACCGGCGTCTTGTCCAGCTTAAGGGCCAGCTGCCGGATAGTGTCGGCCACTTCCGGAGAGGTGGCGGCACCCGAGATGACCTCTACCAGCTTCATAATGTGCGCCGGGTTGAAAAAGTGCATACCCACTACGCGCTCCGGGTGTGGTATACCTGCCGCGATGCGCGTAATAGGTATAGACGATGTGTTGGAGGCAAAAATGGTATCGGGTGTGTTCACGGCATCCAAATCCTTGAAGATGCTCTGCTTCACCTCCAACCGCTCGACCACAGCCTCAATAATAACGTCGCAACTCAGCTGCAGCGTATCCCCGGTGTAAGTCAGGTTTGCCAGTGCTGCCTGTTTCTCGGCCTCCGTGAGTTTGCCGCGCTCTATACCTTTGTAGAGGTTCTTGACCGTGGTGGCCTCCGCCTTTTGCAGTACCTGCGCATTGATATCGAACAGGATGGTCTTATACCCCGCCTGCGCACAAATCTGGGCCATGCCCTGCCCCATGGTGCCGGCACCCACTATACCTATCGTCTTGATATCCTCGAACTTCATAGCGTATGTATATCTTGTAAAGAAGATGAGTGAATGCTCTGCGAAAATTGTACGGCAGAACGTTCACTCATGCACTCACTGATAATTTAAATCACTCCCTTGAACTGGCGCAGGAAGCGAACGTCGTTCTCGGTGAACAGGCGCAGGTCGCGAATCTGGTAGCGGAGCATGGTAATGCGCTCAATGCCCATACCGAAGGCGAAACCAGAATATATCGTTGGGTCAATGCCGCAGCTCTCGAGCACGTTGGGGTCCACCATGCCGGAGCCGCCAATCTCTACCCAACCCGACTGCTTGCAGATGTTGCAGCCTTCGCCTTTGCAGATGAGGCAGGAAATGTCAATCTCGGCGCTCGGCTCCGTGAACGGGAAGAACGACGGACGGAAACGCACTTTGGTGTCCTGGCCGAACATCTCTTTGGCAAAGTAATAGACCGTTTCCTTCAGGTCTTTGAAGCTCACGCCTTTGTTCACGTACAGGCCCTCCACCTGCTGGAACACCATGTGCGCGCGGGCCGAGATGGCCTCGTTGCGGTACACGCGGCCAGGCATGATGCTGCGGAGCGGCGGCTTCTGGTGCTGCATCAGGCGCACCTGCACGTTAGAGGTATGGGTGCGCAGCAGTTTGTCGCGGTCTTCGCTCAGAAAGAACGTGTCCTGCATCTCGCGGGCCGGGTGGTTCTCCGGGAAGTTCAGGGCGGTGAAGTTGTGCCAGTCGTCCTCAATCTCGGGGCCATCGGCCACGTTGAAGCCGATGCGCTCAAAAATGCGCACAATCTCGGCGCGCACCAGCGAGAGCGGGTGGCGGGTACCGAGCGTGTTAGGTATAGGAGGCAGCGTGAAGTCGAAGGCAGCCTCTGATTCGGAGCCGGCAGCGGCGTTGGTCAGCTGCTCCTGCGCCTCGTCAAAGCGGGCCTGGGCGCGGTTCTTGAGCTGGTTCAGCTCTTGGCCCACCTGCCGGCGCTGCTCCGGAGCCACCTGCTTCAGGTCATCGAAAAGCGAGGCAATTACCCCTTTGCGGCCAATGTAGGCGATGCGGAACTGCTCCACTTCGGCGGCGCTCCCCAGCTGCGCGGCCTCTATCTCTTGTGCTACTCTCTGTATTTTCTCCACCATAGTATGCAAAGATAATAATTTGCGAAATCTTAGCGGCAAAATAAGGCCGTTTGCTATACCTTGCCCTTCGGTGAATAAAAACGATAGTTGGTTTACCGACGCCAACCCGGCATTTACCGACTTGCTCCCTGTATCAGCCTAATCGTCCTTGTGCCAGGTAGGTGCCAGCTATACCTTTGGTACAGAGATTAAAACTAAACGAACTAAAACCATGAAAAATCAAGACTACAATAAGAGAGGCAAGTCCGGTAAAATGGCCGGCCTGTTCCTGTTGCTGCTGGGCGTCCTGCTGCTCACGTCCAAAATGGGTGTTTTCTTCCTGCCGGGATGGGTGTTCTCCTGGCCCATGTTCCTGATTGCGCTGGGCCTTTTCCTGGGTTTCAAGCACTCTTTCCAGAAACCGGGCTGGCTGGTGCTGGTGGTCATCGGCGGCGTGTTCCTGCTCGACAACCACTTCCTGTTCGATATCAACCTGAAGCGCTACTTCTGGCCCATCCTGATTATCGGTCTGGGTATGTGGCTCATCCTGAAGCCTAAGAAACGAAACCCTTGGGAGCAGCAACTGAACAGCGGCCATACCCCCCCAACGGTAGACGAGACAACCGGCTACTACACCGACCCCACAACCGGCGCCTATGCCGGCGGCTACACCGACTATACCGGAGAGCAGGCCTACACAGCCGGTGGCTACACCGCCGCACCCGACCAGATGGCTTACGGGCCTGAAGACCACATCGATAGCACTGCCCTGTTTGGGGGCATCAAGAAGAACATCGTGTCCAAGAACTTCAAGGGAGGCGAAGTGGTGAGTGTGTTCGGAGGCACCGAGCTCAACCTGATGCAGGCCGATATCCAGCACCCGGTCGTGCTAGAGGCGACCCAAATCTTTGGCGGGACCACTCTCATCGTGCCGCCGCACTGGCAGATAAAGTCAGATGAGATGGTGGCTATCATGGGCGGTATAGACGACAAGCGCCCGGCCTACCAGCAAGGCTACGACCCCAGCAAAGTGCTCATCCTGAAAGGTACTACGCTGTTTGGAGGCCTCAACATCAAGAGCTACTAACCCGCAGGTATGGCATCGCAAGTCCGCTTAATCGTGCTATACCTGGTGTGGGCCGGACTGTGGGCGCTGGTGCAGGCGCTCGTGCTCTGGCCCACGGGCTTTGGCACGAAGCTGATTGCCGCAGACGCGCTGCTCAGCAACCTGCTCCTGGCACTGGGAGGCTATGCCGTAGGAACCGGGTTGCGCTACTACCAGCCAAGCATCCGGCAGGGCACTTTTCTGCTGGGTTGGAGCCTGGGCCTGGCCGCTATCAGCACCACGGTCTTCTACTGGAGCACCAACACCATGTTCTCAGACCAGGCTGCCTATCTGGCTTTTGTAGACGATACCCTGGCGGTGCGGGTGGCCTTCAACTGGCTGATGCTGCTCCTGATGCTGCTCCTGAGCTGGCTGTGGTTCTATACCCGGGAGCTGCAGGAGGCCGAGCACCGGAAAGCCGCCACCGAGAAACTGGCCCGTGAGGCGGAGCTCTTCAACCTGCGGCAGCAGCTGCAACCCCACTTCCTGTTCAACAGCCTCAACTCCATCAGCGCGCTGGCGGTGAGCCGTCCGGAGCAGGCGCGTACCATGGTGCAGCAGCTCTCGGATTTCCTGCGGGGCACGCTGCGGCAGGGCAATAACCAGCAGGTGGCGCTGGAGGAGGAACTGCGGCAACTGCAGCTATACCTGGAGATTGAGAAAGTGCGTTTCGGGCACCGGCTGCAGGTAGAGGTGGAGGCGACTGAGGAAAGTCAAAACATGAGACTTCCCGCCCTGCTGCTGCAGCCCGTGGTAGAGAACGCCATCAAGTTCGGGCTATATGACACCATTGGCGAGACATGTATCAAAGTGAAAGCAACAGCTACGGACGGGCAACTGGTCATCACCACCCAAAACCCGTACGACCCCGCCACGCAGCAGCCTCGCAAAGGCACCGGCTTCGGGCTGGACTCAGTGCGCCGGCGGCTATACCTGCTCTACGCCCGGCAGGACCTTCTCCACACCACACAGCAAGACCATACCTTCACCACCACCATCCAGATACCCCAACACTATGAGAAAATGCCTGATAATAGATGACGAACCCCTGGCCCGGAGCATTGTAGCCGAGTACCTGCAGGGCCACCCCGAACTGGAAGTGGTGCAGGAGTGTGGCGATGGCTTCGAAGGCCTGAAGGCCATCCTGCAGCACCACCCCGACCTGATTTTCCTCGACATCCAGATGCCCAAGATAAACGGGTTCGAGATGCTGGAGCTGGTGGAGCAGGCGCCTGGCGTCATCTTCACCACCGCCTTCGACGAGTACGCCATCAAAGCCTTCGAGGCCAACGCCGTGGACTACCTGCTCAAGCCCTTCAGTAAGGAGCGTTTCGATGCGGCCATCAGAAAATGGATGCAGAGCCAGGCGGTATCGGCTATACCTGCTGCGCCTCCCCTGGACGAGGTGGCGGGCAAACAGCCTGAGGAGCAGCTGCGCATCGTGGTGCGGGCGGGTAACAACATCCGCATCATTCCGGTGGCCGATGTGCTGTACCTGGAGGCATACGATGACTATGTGAAAATCCATACCCGCGACGGCGTGTTCCTTAAGAAGAAGACCATGGGCTACTACGAAAAGGCGCTCAACCAGGGGCAGTTCGTGCGGGTGCACCGGTCCTACATCATCGCTTTGTCGCAGCTCACCCGCATCGAGCCCTTTGAGAAGGACAGCCACATCGCCCTGCTCAAAAGCGGCGAACGCATCCCCTTGAGCAAGAGCGGGTATGGCCGGCTGCGGACTGTGCTGGGAATCTGAAACCGGTATACCTTGTGTTCCTGCTGTTGGGCTATACAATCCGACAGTTGGAATCAGAAACCCGGCGGTTGGTCTAAAACCGCTTTACCCAATCAATCCAAAACCCCACCTTTGTCCTGTTGCACGATGTTTTTAGGCATTCACCCAGCCTGCTTAAACCATTGCTAAAGATTCTTGTTATTCCACTATGGAAACTTTCGTGATTGAAAACGTTTCCATAGTTTTGTTCCAGATTTCAGAATATGGAGACTACAGAGCAAACAGCAGCGGTAAAAGAAAAGATTGTGGCAGAAGCCTTTAGCTTATTCTGCCAGAGCGGCATCAAGAGCGTGTCCATGGACGACATCGCCCAGCACCTGTCCATGTCCAAGAAGACCATCTACAAGTGGTTCAGCAACAAAGACGAGGTGGTATACCTGGGCGTGAGCAATTACCTGCAGAACATACAGTGCGATTCCGAAGATATTCTGAGCGGCTCTGCCAACGCCGTTGATGAGCTCTTCAACATCATGGGCACCACCCGTGAGATTTTCTCCAGGATTCACCCGTCCATCTTCCACGACCTGCAGAAGTACCACGCCAGCGCCTGGCAGCTGTGGCAGGATTACAAGAACCAGTACATATTCAGCAAGGTGAAGAAGAACCTGGAGCGCGGCATAGCGGAGGGCCTTTACCGGAAAGACTTGGATGTGGAGGTGATTGCCCGCGTCAGGCTCGTGCTGATAGAGTTGCCCTTTAACGAGCGCATCTTCCCCAAGCACCAGTTTGAGCTGATGCGGGTGCAGCTGGCCAGCCTGGAGCACTACATGCTAGGTATTGCCACCCTCAAAGGACACAAGCTGATAAACGAGTACAAGCACATCACCGAAGAAGAATAACCTACTACCTATACCTTAAAATTATGAAAAAACAGTTTAGCCTGATTCTGATTCTGTTGGCCCTGCTGGGGCACCGGCAGGCCAGCGCGCAGGGTTCTCCCCAGGCCTTCAGCCTGCAGCAGAGCATAGACTACGCCCTGCAGAACCGCCACAGCCTGAAGATGGCCCGCAACGAACAGGAAATCGCTAAAGCGAAGGTGGGCGAAATCAGGTCTATGGGGCTGCCCCAAATCAACGCGGCCGCTGACCTCGGCAAGAACGTCATCCAGCAGAAGAGCTTCCTGCCAGCTGAGTTCTTCCAGGACCCCGACAACCCCAACTCACCTGAGCCGGGCACCTTCGTACCAGTGGTGTTCACACCCCTGTATAACGGCAATGTGGCGCTTACAGGCAGCCAGCTGCTGTTCGATGGGTCCTACCTGATTGGTCTGAAGGCGGCCAAGACCTATACCGAACTCTCGCAGAAAACCACTGTGCAGAATGAGATTGACGTGGTGGAGCAGGTGACCAAGGCCTACTACAGCGTGTTGGTGAGTCGCGAGCGCATGGAGCTGCTCAACCAAAACCTGGCTCGCCTCGACACCCTGCTGAAGCAGACGCAGGTGATGTTTGACAACGGGGTGGCCGAGAAGCTGGACGTGGACCGCCTGCGGGTGTCGTTCAACAACCTGAACGTGGAGAAACAGAAGACAGAGCGCCTGCTGCTCCTGAGCGAGGACTTGCTCAAGTTCCAGATGGGGATGGACCAGAAAGAGCAACTTATCCTGACTGACCGCCTGAGCGAGGTGCAGGTAGACATGGCCAAAGCCAACCGAGAGAGCTTCAACTATGGCAACCGGATTGAATACTCCGTGCTGGAAACGCAGCGCGACCTGGCCACGCTGGACCTGCGCAACAACCGCTCCGGCTACCTGCCCAAGCTATACCTGAACGGCCGCTATGGCTACGTGGCCGCCAACAACGAGTTCCGTGAGATGACCCGCAGCGGCAACTGGCTAGACTTTGCCTACGTGGGCTTGGGGCTGCAGGTGCCTATTTTCGATGGCCTGCGCAAGCACTATGTGATACAGCAATCTAAGCTGACGCTGGAGAACACCAAGCTCGGCTTTGAGAGTCTGAAGCAAGGTATAGACCTGGAGCTGAACCAAGCCTCCGCCGACCTGACCAACTCCCTGGATGTGCTGGCCTCGCAGCGCGAGAACCTGGAGCTGGCAGAGGAGATAGCCAATGTGGCCAAAATCAAGTTCCAGGAGGGCGTAGGCTCTAACCTGGAGGTGGTGACTGCCGAGACGGACCTGCGCCAGGCACAGACAAACTACTACGCCGCCATGTACGACGCGCTCATCGCCAAAGTGAACCTCGACAAAGCCACCGGCACCTTACTCACAAAATAAGACTAACCGAAAAGAAGATGAACCGACCTATCCTTATGAAAAAGATATTTGGAATTTCCACACTGGCCTTACTGCTAGGTATGGCAGCCTGCGGCGGCGGCAACGACAAAGAGGCGCAGTTGGCTGAACTGAAGCAGCAGCAGACGGAAATCCAGGAGCAGATTGCCGCTCTCGAAGCCGAACTGAAAGCCGAGGGCAAAGGCGCTCCAGTAGAGAAGAAAACCGTGCCGGTGACGGTGGCCCAGGTACAACCCGACACATTCCGCCACTACCTGGAGGTGCAGGGCAACGTGGATTTCGACCAGAACGTGCTGGTGAGCGCCAAGGTGCCAGGCGTGCTGACGAGCGTGCGCGTGAAGCGCGGCGACAAGGTATCCAAAGGACAGACCATGGCCACCATTGACGCACAGGTGCTGGAGCAGAACCTTGCAGAGGTACGCACCCGCCTCGACCTGGCCCGCATCGCTTTTGAAAAGCAGGAAAACCTCTGGAATCAGAAGATAGGAACCGAGATGCAGTACCTGACGGCCAAGAACAACAAGGAGGCCTTGGAGCGCAGCCTGGCGACGTTGCAGCAGCAGCGCGACCAGTACAACATCAAAGCCCCAGTGTCCGGCGTGGTGGACGACGTGCGCCCAAATGCAGGGGAGGCTGTAGCACCGGGTGTGGGCATCATCCGGGTGGTGAATACCAGCGGCTCCAAGATTGTGGCGGAGGTGTCGGAGGCATACCTGACCAAAATCAACAAGGGCGATGAGGCGCTGGTGCGCTTCCCAGACCTGAACCAGGAGATAACAGCCACCGTGGATGTGGTGAGCCGCTTCATCGACCCAAGCAGTCGCACCTTCACCATCGAGCTGCGGCCGAAGAACGTAGAATTTGAGCTGCGGCCCAACCTGGTGGCCGTGGTGCGCATACAGGATTACAAGAACGAAGGGGCAATCACGGTGCCGGTGAACCTGGTGCAGCGCGATGAAAAGTCGCAGTACGTGTACGTGGCCCAGAAGCAGGGCGAGCGCTTTGTGGCTACCCGCAAGGAAGTGGAGACAGGTATGAACTACCAGGGGCAGGTGGAAGTGCTCAAAGGGCTTTCCGCCAATGACCAAATCATCACAGCAGGGTACCAGAGTGTGAACGAGGGACAGCCGGTTGTTTTCAACCAGGTGAGCAGCTTGCAGCAGTAAACCTTTAAGCCGAAAACTATGAAACAGTTCAAGCCGACCAGTTGGTCTATTGACAATAGAACGAGTATCTACATCATCACCATCATCATCACGCTGGCGGGTATATACTCGTACATTAAGCTCCAGAAAGAGAACTTCCCTGACATTGTGATTCCGACGGTGTTCGTGGGCACCATCTATCCGGGCACATCTCCGGCCGACATCGAGAACCTGGTGACGCGCCCTATTGAAAAGCAGCTGAAAGCCATTTCAGGAGTCAAAAAGGTGACTTCCAATTCCATTCAGGACTTCTCCATGATTACGGTGGAGTTCAACACCGATGTGGATGTGGTAGAGGCCAAGCAGCTGGTGAAAGATGCCGTGGACAAAGCCCGCACAGACTTGCCCACCGACCTAGACCAGGACCCGAACGTGCAGGAGGTCAACTTCTCCGAGTTCCCCATCATGTACCTCAACGTGTCAGGCAACTACAGCCTGGACCGCCTGAAGAAGTACGCCGAAGACCTACAGGACCGCATCGAGGCCCAGCCCGAAATCACACGCGTGGACATGGTAGGCGCCCTGGACAAGGAGGTGCAGGTGAACGTGGACCTGTACAAGATGCAGGTGGCGCAGGTGACCTTTGCTGACATCAACCGGGCCATCGCCTCTGAGAACGTGACGGTGTCGGGTGGCAACATATCCGTAGGCGAGATGAAGCGCTCGGTGCGCGTGGTGGGGCAGTACACTGACCCAAACCGGATTGGCGACATCGTGGTGAAATCCTTGTCGGGCGCCAACATCCAGCTGAAGGAGATTGCCGAGGTGAAAGAGGGCTTCGAGGAGCAGGAAAGCTTCGCCCGCCTCGACAACGCGCCCGTCATCACCCTCAATGTCATCAAGCGCAGTGGCGAGAACCTTATAGAGGCCTCGGACAAAATACACGCCCTGGTGGAGGACATGGAAGGCAGCGTGCTGCCCGACGACCTGAAAATCACCATCACTGGCGACCAGTCCACGCAGACGCGCCATACCCTGAATGACCTGATTAACACCATCATCATCGGCTTTGTGCTGGTGACGATTATCCTGATGTTCTTCATGGGAGTGACCAATGCAGTCTTTGTGGGTTTGTCGGTGCCGTTGTCCATGTTCATCGCTTTCATCCTGATGCCGGTGATGGGCTTCTCACTCAACATGATTGTGCTCTTCTCGTTCCTGCTAGCCTTGGGCATCGTGGTGGACGATGCCATTGTGGTGATTGAGAACACGCACCGCATCCTGCACCAGTCCAACCTGAGTGTGGTCAGGTCGGCAAAGGTGGCGGCAGGAGAGGTGTTCGTGCCCGTTTTGGCCGGTACGCTCACCACGGTGGCGCCGTTTCTGCCGCTAGCCTTCTGGCCAGGTATAGTGGGTAAATTCATGTTCTTCCTGCCCATAACGCTGATAGTGACCCTAATGTCCTCGCTGCTGGTGGCCTTCATCATCAACCCGGTTTTCGCGGTCTCATTCATGAAGAAGGAGCATGAACTGGACCAAGACATTTCCCCACGCGCCCGCAGAACCTTCTGGCTGTTGGTGGGCGCGGCCTTCTTGGTAGCCGTTGTGGCCTACTTGGCTGGCTGGTATGGCACAGCCAACCTGGTGATGCTGGGTCTGGTGCTGGTGCTGCTCAACCGCTTCCTGTTCCGGCGCATGATACATGGCTTTCAGAATAAGACGCTGCCCCGCTTCATGCGCGGGTATGAGCGTCTGCTGCGCTGGATGCTGGTGGGTATGCGCCCGGTATGGATGTTTCTGAGCGTCATCGGACTGCTTTTCTTCTCCTTATTTTTGACAGCCGTGCGTCCGCCAAAAGTTGTGTTTTTCCCGGAGTCGGACCCGAACTTCGTCTATACCTATATCAGCATGCCGATAGGCACGGACCAGGCTGTGACTGACTCAGTTACCCGTGCGGTGGAGCGGCGCATCAACCAGGTGGTGGGTGCCGAGAATCCTGATGTGGAATCGGTCATTTCCAATGTGGCCATCGGGGCAGGCGACCAAAACGACCGCAGCACGACGGCACAATCTCACTTAGGGAAGGTTACCGTAGCCTTTGTGGAGTATCAATACAGAACCGGAGAGCGGAGCAGCCGCGAGTATATGGATGAGATTCGAGATGCGGTGCGTGGTATACCGGGCGCCAACATCACCGTGGACCAGGAGCAGAACGGTCCGCCGGTAGGCAAGCCTGTCAGCATCGAAATCGCCGGAGAGGACTTTGAAGGACTGATTGCCCTTTCCAAGCAGGTGGAGCAGTACATCGACCAGCAGCAGATAGGAGGTATAGAGGAGCTGCGCAGCGATTTGGAGGACAGCAAGCCGGAAATCGTCATCAACATTGACCGCGAGCGTGCCAACCGCGAGGGAATCAGCACCGGGCAGGTAGGTATGGAGTTGCGCACGGCGATTTTCGGGGAGGAGGCCTCCAAATTCAAACTGGACGAGGAGGAGTACCCGATTCAAGTGCGCTATGCTGAGCCTTACCGAGAGAACATAGACGCGCTGCTGGACATGCGCATCACCTACCGCGACATGAACAGCGGGTTGGTGCGCCAAATCCCGCTTTCATCGCTGGCCACGATTGAGTACAGCAACTCCTATGGCGGCATCAAACGCAAGAACCTGAAACGCGTGGTGACGCTGGAGTCGAACGTGCTGGGCGGTTACAATGCCAACGAGGTGGTGATGAACATCGAGAGCGCGCTGCGCGACTTTGAGACGCCGGAAGGCTATGAGGTGAAGATGGGCGGACAGCAGGAGGAGCAGGAGGAAACGGCCAACTTCCTGATGGTGGCCCTGGTGGCGGCTTTCTGCATCATCTTCCTGATTCTGGTGACGCAGTTCAACTCGGTGTCAAAACCGTTCATCATCCTGTCGGAGGTACTGTTCAGCATCATCGGCGTGCTGCTGGGCTTTTCTATCTTCGGGATGGATGCCTCCATTGTGATGACAGGGGTGGGCATTGTGGCGCTGGCCGGCATAGTGGTGAAGAACGGTATCCTGATTGTGGAGTTTACGGACCTGCTGCTGGAAGAGGGCAAGGAGTTGAAGGAGGCCATTGTGGAGGCGGGCAAGACGCGCCTGAACCCGGTGCTGCTCACAGCCACGGCCACTATACTAGGCCTGATACCGCTGGCGTTAGGTATAAACCTGAACTTCTATACCTTGTTCACGGAGTTCAAACCGAACTTCTTCATGGGTGGTGACAGTGCCGCTTTCTGGGGACCGCTAGCCTGGACGATTATTTTTGGCCTGGGCTTTGCTACGGTCGTAACGCTGCTGATCGTGCCGGTGATGTACCTGCTCAACGAGCGCCTAAAGAGAAAGATAAAAGGTGACAAGAAGCCTGCCGGAGCCGTGAAACTTCCAGACGGCCAGCAGGTAGAAGCGCCTGTAAATGGGAAAGTTAGAGAATACACCGTATAAATATGCTTACAACAACTGACAAAGCTATTGAGCGTGAGGTTATCCGTATCATTAGCAAAACCAAGGAGATAAGACCTGCGCGCCTGCAAACGAAAGCACGCCTGTTCCAGGATTTTGGCTTCGATACTGTGGATTTGGTGGACATCATCCTGGAGCTGGAAAAGAATTTCGACATCGTGATTCCGGATGAGGTGCCTATCAACACAGTGGGTGATTTTGTGGACTATGTGGCATCGCAGCATACCTTGCGTGAGGCAAGCTAAGGATAGCCATACCTATACCTGTACAAACAGAAAGGCCGGGAGCTTGCTCCCGGCCTTTCTGTTTGTACAAAGTTCTTGTCAGTAGAAGGTATAGGCGTCAGTGCCGCAGCCCCTACGGTTTTGTTTTCAGCAGGTAAAGTGTTACAGTGTAGTAAGCGTCTATTCGATAGGGTAGGTTTTAGTAGATGGAGATACGGTAAGCCTTCAGTTTCTGGTCCAGCGCCTTGGAGTTCACGCATACCTGGTCGAGCAGTGACCAGAAGCCGGGGCCATGGTTTTTCTCTACGGTGTGCGCCAGCTCATGCAGAATCACGTAGTCGCAGAGGGAATCAGGCAGGCGCATCAGGTGCAGGTTCAGGTTGATGTTGTTGGTGTGCGAGCAGCTTCCCCAGCGCGACTTGGCGTTCTTGATGAACACGTTCTGGTATTCGAACCCAAACTTCTTGGCGAAGTAATCGACCCGCTCCGGCAGGTACTGTTTCGCCTCCTTGCGGTAGGCCTCCTCTATCGACTTGCGGATGAACTTCTGCACCTCGTTGTCGCGTACATCCTTATAGGCCGGGTAGAACACGTTGATGTAGCCATTCTCGATGACGCAGCGCATGGTATACTGGGCATGGGTGAGCAGACGAAGCGAGTGCGACCGGGTCCTGAACTCGGTATTGCCGTCATACATAGTCACCCGCGCCTCATGCTGTTGCATGCGGGCCTGGTGCTCCTTTATCCAGTCGCTCTTGGTATAGATGAGCTGCTCCGCTTTCTCAAAACTGATGTGAGGCGGCACGGCTACCCGTATACCTTTGATGGGCCGGACGCTGATGGTAAGACGTTTGGCTTTGTCACTCCGCTCGATGAGAACCTTCCCGATTCCGTCGATGTGGAGATTAACGGATGTTAGTCGTAGAAATGATGAAGACACTTTGGCTAAAAGTTAAAATACAAAATCATCAGTCCAAATATAAAAAAATAATTCCTTATAAAACTATAGCTGCCACTGCTTTTGTGTGTTTTTATATGAATTTTTGTATTTGAATAGTGCTATATTGTGTCATTTGCATAAATTATTTTGAGTGTTTTCCACGCCCCTTCCGGATGGGGGTATGTGCAGGCTGAGAGAGTGTTAGATGCAAAAAGGCTGCCCTAGGCAGCCTTTTGATATTAAATGTATTGGGTCTGTCTAGCGGATGTTGCCGCCGGTCGGCATGTCGTCGTGCGGGTTCTTGGCCACACGGCTGCTGTCGGTGGTGGCGGAACGCAGCGTTGGCTCCTTGCTGTTGGTGGCAGAGCCCTCTGCGTCTGTAGAGTGTCCTTGGGAGGTATGGCCCTTGATTGTCTTGTTGCCTGCCTCGGGTTTTTTGTCCTGCTTCTTCTCGTCTTGTTTCATAGGTGTCGTGTTTGTATGGTTAAATGTTCTCGCCTTGCCCTATGTGTACGTGCCCCTCAGACTGGTTGCTGTACTTGGGCGTCCCGAAAGAGGTGTCAGCATCATGCGGCGCCTGCGCATGCACCACCACCTCCTGTCGCGCTTTGCGGCTGGCATCCCACTCCTTGAAGTGGTCCAGCTCCGACTTGATGCCGGTCATGAACCAGGCCAGCAGCGCCGCATCGTCCAGCAGGCCTACCACCGGTATGAAATCCGGAATCAGGTCCAGGGGCATGATGAAGTAGATGAGGATGGCCACGCCTCCCACCAGTGTGGTGTTCGGTATACCTTTGTACTCCCCGCCAACGGCGGCTTTTATCATACGGGACAACAGCTGCAGATTCTCCCACACCTCCCCGGCCAGTGCACCGATGCTCTTTTTGGCCGCGGCTTTCTTGAAGGTGTCATTCAGCAGCTTGGTCACCTGCATAGGGTGCTCGAGGTACTTTTCCGCCTTCTTGAGGATGCTCTGGAAAAGGGGGCTCTGCGATACAGTCTTGCCGTCTGGGCGTTGTGTCTCTTTATTGTTTTCGTTCTCCATTTTTTACGGGCTAATGCTGATTATGTCTGTTGAGTCGTGCCGATGCCTTCCTTGGAACCTAGCTTGCTGGCCGTGGTGGTGCGGGGGCAAATGTGGGCGCAAGTTGCTCAACTGCCGACATCCTTCCTATACCTTGCGCCAAGTAATTTTGTTCTGGCATGCAAACAGAAAACGGGCCACAGTATACCTGCAAGCCCGCTCAAGTAAGGGTGCTATAAGGGAGGGTTCTAGTTCACGCGCCCGGCGGCGTAGTAGTAGTTGCGGTAGTAAGGCTCCTGGAGCGAGCTTATCATCACGCCGCCGCTTGTGGCCGAGTGTACGAACTTGCCGTCTTTGAGGTAGATGCCCACATGGAAGATGGGTTGCCTGGGGCTGCGGCGAAAAAAGACGAGGTCACCGGTACGGACCTGGGCTTTCTTGATGCGGGTCACGTCGTCGAACATGGAACGGGAACTGCGGCTGAGGTCGATGCCGTATACCTCGCGGTAAATGCTGGTGACGAAGCCGGAGCAGTCGGTCCCTTTTTTAGACTCTTTGCCATAGCTGTACGGGGTGCCCAGCCAGCTGGTGACGGTCTTGAGCAGGTCCTTGTCCTCTTTGTAGTCCAGCTTGAGGCCCAACTTGCGGGAGTAGCGCTCATAGAAAGTAGAGTCCACCGGTTCTGCCTCCTCCTCTGGCATGGGGATTTCCAGTTCCAAAGCACGGGCGATGTCCTCACCGGAATGCACGGTGTGAAGCGCGAGGGCGGGGGTGTCCTCGGTATGCTGTGACTCAGGCGCCTTTACCTCGTAAAAGAAGGAGAGAAAGAGCGAAACAACAGCGAGTACGCTCAGTATGATGGTTCTGGTCATAGGGTTTAGCATGTTTTGAAACCACCGCAGTGGCAAACAGTTGTCACCTTATGGTTGGAGAGCGGTGTCGGTGAAATTGGATTTCTACTCTGCAACCTGTATGCTGATGCCGCTGCATCTAAACAGTGCGTAAAAATAGATACAATTTTTATAACGGCCAAAGCTTTCGGATATTGTCGCTCGCCCCTGGTTTTCACCTGCTCGCCGCTCGGTAAGCTGCGCTCGCGGGCGAACCAGTGCTGGTATAGTGCAGTTGCGATGCTTTTGGCTTCAATAAAGGATGCAAACGATGGAGTATAAAATTGTTGAGAAATCACTTTTTGCGCGTATAGCCCGCATGGTGCTGAAGAGCCGGAACGTGGCCATGGTGCTCGGGAAGACAATCCATTTGAGCGGTGTGAAGCGCGATGCCTTTTTGCAGGACAGCGGCTGGCTGGCGCATGAACTGTGCCACATCCGGCAGTTTCAGGAGCACGGTTACCTGCGGTTTTTGTGGCTATACCTGAAGGAGTCGATGCGGGTGGGCTACTACAACAACAAGTATGAGGTGGAGGCCCGCATTGCCGGCCTGAAGGGCGAGCAGCACCTGCTTGCCAGCCAAAAAGCAGACAGCACCGTGAATCCTACAGAACTGCCGCTGCCCTCCGATGTGCGCAAGGAGAGTTGAGTGAAGTTAGAAAGGTAAATAATGTGGGGAAACAGGCAGGTATACCTTCAGTCCAGCTTCTGCTGCTACTCTGGAAGGGTAAGCCAGTTGGCAGAACGCAAGAAGCACATTTACTAAAAAAGGAAAGAGGGTATGGCGCACTTGCCATACCCTCTTTTTAGAATCTTACTATTGTTTGTTGCGGCTATGCCTCACGCCATTTAATGGTGCAGCCAATTGCCTTCGTGTTGGGCTGGCTTACCGCCTTGCCTGCCACCAGTTCGTCCAGGGCAGCTTCGGCGTATTTCTTCTGCACTTTCTCCGGCTCGCGCGAGCTGTCATCTATCGTGCCGATGTAGGCTACCTTATACTGACCGTCTGGCTGCTTCTGCACCACGTACAGGTGTGGTGTGCGGGTGGCGCCATAGGCTTTCGTTATTTCCTGGGTCTCATCGAGCAGGTATGGGAACGGGAATTTCTTCTCCTTGGCCCGCTGCTGCATGTGCCCGAATGAATCCTCCGGCGATGCCTGCACGTCATTCGGGTTGATGGCGATAACCGGATATCCCTGCGGCGCATATTTGTTGTGCAGCGCAATAATGCGGTCTTCGTAAGCCACAGAGTAGGGGCAGGTGTTGCAGGTGAAGGTCACGATGAATCCCTTGGCATCTTGGAAATCGCTCATCGATACCATCTTGCCATCCACGTTCTTCAGCTTGAAGTCACGGGCCGCATCGCCCACCTGGTAACCTGGGTCAGCGGGAACGGCAGCCAGCAACACGCCCATCAGCAGGAAGCAGGCCAGGTAAAGGAACGGAGTCTTTCTTTTCTTCATGTAGGTGGAAGGTTATGGTTTATATTGTTGAATGAGTTTTTCTAGTTCCTCCTGCGTGAGCTCGCGCTCCACGAATTCGTACTGCTTGCGCTTGTTGTTGAAGAGCATGGTGGCAGGTATGGCCCCTGACCATTTCGGTTCTATCTTGTCTATCCAGGTGTTGCCGTCCGGCTCGTCGAGCAGCAGCAGCCGCGATTTCAGATTGCGTTTCTGAACGAAAGGCACCACGCGCTTCTCCAGGTCCTGCACGGCATCCATGCTCACCAGAATCACCCGCACCGGCTGGTCTTTGTACTGCTGGTTGGCCGCCTCAAAGTAGGGCATCTCCTTGATGCAGGGCTTGCACCAGGTGGCCCAGAAGTTCACCACATACAGCGTGTCGTGCGGCGATTGGCGTATCTCTTGCAGCTGCTCAAACTTGATGGTCTGCACTGGCTGCTGCGCCAGGGCTGTGGCGGCAGGCCAGAGGATGAGGGCAGCAACCAGACCCATTAGCTGGTTCCTAAGTTTTCCTGTCATAGTCATGTAACGCATACGGGCGGCAATGTATTGCCGCTGCTAATTTCTAACAATTTAGTTCTTAAATCGTTTCCAAAGAACACATGTATGTTAAACCAACAAAACAAACTTGACAATGGCGAATAAACTAGATGGAAAGAAAGTGGCGATACTGGTGACGGACGGGTTTGAGCAGGTAGAGCTGACGGAGCCAAAGAAGGCATTGGAAGAGGCAGGCGCCCAGACGCACATCATAGCGCCCAAAGGCGGAGAGGTGAAAGGCTGGAACCACACCGACTGGGGCGACACCCTTAAAGTGGATAAGCAGCTGAACAGCGTGAACGCCGATGAATACCATGCGCTGCTGCTGCCCGGCGGCGTGATGAACCCCGACAAGCTGCGCGGCGATAAGGACGTAGTGGCCTTCGTGAGCAAGTTCATGGAGGCAGGCAAGCCAGTAGCGGCCATCTGCCACGGCCCCTGGACGCTCATTGAGACTGGCAAAGTGAAGGGTAAGAAGATGACCAGCTACCATACCTTGAAGACTGACCTCAAAAACGCCGGCGCTGACTGGGTAGATGAAGAAGTGGTAGTGGACAACGGCCTGGTGACGAGCCGCAACCCGGACGACATACCTGCCTTCAACAAGAAGATGATAGAAGAGATAGCCGAAGGCCGTCACGACAGATAACCAACAAGACACAAAAGCGGCGGCTCCATACCAGGTATGGAGCCGCCGCTTTTTTATGCCTATGCTATACCTACAGCTATACCTATACCTAGGGCTGCAGCAGTGCCAGCAGCTGCTCGGCTGGTTGCTCCAGCAGGTAGACCAGCACCACATCGAGCACCAGCAGGAACAGGCCCTGCAGCACGACCGATTGGCCCCAGCCCAGTTGCTGCTCTGTCTTCGGGGAGTTCTTGGCCAGCTCTTTCAGGTAGGCACCCAAGAGCAGGAACGCCACATCCATCCCAATGCTCAGGTAGAACACCTTGATGTACCCGTAGTGGAAGCGCACGCTTTCGCTCAGAGTGCGCGTGGCGGCGTCATACGACAATATATAATACAGAGCCGCACCGGCGATAAGGACATTGACGATGTTCCAGTAGATGTTCATCTGGTGGAAGTAGCGCTTGTTTCGGGACGACTTAGTGAGTTTGAAGCTGCCCACCACAATGTTGAGGAGCGCCCACATACCTAGCACCAGCATACCAATCTTCAGGGTCTCTGCCTGCCGCAGGTTAAACGAAGCAAGGGCATCGCTCTGCGCATTGGCTGCCAGCGAGAGCAGCAAAAGGGGGAGCAGGCAAAGGTATTTTCTCATAATATGTCCTTAAATGGTTTGTGTAGGAACGTATTACGGGTGACTTTAGCGTATGGGGTGCCTGTAATTTGACAGGAGTAGTGCAATTGCTGTAACGGGAAAAGTAGGGCAGGTGTTTGATTTACAGCTTATTGCTTGGTGGCCACTAGGTCTAATCCAATATTGACGGCCGGGTGAATCGTCTTATTTCCAAGTGATTCGTCAGCGCCGTAGGTCAGGTCCCAGTTGGTGCGGTCGATGTTGAAGTTGGCCTGCGCCCGCAGCACAGAGTCCTCCACAACGACCCTGGCCGGGAAGCTGACGCTTTTGGTGACGTCCTTGATGGTCAGGTTGCCCGTGACGCGGTGCGTGGGGTTCTTGATGCGATGCTCCTTCGAGTGGTTGGTGCCGTAAACCGGCTCCTGGCGGGAGGTGCTGTCATAAGGCGCAACAGAGGTGATTTCGAACAGGGCGGTTGGGTGCTGCTCCACATCAAAGAACTCTACTGACCGCAGGTGCCCCGTCAGTTTCTTATTGGCAGCCTCGCCAATGCGTTTGTCTTCTGAGCGCACGGATTGCATGTCAAAAACCGTTCTGCCGCTGCTCGCCATCCCATTGTGCAGGTTGATGTGCCCTTCCTGAATCTTGATGATGCCGTTGTGCCTGCCTGTCACTTTGGCCCCGACCCAAGTCAATGTGCTGTTGGCTGTGTCAATCCGGAAAGTCTCGTCGAAGCTACCGGAGTGAAGGCTTCTGACGGCGGCTCCTACCTCTGCCACATCCGTTTGCACGGTTGTGTCGCAGCAGCACAGGAGTGCCACCAGTAAGCTTGCCCATACAGCTGTAATGCCGCTATGTCGGTGTCTGCTCATCATACCAGGTGCTTGCCGATGCCGAATCCACCCGACGCCGGTTCTTTTAAATACGCAAAGAGGTGGCTAAGCGGTTAGGCTGAGCTAATCGAGTGGAGGGGAAAGCACCTACAGGCAGCCAGGATACGCGGTTAGAAGCCTACTCCCAGGTATACCTGAAATACCCCGTGCTTGATGTCCTGATTGATTTTCTGCCCCAGGTCGTTCTGCTTGCGCAGGTCGGCAAAGCCCAGGTTGTAGCGCGCACCCAACCTGAAGCGGCTGACACGAGCCTCGCCACCGGCGGCTATACCATAGTCGAAGGTGTTGAAAGGCTCCAGGTCAATCTCCTTATCCTCTTCCTTCGACGCTAACATCAACCCCACTTGCGGACCGAAGTGGACGCTCACGTTCTCTGTGATGTTAAACACGGCCAGCACAGGCACTTCCAGATAGTCGTAGCGGAAGGTGGAGTCGTTGCGTTCCATGCCCTTGCGGGAGTAGAGTGCCTCGGGCTGTATGGAGAAGAAGCCGCCGCCGATAGCAAATTGCGTAAACACTCCAGCATGGAAGCTGGTGAGCCCACTGATGCTGCCCAACAAATCTTTGTCGCTGCCCTCCAGGCTGGCGAAGTTTACGCCGCCCTTTATGCCGAAGCCAGAGTTATTGCCAGGAGAACTAGACAGGTTGTGGTTCTGCCGTCCCGCCGAGGGGCCATAGGATTCGTCTTGGGCGTAGGTGCAGAGTGAAAACAGGAATGTTATCGCAAACAGTATGGGCTTCTTCATGTTGTGGGTTGTTGGGTGTGGTTCAAGGTATAGGTGGGTATGCACTGGGGCGCTTATGGTCCTGCTAATATATCGAATTTGAGATATAAAGGTTGCGCTTGGGTCCGAAGGTATAGCAGTGTTGGAGTTCGGGTTTTCAATGCTATAGGAATCCATGCTCTAGCACATGAGCTGCCGCACCTCACGCTTTGCATATCTACTGTGCAATTTGCACTGGCCTGGCTAATCATGTAGGGGAAAAAAGGCAAATAAAAGGTAAATCAGGTGTACAACAACTGGGTGCCGGTAGCTTTACATAGCGTTGACTTTTTTGCACGTTGAGATGGCGTGTTGTGAAATTGTGAAGAAATAGACCTGAAATTAACAGGGTGTTAACAGTAAACGGTGGATAATTCACACAAATCAACATAGTTATCCACATTTATCCACAGGCAAAAGCCGCTTTGTAGGCACAATTCTATATAGTTTGCGGCACTTATTCACCGATGTGCATTTCTGCCAGGCCTTGCCTCTGTGCGTAGTAAATTGCACTGTATCAGAGGAGGTATAGGAGGAAAGGTTATTTTAATTTGATGCACCGCAAACCAGTGCCGCCCCGGATTTGTTAAATTTGCGCTATGTTGAAAATCGCCTGGTCTGAGAAATTCGCCCACTCCCTGCCGGAAGGCCACCGCTTCCCGATGGCCAAATATGACTTGTTGCCGGAGCAGTTGCTCTACGAAGGCACTATCACAGAGGCGAATCTGTTTGCGCCGCAGCCACTCGAGGAGCAGTATATCCTGGACACGCACGACGGTTCCTATTGGCAGCGCTTGCGCAACCTGGAGCTCAGCCCATCTGAGATACGCAAGACAGGGTTTCCGCTTTCAGCGGAGCTGGTGCAGCGGGAAATCGTCATCATGAACGGTACGCTGCAGGCGGCGCTTTTCGCGCTGGAGTATGGCATCGGCATGAACATAGCGGGCGGCACGCACCATGCTTTCACGGACAGGGGGGAGGGTTTTTGCCTGCTCAACGACATCGCCATAGCAGCCAACCACCTGCTCAGGTATAAGAGTATCAGCAAGGTGCTGGTAGTGGATTTGGATGTGCACCAGGGCAACGGAACAGCTCAGATTTTCCAGGACGAGCCGCGCGTGTTCACCTTCAGCATGCACGGCGGCCACAATTACCCTTTCCATAAAGAGAAATCTAACTTGGATATACCGCTGGCGGAGGGCACTGATGACAAAACCTACCTGAAACTACTGCGCGAGCACCTGCCGAAACTGCTGGAGGAGCAGGAGCCGGAATTCGTGTTCTTCCAGTCTGGGGTGGATGTGCTGGCAACTGACAAATTGGGTAAGCTGGGCTTGAGCATAGAGGGCTGCCGCGAACGCGACAGGCTGGTGCTGGAAGCCTGCGCCAAAAACAAACTCCCCGTCACGGTGAGTATGGGCGGCGGCTACTCCAAGCAGATTGCCCACATCGTGGAGGCGCACGCCAACACGTTCCGGCTGGCGCAGCATCTCTTCTTCTAGGGCTAGTACCTGGTCTTGAGCTTGTCGCCTTCGTCTTTCTGCTCCCCCTTGGTACCCGGCATGACCTGCTTGAGCACAATGTAGATGATTGGGGCCAGAACGAGCACCAGGATGATGAACAGCGCCGCCTTCAGCACCTTCACGAAAATAGAGATGACCAGAACAGACAGGATGAGGGAGACTGTGAAGAGAATCCAGAAGTTGATTGTGCTTTTGCTCATGTTTTTTTGTTTGGTTGCGGCCTGGCAGCTTCGTCCTGTCACTGTGTGTTAAAGCCGCACAAGGTATAGCAGGAGGATGAAAGCTTCGTATGCCAAAGGCTGTGTTTCACTAAGATACTAATTTTAAGGCTTTTCCAAAAGCAACTGCCACCGGAAGGCCCACATCCACTGCAGGCTATACCTGTCTACACCCGCTTCGTGCAGCAGCCGCTCCAGCTCCTCGCGGCTAAAGGCCCGCCGCACAGAGAGCGGCGCATCGTTCTTCACCAGGTAAGAAGTCGGGAAAATGCGGGTCAGCCACTTGATGGAATAATACGCCAGCCAGTGGCGGTGCAAATCGTTGATGATGACAGCTATAAGCACTTGCCGGTGCAATTGGCGGAACATAGCAACGAGCTGCTCGTTGGTGAAGTGGTGGCAGAACAAGCTGCAAACGATGATGTCATATTGCTGTTGCTGGAACTGACCAGAAAGGACATCCTGCTGTTCTATTGCTATTTCAGGGAAGCCGCCGCAGCGCTGCCGGGCGTACTGCACCATGAAATCATTAGCGTCTATACCTGTCAGCTGCAGCTTGATGTTTTTGCGGCGTGCCCACTTAGCAATGCTGCGCAGGGTGTCGCCGCCGCCGCAGCCAATGTCCGCTATGTGCAGGGGAGGGCCCGAGTAGCCAGCCAGCAGTTTTTCCAGGGCATTCAGCACCACTTTGTACCCGCCCAGCCAGGTGTTGATGACCTCCAGTTCCTCCAGGTTTCGGCGCAGCTCGTCCCCCGACAGGTTGAGGTCATCCATCAACTCAGGCTCATACGACCGTTGCTTCAGCATAGTGCACCTTTAACAACATAGATTCTAAGGTAAGGCCCGGGCCGAAGGCGAAACTCAGCACCGGCTCGTCCCGCTCTTTCAGGGTCAGGCTCTCCATCAGCTCCTTGAGCACAAACAGCACGGTGGCCGATGACATGTTCCCGAACTTGTGCAGCACCTGGTAGGCAAAGCGGTTGTCGTCGCGACTCATGCCCAACTCCTGCTCAATCACCTCCAGAATGCGCCTTCCGCCAGGGTGTATGGCAAAGAGCTTGATTTCAGGAAAGCTCGTTTTGAGCCCCTGCAGCAGCCGCTCCGTCAGCTGCCGGATGCCGCTTTTGATGAGGTCCGGCACGTAGGAGGAAAGCGTCATCTCAAAGCCGGTGTCGCCAATGTGCCAGGCCATCTCGCGCTTGCCGGCAGGAGCCAGGTCGCAGTGGAAAGACTGTAATTCAAGGCTCACCTCCTGGCAGGGCTGCCCCTGCATGAGCACGGCCGCGGCCCCGTCACCGAACAGCGCATTCGATACGATGTGGTCCTGCTCCGCATGCTTTTGGAAATGGATGGTACAGATTTCGGTGCACACCAGCATCACCTTGGCCGAAGAGTCGGCTTTGCAGATGGCGTCAGCCAGCTTGATAGCATTGAAGGCGGCATAGCAGCCCATGAAATTGACAGCCGTGCGCTGCACGCAGGAGTTCAGCTCCAGCCGCTCCACCAACTCAATGTCCAGCCCGGGGGCATACATGCCTGTGCAACTCACGGTAATGAGGTGCGTCAGGTCCTGCATGGATATGCCGCTGAGCTGCTGCAGGCAGTTTCGCACTGCCTCCTCCGACAAATCCACGGCATGCTTACGGTATACCTCCATCCGTTGCTGTACCGTGGGGAAAGGCTCTAGGTCAAGCGTGTTGGGATAGAAGGTATAGTCGCCGTTCTGGCGGGTATAGTCCTCGAGTACGCTGTAGCGCTGGCCAATGCCCGACACCCGGTAGAGGGCCTTCAACTTACGGCTTCCCTGCTCATCCAGCCGAAGGGCGGCGGCCATGAAGTCAGCGACTTGCATCTGTGGAATTTTGTGTGGCGGGTTAGCTGTGCCGATGCCGCATATGTAGCTTTTCATGTGTCGTGGTGTCGTGTTAGATGCTTGCTGCCGGGTGCGCATGACCAGCAGGTATACCTGTCGCTCCGCACCGCTTTACTGTTGAGCAAAAGCAGCGCGATGCATCACAGCAGGAACAGGCAGCAGGCCGATAGGTTTGGCAAATTCCTGCAGAAAGCGCGCATCAGCTAAAGTATGCTCTAAGTACGGAAGCTGCAGCTGTTAAGATGTTGGCAGGATAAAATGGATTAAAAGGGCAGGCCGTGCGTCTGGCGCATGATGAGCCGGACGGCAGCAGGACTGTATTTCAAAGCACCTACGGTCAACTCAGAAAGCAGAGGACTGCCGAAAAGATGCTGCACAGCACGTCCCACCTGCAGCCTGCGTTCAAACTGGTTCTTCCAGGCGCGGCTATACCCGGCCTCCAGTTGCTGCCGGTTGCGGCCTCCGGCAAAGTACTGCACCACTTGTTCCGCCGCCAGTTTGCCAGCATGTATGGCCATGGCCATGCCGTTGCCGCAGAGGGGCGTTATCATGCCGGCCGCGTCGCCGCACATGAGCATGTGGTTCTCCACACAGGTTTTGGTGGCGAAGGATATCTCGTTGATGACTTCCGGCTGCTCATACAGGAACTCCGCTTCCCGGAAGATGCGGCGCAGGTGCGGGTTCTGGTGCAGGACGGCCTGCTCCATGGCAGGTATGGAACCGTGCCGGCGCAGGTTCTCACGCGTGGTGAGGTAGCAGAAACAGTGGCGGCCATCCTCTATGGCCGATATGCCGGCGTACCCATCCTGGAAGTTATGCAGCGCAATCAAATCGGTGGGCATGTCGAGGCGCAGGTGGTACTTCACCCCAATATAAGGAGACCGGGCACGGAAGAAGGCGCGGCCCAGTTGCCGGTCCAGGGAACTGCGCTTGCCGTAGGCCCCCACTACCACGGCCGCCTCCAACGTGTCGCCGCCCGACAGGCGGAGCACGAATCTGTCATTTGCAAATTGTACTTCCTGAACCGTGGTACGCAGCCTAGCTTCTACTCCATGTGCCAGCGCGTGTTGGTACAGGAAGTTATCCAAGGTATAGCGGCTGATGCCAAAACCCCCTAAGTCCAGGGGTGTCTCCAGCGTTTTGCCGGCAGGAGAAGAGAGCAGGAACCGGCTGATATTGGCAGGGTGGAGCGGGCTTGGGTCGGCGCCAATAGAATGCAGGTATGGCAAAACTTCGTTGGAAACATACTCGCCGCACACCCGGTGAAAGGGGTAGGACTTTTTCTCTATCAAGACTACAGAAAGTCCCTGAGCAGCCATTGCAATGGCGCTGGTGAGCCCTGCGAGTCCTCCTCCTATGACGGCTACGTGTATCAAGTATAAGCTATATTTGCAAAGTCCAAAAAATAAGAGAGAAATTTAGTGAAACCACCTGTTTTGTAGGGTATAACACAAGAACAAAATACGAGCTTGAACGTTTAGAATATGGAACAACTTTTGCATTACATTACGCAAACAAGACTTAAATTTCCTATATGAAACAAATTATACTTACTGTCTTTATCTGTTTCGCCTTTGTTACGGCGCAGGCCCAGGTGCGTGGCCCTGTTTCTAGCCAGAGCGAGGCCAAGGGGAAACCACAACTGGTGGAGCAGCAGGATAAAGAAGTGTCTATTTACCCCAACCCGAACAACGGGATTTTCACGATTTCCTTCAATAATCTGAATGCCCAACAAGTGGACTTACGGATTATCAACGTCATCGGCAATGAAATATACCATGAGGTGCTGAGCTATGCTGATTTGCAGTCTACGAAGACTATCGACCTGAATCGGTTTGCCAAAGGATTGTACTACGTGAAGGTAGAGACGGACAACTACAGCTCTGTGAGACGGGTCGTAGTGAAATAAAATTGGCAGGATACGCCAGAACCAGAAGGGCCGCCCGGTATCAATCGGGCGGCCCTTCTGGTTTTATCGCTTGTCCTACATGTTTACTCCGGCAGAATTGCTTTGGAGACGAAGCCGGTATACGCCGCAGTGTCTCGTTGGATGCGGGCTTTCACGAACACCTCATCCACCGTGTCCAGCACCTGGATAACCTGGGTCGTGTCGAAGTGCACCAGGCTTATGCCCTGAAAACTTGCTGTTTTGTATACCTCGCCGCTGATGAGGGGCTTGGTGGCATAGATAACGTCGGCAGGATAGGCAATGGCGGCCCCGGTCTCACTGGCCACGGTGGTCTCTGATTCGTCTCTCACCAGGTTTCCCCGCTCGCCATCTCGGCAGGAAGAGAGCAAGGAGCAGGCAGCGAGGGTTAAGGTTAGTAAAGTTGTTTTCATGTGGGTGGAAGGGAGTGTTGCTGCTGCTTCAATATAAGAAACAAATATAGATTTTGAAAACATACTCCCGCTTCTTTTGAAATCGCCCTGGCTCAGGCACACCCTCTGATTCAAAAAAAGCCTGAGGCAGCCCAGGCTTTCTGTGGTTGTACCGGTGTGGCCCCGAGCAGAATCGAACTGCTATCTAAAGTTTAGGAAACTCCTATTCTATCCGTTGAACTACAGGGCCGGAATGCTGCTCGGCGCGCACGAAATGTGCTATGAACTGCATATGCAGCACAAATCTAATGCAAATTCTGACTATATACAATGTTAAGATGAAAGCCAGGCGGCCTAGTAATACGCAATGGATATGCCAAAGGCTATCACGGTCAGCACCAGCCCCACCATAAAGATGGTATAGGAGATGCGCAGGATTTTGTACTTGCGGCTCAACACATCACCCAGGTAGTAAATGTCGGTAATCATGTTGTTGTACAGCGATTTTTTGTCGCGCATGATTTCGTGCATGCCGTGTTGGAAATCCTCCAGCGGTATGTTGGTGAAGTTGCCGAAGAAAAGCAGGTTCACCTTGCGGCTGTTGAGCTTTTTCTTGTTCAGTGAGAAGCTCGTTACCTCTGGCTGCGCCGAGATGATGGCGAACACGACAGAGCCTAGGGTGGTGAGAAGCAGCATGCCCACAGGTATAAGCAGGGAGCGGTGCTGGGCAAACTCAGCACCGGTGACAGAGCTCTTGGTGCTCAGGTAGGTGATGATGACCGACATAATGATGGCGTTGAGGCTGATCATCATGTTGGCTTTGTTGTCGGCTATGGCGCTCAGGTTGAGGTGTGTACGGTAGGTGTTCCGAAACATGGTCTCAATGCCTCGCTTGGGCTGTGCCAGCGTCTCCTGATACTTCTTCTCTTCCTTCTTCAGCTTCTTGGCCTCCTTGAGCACCATGTTGCGCTGCTGCTGTATGTTCAGCCCCAACTGCTCGGCATACTTGCGCTGCGCCTGGTCGGTGTGGAAGCTGGTAGACAGCAGGAAATCCATCTGGAACTGGGCCCACTCCTGGTCTGTGAAGAACTGGTCCTTGAAGATTTCCCACTCCACGCGCAGCAGTTCCGCCGTCGAGAAGAAAGACGCTTTGCCGATGTTGGACATGTCGGCGTCCACTATGATTTCCTGTAGCAGACTGGTGGGCTGGGTGCCATGCTTGGTGGCCTGGATGCACTCGGCGATGCGGGCGATGCGATCCTGCGGGTACCCCTGTTCCTGCAGCCAGGCGGTGGCATACTGTACGCTCTCTTCCTCATGCCCGTCATATACCTTCACGTAGCCGGTATCATGGAACCAGGCGGCCAGTTCCAGGTCCTGCAGTTCCTCAGGGCTCAGGCTGTGCATCTCACCCAACTGACGGGCTTCGTTAGCAGTTTCAAATGTATGTTTATAGTTATGGTATACAAGCTTTTTTGACAGTTGCTCCTTGAATAGCCTGAACACATACTCACTGGCTTGTTTCACTATATTCTGTTCTTCCATAATGGTTGCTGCCCCTGGTTGGCTGGAGGCCGTGCAGCTGTTGCACGGGTGCCGGTGGCTGTTGAAGTGGTGCTGTTTTCAATTTGGCGTTACGGTGAAAACAGCTTTTTGTTGAAAGCGGCTCCAAACAGGGCTTTGTAGCGTTCAGAGCAATGCTAGGCAGCTATGGTGACCCGGTGCAGCGTAATAACTAATTGCCGCCTCTCTACGTTTAGAACCTCAGTCCGGCCGCTCCCGCGGCGCCTCCTGCCGGCACGGCAGGAAACGCGGATGAGCAGCTACAGAACCACTATGCGGTACACAGTACTTTCATGCCTACATGTCGCAGTCGCAGCCAGGGTCATGCAACTGCACGCACACCGTGCGCCTGCCTGCTGTTTCCCCAGCAGCACGACAAGCCTACCACCATTATGAGAAACGGAAACCAGCTGATGTCATCTATACTTCGCCCTTTGGCAGTAGGCCTATGCCTGCTGTTGCTCCAAGCCTGCTCTACCTATAAGCCTTACTACAGCCGCTCCGTGTTGGACTGGAAAGAAAAGCAACCCACCCCGGACAACAAACTCCAGTATACCGTCTTTCTGATAGGGGACGTGGGCGCCCCAGACCTGAAACAGCAGGAGCCTTCCCTGAAGCTCATGCGAAAGCAGATGCTGGAAGCCGGCTCGCAGAGCACTACCGTGTTTCTGGGTGACAACGTGTACCACAACGGCCTGCCTGAGCCGGGCCGCTATGACCGGGAGGTGTCGGAGCAACGGCTCAATGCGCAGCTCGATGTGCTCAAAGGCTACCCCGGCGAGAAGTACATGATACCCGGAAACCACGACTGGAACCACAGCGGTCGGGGCGGTATAGAGTTCGTGGTGCGGCAGCAGAACTACGTGAACGAATACCTCACCGAGGAAGGGATTGTGACAGGGGGCGATTTCTACGTGCCCGGTGATGGATGCCCAGGGCCCTACGAGGTGAAGATAAGCGATGACCTGGTGCTCATCGCCATTGACTCGGAATGGTGGCTGCACCCTTTCGACAGGCCCTATGGCTCTGGCAGCAACTGCTGGGCCTCCACCGAGGTGGACTTCCTGCTGAAGCTGGAAGACATCATCGAGAAGAACCAGGGAACCAACATCATGGTGGTAGCGCACCACCCGCTGTTCACGCGGGGCAACCATGGCGGCTTCTTCACCCTCACAGACCATGTGTTCCCGCTCACCATGCTGCGCGACTGGATATACCTGCCGCTGCCCGTCATCGGCTCCATCTACCCCTTCGCCCGGAAGTACGGCGGCATCTTGCAGGATATGCCGCACCCCCGCTACCAGGCCTACATTGAGGGCTTGCTCAACATCTTCGACAAGTATGACAACATTGTGTATGCCGCAGGGCATGAGCACTCGCTGCAGCACTTCAAGCACAACAAGCTCTCGCACATTGTGAGCGGCTCCGGCTGCAAGACGCAACATGTAAGGCCGGGAGGCAACGCCATGTATACCCACGAGGTGAAGGGTTTCTCCAAAGTGCTCTACTATGAAAACGGAGAGGTATGGGTGGAATTCTGGATGCCGGAGGGAGACGGCTCGGAGGGCACGCTTACCTTCCGGACACCGCTTTACGCCAAGGAGCCGCGTCGTAGAAGAGAGACTGTGGTAGACAAGACCAACTATGCCGACAGCACCATAACAGTGGCTGCCAATGACAACTACCGAACAAAGGGCCTGCGCCGCACGCTGCTAGGGGAGCACTACCGGCAGGAGTGGGCTGTGCCGGTGGAGGTGCCACTGCTGGACATGCGCCAGGAGATGGGAGGCCTGACACCCTACCAGAAGGGCGGCGGCAAGCAGACGGCCTCCCTCAAGGTCCGGAACCCGGAGGCGCGGGAGTATACCCTACGCGCCGTAGACAAAGACCCCACCATGGCGCTGCCCGAGTACCTGCGACAGACCGCGGCACAGGCACTGCTCCAGGACCAGGTATCGGCGCAGCACCCGTATGGTGCCTTGGTCATACCTAGGTTGGCGGACGCAGCAGGCGTATTCCACACCAACCCTAAGCTGGTGTACATACCCCAGACGCCATACCTGCGGCAGTACATGGATGAGTTCAGTAACACGCTGGCCTTTCTGGAGGAAGACGCCGACGAGAACCACGAAGATGTAGCCAGCCTGGGCTTCGCTGAGAACCTGGTAGGCACAGACAAGGTGCTGCGGGAACTACGGCAGGACAACGACAACAAGGTGGACCAGCAGGCCTTCGTGCGGGCGCGCCTCTTCGACATGCTCGTGGGCGACTGGGATCGGCACGAAGGGCAGTGGCGTTGGAAAGAGGAGAAAACCGACAGTGGCAAGGTATACACCCCGATACCAAGGGACCGCGACCAAGTGTTCTTCAAAGCGGATGGGGTACTGCCCTGGCTGGCCACCCGCAAATGGGGCCTGCGCAATGTGCAGAACTTCGGGTACGACTACGGCGACATTGTCGGCCTCAACCTGAGCGCCTTGACCCTTGACCGTACCTTCACACCGCGCGTGACACGGGAAGATTGGCTGAGGCAGGCCGAGGAGATAAAGGCCAGCGTGACCGACCAGGTAATTGAGGAGGCTGTGGGCCAGTGGCCGGAAGAAGTACGCGCCCTCTCGGGGCAGGAGATTATAGCCAAGCTGAAGTCGCGGCGCGACAAACTGCCACAGGCCGCTGAGGAATACTATGAGCACCTATCCACCATGGTGGATGTGGCGGGCAGCGACAAGCACGAGCGCTTCATCGTCAATAGGCTGAACGACCAGCAGACGCAACTCACGGTCTATAAAATCAACAAGGAGGGTGAGCTGCGTGACACGCTCTTCCAACGAACGTTTTACACCGATGAGACGAAGGAGCTGCGGTTGTACGGGCAGCGGGGACTGGACCAGTTTGAGGTGGCCGGCAACGTGGACAAAGGTATACTGGTGCGCATCATTGGCGGCAACGACGAAGACATCATCACAGACAACTCCAGTGTAGCGGGCATCAAGAAGCACACCATCGTGTATGACACTGAAGAGGGAAATAAGTTTGCCTTAGGCCCTGAAACGAAAGACCGCACGGCTATTTCGCCCGACGTCAACTTCTATGACCGCGACAACTACAAACTGCCTTACTGGGGCCCGCGGCTGTCGTTTGAGTACAACGTGGATGATGGCTTGTTTGTAGGGGCAGGCGTGCTGTGGCGTACGCACAAGTTCCGCAAAAACCCCTACGCCTCGGAGCAGCTGCTGGAGGCCAACTACGCCTTCTATACCAATTCTTTCAACGTGCGCTACAACGGAGACATCCGGCAGGTGCTGGGGAAATGGAACCTGGGGCTGCAGGGGGCTATACAGGGGCCGCAGTACCAGCGCAATTTCTATGGCTATGGCAACAACACCCGGCAGCAGGACAGCTTCGATGACTCCTACTACCGGGTTCGGTTCAAGCGCATCAGCGTGGGGGCCAACCTGAACAACAACCTGGCACCTTTCTTCAAAATCGGCATCGGCCCGACCTACGACCGCTTCAGGGTGGTGGATTCCGAGAACGAGACCTTCCTGGTAGATGAAGCGCGGAACGGACGCATGGAGGCCGGTACCTATGATTTTGAAGAAAACAAATTCGAATCGCAGCACTATGTGGGACTGCGGGCATTCGCCGACCTGGACATACTGGGGGAGGGCAACCAAAAGAACCCCCGCATCGGTATGCGCCTTCATAACCTCATTAGCTACAACAGGCAGACCGATGGGGAGCGACTCGATTATACGCACATGAGCACCGCATTCAGCTTCTACCTCAGCCCGGCCTTTCCGTTCCAGCTCACTTGGGCGGGGCGACTGGGAGCGGCGCATAACTTCGGGGATTTCCGCTTTTACCAGGCCAACACCCTGGGAGGTATGGACAACCTGCGCGGCTACCGGCGTACGCGCTTCGCGGGTCGCAGCTACGTATTCGCCAATGCCGAGGCCCGTCTGCAGCTGTTCGACTTCAATCTATTCCTGACCCCGGCTAAGCTGGGTGTGCTGGGCCTGTACGATGCCGGGCGCGTGTACTACGACGGCGACGACAGGGAGGGCTTTTTCCGGAACCTGCACACCGGTGTGGGCGGCGGTGTATGGGCCGACATCATGAACAAGAACGTGATTGTATTGACTTACGCCAAAGGAGATGTAGACAAGCTCTGGACATTAAGCTTTGGCTTTTTATTCTAAATACGACCAGGAACGTATAGTAAGTGCCGCAACCAGCGGCACTTTTAGTTTGATTTGCCGCCTAACACTGACACAAAACTATGAAGTTAACATTACCGAAACTGCTTGTACTGCCCCTGCTACTCTGGGGGCAACAGGCTGCAGCGCAGGAAACCGCCAAGGAACTGGCCGACATTCAAAAGCAGTCCATTGAGTATGCCAGCCCCGGCGTGCGGGGTATGGGTAAGAGCCGGGGTATCGTCATCGGGTATGAGCGGTTGCCTCAGTTCGACTTCGAATCAGAGTCTGACGACCCGGAGGTGGGCAACGGCAGGGCCCGCGTGAGGCGCCATAACAAGTTCTCGGTGCGGGCGCTGGCACCCGTCATGAACAAGCCCAAGACCAAGCTGATTCTAGGTATAGACCACAGCTTTGAGGAGTTCAACTTCGAGAACGTGACGCCGGTATCCTACAGCCTCTACAACAACCTGGAGGACAAAAACCTAAAGAGCCTGGGGCTGCAGCTAGCGTTTCTGCATTCTCCCAACGAAGTGAACTTTTACCTGGTGCGGGCCAAGGCCGAGCTGAACGGCGACTATACCCGGGACAACATCAGTATTTCGGATTACCTCAAGACGACGATTGATGTGGCCTATGGCTGGAAGAGGAGCCCTGGCTTTGCGTGGGGCGTTGGGTTCCAGTTGGGCTATACCTTCGGCAGGCGGCGTCTGTACCCGGGCATCCTCTACAACCGCACTTTCAACGACAAATGGGGGGTGGAGTCCATCTTCCCGGCCAATGCGCGCCTGCGCTACAACGTGTCTGAGAAGACCCTGCTCTACACAGGGTATAGGATAGAAGGAGCCAGCTACAACATGTTTGCCGGCGACCCGCCTCTCTCGCAGTTCAACGACATAGAGTTGCGCCGCACTGACATAAAAGGGCTGCTGCGACTGGAGCAGGAGATTTATGATTTCCTGTGGTTCGCAGTCGAGGGCGGCTTCCGGCAATACTACCGCCACAGGGTCTTTGATGAGGTGGGCTCACGGGATTGGCTAATCAAAAACTCACTGGCTGGAGCGGGCTACATAGGTGTGGAGCTATACGCCGTGCCGCCGCGCAAGCTTCTGGAGCGAAGCCAGAACAGGTAGAGCGCCAGCGTAACAGCAAAAAGCCCGGACTGCAGGTATAGCGGTCCGGGCTTTTTACGTTTTAAGGAAGGTCACTTACTTAGACTCTTTGGCAGGGTTCATGCCCTCGGGTACAAGCTGGCGCAGGTATTCGTAAGTGGCGTACTGGGAGCGGGTATGGGTGGCGGCCGCATGCTCCACATAGGTGTTGTCGAAGTCGCGTGCCTTGGTGTCGTCTGCCAGCTGGAAGTCGATGATGGTCCGTACCTGCTCCACCAGGTCAGGCTGCAGGAGCGGGAAAGCCACCTCCACGCGGCGGTTCAGGTTGCGCGTCATCCAATCAGCGGAGGCGACATAGTACTGCTCCTCGCCGTTGTTGTGGAAGATGTACACCCGGGCGTGCTCCAGGTAGCGGTCCACGATGCTGCGCAGGGTGATGTTCTCACTCAAGCCTGCCACGCCCGGCACCAGACAGCAGATGCCCCGCACAATCAGCTGTATCTTCACGCCAGCCTGGCTGGCGGCGTAGAGCTTTCGAATCATGCGCTCATCCTGCAGGGCGTTCATTTTGAGTATCATCGAGGCCGGCTTTCCTTGCTTGGCGTGCTTCATCTCACGGTTGATGAGCTCCACGAAACGGTCCCGCATGTTGATGGGCGCCATCAGCAGCTTTTTGAATTTCTTGTCCGGCTGGCGGTCTATAAAGAAGTTGAACACCTGCTCCACATCCTGCGCAATGCTTTTGTTGCACGTGAACAGGGCGTGGTCGCAGTAGATTTTGGAGGTGTCCTCGTTGTAGTTGCCAGTGCTCAGGTAGGTATAGTTCACCAGCTTGCCGTTCTCATTGCGCGTGATGAGGCCCAGTTTGGAGTGCACCTTGAGGTCAGGCACGCCCAAGATGACGTTCGCTCCGGCTTTCTGCAGTTTACCCGCCCAGAAAATGTTCGACTCCTCATCGAAACGAGCTTTCAGTTCTACCACCACGGTCACCAGCTTCCCGTTCTTAGCGGCCTTCACCAGGGCTTTGGCCACGGCTGAGTCTTCGGCCACACGGTAAAGCGTGGCACTGATGGCGGTCACTTTGGGGTCGCGGGCAGCTTCGTTGAAGAGGCGCAGCACGTAGTCAAAGGACTGGTACGGGTAGTGCACCAGGTAATCCTTTTTCTTCATAGCCTCAATCAGGCTCTTTTCCTGTTCCAGCTCTGGGTGCACCAAGTTGGGCTGCGGGGAGTACTTGAGGTCTGGCAGGTTGAAATCCGGGAAGCCGAAAAAATCGCGGAAGTTGTGGTACTTGCTGCCTTCCACCAGTTCCTCCTCCGATATACCTGTGTGGGCCATAATGGCCTCCAGCAGTACTTGAGGCGCCTCGGGGTCATACAAGAGGCGGGCCGGGTAGCCCGTCTCCCGCTTCTGCAGGCTCTTCTTGATTTTGGCCATCAGGTTGCCCGATACCTCCTCCTCTATGTCCAGCTCGGCATCACGCGACACCTTCACGGCATGCGCCTCAAACTTGCCATACTGCGGGAACAGCTCCGGCAGGCAGAAACGGATGAGGTCGTCGAGAAACATGACGTAGCGCTGGTCATCCACGGTGGGAAGTTTCACGAAGCGGCTGCCGTGCTTTTTGGTGGGTATCTCCAGCATAGAGAAGCGGTGCGGCTTCAGGTCTTTCTCTTTCGGCTCGAACAGGTGTACGCCCAGGTATACCGTCTGGTCTTTGAGAAAGAAGTGCGTCTCCGTCTCATCGAGGAGCAATGGCAGTATCAGGGGCTGGATGTGCTCTGCGAAGTACTCGCGCACAAACTTCTGCTGTTCCGGGCTCAGGTCGTTTTCAGTGAGGAGGAGGATGTTGTTTGCCCGCAGGTCTGCCAGTATGCCGTCGCGGAACACCTTGCCGAATTCTTCTTGCTGGCGCTTCACCTCCAGCATTACTTGGTCAAAGGTAGCGGAAGGGTCCTCGGCCAGCTTGTCCCTGGTTTTCTTCTTGAGCTTGATAAGGCGCTTGAGTGTGGCCACCCGTACTTTAAAATACTCATCGAGGTTGGATGAGAAGATGGCCATGAACTTCACCCGCTCCAGTAGCGGAACCGTTTTGTCTTTTGCTTCCTGCAGTACGCGGTAGTTGAAGGCGAGCCAACTCAACTCGCGGTCAACCAGGAGTGGGGTGCTTGTTTTGTTCTTTTGTATATCCATTGTGTTGGTTTCGCCGGGTGCGGCAGTAATCTGGGTGATGCTGGGTCTATGCTTTTGCTGCGCCATGCAAGGGCGAAGACGCGGCGCATAGACCTTCAGCAGGTTGGTTTATTTATGGTTCTTAGGGGAGTCAGTGAACAGGAGCTCAGCATTGTCTTTCCTGATGTCGTACCAGCTGTCGCAGTTGAAGCTGAGCGCCACCACGCCAGCGGTTGGGAGCCGGGACACATGCTTAGGCGAGAGCATATTGGCGAAATCAGAGATGGATTCATTGTGGCCCACCAGCATCAGGCTCTCCACATCAGCGGGGGCCTGTTGCACCACCTCCAGAAGCTCCTGGGGGCTGGCGCCGTACACGCGCTCATCCACCACGATATCGTCGGCATCGTAATCCAGTTCCTTACTAACAAGTGTGGCGGTAGTGATAGCCCTGACGGCCGGGCTAGAGATGATGAGCTGCGGCTTGACGTTGTTGCTGGCCAGTTCCTGACCTATGAGGGGGGCGTCGCTGCGGCCCCTCTTGTTCAGGGGCCTGTCGTGGTCGCTCAGTTCTTCAAACTCCCAGCTAGACTTGGCGTGTCGCAGTATGTACAAGGTTTTCATATGGGTCTTTCAGAAAGGGCATAGCCGCAGCGCATCTTGCTGCTGCTATGGTTGGTGTTTACTGCAAGCACACGAAAATAGTTGTGAGGGGCAGGTTAAAGCATGCTGCGAGGGCATGTGCGTGTCCTAAAACAGAAGCGGGAAAGCCTGTGTAGACCTTCCCGCTTCTGTTTATGATAGTACGTTTATACGTTGTTGGGGTACCGCTCAAAGTGTATTTCCGCCACGCGCCGTTGCAGTTCCGCACGCATCTCTTCAATGTTGATGCGGTTGGTGGCCGAGATGAACAGGGCAGGCGCATGGATTTTAGCCATGTAGGTCGCCTTCAGGTCCTCGATGGAAGGCCGCACCTCATGCCCGTCTTCCTGCAGCTCGCGCTCGCGCTGCTCCAGGTACTGGTCGATTTTGTTGAACACGAGCAGCACCGGTTTGTCAGCGGAGTTGATGTCGAGCAGGGTGTTGTTCACCACCGCGATTTGGTCCTCAAAGGAGGGGTGCGATACATCTACCACATGCACCAGCAGGTCGGCCTCTCGTATCTCGTCCAGCGTGGATTTGAAAGCCTCTATCAGCTTGGTGGGCAGTTTCCGGATGAACCCCACCGTGTCAGACAGCAGGAAAGGTATGTTGTCGAGCACGACCTTGCGCACGGTGGCATCCACGGTGGCAAACAACTTGTTCTCGGCGAACACATCGGACTTGGAGAGCAGGTTCATGAGGGTGGACTTGCCTACGTTGGTATACCCTACCAGCGCCACACGCACCATACCTGCCCGTGATTTGCGCTGCTCAAAGTTCTGTCGCTCAAACTTCTCGAGGCGGTCGCGCAGCAAGGATATTTTGTCGCGCACGATACGTCGGTCCGTTTCAATCTCCGTCTCACCGGGACCTTTCATACCGATACCACCCTTCTGTTTGGAAAGGTGGGTCCAGAGGTTGGTCAGGCGGGGCAGCAGGTACTGGTATTGGGCCAACTCCACCTGGGTGTGCGCCTGCGCGGTTTTGGCGCGGAGAGCGAATATGTCTAGAATCAGCAAGCTGCGGTCCACAATCTTGACTTGCAGTTCACGCTCTATGTTGCGCACCTGTGAGGGGCTCAGGTCATCGTCGAAAATGACCATGTCGATGCTATGCTCCGTGACATAGGCTTTTATCTCCTCCAGCTTTCCGCTGCCCACGAAGGTGCGCGTATCTGGCTTGTCCAGCTTCTGCACGAAGCGTTTCAGTGAAACGGCTCCTGCCGTCTCGGTCAGGAAGGCAAGCTCATCGAGGTACTCGTTGGTCTGCTCGTCGGTTTGTTTATAAGCAGGCACCGCCACCAGCACAGCCGTTTCCTGTGGTTTGGCGGTATCGTAAAACTGTTTTTTACCCATTAGTAGTCTTTATGCGTCATGGTATAATTGGCAGGGCTCTGTTGGCTGCCCGCTGCCTGAAGGTATAGCAGCGCACTCTTGTACGTGATTATGCCGGCTAGGGGGTACACGTGAGCAAACGCAAGTTAGGTTAAAATTTGAGATGGTGCGCTAAAATGGCCGCTCCAGCATGGTAGCAACGGAAACAGGTGTATATTTGCTCACGCTCTCAGTGAGGGCGTGGGTATACCCGCTATACCTGGCGGACCCGCCACACAAGAACGAAACCACAGCACTCAAGACCAAAGGATGGAATCCAAGACCTGCCACATCGAAGGCCTGATTGAATTTACGCCGCGCATTTTCCGAGACGAGCGGGGCTGGTTTATGGAGACGTACAGCGAGAAGATGTTTGCCCCCTTCGGCATCAACCCGGTGTTTGTGCAGGACAACCAGTCCGTCTCGAAAAAAGGGGTGCTGCGTGGGCTGCACTTTCAGCGGCCACCTTACGCGCAGGGCAAACTGGTACGGGTATCATCGGGAAGGGCACTGGATGTAGCCTTGGATTTGCGCAAGGATTCTCCCACTTACGGGCAGCATGTCAGCTGCGTGCTAGATGCGGAACAGCACAACATGCTCTACATACCTGAAGGCTTCGCGCACGGCTTTGTGGCGCTGGAGGAGAACACGGTTTTCCTGTACAAATGCACCAATGTGTATAACCAGCCATCCGAGGGAGGCATCCTCTGGAACGACCCGGCCTTGGGTATAGACTGGGGTATATCTGAGCCAATCGTGTCGACGAAGGATGAAGTGCTGCCGCTGCTGCAGGACTTTGACTCGCCGTTTTAGAACAGATGAAGGTATAGGAACTGAAAAGCGAAGGCCAGTGGTATAGTTTACCACTGGCCTTCGCTTCTCATGAAGCATGAAACGAATCTACAGCACCTCCACCAATGTTTCCAAGCCCATGCCTCTTGACCCTTTCACCAGCACATAGCTCTCCGTAACCGGGTTAGCCTGCAGCCAGGCCTGTAGTTCCGGTTTGGTGGCGAAGTAGTGGAAACGGCTATCGGCTCCGGCGGCGTGTTGCATCTCCGGGCCGCAGAGCAGCACGGTTTCAAAGCTCTGTTCCGCGATGATTTGGCCAATGGCCTTGTGCTCAGCGGCACTCTCAGCACCCATCTCCAGCATATCGCCCACAATCACGACCTTGCGTGCCGCATTCATGCCGCCGAAGTTGCGTATAGCGGCGGCCATGGAAGTCGGGTTGGCGTTGTAAGCATCCAAGATGAGCGTGTTGCTGCCTTTCTGCATCACCTGCGAGCGGTTGTTCACCGGGCTGTAATTAGCAATGGCCTCGTTGGCTTTCTGGAGCGGCACGCCAAAGAACTTGCCAATGCAGGCGGCTGCGGCCATGTTCTCGTAGTTGTAGCTGCCTACTAATTGGGTGCGCACCGTATTCCCCTCCTCATCTTTGTACACCACATAAGGCGAGGCCTCCAGCAACTCGCTGTGATAGAAGTCGCCGGGGGCCGGGTAGGTGATTTTGCTGTCGATGCGGCGGCTCATGCGCATCAGGTGCTCGTTGCCGGTGTTCACGAATACGGTGCCGCCATGCTCCAGCAGGTGCACGTACAGTTCGCTCTTGCCACGGGCCACGCCCTCCAAGCTGCCGAAGCCTTCCAGGTGCGCCTTGCCGATGTTCGTAATCATGCCGTGGGTAGGCTGGGCGATGCTGCTGAGCAAGGCAATCTCCCCGATGTGGTTGGCACCCATCTCGATGATGGCCATTTCGTGCTCTGGCTTGAGGCGCAGCAGCGTGAGCGGCACCCCAATGTGGTTATTGAGGTTACCTTGGGTATAGAGGGTGTTGAATTTCTGGCTCAGCACCGCGAAGATAAGCTCCTTGGTCGTGGTTTTACCGTTGCTGCCGGTGATGCCGATGACCGGTATGCTCAGCTGCCGGCGGTGGTGGCGCGCCAGGTCCTGCAGCGCCTGTAGCGTGTCTTCCACCACCAGCACATTGTCGGCCGCCAGGGCAGGGTCATCCACCACGGCATATTTTGCTCCCCTCTCCAGCGCCGGCTGGGCGAATTTGGCGCCTTTGAAGTTGGGGCCGTTCAGGGCAAAAAACATACTCTGGTCCTGAGGTGCGCGGGAGTCGGTGCTGACGTGGCGGCACTCCAGGTATTTTTGGTAAAGAAAGTCGATGCTGTTCGACATGGAATGCTTATTTTAGTTGGAAATTTGCCGTTGCGGCCAAGGGTGCCATACCTGTGCATGGCCGCACCGGCAATATACACCCAAAACCGCAAAAGCGATAGCACACCACTCCCCCGGAACCCCTTTTTAAAACTCCGAGCACACGCCATACCGCTATGAAACACTTTTTACGCATCGCGCTTTTCTTCCTGCTAGCCACATCCTACGTCGTAGCCCAGGAGCCGCTGCGCTTCAGCCTGCGCACCGATGTGCCCGTGATCACGCCAACCGGCGCCCTTTCCAACCCATGGAGCGGCGGGCTCAACGCCCCCCAGTTCTCCACCATCGACCTCAACAAAGACGGGCAAGACGACCTCCTCATCTTCGACAGGATGCTGCGCAAGGCGTTCACTTACCTGGCGGTGCAGGAGGGAGGCAAATGGGGCTACCGATACGCGCCGGAGTACGAGGCGATGTTCCCGCAGGGGCTGGAGCACTGGGTGCTGCTGCGCGACTACAACTGCGACGGCCTCAAAGACATTTTCACCAGCACCTCATTGGGCATACAGGTATACCGGCAGGAGGCAACCAACGCCAAGTTTTCCAAGTTCGTGCTCGCCCAGGAGGCCCTCTTCTACAGGAGCCGCAGCGGCACCAGCAACATCAACATGCAGATGAACAACGCCGACATACCCGCCATCGTGGACATGGACGGCGACGGTGACTTGGACATTCTGATAACGGAGTTCTCCGGCGGCTATACCTTGGAGTATTACCAGAACATGCAGGTGGAGGAAGGGCTAGCCTGTGGTTCGCTGGCCTTCACGCTCGGCTCCGACTGGTGGGGACAGATAAGCGAGTGCCACGGCTGCAACAACTTCGGGTTTGGCGTGCAGTGCCGCATGGCCGGACCGCTGCACTCGGGGCACGATGGCTCGGCCTTGCTGGCCCTCGACCTGGACGGAGACGGCGACAAAGACCTGCTCATGGGCAACGTGGAGTGCGAGAACCTGGTGAAGATGGAGAATAAGGGCACTAAGGCGCTGGCCCGCATGGAGAGTCTTGACGCGGCCTTCCCCGCCAGCTCCAAAGCGGCCAGCTTCAAGCTCTTCCCCGCCGCCTATTACGAAGACGTGACGTTTGACGGCATACCCGACCTGCTGGTAGCCCCGAACAGCAACGAGAACGGCACCGACTTGCACCAGGCCACTATTGAGGCGCAGCGCTCCGTATGGCTCTACCGCAACACCGGGCAGGCCGATAAGCCTGCTTTTGAATTCTTGCAGGATGATTTTCTGCAGCACCAGACCATTGACATGGGCGAGGGCGCTTTTCCGGCCTTCGCTGATGTGGATGGCGACGGGAAACTGGACATGCTGGTGGGCAACAGCCGCTCCAACCGGAACGGGGAGTACATCGCTTCGCTCAGCCTGTACAAAAACACCGGAACCGCCACAGCGCCTGCGTATACCTTGCAGACGGATGACTACCTGGGGCTGGCGGCGCGGCACATGCTCTCCATCAAGCCTTCCTTCGCTGACATCAACCGCGATGGCAAACCTGACCTGGTGCTCTTCTACCAGTCGCATCATGGCGGCGCTCAGATAAGCTATATGGCCAACACCGCCGCAGCCGGGCAGCCCTATGCCTTCGGGGCAGACAACCTGCAGCTGCTCCACAACCTGGCGACTGGCGATGCCCCCTTCCTGTTCGATGTGAGCGGTGATGGCCTCCTGGACATGCTGGTCGGGAAGACGAGCGGCTCCCTGGACTATTACCGTAACACCGGCAACAACACCTTCGCGCTGGAGAAACAGGGATTTGGCGGCCTCGGCTTCGATTTCCTGCGACGCAACCTGCACCCCGCCGTGGCAGATTTGGATGGCAACGGAAAACCCGACCTGCTGACCGTGGACGATAGTGGAGAACTGCGGGTGTTCCCCGACTTTCAGGACAAACTCACAGGCGACTTCACGGCCATTGTCGAGTTGCTAGAAAATGATTTGACAGGAGAGGTACACACCACCCGTTTAGGACGCGGACTGAGCCTGGCCTTGGCAGAACTTGGCGGGCCTGGCAAGCTATACCTGGCCATCGGGAGCCGGGGCGGCGGGCTATACCTGCTCGAGCAGACCGCGGGCAACAAAGCTATACCTGGCCAGGAAGAAGACGGGCTGGCGCTTCGGGTATACCCCAACCCATCGACAAGCCAGGAGCCCGTGCAGGTGCGTGCCGCTGAGCCGGTGGCCATCGTGCTGCATGATATGATTGGCCGACAGGTGTACGCCGCAGGTGACAGCTTCAACCGGAACCACCGGCTATACCTGAATCACCTGAAGGCGGGCGTATACCTGCTGCGCGCCACCTCCCGTGACGGGAAACAGGAGACCCGCAAACTGGTGATTCAATGATGCAGGCGCTGCTGTGGATGGACTTATCGGATGAACCAAACTTTGGGCAGCCGGTGCTGGCATGGGCGCGCCAGCACTTCCCGAATTTAGCTGTTTTTGATTTGGATACACGGTCGGAGGAGATGCTACAGCACTACGCCGTGCGGCTCCTGCAGGAGACACCGGGAACCATAGTCTGTTTGAAGGCCGGAGAGGGAAACTTGAACCAGTTGATGCCCTTGCTTGAAGAGCTGTTGCAGCCACAGCCGCAGCGCCACCTCCTGCTGTTAGGCCACCACCCACGCCTGTCGCGCATGCTACATGCCAGGCCAACTATACGGCACAGTGCAGTGGCTGATGAAGAGGAATTGAAGCGACTTTTGCTGCAGCTTATCCCAGCGTAAAGGCATCTGCGTCGAGGTGCGCCGGAAAACTCTCCCGGAAATCGACCAACTCCTGCCTGCTGAGGGTGATGGTGTGTATGCCTTCCACCTCGGTTGTCTCCAATAGTTTGTAGCCTTTGGGGTGGATGATGGCCGAGTCGCCGGAATAAGGGTGTTTGCTGCCATCTGAGCCAACACGGTTCACCCCCACCACATAGGCCAGGTTTTCCACAGCGCGGGCCTGAAGCAGGATGCTCCAGGCGTTGCTGCGAGGCTTGGGCCAGTTAGCCACGTAAAGCAGCAAGTCATACTCGCTACCCTTATTTCGGCTCCACACCGGGAAACGCAAATCGTAGCACACCAGCGGACAGATGTTCCAGCCCTTCAGCTCCAACAGGAGCCTTTCCTTGCCTGGGGTATAGGTATGGTGCTCCTTCGCCATCCGGAAGAGGTGCCGCTTGTCATAGTGGGCATGGCTGCCGTCGGGCCGCACCCAATATAAACGGTTGAAGAACTGTTCGCCGGCTTTCACAATCACACTTCCTGTCAGCACAGCCTGGTGCTTCTCCGCTTCCTGCTGCATCCAGCGCAGCGTGGGGCCTTCCGCTTCTTCTGCCAGCTGCGCCGCCTCCATGCTGAATCCGGTCGTGAACATCTCGGGCAACACAATCAGGTCTGTGGCCGGAGCGGCGGCGGCGAGCTTCTCCGAGAACATCTCCCGGTTGGCTTCGGCATCCTGCCAGTGCAGGGCGGTTTGTATGATGGTTACGCGCAGGTCTTGCATGGGTAAAGTGATTTCAATAATGATTGGTATACCTCTCTCTTGAGATATTGATTATAAGCTTTATATACTTTTAAATAGCGAATCTTGCTGCTTCATTCTGACTTTGTTTCAAAGCCTCACCTGTGCGGCGGGGCCTTGCTTTTCTCCTTGATGAAAAAAGGAGGCAAAAGTATCAAGACGCTCCAAACTCGCTGACCGCTCGAACAGTGGAGCGCCAAAAGGTGCACCTAGCCCAAGCCGCCGCTCTGTTGCTACTGTTGTAAGTATGCCTTGCTATACCTGCCATACCTGTTCTAGCGCCTGCGGTTCTTGTACCCTTTCCCATCATTCCCATACACGTTCTGTCATTCCGACGGAAGGAGGAATCTGTTACCATACCCACCGCCGGTGCGAGCGCAGCGGGAACCGGCGGTGGAATAAGCCAGCCGGTCTGCACCTGTCGTATCTCCTACTTTCTTCGCCAGTGTCCTCAAATAAGCCGCATCTGCGCTGCCGCTGGATGCTCGCCAGAAGAGTAACAGATTCCTCCTTTCGTCGGAATGACAGATAAGAAAGAAAAAGAATGATTACACGTGCACTCACCTCTGTTGAAATAAGTGCAGGAGTAGTCCTTTTTAAGGGACAGAGTCATCGTTCCTCCTCCTTACAACTTCACCAGCCGCTCAGCCGCTTGGCGCAGTGTGTCCTCGCTTTTGGCGAAGCAGAAACGGAGGTAATGGTGGTCGGTTTTGTTGTGGTAGAAAGCGGATACCGGCACGGAGGCAACGCCTACCTCCTTTGTGAGGCGGCGGGCGAAGTCCAAGTCATGTTCCGTGGAGATGGCGTCGTACTTCAGCAGTTGGAAATAGGTGCCTGCCGAAGGCATAAGTTCGAAGCGCGAAGGGCGCACCAAATCGCAGAACATGTCGCGCTTGGCTTGGTAGAAATCCGGCAGCGAACGGTAGTGCTCCTCGTTGTCCATAAAGTCGGCGATGGCCAGTTGCAGCGGCGTGACGGTGCAGAAGGTAATGAACTGGTGCATCTTCCGCAACTCTGCCGTGAGGGCTGGCGGCGCCACCACGTACCCAATCTTCCAGCCCGTGGTGTGGTAGGTCTTCCCGAAAGAGGAAATCACGAAGGAGCGCTGCCGCAGCGACTCTACCTGCAGGGCGCTTACGTGCTCCTGTCCGTCAAACACCATGTGCTCGTATACCTCGTCGCTTATCACCAGGATGTCGGTTCCATCGGTCAGGTTAGCCAGCTTTTCCATCTCTTCCCGCGACATCACAGCCCCGGTGGGGTTGTGCGGCGTGTTGATGATGAGGAGTCGCGTGTGGCGCGATATGTTTTTCCGGAGCAGGTCCCAATCAATGCTGAAATTCGGTAGCGCCAGCGGCACGTACACCGGTACACCCCCAGCCAGGCGTATGGCAGGTGCGTAGCTGTCGTAGCAGGGCTCCAGCACCACTACCTCGTCACCGGGTTTCACCACGGCCGTGATGGCGGCAAAAAGTGCCTCTGTCGCGCCGGATGTCACCGTTACCTCCTGATCCGCGTCCGGGCGGTAGCCGTATACCTTCTGGGTCTTCTCGCTTATCTTGTGGCGCAGTGCCGCCATACCGGGCATGGGCGCGTACTGATTGTAGCCCTCCTGCATATACTTGGTGACAAGCTGGATGAGCTCGTCGGGGCAGTTGAAATCCGGGAATCCCTGGGATAGGTTGATGGCCTGATGCTCGTTGGCCAAGGCTGACATCACCGCGAAGATGCTGGTGCCTACGTCAGGGAGTTTGCTGCTGGGGTAGTTAATCATATCCGGGTGAAGTATAGACGAACGAAGATATTACTTGCAACGAAGAAACCAAGTGGAAGTTTAGCCGAGTGCCTCTGCCACGAGCTGCTGCAGCACTGGCACCGCCTCCTGTTCAAACCACGGGTGCCTTTTCAGCCAGAACTGGTTGCGCGGCGAAGGGTGGGGCAGGGGCATGTAAGCTGGCAGATAATCGGCCCAGGCTGTCACGGTTTCGGTGAGGGTAGTCTTTGCTGATTGACCCAAAAAGTAATCCTGCGCATATTTGCCTACCAGAAGCGTCAGTTGGATGTTGGGCAGCAGCGGGAGCAGTTGCTGGTGCCAGTGCTGGGCGCACTCGGGGCGGGGCGGCAGGTCACCGCTCTTGCCTTTGCCCGGATAGCAGAAGCCTATCGGCACAATCGCCACCTGGCTCTCATCGTAAAAGACCTCGGGCGAAATCCCCATCCACTGCCGCAGGCGCTTGCCGCTCTGGTCGTCCCAGGGTATGCCGCTGGCATGCACGCGGGTGCCAGGTGCCTGCCCCACAATCAGCAGCCTGGCCGATGGCGACGCGCGCAGCACAGGACGTGGCCCATGTGGCAGATGCTCGGCACACATGCGGCAGGCGCGCACTTGTTGCAGTAAGTTCTCTAGTTGCTCCATGGTAATGCGGATAGGTGCAAAGGTAAAGACTCCTAACAAATTATAGCGGCAAAAGTATAAGCAGGAGATATGCAGTGGACAAAACTTCTGGTATGGCTCTGGGTGCTCCTGTTGGTGCCGCCACTGGCACTGGCGCAGGAGGCCCCTATGTGGAAGAACGCATTCACCGTAAAATTCTTCGGACTGTCGGTGCACTTGCGCGAAACCCCTTACCCGGAGATATTCCGCAACCGCCTCGACGAAAGGGGCATACTGGTGGCCAACTTTGGAGGCATAATCGGGTATGACCGCTTTGTGGTGCGCGATGTCATCAGCGTGCGGGTGCAGCAGGGCCTGTATTCCGACTGCGCCTCCTCACTGGCGGGCTTCACCCACCTGGGCTGGCGCGGCCAGATTTTCAAGACGGGCAGGCATTCGCTTAACGGAGGCATAGGCCCCACACTGGTATACCGCCGCGATTGGAACCGACTGAAAGGATATGAGGATGATGGTTACTTCAGCCGCAGCCGCGACTGGCAGTACAAATTCTACTGGTATGCGGGGGAGTTGGAGTACAATTACCGGCTTTCGGAACAGAACGACCTGTCGCTCAACTTGGTGCCGGGTATACCTGAATTGGTCTCTTTTGGAATAGGAATGAGGCGGCGTTTTTAGCACAGAGCCCCTGCAGCCCGTTATTGGAAGGGGCTGCAGGGGCTCTGCGGATGTGCTATACCTTATACCTACCAGCCGCGATTATCCCAGTCTTCGTCGCGCCGGCTCTGGCGGCGGTGGCGCTGCTCCCGCAGGGGCGGCAGGTTCTCTTGCTGCTGCCAACGATCACGGGCATGCTGGTTCTCCGGCGTGAAGTGGCCGGGGCTATGGCGCCACTGGCGTTGCTCCTCCTGCCTGTCCGCGCCGCGGTGGTCATCCGAGAAGCCATGCTGGCGCCTGTTGATTTCCTCCGCCTGGGGTGGCCGGTGCTGCCTGTGCTCCCACTCCCGCTGCGCGCGGCTCTCTTCATAATCGCGCCGCTCCCGGTCGTGCATAAAAGGCTGGGGCTCCTCCCAACGGTTTCTGAAGGTCTGCTCCTCGTGCCAGGAGCGCTCATCGCGGTGCTGTGGCCTGTTGTGCCGTTCGTGGTATCGTTCTTCTTCCTCGTGATGCATCTTGTTCAGGTTTAACGTTGAATTCTCCAGTCGAATGCCGTGGCTCAGCAGGCTGTGCGTCTGTAGGAAAGCGGGCACCCGTCTATGTTCTGATGTTTGTTTTACGGGCAGGTATGGCGGAGGTTCCTGCAATCGAGGGCCAGATAAAAAAGAGAAGCCCGCCTTGTCGGGCGAGCTTCTCTTTTTTACTAATCTACTACCAATTAACCTAATCAACTTTGTATACGCATTACCTGCGGTAACGTTGGGTTTGGTCGATGTTTTTGTAGTGATTGTCCTTTCCTGAGTCTGTTTCGTCGGCCCAGCGGGGACCGCCCTCGTAGCCTTGGTCAAAATTGCGGTCACGATACTGCTCTGAACCATAGCGCTGTCTGCTGCTCAGGTGGTCGGCGCGCTGGTCATACCGCTGCCTGCGCTGGTAGTCTGTATCGTCTGAGTGCATGATGTCATTCCAGGTGTCGCGCACTTTCGTGAAGAAGCCGCGGTTGTCATCGCTCCTCGGCGCCACGTCAGGCGAATAGCGGCCTTCGCTGTACCAGTTATGGGAGCCGCTGCCGTAGCGGAAGTCGGTCTCCTTGTAGCGGCTGCGGGTGTCCGGCCCTTCCCGCCACAGGCTGTCCTGCGAGGTTGGGGGTTCATTGTAGTTGCCTGGCTGTGACCCATCCTGCACATAAGGCGGACGTTGGCCGCTACCATGCGTTCTATCGCCGTGGTTTAGAAAATGGCTCTCATTCCGGTAGTGGCTTCCCGGCTGGCTGCCGTAGTGGTCGTTCAGGTGAGCGCCCTCGCCTACGCGATACGAGGAGCCGCTGCTGCCTCCGCTCGGGTAGTTGCCACGGCCTCTGTCTTGCGCGCCTCTGGGGTTGGGGCCTGTGTGGAAGAAGTTGCCTTCGTCCCAGTTTTTCTCGGAGCGCCCGCGGTAGCCGTAGCGGGTGGGTTGCTGCTGCTGGTCTTTCTGATATAGCTCGCGGCCTATGCGCTGGTTCTCGTCCCCAGGTCTGCCGTGGTTCTCTTCTCGGTCTTTCATAGTTGTGTTTCCTTTTTAATCCATTCAAAAATACCCGCTGATGGCGGATGTGTTTTTTTACGGGTTGCGAAGGCTATAGTTGGCGAAAGTACCGTTGCAAACGAGAAGAGGTGCCGACGTAGCCAGCACCTCTTCAATAACTTAGGTATAGGGAAGGGGTTCTAGAAGTACTCCTCCATGATTTCCCGCACATCAGCCTCTGCCAACGGCTTGGAATAGTGTTTCCGTACCTCGGGGTAGCCTTTGAGCCGCTCCAGGTCGTAGAAGCTGGCCGATGAGGTCAGCATCAGCATCACTGTGCGCAGCTTGTTCACGCTCTCCAACTTCTGGTATTCGTCCAAGAACTCGAAGCCATCCATAACCGACATCTTGATGTCTACGAAGATGAGGTCAGGGGTCGGGTAGTCTTCCACGCCGCTGAACGCCTTCTGCAGGTAATCCAGTGCCTCCTCTCCGTTCGTCACCACGCGTATGTCATGGGCTACCTCCATGCGCGACAACAGGCGCTGGTTAAGGTAGTTAGTGGTATCATCGTCGTCAATCAGAAGTACGGTTTTAACAGATTTCATAATCTCGGGTTATGTCTCCTTTTACAATTCCTGCCTCAATTTGTTTTGAGGCAAATGCAAAATACTGTGTTTTCACTAGGGGCGCCATGACCGAAATCAGCTTTTGCCAACAGGCTGTCAGGAAATGCCTTTGGCGATGGCCTCGGCTTTTTGCCTGGCCACCACCAGATTGGTCACCTCTATGGCTGACACCAAAATGCCCTCCACCTGGTTTTCGCTGTCGAGCATGGGCTGGTACTTGAAATTGAAGTAAGCTTCCACGCGCTTGCCATCCATCTGCCGGTCTATCTGGGCCTTGAACTCATTAACGCGGCGCGTGGCGCCTGTGGTATATACCTCGTCCAGCAGGTCGAAAAAGCCTAAGGACTCCAACTCCGGCCAAAGCTCCCGGGCGGCCTTCCCAATGTAGCCCCTATTGCCGTACAGCTTGTACACGCCGGGCGTGATGTACTGGCACACATGCTCCGGGCCATGGAACACGCACAGGTGCACAGGCGACAGGCGCAGCAGGTTCTCCAGTCGCTGGTCTTCCCGGCTGCTGTTCTCCTGGTTCTGCTTTTGTTCCTCTATGTCGGTGTAGGTGCCCATCCAAAGGGTAATGTTGCCGTTGGCGTCGTGCATGGGCACCCCCCGCTCCAGAAACCACCGGTACGTGCCGTCGTAGTGGTTGCGTATGCGGTACTCTACTTCAAAGCCGATGCCGCTGGCAACTGCCTCGTGCCAGGTGGTGAGCACCATGGCGGAGTCGTCTGGGTGTATCGCGCCAATCCAGCCGTCTGTCTGCCCGGGCCGCATACCGGTGTAGGTATACCAGTTGTCGTTAAAGAATAGGACCTTGCCTTGTGGCGAGGCCGTCCAGGCCATGTGCGGGAGCACCTCCAATAGGTGTCGGAAACGGGCGTCGCTTTCTTTCAGGGCTTTCTCAGTGTGCTTGCTCTGTGTGATGTCGATGATGGAGCCGATAGTGCGTACGGCTATACCCTTGCCATCATACACGGTGTAGCCTTGGTCGAGGATGTAGGCATAGGTGCCGTCCGCTTTCTGGAAGCGGTACTCGCCTGTCCAGGTAGCGCGCCGCTGGCGTATGGTCTCCTCGATGCTGCGCTGCACCTCCTGAAAGTCGTCCGGGTGCACGCGTGCGTCCCAGGATTCCCCACCTGACCCCATCTCTTCGGGGCTATACCCGAAAATCTCCTGCAGGCCCGCCCCCCAAGTCATCTTGTTGTGTAGGATATCATACTCCCAGGCCACCGCCTTGGTGGCGGTTGACAGGAGGCTCAGGTGCTCCTGGCTGCGCTGCTGCCTGATGTCGTTGAGCACCCGCTCGGTGATGTCGCGCGCCTCGTGTATGATGTACTGCACTTGGCCTTGCTCATCCAGCACGGGCACATTGGTGGTGCTCCAGTAGCGCTCCTCAAACCCGCCGCCCTGTGCGGTTGGCAAGGGTATGTCGTACCGGAACTGGGGTGTGGCATGCGCCTGCTTCTGCTCCAGCACCGTGCGCAGCGACTGCAGCACCTGTTGAGCAGAATCCAGGTCTGGCGTGGCGGGGTTGTTTGGGAAAATCTTGAATAGGTTCTGCCCGATGATTTGTTCGCGGGTGGCCAGCGTGCTCTTCAGGTATGCATCTGTAGCCTCCAGTATGGTCAATTCAGGAGACAGGAGCATGTACATGCCCGGCAGCGCATGAAAAATTTGGCCCAGTAGGGGAGGAGATGGTATGACTTCTGTCTGCACGAGGAAATAAATGAAGTTTAAGTTTGGTTTTCGTAGCGGTGTAAGGGTACTAAAATAGTAAGATTAAGCCAAAGAATTGTTATACTGGACGGTTAAATTCAGAAAAATCGACTATCACGAGATACGCACATCGCATAATGGTTTGACAGCCTGTGGAATAGTGCTGTGCCCGTGCAGTTTGCCTGCTCCCTAGGTTTCGTAGCCGCAGCGCAAATGTGCGCAGCTTCGCCCGTTGTTGCAGCGTGCAGGAGGATGTGGCACGGTCAGAGGTATACCATCGCATGTCTCTGACCGTGCTGCAACTACAATAGGAAGGCCTAAACAGAGGCCGCTACCTTTGCTCCCAAACCCTCAAACGCTTCCCGTGCATCGGCTATACCCTGGATGTCCTCTACAATCACGATGAGCTTGTTCTTGGCCTCCTTCAGGCGTGAGCGGCGCGGGTGCTGCTGCACGTACTTGAGGATGTGGCCAAAGGTCTCGGACTGGAAGTAGGCGTCGTTGTTGTCGCTTGGCAGGTAGCCTTTCATCACCTCTTTTTTGATGGTGAGTTTCTCGAAGCCCAGCTGCTGTGCCTGCCAGCGCAGCTTCACGATTTCCACCAGCTTCTGTACCTCCTCCGGCAGCGGCCCGAAGCGGTCCACGATGCTAGCCCGCAACTTCTCCAGGTCCTCCAGGTCTTTGGTGCTGTCGAGCTTGCTGTAAAGGCTGAGGCGCTCGGAGATGTTGCTCACATACCAGTCCGGTATGAGCACCTCCATGTCGGTCTCGATGTTGCAGTCGCGCACCGGCTCCATAAACTCAGCCAGGTTGTCTTTCAGGAACAGGTCCCGGAATTCGGTTTCTTTCAGCTCCTTGATGGCATCGTCGAGCACCTGGTGGTACATCTCAAAACCGAGGTCGTTGATGAAGCCGCTCTGTTCGCCGCCCAGCAAATTTCCAGCGCCGCGGATGTCCAGGTCGCGCATGGCGATTTTGAAGCCTTCGCCCAAATCTGAGAACTCCTCCAATACGCTCAGTCGCTTGCGGGCGTCGGTTGGCAGGCCGGCTACAGGCGGTGTGAGCAGGTAGCAGTAGGCCTTTTTGTTAGAGCGGCCCACGCGGCCCCGCATCTGGTGCAGGTCTGACAGACCGAACATGTGCGCCCGATTGATGATGATGGTGTTGGCATTGGGTATATCCAGACCAGACTCGATGATGTTAGTGGACACCAGCACGTCATATTCACCTTCCACGAATTTCATCATGCGCTTCTCCAGCAGCTCGCCGTCCATCTGCCCGTGGGCGAAGGTGATGCGGGCGTCTGGCACTAACTTGAGAATCATGTTGGCGATTTCGTCGATGTCCTTCACGCGGTTGTGCACGAAGAACACTTGGCCACCCCGCTTCAGCTCCGCTGATACGGCATCGCGAATCAGGATTTCATCGAACACGTGCAGCTCTGTTTTTACGGGCTGGCGGTTGGGCGGCGGTGTGGCAATCACGCTCAGGTCGCGGGCTCCCATCAGCGAGAAGTGCAGCGTACGAGGTATAGGCGTGGCGGTCAGCGTGAGGGTATCCACATTCACGCGCATCTCCTTGAGTTTCTCCTTCGTCTTCACTCCGAATTTCTGCTCCTCGTCTATCACCAGCAGGCCCAGGTCCTTAAACTTCACGTCCTTGCTCACAATGCGGTGCGTGCCGATGAGGATGTCCACTTTGCCTTCGGCCACGCGCTTGAGCGTATTCTTGATATCCTTAGCTGTCTTGAAGCGGTTGATGTAATCCACTGTGATGGGGAACTGCTCCAGTCGGTCGCGGAAAGTCTTGAAGTGCTGCATGGCCAGTACCGTGGTGGGCACGAGCACCGCCACTTGCTTACCGTCGCAGGCCGCTTTGAAGGCGGCGCGCATGGCCACCTCGGTCTTGCCGAAGCCCACGTCGCCGCACACAAGTCGGTCCATGGGGTGCGGCTGCTCCATGTCGGCTTTCACATCCTCAGTAGACTTGGCCTGATCCGGAGTGTCTTCGTAGATGAACGAGGACTCCAGCTCGGCCTGCAGGAAGCCGTCTTTGCTGTAGGCGTAGCCCGGCGCGGCCTTGCGCTTGGCGTATAGCTGGATGAGCTCGGCGGCGATGTCCTTCACCTTGCTCTTGACTTTCTTCTTCTTGTTTTCCCACTCCGGAGAGCCCAGTTTGCTCATGGTCGGAGGGCCACCTTCCTTGCCGCTATACTTGCTGATTTTGTGCAACGAGTGGATGGAGACATAGAGCAAATCGTCGTCGCGGTATACCAATCGGATGGCTTCCTGCAGGCGCCCGCCCACTTCCACTTTCTCCAGTCCGGCAAAGCGCCCCACACCGTAGTCCATGTGGGTGATGTAGTCGCCGGGTTGCAGCGTACGCAGCTCCTTCAAGGTCATCGCCTTGGACTTAGAACGACCCTCTTTGGCCTTGTGCTGGTAGAAGCGGTCAAAGAGTTGGTGGTCGGTATAGCAGGTGATTTTGAGCTGTTCGTCAATGAAGCCCTCCCGCAGCGAAACCCCCAAGTGCTGGAAACGCATGTCGTGGTCCAGCTCATCAAAGATGGTGGTGAGGCGGTTGATTTGGCGTGGCGAATCCGTGGCAATGATGTTCACAAAACCCTTGCTCTGCTGCTCGTGCAGGTCTTTCACCAGCCGGTTGAAGTCTTTGTTGAACGACGGCTGCGGCTTGGACTGCAGTTGCAGCACCTCGGTATCTTTGTAGTTGAAGCGCTTGCCAAACTCCACGATGCTGAACTTCTCGAGCAGTTTCTTGAACTGCTTCTGCGTCTGGAAAAGCTGCTCCGGGTCCGATACAATCTGGGTGCCGCCGCTGCCGGCCATGAGCTTCTCAAAAGCCTGCGAGGCCTTGTCGAAATACTCGTCAATCACATCCAGCGTCTGCCGCACATCCTTGAACCAGATGGCGGTGTTTTTAGGAAGGAAGTCGAGGAAGGCCTCGCGGGTTTCCTTCAGCAGTTTGGTCTGTACATTGGGTATGATGGAGATACTTTTCTTCGTCTCCACGGACAGCTGCGTGTCGGGGTCGAAGGTACGGATGCTCTCAATCTCGTCGCCGAAAAGCTCGATGCGGTAAGGCAGGTCGTTGGCGTAAGAGAACACATCGACAATGCCGCCGCGCACGGCGTACTGGCCTGCCTCGTACACAAACTCCGTGCGCTCAAAACCATACTCGGCCAGCATGTCGCTCAGGAAGTTGGTGTCCAACTTTTCGCCCACCTTGGCACCCAGCGTGTTCTCCACCAACGACTTTTTGTTGATTACCTTCTCGGTCAGCGCCTCCGGGTAAGTCACGATGAGTTCGCCTTTGTCGGATTTGGTGTTGAGGCGGTTGAGCACTTCAGCCCGCATGAGGATGTTAGCGTTCTCGGTGTCGTCGAAGCTGTAGGGGCGTTTGTAAGACGTCGGGAAAAGCATGACCTCCTTCTCGTCGCCGAGCAGGTTTTTGAGGTCGGTATAGAAATAGGCCGCCTCCTCCTTGTCGTGCAAAACGAAGAGTTGGTGCTGCGGGTGCAAGGTATAGACTGCCGAGGCCATGACAGCATCGAGGCTGCCTGCCATGCCTTTCAGTTGCAGACGGTAGGGTTTATCGGCTTTAAGTCGCTCGGCAATGGTCTGCACCACCCCGTCGAGTCGGTACAGCTCTAAAAAATCAGTTACTTTCATTCAGATATATCACAAAACAGCAAAGGCAGAACACAGGACTTTAGCCAAGTCGTGTTCTGCTGTTTCTTCCTTACAAAGATACGGAAGTTTAAGTTTTGTGTGGGAGGGGAGAAGAAGAAGGTATCTATGAGATTAGGAAAAATTATTGATATTCTGTAATATTGACGTGTTTTATTATTTTTTGGGGATAGATGGAGAGGTATTACTTTATTGTAGAAGGAGAGCAAAGGGGGCCTTTTACTTTTGATGAAGTTCAAAGTATGAAAATTAATAGAGGTACGCTTATTTGGCGCGAGGGATTAAAAGATTGGGTACAAGCTGGACAACTTAAGGAATTAAGCTCTAGCTTAATTGGTTTCCCCCCACCTATACCATCCAATATTTTAGAAAAAGATAGAACTTACAATATTAATCTAGGAGTCAGAAAGCCGGAGTTCAAACGTTTGAATATTACTCCAATCAACACAGCAATAAGTAAAACAAAAATTGCAAAGGAGCTCTTGTTGATTTCCAAACTTTTTATTATTTCAATATCAATAGGGGTAATAGTATGCCTTGTCGTGGGTGCCAAGATGTATATAGATGCAAAGAAGGACCTTACTGATTTAAAGAAACTGTCAATTGATGCTGGTAAGGAATACATAGTTGCGAATCAAGCCCATATAGACTACGACGCTCATCAATTTGCAATTGAAAGAAAATTAAATGTAGTTACTATCAATCAGACTTTGTCTTATCAAAAAAGCCTATTTGATAAATATGAAAGAGAAATTGAACAATTTGGAAAAAATGATGATGACAGGATTATGTTTAGAATGCTTTCGGAATTAAATAATGGTAGTTCATATAGTATCTATACCGATTTTACTAAAACTAAAAGTAATCTCTATCAGAAAGCAGAAAATTTATACCAACAGAGTGAAACTTATAAGGAGCTGTACAATTCTAAAAACTATGAATTAGAAAATTTCTTTGAGGAAAATATTGAAAAAGCTTTAAATTTTATTTTGATAATTGTTACTATAGTTACAATTATAATATGTTTTATGAGATACATGGTGAAGGGTTTAGGGTGGATAAGTTATTATTCTAGGCAAAAAATTTAATACTAGAATTCTTGCTGGTTTAGCAACAGTACAACATGTGGCTGTTTATGGAGACCTGCTCTTTCTGATTTGCAGTCCGAAAGCCCCTTCATCCCGCAAGTTTAGCGTCAGCGCAACTTGTGGCAGGCCATTTAGCAAGTTTGCAACTTGCGCAAGTTGCAAACTTGCTATTAAAAAGTACCACCAGTTACCGCTGCGCTCAAACTGGTGGCATAGTTAGGGATGGTTAGGTATAGTTAGTCCAGAAACGTGATGTTGACCAAGCCTTTACCGCCTGCATAATCTATGGCGCTGCTGTATGGGTAAGCATGGGGCTCTGTAACAAAGCCTGCCTCTACAGGATTATTATGGATGTATTGCAGCTTTTGCTCCATCAAAAAAGTAGTGTTTAGCTCAATGGGTTGGTTGTGCTGCTGCCAGAACTGAAAGTTTTTGTTGTTCGCATTCTGTTTCCCTGCCCTCTCAAGCAGCCACAGCATCCATTCCTTGCGACTCTCTTGTGGGTTATCAGCAATAGCCTTCACGATGGTTTTGGCAGTATGTTTCTTCAAGTCCCGGATTATGTCAGATTGGTTCGCTTCCGGTGTGCCAATGATAAGGTGAACGTGGTTTGACATGATGCACCAAGCGTATACCTGTAGCCCTTTGTGCTCAATACAATAGTTTAAGCTGTCCACCAAAATGTCCTTGTAGGCAGGTCTGGTGAAAACATCTACCCAGTAAACTGTAGAGAAAGACAAGAAATGCAGCCGACTCTGGTCGCTGATTTTGTAATTCCGGCTCATCTTGTGCTTATACCTTAGCTGCCCACGCAAGTTGCAAACTTGCTGTTTTGGGAAGTCACAAGTTGCGCTATAGCTATACCTGCGACATAATATGAACCCTGACTTGATTTGAAGGTTTCAGAGGCTGCGAAGAACAACCCATTGCCACACCAGCGACTTTATTTCATCGTTCAGCCATCGTAGGGAAAGGTCGCGACCTGTCCCTACGGATAACCACATAATCGCACTATTGGGTTTCAAACCCGAAACTGTAGCCACTCTCCATCCACCGCCAAGGTATAGCATTCGCCACAAAAGCGAAGAATAGCTGTAGGATATAAGGTAATATATTTAAATATGCCTATATTTAATCTATCATCAATGCTATAGTCAAGCTACCCTTTTTCATGCTCCATACCTTTACGCATCAGCTGAAACAAACCGGTACCGATATTTGGGCCTTTCTGCGGAACCCGAAAGACCAACCCGCTGCAGAACAGAGTGCTGCCGGTAAAATCCGTATACTCTTGCTTGTGCTCCTGATTGACGTGATTATAGTAATCGGGATATCAGGGTTAGTCCAGCTCATAGAAATGGCAGGCTGGTACTCGAGCGAGAACCATGCGGTGGTGGAGCTGCTGCGAAAGCTTCCGATTTGGGCTTTTCTGCTGCTGGGGGTGTTGGCTATACCTTTGCTGGAGGAGCTGGTGTTCCGCTACGGCCTACGGTTCAAAATCGGCTACATCTCCTTTGAGGTCTTCATCCTGGTTTTAACGATGGCAGTGAGTACGTTCCAATACCTGCCGCTGGTCTGGGCACTGGGAACAAGTGCTGTGCTGACCATGGCGCTGGTCCTGTATTTTCTGAACGTGGATGCCATCGGTAATTCGCTGGAGAGGGTATGGCCGAAGGTATACGGTGCCTTCTTTTACACCGTCGCGTTTCTATTCGGCCTTATCCACATCACCAACTTCACCGATTTTGACTACGCCTCGGCTGCTATACTGCTTATTCCCATTATCGTGGCGCCACAGATTTTTGGCGGACTACTGATGGGCTACATGCGTGTGAAGCACGGGTTTTTCTGGGGCTATTTTCTGCACGCCGGTCACAACGCCCTTTTCTTTGGCCTGGCACTGGCCACCATGGGCACTTTGGAAGAGAAGCTGAACATCCAAAACGATGGTCATACCTTGCAGGTAGAGGAGCATATTCGCTTTGACGAGACCGCCCCTTCTTCTAACCTGATAAGCCATGACTCAGTTGGCTTTGATAACCAGAAACTCAAAGACGTAATTTTGGCTCTACTGGATAAGGATGAATCCGAAGTTGAGTTCGAAAAAGCCAGGCATCACGACAGGGTGGTTAACGTGAGATTTAAGCCACATTCGCCCGCCAAAGACATCAAGAAAAACAAGGAACAGGTTTTGGGACAGCTGCAGAAACTGTACAAGTTTGACATCAGCTACCGGTCCCAACAGATGGATGCCTGGGACGTGACCATTACTGATACGGCTAAGCTGGCGGCCCATACTGTCGCAGACATCGGGAAGTCTACCGTGGTGCGCAACCCGGATGGTATCACGCTTGAGAACGTGACTATGGGAGAGTTGGTGAGTGCCCTGGAAACCGACTTTAAGGTGAGGCTGATTTCAAGACGTGATTTGCTGGAGCTCGGGAAATACAATTTCAAGCTGCCCAAAAGTGGTTTCGAGCAAGCCAAGGAATACCTGAAAACGAACTATGGCATCCTGTTGCAGTCTCGGATGGAGCTGGCGGATTTGGCTGTCGTGTCTTTCCAGGAGTAGGTGCCCTATACCTACTTCAACAATGTCTTTATCATGACTGGGTCCTGGAGTATGCGGAGGTTCTGTTTCAGGCTTGCCAGCTCTTCATTTAAATCCTCTTTGGCGCGTTTGAACTTCTGGTCCATCTGTTTGGGGCTGCCGCAGAAACGGTTGTAGAAGTCGGCGTCGGGGCCGAAGGTGAAGCCGTTGAGCTCTGCCTTCAGCTCGTTCACCTGGTCGGTGAGGAGCTGCACGTAATACTGCAGTTGTTCATCGGGCAGTTTGTCCAGCGCCTGGCCCTGCTCCTGCAGGAACTCCATCTGCAGGCGCAGCAGTTCGAAAAAGTCGTCGTGGTGGTAGGCCTGCGTCACTTTCTTCATGGCTTCCTCTTTCCAGGCGCGCTTGGTTTCGTCCTGCTCCTTGTCGGGGTGCAGCTGCTTGGCCAGGTCGGTATACACGCGGCGGCTGGCCTTGCTGATGTTGCTGAGTTCAGCCTTCGCCTGCGCCTCCTTGGCCTGTTGTGCTTTGGTCTTGCGGCCTTTCTGGCGGTTCTGCTTTTCCCGTTCCCTTTCCTCCATCTCCCGGTCCAGCTGAGCCTGTATCCGCTCCCAATCGCTTAGGTCCTCCAACTCATCGGCTATACCTAGTTCGTCTTCCGCTATACCTTCGGCCCAATCAAACCCGTCTTCTGCTGGGCTGGCTATTCGCTCCGCGTAAGGGACTTCGGCATACCGGTCGTGCAGTTCCACCATGTCGCGGCGCTCGTATTGGGCAATCAAATCATAGGTGATGTCGGCAATTAGCAAGGCCAGTTTTTCCTTCTCCCGGAAGCTGAATAGGGGCAAGGCAAAGGCCTCATCCAGCAACTGCACCAACTCCACGCGTTTCTCCAGCTGCTGCGCGATAATGGGCCGCAGCTCCTTCTCGATGCGCTTCTGGGCCTGGCTCATGCTGGCGCGACGGGCGGCTAATTCCTGTTTCAGCTGCTCTATCTGTTCTGTTTTCTGGTTGAACTCCTGCTGTAGCTGGCTCAGCTGGCGTTGGCCGGCGGCGGTGATTTGGGGCGTGAGAGACGGAACGGGTTTGTTGGAGTGGGGCATGCTAAAAAAGATTCAGAGCCAGTGCTACTGCTGCTTGATTGGCCTGCAACTGGAGACACAAAAATAGCTGTTTATTGTTGGACTGGCTGCATGGCCAGAATCCAGGTATGGCATGTATACCCTGCAGCCAGTCCTGCTATACCCTATTGTTGCGCGTCAAAAGGGATGAAGCGGTTGTTTTGCAGCACGTAGAGGGTGGTGCGGTTGTCTTCTATCACCGACACGCCGTCTGTTTTGAGGGTAGTGCGCTGCTGCTGGCGTGGGTTCCGCACGAGCGAGTCCTGCGGCGCCAGTTTGAGCTGGAAGGTGCTGTAGCGAAGGTCGTTCAATCGCTGGGCCGGATAGGAGGCCACTTTGAGTTCGCGCACCTGTGGCGTCGCGTAGTCCAGGAACGCCAGGATGTGGATGGAATCGTTTTGCAGCACCTGCACGGCGTAATCTGCGGTGTTGTTGCCGTTGAGGTTGCCGCGCAGGTATAGCGGGTTGTCCACCTGGTTTGTCTTGTTTGCCATGGCCTGGTCGGTGAGCGGAGCCACCTGGGCTTGCGGCTGCTTTTGCTGCAGCAGGCTGGTCAGGGTGTCCGGGAGCGGGTGCAGGATGGTGCCCTCGTCGGCGGCTCGGGCCACGCTGTCTATCGAGGCTTTGGTGTCGCTGTCGATTTGCGCGTCAATCAGTTCATCATCGGCTGCGCGTTTGTAGTTACCATCGGCAGAGTCGGAGCCGCAGGAGGCGAGTGCTACCAGGGTAGCTAGTGCAAGCGGGTATAGTTTCATGGGTATATACGGTTAGTTGTTGGTCTCAATAGTACGGTTGCATACCATGTGGTTATCCGGAAGGTTGCAGGCTATACCTATACCTCACCGTATCAACTCCACTTTGCGTTCACCAATCTGCTGGCGCCACATGGCATAGTAGAGGCCCTTCTGCTCCACCAGCTCCACGTGGTTGCCCTGCTCCACAATCTTGCCGCGCTCCAGCACATAGATGGTGTCGGCATGCATGATGGTGGAGAGGCGGTGGGCGATGAGGATGGTGATTTGCTCGCGCAGGTCCGATATCTCCCTGACCGTCGCCGTGATTTCCTCCTCGGTGAGGGAGTCGAGGGCGGAGGTGGCTTCGTCGAAGATGAGCAGGCGCGGGTTGCGGATGAGGGCGCGGGCAATGGAAAGGCGCTGCTTCTCACCACCCGACATCTTCAGGCCGCCTTCGCCAATCTGGGTATGGATGCCCTTTTCGGAGCGCGACAGCAGGTTGAGGCACGATGCCTTCTGCATGGCCGCGTATACTTCCTCGTCGGTGGCGTCGGGTTTCACGTACTGCAGGTTCTCCTTGATGGTGCCCGAAAACAGGTTGGTTTCCTGCGTCACGAAGCCCAGCTGCCGCCGCGCCTCGTTCAGCCAGATGTCCCGCACAGGTATACCGTTGTAAAAGATTTCCCCGCTCACCGGCACGTAAAGCCCTACCAAAAGCTTCACCAGCGTGGATTTGCCCGAGCCCGAAGGCCCCACGAAAGCGATGGTGTCGCCGGTGTTGGCTTCAAAGGAAATGCCGTCCACTGAGTTCTGTGGCGCGCCCTTGTGCCGGAACACCACCTCTTCGAAGCGCAGCTGCTGCAGCGGTCCTACGTTGATGGCCGACTCCGGCCGCGTCTCCACCGGCTTGTTCATGAGTTCATCAAAGTTGAGCAGCGACGCCTCCGCCTCACGGTATGACAGGATGATAGTGCCCAAATCCTGCAAAGGGCCAAAAATGCTGACGGAGATAAACTGCATGGAAATCAGCTCGCCGGTGGTGAGCACGTCCCGGAAAATGAGCCAGAGCAACGTGAAGAGGATGGATTGCTTGAGCAGGTTAAGTGCCGTGCCCTGTAAGAAGGAGAGGGTGCGCACGCGCTTCACCTTGGCCATCTCCAGTTCAAAAATCTGCTCGGTATGCGCGCGCAGGCGCCGTATCTCCGGGTAGGTCAGGCCCAGGCTTTTCACCAGCTCAATGTTGCGCAGCGACTCTGTAATCACCCCCGACATCTTGTTGGTGGCCCGGTTGATGGAGCGCTGCATGGTCTTGATTTTGGCGCTGAGCAGACTGGTCAGGCCGCCCAGCACGACGATGCCTATGACAAAAATCGGCACGAGCGCCCAATGTTTGGTTACGGCATACCATACCAGGAAACCCACGCCCACGATGGAGGAAAACAGGATGTTGATGAAGGCGTTGATGAAGCGCTCGGTGTCGCGGCGCACCCGCTGCAGGATGGAGAGCGTCTCGCCGCTGTTCTGGTCCGCATACTCCTGGTACGAGAGGCGCAGGGTCTGCTTGAGTCCATCGTTGAATATCTGCACCCCGAACTTCTGCACCACCAGGTTGGTGAAATATTCCTGAAACGCTTTGGCCAGCCGCGAGAGCAGCGCCACTACTACGGCCAGCAGCATGAGCCACAGCGCGCCTTCCACCCGCTCCTCATTGGTCATGGTGAAGGGTGGCGTGGCGTAGTCGTCAATGATTCTGCCGAAGATGATGGGGTCCACCAGGGCCAGCACCTGGCTCAGGCCGGCCAGCAGCAGCGAAAGTATGACCAGCCCGCGGTGAGGCTGCAGGTAGTTCCAGAGTACGCGCATGTAAAACAGGTATGGTGAGGTTCTCTTCCTACGCGAGCATTCGGCGCAGGTATACTACTTCCTTGGACTTTGCCTGGGAAGAGCAGGCGGTTCCAGGACAGGTATAGCTTCGTAGCATGGGCCAAAAAAATGCCCGAAGCCATGGCTCCGGGCATTTCACTAACGTCTCAAAGGCAATGGGCTAGTCCCAATATGCTGGGTCGGTCACCTCTTTTCCATCCTGCGACAGCACCACCTTTTTGTCCTGGCCCTTTTGGTCGAGCTCCAGCTGGTAGTAGGTCTTGCCGTCTTTCTCCATCTGCTCCACGTCATCTACGCGCATGCCTTTGTAATTCTGGCCGATGGCGGTGCGTATACCCTGTGGCAGGTCTTTCTCCATCACATCGTGTCGGGCCATCAATATCTTGCCCGATGGGTCAATCATCACGGCATGGTCTATGCGGTCCACGTCAAAATCGGCTTCGAAGTTGTCACCATGCTTTTCCCACTCCAAATCAGTGGCGTTGGCATACTTTTGCGACAGTGCGCTTTTCACGGCTTCAGGAACATCCTTCGCGTCTACGTCCTGTGCCTGGGCGGCTGTAACCGAACCGATCACTAAGGCGAATCCAACTAGTATCTTTTTCATAATCCTTACTTTTTAAGTGTTGAAAAATTGGTATGGTTCAAAGATACGGCACGAATCTGAAGCAAATCTGAACTTGATACTATTGAGACAGAATCAGTTGTGTCTTATGCTTCGCTGCTGTCTCTGGAGCCTGCCTGTGTCGGAGTGCCATCGGGGTTGATGAACTGTACCTGCTGCCTGGGGTATACCGGTATGATTTTCTTGATATACTCCGGCTTGTTCAATTCCATGGTGATGCGCAGTGTCAGCTCACTCTTCCACTTGCGGCGCTCGCGTGCGCCTGTCAGGTAGCGAATCGTTACGTTCGTCCACGACTCGTCGGCTGAGAGGAATATCTGTGGTTTAGCAGGAACATCGTCGTCCAGGCCGGCGCGTTTAAGAAGTTGGCCGTACAATTTGGCAGGTTCCTCCATGTAGCTGCCTAGCAGGTCTTCCGCTATTTTTCCCATCACCTGCATCGAGAGCGGTATGTCCGATTCGTTGGCCACGCCCACATCCAGCTCATCCCACACATAGGGAAAGTCGCCTGTCAGGTTGATGACGGTGCCCGTCAGAACCTCGTTGTTGGGAAAGGTCACAAGCCGGCCTGTGGGTTGCTCCGCCTGCACGAATCCCGGTTGGTAGGGTGCGCCAATCTCCCAGACAGTGGTGGTGAGAAAATCGATGCGGTACACATCCCCGAACACCTCGCCTACCCGGATTCGGTCGCCTACCCGGTAATAGCCCTGATAGGAGTTCATGAGCCAGCCGGTGAAGCTCTCGATGGGCGTCTGCAATGACCAGGAAAGGGCAAGGCCAATGAGGCCGAATGAACCCACCAATGCCCGGATATCGCCGGCCACCACGCTCAGCGCCACCCCGATAGCCAGCAGCCATACCGCGATGGAAGCGAGGGAAATGACGGCGCTGGCGCTCTGCCACCGCCCGATGGTCCGGAGGAGAATGGCGCGCAGTACGCGCACGAAGAGCCAAGCCAGCACCAGCATCGCCAATGCGATGAGCAGCTTGGGCAGGTTGTACAGAAAGCCGTTCCAGAGCTCCTGTAGGGCGCCAATGGCCTCTTCGGCGGCTTCCTTGCTAGAGGTGCCTTTGGTGACTTGTGCGGTCGTGTCGGTTGCCGCAGTCGCCCCCGCCCCCGCTGCTATAGCAAAAGTGTCCTGTTCGTTTTCCTGTGCCAGTCCTGTCTCGCCCGGAGCGAAAATCAGCAGGATGAAGGCGGTGATGGCCACTGCCAGCATAGACGACTGCCGGAAGTTCCGCAGCCTATGATGCGCCCCCTGCACAGCCGCGCGGCCGCTGATTTTTCTCCTTCTTCTGAACTTGGTGCGGTTGGCTCTTATAGCGCGGGAGGTTCGGTAAAGCTGCTGTCTGGTCAGTGGGGCACGCGGGCTGGCGGCGGCGGGTCTGCGCCTTCTGGTGCGGTTTCTTCTGTTTCTGTTAGGGGTAGGCATAGGTGCTGCTTCTCGTCATCCTTGTTCTAGCCGGGTAGGGATCAAGGTTTCCCTCTATACGGAAGAATGGCGTGCAAGCTACCTGCCGAAGGAGGAGGCGTATGAACTAGGGCTGTGAGAACGTGTTGGTTCCCTGCACAATCTGAAGGCGCACTGTGCGTTAGTTAATAGCTTGATTGTCTTGAATTGAGTTTCATTTTCACTATCTTTCTACCATAAACAAAATAAAAACCTATGAAGAACGCACGTATTTTAAATTCGCTTGCCCTGCTGCTCGTTGGGCTACTCATTTCGGCCACCGCCTGGGCCCAGGATGCCAAACCAAAGGCCAGTCCGGCCGCCACTGCCACGGGCAAAGCAGGCGGTGCCGCCATCACCATCAAGTACGGCAGCCCATCTGTGAAGGGAAGGACCATCTGGGGCGACCTGGTGCCTTACGGGGAGGTATGGCGCTCCGGTGCCAACGAGGCCACCACGGTTACCGTGGACCGCGATGTGATGGTGGAAGGCAAGAAGCTTCCTGCCGGCACCTACAGTTTATACACCATTCCGGGGGAGGACGAGTGGACGGTCATCTTCAACAAGACGGCCAAGCAGTGGGGTACGCAGTACGACGAGAAGCAGGATGCGCTGCGCGTGACCGCCAAGCCACAAAAAGCTACCTCCATGAGCGAGCGCCTGGCGTATGAGGTGACCGACAAAGGCATTGTGCTGCGTTGGGAGAACCTGGAGGTGCCTGTCGCGGTGACCGCTGCCAAGTAATCACTGAAGTCATTGCGGATTTGTTTCAGAAGGCCCGGCTTGTACACAACGTTGTGCAAGCCGGGCCTTCGCTATACCTGCCTGATTTGTCGGGGAAAATCAGGCAGGTTGAACCGGTTCAGGAAGCTTTGTGCATCTTCTATATCTGCCTCCTGCCAGCCCAGGAGTTTCGCCAGCAAAGCCCATAAACCCTTTGGCTTGAGCCCCGCTTTCCGCATCTCAGTCAACGAGAGGGCGTCATCCGATTTCGAGAGTTTGTTGCCGTCGCTGCTGCTGATGAGGGGGTGGTGCACGAACTGCGCGTCCGTGAAGGCCGATGAGCCGGTATGCTGCGCCAGGAAAAGCTGCGCTGCCGTGGAAAGCATGAGGTCTTTGCCCCGCACAATCAGGTTTACACCCATGGCCAGGTCGTCGCAGAGGGAGGCAATCTGGTAGGCAGGTATGCCGTCTTTGCGGCGCACCACGAAGTCCGGCATCTCAAGGGCCAGCGGTACGGTGCAGCTACCCAGCAGCAGGTCCTGAAAGGTTATTTGTGTGCCCTCCTGTATGCGGATGCGCCAAGCCGCGTTTGGGGAGTCAAGCGAAAGCCCTTCGTCGCGGCAGGTGAGCGGGTATAGCCCCAGCGGGGACAAGGAGGCGATTTGGCTGCGGGAGCAGGGGCAGGCGTACACCATGTCCTGTTGCACGAGCATGTCCAACAAGGTATGGTAAGCGGGCAGGCGCAGCAGCTGCGAATAGTTATCCCGGAAATCCTGCGGACTGCGCGGCCCCTCGTCATAGTCGATGCCCATGAAGTCGAGCGTGTCGAAGATGTCCTGCAGGTACTCCGGGCGGAAGCGGGCGTTGTCGAGGTCGTCGATGCGGAGGGCTACCATCCCTTGCTGCTGGCGGGCCAGCGCCCACGTGATGGCAAAGGAGAGCGCATTGCCCAGATGCAGGAAGCCACTAGGGGTAGGAGCGATGCGGGTCTTGAGCTGCTGTGGTTTTTCAGAGGTATGCATGTTCCGGAAGAATTGCTGCCAACAGGACGCCGCCTGTGCTTTGGCTACAAGGCAATGTACGCCATTTTGAGGTGTTGCACCAGCTTCAGACCTTTGAAATGATTCCTATGGGATGCCGTAACCATTTTGCTATCCATCGAGGGACCTTCAAAATCTGATGAGGTTTTGCAAACTAATCCACCTGGTTGGCATGTTCCAGGAGGTATGGCGGGCACTGTTTCTGCGCTGCGCTTTTTTCCCTTAGGTACAGGTATAACGAGATGATGGAGCATAACACCTACTGGTATTTCTACGCGTTGCTGACGGCCCGCTATGTGGTTATTGCCGGGCTGGCTTTCCTGGTGTTCTACCGGCTGTTTCCGGCTAGGTTTGCACGGCTGAAGATACAGCGGCTTTCCCCGAAGCGACAGGATTATGTGCGGGAGGTAGGTTATTCCCTGCTGACCTTCTTCATCTTCGCAGCTGTCGGCATCGTGCTCATTTCTCCGGCTGTGAGGCCCTACACGCAACTCTACAGCAACATCTCGGACTTTGGTTGGGCGTACTTTGCGCTGAGCGTGGTGCTGGCGCTCCTCATCCACGACACCTACTTTTATTGGACGCACCGCCTCATGCACCACCCGCGGCTCTTCAAACTGTTCCACCTCACGCACCACCGTTCGGTCAACCCTTCGCCCTGGGGGGCTTTCGCCTTCAGTCCGCTGGAGGCCGTGATTGAGGCCGGCGTGATTGTGGTCATCGTCTTGCTGATTCCCATCCATGAGTTTGCCATTCTCTTGTTTCTGCTGCTCATGCCGGTGTATAACGTGTACGGGCACCTGGGCTACGAAATCTACCCGAAGTGGGTGGTGAACAGCAAGATTGGCCGCTGGCTCAACACCTCCACCAACCACAACATGCACCACAGGTACTTCAAAGGCAACTACGGCCTGTATTTCCGGTTCTGGGACGAGGCGATGAAAACCACGCACCCCCACTACGACAAGACGCTGGCCAGCCTGGTGGACTCGGAGCAGACGGCAGCCGCCCGACAGGTATAGCGGTTACCAATCCATTCGTTTCTTGAGTCCGGTGATGTGCGCCAGGTGGTGTTCGCCGTGCCAGGCGTAGAGGCCGATGTGGTAGCGGATGGTCTGCTGTCCGGAAACAGGATGTACGAAGGTGCGGTCCAGCTGCGTGGCGGTCAGTTGTTGCAGCATAATCACCCAGCGCTGGTGCAGCGCCTGCAGCAGAGCCAGCGAAACAGCGGGAGCAGCCGTCTTGGCATCGGGTAGTTCGGCCCATGCCACCTCATCATAGGGGCGTATGGTGGGATTTTCTTCCGTTAGCGCCAGCTTTTGGCGGGTATAGCCATTCAGGTGGCTATCGGGGAGGTGGTGCACGACCTGCCGCACCGTCCAGCCGCCGGGGCGATAGGAAGTATCCAGTTGCTCCTCGTTAAGAGCGGCCACGGCCTCTGCTACACGTGCGGGCAGGTCGCTAATGGAGCGGATGTACTGGTGCAGCTGGACATCTGAGATGTGCTGGGGAGGGCTGTATTGGCCAATCGGGTAGCGGAGTTCATCCATAGGTGTGGGATTGTGTAAGGTTAAATGTAAAAAATACCTGCGTCGCATCCGCTGCTCCAACATCTTTTTTAGAAGCCAAAGTGGGTCTTACTGAAAATCCTTGTCTCAACTTATTGCAGTCCCTCTCTCTTCCTCTTGCCAATTGCCAGCACATGCTGCTGAAAAGCCAGCAGGATAAGCTTTGCGATATGTCCGACCACAGGTGCGCCATACCTTGTCGTGAGGCAGGCACGTATGAGGAACATGAGGATATGGCAATTGTGTGGCGCTGTACTCTGCCTGGCCCTGATGGTGCCGGCACTGGCACTGGCGCAAACCGGAAAGACGATGATGCTGGAAGAACACAAGTGGAAAAACAGGTTGCTGTTGGTCTTTGCGCCTGACCAGAAGGATATAGGATTACGTGAGCAGATGAGCCTGATAGAAGAAAACGTGAAAGGGCTGCAGGACCGCCAGCTGCTGGTGTTGGAGCTGGTTTCCGGCGGAGAGCATGCCAAGCAGCGGCAGGAACTACTGAAGCGGTTTGGGGTGAAAGAGGACGCCTATACCTTGATTCTGCTCGGCAAGGACGGGCAGGAAAAGTACCGCAGTGCAAAGCCGGTTCGGATGGAGGAGATTTTCAGCATCATTGACCAGATGCCCATGCGGCAACAGGAAATGCGAAAGCAGGAGTAGTCCTACCTTATACCTGAAACCACTATGACTTTCGAGCCCCGCCCGCTGCACCAGAACGAAAGCCGCTCCCTTGCCGAGAGCGTCAGCTACCGCCTGTCTTCCTTTATCCGTTCCTTCACCAGGGTACTGTATGTCGGGTTGGGTATGGCGGTGGTGGGCGTGGTGATGAAGTTCCTTGGTATAGCAGCAGGCAGTTTCGTGTTCGTGTTTGCCATGGCGGTGCTCATGCTGCTGTTCCTGGTGCAGGTGGGGCTGTCGTTTTTCTACATCGTGTCCAGTGTACGGCTGGCTCTGCTCGGTTCCGTCAGCAGCCTGGCTCTGGTGCTAGCGCTGCTGGCGCTCATCTTCCGCTACCAACTCTGGTATGGTTGGCAGCTCCTGTTCTTTGTGGCAGCGCCGCTATACCTGTTGGCTGGTGTGCTGCTGTTCCTATACCTGCGGCGCTTCCGCCAACTGCACGAGCCGCTGCGAAAATTCCTGTACCGCAACCTGCTCATCCCCTTCGGCTTCCTGCTGGTGCTGGGCCTGGTCTCTTTCCTGGTCAGGGCGGAGGAATTTAACATAGCGGAGGATGATGTGCTGCGGGAGTCGCCGCTGGAGACCCACCCAGAGGCAGCTGACGACACAACCGGTATGTGGCGGGCATATTAAGTAGCGTTAGAAAGCCGTTTGCTATACCTGTCTGCCGGTGGGCTAGCTACTTCTTCGCGCAGCTTTGGTCCATTTGCTGCAACCGCTCTACCGGGAAGCCTTTGCTCCTGGCCTGCTGCACGAGCAGGTCAAAGATGGCTTTCTCCAGGGTGGGGGTGCGGGAGAGGAACCACAGGCTTTCTCGGTCCGGGGACCCCACCATCACGTAGCGGTAGTCCGGGTCAAGCTCCAGAATCCAGTAGTCTCCTTTGAAAGGCCAGAAGAACTGCACCCTGAGCTTGCTGTTGCTACTGCCCTCCACCGGAAAAGCCTTGCCTTTCACATCGCTCACCTTGCCTGTGGGACCGCCCTTGCGGCAGGAGTTGTATACCTCCACATAGCCCTCCTCCGCGTTGAAGGTATAATCTGCGGTGCTGCAGTGGCAGCCCTTGGCGAAGCGCTGTGGCAGGGAGGCGATTTCATACCATCGGCCCATGTAGCGCTTCAAGTCCACCTGAGGCACCGTCTCGAGTGGCGCATGGCTGCGGCTGCTGCGGCTGATGAGGATGACGCCCAGCAAGGCGGCGCCGACGGTCACGATGAGTTTTTCTTTTTTGGTGAAGGCCATGGCAAAGCTAGTTAGAGCTGCTTGGCCATCTTATAGTGTTGGATGGTGCCGAACAGCAGGTGTGACTTCTCTTCCATAGCATACCCGTTGCGCCGGTAAAAGTTCACGGCATTCTCACGGGCCTGCAGCGTCATGCGGCTAGCTCCCAGCCCTTTCGCCCGCTCTTCCATATAGGTCAGCAGCTGGTCGCCCAGGCGCTGGCCCTGTTTGTCCTCCCGGATGCCCATGAAGCGTATCTGCCCTTCCTGCGGGGTATGGAGGTGCAGCCGGCAAACGCCTACGGCCTCACCGGCCTCGTCCACCAGCATAGCGTGTATAGCGCTGGCATCGTCCTCGGCGCGCTCGCTGCCCTCCGGCTGGTTCCAGGGGCGACGCAGGGTGTCGTAGCGCAGGCGGTAGTACTGATGAAATTCCTCAGGGGTGGCGGGTTCTATGATTTTCATGGTGTATTGTTACATGTTGAATACTGAAAGGCAGTGGCCAGGCTATACCTCCAGCCCGTGCCTCCTTCACAGAAGCAGTTGGTATTTTAAAAGCAATTTAACACCCGACAGCAAACAATGGACAATAAAACTGGCAACAAATAGCAATCGACAATCAGATAAATAACTTTGTGGATTATTAACCGTGTAAAACTTAATTTCTGACATTAACCCGAATAAACTATGGCATCTTTCGACATTGTGAGCAAAGTGGACCCGCAAACCATGGACAACGCCGTGAACACGGCCCGCAAGGAAATCATGAACCGCTACGATTTCCGCGATACCAAAGGCAGCCTCGAGTTCGACAAGAAAAATAACGAAGTGCACATCAGCATGGAAAACGACATGCGCCTGCAGCACACCGAGGACGTACTCATCGGCAAGATGGTGAAGCAGGGCCTCGACGCCACGGCCCTCGATTTTTCCAAGGAAGCGTACCAGTCCGGTGCCATGGTCAAAAAGGACATCAAGGTGAAGGCAGGTATAGACAAGGAGACCTCCAAGAAAATCATGAAGCTGATAAAGGACAGCAAGGCCAAGGTGTCCGCGGCCATCATGGATGAGACCATCCGGGTGACCGGTAAAAAGATTGACGACTTGCAGCAAGTCATCGCTATTTTGCGTACAAACGCCGAAGAAATCGGTATGCCGCTGCAGTATGTGAACATGAAGTCGTAGCGCCTACTAACCCTCAATCCACTCACCGTATTCTATATGGAAATATTCGCTAATCCGGATACCTGGATAAGTTTGCTGACGCTGACCTTCATGGAAGTGGTGCTCGGCATCGACAACATCGTGTTCATCTCCATCATCGTGGGTAGGCTGCCGAAGGAGCAACAGGCGAAAGGACGCAACATCGGCCTGATGCTGGCTTTGGTCTTCCGCGTGATACTGCTCTTGTTCATCTCCTGGATTGTGAGCGCCAGCGACCCCATCTTCTCCATCAACCTGCCATTCACGGAAGAGGACTTCCCGGTTTCGTGGCGTGACATCATCCTCTTTGTGGGTGGTCTGTTCCTGCTGGCCAAGGCCGTGACGGAGATACACAACAAACTGGAAGGCGAGGAAGAGGAAGCCCAAGGCGCGAACAGGGTATACGCTACCATGGGTCAGGTCCTCGTCCAAATCATCCTCATCGACATCGTGTTTTCCTTCGACTCCATCCTGACGGCCGTTGGTCTGGCGCAGGAAGTCATCATCATGATTATCGCCGTGATTCTGGCCATGGGCATCATGCTGATTTTCGCCAAGTACGTGAGCGACTTCGTGAACAAGCACCCCACGGTGAAGATGCTGGCGCTGGCCTTCCTGATTCTCATCGGCTTCATGCTAGTGGTGGAAGCGCTGCACCAGCACATCCCGAAAGGCTACATCTACTTCGCCATGTTCTTCTCGCTTCTGGTGGAGATGCTCAACATGCGCCTGCGCAAGAAGACCGAGCCAGTTCAACTGCGGCAGAGCGAGATTCTGGAGACGGCGGAAGAAGAGACAACCGTTTCCTAAGCCTGCTACGGCCACGCTTTGCTACAGCGGCCCCTTCAATCATGTTGGAGGGGCCGCTGCTTTTTCAAAGAGTAGATCCGACCAAAGTATTCAAAAATATGTATACATTAGAAAAAGCAAATGTTTCACCCCATCCTGCTGCCATGCCTTACCGGAACCATCTGATTGCGCTTTTTCTGCTCATCGGCCTCACAGCCCTGTCTGTACTCAGTGTGCGGTGGATGCGGCCGCCGGAGGCCTTGCCGGCCAGCGCACCTGCCAATGAGTTCTCAGCGGAGCGGGCTATGGTGCACGTTCAGGAGGTGGCGCGGGAGCCGCATGCCATGGGCACCACAGCACATGCCCAGGTACGGCAATACCTGGTGCAGCAGCTGGAGGCACTCGGACTACAGACCGAGGTGCAGGAGGCGGTGCAGGTGAACGAGGTGGGACAGGCCAGCTATGTGGGACATGTGTACAACCTATTGGGTCGGTTGAAAGGGCAGCAAGCAGGTGGCAAGGCCGTGCTGGTGATGGCGCACTACGACTCGCAGCCCAACACGCCCGGTGCCGGAGACGATGCCGCAGGTATAGCCGCCCTGCTGGAAACGGCTCGTGCCCTGCAGCAGGGAGAGCCGCTGCAGCACGATGTGATTTTCCTGATGACGGACGGAGAGGAGTATGGCCTGTACGGAGCCAAGGCCTTCCTGAAGCACCCCTGGGCAGCGGAGGTGGGCGTGGTGGTGAACGTGGAGGCGCGCGGCAATTCCGGTCCCAGCATGACCTTTGAGATTAGCCCGGAGAATGGGTGGGTGGTGGGGCAGTTTGCCGAGGCGGTGCCTTATCCTTTTGCCAGTTCCATGATGTACGAGGTATACCGCCGCCTGCCCAACAACACCGATTTCACCGTTTTCCGTGATGCGGGCTACACCGGCGTCAACTCCGCTTTCATAGACAGGTTCGTGCACTACCACAAGATGACGGACACGCCGGAGAACCTGAACCAGAACAGCCTGCAGCACCACGGCAGCAACATGCTGGCGCTGGTGCGTCAGCTCGGCAGCATACCTCTGGACGATACCAAGGCCAGAGACAAAGTCTTCTTCAACCCTGCCGGAAGTTGGTTGGTGCAGTACCCGGCGGAATGGAACATCCTTTGGATGGCGCTCGTGACGCTGCTGCTGTTGGTAACGGTGCGGGTAGGCGTGCTGAAACGGGCCCTGACGCTGCCGCAACTCCTGGCCGGCTTTCTTAGCTTTGTGCTGATACTGGGTTTGGTGGCGGGCGTTTTCCTGCCGCTCAATTCCTTCGTGAAAGGCTTCCTGCCCTATACCCACGACACGAACGGGATATATGGCGAAGCGCGCTTCTTCATGGCCTACCTGCTGTTTGCGCTGGGCTTCTTCCTGCTGTTGTGTTGGCTGGCGACGCGCTGGCTGCGTCTCTTCTCGCTGGCGGTAGGCGCTTACGTGCTGTGGTTCGTGCTGCTGGTCATCACCTTCTTCCTGGTACCCGTAGCAGCCTATCTGTTCCTGTTCCCCTTGCTGTTCTGTCTCATCGGGGCGCTGGTCGTTTTTCTGTTGGTGCCGCACGAAAGGCCAGTAGGTTGGCTCTTCGCCATCGTGCTGCTGCTATCGGTGGTGCCAGCCGTTTTCATGCTCATGCCCATTGTTCGGTTCCTGTTTGTGGTGTTCGCGCTGCAAATGCCTGTGGCCATGGTGGCGCTGCTGGTGCTGCTGGCTGGCCTGGCTATACCTTTGCTGGTGGTCATTGAACGGAGCTTCAGCTGGCGGCAGGTGCCGCTGCTGCCCGTCTTGCTGCTGTGTGCTGGTGCGCTGGAGGTATCCAGAGCCATCACGGCCGAACAGCCTAGTGAAAAACAACCCTTGCACAGCCATGTGAGTTACTACCTCAACGCCGATGACGGGAAAGCGATTTGGGCCTCCGCCTACCAGCGCACCGATGACTGGAACAGACAGTTCTTTCCGGCCCCCATTACCGGAGCGCTCACCGAAATATATCCTATGGCAGAGCGAAAATACCTCAAAAACCAGGCAGAGGCGATACAGATCGAGGTGCCGGTGGCGGAGTTGCAGAACGAGGCCATAGAAACGGGTGAGCGGGTACTGACGCTCCGGCTGCGCTCTCCGAGAGGGGCCGCGCACATGGACCTGGTGCTACAGCCGCAGCAGGAAGAGGCGCTGCTGGGAGCCTCTATCAACGGCGCGCCGCTTAACTTGCAACCCATACAGGCCGGAAAGCAGAAGGCATACTTCGTCAAGGTGCACGGACTTCCGGAATCCAAGGAGGTGGAGCTGGAGGTGCGCCTGACGCAGAGCAGCAACCTGTTGCTATACCTGTACGACATCTCCATCGGGCTGCCGAAGCAGTTGGTGCGGGTGCCAATGCCCGACCACGTAGTGCCGGAACAAGGCCGCGAGAGCAACCTCACGCTGGTGCGGAAGTCCTATACCTTCTAGCGAGTTGGAGTACTGTAAGGAAGTGCTGCACTTTTAACCGTTTTTCGAGATTGGCTGAAACAGTGGGCCAGGTATGGGGTATAGGTATACAGTTGTATTACCCCTGCACCCATGCTGACCGATAAACTCCTGACGCTGGCCTTCGGCGTGATTTTCCTGTTGACCCTTGCCTGTAGCGACTCCCCTGAGACGAACAAGCACCAACAGATGACCTTATTGCCTGCCACGAAGACGAGTGGACAGACGGCTTTCTTTGATTACGCCGCCAGCACCAGCATGCTGCAGGTGGAACTAGGGCAACTGGCTGCTGAACGGGGGCAGCAGGAGCAGGTAAAAGCCATTGGGGAGCACGCACTGCAGCACCACACGCGTGCGCTGGCCGACCTCCGGAAAACAGTGGGAAAAGACCATCTCACCAGCATCCCCGACACCTTAGGAGCCGCCGACAAAGCCATTGTGGAGGAGTTCAGAAACCTGCCGGCCGCTGAATTCGACAACCGCTACCGCCACTACATCCTTTCCTCCCACACCGCGCAGTTGGAGCGCTACCAGGAAACCCTGCAAAAGACAGAGGAAGAGCACATCCGGGAATGGATAAACCAGATGCAGGTGCACCTGCAGGAGCGCATGCGCTTGGCTAACCAGGCAGGTATAGCCGCATCACAATAAGGAGAAATGGAAATAAATCTGAGCTGAGGGGTTTAGCTCCAGAGGTCGGCGGCTTTTCGGGCCATCCGGAAGAAGAGGTCTTTCTCGAGCCCAGCCACTTGGCGGGCTTCACACTCGCTATAGCCGTTTTCTGTGGCGTTGAGGTAGTCGTAGTACAGTTGGGCCAGCTCCAGCGAGTCGTCTTCGAACTGCTCCGTCAGGTTTTCGCGCTGGAGTGCTTCCGGCTCGAAGATTTTGGATGGGTACAGCTTGTCGAGTTGGTAAATCAGGTACTTCTGTGAGGTGTTGTCCGAGCGACTGCCGCCTCCCAGGAGCTGCTCCAGCGGCAGGTCATCATCGTCTTCCAGTTCCTCCTCAAACTCATCGTCATCCACGGCCAGAGGCTCATACACAATCAAATCAAAACCGGTGAGCTCCAGGTAATCTTCGAACTTCTCCTTGATGGGAATGAGAGTAGGGGAGTCGTGCTCGTTGTTGAGCACGTCGGCGATGTGCAGGGCGATTTCCTGGCCTCTTTCGCCAGCGCCAATCAGAATCTGGTTGAACTGGGTGAAGTCGCAGCCCAGGTAGATGAACTTGTACTCGTCGTCCAGCACGGTGAAGCACCAGAGGGTGATAAACTCCGTGTCATCAATCACGACTGTGTCGATGTAGAGCTCGTTTATCTGAATGTAGTAAGGCGAGTACTGCGGAGAGTCCATGGCTATGGTTAGCTATCGTTCTAGTTCAGTTTGGCAGCAGCCTGGCCGACTCCAATCAGGCGCTGTATTAGCGTATACGCAGTTTAGTTGCACATGGCAAAGTTTCTATATAGAAAGTAAGCGAAGGTGCCTAATCTTCGTGCCGGTAAATAAAGTGCAATATACCTCCAAGTATAGTCACACCGATACGTATAGCCCAGCCGATGGTTTCGCCCCATTGGTTCACCCAGTTGAGCGCCATCAGGTTAGCCCCTGTGAATCCGATTAAAAGTGACACAAAACCAATGATTAAGAGGAAGAGCCCGATGAATTTCATGCAGTTGCCGATTAAGGGTGTATGCCCATAGGAAGAAGCATGTTACGACACTCAATTCCTTGCCTGACATGCCTCTAGTATAGCGCACGATAAATATATAAAAATTTATTTTCAGTGCAAGTCTCCTGGCCGGGTGCTCTGCCCGCTCTCATTGTACTTTTGCCAGTTCAGGACCACAGCCGCTCCAGCAGTCGCTGCACGTTTTTGTAGGCGAGCTTCTCTAGCTGCTCCTGCGTCAGGTGCTGCTGCAGGCGGCCCAGCAGGTAGGTATAGCTGTTGCCGGCCTGCTCGTGCTCCGCAAAGTAGAAGGGGTAGCGGGTCGGATCCGGGAAGTCGGCGAAGTAAAAATAATCCGCCCCAAAGCAGATGGCTTCCTCGGCGCCGTGCCCAAAACCGTACAGGATGTGGTGCAGCATGGCCTCAGGATCCTCCGTGTTCACAAAAGCCCGCACGAAGTTCATGCCGATGATGCCTTTGCGGTGGATGATTTCCTGCACCAGCTCATCGGGCAGGTTGCGGTTGTGTTCCCATACCTGCCGGAAGTTGGAGTGGCTGGCAATCACCTGTATGTCGAGCCGCTCCTGGTCAATGTGCTGGAGGATATCGAATGCAAGCGCGTCGCTGGTATGGGAAAGGTCCACGGCTATTTTGCGGCCGTGCAGGTAGTCGAGCAGCATCTTCCCGTCTCGGGTGATGCCGCGGTCGGTCATGTTGCCGCCCCCGAAGCGGTTGCCCATGTGGTGGGTGAAACTGATGTAGAGCAGCCGCTCCACGTTCTCGATGATTTTCTCCAGTTTCCTGAAGCCGTCCTCGAGCGGTTCGTCCTCCTCGCAAAAGCCGGAGGCGTTCTCGATGGCGGCCACCATGCCAATGCCGCTCTCGCTTTGCATGGCCTGCCGGAGAGAGGTTATATCTGTTACCGGTTCCAGGCAGTCCTGCTTGCTGATGGCTAGTTCCCGGAATATCTCGGCCTGCAGCCGCGCATAGTCGGTGCTGCCCGGCGCGGTGGCGCAATAGATGGCCATGGTCTGCAGCTTCACGTTGCCCTGCGCGAGCGCCGGCGTGGCGCAACCTATCTCGTTCACGTTGTCAATCAGGGAACCCGGCACGTCGGACAGGTATACCAGCAGGTCGCAGTGCATGTCGATGATGGGGATTCGGGAAGGAGAGAGCATAGGTATGGGTTTGTTTCCGGCTTAAAATACGCAGAAGCCGGCGAGAAAGCTATACAACAGCTGTCATTCCGACGAAAGGAGAAATCTTATACCCTTCTTGCCGCAAATCTGGCGTCAGCGCAGATGCGGCTTTATGCAGACTCAGATTGACACCGGTAGGGCGTAGATGAAGATACCTCAAGTGTGAACCGACTGGCAGGCTTCACCGCGAGTTCCCGCTGCGCTCGAACAGGCGGTGGCTAGGGTGTTAGATTTCTCCTATCGTCGAAATGACAGAAACGGTAAGGAATGACAAGGAGAGTGGCAGCCAAATAAAAAAAGCCGGAGATTTCTCCCCGACCTCTTTTTATCAGTTTCAATGTAATTTAGTTCTCAAAGCCCTCGTCGTCCCCGCCATTCTGTTCGCTTGGTCTGCGGCGCTCGCGGTTGTTGCCCTCGCTGTTGAGGCGGTAGGTGAAGCCCAGGTAAATGATGCGGCTCTGGCGGCGGTTCTCGCTCTCGGTTCTGAACTCAGGGCCAAAGCTCACGAAGTTGAATTGCCGTGTGTTGAACACATCTGACACACGGAGCGAGATGGTAGCGTTCTTTTTGAGTACGTCTTTTTTCATGGCCAGGTCAGCGCTGAACATCTGCTCCATGCGGCCCTGAATGTCGGCTGTCGGGGCGCGGTAGAAACCGGACAACTGGATGTTCAAATCTTCCCACAAGGTAAATGTTGAGTTCACCTTCGAGTTCCAGCTGAACTGCGCGTTGCTCAGTTCTGTGTCGCCCTGGGTGGTGTTGAGCTGCGTCCGGAAGCCGGAGATGCTGCCGTTGATGCGCCACCATTTTGTAGCCGGGTAGTTGAACCCGAGCTCTGCCCCATAGGCCCGGTTGTCGGAGATGTTCAGGAAGGTCGTCTCGGTGGCAGGTATGGTGTCGTTGCCAACTACCACCTGAGTCCCCATCCGGAAGCGTTCTATTTCATCCAAGGTATGGCGGTAGAAAACAGTCGCGTTGATGGAGGCTTCGCCCCAATACTTCAAATAGCCCAGCTCTAGGGAATTGACAAACTCCGGCTTGAGGTTAGGGTTGCCATAGTCCACGCTGAAACGGTCCGAGCGGTCCACAAAGGGGTTCAGGAAACGGCTGCGTGGCCTGTTGATGCGGCGGCTGTAGCTGAACTGCAGCTTGTTTTCCGGGTTGAAGTCCTTGGTGATGAAGAACGTCGGGAAAAGGCTGAAGTAGTCGTTGTCGCTCTTTTTATCCTCGGTGCGCAGGTCCGTTTTAGTTACGGTCTGCTCGGCGCGCAGCCCGACCTGGTAACTGATGGACTTATACTTGTTGCTGTAGTTCGAGTAGACAGAGTAGATGTTCTGGTCGAAAACGAAATGGTTGCTCTGGTCGGTGCTGTATACTAGGTCGCCGGTTTCGTTGTTGCGGTTAAAGAAACGGGAGTCTTCGTCCAGACGCTCAAGCGAACTGCGGAAACCCGCCTCAAAACGACTGTCCTCCGAGATGGGGTGCACGTAATCGGCTTTGGCGACTATTTCCCGGTTGGCATCGTCTACTAATGTCTGCTGCATCTCCGGAAAGCTACCTTGCAAGCCACTCCGCTCGTTGTACAGCGCCACTTCGTCGTCGATGTTGGTGTTGTAGACGATGTCGGCCGTCAGTTCCTGTCCCTTTTTCTCGAAGGTCTGTCGGTAACCCAGCGTCACATCCACAGCGTTCTCATTTTCCTCCTCGTCAGTTTCGCGTGTGCGGGTGTTCACCAGTTGGCGATTCTCATCCTCGAAACGGTAGAGGATGTTGTTATACCCGGTGTCTTTGCCGAAGCGGTAGATACCGGAAGCTGACAAGGTATGGCGGGGCGTAAGAAAATAATCAGCGCCTAGCCGGAAACTGTGCGAGACGTCCTTGCTATTGCGTGTGCCTTCCTGCAGGCGGTAACTGGTGCTGTCCTGCTGCCCCAAGTCGTTCAAGTGGTAGTTGGTTGTAAAGCTGTTGCTCTCCCCGGGCCGGGTGCGCTGTCTGAAATCGTAGCCGGAGTTCAAAGACCACTTATAGTAGCGGTAGTTCAGGTTGAGCGAAGTATTGTAGTTGTCGTAGGTGCCGGCCGTGACAGAGGCAGAGCCATTGAAGCCGGGCTTTTTCTCCTTCTTCAGCACCAGGTTGATGATGCCTGAGGTTCCTTCGGGGTTGTACTTGGAGGATGGGTTGGTAATGAGTTCGATGCTCTCAATCAGGTTAGCGGGAATCTGGTCGAGAGTAAGGTTGGAGAGAGCGGAGCGCTTGCCGTCTACGAGGATGGTGACGTTCGAGCTCCCGCGCATGCTCACATTGCCGTCCACATCCACAGTCACCGAGGGCAGGTTCTGCATCACCTCGGCCACAGAGCCGCTTTCGGCATTGATATCCTGGCTTACGTTCACGACCCGCTTGTCCAGCTCGAACGATACGATGGGCCGCTCTGTCACAATTTGCACTTCTTTCAGCCGGGTGGCGCCGCCACGCACAGGTATAGCGCCTAGCTGTAGGTTGGCATTGGCTGCCGTGATGGCGATGTTGGGTATGAATTTGGTAGGATAGCCCACCGACGAAATGCTCAAAATGAAGCGCCCCTGAGGTACGCGGGTCAACTCGAATTTCCCCTCTATGTCAGAAGTGGCGCCGGTTACCAGGCTGGAATCCTGGGCGGAGAGCAGCACTACGTTGGCAAAGCCGAGTGGCGCCTTGGTTTCTTCGTCCTGTACTGTGCCGTAGATTCGACCCTGTGCGGCGGCCTGAGGTTGTGCCTGAGCCAGGAGCGTAGTGCTGGAGATAAATAGTAAAAAAAGAACGAGGGGAAATGGTAAAGTATAAATTTTCATAATTTCTTATACGGGTAATAAAAGAAGGTGCTTTTGTTGCCTTAGGGTAAGGGAGGCAGCAGACGGGAGCGGAATTGAAAGGCGATTACCGGGGTACGCCGCTGTTCTTTTAACGGAAATGGCGGTTTCCCCCGGCTCAACTTTTAGCCACAGGTATGACAAGCATCGGCCGGGAAGGTTTAAACGGAGTAGTTAAAAAAATCAGGAAGTATAGTGGAGAGGCAAGGAGGCCTTCTGTTTCAACTGTCTAGCCAGTGATTTTGCTCAGGAAATCCCACACCACCACACCGGTTGCCACCGAAATGTTAAGCGAATGCTTGGTACCGAACTGGGGAATCTCCAGCACAAAATCAGAGTGGTTAATAACCTCCTGCTCCACACCGAACACCTCGTTGCCCAGTACCAGCGCGTAGTGCTGTTGCGGTTCAGGTATAAACTTATCAAGCTTCACACTATTTTCCGCCTGTTCCACCGAGCCAATCTGATACCCTTGTTCTTTGAGTTGCTTCACCAGTTCCAATGTATCGGGCACATGCTCCCATTCCACGGACTCCGTGGCGCCAAGCGCCGTCTTCTCGATGTCGCGGTGGGGCGGGGTGCCGGTGATGCCGCACAGGTATACCTTGCTTACCATAAAAGCATCGGCGGTGCGGAAAACAGAGCCCACATTGTTGAGGCTGCGCACATTGTCGAGCACCAAGACTAACGGTATTTTTTTCTTATTTTTGAATTCTTCAACCGAGTCGCGGTTGAGGTCGTCCATGGAGAGTTTGCGCATTTTTAGGTTCAAATGATGTTCAAGCTAAAGCTGAAAGGCTTAGCAGGTATAGCAAAGTGCCATCGCTTCTTACAAAGGTCCGGCAGACAGGGGAGAAATCAAACTGAATAGTGGGTGTTGATTGTTGTAGGGAAGTAGAAGTGTGTTGAGGGATAAGTGAATTTGGAGCGGTTCAGCCCCCTTCGAAGGTTAACTTTCTGCCATAGTCAATTTTCAGGTATAGGCTTTGTAGCATATGAGCCCTGGCAGGTATAGCAGACTTACTTACAACCTCTACTATAAAGCAACGACCTTAGCTAGGTGCACTACTTGGCGCTCCACTGTTCGAGCGGTCAGCGAGTGGGGGTAGGGGCCCTCGAGAAAGGAGCGTCTTGATTCTTTTGCTTATTTTGGGGGTAGGGGCCCTCGATTCTCAGCAAGGAGAAAAGTAAGGCCACTCCGGCCAGGCGAAGCTATGAAACAAGGCCAGGTTATATAAGCCAAGCACAGTAGCCACGAAGCAAGGTATAGCTGCACCAGTAGTTTGAGCCTACGGATTTAGTGGAGTCCTAGACTTTACACTACTAATGGTCACGGGTTGAGCCTCGCGATGGAAATAAAGATTAACCGGGAAACCATTTCCCAAAAGAGATACAGGTATGAAAGGAGGAGACAACGGCACAGTAACCCCACTGATGAAGCAATACAACGCCATTAAGGCGAAGCATCCGGGGGCGCTACTGCTATTCAGGGTAGGGGACTTCTACGAAACCTTTGGCGAAGACGCCATCAGGGCCAGTAAGATATTGGACATCGTGCTGACCAAGCGCGGCGCCGGCTCCACCTCCGAAACGGCACTGGCCGGTTTTCCGCACCACTCCCTCGACACCTACCTGCCCAAGCTGGTGCGCGCCGGTGAGCGCGTCGCCATCTGCGACCAGCTCGAAGACCCCAAATCGGTGAAAGGCATCGTGAAGCGGGGCGTGACGGAACTGGTAACACCGGGCGTCTCCTTCAACGACCAGGTGCTCGAGAAGCGCAGCAACAACTACCTGGCTGCCGTGCATTTCGGCAAGACTGAGGCAGGCGTATCCTTCCTAGATATCTCCACGGGCGAATTCATCACCGCTCAGGGCGACAAGAACTACGTGGGCAAACTGCTGCAGAGCCTGGCGCCGGCGGAGGTGCTCTTCTGCAAACGCGAGAAGGAAACCTTCGTCAGCAACTACGGTCCTGACTTCCGCTACTACGCGCTAGAGGAATGGGTGTTCAGCTACGACTTCGCCTATGAATCGCTGACGCGGCATTTTAATACAACCTCCCTGAAAGGCTACGGGATAGAGGGTATGCGCGAAGGTATAACCGCGGCCGGCACCATTCTGCATTACCTCTCTGAGACGCACCACCACGAGATCAGCCACATTGCGACCATCTCCCGCCTGGAGGAGGACAAGTACGTGTGGCTCGACCGCTTCACGGTGCGCAACCTGGAGCTGGTATACCCGCAGAACCAGGACGGTGTGCCGCTCATCCAGATACTTGACCAGACCACCACGCCCATGGGCGCCCGGTTGCTGAAGAAATGGGTGGTGCTGCCGCTGAAGGACGTGGTGCAAATCAGGCGCCGACTCGACACGGTGGAGGCGCTGACGAACCACACGGAGCTCCTCGATGCGCTATACCTGCACCTGAAGCAGATAAACGACCTGGAGCGCCTGATTTCGAAGGTGGCCGTGCGTCGCGTTAACCCGCGGGAGCTGGTGCAGCTGGCCAAGGCGCTGGATGCCATCCAGCCCATCAAGAAGCTGCTGGCCGCCAGTGCTATACCTGCCCTCGTGAAGCTGGCCGACCAGTTGGCGCCTTGTGATGGTCTGCGCGAGGAAATCAAGAACATCCTAAAGCCCGATGCGCCGATGCTCACCAACCAAGGCAACATGATAAACGACGGCGTGAACGAGGAGTTGGACGAGCTGCGCAAAATCGCCTTCTCGGGCAAGGACTACCTAGCCCAGCTGCAGCAGCGCGAGGTAAAGAACACCGGTATAAGCTCCCTCAAAATCGCCTACAACAAGGTGTTCGGCTACTACCTGGAGGTGACGCATGCGCACAAGGATAAAGTGCCCGCCTCCTGGATACGGAAGCAGACGCTGGTCAACGCCGAACGCTACATCACCGAGGAGCTCAAGACCTATGAGGAGAAGATTCTGAACGCGGAGGACCGCATCTATGCCATTGAGTTTGGGCTGTTCAACGAGCTGGTGCTGCAGGCCATGGACTACGTGGGGCAGGTGCAGCAGAACGCCAAAGTCATCGCCGTGATTGACTGCCTGAGCTCCTTCGCGGGTATAGCCGTGGCCGGTAATTACGTGAAGCCCGAGGTGAGCGACAGCCACGTGCTCGACATCCGCAAGGGCCGCCACCCGGTGATTGAGAAGCAGCTGCCGTTAGGCGAGGAGTACGTGCCCAATGATATCTTCCTCGACAACGAGGAGCAGCAGGTCATCATCATCACAGGCCCCAATATGGCCGGTAAAAGTGCCCTGCTGCGCCAGACGGCCCTGATTGTGCTGATGGCACAGATTGGCTGCTTTGTGCCTGCCGAGGCCGCGCGCATCGGCGTCATCGACAAGATATTCACCCGTGTAGGCGCCTCCGATAACCTCTCCAAAGGCGAGTCTACCTTTATGGTGGAGATGACCGAGACGGCCAGCATCCTCAACAACCTCTCGGACCGCAGCCTGGTGCTGATGGACGAGATTGGTCGCGGCACGAGCACCTACGACGGTATCTCCATTGCCTGGGCCATTGTGGAGCACCTGCACAACCACCCGAAATTTCGGGCCAAGACGCTTTTCGCTACGCACTACCACGAGCTCAACCAGTTGGCCGAGGACCTGACGCGCGTGAAGAACTACAATGTTTCGGTGAAGGAGACGGGTGGGAAAATCCTGTTCATGCGCAAATTGGTAGAAGGGGGCAGCGAGCACAGCTTCGGCATACACGTGGCCCAAATGGCCGGCATGCCCAACAGCGTGGTGCTGCGCGCAGACGAAATCATGCATCACCTCGAGAAAGAGAAGGTATCGGAGCAGGCGCCGAAGCAGCGGATGAAGACAGCGCCCAAGAACAACTACCAGCTCAGCATGTTCGAGTTGCAAGACCCGCAGCTGCTGCGCATCAAGGAACTGATGGAGCAACTCGATATCAACACCATTACACCGGTGGAAGCTCTTTTGAAGCTGAATGAGCTCAAACTGCTGCTGCAAGACAAGGGCGAAGTGGTGCGGTAGCAGGTATGGAGAGTTTTGAGGAGAAGGCTTCGTGAAAATTTTCTCCTTGAAAATCAGCTATAAGCGTGAAAGCGATAGAAAATTTTAGCACAGACTATTGACAAGTGAGATTTTGTCTATATCTTTGCATCACTAAATCACTGAAACGGTTTAGGGAATGACTTAAGCGGGAGTAGCTCAGTTGGTAGAGCGCGACCTTGCCAAGGTCGAGGTCGCGAGTTCGAACCTCGTCTCCCGCTCAAAAAGGCAAATAGATAAAGACGTTGTGCTGAACAACGTCTTTGTTTTTTTAAGTCACCCCTCCGGAGAAAGCTTCGGACGGCGCCGGGATGGTGGAACTGGTAGACACGCAAGACTTAAAATCTTGTGAGCGCAAGCTCGTGCGGGTTCGATTCCCGCTCCTGGTACTTAACTTACTATATTTGGATAACCAAATGTTAAGAAAAACCCGCTTAGATGCATTCTAAGCGGGTTTTTGCTTTTATAGCCTTTCCCTAATACACCCCGCTTTTTCCCTTGTTTTGATGTTATTTGTAACCAGTTTGTAACTCGTTTGTAACTGATGTAAATATCTTTTCTTATATTGGATAAGAAAGGAATACAAAAGCTATGCAAGGGAAAAAACGAGCGCCAAAAGAACCAGTTAGGCTAAGGGAAAAGAAACTGGCAAACGGCAAACTAAGCCTGTACTTAGATTTCTACTATGAGGGGGTAAGGGAATTTGAGTTCCTGAAACTGTACATAGTGGCAAAACCTAAGGATAAGCTGGAAAAAGACTCTAATAAGACCGTTCTGGAGCTTGCACAGCGCATCAAGGCCAAACGCACAGAGGAACTGCTAACAGGAGCCCTGAACCTGAGTTCTAAGACACAGGGCTCAGTAGACTTTGTACAGTACTGGCAGGCTTACAACACACAATACACAAAGGCAGATCATAGGGTGTTGAGTGCCTGCCTGAACAAGCTCAAATCCTTTCTGAAAGACAGGTATGATACAGCCCGCCTGCCTTGCAAAGACATTACCCCAAATTTTGTACTAGCATTTAAGGACTACTTAGAAGCAAAACAGACAGGCGATGGCCCTCAGACTTACTTTACCCGCTTTAAGAAGGTGGTAAAGCATGGCATGAGGGAAAACCTGTTCCCACATTACCCACTGCCTGAAAAGGTAAAGTTTAAGAGCGGGGGCATGAATAAAGGGGTACTGAACTTAGATGAGATCAAAGCATTAGCGGCCGCCTATTGTGGTAACGAGGTAATAAAGCGGGCTTTTCTGTTTGCCTGCAATACTGGCTTAAGGTTTGGCGATATAAAAGCCCTTAAATGGCAGGATATAGGCGGCTCAGAGCTGTTTGTAGTGCAGAACAAGACTAAGGAGGTGCTCAGGCTTAAACTCAATCAGAACGCCCTTAAACTGATAGGGGAGCGGGGCACACCCGATAGCCTGGTATTCCCTTTACCATCATTTGAGGGCTCAGTTAAGACTGTTAAGAATTGGGTAGCAAGAGCAGGTATAGATAAGCGCATTACCTGGCATAGTGCCCGCCATTCCTTTGCTACCAACATACTTGTATTGGGGTATGACATTAAAACCCTTTCCCAACTCTTAGGGCACACTTCCATACAGCATACACAAAAGTACCTGAGCATTGCAGACGAGCGCAAAGCACAGGCTGTAAACGCCTTACCTGACCTTAATTTTTAATAGCTATGCAGGAATATGAATACACTTTTGAAGATTGGTTGAAAGGAGAGATCAAAAGTGAGGATCTAGTAAGTTTAGTTGAAAATAAAAGGCTGGGAGAAAACGACTTTAAAAGAATAAGGTCAGATCAAAGTTTTGCATACTCTAATTATATAGCTATGCACCTGCAATTGATGAAGCTTGCCTTTTATAGGAGATATGAACACTCCTTTGCAAAGGAAGATTTACTAAGCCAACAATTGAAAGCAGTTGAAGAAGCCTTGAAGAACTTCAAAGCTGACAACCCTATGCTTTATTGGGAAGCAATCAATGGTATAGACAATAGGTACAAATTAACACCTCCATTTATTCCATTCTATCTAATGGCTAGCCCTTTAATAGATGAATTTGAAGAGATAATGCCTACTCATATATCTTATTATACTAAATCAAACTTTTTCAGATGGCTTAAGTGGCTAAAAGAAGATGGTAAAAATGATACTGAGCCCTCATTTGATGGATTTAGTGAGGAAGCAAGAAATGAACTTGATAAAATCAACCAACGATTTGAAAGGTTAAAGCAATTGGATAGTAAAAGAATGGATGATTACATTCAGGATCTTTATAACCTACCATTTGTTAAGGAACGAGTAACAAAGCTTATGGCTGAGCAGGCAGTAAGCACATTGAGTAACTACTCTAATGAACAACCCAGTTATAATGAAAGCTCTAAAGGTGAATTTATAAGCTATGTATGGCAGGATGATCACAAAGAGGAGCTTCCAAAGCTATATAAGTTAATGAAAGATAAGTATCTGCATAAGAATACAACGCTTAAACAGTTTAAAGCTGTATTTACAGGTAAGACTACAGAAAATTTTACTCCTATCAAGTGGCATGATACCAACGCCTATGAATTGCTTTACTTTATCATGCAATTAATAGACTCAGGCAATATAGATGGAAGCCTTAAGAGGATGGATTATATAAAGCTTAAAGCTTGTTTTATTAAACCTAATGGAGAACCATTCACAACTGATTTCAAAGTTGTAAAGCAGAAGGTAAAAGAAGAGCTATCAGCTGAGAAGCAAGAGGCCATAGATGAACTTATAAGCCACTTCTGCTAATCTCAATCCCTTACCATTACCTTAACCTTCATCAAAAGTGAAGGTTTTTTCTTTCCAACCGTTGCAATCTTTGCTCTTGTTATAACGAACAAAGGATTAGCGCTAATCCATTTCTAAAACTTCAAAAAGAAAAGAAATGGAATTTCAACAACTAGAGGAAAGGCTAAGAAGCATTGAAACCCTGCTATTAAGCCAAAAGACAGTATTAAACTTTGATGAGGCGGCAAGCTATACAGGCTTATCTAAAAGCTACCTGTATAAATTAACCTCAGGGGCTCAGATATGCCACTACAAACCCCAGGGAAAGCACATCTACTTTAATAAGATAGAGTTAGACCATTGGCTGCAAAGAAACCCTGTAACGCCTATAAACGCTGATGAGATAGAACAGCAGGCAGCAACCTATGTAGCACTTAAGAACATGGGGAGGGCTAAGTCATGATAGCGGCATACTTTAGATTTGAGAACCTACCAGATCAGGTAAAGGCTAAGTATGGTATTAGAAGTAAAGCCCGCTTAGACTGCACAACCCACGCCAACACTAAAAGCTATACAGGGTTGATAGATTTTATAAACGCCAAAGGGCAAATGTACCTGTTTAAGATACCTGCTAGAGAGTTTGTAAAGGCCAATAGCAAACGCCTGGCAGAATGGGCACTATCCAACGGTAAACTAAACCTATCCAGCATCTACTTTGAAGATGTAGACTTTCCTGAGTATGGCTATGGATACCCCAGCGCTAACAGGCTCCTGAGCAATGGCACAGCCAACCCGCTATTCCCTTACAGGAATGACTGCTATCTGTTCATCACTAATCAGGATCTAACCTTAGTAGAAGTGTTTATAATACTTAATGGCAGGAACCTTATACCTGGCTACTATCAAAACCTAATAGATGGAGCATTAGACAGCGAGATAGAACAGCTAAGGGCACAGGCTAAGCCGTTCTTTGACTATGGTATTTCCTTATAGTAAGCAGTACAGATTTATACTTTTTATAAACGCTATGTACTGTACTATAGGCCAATTCCTAGCAGTGGATATGATAGGCGGTTCTGTTTGGGACTGCCTGCCATATCTGACCAACCTATCAGAGACCTACAGGCAGGACACAGGCAAAACTTATATTACTGGCAATGCTGGTAATTTAAGGATAGGCATATCAGAGCATGGGGTAAGTATAAAAGGGAGTCTAGCTAAGTTCTACTTAGGCACTAACCTGCACACCCTAACCCGCTCAGATAGTAAAAGAGCCTTTGAACTGATGGCAGACACGCTACACCTGCCAGTATATAAGGCAAAGGTTACAAGAATGGATGTAGGGCATAACATCATGACAGAATATAAGCCTGAGCTGTATTACCCTTATCTAGGCCAAAGCCCAAGGTACACGCGCCTTACCCAGCCCACAAGCATAAGCTATCAGAACAGCCAAAGAAGCCTAAAGGCATATAACAAGATAGCTGAGAGCAAAAAGAACGGGGTAACTATTCCTGATGTGTTCAGGGGTAAGAACCTGCTCAGGTTTGAGGTAAGCTACACGGCCCGCCTGACTAAGCAGTTCAATCAGGCGGTAATAACACCAGATACACTGACAGATGAGCGGTTTTACATGGGCATGTATGACCGTTGGTACAATGAATATGAAGCAATACACAAAGTAGGACTTACTCTAATGGATACAAGTAAGATAAACACCCCAAAGGATTATACAGATCAAGTGCTAAGGCTTGTAGTGCAGGAAAAAGGCTTAGAAGCCTTCTTACACCATATTGAGGTAATGAAAGAGCAAAAGGTCTTTAAACACAAGAAGTATTATACAGACCTTAGAAACATCTTTAAGGGCATGGCAAAGGCTCAGAGTATTGCAGAACAGCCTGAATTGATACAGGAACTTAACAGCAAAATAACAAAGGCAAAGCAATACTACCGCTAAGGGGTAGGTTAGAGCATGACAGCCCCTTACAGCGACCGCTTGTTCCTATATTTTACATGCTGGCAACTAAAAGGTGAAAGGGGTAGGCCCTAGTAAATCCTTAAAAGGTATTCAGTTACAGCGACCGCTTGTTCCTGAAAAAAAATCGCTGCCAATTTAAAGGTAAGGGGGGTACATTGAATCCTGTGGCAATACCAAAACAGCGACCGTTAGCCCCTAAAGCGGGTTTGCATGCAACTGAGAAAGAAAAAGTAACTAAGTAGGCTCCCTGGAAAGGGCCTGTTATTAAGCCTGTTTACCCTGCATATTCCCTAAAGATTTAGGTTTCATTTCCAACCCAAACCCATACCCTTATGCCAAAGCCTTACACATTCCCGACCTTGTTTGATGAGGTTAAAACAGTATCCATATCTAACCTGAACAGATGGGGCTACCTTAAGCCCAACCGTTACCGATCAGGGACTATTACATGGAGTAGGAACGGCTCGGTATACAGCAGCATAGGTATAGCTGTTAGCACTCTGACAGATAACCCTTACCTGGAACTGAGTTATACCTATGGGGATAAGCCTGTTAAGTACAAAGTAGAGCTTTCAACCGTTCCCGCCAACATTGGCAAAGGTGAGGTATGGTACTTTGTTTGTCCCAGCACTGGCAAAAATTGCAGGATACTTTACTCAGTTGGGGCTCTGTTCCTGCACAGGTCTGCCTGCAAAGGCTATATGTATGAAAAGCAGACATACAGCCATAAGAACAGGGGCATCATGAGAATGTATGAAAAGCTGTTCAGTTCTGACAAAGTGTATGAGGAGCTACACAGCAAACACTTTAAAAGAAGCTACAAAGGAAAGCCTACCAAACGATTCCTAAGGCTAATGCAGAAGATCAGAGAAAGTGAGCGCGTGCCCTATACTGAATCTGAGTTGATGGTAATGTAATGGCAGGAACAACACGAGAAAACTAGAATTTTGGAGGGTATAGAACATTAGGATTAATATAAAACGGCTGACAAAGAGGGTACAAATACCTTTGTCAGCCGTTTTAGAATCTTTGTGAATAAATCAGTTCTTAGATTCAGCTACAGCCATATTTGTAGATGCTTTAGCTCGAGCAGGTAAGAATTTACCTTTAGCCTTTTTCAGTAGGTATTCCTCAAATATCTTGCTGTAAATCACACCAGAAAGGCAGCATATTATGAAAACGGCTACAAAGACAAATGCTGAATATAGCTCACCCGAGTATTTAGGGAACAGTCTCACAAGAATGCTTATTTCTGGGTTGTGTACCAAGTATATCGAATAAGAGGCATTCCCTACTACCATCAGTAAGCTAGACGATTTGATTCTATCCAGAGCAGTGTTAATGCTGCCTAGTATCAGGAAGAAGAAGCTTACAGCGAACACCAAAGTAATAGGTAACTGCACCCCCTGCCATTTCAAAATCACTGCTGCCATACACACCAAAGCAGCCACAGCAAGAAACGCCCGCTGCCCCGCTAATTTGGTTTCCTTTACCAAGACTGCCAGGTAAAAGCCCATGATAAACTCGAGATTGTAAACAGAGGCAAAAAACTTCAAGACAGGTATACTCTCCCAAGCTGTACCGGCATGCAGCCAATTCAAGTAGATGATAGCTCCTGCCCATACAGCGGTAAACATATACCAGCCTCTCTTTGTGTAGAACCAAATCATAAACACTAGATAGAACATCATCTCATGTACTAATGTCCAAGCCACTGACAGAGCGGGTGGTCCGTCTGGAATAAGCGTGAGCGAGGTAAGCAGGCTTATGTCTCTGTTACCCTCAGACATATTAGGGAGCAAGCTGTACAAGAGCAGCATAGCTATACCTATAGGGAGGTAGGGAATATATATTCTAAACACCCTATTAAGTAGATAAGACTTATTGGTCCCAAAGCTAGCTGATTTAGTATAACAGGAGTATGTAATAATGAAGCCGGATAGGACGAAGAAGAAATCTACCCCATGTTTACCCAAACCAGCGAGAAAGGAAAGGGTACTGTTATCCAGTCCAAAGAAGTAAATGAATGATGGCCATTGGTGATGAAAGACTACCATCAGAGCAGCTATACCCCTAAAGACCTGAAGAGAATTAAAAAAACCGCCTTTTTCTTGTAAAGCAACAGACATATAAGAATTGTTTTCTATTGTAGATTAGCGCGCAAAAGTACAATAATTCTGTTTATTATCTTTTATTTGTCATACTCTTTCTTATTTTTCTAAAGCAGTAAGTACTTCAATGTAATCATTGCAGGTATGCCAACCGAATGCTACTTAGTGCTGCTAGAGAAAACTAGAGTTTTAGAAGTGTATAGAACCTAACAAAACCTGACATTGCCGTGCATATAGCAGAACTACATAAAACTACACTTTTGGGAGTATGTAAAACCTGATAAAACCTGAAATAAATCTAAGTGAGAGCTACTCCTGAAAGGATAGCTTTATTTATTGCAGAAAGCGGGTTATTTTGTGCCTGCATTAAATCAAATCCTGTTAGGCATAGAATGCGAACAGCTACACACCGCCTAAGCTATAATAGTGTAAGCCTTACCTAAGCAGCCATACCTGGCAGCCTTTACAGATGTTAGTAAATGTTAAGGTTTTCACGCGCGCGAGGCAATCTTATTTAGAGGCTTATAGTGTATGAATTATATTAATCTCAGTAGTATTTACAGGCTCTACTCTTTTCCTGATTATTGGAGCATGAAAGAGGCTAAGCCTAAAATCAGGAGAGTTATACTAGCTAAGGAGTTCAAAGTAGTACAAGAGATTGAGGCAAAGCACTATGTACAAAAGTATGGGGATTATGCTTTTAGGAACTACCTGAGAGAGGATAAGAAAGAACTTAAGCAATCAGGCTTGCAATCACTTATTACAGCTTTACAGGCTCTTTATAAGCTCAATGGATACCCTGCAAAGTATAACATTATTGAGGGCAGGTATTAAGAAAGGTTAGTAAAAATTAGTATTTCCTGTTACTCATATAAAGAGTAATAAAACCTGACTAAATCTGACATCTTAAAAGGTTTGGCCCTTAGACAGTAGGAGTTAGGCACATGAACAAAACTGAACACCCTAGAAAAGCTAACTTTTGACCAATTCGCCTGGGGCAAAGGGGTAAATCTACAATAGATATAAATAGATTTACATGAGGCCTTTGAAGCAAGACAGACCTACAGCCAATTATTCAGTCTTTATGAAAAGCCTTACAAGACCGATCGATAATAATCTGCTCAATCGTTCCCAAGTACAACTAATAAATGAGCTTTGAATTTTTAATCTATATTTTGTTTATCTAAGTTCTTAATTTTGCACCGCAAAAAGCTAGAATAAGCTTTGCTTGATGATTATTTATATGCGAATTGAAACAAACTTAAGGAGTGAGGTAGAGTCAGCAGTAATAACTCCTATTAATGTTAATGAGCCAACAAGGAATACATCAGTAGATATACTAAGATCAGTTTCAATGATTCTGGTAGTACTGTTGCATGTGGCTGCACCATATGCTAGCAGTGGGTTAGAGAATGACATCCTTAACACAGACTTTTGGATAGGGAATGTGTTAAACTCCTTCAGTAGGGTTTGTGTGCCACTTTTTGTTATGATTAGTGGGGCGTTTCTGCTGGGGCGGAACGAGCCTTATGCTTTTTTCTATAGAAAGAGAGCAGCCAGGGTACTATGGCCCTTAGTTTTCTGGAGTGGAGTATATATATTGTACTTGTTCCTAATGCAGTACATAGGTTCAGGGGAATTGCAGGTACTACCAGTTATCAATAGGCTTCTGATTGGAAAGCCTTTCTATCACCTGTGGTACATGTACATGCTTATAGGGCTCTATCTAATAACCCCGATTATAAATAGGGCGATTCAATCCTTAGCGTTAGAAGAATTGAAAAGAACTGCCTACATAATGCTAGCTGTTGGATTTCTGATAAACCTCTGGAATGTTTACTTCAAGAACGAGTCAATATTTATTCTTTGGTTTGCTGAGTATATCGGGTACTTCCTGATGGGCTATGTTATGATTAATAGCCAAAAGAAGTGGAGTAGTATAAGCCTCTTAGCTGTTTATGGGGCGTCATCCCTTCTCATAGCGGCAATGACCTACTTTTTTAAGAGCCCATTCTTTTATAATTATCTCTTCCCATTAGTTACTGTAGCTTCTCTGACTATATTTAAGCTATTTACACAGAGAAGCTTTCATGACAACTGGCTTTCCCGGTTCTCAAAACTGACTTTGGGTGTCTACCTCATACACGCGGGCATTCTGGATGTTATGCGCCTATTAGGCGATAGATTTCAGTTGACGGCAGGCTTTACTTTATTTGACATCTTAATAAAGCTCTGTCTGGTTATCGGGATTTCTGTGGCTATGGCAAGCATCATTAGTCGAATTCCCAAGTTAAACAAGGTTATATAACTTAACTGAATACTCATGCTGTTTGCAGGTGCTTTTGCTGATTTTGTAACCAGTTTGTAACTCGTTGCTATAAAAATAATGCTAAGCAATTGATTTACAGCATTATAAATAAAGGGTTAAATACACGCTCCTGGTACTAGAATAATCTGAAAAAGCCCTTGTAACGCACGTTGCAAGGGCTTTTTTGTTCGGTTAAGCCGTATCTTTGTGGGTCTACACCAATATTTTCGTACAGGTTAGGCACAGCAGACCTTAACAGCACAATACCCCTCCCATGCCCGCAGCATTCAGCGACTTATTTAAAATCGAAAGGACAGCCTCAGCAATAAAATCCGAGCTGTTGCCTCGATTTTTTGAGGTGTGGGCGTCTACTATACTGCAGCAGCCAAATAAACCGCTTGTCCCTATACCTTTCTTTGACTTGCAGGCCGGATTGGATAATAATGAATTGGTGCCTGCTGCCTTGCAGCAGCTGCGGCAGGTATACAAAAGCACTGGCTCCCGTCTTGATTTTAATAAAAGTATAAAGTCTACCTTTTACGATGCTGACCAGTCTGCCTTGGCTGAACTGCAGGCGCAGGTAGCGCAATTGCCGTTCTACCAAAATCTGGTGCACCCGCCAGACATGTTGCTTGAGGAGAACTCTGAGGCAATGGCAGAGCAGGTTCTGGATATAGGACAGCCGGCCCTCACTTTTCTGAACCCTGTTGGGGAAGGTTTTTCACAACAGTTTATGCTTCATGCCACCCAGAACTGCGCATCAGATTTGCTGATGCTTTTCAACCCGAAAGCTTTGGAGGTAGCTGTGAGGAAAGCCAAGCCAGATAGTTTGCTTCAGGAAGCCTTTGGAGAGCGACTGGAACAGATTAAGGGCTTCTACAAGCAGAACAGAAACGCGGAAAAGCGGGAGGCGTATTTGCTAGATTGCTTTGAAGAAATCTTCAGCAGCAAAGGCTTCTATACCTTAAGGTTCAGGATAAACCTGCCGGATAGGAAACAGACAAATCAATACCTTGTGCTGGCTTCTACGTCGGCGCAAGCTTATACCAGAATCAAGGAACTGCTGGAAGGGTATAGCGACTACCAGGAGGACGGGGTGCCGCTGTTCGGCGCTAATCTGCAAGCGCAGCAGATGTCCCTGTTCCATGAGCATCTCAAATACTCCGTTGCCAAGTTAGCGCAGGAGCTTCTGGCGGATGCCACGAGCTGTAACAACCGGTCACTGCAGTACATTTATGAGCAACATAACCTAGGTACTCACTATACCTTGGCGAATTACGCTGCAGCCTACGAAAGACTGATGCGGCAAGGAGTGGTACGCTTTATCAACCCCAAAACAGGACAGCCTGTTACTAAACTGACAGCAGTATCGCTGATTAGGTATAGCGTCAAAAAAGAACAGGGACAATAATATAGTCCTTAATCAGTCCTTTCTCAAGGCATTGTGACTTTGTCTTTTACTCAGCTGTCGTCGGGTCTATGATGGTACCTACCCTGCTTATCTTATTGGCCGGGAAGCCTCCCTGTTGGGCATGCTCCCGCACCATTTCCTCGTTCGGTGCATTGTAGATGCAGTAAATTTTGTCGTCCGTCACATAGCTCTGGACCCACTGAATCTTAGGGCCCATCTTGTCGAGCACGCCACAGGAGGTCTGTGAAATGGATTTCAGCTGATCCGGTGTCAGCTTGCCGGCATCCGGAATCTCTCTTTCTATTACAAATTTTGGCATAGCGGTATAGGTATAGCTAATTGTTTTGATGATGTAAATCAGATATGCAAAGTGGCAGGGGGATTAGCCTGAGCTGGAAGAGGAGTGTACGACCTGTCTGTTCAAAAACAGAGACGTGTTTATCTTTAAATAATGCCTGTTGCGTATGTAAGTGTTTGTGAGTTAGTGATATATAACTACGTGTCGTTATGTCTATGGTTGGAGTGCTTTGGCAGGGGATTTAATAAGAGAGTTGATATTGAGGAGTGTCACCAGTAGCAACAAAACGGCCAGTGCGGCAGAATCACTCCGAAGGGAGCATTCTGCCGCACTGGCCGTTTTCTAGGATTAAGGGGTTTCTGGCTTATACCTTATCTTACCAGTTCTCTGTTCCTGTTTGCATCTATAGCCAGGAGGATGAACAGCAGGATGGTGAAGGACCAGAGCGAGGAGCCGCCATAGCTGAAGAAGGGCAACGGTATGCCCACCACCGGCGCCAAACCGATGGTCATGCCCACGTTGATGACGAAGTGGAAGAAGATGACCGATACCACACAATAGCCATATGTTCGGCCAAAAACCGATTTCTGCCGCTCCGCGATGTGCACGATGCGCAGCAGCAGGAGCATGAACAAACCAATCAGGATGGTGCTCCCGACCCAGCCGTGTTCCTCGCCAATGGTACAGAAGATAAAGTCGGTGCTCTGCTCCGGCACGAAGTCGAATTTGGTCTGCGTCCCCTCCAGAAAGCCTTTGCCCCAGAAGCCGCCGGAACCGATTGCAATCTTCGACTGCGTTACGTTCCAGCCATAGCCCAGCGGGTCTGCCTCCGGGTTAATGAGTGCCTTGATGCGGTTCTGCTGGTGGGGCTGCAGGATATCGTTCACGAAGTAGTCCACGCTGAACACCATGCCCACAACCAGCACAAAGAGCGCTATCATCGTCTTGAAGCGGCGCATTAAACGGTAGTCCAGGAACATGGCTAGGCCCATGACGGCGGCTATGCCAATCAGCAGGTATAGCTTGGGTATTAGCAGCGTCAGGATGAAAATGGCCGCCGCCGTACCGCCTATAATGAGGATGAGGGGCGACATACCTTCGCGGAAGAACGCCAGGATAAAGGCGCCGAACACCAGGGCCGAGCCCGTCTCATTCTGTAGGATGATGATGACGGCCGGCAGAAAGGTGATGGCCGCCAGCACCATCTGGTCCTTCATTTTCTGTTGGCGTAAACTCACCTGGCTCAGGAACTTCGAAATGGCAAGCGCTGTCGCAAACTTGGCCAACTCAGCGGGCTGCAGGCGTATGCCTCCGCCCAAATCGAGCCAGGAGCGGGAGCCGGCCACCGGGTTGGCCACGGCCAGCGTGAAAAGCAGCAGCAGGATGATAGCCCCGTAAATGGGGTAGGCCAGGTGCTCGTATACCTTGTAATCGACGACAAGCAACACAATCATGAGAATAACGCCAGTGCCTATCCAAAGGAGCTGCTTGCCCGAGTTGATGTCGAAGCTGAAGATGTTCACCACGTTGTCTGGGCTATACACCACGGCGTAAATGTTCATCCAGCCCAAGGCTACCAGCACGAAGTAGATGAGCACGGTCACCCAGTCCAGGTTCCCCAGCACGCTGTGGGAAGTGCGCCGGCTGCTGGGCTGCACAATCTTTCCTCCAAGCACTCTCTGTTCAACTGGCATACCTTACTTCGATTTAATGTTCAAGTACTCCCGGCTCAGCACCCATTTCTCCTGCGCCTTCATCGTCACGGTGTCGGTCAGGTACTGCTCTATCATAAGGCCGGCGATGGGGGCAGCGGACTGGCCTCCCCACTTGCCGTGCTCCACATACACCGCAATCGCGATTTTGGGGTTCTCCATGGGGGCGAAGGCCACGAACACGGCATGGTCAGGTCCCTGGGGGTTCTGAGCCGTACCCGTCTTGCCGCAGACCACAATCCCTACCTTCTCCAGGTTGGCTCTGCGGGCCGTGCCGGCACGCACCACCTCGGCCATACCTTCAATGATGGGCTCGTAGTGGTGCGGCTTCACAGAGGTATAGTGGCGCTCCTGGTTCTCCTGGAGTGGCTTGCCGTTCTCACCGATGGAGCGGATAAGGTGCGGGGTCACGTAGTAGCCTTTATTGGCGATAGTCGCCATGAAGTTGGCCATCTGGAGTGGCGTCACGCCCAGCTCACCTTGCCCGATGCTGAGGGAGTAAATGGTGGAGTACTTCCATCGGTTCTTGCCGTACACGCGGTCGTACAGGTCCGTAGAAGCGACGACGCCTTTTTTCTCACCCGGAATGTCGATGCCCAGTTTTTGGCCAAAGCCGAAGGTCAGCACCTGCTCGCGCCAGTCTTTCAGGCCCAGCGAAGTGTCGGTGAAGGTGTTCTTGGACTTGCCTTGGTTGAGGAGCGCCCGGTATGCCTGGAAGAACCACGGGTTACAGGAGTGCTGCACGGCTCCACGCAAATCGAGGGGCGAAGGGTGGGGGTGGCAGTTCACCAGCGATTTGTTACAGGCGTACCGGGTGTTGGGGTCTATCACGCCCTCCTCCAGCGCAATCAGGGCCTGAGTCAGCTTAAAGATGGATCCCGGCGGGTTCTGGTCGGCCATAATGGGGCGGTTGAACATGGTCTTGTCCGGGTCCTGGAGCAGGGACATGTAGTTCTTGCCGTAGTCTTTGCCGGTGAAGAGGTTGGGGTCGTAGAACGGGGCCGAGATATAAGCCAAAATCTCGCCGGTCGCTGGTTCAATCGCCACGACGCTTCCTTTGGCGCCATCCATCAGATACTCGCCGTAGGCCTGTAGGTCTAGGTCGATGGTGCTCACCAGGTTTTGGCCCGCTATAGAAAGGGTGTCGTAGGCGCCGTCTTTGAAGGAGCCTTTGTCGATGCCCCGGACGTTCACCATCTTGTACTTGACGCCACGCCGGCCCATCAGGTACTTCTCGTACTCCATCTCTATACCTGCCTTGCCGATGTAGTCACCGGGGCGGTAGCCGTGGTAGGCCGTATCCTCCAACTGCTTCGGGCTTATCTCGGCAATATAGCCTAAGGCGTGCCCCAGGCTCTTGTGCGGATAGCCACGCGCCGTACGAGCGTTGATGTAGAAGCCGGGAAAGTCGATGAGGTTGTCCTGGATGTGCGCGAAGTCCTGCGTGGTGAGCATCTGCATGAAAATGGAGGGCTTCACCCAGGAGTAGGCACGAGCCTTCTTAAAACGCTCACGGGCATCCTCCAGCGGAATCTCCAGCATGTTGGCCAGGCGCAGCGTGTCGATGTTGCGCGCCTCCTTGGGCACAATCATCAGGTCGTATACGGGCGTGTTCTGCACCAGCAGCTGGCCGTTGCGGTCGTATATCAGCCCCCGGAACGGGTACTGGATAACGGTTTTGATGGCATTGGTCTCGGCAGCCTGCTTGTAGCTGCTGTCCACCACCTGGATGTAGAACAGGCGCAGCGCATAGACCACACCCACCACCAGGAATATTGCTTGTATGACGTATTTTCTATTTTCCAGGTAATTCATCTATTCGCTCTCTTAAGGGAGAAGAACAGTAACTGCAGGATGACCATCACCACGCCTGTGAAGAGTACGCTCAGCAGAATCTTCGGCACGGTGGACCACAGGCCACTCAGGCTAAAAATCTCCAGTATGAAAACGGCTGCATGATGCACCAGAATCAGTGTCATCGCATAGGCCAGGAACCAGCGCCAGCCCATCACGTGTATGTTGACGGAATCATTGGTATCGTAACCATCGCGCGGCGTGAGAAGGTTCAATATGAAAGGCCTTAAATAGGCCAGCAACACGCTGGCCGCCGCGTGTATACCCATGGTGTCGTAGAAGATATCCACGGAAAAGCCCGCCACAAAGCCCAGGAACAGCAGCAGCACGCGATTCATGTTGATGGGCAGGAACAGCAGGAAGGCAATGTAGATGAAGCAGAAACCCGTGCTGAACAGCACCAGGCTGTCCATCAGCAGGATTTGCAGCGCCACAAACAGCACAAACTGCACGATATGTCTTATACCTAGGCTGCTATTCATTTGGTTGTATACCTGCTTCTAGTTCCAAAGAATCCTGTTCCGGCCTGCGCGTGCTTTCCACCACGTACACATAGGAGAGCTGCGCAAAATCAACGGACAGCTTCACCCGAATGGTATAGAAACTTCTGTCTGCCTCTTTCTCCACAGCGCTGATGGTGCCCACCATAATGCCTTCCGGAAACACGGTGTTATAGCCGCTGGTCACTACGGTGTCGCCTTGCTCCGGCTTGACGTGCAGCGGGATGTAGTCCAGCAGCGCCGTGCGGTAGTCGCCGCCGGTCCACTTGATGGTGCCAAAGGTGTTGTCCTTCTTGATTTTGGCGGATATCAGCAGCTGCGAGTGCAACAACGAGGTGACCGTGGAGTAGCGTTTGGAGACTGTTTTCACACGTCCTACGGCTCCGTCCGGCGAAATAACGCCCATACCTGGCTTTACCCCATCCTGGCTGCCAATGGCCAGTGTCAGGTAGTTATTGGTACGGCGCACGGAATTGTTGATAACTCGGCCAGCGTGCAGGATAAAGGGGTATGCCCTGGCGGAATCGGAGGGGACGTAGAGGGTCGTGTCCAGCCGCGCCGTGCTGTCCATCTGCTCTCCCAATCTGTAGTCCATCAACTCTTTCCGCAGGACGGCGTTCTCCTGTGCCAGCGTCGTGTTGATGGACGCCAGCCTGAAGTAATTGGTCACGCCACTCTGGAACTCCAGCACCTGGCCCACATAGGTGTTGGCGGAGTTGAACACGGCCGCTCCCTGATAGGTGTTGTAACGCACTATCAGGAAGATGCACAGCGCCTCCAGCATCACGAATATGAGGAACGCACGGAACCGGTATATAAAAGCAAAAAGATTCCGCATGCGGTACTGTTATGTCAGCAGGACATTTTTGAAGCCTTCGAGATTTTTGATGGCTGCACCCGTGCCACGCACCACTGCTCTGAGCGGGTCTTCGGCGATGTGGATGGGCAGTTTGGTCTTGGCTGCCAGGCGCTTGTCGAAGCCACGCAGCAAGGCCCCACCGCCTGTCAGGTGAATGCCGTTGTCGTAGATGTCGGCCGACAGCTCCGGCGGGGCTATTTCCAGCGCCTTCAGTACCGCTTCCTCAATCTTCGACACTGACTTGTCCAGTGCGATGGCGATTTCCTGGTAGGTCACCTTGATTACCTTCGGTATACCTGTCATGAGGTCACGGCCACGTATTTCGTAGTCAGCTGGCGGGTTCTCCAGTTCTGTGAGGGCGGAGCCTACCTCTATCTTGATTTTCTCAGCGGAACGCTCGCCAATCAGCAGGTTGTGCTGGCGGCGCATATAGTCCAGTATATCCTTAGTGAACACGTCGCCGGCGATGCGGATGGACTGGTCGCACACGATGCCAGAAAGGGCCACCACGGCAATCTCCGTCGTACCACCCCCTATGTCCACAATCATAGAACCGATGGGCTGCTCTACGTCTATACCTATACCTATCGCAGCAGCCATAGGCTCCTGAATCATCCATACCTCCTTGGCGCCTGCATGCTGGGCCGAGTCACGCACAGCGCGTTTCTCCACCTCGGTTATACCTGAAGGGATGCAAATCACCATGCGGTGCGATGGCTGGAACAGACGACGGCCCGTGTCAATCATCTTGATCATACCCCGAATCATCTCCTCAGCGGCGTGGAAATCGGCGATTACGCCATCTTTCAGCGGACGGATGGTCTTGATGTTCTCGTGGGTCTTCTCGTGCATCTGCATGGCGTTGCGGCCAATGGCAAGCACCCGACCAGTGGTGCGGTCCACCGCGATGATGGACGGCTCATCCACCACGATTTTGTCGTTGTGGATGATGAGGGTATTGGCGGTACCCAAGTCAATGGCTATATCGCTGGTAAGAAAGTTAAATAGTCCCATTCTTATTTTATGAAGGCGTGCGGCTGCCTTGTTATATTTTTAATATACAATATTTCTAAGCAAAAACTTGCGGCAAAATTAGTGATTTTCAGCGGAATTAATAATGCCCGTGCAGAAGACGCAGAAGTTTTCAATCTTTTTCTGAGCCATATTCCATACAATTTCTCCCTGCTGCTCCTGATAACGCCTTCGCAGGCATAAAATTGACCCGTTGATTTTTTTATAAAGCTTTTCAGAAAGTTTCGGGACAGGTCCAAACGGCGGGGTGGCATTGGATAATCCATAAAAAAGCCCCACCCGGATGGGGTGAGGCTTGCTGGTTGAGTAGCTATACCTTAGTGCTTGAAATGGCGCACGCCGGTCATGACCATAGCCATGTTGTGGGCATCGCAGTAGGCGATGGAATCCTGGTCCTTGATGGAGCCACCTGGCTGCACCACGGCTTTGATGCCTGCCTGGTCGGCAATCTCTACGCAATCTGGGAAGGGGAAGAAAGCGTCAGAAGCCATCACGGTGTTGCTCAGGTCGAAGCCGAAGCTCCTGGCTTTTTCAATGGCCTGGCGCAGAGCGTCCACACGGGAAGTCTGACCCACGCCACTGGAAATCATCATCTTGTCCGTAGCCAGTATGATGGTGTTGGACTTGGTGTGTTTGCATACCTTGGCAGCGAACACCAGCGCCTTGTTCTCTGCGGCAGATGGCACACGTTTGGTGGCGGTAGTGAAGTCGGCTTCTGTCTCGGTCTTCAGGTCTTTGTCCTGCTCAATCACGCCGTTGAGCAAAGTCTTGAACTGTTTCTTAGCTAGCTCCACCGGCTTTTGCTTCAGCAGGATGCGGTTTTTCTTGGAGCGCAGTAGCTCCAGCGCGTCAGCGTCGAACTCCGGCGCTATCAATACCTCGAAGAACAGCTTGTTCAGCTCTTCGGCAGTGCCCAAGTCAATGGCCCTGTTGGCGATAATCACACCTCCGAAGGCGGATACCGGGTCAGTTGAAAGCGCGTTCAGGTAGGCCTCTTTGATGTTCTCGCCGGTGGCGCAACCGCAGGCGTTGGTGTGCTTGAGTATGGCTACTGCCGGCTCCTCGAACTCAGCGCACAGGGCCACGGCCGCGTCCACGTCCACCAGGTTGTTATAGGAGAGCTGCTTGCCGTTAAGCTGCTCGAACAGGTCCTCTAGCTTGCCGTAGAAAGTGCCCTGCTGGTGCGGGTTCTCGCCGTAGCGCAGCGGGGTAGCCTCGCGCACGCTCTGCTTGAAGGCAGGTATAGCCTGGTCCTGGTTCAGGTAGTTGAAAATGTGTGTGTCGTAGTGCGAGGACACATCAAATGCCTTAGCCGCGAAGCGCTTGCGGTCCGCCAGCTCCGTGGCACCGTCTTTCGATTGTAGCAGTTCTACTACCTCATCGTATTGCTCGCGCGACGACACGATGAGCACATCCTGGAAGTTCTTGGCCGCCGCTCTTATCAAAGAAATGCCGCCGATGTCAATCTTCTCAATCACATCCGCTTCCGAAGCGCCTGATGCCACGGTCTCCTCAAATGGGTACAGGTCCACCACCACCAGGTCAATCGGCGGGATTTCGTACTGCTCGCGTTCTGCCAGGTCGCTCTCGTTGGCGCGACGGTGCAGGATGCCCCCGAACACCTTGGGGTGCAAAGTCTTCACACGGCCTCCGAAGATGGACGGATAGGCGGTCAGGTCTTCCACGGCCACTACCTCGGCGCCCTGCTCCTCCAGGAAGGCCTGCGTGCCGCCAGTGGAGTAGATAGTCACGTTGTGCTGCTTCAAGAGCTCAACCAGTGGCTCCAGGCGGTCTTTGTAGTAAACCGAGATGAGTGCGGATTTGATTTTAACGGATTGCATAGGTGCGGTAACGGTTATGATGGATTGATGGGATTATCTTTCAACGTCAGTAGTTTTTCTACCACTTCTGGCAGGTATTTATGCTCCAATTGCAGCACGCGGGTGGCCAGGTCCTCGGGTGTATCGCCGGGATGTACCGGGCAGCGCTCCTGCAGTATGAACTCACCCTTGTCGTACTCCTCGTTCACGCGGTGAATGGTGATGCCGGATTCCTGGTCGCCGGCCGATACGACAGCCGTGTGCACATTGAGGCCGTGCATGCCTTTGCCGCCATACTGGGGCAGCAGGGCCGGGTGTATGTTAATGATACGGTCCGGGAAAGCCTGCAGGAAGTTCTGAGGCACGAGCCACAGGAAACCGGCCAGCACGATGAGGTCGGGCCGGAAAGACTGTACCTGCTCCAGGACTTCATTGGTATTATAGAACTCGTCGCGGGAAAACAAAAAAGCCGGGACGTGGAAGGTCTCGGCTCGTTTAAGGGCATACGCTTTCGGGTTGTTGGCGAACAGGGCGGCCACACGGATGTGGGGGTGGTGCTCGAAGCACTCCATCAGGCGCTGGGCGTTGCTGCCTGAGCCCGAAGCAAAAATGACTATATTCTTTTTATCTGCTGGTGCCAAAGGTATAGGTATGTATTGCAGCCGCAAATATAGCGGGTTTGGCCGTAGAAGCCAGCATGGCGCGCGGAAAAGGTATAGGAATCTACCGCCTGAAGGTCGTGGTGTAGAGGTCTATCCAAGCCTGCGGCGTCATCTTGGAGGCCAGTTCTCCGATAAGGGCCAGCGGCACCTGCTCCGGTTTCTTGAAGCGGATGCAGCTTTTGCCCATGTCGAGCTTGGCTTTGCTATACCTGGGGTATTCCCCTTGGAACCAGTTGAGCAGTTCCTCATCGGCGTAGAGACCCATGTGGTAGACGGCGATGAAATTTTTCTGGGAGGCGATGCTCAGGAAGGGCAGCGGCAGTTTGGGGTCGCAGTGGTAGCCGGCAGGGTATAGCGTGTGCGGCACCACGTAGCCTAGCATGCCGTAGCTCATCACTTCCTCAAAGCCCGTGGGAAGGTTTTGCAGAATGACGTTCCGCAGGGAGTGCATCGCCTGTTGGCGGTCTTCGGGGAGTTCAGTCAGGTATAGCTCGGGTGTTGTGGCGGTTGATTGCATGGGGTAGTGGTGTTATAACGGTTTGTACATAAGGTGTATGAGGCGTTGCTGAGTATAGAGCCTGTGCAGGGTTAGCCATAGTTATTTTATTCGTTTACTAGACAATGAACTAGCTTCTGCTGCTGCTTTTGTTTACTTGGGGCAAACTCAGTTTCTAGAATTTCAAACACTTTTACTTTTTTGATGGGTTGGTTCAATATCTCCCTAATTTGATTCTCTGTTACTTCAACCTGAAATCCTATAGAAGCTCCAAGCCCCAAAGGGTCGTTAAAGCATGTTGCATTCTCCAAAATCAGTTCGTTTCCGTCAGCCATTAGAAGCTCGAACTTTCCCATAGATAAAAGCATACTGTCTGGGAGCATATCACGAGAAGCCGCATGGAGCGAGAGCACATATTTTGGAGAGCTACTGCTGGAGTTTTTATCAATGGCCTTTTGAATGAGGAGACTGTAAAAGTCTTTTGAATTTACTACGCCACCTTTAGTTTCAATACCTGTCTTTTTGTCCTTTGTAACGCTTACTAGGCCGCACCCCTGTGCCATTGAGTAATTAGATAGTGCGATGAATGATATAAGGAGAATTAGGTTCTTCATGTTTATAAATTGTGGCTAAGGCACATTCATGCGCTATAGGTATTGTTTCCTTCTAGTGCTTTTTACTTTTGGGTGAACCTAATTAGTTCTTTAATATACATATCACCGAAGCTGTCTTTGGTCATTGTTATAAACCCTTCTGTATGGTTGCCGCTGTGCTTTAAGGTTTCTCTGTTACGCCTTTGCAGGGCAATCTTCTCGCTCTCTTCCACTGTAGTGAATTCGTCTTTTTCACCCGCCACGAGGAGCATGCTGCACTTTATTCTTTTCAGTTGCGAGTCATAGTTGTCGGCACCCTTTGGCAAGATGATATCCCTGTCCTTCAGTGCCTTTATTTTTTCCACGTAGGCACTAGGGGCATATACATATCCTTCCCCTATCAGGAAATCCGCTTTCTCCTGCTGCAGGGCAAGGGTTGCGACGATGGTACCCATCGAGAAAGCCAGCACACCAGTTTTGTTTCCTTGGATGTTCTTTTTCGTCCATCTCAACACGGATTGAAGGTCAGTGGCAAATTCATTGTAGTAGAGGTTGAGCGGGTTTATCTCAAAGTCTGAGCTTTTGCCAAATCCCCTGTAGTCAAAGGCAACCACGGTGTAGCCGCTTTCTGTCAGCGATTTAATGTGGTAAAGCCAGTAGGACATGTTGCCGCCATCTGCATAAGACAGCACCAATGTCGTCTTATTGTCTTTCGAGGTAACTGGCTTAATATACCATGTGTTTATCTCGTACCCATCAGGTGTTTTTACCACCTGCTGCTCATAACTCATCCCCAAGCTGTCTGGTGTAGTTATGTACTCTCTAACTGGCCTGATAGCATAACAGTCGAGGGAAAACAGTAAAACAAATGCTAAGAGAATGTTTTTCATTTTTGGTTGGCATTAAGGCTAACGGATTAGGCTAATTGCTGTGGCAGACTTAGAAGTAATATTCTACCGACAAGTGTAAAGCTTCATTGGATTACCTTTTATAAATTACAGCCATAGCAATTAGCAGTTGTTAGCTGGCGTTTATGTCTAAATTAGTTCAGGCTCTAAGGCTGTCTCTACCACTTTACCTTTACTTACATTTATCTTGTAAGCTTTGTCTGCTTTATTTTGAGTAATAACTCTTCTCAACTGGGTGCCTTCAAAGTAAAGACCGGCTGTTTCATCACAAGCATAACCTGGAAGCAACTTGCCTTCTTCAATCATTTTTAAGTATAAAGGACGCCTCTCTGCTTCAGTATGGTAGTGAGGACAGTTACTTCCTTTCAAGAATCCTAATCCTTTCACAGCAGTATAATTCTCCGGCCTGGAATCAGAAAGCCCCTCTTCAAACCAACAAATTGCCCCTGCGCTTGGTCCTGATAAAACTATTCCTTTCTCCCAAGCTTTCTTCAGAATGATGTCAATGCCATGGACTTTCCATAATGCTAAAGCGTTCAATGTATTGCCGCCTGTTACTAGAATAGCATCCATTTGTAACAACGTTTCTTCGAAAGGTGCTTTTTGCTCTGCACTCGTCACAAAGACTTTCTGCACAAAAGGTTGTATCGGAAGTTCTTTCGCTATTTCAAACCATTTGTTGATGTAAGCTTCGCTGTCTCCCATAGGAGTAGGCAAGAAACATATTTTAGGATTTTCTTTTCCTGTAAGGGAAATAAGGTAATTGATAGTTTTAAGGTCATACCCTCCGCCAGTTAGAAATATCTTCCTTACTTCCTTTTTCTGTGCAAACAACTCTATATTACCAACGATGGAAAAGCTAACGGTTGCAACTGTTGTATTTCTTAAAAAATCTCTTCTTCTCATGTTTTATAGCTTTCAGCTAACTACTGGATAAACGGAACTCTACTCCTGCTATACACACAAATCTGGCGGCTAGCAGGAGTTTGCTTTATGTTAAATATAAGAAGTTCTATATGAATTCTACCGAAAAGAGTCCCAAAACTAAGCCATCGATTTCCGCTTCGCCTTGAGCGACCACGTAAACCGGAACTCCGCCACCTGGTCTCCGCTCTCATCTATACCTGTGCTCGTGGCTACTACCGTCACACCTTCGCCGGTAGCCTTAGTCTGGTCAGCAGCGGCTTTGATGCGTGCGCCGTCTTCGCAACGGAAGGATATCGTACCCACTGCCTTTTTCGTGAAGCTCCCTTCCATGTGCACCACCAGCATCGACACGGCCGGGTCGGCTTGATAAGTCTGGGCCATGCACAGCAGGCCTGTGGAGAGCTCGGCAGCCATGCTCAGGCAGGCGAAGTAAATGGAGTTGAAAGGGTTCTTGTTCAGGTACTTGTAAGGTATGGTCACCACGGCACGCTCCTGTGAAATAGCGGCCACCCGCAAGCCAGCCAGGTAAGCCATGGGTAGTTTAGCCAGCATGAAGAGGCGCAGCTTGTTGGGGGAGGAGGCGAGTTTCAGAAACTGCTCTGCGGATTGTGGTTTCACGGAAGGCATGGCGTTGGGTTTAGTACCTGTTCAAGTTAAAGCTACGGCTGTATGTCAGGGTCAGGTTCTGCTGCTGCCTTACTTCTGTGCCTTAGAGCAACTGCTGCAGATGCCCTGCGCCGAAAAGTGCAGCTCCCTGACCTGGTACCCCGCCGGCATGCGCAGCGCCGGTATGTGTACCTCGTTGATGCAGTAAGTCTGTCCGCAGGAGGTGCAGCTGAAATGGATGTGGTTGTCGTGGTGCTGGTGCTGGTTACAAGCCTCTTTGCACAGGGCGTATTTCACGGCGCCGCTTCCATCGTTGATGCTGTGCAGCAGACCCTTCTCCTCGAAAGAGTGCAGCGTGCGGTATAGCGTGACGCGGTCGTACTGCTTGCCCAGCTGCTGCTCGATGGCAGCGTGCGCCAGGGCGTGCTTGTTCTCCAGGAACAGGTTCAGGACATCGGTGCGGCAATTGGTCTTGCGCAGGCCATACTTGTGTATGATTTGGTGAAGTTTGTTCATATAGGTTTGTCAGGGAGTGCAGGGCATCAAACCAACAAATATAGCAATAGTACACAAAGGCGCGAACACAGGCTGTAAAAAGAATGCATCCGTAAGGGGTGACATCACAAGCTTTGATGTTGAAAAGAGCTGTCATGTGGAGAGGCTGTCAGGTATTCAGATTCGTAAAACATTTTCAGGTAAAGAGCTGTACCTCCAATTGTTCCATTCAAATTAACCTATACTTCATGAAAACATATTTACGCGCATTCTCTATTATTTTGGTGTTGATGCTGTGCCAGCAGGCTGTGTGGGCGCAGGCCGTGCGGGAGCCTACTTTGGACAGCACCCTCGACAACATCGAAACCATCAAGGTAAACACACCTGAAGTGTTCAACCTGTTTGTAAGGGCCTTCGACAGGTCTGACGAACCCGTGCAAATCAGGATGCGGCTGAACGACCCGGCGCAACGCAACCTCATTGCGCTGGAGTACAACCTGAACCCCGATGCCCCTGACTTTGTAGAGGCCGCCTTTGACGAAGAGGGCGTGGCCATACTGGGTGACCCGGAGGAGTTCCTAGAGCTGCAGGACACAACGGTATACCTGCGCATCACGGTGTCTGAACCCGGCACTTACCGCTATACCTTTGACCTGTTGCGGGCCGACCTCAACCCCATCTCGCCGGTCTCGGAGTCGGTGGTGGTGGCCACCACGCTGCCTGCCAGCATCCGTAGCTCACTCAACCTAAACCCAACCCTGGTGAAAGGAGCTGACACAGAATTTGACGTGGTGCTGAGGAGAGGGGAGACTGCCGCCAACACACCGGTATACCTTCGGATGACGCTGAACAACCCCGCCCAGGCCAGCAGAGTCGCCTTGCAGTACCAGGACGGACAGCAGTTCAAACCCCTGGCGTTCAACCAGCAGGGCGTGGCCAGCTACGGGCCAGAGGCAGGCTTCCCCTTAACCGACCAGACCCTGACCTTCCGGGCGAACTTTGCCGATGCCGTGAACTATGGCTACAAACTGGAGATTGTCAGGCGCGCAGATAACAGCGTATTGGCTACCCGTGAGGAAGTGGCCTCGGTGCTCAACGTAGCAGGTATAGACGACCAGCTAGGAGACGAACAGGTGAAGGTATACCCAACAATGGTGACCAACGGCTACGTGGTGCTAGAGTTGGGCCAGGTATACGACGCGCAGGTGCAGGTACTGGATGCGCTGGGCAGGACCATGCTGACGGCAGACAGAGTGAGCGGCTACAACCGCCTCAGCACAGCGGGCTTCGCCAGGGGGCTGTACTTCATCAAGGTCATCAAAGATACGGAGGTGGCCAGCGGACGATTTATCGTGCAATAGCGGCCCATGCATACCTAAGCAAGCAGGCTGGTCTGGCAAGCGCCGGATCAGCCTGTATTCATAGGTATAGCTCAGTTCATTAGCAGCATCGACAGGATGCCGCACAGCATAATCACTTTGCAGACGTTGCTCAGGTACGTGAAATCGCGCTTGCGGTCGGCACGTACTAACCGGATGACCAACCAAACGCTGGGGAGCAGCACCAGCGCCAGCATGTACACATCAAATCCTGTTGTGGTGACCGGGTGAAAAACCACCAGGAGCAGAAACGCCTGGAAAGCGGCAATGATGGGGTATAGCACGTACTTCGTCTTGCGCAGTCCCACCACAATCGGCAGGGTGCGACAATCAAAGGATTCATCGCCTTTCACGTCCTCTACATCCTTTATAATCTCCCGAATCAGCGAAATCAAAAAGGCGAAGACGGCATAACTGATGGTGATTTTGTTCAGCGTGTCGGCATAGACAGCCACCACCAGTAGCATGGACGCTGAAAGGAGCGCAATGACCACATTGCCGATGAGCATTATCTTCTTGAGCCGGGCAGAGTAACCCCATAGCAGCAGCACTGCCCCCAGGTTAATCAACCCCACCGGAACAGCCAGCCACAGGCCCAGAGCTATACCTATAAATGAGAGCACCATGTGCGTGAACATGGCAGGGCGCCTGCGGATTGTTTTTCCCACCACCACGCGCTCCGGCTTGTTGATGGCGTCTATCTTGATGTCGTAGTAATCGTTGATGATGTAGCCGGCTGCGGCCACGCAGACGGTGGAGAGGGTGAGCAGCAGAAAACCCTGTTCCAACACGCGGCTCCAGTCAATGCTTGGGCTGAGCAGGCTGGCCTGCACCAGTGCCTGGCTTAGCATAACCAGCAGCAAGTTAGGGAAGCGTATCAGGTATAGAAACTCTTTCAAGGCAGGGGGGTAAGGTATAGCTACCGTAAAATTACAGCAGGGAAGTCCGCCGGCAAACCAAAGCGCATAAAAAAACCCCTTGCGCGAAGGGGTTTTTCTGTAGCGGTGTAGTGGTAGAATCAGATTCTCTGCACGTTTACCGCATTGATTCCTTTTTTGCCTTCCTGGGTATCGAAAGCTACTCGGTCGTGCTGCTGTATTTGAACACCGTTCAGACCAGTTACATGCACGAAGAAATCCTCATTTGTTTCGTCTTCAGTGATGAAACCAAAGCCTTTTGACTCAATAAAGAACTTTACTTTTCCTGTCTTCATAAAAATGAAAATAAATAATTTTGAATAAACTGACTGTAAGATTAAAAAAAAATTATATATATCCAAATAATTATTTGGAAAAAATTTGATATTTTATAATAGAAAAGTATAATAAGTATTTACACCTAAACTCCCAGTGACTACCACGTATCCTGTGCCTTCATAATCTTCTCAATCAGCTCCCGCACAGCGCCCTTACCCCCGTCTTTTGTGGAGATGAACGTGCATATCTCCTTGATGTCATCTGCTGCGTCGGCGGGGCAGGCTTTGAGACCGCAGCGCTGCATCACCTCCAAATCAGGCATGTCGTCGCCCATGTAGGCCACGGTAGCCGGATGCACGCCCTGCATGTAAATGTAGTCCTCAAAGACCTCAACTTTGTCCTCGGCGCCCAGGAAGATGTCCTCAATCTCCAGTTCCTCCAGCCGTACCCGTACGCCCGGCTCGTTCTTGCCCGAGATGATGGCCACCCGGTAACCCTGCCGGATAGCATGCTTGATGGCAAAGCCGTCTTTTATATTGAACGCCCTTACCTTCTCGCCGTCCGCGAAAACGTACAGGGTGCCATCGGTAAGTACACCGTCCACGTCAAATACGAACGTGTTGATGCGGGTCAGGTCTGGTTGAGTGATTGACATAGCGGTAAACAAAAAGGCCCTCTCCACGGAAAGGACCTTTAAAAATATAGAAATAAATTAATATTACGAATAAATTGTGGCAATATCGCCTTAATCCTGGTTGTCGCGCCACTCGTACACCCAAGCAGCCTGTATCTGCTCCAAGTGGCCTTCATTCGCCTGCTCGCGTGTGCCGGCAAAATTCGGGAGCGACAGCACCCAATCCAGCAGCTCTGTGAAACGGATTCTGTAAATCTTGGACTCGGTGAAATCATCGCCGAACTTCTCGTACAGCGCCATCGCTATGTCTTCGTGGTCGCCCCAGTGTATGGGCGGCTCATAGTTCTTATCCATATATCTTTTCAGTTATCAGTAAACAATTATCGGTTAGCTGCTTCATGCAGGAGGTATAACTGCAGGCAGTTAATGGCCCAGAAAGTCCTGCTCCGGTATGGTGACTACAATGTCTTCGTTGCCCTGCACCACGCACTGGCAACCCAGGCGGGAGTTGATGCGCGGGTCAACGGCACGGTCAATGTAATCCTCCTCTTTGTCGGATATCTCCGGCAGGTCATCCATGCCCGCCTCTATGTACACATGGCAGGTGCTGCAACCGCACACGCCACCGCAGTTGTGCTGCAGCTTTATATCGTTGTTCAGAGCCACATCCAGCACCGATTCTCCCTCTACCGCGGGAAGCACCTGGTCTGGCGAGCCATCAACAAACTTGAATGTTATATTTACGATTTTCATTTCTCAGTCGAATTTACGGTGCAAAGTTATGAAACCTGCCCCCCGAAACAAAACCCGGTAGTTTATACCTTGCCTGAGATAAGAACATGAATACGCGTAAATAGGTTATTCTGATGTATTGTCACTGGCCTGCTGCTGGATGCTCTGAGTGAGTTGGAGGTATAGCTCCTGGTAGGCAGGGTGTTGCTGCAGCATGCGCAAGTGCTCCTGTATCACGTTCTGGTCGTGGCGCACGGCCGGCCCCGTCTGCACCTGGAAGGGAGGGTGCTTCTCTGCCTTGTCTATCGTCTCGCGGATGAGGGGCTGCAGCAGTGTGCGGGGCAGCTCTGCCTGTTGCAGGATACGCTGGCTGATGCCCAGCAAATGGTTGGTGAAGTTGCAGGCGAACACAGCCGCCAGATGGAGCTGCTTCCGCTTATCTGAATCCACGACATGCACCTCGCCTGTAATGCTTGCTGCTACTCCCTGCAGCGTGCGCAGCGTCTGCTCATCCTCCGCCTCCAAGAGCACTGGCACGACAGAGAAATTCATTTGTTTCGATTTGGAGAAAGTCTGAAGCGGGTAGAACACGCCAGTTCTGGCTCCCGGTATACCTTGCAGAACAGCAAGCGGCTGCGATCCGGAGGTATGGGCCACAATGGCTCCGGCAGGTACTTGTAAGGTATGGGCGACTCCCGCCAGCGCTGCATCTGGCACGGCCATCAGGATAAGCTCTGCCTGGGAGCCGCTTAGGTCAAGCGACGCAAGAGGTATAGCGCCAGGTAACCGATGGGCTAGCTCCTCGCTGTGTGCGGCTGTGCGGCTGTACACAGCCACCACCTCATGCCCCGCCTCCTGCAGCGCCTGCGCCAGGTGCCAGGCTACGTTACCGGCTCCGATTAAAGCTATTTTCATGGTTGGGCTTTGGATTGGTTAGATTGATCCTTTATACAAATCCATTATTTGTACACATACAGCCTGTCTCGAATACCTTTTGAAGAAGTCCGCTCTGATTTTATCAGCATCATATTTATCATGATTTAGAACCATATCTTCCATCGCCTGATGTAGAGCCTCTACATCAGCTGGCTTCACTATCAAGCCATTTGATTTATTAATGATACTCTCAGAGCCACCACTATATGTGCTAATAAGTGGTTTTCCGCAAGCAATAGCTTCTATCAACGAAAGCGGAAGGTTCTCATGCAGACTCGGTAACACAAAGGCGTCACAATTTTGTAACTCATACACTACCTCATTTCTGTTTAGCCTGCCGAGCCATGACACCTCGTCCTTAATATCTAACTTCCTAGCCAGAATTTTGTATTCATCTCTCTGTGGTCCATCCCCACCGATTTTCAGAAGGCAGTTTGGGTATTTTTGAAGGAGTTTTTGAAAGGCATGTAATAAATACTTTATACCTTTTCTTTCTTCCAAAATTGCTAATGATACAAATACGAAGTTCTCACTTGGGTTACCTTTTGCTCTGGGTACAAAAAAGTCTTCATTGGTAAGGTTTGGAATAACCTTCATTTTAGGGATACCCCATTTTGACATTGTCGTTTCTTGCTGCGGGCTCACTACAACATTAAAGGCAGCTTTGTGAAAAGGCTTTAGTAAATAAGGGCTTATCTTGTTGTCTCTGGTTAAAAAAGATGGGAATGGAAATGGAGCCATATGCTCAGTGATTATAAAAGGCAGGTTAAATTCTTCTGCAAGCGCCATAGCTGCCCAACCAGCTGGATACGCACTGTGGGCATGGATTATGTCGACCTTACCATATTTCAACTGGAAATCTAAGAAATGTTTCCTATTTACATTAATAATAGTAGAGATGTTGCCATTTAAGATTGCTCTCGACCACGTAAGGGCTGGCGTATAATATTCAATCAAGTTTTTGTTCAATTTACTTACAGCAGCTTTTTTGAAAAAAAACTTAAAGAGTTTAGCAGCATTTTTAATATGGTCTTTGGCCTCTAGCAATAAGTCATGGTTATGTGTACCCCATGTGCTAATAGCAAAATTTGAATCCGGGAAAACATGAGCCATAGCTTGGGCCTGTTCAAGGAAAAATATTCCTGTATAAGGCTCGTCTCTACTAGGGTACCAAGATGGTATTATAAAAGTGTTCATAAAATCTAAGATAACTGCTACATTTTACATGTTACAAAAAAGGCAGGCTCAAAACAAGCCTGCCCTTTTTGTAACATGTAAAATGTGTGATTGACTTTTATGCCACCTGCGCCTTTCTCTCCTTTTTGGCTTTAGGCGCTCGGCCTTCACCGCCGCTGCCTTCTTGGTTGCGGCGCACGATGGCCATCACAAAGCCGATAGACATAATGATGGTGCCTATCCAGAGGATGTTTACGAATGGCTTCTCCATGGCCTTCAGGATGATGTAGTCCTTCTGCGTCACATTCACCCCGATTTTGAAGCGGTGGTTCTCCGTGTCAATGTTCAGGAAGGTGATGCGTACGCCCAAATCCTCAATGACTTCGGGTACACGGCCCATCATTTGGTCCTTTATCATGAGCACAGGGTGGGCGTGGTACTCTTTGCGCTCGCCCAGAATCTTCATGGCTGCTTGCACTGCCACGTCACCCTCAGCCATCTGCACGCCAGGCACCTGCTCAATCTGCTCAATGCCGTTGAAAATCGCGATGTAGTCGTTTAGAACGATGGTGTCACCGGCCATCACCTCATACTCCTGCAGCTCGCCCCAGTCCTTCTCCTCGTTCGGGTCTGGTACCGTGGAAACGTGCGTGTACAAATCCTTGTTGACGAAATGCTTGATGTCAGGCGAGGCAAGCAGGCCCATGTTCGGGTTCACCTGTGCCCTAGGGTATAGCAGGAATTCGCCCTCCGGACTTTCGTAAGCGACCTGATAGTAGGTGTTCTCAGGAGAGATGAGCTCCAGCGTATCGCCTGTCTCGTAGTATACCTTGTCCTCAACCTTAATCTTGCCGCGCGCGATGGCCGTGTAAGCATCATCGGTCTGGAACAGGAGCTCCTTGTTCACATAACCCGGCACGCCTTTCACTTCTTGGAACTGTCCGCGGTAGCTTACCTTGAACTTATCCATTTGTACAGGCGTGTTGCGCCACAGCAAGATGTTGTCGCGGTTAATCTCATCGGGGAATTCGCGAGAGTAAAGCAAACCCGAGTTGTTCTGCGAGATGATGTTAGAGTAGCCGGAAGAGAACAGAATGCCTATCAGCATCAGCGCTATACCTATGTGCGCCACGGCCCCACCGGAGAGCGTGATCTTCTTCTGGAGCAGACCAAGAATAATGCTGAAGTTAGCGAACACCGCGAACAGCGATACCACAAACAGCAGGATGTATACCGGGTTGTCCAGTTTGAAAGGGAAAATATCGAACTTGTTGGACAGGATGATAACCAAGCTGGAGAACAGCAGGGTCAGCATCAGCGGCATGGTTATGGCATCCTTGAAGCTGTTCTTGTTCGCTTTTTTCCACCACAGCAGCTGTCCAGTACCTGTCAGAATCGCGATGGCCACACCAGCCCACAACTGGAACTTGGTGTAGTGTGCAATCTGGTCAGCTGGCAAGGCCGCGTTGGACTCTATTCCTATGAAGCCCAGGAAGGCATTGTAAACCGGTATAGACGTAGTGGCCAGTACCTGGAAGGCGGCCAGACAGAGCACCGCAGCACCTATGAATACCCAGAACTCAGCATTGTAAGTCGAAAGCTCTTTATCAGTAGCCGGAATCTTCTTCCAGTTGTACACCAGCAAAGCAATGGCCAGTACGGTGAAGGCCGCCATGTAGGTGAACAGCTGACCAGAAAGACCAAGGTCGGTGAAGGAGTGCACAGAGGCATTACCCAATATACCGCTTCGGGTTAGGAAGGTCGCGTACAGAATCAGGATAAAGGAAGTGATAACAAGGATGAAAGAAGCTCGCAGGCCCTGTTTGCTGCGGCGGTAGGCAATCATGGTATGGATGCCGCCTACCAGCACGAGCCACGGAATGTATACCGCGTTCTCCACCGGGTCCCAGTTCCAGTAGCCACCGAAGTTCAGCGTCTCATAGGCCCAATAAGCACCCATCATGATACCGATACCCAGCGTCACGGCCGCGAAATGTGACCAAGGCAGCGCAGGCCGAATCCATTCAGTGAACTTGCCCTTCCAGAGGCCTGCGATAGCAAAAGCAAACGGAACAAGCGAGGCCGCATAGCCCAGGAACAAGGTAGGCGGGTGAATCACCATCCAGTAGTTCTGCAGCAGCGGGTTCAAACCGTTGCCATCCGTAGGAACGAAATTCGGGTCCATCTTGAAAACCGGTGCGTCAGCCATGAAGTCGCGCATCAGGATGAAAGGGGAGGAGCCCAGTTTGAAGTCACCAATCACCACTCCCAGAATCATGGAGGCGATGAAAATTTGCACGAAGGAGAAAATAGCCATCACTGGCGCCTCCCACGTCTTGTTCTTCTTGCCGGAGTTCATCAGCACCACGCCAAGGGCCACGTGCCAGAACAGCCAGAGCAGGAACGAGCCCTCTTGGCCTTCCCAGAAGCAGGAAATCATGTAGTGCACCGGCAAGTGGTTGGAGGAGTGGCTCCAGGCGTAATAGTACTCGTAGCGGTGCTCGTAAATGATGTTGAAAAGGCAGAATATAATGGCTAAAACGGCAAAGCCATGCACGTAGAAAGCGCTTCGGGCCAGCGTGCGCCAGCTTGTGTCGCCGCTCTCTTCGGTCTGCTTGCGCGAAGCCATGAAATAGGCATAGGAGGCTACGATGGCCGCTACAAAGGCTACAATCACACTGGCGTGGCCAACGTCTCCAATCAGCGTATTAATCATTTCTGATAGTTAAAAGTTAAAAGTTCAAAGCTATGGGTTGTACAGGTAAGAGTCATCACTTTCAACTCTTCACTGTCAACTCTTAACTTGTTTATAATGCTGCTGTGTTCTGTTGAATTTCCTTCTCCACGTACTTAGATGGGCACTTGAGGAGTATCTTGTCAGCCACGAACACATCCTGTTGCATGCTGCCGGTAATCACGACCTGCTCGGAGCGCTCAAAGTCCTGTGGCTTGGGGTTGTAATACACCACGCGCTGCTCAAAGCGGTTGGTATCCACCAGGGTGAAGGCGAAATAGTTCGGGTCTAGCATAGGGTCGTATTGCATTCCCACAATGTGGCCCTGCTCGTCCTTTTTGAGGCGGCCTACTACGTGTACCTTGGTGGAGTTGCCGTCTTCGGCCATTTCAATGGCGTCGCCGAACGAAACATAGGTACTCGCGTCGCCGGCCGTGGTCATGATGATGCCAATGGCCAATGCGATGACGATGATGCCGATGATATGTGACTTTTTCATCTGTTTAGAAGGTATAGGTACGCTGTTTCTGTTAGCCTAACACACTATGGATTCTTTTAAATCCATAGCAAATGGCGATTTTTATCATTTTTTGCTTCTGTTTTCCCTGTAAGGGGAATCAAGAGAGCCTATCTGTTCACGAACTCGTCTTTCAGCTGTTTTTCAAGCTTTCCCACCTTCCGGTCCAGGGCGATGAGGTAAAAGAGTACGCCTACCAGCACGGTCAGCAGCACTACAATAACCACGTAAATCTTGCCATCCTGGCGCAGTGCGTCAGCCATCTCAATGTCGGTGGACTGTGGTGCAGCAGTATACTCCACCGTCGTTTGGCCCGGTTGTGCCTGAACCGGTTGCAGGCCAAGGGCAGCAGTTAGCGTAAAGCAGCAGATGGCCAGTATTCTAAGCATTCTCATATAAGCGATGTCTTATTATTTCCAGTCTTGATTTGATATTCACAATCCAGAAGCCCAGCAGCGTCCAGCCCAGCACGGCCGGGTAGAACACCAGGCGCAGGCTACTGTCAAGGTCATAGGCGTTGAAGCCGGGGTTGCCGCCATTGCCTGGGTGGAGCGAGTCGGTGAGGCGCGGCAGGATGAACAGGAGCGGGATAAGGGCCGCAAAGGCGAAGATATTGTATACCGCGCTGATGCGGGCACGCTGCTGCTGCTCGGCAAAGGAGCTGCGCAGCACCAGGTAAGCAAAGTAGATGAGCAGGCCAATGGCTGCGCCGTTCTGCTTCGGGTCGTTGCTCCAGTACTCACCCCACGTGAACTTGGCCCATTCCATACCTGTCACGATGCCCAACACGCCGAAGAGTATACCTACCTTGGCCGCTTCATGGGCATAGATGTCACGCTCTACACTGGGCTTGCGCAGGTATAGGATAGAGTACGCCACCGACACCAGCAGTATCAGAATCATGCCGAACCACATGGGCACGTGGAAGTACAGGTTGCGGATTGTCTCGTTGAGGATGGCGAGCCGGGGAACCTCCGACAGCATACCGGCCACCACGGTAAAGACCAGCAGCAGCACGGTTAGTATTTTCCACCAGTTTTTCTTCATGTTCCTTCTTTACTTACTCCGTAGGCAAATGGAGCTTCCGCGCCTGCCTTTTGTTATGTATAGCTAACAGTTTTGCTGCTGCATTTGTCCCAAACCTGCCCTGCAAAAGCAGATATTCTTCTGTCGTTCAGTTGCTTGCCCTTTGGGTTGGCCTGTAGCCGACGTACCCCGCTTACGAACGCCAAAGGTACGGGAACAAAATATAAGAAACAGTGACAACGATCATGTTTATGGCAAGCAAAGTGAGCAGTTCGTCGAGGCTGGCGCCCCGGTCCAGCCCATCCAGGGCGTTTTTAGACATTTTGATGAGCATGAGCAGCATCGGAACGATGACCGGGAAGCTGAGCACGGCCATCAGGGTGCTGCTGTTGGCAGCCTTCGAGGCTATACCTGAAATCATGGTGAGTGACGTGGAAAAGCCGATGGCCCCAAGCAGAATGCTGAGCAGGAACATGGGCACGTCCTGCACCGGGTTACCCAGCACAAAGGCATAGAACACGAAGCATATCAGCGCCAGCACCAGCATGAGGCAGGCGTTGTACACAATCTTGGCCAGGATGATGCCCTGCGGACTCACGATGGTGTAGAAGTAGAGCAGCCTGCCCCGGTTCTCCTGCATGAAACTCTTGGCGATGGCATTCACTGACGTGAACAGCAGGATAATCCAGAAAACGGCGTTCCACACCGGCACCTGCAGCACATTGGAGCGCAGCCCAAAGCTGAGGTAGCAGACGAACACCGTGCTGCTGACGTACAGCAGCATGCCGTTGAAGGCGTACTTCTGACGCCACTCCAGCAGGAAATCCTTCTGCATTAGGTATATGACTTCTTTGAACAGCAACTCGCTTATTTTTCCGCAAAGGTACGATACAAATGGTTGGGAAAGTAGTGTTAGTTGAGAACAGTCGGCATCTCTCAGCAATAGTGCCACTGTCATGGCTTCAAGTTTGGTGGTTGTCCTGGTTATACCTGCCTGTGTTGCTCCCATATAACAGACAAAGCACGAACCTGCGTGGCCCGTGCTTTGTCCTTTCTATACCTGAATCAGCAGCCTGCTACTGGCTCTGCATGTCGTCGCTTCTGTCCTCTTTGTCCTTGTTTTTCTTCTTCGACTTGTGCTTCACCACTTTGGCATCCTGGTAGAAGATGATTTCCTCGGAAATGTTGGTGACCTGATCACCAACGCGCTCCAGCTTCTTGATGATGGAGAGTAGTGCCAGGCCTTCTTCTATGCTGGCCGGGTTGTTGCGAAGGTAATGGGCTATGATGTCCTCTGATTTGCGGTAAATCTTGTTGAGCATCTTGTCGCGTTTGAGAATAGCCCGTGCCTGGTCCGTGTCATTGGCTATATAGGCTAGGCGGCAGTCATGGAACATTGCCAGGGCCTCGTCATACATAATCACGGCTCTGGTGATATCCAGCATCTCCGGGTTGTAGGTGCCTACCCGGTTCTGAACGTACATCGAAATGCCCTCTGCCGTGTCCCCGATGCGCTCCAGATTCGCATTGATTTTCAGGGTAGCCAGCACCAGGCGCAGGTCTACGGCAACCGGGGTATACAAGGCCAGCAGGTTCTCGCACATGCGGTCTATCTTGACATCGTAGTTGTTCACCTTCTTGCCCAGCTTCACCACCTTGCGCGCCAAATCATGGTCGGCGTTCAACATGGCCTCGCGGCCGCTTTGCAGCTGATACTCCACCAGGTCCCACATTTCCATGAGCTTTCCCCGGAGGGTGTCGAGTTCTATATCAATATGACTCATCGTCTAGTCTCTTGTTTAGATTGAATACGTATGCTATACCTGGAAATCAAGGTATAGGAATCACCCGAAACGGCCTGTGATATAGTTCTGCGTGCGCTCGTGCTTCGGGCTGGTGAACAAGGTCTTTGTTTTGGCATACTCCACGAGTTCACCAATGTAGAAGAAGGCCGTGTAGTCGCTAACGCGGCCTGCCTGCTGCATGTTGTGCGTCACAATGATAATGGTGTAGGCCTGCTTCAGCTCGTAAATCAGCTCCTCAATTTTGGCAGTGGAGATGGGGTCAAGGGCAGACGTAGGCTCATCCATCAGGATAACCGAAGGCGAAATGGCAAGCGCTCGCGCAATGCAGAGGCGCTGCTGCTGTCCACCGGAGAGCGCCAGCGCAGATTGGTCTAGCTTATCTTTCACCTCTTCCCAAAGCGCCGTCTGGCGCAGCGAGTTCTCAGCGGTCTCCGCCAGCACCCTTTTGTCTTTGATACCCTGAATCCGAAGGCCGTACACTACATTCTCGAAGATTGTTTTCGGGAATGGGTTAGGCTTCTGGAATACCATGCCTACTTCTTTGCGGAGTTCGTCTACGCGCACGTCGCGGCCGTAGATGTCGCGCCCGTCCAGCAGGATGTCGCCCTCCACCCGAAAGCCGTCGATGTAGTCGTTCATGCGGTTGAGGGTGCGCAGAAACGTGGACTTGCCGCAGCCCGAAGGGCCGATGAAAGCCGTGACAGCCTTCTCCTCCATAGCCATGTTGATGTTTTTGAGCGCGTGGAAGGAGCCATAAAAGGCGTTCAGGTTCTTTGACTCTAGTTTATAGAATTTCTTACTCATGGTTGCGTTACCATTTGACTTTGTTCTGCCACTTGTTTCGCAAGTATACAGCAATGCCGTTCAGGATAAAGGTAATTAAAAGAAGTATTATAATAGCGGCGGCCGCATTCACCAGGAAGTCTGCCTGCGGCCTGGATGTCCAGTTGAATATCTGGATTGGAAGTACGGTGAACTCATCGGTAGGGGAGGTCGGTACAAACGGCACATAGGCCAAGGCGCCAATCACAATAAGGGGAGCAGCCTCGCCCACCGCCCTGGAAAGCGCTAGGATGATACCTGTCAATATACCGCCAAACGATGCCGGCAGTACCTGGTTCCAGGTGGTCTGCCACTTGGAGGCGCCCAGCGCATAAGAAGCGTCGCGTATGCTGCGAGGCACAGCTTTGATGGCCTCGCGGGTGGTCACAATAATGATGGGGAGCACCAGCAGGGACAGGGTCAGCGCACCGGCCAATAGGCTACCGCCCAGGCCCATCACCCGTGCGAAAATCTCGAGGCCCAGCAGACCATAGATGATGGAGGGCACACCCGCCAGGTTCGCGATGTTGACTTCCAGGAAGCTGTTGAGCCTGTTCTTTTTGCTGTACTCCTCCAGGTATACGCCGGCCGATATACCCAGCGGGAAAGCGATTACCGATGTCAGTATGAGTATCCAGAAGGTGCCGACCCAGGCCGTGAGTATACCGGCGCGGCTCGCTCTGCGGGAAGGCAGGTTGGTCAGGAACTCCCAATCAATGCGCGTGAAGCCTTCTATCAGGATATCGATAAGAAAGATGGCAAGCACAACCAGACCAATGAAGGTGCAAAACACGCCAAACACCTGGAAGGCCTTATCCTTTAGCCTATTTTTCTCTGAGTTAGTCATATTTTTCCTGGTACTTTTTCTTAATCCAGAAGCTGAGGTTGTTCAGCGCGAATGTGAAAACAAATAGGGTGATGCCCGCCGCAAAAATGGTCCTGTACTCCAGCGACCCGTGCGGAACGTCGCCCAGACTCACCTGCACGATGTAGGTGGTGATGGTCTCGATGGGCACGGTGGGGTCCAAGGTGAGGCGGGGCTGCTGCCCGGCGGCAATGGCCACGAGCATGGTCTCGCCCACTGCTCTGGATATAGCCAGGATGACCGACACGACAATGCCGGAGGAGGCAGCCGGCACCATCACACCAAAGGCGGTCTGCAAGCGCGTGGAGCCCATGCCATACGCCGCCTCGCGCAGCGAGCGCGGCACGGCGCTGATGGCATCTTCGCTGAGAGAGGAAATCATGGGTATAATCATAACCCCCATCACCATACCTGCCGACAAGGCGTTGAAGCCCGCCAGGTTAGGTATAATCGTCTGCAGAAATGGAGTCACCACCGTCAGGGCGAAGAAGCCATACACCACCGTCGGGATGGTGGCCAGGATTTCGAGCAGCGGCTTCACGGTTTTCTTGAAGCGGGCAGGAGCATACTCGTTCAGGTAGATGGCAATGGTGAGGCCGATGGGCAGCGCCACGGCAATGGCGATGGCCGTGGTCAGGAAGGTGCCTGCCACCAGCGGAAGTATGCCAAAGTGTTTCTCGGCAAACAGCGGTGTCCACTGCTTGTCTGTCAGGAAATCGATGATGGAAACCTCGCTGAAAAAGCTAATCGATTCTGACAGCAGAACCCAGATAATGGCTGCCGTGATGAAGATGGTTATTACAGCGGACAGCCGCAGCAGGCCTTCAATAATTCGCTCTTGTACTCTCAAGGTGCTTACGCTTTATGCACCCGCTGCATCCCCCTCAGGAGGCGCAGCGGGTGCTGATTCTTTCTTCAATATGCTATTGCTGGGCAGCAGCCACAGGTGTGCCGGCAGCAAATTCCTGGAACTTCTTCTTCTGTGCCTCATACTGTTCGTCCGGCATAGAAATGTAACCTACTTCTTCGCTCAGGGCACCGGCGTTGTCCAGGTAGAAGTTCACGAACTCCACCACTTCCGGGCGGGCGACAGCCTTGGAATTCACATAGATGAAGAGCGGACGCGAAAGGGGCGCGTAGGTGCCGTCCTTCACCGTTTCGATGCTCGGCATGATGGCGCCTTTTCCGTTCTCTTCGTTCTGGTCGTCTACTGGTATAGCCTTGAGCTTTGCTTTGTTCTCCTCGTAGTAAGCATACCCGAAGAAACCGAGTGCGAGTGGGTCAGTCGATACGCCCTGCACCAGCACGTTGTCGTCCTCGCTGGCGGTATAGTCGCCGCGGCTGGCGTGGCTTTCGCCTACAATGGCTTCGGTGAAATAGTCGTAGGTGCCTGATTCAACGCCTGCGCCGTAAAGATGTATCTCCTTGTCAGGCCACTCCGGGCGTATCTGGTTCCATTTCTTGATTTTGCCCTGTGCGGCAGGTTCCCACATTTTTTTCAGTTCCGCCACCGTGATGTCCTTTACCCAGTCGTTTTCAGGGTGCACCACCACGGTGAGGCCGTCAAAGGCCACAGGCAGCTCCAGGTAGGTGATGCTGTTTTCTTTGGCCACGGCGGCTTCAGATTCCTTTATGGAACGAGATGCGTTGGTAATGTCGATTTCGCCACGGGAGAACTTCTTGAATCCGCCGCCGCTGCCGGAGACACCCACGGTGACGCGTACTTTCGGTGCTTCTGCACGGAATTCTTCTGCCACGGCCTCCGTGATAGGGTATACCGTAGAGGAGCCGTCAATCTGGATGGAGCCGGTCAGGTCACTGCCGCCTTCCTGGTTGCCACCGCAGGCGGTCAGCAGCAAAGTGCCGCCCAATGCAAGGGCTGCGCCGAGTCTTGAAATTGAAGATGTGAGGTATAGCATACGGTTGGTTTTTCGTGTTGAGGTGGTTGGTTTATTAAATAATCACTATCTAAAATACTGTCTTATACTGTTCTGGTGGTAAGGTGTTTTGTTTGCCTTGCCTGGTTTACAGGGCAACCTCCAACTGAAGCCTGAACATCGTCCTGTCGGCTTGGTTGGCCTCTTGCAGCAGGGACACATCGCTCTGCACTTTCAGGGAATGCCCTACTATGTATTTGGATAGACCCAGGGTATACTGCTGCTGGTCGCGCTGGCCGGTAGCTGCCGTGGGCGTGTATTCTGTATAGCGGCCGGCTATTTCCCAGTTGGTTGGGAGGAGGTAGCCCGCCTGTATGTTGAAGGCATTGCCGGTTGTGAAGGCCTCTGTCACGCCGCCAAACTCGTCTCTGGCGACGACGGCTCCGTCCGGTGCACGGCGGTGGGCGTACTCGGCCATGCTGGAGAAGCCCTTGTACTTGAACATGGCATCCACAAACCAGGTATGGAGGTCGCGTGGGGCACTCAGATAATCGCCCAGCTGCGCCTGCTCCCGCATGGCGTCGTCGTTGAAGTCGTAGGATGCGGCCAAGGCCAGCTTAGGAGTCTGCTCACGGGAAATGTCGCTGCCCACGTAGTCGCCTTCCCCTTCAAAAGCGCCGAAAGGCAATACCTCAAACCGGCCTGTGTAGCTATAGCCGCCCGTGTTGTTCACAGTAATATCTCGCCCTTCTCCCATTGAGATGGCCCCGACTTCACGAAGCACCACCTGGCCGAGCTGGTGCTCGTGGTGGAGCTGCAGGCCGGCGTCGCGGTCCAGGTTGAAGCGGGAGTTGAGCAGGCTGCGGTCCACGAACTGCATTTTTTGGGAAGAGATGACGCGCTCCCGGTTACCCGGAAGTTTGGTCTGGCCTACCCACAGTTGGAGCCCGGGCGCTACCTGCCATCGGGCCACCGCATCCAATATGATGTTGTCCGCGTTGTTGGTCTGGTCCGGAATGTCGCTGCCGATGTCGCTGTTGCTCAGACCGAGCTCAATCTTGTACTCCAGCCGGGGTGAAAAGGCAAAGCCCTCGAACTTCAGGCGGGCACGCCGAATCAGGAAACGGTCGTCCCAATCCTTCGTATCGGGGTTGCTCACACCCTGGTAGAGTGTCTGGAAGCGCACGCCAGCCTTAAGGCTGAAAGAAGAGTCCGCTGCTATGAACTGAAGTCCTTTGCCAAATCGTGTATTGTTGATTGTTTGGGCTTGTGTGCTGGAGGTATAGCAGGCAAAAAGAAGGAACACAAGCAATCCCGTTCTGAAGTTCGAATTCACAATGCTGAATTAGTTTAGGGTGAGAAATACACTAATACCAGAAATTGTGTCTGGTAAGTTGGACATTGGTAGTCTACACCAGCGCCCGGGTTTTTAGGTCCGTCCAGGCAGAAGTTAGTCAGGCTCCTGCCGCTCTCTCAGAACCACACTGCAAAATAACCAAGACAGTATTACCTGTATGTTAAGGGTACATTACGATATTGTTAACTAAACAGCTGTGTTGCTGCCGCAGCGGGAGGAGGTGGTTGGTTGCCGCACGCAGCGCACTATTACGCTATATAAGGTATGGCGGGTGGTGCTGAGCATTGCATTTAACAAAGGCTTAACAAATGGTTCCAATCTTTAACAGTTTAGTAATGGGGGGATAATCTTGGCTTAAAGGGCTTGGTCTACTTTTGCAGCGAGACTAAGAACTAGTAAGCATCATGAAATCATTTCTAACACTTCTCACCATCCTGGCCACTGCGGTTTGCGGCTTTGCCCAACAGGGCACCCTCTCAGGAACAGTAACAGACAAAACAAGTGGTGAGTCCATCATCGGAGCCGTTGTCTTCATCAAAGGCTCCTCCAAGGGTACCGCGACAGACGTGGACGGAAGGTATAGCCTCCCGCTTGACGCCGGCCTTTACCAAATCTCCATCACCTCGCTTTCTTACAAGCCAACGGAGCACACCAACATCAAGATAGAGCCGGGGAAAACCACCACGCTTGATGTACAGATAGAGCAGAACAGCACCGAGATACAGACCGTGACCATCGTAGGCACCCGGCAGACCAACACAGACCTGGCGCTGATGGAGAGCATGCGGCAGAGCGAGGTGGTGGTGAGCGGCGCCTCGGGGGAGCAGATAGCCAAGTCGCTGGACCGGGACGCGGCCGAGACGGTGAAGCGTATACCGGGCGTCACCATCATGAACGACCGCTACATCGTCATCCGGGGCATGAACGAGCGCTACAACACGGTGATGCTCAACGACGTGCTGGCGCCCAGCACCGAGCCGGACGCCAAATCCTTCTCCTTCGACATCCTGCCCACCAGCGTGATAGACCGCATCATGATTTACAAGAACGGCTCGCCGGAACTGCCAGGCGAGTTCGGGGGCGGCGTCATCAAGGTATACACCAAGAATCTCGTGGATGAGAACCGCACCAGCTTCAGCCTCTCTTCCTCCTTCCGCTCCGGCACCACGCTGCGTGGATTCAAGACCTACACGGGCAGTGAGACGGATTTCCTAGGTTTTGACAACGGACAGCGCCAGTTGCCCTCCAACTTCCCGGACTACATCAGCTCCGGCAACACCGAGGAGTTGGCTCGCCTCGGAAGCCAGTTGCCCAACACCTGGGCGCCACAGAACACCACGGCTATACCTGACCTGCGCGCCTCCTTAGACTTAGCCAGGCGGTTTGACATCGGCAACGTGCGCTTCGGCAACATCACGGCCATCTCTTACAGCAACACCCGCACCTTTCTGGACAACGCCCGCCGCACCCGCTACGAATCTTTTGAGCCCAGCCTGGGCCGAAGCACCGTAGGACTTGACTACCGCGATGACATCTCCACACAGAATGTGCGCCTGTCGGCCATACACAATTGGTCCGCCCGATTAAACAATTACAACAAGCTGGAGTTTCGGAACATGTTTGTGCAGTTGGGGCAGAGCGAAGTGCTGGAGCGGAGCGGCACCGAGAACTTCAACCAACTGGACCAGCGCAACACCTCGCTCCGCTACCTGAGCCGCACCATCTACCAAGGCAACCTGCAGGGCACGCACGACTCGCGCGACGAGAAGACGACCCTCACCTGGACGGGCGGCTATACCTACACTAACCGCGACGAACCCGACTTCCGGAGGGTGCGGACGCAGCGCCCGATGGGCACGAATGAACCCTATGCCGTGGCCTTCAAGATGACGCCCAGCCTGGCAGACGCCGGTCGCTTCTACTCCGAGTTGAACGAGCGCACCTATACTGCCAACAGCCAATTGGAGCACCGCTTCAACCCGGCTGACTCCACCTCAGAGAACGCTCCTAAAGTAAGAGTCGGCTTCTATGCCGAGCGCAAGGACCGTGACTTCAACGCCCGTTTCTTCTCCTACCGTCCGGCCAACACGGAGCTGTTTGACCAGCAGATTCCTTTCCAGCCGCTGGACCAAGTATTCGCACCAGGCAACATCAACCCGCAGTCAGGGCTTGTAATCACTGAGGGCACCAACCCAAGCGATACCTATACCGCCTCCAACACCATGGTAGCCGGCTACATCGGCGGAGCCACGCCTCTGGGTGCTAAACTTTCCGTGGCAGGGGGCGCACGTGTGGAGTACAACCTGCAGGAACTGAGCACCCGCCGACTGGGTGGGGCTAGCATTGAGGTGAGCAATCCGATTTTGCGTGTGCTGCCCGCCGCCAACCTGACCTATATCTTGAACCCACGCTCGGTGGTGCGTGCCGGGGCTAGCATGAGCCTCAACCGCCCTGAATTCCGCGAACTGGCTCCGTTCACCTACTTTGACTTCAACAGTCTCTTTGAAATATCGGGCAACCCGGCCCTGAAGACGCCGACCATCTACAATGCCGACCTGCGCTATGAGTTTTACCCCAACCCGACGGAGGTGCTCTCGCTGGGTGTGTTCGGCAAGTATTTCCAGAACCCGATAGAGAATTACTTCGAGGTGACCAACATCGGCAACGCCATCACCTTCGGCAACGCCGACAACGCCACCAGCTACGGCCTGGAGGCGGAAGTGCGGAAGTCCCTGCTCGACCTGTCCGGCTCACGCTTCATCCAGAACATGACGCTGGTGCTGAACGCCGCCCTTATCCGAAGCGACGTGAAGCTGGGGCAGGGAGCCATCGGCCAGAGCGGGAGCAGACCCATGATGGGGCAGTCGCCTTACGTGCTGAACGCCGGCCTGTACTACCAGGACGAGCCAAGCGGCCTGCAGGTGAACCTGCTCTACAACGTGGTGGGCAAGCGCATCTTTGTGGTGGGCTCCTACGCCAACCCGACCGTGTATGAGATGCCGCGCCACCTTGTGGACCTCTCGGTGACCAAGAGCTTCGGGCGCAACTTCGAAATCAAAGGCGGGATACAGGACCTGCTCAACCAGAGCGTGCACCTGATACAGGACTCGGACGGCGACGGCAAGATAGGCTCAGTGGACGAGACGGTGCAGAAGTTCAACCGGGGCACCTACAGCACCCTGGGCGTGAGCTACAAATTCTAATTAACTAAAAAAACTAACCAACACTTTTAAAAACAACTTATGAAAAAGCTAGTAAATCTGCTATTCGTAGCAATTGTGGCAGTTACCTTCTTTGCCTGCGACAAAGACGATGACAATGGAGGAGGGGGGCCTACAGGGGCCGTGTTTACCACCTCACAGAAAAACGGCATGACTGCCCTCTCTGGGTCTACAGAGGAGAACTTTACCCTGAAGGCCAACCAGAAGTACCTGCTGGAGGGATTCGTACACGTGAAGCCGGGCGCTACGATCACCATTGAGCCAGGCACCATCATCATGGGCGACAAAGACTCCAAGGCGACGCTGATTATTGAGAGAGGCGCCAAAATCATGGCGGAGGGCACAGCCCAGAAGCCCATTGTGTTCACCTCGGCGCAGCCGGCCGGCAAGCGTGCCCCAGGCGATTGGGGAGGCGTGATTATACTGGGTGCGGCCCCTACCAACCTGGTGAGCGACAAAGCCAAGATTGAAGGCGGCGTGGATAGGGAGTACGGCGGCACGAATGCCAACGACAACTCCGGCGTGATGAAGTATGTGCGCATCGAGTTCCCAGGTATAGCCTTCCAGCCAGACAACGAAATCAACGGCCTGACGCTGGGTGGCGTAGGTTCCGGCACCACCATTGACTTCGTACAGGTTTCTTATTGCGGCGATGACTCCTTTGAGATGTTCGGTGGCAACGTGAACATGAAGCACCTGATTGCCTACAAGACTGTGGACGATATGTTCGACACAGACAACGGCTACTCCGGTAAGCTGCAGTTCCTGCTGGGTATATCCGACCCGAACCTGGCGGATGCTTCCAAGTCCAATGGCTTTGAATCGGACGGCGATGCGCAGGGTTCTGACGCCACGCCAAAGACTTCGGCTATCTTCTCCAACGTAAGCCTGTTCGGCCCGAAAGCCAATGAGTCCACTACGCACAGCGCCAACTACGGCCGCGGTTTGCACATCCGCCGCAACAGCAACATACAGCTGCACAACTCCCTGGTGGCCGGCTGGCCGGTAGGGCTGCTGTTGGATGGCGCCAAGTCACAGGCGAATGCGACGGCAGGCTCACTGGCTATCAAGAACACAGTGATTTCTGGTGCTAACACGACCTTGTCTGTGGAGAGCGGCAGCACGTTTGACGTGGCAGGCTGGTACAACGCAGCTGCTAAAGGCAACAGCGTGGTAGCCGACAACGCTTCGCTAAACATCAGCGGGGGCTTCAGCCAGACCTCACGCCCGGCCTTGACAGGCAATGGCCTACAGAGCGGTGCCAGCTTCGAAGGGATGGACAGCTTCTTCGACAAAGTGGCCTTCAGAGGAGCTTTCGGTGCAGAAGACTGGACTGCCGGCTGGGCTAACTTCGACCCAATGAACACGGCTTACTAGAGGCCATAGGATATGGATTGCGCAAGTATGGGTGAGAACTGCTGTTGCAATCGCTAGTGGGGCGGCTTAGTCTCCCGCCCTGCGCCAAGACCCGTCCCGAGAGGACGGGTCTTTTTTGTACTATACCTTAAACGCTATACCTGGGCGGTCATACCTGGCTGCTATACCTTAAAAGTCGGTTGCAGTGCCGCCACCTCCCAGGTACTGGAACAGGAAGTAAGCCAGGATGGCCAGCAGGATGATGCCGAGACAGCCTATACCGCCGCAGCCCCCACGACCACGGCCCCTGCCATCGCCGCCTCTGCTGCCGAACAACTTACTTAGCATCCAGAATTTGAATAAACCTCGTAGCATCGTCTATACCTTAGTCTGTGGAAAATTGTAAGACCTGCATCGCCACAACAGAGGCAAAACAGGTCTTAGCAGTACGGCAGTACAATTCAGGTAGTTTTGATGCGGAAGGTATAGACAATCACACCAACCAGTCTGGGATGGCAGTCAGGTATAGAGAACGGGGTTCAGATAGGGCTTAGCTGATGGGCACTTTGCGCAGGACCGCCTCGATGAAGTCTTTGGTCCGGATGCCGTCGGCCTCCGCTTCGTAGTTAAGGATGATGCGGTGGTTCATCACATCGTGCGCCACTTCCTTGATGTCCTCGGGCAGTACGTAGTCGCGGTCATCAAAGTAAGCCACGGCCTTGGCGGCGCGGTTCAGGGCGATGCTGGCGCGCGGCGAAACCCCGAACTGGATGTACTCGGCAAACTCATTGAGGTCGTACTCGGCGGGGCGGCGGGTGGCGAACACCAACTCGATGATGTACTTCTCCAGCGTCTCCGATATCTGCACCTGGTTTATCTCGCTGCGGATGGCGAAGATGTCCTCTTTGGAAAGCACCTTGGCCACGTTGTCGTTGAAGGCCATGTTGGCCATGCGGCGCATAATCTCCAGTTCATCTGACTTCTTAGGGTAGTCGATGTATACTTTCATCATGAAGCGGTCCACCTGGGCTTCGGGTAGGGGGTAGGTACCTTCGTGCTCCACCGGGTTCTGAGTGGCGAGCACCAGGAAGGGAAGGTCCAGTTTAAAGGTAGTCTCACCAATCGTCACCTGTTTCTCCTGCATCGACTCCAGCAGGGCCGACTGCACCTTGGCAGGCGAGCGGTTCACTTCGTCGGCCAGTATCAGGTTGGCAAAGATAGGGCCCTTTTTCACCTCAAAGCGGGAGGCGTTCTGGTTATAAATCATGGTGCCGATGAGGTCGGCGGGGAGCAGGTCGGGAGTGAACTGGATGCGCTGGAAGTCCAGGCGCAGGGCGCGTGCCAGCGAGTTGATGGTAAGCGTCTTGGCCAGGCCGGGCACGCCCTCCAGCAGGATGTGACCGCCCGTGAACAGCCCGATGAGCAGGCGGTTCACCATATAGGATTGCCCCACCACAACCTTCCCCACTTCCTGAAACACCTGCTTTATCTTCTGCTGATGGTCTTTCACCCTATCCGGATACACTAATTCTTCTGCTGGCATACGATACAAATGCGTTAAGAGCGCCTAAATATAGCGATTGAAAGGGTTGGGAGCAATTAATTGCACAGTTGTCTGCAGCAGGAGAGGAGGCAAGGGAGGGGTAAAAACCAAAAAAGCGCCTTCAGGCGCTCTTTCTATGGGATGTCTCAAAAGCCGGGGCTGGGGTATTGACGACTTCCTGTCGCCGGAGCACCTCCATGCGGTCGCGCTTGGCTTGCCGTACCAGTTCCACCATGCTGCTCAGTCGGTTCTCCTCCACCTCCTCAATAGGAAGTACCATGACTGTGTAAGGTGACATGATGTGGATGCGGTGCTGGCGCGTCATGAGGTAGAGCATCAGGAAGAAGCCGCTCAGGAGCGCGAAGGAGTCGTTAAAGTAGACGAACAGCGCCGTGGCGAGGCTGGCTGCCAGGTAAAGCGGTTTGCCAGTGGCCTTTATCTGCCACGACTCGATGTCCTCGAGCATGATAGACTTGCAGCTGCGCACAAACCAGTTATTCTCCCGCTGTATCACACGGTGCGTCGTTAAGGTAAGCTTCTTATCCACTGTCTGGATAAGGTACCTCTCCCCATCAAGTAGTTTTGTTACTGCCATACCGGATGGAGTATTAAGTTTGTTTAGTTTCGTGTGTAGGCGTAGCGAGTGTATCACAGCTTTATATGGTGTTTTCTATGTCCAAGATTCCAGGAACCACCAAATGGTTGCATGTATAGCGGGACAAAGATAAAAAATAATAATTCTTCTGCGAAAGCAACAAAACCCAGTCTTTGTAAAGTCATACTTTGCGACTTGGTGTACTATAGTACGGCTAACTCATTGGCTTAGATAACAAAAATTCTGCCTGTTTTGCTTTTATGTATAATATTTTAAGAATAAAATACTTATATATAGAAAAAGCCACCTGCTATAGCATAGGGTGGCTTTGTTCATAAAGTATGTTAAGCAAAGTTTATGCCGTCAGATAGAATTCGCCTTCGTGCCCGTGGGCGCGCTGGTTCTTGAAACGACCGATGTCCGATTGCATGTTCTCGTAAATCTCCAATATCTCCTCGGAATCCTGGGTGAGCGGCTTGATGTGCTCGCTCAGCAGCTTGGCCGCCAACGGGTAAAACTTGGAATCGTCTGTGTTCTTGGCGTTCACCTTGAAGCTTGTCACGTGCGTCTCCAGTTTCTTGAGGGCCGGGAACTCCCCTTTGAATTCTTGGATGGTGTCGCGGAGCTTCTCTCGTATCATCAGGTATAGGTCCTCCTCGAAAGTCATTCCGAAGTCATCCTCCTCTTCTTCATCATCGAAGTTAAAATTCAAGTCTTCGTCGTAGTCGAAATCGTCTCTCATGGCTGGTAATAAGGTTAAGTAAATATATTGTACGCACTGCTTCTCACCCGGTGCTGCATAAGGTATACTGTTTTGAGCCGTAACAGATTCAGAAAAACAGCACTTTGTACACGCCCAGATAGTTATGAAACTGCATAAATAACGCTTAGAAAGCTTATTTGCAATGTCTGTGCAGGCTGTTGGCTCTAATTTTTTTTGAGGAGGAAAACGGCTATCTCCGGTCATCCGCTAGCAGGCTGACCGTAAAGGCTATACCTATCTAAAACGAAGAGCCCCTGCTCAACCGGTTGGGCAGGGGCTTTTAATAGGTTCGGGTATGCTTAGGCGAATTTACGCTCTATCAGGCGGATGAGCTTGCTCACGTTGTCCTGTTTTTTGCTCCAGTCATACCGGGGGGCCAGCTCGTGCATGATGTACCGCTTGGCCTCTTCGGGGTTGTTGTACTCGTCCAGCTTCTGGATGGCATGGTAGTAAGTCATGTTGTCGCCCTCGAACAGCTCGTTGATGAAGCTGAAACGCTGGTTGATGGAAATGGAATTCTTCAGCGATTCAATTTTGCGGTTGCCCAACGAATCGGCAATGGAGGCGGAGGCCGGTTTGGTGAAGCGCTCATTCATGGTGGGGCGTTCCGCAGCCCGGAAGCGCTCGTTCAGGCTCCCGTCAGGAGCGGCGGCCGGCCTAGGGGTTGTCGCCACTGGAGCCGAGGCTTCACGCTGTGCCATGTGTATGGGAGCCACCACGTCTTTCTCCTCTTCGGGGGCGGCAGGCGTTGGTTTGGCCGCGGCGTAGGCAGCTGGTTGTGGGGCAGGCGTATACTGCCATATTTCCTGCTCGCTGATGGGCAGTATGCTGTTGAAGGTAGCCACCAGTCCGGAGAGTGGAGCGGCAAGTTGCTGGTTTGCGTTCAGGTATAGCCGGAAGCGGCTCAGGATGTAGTCGCGGTCGCGGTTGGACGGAGAAAGCGTGCCCACAAAGCCGGCGAACAACTGCTTGTCCAGGTCGATGTACTTGAGGTTCTCCTGCAGCTTGGGTACTGTGATTTCCTCCTGTATGCGCAGAAACTTCTCCTCAAAGGTAGCCACAGGGTCCAGCTTCAGCAGGAAGGTGTCGTAGATGGCCTTCTGCAGCAGGGGCTCAAAGGCGTTGCGCTTGATGAGGATTTTGCGTGAGAGGATGTTCATGAAGTGCAGCAGCGCCTCTTTCACCTCTTCGTGTTCATAATCGAAGTAGGGACTGCGGAGGTTGGCCATCTCGTGGTGCCACTTGAGCAGCAGCTCCTTTATCACGAACAGGTTGACCTGCTTGACCGGCGTAAAGCCTATCAGCTGCGGGCCGTTGATGGTGTCATGGTTGGCAAAGTGGCGGTCACAAAGCAGATTTGCCAGCTCTTTGCTGTAACGTTCCAGGCGTAATTGATTATATTTGTCTTCCATTGGTGTCGCTTTCTCTCGTAAAGTTATAAATAATATGCCAAAGATAACGGTGCAAAACCTGCACAATCGTCAGGTGGAGGTGGCGCCGGGGCAGACGCTGCTCAAGGCGCTGCAGGCCGATGGCATAGACTGGATGCATGCCTGCGGAGGCAAGGGCCGCTGTACCACCTGCAGCATCATTGTGCAGGGAGGGCTGGAGCATTTTGGAGCTCTGACGGCTCCCGAAGAGCGCTACCGCGCCAACGGCCGCCTCAAGAGTAACGAAAGACTGACCTGCCAGTGTACATTGGAAACTGGAGATGCCGTAGGAAAGGTGCCCCGACAGACCATGCTGCCGCACATGAAGTACAGTTAGTGAGTTTGAGAGTTTAGGAGTTATAAAGTTGAGAAGATATAGGAGAGAGGTTGGGGGCAAGTCGTGACATGTCCGAATCGCGCATCCAGCAGTCAGCTATTTAACCATTCGACAATACAACCAATCAACAATTTAGCAATACAGCTATTTAAGAGAGTAGATGTTTATAGAACCGCGCGTTGGAAACAAAAGCCACGCAATAAGAAGAGGATGGATAGAAGTGATTTGCGGGTCGATGTTCTCGGGCAAGACGGAAGAACTCATCCGAAGGCTGAACCGGGCCAAAATCGCGAAGCAGAAGGTGGAGATATTCAAGCCGACCGTGGACAAACGCTACCATGACGAGGACGTGGTGTCGCACAACGCCAACGCCATCCGCTCTACGCCCATTGATTTTGCGCAGGACATGCTGCTGCTGGGCGGCAGCTGCGACGTGGTAGGTATAGACGAGGCGCAGTTCTTTGACGAGGGCCTGGCGGAGGTATGCGTGAAGCTGGCCAACAGCGGCGTGCGTGTGATAGCCGCCGGCCTGGACATGGACTACTTGGGCAAGCCCTTCGGGCCGATGCCGGCCCTTATGGCGGTGGCCGAATACGTGACCAAAGTGCATGCCATCTGCGTGCAGTGCGGCGACATTGCTACCTACTCCTTCCGGAGCGCAGTTTCAGAGCAGCAGGTGCTGCTGGGTGAGACGGATTCCTACGAGGCGCGTTGCCGCCATTGCTTTGTGGAGGGCATGAAGCAGAAGCAGTAAGAAACGTTCCTTGCTATACCTGTTCGCAGAGACCAGGCAGGTGCAACCCAAGTCTTCTGCTTTGTGTTTCTTTTTGCCTGCAGTGGATTGGAACTTTCGCTTGCGTATACCTATACCTGAATCTGCCCAGATGGCAGGTATACCTGTATCACCAAAATAGCCGTACTGGAGTAAATGCTAGTCAAGACAAGAGGCATCGTGCTGAACTACATCAAGTTCCGCGAGACATCCATCATCACCAAGGTATACACGGAGCAGCTGGGGGTGCAGTCGTACATCATCAACAGTGTGCGCAAGAAAACCCCGGGCTCTCGCATTGCGCTGTTCCAGCCCTTCATGCTGCTGGACATGGTGGTGTATACCTCCCATAAAGGCGGCCTCACGCGCATATCCGAGTACAAGAGCGCCCATCCTTTCTCCTCCATACCTTTCGACATCCGGAAGAGCAGCATTTTGTTGTTTCTGTCGGAGATGGTGTCGCGCACCATTAAAGAGGAGGAGGAGAACCCGCAGCTGTTCCATTTCCTTTACAATGCTATTATAGAGTTTGACGAGCAGCAGGAGCATTTCGAGAACTTCCACTTGGTGTTCCTGCTGCACCTGAGCCACCACCTGGGCTTTGGCCCGAGCAATGGCGCCGAAATCATTGAGCAGGTGGCCTTTTCAGCCAACGCGCAGTCCAACACCGGGGCGCCGCCTGTGCTGGCGCTGCAGGCCTATGAGGTATACTTCCACCAGCTGCTGCGCACACCTGGACAAACGACTATACCCAACGGCAAGGTGCGCCGCGAGATGCTCTCTATCCTCATTCGGTACTACCAGCTGCACGTGGAGCGACTCGGCGAGATTAAGTCACTGGCTGTCTTGTCAGAAGTACTGAGCTGATAAACCAGGAAGGGCGATGTCAGTTACATCGCCCTTCCTGGTTTATTTAATTAATAACCGTGTGTTACCTTCATAGAAGAAGCTTTATCTCTCCACGAACTAAACGTGCTTATTTTGTAATCAGCTAGATTAGTATTTCCTCCTGACCATCCAGGATAACCAGTTAAAATAAACTGTTTGCCACCATAATAGGAATGTTCATACAGCTGTATTCTGATATAGTTAGTTCCATCCGCACATTCATCACATTTATTATCTACATGAAGCGAAGATATAGCATCATTGAAATTGGTATTATTAATTGATATAAGTTCTGGATATTCTATATTGTTTAGATAGGTAGGGTGCTGTACATAATAAAATTTTAAATAAGGACCGTTCAAATCATAATTACTATTAGCAAAAACCATAGCATGTCTATATGCAATCAAAGGAGGGGTTGGTGCTGGTGGCGTAGTATACATGTTAGAAACAGAAGTATAACTCAAGCTACCGTCCGAATTCATTTTTAGGTTTCTCTTGTTAATCGTTTTATCATATTCGGTATAGCTATCAAATAGATAAACCGTAGATGTGTCACTTATATCTACGTAAGTGACAAGTGTAGGAATATTGAATGCGGCTTCTATATCCTTTGTAGCGGTTCCTTCTACAAATTCAGGCACTCCATTTTTAATTTTCGATTTAAGGATAGAAAACTTGCCTTTGTAGTAGTAATTTTTTTCAATAATGCCTTTCGTATTACTAGAGATACTAGATTTTTGTAAATCTAAAGTGTTGGCTTCAGGATTTACTTCATCACCATCACCACAAGAAAGCAAGGGAGTAAATAATAAGAAAAGTGCGATTTTTTTGTAAATAGTTTTCATGCTTTTTAATTTGAATTGGTTTAAGTTGTCCGTAATATATTCAAAAAACATTATATAACATTTTTTTTAATGAAAGAAGATGTAAAAGCTTCTTATGAAGAAATGTGCAGTTTGAAATGTTCAAGAATTAGCTACACTTGCTAGCTTTAATAAAAATATAATTAATTTAACTTAATGATTGCTAAAAAAGTGAAACAGGAAGGGGGATGTCACTGACATCCCCCTTCCTGTTTGCTCTAGAACCTGTAATGCCTATTTAGCACTCAGCACCTTGATTTCAAATATAAGCACGGAGTTCGGAGGTATAGAGCCCTTTCCGTAGTACCCATAGGCCAAGTAAGAAGGTATAAACAGGAAGGCCTCCTCCCCTGCACGCATCAACTGCATCCCTTCATCCCATCCTTGAATTACCTCTAATGGAATTGCTCCTACTTTGAACACAATAGGGTTAGCTCTGGAATAGGAGTTGTCAAAGGTAACCTTGTTCACAAACTTACCGATGTAATGCACCGTGACCTGCTGGCCCACCTTTATAAGGTCACCTTGCCCGGGCGTGGTGGTCAGGTGGTACAGGCCGCTGTTGGTCCTTTGCACCGCCGTGGTGTCCACGTTGTTGTCCCGGAAGTACTTCCGTATCACTTTCTCATCCGTCCGCTTCTGCTCTTCCATCTGCTCCGGCGTCTGGTAGTACGGGTTTTCGAACTCCTGCTCCTTGCAGGCTGACAAAGAAGCCAGGATGGCGAAGAAGAACATCGCCTTCGCTAACAGGCCGGGCAGGTGCTGGGTTTTGCTAATCAGGTTCATGGGAATCGAAATAGGTTATGCGGTATTAGTTTTTGATGTCTACAAGCTCCACGTCGAAACGCAGGATAGAGTTGGCCGGCATCTGCTCGCCACGCGCTTGCTCGCCGTAAGCCAGCGGAGAAGGTACAAGCAGGATGGCCTTGCTGCCTTCGTTCAGTTGTGCGATGCCATCATCCCAGCCCGGAATCACCTGGCCCTGGCCAAGCGGGAAAGTGAATGGTTGGCCGCCGTTCATCGGGTTGTCGTAAGACGACTCCAGTTGCTTGCCATCCAGGAAAGACAGCTTGTAGTGTACCGATACATTGTCGCCGGCTTTTGCTTTAGGGCCTTTGCCTGCCTCTGTTACTACGTAATACACACCTGCGTCGGTCTTCTGTACGTTCTTCAGGTTGTTGGCTTTGATGTACTCCTGAATTTTGGCATCGTCCACCTTCATCTGCTCAGCGGAACGGGCCTGCTGCGCTACCATCTGCTCTTCAAACATCTTCTGCTGGTCGGCGATGGCGGCCTCCTTCGACTGGATTTTCTCAGCTTTGAGGTAGAACGTCAGGTGCGAGCCTTCTTTGATGAACGGAGGGCGTGGCTGGTTGAACGTCTTGGAGAACAAAGAGTCCGCGTTGATTTTGAACACGCCGCTGTCGCCTGCGCGCAGCATGGTCAGGGCGTCCTCGAGGCTGCCTTTGAAGGTAGGCTCCATCACTGGAATCATGATAGGCTGCTTCTGCTCACGGGAGTCGAACAGCACAGAGTCCTCGGCGGTGCGGTAGGACATGTGCATGGTCACCACCTGGTCCAGGCGGGCGCCGCTTGTGTCTGTGGCGCTAACCTCGCCTCTGTTCTCGTACTCGCCTTTGTCGTTCTGTTCGTAGATTTTATAGGAAAGGCCATCAGCCGTAGTATAAAATTCGTCGTTGTTGCCTTTGTTACACGATTGTAAGGCCAGGGCTCCTGCCAGTACCGGCAGCAAAAATTTGGTTTTAGATAGCATGGATTATTGGTTGATAAAGTCTTTTATTTCTTAATGGAGGCATTCAGTGAGTCTTTGTATTGGGGCAGTAGGCTCTCAAACTTGGCCACGGTGTTCTCCAGCGTGTCAATTGACATGCCGCCCGCCGCATTGCGATGGCCGCCTCCGTTGAAGTGCGCTCGCGCGAAGTCATTTACAGAGAAATCGCCCACAGACCGGAATGACATCTTCACCGCTTGGGAGCGGTCAATGATAACGGCTGCAAACACGATGCCTTCAATGGATAGCGCAAAGTTCACGAGTCCTTCCGTGTCACCAGTTTTGGAGTCGTAGGCCTTCAAATCCTCTGCTGAGATGGCGATGTAGGCTGTCCGGTACTCGTGGCGCACCACCAGCCTGTCCTTCAAGGCAAAACCCAGAAAGCGCAGGCGCAGTTCCGAGGAGCTGTCGTAAATGAGGCGGTGTATGTTGGACGTGTTCACCCCAATGTGGAGCAGGTCCGCAATAATCAGGTGCACGTTTTTGGAGGTGCTTGGGTGGCGGAAAGAGCCGGTGTCGGTCATAATGCCCGCATAAAGGCACTCGCCTATACCTGTGTCAATCTTGTCGCCATCGCCCATGGCCTTGATGATATCATACACGAGCTCTGCCGTGGCGGCCGCCTGGGGGTTTGAGAAGTTCAGGTCAGCGAAGGCCTCTGGCTGCAGGTGGTGGTCGATGAGCACTTTGGTGCCCTTTGCTTCGCGGATGTAGTCGCCCATCTCGTTGATGCGGGACAGGCTGGAAAAATCAAGACAGAAAATCACCTGCGACTCCCCTACGATGCGGCGCACGAGGGCGTCGTTCTTTTCAGAATAGACCAGCACCTCTTCGTTGCCCTCCATCCAGGCCAAGAAGCTGGGGTAGTCGGATGGGGTGATGACGGTAACGCGGTGGCCCAGCTTTTTAAGATAACCCGCCAGACCCAGCGACGAGCCGAGGGCATCGGCGTCTGGTTTGTGATGCGTGGTGATCATCACCTCTTTAGGTTCTCTCAGTAGCTCTTTGAGAGCATTGATGTCGTACATACTGCTTGTATAAATCCGCTGATTGATAGGGATATAAGGCGCGAATTTCTGAAGAAATAACTTCTAAAGCAATAAAATGGCAGAATTAGAGCGTCCTGTGCAGGTATGGCTGTGGTTGTGCACGGCCCAGGTATGGCGGAGTCTGGGGCGGTTTTATAAATTAATGAAGAAACTATGGGCCAAGTGCTGCTATAATTAAGCTAAATGCGCTAATTTTGCACCTTCAAAACGAAACATACAACTATAACTGAATAGACATGGCTGGAAACATCACATTTACCATGATTAAACCGGATGCGGTAGCAGACAACAACATCGGCGGCATCACCAAAATGATAGAGGAGGGTGGCTTCCGCATCGTGGCGATGAAGAAGACAAGACTGACGGAGGAGCGTGCCGGCAAGTTCTACGAGGTGCACAAGGAGCGTCCTTTCTACGGCGACCTGGTAAGCTATATGTCGTCTGGCCCTATCGTAGCCATGATTCTGGAGAAGAACAACGCAGTAGAGGATTTCCGCAAGCTGATTGGCGCGACTAACCCAGCCCAGGCTGAGGAAGGCACCATCCGTAAGGTATACGCCAAGTCCATCGAGGCAAACGCCGTGCACGGTTCTGACTCTGACGAGAACGCGCAAATCGAAGGCGACTTCTTCTTCTCGGCTGACGAGCGTTTCTAAGCTGCCAAAGCGTACTTATTGATTGAAAAAGCCCGCCGGACGGTTATGTCTGGTGGGCTTTTTTCATGGCGCTACTTTGGGTGGAGGGTAAGCCCGCTATACTTTCTATTGGTCACATTGGCGTACCAAAACAGCAACGGCAGACCTCGAAAGAGGTCTGCCGTTGCTGTTTTGGGTCTATTATCTTTTAGGTTCTCGGAATCACAAACCGCTGGCCCGGACGGATGAGGTCTGGGTTTTCGCCGATGGTCTGCTTGTTCGCTTCATAAATCTTCTTCCAAGCGTTGGCATCCCCGTAGTGCTTCTTGGCTATCTTCGATAGCGAATCGCCACTTTGCACAGTATACACATCCTGGTTAGCATTAGGGTCTGTTACCTGTTTCTCGTCCTTGTTGGTGAAGAATGAGTGGTCGGCAGACTGGCCCGGAGTCTTGTTTACTTGGTGCTGAGAGCCTTTTGCCGGCTCCTCCTGCCCCTTCTTGAAAAAATCACGCAATCCCATATCTCTTGTATTTTAGTCAAACTTCTGTTTTTCAGGCTGGCGGTAAAATTGCCTGTTGCTTAAGTAGATACGCCGATGGATGCAGTTAGTTGTGATTCAGCCTACGGCAAGGCAAAGGCGGCATCCAATTTCAACTTTAGTTTTGCTTTACCCGTAATCATTCACACCCAGTGTACAACTTCTGGCAATGGGGCATTACGATGTCAAACTAAAACTATGAATAAAATGGATTTGAATTTCAAGAACATGAAGGCCTCCTGGACCTTTGTGATGGCTATGCTGCTGATGGTGGTAATGGCCAGCTGCGGCGGCGAAGAAAAGGCAGGCACCGAAACCATGCTTTCAGGTGGCAGCAGCAAAACCTGGAAAGCTGAAAAGGAAACCACTGCCACCGGTGAGAAAGACAAACTGACAGACGCTGAGGAGGACGAAACAATGCAGTTCTACTCCGATGGCCGCTTTGCCATGGGCGGTGGAGGTTCTCTGCAGACTGGCACCTGGGCCTACGACCAGGCCGGCAAGCGCCTTTCGCTCACTTTCCAAGACCAGGCTAATGCCGAAGTCTTCCAGGTAGAAAAACTCACAGAGAAAGAAATGACCTTGGTAGCCGGTGATGGCTCTAAGATGGAGCTGAAGGCTGAGTAATCGCAAGAAAGAACAAATAAGCAAAAAGAGCTGGCCAAGTGGCCGGCTCTTTTTGCTTTCAGGTATGGCAGCTGCTCGGCTATACCTTCACCAGCCTGCGGAGCGAAAGCAAGCCCAGTGCCGGACCTATGAAAAGCAGCGCAAACACATAGGGCATCGGCAGCAGCGGGAGCAGGAAACCAGTTATTTGTATGCTGACTACCGTGATGGCGAAGCCAATGGATACTACGACCGTGAGCGCGGTGCCTACCAAGTGAGCAGGCGCTGTTTTGGCCGTCAGCGCCGAGAACTGGGGTGAGTCACCGGCCGCTACCATACCCCAGAACAGCAGAAAGGCAACCAACAGCAGCGGCGCATCCGCCTGAAAGACCAACAGGGAAAGGATGCAGCACAACCCGGAAAGCAGGAGTTGTAGAAACGCCACGCGGGCGCTCCCCCATACCTGCGACAGGTAGCCACCCCCTATACAGCCCACCGCACCTGCCGCTATCACCGCAAACGCATAGAGCGAAACCTGTTCTGCCGGGAGGTCAGGGGCAGCCGTGGCCAGGATAAGCGGGGTGAAGGCCCATAAGGTATACAGCTCCCACATATGACCGAAGTACCCCAAGGCAGCGGCCTGGAAGTCCTTGTTCCGGAAAGCCTGCCACATATTGCCTACTCTGAAAGTGGCACCCCGGCTCATGAACGGACCATCAGGCACCAGCAGGTATAGCAGCACGCCGCCCAGCGCCGCCAGCAGACTCACAGCCAGCAACACCTGTTGCCAGGGCAGCGAAGCACCCAGTCCGCGAAGCAGGTGTGGAAAAGCTGTGCCCAACACTAAAGCCCCTACCAGGTAGCCAATGGCTTTGCCAAGCCGTGTGCTGTACCAACTAGCCGCTATTTTCATGCCCACCGGATAGATGCCTGCCAGCAGAAAACCAGTCAGCGCACGGAGCGTCAGCACAGCCGCCAGGCTATCGGCCACCAGCAGCACAAGCGCGTTGGCTCCGGCACCCAGTAAGGCACATAGCATGAACAGCAGTCGGGGCGAAAGTCTGTCCGTCAGCGACAGAAAAGCGAACACCAAAGTGCCTGTGATGAAACCCAACTGCACCGACGATGTCAGCAGCGCCAGCGCACCCTCCTGCAATTGCAACGACTGCCGGAGCTCTGGCAGTACCGCGTTCCCCGCAAACCAAAGCGAGGTTCCCGCAAACTGCGAGAACACCAGAATCGGCAAGACGCGGAGCGGCGGATGGGCTATGGTGGGTTGGGTCATAGGCGCAGGTATGCTGGGTTTCTTTATACCTTAGCCGTAAATCGTCTCTGCGAATTTCTCCAGCGCCTTGCGTGTTTCGTACATCCGCTCAAACATGCCCATGTGCCCCGTCTGACCCAGGAAATAGACCATGCTGTTGTTGGGTAGGTGACACTGTTCGAGCGCCTTGTCCAGGGGCACGGCACCGTCCTCTTTGCCGAAGATGAAGAGCACCGGGAACTTCGCCGTCTCCAATACCTGTGTTCTGTCTGGTCTGTCGCGCATGGCAGCCAAGCCTTTTGTCACACTCTTTTGGGGGGTGGCCATTCCTATCTTTTTCATCAGCGCAATTTCTTCCTGCAGCCGGTCACGGTTCTCGCTGTAGAAAAGCGGTTCTATAAATGACTGCATGAACTTCTCCACCCCGTGCTTCTCCACAAACTCGATGGTCTTGTTGCGGTTGTCTTTCTTTTCTTCGGTGTCGGGAAGGGCAGAGGAGTGGAAGAGGCAGAGGCCACTGAGCAGACTGCTGTACTTCTCCGCGAAGGCCATGCCCACATATCCCCCCATGGAATGCCCTATTAAGATGCATTTTTTTACACCAAGCTGCTCCAACTGCTGTTGCACATAGTCGGCCATGCCTTCCATGCTGTAGTCGCTGACGCCAGAGGTGTTATTACCGAAGCCGGGCAGGTCCAGCGCAATGGTCCTGAACTTCTGCTGCAGTGGCTTGATGAAGTCAGTCCATACCTCTGTGCTTTCGCAGAAGCCGTGCAGGAAGACCAGCGTGTCCCCGGAGCCGGCGTCGGTATGGGTAGTGAGGTTTGCCATAATTTTAGGTTGTGGTGATGGTTCGTAAAGATAAGGAAATGTCAGTATCGGGGTTTGCTACTCTAGTAAGCTTTGCTGGGATTGCGCCTTTTTGAGTTATTGATTTTACAGATGTTGCTGCACTTTGCTTCGTGGCTTCCCCCTTTACTCTATGCCCGCTGAGTAGTTCCATAGCATGCCCTGGCCGGGCGGACCTCACTTTTTGTCTTGACACAAAAAGTAAGCAAAAAGGTCAAGACGCTCCAAACTCGCTGACCGCTCGGACAGTGGAGCGCCATAAAGTGCACCTGGCCGATACCGCTGCCCTGTCGCCGCGGCTGTAAGTATGTCTTGCTATACCTGCCATAACTGTTCTAGCGCCTGCGGTTCTTGTACCCTTTCCCATCATTCCCATACACGTTCTGTCATTCCGACGAAAGGAGGAATCTGTTACCCTGCCTGCCGCCGGTCAAGCGCAGCGGGAACCGGCGGTGAGACATGCCGGGTGGTCTGCACCTGGCATTTTATATTGTACCCCCATCGCCGCCCTACTGGCCGCATCTGCGCTGGCGCTGGATGTGCGGCCAGTAGGGCGTGAGATTCCTCCTTTCGTCAGAATGACAGTAACGGTTAATAGGATGCGAGCGAGGAATCCTGGCTTTGGAGGGACAGGCGTGATTGGACCAGAAACTACTGACCCTGCAAGCAAAAAGCCTCACAGCTTCCGAAGAAACCGTGAGGCTTTGTAGAACCTTGTGGAGAACTAAACCTTCACCGACACACCGACCATCTCTCTGACAGTTTTCTCGATGGCAGCTGGGTCATAACCAGCGTCGCGGTGGAGTTCCAGTTGTGAACCATGCTCGAAGATTTGGTCCGGCATGCCGAGGCGTTTCACTTGGCAGGTATAGCCGTTGTCGACCATGAACTCCAGCACCGCGCTTCCGAAACCGCCCTGCAGACAGCCATCTTCCACGGTAATCACTTTGTGGTACTTCTGGAAAACGTGGTGCAGCAGCTCCTCATCTAGCGGCTTGCAATAGCGCATATCATAGTGGCCCGGGTTGATGCCGTCGTAGCTCAGCTTCTGACACACGTCCACAGCATAGTTGCCGATGTGGCCGAAAGTCAGAATAGCCACTTCTTCGCCCTCCTGAATGGTGCGGCCTTTGCCAATCGGCTGCAGCTCCAGCGGGGTGCGCCAGTTCGGCATAACGCCTTCGCCACGCGGGTAGCGGATGGTAAACGGACCTGCGCCTTCCTGGGAGGCGGTATACATCATGTTGCGGAGCTCCTGCTCGTTCATGGGGGCGGCTACCACCATGTTCGGGATGCAGCGCATGTAAGCGATGTCATAAGCGCCATGGTGCGTTGGGCCATCGGCACCGGCAAAACCGGCTCTGTCAAGGCAGAACACCACGTGCAGGTTCTGAAGGCACACATCGTGCACCACCTGATCATAGCCGCGCTGCATGAACGTGCTGTAGATGTTGCAGAAAGGAACCATGCCCTGCGTGGCCAGGCCAGCGGAGAAAGTCACCGCATGCTGCTCGGCTATACCTACGTCAAAGGCGCGGTCTGGCATGGCTTTCATCATGATGTTGAGCGAGCAGCCCGAAGGCATGGCAGGCGTCACACCCATGATTTTCTCGTTCTGCTCGGCCAGCTCCACAATGGTATGGCCGAACACATCCTGGTATTTCGGAGGCTGCGGTTTCTCGTGGTGCGTCTTGTAGATTTCGCCCGTGATTTTATCGAACAGACCCGGCGCGTGCCACTTTGTCTGGTCTTTTTCAGCAAGGGCAAAGCCTTTGCCCTTGGTGGTGAGTACGTGCAGGATTTTCGGTCCAGGTATATGCTTGAGGTCCTCCATCACTGATACTAGGTGGTGGATGTCGTGTCCGTCAATCGGGCCGAAGTAGCGGAAGTTCAGGCCTTCAAACAAATTGCTCTGCTTGGAAAGGGTGGACTTGATACCGCTCTCTATCTTGGAGGCAATGTGCTGGGCATTCGGTCCAAACTTGCTTATTTTGCCTAACACGTTCCACAACTCATCGCGCAGCTTATTATAGGTGCGGGAGGTGGTGATGTCGGTCAGGTATTCTTTGAGAGCGCCCACATTCGGGTCGATGCTCATGCAATTGTCGTTGAGCACCACCAGCAGGTTGGCGTTGGTGGCCCCGGCGTGGTTCAGTGCCTCAAAGGCCATGCCGCCCGTCAGGGCGCCGTCACCAATCACCGCGATATGTTGGCGGTCCGCCTCATTCTTGTACTGGGAGGCAACAGCCATACCCAGGGCCGCCGAGATGGAGGTGCTGGAGTGGCCTACGCCGAAGGTATCGTACTTGCTTTCTTTGCGTTTCGGGAAGCCGGAGAGGCCGCCATACTTGCGGTTGGTATGGAAATTGTCGCGCCGGCCGGTCAGTATCTTGTGTCCGTAAGCCTGGTGGCCTACATCCCATACCAGCTGGTCATACGGTGTGTTGAACACATAATGCAGCGCGGTAGTCAGTTCTACCACACCCAGGCTGGCCCCAAAGTGACCGCCGTGGATGGATACCACATCGATGATGTATTGCCTGAGCTCCTGGCATACCTGCAGCAGTTGCTCCTCCTTCAGTGCTCTCAGGTCGGCAGGCGTGTCAATGGAGGCAAGCAGCTCTCCGGGTTTGATGATCATAGAAATGTCTTTATAGACTTCCAACAAATTTTTCCGGCGAAAGTTTGCAAAGCGCAAAATACAGCCCGCCGGACAAAACGTAAAGGTAATAAATTTCAGAACACAAGCTGCCTTTCTCTCTCTAAACCTGCCATTGCAACCAACGGGGAGCAGGATACCTTGTTTTGTAAGTCGTTAGGAATCAGTGCAAATTGCATTGCACGGAACTTAAGCGGAAGGTCTCCTCTTGATAATGCTAAACTTATACAGCTGTGAGTTTATTTTGTTCGGATTCAAAGGCCTTACCGTCCTGTAACCTGAGCGACAGGGCTTCTATTTCATCCGAATAAATCTGTATTTTTGTAAACGTGTAGCGCCAAGCGCATTAACCTAAGGCCAGAGAAGTGAGTTTCGAAATAAAATTACCGTTGTTTGAGGGGCCGTTCGACCTGTTGCTCTTCTTTATAGAGCGTGATGAGCTGGACATCCACGACATTCCCATTTTCCAGATTACGAATGAGTTCATGGGCTACCTGCGCGAGCTGGAGAGCCTGAACATAGAGGTGGCCAGCGACTTCATCCTGACGGCCGCCACGCTCATGCGCATCAAGGCCAAAATGCTGCTGCCCCGCACCGAGAAGGACGAGCAGGGCAACGAGATAGACCCGCGGCAGGAGCTGGTGCAGCACCTGCTGGAGTACAAGAAGTACAAGGGCGTGCTCGGCGACCTGGGGCAGATGGAGGATACACGGCTGGCGCAGGAGAACCGTGGCAACATCAACGAGGAGCTGCAGCAGATTGCCAACGCCAACCACTTTGAGTTTGAGCTGCAGGATTTGAGCCTCTACAAGCTCATGCGCGTGTTCGACAAGGTGATGCACCGCTACGAGGAGGAGCAGAGCCGGCCCAAGCACACCGTCTATACCTATCCGTATACCATTGAGGACCAGCGTGACTACATCCTGCGCATCATACAGGAGCGGAATCAGGTGGCCTTCTCCGACATCATCTCCGCCTTCCCCGACAAGATTGGCATGATATTCAACTTCCTGGCCATTCTGGACATGCTGCAGCTCAACCTGATAGGGATAGAAGTGGGCGAAGGCTTTAACGATTTCACCATCACGGTGGCCGAAGGGCAGGCTGCGCAGGTCACGCAGCTGATTCTGGAGTAGGCACTTAACCCTCTAAAATTGTCAAAAAGCCTAACTGTTTTCCCGAAGTTGCCGAATAGTTAAGTAGTTTTGTGCAACAGCACGAAGGAGCATCCGCCGAGGAGCTAGTTTAAATAGTCTGCATGGACCAAAACAAGAAGACCATACTGAAGAGCTTTAGTCCTGTCAAGATTCTGATTCCGGTGTTACTGGGCTTGGGGGCGACTGCATGGCTGTTCATCAAAGACGACAAGCTCAGCGATTTAAAAGGTATAGTCGAGGCGAACTGGTGGTGGCTGGCCGCCGCGCTGTTGGTACTCGTTATCCGCGACTTCGGCTACATGTACCGCATCCGCCACCTCACCGACAAGTTTCTGACCTGGCGCAACAGCCTGGACGTCATTATGCTCTGGGAATTCGCCTCTGCCGTAACGCCTTCGGTGGTAGGAGGCACCACCGTCGCAACCATCATCCTGAACAAAGAAGGCATACCCCTGGGTAAGTCGTTGGCCTACGTGATGCTCACGGCCGTGCTCGACAACATGTTCTTTATTGTGGCGGCTCCCATCGCGCTGCTGGCCACCCAAGGCGAAGTCTTCCCGGACTTCGGGCTCTCCTCCTCCGATGCCTCTGCCCTGAAAATGGCTTTCTACATCAGCTACTCGCTCATCGCCGTCTATACCTTCATCATGATTTATGCTTTGTTTGTGCGGCCCCGTGCCTTCAAATGGATTATGCTGAAGTTGACCTCCTGGAAGCTGCTGCGCAAGTGGCGCCTGGATGCGTTCCAGCATGGCAATGAGATTGTGTGGGCATCGCAGCAGCTCCGCGGCAAGGATTTCAATTATTGGGCCCGGGCCATCCTGTCCACCATCTTTGTGTGGAGCGCCCGCTATTTCCTGCTCAACTGCCTGATTGCCGCCTTCACGGACGTGACGCTGGGCGAGCACCTGCTCATCGTTTCCCGCAACCTCATTTTCTGGATTGTGATGCTGGTGGCTATCACGCCAGGCGGCGCAGGTATAGTGGAGATGGCTTTCCCGAGTTTCTTCGGCTTGTTTCTGGGTCGCTTCAGCAACATCGTGGTGGTGCTCTTCCGCCTGATTACTTATTATCCCTACCTGGTGCTGGGCTCCATCTTCCTGCCCCGCTGGATTGCCAAGGTGTTCGGACGGCAGGAGGTAGAAGATGAGGTGACGGTATAGCTCCCATGTAGGCGTTGGATTTTAGAACGATATGAAACTGTAAGCATAGAAAGAGGCGGCACAAGGGAGATTCTGGTGCCGCTTTTTTGTTGTAGTCATAGTGGGCCATAGCCTTTCGGAAGGAAAAACTCTGGAGGAGCATAAGCCGAGATTGAACTAAAGGTATAGCATCATGAAAGCCATAGTGATAGGAGGCGGAATAGGGGGCCTGTGTGCGGCCCTGGCGCTGCAGAAAGCAGGTATAGATACCACGGTGTTTGAGGCTGCCCCCAAATTCAAGGGGCTGGGAGCCGGTGTGGGCCTGGCTGCCAACGCCATGCAGGGGCTCGACCGCTTGGGGGTGATGCACGATGTGGTGGCGCGGGGCAAGCAGCTCGACGCGCTGGTTATCTTTGACGAGCACGGCTACGAAATCAGCAACATGGATACCCGCCGCCTGAGCAACAAGTATGGCATCAACAACTTTGTGATACACCGCGCCGACTTGCATGAGGTGCTGCTGAGCCACCTGAAGCCCGACACGGTAGTGCTGGGCAAGCGCTGCGAAAATGTGGAGCAGCAGGGCGAGCAGGTGCAGGTGATGTTCACCGACGGCAGCCAGGCCACTGCCGACCTGCTCATTGCGGCCGATGGCATCAGCTCAGTGGTGCGCCAGCAACTGGTGCCGCAGAGTGTGCCGCGCTACGCCGGCTATACCTGCTGGCGCGCCGTCATCGACAACCCCGGCGTGAAAATCAACGACATGATATCGGCGGAAACCTGGGCGCCGCAGGGCCGGGTAGGTATGGCCCCTCTGCAGGGAGATAAAATCTACTGGTATGCCTGCATCAACGCGCCGCAGCGGGATGAGAAGATGAAGCGGATGACGCCCGAGAAGCTGGCCCGCCATTTTGAAGAAGTCCATTCTCCCATAGAGATGGTGCTGGCCTCCACCGCCCCGGAGCAGCTCATCTGGAACGATATAGCCGACCTGAAGCCGCTCAAGCGCTTTGTGTATGGGCGCGTGGTGCTGCTAGGCGATGCCGCCCACGCCACTACACCCAACATGGGCCAGGGAGCCTGCCAGGCCATAGAGGATGCTGTGGTGCTGGCGCAGTGCCTGCAGCAGGAGCCGGTGTTGGCGAAAGCCTTGCGGAAGTATGAAAAGCGCCGCAAAGGCCGCACCGCCAAAGTGATAGAGCTATCGCGGATGCTGGGGCGCGTGGCACACTGGCGGAATCCGTTGCTGGGCCGCCTCCGCAACACCCTCTTCCGGGCCATGCCCCGCTTCGTGACGCAGCGGCAGATGGAGGACTTGTATAAGGTGGATTTCTAGGTGTAAAGTGGGGTTATTGAACGGGTTCTGAGCGAAGTAATTTCCAGTAAATCACTTCATCGTCCCGGATGATTTCTTCCATACCCAGCTTCTGGAGTATGCGGGCAGATGGCGCATTCTCGAGCAGGCAGTTTGCCGTGACGGCCTTCACCTCGGGCTGCCGGAACGCCCATTCCACCAGTGCTCTCGCTGTCTCCAGGGCGTAGCCCCTCTGTTGCTCCTGCTCAATAATGGAGTAGCCAATGTCCACTGCGCCTTCGGCATTGGGCGGTCCTTTGAAACCCGCATCGCCTATGACGGTGGCATTCTGCCGCAGCACAATCATCCACGATTCAAAACCAGTGGGTTCCGGCACCAGCTCCAGCCTCTTGATGATGCGGGGCAGCGTATCCATGCTTTCTTGGTCGGGCCAGAAGCGGGTGGGTTGCAGGCCAATCTGAGTAAGTATAGCGGTGTTGAAGGCATAAAGCGCACGGGCGACATCCAGGGTGAAAGGGATAAGGGCTAGTCTGTCGGTATGGATGGGGTGGATAGGCATCTATGTTGTATAATCTGCTGCTAGTTGTTCAGGTAAAGTTAGTTGTTCGCCGCTGTTGCTGTTGCCTCTGCTACTTGCGGATTGCAAGTCTGAAGGAGAGGGGGGTAGCACTTTGGATTACACCTAATCTTTAAACTTGTTAAAGTAAGATAGGTCAACTTCATAAACCACTTTAGGCTTCAGGCCGAGCTCTACCTTTTCAAACATCTTGATAAGTTTCTGACCATCCACAAGCTCTATTTGTGGTGCCCCATCCCGGTTTGCCTCCTTGATTGCTTCAGTTGTAAAAGTACCTGTTGTCATAATTATACCCTTTTCCGCCCTGCCAATCATAGCATTTCTGAAGTCGCCAACCTGTGCTCGTGATACAGAGCCTTTATACCTTTTGCATTGGAAAAGCACTTTGAAACTCACGAAGGGGTTAATTTCTAATACGCCTTGTCCATCAATGCCTCCATCATGTGAGCCACCTTTGACTTCAACATTTTCAAAGCCATGCTCACGGAGAAGTTCTTTGCATACCTTCTCAAATCCGGAGGGTGATATGTTTTGAAGAACCTCAAGTAGGTTTGCCTCGGCACTTATGTCTACTTCTTCAGGTGACTGTTCTTCCTGCTCCGAGATTACGTCTGCTTTATTTTTGTTTTTTCTCGCCTTTTGGTTAATCTCAACCCACTTCAAGAATAACTGACGGCTTTGCTCATAATTCAAGTGGGTGCTTCTTCCTTTTTCGGTTAGCTTCCATGTTCCTCTAACTGAAGAATCAAGAAGACCTTCCCAAGTAAGGTATTGGCGAGCCCATGCTACTTGGTTATGAAATCTATTCGTGCCAGATTTGAGGGTTTCATCTAAAACAGAATCATCGAGTTTAAGCGTTTCCGCTATTTTGTTAGATACTTCTTGTGGCTTGCCAGAATACCCTAGTTCACGAAGAGCATCTAATAACGGACCAAACCAACGTATAAATTCAGCCTGCTTTTTAGGCTTTTCTTTTTTTATTTCGGATTCCGATTTTGTCAAGGTGCTCATGTCTGTTTATACTGTATATAAATAGAGCGTAATTTAATTATTTGTAACTCATAATCATCCGGCTTTTTCAGGAAGTATGGACAATGGGAATAAAAAAGGGAGCCCTCAGGAGCTCCCTTTCTATTTATAAGTAGATCAAGTTATAGAAGTTCTACACCAACCCCTCCTTCACCAGGTACTCCGCAATTTGCACGGCATTGGTGGCGGCGCCCTTGCGCAGGTTGTCGGCTACAATCCACATATTCAACGTTCGGGGTTGAGTTTCGTCCAGGCGGATGCGGCCAACCAGCACCTCGTCTTTGCCGTGGGCGTCTTTTGGCATCGGGTATTGTAGGTTCTTCACGTCGTCCACCACTTTCACGCCTTCCGTTTCGTTCAGGATGCGGTATACCTCGTCCAGCGTGAAGTCCTTCTCAAACTCCACGTTCACCGACTCGGAGTGTCCACCCATCACGGGTATACGCACCGCCGTGGCCGTTACCCGGATGGAGTCGTCGCCCATGATTTTCTTGGTTTCCAGAATCATCTTCATCTCCTCCTTGGTGTAGCCGTTGTCCTGGAACACGTCGATGTGCGGCAGCACGTTCAGGTCGATGGGGTAGGGGTAGGCCTTCTCGCCGTCCTTGCCGGCGCGCTCGTTCATGAGCTGCTCCACCGCCTTCACGCCCGTGCCTGTCACCGACTGGTAGGTGCTCACCACGATGCGCTTCGCCTGCAGCTCCTCGTGCAGCTTGTTCAGGGCCACCACCATCTGGATGGTCGAGCAGTTCGGGTTGGCGATGATTTTATCTTCTTTGGTCAGTTCCTTGGCGTTGATTTCCGGCACCACCAGCTTTTTGCCAGGGTCCATGCGCCAGGCCGAGGAGTTATCCACTACCACCGTACCTACTTCGGCGAACTTTGGCGCCCACTCTGTGGAGGTGCTGCCGCCGGCCGAGAAAATGGCGATGTGCGGGGCAGCCGCAATCGCGTCCTGCATCCCGATGACCTTTATCTGTTTACCCTTAAACTCCATCTGTTTTCCAACAGACTTCTCAGAAGCTACCAACAACAGTTCCGTTACCGGGAAGTCACGCTCCGCCAGCACTTTCAAAATCTCGCCGCCCACCAGTCCGGTGGCGCCTACTACTGCTACTTTCATTTTGTTTAAGGTATGTAAATTGATTTGTTCGCTGCTCAGAAGGTCGACTGGCTGCTGGTTTCTGCCAACGGCTACTTGTCGCTTATCCAGACCTGGTTTCTAAAACGGATGAAGCAACTTGTGTCCTTTATCTGTTCCGTAATCCTCCGATTCTCCAGCTATACCTGCCCGACTTTCTGACTCCCATAACTAACCTCTTGGGCTCCCGTAAAAGTTCTAAATTTTTACAAAAAGGCAATTTGTCCCGTGGCTTCAGAGGCCAGATGTGGCATGGGCGTGCCCTTTCGCTGCGCGAGCAGGTCGGGCTTTCGCCTGTACTCCTCGCCCTCACGGGCTGCGGGGTGCCGGCTCAATCCCTCACGCGGGCGCAATTACGTAAGTTTTCATCACAATTTCTGCGCATGAAACAAACTTTACTTCGTGCTATCATACTTACTATCCAGACATTACAGACAGGCGGCGGTACGCTCAGAAGCGCCCTGTTAGGACTGCTGTTGCTCCTGCCATACCTGGCCACGGCGCAGCTGCAGGAAGACTTCTCCGATGGCGACTTCACCCAAAACCCCACCTGGACGGGCGATGCCAGCGGCTTCACCGTGAATCCGCAGAACCAACTCCAAAGCAACGGCCCCGCCGTGACAGGCACCACGCTGCAGCTGGCCACACCCTCGCAGGCGGTGGTGGGCACGGTATGGGAGTTCTGGGCGAACCTGCGGCTGGCGACTTCCTCCGGCAATTCCACCGATATCTTTTTGATAGCCGACAAAGAAGACCTGAAGGCGGCGGATGTGAACGGCTACTTCGTGCGCATCGGCGGCACAGCGGATGAGGTGAGCCTGTTTCGGAAGGATGCTGGCAAGAGCCCGGCATACCTGATTAACGGGGAAGACGGGACTGTTGGTACTTCCAACAACACCGTGCGTGTGCGGGTGACCCGGAGCACCCATTATGAATGGCAACTGGAGGTTGACTTCACCGGAACGGGAGAAAACTACCAAAGCCAGGGCACTGCCACCGATGCCACCCACAAGCGCTCCGCCTACTTCGGGGTGCTAGTCAGGTATAGCTCCGCCAACAGCCGCAACTTCTATTTTGATGATTTCCGCATCACCGACACTCAGCCACCTGTGCTAGAGAGCGCACAGCTGCTGAGCGCGCAGTCGCTGGAGCTGCGCTTCAACGAGCCAGTAGGAGAGGAGCTGGCGCAGGACATTGCCAGCTATACCTTGAACGGGAATACAAAACCGACTCAGGCCGAGTTGACAGAAGCCGGTACCGTCCGTTTGCAGTTTGCCCAACCCTTCCGAAACGGAACCAACACGATTGCTGTCACAGGTATAGCCGACCTGTATGGCAATGCGCTGGAGGCACCCACGGAATTGACTGTCTCCTTTGAGTTGCCCGCTGCTTTGCCAGGGTACAACGAACTGCTCATCACAGAGATTATGGCGCGGGAAACGCCGGCCATCGGGCTGCCGGCGGTGGAGTACATCGAGTTGTACAACCCCACGCAGCGGGTGCTCACGCTGCAGGGTATCCGCTACTCCGACGCCACCTCCACGGCTACGCTGCCCAACGTGCAGCTGCAGCCGGGCGAGTATGCCGTGGTAGTGCCCAATACGCAGGTCAGCCAGTTCACCCCATTTGGCCGCGCCATTGGCATCAGCAACTTCCCGAGTTTGAACAACACCGGCGAGGTGCTGCAGCTGCGGCAGCCCAATGGTCGCCTGATATACGCCCTGAACTACAATGACACCTGGTACCGCGACAATACCAAACGCAATGGCGGCTGGAGCCTGGAAATGATTGACCTCACCAATCCCTGCGCCGGCGCCGAAAACTGGACTGCCTCTGCTGACCCGCGCGGTGGAACGCCTGCCCAGGCTAATTCGGTGGCCGCCTCTATACCTGACAACACGCCACCGGTGCTGCTTAATGTGACTGCCGTGGCTCCTGACCGGCTGCAGCTTCGCTTCAACGAACGGCTGGACAGTGCACAGGCGGCAGCGGCGCAGTATACCCTGAGTCCAGGTATAGGTATAGCCAGCGTACAGGTGCTGGGGCCGCTGTTTGAGCAGGTGACGCTGCAACTGGCTGGGCCCCTGCAGGAACGGCAGCGCTATACTTTGTCCGCCGCCGGCATCCGCGACTGCGCCGGCAGCCTGAGCCAGCAACCGCTGACCGCTACTTTCGCACTGCCTTCGGCTCCCGAGCCTGGCAATGTGGTCATCAACGAGGTGCTGTTCAACCCCAGGCCGGGCGGCGTGGATTTCGTGGAGCTGGTCAACCGCAGCGACAAGTACATCAACCTGCAGGGCTGGCAGCTGGCCAATGTCAGCAACGACAGTGTTACCAGTGGGCGGGTGATATCCAGCAGTCATGTGCTGGAGCCGGGGCAGTACGTGGTGCTCACCACCCACCCCGAGAACATCAAAACCAATTATCCTGCTGCCCGCGAGGAGACTTTTCTGCAGATGGCATCCTTACCCTCTTATCCGGATGCGGCTGGTTCCGTGGTGGTGCTGCAACCCGATGGCCGCACCGCTGACCGGTTCGACTACGACGAACGCATGCATTTCAACCTGATAGACGATAAGAACGGCCTTTCGCTGGAGCGGATACGGCTGGAGGGGCCAACCACTGCCGCCAACTTCCATTCGGCGGCCACCACGGTCTTTGCCACGCCGGGCTATCCGAACTCGCAGTCGCAGGCAGGGATAGCCGCGCAGCGGATGTTCACAATCAACCCCCAGGTGTTCTCACCGGACGGCGACGGCTACGAGGATTTCACCACCATCAACTACAGTACCGACCAAACCGGCTTCGTCGCCAACATCACTATCTTCGATGCGCAGGGGCGCGAGGTGCGGAAACTGGTTCGCAATGAGCTACTTGCTGCTAACGGCTTCTTCCGGTGGGATGGGCTCAGGCATGACGGCACCAAAGCCGCCATCGGGTACTACTTGCTTTACATCGAGCTGTTCGACCTGGATGGGCAGAAAAGTGTGCACAAGGAGCGGGTGGTGATTGGAGGCAGCCTCTAAATATGTCAACATAACGGAGAAGCATTAACTGTTGCTAATGTAGTTAGATGGAGGCTAAAAATGTTAGTAACTTTTGTGGATAAGCTGTGTTATCCACAAACCCACCTTGAGAACCACTATTCTTCCCGTAAAAAATACCTGCACTTCCCCATCCTAAATTCAAGTACAATCCTGTAACTTGCGCGGCTTTTTACTGTGCTATAGCACGTCATTCTCAATTGTTTATACTTCGGTGGAAGAAATCGTTTACCTGTGCTTTTTCGCTTTTCTGGCGGGCTTTATTGATTCGGTGGTAGGAGGGGGAGGGCTCATCCAGTTGCCTGCGCTTTTGATTTTCCTGCCGGGGGTGCCGCTGCCCACTTTGTTTGGCACGGGCAAGTTTGCAGGTATAGCCGGCACCACTGCGGCCATGTTCCGTTACGTGCGGACCGTCAAAATCAATTACCTGGCCATCCTGCCGGCCGCTGTCACAGCTTTTGTGTTCTCTTTTCTGGGAGCTAGGGCGCTGAGTCACCTCGACGCCAACCTGCTCAAGCCGCTCATCCTGCTGCTGCTCATCCTGGTAGCCATCTATACCTTCATTCGGAAAGACTTTGGCTCGCTGCATGCGCCCAAACTGACTGACACAAAGGAGAAGCTGTACGGTCTGCTCATCGGAGCGGCTATCGGCTTTTACGACGGGTTCTTCGGGCCGGGCACGGGCAGTTTCCTCATCTTTATCTTCATCGGGATTTTCGGTTTCAATTTCCTGGCGGCCTCTGCGGCGGCCAAAGTGGTGAACGTAGCCACCAACCTCTCGGCGCTGCTCTACTTCATCTGGAAAGGGCATGTGCTCTACGAAGTGGCTATACCTATGGCCCTGTGCAGCATCATCGGTTCACAGCTCGGTACCCGCACCGCCCTGAAGCGCGGCACCGGTTTCGTGCGGGCGCTGTTCCTGGTGGTGGTGACAGGCATCATCCTCAAGTTCGCCTACGACACCTACGGCACAGTCGGTCAGGATTTTGCCCGGTTGAGCTCCACCGTGCTGGAGTGGGCGGGGCGGAAAGGGTAGCTTCTCATTGTCATTCCTCCTGTTGTAGGGTGACAATACGTGCAGAAAAGCCCCGCTTCGAAATGGGCAGGGAATATCAGTCGTTCCGATTCTCCGTTAGCGCAAGCTGGTGTTCTGATTAAAAATGCCTCCTACTCCCGCTGCATGTTTCCCGCTGACCAGTATAACTGTGCTTTGACTTTGGCGTACTTGCTGCGCAGGCTATAGAGCTTTATCTGCGACTCCAGCAGCTTCTGCTCACGGGAGTTGATGAGGAAAAGCGAACTCTCGCCGCTCTGGAACTTGACTACCTCGCCAGCCTGCAAGGTACGGGCATTCACCACCATCTGCTCCTGCAGGGCTATCTGCTCCTCCAAGGCCAGCCACTCGCTGTACACCATCTGCACGGTGTTTTCTATTTCGCGTACAGCATGCGACTGTTGCAGCACCACGTCCTGCTGCTTGAGTTTAGTGAGCTGCAGCTTGCCTCTTTCCTGGCGCAGGAACAGCGGCTGGCTGAAGCTCACGCCGAGCCGGTAGTTGTTGCGCATGTATGGGCCCCGGAGAGCCTCTTCGTTGAGGTAGAAATCGCGCTGCAGCAGGTTGTACTCCAGGTTGAGTTTGGGCTTGAGCTTATCGGCAGCATAACGGCGCTCCACCTCCAACTGCTGTCCTTTCAGGTCGAGCTTGATGAGGTCGGGGTGGTTGGCTTTGGCCTGTGCCAGCAGAGCCTGCAGGTCGCCGGGGCTGAGCGGGTTCAGCTCTGTGCCAGCCGAGGAAGGTATAGCAGAGGCAGGCAGCGTGAGCGGCTGGCTATCTTCTCCCCACAGGTGCATTTCCAGGCGCAGCTTACTGTTGTTGTACTGCTGCAGCGCCTGACTGAGGAGCACCCGCCGGTTCAGGGCCTCAGTACGGGCCTCCACAGTGTCAATAGCGGCCAGGTCGCCCAAGCGGGCGCGCTCGTTCACGGCCTTGGTCCTGATTTCGGCCAGTTCCAGCGCCTCCTGGTATACCTGCACCTCGTTGTAGTAGTATAGCCAGTCCCAGTAGTCCTTCGCGACTTCGAGCAGCAGCTTGTTCACCAGCTTCAGGCGATTGGCCTCGGCCATGCGGGGCAGCAGCTGCGCCTGCCGGATGGTGGCCCTGCGCGCGTCCGTGAAAAGCCCTTGTCCCAAGGGTATGGAGATGCCGGCATAGCTCAGGCCCCTGTCGGGCGTGGCCCTTTCCGGGTTCAAGTAATCGCCCTGGTTGCGGTCGTAGCCTGCCACCAGCTCCGGGCCGAACCAGAGGGGAATGCGCAAGCTGCTCTCCCAATAGCGGTAATAGTCTTTGCCGGTGTACTGCTTCTCGCCATACTTGCTGCTCAGCACCGGGTCAAAGCCGCCGCGGGCCATGCGCAACTCCTGCTCCGCCTGCTGCGCCAGCAGTGCCGCCTGCGCTGCGAGGGGGTGGTGAGTGAGCACCTGGCGGTATAGTTCGTGCATGGTCAGCACCTCAACCGAGTCCTGTGGCTGGGCAACAGCGGGCGGCGCTATACCTGCCGAGGCCACCAGCCATGTGACGAGCAGTGCCAGTATTTGTCTGTATTGTAAGGCCATCTCATGTTATTTTTCTTCCTTCTTCTGCGTAGCGTCCTCTACAGGTATAGTGCCGGTGTAATCTGCGGGGAAGCCGTTGAGCTGCCGCCAGAGTTCGTACCATATCGGCACGCTGTTCAGCATGGCCCACCCCTGCACGCCCGAACCGATGCGGAGCGCCTCGGGCCAAGGCTCCTGCTCCGGGTCCTGCACCACCAGCATCCGGTACTGGCCATTGGTGGCCGTATTGTCGATGACGGCTACTTTGCCGCCAAAGGTACCGAAGCCCAGGTTTGGCCAGCCGGAGAACACCAGCGCAGGCCAGCCATCGAACTGCAGGCGTATCGGCGCTCCTTTGTACAGCAGGGGCAAGTCCATAGGTTGCACGTACAGCTCCACAGCCAGTTTCGGGTTATCGGGCATGATGGTGGCGATGGGCTCGCCTTCCTTGATTGTTTCTCCCAAGCCAGCCTTCAGCGTGCGCACCAGGTAGCCTGTCTGCGGGGCCACCACTTCGTAGAATCTGCTGCGCTCCAGCGTGCTGCTATATTCGCTGCGGAGCTTGGATGTCTCGCCCATGGTGCTGAAGAGGTAGGCTTGGTTAGAGTTCAGCTCCGACTCCGCCTTGGCCAATTTGTCATCATACTCGGCCTGTAGCGAGTTCAGTTCGGTGTAGGCATTCTGCAGTTCGGCGCGGGAGCTGGCTAGTTTGTTTTCGTTTGCCAGCAGTTTAGCCTGGGCCTCTTGCAGCTTCAGGCGTCGCGCCTCCAGCTCCGTCAGCGACTTCAGGCCCTGCTCGTAGAGGGCCTCCTGGCGCACGAACTGGTTCTGGGCGATGTCCAACTCCATGCGCTGTGCCACCACTTCCATGCTGTCGCTCTGCACCTTGAGGCGTGTCTGCTCCACTTTGTTCCTGCCTTTGTCCAGGCTGTACTGAAGGCCCTCGCGCAGTGCCTGTATTTGGTTCTCCAGCGCATCGCCCTTGCCTTGGGTGGCCTCCACGGCGCCTTCCTTGGCCTCTACCTGCTCGTTGAGCCGCTCCAACAGCTGCGGGTCGAAGTACTTTTCCTTCACCTCTGACAGACTTACGATGGTGTCACCTTGCTGCACCAACTGCCCCTCCTGCACATGCCAGCGCTCGATGCGGCCAGGTATGGTGGTTTGTATCGTCTGCGGCCTGTCTGCCGGGTTCAGGGCCGTCAGCGTACCTCTGGAGTCAATGTTCTGGGTCCAGGGCAGAAATAGGCATAGAATCAGAAACAGGACGATGCCACCCAGCCAAAAGGCAAGTGTGCGGCCAAGCTGTGGCGTGCGTACCATCTCCATGGCCTCCAGTTCTGCGTGGCTCCGTGCCGCTGTGTCGTAGGGGTTCTCTTTCATGGTCAGGTAGTCAGGTTTGCCAGTTGCTGGTAATAGGTGGTATGCTGGATGTCTTCGAAGTTGCCGCTGGCCACCAGTTTTCCATCCATCAGCAGCAAGGTGCGGTCACATATGGCCATCACTTCCGGGTCGTTGGAGATGATGAGGAGGGTCCAGCCAAATTCCTGCGAGGAAAGCATCTGGATGAGGCGAAGTTTCTCGTGTTTCTCCATACCTCCCCAGAAGTCGTCGAGCAGCAGCATTTTGGGGCGCAGCACCAGGCAGCGCGCCATGATGATTTTGCGCGAGACACTGGCCGGCAGGCGCATGCTGCCACCCGTCAACTGGGTCTGCAGCCCCTCAGGCAGGGCATGGATGAAGTCGGTGAGCCCCACATTGTCCGTCGCCCACACCACGTCTTCTATCGGCACATTGGGAATGCCCAGCGTGATGTTCTCTAGGATGGTGCCATCAAACACCTGCTCTTTGGAGGTGTTGTCCCCAATGAGGCGGCGCAGGCTGTTCTTCTCCAAGTCGCGCATCGACAGGTTGTTGTAGGCGATGCTGCCCTCATACCCGCTGTAAAGCCCCAGCAGCAGTTGGCTGAGCGTCGACTTTCCTGAGCGGTTGAAGCCGGCAATGCACACCCGCTCCGAGGGCTGCACCTGAAAGGAGATGCCGTCGATGGCGTGTTCCTCGGCCTTGGGGTACCGGAAGCGCAGGTTATTCACCTGTATCGAGAGCCCTTGCCCCTGGTTGTTGATGTCCACGCCGCTTTCGTCCTCCAACGGCAGGTCCGTCACCTCGCCTATCTTGTCCAGGCTGGTGAGGAGGTCGTAGATGGTATCAAGCTTGATGATGATTTTCTCCACAGCCGTCATGATGAGGATGATGACGATTTCGGAAGCCACGAACTGTCCAATGTTGATTTCGCGCTGAATCACAAGCACACAGCCCAGCACCAGCAGCCCGCCCGTAATGAGTGTTTTAAACCCCACGAAGCTGAAGTACTGCATCATGAGCACCCGGAAGTGCTGCTTGCGGGCCTTCAGGTAGCTGGTCACGTAGCCGTTGGTTTTCTGCATGGGCAGGTCCGACTGGCCCGCCAGTTTGAAGATGTTCATGGAACGCGCCATCTCCTGCAGCCAGGCCACCAGCTTGTACTTGTATTTGGACTCGGCGATGCTTGTGTCTATACCTTTGGCGCTGGTGAAGTAAAGGATAGCCAGCAGCATCAGCACCACAATCACACTGAAAACAATGAAGTAGGGGTGGTAGAAGGACAGCAGAATCAAACCGAATACAATCTGGACGGCGGACGTGGTGAAGTCGGTGAGCAGCTTGGCCATGGACTTCTGCAGCGACACGGTATCGAAGAAGCGGTTCATGAGCTCCGGCGGGTAGTACTTGTGCAGCGCCTCCAATTGGAGCCGTGGCACCCGGAACACGAAGTCGAAGGCGGTGCGGGTGAAAATGCGCTGCTGGATGTACTCCACCAGCCAGAGCTGCATAATCTGCATGCCGCCCACAAGGAGCAGGCCCAGCACGATGAGGGAAATCAGCACGACCACCGACACCGTCAGCTCCCCGCTCGATACAAAGGCGATGATGCTCTGGATGCCCAGCGGCAGGGAAAGGCTGATGAGGCCGGCGATGATGGCGTAGATGTAGAGGTACACGATTTCGCGCCGCTCGGCGGCCAGTAGCTGCCAAAAGCGCTCCATGGGCGTGTACAGTGACTTTCGTTTGGTGGATTTGCTCATGCTTCCGAATCAGGTATAGTGGGTGCGCCGGTGGTTAGGCGGGGTGGTCTATAGCAGCAAATACAAGGTGCTTTAAAAAGGATGCTGCCTCCTCGGGGGAGCGCTGCGTTCCTTTTATCTCCGTGAGGGAAGGCAGGTGCTGGGCAAAGAACAGCTGCTGGTGCGCCGCCTCCAGCATGGTGCTGATAAGGGCATGCGGATAGGTATAGCCTGGGTTCATGTCCAGCACCATCTCGGCAATGCGGTGGCACAGGCGCTTGTACTCCAGGAAATAGCCCTCCTTGTTGTCCGTATCCACCTCCTTGGTCAGGTATACCTTAGAGGACTCCACGATGACGATGCGGTACAGGGCGCTTTCGTCGATGTGGGCCGTGGCCGAATCGTCGGTGCTGGAAGCCGTGATGACATCGATGGCGCGGCTCAGGCGCTGCCGCGGGTCCAGGAGGTTGTTGGTATGAAACGTGACACGGTAGTCGACCCAGGCCCAGTACCACGACACCAGGTAGACGAGCAGTTTGTGCTTGTTTTCGAAATAGCGGTAGATGGAGGCCTCCGTTGAATTGATGACAGCGGCCAGCTTTTTGAACGTGAACTGCTCAAAACCCAGCTGGTCAATCAGCAGGATACTCTCTTTGATAATCCGGCGGCCTAGCTCCGTGCTCTCGGGTTCGCGGAGGTAGGCTTTGTGGTTGAGGTTAATGGAAATTGTTCTCATGGTAGCTTCTGCTGGTATCAGCTTGTATGTTCTGGTTGTAAAAGCCTGCCGTCACTATAGCAACTAGGCTCTCTTTCGTTTGTTTCGCCCACAAAGTTATGATAACTTTCATGTATAATAGTAATACTATCAAAAAAGTTAGCAAACCGCTGTTATTCTCTGCCTGATGCATGCTGAACCCCCGGCGTATAAATAATAGAGGCACGTGTTGCGTAAAGGCTAGAGGGGCATTGCTTGTACACCCTATACCTGCAAAACCAAAGGCAGAACCTGTCTACTGGCCTCATTTTGAGCAGAAGGGACAAAACAGAAAAAGAAGCGTTACCTTTACAGTCCGCTGCGGCCGTACGTAAGGTATAGCCAAGGGACAACCAGTATAGCATCACCATGAAGTTCGAAGACTACCGCATATCCGACGAAATCAAGAAGAGCCTGAGCAAGCAGGGTTTCCGGAAACCAACCGACATCCAGTTCAAAGCCATACCTCCCATCATGAAGGGGGAGGATGTGCTGGCCATCGCCCAGACCGGGACAGGAAAGACAGCGGCCTTCGCCATACCTATACTGGACAAACTGCAGTTCGGGAAGATGCGCCACCGGGCGGACGGCATCAAGTGCGTGGTGATGGTGCCCACGCGTGAGCTGGCCGTGCAGATAACGGAGGTGTTTGAGGAGCTGGGGCGCGGAACGCGCGTCAAGACCTTCTGCGTGTTTGGGGGTGTGGAGCAGGGGCCGCAGATTGCAAAGCTCGAAGCAGGTATAGACGTGCTGGTGGCCACGCCCGGGCGCCTGTTCGATTTGGTGAGCCAGGGCTACATCCGGCTGGAGCGCGTCGAGATACTGGTGCTGGACGAGGCCGACCACATGCTGGACCTGGGCTTTATCCATGACATCCGGCAACTCATCACCAAGCTGCCCCGTAAGCGGCAAACGCTTTTCTTCTCAGCCACCATCAACGAGAAAATCAAGGAACTGGCCTACTCACTGGTGAACAAGCCGGTACGCATCCAGATTTCGCCAAAGGACCCCGTGTCCAAGAACGTGGACCACTCCGTGATGTATGTGGAGATGGACGAGAAGCGCTTCTTTCTGGAGCGGGTGGTGAAGGAGAACCCCGACAAGAAGATTCTCGCCTTTGTGCGCACCCAGGTGCGTGCCGAGCGCGTGGTGGCCGCCATGGAGCGCGTAGGTATAGAATCAGTGAGCATACATGGGGGCAAGGAGCAGAAAGACCGCACCGACGTGATGAAGCGGTTCAAGAAAGGGGATGTGAAGCTGCTGATAGCCACTGACGTGAGCGCCCGTGGTATCGACATTCCCAACGTGGACTATGTGGTGAATTACGATTTGCCTGACCAGCCCGAGAACTATGTACACCGCGTGGGACGTACCGGCCGCGGCACGGCCAAAGGCATCGCTGTGTCGTTCTGCAGCCAAGAGGAGAAACCCATCCTGGACGAGATACAAACCTATCTCACCAAAGACATCAAGGTACTGCAACTCGACCCCGAGGACCGCGAAGCCACCATCGACTTCAGCCCGGAGGCCAAGTTTGACTGGAAGGCCCTGATGAAGGAAGCCGAGGAAGGCGAGGCCAAGGCAAAAGCCGCCAAAGCCAAGAAAGCGAAAGCCAAAGCGAAGAAAAAGAAGTAGGCGCTATACCTTAGATTATAATAGCCCGTCGCCCGGAAAGTTTTCAGAAGGCCTCTCCAAACGAGACGTAAAAGCCGCTCGCGCCAGACCTGCCGAGCGCATAGTCGAAACGGAGGTTGATATTCTCCTGCCGGTCTATCAGGAACCGAAGGCCCAGGCCGTAGCTCGGCTTAAATTCACGTAGTTCGAACGAACGAAGCTTCGGAGCCACGTCTCCAGCTCCCCCAAAGGCAGTGCCTCCAATCCGCCAGAAAATCGGGAACCTATACTCTGCCTGAAGCGCCATATACTGCCGGTCACGGTAGCGGCCGCGGTAATAGCCGCGCATATCGCTGTCGCTGCCCAGGAGCCCCATCATCCGGAAGGGCGTTTTGCCGGAATTAAACACGCCATAGCCTTGTACCGCCAGCAAGTGCCTCCAGGGCAGCGGGAAGTATTTGCGCAGGTCAAGCTCGAAACGGGTGAAGCGGAAATCGCTTCCGAATGCCTTGTGGAAGCTTGTTGCTGCCAGTAGAGCATAGGCGCCCTGTTGCGGGTTCAGGATATTCTTGCGGTTGTCGAAGGCGATAGCCGCTCCTGCCCCGGACGAGGTGCCGCCCCCGCTGCCAGGTATAGCACCGCTATTCAACATTCCCTCAGGTGTCGGTTTCACCTCATAGATATGCTGTAACTGGTAGCGCGGCCCAATATACCAGTACCGGGGCAGACGGCGGAGCAGCATGGCATTGAACTCGATGCGTTTGCTGTCATAGTTCTCCTCCATTTCCTCTGTGGTACTATTACCGATGCCGTAGAAGTTCTCCGGAAAGTCAAGATACGCTGCCTCTCCAGAGAAAAACAGTCTGTCGCCCTTCGAAAACACGTTCCACTCCGACGACAGAATCAGCTGTTTGTTCTGAGTATAGTTTGCCTCTACTTTGAAGTTGGATGTGCGTGTCAGGGTATCCTGGTGGAGGCGCGCGGTGAGCAGCACGACGGCTCCCGCATACCAGCGTGTTTCAGGGGAGTAGCCAAAAGCGGGCAAGGGCAGCACGCCTACCTTTCTTGAAGCTGCTGAATCGTTCTGGACGGGCCATTCTGCGGCTGTCGCGAAGCGTTGCAGCGGAAGGAATAGCAGCAAGGCGAGAGCAACACGTTTCAAGATGCCTCCTCTTTCTCCTTTTTGGCTTTGCGCTGGGCTTTGATGTAGGCCATCAGGTCATCCAGTTCCTCTGGAGCAATGACATCCTTCTTGAAAGCAGGCATCGCGCCCAATCCGTTTCTGATTTGGAACCGGATGACAAAACCTGGGGCGGGCTTGTCATTGATGGCAGGCCCCAAGCCGGTTTCCCCTCCGGGATGGCATGGCTGGCAGTAAGTATTGTAAACAACCTCTCCCTGAGCAATAGCGGGTTCAGAGGTGGGAATGGGCGCATACGTAGGCTCACCCCGTTTTGCCGTGCCACAAGCCACGATAAACAGCAGGCCGAATAGGAGCAAGGTATAGCGTAGTCTCATAGCCGGCTTAGTTATTGGGTTCTGCTCACTTTCCATACAACACCTGTCTTTTGCTGCGGGGCAGGTCCCTGCTCGGTCATCTGCATCACACCGAAATCCACGATGTACAGGCTCTGCCCGTCCGGCGAGAACTTAACGGCCATAGGCCTTTCGAGGCCTCCGTGCTTCAGCTTGGAGGCCGGCCCGTTCTCCTTTCCTTTGTTCACGGCAAAGTCTGTGATGACGCCGTTGCTCACGTCCACCCGCACCACTTTGAAACCGACCGGGTCCAGTACTTTCCCCGCATTCGGGGCCATGTCGCCAAACTGGGCGATAAACGCCTGCCCCTGATATCCAAAGCCCTCGCTTCTGGAGAAATCTATGCCGTTAGAAGAGGAATGCACGCCGAGTGTGGCGCTAGGCCGGGGTGGCTTGTTGGGGTGGTTGGCGAGCAGCGGTTTTGGGGCCTCTCCACCAGGTTTGCCGAATTTTTCGCCGTCAAACTCCAGTCCGCCTGAATAGTCTGGCCAGCCGTACCAAGTGCCGGGCTGTACCTGCCAAAGGTAATCGCCGGTTCCCCAGACGGGTCGGCTTCCTCTCTCGTCGTAGCTGTTGTCGGTCACATATAGTTTGCCGTCAGGGGCGAAGGCGATGCCGAAGGGGTTGCGGAAACCCCAGGCAACTAACTCCAGTGTGCCGCCTTCTAGGGGCACCCGCATGACGGCGCCGGAGCAGGGCACGCGGCCTTTGATGACCTGGCCATTGGTGGTAGGGGTGCCATAGGGCGCATAGGCGCCCGTGGTCTGTTGTCCTGGCTTGTCTGGTAGCGGGCTGTCCGTGGTGAAATTCTGACCTGTTAGCATAATATCGTCGCAGGGCACGTCATGGAAGTCAGGGAACCGCTTCAGCCATCCGAAATCGGCATTGTCTGTTCCCACTATAGCGGAGTTTGTCGCGGTGCCCTGCCCGAAATAGATATAGCCATCTGAGCCCACTGCCAGGGCATCTGTATGATGGTCACCCAAGGAAGGCATGCCTTCGGCTATGGTCGTGAGTGCGCCATTAGGCGTGATACGCAGAATCTTTCCGCCTTCCATTTGGCCTCCTTCTGAAACATAGAAGTTGCCGTTATGGAAGGTGACTCCTGTCCAGGGGCCATTCTTCTGGCCGGCAGCCAGTTGTGTCAGCCCACCTCCTTGGTCCAGGCGCAGGAGCTTAGGTTCCAGGAAAACCTCGCCATAAGAATAACCCGCTTCAATTACGTACGCCTGGCCCTGGTCATCGAACGTCAAACCGGTAGGAAAGGTGAGACCAGTCGCGACGGCCTCTGCTTTATACCCGGCTGGCAATTCGATGTCTGCCTCATTCACCGGTCTGGAGTCTGTTCTGATATCTCCCTGGCCACCGCCTTCAGATGAGAGCGTTCTATAGCAGCTGCTCAACCCAATCAGAATCAGCAGTGGCAAGAAGTAACTTTTTGTCATAACTATACGGCTATAAATTTTCACATAACCTGTGTATAGCAGCTAACGACTTGGATTTTTTTAGGTTGTGACACTCGCGTCGGTACCAAGCCGCTAAAACAGAAAGAGCTTTGCTACCATGCAAAGCCCTTCTTCTTTTATTAGCAGCTATACCTGACTTGCAGGAAGCCATTGCGGTACAGCTTGTTTTCGGTAGGTATGAGTTTCAATTTGTGCTCGTTGGCCTCCTCTGAGAATAGCGGGATGCCTCTGCCTAATACGATAGGAATGTATGTCAGGATGATTTCGTCCAGCAGCCCGGCATTGAGCAATACTGAGTTCAGCTGCCCGCCACCGATGAGCCAGATGTCCTTGCCCGGCTGCTCCTTCAGTTGCTCTATGAAGTCCACCAGCTTGTCCTTCACAAATGTCACATGCTCCGTGTCCTGCTGCTCGGAACGGCTGAAGACATAGTTCTGGAAATCAGGATAGGGGAAGGGCATGTCGAAACCCAGCACTTGCTTGTAGGTGCTGTTCCCCATCAGCGTCGTGTCGATGGTCTGCAGGAAGGCGGTATAGCCGAAATCCTCGTCGGGAATCGTGTACTTCTTGTCGTGCAGCCAGTCGATATTGCCATCGGGACGGGCAATGTATCCGTCGGTGCTGGCGGCAATGTATAGGATAATCTTTCTCATAGCTTATTGTAGTAGACGGAGCGGCGCATTACAGCACGAAGCGCACCGGGATGTAATGCTTGCTCCTGACGGGTTTGCCGCCCATTATGGCCGGAACCCACTCGCCGGGCAGCAGGCTTACCACGCGCAGGGCCTCCTCCTGCATCCCGAAGTCCAGTCCCTTCGCCACCTCCATGTTTTCCATCTTCCCGGTCTCACTTATCTCCACGCTGATGATGGCTATACCTTCCGCTTCCTCGCGTTTGGCCTCTGCGGGGTATTTCATGTGCTGGGCCAGGAACTCCAGTATACGCACATCGCCCCCGAAGTAGAAGGCCCTGCTGTCCACTTTCTTCCGCACGTATTGCCCGTCCAGGTATACCTTCGCCTCAAAATCCAGCGTGTCGGTTTTTCTGTCGGAGAACACTTCATGGTTGCTAGTGAAGTCGAACTGGTACTCCAGTTTGCCGTTCCAGCCATAAAAAGACCAGACGCCGCTGCGCTTTCCTAGGGCATACTCCCCTTTACAGGCCCATGTTTTGCCCTGCATCTGGTAAAGCCCGTGCATAATGCCGGGGTTCTCCTGCAGCACATGGTAGTCCAAAGTATACTCCTTCAGTCGCTCTTTGGCCTTTTTGGTCTTCGGGCCTGGTTCAGCCGTGCCTTGTGCCGAGGCGCTGCAGATGGCCGCGTATAGCAGGAGTACGATGCAGAGGATTTTCATAGGACAGGTATAGGTGTGTGTTAAACACGAGCTTGCTATACCTGCAAATATATAAAATTCATTATATAATATTATTCCTATGAATTTTTGTGCAGTTGCCCCGCCAAAGTATAGAGGCGGATGCTCAGTATCAGCGGGCGTCTCTGAAAACCAGACGGGTCAGTTTAAAGAAGGAATCGCGGTTGTTGGCGACGAGGCGGTACTGCAGTTCAAACAGCCGGTTTGCGAACGGTATGCGGTGGTACAACCAGCGCCAGGCGCTGCTGCCCCCAAGCTCCAGCACCTCAAACACCGCCCTAGCGTTCTTATAGTGAACCCCTTCCGGCGAAACAAATTGCACCCCACGCTGGAAGTCACGTTTGGGGATGCCGAAGAAGCCCTCAGGCATCTCCTGGTAAGGCCGGTAGTCTACGTTGTTCCTTGTCTGCGCTTTCCAGCGGCCAATCCAGTATTTGCAGAAGCTGCAGTCACCGTCGTAAAGGAGGAGGGGTTTGTCGGGCAGGGCATGCATGTTTGCTAGAGTACGGCGCTGCCCTTCCTGGTTTCGGCGCAGCCGTTGTAGCCAATGGCCTGGTTAACGGGGCAGTAGCGCAGCATTCCCGTCGCGATGGGGATGAGGCCTACGGCAGCCAGTCCTTTTATATTATAGTAAGCGCCAATCCCGATGATGGCCATACCTGCCAACACGCGCAACTTCTGTTCTTTCAAGCCAACATTGCATTCCATAGAATAGAGGGGTTTAGGTATACAGGTATACCGCTTTGGTACTGCCTTAGGTTTCAGTGACCGGCTTATCATAGAGGGCAGGCGCCACCCTCCAGATTCAAGGGAAGGTGGCCGTCGCTTAAGAGCAGCAGACATCTCTGCAAAAAGAACAGGCATAATTAGCGTAGTGGTTTGCGATTGCTATATTTTTAGTATAAATTATACCTTGCTAATAAGTCAAGCTTAACCCTGTTTTGTGTTGAAGAGTCAGACAATGCCTATACCTGTAGTTCATCGTGTGCGGCCAAAGCAATTGGGTGGTCTGGCTGAAGCGGCCTGTTGGGTGGTGGGCATTGCGATGCTCGCCCTGATGGACCCTGTGGGGGAGCATTTGTTCAGCCTGTGTCCGCTGAGCTGGGTGCTGGAGGGGGGCTGTTTGGGCTGCGGGCTGGGGCACAGTATTGCGTTTTTGTTCCGGGGGGAGTGGGTGGCCTCCTGGGAGGCGCATCCAATGGGAGTGCCGGCGCTGCTCATCCTGGGCAGTCGTGTCTTTTCGCTGCTGCGGCGGCATGTTTTACTACAGAAAAACCAACTAACCTATAATCACCATGCCTAACGTGTTCAACATCATGCCGGAGCTCGAGCCGGACGAAATGTCTTTCATACAAGGAATCTTCAACGGCCTGTCGGACCAGGAGGCGCAGCAGTTCGCCACCATCTACAGAGCCCGCCGCCGCGACCCGCTGCTGGTGCTGGTGACAGCCGCCGTCGGCTTCTTCGGGGTGGCCGGTGTGCACCGTTTCATCTTGGGGAGCATCGGCATGGGCATCCTATACCTGTTCACTGGTGGCCTCTGCTTCATCGGCACCATTATCGATATTATCAATTACAAGCGCCTGGCTTTTGAATACAATATAAAAGAGGCGCAGCGGGTGCAGGCCATGATGACGGGGCAGTACGGTGGCATGAACGGGTACGGCATGTAGCCCCTACTCCTTCACGAACTTAGCCTGAAAGAAGCGGCTGCCATCAAAAGCCTTCACCAGGTATAGCCCTGCCGGCAGGGCGGCTACGCGCACCTGCGGAAGCTGCCCTTGCCGTACCCGTTGCCGGAGCACGAGCCGGCCTGTCCTGTCATGCACATCCAAGACGGTGGGCTGGAAAGAGAGGTCCTCCAGCAGCAGAATGTCCCGTGTCGGATTTGGGTAAACGCGCGCCTGGAGCCCTGACGGTTGAATAGGGGTGGAAGTGACGTTGCTGATTACTTTCCGAGCCAGTAGCCAGTTGTTCGGGTCAATAGTCACTCCTGTCACTTGTCGGTCTAATTGAAAAGTATACTGCTCGGCAGGTTGCGTATGCGGCACCCGTATCAGGGTGTCGCCAGCTGCCGTCTGCAGCAGGTATTCTACATCGGTCTTGAAAAAGGGCGTGCTGGCGCTGGGTGTCTGTGTGGCGTTCAGCACCACCTGGTTTCCCTGCTGTTCCCACTGGAGGGTGATGGTGGGCCAGCCTTCGCCTTTGTACCACTGCCCGAAAAAGTAATCCAGGTCCATACCTGTCGTCTCCTCGAACACACGCTGCAGGTCAGCCGTGCTGGCCGTTTCGCCTGCGTATTTCTGTTGGTAGCGCTGCAGCGCCTGGAAGAACAGCGCATCGTTGTGGAGGGTGAAGCGGAGCATGTGCAGCACGGTTGCCCCCTTGAGGTAGCTCAGTCTGTAGTCGAAGATGCGGTTCACATCTGTCGTGTCTTCCACAAACACGCTCCCGCTCGGCACGGCCAGCACCCTTCCTTGTGCCGTGCGTATCCAGTCAGGAGCAGAAAGCGGGCGCAGCTTCTCCAAAGCAAGGTATTCAGCATAAGAGGCGAAGCCCTCATTGAGCCAGATGTCAGCCCAGGAAGCGCAGGTTACGTTGTCGCCGAACCACTGGTGCCCCAGTTCATGCGCCGTCAGGTTGAAGTTGAAGGTGCTCTGGGTGGTCATGGTCTGGTGCTCCATGCCGCCACCCATAGGGGCCATACTGTGTCCGTACTTCTCTGCCGCAAAGGGGTAGAGCGTGAACATCTCCGAGAATGCCTCCAGCAACGGCACCGTCACATCTATCTCCGACTGGAAGCGACTCAGCGTGGTAGTGTTGTACACATAGTTCACAATAGGTATAGGAGCCGCTGCCCCAGCAGGGTTAGCCGACAGGTTGTACTCTATATAATCAGAGACGGCCACCGAAATAAGGTAATAGGCGATGGGGTAACGGGATTTCCATTCATAGCGCACCTTGTTGTTTGGCAGGGGCACGGTGCGGGTAAGCAAACCATTAGAGCCTACTTTGTTGTCGGCACTGGTGCTCACGAATACATGCACAGAATCTGCCTTGTCAGTGAGTACTTGCTTTGTTGGCCACCACTCGTAGGCTGCATAGGGCTGGCTCAGGCTCCAGGTCACGTTGGCGCCTCCCCAGTTCGCTTCCCGGGCAGTCCGGAGCCCATTGCCAATAGCAGCACTCCCGCTCGCGCTTGGGGCAGTTCCCTGGTAAAATACTTGCGCACTCAGAGAGGCGGGTGCCTGTAAGGCTGCAGCCAGCTGCACCGATACGTCACCTGCCTGTCTGGAAATGTCTGTTTGCCGTCGCCCGTTCACTAGCACAGAATCTATCCGGAGGTCGGGATGGAGTTCAAAAGCAAAGGTGTCCAGCCGCGACACCTTCAACTGAGCCACAGTAGTCACATTGCCGGCTATGAAAGTAGAGTTTCGTTCCAGTTGCAGGTCCAGCTTGTAAAAAGTGACGTCATACTGGTTCATGCGGTGCATTTGGACAGGAGCAGCAACCGCCTTCCGCTGAAGCATGTCTATTCTGCTCTCCGCGCAGGTCGCTAGGGGCTGGTTCTGTGCCTGCAAGGTATAGCTGAACAAGGAAATCAGCAGACACCCTAGAAAATGTATAGCTTCTTTCATAACCGAAAAGGATAAGGCGAAATCAGGCAGACCAAATAGAGGGCCTACTACTTTGGAAACGGATGATAGTAAAAGGGGTATCGGATATTTTTATCGTCCCACAACCACAGCCGCCATTTGTTCCACAGCCACTTGCAGCGGTCGGGCCATTTGTTTTATCGAATATACGAATTCGAACGCTTCAATACCTTCCAATCCCAGAAAAGTGGTCGTGCATTACGTCTCCATAACAAAAGACGTGCTTAGACTGGCGCAATCTAAGCGGCACGAAGTGGTCTGCTGTAGCTCTGGTCAGTGTAGCTGACTACACCAGCCAAGCTGAATTATGGAAATACTTGTATGTGCCTCTGTTTGAGAAGGAAAAAGAATTTTGCTGCCAAAGCTTTGAGCAGGTATGAGAAATGCACTCAAGCAGTATTAAATATTTAGATGACAAAGTTGCCAAATCCGAGGATGTGCAATAAAAGCGCAAATATTTTCAGCATTATTGCGCTACATGCAACATTGCTTCAATTGTATTATAGGGGTGCGTAGGAATGATGGGTTTCCTGTTTTTTAGAGATGTTTTTGCTTAAAGGGCAATATATGAAGTGATTACAATCATAAGAAGGCCGGAGAGAAGGGTTGTTAGTGGATTCGGTTTTTGGATGTTGCGTGAAAAAGAGAAAAGCAGAGTTATACGGAATATTTTTTTTGGGGTTTTGCTTTTGTGGATTTCTCTCTATATTTGGTAGCAAAACTATTCCATTATCTAATCTATTTTTTCAACAACCAACAAAACAAGTGTAGTTTATGAAGAAAGTATTACTACTTAACTTCTTGTTCTTGTTTGCGCTACTGGGCCAGGTGATGGCACAGAGCCGAACAGTTACAGGTAAAGTTACGGCGGCGGGGGACGGAGTACCTCTTCCAGGGGTTTCTGTAGTGGTGAAGGGTACCACAACTGGTACTGCTACCAATGCAGACGGATCATTTAGCGTAAACGTACCGGCTGACGCGGGCACATTGGTGTTCCGTTACATCGGTTACGTTACAAAAGAGGTGGCAGTTGGATCGAACAGCACTGTGAATGTGGCGCTTGAGTTGGATAACCAGCAGCTGTCTGAGGTTGTTATCTCGGTTCCTTACGGTACTGTAGCCAAAACAGCTTTTACAGGTGCTGAGTCTACTATCACAGCCCGTGCTATCGAGAAGCAGCAGGTGACTTCCGTATCGCGTGCCATAGAAGGCCTTGTACCAGGTGTTCAGGTAACCAACGGTGGTGGCCAGCCAGGTTCAAGCGCAACTATCCGTGTGCGTGGTATCGGTTCGGTTAACGCCAGCTCTGACCCTCTTTATATAGTAGACGGTATCGCGTTCGACGGTACACTGTCTTCTATCTCTAACGACGACATCGCCAGCATCCAGGTGCTGAAAGATGCTGCTGCTTCTGCCCTTTACGGTGCGCGTGCAGCCAACGGCGTTATCATGATTACCACTAAAAAAGGTAAGAAAGGCAAGCCAACAGTTGCGGTAAACGTAAGATCAGGTCTGTCTGAGCGTCTGGTGCCTGAGTATGACCGCGTAAACTCACAGGAGTACTATGAGTTGATGTGGGAAGCGATGAGAAACAACCGCCTTGCTGCTGTTAACCCTGCTACTAAAGTACCATACACGCCAGATGAAGCAGTTGCGTATGCCACTGAAAACATTGGCGGCAAGAACGGTCTGGTTTACAACCCATTCAACGTGCCAGCTAATCAGGTAATCAACCCTGCTACAGGCAAACTGAATCCAGGTGTGAACCTGCTGTATGAAGACAGCTGGGAAGATGCCCTTTTCAGAACTGCTTCCAGACAAGACATCAACATGAACGTGTCTGGTGGTGCTGACAAGAGCGACTACTTCCTGTCTTTGGGTTATGTGAACGAGAAAGGTATCGTTAAATTCTCTGACTATGACCGCTTCAATGGTCGTCTGAAAGTGAACAGCGACGTGACAGACTGGCTGAAAGCCGGTATGAACCTGTCCAGCACATTGTCTAGCACAGACGGTCTTTTCGCTGACGGTACTGCTACTTCTAACCCGTTCTATTACACTAGAAACATGGGTCCTATCTACCCTGTTTGGCAGCGTGACGCTAGCGGTAACTTCGTAAAAGATCCAGTGACAGGCGCTAACGCCCTTGACTGGGGTAAGGCTACACAGATGGGTGCCAGACCATATGCTGGTAACTCTAACCTGTTAGGCTCTCTTGATTTGGACGATCGTTCACTGAGAAGAGTAGAGGCTACTGCCAACGCTTTCGTTGAGACTAAATTCTTGAAAGACTTCACTTTCAGAACTACACTGGGTGGTAACATCTATGACGCCTTGACAGTGACATTCCAGAACTCTTTGTTCGGTGATGCTGACAACGTAAAAGGTAGAGGTACTAAGGCGAACACGCGTCAAATCTCTTACACGTTCAACCAGGTATTGACTTACAACAAGCAGATAGGCTCACACAACTTCACTGTACTGGGTGGTCATGAGAACTACTTCCTGGACAGCGACTTCGTAACAGCGACTCGTTCTGGCTATCCTTTCCCAGGTATCTCTGAACTGGCTCCTGCTGCAACTGCTGAGGGTTCTAACTCTTATGTGAACAAGCACAGACTGGAGGGTTACTTCACTTCCCTGAACTACGATTACAACCAGAAATACCTGCTTTCTGCTAGCTTCAGAAGAGACGGTTCTTCTAGATTCTACGAAGACGTACGTTGGGGTAACTTCTGGTCAGTTGGTGGTGGTTACAGAATCTCTGAAGAGAGCTTCATGACTGCTGACTGGATTGATGACATGAAGCTGCGTGCCAGCTACGGTGAGCAAGGTAACGAGGCGCTTCCGTCTTACTACGCTTGGCAAGGTCTTTACTCATTGGGCTGGAACAACGTAGGCCGTCCAGGTGTAATCATCTCTTCTCTTCCAAACCAAGAACTGCAGTGGGAGAAAAACTCTAACTTCAACGTAGGTGTTGACTTCTCTCTGTTCAACAAAGTAGAAGGTACTGTAGAATACTTCAACAAAGTTTCTGACAACCTGTTGTTCGCTGTTCCGCTTCCTTACTCAACTGGTATCACTACCAGAGACGAGAACGCTGGATCCATGAAGAACTACGGTTTCGAGGTTCAGTTGGGCTACAACGCTATCAGAACAGCTGATTTCGACTGGAGAATCGATGTGAACATGTCTCGTTACAAAAACGAAATCACAAAGCTTCCACAAGAGGAAATCATCTCTGGAACTAAGAAGCTGATGGTAGGTCGTTCTATCTATGACTTCTTCATCCGTGAGTATGCTGGCGTAGATCCTAACAACGGTGACGCGCTGTACTACAAAGATGTTCTGGGTGAAGACGGTAAGCCAACAGGCGAGCGTATCACTACCAACAACATCAACCAGGGCAGCCAGTACTACCAAGGAACTGCTATTCCTGACCTGGTAGGTGGTGTAACGAACTCTTTGAGATTCAAAAACTTCGACTTCTCTGTATTGGTGACTTACTCACTGGGCGGTAAATTCTACGATGGCAACTATGCCACCCTGATGCACCCTGGTTCTTACGGATCAGCCTGGCACAAAGACATCCTGAACAGATGGACTCCAGAAAACCGTAACACAGATGTTCCAAGAGTACAGAACGCACTGGCTACGCAGAACGGTATTTCTAGCAGATACCTGTTCGACGCTACTTGGGCGAACGTGAAGAACATCAACCTGGGTTACACACTGCCAACTAACCTGGCTGGTAAAGTTGGTCTGAACAGCGTGAGAGCCTTCTTAGCTGTTGACAACGCTTACCTGTACACAACCGAAAAAGGCATGGACCCACAGCGTTCATTCACTGGTACATCGGACTTCACATACCCTCCGTTCCGTACCTACACTTTCGGACTTAACGTCAACATTTAATAGTAGAATTCACAATGAAGAATATATTTAGAAAATTAAGCCCGCTAGCATTGGCATTGATGATGCTGACGAGCTGCGAGAAAGAGTACCTGGACACCAAGCCAACGGACCAGGTATCTATCGATACTGTATTCGAGACAGTAGACGGTGCTTGGGTTGCCTTGGACGGCACGTACCGCTCTATGTATACCAGCTTGACCAACCATGGTAACTTCGGTCAGAAGTCTTACGACCTGATGAGTGACCTGATGGGTAATGACATGGTGGTACACTCGGCTGGTTACGGCTGGTTCAACCCTGAGTATCAGTACACGGCTATTCAGTCTGTAAACAACGATCAGAGACCGCACAGAACGTGGTTCTACTATTACAGATTGATTAACAACGCAAACAGGATACTAGATGGCCTGGAAACCGCTGTAGGTCTTGATGCTGACAAGCAGAACATCAGAGGACAGGCACTGGCTATCAGAGCGAACTCTTACTTCTACCTGGTTAACTTCTGGCAGCACACTTACAAAGGACATGAAAATGCTCCTGGTGTGCCACTTTATACAAAAGGAACCATAGAAGGTGCTCCAAGAGCATCTGTGCAGGAGATTTACAACCAGATTGTTGCTGACCTGACTGAGGCAGAGACGCTGCTGGATGGCAAGCCACGCAAGCACATCTCCCACATCAATGCCGCAACTGCAAAGGGTATCAGAGCAAGAGTGGCGTTGCAGATGGAAGACTGGGCTACAGCTGCTATCAAAGCACGTGAGGCTCGTGGTACCATTGCACCTATGTCAGCTGCTAACTACCAGGCTGGTTTCAGCAAGCCTAACAGCGAATGGATTTGGGGACTTGAAGTGAATACTGAGCAGGCTACTATTTACGCCTCGTTCTACTCACACATCGACCCATACTCTGGTGGCTATGCAACATTAGGTACCCAGAAGAAAATCACCAAGGAGCTGTATGACTTGATTCCTGAAACTGACATTCGGAAGAAAGTATTCGTAACTCCTGGAACTGGTACTACTACAGTTCCTGATTACGCTGCTATCAAGCTGCGTCTGCCAACAGCTGGTAACTGGATGGGTGACTATATCCTGATGCGTGCTGGTGAGATGTACCTGATTGAGGCAGAAGCTTTGGCCCGTCAGGGAGACAACGCTGGTGCACAAGCTGTGCTGAATACGCTCATCAAAGCTCGTAACGCTGCTTATGACGCATCAGCTCTGACTGGTACTGACCTTATCAACGAAATCCTTCTTCAGAGAAGAATCGAGTTGTGGGGCGAAGGCTTCTCTCTGCTTGACATCAAGCGTCTGAAGTTGCCAATCAACAGACCAACAGGTCCAGGAAACCACGACCCAGGTCTGGCAAGAATATTGACTCTTCCAGCTGAGCACCCAAGCTTCCTGTTGAAGATTCCTCTTGCAGAGATTACTTCTAACCCAGCCATCTCTGAGGCAGATCAGAACCCAGACTAATTACGTTTAGGTAATTGATATAAAGCAGCCACTCCACATTGGAGTGGCTGCTTTTTTTACGTCCAGTGAATAGTAATCAAAGAGTCACTGCAGAGGGTGCAGGCAAAGGAAAGGGGTGAAGTAATTTGGGTGCATGGGTATCTTTTTGAAGTAAAAGCTATATTTTTAAGACGGTGGAATCCAAAATCAACAATGAAATGAAAAACAGATACATATACCCACTACTAGGCATGGGCTGCTTCGTGTCAGGCGCCTTTGTCACCAAGCTCGCAGAGGACAAGATAACCGTTGACATGCTGCGAAATGCACAGCAGGTGATTGGGTTGAAGTTCACAGATGCACAGCTCGATTCGGCAACGGCTAACGTGACAGAGTTCAGAAGCAGCTATGAAAGTATCAGAAAGCAACCGCTTTCAAATGATGTAGCGCCTGCTCTGCAGTTCAATCCTATACCTGTCGGTTTCAGCTTTGAGCAGAAGCAGGAAAAATTTGAGGTCGAGCGCAGTAAAGGTTTGAAATTGCCTGCAAACCAGGAAGATTTGGCATTCTATACTGTGCCTCAACTGGCAGAGCTACTCCGCACCAAGCAAATATCATCAGAAGAACTGACAAAGTTCTTCCTGGCAAGGCTGAAACAACATGGTCCAACATTGGAATGCGTGACGACACTGACGGAAGAACTGGCGCTAGAGCAAGCACGCAGAGCCGATAAAGAAATAAAAGCCGGTAAATACAAAGGAATGCTCCATGGTATACCTTACGGCGTGAAGGACCTACTGGCGACCAAAGGCTATAAAACAACCTGGGGCTCGGTGCCTTACAAAGACCAGCAGTTGAACCTAAATGCCACCGTAGTAGAGCGGCTGGAGCAGGCAGGGGCGGTACTGGTGGCAAAGCTAACCTTAGGAGAACTGGCCATGGGCGATGTGTGGTATGGCGGCAAGACAAAATCTCCATGGGATACCTCCAAGGGCTCTAGTGGGTCATCCGCAGGTTCGGCATCGGCGGTGGCGGCAGGCTTACTCCCTTTTGCCATTGGCACAGAAACGCTTGGCTCGATTGTGTCGCCGTCCACGGCCTGCGGCACCACAGGCTTGCGTCCCACATATGGCCGCGTGAGCCGACATGGAGCTATGGCCATGAGTTGGTCTATGGACAAAATTGGCCCAATAGCCCGTTCGGCAGAAGATTGTGCCATTGTATTCAATGCTATCCATGGCCCTGACGGTAAAGACCAGACGGTGATAGACGCGCCCTTCAACTACAACAAGAACATCAACGTGAAGAAGCTGCGCGTCGGCTATCTGAAGAAAGACTTTGAGCGGGACTACGGTTTTAAAGAGAACGACCAAGCCACGCTGGAGGCGCTGCAGAAAGCAGGTATAGAGCTGGTGCCAATGGAGCTGCCCAACCTGCCAGCGCGTGACCTGACACTGACGATTTCAGTGGAAGGGGCCGCTGCCTTCGATGAACTGACTCGTAGTGGTCGTGACAGCCTGATGGTGCAGCAGCATAAGAACGCCTGGCCCAACATTTTCAGAGCAGGCCGTTTTGTGACAGCCGTCGAGTACCTGCAGGCACAGCGCGTGCGCACGCTCCTGATTCAGCAGATGCAGGAGAAGCTAAAAGATGTAGATGTCTACATCAGCCCATCATTTGCTAGCAGTAACCTGGTGGTGACGAACCTGACGGGGCACCCGTGTGTGGTAGTGCCAAACGGATTCCAGAAGAATGGCATGCCTACTACCATTACCTTCATGGGTAAGCTGTATGGAGAGGCGCAGGTGCTGGCCCTCGCCAAATTCTACCAGGACCTGACGAACCACGATGAGCAGCGTCCGCCCATGGCTTTAAGCTCCGCGAAATAGACACGGCTATACCTGAGCGGCAGGGGCCAACGTGCTATGGTTTGGCATAGACATCCAAAATGCATAATTTGAGACAATAACCAGTATTCATCCTAATCTACACAACCTAATGATGCTTCTTAAGAAGAAAGCTACGCTGCTTCTATCCTGGCTGGTGCTGTCTGGGGCGGCTGTGCAAGCCCAGCAGGACAATACCAAACTGAGCGTAGAGAAAATCATGCGCGACCCAACCTGGATTGGCACCTCCCCAAGCAATGTTTTCTGGTCTGAAAACGGCAAGAAAATCTACTTCAGCTGGAACCCGGACGCGAACCGTAGCGATTCGCTCTATAGCGTGTCAACAGACGGCAAAAACATCGTGAAGGTGAACCCACAGGAACGGAGAACACTGCCAAGTCCTTTTGGGCGCTACAACAAAGCTGAGACCAGGAAAGTCTACGAAAAGAACGGTGATATTTACCTGTTGGACGTGAAGAGCGGCAAAACGCAGCAGGTGACGAATACCGTTGAGCGTGAAAGCAGCCCTTCCTTCAGCCATGACGAACAGAAGGTAGCCTACGTCAAGGACGGTAACCTATACCTGTGGACTATCAGCAGTGGTCAGGTGGCGCAACTGACCGACTTCAGAAAAGGAACAAAACAGGCTAACGGCGATTCTAAAGACCCACAGCGGGAGTGGCTGCGTGAGCAGCAGCTGGCGCTTCTGCAAATCGTTCGGGAGCGAGAGGAGGATAAAAAGGCCGCGGAGAAGCAGCAGAAAAAGGATAGCCCATCCCGACCTAAGGAGATATACCTGGGAGAGAAGTCGGTGGACAATGTCGTTCTGAGCCCGAATGAGCAGTACGTTACTTACAGGCTGGTAACAAGACCGAAGAGCGCCAAAGTGGCTATCGTGCCGGATTATGTGACCTCTTCAGGCTATACCGAAGACATCAACACACGCACTAAGGTGGGCGATGCCCAGGGCACCTTTGAGTCGTTTGTGTACGACATCCGCCGTGACACCACCTTTGCGCTGCAGCTCAAGGACATTGAGGGCATCATAGACCAGCCCGCTTACCTGCTCGACAAAGACACTAAAGCCAGCGCGGCAAAAGAAGCAGCCACCAAGCCAGCCAAGCAGGAGATGCGCGGTGTCACGGTGTTCGGGCCCATCTGGTCTGACAATGGCAAGCATGCCGTTATGGTAGGCAGGTCAGCAGACAACAAAGACCGCTGGATACTCAAGCTGGACCCCGCCACAGGCAAACTGACTACACTGGACCGCCAGCGCGACGAGGCCTGGATAAATGGACCAGGTATAGGTTTTGGCACAGGTGACATTGGTTTTATGCCAGATAACGAGCATGTGTGGTTCCAGTCAGAGGAAAGCGGCTATTCGCACCTGTACACCGTGAATGTGAACAACGGGAACAAAAAGGCCCTGACAAGCGGAAAGTTTGAGGTTTTCAGCCCTCAGATTTCAGACGACAAGAAGAGCTGGTACTTCACGGCCAACAAAGTACACCCAGGAGAGAAGCACTTCTACAAGATGCCGCTACAAGGCGGAACCATGACGCAGCTGACTTCCGGCACAGGCGCACATGAAGTGAGCCTATCGCCCGACGAGAAGACGCTGGCCATCCGGTATTCTTACAGCAACAAGCCGTGGGAGCTCTACGTGCAGGACAATAAGAAAGGAGCGAAGCCACGGCAAGTGACGCGGTCTTTGACGGAGGAGTTCAAGTCCTACAACTGGCGGGAGCCGGAGGTGATATCCTACAAGGCGAGCGATGGGGTGGATGTATACGCCCGCCTGTACAGGCCTGCCAATGCCGCTGCGAATGGTCCAGCCGTGATTTTCGTGCACGGGGCAGGTTATCTTCAGAACGCGCACAAATGGTGGAGCTCTTACTTCAGAGAGTACATGTTCCACAACTTCTTGGCCGATAATGGCTATACCGTATTGGACATTGACTACAGAGGCAGCGCCGGCTATGGCCGCGATGTGCGTACCGGCATTTACCGATTCATGGGCGGCAAAGACCTAAGCGACCACGTGGACGGTGCCAAGCTGTTGGTGGACAAGTACAACGTAGACCCGAAGCGCATCGGCATCTACGGCGGCTCTTACGGTGGCTTCATCACACTGATGGCCATGTTCACCGAGCCGGATGTGTTCGCGGCGGGTGCCGCCCTACGCTCCGTTACGGATTGGGCGCACTACAACCACGGCTATACCTCCAACATCCTGAACGTGCCGCAACTGGATAGCACGGCCTACGCCAAAAGCTCCCCAATCTATTATGCAGAAGGGCTAAAGGGCGCACTATTGATTTGCCACGGCATGGTGGATACCAACGTGCACTTCCAGGATGTGGTACGCCTGACGCAGCGCCTGATTGAGTTGGGCAAAGATAACTGGGAACTGGCCGTATACCCTGTAGAGGACCACGGCTTCACAGAACCAGCCAGCTGGACAGACGAGTACAAGCGCATCTACAAGCTCTTTGAAGAGAACCTGAAGAAGTAAGCTATTCAGTTGAAAACAGAAAAGGCGTGAGAAGATTTGACTCTCACGCCTTTTCTGTTTTTGGTAACTGCGTTTTTTCCTGCTGCTTCCAACTATGTTAGAAGGTATAGCTCAGGTTCGCTCCCTGCGAGGCAGTACCATCCATTGTAGGGATGATGGCAGGAGAGAGCGACAGGCCAGTATTGTTGTTCTTCTTATGCAGCTGCGGCACCAGTATACCTGTGGCGGCACCCACTGCGTAGCCCAATAGGTTATCGCTCAGAAAGTGCTTTCCGGCTTTCAGCCGGAAGTAGCCAACAGAAGCAGGTATAGCCGCTGCAGCCGCCCATACATAGGGGCGGGCCGGGGAGTCTGGGTTAAAGTCATGGAACACCTTGGCAAAGAAGAAGCTGGCGCCTGCCGCAGCCGAGGTATGGCCGGCATAGAAGGAGTTCCGGGCGTTGGCCCGCATCTTCTCCGACACATCCACATCGGCGCTATACACCAGCGGCCGGATGCGAGGGTTAAGCCCATTGGTCATGGTGAAGAGCGCGCCGGTAACGGCCATGGTCTGGACGTAAAGCCCCAACACCTGTCCAGCGTGGCCTTTCACGTTTTCGTTCAGAAGCAGCGTAAACGGAAGCGCAAACGAACCATAGAATGGAAAGTCGCTCGCCTTTTTGGCACTTTCGGAATCATAACCGGCGGAGAATCTGTCAAAGCTGTTCACGTCCTTGCGGTTCAGGCTGATAACCTCCTCCTCCGTCAAGCCATTTTTGTCCTGCATCAGGGTGAGTCCATAGTAACTGAGTCCCATACCTGCCACCGTGATGGGGGCATCCACTTTGAAACTGGTCTTGTAAGGAGAATCGCTTTGTGCCTCTGCTGCCCCTGCCATAAAAGTGAGGCACCAGATGAGTATCAAATATTTCTTCATATAGTAACTTTCGAAACGTACAATTTTTTAATTTGAAACGGTCCTATATACAAAAGGTTTTAGATATACTGAATGCTATATTAGGAACCACCAGAAAGCATTTATGTTTCAGAGACTTGGGCAGGATTAAGGTTTGGTTTCTATGCTAGGTGCAATTAACCGGCCCTGTATGTGCCATCCCTCATACAGGGGCACCATCGTTTTTTTTCTTCTGCCGTTGAAGGTTTTTAAGTATGCTGGAATTGGCGTAGTTTTGTAGCCGCTGTACCAGCTTACAGCAGGTTTATACTTTGTACCTAAACCCCATTCGAAATGCCATACCTGTTCACTTCCGAATCTGTATCAGAAGGACACCCTGACAAAGTAGCGGACCAGATTTCTGATGCGCTACTAGATGAATTTTTGAAGCAAGACCCTCAGTCAAAGGTGGCTTGCGAGACACTGGTAACCACTGGCCTTGTCGTGCTGAGCGGTGAGGTAAAGACCGAAGCCTACGTGGATGTGCAGAAGGTGGCCCGTGAGGTTATCAAGCGTATTGGCTATACCAAGTCAGAATATATGTTCGATGCAGATGCCTGCGGTGTGATTTCAGCCATACACGAACAATCGAGTGACATCAACCAAGGCGTGGAGCGTGCCAACCCAGAGGACCAGGGAGCAGGTGACCAAGGTATGATGTTCGGGTATGCCACCAACGAAACAGATAATTACATGCCATTGGCGCTTAGCATTTCGCACCTGCTGCTGCAGGAACTGTCTGCTATCCGCAAAGAAGGCAGCGAGATGACCTACCTGCGCCCCGACGCCAAGTCACAGGTGACGATTCGCTATAACGATAACCATGTGCCGGAGAAGATTGACACTATCGTCATCTCCACGCAGCATGACGAGTTCGTGATGCCGGAAGGCGACAGCAGCGAAGCCAAAAATGTAGCGGAGAAGCAGATGGTGCAGCGCATCCGCGAGGACGTGAACAGCATCCTTATCCCGCGTGTGTTGAAGCAGCTGCCAGAGCGCATTCAGAAGCTGTTCAACAACGAGATTGTGTACCACATCAACCCAACCGGCAAGTTCGTGATTGGTGGCCCGCACGGTGATACCGGCCTGACAGGCCGCAAGATTATCGTGGATACGTATGGCGGCAAGGGCGCACACGGTGGTGGTGCTTTCTCAGGCAAAGACTCCTCCAAGGTAGACCGTTCGGCTGCCTATGCGGCCCGCCACATCGCCAAGAACCTGGTGGCGGCCGGTGTGGCCGATCAGGCGCTGGTGCAGGTGGCTTATGCCATTGGTGTCGCTAAGCCGGTTGGCCTGTACGTGACGACTTATGGCTCTACCAAAGTGAAGGATGCCAGCGGAAACATCATGAGCGACGGTGAGATTGCTGAGAAGGTGAACAAGTTGTTCGACATGCGCCCGTACGCGATTGTGCAGCGCTTTGGCCTGCAGAACCCTATCTTCTCAGAGACGGCTGCTTACGGTCACATGGGCAGAACGCCGGGTGTGAAGCGTGTGAAGGTTTCTTCCAATGGTCAAGCAAGTGAGAAGGAGTTCGAGACCTTCACTTGGGAGAAGTTGGACTTTGTAGATAAAATCAAAGCGGAGTTCGGTCTATAGCCATACTTACGCTTTCAAAGCAAAAGGCCTGCTGATTGATTTCAGCAGGCCTTTTGCTTTTATTTTGCTCTTAAACAGAGCCTGTATTTATGGGCTTTTTTAGTGAGCCATCTGTTTTTGCTTGAATCGCTTCAGTTGGCGGCGCATCGCTTCCACGGCGGCATCGGCAGCGGCTTCAAAAGATGGTGCGTCTTCTTTTGAAAACAGGGTGGAGCCAGGTACGAAAAGCTTGATTTCTACTGTCTTGGTATCGTTCCCATCGTTGTTATTATGTTTGAGATACACTTCTCCTTCCACTACGCGGTCGTAGAATGTCTCCAGTTTGTCTACCCTCTGCTGGATGAAATCGGTCAGCTGCTTGTCAGCCTCGAAGTGGATTGAATGCATTTGTAGCTTCATAATCGTATAAATTAATGGTTGAACTTATGCTTTGGGATGCGCTTTCTCGAAAATCGATTTGAGCTTTTCGATGGAGTTGTGGGTATAGACCTGGGTAGCAGCCAGACTTGAATGGCCCAAGAGGTCTTTGATGGCATTGAGGTCAGCGCCCTTGTTGAGCAGATGCGTGGCAAAGGAGTGTCGCAGTACGTGGGGGCTGTTATGTTCTGAGGTGGTAACCAAGCTGATATACTTTTTCGCGACACGGTAAACGAACTTTGGATACAGCGGGCGCTCCTTATTAGTAACGAGGAGCTTTTCGGAATTGTTATTGCCGAAAGTGCTTTTCTTCTGCTCCAGATAGTGCCTGATAGAGGTGACCAGCGTAGCGTTGAGCGGGATGATGCGCACCTTGTTTCCTTTGCCTAATACGCGCACCGTACCGGCATGTAAATCCACATCGCTGTGGTCAATGCCTATCAGTTCAGCAAGGCGTATACCGGTGCCATACAGGAACTCCAGAATCAGTTTGTCGCGCTTGCCCTCGAATGTGTCTTCGAACGTGAAGCTGTCCAGGAAGTGGTTGAAGGGCTCCTCTGGCACAAAGGCAGGCAATTTCTTGGATACTTTGGGCGCGCGGATGCGCAGCATCGGGTTGGCCTGTATGCGTTGCTGGCCCAGCAGGAATTTGTAGTAGGAGCGGAGGCACGCGATTTTCCGGTTGACGGAACGCGGCTCCAGGTTCCTGTGCACCAAGGTGAGAATCCAGGAACGGATAATGGAATGGTCAGCCTCGGCGGGGTCCGTGATTTGGTACGTATCCTGCAGGTACTGCGAGAACTGCCCCAAATCAGTGTGATAGGAGGTAAGCGTGTGCGGGCTATACCGCTTTTCGTACTCGAGGTACTTAAAAAATGATTCCATACCTTGGTTTACCTGATGTACTTATCAGCTATACCAAGGTATGGAAAAATAAAGTATGTTTAAAGAAAGACTAGTAGTTTTCGTTAACGAAAAGCTGCTGCTTGTACTTAGCTCTTTCTTTCTGCTTTCTTTTTGAAACAGAAGGTTTCTCGAAGAACGTTCTGGCTCTCAGCTCTTTCAGGACGCCGGTTCTTTCGAATTTTTTCTTAAATCTCTTAAGTGCACGGTCTACAGACTCGTTATCTTTTACGTTTACAATAATCATGTTTTTGCTCGCTTCTTCTGATATTTAGGGTTGCAAATTTACATAAGGTTTTGCTTATAAAGCAATTGATTCTGGAAAATATTTCCGCAATCTGCTCAAAAAGAAATCACAGCAGGGCAAAAAGTCTGATAGAAGTCCTTCAGGAGTGCTCATAAGCGACTTTATGTTACTTCAATATAGCTCTTGATATAACAAGCTTCTGTATCTCGCTTGTTCCTTCGCCGATGGTGCACAGTTTGGAGTCGCGGTAGTACTTCTCGGCCGGGTAGTCTTTGGTGAAGCCGTAGCCTCCGAAAATCTGCACCGCCTCATTGGCTACCCGCACCGACACCTCCGAAGCGTACAGCTTCGCCATGGCGGATTCCTTGTTCACGTTCAGGCCGCGGTTCTTCATGTCGGCTGCCTGGTAAGTGAGCAGCGACGCCGCTTCTATCTCTGTGGCCATGTCAGCCAGTTTGAAGGCGATGCCCTGGAAGCTGGAGATTGGCTTGTTGAACTGGTTGCGCTCCTGCGAATAGGCTAGTGCCGCCTCAAACGCGCCTTGCGCTATACCTAGCGACAGCGCCGCGATGGAGATACGTCCGCCGTCCAGCACTTTCATCGCCTGTATGAAGCCCTCGCCCACCTTGCCCAGAATCTGGTCCTGGTGCACGCGGCAGTCTTCAAAGATAAGCTCGGTGGTTTCAGAGGCACGCATGCCCAGTTTGTCTTCCTTGCGGCCGGCGCTGAAGCCCGGTGTGCCTTTCTCAATGACGAAGGCAGTCATGCCGTGGGAGTCTCCCACCTCGCCTGTGCGCACAATTACCACGGCCACGTTGCCGCTTTTGCCGTGCGTGATGAAGTTCTTGGCGCCGTTGATGACCCAGTGGTCGCCATCCTGCACCGCTACGGTACGCATGTTGCCAGCGTCAGAGCCGGTGTTAGGCTCGGTAAGGCCCCAGGCGCCAATCCACTCAGCAGTGGCCAGCTTCGGCAGGTATTTCTGCTTCTGCGCCTCGTTACCGAATTGCAGGATGTGGCCGGTGCAAAGGGAGTTGTGCGCAGCCATGGATAAGCCGATAGAACCGTCTATCTTGGAGAGTTCTGCAATCGCCGTCACATACTCCAGGTAGCCGAAGCCGGAGCCGCCATACTCAGTTGGCACCAGCACGCCCATCAGGCCCAGTTCACCCAGTTTCTTGAAAACCTCCACCGGAAACTCCTGACTCTCATCCCACTCCTTCATCTGTGGCTTGATGTGTTTCACGCCAAAGTCCCGAATCATGCCGGCTATCATGCTCTGGTTTTCTGTGTAGTTAAAATCCATTTGAATGTTGATGTTAAAGAGTCGCGTGTATTAAACTGATAAATAAATAAAGGGTTTACAAAACTAACCAAATAAGGCCAATTGCCAAATTCTGAGGTTTTGTTTACTTAATCCGGAGTTCAAACTTTATATGCCGATGTTAAAGGAACGCATTCGTGTACATGTTGTTCCGGCATCATATGGGAGGTATAGCAAATAATTAAGCGAGAGTAGGTTGTACTCTGCGCGGACCCGCTGCTGTTCCGTGCCTCGGAGACTAAGCCAGCGGAGGCGTAGGTATGGCTGGCAATGTGTGATTACCTGCAGCCGATTATTTTGAAAGCGTCTTTAATTTGCTTTATTTTGATGTTGCATTGTTGTGTTTGGCCGCGTATGTGTAATGTGGCACAACAAGGGCGTTGATGTAGGCAAATGATAAAGTTTATTCAGAACTTGTTTGGCAAAGAGGAGGCGCAGGTGGACTCACTGGGCACCATCGGCGTGGACATGCACTCGCACATCCTGCCAGGTATAGACGACGGCGCCGCCACGGTGGAGCAGTCGCTGGAACTGGTGCGCGCCATGAAGGAGCTCGGCTACCGCAAACTCATCATGACGCCCCACATCATGAGCGATTTCTATCGCAACACGCCGGAAATTATACGCGGGCAGCTTCAGGTGCTGCAGCAGGCGGTGCAGGAAGAAGGCCTAGACATGGAACTAGCCTGCGCCGCGGAGCATTACCTGGACGAGGCCCTGCTCCAAAAGCTGGAAGACGGCGAGGAACTGCTGACCTTCGGCGACAATTACCTGCTCTTCGAAACCTCGTTCCTGAACGAGCCGCTCAACCTGCGTGAGGCCATTTTCCGGATGCAGTCACAGGGGTACAAGCCGGTGCTGGCGCACCCGGAGCGCTATACCTACTTCTATGGCAAGTTCGATGACCTGGTGCGCCTGCGGGAGCAGGGTGTGCTGCTGCAGCCCAATCTCAATTCGCTTTCGGGATACTACTCCCCGGGAGCCAAAATGGTGGTGGAGAAGCTCATCGATGCCGGCCTGGTAGACTTCCTGGGCTCAGACGCGCACAGCCTGAAGCACACAGCCAACCTGCAGAAAGTGCTGTGCTCCAAACACCTGGTGAAGGCGCTTGAGCTCCCACTGTTAAACAATCAACTGTAATTCCCTAATCCCATACCCATGGCCATGGTTTTCGTGACAGGCGGCAGTGGCCTGATTGGCAGCTTCCTGATACCGGCATTGATTGAGCAGGGCCACCAGGTCAGGGCGCTGTACCGAGGCAAGGCACCCGCTATTGCCGGCGCCGACAAGGTGGAATGGCTGGAAGGCGATATCCTGGACATCGGCTTGCTGCGGCAGGCACTGCGGGATGTGGCCTATGTGTTCCATAGCGCGGGGCTCGTGTCGTATGCGCCTCAGGACGAGGAGCTGTTGCAGCAGGTGAACGTGGAGGGGACGGCTAACATTGTGAATGCCTGCCTGGAGTCGGCTGTAGAGGTGAAGCTTTGCCATGTGAGTTCCATAGCGGCCATCGGTCGGGGCAAGGAGGCTGCGGTGTTGAATGAGAAAAGCAAGTGGAGCACCGGCGAGAAGCAATCCGCCTACGCAGAGTCGAAGCACTTTGGAGAGTTGGAGGTATGGCGAGGTATAGCGGAAGGGCTGCAGGCCGTCATCGTGAATCCATCGGTGGTGCTGGGGCCGGCCGACTGGAACCGCAGCAGCACCCGGCTGTTCAAGTACGTGTACCAGGAGCGGCCTTTCTACACGCCGGGCACTGCCAATTTCGTGGATGTGCGGGACGTGGTGGAGGCCATGCTGCGGCTCACCTTCTCGGACATCTCGGGCGAGCGCTTCATCCTGAACGCAGGGCAGCTCACCTACAAGGAGTTCTTCGAAATGGTGGCCCGGGGTTTCGGCAAGAAAGCACCTGCCTATAAAGTTTCACCGGCTTTGGCCGAAATCGTTTGGCGTCTGGAGCATGCGCGCGCCTGGCTCACCGGAGGCCGCCCGCTTATCACCAAAGACACGGCGCGTGTGTCTGCCAAAAGCCATCTGTTTGATAATGAAAAAGTTCGCAAAGCGACAGGTATAACCTTCAGGCCTTTGGCCGAAACCATCGCCTGGAATTGCACCGAATTGATGCGGGCGACACGCCTGGATAGCAGCCCCGAAGTGGCCCGTTCAAACTAAACTATTTGCAGTTTATAAATGTAGTAAGACAATAGCTGCTTACCGTAGCTTGTGGGATATAGGAGATGAAAGAGAATTTTGACGAGCACAGCGAGGACTCAGAACTGATATCTCGGTTTGAGCAGATGCTGGGAACAAACGAGACAGTTTTTTTTGACCTCACTGATTTTGAATATATAATAGACCACTATACCGCTAACTTCGATTACAAGAAAGCGATAGTGGCCTGCGATTCCGCTATTGCCCAATACCCCTTCTCCACAGGCCTTCAGATAGACAAGGCACAGCTGCTGGCGATGTCCGGCAACTTTGAGGATGCCATGGTGCTGATAGACCAGGTGGCCCAGGTGGAGCCGCAGAACCCGGATGTGCTGCTGACGCGGGGTATCATCTTCACGCAGCGCGGCGAGTACCGCGATGCCGTGGACCACTTTAAGAAAGCGCTGGCGTTTGCCGAGGACCGCGATGACATCTACTTCAACATAGGCCTCACTTATCAGAGTTGGGGCAAGTTCAGCTCGGCCATCAAGTACTACAAGAAGTGCATTGAGTTGAACGTGGAGAACGAGGCGGCCATGCAGGAAATCATCTACTGCATGGAGATTACAGGTTCTATACGCGAGGAGCTGCCCTTCTTTCAGGAGTTCATCGACAAGGACCCTTATTCCTATGTGGCTTGGTTCAACCTGGGCAACGTGTACAACAAGCTCGGCGCATACGACAAGGCCATTGCCGCCTATGACTATGCCACTCTCATTAAGCCGGACTTCATCACTGCCTACAACAACATGGCCAACGCCTACGTGTTTCTGGGGGAGTATACCAAAGCGATAGAGGCCTTCAATGGGATGCTGGAGCACGGTTCGCCTTCGGCGGAGGTGTTCTGCAACATTGGCGAGTGCTACGAGAAGATGCAGCAGTGGGATTTGGCCAGGCGCTATTACCAGAAGGCCATTGACCTGGACCCGGAGATGGATGAAGCGTGGTTCGGTATAGGCGTGATACTGGATGCGCAGGGCAAGTGGTATGAGGCGGTGCATTTCTTCAAGAAGGCGGTAGGCCTGTACGGTGACAGCGTGGACTACTGGGTGGCGCTGGCTGCCGCTGAGTACCATGTGGGCCATGTGGTGTCGGCGCTGGAGAGCTATGAGCGCGCCGCCGAGATACAGCCCGAGGACAAGGACATCTACCTCAACTGGTCTATCATATTGTATGAACAGGGAAATTTTGAGGAGGCGACCAACATTATTTTGAATGCCATAGAACTGCAGCCAGACGAGGCGGAGCTGTATTACAGGGCATGTGCGTATATGCTTTCGGCAGGAAAATACCGAGAAGCATACAATTATCTGGAAAATGCTTTAATTTTGGACTTCGACAAACACAAGCTGTTGTTTGAGTTCTTCCCTGAGCTGGAGTCGCAGCGGGCATTGTCCAGACTGATTGACCAATATCGCAAATAATGAGCAATAACTATGTATTGAACAACCTCCCGGAGCGCGAAGCGAAGCCCCGTGACCGTGGCTTTACCATGGCCATGGACAAAGGCTTGAGCGTGAGAGAGGTAGAGGATTTCCTGGAAGTGGCAGGAGATTACGTAGACATCGTGAAGCTAGGCTGGGCCACCTCCTATGTGGTGCCTAACCTGCAGCGCAAGCTGGATGTGTACAGAGCGGCAGGTATACCGGTATACTTCGGAGGCACATTGTTTGAGGCCTTCATCGCCCGCAACCAGTTCAACGACTACCGCCGTGTGCTGGACAAATACAGCATGACCTTCGCCGAAGTATCGGATGGCTCGCTGGAGATGTCGCACGACAAGAAGTGTGGCTATATCCGGACGCTGTCAGAACAGGTGACGGTGCTGTCAGAGGTCGGTTCCAAGGACGCGGAGAAAATCATCCCGCCCTACATGTGGATCAAGCTGATGAAGGCTGAGTTGGAAGCGGGTGCCTGGAAGGTGATAGGCGAAGCCCGCGAAGGTGGTAACGTGGGCCTGTTCCGTTCGACGGGAGAGGTGCGCAGCGGCCTGGTAGAGGAGATTCTGACCCAGGTGCCGTTTGAGAAAATCCTGTGGGAGGCTCCTCAGAAAGCACAGCAGGTATGGTTCATCAAGCTGCTGGGTGCCAACGTGAACCTGGGCAACATCGCGCCTAGCGAGGTCGTTCCGCTGGAGACCATCCGTTTAGGCCTTCGTGGCGATACCTTCAACCACTTCCTGAACAACGGTGCCCCCATCATTGACAAGTAAGCATTAAAACAAAGTGATATAATTGCCTATCGGTGTTTCCGACGGGCAATTTTTTTTGTGCAACACCAACAGTATAACCAACCAGTATAACGAGCATGAAACGACGTTCATTGAAAGAACACCTGCTGCTTTATTTAAAAGGGATGAGCATGGGCGCGGCCGACGTGGTGCCAGGCGTTTCGGGTGGGACGATTGCCTTTATATCAGGTATTTACGAAGAACTGCTTGAATCCATCCGTTCTGTCAACGGGGAGGCCCTGCGTCTGATTTCGCGCTTCGACATTAAAGGCTTCTGGAAGCACATAAACGGAAGTTTCCTGGTGGTGCTGCTGGCTGGTGTGCTCACATCCATCCTCTCGCTTTCTAATCTGGTGGTATACCTGCTGGCGACGTACCCTATTCTGGTCTGGGGTTTCTTCTTCGGGCTTATTGTGGCATCGGTTGTGGTAGTGGCTAAAAAGATAACCCACTGGCGGCCCGGCACGGTTCTATTTGGTCTGATAGGCGCCGTTATCGCCTACTACATCACAGTAGCAGTGCCTATGCAGACACCTGAGGCACACTGGTTTATTTTTATAGCTGGTGCCATTGCCATCTGCGCCATGATTCTCCCAGGTATATCAGGCAGTTTCTTGTTGCTACTCATGGCCAAGTATGAGTTCATCATGAACGCGCTGAAGGAGTTTAAGTTGGATATTATCCTGGTGTTTGGTATAGGCTGCGTAACGGGTCTGTTGACTTTCTCGCATGTGCTCAACTGGATGCTGAAGAAGTACCACAATGTGACGGTAGCCATGCTCACAGGCTTTATGCTTGGTTCCCTGAACAAGGTATGGCCCTGGAAAAAAACACTTGAAACGTACACAGACCGCCACGGTGAGGTAAAGCCGCTGCTCCAGGAAAACATCCTGCCGGGCCAATTTACAGAGCTCACCGGCGAGAGTTCCTACCTGATGTACGCCATCGTACTGGCTGTTTTCGGCTTCCTGCTCGTATACCTGCTCGACCGGATAGCCGAGACGCCGGCTGGCAAGGTATAGCTACAGGATTAAATGCATCAACTACATGCGCAGGTTCGGACTCATCGGTAAGAAATTAGGTCACTCCTTCTCCAAGCGTTACTTCACAGAGAAGTTCGGGCGGGAAGGTATAGCCGATGCCGCATACGAGCTGTACGAACTGCCAGAGATAACCGACCTTCCGGAATTGCTGAAGCGGGAGCCTGAACTGGTGGGGCTGAACGTGACGGTGCCCTACAAAGAGGCTGTCATGCCTTTCCTGGATGAACTGGATGCCGCCGCCGCGCAGATTGGCGCCGTCAACACCATCCGGATAGCAGACGGCCGAACGAAAGGCTACAACACCGACTTCATCGGGTTTCGGGATACCTTGGAGGGCTTCTACTTAATCCATGCCGGAAGTCGGGCGCTGGTGCTGGGCACAGGCGGCGCTGCGAAGGCTGTCTGGGCTGCCCTGAAATCCCTGCGCATTCCCTATACCTCCGTATCCAGAAATCCTGCTGCTGGCGAGCTCAGCTATACCTCCATAACACCAGAGACACTGCGCCTGCACGACCTCATCATCAACACCACCCCCCTCGGTATGGCCCCTGACACGGACGGCGCCCCGGCTATACCTTACGATGCCCTCACCTCAGCGCATTACCTCTACGACCTGGTGTACAACCCTGAGCAGACGCTCTTCCTGCAAAAAGGATTTGCCGCCGGCGCTAAAACTATCAATGGATTGCCCATGCTGCACGCTCAGGCCGATGCTGCCTGGAAAATCTGGTGTAACGATACATTCAGGTAATTTATTGTAGCAATATTCTGATATTCTGAAACTTTCTGCTGCTGTATCCGCGTAATGGAAAGAAACCCCACCTTTACCCTACAGCCATGATGCAGTTGACTACCCTCCGCCAGAAGGCGCATGAGATAAATGCGGAAATATATGCCATGTACCTGTCTGCTCGCCACCCACAGGTAAGGTGGTATGTGCCCCTGTTATTGGCCTTTGTGGTAGGCTACGCGATTAGCCCGATTGACCTGGTGCCGGATTTGGTGCCTGTTTTCGGCTTCCTGGATGACGTGGTCCTGGTAACGCTGGGTTTCAGCCTGGCATACCAGCAGCTCTCCAAAGATATTTTGGGCAAGGCACGGCTGCGGGCATACGAGGTGCTGAGCCAGGAGGGAGAACGCGGCAATATGGCCTACCGTGTGGTGGGCTATGTGTGGGCGCTGGCCCTTTCAGTGGCGGCCATCCTGTTTTACAAAATCGTATTTCTGAACATCGTTTAATACCACATCTCACCTTTACAAACGGCGAAGGCCCCTCCACTGTGGAGGGGCCTTCGCCGTTTGTAAAGGTATAGCTTCAAACATATCCGCTCGCGGCAATTAAATATCTAAAAAGGAGAATGTTCCAACATTATACTTTTATATATTTACTCAGCCACAGCCGCTTTCAAAACTACATCGGCAGCGGCAGACAATCTTGGAAAATATTTTTTGGCGCTTGCAACCCTTGTCCGCATAGTGGAATCATAGAGGTGGAGCTTAACAGAAGAGGCGTTTGAAGCTTTTTACTAAACCTAAGTCAGACGAGGACAAACTCATAGAGGGGTGCATTGCCGGCAAGCGGGAAATGCAACGGCTCCTGTATGACCAGTATGCCAAAAAGATGATGCTGGTTTGCCTCCGTTACGCTCCCACTAGCTTTGAGGCCGAGGATATGATGCAGGATGGTTTTGTGAAGGTGTTCGCCAACATCCAGAATTTCAAGCGGGATTGTCCGCTCGAATTTTGGATTCGGCGCATCATGGTCAACACCGCCCTGAAGCAGCTGCGGCAAAAGTCATTGCTCACGGTTTCACATGAAACAGAGGAGGTTGGCAACATCGCCTCTGAGGCGGTGAACCTCACTGGATACTCCATGGACGAGCTCCTGAGCATGATACAAAGCCTGGCCCCCCGTTACCGCATGGTGTTCAACCTCTACGCCATTGAAGGCTACAACCACAAGGAGATAGGGGAGATGCTCGGCATCTCCGAAGGTACCTCTAAGTCACAGTACTCACGCGCCCGAGCCATACTGCAGAGTATGCTGGAGCGCCAGGATAAACCATTTCAAGAGCATGTCATCAGGCAATAACCATAAGCGCCATACCCTGGAGGGAGAGTTCCAGCGCCGCATGCACGACGCTGAGGCCTCGCCTGCTCCCGATTTGTGGGCTCGCATAGACCACGAGCTGACGGTGCAGGAAAACAAAGACTATAAAAAACGTGTGCTGTTTTACCGGCAGCTGGCGGCGGCCTGCTTCTTGCTGTTCGCCATGACCGGCGCCCTGCTGGCCTACCACTTCAACAACCCGACGGAGCAGGCACAACCAGGTATAGCCACCGTTCTGCCTGTCACTCCGGGCAAGTCAGGTATAGCACCACCAGCCCAAGAAGTGGAAAACGAAGCGGAAGCCATGAGCCCGGCGGCTATAGCGAACACCGCACCTGCGCAGGCCGTTACCACTACGCCATACCCCCGCCAGCAACATGAGGCCACAGCCAGACCTACAGCCATCGCTGCGGCAAGGCAGCCGGAGGGCAGGGACAGCTTCTCGGGGTACTACAATGCCGGCGAGGCCCTGTTCCAACTGCCGCAATCTTACACAAGGGGCGGGAGCCTGGCTGGAGGCGCTCTGGGAGCCAATCTTGCTTATCAGTCAGGCAACTCGCAGGCTGGCAGGTATAGCGGCATCATTTCGGAGAGCATCACCATCACGTTTGGCGGAAGTAACAGCAACAGCCTGGCACAGTCGTTTCAGCAGCAGACAGGGGCAGAGCAGCCCAAATCCTTCCTAGAGATGAACGAACAGCTCAAGGCCGCACGGGAGCAGTACGACCAGCAACAGAAGCAGGCGCTGGCCAAAAACCTGAACAAAGAAGCAGGCCAGAAAAGCGAGCAGGCGACAGAAGATGGCGGAGACAGCCGCTGGAGCCTGAACCTGGCCTACGCCCCGACCTACTTTGACCAGAACATCGGGTTGCCCGACCCTGTGCTGGCGAGTTCCAACCAGCGGTTCTCCCTCACAGCAGACACCAAGGCGAATGCGACCCAGGAGTCGTTCAGCAACATGTACGCCGCCAAAGAGGAGTTTGAGGACAAGACGGAGCCGGCCTTCTCCTATACCGTGGAGGTGAAGACGGGCTTCAAACTGAAGGAGAAGCTGAAGCTGCTCACCGGCATAGGGTATAGCCAGAGCGCCGCCCGCACCAAGACCAATTACATTGTGAAGCAGTTCTGGGTGAAGCCCCGCACCAACGAGCGCTATGAACTGGAGCCGTCCACCATCTTCCTGCCGTCGCTCAACAACAGCCTGGCCTCTGATTCCATCAGCGTAGCCAAAGCCGGCGATGCCTTCAACGTGAACTATACCTACAAGCACCTGTCCATACCGGTGGGGCTGCAGTATGAGAGCGGCATCAACAAAGATTGGTTCTGGTATGCCTCCGGAGGCGTGGCGGCCAACTTCCTGGTGGAGTCGAGCATCTCCGCCTCTAACAGCGATGTGCAGTCTGTGAGCTATTCCTCCAACGACGAGGAGTCACCTTTCCGCAACATGCAGCTGTCGGGCAACATGTCGCTGGGGGTGGGCAAGCGCATTTCCGACAACCTGACGGTGGTGCTGGGGCCAGAGTTCCGAAACTACTTCAGCACGCTAGTGGCGGAGCCTGACAAGGCCATGGCGCCACAGGGCAAGCCCTATGCCTTTGGCCTGAGCATGGGTGTGAACTACCAACTGGGCAGCGGCCGAAAATAATTTTCGGTTTTTTTGCCGGCCCTTGCAACCATCGCTGCCCAATCGGAATCATGTAAGTGTAAAAAGATTGATAAAGGCGCTATGCAAAAGATGCTGTTCATGAAATCGATTCTCCAAACGTTGGTAGCCCTGGTTGCCGCAGGAAAGAGCAACCTCTCAGGATGGTACATTTTGCTGGCGCTCCTCATTCTGTCAGTGCTGCTGTCGGGCTGCGCGCAGCAGGAGGAAGTGGCCAATAACGCGGCGACTGTTTCCAGCGGCATTCTTCACGTTTAAATTTTGCCATGAAATCGATTAAATGGTACGGGGCAGCCGCAGCCATCCTTTTAACATCGTTGCTGGGTTGTTCAGACAAGGAAGAGACCGTGGCGCCGCAGTTGGATGCAGCCGAAACGCAGCAGGCCGTGCTAGGCAAGTGGCAGATAGAGCGCGTAGACAACAGGCTTTGCCGGAGCGGCAACTGCAACACCCAGGTATACCTTGGCAGAGCCGAAGATTACTTCGAGTTCCGGGCAGACAGCGCCTTTCTATACCGGGCTGGCACACAAACGGACGGCTATACCTACCGCGACAAGTACAAAGCGGATTACAGGTATGCAGGAGGCTTCCTACTGAGCCAGTTCAGCTGGTACGCCAAGTTTAAGGTGAAGTCCAGGCAGGCCAACAGGCTGGTGCTGGAGAGTACCTTCACCGGCACCGACCCGAACGCAGTCTTTACAGATACATACATTTTATACCGGTGACCGACAAACCCTAACACAGGGCGAACGCAACAAGGCTATGCAGAAGACTACTACCCTCCTCTAGCTGAGAGCTAAAGCCCTGGTTAGGGCGGTATCCGGAAATACCCAGAATATCCACGCACTTAGTACAGAATAAAACTATGAAGAGTACCTTGTTTGTCTGCCTGCTCTACCTTCTTCTGGCGCTGCTCGCCGTGAGCTGCTCCGAAGAAGAGGAAGTGTCTCCTGCCTGCGTGCGGGTGGAGGTAGTGGGCTCCGACTGCCAGAACGGTTGGTTCCTGCTCCGCATCCTGGAAGAGGAGGGCAACGGGCAACGCAGCAAGGAGTATGTGGGGCAACTGCCCAGCGGCTTTGTCACTACCGACAACCTGCCCCTGGAACTGCAGCAGCCAGGTCTCCTGCTCGATTTGTCTTTGGAGCTGTATGGTGACCACGGGCCTCTCTGCTTCGCCGTCCACATGATGTACCCTCCCGTGAAGGTAAAGCAGGTATGCGGCCGCGATGCCAACGGCACCTAGAATAGAGATAGTGTTTTGTTGTTTTTGTTAGGAATAGTTAGACGAGCAAAAGCCTGCTTTCAGAGCAGGCTTTTTGTTTTGTTATACCTGAGCCGCAGCAGCTAATACTTTGCAAAAGCTAAACTTACAGCTGTCTTTTCATGTTATAGTATATCTTTACATGTCGTAAAATCAACGAATGGATTTTCAGCTAACATCAGAGTTTCAACCAACCGGCGACCAGCCGAAAGCCATAGCCCAACTCACCAAGAGTATAGAAAGCGGGGAGCCGGCACAGGTGCTGTTGGGCGCCACCGGCACGGGCAAGACCTTTACCATGGCCAACGTCATCAAGAACGTGGGTAAGCCCACGCTGGTGCTGTGCCACAACAAGACCCTGGCCGCACAGCTATACGGCGAGTTCAAGCAGTTCTTCCCCGAGAATGCCGTCGAGTATTTCATCTCCTACTACGACTACTACCAACCGGAGGCCTACATCGCCTCCTCGGATGTATTCATCGAGAAGGACCTGCAAATTAATGAGGAAATCGAGAAGCTGCGCCTGCATACCACATCGGCGCTGCTGTCGGGCCGTCGCGATGTGATTGTGGTGGCATCGGTGTCGTGTATCTATGGTATCGGTAACCCTGAGGAGTTCGGTAAGAACGTGCTGCACCTGGCGCCGGGCCAAAGGTATAGCCGCAACAACCTGCTCTATACCTTCGTGCAGATTCTCTACAGCCGCACCGAAGCCGAGTTCACACGTGGAACCTTCCGCGTGAAAGGCGACACTGTGGACATCTTCCCGGCCTACGCGGACTTTGCCTACCGGCTGTACTTCTTCGGCGATGAGCTGGAGCAGATTCACCGCATCGACCCGGTATCGGGAAAGAAGCTGGCCGATGAGAAAGCCATCACGCTATACCCGGCCAACCTTTTCGTGACGGGAAAGGACACGCTGCAGCAGGCCATTCATGAGATACAGTACGACATGGTGGCGCAGCACGAGTATTTCCTGAAAGAGGACCGGGTGGTGGAGGCTAAGCGCATCAAGGAACGCACCGAGTTTGACTTGGAGATGATTCGCGAACTGGGCTACTGCTCCGGCATTGAGAACTACTCCCGCTACTTCGACCGCCGCGCCCCCGGTGCGCGTCCGTTCTGCCTGCTCGACTACTTTCCCGATGATTTCCTGATGGTGATTGACGAGAGCCACGTGACGGTGCCGCAGGTACGCGCCATGTGGGGCGGCGACCGTTCCCGCAAGGTGGCGCTGGTGGAGTATGGTTTCCGTCTGCCGGCCGCTATGGACAACCGTCCGCTCACCTTCAATGAGTTCGAGAGCCTGATGCACCAGGTGGTGTTCGTAAGTGCCACGCCGGGCGACTACGAGATTCAGAAATCCGAAGGTGTGATTGTGGAGCAGATTATCCGCCCGACTGGCCTGCTGGACCCAGAGATTGAAGTCCGCCCAAGCGTCAACCAGGTGGACGACCTGCTGGATGAGGTGGACGAGCGCATCAAGCGCAACGAGCGGGTGCTGGTGACAACCCTGACCAAGCGTATGTCGGAGGAGCTGACCAAGTACATGGACCGGCTCAACATCAAGGTGAAGTACCTGCACTCAGAGGTGAAGACCCTGGACCGGGTGGAAATTCTGCGGGAGCTGCGCCTGGGCGAGATAGACGTGCTGATAGGCGTGAACCTGCTGCGCGAGGGACTGGATTTGCCGGAGGTGAGCCTGGTGGCGATACTCGACGCCGACAAAGAAGGCTTCCTGCGCGACCAACGTTCCCTGATTCAGACGATGGGCCGTGCCGCCCGTAACGAGCGGGGGCGAGTTATCATGTATGCTGACCGCATGACCGGCTCCATGCAACGTGCCATTGACGAGACTACCCGTCGTCGTGCCACCCAGATGGCCTATAACATTGAGCACGGTATCACGCCACGAACCATCCTTAAGACGAAGGACGAGATATTTGAGCAGACATCCGTCGCCGATAACAAGAAGAAGGAAGTGAAGATATACGCTGGTCCGGAGGAGGTGTCGATTGCGGCAGAACCCGTGATTCAGATGATGAAGCGCGACGAACTCGAGAAGCTCATCAAGAAGACCGAGAAGCAGATGGAAGCCGCCGCCAAAGACCTCGACTTCCTGCAGGCCGCCAAGTACCGCGACGAGCTGGCCGAACTGCGGCAACTGCTCAAGTCGAAGCGAGACTAAGGTATAGCACAGGTATACAAGGAAAGCACCTTCGGCGATTGCCGTGGGTGCTTTTTTTCTTGAGCGGGTTTGCGTACTTTAAGGTGTCCAAATAAGCCCGTACCTATACCTTACCCAAAACGACGCACGATGCTGAAAAGAATAAAACCCCTCCTGTTGCCTGCTTTGATGGCTGGCATGTTCGCTGCCTGTCAGTCTTCCAGCCCGGGCACCGAGGAGGCCGGCGCTGAGACCGTAGCCGCACTTACCACCGAGAGCTATGGGAAATATGTAACTGCGCTGGCCGATGATGAACTGGAGGGGCGCAAGCCCTTCACCCCGGGTGAGCAGAAAACGCTGGCTTACCTGGAACGTGAAGCCAAGGCACTTGGCCTGGAGCCCGGCAACGGCAATAGCTATGTGCAGGAGGTGCCCATGGTAGAGGTCAAGACAACAGCCAGCCCGACCATGACCATTAAGGGTAAGGGGCAGGAGCTGAAGCTAGAGGGGCGTACCGATTACGTCATCTGGACCAGGCGCACTGATGAGAAAATCGACCTGGACCCAAGCGAGCTGGTGTTCGCCGGTTTCGGCATCGTAGCACCGGAGTATAACTGGAACGACTATGCCGGCCTGGATGTGAAAGACAAAGTGGTGCTGATTCTGGTGAACGACCCAGGCTTCTATGCCCAGGACCCAAAAGTGTTCAATGGCAAATCCATGACCTACTACGGCCGCTGGACCTATAAATTTGAGGAGGCTGCCCGTCAGGGAGCGAAAGGCGCGCTCATCATCCACAGCACCGAGCCAGCCGGGTATGGCTTTGAAGTGGTGCAGAACAACTGGAACACCTCCAAGATGTACCTCGACAGCCGCGGCAAGGAAACCTACAAGTGCGCCATGGAAGGCTGGGTGACCACGCCGGTTGCCGAGAAACTGTTCGCCGCAGCAGGTATGGATTACGAGGCTATCATGAGCAAAGTGTTCAAGCCAGGTAATAAGCCGATGCCGATGAACCTGCAGGTGAGCACGTCCATGCAAGTGAAGACGAGGTATGATAAGACCTCCAACTTCATAGCCAAAATCACAGGCAGCCAGCGCCCCGACGAGACCATCATCTACACCGGCCACTGGGACCATCTGGGTATAGGCAAGGCGGATGCCTCGGGCGACAGCATCTACAACGGGGCAGTGGACAATGCCAGCGGTGTGGCGGGTCTGTTGGAGATTGCCAAAGCTTTCAAAAACCAGCCTACGCAGCCGGAACGGACTATCGTGTTCCTGGCCGTGACGGCCGAAGAGCAGGGCCTGTGGGGCTCCGCCTACTACGCCGAGAACCCGGTCTTCCCGAAGGAGAAGACTGTGGCCAACATCAACATGGACATGCTTAACTCCTATGGCCAGACCAAAGACATCGTGCTGTATGGCAAGGGGCAGTCGGAACTGGAGGACTACATCACCAAAGAAGCAGAGGCCGCTGGCCGCTACATCGCTCCGGAGGCGAATCCCGAGGCTGGTTTGTACTACCGCTCCGACCACTTCAATTTCGCCAAAATTGGGGTGCCGGCTTTGTTCATCGGGCCAGGTATAGACATGGTGGAAGGAGGCAAGGAAGGGGGCATACAAAAATTAGACGCCTATTACGCCAATACCTACCACAAACCCTCTGACCAGGTGCATCCGGATTTCAAAATGGATGGCGCCGTGGAGGACCTGAAGCTGCTCTACAAAGTAGGCGCACGTCTGGCCAATTCCTCAGAGTGGCCTGTTTGGAAAGCAGGCTCTGAGTTCAAGGCGGTACGTGACAAGTATAGGAACAACTAAATTAATTTTTTGGCGATCTCATGAAGCCGTATGTTTAGCCCTGCTATACCTACGGCTTCTTTTTTGGAGGTACAGTGCTGCTTCTGTACTTGCTGTCAAATTAGGGAAGGAAGTATAGGATTTATATATTTTTTACTATATTTAATAAACTAACTTATACAGCTATGAAAACCTTTATACTCTCTTTGCTGCTGGCCGGTGGCATAAGTACTGCTGCACTGGCGCAATCCATTGCCGATGCCAACTCGAAATACGAGGCGAAAGACTACAAGGCATCCGGGCAAATGTACGACCAGGCGCTAAAAGACGGAAAGGGTGGGAGTTCAGACCACTACAATGCTGCTTGCTCCTGGGCATTGGCCGGAGACAAGAGCAAAGCATTCGCCCACTTAGAGAAGGCCGTGGAAAAAGGATGGATGGATATCAGCCACATGAAGCAGGACAGCGACCTGAGCAGCCTACGCGACGACAAACGTTGGGCACAGCTGGTCCAGCAGTTGCAAACTAAAGTCGACAAAGCCGAAGCCAACTACAACAAACCCCTGAAGGAGCAACTGGAGCGGATTCACGAGACAGACCAGAAGTACAGGATGATGTTAGGCCAGGTGCAGCAGGAGCATGGGCCGCAGTCAGAGCAGTTCCAGGAATTGATTCGCAAGATGCAGGCCACCGACAAAGAAAACCTGCAGCAGGTGCAGGCAATCATTGAAAAGCATGGCTGGCCTGGCAAAAGCCTGGTAGGCAATAAAGCGAGCAATGCTGCCTGGTTGGTGATTCAGCATATCAGCCCGGAAGAGAAGGAGATAATGGAAGGATACCTGCCGCTCTTGCGAGAAGCTGCTGCCAAAGGAGAACTCAGCAAAAGTAGCGTGGCTCTAACAGAGGACAGAGTGCGTATGTACAACAACCAGCCACAGGTTTACGGAAGTCAGGTACGGACAAACCCTGAGACCAACAAACCTGAATTTTACCAGATAGAAGACGAAGCCAATGTAGACAAGCGCCGTGCAGCGGTCGGTCTTGAACCTCTAAGGGAGTATGCCAAAAGGTTCGGGTTTGAGTACACACCAGCAGTACCTGCCGAAACTAAAAAATAACGATGCCATAGGTATAAAAAAGGGAGAGGCGCTGATGAAGCGCCTCTCCCTTTTTTATATGTGCTCTGCTTACAACAGCAGCAGCCCCTTTTCCCGCAGCTCAAACCATACCGGCGACGCCAGGAATTCCGTGAAGCTCAGGTGCGCGTCCAGCGGGTAAGACTCCTCCAACTGCTTCAAGGTTATAGCAGGCGCATTCGGGGCTGTCAGAATCGTGAGTTGCTCCAGAATCCATTGCCCGATGCTGGCAGTTGTCTTTATCTGGAAGTCTTCTGCTTTTTCGTAGAAGGTCAATTCGCAGCGCTCAATCGTCTGGCCCTTCTGGGCAATCATCGTAAACTCTATTTCCGGCACATGACCCAGCCAGAATACCCGAGCGAGTTTGCGTTCGCTGTCGGGTTTGCCGGGCTCCTGTATGGCCTTGGCAATCAGGTTGCGGTCCACGGTGACGCGGGGTACTTTGAAATCGAACCAGAACGAGAGGGGCTCCTCCAGCGCCACGCCGTGCATGTAATTGTAGAGCGCCTTGGCTAGTCCTGGACCGAAAACCTCATGGTCGGTGCCATTGGGGTCGTCGTGCCAGAGGTCGTTATAGGCGAAGTTTCCTTCCGGCGGCCCTACCTTCACCACACCGAACTTTTCCGGGTGCTTGCCTACCGGGCTATGCGCCGTCATGCTGAAGCGGTGCCAGTAGCCGGACTGTATCACGCCGTTCAGGAAAAGCTGCCGCACCACCTCCAGCGAATCCACCGTCTCCTGCGCCGTCTGCGTCGGGAAGCCATACATGAGGTAGGCATGCACCATGATTCCCGCCTGGGTGAAGCCATCCGTCACGCGGGCTACCTGGGCAATGCTAACGCCTTTCTGCATGAGGGCGAGCAGGCGGTCCGAGGCCACCTCTAAGCCGCCGGATACGGCGATGCAACCTGACTCGGCCAGCAAACGGCACAAATCTGGGGTAAATGTTTTCTCAAAGCGGATGTTTCCCCACCAGGTGATTTTGACGCCACGGCGGATGAGCTCGATGGCCAAATCGCGTAGTGCGGCAGGCGGTGCGGCTTCGTCCACGAAATGGAAACCAGTCTGGCCGGTTTGGGCGATAATCTGCTCAATGCGGTCTACCAGCAGCGTGGCTGGAGCGGCTTCGTAGCGGGAGATGTAGTCGAGGGTGATGTCGCAGAAGGAGCAGCGTTTCCAGTAGCAGCCATGAGCAACGGTCAGTTTGTTCCAGCGGCCATCGCTCCAGAGGCGGTGCATTGGGTTGATGACGTCAATTACCGACAGGTACTCCTGCAGCGGCAGGTCACTGTAGTCGGGCGTGCCGACTTCGATATGTGGTATGTCTTTGTCAAGGCAGCCGTTGATGTACTCCACCTGGCCATTCTGTAACATGAATGTGCGCTGCAGAAAATCCACCTGGCGCTCGCCCTGCAGGTACTCCAGCAGTTTCAGCCAAGGACCTTCGCCATCGTCCAGCGTCACAAAATCAATATACTTGAACAGGCGCGGCTCCCGCAGGCCGCGCAGTTCGGTGTTCGGGTAGCCGCCGCCCATCAAGGTATGGATGTGCGGGTAGTTTTGCTTGACATGCTGGGCTAGTTGCAGACCGCCGTACAGGTTACCTGGGAAAGGGATGGATAAGCCCACCACATCAGGCTGCACCTCCTGCAGGCGCTCCTCCAACACCTCCAGCAGCATCTGGTCTATCAGGTTAGGCTCCTGCTGCAGCGACTCTTCCAGCGGGTCAAATGAGGTGGCCGACAGGGCTAGTTTCTCGGCATAGCGGCTGAAGGCGAAGTAGGGGCAAATGGTCTCCTTAATCAAATCGCCCAGGTCCTCCAGGTATAGCGTAGCCAGGTAGCGCGCCCTGTCGCTGATGCCCATGCTACCAAACGCCCAGTCGATGTCCTCCACCTGGTCGAAGCGGGAGGCCTCGGGCAGGTAGCGGCTGTAGCTGATTTGCTGGGCCAGGGTCGTGTCCTTGTTCTGCAGGAAGCGGATGACCGGCTCGATGGTCTGCAGGTACTCTCGTTTGAGGCGCAGGATGCGGCGGCTGTTGTCCGACAGCTCAAAATCGCCTTCCTCCACCGCCTGGAAAATCCTGCTCAGCCCTGCCTTGGTGAACATGCGCAGCACCAGCTCAATGCCAAAGTCAGCCTGCGTGACAGTATAGCCTTGCCCTTTCAGGAAGCCTTTGATGTATGCGGTGGCAGGATAGGGGGTGTTAAGCTGCGTGAGCGGTGGCGTGATAAGCAGTATGGTTGGCTTCTTCAAAGTCGGGAAATATGATTTACGAAGCGCCTGATACAAGCGCAGGGCGCAAAACTACAGATTCTGCGCCGCTTTCTGAATTATTACTGCCTTGTCAACAGTCGGGAGCGGGGGTGGGTTCACCGGATGGGCTAATTCGCAGTGAAACAGGAAAGCCACCGGACGCGGTGGCTTTTGAAGGTATGATTTCCTTGTAGGTATACTTCTGCAGCTCCGTGGGCTTTCGCTCAGCGCAGGAGTTCAGAGGTCTTGTTGACGAGGTAGTTCACCCCCGGCACGATGGCCAGTACGGTGGTGGCGACCAGCACGAAGAGCGTGAAGAACATCCGGAACCAGTTGGCGAAGAAGCCGGCGTTGGTGCCAAAGGTATACAGCTGCAGCGCAGAGGACGTGAAAAGGCAGAGCAGCAAGATGATGAGCAGTTTGCGCTTAACAGGCGGCTTCAAAAACGCTTTCTTCATGGCATGTCAGGTATGGCCACAAAGGTAAGGTATAGCGCCTTGGCAGCCGCATTACGAGTGGCCTTTTTCTGCTTCTTCGTCCTCTCTGCTTCGGTTGCTGTCTTTCTGCTGTTGTTCCGCAGGTCCTTTGGGAGGGGCAGATTGGTGTTGGTTCTTCACCTTCTCTACATCCGATGACATTTCTTTGGTCGTTTTCTGGGGCGGGTTTTTATCCTGGTTCTTTTCCATGGTTTTCTGTCTGAGGTTTACATCCTCATACGGCGTATACCAGGAAGCAGTAGCGTTTTCTAACTCATTTTGGCTGTAAGCCGTACATTAAAGGGCTCACCAGAGTGGGCAGGACAAGAGAAGAACACGAAAAAAACCTGACTATGAAAATATCAAAGATAAAAGCATATCTGCTGGCAATGGTGCTGCTGGGTGCGGGTATGACTGCCTGCAACACCGGTACTGACCCAGGCGAGACGAACACAGAGCGAAGCGACATAGAACGCACTGAAGAAGCAGACAGAACGGGAACCTATGGCGATACCACTGAGAATATGGAGGAAATCTATGAAGGCCGCGAAGGCACAGCCATAGGCGACAGCGCCTACAACCAAGATGGCAAGCGAGACAAACGCCCTGACACGAAACAGTAATGCATACCTTGGTGAATCTTTAAAACAGAAAGCCCGACCACAGTACTGTGGTCGGGCTTTCTGTTTTAGCATCAGGTATACTTTACCGGAACACGAAGCCGTTGGGAGCCACGCCTACCTGGAATGAGTCCACAGGGGCACCGCTCTGGTTGTTGTAGCGTACCACCCAGCCGTTGGAGCTGAAGTTGGGCGCCTTGCCAGCGTAAACCATACCTGTGGATGGCTCTACACCCAGACCATAGAAGCCATAGGGCACATAGGCGCCGCGGTCAATAAGTGGGGCGGCAGGCAGCGCAGAGGCATTCACATCCTGCACGTATACCCGGTTGTTGAACAGGAAATAGAGTTTGTCGCGGTTGCCATTGAGTGTGAGTTTGCTGGGCGAGGGTGCCTTCTGTGTAAAGGCAAGAGTCGAGATGACCGCATTGCTGCCCGTGTTGATTTTGGCAAGGGTGCCCGGTTTGCTGTTCTCTTCGTCCACTGAATAGTCGCTGTTGTAGGACTTTAATCCGCTGCTGCTCACCCACAGCACGTTGTTACGGTCCAGCGCCAGGCTGTTCGGGCCATCGTTCACCAGAATGGAAGTCTCCACGGCGTCGGTTGCGGTGTTGATGACGCTCACGGTGTTGCCGCCGCTGTTGGCTACAAACAATTTTCCGCCACTAATGACCAGCTGCTCGGGCTGCACGCCCACCGGTATAGTTTTGGTGACCGTGTACGTCTTCAAGTCAACAACGGCCACACGCCCGGTGCCATATATATAAGTGGTGGGGTCATAGCCCAACCATTCGGTCACGTAGCCCTTCTCGTTGTTGAGGGCCACAAAGTAGCGCGGGGCGTGCATACCTGTGATTTCGGCTTGCGCCTTGAGCGTGTTGGCATCTGCCACGGTCACCTTTCCGCTGTTGTTCATCACCAAAAAGGCCCTGTCGCCGTGCACAGATAAGTGCTGCAGCACATCGCCCAGCACGAGTGGCGCGTTTACTTTCTTGAACGACTCATTCTCCACCGAGCGGCTCCCGTGGTTGTAGAAGCTCACTGATGCGTTGGATTTGGTCATGGCGCCCTCGTTGGAGATGAGCACACCGTCGCGGGCATACTCACCAACTGGACCCTTGGAATCGTCGTCGCAGGCGGTGAAGGCGAGGGCGCCAAAGGTGAAGGCAGCGGAAAGTACAAAGCTGCGGAAGCGGGTAATTTTTTTCATGTAGCTATTCTTAAAACGGTATGGTTAGGGTATGACAAAGCGTAAACTGGCGGCGAAGCTGCGCGGCGGCATGGGCATGTTCTCCAGCACATAGTAATTCGCATTGGTGGCATTGTCGGAGCGGAGAGAGGCGATGATCTGGTACTGGCCAATGTCGATTCTCCTGCTCAGCGCCAAACTCAGCAAGGTATAGGCCGGAAGGTTGCTGGTGTTGCTGTTGTTGGTATAGCGCAGGCCGTTATAAGTGAGGTTTCCCAGAAAGCTCCAGGCACGGAAGGCGGCATCGGCGCCCAATTGGGCCTTGTGCAGCGGCACATGGGCCAGCTGGAGGTTGAGTTCCTCCGGCCCCTCGTAGGCCTCCACCTGTTCGGAAGTGGTATAGGTATAGGCGGCGGTAGCGGCCACAGAAAGTTCGTCCATTTTTTTGCTGGCGCGGGTGCTGAGCTCTAGGCCCTGCGCCCGCACCTTCTGCAGGTTGCGTGGCGACCAGTACCCTGACTCCAGCGGCATCCACTGCACCCAGTTGTCCAAAAGCAGGCGGTAGGCAGAAGCCTCCGTCTCGATGTGCCAGGAGCCGTGGGTAAAGGTATGGCACAGGCCGCTCTCGTAGTTCCAACCTTGTTCGGGTTTGATGTCGGGGTTGCCGCCGGGCTGCCAGAAGCGTTCGTTCAGCGTGGGCACCCGGTAGCTGCCCGAGACGTTGCCCTTCAGGTATAGGCGGTGGTTGTTTTGCTGTAGAAACAGCCAGTTGGCACCCAGCGTGGGGGCAGGCGTGGGGTTGTAGCCCTTCACAAAGGCCTGCCGCACGTTCAGGCTCAGGTCCAGCCGGCGGGTGGGGTCATAGCGGAAGAGCAAAAAGGCGGATGCCCTATCTTCGGTGACGGTGCCGCCATAGCCCTGCACATCAGCCACAAAATGCTGGAGGTTCACGCCGCCACGCAGGCTCCAACGACGGGCGTAGGTATAGGTCTGCTCCGCCTGCAACTGGTAGGTGTTGATGTCGGTGAGGGAGTTGTTGCTGTAATCGGTATAGCGAAGGTAGTCGGAGAACCAAGCGGCCTTCACTGTGGTCTCGCCCCAGTTACTGTCGTGGCCAAAATCGGCCATCAGGCGCAGGTTCTTGTCTACTTGTCGGGTACTGACGTTGGCAGCTCCCAGAGCGGGCGGCACTTCACGGTTTGCATAGGTATACCAGCCGTGCAGCGCCAGTCGGCTTTTCTCGCTTAGCTGCCAGGTCACATCTTGTGTGAAGCCATGCTGCGCCACCTGTGCCTCCTCCTGTAGGCGTGTCGGTGCCCCGAAGCTCCCGTAGTCTTTGTAGGGAAAGTCGTTCGCCGCGCTCAACCTATACCCACTCATCCCAACCGATACTTTCTGACCGACATAGTGGCCTCCTGCGCTGGAGAAGTAGCGACCGAAACTGCCGATTTCCTGCTGCACCGTTGCCCCGAATCCGGGTTTGTCATACACAGGAGAACTGAGCGAAACGGCCCCGCCTATGGCGCCACTACCATAGGTAGCGCCTGCCGCGCCATGCTGCACAGATATGGAACCCAGGCTCGTCAGGGGCAAAAGAGAGAAATCGCTTAGGCCCAGGGCGGGCATGTCGATGTTGAGACCGTTCCAGAGGACGGCGGTGTGGGTGGCGCTGGTGCCCCGGAAAGTAGGGGTGGAGATGCCGCTTGGGCCGTTGGTCTTGAGGAACAGGGGCGTGCGCGCCTGCAGGGCATCAACCAGCGAGCCGGAGGCATGCATCTGTACAAAGCTGCTGTCGAGGATGCTCACGCGGCTGCCGGAGGCGAACACCTCCGCGGGTTTGCCGAACACCTCCACCGTGCGGAGCTGGTACTGCGCCGTGTCCTGCTGCGCGAGGGCAGCGGGGGCTATACCTGACAGCGCGGCCAGGCACAGAAGAAGACGGTAAGAAGACTTTGCCATGTATACGTTCGCTTAAATCCCGAAGCATGCAGGCAGGTATAGGGCAGGAACAGCGCGCGCAGGTATAGCGAAGGCCGTGCAGCTTTTTACCCGAAAGCATACGACTATGTTTGTCGGACTGGCAGGTCTCCTGGCTCTCTTCGGTCAGCCGGCCTTCCCATGACGCGTGGCGGCACAGTGGCATTGGTGATGGCTAACCCTCTTTTGAAGATTACAGTTGCGGGAACAGCATAGGTATCGCACCTATTTCCCTTTTAAGGCTTTTACCACGGAAGCAGTAAAGGCCACCAATTTAGAGGCAAAGGTAGTGCATTTTAATTATGAATTAAGAATTATGGATTCATAATTATGGGCTGGGCGAAAGAACTGCTATACCTGCAACTCAACCTCCGGCTATACCTGCCGTACCTTCTCCCATACCATTAGACAGAGAAAGTGAAGCTGGAGAAGTCATTCTATACCCGACCGGATGTGGTGCAAATTGCGCAGGACCTGCTGGGGAAGCACCTGTACACAAACCACGATGGCATTCTGACCGGCGGCATCATTGTGGAGACGGAGGCCTACGCCGGCATAGGCGACAAAGCCTGCCATGCCCATATGAACCGCCGCACCCAGCGCACCGAAATCATGTACCACGAAGGCGGGGTGGCCTATGTGTATCTCGTGTACGGCATCTACAACCTCTTCAACATCATCACCAACGTGGAGGGGCGGGCCGATGCCGTGCTGGTTAGGGCCATCGAGCCTGTGGAAGGTATAGAAGAGATGCTGCTGCGGCGCAACATGGCAGCCATCAAACCCAACCTCACCGCCGGACCGGGCGTGATGAGCATCGCCCTGGGCATAGACCGCAAACACTACGGCACTTCCCTTACCGGCGACACCATCTGGATTGAAGACAGAGGCATGGAAGTGCCCGCCGAAGGTATGGCCATCGGTCCCCGCATCGGGATTGATTATGCCGGCGACGATGCCCTGTTGCCCTGGCGCTTCTGGCTGAAAGGCAACAAATGGGTGAGCGGGAAGAAGTAATTTTTCGTCTGGTTAATGTGTGGCTATACCTGCCGCGCTTTCCGAAAGGTGTCAGTGAAGTGGTGGATGAACGCGGTGGTGTAGTCGCCGGTTGGGTCCAAATCCGGGTCCAGTATGGTGATTTCCATTCCGGTGGCTTTGGGGCTCGAGAGCAGCAGGTATAGCATCTGGTTCAACTCATCGTAACTGAGGCCTCCGGGCGTTCTGCTGTCAACGGCGGGCATCACCGCATCGTCCAGCACGTCCACATCCAGGTGCAGCCAGAACCCATCCAGTTGCCGCGTTTCCACCATACCTAGAAAAGAGCCGACACACGCGGCTATACCTGTCTCCCGCAGTTGTGCCAGTGAAAAATAAGTTGCTTGGGATTCCCAGATGATGCGCTCGTAGGCCTGGTCGTACTCGCGGTTGCCCACACACCATACCTGATTCTCCGGGATGTAAGGCCTCTGGCCCTGTATGTCTGTTAACTTCTGAGGACCTAGACCGGCGGCAAAGGCCGCAGCCATACCGCCTGCACCACCTGTCTCGGAGAAGGAGGGTTCCATAAAATCCGTGTGCCCGTCCAGATAGAAGAGGGCGTAGTTTCCGCGCTGCTTCAAAGCGAGTGCGCTACCGACCAAAATGCTGCAATCCCCGCCTAGCACCAGCGGGAAACTCTGGTCATTCAGCACCTCACTTAGCAATTTGGCCTCCTGCTGTGCATAGGCCACAATAGCGTCGGCATTCAGCACATGCGTTTCCGGGTCGAGGTGCATCCGGTAAGCAGGCGAGGGAAGTACCCAAGTGGCTTCTGGCGCCAGCAGTTTGTGAAAGCCAAGTTGGCGCAGCCATTCCGGTAGCCTACCCACGCCTGGCGCTTTTCCGGGCGACGGCTCTTTCAGGCCTAAGTTGAAAGGAAACTCTACTATCGTAACGCTCTTCGTCTTCATGGGTACATCGAATGGTTTATGTGTGAAAGAGGAGAGGCCGCCCACAGAGGGAGTTTTCACGGCTGCCGTAGTTTCTTTTTCTCCTCCAGCCACCGCATACGGTAGGCGTTCATGGCCGTGGCGCCCAGTTTGTTGATGAGGCGGTAGTTGACGACGGCTCCTATCGGGGCCCCTACAATAGGAATCAGCTGCGCCATCTTGGCTAAGTCGATGTAGTCGCGGTACTCCTGCTGAAAGGTGCGCCAGTCGAACTGGTGGATGTCCTGCGGCAGGTGCTGTGCCTGCTGTTCCCAGTGCTCCAGTCGCTGGTATACCTGCCGGCGCTGCTGCTGGCTGCTGAAGGCGAGTTGGAAGATGTGCAACAGGTATACCCGCTCCCGGTAGTCCTCGGCGGAGTAGCCGTAGAGGGCGGCAATCTCAAACAGCAGTTTCAGCTTCAGGCTCAGCAGCAGCGGGAAATCGGCAAAGCCTAGCAAAATGCCTCCGGCCCCGGTGATGCCTCCTTCAGCCGCGGCGGCTTTCCTGTAAAAATCAATCCGCTCCTGCACCAGGTTTTCCGTCAGTTGCAGTGAAGTGAAAGGGTAGGGTTTACGGGTGGTGAGTCCAGACCCGAACAGCACTGCCCGCACCATCTGCTTGATAGTGCCCGTGATGGCCTGGTGCACCCGCTCCGGTATGTAACTGTTCAGCTTGTTCTGCATCCGCTTCGATAGCCTGTTGACGAACGAGGGGTCGCTGCGCATCTCCAGTTGCCAGTCCTGCAGCTCCTGTATGGCGTGTGCTTCGTATGGAGTCATGTTTGTCTCTCTGTATTACATCAAGGTATGGCCACCTGGCGTGAAAAGCAAGAAGAGCCCCATCCTCCCTTGCTGTGACGGCACCTGGGTGATGGGGCTCTTCAATCTATACCTGTCGCTATTTGTTTTTCTGATCGTCCTGCTCGTTATCGGTGCGGGCCTGAGGGGTGGGGTTGTTAGAGCCCATTTTGCCTACTGCGTCGCGCTCCAGGCTGTTGCTGGTGTCCGACTTGCTGCCCTTGTTGGTTTTATCCAGTTCTGTCTGCTGCTGGCCCTTGGCCAAGCCTTTATTTTCTTTCTCGTTTTTCATAGTCTGTTTTTATTTAAAAATTCGGTGTTACTCTGTCCGCTTGGCATTCAGCCCAATTGTAGCAGTCTCAATGCCTATCGGCCTTTGTCCTGCTGTGACTGGTCATTTCTGTCATCGCCAGAAGACTGCCCGCCTGTGCGGTTAACGATTTTTGAGCCTTTCAATACGTCTGATGCCTGACCCGTGATTTCGGTAGAAGGCTTTCCGCCCTTCTTGCCGGCCTCAAACGACTTTTCAGGATTGCTTTTGGACTCGTTGGGTTTATCTGTCTTGTTTGTCATAGCTCGTTGTGTGTAAATGTGTGACACGTAGTGATATTCACTATTGGTTTACGGTGCCTTGTCCAGCTGGTTTTTATACCTGCCAAAGCCGGAAAGCCTGCGGCAGGGGCCACAGGCTTTCCGGGGTTTAGCTCTAAGGAAGTGAAAGCAAGCTTAGGAGTTGCCCTTTCCGCTGCCGGATGAGCTTTTGCCGCTGCTCTTGCTGCTCGCCGAAGGCGTATCGTTTTTGTGACTTTGGCTACCGGCTTTGGCATGTCCCTGTGGGTCGCCGTGCCAGCCACGTCCCTGGCCGCTGCTCTTGGCCTGTGTCTGGCTGCCCTGTGAGGCGCTTTTGCTGCTGGTGGAGGAAGAGGAGGAACCTGAACTCTTGCCGCTCTGGCTGCCGCCGCCTACCTGAGACTGGCTGCCGCTCTTGGATGTAGGCGTGTTTTTCTGAGAAGATGAGCCCTGCATCTGGCTAGAAGAACTCATGTTCTTGTTGCTGTTGCTCTTATTCTGGTCTTGCTCGTTATTGCGTTTCATAGCCTTCAATTTAAGTAGAACAAACCCCGCACACGTAGCGGGCTACCCTGTTTTACGTTTTATGTTGCTAACAGTTAATGAGTTAAGTATTAATATAATGCTATAACACGAAGTTTAGTGTAAATAGGTATTCATTGTCATATAGCACTAACCCAGTATTCAGGTAATGTATGTAACAGGTGCACAGTCTCTTGAATGGCTCAATAGCTGCAACTCTAGTTTAAGATGCGTCAAATGTGATTGATGCCGGAAAACAGATATAGTGCCAAGAAGGGTAGAATAAAATATTTAGGAAGAAGCTGCCGTCGCCTTCCTGCAGTACAGCACGATGGGCTTCTGATGCATGTCGGTTGTGAAGAAGAGGTAGTCCTGGCCACCTTCCTTGATGCCGGTCTTCTTTCGAATCTCGGCCACCGATTCGGGGAAGTTGCGAACCGTGATGTTAGCCTTCTTGGAAGGCAGCTTGGCAAAAAGTTCTTTCTTGTTGTAGCGACCGCTGCCCTGGCAACTGAACACACGCCCCGGGAAATCAGGTACAAGGGTGGCGGAGGTATAGAGGTGGCTATTCGGGTGCAGCTTGTGCAGTCCATAGGCTATGGCCACGCTGCGGTAGGCGCCGGCTTTCAGAATGGCTGCGTTGGGCTCGTACAGGTAGGCATCCGGGTCAGCATATCGGACCTTGGCCTGGTCTTCCAGGCTTTTGGTGAAATCGATTTGCTGTATACCACCACCCGCCAGCAGGTTGACCGCGTGCCGCTCCGTTTGCCCCGCTGATGGCTCAATCAGGTATAGCACTTCCTTGCATTCGTTCTGCACGGCCACCACCCATACCTGGGACACGGACCCTAATTGCTCCAGCGCCAGGTCGATGTCCAACATGGGAGATGTTTTGAGCAACACTGCCTTGGACTTTTGGAGCAGCAGCGGCAAGAGTCGTTGCACATCGGGTTCGCAGTCCTGCAGCAGGTGCACTTTCTCGGAACGTTCCCCGCGCCGCGCCGGGTCCAGGTATAGCACATCAGCCTGGCCCTCGAAAGAGCTCAGGAAATCCTCGGCAGAAGAGTTGACAGCTTGTATATTTTGAGCGCACAGCAATTGGAAGTTATGGGCCGCAAGCTCTGAGAGCTCCTCGTTCTGCTCCACATGCACCACGCGGGAGAACCGCTTGGCAAAGTAAAAGCTGTCCACCCCGAAGCCCCCCGTCAGGTCAACGAGCAGCTCTCCTGACACCAGCGACGCCTTGTAAGCAGCAGCGGCCTCTGATGAGCTCTGCTCCACCGACACCGCCACCGGAAACACCACGTCTGGATGGCTCACCCAAGTAGGCAGCTTCTCAGCGGCCTTCTGCCGCGCCTGAATCTGTTTCACCAGCTCTGCCACGGGCAGGTTGGGGTAGCGGCCAGCCTGCAGCATCAGCTCAGAAGGGTTCCTGTGCTGGTGCTGGCGTATGAATTCCTGTTCTTCCGGGGTGTAGTGCTTCATAGCGATTGCAAAGGTACGATTTTCTCTCTCTGATTTATTTGTTTAAAAATTATTTAAAAACATTAAACAAAGTGTTGACTGGTTAGTTGTAATCTCAGCAACGACAAATTATTCAGTTACACATTTAATTTTAAGTACTATGAAGAAATGGATGAAACTTATGCTGTTGGCTGTTCTGCCAGCGCTAGTCCTGACAAGCTGCGACGATGACGACGAAGACATCACTATCAATGACATGGCCATGGTGATGGTCGTGCATGCCTCGCCTGATGCCCCCGGCGTGGACCTGCTTGTGGATAATTCAAAAGTAAACACGACTGCGCTTACCTACCCCAACAACACGCCATACCTGGAAGTAGAGTCAGGCCGACGCAACATTAAAGTGAATGCCGCCGGAACCAGCACCTCCGTGATAGACGCCAACTTGGACCTAGATGCCAACACCAACTACTCTGTGTTCGCAGCGAACACCCTGAGCGCCATCGAGCCGGTGGTGTTGGAGGATGACCTGACAACTCCTGCGGCCGGAAAAGCCCATATACGTTTTGTGCACCTGTCGCCTGACGCCCCTGCCGTAGACATTGCCGTGACCAACGGCCCGGTGCTCTTCAGCAACCGTACGTTCAAAAGCGCCACTGCTTTCACTCCTGTGGATGCCGGCACTTATAACTTGGAAGTGAGATTGGCTGGAACCAACACTGTCGTGCTGCCGCTGCCGAACGTGCAGGTGGCCAATGGCCGCATCTATACCGTGTTCGCGAAAGGTTTTGTGGCACCGCCTTCTGGCAACACCAACAGCCTGGGAGCGCAGATTATCGCTAACAACTAATAAGTCTGAAGGTTGTACCGACCGAAGCCTGTGCCTGTGGCATGGGCTTCGGTGTTTAAGAAGAAGGCAAAGTGTCTGACTATCAGTTGTTATAGCAATATTTTGTTGAAAATGAACTAGGAATTGTTTAATTTTGTGACTTACCTAGAAAAATAGTAGAACATGATAGATACACAACTTAAGTACAAGGTAAAGGATATATCGCTTGCCGCCTGGGGTCGAAAAGAGATTAGACTGGCGGAGGCAGAGATGCCTGGCCTGATGGCTATCCGCCAAGAGTATGGCGCGAGCAAGCCGCTTGCCGGTGCCCGCATTGCTGGTTGCTTGCACATGACCATCCAAACTGCCGTTCTCATTGAGACACTGGTGGAATTGGGTGCTGAGGTGACTTGGTCTTCTTGCAACATCTTCTCCACACAAGACCACGCCGCGGCTGCCATCGCTGAAGCTGGCATTCAGGTATACGCCTGGAAAGGTATGACCGCAGAGGAGTTTGACTGGTGCATTGAGCAGACGCTGTTCTTTGGTGAAGACCGCAAGCCCCTGAACATGATTCTGGACGACGGCGGTGACCTGACCAACATGGTGCTGGACAAATACCCTGAACTGGCTGACGGTATCAAAGGCCTGTCTGAAGAAACCACTACCGGTGTACACAGACTGTATGAGCGTATGAAGAACGGCACACTGCCTATGCCTGCCATCAACGTGAACGATTCTGTTACCAAGTCTAAGTTTGACAACAAATATGGTTGCAAGGAGTCATTGGTTGACGCTATCCGACGTGCCACTGATGTGATGATGGCCGGTAAGGTAGCGGTAGTAGCTGGTTACGGTGACGTAGGGAAAGGATCTGCTGCATCCCTGCGTGGTGCCGGCGCCCGTGTTATCGTGACTGAAATCGACCCAATCTGTGCGCTGCAGGCTGCTATGGATGGCTTCGCTGTGAAAAAGATGGCGGATGCCGTGAAAGAAGCGGACATCGTAGTGACGGCCACTGGCAACAAAGACATCATCCGGGAGGAGCACTTCCGCAGCATGAAGGATAAAGCCATTGTCTGCAACATCGGCCACTTCGACAACGAGATTGACATGGCTTGGCTGAACGGAAGCTACGGCCATACGAAAGACGAAATCAAGCCGCAGGTGGATTTGTATAACATTGAAGGCAAGGACATCATTGTGCTGGCTGAAGGCCGTTTGGTGAACTTGGGCTGTGCCACTGGCCACCCATCCTTCGTGATGTCGAACTCCTTCTCTAACCAAACGCTTGCCCAGTTGGAGCTGTGGACCAACGCAGAGGCTTATGAGAACAAGGTATACACCCTGCCAAAGCACCTGGACGAAAAAGTAGCCCGCCTGCACCTGAGCAAAATCGGTGTGGAGTTGGAGGAGCTTTCACCAGACCAGGCCCGCTACATTGGCGTGGAGGTAGAAGGACCTTACAAGCCAGAATACTACAGATACTAATCCGTACCTAAGGTATAGCAACAGGAAAGCCAGGGCGTTTGCCCTGGCTTTCCTGTTTTATGAGGTATAGAAGGTATAGCTAATGTGATTTGTCGGCTCAGCTATTAGCGCTGGCAACAGCGTAGCATCAAATGATGTTGAACCGGGACATGAGGGCTTTCTTATACGACTTGCCAATCGGTATGTCGCCTTTGGCGAACACAACCGAGTTTTCTTCCAGCGCCTCCACCTTGTCTAGATTGGCGATGTAGGAGCGGTGCACACGCACGAAATTGTTTGCCGGGAGCTTGTGCTCCATGTCTTTCAGCGTGGAGCTCACCAGGTATTTCTGATCTGCCGTCACAATAAAAGAGTAGTTGTCATAAGCCTCCACCCACAGGATATCGCTGTAATGCACCTTGATGATACGATGCTTCACCTTAACGAATATGTAATCCGCTAAGGCACCATTCTCATGGTTGGCCTTCGGGTGGTGAGTTGCCTCTCCCTCGGCGGGTTTGTGGCCGCTGTCGTGCTTGTACAGGGCTATCTCGATGGCAGAGCGTAGGTTCTTCTCATCGAAGGGTTTGGCCAAAAAGCCGTCTGGCTCGGTTTTCTTGGCCCTGTCCAGGGTATCCTTGTCGGCATAGGCAGTCAGGTATATGAAAGGTATACCGAACTCCTCTTTTATCCTGGAGCCGATTTCTATCCCATCCGCCTCCCCCTTGAGGTTGACGTCCAGCAGAACCAGGTCTGGTTGCAGTGTCCGAATCATATCAATTGTATCCTCGCCGGTATCTATGGCACAGGTCTCATAGCCCAACTCTTCCAAGCAGGCGGCTATATCCTCGGCGATGATGACTTCATCTTCTGAGATAAGAATTTTCGGTTTTGTCATAGCATTAATTTCATACGTGAAATTCATAAATTATGATTCCAAAACAAAATGTAATATTGAATATGTACCATTTTTATTTTTGAATTGCACGTTACCATTTAATTTTCTGCTTAAGGAGGACACCAACTGGAGCCCAAATGATTTTTTCTGTCGCTCCTCAAAGTCATGAGGTAAGCCGATGCCGTTGTCACTCACGGTCAAGGTATAGTTGTCGTCTCCCTGCTCCTGCAGCCTGATGCGCAACTCCCCGGTCTTGTCAGGAAAGGCATACTTGAGAGAATTGGAAACCAGTTCATTCACAATCAAGCCAAGTGAGATGGCCGAGTCTATGTCCACCATGATGGGGGGGATATCCAAATCCAGCCGGACCTGCTCCCTCGACATGCCGTAAGTGGCGTACAGGCTTTCGCATATCCCCCTGAAATAATCCTGCAGGTCGATAGTAGCCAAGTCATCGTGCTGGTACAGCCGCTCGTGCAGCAAAGCCATGGACCTAACCCGGCTTCGGATGGCCTGCATGACCTCCAGTGCCTGGGGGTCTTTCACATGACGGGCCTGCAGGTTCAGCATGCTCATCACAATCTGCAGGTTGTTCTTCACGCGGTGGTGTATCTCTTTGAGCAGTATCTCCTTCTCACGGTGTTTCTCCTCCAGCAGCTGCGTGCGGTGGCGCACTTTCATCTCGAGTAGCGTGTTGAGCTTGACCAGGCTCTTCTCGCGCAGGCGCACAACGCTGATGGTCCCGGCCGCACCCAACAGCAGCAGCAGGATAATGAACCACTCCCTGCGCCAGATAGGCGGCACGATGGAGAAGGAGTAGGTCACTGGATTGGGCGTCCAGTAGCCGTCGTTGTTGGCGGCGAGCAGCTGGAAGGTATACTCGCCAGGGTCGAGGCTGGCATACGTGGCAATGGACTGGTCGGTAACGGAGGACCAGTTGTCATCGTGCCCTTTGAGCCTGTACTTGTACTTCACCCTGTCAGGCGCGCTCAGGCATATCCCCTGGAAATCGAATGTGAGGTGGTTCTGGTTGTGCGGCAGCCGCAGGTTGAGCGGCAAGCCTGACACTGAATCGGTCTTGTATCCCAGGCGTTCCCAATCAGTGGGGTTGAGGTTGAGCATAATATGGCTGAGCATTGCGGTGGGGTATACCTTGTTCTGCCGGTCTAGGTCAGGGAGGTACTTGGTCAGGCCTTTGGCCGTGGCGAACCACACGGTGCCGTCCGGGGTCTGGGTGATGCCGTTGCGGCTCACCTCGATTCCTCTGAAACCATCCTGGTTGGCATAGCTGCGGAAACTCAGTCTGCCCTGCTGGTGCAGCTCGTCCAGCCTGATTTTGAGTACACTGCTGCTGGTGCCCACCCACAGGTGGTTGCTCCGGTCTACGTACAGGCTTTTGATGCCTTCGTTGGGGAGGCCGTTGCGGGAGGTATAGACTTTGGGCATCTGCCAGTTCCGGTGCATGGCTACAATGCCGTGGTTGAAGCCACCGAAGTAGAGGGTGCCTTGTTGGTCTTCGGCAATGGTCATGACTTCCCTGAACCCGACCTGCTGTAATTGAGCGTCTTCTATGACCTTGCCGCCCTCATACCGGAACACGCCGTTTTCGGCTCCCAGCCAGACGGTGTTGTGGGCGTCGCGGTGCAGGGCGTATACCTGGCCAGTGGCAGGTTGACCCGACACTGGCCGAATTGTTTTGCCACCCTTTGGGAGTAGGGCCAAGCCTCTCTCTGTGGCAAAGAGCAGATTATCTTCGTTGTCGGGTAGGGCCTGGTATACCTCCAGGGAAGGCAAGTCGTCCTCAGCGCCGTAATGCTTGGCCGCAGAAGGGGTGAGCTGGTAAACGCCCCTGCTGGTGCATACCCATACTTCGTCTTTGTTTCTGACCCACATGCTGTGCAGGGTTGTTCCCTGTGGCCAAACGTCAGTCTGCAGCCAATTGATAGTGCCTGCTTCCATGTACGCCGCAAGGCCATCGTCCGTGCCTAACCATACCCTTCCCTGCGTATCCTGGGCTAGCGCCGATAAAGTAGGCTCTTTCACGTTGCCCATGTCAAAGTAGTGCACAAACCAAGGGTTGCGGTACTGCATCAGGCCATACCCGGTGGTTCCTACCCAGATGTTGCCTTCAGTATCGGTCGCCAAAGTATTGACCCTGTCTGTGCGGAGGCCGCTGAGGCGGGTGAGGTGCTCAAACTTCTTCCCTGCGTATTTAAGTACGCCTTGGTTCCTGAAGCTAATCCATTGGTGCCCATAGGTGTCGGTCGTAAACGCCGTGACATCAGGCTTGGTGATGGCAGGAGGCAATTTGAAAAGCCGTAGGATGTTCTGCCTGAATGTAGCCACCCCCTGTTGGGTGCCTATCCAGACGGTGCCGGCAGGCGATTGGCTCAGCACATTGACAGCGTCATCGGGCAGAGCACTGTTGGCAGAGGTATAGTGCGTGATACCATCTGTTGCCACCCGGTATAGCCCTTGAGCAGCGCTGGCCGCCCATAACTCGTTGGTTGGGGTGGCCAGTATAGCCGCGTACGCTATTTGGGGGAGGGAGTCGAGCAGGTGGAACCTGCCGTTGCGGGCATAGAAGATGCCGCTGCCTGTGGCCACCCACAACCTGCCTTGTGTGTCTTCGGCTATGTCGTACACCCCGCCGGGTGGTAAGCCGGCAGCGGTAGCGTATGCCTGAAAGGTGTCCCCGTCGTAGCGCATCAGGCCATTGTCGTACGTGCCCACCCAGATGTGACGCTTGCTGTCCTGCAGCAGGCACCGGATGCTGTTGCTGCTCAACCCTTCCCTCTTGGTATAGGCAGAGAAGCCAGTGCCATCCAGACGGCCTATCCCGCCTAGGGTCGCCACCCAGAGCTGTCCCTGGTGGTCCTGCAGCATGTCGTTCACCTGCGACTGCGGGAGCCCCTGCTCCAGTGACCAGTTGCGGAAATTGTATTGCTGTGCCTGTAGCTGCAGGGCACACAGCAAAATAAAGAGAAGGGTGAACAGGCGCATGTGCGTTAAGTTTCGGGCGACAGAATATATTGTATATGTGCTTTTTTAAAGGCAACAAAATACTTTAATATTTATATTACTGATTTCCTAAGGAATTGTTTTGCAGTATGCGGCAGGTGTTACGCCGGGGCTAACACTGAGATATAGATGGGGAGAAAATAGGATGGCCCTCTGAGGCCGAAATAGCAGGTATAGCTAGTATGAACCGGCTTATGGCAGGTGCTTGTCGATGCCGTTCGGGCTGGAGACGCGCCTTTCCGCTATGGCCTTCTCTAAAATGGAATCGTTGGCGTTGAGCCCGCTGCGGGTGTTTTCCTGGTGGTATAGGTGATAGGCCACGCCCCCGAACTTGAGGTTGCGGCGCTGGAGGCCCTGGTTCAGGAGCCGCACCACGAATTCGCTGTCTTCGCGACCCCAGCCTGTGAAGTCCTCGTTGAAGCCGTTCACTTTTATTACGTCCTCTTTCCAGAAGGCCATATTACACCCCCTCACGGCCCGTATGTCCTTTTTGCGGGCACTGAAGAGCCCGGACAGGAAGCCAGAGCTGATAGCATTGAACCTGTTTTTTATACCTGCAGTAAACGGGGTTATGCTGTTCAGCCTACCCTGCAGCACCTGTTGGCTGGTCTCGCTGCTCAGCAACACGCGCTTGCCCTGGATAAACTGGTTCCTACGGGCAATCCGGCGGTGGCTTCTCAGGAAGTCGGGGTGGAGCACCATGTCGCCATCTACCATCACGATGTATTCACCGGTGGCCATGGCAATTGCCTTGTTGCGTATCTCAGCCAGCCTGAAACCAGTGTCAGGATGCCAGCAATGCCGCACCGGTACCGGAGCCTGCTGGGCCAAAGTCTCAATCACCGCACGTGTGTCTTCACGGGAGCCGTCATCGGCCACTATGATTTCCACAGGAAGCTCGCTCTGCCTGAAAGCGCTCTGCAGCACGGCACCGAGCGCCTCCTTCCAGTTGTAGGTAGTGATAACGAGGCTGATGCCCAGGCGCTGGTTTTCTTCGTGTAGTTTCATGTATTTGTAAAAGGTGCCGTTGGCATTGGAGAAGGCGATTGCCAGCCCTTCATATCCATACAGAAACCCCCGCTGCAGCACATAGTTCCTGAAAAATGAGAAAGCCCACTTGAAATAGCTTTTGGCAGGAGAGGAGCTCTTCCGGAACCGGTTCTCCTTCGCAAACAGGGAGGTATAGTGGTTCAGCTTGTCGAGCAGTTGCGAAATGCTATCGAATGAAAAGTGAGCCAGCGTGCCTTGCAGGCGGCATACCTGCAGGCCTTCCGTCTGTATGTATTCGTGCACGGGCAGGTCCGCGAAGCGGGTGGTCTCCTTGTGGTACAGCCTGAGTACATAGTCATTGTCCCAGCCACAGGCTTTGATGTGCCGGCGGCCGTAGTAGTTGTGGCGCAGGAAGCTGTATACCCGTCGGGTGTCTTGCAGGTCCAGCCGCAGTATCTCCTCCGCCAGCTCCGGTGACAGTACTTCGTCACTGTCGATGGAGAGCACCCAAGGGTGCGTGGCATGCTGCGCTGCCAGGTTCTTCAGCGGCCCAAAGCCAATGAAGGGCGACTCTACGATGCGGGTATTGGGGAAGCTGCCAGCTATGGCCATCGTGTCATCCGTAGAGCCATTGTCCAGCACGATTACTTCCGGGAACCGCTGCAGCGCCTGCAGGCAGGCAAACAGGTGCTTCTGGCTGTTCTTGGTGAGTATGGTGACGGAGATGGAAGGGCCCATGCGCAGGTAGCTGAGTGAAATTTATGGCAAAATTAAGTTTTACCGGCGAAATCCTTCAAAAAAGAAGAGAAGAACTGCTGAAAGCGCTGAAATTTCGTATGTTTCTAAAAGCGAATGGTATAAGCACACCTGTCGGGCCCGAAGGCCCCTTTATCAGCCGGTAAGGGCATTCTGCAACCCTAAAGCGGCAGAGAAGGTATGTAATTAAAATTTCTATATTTGCGTATAAGTACGCGACCACGACTTTATACAAGTACAAAATCAAGTCAAATGAGCGAGCAAACAGGTAAACAGATGAGTAAGGAGGAAAAGGATGCACGGTTCGAGGCCGAGTTGCTGCCTGTGCTGGACCCTCTGTACAATTTTGCCTACAGACTCACCCTCGACGAAGACGACGCAAACGACCTGGTACAGGAGACCTACCTAAAGGCCTACCGCTTTTTTGATTACTTCGAACAAGGAACTAATGCAAAAGCATGGCTGTTCCGAATCCTGAAGAACTCCTTCATAAATGAGTTCCGGAAAAAGAGCAAACAGCCTGCTAAAGTAGACTACAGCGAAGTAGAGGGCTACTACAATTCGGATGACGTAGAGGGCGAGGGTGGAGTAGCCACCACCACTGACATGCGCACCGAAAGTGTGCAGGACCTGATAGGCGATGAAGTAGCCAGTGCCCTGAATGCGCTGCCGGTCGACTTCAGAACCGTTATCATACTATGTGACCTGGAAGGTTTCACCTACGAGGAGATGGCCAAGATACTGGACATTCCGATTGGTACCGTGCGCTCCAGGCTGCATCGCGCCCGGAACTCTTTGAAGGAGAAGTTGGAGAAATATGCGAAGAGCATGGGATATAATGGTTAGAAAAAACTAAAGAGTTTGAGTTAAGATGGAATCTAAATTTACAGAAGCGCATCAGAGAGTATCTGAAGATGGTTACGAGTCGGAATGTGACAAGGTAGCCCACCTGCTGGACCTCATGATTGATGGGGAGGCCTCCTCCGAAGAACAATCCTATTTTAACACCCACATCGAAGAGTGCATCCCCTGCTTCGAGAGTCATCATAAGCAAAAACTCCTCAAAGGGCTTGTAAGCGGGCATCTGAAGCGCGTAATTGTGCCAGAAAGCTTAGCTTTGTCAATTAAAGCCAGAATCCAAGAAACAGTCTAACCCCTGATGCAAGGAAAAATCATTATTTTTTCGGCTCCCTCCGGTGCCGGCAAAACCACTGTTGTAAAGCACCTGTTGCAGGTCAACCCCAATCTGGGCTTCTCTATTTCTGCCTGTACCCGCGACAAGCGCGGCCGCTCCGAGGAAAACGGGAAAGACTACTACTTCATAACACCAGAGGAATTCAAACAGAAAATAGCCCACGACGAGTTTGTTGAGTGGGAAGAGGTATACGAGGGGGCATTCTACGGCACGTTGAAATCAGAGATAGAGCGCATTTGGGAAAGTGGCAGACATGCCATTCTGGATGTGGACGTGAAGGGAGGGTTGAGCATCAAGCATTTCTACAAAGAGCGGGCACTGGCCGTATTCGTGAAGCCGCCTTCCGTGGCAGAACTAGCCAAGCGACTGCAGGCCCGCAACACCGATTCCGCTTCCAGCATATCCAGCCGGGTATTCAAAGCGGAGTTCGAGCTCAAGTTCGAAGACCAGTTTGACAAAGTCATTGTGAATGACAACTTGGAGGAAGCCTGTGCCAAAGCCGAGAAGCTGGTAGAAGAATTCCTGAACGCTGAGCCTGCTATCGTATGAAAGTAGGGCTGCTGTTCGGCTCCTTCAACCCTATCCATATCGGGCACCTGATACTGGCTAATTTCATGGCCACCAACACCGACCTGGACACGGTATGGCTGGTGGTGTCGCCGCAGAATCCGTTTAAGCCCAGTAACACGCTGCTGCACGAGTTCGACCGGTTGCACATGGTGTCGCTGGCCGTAGCCGATAACCCTAGCCTGAGGGTGTCGAACATCGAGTTCAACATGCCCAAGCCAAGCTATACCATTGACACACTTACTTACCTGCAGGAGAAGTACCCTAGCTATGAGTTTGTGCTGATAATGGGGGAGGACAACCTGCCGCTCTTCCCAAAATGGAAGAACTCAGAGCGCATCCTGGAGTACCACCGGGTATACGTGTACCCCCGCTCCGGTTCCGTCACCACCGAGTTACCCCCTATGCCCAACGTGACCTTTATCAAAGCACCTGTGCTGGATATTTCGGCCACGTTCATCAGGCAGTGCATCAAAGAAGATAAGTCCATCAAATACATGGTGCCCGACGAGGTAGCAGATTACATCAAAGTGCACAAGCTATACCTGTAGTTTGGAGGCAGAAAAAGTCTTCTATAAAGGACGGATGATATCCAACTAATATGATGTAAAAACAGAAGAGCCTCCTGAATTGATAAAGGAGGCTCTTCTGTTTTTATGTTGCTGTAAATCTTGTTCAGAACAACTATACTGTCATGATTTCAGCTTCTTTCTTAGTCAGCAGCTCGTCAATCTTTACGATGTAGCTGTCCGTCATCTTCTGTACCTTGGCTTCCGCGTCACGAACGGCGTCTTCAGAGGTACCTTCCTTCTGCAGCTTTCTCAGCGACTCGTTCACATCCTTACGGATGTTGCGGATGGCTATTTTGCCACCTTCAGTCTCATTTTTCGCCTGCTTCACCAGGTCGCGGCGGCGCTCCTCTGTCAATGGCGGAATGTTCAGTCGGATGGCATCAGCCTCGTGCTGTGGGTTCAGGTTCAGGTCACTGTTTTTGATAGCCTTGCCAATTTCAGCCACCATTTGCTTCTCCCAAGGCTTTATCATAAGGGTGCGGGCATCAGGGGCGGTGATGTTGGCTACCTGAGAGATAGGAGTCTGGGAGCCGTAGTAATCTACGCGCAGGTCTTCTACCATGGCAGGCGAGGCCTTGCCCGCTCTTATTTTAAGCAATTCAGAATTAGTGTGCTGCACTGCTTTTTGCATAGACTCCTCTGCTTCGCTGAGGTAAAACTGAATTTCTTCCGTCATATCAATTTTAACTTAATAAGGTTCTTCTTATGAACTAGGTTGTTTGATTTGCAAAAATACTAATTTTTATCTGTTCTGGTTGAGTCCTCTGCTGCCTGCATCTGGCCTATCGTCTCTTTGATAGACTCAGCGATGTCGTCCATGCTGACAAGTGTGCCTATTTTCTCTCCCTGTACCAGGCGTTTCAGGTTGCCGCCTTTGTTCATGTCAAACACGATGATAGGCAGGCCATTCTCCTTGCACAGCGTGAAAGCGGTCATGTCCATCACGTTCAAACCTTTCTCAAACACGTCTTTGAAGGAGATGTTGGAATAGAAAATAGCATCCGGGTCCTTCTCCGGGTCAGCGGAGTAGATGCCGTCCACGCGGGTGCCCTTTAGGACTACGTCCGCCTCAATCTCGATGGCGCGCAGGCTAGCCGCTGAATCCGTAGTGAAGTAGGGGTTGCCGGTGCCCGCCCCGAAGATGACCACGCGTCCCTTCTCCAAGTGGCGCACAGCGCGGCGGCGGATATACGGCTCACATACCTGCTGAATGTTCAGGCCGGAGAGCAGGCGGGTATAGACACCCAGCTTTTCAAGGGCGCTCTGCAGCGCCATGCTGTTGATGACGGTGGCCAGCATGCCCATATAGTCGCCCTGCACACGGTCCAAGCCCACTTCCTCGGCCTGTACGCCCCTGAAAATGTTGCCTCCCCCAATCACGACTGCTACCTCTACGCCTAGAGCGGCTACCTCCTTTATCTCCTGCGAGTACTGCATCAACCGTTTGGTATCGATGCCGTACTGCTGGTCTCCCATCAGCGATTCGCCGCTTAGCTTCAGCAATATTCTTTTATACTTCACGATAGTTTATGGTATTGAAAACGTTTATGGATGCTTATGTTACGGGAGGGCAGTGTGTGCTGCCCAACTGGCAACACAAAAAAATTAAAATAGAATCAAAATCTGGCCTTTTTCTACATTCTGCTTCACAGCAACCTTCACTTCTTTCACCACGCCGTCGCCCGGTGACTTGAGTATGTTCTCCATTTTCATGGCCTCCAGTATCATGATAGGGTCGCCTTTCTTCACCTCCTGGCCCGGCTGCACCTTAATCTCCAGTATCAGCCCTGGCATAGGGGCCTTCACGTCGTTCACCTTGTGCGCGTTGGCGTCGCTCATGCCGAGTTGGTCCAGCAGCAGGTCAAAGCGGTCCTTGGCGCTCACCGTGTGCTGCACTCCGTTTATTTTGAACGTGAACGTCTTCGACTGGTAATCAGCCGTGACCAGCTCAGCCGTGTATGACTTGCTGTCCTTTATGATGTGATAGGTGTTGGGGCCGATGGGAGAGATGTCCCAGTTAAAAGGTGTTCCGTTGAGAAGAATAACATCTTTTTGAATATCAACCTGCCAGGATTTGTCGTTAGCGGTTTTTATCTGGAGCATCTTGTAATTCGGATTAAGGAGCTTAAAGATAATTGATTTATCAGAGTATTTTCAGAAATTGAGCTCAAAATTAAAACATTCCATCATGAATCATAGGTTTTTGGGAGTAATTGGTTTGGCCGTGGCCATGGCATTTACAGGCGGTTGCAGCGTGAACAAACCCACTGGTCCCGCGCCTGTGGCTGTGCCAGCCCCTGCTAAATCGGCCGCTGAGACTCCTGGTATACCTGCCTGGGCGCCAAAGCAGCATGCCTTCAACCCTTCCAAAACCCGCCTGCACGACCTGCTGCATACCAAGCTGCGCGTAAGCTTTGATTGGGAGAAACAACACTTGCACGGTCTGGCAGAACTCACTCTCAAGCCATACTTCTACCCACAGCAGACACTGGTGTTGGACGCCAAAGGCTTCGACATCCACAGCGTTAACCTGATGAACGGGTTCGATGGGAAGGAGCTCAAGTATGCCTACGATGGCATGAAGCTGACCATTGACTTAGGAAAAGCCTATACCCGTAATGATAAATACATCCTGGAGATAGACTATACGGCCAAACCGAATGAACTGGCCCTGGGGGGCAGCGATGCCATCACCCAGGACAAAGGTCTTTACTTCATCAACCCAACCGGAGCGGACCCTGACAAGCCACGCCAGATATGGACACAAGGCGAGACAGAGGCCAACTCCGCCTGGTTCCCGACCATCGACTCTCCTAACGAGCGCATGACCCAGGAACTCTATATCACCGTCGACCCGAAATTCACCACCCTATCCAACGGCACGTTCGTCTATTCCCGCAAGAATGCCGATGGTACCAAAACCGATTACTGGAAAATGGAACTGCCCCACGCGCCATACCTGACCATGATGGCCATCGGCGAGTATGCCGTGGTGAAAGACAAATGGCGCAACCTGGAGGTGAATTATTATGTGGAGCCGGTTTATGAGAAAACGGCCAAACAGATTTTTGGCAATACGCCGGAAATGATGGAGTTCTTCTCCAAAAAGCTGGGTGTAGACTACCCGTGGTCTAAATATTCGCAGGTAGTGGTGCGCGATTTTGTGTCGGGTGCCATGGAAAACACCAGCGCCTCCACGTTCATGGAGGACGTACAGCTGAACGAGCGGGAACTGCTGGACAAGTATTGGGACGGCATCATCGCCCATGAGCTCTTCCACCAGTGGTTTGGCGATTACGTCACCACCGAGTCATGGGCGAACCTGCCCCTGAACGAGGCCTTTGCCAATTACTCAGAGTACCTCTGGACGGAGCATAAATTCGGCCAGGACGAGGCGGCATACCTTCATCTGGATGAGCTGGAGCAGTACCTGGAAGAGGCGGAGACGAAGCGGGAGCCACTGATTCGCTATCGCTATGGCGACAGGGAAGAGATGTTCGACAGCCACTCCTACGCCAAAGGCGGGCGTGTGCTGCACATGCTACGCAAGTACGTGGGCGACGAAGCGTTCTATACCTCACTGAACCGTTACCTGACTCAAAACAAATTTTCTGATGTGGAGATAGCAGAACTCCGCATGGCCTTTGAAGACGTAACAGGTGAGGACCTGATGTGGTTCTTTGATCAATGGTTCATGCGGGCAGGCCACCCAGAGCTGAAGGTTACCCACTCTTATGAAAATGGACAACTCAACCTGCAGGTAGCGCAGCAACAGGACACGCTATATGCTCCGGTTTACCGGCTGCCTCTCAAAGTGGCCGTGTGGGAGCAGGGCAAACGCAAGGAACATCCTGTGCTTATCACTAAAGCAAACCAAACTTTCTCTATACCTGTAGCAAGTCAGCCCCAACTGGTAATTTTTGACAGTGAACAACAGTTGCTCGGTACCATTGAACATGCCAAGACCAAGTCGGAGTTTGTATACCAGTTCAACAATGCAGAGGAGTTCAGGGCAAAACTAGAGGCGCTGGAGGCGCTGGCGCAGGACTTGCAAAATCCGGAGGCCCGCAGCGTGATGCAGGCTGCTCTGAAAGATGACTTCTGGTACATCAGAACCTCCGCACTGGACGCCGTAGGCCAGTTGAAAGGAGCAGAAGCCTCGGTTTATGAGGCGCAGGTGAGACAGATAGCGCAGCAGGACAAAAAAGGAGATGTACGGGCAGGAGCAGTGTTGTTACTGTTGGAGTGGGGTGGAGAGAAGTACAAGGCCGTATACGAACAGGCCATGACTGACAAATCGTACAAGGTTGCTGCCGCAGGTATACTGGCCTACGCTGGCACTAATGCTGCCGACATAAACACTAAGCTAGCTGCTTTTGAGCAGGAGAAAAATGAAGAAATCGTGCTGGCGCTGGCGTCCTACTATGCTGTAAAAGGCGGACCGCAGAAGTACGATTGGTTCATGAAGCAGGCAAAACAAACCAAAGGCGGCGGGCTATACTACCTGCTCCAGAGCTTCGGGGCCTTCCTGGCCGTCAATAGCGAGGCTAGTACCCCAGAGGCCATCGCCCTGCTTGCTGATTTTGCACAGAATCATAACCTGTACTATGTAAGAATGGCAGCCTTCCAAACGCTGATGGTGCTGTCAGAGCGGCCAGAAATAGTAGAGTTGCTAAAAGAGATAAAGCAGAACGAGAAAGACAAAAGGCTGCTCGAGCTATACAACCAGCTGGCCTTGTAGAATATAGAAAAAAAGTTGAGAAATTTTCACGGAATATTTGACTGTAAAGAAAAAGCGCTTAATTTTGCATCTCCTTAGAACAAAGAGCTGGTTCAAGAGCCAGTTTCGAAGCGCTAAGGAAGGCTGAAAAAGTCAGCTGACGGTAATATTTGGGGAGATTCCAGAGCGGCCAAATGGGACGGACTGTAACTCCGTTGTAGTGATACTTCGCAGGTTCGAATCCTGCTCTCCCCACAGTAATAACCACGTAATTTGGTGTAATAAGATTTGAAGCGGGAGTAGCTCAGTTGGTAGAGCGATAGCCTTCCAAGCTATAGGCCGCGAGTTCGACCCTCGTCTCCCGCTCAATTGCAATAACGTGCTGCTTATCATTTAGGGGTTTGATTCAAAGGAATTTCATGTAGATGGATTTCCTTTTTAGTATAAACTCATTTTTGTATAAGTGCTGGTAAAAGCCGACGTAGCTCAGGGGTAGAGTACTTCCTTGGTAAGGAAGGGGTCGTGGGTTCAATTCCCATCGTTGGCTCAAAGCCCGTTATGTGTAAAGAAAGCGCAACATAACTTTAAACGTTTTAACCTTAATTTAATATCATACAATGGCTAAAGAAACATTTGACCGTTCCAAACCGCACGTAAACATCGGTACAATCGGTCACGTTGACCACGGCAAAACAACCTTGACTGCTGCCATTACCCAGGTATTGGCAAACAAAGGTCTGGCTAAGATGAGAGACTTCTCTTCAATCGATAACGCTCCAGAGGAAAAAGAAAGAGGTATTACAATCAATACTTCTCACGTTGAATATGCAACAGAGAACCGTCACTATGCTCACGTTGACTGCCCAGGTCACGCTGACTACGTGAAGAACATGGTTACTGGTGCTGCCCAGATGGACGGCGCTATTCTAGTGGTTGCTGCAACTGACGGACCAATGCCACAAACTCGTGAGCACATCCTTCTTGCTCGTCAGGTAGGTGTTCCTCAGCTTGTTGTATTCATGAACAAAGTGGACATGGTGGACGATCCAGAGCTTCTTGAGCTTGTTGAGATGGAAATCCGTGAGCTTCTTTCTTTCTACGATTTCGATGGCGACAACATTCCAGTAATCCAGGGTTCTGCTCTTGGTGGTCTGAACGGCGACGCGAAATGGGTAGGCACTATCGAGGCTCTGATGGATGCAGTTGATAACTGGATTCCAATCCCAGCTCGTCTGACTGACCTTCCATTCCTGATGCCAGTAGAGGACGTGTTCTCTATCACTGGTCGTGGTACTGTAGCTACAGGCCGTATCGAGCGTGGTGTGATTAACTCTGGTGAGCAGGTTGAAATCCTGGGTATGGGTGCTGAGAACTTGAAGTCAGTAGTGACTGGTGTTGAGATGTTCCGTAAGATTCTTGACAGAGGTGAAGCTGGTGACAACGTAGGTCTGTTGCTGCGTGGTATAGAGAAAACTGATATCCGTCGTGGTATGGTTATCTGTAAGCCAGGTTCTGTGAAGCCGCACATGAAGTTCAAGGCTGAAGTTTACGTTCTTTCTAAAGAAGAAGGTGGACGTCACACGCCATTCTTCAACAAGTACCGTCCACAGTTCTACTTCAGAACCACAGACGTTACAGGAGAGATTATGCTTCCAGAAGGAGTAGAGATGGTTATGCCTGGTGATAACATCACAATCGAGGTGAACCTGATTAACAAAGTAGCCATGGAGAAAGGTCTTCGTTTCGCTATCCGCGAGGGTGGTAGAACAGTAGGTGCCGGCCAGGTAACTGAAATCCTTGACTAACCATATCTAATTACAAACCCGTTTCTGAAAAAGATTTTAGGAACGGGTTTGTTTTTAATATTCTTTTAAATAAATTTGCACTCCAATTAAAAATTGGTGTGCATTTTTTTACGGGTGTAGCTCAATTGGTAGAGTAGTGGTCTCCAAAACCATTGGCTGGGAGTTCGAGTCTCTCCACCCGTGCAATAACTATTAAAGCGAAGGCAATGAGCAAAGTTAAAGGCTACATAGACGAGACAGTAGATGAAATGAGAAACAAAGTCTCATGGCCATCTTATTCTGAATTGCAGAATAGTTCTGTATTAGTATTGATTGGTTCTTTGATTTTTGCCTTGGTTGTTGGAGCTATGGATTTTGTCTTTGATTCAACACTGTCTTGGTTTTACAACCAGTTTTAAGTAGAAGCAATGGCTGATTTAAAATGGTATGTAGTTCGAGCGGTAAGCGGCCAAGAGAAGAAGGCTAAAGCTTACTTGGAGAACGAGATTGTGAGGCAGAATCTGGAAGAATATGTTCCTCAAGTTCTTATACCTGCAGAAAAGGTATACGAGATGAGAGGAGGCAAGAAGAAAATCAGAGAACGTAACTTCTTCCCAGGCTATGTACTAGTACATGCAGATCTTTCACATGGTGAGGCAGAGCACATCATTATCAGTACACCTGGTGTGATTGGTTTCCTTGGGTCAAACGAAGGGGGCCAGAACAAGAAGCCAGTTCCATTGCGCCAGTCTGAAGTGAACCGGATACTGGGAACAGTAGACGAAGCAGAAGAGCAAACAGAAGTACTGGATACGCCATTCCTGGTAGGGGAGATGGTAAAAGTGATGGATGGGCCTTTCAGTGGATTCTCAGGCACTGTGGAAGAAGTCTTTGAAGAGCGTAAAAAGCTTAACGTTATGGTGAAGATATTTGGCCGTAACACTCCAGTTGAGCTGAATTACATGCAAGTGGAAAAAGAATCGTAGTAAATACAAATAATGGCAAAGGAAATAAAAGGTTACCTGAAACTTCAGGTAAAGGGAGGTGCCGCGAACCCATCGCCACCGATTGGACCTGCACTTGGTTCTAAAGGTCTTAACATCATGGAATTCTGCAAGCAGTTTAACGCAAGAACCCAGGATAAGCCAGGACAAGTGTTACCAGTGTTGATTACAATATACGCAGATAAGTCCTTCGACTTCGTTATTAAGACGCCTCCTGCTCCGGTATTGTTAATGGATGCTGCTAAAATTAAGGGTGGTTCGAAAGAGCCAAACCGTAACAAAGTAGGTTCAGTTACATGGGATCAGGTAAGAGAGATTGCGGAACTGAAAATGCCCGACTTGAATGCTTTCAAACTGGAGTCTGCCATGAAAATGGTGGCTGGTACAGCCAGAAGCATGGGTATAACAGTATCTGGTAATGCTCCGTGGAACGAATAATTAGAGTTAAAGGATAATGGCGAAGATTTCAAAGAAAAGGAAAGCGGCTTTAGAAAAAGCCGACCTTACAAAAGAGTATTCTTTAACAGATGCGGCTTCAGTAGTAAAAGATATCACTTTCACAAAGTTTGATGCCTCTGTTGATATTGATGTACGCCTAGGCGTAGACCCTCGCAAAGCAGACCAGATGGTACGTGGTATAGTTACACTGCCACACGGTACAGGTAAAGATGTAAAGGTGCTGGCACTTGTTACACCAGACAAGGAGCAGGAAGCAAGAGACGCCGGTGCTGACTACGTAGGTCTTGACGATTATATCCAAAAGATTGAAAAAGGCTGGACAGATGTTGATGTAATCATCACTATGCCGGCAGTTATGGCCAAAGTAGGTCGTCTAGGTAGAATCCTGGGCCCACGCAACCTGATGCCAAACCCAAAGTCTGGTACAGTTACTCAGGATGTAGCTAAGGCAGTTAAAGAAGTTAAAGCCGGTAAGATTGACTTCAAAGTTGATAAATATGGCATCATTCATACAAGTGTAGGAAAGGTTTCCTTCTCTCCAGAGCAGCTTGCTGCTAACGCTGCAGAAGTAATCGCCACACTGAACCGTTTGAAGCCATCTTCAGCTAAGGGTACTTACATTAGAAGCATCACATTGTCAAGCACAATGAGCCCGGCCGTAATCGTAGACAAGAACGCAACGATCTAAGAACATGACCAGGGAAGAAAAAGAGATAATAGTTAGAGACCTGAGCGAGAAGTTAGCCAATACGAACTACTTCTATATCACAGACGCTTCTACTATGACCGTAGCGAGCATCAACCAGTTCAGAAGAATGGCCTATGATAGAGGTCTTGAATACAAAGTTTACAAGAACACCCTCATCAAGAAGGCGCTAGATACATTAGAGGCAGATACTACTGCTTTGGAAGATGTATTGAAAGGTTCATCTGGTATTGTGTTTTCAGCTGAGTCAGGCAATGCTCCTGGTAAGCTTCTGAAAGACTTCAGAAAAAAAGGCAATGCGCTTCCGTTGTTGAAGGGTGCCTACATTGACGGTGGTATCTATGTTGGTGAGAACCAGCTTGACACACTGGCAAGCATCAAGTCCAAAAATGAGCTCATCGGAGAAATCATTGGCTTGCTTCAGTCTCCAGCTAAGAATGTTGTGTCTGCTCTACAGAGCAGCGGTGGCAAACTAGCCGGAATCCTGAAGACACTATCTGAAAAAGAATAATTTAAAAAACGTAATCAATAAGTAACTTTTAATTTCAATAAAATGGCAGATTTGAAAGCATTCGCTGAGCAGTTAGTAAACTTGACTGTGAAAGAGGTTAATGAACTAGCTACAATTCTTAAGGACGAGTATGGTATTGAGCCAGCTGCTGCTGCTCCAGTAATGGTTGCTGGTGGTGGTGCTGCTGAAGGAGGAGCTGCTGCAGAAGAAAAAACTTCTTTTGACGTAATCCTTAAGTCAGCAGGTGCATCTAAACTAGCAGTAGTTAAGCTGGTGAAAGAACTTACTGGTCTTGGTCTGAAAGAAGCTAAAGAACTGGTAGACGGCGCTCCTAAGCCTTTGAAAGAAGGTGTGGACAAGAACGAAGCTGAATCACTGAAGAAATCTTTGGAAGAAGCTGGTGCTGAAGTAGAGGTTAAATAATCTCACTTACCAACATACCGATAACAGGTAGACCTGGCATATTCGTCAGGTCTTTTCCTGTTTGTACACGGATTCAGGACATGAATCCTTTTTTTGCCCATAGCTATACATGCAGCTATGTGCTGGAATCATATTGTAAACGTTAAAATTCCAAGGCTTTGGCTAAGAATAAAACGACAGAGCGAATCAATTTTGCCTCTATAAATCCGGTTATTGACTATCCTGACTTCTTAGATGTTCAGCTGCAGTCATTCCAGGACTTTTTCCAACTGGAGACTCCAGCTGAGAATAGGGCACAGGAAGGTTTGTTCAAAGTGTTCGCTGAGAACTTTCCGATTTCAGATTCACGAGAAAACTTCGTACTCGAGTTTATCGACTACCACATTGACCCACCAAAGTATTCAGTAGATGAATGCATTGACAGAGGTCTGACGTATTCGGTACCGCTCAAAGCGAAGCTTCGCCTTATCTGCAATGATGAGGATAACGAAGACTTTGAGACAATAGAGCAAGAAGTATTCTTAGGTAATATCCCATACATGACTGAGAAAGGCTCCTTTGTTATCAACGGGGCTGAACGCGTTATTGTATCTCAACTACATAGATCACCAGGTGTGTTCTTTGCACAAAGCAAGCATACCAACGGTACCAAACTGTATTCTGCCAGAATTATTCCTTTTAAAGGATCTTGGNTTGAGTTTGCGACAGACGTAAACAACGTCATGTATGCCTATATCGACCGCAAGAAGAAATTCCCGGTAACGACGCTTCTTCGTGCTATCGGCTATGGTACAGACAAGGACATTCTGGATTTATTCGGATTGTCTGAGGAATTGCCAGCTACAAAAGCAAATCTGAAGAATGCTACAGGTAGAAAACTTGCAGCGCGCGTACTGAGGACTTGGACAGAAGACTTCGTTGACGAAGATACAGGAGAGGTTGTTTCTATTGATAGAAACGAAGTATTGTTGGAGCGTGACTCTGAAATCACAGCAGAAGATATCGATGTGATTCTGGATTCAGGCGTGAAGTCCATTATCCTGCACCGTGAGAACGTTAATATAGCAGATTATGCTATTATATACAACACGCTTCAGAAGGACAACTCTAACTCTGAAAAAGAAGCGGTTGAGCAAATCTACCGCCAACTTCGTAACACAGAGGCTCCGGATGAAGAGACAGCACGTGACATTATCCAGAAGCTGTTCTTCTCTGACAAGCGCTATGATTTAGGTGAAGTAGGTCGTTACAGAATCAACAAGAAGCTTGGTCTGGACACCAATTGGGATGCGAAAGTATTGACAAATGAGGACATCGTCCTTATTGTGAAGTACCTCATCGGCCTGATTAACTCCAAGGCAGTAGTGGATGATATTGACCACTTGAGCAACCGCCGTGTAAGAACGGTAGGAGAGCAGCTTTACGCACAGTTCGGTGTTGGTCTGGCTCGTATGGCCCGTACCATCAAGGAACGTATGAACGTGCGTGACAACGAGGACTTCAAGCCCGTTGACCTGATTAATGCGCGAACACTGTCTTCTGTAATCAACTCGTTCTTCGGAACAAACCAGCTGTCTCAGTTCATGGACCAGACAAACCCATTGGCGGAAGTGACGCACAAGCGTCGTGTGTCTGCCCTTGGACCAGGTGGACTTTCCAGAGAGCGTGCTGGTTTCGAAGTACGTGACGTTCACTATACCCACTACGGCCGTCTGTGTACCATCGAGACGCCAGAAGGTCCGAACATCGGTCTGATATCTTCACTGTGTGTGCACGCACGTGTAAACCACATGGGCTTCATCGAGACGCCTTATCGCAAGGTGAATGAAGGAATTGTGGAAATGGACGGTACCGTAGAGTACCTGACTGCTGAAGAAGAAGATACACACCACATCGCACAGGCGAATGCCATCATCGATGATAACGGTAACTTCATCAACGACCGGGTGAAAGGCAGATTTGAAGGTGACTTCCCTGTGGAGGAGCCGACCACCTATACCTACATGGACGTTGCTCCAAACCAGATTGTATCGGTAGCGGCTTCTCTGATTCCGTTCCTGGAGCATGACGATGCGAACCGTGCTCTGATGGGTTCAAACATGCAGCGCCAGGCAGTGCCCCTGTTGAAGCCAGAAGCTCCAATTGTGGGTACAGGTCTGGAAAGAAGAGCTGCGATTGACTCCAGAGCATTGGTGATAGCAGAGGGAGAAGGTATAATCGACTTCGTTGATGCTACTAAAATCGTAGTAAAATACGATTTGACAGAAGAAGAGAAGTTGATAGCATTTGATGCTGAATATGTGACTTACAACCTGATTAAGTTCAGAAGAACTAACCAGGACACTTGCATCAACCTGACACCAATTGTCTATACCGGACAGCGTGTAACCAAAGGTCAGCCACTTTGCGAAGGCTATGCCACTAACAACGGCGAACTAGCGATTGGTAGAAACATGCAGGTAGCGTTCATGCCTTGGCAAGGGTATAACTTTGAAGATGCGATTGTAATCTCTGAGAAAGTAGTAAGAGATGACATCTTCACATCTATACACATCGAAGAGTTCGAGTTGGAAGTTCGCGAAACGAAGCGTGGTGAAGAGGAATTGACTTCTGAAATCCCGAACGTGAGCGAGGAAGCCGTGAAGAACCTAGACGAAAACGGTATTATCCGAATCGGTGCTGAAGTTCGTGAAGGCGATATCCTAATTGGTAAAATCACTCCAAAAGGAGAGACTGACCCAACTCCAGAAGAAAAGCTTCTACGTGCTATCTTCGGTGATAAAGCCGGTGATGTGAAGGATGCCTCGCTTAAGGCACCGCCATCACTGAACGGTGTGGTTATAGATACAAAACTTTTCTCTCGGCCTAAGAAAGACAAGAACCTTCGGGCTAAGTCTAAGAAAGAGGTTGAAGAGCTGAAAGTAAAATACTCTAAAGACCTCAATGTCATTAAGAACATAATGGTTGATAAGCTGGTGGCGTTACTGGAAGGTAAGACATCACAAGGTATCAAGCACAAGTTCGGTGATGAGATACTGTCAAAAGGAGTGAAGTTCTCTAGAAAGAACGTCATTGAAGCACTGTTCCCGGAAAAGAACCCATACAAGGACGAGAGTAACTATGCGGTTCCGGAAGAGGTGAACATGTTCAAGGATTTGATATTGGAGAACTGGACGCCGGACGAGAGAACGAACAGCATGCTGGTAGAGCTTGTGAAGAACTATAACAAGCGTCGTAACATCACTTCTGCACACTTCAAGCGTGAGCGTTTCACCTTGGAGGTGGGAGATGAGTTGCCAGCAGGAATCGTACAGCTTGCCAAAGTATACATTGCCAAGAAGCGTAAGCTGAAGGTAGGTGACAAAATGGCCGGTCGTCACGGTAACAAGGGTGTAGTGGCACGTATCGTTCGCGAAGAGGACATGCCGTTCCTGGAAACTGGTGAGCCTATGGATATCGTTCTGAATCCACTGGGTGTACCTTCCAGGATGAACATCGGTCAGATTTATGAAACAGTGCTTGGATGGGCCGGTAAGAAATTAGGAAGAACGTATGCGACTCCGATTTTCGACGGTGCAACAGAAGACCAAGTTTCTGCAGAGTTGGCTGAAGCAGGGCTTCCGAAGTTCGGCCGATCATACCTGTACGATGGTTTGTCAGGTGACCGCTTCGACCAGCCAGTAACAGTAGGTGTAATTTACATGCTGAAACTAGGCCACTTGGTGGATGATAAGATGCACGCTCGTTCTATCGGACCATACTCTCTGATTACGCAGCAGCCATTGGGTGGTAAAGCTCAATTTGGTGGTCAGCGTTTCGGTGAGATGGAGGTGTGGGCGCTTGAGGCATTCGGTGCATCTAACGTACTGCAGGAAATACTTACAGTTAAATCTGACGACGTGATTGGCCGTGCAAAAGCCTATGAGGCAATTGTGAAGGGCGATGTGTTGCCAAAACCAAATATCCCAGAATCATTCAACGTACTGATTCACGAGTTAAGAGGTCTGGCGCTCGAAATCACGTTAGAGTAGCAAAGTATAAGCTAAGCGCCCGGGCAGAAGCCGGGGCGCTTAGCGCACTTTATGCAGATTAGCGTAAGGCATATTCATTGTATCGACATTATTATAATAATATGGCATTTGCAAAAAATAAAAAGCTAACTCAGGACTTCTCTAAAGTAACGATAAGCTTGGCTTCTCCAGAGTCGATTCTGGAGCGTTCCAATGGGGAAGTGGTAAAGCCTGAGACCATTAACTATAGAACCTATAAGCCTGAAATGGGTGGTTTATTCTGCGAAAGAATATTCGGACCTGTAAAGGACTGGGAATGCCACTGTGGAAAGTATAAGAGAATCAGATATAAAGGTATCATCTGCGACCGTTGCGGTGTAGAGGTTACCGAGAAGAAAGTGCGCCGCGAGCGCATGGGCCACATAGAACTAGTAGTTCCAGTGGCGCATATCTGGTACTTCAAGTCTCTTCCAAACAAAATCGGATATCTACTGGGTCTTCCAACCAAGAAGCTCGATCAGATTATCTACTATGAGAGATATGTAGTTATACAGCCAGGCATACTCGCGGAAGACGGTGTGAATACATTGGACTTCCTGACAGAGGATGAGTACCTGGATATGGTTGACAAACTCCCACGCGAGAACCAGATTCTGGACAACAACGACCCGAACAAGTTCATCGCGAAAATGGGTGCTGAAGCACTGCAGATGCTGTTGGAGCGTACGAACCTGGATGACCTGTCATACGAACTTCGTCACGCAGCCGCGCACGAAACGTCGCAGCAGCGTAAAGCAGAGGCCTTGAAGCGTCTTCGTGTGGTGGAGGCATTCCGTGATGCGACTACAAGGATTGAAAACAGACCTGAGTGGATGATTATCCGCATGGTGCCTGTTATTCCACCAGAGCTTCGCCCGTTGGTTCCTTTGGATGGTGGACGTTTCGCTACATCTGACTTGAATGACCTGTACAGACGCGTTATCATCCGTAACAACCGTCTGAAGCGTCTGATAGAAATCAAAGCTCCTGAGGTAATCCTTCGTAACGAGAAGCGAATGCTGCAGGAAGCGGTTGACTCTCTGTTCGACAACTCACGTAAAGTGAACGCTGTTCGTGCAGAAGGTAACCGTGCGCTGAAGTCTCTGTCTGACATGCTGAAAGGTAAGCAAGGACGATTCCGTCAGAACTTGCTTGGTAAGCGTGTTGACTACTCTGGCCGTTCGGTGATTGTGGTTGGTCCTGAACTGAAGCTGCACGAGTGCGGTCTGCCTAAGAATATGGCAGCTGAACTCTTCAAGCCGTTCATCATTCGCAAGCTGATTGAAAGAGGTATAGTAAAGACTGTAAAGTCCGCTAAGAAGATAGTAGACCGTAAGGACCCTGTAGTTTGGGATATCCTGGAGAACGTGCTGAAAGGCCACCCAGTGCTTCTGAACCGTGCACCTACGCTACACAGATTAGGTATACAGGCGTTCCAGCCGAAGCTGATTGAAGGAAAAGCAATCCAGCTGCACCCACTGGTGTGTACGGCATTCAACGCCGACTTTGACGGTGACCAGATGGCGGTGCACGTTCCACTTGGACCTGCTGCTGTACTGGAAGCCTCTATGCTGATGCTTGCTTCGCACAACATCCTGAACCCCGCGAATGGTGCTCCGATTGCAGTGCCTTCTCAGGACATGGTACTTGGTCTATACTATGTATCGAAAGGAAAGCGTAGCACAGAAAACGAGAAAATAGCTGGTGAAGGTATGAGCTTCTACTCTGCGGAGGAAGTAATTATTGCCATCAACGAAGGCCGTCTTTCCAAGCAGGCTTACATCAAAGTAAGAGCGAAGGTGAAAGATGAGAACGGAAACCTAGTTACGAAACTAATTGAAACAGTAGCAGGCCGTGTTATCTTCAACCAGTTTGTTCCAGAAGAAGTAGGATACATCGATGAGCTGTTGACGAAGAAAAAGCTTCAGCAGATTATCTCTCGCGTGTTCAAAGAAACAGGTATGGCACGTACTGCTCACTTCCTGGATGATATCAAAACACTTGGATTCCAGTCTGCTTATAAAGGCGGTCTGTCTATGGGTCTGGGTGATATTCAGATTCCGGCCGAGAAGGACATCCTGGTAGCTCAGGCTAAGAAGGATGTGGATGCTGTTTGGCAGAACTACTCCATGGGTCTGATTACGGACAATGAGCGTTACAACCAGGTGATTGACATCTGGACACGTATCAATAACCAGATTACGGAAACGTTGATGCGCCGTCTGGAGAACGATGACCAAGGCTTCAACTCCATCTTCATGATGATGCACTCGGGCGCCCGTGGTTCCAGAGAGCAGATTCGTCAGTTGGGTGGTATGCGAGGTCTGATGGCAAAGCCTCAGAAGTCTTTACAAGGTTCAGTAGGTGAGATTATCGAGAACCCGATTCTTTCTAACTTCAAGGAAGGTCTGGATGTAATCGAGTACTTTATCTCTACACACGGTGCTCGTAAAGGTCTTGCGGATACGGCCCTTAAAACTGCCGATGCGGGTTATCTGACCCGTCGTCTGGTGGACGTGTCACAGGACGTGATTGTAAACGAGGAAGACTGCGGTACCCTAAGAGGTCTGGAAGTGAGTGCACTGAAAGACAACGAAGACATCGTAGAGTCTCTGTCCGAGCGTATACTGGGCCGTGTAACAGTACACGATGTGTATGACCCAATCACCAATGAACTGATTGTAGAATCAGGTTCTGAAGTGACGGAAGAGGTAGCCCGTGCTATTGAGAACACCGCCATAGAAACTGTAGAAATTCGCTCTGTATTAACATGTGAATCTAAGCGTGGTATCTGCGCGAAGTGCTACGGCCGAAACCTTGCAACAGGCTTTATGGTGCAGAAAGGCGAGGCTGTTGGTGTTATTGCAGCACAGTCAATTGGTGAGCCAGGAACGCAGCTGACACTCCGTACCTTCCACGTAGGTGGTACTGCCTCGAACATTGCAGTAGATGCAATGATAAGAGCAAAATTCGCTGGTCGAGTTGAGTTTGAAGATGTGCGAACTATCGACACTATCAACAACGAAGGCGAACCAGTGAAAGTAGTGATGGGTCGTTCAGGTGAAATAAAAATTGTTGACCCTGCTACTAACAAGTTACTTATAAGCAATCACGTGCCCTATGGTTCTTTCATCAATGTGAACGAAGGACAGGTGGTTGAAAAAGGCGACCAAATCTGTAGCTGGGATCCATACAACGCGGTTATACTTTCAGAGTTTGACGGAGAGATTGTTTACGAATCGATTATTGAAGGTATTACCTACCGTGAAGAGTCCGATGAGCAGACAGGCTACCGTGAGAAAGTAATTATCGATACAAAAGATAAGACACAGAACCCTGCAATCGTAGTGAATCCGAAGAGTGGCGAGTCCAAAGGGTATAACATCCCAGTAGGAGCACACTTGACAGTGGAGAATGGGGAAAAAATTAAGGCAGGTCAAATCCTGGTGAAGATTCCTCGTGCTATCGGTAAGACACGTGACATTACAGGTGGTCTTCCACGAGTGACAGAGCTCTTTGAGGCACGTAACCCATCGAACCCAGCAGTTGTTTCTGAAATTGACGGTGTAGTAACTTATGGTAGTGTGAAGCGTGGTAATCGTGAAATCTTCATTGAATCGAAAGACGGCGTGAAGAAAAAGTACATGGTGCCGTTGTCAAAGCACATCCTGGTACAGGACAATGACTTTGTTCGTGCAGGTATGCCACTATCAGACGGAGCTATCACTCCAACAGACATACTAAATATTCAGGGACCAGGTGCCGTACAGGAATACTTGGTGAATGAAATCCAGGAGGTATACCGTCTGCAGGGTGTGAAAATCAACGACAAGCACATTGAGGTGGTAGTTCGCCAGATGATGCAGAAAGTGGTTATCATAGACGCGGGTGACACTAGCTTCCTGGAGCACCAGGTAGTTGATAAAATCAACTTCATGGAAGAAAACGACCGAATCATCGACATGAAAGTGGTAGAAGATTCCGGTGACTCTGCTAACTTGAAGCCAGGGCAGATTGTGACAGCTAGAAGGCTGCGTGATGAAAACTCTAGCTTGAAACGCCGTGACCTGCGGTTGGTGACAGTACGAGATGCCTCTCCAGCTGTTTCAAGACCAACACTGCAAGGTATAACACAGGCTTCGTTGGGCACGCAAAGCTTCATCTCTGCGGCATCATTCCAGGAGACCACTAAGGTTCTAAGCGAGGCTGCTATCAAAGGTAAAGCAGATGAGTTGCTAGGCCTGAAGGAGAACGTAATCGTTGGTCACCTGATTCCTGCAGGTACAGGACTTCGAGAATACCAGAAGTTGATAGTAGGAAGCCAGGAAGAGTACGATTCACTCGTGGAGTCAAAGAAAACTGGAGCTGGAAGCAGAGTAAGACAGCAAGAGCTACAGAATAACAGATAACCGGTATGGCAGAAGAGCTAAAAAATCAAAATCAAATTAACATAGAGCTTTCTGAAGAGATAGCGGAGGGGGAATACGCTAACCTAGCCATGATTGCCCATTCAAGTGGTGAATTTGTAATTGATTTTATAAGACTGATGCCAGGGTTACCCAAAGCGAAAGTGAAGTCTAGAATAGTTATCACGCCAGAGCATGCTAAGAGATTGTTGGCTGCTCTGGCCGATAACATTCAAAAATTTGAGGACAGCTTTGGTGAAATAAAGCCGGCGAATGAAGCACCATCTTTCCCAATGAACTTTGGAGGAACGGTAGGCGAAGCCTAAGGTGCTAATAATTAATGAATTAAAATTTTGAATTTGCAAAGTGATTTTCCTACCTTTGCAGACCAAATTTTAGGGTGAAAAAATCTATAATTAACAAATTATAAATGCCTACTATACAGCAATTAGTAAGAAAAGGTAGAGAGAAATTGACTTACAATTCAAAATCTCCAGCCTTAGATGCATGCCCACAACGTCGTGGCGTATGTACAAGAGTGTACACAACAACTCCGAAGAAGCCAAACTCAGCTATGCGTAAGGTAGCAAGGGTAAGACTTACAAACGGTAAGGAAGTGAACGCCTACATTCCTGGTGAAGGCCACAATCTTCAGGAGCACTCTATTGTGCTTATCAGAGGAGGTAGAGTGAAAGACCTTCCAGGAGTACGTTATCATATCGTGCGTGGAGCGCTTGATACGGCCGGAGTAAGCGGACGTCTGCAGTCACGTTCTAAGTACGGTGCTAAGAGACCTAAGCCAGGCCAACCAGCAGCTGCAGCAGGTAAAGGTGGTAAGAAAAAATAATAGTTAGAGTTATATTAAAATGAGAAAAGCAAAGCCTAAAAGTAGAGTTCTCCTTCCTGATCCTAAATTCAAAGAGACCCTGGTAACACGTTTCGTAAACTATCTGATGGAAGATGGTAAGAAAAGTATTGCCTATGGTATCTTCTATGATGCTGTAGAATTAGTAGAGCAAAGAACGAAAGAGAACGGCCTTGAGACTTGGAAAAAAGCATTGAACAATGTGATGCCAAGCGTAGAGGTGAAAAGCCGCCGTGTAGGTGGTGCTACTTTCCAAGTGCCGACTGAGGTTCGTCCGGACCGCAGAGTATCTCTTGGTATCAAGTGGATGATATCTTACGCTCGCAAGAGAGGTGAGAAGACAATGAAAGATAAGTTAGCTGGTGAGATAATCGCAGCTGCAAAAGGTGAAGGTGCTGCCGTGAAGAAGAAAGACGATACGCACAGAATGGCAGAAGCGAACAAGGCATTCTCACACTTTAGATTTTAATCGATGGCAAGAGACTTAAGATATACAAGAAATATTGGTATTGCTGCTCACATCGATGCTGGTAAAACCACGACAACAGAGCGTATACTTTACTATACCGGCAAATCACATAAGTTAGGTGAAGTCCATGAAGGTGGAGCTACAACTGACTGGATGGAGCAGGAGCAGGAGCGAGGTATTACAATTACCTCAGCAGCCGTAACTGTAAACTGGAATTACAGAGGGCAGCCGTATCACATCAACATCATCGATACACCCGGTCACGTGGACTTTACTGTAGAAGTAAACCGCTCACTGCGTGTATTAGATGGCTTGGTTTTCCTTTTCAGTGCAGTAGATGGCGTTGAGCCACAGTCAGAGACCAACTGGCGCTTAGCTGACAACTACAAAGTAGCGCGTATCGGATTCGTTAATAAAATGGACCGTTCGGGTGCTGACTTCCTTGCTGTTTGTAAGCAGGTAAAGGAGATGCTGGGAAGCAATGCAGTAGCACTTCAGTTACCAATTGGCTCAGAAGACAACTTCAAAGGGGTGGTTGACCTTGTAAACAACCGTGGCATCATTTGGAACGAAGCAGATAAAGGCATGACCTTCACAGAGGTTCCAATTCCAGATGACATGGTAGAGGAAGCCGCTGAATATAGAGAAAAGCTTTTGGAAGCAGTAGCAGAGTACGATGAAAGTCTAATGGAGAAATACTTCGAAGACCCTAATTCAATCTCTGAAGACGAAATCCTGGCCGCGCTGCGTGCCGCAACTATCGACATGGCCATCGTGCCAATGCTTTGCGGTTCATCCTTCAAAAACAAAGGTGTACAAACAATGCTGGATTATGTGATGGCATTGATTCCATCGCCTATGGATAAGGAAAGCATTATAGGAACCGATCCGGATACAGGTAATGAGATATCTCGTAAGCCAAGCGCTTCAGAGCCTTTTGCAGGACTAGCTTTCAAAATAGCGACAGACCCTTACGTAGGACGCCTCTGTTTTGTGAGAGCTTATTCAGGTATCTTGGAGTCAGGATCTTACGTGTACAACACAAGATCTAACAACAAGGAGCGTATCTCGCGCATCTTCCAAATGCACGCCAATAAGCAGAACCAGATTGAAAGACTGGAGGCTGGAGATATCGGTGCAGTAGTAGGCTTCAAAGACATCAAGACTGGTGATACCTTGTGTGATCAGAATGCGAAAATAGTTCTTGAGTCCATGGAATTCCCTGAACCAGTGATTGGATACGCAATCGAGCCAAAAACGCAGGCGGACTCAGACAAAATGGGTATGGCAATTGCGAAACTGGTTGAAGAGGATCCTACCTTGCAAGTGAATACAGACGAGGAAACTGGTCAGACTATCCTGCGAGGAATGGGTGAGCTTCACTTGGAGATTATCATTGACCGCATGAAGCGGGAGTTCAAGGTTGAATTGAACCAAGGAGCTCCACAAGTGGCTTACAAAGAAACCATCACTAAATCTGTAGAGCATAGAGAAGTGTTCAAGAAGCAGTCAGGTGGTCGTGGTAAGTTCGCAGATATTGTGTTCACAATGGGACCACGAGAAGATGGAAAGCAAGGCCTAGAGTTTGTGAATGCAATCGTGGGTGGTGTGATTCCAAAAGAATTCATACCAGCTATTCAGAAAGGATTCGAAGAGTCTATGAAGAATGGTATTTTGGCTGGATTCCCAATTGACTCCATGAAAGTACGCTTGTTCCATGGTTCATTCCACGATGTTGACTCCGACTCACTTTCTTTTGAGCTTGCAGCACGTCAAGGTTTCAAAGAAGCAGGTAAGCAATGTGGTGCAAAACTACTTGAGCCAATCATGGCTGTAGACGTGGTTACGCCAGATGAATATACCGGCCCAGTTACAGGTGACCTTAACAGAAGAAGAGGCATCATGAAAGGGATGGATACAAAAGGAACTTCATCAGTTGTGAAAGCAAATGTACCACTTTCTGAGCTGTTCGGTTACGTAACAGACCTTCGTACTATCACTTCCGGTAGAGCTACTGCCTCTTTGACTTTCTCACATTACGAGCAAGTACCACAGAACTTGGCAGACGGCATAATCGCTAAATTAAAAGGAACTGCAGCTAAATAGTAGTAAAAGATAATGAATCAGAAAATAAGAATAAAGCTTAAGTCTTACGACCACAACCTGGTAGACAAATCTTCTGAGAAGATTGTTAAAGCTGTGAAAGCTACTGGCGCTATCGTAAGCGGACCAATTCCACTTCCAACAGAGAAGGATAAGTTTACAGTGTTGCGTTCGCCACACGTGAACAAGAAGTCTCGTGAGCAGTTTCAGCTTTGCACTTACAAGCGCTTAGTTGACATCTACTCTACAAGCTCTAAAACTGTAGATGCGCTAATGAAGCTAGAATTGCCAAGTGGCGTAGACGTTGAGATTAAAGTTTGATTAAACTGCTCAATAATTTTAAAAGAGAACCTTCGGGTTCTCTTTTTTTATGCACTGATTAATAATAATTTACATAAAGCTTGTTAAAGAATTTTAAAAATCATTAACTTTGCACTCCCTTAGCAAAAGCTGAGGGGTAAAATATTTATATCCATCTTTTAAAAAACAAGTTGAATGCCTGGAATTATCGGTAAAAAAATCGGAATGACAAGCCTCTTCACTACAGATGGTAAATACACTCCTGTTACGCTTATCCAAGCTGGCCCATGTGTAGTTACTCAGGTGAAGACGGTTGAGACTGATGGCTATGCAGCTGTACAGCTTGGCTACGGCGAGAAAAAGCTGAAGAGAGTAACAAAAGCAGAAGCTGGTCATTACAAGAAAGCTAATACGTCAGCTAAGAAAAAAGTTGCAGAATTCGATGTAGAGGGTGTGTCTCTGAATCTCGGTGATTCAGTTGATGTGAATCTATTCGAAGAAGGAGAATTTATTGATGTGGTTGGTACATCAAAAGGTAAAGGTTTCCAGGGCGTTGTAAAGCGTCACAACTTTGCCGGTGTTGGTGGCCAGACGCACGGTCAGCACAACAGGGCAAGACACCCTGGTTCTATTGGTGCATGTTCTTGGCCTTCAAGAGTATTCAAAGGAATGCGCATGGCCGGTAGAATGGGCGGTAACAGAGTAAAAATTCAAAACTTGACTGTGTTACGAGTAATTGCAGACAAAAATCTGTTGGTAGTTAGTGGCTCTGTACCAGGTGCCAAAAATTCTTACGTGTTAATTGAGAAATAAAATGGAGCTTTCTGTATTGAATATCAAAGGTGAGGATACAGGTAGAAAGGTAACACTTTCTGATGCTGTATTTGGTGTAGAGCCAAATGAGCATGCAATGTATCTTGACGTGAAGCAGTACCTGGCAAATCAGAGACAAGGTACACACAAATCTAAGGAAAGAAACGAAGTAGCTGGATCAACTAAAAAGATCAAGAAGCAAAAAGGAACTGGTGGTGCACGTGCAGGCAGCATAAAAGCGCCTTTGTTTGTAGGTGGCGGTAGAGTGTTTGGTCCAAAGCCAAGAAACTACAGCTTCAAGCTAAATAAGAAGTTGAAAGATGTAGCAAGAGCTTCAGCACTTTCTCTTTTGGCACGTGATAACAAAGTTTCTCTATTAGAAGCCTTCTCTTTTGAAGCTCCAAAGACGAAAGAGTTCAAGGCTATCCTGAGCAATTTAAAGTCTGAAGGCAAGACATTAGTTGTGCTTCCTGCTGTAGACAAAAACGTTGTTCTTTCTGGAAGAAATCTAAACAAAGTAAAAGTTTCTACTGCTAGCGACTTAAACACATACGACCTGTTGAATACAGAGCGCGTGCTGTTGGTAGAAGATTCTGTAAACATAATTGAAAACCTCCTTAGCGCATAACAATGAACATTCTGAAAAAACCGCTTCTGACGGAAAAATTCGCTGCCATGAATGAGGTTGGAAAGTATGCTTTCGAGGTGAATATCCGCGCCAACAAAGTTGAAATCAAAAAGGCAGTAGAGAAGCTTTATGGGGTTACAGTTGAGAAAGTAGCTACCATGAAGACGCAAGGCAAAGTAAAGAGCAAGTACACCAAATCTGGTGCTGTTTCAGGCCGTGCAGCTTCTAAGAAAAAAGCAATCGTAACCCTGAAAGAGGGTGAAGTAATAGACTTTTACAGCAGCATATAATTAAATCACAATGGCTTTAAAGAAGTTAAGACCAACAACACCAGGTCAAAGATTCCGTGTAGCGCCAGCGTTCGATGAAATCACGACAGCTACACCTGAGAAATCTTTGTTGGCACCTATCAAAAAATCTGGTGGACGCAATAACTCGGGTAGAATGACTATGCGCTATATGGGCGGTGGTCACAAGCAGAAGTACAGAGTGATAGACTTCAAGCGCACCAAGTATGGTGTTCCTGCTACAGTGAAGACTATCGAGTATGACCCGAATAGAACAGCCCGCATTGCCCTGCTATTTTATGCAGATGGTGAGAAGAGCTACATCATCGCTCCATCAGGCATAGAAGTAGGAACAGTGGTAGTATCAGGCCCTGGTGTTGCACCAGAGGTTGGTAACTGCCTCCCTTTATCTGATATTCCTCTAGGTACTATCGTTCACAACATCGAGCTACAGCCTGGCAACGGCGCTACACTAGCAAGAAGTGCAGGTTCTTATGCACAGCTGGTAGCAAGAGAAGGCCGATATGCTACTATCAAGCTTCCTTCAGGTGAGCTTCGCATGGTTCTCGTAAACTGCTACGCTACAGTAGGAACAGTTTCTAACTCTGACCACATGAACGTGAAGATTGGCAAAGCTGGTCGTAACAGATGGTTGGGCAGACGTCCAAGAGTTCGTGGTGTTGCTATGAACCCAGTTGATCACCCTATGGGTGGTGGTGAAGGTAAGTCTTCAGGCGGTCACCCACGTTCACGTAAAGGCTTGCTTGCTAAAGGTCTTAAGACAAGAAGCAAGAAAAAGCATTCAGAGAAACTAATAGTTAATAGAGGAAAGAAATAGTAAATGGCTAGATCACTAAAAAAAGGGCCTTATATTGACTACAGGCTCGAGAAGAAAGTTGACGTGATGAATGAGGCTGGCAAAAAGACAGTCATCAAGACATGGTCACGCAGATCCATGATTTCACCAGATTTCGTTGGACATACATTCGCAGTACATAACGGAAATAAGTTCATCCCGGTTTATGTAACTGAAAACATGGTAGGACATAAATTAGGCGAATTCGCACCTACCAGAAACTTTAGAGGTCATATTGCTAAAAAAGATAAAGGCAAGCGATAATATGGAAGCAGTAGCAAGACTTAAAAACGTGCCTACTTCTCCTCGCAAAATGCGATTAGTAGCAGGTCTAGTGCGCGGCAAGAGCGTAAACAAAGCTTTGGGCTTATTGAAATTCGAAGCTAACTCAGGTGCTGCCAGAATCGAAAAACTTCTTTTATCTGCCTTAGCAAACTGGCAACAAAAGAATGAAGATTCTCGCATCGAGGAAGCCAATCTCTTCATCAAGGAAATCTTCGTGGATGAAGGTAAGATGCTGAAGCGTCTGCGCCCAGCTCCTCAAGGACGTGGTTATAGAATCAGAAAGAGATCAAATCATGTTACAGTTGTAATCGACAGTATGACTGAAGAGCAATTGGAGCAGCAATCAAAGAAATCTAAAAAAGCCAATAAGTAAGAACATGGGACAGAAAGTAAATCCAATAGGTTTTCGCCTAGGAGTTATCAAAGGTTGGGATTCTAACTGGTATGGTGGAAAAGATTTCGCTGAGAAGCTGGTTGAAGACGAGAAAATCAGAAAATATATTTTAGCGCGTATCCCTAAAGGTGGCATTTCTAAAATCATTATTGAAAGGACACTAAAGCGCATCACTATCACAGTTAACACTGCCAGACCAGGTGTAGTAATCGGAAAAGGCGGCCAGGAAGTAGATAAAATCAAAGAAGAGCTTAAGAAGCTTACAAACAAAGATGTTCAAATCAACATCTTTGAAATTAAGCGCCCTGAGTTGGATGCTAAACTGGTAGGTGAGTCTATTGCTCAGCAGTTGCAGGCTCGTATCTCTTTCCGTCGTGCTATGAAGCAGGCTATCGCTTCTGCCCTGCGTGTTGGTGCTGAAGGTATCAAGGTTCAGGTATCAGGTCGCTTGGGCGGTGCTGAGATGGCAAGAACGGAGCACTATAAGGAAGGAAGAACTCCTCTTCACACACTGCGTGCTGATATCGACTATGCCCTGTCTGAAGCTCAGACGGTATATGGTAAGCTAGGCATCAAGGTATGGATTTTCAAGGGCGAAGTTTACGGTAAGAAAGACCTTACTCCGAACGCTGGACTTGAAAGCAAAGGTGGCCCTGGTGCACAGAGTGGTGGTGGTGACCGAAGAAGCCGTGGTGGAGAGCGTGGTGAGCGTGGAGAACGCGGTGACCGTAGGAAAACGGACGGTGCTGCTAAGCCGCGCAAGCGTCGCCAGTAATTGATTGATAACATTATTAAGTTTTAGAAAATGTTACAGCCTAAAAGGACTAAATATAGAAAAATGCAAAAAGGCCGCGTGAAAGGTCTGGCTCATAGAGGCAGTACTATTTCATTTGGTTCTTTTGCCATCAAATCTCTGGAAGCTACTTGGATTACAAGCCGTCAGATAGAGGCCGCTCGTATCGCGATGACAAGAGCAATGAAACGTGAAGGTCAGGTATGGATTCGTATCTTCCCAGATAAGCCTATCACGAAGAAGCCTGCAGAGGTTCGTATGGGTAAGGGTAAGGGTTCTCCTGAGTATTGGGTAGCCGTGGTTAAGCCAGGTACCATCATGTTTGAATCGGATGGTGTGCCTCTGGAAGTAGCCAAGGAGTCACTGAGACTTGCTGCACAGAAGCTGCCAGTTAAAACAAAGTTTGTAGTACGTAGAGATTACGTTGAGAAATAGTATATGAAAAATTCAGAGATTAAAGCTTTGTCTTTAGAAGAGCTGAAAGAGAAGCTGAACACGGAGCAAACAACCATGCAGAACCTGCGTTTTGCACATGCTATCTCTCCGTTGGAAAATCCAATGAAAATCCGTGAGACGAAGAGGCTGGTTGCCCGTCTGAATACAGAAGTTCGTCGCCGTGAAATTGAAGCTAACTCTTAATACTTAATAGAAATCATGGAAGAGAGAAATCTTAGAAAAGAAAGAAGTGGTAAGGTTGTTAGCAACAAGATGGACAAATCTATCACTGTTCTTGTGGAAAGCAGAATGAAGCACCCGATGTACGGGAAGTTCGTGAGCAAGTCAACAAAATTCATGGCGCATGATGAGAAGAATGAGTGCAATATCGGAGATACGGTACGCATTCAGGAGACACGTCCGCTGAGCAAGAACAAGAACTGGCGTTTAGTAGAAATCATAGAAAGGGCGAAGTAAGATGATACAGCAAGAATCAAGATTAACTGTAGCTGACAACAGCGGAGCCAAAGAGGTGTTGTGTATTCGTGTACTAGGTGGTACAGGAAAGAAGTATGCTTCTATCGGTGACAGAATAGTAGTAACTGTGAAATCAGCCCTATCTTCTGGAAACGTTAAAAAGGGAACTGTTTCTAAGGCAGTTATTGTAAGGACTAAGAAAGAAATCAGAAGGAAAGACGGCTCATATATTCGTTTCGACGACAACGCTGCCGTTCTTTTGAACGCCAACAATGAGCCACGTGGTACGCGTATCTTCGGACCAGTAGCACGTGAACTTCGTGAAAAGCAATTCATGAAAATTGTTTCGTTAGCACCTGAAGTTCTTTAATCATTAATTCAGATATCAAGATGAATAAGAATAAACTTCATGTAAAGACTGGCGATACAGTAAAAGTACTTGCTGGTGACGAGCGCGGTAAGACAGGCCGCATTACTGCTGTAAATATTGAGAAGCAAAAGGTAACTATCGAAGGATTGAACATGGTGACGAAACATTCGAAGCCAAGTGCAAAGAATCCTCAGGGTGGTATAACAAAAGTTGAAGCTCCTATTCACGCTAGCAATGTTGCACTTGTTGACCCAAAGACTGGTGCTACTACCAAGGTTGGCAAAAGAAAAAACAGCGAAGGTAAAACAGAGCGTTATTCTAAAAAAACAGGAGAGGTAATCTAATATGGCAACTGCAAGATTAAAAGAGAAATACCAGAATGAGGTAGTGCCTGCACTTAAAGAGAAGTTCCAATACAAGAACGTCATGCAGGTGCCTAAAATCACTAAGATTTCCATCAACAAAGGTATAGGTGCTGCTGTAGCTGACAAAAAGCTGGTAGATATTGGTGTGGAAGAACTAACCACTATCTCTGGTCAAAAGGCTGTAGCTACTATCGCAAAAAAATCAGTTTCCAACTTCAAATTACGTGAAGGTATGCCAATCGGTGCCCGCGTGACATTGAGAGGTCAGAAAATGTATGAGTTCCTGGACCGTTTGTTGACTATCGCACTTCCACGTGTTCGTGACTTCAGAGGTGTGAACGACAAAGGCTTCGATGGTAGAGGCAACTATACCTTGGGTGTAAAAGAGCAGATAATCTTCCCAGAAATTAGCATCGATAAAGTAAAAGCTATCAGTGGTATGGATATCACCTTTGTAACTACAGCTCAGACTGACGAGGAGAGTTACGAACTGCTTAAAGCTTTTGGTATGCCTTTCACTAATGTTAAGAAATAAGTAAAATGGCGAAAGAAGCAGTAAAAGCGAGAGAGCTTAAGAGACAAAAATTAGTAGCTAAATATGCTGCTAAGCGTGCTGAATTAAAGGCAAAAGGGGATTACGAGGCACTGGATAAACTTCCGAAGAACTCTTCTCCTGTTAGACTACACAATCGTTGCAAGCTAACCGGAAGGCCACGTGGCTACATGAGAAAGTTTGGTATTTCTCGTGTTACTTTCAGAGAGCTTGCTTCTGCTGGTAAAATTCCTGGAGTAACAAAGTCCAGCTGGTAATTTTTTCTTAATACACTAAGAAAGAAGAAAAGATATTCTTATCTTTGCCGCTCGCTTAGAAAAAAGCAATCAAGATTTAAGTGATTCATAATGAACTCAGATCCAATAGCAGATTATTTAACTAGAGTGCGTAACGCCATCAAGGCAAACCACAGAGTAGTTGAAATACCATCTAGCAATATAAAGAAAGAGATTACAAAAGTATTGTATGACAAAGGCTACATCCAAAGCTATAAATTTGATGATGCAGCTGTACAAGGTACAATCAAAATCGCTCTGAAATACAACCCTACTACTAAGCAGTCTGCTATTGTGAAACTAGAGCGGGTTAGTAAGCCAGGGCTTCGTAAGTACACCGGAAATGATAACTTGCCTCGCGTCCTCAATGGCCTGGGTGTAGCTATTCTTTCAACTTCTAAAGGTGTGATGACTGAAAAAGAAGCCAAATCACTGAATGTAGGTGGTGAGGTATTGTGTTACGTTTACTAATAGGAGGATAGACAATGTCACGTATAGGAAAATTGCCAATCACCCTGCCAAACGATATTCAGGTAACAGTAGGTGAGAACAATGTGGTGACTGTGAAAGGGCCAAAGGGAACTTTGACAACACCTGTTGACAGAGACATCATCGTTCGTCAAGAAGACGGTCAGATAGTAGTTGAGCGTCCTACAGAGCAGAAGCGTCACAAAGCGATGCATGGTCTTTACCGTTCACTCATCAACAACATGGTGGTGGGTGTTACACAAGGCTATAAGGAGCAGCTGGAGCTTATGGGTGTAGGTTATAAAGCTACTGTTCAAGGTAACATTCTTGAGCTTGCTCTAGGATATTCGCACAACATCTTCATGACAATGCCTGCTGAAGTATCAGCATCTGCTGTTACAGAAAAAGGTAAAGCACCTGTTATCACGCTTGAAAGCAATGACAAGCAATTGATAGGACAGGTTGCCGCTAAAATCAGATCGCTCCGCAAAGTAGAGCCTTACAAAGGTAAGGGTATACGTTTTGTGGGTGAAGTTGTAAGAAGAAAAGCTGGTAAGACAGCGTCTAAATAATCATCATCATGTCTGCAAATAAAGTACAAAGAAGACTTAGAATTAAGAGAAGTATCAGAAACAAGATTTCTGGTACTCCTGCCAGACCAAGGTTATCTGTTTTCAGAAGCAACAAAGCTATCTACGCGCAGTTAATCGATGATACAACAGGAAAAACTTTAGCTGCTGCCTCTTCTGCGAAGATTGATGGTGTAACAAACGCTAATATTTCAGTATCGAACCAAGTAGGTAAAGAAATAGGTGCTAAGGCTATCGAACTGGGCATTACACAGGTTGTGTTTGACCGTTCAGGTTATCTGTACCACGGCAAAGTAAAATCATTGGCTGAAGGCGCTCGTGAAGCTGGCCTTAAATTCTAAGAAGTTATGTTGAAGAATAATGTTCGCAGTGTGAAGGCTAGCGAGATAGAACTAAAGGAAAGAGTAGTAGCTATCAACCGTGTTGCCAAAGTAGTTAAAGGTGGTAGAAGATTCAGCTTTGCTGCTATCGTAGTTGTTGGAGACGGCAATGGCGTAGTAGGCTACGGATTGGGCAAAGCCAATGAAGTTACTGACGCTATCGCTAAGGGTATAGACGATGCCAAGAAAAACCTGGTAAAGGTTCCTCTTTATCACCATACCGTTCCTCATGCAATGGAAGGTAAGTATTCAGGTGGCTTCGTTCTTGTGAAGCCGGCAGCCCAGGGTACTGGTGTAATAGCAGGTGGTGCAATGCGTGCCGTACTGGAAAGTGCAGGTATCAAAGACGTGCTTTGCAAGTCTAAAGGCTCTTCGAATCCTCACAACGTAGTTAAGGCTACCTTTGACGCTCTATCAAAGATGCGTGACCCATTGGCCGTAGCTCAGCAGCGAGGAGTTAATTTGCAAAAAGTATTTAACGGTTAATTGAGATGGCTAAAGTAACAATCACACAAGTTAAAAGCATAATTGACAGACCTAAGAGCCAGAAGCTTACAATACAAGCACTGGGACTTGGTAAAATCAATAAATCAGTGACTGTTGAATTGACTCCTCAGATTGCTGGTATGGTTAACAAGGTTCACAATTTAGTAGAAGTAAAAGACATTTAACATGTATTTGAATTCATTAAAACCTGCAGAAGGATCTGTAAAGGCTAGAAAGAGAATAGGCAGAGGTACAGGCTCAGGTAGAGGTGGAACTTCTACCAGAGGACACAAAGGTGCTAAATCTCGTTCAGGCTATTCCCAGAAATCTGGGTTCGAAGGCGGTCAGATGCCACTTCAAAGACGAGTTCCTAAATTCGGCTTTAAGAATTTCAACAGAGTTGAATATAAAGCTATCAATTTAGATGTTGTTGAGAAATTAGCTGCTGAGACTAACGAAAAAGTTCTTAACTTTGATTTCTTCAAGGCCCACGGTTTGGTGTCTAAGAATGATAAAGTAAAAGTACTTGGTAGAGGAGAGATATCCACAGCTGTAGAGGTACACGCTCATGCTTTTTCTCAAACTGCCATTTCATCCATTGAAAAAGCAGGCGGTAAAACAGTAGCTCTTTAATTTTTATGAAGAAGTTTATAACAACAATCAAGAACATTTTTGCTATTGATGATTTGAGGATTAGGATTCTCAACACCATCGGATTTATAGCTATTTTCAGATTAGGTTCTTATGTTGTTCTTCCTGGTGTCGATCCTAACCAACTCAAAGCTAATACGACCGGAATATTCGGTCTATTAGATACTTTCTTAGGTGGAGCATTTAGCAATGCTTCCATCTTTGCGTTGGGTATCATGCCATATATATCAGCTTCTATCGTATTGCAGCTACTCACTATTGCTGTTCCTTATTTCCAAAAGATGCAGAAGGAGGGTGAGTCTGGTCGAAAGAAAATCAACCAAATCACCCGAGTTCTTACTATTATTATAACATTAGCACAGGCTGTAGGATTTGTTGCGACAATCAACAGCGAAGCAATTGTTATCAATACAACACTGTTTACTATTACCTCCATGATAGTGCTTACTTCAGGTACTATTTTCTGTATGTGGTTGGGTGAACGAATAACGGATAAAGGTATAGGTAATGGTATCTCCATGCTTATCATGATAGGTATCATATCCCGATTCCCAGGTGCTATTGTAGCTGAGGCCTTATCCAAAGAGTTGAATGGGGCTCTTGTTTTCATATTTGAGCTGGTGGTTCTGTTCTTTGTAGTGATGTCTGTTGTGATGCTTACGCAGGCTGTAAGAAGAATTCCTGTTCAGTATGCAAAGCAGGTGGGGGGAAGCTCACTCTACAGCGGTCAGCGTCAGTTCATTCCATTGAAGGTGAATGCGGCGGGTGTTATGCCTATCATTTTCGCGCAGTCTCTGATGTTCCTGCCTTCTATGGTGGCTTCTATATGGGCAGATACCAATGAAACTGCCAGTTATATTGGTGCTACGTTTTCTGACTTCACCTCCTGGCAGTACAATGTTGTGTTTGGATTGATGATTCTAATCTTCACGTATTTCTATACAGCGATTAGTGTGAATCCAAACCAGATTGCAGATGACTTGAAAAGAAGTGGCGGTTTTGTGCCAGGTGTTAAGCCAGGCCGCGCGACTTCAGAATATATTGATAACATTCTTACAAAGATAACGCTGCCTGGAGCCATCTATCTTGCTCTTGTAGCTATCTTTCCTTCCATTGCGATGCTTCTTGGTGTAACCAGAGAATTTTCTCAGTTCTTCGGAGGTACTTCGCTTATCATCATGGTAGGTGTAGTATTGGACACTCTGCAACAAATTGAAAGCTACTTATTAATGCGTCATTACGATGGCATGATGAAATCTGGAAAGCTGAGAGGTAGAACAGAAAACATCGCCATGGTATCCTAAAATGATATTTTACAAAACTGAAGAAGAAATAGAGCTAATTCGCCAGAGTGCTTTGATATTAAGCAAAGCACATGGCGAAATAGCTCTTCTTATAAAAGAGGGTGTCTCAACAGCTGCTCTTGATCAGAGAGCCGAAGAATTCATCAAAGATAGTGGAGGTATTCCTTCATTTAAGAATTACAACGGATTCCCATACAGCTTATGCATCTCTGTTAATTCTACAGTTGTGCATGGAATGCCTAGCAAGTATGTTTTGAACGATGGCGATGTGATTTCTGTTGACTGTGGTGTTTACTACAATGGTTTTCATAGTGACTGCGCTTATACTCATCCCGTAGGTGATGTTTCATTAGAAGTTTCTCAACTACTTTCAGTCACAAAGGAGTCTTTGTATAAAGGAATTGAAAAAGCCATTGTCGGTTCTAGATTAGGTGATGTCAGCCACGCCATTCAGCAACATGCTGAAAGCTTTGGCTACGGAGTTGTAAGAGAATTAGTAGGTCATGGAATCGGAAAAGATTTACATGAATCTCCAGAAGTGCCTAATTATGGGAAGCGTGGACAAGGGCTAAAGCTTCAAAATGGTTTGGTGCTTGCCATAGAGCCTATGGTTAATTTGGGTACGAGATACATTGTTCAGGAAGAGGACGGATGGACAATTAGGACCAGAGATAAAAAGCCTTCGGCTCATTTTGAACACACAGTAGTAATACGCAAAGACAAAGCAGAAGTATTAACAACTTTTGATTACATAGATAAAGCTAAAAATCAATAAATGGCGAAGCAGTCCTCTATCGAACAAGACGGAACTATCATAGAAGCATTATCAAATGCCATGTTTCGGGTAGAGTTAGAAAATGGTCATCAGGTCGTAGCTCATATCTCAGGTAAAATGAGAATGAACTACATCAAAATCTTACCAGGTGATAGGGTTAAACTGGAGATGTCTCCATATGATTTAACCAAAGGTAGAATTGTTTATCGATATAAATAAATTACAATGAAAGTTAAAGCATCAGTAAAGAAAAGAAGTGCTGAATGTAAAGTTATCCGCCGCAAGGGGAAGCTTTATGTAATCAACAAAAAAAATCCAAGATATAAACAAAGACAAGGATAATTATTTATTATGGCAAGAATAGCAGGAGTAGATATTCCGGATAACAAAAGAGGAGAAATCTCTTTGACCTACATTTTCGGTATAGGTCGTAAGCTTTCTCAATCGATTCTTACTAAGGCCGGGGTGGATCTTGACAAAAAGGTGAAAGACTGGACCGAAGATGAAGCTAATGAGATAAGAAATATCATTGCAGCAGAGGTTAAAACAGAAGGTGTTTTAAGATCTGAAGTGCAATTGCATATTAAGCGTCTTCTTGATATTGGCTGCTACCGTGGTTTGAGACACCGTAAAGGTCTACCTGTACGTGGTCAGCGCACTAAGAACAACTCGCGCACAAGAAAGGGTAAGCGTAAGACAGTAGCAAACAAGAAGAAGGCTTCTAAATAATTTTTGATCATGGCTCAGAAAAGAAAAGACAAAGCTAAAAAGCGTGTAGTAGTTGTAGAATCAACTGGCCAAGTACACATCAAAGCTTCTTTCAATAATATCATTATCTCAGTAACCAATAACGCAGGACAAGTTATCTCTTGGGCTTCTGCTGGTAAAATGGGTTTCAAAGGTTCTAAAAAGAACACTCCTTACGCTGCACAAATGGCAGCTTCAGACTGCGCTAAAGTTGCTTATGACTTAGGTATGCGCAAAGCTGAAGTATTTGTAAAAGGTCCAGGTGCAGGTAGAGAGTCCGCCATCCGTACTGTGCAAAATACTGGAATCGAAGTGACGACTATCAAGGACGTTACTCCACTTCCACACAACGGATGTCGTCCTCCTAAACGCAGAAGAGTTTAATTAGTAAATCAGATTAAATACAATGGCAAGATATACTGGTCCTAAAAGCAAAATCTCTAGAAAATTCAGCGAAGAGATTTTCGGCCCAAGCAAAGCATTAAAAAAGAAAAGCTATCCTCCAGGGATGCACGGCCGTGGTCGTCGTAAGAAGCAGTCAGAGTATGCGATTCAGCTTGCTGAAAAGCAGAAAGCAAAATATATCTATGGCATGCTTGAGAAGCAGTTCGCTAATCTCTTCGAAAAAGCAGCCAGAAAAGGTGGTATCACTGGTGAGAACTTGTTGATACTTCTTGAGTCAAGGCTAGATAACACTGTTTATAGACTTGGTATCGCTCCAACAAGAAGAGCTGCTCGCCAGCTTGTGTTGCACAAACACATTACGGTTGACGGTGAAATCGTTAACATTCCTTCTTATAGCTTGAAAGTTGGTCAAACGGTAGCTGTTAGAGAAAAGTCTAAATCTCTAGAAGCCATTACTACTAGCCTGACAGTGCGAAATGCACGTGCGTTCAGCTGGTTAGAGTGGGACGGAGCTAGCATGGTTGGTAGATTTGTGGCTGCGCCTCAGCGTGACCAAATTCCTGAGAAAATTCAGGAGCAGCTAATCGTCGAGCTTTACTCTAAGTAAGCCGCTTAATCAATTTTTTAACCTTTAACACTGCAAGTATGTCAATATTAGCATTTCAAATGCCAGAGAAAGTTGTGATGGAAAAAGCCGACGACTTTCATGGTTTATTTGAATTCAAGCCGCTTGAAAAAGGTTACGGTGTAACCATCGGTAATGCTCTGCGAAGGATATTGCTTTCTTCTCTGGAAGGATTTGCAATTACTAGCGTTCGCATACCTGGTGTACTGCATGAGTTCTCGTCTGTTGAAGGCGTAGTGGAGGATGTATCTGACATCATCCTGAACCTGAAAATGGTTCGCTTTAGAAAGGTAAGCGAAGTGATTGATGACAAAATCACGGTTACTATCTCTGGACAGGATACTTTCACTGCTGGTGACATAAATAAGTTTTCTACTAGCTTTGAGGTGTTGAACCCAGAGCTGGTGATTTGCAACATGGATAAGAACATGACGCTTGAGGTTGAGCTTACCATTCAGAAGGGACGTGGTTACGTACCAGCTGAAGACAATAAGCCAGCCGATCAGGTATTCGGACTTATCCCTATCGACGCAATCTTCACGCCTATCAAAAACGTGAAGTTCAGTGTAGAGAACACGCGTGTTGAGCAGAAGACTGACTATGAAAAGCTAGTGCTTGACATACAGACTGACGGTTCGATCCATCCAGAAGATGCTCTTAAAGGAGCTGCGAATATCCTTATTCAGCACTTTATGCTCTTCTCTGACAACACTATGACGTTCGAGACAGCCAAGCCTGAAGAAGAGGAGGCTGTAGATGAGGAACTGCTGCATATGCGCAAAGTCCTGAAGACATCACTTCAGGATATGGATTTATCAGTGAGAGCTTACAACTGCTTAAAGGCTGCCGACATTAAAACGCTTGGTGACCTGGTGCAGCTTGATATCTCTGACATGATGAAGTTCCGTAACTTTGGTAAGAAGTCATTGACTGAGTTGGAGAACTTGGTACAAGAGAAAGGCCTGACTTTTGGTATGGACCTTTCTAAATATAAACTGGAAGAAGATTAATTCATCTACGGCATAATTCCCAATCCCTGAAAAGGTTGATTGACGGTATGCACGTGCACAATTCAAAAAATGAGACACGGTAAAAAAGTAAATCACTTAGGAAGAACCGCTTCACACCGTAAGGCAATGCTGTCAAACATGGCTGCTTCCCTTATCCTGCACAAGCGTCTTTCTACTACAGTAGCTAAGGCTAAAGCACTTCGCAAGTATGTGGAGCCACTGCTGACAAAATCTAAGAATGATACTACTCACTCAAGAAGAACGGTATTTGCCTACCTGCAGGACAAAGAGTCTGTGAAGGAGCTTTTTGATGAAGTATCTGCTAAAATTGCTTCCAGACCAGGTGGTTATACCCGCATTCTGAAGACTGGTTACAGATTAGGTGACAACGCAGAAATGTGTGTTATCGAGCTTGTAGACTACAACGAAGACATGCTGTCAACAACTGGTGCTGCTGCTGGCGCTAAGAAGACCCGCCGTCGTACTTCTTCTAAGAAGAAAGGCGCTGAGTCGACTGATGCTGCTGCTCCGGCAACTCCAGAGGCTGAAGGTACTACTGAGGCGACGAAAGATGCTGAATAAGCATAGCTTTTGAAATATCTTAAAGGGACATGACGGAAGTCGTGTCCCTTTTTTATTTTTGCATCAAATATAAATAATGAAGAAACATACATCCTCCGAAGCAATTCTCTTATTAAAAGACGGTACTGTTTTCACAGGCAAAAGCCTGGGGCGTATAGGTACTACTGGTGGTGAGTTATGCTTTAATACAGGTATGACGGGCTATCAGGAAATTTTCACGGACCCTTCTTATTTTGGTCAGCTTGTTATTACCACCTTTTCGCACATCGGTAATTATGGTGTGCAGTCGGAAGAGGTGGAATCTGATAAGATTCAGATTAACGGTCTAGTTTGTAAGGAGTTTTCGCATCACTTCTCCCGTAAATCAGCTGAAGGCTCGCTGCAGGACTATTTTGAGAAATCTGGTATAGTTGGCATCTGTGAGATAGATACACGTGCGTTGGTGCGCTACATACGTGACAAGGGTGCTATGAATGGCATCATTTCTTCGGAGACGACAGACATTGAAGTACTGAAGCGCAGGTTAGAGGAAGTGCCTTCCATGGCCGGCCTAGAGCTTGCCTCTGAAGTTAGCACCAATAAGGAGTATGACATGCGTCCTGAAGAGGTGAAGTACAGGGTGGCCGTGCTGGACTTGGGTGTGAAGCGTAACAGCCTGTATAACCTTGTCCAACGCGGTTGTGAGGTGAAGGTGTTCCCTTATAATACTCCTTTTGAGGAGATGGAAAAATGGAATCCGGATGGCTATTTCGTATCCAATGGTCCTGGCGACCCAGCGGCTACAAAAGTGGCCATTGAAAGTGTGAAACAGATTCTAGATAAGGAGAAGCCGATGTTCGGGATTTGCATGGGACACCAGATGCTGGCACAGGCGAATGGTATAGCCACCTACAAAATGCACAACGGGCACAGAGGGCTCAATCACCCGGTGAAGAACCTGATTACCGGACTGAGCGAAATCACGTCACAGAACCATGGGTTTGTGGTGGACGCTGAGCAACTCAAAAACCACCCTAACGTAGAGGTAACGCACATCAACCTCAACGACAACACGGTGGAAGGTATACGCATGAAGGGCAAGCCAGCTTTCTCGGTACAGTACCACCCTGAATCGTCGCCGGGACCGCACGATTCTACCTACCTGTTCGATGATTTCATCGCGCTACTAGAGCAATACAAGTAAAACTATATAAAAACAAACCCAATGAGCTTAATAACAGATATCAAAGCCAGGCAGATTTTCGATTCAAGAGGCAATCCTACTGTTGAGGTAGATGTGTTTACTGAGAATGGCGTTTTGGGCCGTGCTGCGGTTCCATCCGGTGCTTCCACAGGCGTTCATGAGGCCGTGGAGTTGCGCGATGGCGACAAAGGCAGGTACATGGGCAAAGGCGTACTGCAGGCCGTCAAGAATGTCAACGACAGAATCGCTGAGGAGCTCGTTGGTTTTCCGGTATTCGACCAAAACCTGCTGGACAAAATCATGATTGAACTCGATGGCTCTGACAACAAAGGAAACTTGGGTGCCAATGCCATTCTGGGTGTTTCGCTGGCGATTGCCCGTGCTGCCGCGCAGGAACTGGGTATGCCGCTTTACCGCTACGTGGGTGGCGTGAACGCGAATACGTTGCCTGTACCTATGATGAACATCCTCAACGGTGGCAGCCACGCAGACAACGCCATTGATTTCCAGGAGTTCATGATTATGCCGGTAGGCGCGCCGTCCTTTTCTGAGGCGTTGCGTATGGGCTCTGAGGTGTTCCACCACCTGAAGAACGTGCTGAAGAAAAAAGGCCTCTCCACGAACGTAGGCGACGAGGGTGGTTTTGCTCCGAACATCGCGTCAAACGTGGAAGCGATTGAAGTGGTGCTACAGGCCATCGAAGCGGCAGGCTACAAGCCAGGCGACGACATGATGATTGCCATGGATGCTGCCAGCTCTGAGTTCTACGACAAGTCTACCGGACTCTATACCTTCAAGAAATCTACGGGTGATAAGCTGACTTCATCAGAAATGGTAAGCTACTGGAAGGAATGGACAGAGAAGTACCCTATCGCCTCTATAGAGGATGGTATGGATGAAGACGATTGGAAAGGCTGGAAAGAACTGACAGAGACCATTGGCAACAAGGTACAGCTGGTGGGCGATGACCTGTTCGTAACGAACGTGAACCGCCTCCAGCAAGGTATAGACCAAGGTGTGGCGAACTCCATCTTGATTAAGGTGAACCAGATAGGCACCCTGACCGAGACCATCAACGCCATCAACCTGGGCCTGCGCCACGGGTATAAGAGTGTGATGTCCCACCGGTCTGGCGAGACAGAGGACAATACCATCGCAGACTTGGCGGTGGCGCTGAACACCGGCCAAATCAAGACCGGTTCTGCTTCCCGCTCTGACCGTATGGCCAAATACAACCAGCTGCTTCGCATTGAAGAGGAGCTGGGCGAGATAGCCTATTACCCTGGCAGGAAGTTCTAATATAGGATTTGAAAATATTTTAGGTGTAAGGCTGTGGGTTTATGACTCACAGCCTTATTTTTGTATAAGCACCTTTAGTAGTATCTCTATGCTCAAGCGCATCCCCAAGTTTTTCCGAAGTTTCTATTTCATTACCTCCGTGTTGTTTGTGGTGTGGATGCTCTTTTTCGATTCTAATGACTTTATCACGCAGTACCAGATGAACCGGGAACTGAAGGATAAGGAAGAAATGAAGCAGTATTACCTGGATAAGATGGTGGAAGTGGAGAAGGACCGCCGCGAGCTGATGGGCAACCCGGAACTGCTGGAGAAATTCGCGCGCGAACAGTACCTGATGAGGCGCCCCGGAGAAGATGTTTTCATCATCGTGCCAAAGAAAGAGAATTAAGGTATAGGTTCATCAATGGACGTGCATAAAGCTGTTTTTACGAACAGCTTTATGCATTTATAGCCTTTTGAAGTCTGTTAGTCATAAATGTCGTAGGAATGTCATAGAAATACCGTCAGCTCAGATGATACTTTTAATGTAGTATTGAGAAACAAATCTGCAGACACCATGAAGAACTTAGGTAACAAGATTCTAGAAATACGAAAAAGAAAAGGTCTTAGCCAGGAGGAGCTCTCGGAGAGTGCAGGTATAAGCCTGCGAACTTTGCAACGTATAGAAAAAGAGGAGACCGAGCCGAGAGGATATACCTTAAAATCCATATGCCAGTCACTTGGAATAGATGTAGAGCAGGTATACGACTACGGCAAGGAGGCAGACAAAGGCGTGCTGCTGCTGATGCACTTGTCGGTGCTGTCGTATTTACTGCTGCCTCTCGGTAACATTATCTTCCCGCTGATTATCTGGATAACACAGAAAAAGAAAGTGCTCCATGTATATGAGCAAGGCATTAGCTTATTAAACTTTCAAATTACATGGTCGCTGCTGACCTATCCGCTCGCTTTAGCTTTTGCATTGATGAAGATGCTACACTACCCCGGCTCCTGGTATGTATTTGCTGCCTACATCTTGTTTTACTTCCTGAATGCGCTATACATTATTAAGGTATGCTGGCTTGTTAGTAAAGACTCTGCACAATCACATTATCCTTTTTCCTTTAGCTTACTGAAGCCCTGAGCTAGTCTGATTAGGCATAAAGGAAGACCATCCCCACACCTCCCCTTATTTTTTCGTAACTTTGTAGGAATGCGCTGCTGCTCTGTGGTGGCGACCTCACTTAAGCACAAGAACATGGCAAAAGTTGCGATAAACCTTTCTACAGGCGCCCTTCAGCAGGAAGAAGTGATTGTAGGCATAGACCTTGGGACTACCAACAGCTTGGTAGCCTACATCCATCCAGAGACCAAAAAGCCCATTGCGATAAATGATATGGACCGCGGTACTATTGTGCCGTCGGTGGTGCACTTTCCTCAAACCGGCGAGGCCATTGTGGGCACTGAGGCGAAGGAATACCTCACCACAGACCCTGCCCATACCATTTACTCCGTGAAGCGCCTGCTTGGTAAGTCTTATGGTGACTTGAGCGACCACCGCGACTACTTTGGCTATAAAATCATTGACGACGACAGCGAAGGCTTGGTGAAGATACGGGTGGGCGACCGCTTTTATTCACCTATTGAGCTTTCGGCTGAGATACTCAAAGAATTGCGCGCGCGCGCGGAACATGCCTTGAAAACGCCGGTGAACAGAGCTGTCATCACGGTTCCGGCCTATTTCAACGACTCCCAGCGCCAGGCTACCCGCGATGCCGGTAAACTGGCTGGGCTCGAGGTGCTGCGCATTGTGAACGAGCCGACGGCCGCTTCGCTGGCCTATGGCATCGGCGTGGACCCGAACGAGGAAAGAACCATCGCGGTGTACGATTTGGGCGGCGGTACCTTCGATATCTCCATTCTAAGCCTGCACCAAGGTATATTCGAAGTATTGTCCACGCACGGCGACACCTACCTGGGCGGCGATGACATGGACCGCGCCATCATCAACTACTGGATACAGGAGAACCAACTGATAGCCGACACTCTGAACCAGGACAAGCACCTGCAACAGGAGTTGCGCCTGAAGGCCGAAGAGGCGAAGAAGGCCCTGAGTCAGCAGCAAATCTACACCAGCAGGGTAAATGGCACGATTGAATGCGGTATAACCCGACACAAGTTCGAGGAGTTGATTGCCCCAATCGTAGCAAAGACGATAGACAGTTGCCGCATGGCCATGTCGGATGCCAAGCTGACGCCGGAGCAGATTGATGCCGTGATTATGGTGGGAGGCTCCACGCGCGTGCCGCTGGTATACGAAGCAGTGTCGGAGTTTTTCGGGAAACCAGCCAACAACACGCTGAACCCGGATGAGGTGGTGGCCTTGGGCGCCGCCATACAAGCCGACATACTGGCCGGTAACCGCAAGGACATCCTGCTGCTCGACGTGACGCCACTGACACTGGGTATAGAAACCATGGGCGGCCTGATGGATTCCATCATTCCGCGTAACTCAAAAATCCCGACCAAAGCCGGCCGGCAATACACCACGTCCATTGATGGCCAGGTGAACATGAAGATATCGGTGTACCAGGGAGAGCGCGACCTGGTGCGCGAGAACCGCAAACTCGCAGAGTTCGACCTGCAAGGTATACCTGCCATGCCGGCGGGCTTCCCGAAAGTGGATGTGAACTTCATCCTGAACGCCGACGGCATCCTGAAGGTAGAGGCCATCGAGCTACGCTCTGGTGTGCGTCAGGAGGTGGAGGTGAAGCCGCAGTACGGCCTGACAGACGCGCAGGTAGAGCAGATGCTGATGGATTCCATCACGCACGCACGCGAGGACGTGTCGGCGCGGATGGTGATAGAGGCCCGCACCACGGCCGAGCAGATGCTCTACCAGGTGGAGCGCTTCCTGGAGAAGAATGGCGAGCACCTGACCGAGGAGGAAATCAACCTGACCCGCGAGAACCTGCAGAAGCTGCGCGACACGCTGCCAAGCGGTGACAAGGACCAGATACTGAAAGCCGTGGACACCTTGGAGGAGCAGACGAGCCCTTTTGCGGAGCGCGTGATGCAGATATCTATCAAAAAAGCCATGGCAGGCAAGAAGATAGAATAGCAGCAGTTATACCCTAAAACAGGAAGCGCCGTCCCTTGGGACGGCGCTTCCTGTTTTAGGGTGGCTTATATGGTGACGGAGAGGATGAACTCCAGGAAATTGTAGTTCAGGTATAGGAGCGTAGCCGCCACGATTGCGCCTACCACCACATTGGCGTAGGGCTCGTCCTCTTCGCGCACCCGCCTCATGCCCCAGTATACGTAGGCCGCCAGTGCCAAGAGGCCATAGAGCAGGAGCAGGACAGGTATAGCAACCAGCACCGGTACGGGCACCAGATTCCAGAAGTAATTCAAGATGAGCCAAACCAGGTTCAGTATCCAGGTCACCACGAGCATCAGAATACTTCGTTTCGAGGAGCTCAAGCCAAGTGCCCGAAAAAACGCAGCGCCCTTCCCCTTTGCCATTGGCTTATAGTTTTACCTCGAATTTCTTGCTGAGTTCCTCCAGGTCTTTCTCTACGGGCGGCAACAGCGGAATCCCTTTCTTGAGGCGAATCTGTGTCATGATGCGCTCCGGGTCGCCCGGGATTAGTACCGCTTTCTCACCTTTTTTGACGCGTGCCTTGCGGAAGGTCTCAATCCAGTTGTCCATGTGTTGCTTGAACTCATCGGCAGGACGGAACGCATCGATGCGCATAGCCCCAAAGAAATGACCTATACCTTCTCCCACGGGATTATCGGGCGGGGAGAGGAAGCTGACAAAGGGAGGAACCCACGGGCCGTAGTTGGCACCCGATAGCACAGCCGAGAAAATGTCTACGATAGCACCCAGGGCATAGCCTTTGTGGCTGCCTCTTTCCCGTGTGCCGCCCAGTGGCAGGAGCGCCCCACCCGACTGCACCTCAAACGGGTTAGTAGAGCCTTGGCCATCAGCCGTTTGCACCCAGCCGCTTGGGGCCTTCTTTTCTTTACGCTGCAGAATCTCCAGTTTGCCGTTAGCGGCGGTGGTGGTGGCGAAGTCGGCTACGAAGGGTGGCTGCTCATTGGCAGGTATAGCCACCGCAATCGGGTTGGTGCCCAGCATGCGCTGTATGGAGTGGGTAGGAGCCACCAGCGGAGACGCATTCGTCATCGCCATACCTATCATGTCCTTGGAGAGGGCCTCCATGGCGTGGTAGCCGGCAATGCCGAAGTGGTTCGAGTTCCGCACCGACACCCAGCCTGTTCCCACCTTATCGGCCTTGGCGATGGCGATGTCCATGGCGCGGGGCGCAACCACCAAGCCCAAGCCGCCGTCGCCGTCTACTGTGGCCGTGCTGGGCGTCTCGTGCACAATGGTGATGTTGGGGGTTGCGTTGATGCGGCCGGCTTCCCAGAGGCGCACATAACCACTCAGGCGGGCAACGCCGTGGGAGTCAACCCCACGCAGGTCGGCTTCCAGCAGCACCTCGGCAGCGAGTTTGGCGTCTTTGGGCGGACAGCCCATCTTCAGGAAGATTTCTCGGGTGAAGTCGAACAGTTGTCGGTATGGGTACATAGCAATCAGGTTAGGGGCGCAAATTAAAAAATAATCGGGCCAATGCCTTGCAATTCGGGCTGCTAATCCTCGCCTCCCTTTTTTATACCTTCACCCAATTTATATCTGCTTTTTTCTATACTTTCGGGAATATAACGAAATGTGGAATAGATTTTGTCTTGGCCAAACCAGGCGAAACACTTACGATTATGGAAAGAGCTCTACTTCTTGTCTGGATACTCACAGCAGCATTGGCCGCTCAGGCCCAAAGCAAGCTTGTGTTTGAAGAAACCAAATCAGAGGCCTTCCTGATAAAGCAGCAGGTACCAGCTGGCAACAACAGCCAGACCCACAGCAACAGCATCATCCAACTTCTGAGCAACGGCGGCACGACTTCCGGCAAGGGAGGCCGGCCGAACCGGAAGCCGGAGTTCGTGGTGCGCCTGGAGCAGCATGCCCGCATTGCGGATGCCGGCGATGTGCTGCAGCTCAAAGTGCAGTTGCAGCAGTTGAACGCCACCGGCGATGTGTACTACCGCGGCTTCGACATGGCCCCGTTCTTGCTGCCCGAGAAGGCAAAGCTCATCGTGAAACTGCTCGATAGCCAGGGAAAAGAAGTGAAGAAGTATGACCTGTCTGGTGTGAATCTATCCAAGGAAACTGTGGTGGCGCTGGAGACCACCATACCTGACACGGCAACCAACCAAAGCTACAAGCTGAAGCTGGAAGGTATGGAGCTGCTCTACGGCAGCAACGATGTGCAGGAAGTGGAGGACCGCATCGACCTCATCCAGGATTACTATGCCGCAGACGCCACCTTGAGCAAGGCGCTGCAGGACATCGCCCGCATCAACCCGGAAGATATTGACCGCATCAAGCTACAGGACCGCCACCTGCACGAAATGGAGGAGGCACTCGTGCAGGTGCAGGGCAAGCGTTTCCAGGAGAAACTGGGCCTGAACCAATACGACCCACAGCGCTATACCTCCAAAGGTAGCCAACTGAGCCAACTGCTGAAAGAGCGCCGCCGTGCCATCAACCATACCCTGGCTACGCTGGACCAGCAGTTCTACAACCGGGGCATCAGCCTGTTGGCGAAGGGCAGCCAAGCTGCGGCGGCCACTTACTTCGTGAAGTCACTAGAAGTGAATCCGCGGTTTGCCCCGGCGCATCTGCAACTGGCCCGGCTGGACTTCGTGAGCGGCAACCTGCGCGACGCTGCCGGCCGTACCCGCGACATCCTGACCCAGATGCGCGTGGACCCGCAGACAGAACAGATGGCACTTGGTCTGGCATATGACATCTACGGCGCTTTTGTGACGCAGGGCCATGCCTTCAATGGCCAGGGCGACTACCGCAGCGCGCTGACTGCCTACGCCGATGCCCGCACCCTGTGCAGCACCATCGGGGGGCTGCGCTGCAACCTGCCGGCGCTCAACGATGGCGAAGGACGCGCCGTGTACGGTTACTACAGAGGTATAGTCGGAGAGGGAAAGGCGCTGCTGAGCCGTAACCAACTGGAGCAGGCGGAGCAGCTGGCAGACGAGGCCCTTGCCTTTCAGCAGCAGTACGACTACGTGCTGCACGACGCACCAGAGGCGACCGAGCTGCAAGGCCAGGTGAAGTACCAGTACTACGTTCTGCACATCGACAAAGGCCGTCATGCGATGAAGGCGCAGGATTACCGCAATGCCCTCAGTCAGTTTGAGTCGGCGCTGGCGCTAGAGCAGAGCTATACTTTCAAACCAGTGCGTGAGCTTGGCAGTCTGGCGCAGCAGGCGGCCAAGCCAGTGCTGCTGAGCCAACTCAGCGACGGCTATACCCAGGCCATGAACAACCAACTGGCCGATGCGCGAGCGACAGCCTCATCAGCAGAGAGCATGCGTGCCAGGTATGCCTTAGAGCAGGACAAAGAAGTACAGGCCAAATACGTGCAGCTGCGTGACCGGATTTTCACCCAGGAGTGCCTCAACACGCAGGCAGCCTACGACAAGCATTATCAGAATGCGCAGGCTTTGGTGCGCGAGCGTAAGTTCATTGCCGCTGACCAGGCCTATGCGGCGGCCATTGAAGCGGCAGGCTCGAAAGCGACCTGTATGATAGCCACCTTCACTGCAGAGGATGGACGCCAAACCATTGCGTCGGCTGTGGCCTACCAGCGCCTGCTCGGAGACGTGAACCGGTTGGTGGCTACCAGCCGCTATGCCGAGGCTATCCAGAAGTATAACGAGGCGGAGCAGCATTACCTGGGAAAGGGCATCGGCAAGTTCGGACTGGGCCATGTCTCGCTTTTCAACTACGCACGGGAACAGGACAAACTACCGTTCACGGCGATGGTAGTAGGGCACTTCACTGCCCTGCACGAAGAGCAGGCGGCCCTGCAACTACTGACCTCGCTGTTAGACAAAGGCTACTCCAAAGGGAAGACCAGCAAAGTGCAGGAGCAACTAGGTATACAGCTGGCCATAAAAGACGCAACCGGTGGCTTGAATGATTCTCCGAAGGTGCTGGCTGCTGGCTATACCCAGGGAAACAAGAAACTCAAAAAGCTGGGCAAGGCCTACGAGAAGGAGCGCAAAAAACTGGCAAGGGGGTAGGTATACCTGAGGTATCATAAAAGCAGGAGGGCCCGCAAGGTATAGCGGGCCCTCCTGCTTTTATTAGTGGCTGGTTCTACTTCAGCTGTAGCTTATCTATCGAGACGTTGTATTCTTTCTTCTGTGCATCATACCAGAAGCTATACCCGGTCGGGTAGTAAAGCCCTTTCTGCTGGAAATCGGCTGGCTGCTTCAGCTCGAATGCATCATCGGGTTTTGTGAGGAAGTACTCCAGCGTGTACATCGGCTCATAGAAAATCACTTTGCCATTGTAGGAGCCATAAATCATGGTTTGTGTGAAGGTCTGGCCATTCAGTTCTGGACTGTGCCTGTCTACCCAGTGCTTGCCCATTTGCGGCACATTCACCTGCACATCTATGTAATCGGTGGGCAGGAAGCGGGCGGCGGGAGCCTCTTGTATTTTCGGGTCAGATACCTCATCGCCAATCGCTTTGCGCTCCTCCGAACTTATCATATAGAAGTGGGCATCGAAGTGCGGCAGCTCGTAGAGGGCTGGTGGGTGACCCATCGGGTTCCAATCCATCACGACGTGCTTGAAGGGCGTCTGGCGCTTGATTTCGTCGGGCAGCTCCATCTCGTAGTATATCATGTGCCCATGCCCATCGGAGCCATCGTGCTGTGGCAGGCTCTTGATGGCCGTCTCTGACACGCTCACCCCCATGGCCGCCGGATTGCCATCGGCATCAAAGGTTGCCCAGGTATGCGCGGTACCTTCCCCGACCTGGATGCATTTGCCATACACGGTTCTGTTGGCCAGCGGCGTCTCGTCCTCGTCGGTGTTGCAGCCGACCAGAAGCAGAGCCAGGGAAAGAGCAGAGAGGAAACGCGGTAGAAATGTCGTCATGTGGTTTGCTGTTGAAGCAAGTAAATCAAATTCAGGTTATTTAAGTTCCTCCAGCGCCTGCTGCAGCACACCTTCTTTCAAGGCATAGGCCGACACGCGGATTTCTTTCAAATCGTATTGCTGGAGAATGAAGTCCACGAGGATGCTGGCCAGTACTATCATATCAACGCGCATCTCCAGCATACCCGGTATAGCCAGTCGTTCGTTGTGGGTTTTGTGGAGCAGCTCCTGGTGTACTTTGTAGAAATCGGCTACGGCAAGTGCAGAGGCGGCGGGTTGGGCTAGCTGGCGCGAGTTGTCGCCTTTGCTTAGCGCATCGATGTCGCAGAGGGTGTCGAAGGTACCGGAGGAGCCCACGAGTAGTGTTGGCTTATACCTTGCTACGGCTTCTGTCAGGGGCTGGAGCTGCTGGGTCAGGAAGCGCTTCTCGGCTTCCACGCTCGCGTCAGGTATAGGGTCCTGGTCGAAGAACTGGTCCATGAGGCGCTGGGCTCCAATCTCGAAGCTGCGTTTCCAGAAGATTTCCTGGTTGTTGCAGAGGATGAACTCCACGCTGCCGCCGCCAATGTCCATGAGCAGGGCCGTCTGCTCATCGAGCACGCCGGCCGAGCGCACGCCATAGTAAATGAGTTCGGCCTCGCGGTCGCCGTCAATCACCTCCACCTGTATGTCGGTTTGTTTGTAGATGTCTTTGATGAAATCCTCGCCGTTGCTGGCGTTGCGCACCATGCTGGTCGCCATAGCACGTACCGTCTCCACTCCATATTCATCAATCTGCCGCCTGAAATCCCGAAGCGTCTTCATAGCCCGCTCAGAAGCTTCCGGCGTGATGGCCCCTTTGCTGATACCACCCTGCCCGAGTCGCACCGGCAGCTTGGTTCTCACGAAGTCTGTGCGGTTACCACTTCCGTCTACCTCTGTGATGAGGAGGTGGAAGGTATTGGTTCCCATGTCGATGAGTGCGAGGCGTTTGGTCATAGGGGGAGGTGTTTTTATTGATTGTTAACGGACTTGGTGTAGACGATGTGCGAAAGCATAGTGTATACACGTGGTTGGGCTAAGGTTTATTTTTCTACTGCAAAAAATCTGTGCACAAAGGAAGAGCCATCCACCGTAGTCGTGTCATTCTCATGCTTTATGTTTTTGAAGACGCCCCTTACTAGATTTTGACCCACTTTGCTAGGTTTGACCTTGTAAGTGAACATCTTGTTAGTAGTTGATCTTAATGTGTCTCCACGAAATTCTGCATTCGGACTCTCAATGACTAGATACACTTCTCCCTTTAAAGGGGCAGCCAATAAAATGTCGACTTGATACGTTTCATTCAGCCTAACCGTGTCGTTGCTTTTATTAAAGTAAGGCAATAGTGAGCTGGCAAGTTTCTCATTGTCTTCGCTTCTAAACTCATAGTAGTAAGGCCTACCTTCGTTGGTGTAGTAATTCCTCCTCGTTATCTTTCTTTCATTGTCATGAAATACCTCCACGCCTATGGGGTAATCAGCCCTGTAATTGCCGAAGTATATAAGTCTCCCTTGCTCATCATACTCTTTATTTGGTCCGTTCAACTTCCCGTTTTCAGCATGTGCAATTTTAAAAGTGCCGCCGGACTCATAGTATTGCCTAATTTGACCGTGCTTCACTCCGTTTTTGTACGGCATCTCAGCCTTTACCATTCCATTCCTGTGATAGAGAGTTGTCAGGCCGGACTGAATCCTGTTTACAAATGCTGCTCTTAATTTAATCCTTCCATCATCATAGTGCTCTTCGACTAGTTCGTGTTCATTGGGAGAGCAAGAGATAAAACAGCCAACCATGATGAAGAGTAGGCAAGCCTGTATAGCTGTAAAAGGTATCTTCAAGTAAATTTTATTTTTATAATTCCAATTTTAGCCCAAATAGCAACTAAACGGAATAAACATACGCTTTTTTGTCGATTTTGACAGATAACCGTAATCGTTCAGCCGAATATGCTTCTACAACAGATTACCTCCCCACCGAACCGAACCGAAAGAAAGTCCCCAGCGGCAGCTTGCGCTCCCCTCTATCGTGCAGGTATATCTCACCTAGTTCTTCGTTCTGTATCTGTTCCCCGAAGGTCAGGCGCATCAGGTTGTCCAGAATAAGGGCCGAGAAGCCGAGGGAGTAAAGGTTTATCACCAGGAAAAAATCCGTCTTGTCGAGCATCTGGTGGCAGAGCTTGATGAGTTCGTTCAGTTCCTCCTCCAAGTGCCACTTTTCGCCGTTCGGGCCACGGCCGTAGGCGGGCGGGTCCAGGATGATGCCGTTGTAGGTGTTGCCGCGCTTCACTTCGCGGCGGGCGTACTTCATGGCATCTTCCACAATCCAACGCACGTTGTCAAGGCCGCTGGCTTCCATGTTGTCGCGGGCCCAGAAGTTGACCTGCTTCACCGAGTCGAGGTGCGTCACGTCGGCGCCGGCGGCTTTAGCAGCCAGCGTGGCGGCACCGGTATAGGCGAACATGTTGAGCACCTTCGGCGTCTTGGTTTTCAGGCCGCGGGTTTTGTCGAAGATGAACTTCCAGTTGCTGTCCTGCTCCGGGAACAGGCCCACGTGCTTGAACGAGGAGAGGCCCAGCCGGAAGCGCAGCTTCAAATCGTTGTAGCGGTAGTCGATGTACCACTGCTCCGGCATTCCTTTTTTGAGCTTCCACTGGCCTTTCTCCTGGCTGCCTTTGTCGCGGGTGAACACGGCCTGCGCCATGCGCTCCCACTCCTGCTCGGGCAGGTGCTTGTCCCAGATGGCCTGGGGCTCGGGGCGCGCCACGTAGTAGGGGCCGAAGCGCTCCAGTTTTTCGAAGTTACCCGAGTCAACCAGTTCGTAGTCAGCCCAGTTTTCTGTTGTTAAAAAGGAATACATATATTTGCTGTTTGTTTCCGGCTCGCACCAGGCGCAAATTACGAATTATAAGCCGGGCCTGAAAATCGCACGTACCAGCTGTTTTAATTGTTTCTAGAATATGCCACTTAGCTTTTACAAATACCAGGGCACCGGTAACGACTTCGTGATGATTGACAACCGGAAGCTCACCTTTCCTGCGGGCGATGAACAGCTGGTCAAGAGCCTGTGCGACCGCCGCACCGGCATTGGGTCTGATGGGCTCATCCTGCTGCAGGACCACGCGGACTATGACTTCGAGATGGTGTATTTCAACGCCGACGGCCGCCTGGGCTCCATGTGTGGCAACGGAGCCCGCTGCACCGTGCGCTTCGCCAAGCAGCTGGGCGTGATTGAGGACGTAGCCTACTTCCTGGCCGCCGACGGCGAGCACCAAGCCACCATAGAACGCGACCTGATACACCTGAAGATGGGTGATGTGACCAGCGTAGAACGCATTGGCGATGACTATTACCTGAACACGGGCTCTCCGCACTACGTGCGCTTCGTGGGCGATGTGCAAAACCTGGATGTGTACGCCGAAGGCCGCGCCGTCAGGTATAACGCACGCTTCGAGGAGGTGGGCACCAACGTGAACTTCGTGGAGCGCTTGGGCGATGACAAAATCCATGTGCGCACTTACGAACGCGGTGTGGAAGACGAGACGCTGTCCTGCGGAACGGGGGTGACGGCCTGTGCCCTCATCGCCGGGCTGGAAGGGGCGGAGAGCCCCGTGTCGGTGAAGACGCCAGGCGGCAACCTGCAGGTGACGTTTGAGCAGCACGGACCCGGGTTCCGGTACATCTACCTCATAGGTCCGGCCAAGCTGGTGTTCTCGGGCACCGTTCCCATCCCGGAGAAGGTATAGCCGCTACCTATGTTCCTGCGTTCCGACCACACCTGCCTGCGCGCCCTGGAGCCTACTGACCTGGACTTCCTCTATACCCTGGAGAACGACACCTCCGTCTGGTATTTGGGCAATACACTCACGCCTTACTCCCGGTTCGTGCTGGAGCAGTACCTCGAGAACGCCGCGCTGGACATCTACACCATCAAGCAACTGCGCTTGGTCATCTGCAACCTTAACCAAGAGGCTATCGGCGCCATCGACTTGTTCGACTTTGACCCCTTGCACCGCCGCGCAGGTATAGGTATTGTGGTGGCAGCGCCTTATCGAGGCAAGGGTCACGCCGCCGAGGCGCTGAACCTGCTGCTGGGCTACTGCCAGCATACCCTGCAGCTGCACCAGGTATACTGCTCCGTCACAGCCACCAATCATAACAGCATCAAGCTGTTCAGGAAAGCCGGCTTCGAGGAGGTAGGCGTTCGCCGTGAATGGCTGCGCAAACCCGATGGGAGTTGGGACGATGTGGTGGAACTGCAGCGGGTTTTTTAACTGCTATTGCTTTTGTTGATGTAGGAGGCGCCGCACAAGCGCCTTTATTTTTGCTCCCTGCAGCAGAGTATAGGTATGCAGGAGCAACAGCCTATCTATACCTGAATCCAATCAATCTTTCCTGAAGGCTATACCTGCCTTTCGCAGTATCCTTAAAAAATTCTCTTTCTGCTGTCATATTTTCCTGTCTGTCTTAACTAATATTATAGAAGACAAGAAAAGCACCTATGGCTACGAAACAGGAGGACCTCTTTCTGACAGTTTTGGAATCTTACAAGGACAGGCTCTACCGCGTGTGCAAGTCGTACGCCAAGGGCTCAGATGAGGCGCAGGACCTGTTCCAGGAGGTGGTGCTGAACATCTGGAAATCGCTGCCTGGTTATAAAGGTCAGGCCGGGCTCAGCACCTGGATGTACCGCATTACGCTGAATGTGTGTCTGCAGGCAAGGTATAGACAGGACAAAAAACAGGCGCGTACGCTGCGGCTGGAGAGCATTCACATGGAGAAGACACCCAGCGAGGAGTTCGACGCGGAAGAAGAGGAACGGTACAAGGCGCTGCATCAATGCATTCAGCAGCTGAATGACTCCGATAAATCCGTCATCGTCCTTTTTCTGGAAGACCTGCCCTACAAAGACATTGCTGAGATTACAGGCCTCACGGAGAACCATGTGGCGGTCAAAATCAAACGGATTAAAAGCAAATTGTTCACCTGCATCACCACGGAACTATGTTAGACGAAGAACTGAAAAGAATCTGGAACGCCTCCACGCAGCAGGAACGCGTGAAACTCGACCTAGCCCTGTTGTTGCAGGATGTGGACAACCAGCTGCGCGCATTGGATAGAGGCATAAAATTCAGGAACGTCCTAGAGATTGGTGTGGCTGTATTTCTGCTGCCTATGTTCCTGATTTCAGCCGTTTTCATACCTTTCCTTTTGTCAAAAATTGGCTCAATCATACTGATGGGCTTCTGTGCCTTTCTTATCTACAAGCTAAAGAAAGTAAGGGCCCAAAAACCTAAGGATGTTGCGCTACCATTGAAAGAATACCTGCAGGAGCAACGCCTATACCTGCAGCAGGAAATGCGACTGCTGACTACGGTCGCCTATTGGTACATCGCTCCCTTTGTGGTAGGCATGAGCCTTTTCTTTATCGGGTTTGCTGAGATAGGGGCTGAGGGCTTGTGGCTAAAAGTAGTTGGAGCGATTGTGTTGGGAATTGTCATTTACTTCCTAAACCAGTGGGAGCTGAATAGGCGGCTCAAGCCCATGCTCGAGAAACTGAACCAAACCATCAGTAGCCTGCAGGTATAGTTACCCTGCCGTTTCTGCCACTATGCCACAACTTTCCCTTTGTGGCATAGGAATTTACGCGGCCTGCGCTTTGTTGGGAGAATATGTGTGCCCCGTCGGCAAATATGGCAGACGGGCTATACTTCTGCTAATCTGGTATTGTTTTAGTACAGAACTTTAGATATATCAGAAAAACAGCTATTTTTGACGATATTGCAAACGCAGGATTTCATTTAAGAACAACAATACAGATGTTTGATTTTTTCGGTAAAACCGTTGCGAAACTATTCGGAACCAAATCCGACAGAGATATAAAGGAGGTTGTACCCTACGTATCCAAAATAAACGAAGAATACGCGAAGTTGGCTAGCCTGACTGACGACCAGCTTCGTCAGAAGACGCTCGAGATAAAAGGCATCATTGATGAGCGCCTAAAGCCTATCGACGATAAGATTGCCGCCCTGCACCAGCGTGTGGCCAATGAGCCGGAACTGAACATCGTGCAGAAAGAGAATATCTTCTCGGAGATAGACGAACTGGAGAAGGACCGCAACAAGGAGCTGGAAGTGGTGCTGATGGAAGTGCTGCCTGTCGGCTTTGCCGTTGTGAAGGAAACCGCCCGCCGCTGGAAAGAGAACGGCCAACTGGTAGTGACCGCCAATGAAATGGACCTGCGCCTATCCGCCACCAAGCCAAACGTGATTATTGATGGCACCAAAGCCATCTGGGCGAACAAGTGGATGGCTGCTGGAAACGAAATCACCTGGGACATGCTGCACTACGACGTGCAGCTGATAGGTGGCATCGTGCTGCACCAGGGCAAGATTGCGGAGATGGCCACGGGTGAGGGTAAGACTTTGGTGGCGACGCTGCCTGCCTTCCTGAACGCCCTGTCCAAGCGCGGCGTGCACGTGGTAACCGTGAATGATTACCTGGCCCGTCGTGACTCCGAGTGGATGGCCCCGCTGTTCGAGTTCCACGGCATCACCATCGACTGTATTGACAAGCATACCCCTAACTCCGAAGGCCGTCGCAACGCCTACCGCGCCGACATCACCTACGGTACCAACAACGAATTCGGCTTTGACTACCTGCGCGACAACATGGCGCGTGAGACCAAGGACCTGGTGCAGCGCAAGCACCACTACGCCATGGTCGATGAGGTGGACTCCGTGTTGATTGACGATGCCCGTACGCCATTGATTATCTCTGGTCCGGTGCCGCGTGGCGATGAGCACGAATTCTACCAACTGAAGCCACGTATTGCCATGCTGGTGGAGGCGCAGCGCAAAGTCGTGAACAACTTTCTGACGGAAGCCAAGCGCCTCATCAAGGAAGGAAATACACAGGAGGGTGGCCTGTCGCTGTTCAGAGCCTACCGCGGCCTTCCGAAGAGCAAGCCGCTTATCAAGTTCCTGAGCGAGACTGGTAATCGCGCCATCATGCAGAAGGTGGAGAACCACTACCTGCAGGACAACTCCCGCATGATGCCAGAGGCCGATGAGCCGCTCTACTTCACCATCGACGAGAAGCACAACCAGATAGAACTCACCGAAAAGGGCATTGACCTGATAACGGGCCAGGGTGAAGACCCGCAACTGTTCATCCTGCCGGACATCGGTTCTGAAATCGCCAACATCGAAAACGACAAGTCGCTGTCAGAAGAGGAGACACTGCATGCGAAGGAGCGTCTGATTGCTGACTTCCAGGAGAAGTCAAAGCGTGTGCACACCATTAACCAGTTGTTGAAGGCCTATACCTTGTTTGAGAAGGACACGGAGTATATTGTGACGCCTGACCACAAAGTGAAGATTGTGGACGAGCAGACAGGTCGTGTGATGGAAGGCCGTCGTTACTCAGATGGTCTGCACCAGGCTATCGAGGCGAAAGAGAACGTGAAGGTGGAGGATGCCACGCAGACGTACGCCACCGTTACGCTTCAGAACTACTTCCGTATGTACCACAAACTGTCAGGTATGACAGGTACAGCCGAGACAGAAGCGGGTGAATTCTGGGACATCTACAAGCTGGACGTGGTGGTTATACCTACCAACCGCCCCATTTCCAGAAAAGACGAGCACGACAAGGTATACAAGACCACCCGTGAGAAATACAATGCCGTAGCCGACGAAATTGTGGAGCTGACCGAGAAAGGTCGTCCGGTGCTAGTGGGTACTACCTCTGTGGAAATATCGGAGTTAATCAGCCGTATGCTGACGCTGCGCAAAATCAAGCACCAGGTACTCAACGCCAAGCTGCACCAGAAAGAAGCTGAGATTGTGGCCGAGGCTGGTAAGCCTGGCACTGTGACCATCGCTACCAACATGGCCGGTCGTGGTACCGACATCAAGCTGACGCCGGAGTCAAAGGCTGCCGGTGGTCTGGCCATCATTGGTACAGAGCGCCACGAATCCCGCCGTGTCGACCGCCAGCTGCGTGGTCGTGCCGGCCGTCAAGGTGACCCAGGCTCTTCCCAGTTCTTCGTGTCCCTGGAAGACAACCTGATGCGTCTGTTCGGTTCTGATCGTATTGCCCGTTTGATGGACCGCATGGGCTTGGAAGAAGGCGAAGTGATTCAGCACTCCATGATTACCAACTCGATTGAGCGTGCGCAGAAGAAGGTGGAGGAAAACAACTTCGGACAGCGTAAGCGCCTGCTGGAGTACGACGACGTGATGAACGCCCAGCGTGAGGTGGTGTACAAGCGCCGTCGCAACGCCCTGTACGGGGAGCGTCTGGAGCTAGATATCTGGAACATGATTTATGATATCAGCGAAGACATGGTGGTGAACTACAAGAACACCGGTGACTTCGAGAACTTCCAGCTGAACATCATCCGCGTATTCGGAATCAGCACCGCCATCACGGAAGACGAGTTCAAGTCAACGCCCGCCAACCAGTTGATGGAGCGCCTCTACAACGAAGCGCTGAACCATTACCTGACCAAGAATAAGCAGATTGCAGAGCAGGCTTACCCCATCATTGCCGATATCCACCAGAACCGTGGGCCGATGATTGAAAACGTAGCCGTTCCGTTCACCGATGGCAAGCGCCAACTGGCCGCTGTGTCTAATCTGACCAAGGCCTATGAGTCGCACGCCATGGAACTGATTCGTGCCATGGAGAAAATCATCACGCTGGGTACCATTGACCAGGCCTGGACAGACCACCTGCGCCAGATGGACGACCTGAAGCAAGTGGTGCAGAACGCGGTCTACGAGCAGAAGGACCCACTCTTGATTTACAAGTTTGAGTCATTCGAGCTGTTCAAGCGCATGATTGGCAAGGTGAACGAAGAGACGGTGTCGTTCCTGTTCCACGCCTATATTCCGGTGCAGGCTCCAGAGCAGGTACAGGCTCCGCGTCCGCAGCAAATGCCAAAAGCGCCTGTGCTGCACGAGCAGAAAGAGGAGGTGCATTCTTCTTTAGAGGGAAGCAACGGCTCCACTTCCATGCCAGCTCCTGAACCGGAGCGCATCATGCCGGCCCACTCTCAAAAGTTGGCAGGTCGCAACGACCGCGTGAGCGTGCAGTACAACGATGGACGCGTGGTGAAGGACGTGAAGTTCAAGACCGTAGAAGAAGACCTGCTGCACAACCGCTGCGTATTATTGGAAGATTAATCAGGTATAGCCTCCTCCCGTTAATGGGGCGGAGGCTATACCTTTACAAAGCATTACATCAGAATGAAAAGGATATAGGAAGAGGAGAGTAGCCCTTGTCTTATGTCCTTTGTCTTTTGCAGATAATCCCTTTTGTCAAACGAGACTATGTCAGGAGAACTCGCCTCATACATTGACCATACCCTGCTGCGCCCTGAGGCTACCGAAGAACAGGTGCTGCAGCTTTGCGACGAGGCCCGCAGCTATGGCTTCGCGGCTGTGTGCATAGCCCCCTGCTATGTACAACTGGCAAAGGAGCGACTGGGGCCGGGCACGCAAGTGAAAGTGGCCACTGTGGTGGGTTTTCCGCTGGGTTACTACCACCCCAAAGTGAAGTTCCTGGAAACACACCAGGCCATAGAGGACGGAGCCAACGAAATAGATGTGGTGATGAACATCTCGGCTTTTAAGTCTGGCAAATACCAGGAAGTGGAGAATGAGTTGGGCGACCTGGCGAAGTTCTGTCACCTCAAGGAAGCCGAATTGAAAGTCATTATCGAGACGGCGCTGCTCACCAAAGAAGAGATTGAGAAAGCCTGTGCCATCTGTGCGGCCGCCGAAGTGGACTTCGTGAAGACCTCAACGGGTTTTGCGGCCAGTGGCGCCAAAGTGGAGGACGTGCAGCTGATGCGCCGTGTGTTGCCCAACCATATCAAAATCAAAGCGGCGGGAGGCATCAAAACATTCCCTGATGCCCAGGCGTTAATCCAGGCAGGAGCCGACCGTTTAGGCTGCTCCGCCAGCATCCAAATCGTAAAGCATGAACAAAGCGCTTAACCTATTCCTCTCCCTCATCATTCTGTTTTCTGCCGCCTGCTCACCCTCTGCCGGAGCCCGCAAAGGCACCACCGACGATACCCGGGCAAAAGCCAAGGTGCTGGAGGACCTGAGCGTATACCGGCCTAAATACCCAGTGGAGGAAGCCGGTACAGCCGCTGCCCCGGTCACACCCACTGCCCATGTAAACGATAAGGTGGCGGTACTGCTGGACACGGTTGCCAGCGTGAATAAGAACATCAAGTATGCGCAAGGGTATAGGATACTGGCTTACAACGGCTCAGAGCGTCAGACGGTGATGAACCTGCGCAAGGCTATCATATCCCGTGTGCCGGAGCAGAAGGATTACTTGACGTACCAGCAGCCTAACTTCCGCCTTAAGATAGGTGACTACTTCAGCCGCATAGAGGCGCAGCAAGTGCTCAATCAAATTCAGGACCTGATTCCGAACGCGCAGATAGTCCCGGAGCAGATAAACATCCCCAAGAACTAGCCATACCGGACAGGTATAGGCACAAGGCGTTGTGGCTGCTTCGGTGGCTGCAACGTTTTTTATTTCTATATTGAGTGGCTTTTGAGCCATAAGCATACCCATGAACCACCTGAAGCAAAAGATAAAAGACCTGGCGAAAGCGTACAACCACGACACAGTAGGTATACGCCGGCACATCCATGCCCATCCGGAGCTGTCCTTTGAGGAGCACAACACGGTCGCCTATGTGGAGCAGGTACTGCAAAGCTATGGCCTGGAAACTACTCGTGTGGCAGAGACGGGCGTGGTGGCCTTGATACAGGGAAAGAACCCTGACAAGAAGACCATCGCGCTGCGCGCTGACCTGGATGCCCTTCCTATTGTGGAGCAGAACCAAGTGGCGTACAAATCCCAGAAAGAAGGCGTGATGCATGCCTGCGGGCACGATGCGCATACTGCCTCCTTGCTGGGAGCGGCCCGTATTCTGCAGGAGTTGTGCGGGGAGTTGGAGGGAACGGTGAAGCTGGTGTTCCAGCCGGGCGAGGAGAAGTTTCCGGGAGGAGCCTCTGTCATGATAAAAGAGGGGGTGTTGCAGCAGCCGGCGCCAGCGGGCATCATCGGACAGCATGTGTTCCCCATGTTGCCGGCCGGGAAAGTTGGTTTCCGTTCCGGTATGTACATGGCCAGCGCCGATGAAATCTACATCACCGTGAAGGGCAAAGGGGGACATGCGGCGCTGCCGGAACTGAACGTGGACCCGGTACTCATTTCGGCACACCTGATTGTGGCCCTGCAGCAGATTGTCAGCCGCCACGCCAGCCCTAAAACGCCTACCGTGCTGTCGTTTGGCAAAGTGGAAGCCTTGGGAGCGACCAATGTCATACCCAACGAGGTGAAGCTGGAAGGAACCTTCCGCACTATGAACGAGGCCTGGCGCAAGGAGGCGCACCAACGCATACGCAAGCTAGCCGAAGGGCTCTGTGAGAGCATGGGCGGCAGCTGCGACATCGACATCAAGTACGGCTATCCTTTCCTGCAGAACGACCCTGCCTTGACAGGCCGTGCCCGCGAGGCCGCCGAGGCATACCTAGGCGCCGAGAACGTGGTGGACCTGGACCTGTGGATGGGAGCTGAAGACTTCGCCTACTATTCGCAGGAAGTGGCGGCCTGTTTCTACCGGTTGGGTACCCGCAACGAAGCCCGCGGCATCACCTCCGGTGTGCATACCCCTACGTTCGACATAGAGGAATCGGCGCTGGAAGTGGGCAGTGGCCTAATGGCTTGGCTGGCGGTGCAGGAATTACAGGCGCAATCTTAGCAAACATGTTTATGAAGAAACTATACCTATTACTTCTTTTGGCTACCGGTTCTTTGCTGGCCCAGGCACAGAGCAAGATATCGGCGCCTACCGCCCTTTGGCCGGAACTGCAAGTGAGCTACGGACTGGGGGAGAGCGGGCAGCTGTTTCTGCAGAATCAGTACCGCATCAACACCGATAGGCGTTACAACGACTTGAAGCAGAGCGGCTTTTTGAGCAATTTCGAGCGGATTCAGTTGGCTGTCGGCTATGAGCATACCTTCACGGAGCGCTGGCGGGCTGGCGGACTCTTTCGCTATGCCCTCGAGGACTTCCCCGAGACCTCTTTTCTCACAGGCTATCTGCGGCACACCGGCAGTATCAAGAGCCTGTTCTTCACCAAGCAGCTGATGCTGGAGTACATCAAGCAGGAGGAACGGGACGCTTATGGGCGCGGACGACTGATGGCCGAGTTGGGCAAGCGGCTGTCCCTTGGCTCCAGGTTCATCACGCCTTCTCTTTCCTATGAACTGTTCGTGAACAGCCAGCTGGGGCAGGCGGCCTCCGATGCTGAAGAGCGCACTATTGACAGAACCCGCCTGCAACTCAACTTTACCTATGAGCTGACGGAGAAGCTGCGCATCAATCCCTACTTCCTGCGGCAGACGGACTATTACTATGTGCAGGTGCCCCCAAAGTATGACGAAAATGAGGTGCTGGTAGAGGAAGGATATATCACCAAGCGCAACCGCATCTCTCCAGTCATTGGGCTTCAGATTAAATATACCCTTAATACCCTGCCTGTTGTGGGCAGCTACACCTACTAGTGAATTGAAAAAATGTCAGGAATGGCAGGTATAGGTATACACTGTGAATGACATTTTTTCAGGATATTCTAAAATTTTGCGGTTGGTATGCTTTTTACTGTACCTAGGTTGAATCTGATTGTGTAACAACATAAAAAGGAGGTAGCTATGGTACTCAGAAGATATAATGGTCTGCAGAACGAGATGCCGCAGACTTTCAGTTCAATGCTCGACAGGTTCTTCAACGAGTCTGTCAACACCAGAGGGATGTCTGGGTTCACCCCTCATGTGGATGCCTGCGAAACAGACAATGGCTATGAGATAGAACTAGCCTTGCCAGGCGTCAGCAGAGACGACATTGCCATCGACTTCCAGGAAGGTAAACTGACCATATCCGGAGAACGCCGATTTGAGAAGCAGGAAGAAGGACGCCGTTACCAGATGCTGGAAACACAGTATGGAACGTTCACCCGTACTTTCTACATGCCTGACAACGTGAACCCTGACAAGATACAAGCGCAACTGCAGGATGGTATCTTAAGGGTGACCGTACCCAAAGATGAGCATAAGACCATGAAGCGTCAGATTACCATCAGCGGGGGCGAGGAGAACAAAGGCCAGCAGAAGCAGAAGCGGGTAACGACTACTGCATCAAATGGCAAAGACGAGAAGTAAGCATGTAAGACAAAGAAGAGAAGAGGCCACGAAACTGGCCTCTTTTTTGTTATAGAAATGTTAAACTATAGCAATTACCTTGACCAGGTATACTGACGTATAGTATATTAGCGTTAAAGGTATGTAATATAGATTATCCTTAATATTAATTGATAACCCCACTTTAAGCGTTCAATACATGAAGACTAAACAGTTTATCGTTGGCCTTACACTTTCAGCCATGTTGGGTGGTGGTGTTGCGGTAGGTAGCTATAAGCTGCTGGAGGACAACAGCCCTCAGGCAAACCAAGTGCAAGAGCAGTACCCTACCGTGCGCTATACCAGCGACATGCGCAGTAGTTCAGCCGTAGTGCCGGAAGGCCTTAATTTTATCAAAGCAGCCCAGGTGTCTACGCCGGCCGTGGTGCACGTCATGACGGAGTACACCGTTCGTTCTGCGCAGCGCAGTACCACCCCCATGGACCCGTTCCTGCGTGAGTTCTTTGGCGATGGCTTCGGTGAGCGGGTGCCTCGCGGACCACAGATGGGCTCTGGCTCTGGTGTCATCATCGCCTCCAATGGTTACATCGTCACCAACAACCACGTGATTGACAGAGCCGACAAAATAGAAGTAGTGCTGGATGACAAGCGCAAGTATGAAGCCACACTGGTTGGAACAGACCCTACCACTGACTTGGCCCTGCTGAAGATAAACGCCGATAAACTGCCTGTTATCCGTTATGGCAACTCCGACGACCTGCAAGTAGGGGAGTGGGTGCTGGCCGTGGGCAATCCTATGAACCTGACCTCTACCGTGACGGCAGGTATCGTGAGTGCCAAAGGACGTAACATCAACATTCTGCGCACCAACCAGGACAGAGACTTGAGCATCGAGTCATTCATCCAGACAGATGCGGCTGTGAACCCAGGCAACAGCGGTGGCGCGCTGGTTAACCTGAACGGTGATTTGATAGGCATTAACACAGCGATTGCCTCCCAGACGGGTTCTTTCGCGGGTTATTCTTTTGCGGTTCCTTCCGCCATCGTGAGCAAAGTGGTCGATGACCTATTGAAATACGGCGAGGTGCAGCGCGCCTTGCTGGGTGCCACCATACAAGAGATTGATGCCGCCTTCGCCAAAGAGAAAGGGTTGAAGACGCTGGACGGTGTATACCTGAACACTGTGGAAGAAGGTGGCGCGAAGGAAGCCGGCCTGCGCGCAGGCGACGTTATCACGGCCATCAACGATGTGAAGGTGGGTCGCACTTCGCAGTTGCTGGAGCAGGTAGCCCGCTATCGCCCTGGCGACAAAGTGAAGGTAGAATACCTGCGCGACGGCAAGTCCCGCTCCGCTAACGTGACGCTGAAGAACGCGGAGAACAGCACGACCATTTCTAAGCGTAGCACAGCCGATGCTGTGTCGTTTGACGGAGCCACTTTTGAGCCGTTGAGCAAAGCCGACATGAACCGTCTAGGTATAGATGGCGGCGCCAAAATCGCAAACGTGGAGAAGAGCAAGTTCCGTGACACAGGTATGAAAGATGGTTTTATCATCACCAAGATTGACAAATACCCTGTGAACGTGCCAGCCGATGTGGAGAAGCACCTCAAGAATTTTGATGGCGGTGTTGTATACATTGAAGGCGTGTATCCGGATGGCCTGCGGGCATATTACCCTATCGGCAAGCGTTAATAGCTGAACTGGCAAGTATAGGAAGGCTTCTGCAGAATTGCAGAAGCCTTTTTGTTTTTATAGATTTGAAAAAGGCCTATCTTCAGGGTATAGAGCCCGAAATTTCGGTTACGTAAAACAACAGTCATACTTAACAATAGAATCATGAAGCAAACCATAGAGGAACTGCCTTTGACCAAGGCCATCACAGATGTGCTACAGCAGTTGGGCATCAAAGAGGTGAACCCTGCCTACAGCACGGGCCTGCAGTGGGGCGGCCAAAGCAACCCAATTACCCGCGACATACACTCACCCGCTGATGGCAACTTCATAGCCACCGTGAACATGGCCACCACCGAGGATTATGAGCAGGTGGTGAGGCAGGCCGAGGAGGCTTTCAAGGTATGGCGTACAACCCCGTCCCCAAAACGAGGCGACGTAGTGCGCCAGATTGCCAACAAGCTGCGCGAGCACAAAGAGGCGCTGGGCAAATTGGTGAGCTATGAAATGGGCAAGATATTGCAGGAAGGCCTGGGCGAGGTGCAGGAGATGATTGACATCTGCGACTTTGCCGTTGGCCTGTCGCGCCAGTTGCACGGCTATACCATGCACTCGGAGCGTCCGCAGCACCGCATGTACGAGCAGTACCACCCGCTAGGTATAGTAGGCGTTATTTCAGCCTTCAACTTCCCAGTGGCCGTGTGGAGCTGGAACGCCATGCTGGCAGCCGTTTGCGGCGACGTGACCATTTGGAAACCATCTGAAAAGACACCGCTCACCGCCATTGCCTGTCAGCACATCATACGAGAGGTGCTGGCTGAGAACGAACTGCCGGAAGGCATCTTCAACCTGGTGATAGGCGATGCCGAAATCGGAAGTCTGATGGCACACGATACCCGCGTCCCGCTGGTGTCGGCTACGGGCTCTACGCGCATGGGCAAAAAGGTAGGCGAGGCAGTGGGAGCCCGCCTGGGCAAATCGTTGCTGGAGTTGGGCGGCAACAACGCCATCATCATCACCGAACATGCAGACATCGAGATGGCACTGCGTGCCGTGGTGTTCGGGGCCGTGGGCACCTGTGGCCAGCGCTGCACCTCTACCCGTCGCCTGATTGTGCATGAGAACGTGTATGAGCAGGTGAAGGAGCGTCTGCTCAAAATATACCCGAACCTGCCGATTGGCCATCCGCTGAACACCACTACGTTGGTAGGTCCTCTGATTGACAAAGATGCCGTGAAGGCCTTCCAAAATGCGCTGCAGGAAGTGCAGCAGGAGGGCGGCAAACTGCTGATTGGCGGCGATGTGCTGGAAGGCGAGCAGTATGCCACCGGCACTTACGTGACGCCTGCTATTGTGGAGGCCGAGAACCATTACCACATGGTGCAGGAAGAGACATTTGCGCCTATCCTATACCTGATTCGCTACAGCGGCGAGGTGGAGAACGCTATTGAGATACAGAATGGTGTAAAGCAAGGCCTTTCCTCCTCTATCTTTTCTAGTAACCTGCTGGAGACGGAGGCTTTCCTGAGCCACTGGGGCTCCGACTGCGGCATTGCCAACGTGAACATCGGTACATCAGGTGCTGAGATTGGCGGCGCCTTCGGCGGGGAGAAAGACACAGGCGGAGGACGCGAGTCCGGGTCTGATGCCTGGCGAATCTACATGCGCCGCCAGACCAATACCATCAACTACAGCCGTGAGCTGCCACTGGCGCAGGGCATCAAGTTCGATATCATGGACTAAACCAGCAGCCAAGATGGCACCAGACACCAGACTTGTGACCGTCTAAGAAGCTGAAAGTTACAGCACATACAAAAGCCAGCCCTTTGCCGGGGCTGGCTTTTTTGTGAACATACCCTCTCAACTGGTAAGAACACGCTCAGCAAAAGGCAGCAACGGCATTTTATAGAAAATATTTTGCAACTTCATGCAACCTCGTGAATTTGCTTTTGTCTTTAGTGCAGATAGGATGAAGGGAAGCAAAGGAATAAAACTGATGAACTAATGTAAGATGGCCACGGCCGGCAGGTGAAAACGTCAAATCAACCCACTTTGGAAAAAAGCAGCTACCAGGATGTGAACGCTCAGGTTGTGCAGCGCTGCAGGGAAGGTGATAACCGTGCCCAATACGAGCTGTATAAGCTGTACTCCAAAGCGATGTTTAGCGTGAGCATGCGCATCACCAACGACTATGCCGAAGCCGAGGACGTGTTGCAGGAGGCTTTCATCAGTGCCTTCAAAAACCTCCATACCTATAAATCAGAAGCTTCATTCGGGAGCTGGCTCAAGCGGATTGTCATCAACGCGTCAGTCAACGCCGTCCGAAAGCGCCGCTCCGAGCTGGTGCCGTTGGAGGACAGGCTGGCAGGTGACATAGCCGATGAGGAGTACGACGACGATACCGAGTGGCAGGTGGAGAAGGTACGGAAAGCCATCCAGCGCCTACCTGACGGCTATCGGGTAGTGCTGAGCCTATACCTGCTCGAGGGCTTCGACCATGCTGAGATTGGCGAAGTGCTAGGTATAAGCGAGTCCACCTCCAAGTCACAGTACAGCCGGGCCAAAAAGAAGTTACTGGAAATCATGCGCGATACACACTATGTGGCCAAGCCACGGAGCATATAAAGAGGAGCAAAGATGGAAGATAGATTAAAAGAATTTGTGAACGAGAACCGGGAGGAGTTCGATGTGTTTGAACCCAGGCCGGAACTGTGGCAGGAAATCTGCAGGCAGATGCCCAAAGCTCAGGAGAAGCCAGTGACAGCCCGCAAAGAAGCCAAGGTCATCAGCATCAACTTTGGAGAGCTGCTCAACTTCAACGCCGACTTCATGTTCATGCGCGTGGCCGCTTCTATCATTCTGCTGCTAGGGTGTGGACTGACGCTGCTGCTCGTGAAACAGAACGTGCCAGCTAACACCGGAGCCACCATGGCAGCAGCCACTGAACAAGCCGCATTGAGCCAGATAGCACCTGAACTGGTCGAGGTCGAGGCCTACTATACCAACCAAATCAAGAGCAAGCGCGAGGAACTGAGCGACTACGACATGAAAGTGCTGGGGCTGGATGAGGCCAAGGAGATAGACTTGGAACTGGCCCGCCTCGACAGCAGCTATACCCAATTGAAGACACAACTCTACACCACCCCTAACACAGACCAGGTGATGGGGGCCATGATCCAGAACCTGCAGATACGGATTGAGGTCCTGAACCGTCAGCTGGAAGTGCTTAAGCGAATAGAACAATTGAAGAAAGAAGACATTACTGAACCCGACTACAATGAGACCACTACTATTTAACTCTCTACGCCACCTAACCTGCCTGCTGGCTCTGCTGCCCCTGTTTGCCGCCGCCCAGCCAGACACGCCCGCAGGGCCCTGCCCACCTGATGCACCGTCACCCGCCCCGGTACCGGCTCTACGGGCAGAAATGCTGCCTCCGGTTCCGGGCCCTCCACCGGCTTTTATCGAGCAGACAGGTCCCAGCCCGCAACCGACCTGCAACCAGACGGCAGAGGACGCCGCTGCCTACGATTCCGAGCGAAGCAAGACCTACGAGAAGACTTTCAAAGTGAATAAATCGGATGTGCTCAGCGTGGAGAATAAGTTTGGCAGAGTGCACGTGAACACCTGGAATCGCAATGAGGTACAGGTGAAGGTAGATATCATCAGCCGTGCCGGGACAGACCAGGCAGCCCAGGAGCTTCTGAATAAAATCAGCATAGCTGACAGCCGCAGCGGCAACACCATCTTGGTCAAAACCCAGTTCGAGTCTTTCAAGAGCCATGGCGGCAACAGAAGCTTCGAGATTAACTACACCATCAACATGCCCGAAGAAAATGGGCTGGCTGTGAAGAACAGTTTTGGGGACGTATACCTGGCTGCCCTAAAGGGGAAAGTGGATGTGAACGTGCAGCACGGCACGCTGAAATCCGATAGGCTGGGCAATGCCTCCAACTCCGTCAGGATAGCCTACGGCTCAGGTCGCTGCGCCTACATCAACGGGGGGCAGGTAGACATCTCCTACTCTAACATGAACCTAGGCGGCACCAACGGCATCCAAGGCTCCTCTAAGTTCAGCGACTTCAATATAGGCACCGTCGCGGAGACACTGGACCTGGAGCTGAAGCACAGCACTTTCCGGGTGGACAATATCAGCAAAGGGGTCCGCAAAATCAACGTGGCCAGTGGCTTTACACCTATCTCCCTGCATTTTGAAGACAACACTACCTTCGACTTCGATGTGAATGTGCAGTTCGGCGATTTCAAAGTAGACAGGGCCCTGGTGAATTTCACCACGTTAGAAAGAGGCCATACCTCAGCGGAATACAAAGGGAAATTCGGGTCGGCATCTCCCAAGGGCACGGTCAACATTGTTTCGAAGTACGGTGATGTGCGGTTCACGCGGTAAACTATAGCCTCCGCACACCCAGAACAGAAATTGTTATACTTGTGTTTGTTTCAGGTGAAGAGAGCCGGCTAGTGTAGCCGGCTCTCTTTGCTTTGGCTTGTCTTGATAGGAGCGCAGGCTTTCGCGTATAGGCAAGGTATAATTTTCTATATTTGGGTATGGCAAACGAAAAAGACATCCACAACTCCTCCAAAGCCCCCGAGCCGGTGGGGCTATACCCGCATGCGCGGCGCGTGGGCAATCTGCTGTTCCTGTCAGGCGTGGGGCCGCGGGAGCGTGGCACAAAGCAGATACCGGGCGTGGAGCTGGATGAGGCGGGTAACATCACCGCTTACGACATCGAGGCGCAGTGCCACTCCGTGTTCCGGAACGTGCGCTACATCCTGGAAGACGCCGGTTCCAGCTGGGAGAACCTGGTGGATGTAACCGTCTTCCTGACGAACATGAAGGACGACTTCGCCACCTACAACCGCATCTACGCCGAGTATTTCAAGGATAACCAGCCCTGCCGCACCACAGTAGAGATAATCAAGCTCCCAACCCCCATCGCCATTGAGCTCAAGTGCATCGCCACCATTGGGTAGCAGCATATGCGTGATTCAACCAATCCATACGTGAACGAAAGAGAAGACGAATTCAAGCAGCAGGCCGCGGCCTACGCGGTGCAGGAAAAGCGGGCGGCATCCAAATCAACAACCGTATCGTGGCTGCGTGTGCTGGTGTTCCTGCTAGGGGCAGGTATAGCCTGGTACTTTTTCAGTGCTGCCAACATGAGCGCCGGCTTCCTGAGCGTTGTGGCGTTTTACATCCTGTTTGTGCTGGTGATGCGCTGGCACAGCCGCCTCGACTACAGGTATAGGCAGCTTCAGTTGCTCCACCAATTCAACCTGCATGAGGTAGAACGGCTGCACGGGCGCCTGAACCAGTTTGATGGCGGCCACAGCTTCCGCGATGACCACCATCCCTATACCTCCGACCTCGACATCTTTGGAGGCGACTCGCTTTTTCAGCTCGTGAACCGTTCCGTGACTAGCCTGGGCAAGCTCCGGCTGGCGCAGTGGCTGCGTCTAGCTGCCCCGGCTCCGGAGGTGTTGCGCAGGCAGGAGGCGGTGGCAGAATTGGCTAAACCCGAAGGGCAGGAGTGGCTGCAGCAGGCGCTCGTCAAGCCCATGCATTACAAGCACACCGAGAGCCAAAACAGCCAAGAATTCTTTAGTTGGCTCCGACAACGCGACTTCTACAAGCAGCACTCACTGCTGAAGATGCTGGTGTTCCTGCTGCCGATACTCACGCTAGCGGCTATCGTGGCTTGGTTCTATGGTTACTCCGGTTACATCGCGGTGGCTTTCCTGGCGGTACAGTACCTGGTGGGATTGCGGTTCCAAAAGGTGCGGGACGAGTATTACGAGACGAGCATCGGCATGTACGAGGCCATCCAAAGCTATACCGACCAGCTGCGCCACATCGAGGGCCATACCTTCCAGGCGCCGCTCCTGGCGGAAATCAAAGGCAGATTGCAGCAAGGCGACACCCGCACCTCCGTGGCCATCGGCAAGTTGGCCACCATCATCGACTACTTCTCGTGGCGACTGAGCACGTTGATGAGCTTTTTCCTGAACACCATCCTGATGTGGGACTTCGTGTGGATTTACCGGCTGGAAAGCTGGAAGTCGCAGCACCTGGACCAGGTGGAGGAGGCGCTGGACCTGCTTGCGGAGTTTGAGGCGCTGGCCAGTATAGCCGCTTTCCAGTATGCGCATCCGCACTTCGCCATACCTGCTTTGAGCACCGCGCCGTTCGAGTTTGCTGCCGAGCGGCTGGCCCACCCGCTCATCTTCTCCGTGGACCGCATTGCCAATGACTTCGCCATGCAGGGGGCCGGCAAAACGATTGTGGTGACAGGCTCCAATATGTCCGGCAAAACGACTTTCCTGCGTACCATCGGCATCAACATGGTGCTGGCCTTCACCGGGGCACCAGTGTGTGCGCAGCGTATGGCTGTGGCCCCCATGCAGGTATACACGGCCATGCGCACGGCTGATAACCTGGCCGAGAACACGTCCTCCTTCTATGCCGAGCTCAAGCGCCTGCGTATCCTCCTGAACATGACGGAGCGGCAGGAGCCGGTTTTCTACCTGCTCGATGAGATACTCAAAGGAACCAACTCCCGCGACCGCCACGCGGGCGCTATGGCCCTGATACGGCAGCTGCATGACCGCACCGCCTCTGGTCTCATCTCGACCCACGACCTGGAGCTGGGTGCCATGGAACAGGAACTGCCAGGCAGTGTGGAAAATTATAGCTTCAACAGCACCATCGAAGGCGACAAAATTCTGTTTGACTATACCCTACAGCGAGGCATTTGCCGTAGTTTCAATGCCAGCAAGCTCATGCAGCTGATGGGCATAGCCATAGAAGACACCGTATAAACCAACACATATAATAAACCTGATGAGAGTAGTAGCCGATATCCCCAACCCGCACGTGAAAATCACGCTGCATTCCTACAACGGCAAGTATATCCTGAAGCTGGAAAAAGCCAATCTGGAGCAGATTTACAAGATTGAGGAAACGGAAGTGATGGGAGATGAGGGCGCCATGGCCCTGCTGGATGAGGATTTCATTGAGGCCGTAGTGAACCGCTTCGTGGACATGCGCGATGCCTTCGTCTCGACGATGCGGCGGAACGCATAGGTATAGCGGGAGCGGTTACTGATTACTTGCAAAGAAGCAGAGATATAGTATTGCAACTATACTTTGTAGCGCAGAGACTAAAGAAATCTAATGTAATCCGACCAATGAAAAAGCTCCTTCTGCACAACGCGCTCATACCTCAGATTCTAATCTATGGCGGATTAGCGCTCATCATATGGCCTTCCATGCTGCGTTCACTCGATGTGATGGCCTATGGAAGTACTGCCAGTTCCGTTTTCCTGTTTGTCGGCCTTTCGGTCACGCTTGCCGGTGTTGTCTTGCGCTTATATCAGCAGCATCAGATGGGGCAGTCTGAATTAAGGAGCTATATTCTCCGCTTCGCGTTCGGTATAGCCATAGTGGTTGTTTTGATGCTGACTGGTTTGGTTCGAACACCGTCTTTCCTGCAGAATCTGTTTTAAAGCAATATGCATGCTATACCTGTGTTCAAGGTATAGGCAAACAAAAAAGGCTCTGATTTCTCAGAGCCTTTTTCAATATAATAGCTGATTGAATTAACCGATGGCTACACGCTTGAACTCAGTTACAGTCAGGCCTTTGCTTGTCTTGTCAAGCAGCTGCGTGATTGTCAAAGATGGGTCCTTCACGAACTCCTGGTTCAACAGGGTGTTCTCTTTGTAGAACTTGTTCAGTTTGCCCTGAGCGATTTTCTCCAGCATAGCCTCTGGCTTGCCTTCCTGGCGCGCCTGCTCTTTGCCGATTTCAATCTCACGTTCGATGGTGGCAGCGTCAACGCCGTCTTTGTCCAAAGCGATTGGCTTCATGGCAGCGATTTGCATCGCGATGTCCTTACCAACTTCGGTCACGTCAGTGCCGCTTGTGTTGTTCAGGCCTACCAATACACCCAGTTTGCCGTTAGAGTGGTTGTAAGCAACTACCTTCTCAGCATTCACAGTCTCGTAAGAAACCACGTCGATTTTCTCACCGATTTTGCCCATCAGGTCTGTGATGTGGTCCTGCAGGGAGCGGCTGTCCGCCTGAGTGGCAGCCAGCAGTTCTTCTTTAGAAGAAGCGTTTGTAGAAACAGCTGTCTCCAGAACGGTTTTAGCCAGGTTTCTGAAATCCTCTACTTTTGATACCGGCTCAGTTTCGCAAGCAAGTGCTACTACTACGCCAGTAGCACCATTGTCGCTTACGCTAGTCAATACAATACCCTCAGAAGTAGCGTTGTCAGCACGCTTGCTGGCAATCTTCTGTCCTTGCTTACGCAGAATATCTTTAGCAGCTTCGAAGTCACCCTTGGCTTCTGTGAGCGCTTTTTTGCAATCCATCATACCTGCACCAGTTTCCTGGCGAAGTCTGTTAACGTCTTGTGCTGTAATAGCCATCTTTCTTTAATTAAGAATTATGAATTGAGAATTACGAATGTTCTTGTAGGGATTATCAGGGAGTTCGTTATCAGTCTTTCGTCCTGTGCCTCTCCTATGCCCTAAAACAAACTGAACATTGAAGCAGCTGTGCCCAATGTTCAGTTCGTTTGTAATGCAATATGAACGAATGCTTATTGTTCGTCAGCTTCCTGCTTCGCCTTGATGCCTTCTTCTTCAGAACGCTTGCGCTCAGTCTCTTCTTTGTCCACTTTGCGCTCAGACAGACCCTCTTCAATCGCCTTACCGATGATAGACACGATAAGAGAGATTGACTTTGAAGCGTCGTCGTTAGCAGGGATTGGGAAGTCAACCAGCTCTGGGTTAGAGTTGGTATCGCAAACCGCGAATACAGGCAGGTTCAACTTCTGAGCTTCTTTCACAGCGATGTGCTCACGCTTCACGTCCACGATGAACAGCGCAGCTGGCAGGCGAGACAGGTCGGCAATACCGCCCAATACACGCTCCAGTTTCTCACGCTCACGAGAAAGCATCAGACGCTCACGCTTTGCGATAGCCGCATAAGCTGTGTTGTCTTTCACCATCTTGTCGATGGTAGACATTTTCTTGAGTGACTTACGCACAGTGGCGAAGTTCGTCAGCATACCACCCAACCAACGGTCGGTTACGTAAGGCATTTTCAGACGACGAGCTTCTTCAGCTACGATGTCCTGCGCTTGCTTTTTGGTAGCTACGAAAAGGATTTTACGACCAGACTTGGCGATGTTCTTGATAGCCGAAGAAGCTTCCTCAAGGGCAACCAGTGTCTTGTTCAGGTCAATGATGTGGATACCGTTCTTCTCCATGAAGATGTACGGAGCCATTTTCGGATCCCACTTGCGGGTAAGGTGGCCAAAGTGAACACCTGCCTCAAGTAATTCTTTATAATTAGTACTTGCCATGTTGTTGATACACCTTTAATATTAACGTTTACTGAACTGGAACGAACGACGCGCTTTGCGCTTACCGAACTTCTTACGCTCCACCATACGAGGGTCTCTGGTTACGAACCCTTCTTTGCGGAGTGCTGATTTAGTCTCGGCGTTCTCTACTACCAGTGCTTTCGCGATAGCAAGTCTAAGTGCTTCAGCCTGGCCGCTTACACCACCACCTTTTAGATTAGCAGTAACATCGTACTTGCCAATAGCTTCTAAGGTTTGAAACGGCTGATTCACAATAGTTTGCAGTACTTCGTCAGGGAAGTATGCCTTGATATCTTTACCGTTAATAGTGATATTCCCTTGCCCGGCCGTCATGTAGATACGAGCCACCGAGGTTTTTCTTCTACCAGATGTATTGATAACTTCCATTAATAATTAGATGTTGAGGGTTAATTCTTTAGGCTGCTGCGCCGCAAACGGGTGCTCGCTTCCTGTAAAAACATGAAGATTTCTGAACAGCTCGCTGCCCAGTCTGCTCTTTGGCAACATGCCACGCACAGCGCGCTCTACAAGCAGTGTAGATGACTTCGCCTTTAGCTCACGTGGAGAAGTTCTCTTCTGACCACCTGGGTAACCCGTGTGTGTCAGGTAGTACTTCTGGTCCCACTTACGGCCAGAGAAACGCACGTTATCAGCGTTGATAACAATCACGTTGTCGCCGCAGTCAGCATTTGGCGTGTACGAAGGCTTGTGTTTGCCCTTCAGGATCTTGGCGACTTCAGACGCCACGCGACCCAGGTTTCCTTGCCCAGCATCCACAATCACCCAGCCTTTGTTGGCTGTCTTCTTGTTGACATACTGAGTCTTAAAACTTAAATGATCCATTTTTGGTGGTAGTAAGCGATTTATTTAACAATTGACTTTATTCCCGACGGTTCTTCGAAAATGGTCACAAAGATAGAAACACTTTATGTGATATGCAATACATGGTTTAGAAATATGCTGGGACACAGAGGAATAGTGCTAGGAGGGGTATGGGTGAAGGGCAGTTTCAAAAGACATCAGCCTGAAGAAGCCCCTTGCTCCTTCAGGCTGATGCAGCTAAACCAAGGTATAGCCTGCTACATTAGTTCTTCTTTCTAACAGGTGGCGGCGGCGGTGGCAAATCAGGAAGCTTCCCGTATTTCTCCTCTGTCCTCGCTATTGATTGCGGATTGTTCAGGTCACAAATCTCAGATTTTCCATTCTCCAGGTAGAGCACCATCAGCCGCAGGTTCCGGTTGTTGTGCTCTGTTGCAATCCAACCCACTTCTTTTACGGCCGGGTTCCGCTTCAGAAAGGCCTTGTGGTCGTCGTGCATGTTATCTGCTGCGGGCACATAAACAGGTATGTCAGCGGGTAGTGGGGGCGGTGGGGCTGGCAGCTCTTCACCTGCTGGTGGAGGCGGCGGTGGGGTGCCCGGCGCATCCGGTGCAGCTGGCGGTGGCGGCACAGGTGGGTATTTGTCAATGAACTCCCGTACCTGCTCAGAGTGCTTGTTTTTCTCCGTGATGATGGAAACTACGCCATTAGCGGCTCCTTTGCCGAATGCTTTCTCAGCGCTCTCACCTTTGTAGACACTGATGCTATTAATCTCCTTAGGGTCTAGCTTTTCTGCTGCCTGCTTGGTTGCTTTCACACCATCGATATAGTAAAGCGCTGCGTCAGGGAGATTTGACTTGTCCACGGTTTGTGTTTCTCCTTGTGGCCTTACAGGTGGCGGCGGTGGCGGCAGGAAAGGTAGTTTCCCCCACTTAGCCTCGGCAGCCGGTATACGTTGATTACCGTTGTAGTCATACGATTCCGATTCGCCATTCTTCAAGTACACCACAACCGACTCTAAGTTGTATTCCCGTCTGTTGTCAAACTTCCAGCCGACCTCTTTTACTTGAGGATGACGTTCGAGGAAGTCCTTGTAATCCTGCGGCCAGTTTTCTTTGCTTCTGTAGTAGTCCAATTCTTGCAGTTTCAGTACAAAAAATTCTTCCTGAAGGGAGCCGACGTTGTCCCGCTTGGCTACAGGAGGGGCGCTGGGAAGTTTCCCGTATTCTTTTGCGGCGGCTGCCATGCTTTGCTTATCACCAAAGGTATAGACCTCTTCGGCGCCAGATTTCAGGCTGACCACTAGCTTGCCGTTTGACCTCCAGGAGATGTTCTTCACCTTTGGGTTACGTGCATAGAAGGCTGTATACTCATCGGCAGAGGCAGTAGGGCTCTGTGCCACTGTAGTCGTTTGCGGGGGTGTATTTTCAGGCGTGGTGGCATCTTCCTGCGTGGCGCTCCGGAAGGCGACCAACAGCACGGTTACGAGGGGCAGCACAACCAGCAGTCTGAGCCGGTTCGCCCTGCTTGTGGGCATTTTGTTCATCATGGCAATTCTTCGTTTAAGTGATGGGAAATTAAACTGATTGGCAATCTGAGGTTGTGTGGCGCCTACAACTTTCAGTAAGAGGTATTGGTATTCTCTTCTATCCACACCAGCGGCTACAACATGCTGGTCGGCAATAAATTCAAGGTTTTCTTTCAGGGCCTTTTTCATGAGCCACACGCCGGGGTTGAACCAGTAGAACACGGTGCTCAACTCAGCCAGCAGCACATCCAGTGTATGCCAGCCGTTCACATGTATTTGCTCATGCCTTAAAATGGACTCTAGTTCGGGCGTCTGGTGCTGAGCCGGGTTCAGGTAAATGTTCCTCCAGAAGGAGAAGGCCTCGCTGATGCCGTTCACTATCCGGAACTCGACCCCCTGGTAAGTGGCAGGTATAGAGGCGCGGTGAATCTTGTAAAGCGAAATAAACTGCAGGGATAGTCTTGCCAACATAAGTCCGCAGCCCGCCCAAAATAGGACAACAGGTATAAGCCAGTAGTCGAATGCTGCTTGCTCAGGTATAGCGGTAGGCGTCCAGGCAGGTATAGCCACGGCATAGCTTTGCACGGCGGCGAGCTCCTGGTGACGGCTGAACAACTCGGTGAGGTCAATCAGCGGATAGACAGTGGAGAACAGGATGCCGAACACCAGGAAGAGGCGGTTCAGGTGGTAAAACGTGAGTTTGCGGAGCACCAGGTGGTACGCCAGGTAGAACAGCACCAGGGCCACGTTCGCTTTGAGCAGGTATAGCAGCAAGTCCGGCATATCACTTCGATTTCTTGTTTTCAATCATGTCGATGATTTCCTTCAGCTCCTCTGCGCTGATTTGCTTCTCCCGTGCGAAAAAGGCCACCAGTTCCTTGTAGGAGCTCTTGAAGTAGTCGCCCACAAAACCCTTCATGAAGCGCTTCTTGTAGTCTTCCTCCTTGATGATGGGGGTATAGCGGTAGGTGTTGCCAATCTTCTCGCTCTGTAGAAAGCCCTTTTTCTCCAGGTTCTTGACGGTGGAGGCGAGTGTGGTGTAAGGCGGCTTCGGCTCTTCCAACTTCTCCAGAAACTCCTTGATGAAACCGCCGTCCAGCGACCAAATCGCCTGCATGGCTTCCTCTTCTTGTTGCGTCAGCTTTTCCATAGTTCTACGATGTTTTCGTATAGTTACGAAAGTTTCGTAATAAGGTCAAGAGTTTCTCTGAAATTTTTTGAATAATTATTTTCCGTAGCACAAAATCGTGTCCCATGCCTCACAGATAGGTATAGCCAAATAGAAAGAAACATCTCCGTTTGGCTAGCGTCTTAAGGTATAGCCATTCCATCAAAGCTAGAATTCTGATATGAAAGCCATACTTCTGAAACAACCCGGCGGGCCGGAGCAACTGGTGCTGGGAGAGTACGAAAAGCCCCTGCCGAAACCCTATGAACTGCTGGTTCGGGTACAGGCCACCGCCCTCAACCGGGCAGACACGCTGCAACGCCAGGGAAAGTACCCGCCGCCAAAAGGAGAGAGCCCGCTGCTGGGCCTCGAGGTAGCCGGAGAGGTGGTGGAGGCAGGCTTCAACTGTACCCACTTCCAGAAGGGAGATAAGGTATTCGGGTTGCTGCCCGGCGGCGGCTATGCAGAGTACGCCGTGATACATGAGGAAATGGCCATGGCTATACCTGAGGGACTGAGCATGGAGGCTGCTGCTGCCATACCTGAGGTATTTCTGACGGCCTTTCAGGCGCTGGTGTGGCTGGGCAAGCTGCAGGCCGGGGAACGGCTGCTGGTGCACGCCGGGGCCAGTGGCGTGGGTACGGCCGCTATTCAACTGGCACGTGCCCTGGAGGCGGAGGTACTGGTGACGGCATCGGAGCGGAAACTGCAGGCTTGTCTGGACCTGGGAGCGCACAAAGCCATCAACTACAAAGAGGTGCCGTTTGAGGATGAGGTGCTGGCCTATACCAACTCGGAAGGGGTGGATGTGCTGGTGGATTTCATTGCCGGGCCCTACTTCAAACAGAACATCGAGTGCCTGCGGCTGGACGGGCGGCTGGTGCTGCTGGCCACCATGGGAGGCGGCAAGGTAGAGGATTTCGACCTGCGGCGAATCCTGGCAAAGCGTCTGCAGGTGATGGGCTCCACGCTGCGCTCGCGCACCCGCGACTACCAGATAAAACTAACCCAGGAAATGAGCGCGTTCGTCCTGCCGCATTTCCAGAGCGGCACCATCAAGCCCGTGGTAGACTCTGTGTTTGACTGGCAGGAGGTGGCAGAGGCCCATCGGTACATGGAAGCCAACAAGAACATCGGCAAAATCGTGCTGCGGGTGAGTTAAAGCCGCTTACCTCCTGAAAACAAAACGGGGACTGATGTCACATCAGGCCCCGTTTTGTTTATGCTCTAGGCATACTGCCGGAGTTGCTTTATCAGCACGGCCATGTCTTTGGGGTAAGGCGCCTCTACCTTGATAGGCTCCTCGTTCATCAGCCTGAAACCGATGGTGTGGGAGTGTAGGGCGAAGCGTTTGATAAGGGGTTGTTCCTCGGTCTGCTGCTTCAGGTTGAACTTGCGTTTCAGGCTGCTCAGGAACACGTTCTCGCCTCCATAGAGCTCATCGCCCACGATGGGCGCGCCCAGGAAGGCCAGGTGCACCCGTATCTGGTGCAGGCGGCCGGTCACCGGCATACACTCCACCAAGGTATGGCGACTGTAGTTCTCCAGCGTCGTGAAGTAGGTCTCTGCGGGTTTGCCCTTTGGCGTGAGCTTGGCCACCCCTTTAGCACCTGCCAGAATGGAACGGTTCACCAACTGGTCCTCGAACTTATGCGTGCCCCAGGCAACGGCATGGTATACCTTGTACACCTCGCGGTGCTCGAACTGCATGGACAAGTGCCGGTAAGCCTCCGGATTCTTGGCAAACACGAGGCAGCCGGATGTGTCCTTGTCGAGGCGGTGACAGGCCTGCAGGTCAGGGTTGTGCTGGCGGGCCAGCTTCAGGAGGTTAGTGGAGTTCGGGGTTCGGTCTTCCAGCGTAGCCAGGAAGGGCGGCTTGTTCACCACCAGGAAGTCCTCATCCTCATATATTATCAGGTCTTTGAAAACCGGGTATTTCATTTAACAACGTGTTGGTTAGGGCACAGCTATACCTCTGCTATGCAGCCTGCAAAGATACAGATAATAATTGTCCGTTGCTGAAGGGAGAATTGCTGCTGGCTAATTGTTGGAAAACATGTTCCCGCCATATAAGCGCGAAACATACCTGTAATCAGTTACTAGTCAACCGAAACGCCTAAAAGGACAATGAAGCAGCGCGGAGCAAGAGGGACTCAGGCCGCCTTCGCCTTCAGCAGCTTGAAGCGGAGCGTGGTTCCCTTGCCCAGTTCACTTTTCACGGCTATGAAAGAGCGGTGCGCCTCCACGATGTGCTTGGAAATGGCCAGACCTAGGCCGGAGCCGCCTCTGTCGCGCGAGCGGCTCTTCTCGATGCGGTAGAAGCGTTCAAAAATGCGGTTGATGTGCTCTTCGGCTATACCTGCGCCATCGTCCTTCACAGTGATGGTATAGCGCTTACGACCTTCCGTGAACGAGGCCCATATGTTGCCGCCGTCACGTCCGTACTTGATGGCATTGTCCACCAGGTTGATGAACACCTGCCGGATTCGGTTCGGGTCGGCGTGCAGCATGACCTTCTCGTTCGGGCGCACATCCAGGTGCAGGTGTATCTGGCGGGCAGCGGCCTTCTGCTCCAACTGCTCAAACACTTCGCGCATCAGCTGCACTGCGTCGAAGTCCTGTTTCTCCATTTTGACCACGCCCGTCTCAAACTGTGAGATGCTAAGCAGGTCCTGCACCAGCGTGTCCAGCCCGTCCAGGCTGTTGGCGGCCTTCTGCAGGAACTTGTCGCGCACGGCGGGGTCGTCCATGGCGCCATCCAGCAAGGTATGGATGAAGCCCTGAGCAGCGAAGATTGGGGTTTTGAGCTCATGCGACACGTCAGCCAGGAACTCGCGCCGCATCACCTGCAGGTGTTTCAACTCGTCTATCTCCTGCTGCTTACGTTCGGCTATCAGGAAGATGTCATCCTTTATTTTCCGGAGCGGGTCGGCGGTGAAGATGGAACGGCCTTCCACTTTCTTGTATTCCTGCCGCTTGATTTTCTCCAGGCTCGAGTACAGGTTCTTGATTTCCCGGAACACGAGCGCCTCATAGGAGAAATACACCAGCAGGAAGCAGCAGATGAACACCAGCACCAGCGCCACCATAAGGCCCTCAGAAGAGAAGTAGCTGGCCAAGGCGAGAAAAGCAGTGAGCACGGCGGCCACTGCCAAGGCTGTCAAAAGGGCAAGCGAACGGGAATTGAGGTTCATGCGCTAGTCGGTGTTGAACTTGTAGCCAACGCCCTTGATGGTTTTGATGTTGTCTTCGCCTATCTTCTCGCGCACTTTGCGTATGTGCACGTCCACGGTGCGGGCAATCACATACACATCGCTGCCCCATACGCTGTTGAGCAGCTCCTCGCGGGAGAACACTTTGTTGGGTGTGGCAGCCAGGAAAGCGAGTAGCTCAAACTCCTTCTTCGGGAGGGTGATTTTCTGTTCTCCCTTGAAGACGGTGTAACTAGTGCGGTCGATGCGCAGGCCTCCGGCTTCTATCACCTTCTCCTGCTCCTCCTGCTGGGCATCGCGGCGGGCGTAGGAGGCCAGCCGGCTGAGAAGCGCGCGCGGTTTGATGGGCTTTGTGATGAAATCGTCGGCGCCGGCGTCAAAGGCAGCCACCTCAGAGAATTCCTCGGCGCGGGCCGTCAGGAAGATGATGTGCGTCTGGCGGAATTCGTTCTCTTCTCTAATATGCCGGCAGGCGGCTATACCATCCAGCACGGGCATCATTACGTCCATCAGTATCACGTTGGGCTTGAAGGTATGGGCTACCTCAATGGCTTTCTTGCCGTTTTCAGCTTGCGCCACTTCGTAGCCTTCGCGGGTCAGGTTGTAGTGGAGTAGCTCCACAATGTCCGGGTCGTCATCTACTACCAGGATTTTATAGTTGGTTGGTGTCTGCACGTTGCTTGTCTATGTTTCAGTTTACACGGTTACACTGCCTAAAAACCCTTCTGTGCTGAGGCTGCTCACGCTGCCCCAGTCCCTACTATACAAATATACTGCTTGTGATGCGATTGTGTCTTGCCAGAAGCAAAGCATAATATTTTCTTAACATGTGCCCTGGCGGCCGGGCACAAAAAAGCCAGCTATATCGGCTGGCTTTGATTACTTCTGTGCGACTAGCGCCGGTTTATGCCTGAGGTTCCTATGCTCGTACAGGTCAACCTTCACGGCACCCACAAACATGTCAGCCTGTATCAGCACCGGTATCTTGTTTTTGTCGTCGGACAGGTATACCGTGACGGCATCTTCACCCTTGAACAGCTTGTTCTTTGGCATTTTCGGAATCAGTTTGATGGCCCTGAACGTTCCGGCCTTGGTCGAGATGTTCTCGCGGCCCTTATAGGTCACCACCATGTCGAACACCTCCTCATCAAAGAAACCCTTCACCGTGAATTTCTCACCTGGGGTCATCCTGTCGTAGTCGAGGGTGCGCAGGTAGTAAAAGCCGCTCACAATGTCCTGGGCATGTGTCGGAATCTTGTGGGAGCTGTTTCTCTTGTCTCTGTTGCGCTTCTTTGACTCTACCTTTGCTGTGTTGTTGTAATGGTTGAAGTCCACTGTCTCACGCTTGCGGTAGCTGCCCTCCTCTATGTTGCGGAAGGAGCGCTGCGGCAGAATGGCAGCCGTGTCGATGTAGGATTGCCAGGTATCCCGTATCCGGATGAACAGGTCAAAGGAACTGGTGGTTTTGCCATAGACAGTGGCCTTGTAAGTAGGCCGGTCATTGATGCGGTGCAGGTTGGGCGAAATGTCAATCACGGCCTCTGCCGCGTTAATAGGGCCATAGTGCACTTTATACTTCAAGAGCTCGCCGGCAGTAAAGCTCTCGTTGGGTATAGTGCGCAGGCTCTCCTTTGCCACGAAACCCGACAGCACTACCAGGACCAATAGGATTGCTGGAAAAATCTTCTTCATACGCTGTTTCAGACTTGCAGTGATTTTCTACTATTCATATCATCAACTAATATGCCAACCGCGTGTCTTGATACTAAGGTAATAGGTTCTTTACAGACTACCAACAACTTAAAATGCAAAAAGGTGCTATCTGGGACAGCACCTTTTTGATTACTTCAGGCTAGGAAACAAGGTTCATTCAGCTCCGGAAGTGTCTTCCAGTACTGCGGCTACTTTTTCAGGCTCACCTTTCACGATGGCTCTGATTTTGCCTTCAATCTCTTCCTGCAGCTCCGGGTTGTCCAGCAGAATCTGCTTCACACCGTCACGGCCTTGGCCCAGCTTGTCGCCGTTGTAGGAGAACCAGGAACCTGATTTCTGCACAACGCCCAGCTCTACGCCCAGGTCAAGAATCTCACCTACCTTGGAGATGCCTTCGCCATACATGATGTCGAATTCCACCACCTTGAACGGAGGCGCCACTTTGTTCTTCACCACTTTCACGCGCGTACGGTTACCGGTGATGTTGTCAGCAGACTCTTTGATTTGACCAATACGACGGATATCCAGACGCACAGAAGCATAGAATTTAAGGGCGTTACCACCGGTAGTGGTTTCTGGGTTACCGAACATCACACCAATCTTCTCGCGCAGCTGGTTGATGAAGATACAGCAGCATCCGGTCTTGTTGATAGTACCTGTCAGCTTACGAAGCGCCTGGGACATCAAACGTGCCTGCAGACCCATCTTGCTGTCACCCATGTCGCCTTCCAGTTCACCTTTCGGCACCAGGGCAGCCACGGAGTCAATCACTATAATATCAATCGCGCCGGAACGAATCAGGTGGTCGGCAATCTCCAGGGCCTGCTCGCCGTTGTCAGGCTGCGAAATCAGGAGGTTCTCTGTGTCAATTCCAAGTTTTTCAGCGTATGCCTTGTCAAAGGCGTGCTCAGCGTCGATGAAAGCGGCCAGGCCACCTGCTCGCTGCGCCTCTGCAATGGCATGCATGGTAAGCGTGGTTTTACCGGACGACTCAGGACCGTATATCTCAATGACACGGCCGCGCGGCAAACCGCCAATGCCCAGAGCAATGTCAAGCCCAAGCGAGCCGGTAGAGATAGCCGGGATGTCCTCCACTTTGTTGTCGCTCAGCTTCATTACGGTGCCTTTACCGTAAGTCTTGTCAAGCTTGTCTATCGTCAGCTGCAGGGCTTTTAGTTTTTCGTTGCTTACGCTCATGTGTGTTTAATTATTTAGCTTTATATTGAAGGTGAAATTACGATTTTCCTATACAATTTGCAAGAAACAACCCGTGTAATTTGCTAATTTTTTTAGCTGTTTAGGGCTGTCTAGATACAACAACCGGCTGTTGCTTTTTGTGCCATACCTTTCCCTTTTTTATGAGATATTTTAGGCTGCTCTTGATAGCGTTCTGTATGTTTAGCAGTGGTTTAGCCTATGCGCAACTAAACAACGACGCACTGCGGCTCCGGATGCCTGTGAAGCCTGAGAATGCTAATCAGATTAGAATTGGGGTGCATGCCTTCGGCTTCTCCAAAAACAACGAGTACTTCAACAAAATCGCCGATGGCTATACCTTGTTTGGCTACCATCTGTTGCCTCGCGTGAGCTATTACCCCGCCGCCTCGGTGCGTATAGACGCGGGCGCTTTGCTGTGGAAGGACTTCGGCAGCTCCGGCTTCCAAGACATACAGCCCACTTTCACGGTGAAGGTGCAGCGAGAGAACTGGGCCTTTCTCTTCGGCACGCTGGAAGGCAACGTGAACCATGGCTACATTGAGCCGCTTTACGATTTCGAGCGCGTCATAAACGACCGCCTGGAGAATGGACTGCAGTTCCTGCTCAACAATCATCGGGTCAATCTGGATGCCTGGCTGGACTGGAACAAGATGATTTACAGGGCCGACCCTGACAGGGAAGAGGTGGCTGGCGGTGTCAGTTCCCGCATTCATCTCCTCAACCGGCCGGGAAGGGTAGAGGGAGACACGTTGCTGCTGTCGCTGCCGCTGCAGTTCACGGCGCAGCACAAGGGCGGCCAGATTGATAACTCGGATTTGCCCCTGCTGACAGTGGTGAATACAGCCGTGGGCGTGGAACTGGAACGGAAGCTACCACACCGGCTGCTGCACCGCGTCTACACCCGGAACTACGTGCTGGGTTTTAAAGATTTCTCTAACCGGGTGCTGCTGCCCTTTGAGAGCGGGGGAGGCCTATACCTGAACGTGGGGATGGATACGAAATACCAGGATGTGATGCTGAGTTACTGGCGCGGCGACGGGTACATCTCAGAGTTTGGGGGGAAGCTGTTCCAGTCTGCCTCTACCACTTACAAGAACCCTGATTATGTGCAGGAGGACCGCCACCTGCTCATCCTGCGTCTCATGAAGGATATCGAACTGCTGGACAACCTATACCTGACCCTGCGGTTGGAGCCCGTGGTGGACCTGGACGACCCGAAACTAGAATTCTCCAACGCGCTATACCTGACCTTCGATACAGATTTCTTTGTAGGGAAGCCTAAGAAGTAAGTCGGCTTAGACCGCAGCCTCCGAGTCGCTTTCCTTCAGCTGTTGCGTGGCCTGCTCATAATCGTCGCGGGTCATACCGTAGTAGCTCAAATCCAGCAGTTCCTCGCTGTCCGCTCCCCTAAAGTCGTTTCGCAACACGCCTTCTTTCACAAAACTGCAACTCTCAGCCAGGGCGGCATAGCAGGCGTTGACCTGCGCGCAGCGGATATATACCTTGTTCAGCTTCAGGTTATCGAAAGCGAACCGCGTAACCGCCTTCAGCGCCTCCCGGGCCAGGTCCATGGTGTCGGGCCAACTGGTGAAATACAAGGCCACCTCCGCTTTCGGCACATTCCGGTCGATATTCTTCAACGCGATGTCGCCTATGTAATCATTGTTCTCCTTCAACCACACCCCAAAGTCAAACTGCTTGCGGTTGTCCCAGTCGGTGCGCAGCTGTGCCATCTGCACGCGGGCATCGTCCAGAACACGCACACGCGCCACTCTGCCCAAGAATGCGGGCGTGAGTGCCGTAGTGTTCTCCTGAATCAGCCGCATGAATTCCTGCTCGTCTCCCTCCTCGTAAGGTCGTAGGAGTAAGTGCTTCGTTTCAAGTCGCTCCTCAAAAGAGCCGGGCAGCGTGTCGTATAGAAAGCTCATCTGTTTTTGTCTGTAAAGTTGGGCAGGCTTCGCGGGTGGGGCAGCTAGTCTCTCATACGCTAACGGGTCAAAAACGTGCGGCTAAATCGTAAAACGCAATCAGGATTAACCGCTCTGCACCAATAGCCGTTAGGTATAGGAGTGAAGTGTAACCAATAATCCATGATACGACTATGAAAAACAGACTGGAAGGAAAAGTGGCCATCGTGACAGGCGGGGGCACAGGTATAGGCGAAGCCATCTGCAAGAAGTTCGCCAGGGAAGGAGCCAAAGTTGTGGTAGCCGGCTTCCCGGAAGACCCGGTGGAGGACGTGGCGAAGGAGATTCAGAAGGAGGGAGGCACGGCCATCGCCTTCACTGCCAATATTTCCATGGAGGCCAACGCTAAAGGCTGCGTGGAGCTGGCCGTGAAGCAGTACGGGAAGCTGGATATCCTGGTGAACAACGCCGGGGTATTCCCGGAGGTGAACCTGCTGCAGGATTACTCCGAGGAGGCTTTCGACTACATGCTTAAGAACAACCTCAAATCGGCCTTTGCCATGAGCAAAGCGGCGCTGCCGGAGTTGCACAAGACCAAGGGCAATATCGTATCGGCGGGCTCTGAGTCGGGTGTGATAGGTATAGCCCAGAACGCGCCTTACGGTGGCACCAAGGGCTTCATCCATGCCTTCATGAAGGGGCTGGCTGTGGAGCAGGCGCAGTTCGGGGTGCGGGTGAACATAGTAGGCCCCGGCCCCATTGACACCGCCTGGACGCATGAAAGCACTGGCCCGATGGACAGCAAAATGGTGAAGAACATGAAAGTGGCTACGCCCATGGGCCGCAGAGGAACGCCTGAGGAAGTGGCCAACGTATACTGCTTCCTCGCGTCGGATGAGGCCTCGTATGTTACCGGCGCCCTTTACATGGTGGACGGCGGCATCACAGTAGCCAAAGGCCCGGTAGGCGACATGGCTGATTCCAGCATGAAAGACCAGCCGAAAGATAGCCTGGACCTGGAGCATTCCAAGGAGGGCCATACCTCTATTCGGGATAAATAAGCGGCAGACCCGGCTACACAAACGAGCGGCGCCCGCAGGTATAAACCTGCGGGCGCCGCTCGTTTTTATCTTTAGCTCAACTTACTGGTTCAGCAGGAACGGATACTGGAAATGCTTCGGGCTTTGCAGTTGCTGCTGCCGCATCATCACGTCCAGGGTATGGGCGGTTTCGTTGAAGTACTCCAGTCGTCTGATGAGCATCTCTTTCTGCAACACAGTGCCTGTGGTAGTCTTCATGTAGGCTCTCTTGTCTTCCAGCACGCGGTGCATCACTTCAGATGCTTTCTCCTCGTTCTGCAGAAACCACTGCTGGAAATCCTGCAGGCGCGCTGCTCCCGGTGTCTCTGACCTGAAATCCAACCCATGCAGGCGGAGTATGTCAGCCAACAGGTTTATCTCCAGCGGTATAGATGTGTTGTAAGGCATGGAGCGAACCTCCAGTTTGCTGTTCAAGGCTCCTAGTATGGTTGCCAGGTTATCTTTAAAGCGAAAGTATAGCGCAGCCGCTTCCATAAATCTTTGGGGTAATGTGAAATGTAAACTTGCGGTGCAAAATTACACCAATTGAGTAAGATTGCTAAATAGTTTGCGGGTTAAATTGTCGGGAGCGGCAATCCCTTTGATAGCAGGCAAGGCGATGCTGCGATGGGGTGAAACCCAACTTTACAGGAGCCCCTGAATCAGTTGCTCTACCGTGATGCCCTCTGCCTCGGCTTTGAAGTTACGGACGATGCGGTGCCGCAGAATGGGAAGAGCAACAGCCTGCACGTCTTCAATGTCAGGAGAGTACTTGCCGTTGAGGAGCGCGTTGCACTTGGCCCCGATGATAAGGTGCTGCGAGGCTCTGGGGCCTGCGCCCCACTCCAGGTACTGACTTGCCTGCGGAGCTCCCATGCTGGTGTTCGGTCGGGTGCTGTGTACCAGCCGCACCGCATACTCCACGACGTTATCCACTACCGGTACGCGACGCACCAGTTGCTGGAAAGCGAGTATGTCATCGGCATGCAGAATTTTGTCCAAGGCGACACGGGCTGCGCCAGTGGTGTTCTTGACAATCTGCAGCTCTGACTCATAGCTGGGGTAGCCTAGCGTGATGTTGAACATGAAACGATCCAGCTGTGCCTCAGGTAGGGGATAGGTGCCCTCCTGCTCAATTGGGTTTTGCGTGGCCAACACAAAGAAAGGCTTGGGCAGTTCGTAGCGCTTGCCCGCCACGGTCACGGCATATTCTTGCATCGCCTCGAGCAGGGCCGCCTGTGTCTTGGGAGGCGTGCGGTTGATTTCGTCGGCCAGGATGATGTTGGCGAAGATAGGGCCGGTCACGAAATTGAAGTTGCGGTCCTTGTCCAGTGTCTCGGCTCCCACGATGTCGGACGGCATTAGGTCAGGGGTGAACTGCACCCGGCTGAAGGACATGTCCAGCGAAGCGGCGATGGTTTGGATGAGGAGCGTCTTGGCGAGGCCGGGAACACCCACCAGCAGGCAGTGCCCCTGACAAAAAACGGCTGTCAACACCAGCCTTACCACCTCTTCCTGCCCTACTATTACTTTTGAGATTTCAGATGTGAGCTCCCGGTAGGAGCGGTGGAGCGCGTCGGCTGCTTCTTTGTCAGAGGAAAACTGCTGCATCATGTGGCGTCTATTGCGTTAGCTGGAGGACCTGGCACCGGTCGTATTCCGGGTCAATTTCGATGTATACGGTATCTGTGTTTTTTCGGAACCACTCATCTACCGCTTTGTCTCTTTTTTGTGCCAGGGCCGCGGCAGCAATCTTCTGGTAATCGTCCTGCAGGTTAGCCATGTGCGGCGAGGACTTCGATTTCAGGTATAGGATGCGAACCGCCTCACGGCCATCATCGGTACGGAAAGCAATTGGCTTGGAAATCTCACCTACCTGCATGGTGTCTATGACGAAGAATATGCTTGGATCCACTTCATCCATTGGGGTATAGGTGCTGCCCGTCATACGGCTTTGCAGCATACCGCCATTGTCTTTGGTGTTGCGGTCATCCGAGAAGTCCTTGGCCGCCTTAGCGAAGGTGAGGCTGTCGTTCATGATGAGGGTGCGCACGCTGTCCAGTACGGAGATTGCATCCTGCACATCCACACTAGCCGTGGCGGGCTTGATTAGGATGTGGCGCGTATTGAACTCCTGCCCCCGGCGCTCAATCATCTGAATCAGGTGAAAACCGAATGAAGACTCCACCACGTTGGACATCTGGCCCGGCTCCAGTCGCAGGGCGGCTGCCTCATACTCTGGTACCAGTTCCTTTTTCTTGAAGAAGCCTAGTTGCCCGCCATCTGCCGCAGAGCCTGGGTCTTCGGAATATTCTTTTGCCAGAGCAGCGAAATCCTCACCAGCCAAGATGCGCTTGCGCAGGTCCTCCAGTTTCTGTCGGGCGGCGGCTTTCTGCGTACGGCTCACCTGGGCATACTTCACGATGTGGCCCAACTCCACCTCACTGGAGAAATAAGGGAGGCTGTCTGCCGGAATCTGGCTGAAGTAGCGTCTCACCTCTTTCGGGGTGACCGTCACCTTCTCGGTAATCTGGCGCTGCATCTTCTCGGACACCATCTGGTTGCGCACGGTACGGCGCAGTTCGTCCTTGAGTTGCTTCAGGCTTTTGTTGTAGTACTGCTCCAGCCGCTCCGGGCCGCCCACCTGAGAAGCCAGGTAGTCGATTCTGCGGTTGAGCTCACTGGCTACTGTTGCTTCCTCCACTGTCACGGAGTCCACTTCGGCGCGGGCCAGCAGCAGTTTCTCCTGTACCATGGATTTGAAGATGTCGCACTTCAGCGCCTCATCTCCTGGCTTTGGCTGTTGCTTGCTCTGGGCGAGGTACTGCAGGTAGCTGAACTCCAGTTCGGAGCGCAGAATGATATGGTTGTCCACTTTGGCGATGATGCCATCCAGCTTCTTCTGCACCGGTATCTGGGCGAAGGCCGTGAAGGTGGTAAGCAGACACAGGATGCCTGCTGCCAATGATTTTCCCAATCTCTTTGTTTTTAGGGTTGTGTTGTACATGGTAGCTTTCGGGTGCCGGTATACTGGTATAAACGGGCGCTTCAAATCTTTCTTGTCTTGTTGTAGGCGTCAATTTGGCTATTTGCCTGCTCAACTATGCGTGTGGCAGGTATAGCCAGGTGCAATCTCCAAAGTTTTTTCAAGCTAAAAAAGCTTCATGTTGAAATGAAGCTTTTTAGAAGGGTTTATTCTCTGATGATTTTGTCTACTTCTGTCTGGTTTATCGTGACTGGATGCTTCTCCTGCAGTTGCTTCACCCACTGCTCATCCAGATAGTTCTGGTAATCGGCTGTCACCTGTCCGCGCACTTCGCTCAGCTGCTTGGGGGCGGGGGCCAGCACATCGTGCACGATGATGAGGTACTGCCTGCCATTCAACTCGGTGGTATAGGTGCCCTTTGCCCATTGGATGGCGTCTACGGCTTTGTTATCCCCTTTCTGGAAGCGCTTCTCCGAAATCTGCACACCCAGCGGGTTGCCTGCATTCAGGTTGTCTGCCAAGGCGCTGAGTTCAGAAGAGAATAGCGTAAAGGACACTCTTCTGTTGCGGCGGCGGCCTGTATCGGTGTTGTCAGAGGCGGCCTGCTTGGTCTTGCCTAATGGTTTTGCCGTGAGTTGAGTCGCTGGTACCCCACGCCCCGCCAGATAAGCCACAACGCCTTTGGCACGTGCAGCCGATACATCGTTCTTGGTGCTTGCCTCGCGCGCATCGGCGTGTCCGTTCACTTCCAGGGAAAGGCTGGTGTTGTTTTTCAGGCGCTCGGCCAGCTCATTCAGTTTCGCAGCGGCCTCTTTGTCGAAGGTCGTCTTGTTGATTTCGAAGAGCAGGTCGGCTGGTTTGCCGTTGCGTACTTCGTAGCGGCGCTTTTCCAGTTGCTGCTGCGCCTGGGCGAGCAGCTCCTTGTTGGCGGCGCTGATGACAGTGGCATGCGCCCGCTGCCCCCACTGGTACTTGTCGCGGTTCTGCTCAAAGTAGGCTTTCAGCCCTACCGTGTCTTCTACCGCCTTGGACCATACCTTCTCGTCCATCAGTTGGAACAGCAGGATGCCATCGTGGTACTCGCGCACGAGCATGCGGAAGTCGGTGTGCTTGTTCTCGAGGTTGGCTCTTTCGTATTCCAGCAGGCTCTTGTTCACGAAGCCGTCGTACAGCATGCCCATATAGTGCGTAGCGGTGCCGGTAGCGCGTGGGCGCTGCTCTGCCTTGGCGTAGGTATAGAAGTCGCCTACGGTGTAGTTTTTGCCCTGGATGGAGAAAAGCGTCGTCTTGAGGGACTTGTCAGCGGCGTCAAAATCCCATTTCGCCTGCAGCAGTTCCTCAGATGCCTTGGCTAAGGCAGCTGTTTTGGCTTCCGTATTCTCCGTGAAGTTGTTCTCCGTTTTGATGCGCTTCAGGAAAGCCGTCTTGTTCAGTTCAGAACGGGAGTCCTTGGCGATGCGGTTGCGCAGGCTCTGCTGCATGTCCTCGAAAGAAGGAAGTCCCTGCTTGTCAATCAGCTTGATGATGTGCCAGCCATACGGCGTCAGGACAGGCTTGGCCACCTCGCCCTCTTTCTGTAAGGAGAAGGCGGCTTCTTCAAAAGAAGGAATCATGCGGCCAGTGCCAAACCAAGGCAGTTCGCCCCCGTTGGAGGCGGAGTTAGCGTCTTCGGAGAACTCGGCGGCCAGTTTCTCCCAGTTCTCGTTGCGCTGCACGCGGGTATAGATAGCGTCGATGCGCTGCTTGGCAGCCAGGGAATCAGCCTTGGGCATGCCTGGCGTAGCGCGTACCATGATGTGGGCCACTTTCACTTCGCCCTTTGCCTGGCGCTTATTGTTCACTTTGATGAGGTGGTAGCCGAAGCGCGTGCGCACAGGCATGGATATTTGTCCGACTTCTGTCTTGTAGGCGGCATCCTCGAAAGGGTATACCATCTGCATGGCCGTGAAGTAACCCAGGTTGCCGCCATTCTCGGCAGCCGAAGGGTCTTGGGAGAACTCTTTGGCGAGTTTCTCAAACAATTCACCGGATGTTACGCGCTTGCGAAGGTCCAGCACTTGGTTATATGCGGCCAACGTGTCCTGCGGGTCGGGCTCAGCGGGGAGGCCGATGAGTATGTGCGACGCGTTCACCTCTTGTTTCAGACGCTCGTAGGCCTCCTGCACCAGCTTGTCCGTCACGCTTTTCTCGGTGAGGTAGGGCTGAGCCAGTTGCTCCTTATACCCTTCCAGCTCACGCCTGAAGGCGGTAGTGGTGTCTAGGCCGCGGCTCTCGCCCTCCAGCACCTTCAGCTTGAAGCGGGTGTACAGGTCCAGGTACTCGGTTACGCTCTGGCGGGTATAGGCGCCTTCGTTGCCGCCGTTGTTCTTTTCGTAAACGTACTGGAACTCCGAAGTGTAGATTGGCTGTGAACCAATGGTAGCAATGATAGGGTCCTGCTTGTCATTCTTCTTGGTTGCGGTACAGCCTGCCAGCAAAAGGGCCGCTGCCGCAACAAGTAGTTGATTGCTGCGCATAAGTAGATTATAAACAAACGCTTGGTTTAGGCTGATTGCGATCAGACCATGCAATTTTAGTTATTTTTTCTGACAGATAGGTCAAAAAGTATCACTATAATCCTATTGCATGCGAATTCGTTCCGGATAACGGACGATGCGCGCGAAAAGTGTGCGTGGCAACCCTATTTAATTTTCTTGTAGAGCAGGCAGGTGTTCTTGGTCCCGGCGGTCTCGAACTCCACTTTGTCCATGATGCGGTTCACCAGGGCTATACCTACCCCTCCTTTTTTCCCGATGCGCACGTGCTCGTCAATGTTGGGCTCCTTGTACTCGGAGCGGCGGAAGGCCTCGCCGTTGTCGGTAATCTCGAACTTGACCGTGTTGTTCTTCTCCGAGACGGCCAGGGAAATGTATTTGGAGGGGTCCTCGTGGTTGGCGTGAATGATGAGGTTGGCACATATCTCATCCACAGCCAACACGATTTGGTTCATCAGGATGTCTGACAGCTGGAAGCCAGCCAGATACTCCGTGACGAAATCCCGTATTTGCTTCAGATTTTTTTTGGTACAGTTTACTGTAATGGTGTTATTCATCAGCGATGGTCATGGCCTCTTCGTAATCCGAAACAATTGTCATGAGCAAATCTAGGCCCAGGATTTCGAATACGTTTCGCACTTTGTCCTGCATGTTGTAAAAAATGAGCTTTATCTGTGCATCCTCAAAGCGCTGCAGGTGCGAAATAAATACGCCCAGACCAGCAGACGAAATGTAATTCAGGTTTTTGCAGTCAACCAGAATCTTGCTGTAGGTCATTATTTCAGGGTCTGAGAGCTCCTCATCCAGTATAACCGATGAGCTTGCATCTAGTTCACCATCCAGGGTGATGATGATAGTCGTGTCTTTGATTTCGTGTGTAATTTTCATCGCATCCTTTACGTCTAGTTATTCATTAGGTTGAGTAGTGGCCTTGAACTTAATCACAAGCAATGTCTGGTCGTCGTACAGGTTATCGGTTGAGCCTGTGAACTCCTCCAAATCGTTTATGATGGCGCATTTTATATCCTCTGCCTCCAGGTGATAGGTCTGTGTGAGCATGTAACGGAGGCGCTCCTCGCTATATTCTTCGTTTGTGGGGCTACGCGCCTCCACAATGCCGTCGGTATAGATGACCATGACATCCGTCGGGTTGTAGTCATAGTACATTTCCCGCACATGGTTGTTGTAGCTCTTGTCCCGGATGATGCCCAGCCCCAAACCGTCTGTCTGGAAGTAGAAGGTGTCGTCCATCATGGAGTTGTAGTACAGGGTATGGCAGTGGCCGGCCCGCGCAAACATGAAGCCCTTCATGCGGTAATCAATGATGTATAGCGCAGAAGTGATGAAAGAGGTTTTCTCGAGGCAGCGGCTCAGGGCGCTGTTCGCCTGCTTCATGAACTCGCTGGGCGGCATGTCCTGCTGCATCAGCCCGTGGAAGATGCCCTTCATCTGCGCCATGTGGAAGGCCGCCGAAATACCCTTGCCCGACACGTCGCCGATGATGATGGCGATGCGCGACTCGCTCAGCTGCAGGAAATCATAGAAGTCGCCGCCCACTTCCTTGGCCGCACGCGAATGCGTTGCTATTTCAAACCAGCTGTCGCTCGGGAATGTTTTCGGAATCAGGCTGTCCTGTACCACCGAGGCAATCTTGAGCTCTTCCTTGTAGCGCTCGTTCTGCAGCGATTCGCTCACCAGGCGCAGGTTCTCAATCGTGAGAATGGTCTGATTGGTGAAGGTGCGCAGTACGTTCACGGTTTCGCGGTCAAAGCCCTGCTCGATGTCCTTGAGCAGGTATAGCACCCCGAACAGGTGCTTTTTGGACTTGATGGGCAGGATGATGAGCGATTTCCAGGGAAGCGTCAGGTCCCGAAAACCGGGGTTGCGGTCCAGGTTGTTGTTGATGTAGTCGATGTTCTGGATGTTGTAGGCCAGCAGCAGGTGCCGGATGCGCTCCACCTGCTCCTGCTCAATGGTAAGCATGTGCGTAATTTCCACATCCTCCTTCTTCATTTTCTCGAACCAGGCGGCGCTGGCGTCCGATGCCTTGATGGTGCTATCAAAGAGCATGTCGTATACCTGCTTCTCGCTCTGCCCCTGCTGTATGGACTGGCTCAGCCGCTGGAAGTTGAGGAGGTCCTCGCTCTTCTGCTCAAAAACGCTGGAGGTGGGCAGGCTGAAGAGCGCCACCAGGAAAGCGGCCAGGGTATAGGTGCACACGAAGAGCATGGCCAGCAGCAGGAAGGCCACATCGGCATAGTCAATGACGAGTTGCGGGCTGTCGGCGAAACCATAGAAGAAATTGGCGAAGATGTAGCAGCCCAGCAGGATGGCGCTCAGCAGCACCAGCGACCGGCCCTTTTTGTTGAAGGTGAGGTAGGCCACCCACTTCAGGTTGGTGCACAGGAACAAGGTATAGCAGCCGATGAGCACCAGCAGCGGCAGGAAGATGTAGCTCGTATAGTTGAAGTTGAGCAGCGTGAGCAGCAGCGTGGCGAACAGCAGCAGTTCGTACCAGTCCCAGGCTATCTGCAGGAACCTGTTCTTGTGGTAGAGCAGCAGTTGGCGCCAGATATAGAAGGCCTTCGCCAGGAAAAGCACCAGCAACCCGAAATTGACCTGGTATACCATGTGCAGCAGCAAAGGCGAGTCCACATCGGTGTAGTTGACCACCATGCGGTAACCCAGAAACAGGGCGACACTCAGGTAGGCGGCTATACCTGCCTTGGCAAAGAGGTTCCAGAGGTAGCTGATGAAGTCAATGCCCTTGAGGTTATCGGCGCTCTGGCGCTGGTAGGCGAAGACCGACAGGATGAAAACGACAATCAGCAGGTTGTTGATGTAGGGAATCGACAGCTTGACCGCACCCTCCTGACGCATGCTTTCTGCAGCCAGAAGCACGTTGGCCAGCAGGAGTGACCAACTTACGATAGCGGCAGTTACGAATAAGGATTTTGCGTTTGTTCTGTAAAGCATATTACGGAAACCCGTGCTTGATTTTGGCTGCGACAGAATATGGCTTGCCTGAGGCTTAATCAGTTTGTAAGGTAAGAAAAAAAATCGCTCTTTGGCCAAGTTGTCGAGGTGAGTTTTTAAGAACACCTAGCATAACGTAAAAACAAAGAAGTAGGTTGACTGTGGCCAACCTACTTCTTTGTTCTGTATTATGAAGGAAAAACCTAGCGGCTGTAGTTAGGCGCCTCGCGCATGATTTGCACATCGTGCGGATGGCTCTCACGAAGGCCAGCCCCTGTTATCTTCACCATCTTGGCCTCCTGTAGGCTGGCTATATCCGGGGTGCCGCAGTAGCCCATGCCGGCGCGCAGGCCGCCTACCAGCTGGTAAATCACCTCGTTCACCATGCCTTTGTATGCCACGCGTCCCACGATGCCCTCTGGCACCAGTTTCTTACTGTCGCTTTCATTTCCCTGGAAGTACCGGTCCTTGGAGCCTTCCTCCATGGCCTCGATGGAGCCCATGCCGCGGTAGGTCTTGAACTTGCGCCCTTCGTAGATGAGCATCTCGCCAGGGGCCTCCTCGGTGCCTGCCAGCAGCGAACCTATCATCACGGTGCTGGCGCCTCCGGCCAGTGCCTTCACCACATCCCCTGAGAATTTGATGCCGCCGTCGGCAATCACGGGTACGCCGGTACCCTGCAGGCCTTTGGCGGCCTCCATCACGGCCGTTAGCTGTGGCACGCCTATACCTGCAATCACACGGGTGGTGCAGATACTGCCTGGTCCCACACCCACTTTCACGGCGTCTGCACCGGCATCGGCCAGCGCTCTGGCGCCTTCAGCGGTTGCCACGTTACCAGCTATCACCTCCAGGTCAGGGAAGTTTTCCTTTATTTTGCGCACCACGTCCAGCACCCCTTTGGAGTGACCGTGGGCTGTGTCTACGCTGATGACGTCCACACCGGCTTCCACCAGCGCCAGGATGCGATTCATGACGTCAGGTGTTACGCCCACGGCGGCACCTACACGCAGACGGCCGTACTCGTCTTTGCAGGCGAAAGGACGGTCTTTCTTTTTTAGGATGTCCTTGTAGGTGATAAGGCCTACCAGAGTGCCTTCCTCATCCACTACGGGCAGTTTCTCAATCTTGTACTGCTGCAGGATGTCTTCGGCCTTGGCCAAGTCGGTGCCCTTCTCAGCCGTAATCAGGTTCTCGGTAGTCATCACCGCCTTCACTGGCTGTGTCAAATCCTTCTCAAAACGCAGGTCGCGGTTGGTGAGGATGCCAGTTAGTTTGCCCTGTCCGTTGATGATGGGGATGCCGCCGATTTTGTGCTCCGACATGATGCGCACCGCGTCGCCCAAGGTGGCATCCTCCTCCAGCGTAATCGGGTCGATGATCATGCCGCTCTCAGAGCGCTTCACCTTGCGCACCTGCTCTGCTTGTGCCCGGATGGACATGTTCTTATGTATGATGCCGATGCCGCCTTCCTGGGCCATCGCAATGGCGAGTTCGGCCTCGGTCACGGTGTCCATGGCTGCAGAAAGCAACGGAATGTTAAGTCGGATATTGCGGGTGAGCTGGGTGGTCGTGTCAGTGTTGTGGGGAAGCACCTCGGAGTAAGCCGGGAGCAGAAGCACGTCATCGTAAGTGAGCGCCTCGAATAGAATCTTGGATTGATCAGAGATCATGGCAAATAATTTTAGGGGTCCTTATTTGCCGCGTAAATTTACAACAATTAATTCGGAAAAGATAGCTGCCAGACGCAGAAATATTTTTCGCCCAAGGATTTAGGGGTACAAAATCAATAGACGGCCATGGTCGGGTCTATCTGGGTAGCCCAGGCATGGATGCCTCCTTTGAGGTTGAGCAGGTTGTCGTAGCCCAGGCGCTGGCTGAGGTAGTTGATGGCCTGCGCACTGCGGAAGCCGTGGTGGCAAATGACAACCACCGGCACATCGCGCCGGATGCGGCCAGACTGCCTGGGGAGTTCTCCCAAAGGTATAAGCTCGCCTCCCAGGTTGCATATCTCAAACTCCTGCGGCTCCCGCACATCCACCAACTGCAGCTTGTCGCTGCGGCCCAACCGCTGCTTGAGTTCCTGTGCCGTGATTTCCTCCATGCTTCTCCTCTTCGTTATGGTATAATGTAGCGCGACTTTGGCTGTTTGGTTTTGATTTGCAAAATTAGCAACAAATTAGGGCAAAGCACAGGCCCTTTCTAGGTATAGATGACGGATTTTTACACGAACGTGACAGAAGCGCTGCAGGCCATGAGCCTGGTAGAGCTGATTGGGGTGATAGCAGGTATAGCCGGGGTGTGGCTGGCCGCGAAACAGAACATCTGGACCTGGCCCATCAGCATCATAGGGGTGGCGGCCTATGTCTACGTGTTCTATGAGGTGAGGCTATACGCTGACATGGGCCTCAACGCTTTCTATGTCATCAGCAGCTTTTATGGCTGGTACGAGTGGCTGTACGGTGGCAAAGGGCACGGGGAAAGGCAGGTGACGCGGGTGGGCCGGCAGGAACTGACGGTGCTGCTGGTGCTGGTGGTTCTATTCACGGCAGGGCTGGGCTACTTCCTGGACAACTACACCGATGCCGACCTGTCCTATACCGACTCGGCGACCACGGCCGTCAGCCTGATGGCCTATTGGATGATGGCCCGAAAGCGGCTCGAGAACTGGATTGTGTGGCTGGTGGTGGATGTGGTGTATGTCGGGGTATACCTGTACAAGGAGCTATACCTGACGACCTTCCTCTACCTCGTTTTCTTGGTGCTGGCTGCCATGGGCTATTTGGACTGGAAACGTGACCTTGAAAAGCACGCTGCAGCCCGTGTTACGACCTGATTGTTTGTAAAGTGCAATTTTCTGTGAGTATCTTATGAAATCTGTGGAGGCCGTAAACACGTACATGTGTGTAGCTTAGGCAATAATGAGAGTATAGTGCGCCAAAGTAAGCGAATACCTAATGTTCAACGCTACAACGACACCACTATGAAGAACCGTAAGATTGAATTGCCAGACGAACTGAAGTATGAGAACCGGCTGAAGTGGGGATACGAGTCTCCGGACGAGAGTCCCAAGCGCCTGCTGTTGCATCAGCACGGCGACAAGCGGCCCAAAGAAGTGGAGGTCTATAACTTCTATGATTATAGCTTTGGCGAAAACTAAGAATACCTGGCCAGCCGCCAGCGACAGGCCGGCTGGATTGACAGTCTTTTCCATTTCAGCACAGAATTGAACCATGCTTCTCATCCCTTCACCGAAGGGTATCCGGGGAGCATGGTTTTTTCTTGGCTGTTCCGTTTACACGCCAATAGATTTCCTAGAGTCAGCGCCTTTCCTATACCTGGCAAATCCGCATGTTCACCTCCTTTTAGACTACATATTCTAAGAATCAGACAAAATAATGATTGATTTGCAAGATGTCTAGTATATGTAAACACATGATATTGAATATGTTGTGGCTGAATTGATACTCCTGCCTAGGGAGGGTAATCGCCTGTAGTTCAGCAACTGACGATAAGGCTATAACAGTAGGAGGCTGTTAAACCGGGCTGCCGCCGTCGGGGAAACCTGTTGGCGGCAGCCTTTTTTGCAGCAAGGCAGGTATAGCGGCAGGCTGTGATTTTTGCTATACCTTTGCGGCATGCTGAAAGTCGCCATCACCGGGCCTGAGTCAACGGGCAAATCTACTTTGTCAGAGCAGCTGGCTGCGCACTACGACACGGTGTGGGTGCCGGAGTACGCCCGAACATATATAGAGGAACTTGGCAGGCCCTATACCCTGCAGGACCTGGAGGCCATCGCCAAAGGGCAGCTGGCCCTGGAGCAGCGTATAGCACAACAGGCCAACCGGGTGCTTTTCGCTGATACGGACCTGCTGGTCATCAAAATCTGGAGTGAGCACGCCTTTGGGCAATGCCCCGATTGGATACTACTGCAACTAAAGCGGCAGGACTACAACCTTTACCTGCTCATGGGCGTTGATTTGCCCTGGGAGCCGGACCCGCAGCGGGAGCACCCGCACCTGCGGCAGTATTTCTACGACTGGTACAAACGTGAGCTGGAGGCCCTGCAGGTGCCCTTCGTGGAGATAGCCGGTCAGCACGACTCGCGACTGGAGCAGGCGAAGCGGCAGGTGGATGCCCTGCTCCTGCAACACAGACAAAATAAGACGTAATCACTATGCTATACTTTTTACAGAACTACAATTTCAAAGTGGGTGTCGAGAGCAAAGGGGCTGAGTTGCAGCACTTCATCAAGCTCGACGAAGAACTGGAACTCATCTGGCAGGCCGACCCCAACATCTGGGCAAGCCACGCACCCAACCTGTTTCCCATAGTAGGGGAGCTGCCAGAAGGCACCTACATCTACGGAGACGAAATCTTCGCCATGAAGCGCCACGGCTTCGCGCGGCACAAAGAGTTCCGGCTCATAGAGCAGCTGGATGACAAGCTGGTGTTTGAACTGGACCACGACGACGAGACGCTGCTGCAGTATCCCTTCAAGTTCAGGCTGCTGGTGGCCTACAAGCTCGAAAACAACAAGCTGTCTGTGACTTACCAGGTGCTCAACCAAGACAGGAAGGCCATGTTCTTCTCCCTGGGCGGTCATCCGGGCTTCAATGTCCCTTTCTATCCGGGCGAGCAGTATACGGATTACTTCATCGAATTTGAGGAAGAGGAGACGCTCCGGCGCCACCTGTTGACGGACAGCGGCTTACTGAGCGGCGAGACGGAACTGGTGCTGGAAAACGAACGTGTTCTGCCCCTCAGGCACAGCTACTTTGACAAGGACGCGCTGGTGTTCAAAAACCTGAACTCAGAGATGGTGGCACTGGGCAGCCGCACGAACGCACGCCGCCTGGAGATTACGTTTGAAGGCTTCCCATACCTGGGCATCTGGGCGAAACCGGGGCCGTCGCCTTACGTCTGCATAGAGCCCTGGTGCGGTATAGCGGGCAGTGAAGGCGAGAGCGGTGTGCTGGAGGAAAAAGAAGGCATCAACAAACTGGCCCCGGAGCAGGTGTTTGAGCGTACCATCAGCATTGAAGTGCTTTAGCACCTATCAAGAACAGTTCTAAAAGCAAAGGCCCCTGCTGGTTTCCAGAGCAGGGGCCTTTGCTTTTCATTGTAGTGAAGGTTCCGGAAACTTCGGCACCTTGATGCGTCTCAAGTCATACTTCGGTTCATAGTCATTGATGGGCAATGATATACCGGGCGGGAGGTCAAGATCTGGCAGGTCGTCACCTAGTGGCTCGCCTCCATCATCGTCATTGTCAGTAGAGGACGAACCCCTGAACTTCTTGCGCGGAGCGAAAGCGTAATATGCCAGTATCGTTAGCAAAGCTAAGGTATACAGTAAGCTGATCATCATCACATTTCTTCTTTATCTCTTTTTAATTGTTCAGCCGGCCTATCTCCTGGTTTAAACCACCCGCCCAGCAGAGCGCGTGCAGGAGAGTGTGCCTGTATGATTAGAACGTAGTTTGGCGGAATGTGGTTATCGCGTTTAGATAAAATTAAGACTGCTTAAGCCTATGGAATAGTGGGCTTTACCATTCTTTGTGCCAGCAGGCTTTGTATTCATCAGAAAGGGGCCTACATTTGCAGCAGTTTAGGGGTGCCTTATCATAACGGGCTGAGATCATACCCATTGAACCTGATCCGGGTAATGCCGGCGAAGGGAAAAACGCGGGGAAACAATGTAAAGCAGGCTGCCGGCCCCAGGCAGACTTGTATGTTTCATCAATTTCTTTTCTTACACACCCATGAAAAAATTACTGGTTGTGATGGCAGTCGTGCTATTGCCATTGCAGTTGCTTGCTCAGTTCAGGCTGAGCGGGCAGGTCACAGACGCGGCCAAGAACCAAGCGCTGGCGGGAGCCACCGTGGTGTTGGCCGGTCAAGGGGCAGGAACTGTTTCCGGCGCCGATGGCTCTTTTGAATTCCAGAATCTCCCGGCGGGCAGCTATACCTTGCAGGTGTCCTACCTAGGCTATTCCCCAATTGAAAGAAGGGTGGAGCTGACCGCTGACACAAACGTGCGCATTGCCTTGCAGCAGGCCACCCTACGCACCGGCGAGGTGGTGATTTCGGCCACGCGGGCCAATGAGAAGACCGGCACTACGTTCACCAACGTGAGTCGGGAAGAACTGCAGGAGCGCAACTTTGGGCAGGACCTGCCCTACCTGCTGGAGCAGACGCCCTCGGTGGTGGTGAACTCTGACGCCGGCGCAGGCGTGGGCTATACCGGCATCCGCATCCGCGGCTCCGACATCACCCGCATCAACGTGACCGTGAACGGTATACCTATTAATGACGCTGAGTCGCACGGCACCTTCTTCGTGAACATGCCGGACCTGGGCTCTTCGGTACAGGACATACAGGTGCAGCGCGGGGTGGGTACTTCCACCAACGGTGCGGGTGCCTTTGGGGCGAGCCTCAACATCCGTACACTGGGCGTGAACCGCGACGCCTATGCCGAGGCGATGAACGGCTACGGCTCCTTCAACACCTGGCGCCACAGCGTCTCCTTCGGCTCCGGGCTCATTCACGACAAATTCACGTTTGACGGGCGGCTTTCCAAAATCTCATCGGATGGGTATGTGGACCGAGCCTTCTCTGACCTGAAATCCTACTACTTTGCGGCGGGCTACCACGGCAAGGCAGGTATGCTCAAGTTCGTGACCTTCTCGGGCAAGGAGCAGACCTACCAGGCCTGGAACGGCGTGCCGGAGGACAAACTGGAGACCGACCGTACCTACAATTCGCTCACCTACGACAACGAAACCGACAACTACCAGCAGGACCATTACCAGCTGCATTACTCCAAGGATTTAGCGAGTCGGCTGAACCTGGGAGGCGCCTTCTTCTATACCCGTGGCCGCGGTTACTATGAGCAATTCAAGGACGACCAGAAGCTGTCGAAGTACGGTATAGCGCCGGTCGCGCTTGGAGATACCACCATCGGCCGTTCCGACATCATCCGCCAGAAATGGCTCGACAACCACTTCTATGGTGCCACTTACGCCCTGAATTACACCGACGGGGCAGGCAGGCTGGAGGCGACTTTGGGCGGTGCCTGGAACAGGTATGACGGCGACCATTTCGGTGAAGTCATCTGGGCGCGCTACGCAGGCACCAGTAACATCCGCCACCGCTATTATGAAAACAACGCCATCAAGACCGACTTCAACATATTCGGAAAGGCTACTTACCAGCTCACGGACAGACTGGGTGTTTTCGGTGATGTGCAGTTCCGCGCCATCGACTACAAGATAGACGGCGTGGATGATAATAATATCGACGTGACGCAGCAGGCGGATTTCCAGTTCGTGAACCCAAAAGTGGGCTCCACCTATGCGGTAACGGATAACCAGACCGTCTATGCCTCTTATGCTGTGGGTAACCGGGAGCCGGCCCGAAGCGACTTCACTGACACCCATCTGAATAACCAGTCCTCCGGCGCGACCCGCCCGAAAGCTGAGACGCTGCACAACCTGGAGGCTGGCTACCGCCTGCGGGGCAACGGATTGTCGTTGCTCGGGCAGAGCCTCGGCTATACCCTGGACGCCAACTACTTTTACATGGACTACGACAACCAACTGGTGCTGACCGGGCAGCTCAATGACGTGGGCGCTCCGCTGCGCACCAACATCAAGGACAGCTACCGCACAGGTATAGAACTGGCAGGTATGGTAAAACTGAATGACCTGATGGAATGGAGCAGCAACGTTACCCTCAGCCGCAACAAAATACAGAACTACACCGAGACCGTGTATGTGTACGACGAGAGCTACAGCGTGGAGAACGTCATCCGCAACAACTACAACGAGACGGACATCTCTTTCTCGCCGGCCGTGGTGTCGGCCCACCAATTGGAGGTCCAGCCCATCAAAGGCTTCCGGACGGCGCTGCTCTACAAGACGGTGAGCAAGCAGTACCTGGACAATACAGCAAGCGACAATCGCATGCTCCAGGGCTATCAAGTGCTGGATTTGCGTCTGCGCTATACCTTGAAACCGGCGTTTATGCGTGAGCTGGAGCTGGCGCTGCTGGTCAGCAACCTGCTCAACCAGAAGTACGAGGCCAACGGCTATACCTTCAGCGAGCAGTACACCGGCGACCCCACCCGCTACGACTACAACTACTACTACCCGCAGGCGACGCGCAACTTCTTCCTGTCGCTGGGCATGAAGTTCTGAGAAAGCATACTATACCTGAAGGAGAAGCCTCGCCAACCGGTGGGGCTTCTCCTTTCTAGGCGCACGGGCAATCACCTTATAAAACAGCCAGAATGGGTAGCGGTTGCAGGACTGGGAACAGGGATTGGCGATTTGTTTCCATACCTGTTTTTTTATCTTGTCAACATCGTAGTGGATGCTTATGCATAAAATTTTATATTTGCGCATTACCCTTTCCTTAAAACAACAACATAAGCTATGGCCTACGAATCCACAGGAGCCCCTGATTACTATAACATTGACGACCTGCTGACCGAGGAGCACAGACTCATCCGCCAGACCCTGCGCGACTTTGTGAAGCGCGAGATTTCCCCTAACATCGAGCAATGGGCGCAGGACGCGCATTTCCCTTCCGAAATCGTGAGGAAGTTCGGTGATGTGGGCGCTTTTGGTCCGACTATACCTGCCGAGTACGGCGGTGGCGGCCTCGACTACATCAGCTACGGCATCATCATGCAGGAGATTGAGCGCGGCGACTCCGGCATGCGCTCTACCGCCTCGGTGCAGGGCTCGCTGGTGATGTACCCCATCTATGCCTATGGCTCGGAAGAACAGCGCAGAAAGTACCTGCCCAAGCTGGCCAGTGGCGAGTGGCTCGGCTGCTTCGGCCTCACAGAACCGGACCATGGCTCCAATCCGGGCGGTATGACCACCAACATCAAAGACATGGGCGACCACTATCTGCTCAACGGCGCCAAGATGTGGATATCCAACTCGCCGGAGAGCCAGGTGGCCGTGGTGTGGGCCAAGAACGAACAGGGCCGCATCAAGGGCCTGATTGTAGAGCGCGGCATGGAAGGATTCACCACCCCCGAAATTCACAACAAATGGAGCCTGCGCGCCAGCACCACCGGCGAGCTGGTGTTCGATAACGTGAAGGTGCCGAAAGAGAACCTGCTGCCCAACGTGGAAGGCCTGCGCGGTCCGCTCGGCTGCCTCGACTCCGCCCGCTACGGCATCGCCTGGGGCGCCATCGGCGTGGCCATCGACTGCTACGAATCAGCCCGCAAGTATGCTATGGAGCGCATCCAGTTCGACAAGCCGATTGGGGCTTTCCAGCTCACGCAGAAGAAACTGGCCGAAATGCTCACTGAAATCACCAAGGCGCAGCTGTTGGCCTGGCGACTTGGCACGCTGAAGAACGAAGGCAAAGCCACCACGCAGCAGATTTCCATGGCCAAGCGCAACAACGTGGACATGGCCCTGCACATCGCCCGCGAGGCGCGGCAGATACACGGCGGCATGGGCATCACAGGCGAATACCCTATCATGCGCCACATGATGAACCTGGAGTCTGTAATCACCTACGAAGGCACCCACGACATCCACTTGCTCATCACAGGTGCTGATATCACCGGTATATCGGCGTTTAAGTAAGAACCTTTTCCTGTACAGAAAATGGAAGGGCAGCTGCGGGAGTGGCTGCTTTTCTGTTTCTGGGTATTGAATTTTGCTAACCATGTTAGATTTATGATGAAATACTATAAAATAATTAGCAAAATTCAGTAAATTCGTCTGCAGAAATGGAGCGAAAGCTATACCCAAACTGTTACCTGTAGGTATAGCATTGAGCTGCGATAATACTTATTATTCTATGAGAGAAGATTATCTCACCGGCAGTAACGACTACATGTCGCCGGCTGAAAAAGACATCGACAAGGCACTCCGCCCACTCAGCTTCGCCGACTTTACCGGACAGGCCAAAGTGGTGGAGAACCTGAAAATATTTGTGCAGGCTGCCAAGCGCCGTGGCGAGGCACTGGACCACGTCCTGCTGCACGGACCTCCTGGTCTGGGCAAGACCACGCTGTCACACATCATCGCGTCAGAACTGGACGCAGGTATAAAAATGACCTCCGGACCTGTGCTCGACAAACCCAGCGATTTGGCGGGTCTGCTCACCAACCTGGACGCGAACGATGTGCTCTTCATCGACGAAATACACCGTCTCAACCCGATTGTGGAGGAGTACCTGTACTCGGCCATGGAAGACTATAAGATTGACATCATGCTGGATTCAGGCCCCAACGCCCGTTCCGTGCAAATCAGTCTGAACCCTTTCACGCTGATAGGAGCCACCACCCGTTCCGGTTTGCTTACGGCGCCGCTACGCGCCCGATTCAGTATCAACAGCCGCCTGGAGTACTATGATGCCGAGCTGTTGACTTCCATCGTGAAGCGTTCCTCTGCCTTGCTGGGTGCGCCTATCCACGAGGACGCGGCCTTTGAAATAGCCCGCCGCAGCCGCGGTACGCCGCGTATTGCTAACAACCTGCTGCGCCGTACCCGCGACTTTGCGCAGGTGAAAGGCAACGGCACCATTGATGTGGAGATAGCCCGCTTTGCCCTGCATGCCCTGGACGTGGACCACAACGGCCTGGATGACATGGACAAACGTATTCTGTCCTGCATCATCGACAAGTATAAAGGTGGCCCGGTGGGTATATCCACTATCGCAACGGCCTGTGGCGAGGAAGCCGAAACGATTGAGGAGGTGTACGAACCTTTCCTGATTCAGGAAGGTTATATCAAGCGTACGGCCCGTGGCCGCGAAGCCACAGAGGCCGCATACCGCCACCTCGGCAAAGTGCCGCCGCAGCAAGTGGTAGCAGGTGGCCTGTTCGACCAACCCGAATAAAAACTGTTTGTGATATATGGAAAAAAGCAGGCCTTAGGTCTGCTTTTTTGTTTCCGGATGGTTTGGCTATACCTGCCTTCAATTGGTCTTATTGATTTGTACAATCAGCCTGGCTCCAGAATAATATCATTCTCAAGCAGCTTCGAAACTGCGTCCAAGTGGCGGCGGGAATGTGTGAGCCCTAATGCTTGAGGCGTATCTGTTGGTAATATTATTTGGACTTATACCGGTCGCGGACATTCCTGATTACCAATCGGATTTATTTTGGCGTAAATTTGTTCTCCTCAAGGTATAGCCATACCTGAGCAGCACTTATTTTGAATAAAGCACAAACTACATACCTCATCAAGCAGAAGGCCAGGGAACTGGGCTTCATGTACTGCGGCATTTCCAAGGCGGATTTTCTGGAAGAGGAGGCGCCCCGGCTGGAGAACTGGCTGAAGCAGAACATGCACGGGCAGATGCACTACATGGAGAACCACTTCGACAAGCGCCTGGACCCGCGCCTGCTTGTGGAGGGGGCCAAGTCGGTTGTGTCGCTGCTGCTGAACTACTACCCCGAGAAGGAAACACAGCAGCCGGACGAGGGCACGTACAAAGTCTCGAAATACGCCTACGGCACCGATTACCACTTCGTCATCAAAGACAAGCTGAAGGATTTGCTCCGCTACATAAACGAGGAGGTGGGGGAGGTGGGTGGCCGCTGCTTCGTGGACTCCGCTCCGGTGCTGGATAAGGCTTGGGCCAAGAAGAGCGGGCTGGGCTGGGTAGGCAAGAACTCCAACCTCATCACGCCGCAGGTCGGCAGCTTTTACTTCATCGCGGAGCTCATCATTGACCTGGAACTCGACTACGACGGACCCATCAAAGACTACTGCGGCTCCTGCACCCGCTGCCTCGACGCCTGCCCTACGGATGCCATTGTGGCGCCTTATGTGGTGGACGGGAGCAAGTGCATCTCCTATTTCACCATTGAGCTGAAGGACCAGCTGCCGCAGGAGATGAACGGGAAGTTCGGAAACTGGATTTTCGGTTGCGACATCTGTCAGGACGTATGCCCTTGGAACCGTTTCAGCAAACCGCACCAGGAGCCCGCCTTCGCAGCGCACCCGCAGTTAAGAGACATGAAATCCACAGACTGGCAGGAAATCACACAGGAAGTCTTTTCGCAGCTGTTCAAGAAGTCAGCCGTTAAGCGTACCGGCTACAAAGGCCTGCTGCGCAACATCCAGTTCGTTCAGCAGTCTGACGAGAATCAGACCTGAGCTTTGGAGAACACACGGTTCAGGATTAGCAGGTACATTTCGGAGAATTTTTCATAGCACCAGTTTTTCAGCTGCTTTATCTCCTCAGGAACCAGCACATTGAAAGCTTTTCTAAGTTCCTTTTCAAACAGCCGCTTGTCGAAGCTTACTTTCAACAAGATAGTCTTAATGTATTCCAACATTTCGGTAAGAGTAATGTATTTTGCTCTGATGTACGAAGGTATAGGAAAAAAGTGATTCAAATATGAACAATTTGTAAAATATTAAGTTAAGGTCTTGATTCCGAGTGTTAAAGGCCTCGGCTTCTAGGGGCCTTTACCTTCAAAACGGCCTGTAGCGGCCTTTATTTTCCTCAGGTGGCCACCACGGCAGCCATGACAGGCAATGTGTACTATGGATGGGTGACAGCCGTTCTGCGCTCAACAAGATATTTGACACTGAGACGCAGGAATTTGTAAATTTGCCTATTGTACCTAACAGATTCAGCGCCTAGTTGTTTGCAGCGCCTGCTTATGCACCGGATTCTTCTCACCCTTCTGCTCTTTTTAGCCTTTGCGGTTCAGTCGCTGGCGCAGCAGGCCAGCATTGAACTGGGCAAGAGCCCGCTGCCCATCAACATGTACTACACCATCTCCATCAGGTTGCAGGACCAGGCGCTGAAGGAATATTCCCCTTTCCCGGAGATTGAGGGCTTCAAGAAAAGCTCTAAGTTCTCCTCCACCAAAACCGTTATCACTGGAGGTAAAACCACCACCATCCTGACCATCACCCAGAACTACGCCGCGCTCAACGAGGGCAGTTTTGAGCTCAAGCCATTCACCATGAAGGTCAATGGGCAGACACTGCAATCGGCTGGCACGAAAATACGAGTGTCGCCCATGACGGCCGTTCCTCCCCAAAGCCCGAACATACCCAACCTGGTGATACCAAATGAGGCGGAGCAGGTAGAGGATAGACCGCAGGAGTTTGTGGACAAGGAAGATAACGCTTTCCTGACGCTGTACACCGATAAGAAGGAGGTATACGTGGGGGAGGGGTTGAACATCGTGCTCTACTTCTACCTGGCAGAGGAGGACCAGCGCCTGCTGGACTTCCATGACTATGGTAACCAGATTACAGGTATACTGCGGCAACTCAAGCAGCCTAACGCCTGGGAAGAGGCCTTTGAATTTACGGAGGTGACGCCGGAACACGTCATGATTCAGGAAAAGCCCTACGTGCGTTTCAGGCTGTACGAAGCCATGCTATACCCGCTGAACACAGAGCCGCTGCGTTTTCCGGCCATGTCGCTCCGGATGATAAAATACAAAGTGGCCGTCAACCCTACGCTGGCAGAGGACCGGCAGGAAGGCTTCAAGACGTTCTTTGCCAGGGAGCGCGTCATACCTGTCAAGGAGTTGCCACCCCACCCGCTCCGGGATGTGGTGCCGGTAGGGCAGTATACCCTGCAAGAGCGCCTGTCCCCAAAGAGCGTGGCTGTGAACAAAAGCTTTTCTTACCAGTTTCAAGTGCAGGGCGAAGGCAACTTGGCAGCCATCATGCCGCCTGCGCCTGTCACCACCGGCATACTTGATTTCTACCCGCCCGATTTGCGGCAGGACCTTACCCGCCGGGCCGGGCGAGTGGAGGGGTCCAAAACATTCACCTATACCGGGCTTGGCAGAACGGCCGGCGACTATCCGCTGGGTGATGTCTTCCAATGGGTTTACTTCAATCCGGTTACAGCCACCTACGATACGCTGCGTTCCACATTGGCAGTGAGCATCACCGGTGAGGCCGACGCCGATGCCTTGGTGCTGTCACGGGATTTGGGGCCGTTTTACAAAATCATCGCGAACGAGGACCATACCTTGGTCAGCCTGCACCAGGAAGCGGACATCAGGCGCTATACCAACATCATCCTGCTGGTGCTGCTGGCGGTTTCGGGGTTTGTGTTCCTAAAGTATAGAAAGAACTAATGAGCAATTCATACGGCAAGATTTTTCGGATTACCACCTTCGGCGAGTCGCATGGCGCTGCCATCGGCGTGATTGTAGACGGTTGCCCGGCCGGACTGGAGATAAGCCCAGAAGAAATCCAGACAGCTCTGGATAGACGCCGGCCTGGCCAGTCTGACATCACCACGCCCCGCAAGGAAGAAGACCGCGTGACCATCCTTTCCGGTGTGTTTGAAGGCAGAACCACAGGAACGCCCATCGCGATGGTGGTGGGCAACAAAGACCAAGCAAGCCATGACTATTCGCACATCGCGCAGGCCTTCCGGCCTTCGCATGCTGACTATACCTATACCGCCAAGTACGGCATCCGCGACCACCGCGGCGGCGGCCGCAGCTCGGCCCGAGAGACGGTGGCCCGCGTAGCGGCTGGCGCACTGGCTGCCAAACTGCTGCAGCACCACGGCATCACCATACAAGCCTATGTATCGCAAGTAGGAAACATCAAGCTGCGCAGGCACTATTCCAAGCTGGACCTGTCACAGATTGACTCCAACAAGGTGCGCTGCCCCGACGGCAAGGTTGCCGCCCGCATGATAGGACTGATAGAGGATGCCCGCAACAGCCTGGATACCATTGGCGGCGTGGTGACCTGTGTGATACAAGGGGTCCCGGCAGGGTTAGGTGAGCCCGTTTTCGACAAGCTGCATGCCGAATTGGGAAAGGCGATGCTGAGCATCAACGCGGTGAAAGGTTTCGAGTACGGCAGCGGCTTTGAAGGGGTGAAGCTGCGCGGCTCGGAGCACAACGACCAATTCTATACCGATGACGAAGGCAATGTACGCACCCGCACCAACCATTCCGGAGGAATACAGGGCGGCATCAGCAACGGGCAGGACATCTACTTCAATGTGGCTTTTAAACCAGTGGCCACCATACTCCAGCCGCAGCAGACGATTAACGATGCGGGTGAGGAGATAACCCTGCAGGGCAAGGGACGCCACGACCCTTGCGTACTGCCACGCGCCGTGCCCATCGTAGATGCCATGGCGGCCCTCGTTCTGGCTGACTTCCTGCTCCGCCAGCGGGTGAACATGCTGTAGCTATACCTATACCTGCGGTACACCAGCTATACCTCTATGAGTTAAAAACAGAAGAGCCGCTCCCGGTTGAAAGGAGCGGCTCTTCTGTTTATCGAAGGTATAACTTAGAACAGCTTCAAGTGTACGACCAGGAACCATACCAGCGTCAGGATAGGCAGCAGGAACGGTATGGAATAACGTACCACATACCCAAAGAAAGACGGCATCTTGATGCCGGCGCTTTCTGCAATCGCCTTCACCATGAAGTTCGGGCCGTTGCCTATGTAAGTGAAAGCACCGAACAGTACCGACGCCAGTGAGATAGCCTCTAATTGCACCAATGTTTCAGGATTGAGTGTGCCCAAAGCATAATTCTTTACATCAGCCGGAATATTCTGGGCCAGGTCATACTTGGCCATACCCAATGAAAGGAAGTTGGCATACGTAGGGGCATTGTCCAGGAAGCCTGAGAGAGAACCAGTAGCCCAGTACAGGAAGTTCGGGGTGATGTACTGCGAGTACTGTGGCGAAGAGGCAATCTCGGCGGAGAGCTGCAGGGCGGGCATCATGGTGAAGAAGATACCGAAGAACAGGAACACCACCTCCAGAATGGGGTGGAAGTTGAACTGATTGCCTGCCAGGGCAGACTTGCTGGAGTAGCGGTAGCACAGGAAAGCGGCAGTCAGCTGAATCACCTCACGCAGGAAAGAGATTTTGGCACCGTCATAGGCGATGTGGGGCAAGCCTTCTATCACGTTCGGGTCCAGGAACACAGCGCCGATGATGACAGCGAGCCAGAACAGGTTGCGCTTGCCGGTGAAGTGGAATTCAATCTTCTCTTCGTTCTTGGCTACCACCTCCGGACGAGGCGTATAGTCGGTGATTTTGTTCCGACGGTCTACAAAGAAGAACATCAGGCAAAGCAGTGCAATGGAGATAAACCAGGGAGAAAGGAGGTGCTGCAGTGTCCAGAAGAACGGTACACCCTTGATAAAGCCGATGAAGAGCGGTGGGTCACCAAGTGGCGTTAGCAGACCACCCGCGTTACTTACAATAAAGATGAAGAAGACAATTTGATATGGCTTTATGCGGTGTACGTTCAGTCGGATGAACGGGCGGATGAGCAGGAGCGAAGCGCCGGTGGTACCGATGAAGTTGGCCAGCACCGCGCCTACGGCAACCAAGGCCACGTTCATGGCCGGCGTGGCATTCGCGTTCACATTCAGGTAAATGCCACCTGCCGCTATATACAGGGAGCTAAGTAAGGCTGCAAACGTGATGTATTCCGACAGCGTGTGAACCGGCATGTGGGTATCGCCCAAGATAAAAAGATAATAGGCTAGCACGGTCAGGCCAAGTACCACGGCTACTGTTTTATAGTTATGCTCCCAAAAGTGACCAAAGAAAATTGGTCCGGCAGCTATCATACCTATCAGGACAAGAAAAGGTATGATGAGAAAAGAGGGTAAGGCTTGCTGGGCCTGGGCCAACAGGATAAAATTGTTCAGCATGGTGTGGGGTTAGTGCGGTGTCTGTGAGGTTTAGTTTTTTTTTGCTTGCAGCACAAAGATACAATTTCTGACCAAAATTGCTAGGGTGAGCAGGCCTAGACAAGGCATTTAATGTACGTACATGGAGCAGCAGCAGCAGGTACCCGTGCACATGTCGTGAATATTGACTAATTTTGGAAACTTTAAGGCGAGAGCTTGAGTTTTAATTCTAAACAGCTATTCCATGTTACAAAATAAAGAGAAAACAGTCTCCGTATACGCTGAGGCTAACCCGAACCCAGAGTCCATGAAGTTCGTGATGAACGTGTCTATGCTGCCTGACGGCCAGAGCGTTGACTATCCGACCCTGGAGAGTGCCATGGAGTCTCCACTGGCGCAGGAGCTTTTCAACTTCGATTATGTTTCACGTGTGTTCATCGCCAGCAATTTCGTGACGGTGACCAAAGGCACAAACCAGGATTGGGTGAAGCTAATCCCAGAGTTGCGCACTTTCCTGAAGTCTTACGTAGAGGCCGGTGGCCCCATTTTCAACGAGGGCTTTGTGGCCAACAAGCCAGCCTCAGGCGCTCACGCGCAAGGCGAAGGTTCTGAAGAAGACGCTACCATCTCCAAGAAAGTGATTGACTTGCTTGACAACTACGTGCGTCCGGCTGTAGAGCAGGATGGTGGTAACATCACATTCAAGTCTTACAAGGATGGCGTTGTGACGGTACACCTGCAGGGTTCCTGCAGCGGCTGCCCTTCAGCCACCGTTACCCTGAAGGCCGGCATCGAGAACCTGCTCAAGCGCATGGTGCCAGAAGTAACTGAAGTAGTGGCAGACGGCGTGACCATCTAAAGTATACGCAGCAGATACAACAAAAAAGCCAACCCTAAACAGGGCTGGCTTTTTTGTTGTTATACCTTGAGAAGAGAGCACCCGGACCGGTCAACTGGCCCGGGTGATTCTTTTTAGGCTTTCTGGGTCTGTGCTACAGGCTTGGCCGGAGCAGGCGTATGCTCTGGCTTCTTCTTCATAGTGTCTACCACGATTGGCGCAGCGATGAACAACGAAGAGTACACACCGAATAGGATACCAATCATCATGGCAAGGGAGAAGCCTCTCAGAATCTCGCCGCCGAAGATGAAGAGCACTAACACCACCATAAACACGGTGAAGGAAGTGATAATGGTACGGCTGAAGGTGTTTATCAGCGCCGGGTTGATGATTTCGCTCACATGCGAGCGTGGGTTGTCGTTCAGGTACTCCCGCACACGGTCAAAGATTACCACAGTATCGTTGATGGAGAAACCAACAATGGTCAGTACCGCCGCTATGAATATCTGGTCCATCTCATAAGAGATGCCAAACAGGTCCAGTATGGCGAAGATGGCGATAATCATGAGGGCATCATGGAGCAAGGCCACTACACCTCCCAAGCTGAACTGCCAGTTGCTGAAGCGGAACATCACGTAGATGAAGATACCCGCCAGTGCCAATATCAAAGATATCACGGCTGTCTTCTGGATGTCATCGGCCATTGTGGCACCTACCTTAGATGAGCTCAGAACCTCAGGGTTGAGGTCTTTGTATTCTTCTAAGCCCTGCAGCAAGGCGCTCCTCACCTGATCATCCGCTGTCGTGCTCTCGTCATCCGCCAGGTAGCTGGTGATTACTTTCAGTCGGTTAGAGGCGCCAAAGGTTTTCACTTCAGTGCCTTCTTCCTCAAAGTTATCAAGCAAAGCTCCACGCACGTCAGAGGCAGGAACGGCGTCATCAAACTGCACCACGTAAGAACGGCCGCCCCTGAAGTCTATGCCCAGGTTCGGTCCTTTAATAGCCATGGCTACAATACCAAAGATGATGATGCTTAACGAGAAGGCATAGGCAGGCTTCTTCCATTTCATTACATCGAATTTCACGTCAGCGAAAAGTCTATCAGTGAAAGAACTGGAGAAGGACAGTTTGCCAGCTTTCTTGAAACTACGCTCTACCAACAGCCTGGAAATGAAGACTGAGGTGAAGAATGAAGTCACGATACCAAGCATCATAGTGATGGCGAACCCTTTCACCGGACCTGATCCGAAGAAGTAGAGGATGAAACCAGCCAGGAAAGTCGTAGCGTTGGCATCCAGAATCGTCAGGAACGCCTTGTCATAGCCTTTGTTGATGACATCGCGCAGGTTCAGGCCTTTGGCAGCCTCTTCGCGCATACGCTCAAATATCAGTACGTTCGCATCCACAGCCATACCCAGTGTAAGCACGATACCGGCGATACCAGGCAGTGTAAGGGCTGCGTTGAACTGAGCCAGAATGCCCAGGATGAAGAACACGTTGAAAACAAGGGCCAAGTCGGCGATGAAGCCGCCTTTTCTGTAGTAGGCAATCATGAACAACACCACTACCAGCAAACCAGCCAGCGTTGACAACAGGCCTTGGTTAATAGCTTCCTGACCAAGTGAAGGACCTACGATGGCTTCTTCCACGATACGGGTAGGAGCTGGCATTTTACCGGCCTTCAGGATGTTGGCCAAGTCTTTTGCTTCTTCAATCTCAAAGTTTCCTGTGATAGAAGAGTTACCGCCTGTGATTTCACCCTGCACCACTGGGGCTGAGTATACATAGTTGTCCAGCACGATGGCAACCTGACGGCCTACGTTGTCGCCTGTCAGTTTAGCCCAGCGCTTCGCACCGGCGGGTGTCATGGTCATGTTGATTTCAGGGCGACCATTCTGGTCGAAGTCCTGGCGGGCGTCATTCACGGCTTCGCCGGTCATAGGCGCTTTGCCGTCACGGCCTTTCTTGATGGCATACAGCTCAACAAACTCCTGGCGGTTGTCGCCTACCAGTGGCTTCACACCCCACAGGAACTTCATGTTTGGAGGGAAAATGGCGCGAACGTCAGGTCTTGCGAAGATGTCGTTGATTCTGGCGGTGTCACGCACATTGGCACCGATACCACCAGGCATCTGCGTGAACAGACGGGATAGTACGCTATTCTGAGCCATGGCTAGGGAATCCAATCCGGCTGCAGAGTCGGTCTTTGGTTGGTCAGCGGATGCAATAGCGCCAGAGTCAGTAGGAGTGGCGGCAGCCTGTGCCAGTACGTCGTCAGCGGCGGCATCCTGCACAGTGGTCTGAGCAGAAGAATCGGTCAGGCTTTTTTGAGTGGAAGCGGTGCCCAGGTTCAGGTTACCTGCTTTCTCCTGCTTGGTCAGGTGGTCGTCCAGTTGAGTGAAATATGGGGAGAACTCCTGAGGAGTCCAAACCTCCCAGAACTCCAGGTTCGCCATACCTTGCAGCAACTTGCGTACGCGGTCTGGGTTGTCTATACCTGGCAACTCAATCTGGATACGGCCGCTGCCTTTCAGGCGCTGGATGTTCGGCTGGTTCACGCCGAATTTGTCAACACGCGTACGCAGGATGTTGAAAGAGCGTTCAATGGCGTCCTCTACTTCCTGGTCAATCACTTTGATGACATCGGCGTTGCTGGATTCGTAGCTGATTTTGCCACGGTTGGCGTTGTTGGAGAAGATGCGGCTCAGGCGTCCGTCTGGCTCCACCTCGCGGTAAGCCTCGGCAAACAGCGTAGTGAACTTCTCCTGGCTGTTCTTCTGCATTTCCTGCGCGCGGGCAATCGCTTTCAGGAAGTTAGGGTCTTTGCTGTTGCCAGAAAGCGACTTCACGATTTCAACCGGAGAAACCTCCAGTACCACGTGCATACCACCACGAAGGTCAAGGCCAAGGCCCAGTTCGTTTTCTTTTACCTCCTGATAGGTATACTCAGCACCCAGGAAGTTGTACACTGGCTCTTTCCATACAGAGTCCAGGTAAGACTGCTTTTTGGCGTGGTCCACGTTGCCTTGTGCATCAGTGGCATACGCTTCGGCGTCTTTCTGCACACTGCTGGCGACAAACGAGAACGACAGATAGTAGAGGCAGAGCGCCGATACTATCACGGTCATAATGATTATGAAATTCTTGTTCCGCATGGGTTGGATGATAATAAAAATATAGTTGAATGAATTTGTAATACAGGCACAAGGCAGCGGGGTGTCTGATAGATAAACCACAAAACGCTGCGTTACCGTTCCGCTATACCTTTAAATTGAGGCAGGCGCAACGGTCCAGGGCCCGGAGAGGGTCCTGTGGGAAAAGAAAAGCCTAAGGGGCGTTGGGTTGAATGGAGATAGGGAAGAAGCGGGCCACGAAGCCGGCTCCAGGAGCGCGGGCCGCATAGGCAGGCAACGCTTCGTCAGAAGGTATAGCAAAGGCAGGTATAGGGCTTGGCTCCAGCGCGTCCTGCTCCAGGTTGAGCACGACAAAGGAAGTAGTGCCCTCCAGCGATACCTTCTGCTTGATAACAGTTTTCTCCTCCGGTGTAGTCGCCAGCTGGGTGGCACTTTGTGCAGGCGAGCCTGGCGCAGTATGGGCATACGCCACCACTTCCTGGCCATTGAGCATAAGCGCCCAAAGCAGGGTAACGGTCATCAGGAGATGCCGGAAGTAGTGTTGTATGGTAGATGCGTTTGGCATATAGAAAGCAAATGTAACGGCTTTCGCCGAAAAATAAAATCCTCTAGCGGTTTATATCAATAAAACGCTTGATGTCGTGCTTTTTGCCTATAAGGATCAGGATATCAGAAGGGTAGATGATGGTGTCTGCCTTGGGTACGCCGATGATGTGCTCCACCTGTGTCGGTTTGCCGTCCTGTATCTCCTCAAAAAAGCGCTTAATGGTAATCATGTTGAGGTTGTACTTCTCGCGGAGCGATATCTTGGCCAGGCTCTTGTTGGCGATGCCACGCGGGGTGTTAATCTCCACAATCTCGTAGTTGTCGGGCAATGGCAGGAAGGTGCGTATGCTGGGCTGCAGCAGGCGTTCGGCTACAGTTTTGCCTACTTCCCCTTCTGGCGACAGGATTTCCTGCACGCCCATTTTCTCCAGAATGCGGCGCTGCTGCTTGTTGGCGGCACGTGTGATGATTCGCTTGATGTTGAGCTCCTGCAGGTTGGCCGTCGTGATGAGCAGGGCCTCGAAGTCCTCACCGATGGACACGATGGCCGCGTCCATGTCCTGCACGTTCTGCGCCTCCAGTGCCCGGATATCGGTCGCATCCAGGGCCACGGCGTAGGCCACCTCGTCCTTTATGTCCTCTACGTGGTCCTCATTGTTGTCGATGGCGAGCACCTCTGCGCCGCGTTCTGCGAGCGTGCGTGCGATGGAGTTGCCGAATCTTCCCAGGCCAATCACTGCGAACTTGTGCCTCATTGCTTTATCTTGGAGTTTAGAAAAGTGGTCAGTACCTCCAGCCCGCGCTCAAAATTCTGGTTGTTCGGGATGATGATGTCTGCGTCGTTTTTGTAAGGCTTGATGTATTTCTCGTAAGTAGGTGCCACGTGGTGGGTATAGCGGTACAGCACGTCGTCCAGGTCGTAGCCGCGCTCCACTTTGTCGCGCACGATACGGCGCTGCAGCTTGATGTACTCTTTGGCGTCGATGTATACCTTGAGGTCCAGCAGCTTGGCGATTTGCTCAAAGTAGAACACGAAGATGCCTTCCACCACCACGATAGGCGCTGGCTTGAACTCCAGCATTTTCGGCTCTACGTTGGGGTTGTTGAAGGTATACTCTTTGCGGTAGATGGTCTCGCCGCGGCTCAGCCGCAGGACGTCCTGTGCGTAGGCCTCATCGTCGATGCAGGAGGGAAGGTCAAAGTTGACCACTCCGTTGTGGTCGCGGGACTGGTGTTCCCGGTCTTTGTAATAGTTGTCCTGGGAGACCAGGCAAATGTTTTCCGGCGCGAACGACGTGAGTAGTTTGTTCAAAAAAGTGGTTTTTCCTGAAGCGCTACCTCCTGTAATCCCTACGATAAATGGCTTTTGCATTGGAAGCTATGGTTTCAGGCTACAAAATTAGTCTTTTACGGCGTATGTGGCTAAATCCTGCCTGAATAATTTTACCTCCGAAACGTCAGCGCGCCCTCAAAAATTCCACGAGCCGGCGGATGGCCTCGCCCCGGTGGCTGATGGTGTTTTTATCCTCCGGGCTCATCTGCGCGAAGGTCCTGTCGTGGCCCTCCGGCACGAAAACCGGGTCATAGCCAAAGCCCTTGTCGCCTTGCCATGCGGTGGTGATGTGGCCGTTCACGATGCCCTCGAACTGATGCTCCTCGCCGTCCAGGTATAGCGTGATGGAAGTGCGGAAGCGGGCCCGGCGGTTTTCCTCGCCCTCCATGTTTTTAAGCAGATGGCGTATGTTGTCGGCGTCGCTGCGCTGCGGACCGGCGTAGCGGGCCGAGTACACACCCGGAGACCCGCACAGGATGTCCACCTCCAGACCAGTGTCGTCGGCGAAGCAGTTCACCTTGTACTTGTCCCACACATACTGTGCCTTCTGGCGGGAGTTGCCTTCCAGTGTGTCCTGGTCCTCGGCCAGTTCCTCGTGGCAGCCGATTTCTTCCAGGGTGAGCAGCTTGTATTGGCCCTCCAGCATGCGGCTGACCTCGGCTACTTTGTTTTTGTTGTTGGTGGCGAAGCAGAGTTCTTTCATGGTTTCTGAATCTTTTATGTAGGGCCCTACCCAAGGATTTCCAGGATGTAAGGATTCACAGTATTCCTAAGGATGGAAGAGGGTGTGAGGATTGGTGATGGAGTCTAAGCTGACTAGTACGGATTGCTGTGTGCCAGGATTTGCCAAGTGCTATCGTCAGGCCTAATCGGGCATGTCTGCGGCTTGTGAGCGCCGCTCTATTTTTTTCAGCTTGTTATACCTTTCGGTCTTCGAATACCACTCGAAAGCGAACAGACCAAACCCGAGGGCACTGAAGATAATCAACCTGACCAGAAATGCGGAGGATGCATAGGAGTCTGTCAGTGTAGAGGCATCCCAAGCTTTGAGGTCATCCCATACCTTGAACAAGTGCGACAGGCCGCTCACCAGCATGCCCCAGAGCAATCCGCGCACCAGGATATAGTGCCACCGGCCCCGGGAGCTGGTGCTCTCCCACTTCTGGATGAACTTTGTCTCTTCCTTGTTCAGCTGCATGGCGTGGTGCTGATGGTTTATGCCTCTTTTACGAAAAACCTGAAAGCTATTTTAATGCAGGTATGCCGCCACCTCATCCTCCTGCAGTACCACGTCCACGCGCTCGCGCAGGGTGGTGGCCAGCGAGTAGCCGGTGTAGGTGGAGGTGACCGGGAACAGGGTATGGTGGCGGTTCACCAGGGTGGCAATCTCGATTTTCTTGGGGTTGTGCGGCAAGAAGGCGTTCAGGGTATAGGCGAGTGTCCTGCCTGTGTTCAGCACATCGTCTACGATGACGATAACGGCGTTCTCCAGGCCCGTTCCCTCGGGGCTCAGCTCCACCGGTTTCTGCAGCGGCGCCGCTTTGTCCAGAGTGACCTGCAGCAGCGTTATCTGGATGGGCGCAATCTTTTCGAGCTCGGTGGCCAGCATGCCCGCCAAGGTATAGCCGTTGCGGTGTATGCCTGCCAACACCAGTGTCTGCTCCTCAAAGTTCTGCTCGTATACCTCGTAGGCCATGCGGATGACCTTCTGCTGTATCTGCTCTCTGTCCAGTATCAGGCTGTGCTGTGCGTGTGTCATGGATTGGGGGTATGGTGACTGGAACAAATTTATAGAATAATCTCTAGCAACGGCAGTATCAGGCGAATGAGTAAAATAATTTGGTTAATAGCGTTTTAATTTCAAAAATACCTGTTAAATTTGCAGTCCGATTCAGAAATTAAGGTTAATAAACGTTTATAATAATGAAAAAAGGCATTCACCCAGAATACAGAGAGGTGGTATTTCAGGATATGACGAGTGATTTCAAATTTATCACCCGTTCTACCATGAATTCTAACGAAACTATCACAATGGAAGACGGTAAGGAATATCCAGTAATCAAAGTGGAGGTTTCTTCTGCGTCACACCCTTTCTACACTGGTAAAAACATCTTCGTGGATACTGCTGGTCGTGTGGAGCGTTTCAACACACGCTACAAGAAGAAGTAAGCAGGTATACCTGGTTAAAACGTTTCAAGGGCAAAGCCTTCCTGATGTTCTCAGGAAGGCTTTTTCTGTTTGTCCCACACGAAAAGGCCACTCAGGGTTATGATATAGAGAAAATTATATATAGATTTCTAGCTAGGTTATATCCCGGTCATGAAACCCAGATTCATACTCCTGTTCACGGCGGCCATGTGCTGCACGCTGGCCTCCTGCGGAAAGGACGAAAAGGAAGAAACGCCTGTGCCTGAGGCCGTAGACAAACGCGTGGTGTTTGAGGTATACACCACCACAGACTACACAAAGAGCCAGTACGCCAACCGCGAAGCCAGCATCACCCTGCGCATCAGGCGCGGCGATATGGGCATGGTCCAGGAGACCACGGTGTTCGACACCACCTTCGTCAGGGCATTGAAGGACATCCCCCTGCAAGACGGCAAACTGGTGATAAAGAAGACGGTGCCCGCCGTGCTGAATGGCGAGGAGTGGGTGGCCATCGGGAGCGGGTATAGCGTCGGGGATGAGGCCTTCGGCAGCAGCGAGTTCCTGCCGGCGGAGCAGCGGGAGTTCAAGGTGCGCCTTTCCCTGTAAAGCATAAAGTTTCATGGGAATAAAGTGGGTCTTCCTGAACTATTTCGGGAAGACTTTCTATTTTTGTAGCTATGAATATCATTCTCTTTGACGAACCCACTATCCGGCAGTCGCTTTTGCCGCTGACCTTTACAAGACCGGTGGCCCAGGTGCGCGTTGGCATCCTCACCATTGCTGAAAAATGGCAGCAGTATGCAGGAGCCCATACTTCCTTCCTGACCCAGCCCTACCTGCAGCAGAAGTTTCCGGCGCAGTTTGAGCCAGACAGCCGCTACGTGAACGGCGCCGTGTGCCCCGACCCGCAACTGGTGCAGCAGGTGAAGTCCCTGCAGCAAGGGCAGAGCCTGTGGCAAGGGGAGACACTGGTGGCCTTCCATGCCGGAAGCGATGAACTGCAAAGCGTGGAAGATTTACTCGGCTATACCTTTGCGGAGAAGCAGGAGTGCGCGCCCGACACCGTCATCCGGGAGGTATGGGAAATCTTCGTGAATAACGGGCAGCAGATACGCAACGACTTTGAGGTTATCACGGCCGGCAGGCAGAGCCAGCCCATCGGGGACAAGCATACCATCGTTTACGCCGAGGAGAATGTATTCATAGAGGAAGGGGCTAAGATTCGGGCTGCCATACTCAACGCGGAGAACGGACCCATCTACATCGGGAAGCATGCGCAGATACACGAGGGCGCCATCATCAAAGGGCCGTTTGCGGTATGTGAGCACAGCAACGTGAATGTAGGCGGTAAGATGCGCGGCGACGTAACCATTGGCCCTTATTGCAAAGTGGGGGGTGAGGTAGCGGCCTCCGTCATTTTCGGGTATACCAACAAGGGCCACGAAGGCTACTTGGGCAACTCTGTATTGGGCGAGTGGTGCAACTTGGGAGCCGATACCAACACCTCTAACCTCAAGAACAATTACGCAGAGGTGAAAATCTGGAACTATGCCAAAGGCGGCTTCAAGAACACCGGGCAGCAGTTCTGCGGCCTTATTATGGGCGACCACAGCAAGTGCGGCATCAACACGATGTTCAATACCGGTACGGTGGTTGGCGTGAGCGCCAACATCTTCGGGGCAGGCTACCCGCGCAACTTCATCCCTTCCTTCGCCTGGGGCGGCGCCTCCGGTTTCGAGACGTTCCAGCTGCGCAAAGCCTATGAAGTGGCCGAAAAAGTGTTGGAGCGCCGTTCCATGAGGCTTGATGACGCAGAAAAGGCTATCTTAGCAGATATATTCGAACAGACCCAGCAATACCGGGTCTGGGACAGGAAAGCTTGATGGCTGCATTGTTCAATTGCTGAATTGTTGATTCAGTAATTGAGTTCAACCATTTAGCAACCCAACCATCTAACAGTTCAATAAAGTGCATTTCTCGCAGATAAAAGGACATCAGGAAACCAGACAACTGCTGATAAACTCAGTGCGACAGAACCACGTGGCGCACGCGCAGCTGTTTCTGGGGCAGGAGGGGAGTGCGAACCTGGCGCTGGCGCTGGCCTATGCCACCTACATCAACTGCGAAGACAAGCAGCCTCATGATTCATGTGGAACGTGCAGCAGCTGCGTGAAAATGAACAAGCTGGTGCACCCCGACTTCAACTTCGTGATGCCAGTGACCAGCACCAAGTCCATCACCAAAGACGTGCTGAGCCAGAAGTTCCTGACGGAGTGGCGCGAGTTCGTGCTGGGCAACCCCTACCAGGGGCTGAATGAATGGATGCAGTACATTGGGGCAGAGAACAAGCAGGGTGCCATCTCCAAAGAAGAAAGCCGTCAGCTGGTGAAGCTGGTGTCGCTCAAAGCCTTTGAGGGCGACTACAAAATCGTGCTCATCTGGCTGCCGGAGCTCATGCACCCCTTTGCCGCCAACGCCCTGCTCAAGCTGCTCGAGGAGCCGCCGGCCAAAACGCTGTTCCTGCTCGTGTCGCAGTCGGCGGAGAAGCTGCTGGCCACCATCACCTCCCGTACCCAGATTGTGCAGGTGCGTGCGTTCACGGAAGAGGAGGTCATCGCCTACCTGCAGGAAAATCACAGCCTCGACCAGACCGCTGCCTACCAGATAGCGCAACTGGCGGAGGGAAGCCTGAACGCCGCCACCAAACTCACCAGCGAAATCAGCAGCGACTACTTCAGCTTCTTTACCGATTGGATGCGCAACTGCTATACCTATAAGTTTGATAAGGTGGTGGACAGCAGCGAGGAGTTCCAGAAGCTGGGCCGCGAGAACCAGAAGAACTTCCTGCTCTACGCGCTCAACCTGTTCCGCAAGGTGATGCTCTATGGTGTGGATGAGTCGTTGATTACGTTTCTGCCCTCCAACGAGCTCGATTTCGTACAGAAGTTCTCCAAAGTCATTACGCAGGCCAATGCCGGGCAACTGGCCGAGGAGTTGAACCAGGCGCACTACCACATTGAGCGCAACGCCAACCCGAAAATGGTTTTCGTAGATAGCTCCATCCAGATAGCGGGCTACCTGCGAAACGCTAACTAAGAAGATACCATGGAAAATAACACGATAACCAAAACCATAAACATAGGTACGCGTGGCAGCAAACTGGCCTTGTGGCAGGCAAACGCCGTGGCTGACAAGCTGCAGGCGGCCGGCCTCGATACCGAGATTGTCATCATCAGCACCAAAGGCGACCAGATACTGGACAAGTCACTGGACAAACTAGGCTCTAAAGGTGTGTTCACCGAAGAGCTGGAAGTAGGCCTGCGCGAAGGCAGTATTGACATTGCCGTGCACAGCGCCAAAGACGTGCAGTCCACTATACCTGCCGATTTGGAACTGGTGGCCTTTATGGAGCGGGAAAAGGTGAACGATGTCATTCTCTCCTTCAACCCTGATTTTAAGCTGGAACGCGACAGCACAGCCAAAATAGGCACTTCGTCTACCCGCCGCAAAGCGCTGCTGCGGAAGTACTACCCGAACGTGACCACCGCCGAGTCGCGCGGCAACCTGCAGACGCGCCTCCAGAAGTTGAAAGACGGACAGTTCGATGCGCTTATGCTGGCTTATGCCGGCGTGTTCCGCATGGGCTACGACGATTTGATTGTGCATACCTTCCCGGAAGATGAGTTCACCCCGGCCGCTGGCCAGGGCAGCGTAGCCGTGGAATGCGCCAAAGACCTAGACCCGGAGCTCAAGCAGCAGCTCCGGCAAGCGCTCAACCACGACGAGACGCACGTATGCCTGGTGGCGGAACGCGCCTTCCTGCGCACCATGGAGGGCGGCTGCAGCATACCTTCCTTCGCACTGGCTACGCTCACACCAGAGGGCAACGTGAGCATACAGGGCGGCATCGTAAGCCTGGACGGGCAGACGCACTTAGCGGATACATTCGAAGGGACTCAGGAAGAAGCAGAAAGACTGGGGGTACAGCTGGCAGAAACCATCCTGGGACGCGGAGGCGACAAAATACTGAAAGACATCAGAGCCGAAAGAGGGGAATAAGTAACAGCCATACTAAAAGAAACAGGCCATCTGCAGTAAGTAGATGGCCTGTTTCTTTTGGGGTGGTTATACCTATACCTGTGCAGCCTCCACCGCTTCTTCGGTGAGCGGCCGCTTTTTATCCGACCGCGCGTAGGTCAGAAATTCCTGCATCTCCTTTTTCACCACGGGAGCCAAAATGTAAACACCTATCAGGTTCGGGATACTCATCGCGAAGAGCATAGCGTCAGAGAAGGCGACTACACTGTTAAGTTGGATAGGAGCCCCCAACACGACAAAGGCGCAGAAAAGCATCTTGAAAGAGACGTCGGCTGCTCTGGTGTGACCAAACAGGTATGTCCAGGACTTGAGGCCGTAGTAGGACCAGGTAATCATGGTAGAGAAAGCGAACAGGATAACGGCCGCAGCCAGGACAAGCGGGAACCAGTCAATCACCGTAGCGAATGCGGTGGATGTCAGTGCAATGCCGTCACCAGTATCTTGGGTATAGGCGCCGGTCACGACAATCACTAGGGCCGTCATGGTGCACACGATGACCGTGTCGATGAAAGGCTCCAGAGAGGCCACAAAGCCTTCTGTGACCGGTACATTCGTTTTCACGGCGGAGTGTGCGATGGAGGCGGAGCCTATACCTGCCTCATTGGAAAACAATCCACGTCGCAGGCCCTGTATCATGACACCTACTATACCTCCGCCAAGAGCGGTGCTGGTGAAGGCTCCTTCAAAAATAGCTGCAAACGCCGCCGGAATCTGGGAGAAGTTGACGGAAAGCACCACGATGGCTGCCACGATATAGATGCCGCACATCAGGGGCACTATCTTTTCAGTCACGCGCGCAATGCTTTTCATGCCACCTATAATGACCAAGCCCACTAGCACAGCCATCACCAGCCCGAACACCCAAGCATTGCCACCCCCGAAGAAGGAGCCCTCTGCTCCACCCGTAACCGAAATAACCTGCTGCGTCGCCTGGTTTATCTGGAACATGTTGCCAGCCCCGATGGCCCCTCCGATGCACATTACGGCAAAGAACGCAGCCAGGAATCGGCCCAACCCCTTCATGCCACGCTCGCTCAGGCCCTTGTTCAGGTAATGCATCGGTCCTCCCGAAACAGTGCCATCGGCATGCACGTCCCGGTACTTCACACCCAGTGTGCACGAAACGAACTTAGAGGACATCCCAAATATACCCGCCATAATCATCCAGAATGTAGCACCCGGACCACCCAAGGAAATGGCAATGGCCACACCGGCAATGTTGCCCAGGCCTACCGTTCCCGAAACAGCGGCCGTCAGCGCTTGGAAGTGGGATACTTCGCCAGCGGCATCAGGCTGGTTATACTTGCCGCGCACAATGTCTAGGGCATGTTTGAAGCCTCTGATGTTGATAAAACCCAGATAGATGGTGAAGAATACAGCACCAAACAGTAGCCAAACCAGTATCAGCGGGATGCCCACGCCTCCAAGTTGTACTTCATAGAAGATGATGCTGGATATGAACTCTGCAGTAGGGCCTACAGCAGCATCAATCTTTTCGTCTATAGAGGTAGCCTGGGGTGCACGTGCCGTCGCACTGGCAAAGGAAGTCAGACAGGGACCTAAAAAGAGTAGGATTTTTTTCATAGAAGGAAGCTAGTTAGGATGGTCAGCAATGTTTAATATAATTTTTTTCGAGGGGAACAGGAAATCAGCCCCAGAATTACTTTGTCAGGTTCAGCAAAAAGTTGACAAAGTGCAAGCTTGGTTGTGCTGAATTGTAAGTAATCACTGCGAATGACGATAAGGGTTGGCCTTCGGTGAAAATTGAAGAATGAGGATAACAGCACAGAAATATAGAGCAGAATGTAAAAAGGTGCCAAAAAGGCTTAATTTTGAGATTGTGACCATTGTCCTATACCTCAAACCTATACTTGCACGATGAATCCGCTGAAGAAAATAGCCCTTTCCATGTTGCTGTTGGCATGTATGCCATTAGCCGCGTTTGCCCAGAAAGCCCCTAAAGGCAAAGACCAGTTGGTAACCATCTCCACTCCCCTGGGAGAGATGCGGCTCATACTGTTCGACGACACCCCCAAGCATAAAGAAAACTTCCTGAAACTGGCCAAAAGCGGCTTTTACGACGGCACCACCTTTCACCGTGTAGTGGACGGCTTCATGATTCAGGGCGGCGACCCCAAGTCGAAGCAGGGCAACACCATGAACATTGACTACAACGTGCCCGCCGAGATTCTGCCAAAGTACAAGCACCAACGTGGCGCCGTGGCTGCCGCCCGCCTGGATGACCGGGTGAACCCGCAGCGCGCCTCCAGCGGCTCCCAGTTCTACATCGTGGAGAACCATAACGGAACTCCCCAGCTCGACGAGGCCTATACCGTGTTCGGGCAGGTGGTAGACGGCCTGGAGGTGATAGACAAGATAGCCTCACAACCCAAAGACGGCCGTGACCGTCCGCTTTCCGACATCAAGATGACGGTGAAAGTGGAGGAGGTGAAGAAGAAGAAAATCGCCAAGAAGTACGACTACGACTATAGCCAGAACGACTAGCCGGTCCTCTAGCCATGCACATTTCCATCTCCCTGCTCTCCCGTAAGGTATAGCATTTCCCTTGTCACAGGTATAGCTCTTCCTTTTGGCGAGGACGGGAGATGATTATTCAAGGGCTCTTGCCAATCGAGCCGCATATCCATATTTTATTAACATGAAAAGAATACTCATTACAGGCTCTAACGGCCTGCTGGGCCAGAAACTGGCCTCTCTGTTGCTCCCTCGCACTGACGTGCAGCTACTTGCTACCAGCCGCGGCGATAATAAACTGGCTGACATCTTTCCAACTCTCTCCTTCGCCTCTCTGGATGTGACGAATCGCAAGGAGGTTGACAGGGTGGTGCGCGAGTTTCAGCCGACGCACCTCATCCATACAGCTGCCATGACCAACGTGGATCAATGCGAGACCGACCGGGAAGGCGCTCTGCGGCTCAACCGGGATGCCGTGGCCCATGTGGTGGAGGCCTGCGAGAAGCACAATGTGCACCTCATCCACCTTTCCACAGACTTCATTTTCGATGGCCAGGCCGGACCCTACGATGAAGAGGCGGCAGCCAACCCCATCAGCTTCTATGGCGAGACCAAGCTGATGGCTGAGAAGCTGGTGCAACAGGCGAAATGTAAGTGGGCCATCCTGCGCACCGTGCTGGTGTATGGTGTGGTGCATGACTACGGCCGTACCAACATTGTGCTGTGGGTGCGCGACAGCCTGCAGGCAGGCAAGGTGATAAAGGTGGTGGATGACCAGTTCAGGACACCAACGCTAGCCGAGGACCTGGCCATGGGCTGCTGGCTGGCCGTGAAGAAGGACGCAGAAGGCGTTTTCAATATCTCCGGCAAAGAAATGTACACCCCTTACCAGATGGCCATGATTGTAGCCGACTACTTCGAGCTCAATAAGTCCCTGATTGACAAAGCCGATGCCAGTACCTTCTCGCAGCCGGCACAGCGTCCGCCGCGCACCGGGTTCATCATCACCAAGGCCGAAAACGAGTTGGGCTATGCCCCGCATACCTTTCTGGAAGGCATAGCCATAGTGGCCCGCCAAGCGAAGGGATAGGCGGTCGGTGCCGTTGCCGGACTCACCGCTTGTTTTAAGTTGTAGGCGCTGTATTAAAAATATGGAATTTAGTATGGTTCAATCACAAGCATTGTTTAAATTGGATGCTTTAATTCCGCTTACTAGAACCAACACTAAACCAACTAATCTAAACCAATCAACTTTTACCCCTTTGTATGAGTGCTAACAAAGAATCATGGGGCTCCCGAGTGGGTCTCATTCTGGCCATGGCCGGCAACGCGGTGGGTCTCGGAAACTTTTTGCGTTTTCCGGTACAGGCTGTGCAGAACGGCGGTGGAGCCTTCATTATACCTTACCTTGTCTGCTTCCTGGTGATGGGTATTCCCCTGCTCTGGATTGAATGGTCTATGGGCCGCTTCGGGGGCAAGTTCGGTCACCACTCCACGCCTTTTATCGTGGACACCATGCACAAGAATCGCCTCTGGAAGTACATCGGCGTATTCGGCATCTGGACCAACATTGCGGTTGCTTCTTACTACTGCTACTTGGAATCCTGGACGCTTTCCTACGTGTTCCACTCGCTGGCTGGCTCTTTCAATGGACTCGACCAGAATGGCGTTTCCAACTTCTTCGATCAGTATGTGAGCCTGGGTGAGTCGACCTTCGGTATCCCTTACGAGCCTATCTTCTTTTTTGTCCTCTGCTTGCTGCTTAACACCTGGATTCTCTCCCAGGGCCTTGCCAAAGGAGTGGAGCGCGTTGCCAAAATCGGTATGCCGCTCCTGATTATTTTTGGTATGTTCCTGGCCTACAAAGGCTTTACGATTACGGCAGGTGAAAATGGTGCTATTAACGATAGCTCAGTTGGCCTTAATTTCCTCTGGACGCCGAACTTCGATGAGCTCTGGTCTCCTACGGTATGGTTGGCTGCGGCCGGTCAAATCTTCTTCACCCTTTCGGTAGGTATGGGTACCATACATTGCTACGCTTCTTATGTGCGCTCCAAAGACGATATCGCCCTCAATGCCATGTCGGCAGGTTGGATGAACGAGTTCGTGGAAGTGGTGCTAGGTGCTTCTATCCTGATTCCAATTTCGATTGGTTACCTGGGTATAGATGGTGTAGTTGACCTCGTAAACAGCCAGGGTGGCCTTGGATTAGGCTTCCGAACGCTGCCATACCTGTTCTACCAGTGGGGCGATGTGCTGGGTGCCGTTGCCGGTGTGATGTGGTTTGGCTTGCTGTTCTTTGCGGGCATCACGTCTTCTTTGGCCATGGGTACACCATGGATTGGTTTCCTGCAGGACGAGTTTAACTGGAATCGCAGACCTGCCGCCTGGTCTTTTGGCCTTATAGTACTGGTGCTGGGTATGCCGACGGTGCTGTTCTTCAAGTACGGCGTGTTCGACGAGTACGACTACTGGGCAGGTACGGTATCGCTGGTGGTGTTTGCCTTGTTTGAATCCATTTTGTTTGCGTGGGTGTTTGGTATGAACAAAGGCTGGAGAGAAATTACCTCTGGTGCTGACATCAAAGTGCCGAACATCTACAAATTCATCATCAAATTCGTAACCCCACTGCTGTTGCTATGGGTGTTCATCGGCTCCCTTATCACACCGAAGGGCGGCGATTGGGCAGGCGCATTCAGCAACGGCTGGGAACTGGACGATAGCTCCATCATCAACAAGATAAAGAACTCGAACCTGAAGCGCCAGCTGGCCGAAGCCACCGACCCGGCCGTGATTGAGCAACTGCAGGATACGCTGTTCTTTGTGAATGCTTCGCGCATACTGCTGGTAGTGGTGTTCCTGAGTATAGCGGGGCTAGTATACATGGCGTATAAAAAAAGAGTTAGAGAAGGAAGAATTTAGGAAACTATGAATACATCTGCACTTGTTGTCATGCTCAGTACCATGTTGTTAGTAACTGGCGCAACTATCTACTTTTTTATAAGGGTGCTCAATGCCCCTCACAAACCGGAGCCTGACTCCTATCTTGACAATGACGACGAGATAGAGCGGCAGGCCCCGCGGGCTTAGAATTTTATATGAGAAAACTCAGGTACTGGATTCGACGCAACTTTGGCTTTTCGCAGCGTGAAGTAAACGGGTTTCTGGTGCTGATAGGCATAATGGTGCTGCTTACGGCGGCACCATTATTTTTTAACTGGCTCCTGAGTCCCAGGCACAGCACTTTCAGCAACCCCAACGACAAACAGACACTAGACAGCCTGGTGGCGCAGCTGGAGGCAAAGCAGCCACCTGCTAGGGGGAAGCGGCAGTTCGAAGTGCCGGCTGTCGCGCTGCGGCCCTTCAATCCCAATGAACTGTCGGAGGAGCAATGGCAGGGTTTTGGGGTGCCGAAGTACATGGCCAAACGCATTCTCAACTACCGCAAAAAGGTGGGCGATTTCACGTACAAAGCCGAATTGGGCAGAATCTATGACTTCCCGGACTCGACCTTCCAGCGACTCTATCCCTACATCGAGCTCCCCGAAACCAGGCCAGACCGCTATAAGCGCAGCCAAGGTATAGCCGCCAACACGCGTACGGCCTCCAATACAAACTATACCTATACTCGCCCACGTGAGCGCTTCATTCTGGCGCCATTCAACATCAACGCAGCCGATACCACCGAGCTGAAGCAAATAAGGGGCATCGGTAGCAAACTGTCTGCCCGGATTGTGAAGTACAGGGGCAGCCTGGGCGGTTTCCACAGCATGGAGCAGGTGAAGGAGGTATACGGGTTGCCACCTGCCATAGTGGATAGCCTGCAGAAGTACGCTTTTGTACCGAAGGCCAATGTGGTGCAACGGATTCCGCTCAACTCAGCCAACGCCGACGAACTGCGGGCGCACCCTTACATCAATTCCAACCTGGCCCGGGCTATTGTGGCTTACCGGGAACAGCATGGGGCCTACCGGCAGGTGGAGGATATACGCCAGATAAAGCTGGTGACGCCCGAGCTATACGAGAAAATCAGTCCATACCTGGTGCTGTAGGTATGGGCCCTGCTACTACATTTAGCTGCTCCTCAGCTGGGAAAGCAAAGAATCCTTCGCCACATCCTGTTTTATTTATAAGCTATCTTCTATATTTGAATAGCTGCTAACACAGCTATTCTACTCTACATCCACCACCTTTCGGCCTATAGCTATACCTCTACCTCGCATGAAACGACTCCTTGCCTCCTTGCTGCTGCTTTTCGTGGCACAGTACGCCTTTGCCCAGGCGGACACCCTCTTCACCCATACAGGTAAAATACCTTGCACCGTAAAAGAGATAACCCCTGAAACGGTACGGTATACGCATGTAGGAGAGGAGCTGATTAACACGGTTTACCGGAATGCGGTGCAGAAAATCGTGTTCCAGAACGGGCGTGTGCAGACATTTGAAGAAGCAACTGCTTTAAAGAAAATCAGTGGCTTGCATGATTTCAATAACGTGACTGTAACACAGCTTGAAGGAGATGTGAAGGGCTTGTTCAAAGTGGGGGACATCAGTTCAGCAGCTCAGAGCGCTACGCTGCTCTCTGACATGGGCGCCGTCCGGGACCGTGCTTTCCGCAAAATTAAGATTGTTGCCGCGATGATGGGGGCGAACATCGTATACCTGACGCAACAGCAAACCGTGGCCAACAATATTTACCTGCGAAACAGTTATGGCAATACACCCGGAACGTATCTGTCAGGCGTCGTCTACACGAACCAGTTGCCAAGCCTCGAGGAGTTCAAATCAAGAACAGCTGGCAAGTCGGAGTTCCAGGTGATTGAAAAAGCGAGCTTCAAGAGCAGCTCAAACGATGTGACTACCTATCCTTCCAAATGGAAATTCAAACTGCGGGAGGTGAAGAATGAGAACGGGCTGATTATACTGGACGGCGATTTGCAAGGGGCCAGCAGGTACAACAAATTCAGGGTAGCCTCTTTCGATGAAAAATTCTTCTACATCTACTACGAAGAGAAAGGTGTTTCTTACAACGTGAAGCTCGCGATATAAGTACGGGAGGACATTGGGCTAAAGGCTGACTACTGCTTTCGTGCCTGAAACAACTGCTCCGCCTTTTCCAGCACAAGTCGCTCGCTTTTGAAGGCCAACAGTTTTTTCGCCTCCTGTAACCCGACCCAACGCGCTTCGTTCACTTCCCAGTCGTGCTGGCCAATGTCGCCGGACTGGTAGGAGAGTAGGAAGAAGTGGACGAACTTATGGAACCGGACGCGCTGCTGCCCCTTGTTGCCCACATACCAGTATTCAATCACATCGATTTTCTCCAGCAGGCTCGCAGCTATACCTGTCTCCTCCCGCACTTCCCGCACCGCGGTTGCCTCAGGCGACTCACCGGGGTCTACTATACCTTTGGGCAACTGCCAGCGTGCCTGCTTGCCAACCGAAATAAGCGCAACCTCAACGCCCGCGGCTGTCTCCCGATAAGCGACCCCACCCGAAGAGACCTGCTCCAGGGTAGGTATACTGGCTTTGGCGGGTGTGCTATCCTGGGCTTCTTCGGGCATACGTGTGTATAGTTAGGAAACAGGTCTACCGCTGACCGGCCACAGGAGGGGCGACCTCTGGTGTTTTCTTCTGCTGCTCGTTCAGCCACAGCAGCCCCGGGTTGTAGGCCATGTCGTGCACGCCCACAAACAGCACCAGCCGTACATTGGCTGACTCGCGCGAAAACACCACCTGCGGGTCTTTGGTGCCAAAGTACCTGTCGCGGGTGGTGGCGCCTTCCATACCTTCCGGCAGTTTCTGCTCCTTCAGAAGATAGTCAACCTGCTCTTGCGAAATTGTATCGGCCGGGTTGGCCAGTATGTTGAAGGCCCGGATGGAATGGTCTGGCGGAACGAGCACGTCTTCGGTTCCATGGGCCAGGAAGATGGGTACCTCCTTGGCATTTTGGATGTAGGTGCTGGGGCTGCGACGCTTGCACTCTTCGGCGGCTGGCGTGCCAGGTATAGGCTCACCCCCGCAGGCAATTACGATATGGCTGTTGTAATCGCGGTGGGGGTAGTTCTGGCTGAAGGCATACCAGTCCACCAGGTCAAAGACTGGCACCCAGGCTACCACGCCCGCCCATATCTCAGGGTGTCTGCCCGCGGCCACCAGCGCCGTCATCGCCCCGCCCGAAGACCCCAGGATGTAAATGCGCGACTCGTCAATCTCAGCATGTGCCTTGGCATAGTTCACCGCATCCACCAGGTCCTGTATGGCCAGGTCAGAGGCCACGGCCTCCGGCTTGTCGAACTTGCCCCGGTAGTTGGGGTGAATGAAGGCCCAGTCATATTCCTTCGACCAGAGCGCGTAAGGGATGCTCTTTACCTGCAGGTACTCGCTGCTCCAGCTGTGCAGCATGACCAGCAGGGGGCGCTTTCCGGTGGTCTCGGAGGTATAGAACAGCGCAGGCTGCTCGCTACCATCTATGGTTGATGTGATGCTGACCTGTTGTATCTCGGGAACCTGCTGCTTCCATTTCTCCAGGCTCTCATCTGCGAACTTAAACGGGTACTTTTTGGAGGTGGAGAACTCGTCCATGCGGCTCACAGGCTTTTCCTGCCGCTCCTTGGTGCAGGAGGTGAAGAGAGCACAGGTGCTCAGCAGAAAGAATATCAGAAGGATGTAGTTTCTCATAGAGTACTTATAGGGCAATGTCAGCGCAGGACTTTTGGTGGTTTCCTCTTACAACCAACGCACAAAGTTATTTGTTATCGTGTTGAGGAATGTCAGAAAATTTCAGGCCGTTGCACGAACTGCTATACCATACGCGGCAAAACGCGGAATGGATTAGACGCACAGGTTCAGTGAACGTGCAGCATGCCCATACCTGAACCGGCTAGCGTTGCACACCAAGTCTGTTGGAAGGGAACAGGAAGGCGAAGAAGATAAAGCTAGCCAGCACGAACTCCTGCAACTCCCATTTCCGGCCCTGCTGAATCAGCAACACGCAGAAGAAACACACAAAGTACAGGAGGCTCTGCACATACGTAGGTATAGGGAGGTCGATTTTGTGCACCTGTTTACGGAACCAGGCCTTGCGCCGGTACAGGATTGGGAAGAGCAGAAAGTAGGTGAACACGCCCGTATAGAGACCCAGGCTGAAGACGAGTCTGTTCAGGCTCACATCGTATACCTGGATGTTGTGGAGCGTGAACTCCTGCTGCTCGTTCACCTGCTGCATTCCTTCAGGCGTGGCAAAGCCAAGCAGCCGCTGCCCCCACGATATCTCCTCGCCAAAGCCAAAGAAGAAGAGCGCGCTGGCCAGGTAGAAAAAAGCCATGGGAGTCCGTTGGGTGGCGGAGAGCGCCCGGTTCAGGCAAAGGAAAGAGGTCAGGAGCAGGAGAAAAGCCGTTGCGTGTTCGATGTAGCCATCTTCTGTGGTATAGGCGTGGTAGAGGTCGCCGTCGGTATAAGACAGGTAAATGGCAAGCACAATGTGCCCGAACGCCAGGGTGTACAGCACCCTCCGCAGAAAGGCGTACCGGTCAGCAGCCGCCTCTAGAGGAGTGTCTGAGTAAGCGTGCTCGCTATGTTGCTTGATGGTGCCCACCGGGTAGATATCAATTCAAATCACAGTCCTTACTTGGTTCCAACTCGGCCAAACCACGGCTTGCGGAGAAACCAAATTGTACTTAGGAAGTACCTATACTGTACGCAGCATAGCCTCTGGAGATGGCCCGCTAGCCCGTAAATCCGGCTAACGGCTCCATCTCCTCTACCAAAAGAGTTTAAATCCTGCTAACTTGCTTTCTGCTATAGACTTTCCTGACACGATTACCGTTTAGGAACCATACATCATCCATGAAATCCATACTCACCACCTACCGGCACAGGCTTCTCAACCTGAGTTCCAGCAACAGGGCTTTGCTGCTGCTGCGCCTGTCGCGGGAGCTGCACCTGGACGTGGAGGAGCTGGATTTCCTGAACAACAAGCCTGCCTTCTTGGTAGTCGAGAAACTCATAGCTGGCAAGAAGGCCATGCTGGCACCCTATGCCGATAGCCGCTATGCCCCTGTGGCGCCAGTGAGCCGGCGGCTGCGCTACATCAAGCGAAAGGCAGAGATGGTATTTGAGGAGCGCGGAAGCCACGAGCTATACCTAGGATGGCCCTTCGTGCACGGCAAGTTCTCGGACGGCACGGCGGTGCGTTGCCCTTTGCTGTTCTTCCCGGTCAGGCTGCAGGTGAGCGCGGCGCAGGAGTGGGAACTGGTGCCAGATGAGTCGCAGCCGCCGCAGTTCAACCAAAGTTTCGTGCTGGCCTACGCGCACTACACGGGCACACCCTTGGCTGAGCCGCTATTGGAACTCGACTTGAGCACGCTGCCCACGCACCCAGTGGAGTTCCGCACGCAGGTATACGAGCTGCTGAAAGAGCAGCAACTGGGCGTGCACGCCGGCCGCGAGTTCTTCACCGACAAACTCAAACCCTTCCGCGATTACAAGAAAGCCGAGTACGAAGCAGAGCTGAAACCCGGCCAGCTATACCTGGAACAAGAGGCAGTGTTGGGCATCTACCCGCAGGCGGCCTCCTATCTGCTCGCCGACTACGATGCACTGCTGGAGCGGGGGGGACTGCAGGAGATGGAAGAACTGTTTTCAGCACCCGACACAGGTATAACCCAGGCCGTGCAGGCGCAGCATACCTTCACCGCCTTCGACATGGATGCCTCGCAGGAGGCAGCGCTGCAGCAGGTGAAGCAGGGCAAGTCGCTGGTGGTGCAAGGTCCTCCGGGAACGGGCAAATCGCAGCTCATCTGCAACCTGGTGTCGGACTTCACCGCACGGGGCAAGCGGGTGCTGGTGGTGAGCCAGAAGCGCGCCGCGCTGGACGTGGTGCACCAGCGCCTTTCTTCCAAAGGGGTGGGCGCTTTCGCAGCCCTCGTGCACGATATCAACGCCGACCGCAAGAGCATCTACCAACAACTGCTGCTACAGATAGACCAGGTAGACGAGTACAAGAAACAGAACCTGGCCCTCAACAGCATCTACACCGACCGCACGTTTCTGGAAGTGAGCCGCGGCATCAACGTCTGCCTGCAAAAGCTGGAGAACTTCCGCAGCGCCCTCTTTGACAGCAGCCGCTGCGGCTGGTCTCCTAAGGAGCTATACCTGCGCAGCAGTCTGCAGCAGCCACACGTTCCGCTTACCTCCGGCTTCAAGAATTTTACCGCCGGCACCGTAACCGACTTCTTGCCCCGACTGCGCGCATACCTGCAGCAGGCCATCGTGTTGGAGCACCAGGATTTCGTGTGGAGAGAACGGCACAGCATGAAGGGCTTTGGCTGGCCGCAGCGGCAGGAACTCGAGCAAGTCATCAACGAATTGCCCCAGCAATACAACGAGCTCCAGCAACGTATCAGCGAACTCAGCGGCTATGCCTTCACACTCCCTGACGCAGCCAAACACACCACCGCTCTGTCGACCATAACCGAGCTGCAGCAACTGCTGGAAGGGGAAAGCGTGCAGGAGCTGCTGCAACCCCTGCTGCGCAAGCAGGCCAAAGCGACAGAACTGAAGCAGCAGGTGCGGCAGCTCAAGGAGCTATACCTGGTGTGCCCGGCCCCAGACGCCGCCATACCTGTGGAGCAACTCACCTTGGTGAAGGCCGCTATCACCGCCTTTGAGCAGCAACGCGGCGACTTCTTCAAGGGCATCAGCTGGTATTTCTCACAGGACAAAAAAGTGCTGAAGGAGGCGCTGGGCAAATACAGATTAGAACTGACGGAAGCGGGCGTAGGCGAGCTACAGCGGCGCCTGCAACTGCGGGAACAAGCAGTTGGGCTCATCAAGGCCATCAACAGCAGCATCCGCTATACCTTGCGCATAGAGGACAACCCGACACCCATGCTGCAGAAACTGGAGGTAGTGGAGCAGGCGCTGGCAGCGCACAAGCTGCTGAAGCAACTGCACCGCGAGCAGGTGTTTCACGAGAAACTCCACCAAGAATCGAAACTGACTGAACACCTAACCGCACTGGTAGAGGCCGTGCAGACACTCGCTATAAGGTATAGCGCTTGGGAGAAATGGCTACCGCAGTATCAGACAGAGCAGCTCATACAGAATCATGAACATGGACCCAAGCTGCTGGAGGGACTTCGGCAACACTTCGAGCCGATGGTGGCACATGACACCTTGCGCGCCTCCTTCTCAACTGCTGAGCAGGAGGTGGCGCGACTGCTCCTGCACGAAGGCATTGCCTCCGTAGCGGAAGGGGAGGCGTTGTTCCTGAACAGCCTGTACCTGGCCTGGCTGCACGAACTGGAGGCCCTGCACCCAGAACTGCGCATGCCCGACAGCGGCGAATTGGAGCGGGTGGAGACGGAACTGCAGCAACTGCTGCGGCAGAAGCAGCAGCTGAGCCAGGAGATAGTCCTCTCGCGCTTGCGGGAGCAGACTTATCAGCACATGGAGTACAACCGCTTGGGCAACGCCGTCACCTACCGCCGGCTGCATGCGCAGGTGAGCAAAAAGCGCAGCCTGTACCCCATCCGGAAGCTGTTCTCCCTTTTCCAGGAAGAGGTGCTGAACCTGGCGCCCTGCTGGCTGGCCTCTCCCGAAACCGTATCGGCGGTGCTGCCGCTGGAGCGCTGCTTTGATTTGGTGATTTTCGATGAGGCCTCACAGTGTTTTGCCGAATCCGGTATACCCGCTATGCTACGCGGCAAGCAGGTGGTGGTGGCCGGCGATGAGCAGCAGCTTCGGCCATCGGATTTATACCGCGCCCGCTGGAGCGGCAACGGCGATGAGGAGGTAGAGGAACTGACGGCGGAGTCGCTGCTGCAGCTCTGTGGGCTATACCTGCCGCAGACCATGCTCACGCAGCACTACCGCAGCCGCTACCCGGAGTTGATAGACTTCTCCAACCGCTACTTTTACCGCCAGCGCTTAGAGCTTATACCTGAATTGCACGACGCCAACGCCCGCCAGCCGGCCATCCAGTTTGTGAAGGTGCAAGGGCTCTGGCAGGATAACACCAACCAGCTGGAGGCGGAGAAAGTAGTGGAACTGGTACTTCAGAAACTGCAGGCAGGGCAGGAGGAGGTGGGCGTCATCACCTTCAACTACAACCAGCAGATGCTCGTGCAGGACCTGCTCGAGGAGCGTGCGCAGGAGCAGGGGACAGCGCTGCCAGCCAGTGTGCTGGTCAAGAACATCGAGAACATGCAGGGCGATGAGAAGGAAGTCATCATCTTGTCCATTGGCTACGCGCCGGATACGAAAGGAAAGATGGCCATGCAGTTCGGAAGCCTGAACCAGGCGGGAGGGGAGAACCGACTCAACGTGGCCATCACGCGGGCCAAGCAGCAGGTGGTGGTAGTGAGCAGCATTCGGGCCGAGCAACTGCTGGTGGAGAACACGCTGCACACCGGACCGAAGCTGCTCCGCGAATACCTCCACTACGCCCAGCAGGTGAGCCGCCGTTACTTTGAATACAAGCCGAAACAAGTACTCATGCCGACGCAGGTGCCCCTGCTGAAAGAACGCCTGGTGCAGGAAGTGCCGCACCTGCAGCCAGCAGTGCCCTTCGCAGACCTCACTGTTTTGGAAGAAGGCCAATACAAGAGCGTCATCCTCACCGACGATGACCTCTACTACAGCCACCTCTCTGTTCGCCACTCCCACGCCGATGTGCCACAGCTGTTACAGCAGCGCCACTGGCCTTTCCGGCGGGTGTACAGCCGGCAGTACTGGTCCGACAAAGAAAAAGTAGTGGAGGAGTTGAGGAGTTTGAGGGTTGGGGAGTTTAGAAATTAAAGAATGGGAAGTCAGGTATCGGCCTATCAGAATTGTGCATGCACAACAATCAGCGAATAACAAGTAACCATTCAGCAATTCAACAACCATAGATGCTCATCAAGCTGTTCACCCTGTATGTATACCTGCAGACGGCCGTGTGTGGCTGTGGCGCTGACAGGCGCACCAGTGACTTTGAGCGGCTCCGCAAAGACTATACGGTGCAGGTGCAGCGCATCGGGCGGCTGGACACGCGCATAAAGGAAAGCTCCGGCCTGGCCCGCGCCTCCGACAGCACCTTTTGGACACACCCTGACAGTGGCTCTGACCCAGAGCTATACCTGTTTAACCGGAGAGGGGAGTTGCTGAAAACGGTACCGCTGCCACTGCCCAACCGAGACTGGGAAGATATCGCCCAGGACGATGGGGGTAACCTGTACATCGGGGACTTCGGCAACAACGCCAACAGCCGCCGCGACCTGCGGGTGTTCCAGGTAAGACAGGATGCCATGACTCCACAGGCAATCATCACGTTTCGTTTCGGTGACCAGACCGCTTTTCCGCCATCGGGGCAGGAACGCCACTTCGACCTGGAGGGCTTCTTCTTCCGCTCTGATAGTCTGCACCTGTTCACCAAGAGCCGCGGGCGCAAGGGTATCACCCGGCGCTATACCTTACCCGCCCGTATGGGAGATTATACCTTGGCACCGCAAGAAGAACTCCGGGTGAAAACGCCTATCACGGCTGCCGACGGCGCACCAGACGGAAGTGCCTACGCGCTGCTGGGCTATGGTCGGTTATACCTGTTCCAACCCAACACGCCCTACGTTTCCTTCACCGGGAAACGCTATTGCCTGCCGCTAGCGCGCACGGGTCAGGCGGAGGCCATCCTATACCTGTCGGCCACTCAACTCCTCATCAGCAACGAGAACGGCAAGCTATACCTGGTCAGCCTGGAGCCGAAAAAGTAGTCGCCAGAGCCATCGCTTCAACCAAATAATGCGGTTTGCAGTTATAGTTAACTGAAGGCTACCATGACAGCAGACGCGCTGGTGCCGTAAAACCAATCAACCGCATAAGAGACAGAACCATGAAAGAAACCATACTGGTCACAGGCGCCACAGGCACTGTTGGCCGCGAAATTATAAAGCAACTCTCCTTGCAGGACAGGCACGTGCGGGCGGGCGTACACTCCGTCATCACGGGCGAAAACCTGAAGCGCCTGCCGGGGGTGGAGATAGTAGAGATAGACTTCAGAAAACCCGAATCGCTTCACGCCGCTTTCACGCACGTCGACCGCCTCATGCTCATCACGCCCATGACTGAGGACCAACAGGAGATGGCCAGAAACCTGGTGGATGAAGCGAGGAAAAAGGAGGTGAAGCACATCGTAAAACTATCAGCGCTTGGAGCCGGAGCAGAGCCAGGTATACAGCTGGGCCGGTGGCACCGCGATATAGAGAAATACATTGAGGAAAGCGGCATACCCTATACCTTCCTGCGTCCGGCAAGTTTCATGCAGAACCTGGTGAACTACAACGCCGAGACAATCCAGAAAGAAGGGAAGTTCTACATGCCGATGGGCGATGGCAAAGTCAGCTTCATCGACACCCGTGACATTGCAGCCGTTGCGGTGGAGGCCTTGACAAATGATGGACACGACAGCCAGGTATACGAACTGACCGGTCCGGCGGCGCTGTCGCATGCGGAGTTAGCCGCCATCCTGAGCGAAGAGACCGGAAGAGAAATCTCGTTTGTGGATGTCCCCGAGGACGCCGTACAGCAAGGCATGCTGTCGCAGCACATGCCGGAGCAGCTCGTGAATGCGCTGCTGGAGCTATACGCTGTCCAGAAAGCTGGCAAGTCATCCGGCGTCACCAATACGGTGCAGGAGGTTACGGGTCGTGCTCCCCATTCTTTCCGGCAATTCGTTCGGGACCACAAAGAGTGCTTCTGATGCAGGTATAAATTAAAAAGAGAGAGCCTCCCTTGTTTCAAGGGAGGCTCTCTCTTTTTAGGTATGATTTACTTAGTCAATGTTACGATAACGGTCACTGCGTCGGCTCTCATACTGGCTGCTGTCGCGGTCAGAATCAGACTGGTTGCCACCACGCTGCGATGAACCCTGGTTGCCAGACCCGCTTCGGTAATTCTCGCGCGAGGAGGAACCCTGGTTGTCGCTGTAGTAAGAGGTGCTGCTGTCCATGGAACCGTATCGGCTCTGGTCACCGCCACGGCCGCCCTGGCCATAGCCACCTTCTCTGTAACCGCTCTGGCCGTAGCCTCCGCTGCTCATGCCGCCTCTACCTGAAGAGCTATAGCCACCTTGGCCTGAGCCGTAGCCGCCGCCCTGTGAAGAGCTACCATAGCCACTTCCTTGAGAGGAGGAGCCGCCACCGTAGCTGCTCTGGCCGGAACCATAGCCTCCGCCGTAGCCACTCTGGCCGTAGCCGCCTTGGGACGAACCGCCTTGGTTGCCGCTTCTGTACTCATCGTTGTAAGAGCCGCCTCTTGAGCCGTAGCCGCCTTGGGAGCCGTAGCCACCTTGCATGGAGCTCTGGGAGTCGTAGCCTCTGGATGAACCGTAGTTGTCGTTGTCGTACTCGCTCATGCCTCTGGATGAACCATAACCCATGGAGCCGTAACGGTCGCTATCGCCGTAGCCACCCTGCATACCTGTTCTGGAAGAACCGGAACCTGTCGTGCTGGAGCCATAGCCTTGCTGGCCGCTCTGGCTTCCGCCGTAGCCGCCTTGGTTGTAACCACTCTGTGAACCGTAGCCGCCTTGTGATGAGCCGTAGCTGCTACCACCCTGGCTGCCTCTGCCTGAACCATAGCCGCCCTGCGAACCATAGCTGCCGCCCTGTCCGCCGCGCTGGCCGTAGTCACCCTGGCCGTAGCTCTGCTGATAACCTCCCTGGCCTCCCATGCCCTGGCCACCGTAGTTGCCTTGTGAGGAGCCACCGTAACCGCCTTGGGATGAAGAACTGCCGTAGCCACCCTGGCCACCATAGTTACCCTGTGATGAACTGGAGCCGCCTCTGGAGCCCATGCCGCTGCTGCTGTAGCCGCCACCTTGCTCGTAGCCACCGCGGCCGCTGTCATAGCTGCCGTAGCCGCCTTGGTTAGAAGAGCTTCCCTGCATACCGAACGAACCTTGGGAGCCGCCGAAGCTTTGGCCACCCATATTGTCGCCTTCTCTATCCTGGTAGCCGCCCTGCATGCCGCCTCTGGAAGTACCGTAGTCCTGGTCCTGATAGCGGGTGCGGTTGCCTTCCATGCCGCCTTGGTTGCCATAGTTATAGCCTCCTTGTGACGAGCCGTAACCTCCCTGAGAGGAGGAACCATAGCCACCGCCTTGGGACGAAGAACTGCCGTAGCCGCCCTGGCCACTCTGGTTGCTGTAGCCAGTGCTGTCGCCGTAGCCGCGCTGCATGCCACCACCTTGTGATGATGAACCGTAGTCGCCCTGATATCCGTAGCCGCTCTGGCCACCGTAGTTGCTGTTCTGAGAGCCATAGCCGTATCCGCCCTGTGAGCCATAGCCACTCTGGCCGCTGCCCTGGCTACCATAGTCTTGGCTTCCGCTCTGGCTGCCATAGTTCTGGTTGCCCTGCTGTGAGCCACTCTGTCTGCTGGAGCCCTGGTCGCTGTCTTGTGAGCTGCTCATAGAGCCATAGTTTCCGGAATCCTGGCTACCACTCTTGCTGCCGCTCTTGTTGGAAGAGGAGGAAGAGGATGACTTGCCGGATTTAGAGTCAGATGTTTTGCCTGTGCTCTTGGTGCCGGACTTTGCTCTGGTTGAAGATGACTTTGAGTCGGTGCCAGATGTTTTGCTGCCGCTCTTAGAAGATGTCATTGAATCGGAATCGGAAGAGGAGGATGAACCCATGCTACCTGATAAACCCATGCTGCCTGATCCTGATGAACCGCTCTGGCCTGACGTGCTGCCCATGCCTGAGCTGCTCAGTCCTGATGAGCCGGATGATGAGCTACCCGACGTGTTGCTGGACTGATTGGATGATTGATTTTTTTCGTTGTCTTTCATAGTTCTGATCTCCTCAGTTTATAGTTATGGTAAATGGAAAATAGTACTCACTGCACTGTCCTGAATTTTGGTTTCAATCATACTACAGTAGTATGAAACGTAATCCGGATTCAGGTTTCTGTCCTCAACAGGATTTAGTGACTATACCTGTTTTATAGTGTAACAGAACGTTTTAGCTATACGAACCTTGTGAGAGAGGGTTATTGGGAGCGCTGCAGTGTCCGCTCAGGAAAAAGCCGAATCAGCACCCAGGATAGCTGCCGCACCTCCGTGTTCAACCGCTTGCCTGAGTGCAGAAGGTAGCAGCGTATAGGAGTAGCAGAAACAGGCTGAGCATACCTGGCATTCGGTCTAAGAAATGCCGCGATTTCAGAGGGTGTGAACGCTAAGTTGCGCCTCTAATATTTTTTTGATTATGGCAATTAATCTGAACTAATTTTTTACCTTTGTTTCATTATTATAAATTCATTATCATGAAAACAGGTAAAGTAAAATTCTACAACGTATCTAAAGGCTTCGGATTCATTGTCGCTGACGATACAAACCAAGACATCTTCGTTCATCAGACTGGCCTTATCCACGAGATTCGCGAAAATGACCGTGTTTCTTTCGAATTGAAAGAAGGCAAAAAAGGATTGAATGCAATTAACGTAGAGAAAATCTAAGTTAGAAATTGATATAGCCCTTTAGGCAGGGCATTCATCTATTTTGACCCGCTCAGCTTGCTGAGCGGGTTTTTTATTTGCCGTTCTTCTCTTCGCTGCGTTCCTCGCCTTTCTCCAAGCCTTCCTGTATCAACTCATTCGCCTCCTGGTGGTCTTCATGGTCAGCTTCCAGTTGCGGTTGCTCTTCCTGATGCTTCGGCTCGTAGTTCAAGGTGATGACGATTGGGAAATGGTCTGACCCGAACTTAGGCAGCCGCTTCATGCTGACTAACCGGAAAGCGGTGTCATAGAAAACGTGGTCGAGGGGGTAGCGAAACAGCGGGATAAAGGCGTTGTAGGTGTTGTAGAATCCACGGCCAACCCGTGGGTCTATCAGGCCACTGATTTGCTTGAAAAGCTTTGTCGTGTCAGACCAGGCCACGTCGTTCAAATCACCAGCCACAATAGCCGGATGCGGCGATTTTTTGGCGTGCTTCGCTGCGATGAGTAACTCCGCCTCCCGCGTCTCCGTGTTCTTGAGCAAACGAGGGGGCTGTGGGTGCACCGTGTATAAATCAAACAGCAAGCCAGAGGGCAACTCCACCGCGGTGTAGAAAGACGGGATATCCTCCTCGACCATGAAGCGCACCTCACTGTTGAGTAGCTTGAACTTGCTGTACAGTATCATGCCATAGGTGTTTTCCAGAGGCTTCTTGATGCTATAAGGGAAGCGTTCGTCCAACTCAGGGCTCAGCGCATCGTCCCAAGCTTTGTCGGGTTCGTTGATGAGCAGAAAATCGGGGTCCTGCCGTAGTACAAGCTTCAGAAACTTGTCATATTTCTTGTTAGTCATGCGCACGTTGGCAATCATCAGGCTGAAGGCATTGGCAGGCACTTTTTCCTCTGTGCGGAGCGCTTCTCTGGGTGCCAGTGGCGTGAAGTTGTATACAAAGCGTATCTGATTCAGAATAGCTAATACCCATACCCCTACCATCAGCATGTCCCGCCCACCCGATACACCATACAGGACGATGTAAGCGACAAGCGTGGCGGCTAGCATGAGCGCTACATGGAGCTTAGGGAAATCGAGAACTCTAATCCACCAGAGCGGCGATTTGATGAGGGGTAGAAATGAAAAGAGAGTCAGGACAAGGCCTGCAACCTCGAGGGTGAGCTTCATATAGCCGGTGGTATAAACTAATGTGGAACAGCAGGATACTCCACATACTTTCTAACCCCTGATTTTGTTGTTGAGCCGATACGTTTCTTCGTTTGGTGCTAAATAGTAACGGCAGAGTAAACAAGGCCAAAGGTAGGCGCATAAAAAAGCGGGGCAGACTCAGTGGCCTGCCCCGCTTTTTTGTGGATATGTATGCTACTCTGTGACTTCCTCTACCCGCACGCCCACCGACATGATGTTGGGGAGCGGGTCGCGGCGCATGTACTGTGTGAGACGCAACTGGTAATTACCGGGCCGCTCGAAACGCACCTCCTTCAGTGCCAGCGCCTGTAGGTCGTAGGTGTCACTGGATCCTTTGCCCGAGGGCTTTCCGGTCTTGGCATCCATCAGGTGCAACTCGTGCAGCTTGGATGAAATGGCCGCGCTGTCGGGGCCAACCAACTGGTGGCGCAGGTATAGGTTGTAGTAGTCGTATGCCAGAGAATAGCGCACATTGAAGTACACATTGTACCGCTTGGTAGTATCCTCAATGGCGAACTCAAAGACAGGGGCGTTCTCCACCGTCCAGTTGTTCTCCGGCAACTCCACATTCTGTTCATATACCCGGCTTGGGTCACAGGCACTCAACACGAGAAGCAGGACTGCACCCAGGTAAACATAAAGTCTATGCATCGGTACGCGGCGGTTTAGGCTGGTTAGGTTTAGGACCTCTGAACGGCCTGCGCGACCTCTGCTTGTTGGGCTGCTGCGCTCCATTGTCGGGTTGCCCGTCAGGCCGCGCTTCAGCACGAGGCGGTCGGTTGGCATCGCCCTCCCGTCTTGGCCTGCCCTCTCTGTTTTCACGTCCTTCCCGGTTGCCCTCTCTGCCCGGCTTGTTTTTGAATGGGCGCGGCTTCTTGGCCTTTTGCCCGTGTTCGGTTGCTATACCTTCAGCGGGTACGGCGGCTTTCGGAGTGTTTGGCCTTGGCTCACGCTCGCGTTCACGTTCACGTTCACGTGGGGGAGCAGTTGCCTGCCTGCCCTCAGGGGCTATACCTTCTACTGGTTTCTTCTTCTTTTTCTTCTTTTTCTTGCTCTTGAACTTGTCGTCAAGTCGCTCCAGACTGCCCTCTACCTGTGCCACAAACTCGTTCTGCTTCGGCTCATTCACAGGCTCTTCCACCAGCGTCTCCGGCACAACTCCTTGGCTGTTCATTTTCAGAATCTCCTGCACGCGCTCCACCGGCACGGGATACCAGTTGTTGTCACCCTTATACCCGAACCACATCATCTTCTTGAAGATGTCGGTCTTCTGCAACAGGGCGTCGCCCATCTTGGTCTGCAGCGGGCGAGACACGGTAGGTATGTCTTTGAGGGCCTCCATGTACGTCTCCAACTCATAGTTGAGGCAGCACTTCAAACGGCCACACTGACCGGAAAGCTTGCTCGGGTTGAGCGACAGGTTCTGGTAGCGCGCCGCCGTGGTGGACACGCTCTTGAAGTCGGTGAGCCAGGTAGAGCAGCACAACTCACGGCCGCAGGAGCCTATACCTCCTAAACGGCCAGCCTCGTGGCGCAGGCTTATCTGGCGCATCTCAATGCGCACCTTGAACTCCTCGGCCAGTTTCTTAATCAGGTCACGGAAGTCGACGCGGTCATCGGCGGAGTAGTAGAAGGTTGCCTTGGAGCGGTCGGCCTGGTACTCCACGTCCGAGAGCTTCATCTTGAGCCCGGTCTGCTGAATGATTTCACGCGAACGGTACATGGTGGCGGCTTCCTGCTCCTGCACGTCGCGCAGTTTCTCCATGTCGCGCTCATTGGCAATGCGGTAGATGGTGCGAATCTCCTCGTTGTTGTCCACCTTTTTCTTGAGCATTTGCAGGCGCACGAGTTCCCCCTTCAGGGACACGAAACCGATGTGATGCCCATTGGGCACATCCACCACCACCGGGTCGCCGGTGGTCAACTCCACTCTGTTTATATTGCGGAAGAAGTCTTTGCGCCCTCCCTTGAATCTTACTTCTACGATGTCGAACTCCTCAAACGCGGTTGGTATTTCCATATCGCTGAGCCAGTCGAACACGTTTAAACGGTTGCAGCCTCCGGTGCTACAGCCGCCGTTGCTTTTGCAGCCACCCGGTTTTTCGCCGGTGCTGCATCCGCCACTAGAACATGAACTACATCCCACGGTGTTATATCTCCTATATAGCTATGAAGCTTCTTGTTTTCTTATTGTCTGAATTAACAAATATACTAATTTTTTGAGCTTTCGCTCTAGATGCGGGCAAATGTGCCCGAGTGGTCTAACAGCGAAGCCTGAAAAATAGTGCTTATACGCGAGGTTTTGCTTCTAAGACAGCAGGTAATTCTTAAAATGCCCCTGCACAGGCAAGGCTGTGAAGGGATTATGCCTAATTTTAGGTGATGCTTCGGAAACTCCTGTCACATGCTGCCATCTACGGGCTTTCTGCCCAGGCGCCTCGCCTGGCAGGAGTGCTTGCTCTTCCGCTCATCACGCAGTACCTGACGCCCGTTGACTACGGGGTGGCAGGTGTGGTGTCGGCCTATTATGCCGCATTCGTCTTCCTGCAGGCGCTCGGGTTCTCCACAGTGCTGAATAATAGCTTTGTACGGCACCCATCCCGCTACCAGTGGGTATGGCGGCAACTGTACGGTTTCCTTACAGCCTGGTCCGTAGTCTTTGGCTTGATGACCACAATGGTGTTCTACCTGGTGGTGCCCACCGAAGCGCATGAAAACCGGTTGCCCATCGCTTTGCTCAATGCGCTGCCGTTCGTGCTGTTCACCATGACAGACTTCATGAGTGGGCATTACTGCCAACTTTCACAGCGGCCATTGCCCATCGCCTTGCGTTCCTTTATGGTGGGCGGGGTACACGTGGGGCTCAATATCTACTTCATCGCCTTCCTGCGCATGGGGTACATGGGCTGGTTCTATGCGGCCTTTGTGGCTTCGGCTGTAGGGTTTGCATTTAGCCTTTGTGTGGTGGTGCAACAGAAGCTCTGGCCCATTTTCCGGTTCAAGTGGCACCGCATCTGGCATTCGCTCCGGGTGTCGCTGCCAGTGGTGCCGCATCATTTTTCCTACTTCCTACTCGATACCTCGGACCGACTGGTGCTGGACGTGGTGGGCGTCCCCATTAAGCGCATTGGTCTGTATAATGTCGCGTCTAGCTTCGGGATATACTTCATGTCAGCCAGTTGGGCAGTGGTGAGTGCTGCCCAGCCCTTTTACATGAAGCTGTATGCCCAGGAAAAAAGCAAAGCGGCTGCGTTGCAGGTGCGTTCCATCACCTATTCGCTGCAACTGCTCTTCTTTGCGGCTACGTTTGTGGGATGCCTCTGGATGAAAGAAATATTCTCCTTGCTCATCCGAAACGAAGAGTTGCAACAGGCCTATCCGTTGGCGATTATCATCCTGATGGGGTATAACTTCCGGCCGATGTACCTAGCGGTGGTCAACCTGTTGACTTACCACGAACACACGAACAAGCTGTGGCAGATATCTGCGGTGGCAGGTATAGGCAACATTGTGCTCAACCTTATACTGGTGCCACTCTATGGGTTTGAGATGGCCGCCTATACCACATTTGCCGCTTTGATGTACATGGGCTACTCTGGTTACCTGCTCAAGGAGTATAAGCGGTTGGCACTGGTGCGGCTCTACCCACTGTGGTGGCTACTGGCTACTATCGCCTTGCTGGCGCTGGTATACAACCTGCGCGAACTGGAAGTCGCCACAAAGGCAGTCATTACTGTGGCGGGCGCGGGCATAGCGGCATTGGTCCTGTGGAGGTATAGGAAGAGGTTCCAGAGTGATATAGCCATTTCATAAAAAAATCGGGAGCAAGGTATGTATACCTTGCTCCCGATGCTCCTGATACCAAAGCGTCAGCCTATGGCTTCAGCACCACTTTCAAACAGTTGTCTTCTTTCTTGTTGAAGATGTCGTACATACGGGATGCCTCGCTTAGCGGCACGGTATGGGTGATGATGTCGTCCAACACCACTTTGCCGTCCCGCACTAACGAGATGAGGTGGTCGAGGTAGTTGTGCACCCAGGCCTGTCCACCGCGAAGCTTGATGCCCTTGTCAAACCACTTGTAGAGCGGGAAGTTGTTGTAAGGCGAGCCGTATACCCCCACCACTGACACCGTGCCGCCGCGTCGCACGGAATCCAGACATTTCTCCAGCACCTTCATGGAGCCTTTCTCCATCTGAATGACGTTCATCGCTTTTTCCAAGGTAGTGCGGTCCGCCTCCATACCTACGGCATCTACGCATACATCAGCGCCATAGCCGCCGGTCATGTCCCGAATCAGTTGCACGGCATCCACAACCGAGGCGTTGATGACCTCCGCGTTGGCGGATTTGTGTGCCATCTCCAGGCGGTAGGGGTGTATGTCTATACCTATCACGCGCTTGGCCCCGTTCAGCCAAGCCGATTTCATGGCCATGATGCCCACAGGACCGCAGCCCCACACGGCTACTGTCTCGCCGCCTTTCAGTTCGGCCCAATCTATTGCGGCCCAGCCTGTCGGGAAGATGTCGGTGAGGAAGAGCGCCTGCTCATCGGTCAGGTTGTCCGGAATTTTTCGCGGGCCATAGTCTGCGTAAGGCACCCGCACGTACTCCGCCTGCCCGCCGTTGTAGCCGCCGTAGATGTCGGTATAGCCGAAGATGCCGGCTCCGGCTCCCTTCGCCATCACAATCTCACCTTCAGGGCCGTAGTGGTCGGGGTTCGAGTTTTCACAATGTGTGGGCAGCTGCATGTTGCAGAAGTGGCAGGTGCCGCAGGAGATAGGGAAGGGCACCACCACGCGGTCTCCCTTCTTGAGGTTCGTAACTCCCTGGCCCACTTCCTCTACAATGCCCATGAACTCATGTCCCATCACCATGTCCCTTGCCTGGGGCACCATGCCGTTGTAGATGTGCAGATCGGAGCCGCAGATGGCGGTGGAGGTGACGCGCAGAATGCAATCTCGGGCATCCTCTATTTTGGAATCGTCAATGGTTTCTACTTGAATGTCCTTTGGTTTGTGGAATACTGCTGCTTTCATAGTCTCATTTTGTTTAGGTTCGCAAGTTCCGTGCTAGCTGTAGTGCCGGCAACGGTATCTAGGTATAACGGTAACAGGAAATTGTTGGTTATTGCAAAGGGCAAAACCACCTGATGCGGCCGCCAACCGTATGACCTGAAAAACTTTGCCAGTTGGAGCCATGGAGTCCACCTATACTTTCTCTTTTTTGAAGGAGCATGACATACCTGATTTGTATGATGCTTTCATGGGAGCGTTTGCCGACTATGTGGTGCCTATCAAACTCAGCAGAAAGGAGTTCGATGTAAAAATAAAGCGGGAGGGAGTGCAGTTGTCGTTCTGTGTAGGGGCCTACCAGGGAAACCGGTTGGTCGGGTTCATTATGACGGGCCTGGGTGAGTGGCTGGGGAAGCCAACTGCCTACAATGCAGGAACCGGGGTGTTGCCGGAGCACCGAGGGCAGCGCCTGACGGAGCGGATGTATGAAGCCCTGCTGCCCAAGCTCAGGGAGAGCGGCATAGAGCAGTGCCTGTTGGAAGTAATCCGGCAGAACGAGGCCGCCCTCAAGGTGTACCAACGTATCGGTTTCCGTACCACGCGCTCTTTGGAGTGTTTTAGGGCGCCAAAGCAGGACCTGACATGCCCGGATGGAGAAGTGGACGCTGTTACCGTAGCGGGAGCCCCTAAACCGCAATGGCAGACTTATGCTCAGTTCTTCGACGTACAGCCCAGTTGGCAGAACACTAGTCAGGCGTTCCGGCTGAACCCAAACGAGAAGCTGGTACTGGAAGCATGCGATGCAGACAAGCAACTAATCGGATATGTGGCATTCTTCCCCAAAACCGGTTCTGTGGCGCAACTCGCCGTTCAGGCGGGGTATCGCAGCCAAGGTATAGCCACCGCGCTGCTGCGGGAAGTGGTGAAGCGAACAGAGGCGCCTGCCTTGCTGGTGGTCAATGTAGACGCTACCTGCACACGCCTGCTGGAGTTTCTGCGGCGGCGCAACTTCTCTTACCTGCTGGGACAGTATGAGATGCTCCTCCCGTTGGTCTAGATGGAAGTTAGAGCGCCGTCCGAAGCGAAATCATCCAGATTAGCGCCGCGTATACCTGAGACAGACTTTGTAGGGCAACTACCGGGAAGTCTGTTCCTGTAAACATTCCATCAATTTTGAGAAAGTATGAACACTGCGTGGTTTTACCTGATACTGGCCGGGATTTGCGAGATAGGCTGGGCGTTCGGATTGAAGTAAGCGAAGGCTTTACCAAAGTAGGAGTGAGCATTGTGACGGTCATCGTTATGATACTGAGTTTCGTGCTGCTGGCGCAGGGCATGAAGACCCTGCCTCTGGAAACGGCCTACGCCATCTGGACAGGTATAGGAGCGGCCGGCACAGCCATTATGGGCATGTTCCTGCTCAACGAGCCAAAGACCTGATGCGCACTGTCTGCTTGCTGATGATTGTGGCCGGTGTCGTGGGGCTGAAGTTCTTTACTGAGAGCGAGTAACTATCTGCTCCAGCGGTATACCTCCGCCTCGTCCTTTGTGAAGAGGTAGAGCAAATCTGAGCTGGCAAGCGCCGAGACGTAAACCTTGCCTGACGGAAGCTCCACGATACGCTCCTGCAGTTGGTACAGGTCAAAGAAGTGCAGCTGGTTGTCTTTCACAAAGTAGAGCTCGTTGCCGCTGAAACCGATGTATGAAATCCCGGTGAAGGGAAGCTTCTTTTTGTAGTTGCCTAGGTTGTCGAACACGTACACGCCGCCGTTGTAGTCCAGCAGGTATACCATGTTTTGGTATTCCCGCACAAAGCGCACGTCGAACCGTGCCTTATCCAGGATGAGGTCCAGAGGTGTTTCCACCACAGGCTTCTGGTAGCGCGAGTCCATTTTGCTCAGCGTGAAGTCTGATTCATTGAAGAGCCAAAAGCTTTCATCCGGAGTAAGGGTGGCAGCGCGTATATTGCCGGTATAGTTGAAATCGGAGAGACGGGAAACGGCGATGGAACTTAGGAAACGGTCCAGCAACACCAACTCCTGCCTGTCCTCATAAAACAGCAACAGCTTCATCGGGTTCCAGGCTTCGACGGTTGTTATGCGCCCCCTGCTGGGAGGAGAGTAAGAGAGAGCCGGCTGCCCGTACTGGTCCAGCTTGAAGAGGTTCTGTTTTGGGTCCAGCAGATAGGCGTTTCCGTTCCGGTCCAGGGAGATGGTGGTGGGAGAGGAGATGGGCAGGCGATGGCTGAAAACCAGCGTGACCTGTGCCGTGTCCTGCTGTTGTGCCGAGGCATGTATAGCCAGCAGCGCCATGAGCAGGCAGAGCATGCCCAGGTATAGGCTAGTTTTCAAAGTAATGCAGCGTAAGGTCTGTGCCATCATAGACTGCGTAAGAGCAAAAATTGACCCATTCTCCCAGGTTGATGTAGCGGCTGCTGTCGCCTATGTTCATGTCGAGCGGCAGGTGGCGGTGCCCGAACACATAGTAATCGTGGTGTTGCTTTGTTTCCACTTCCTTGCAGTACTGCACCAGCCATTCCTCTTCCCCGAAGAACTTCTCGTCATCCTTCGTGTTGCTGATGCGGCTCCTGCGCGACCACATGTTGGCAATGCCTATACCTGCGTTGGGGTGCAGCCAGCCAAACATCCACTGACAGGCCTTGTTATTGAACACTTGCTTGAGCACTTTGTAGGTATGGTCGCCGGGGCCAAGGCCGTCGCCATGCCCAATATAGAACGCCTTTTCCCCGAACTGCGTCGAGATAGGCTCACGGATAATCGGGATGTTGAGTTCCTCCGGGAAATAGTCGAACATCCACATGTCGTGGTTACCGGTGAAGAAAAGCACAGGTATACCTGCGTCCGTCAGCTCTGCCAGTTTGCCCTGTAGCCGGATAAAGCCTTTGGGTATGGCATGGCGGTACTCAAACCAGAAGTCAAATATATCGCCGAGCAGCAGAATGGCCGCCGCGTCATGCTGCACCGTATCCAGCCAGCGCACTATCTTCTTCTCCCGGGCCCGGCTGCTTGCAGCATCAGGCACCCCCAGGTGGAAATCAGACGCAAAATATACTTTCTTACCAGGCTCCAGCCTGTCAATGCGGAAGGTCATCTATCAGGAAGAGTACAAGCTGTTTCGGGCCATGTGCGCCCATTACCAATGTTTTTTCGATATCGGCGGTGCGGCTCGGGCCGCTTACGAGCGATACCATGGACGGGAAGTTGTCCTGGTACTTGTTGCGGATGTGCTGCAACCCATCTTTGATGTCGGGTACCAACTGGCTGGCCTTGGCAACTACCATGTGTGTCTCCGGGTAAATGCTCAGCCTTCTGCCGCCGGCGTTAGCCGAACTCACCAGTATGCTGCCGGTGCGGGTGATGAGCGCTTCGCAAGTAGTCAGGCTGGCCTGTGCCTTTTGCAAAAAATCTTCCTCGGTGCTCGTAAATTCTATACCTGCATGGTGCAGGATGCGTTGCACGTTGGGCTCCCACACATGAAGGTGCTGTATATTCTGCTCCCTCTTCAGGGCGTAAAGCTGGTCAAAGAAATCCTCCTCATTTTCGCAGTACACAAACAGACCACTGTTCCTGATGAAGGCCTGCGCAAACTCAATGGACTGGTCTTCGGAAGGCTCTTGGTGCAGACGCGAACTGAAGTCAGGGGTAGGAGGCAGAAAAGGCGCCGACTTAGCCAGCGCCTCTCTTACTCTTCTCAATACAATTTCTTTCGATTTTGCTTCGTACATGCCTGTGTTATCAAGCTGTTCTGGAGTTAATAGAATCGTTTGTTTCGGAAGGAACATCGTTCTGCAGCGGTGTTCCAGGCACCTGGCCCTGTCCGTTCTGCTCCGGGTGCTCCGTCTGTCCTACCTCAATCGGGTGCTTCTCCTTTTCTACTTCGCTCTTGGTTTTGCTACGGTCTGTACCGGCTGTGTGTGCCTGGTAGGTTGTAAGGGCATCGAAGGGACGCTTGCCTACTAATCGCTCCAAGTCGCTCTGGAACAGGATTTCCTTCTGCAGCAGCTCCTGCGCTACAATTTCCAACTCATGGCGTTTGTCCATCAACAGCTGCTTGGTTCGCACATAGGCCGACTCGATGATGCCGCGCACCTCGTTGTCGATGGTTTCCGCAGTCGCCTCAGAGTAAGGCTTGTTGAAGGCCATGTCCGTCTGCTTGGAATCGTAGAAAGACACATTGCCGATTTTCGCGTTCATGCCATACATCGTCACAATGCTGTAGGCCATCTTAGTAATACGCTCTAAGTCACTAAGGGCACCTGTCGATATCTTACCGAACACAAGCTCCTCAGCGGCACGTCCGCCCAGCGCCATGCACATCTCATCAATCAGCTGCTCTGTTGTGTAAAGGAACTGCTCCTTAGGCAGGTACTGCGCATAGCCCAACGCAGCCACGCCACGCGGAACAATACTTACCTTCACCAAGGGGTCTGCATGCTCCAGAAACCAGCCTGCTATAGCGTGACCGGCTTCGTGGTATGCTACAATCTTCTTCTCTTCCGGAGAGATGATTTTGTTCTTCTTCTCCAAACCACCAATCACACGGTCAATGGCATCGTTGAAGTCCTGTTGGTCCACTGCCTTTTTGTTGCGGCGGGCCGCGATAAGGGCTGCTTCGTTACACACGTTGGCAATCTCGGCGCCGGCAAAACCAGGCGTCTGGGCTGCCAGCTTACGGGCGTCCACATCCGGTGCCAATGTGAGTGGCTTCAGGTGCACATCAAAAATCTCGGTACGGCCGTTGATGTCTGGCTTGTCAATGCTTATCTGACGGTCAAAACGACCTGGACGCAGCAGGGCTGAGTCCAGGGTGTCCGGACGGTTGGTGGCAGCTAGGATGATAACGCCTGAGTCAGTCGCGAAACCGTCCATCTCTACCAATAGGGAGTTCAGGGTGTTTTCGCGCTCATCGTTTCCGCCTGGGGTGGCACCACGGCTACGGTGGCGGCCAATCGCGTCAATCTCGTCAATGAAGATGATACAAGGCGCCTTGGCTTTGGCCTGCTTGAAGAGGTCGCGCACACGTGCAGCACCCACACCCACAAACATCTCCACGAAGTCAGAACCTGACAGAGAGAAGAACGGAACGTCGGCTTCACCGGCCACCGCTTTGGCTAGCAAGGTCTTACCAGTGCCCGGAGGGCCTACCAGCAAAGCGCCTTTCGGTATCTTGCCACCCAGGATGGTGAATTTGGTTGGGTTCTTCAGGAATTCAACTATCTCCTGAATCTCCTCTTTCGCCTCTTCCAGTCCAGCCACGTCTTTGAACGTGATTTTTACTTTGTTTTCTGCATCAAACAGGGCTGCTTTCGACTTGCCTATGTTGAATATCTGGCCGCCTGCACCACCCGCTGTCACGCGGCGCATCAGGAACCAGAAACCGAACAGGAGCAGGATGAGGAAGCCCCACTGCAGGAAGAAGTCGGCAAAGCCGGTGCGTGTTTCAACGGTATAGGGTACGCGTTGCTCACGCGGAATCTCGGCCTGTATCTTCTCTAAATCTTCTTTGAAAGACTCGGCCGTGATGATGGTGAAATGGTAGTGTGGCCCCTGGCCCATGGTGAGGGAGCCTCGGTTCGATAGCTCACTGCTGTACTTTTCGTTCTGCAGTGCCTCGTCCTTGAGGTATATCTCCACCATTTTGCCATTGACGATGGTCAGCTTCTTGACATCATTGCTCAGCAGCATCTCTTCAAAGGTCTGCTGGTCCGTTTCGACAGAGGCGTTGCTCTTGTTCAGGTAGGTGAGCCCGAAGATGAGCAGAATCAGCACAGCCAGCATCCACAGCTGCATCGTAGGCCGTGGAGGCGTAGCCGGAATCATCGGCTTTTTCTTCTTATTTGTATTTCCTTTATTATTCTTTTCCGCCATGGATACTTAGTTTCAGGTACATGAAAAACTACGGGACAGCTGTTTTGTTCAGGCTCCCGGAATGGGTTAGACAGATTCAATGTGCTTGATGTTGGCGTCGCCCCAGAGTTCTTCCAGTGCGTAAAATTCCCGCTTATCCTTCAGGAACACGTGCACCACAACATCTACGTAATCCAGCAGCACCCACTCTTTGTTGGTGCGGCCTTCACTTTGCCACGGGTTCTGCCGGGTGGCTTTGTATATTTCTTCTTCGACGGAGCTAGCGATGGCTTCAAGCTGGGTGTCAGATGATGCGGATGCTATTACGAAGTAGTCTGATACAGCGTTTTTAAGGGATTTAAGGTTAAGAACGACAATGTCGCTAGCTTTCTTCTCCTGCATGCCCTTCACAACAAGCTCTGCCAATATGTCTGAATTGGCCTCAGCCTTGGTTTCTTTCATTTGTACTACTTAATTTTGATTTACAAAAGTACTAAATTCTTTTAATGTATGCTGCCTAATACGCTGTTTATGGGCCAGCAGCTGTTTTTTCTGCCGGTTTGTGAATCCACCAACTCAGAGGCCCAGCAGCTACTCATCAAAAATAAAGCCACAGAAGGTTGTGTGGTGCTCACAGACGAACAAACGCGTGGCAGGGGGCAGCGGGGCAATTCGTGGGAGGCCGCTCCAGGGAAAAACATCACGCTTTCTGTAATTCTGTCACCTGTTTTCCTCGCTGTCAGGCACCAGTTTCACCTCAACATGGCTGTGTCGCTGGCCGTGCTCGACTTGCTGCGTGAGCAGGGGCTGGCCCAGGCGCAGGTAAAGTGGCCAAACGATTTGTATTTTGAAGATAAGAAACTCGGCGGGATTCTGATTGAAAACACAGTCAATAGCCAATCTATACAACACAGCATCGTGGGGATTGGTTTAAACATCAACCAGCTTCACTTCGGAATCAGTACGGCCACTTCGGTGGCCGCCGTGGTAGGTACGCAGCTGGACGTTAAAAGATTGGTGGCCAGGTTGCTGGAGCTGCTGGAGAAACGCTACCTGGAGCTGCGGAGCGGGAAGGTGGATAAACTGAAGTACGAATACCTGCAGGCGCTGTACCGCTACCAGGAGCAACACGCTTTTGAGGTGGATGGCAAGCAGGTGGCGGGCCGGATAGCCGGAGTGGACGAAGACGGCCGGCTGGCGGTGGAGATAGACGGCGAGCTGCGCTACTTCGCTTTCAAGGAGATAGCCTACGTCATTTGAGGCTGAGTTTCCGAGAAGCTGCGATGGGTTGCTGTGGCGTGCTGCCTTGTTGCTTCAGCGGCATCTGCAAAGCGACCTGCATGGTATGAGCGCCATAACCAGAGCTGAGCTTGGGGGCCTGTATGTGGTGGTCCTCCAGATTTACCATGAAATCCGATGCCAGTTGCCAGACGTCGCCCTTCTGGGACAGTATTCCTATGATGGTTCTCTTCTGGGATACGCCGTGTATGGTCAGTGTGCCGGTCGCCGTAAGTTTGGTGCCTTTGCCATTCGCAATTGGTTTGCGGTCCGTTATCTCTCCTGTGAAGATTGCCCGCTGGAACCGATGGCTCTGCATGTACTTGTCATTAAAGCGCTCATGCATGAGAGAGTTGAGGAATTGAAAGGAGTTGATAGGCACATCGAAGCGGAATTTGCCCGTCTCAAGGTCTATGACGCCATTGGCCGCCTCGGAAGTGCCTTTGATGAGGCTCAATGGCGCGCCGGCCTCGAACACGATGGTGCCGATACCTTTGTAGATGTTTGCCTGGGCTATACTCTCGGAGCTAAGCCAGCAAATGCTGATGATGAGTAGGAGTAGCTTTTTCATACATGCCTCACAGTTCTTTTTAAGCCTTTCCCTATATCCTGTTTAACTGTTTCCGCCGCACTTTGTTGAGGTAAAGCGGCAAAATCTGCAGCGCATTGGATTGTGAAATCGGTTCCTTCCCAAAACCACACTTACCGTTGCTCTTGCAGACATACTGACGTGCGTGCTACAGAAGCGGCATTGAAAAAAATATAGTGGTTTCGTTGATAAACTATTTTATTAGATTTAGTGCAATTATTGGTCTCTTGATTTTGTAACGCAGTCAAGGTGTAGTAGTTGCACATTTTTGATGCAATGTAAATGAGTGCAATCGTATTCTTTGATTTTTCATAAGCGTTGACACGCGTATAGCAGGAGTAATCAGGGTGGTTTTAAGGTGCAGGGGTAGCCTGAGGTAGAGATGACACTAGCTTAGGTGATTAGGAGCATGTCTAGATGGTCATATAAAACCACAGGAGTGATAGGTGTAGAATAAGTTCAACTTTAACCCTTAGTAAGTGTAGCGTTTAAGTGAACTTTATAACCCGTGTCAGGACAAACGGGAGCGTTAAAGGCTGAAGCTGTTGTCGAAGGGCACAGTTGTTGATACCGTTGCTACGGAGCAAGTATAGCGTATGGCGTTGGCTGTGTAAAAAATTTTCTATGCCATCTTGTTTTGGTGTAACTATTTTTAAGTCAACGTTTTTTATTTAAATAGTTTTTGCTATATCTTTGACTCCCTGAAATGTTCTACAGAGATTTATAAAGCCGAGAGCCATATATGAGAAATTTTACTAGATTGTTTTTAACTGTTGCCCTTGTCGCTTCCCATCTCACCGGCTATACCGTGCTGGCAGATGGCTGCGCCAAAGACGCAGGCGCAGTGCCGGTGAGCACTGGAGGCGCATCTGCCTGGAAGGCGATGCCTGAAAAACGTGCTGAGGTAAACGCCAGGGCCGAAAACGCGCGCTCCAGAACCAAGGTATACTCTGCTGCCGTGAATAGAAGCCTGTACCTGACAGAGGTGGCCTACGCCAGCCAATCGCAGTTCGTGGTGAACTCCTACCTGGCCATGATGCCTGCTTCACTGGACGCCAGAAACACACCTTCCATCAACGCTTATCCGAACCCATCGCGTGGCATCACCCGGGTTTCGCTGTCGCAGGTAGGTATGGCGGAAAGCTATAAACTCAAGATTTCGAACACGATAGGCAAGGTGATGGAGACGCATGAGCTCCCGGTGGCCCATTCGTCCGATTTCATACTGGACATGAGCGGCTACCCGGCCGGCGTATATTTCTACAGCCTGCTGGTGAATAACAAGACAGTGGAAACCAAGCGTTTGATTCTGCAGAAATAAGCGCGCAGGTATAGCCATACGCTACGAAAGCCGGTCCAAGAGCCGGCTTTTTTTTATGCCCTTGCATTAAATGTGCACGTGCACCAAAGATATTTAGTATTTTCGAAGCCGAATATTTAAAATTGCTATGACGGATTATCGGAAGATAAACAACTTGGTGGGCTGGGTCGTGTTTTTGATTGCGACTACAGTTTATGTGCTTACGCTGGAGCCTACAGCCAGCTTCTGGGATGCAGGCGAATTCATTGCGTGTTCTTACAAGCTGCTGGTGCCGCACCCTCCGGGGGCCCCGTTCTACCTGCTAGTTGGCCGTATGTTCTCCATGATGGCCAGCGACCCTACCCAGGTGGCCTGGTGGGTCAATCTGCTGTCCGCCCTCTGCAGCTCCTTCACGGTGCTTTTCCTGTTCTGGTCCATCACCATCCTTTCGCGGCGCCTATTGGTACGGGAGGGAGAAGAACCGACCAATGGCAACCTGCTGCTGATTATGGGCGCCGGTGCCGTAGGTGCCCTCGCCTATACCTTCACCGATTCCGCCTGGTTCTCTGCCGTAGAAGCCGAGGTATACGCCATGTCATCTTTCTTCACGGCCATCGTGTTCTGGGCGATGCTGCGCTGGGAATCCAAGGTGGGCGAGTCGTTGTCTGACAAGTGGTTAATCCTGATTGCCTACCTGATAGGCCTTTCTATTGGCGCTCACTTGCTGAACCTGGTGGCTATACCTGCGCTAGCCTTCATCTATTACTACCGTTTGTACCAGCCTACCCTCAAGGGGGGCATCATTGCCTTTTTGATAAGCGCCGTCATTGTGGTGGCTATTCTGTGGGGTATCATACCGGGACTGCCTTCGCTGGCAGGTGATGTGGAGGTTTTCTTCGTGAACTCCCTGGGCCTTCCGTTTGGCTCCGGCATCCTCTTCTTTGTGGCGCTGTTGGTGGCGGTCATCCTCTATGGCATTCGCTATTCCATACAAAAGAACCTCCGTGTGCTGAACACGGCCATCCTCTGCTTTGTGTTCATCCTGATTGGGTACTCTTCCTACATGATTATACCCATCCGGTCTTCTTACAACCCGACCATTGATGAGAACGCCCCGGACGACATCCTGAGCTTTGTGTCCTACCTGAAACGCGAGCAGTACGGAGACCGTCCGTTGCTGTACGGGCCGCAGTACAACGCGCAGCCAGTGGGGCAGGAGGAGGGAGCAACCCGCTACGTGAAAGGGAAAGACAAGTACGTGGCGACTACCCGCAAGGTGGAGCCCATCTACGACAGCAAGGACAAAACCCTGCTGCCGCGTATCTACAGCGACAACCCCCAGCACCTGCAGGAATACAAGAAATGGGTAGACCTGCGTGAGGGGCAAGCCCCGACCTTTGGGCAGAACCTGAGCTTCCTGCTGCGCTACCAACTGGGGCACATGTACTGGCGCTATTTCCTGTGGAACTTCGTGGGACGTGAGAGTGATGTGCAGCAGGCAGGAGTACTATGGCTCGGAAAGCCAACAGAGGGCGTGCCGGACAGAGTAGCCGAAAGCATGGCCCGTAACTGCTTCTATCTGTTGCCCCTGCTAGTGGGTATCATCGGGCTGATATACCAGGTTCGGAAGAATGAAAAGGATGCCTTCATCGTGGGCCTGCTGTTCTTCTTCACAGGTATAGCCATTGCCTTATACCTCAACCAACCGCCTATCGAACCGCGCGAGCGGGACTATACCTTCGCCGGGTCCTTCTACGCCTTCTCTATCTGGATTGGCCTGGGGGTGCTGGGTATAGCTGAACTCATTAACCGCGGATTGAAGAATACGAGAACCAGTGCCGCCATCGCCACTGTGGTATGCCTTGCCGTGCCAGCTATACTGGCGGCTGAGGGCTGGAACGACCACGACCGCTCAAACCGCTACCACTCTGTGGACTCCGCCAAAAATCTACTGGATTCAGTGGCGCCAAATGGTATCCTGTTCACGAACGGCGACAACGACACCTTCCCGCTCTGGTATGCCCAGGAAGTAGAAGGCTACCGCACCGATGTGCGCGTGGCGGTACTCAGCTACCTCAACACAGACTGGTACATCGACCAGATGAAGCGCCAAGCCTACAAGTCTGACCCGTGGCCGCTGACACTGGAAAAGGAAAACTACATACAGGGAACGAATGACTACCTGCCATATGTGGAGCGTTCACAAGTGGCAGCAGGTATAGACCTGAAGCAGTTCGTGGGGTTGGTGAAGCAGAACCACCCGGCCCTGCAGGTGCAGTACGGCAGCGGCAACACCCTGATGAGCTTCCCGACCAAGAACTTCTTCCTGAACGTGGACAAGGCCAAGGCGTCCAACGCTGGTTTTGTGGCCGATGACTTCCAGAACCAAGTGACGGACCGCATGCAGTGGACCATCAACAAATCCCTGTTGGAGAAGAAGCACCTGATTATACTGGACTTGCTGGCTACGAATGAGTGGGAGCGGCCGGTGTACTTCTCTACCACCGTGAACTCAGCCGACTTCATGGGCTTGTCCGAGTACTTCCAACTGGAGGGCTTGGCTTACCGCGTGGTGCCGGTGAAGGTTTCCAACGAAGAGATGCCAGGCTTCCTGAACAAAGAGGTGATGTATGAGAACCTGATGAAGAAATTCAGCTTCCGCAACTTTAATGACCCGGACATCTTCTACGATGAGAACTACTACCGCTTCGCCGCCAATGCCCGCGACAAGTTCGGCAAGCTGGCAGCCGCCTACCTGGAAAGCGGAGACAACGAACGAGCCAAGCAGTTGGTAGACCGTTGCTTTGAGCAACTGCCGCCAAGCACGGTGCCGTATGACTACTACACGCCACAGTTTATCTCCATCATGGCTGACCTGGGCGAGGAACAGCGCGCTAAGGACCTGCTGGAGGGCATGGCCAAGAGCTCAAGAGAGTCGCTTGACTATTACATGGCGAAAGGGGCGCTGTTTGATATGGAGATACAGACTAACCTGTTCATGATGCAGCAACTGATTGGAGAGGCGCAGGAAATAGGTGAAGACGAAAGAGCCACGGAACTGCAGCAAGTGTTCATGCAATATCTGCAACGCGTTCGCCGTTAAACAAAATAGAGAGTTAAACAGTACAAAAGCCGGACTACCTACCCATAGTTGTCCGGCTTTTGCTTTTTCGTGGTTGTTGCATTACTTCTTGGTAAATGAAACAGATTCGTCTCTTGTCCTGCCTCCTTGTTGTGCTGCTAGCGTCAGCCTGTGGCTCCTCCAGTCCCTCTTATGCGCCTGTGTACCGGGAGCCCGCCACAATAAAGCCTGAGCAGCCTGAGGTTGCGATGCATCACGCATACCGTGCCACCCCCGACAGCGTGCATTTTTTCTTCCGCTTCGAAGACCTGAGGCAGCTACTGGACCTGCAGCAGAGTGCCGTCCGCCTCGATTATATCATTCGGTCAGGAGCCACGGAGCGCGACGCACTGCTGGTGCGCGACACGGTACAGGTGACGGCCGCCCACAAAGCAACCACCGATGGCAGCCTGCATGTTCCGGTTTCGCTTCCCGCGCAGTACATAGCAGCCGGAAACGTGCTGCAGGTTCGGCTTTGGTTGCGGCTGGCCGGGCAGGAGCGCCTGGGCACCTCCCACAAAATGGCCCTTTCTCCCAGGATGCTGCAAAAGGATTTCCTGCTGCTGCAGGCCCGTAACGGCAGCCCGGTGTTTCAGGGTTTTGCCACCACCTCCGACCAACTTGTACTGCAGCGTGACTCCACCAGCCAATCCCTGGCGGTACGGGTGTTGAAGGCTCCGCAGCAACCCGCATTGCCTCCGATGTCAACCAAACAGGAGACGCCTGCAGAGCAAGTGCAGGTGACGGATACGCTGCGCCTGAGCAGCAGCGACACCTTGCAGCTCACGCAGGAAGGGCTATACCTGTTTGGGGCCGACACCACAGCGCAAACTGGTCTATTGGTACAGGAGGGTTCCTTCCCGCTCGTTACCCGGGTGCAAGACCTGATTACACCCCTCATATACCTGACCACCTCTGCTGAAAGAGAGGCGCTCTACAATGCCAAAGACCCCAAAGCGGCCGTGGACGCCTTCTGGCTCCGGATAGCCAAAGACAAGAATCTGGCCCGTGACCTCATCCGCACCTATTATACGCGGGTCGAGGCGGCCAACAAACTCTACACCTCCTACAAGCCCGGCTGGGCCACAGATAGGGGCATGATTTACATCATCTACGGCAAGCCCAATAACATCAGCCTGAGCGGCGACTCAGAGACCTGGATTTACCGGGAGTCAGAGGCCACAGCCTACGTCAAGTTCGTTTTTAACAAAAAAGACGATACCTTTACAGAAAACCACTACGAGCTGGTACGGAACCGAGAATACGAGGAGAACTGGTACAGCACTGTCGCAAAATGGAGAGCAGGAATAACAAATATGTAGGCAACCGCTACAGCGGGCCCAGAACTCCCAAGGAGGATAAAATGGAAATGATTTTCGGTTTGCGGCCCATCATTGAGGCGCTGCTGGCCGGAAAGGTGCTGGAGAAAATCTTTGTGCAGAAAGGAGCCCGCAACGAGACTGCAGACGAACTGCTCGGTCTGGCCAGGAAGCAGGACGTGCCGGTAGTCTCCGTGCCTATCGAGAAACTCAACAACATCACACGCAAAAACCACCAAGGCGCGGTGGCCTACATTTCAGCCATCAGCTACTCGCCGCTGGATGAAATCGTGACATCACTTTTTGAGAAAGGCAAGAGCCCTTTGCTACTCATTCTGGACCGCATCACCGATGTGCGCAACTTTGGCTCCATCGCCCGAAACGCCGAGTGCATGGGCGTGGACGCGATTGTGATTCCGAGCAGAGGCGGAGCCCAAATCAATGCGGATGCTATCAAAACCTCAGCCGGGGCGCTGCACCTGGTACCGGTATGCCGCGAGCCGAACCTGAAAAATACGCTCGACTACCTAAAGGACTACGGCGTGCAGTTGGTGGCCTGTACCGAGAAGACAGAGCATAACCTGACCGACAACACCGTCGATTTCGTTGGTCCTACGGCCATTATTATGGGCAGTGAAGAAGATGGCATTTCGCCGGAGTATCTGAAGCGGGCAGACGCCAAACTGCGTATACCTTTGCTGGGCCAAATCGGCTCTTTGAACGTATCGGTGGCTACAGGCATTATTTTGTACGAGGCCATGAGCCAGCGCCTGCGCGAGAGCGGCTACGCCAACCTCAACACCTTTGAGCCGAGATAAAGATTCTATACCTATACCTTCTTCATAAGAAAGCCCCTGCAACCAACAGCTGCAGGGGCTTTCTTATTTCCAATGATTATAACATCAGTCTGAGGTACACTCTCCCAAATTCGTAAATCCTAATTCAGAATTTACATTTGATTAAATGTATTCTGCGCCTTTTCTGGATTTGGCATCTGACATGAATTCCTTCACCTTCTGCTCTTCCTCCAATTTGCATACCATGAGCACGTTGTCGTGTTCCGCCACAATATATCCTTCCAAACCCTGCAACACCACCAGGCGCTGCTTTGGTGTTTTCACGATGCAGTTCTTGGTGTCGTACAGCAGTACGTCGCCGTCTACCACGTTGCCGTGCTCATCTTTATTGTTGATGGTATAAAGCGAGTTCCATGTGCCCAGGTCAGACCAGCCAATGTCAGCCAGCACCACATACACATTGTCCACCTTCTCCATGATGCCGTAGTCGATGGAGATGTTGCGGCACTGTGAGTAGGCTTTCACGATGAAGTTCGGCTCCTGTGGCGTATGCAGCATAGAGGCTCCCTCTTCGAAGATTTCGCTAATCTCGGGCAGGTAATGACGGAATGCACGCATGATGCTTTGCACGTTCCAGATGAAGATACCGGAATTCCATACGAAGTCGCCGCTATTAAGGAACATCTGGGCAAGCTCCAGGTTCGGTTTTTCGGTGAAGGTCTTTACCTTCTTGATGGGCTGCGACTCCTCGTCTATGAACTGTATATAGCCATAACCCGTGTCGGGGCGGCTCGGGGTGATGCCCAGCGTGATGAGCACATCGCTTTCTGAGGCGGCCTCCACTGCTTTCTTGATTACCTGGTTGAACGCCTCCTGTTTGAGCACCACGTGGTCCGAAGGCGTCACGATGAGGTTGGCCTTAGGGTTGATTTGGGCGATTTTGTAGGAGGCGTAGGCGATGCACGGTGCTGTGTTACGCCCCACGGGCTCCAGCAGAATCTGGTTGTCGCTCAGTTGGGGCAGTTGCTGCTTCACCAGGCCTTCGTAGTCGCGGTTGGTGACCACATACACGTTTTCGGGCGGGCAGATGTTTTGGAAGCGGTTCATCGTCATCTGGAGCATGCTTTCGCCTACTCCCAGCACGTCATGGAACTGTTTCGGAAAGTCTGTCCGGCTGAATGGCCAAAAGCGGCTTCCGATACCGCCGGCCATTATCACCACATAGGTATTCTCGTTCATGGTTTGTTATACAAGTCCTTCTTTCAACAAATCGTGGAGGTGTACGAAGCCTTCAAATTTTCCTGATTTTGTGACAATCAGCTGCGTAATGTTTTTTTCCTGCATGATGGCCAGCGCCTCTGCGGCATAGGTATCCGGCTCAATGGAAAGAGGTGAGACAGTCATGATATCTGAAGCGCGTATGCCATCAATCGATTCATATTTGTTCAGCATACGGCGTAAATCGCCATCAGTTATAATTCCTGTCAACTCGGAAGTGCCCTCTTTGACTACAGCTGTAGCTCCCAGCCGTTTAGATGATATTTCGATAATAATTTCCTTGAGAGGGGCGTTCTCAGTAACACAAGGCGCCATGTTCTGCCCATAGATATCGTCCACTTTCAGGTATAGGCGCTTGCCCAGCGAGCCCCCCGGATGCAGGGTGGCGAAATCAGCGCTGCTGAATCCGCGGGCCTCCAACAGACTCACCGCCAGGGCATCGCCCAAAGCCAGAGCCGCCGTCGTGCTGGTGGTAGGAGCCAGGTTATGCGGGCAGGCTTCGCGCTCCACATAGGCATTCAGGATGAAGTCAGCCGTTTGGCCCAAGTAGGAGTCAGTGCTGGACACAAGGGCAGCCAGTTGGGAGCCTTTGCGCTTGAGCAGCGGCACGAGCACTTTTATCTCGGGTGTATTGCCGCTCTTGGAAATGCAGATGACGAAGTCTTCCGGCTGAATCATGCCCAGGTCACCATGAATGGCATCGGCGGCGTGCATGAACAGAGCAGGCGTACCAGTGGAATTGAGGGTGGCCACTATTTTGGCGGCGATGTTGGCGCTCTTGCCAATGCCGGTCACCACTACGCGGCCCTTGATTTGGAGAATGGCTTTGACGCAATTTTCAAAGCTTTCGTCGATAAAATCAGCTAGTCTGGCGATTGCTTCGGCTTCTGCGGATAATACTTTTTTTGCTGTAAGCGCTATATTATTAACGGGATTCAAGTTAAATTTGTGTTAAATGTACCCTTCCGGGATACGTTGCTGTAAGATTAATTTTTCTGATGCATTACATGTCAATCAAACAAGAGGTAAATCTCAAGAACAAATTAAAGGAAGTTTTTGGGTATAATCAATTTAGAGGGAATCAGGAGTTGATAATAAACAACATTATCAACGGCAAGAACACCTTCGTGATTATGCCAACAGGAGCTGGCAAGTCGTTGTGTTACCAACTTCCTGCCTTGTCGCTGCCTGGTACTGCCATCGTTATCTCGCCGCTCATCGCGCTGATGAAAAACCAGGTGGACCAATTGAATGCCTTTGGCGTGAATGCCCAGTTTCTGAACTCGACGCTCTCGAAGTCAGAAATTAACAAGGTGAAGAAAGAAACGCTATCCGGGGAAGTGAAGCTGCTGTATGTGGCACCGGAGTCGCTTACCAAAGAGGAGACCGTGGAATTCCTGCGCAACTCCAATATTTCCTTTGTCGCCATCGATGAGGCGCATTGTATCTCGGAGTGGGGGCACGACTTCCGCCCGGAGTACCGTCGCATACGCGGCATCATCGACCAGATTGGCAACCTGCCTATCATTGCCCTTACTGCCACAGCCACGCCCAAAGTACAGCTGGACATCCAGCGCAACCTACAGATGGACGAAGCTTCTGTGTTCAAGTCTTCGTTTAACCGCACCAACCTGTATTACGAGGTTCGCCCTAAGCACAACACCAAGAAGCAGGTCATTCAGTACGTGAAGAAGCACAAGGGCAAGAGCGGTGTGATTTACTGCCTGAGCCGCAAGAAGGTGGAGGAGATAGCAGAACTGCTTCGCGTGAACGACATCAAGGCGCTGCCATACCATGCCGGCCTGGATTCCCACATACGCATGGCCAACCAGGACGCCTTCCTGAACGAGGAGGTGGACGTGATTGTGGCGACCATCGCCTTCGGTATGGGCATAGACAAGCCGGATGTGCGCTTCGTGATTCACTACGACACTCCGAAATCCATAGAAGGCTATTACCAGGAGACAGGCCGTGCGGGCCGTGACGGACTGGAAGGAAACTGCATCATGTTCTACAGCTACGATGACATCATCAAGCTGGAGAAATTCAATAAAGACAAGCCGGTAACGGAGCGCGATAACTCCAAGCTGCTGCTGCAGGAGATGGCCTCGTATGCTGACTCCGCCGTGTGCCGCCGCAAGCAGCTGCTGCATTACTTCGGAGAGGCCTACGAGAAAGACTGCGGCTTCTGCGACAACTGCCTGCACCCCAAAGAGCGCTTTGAGGCGCAGGACGAGGTGCTGCTGGCACTGAAAACGGTGCAGCAGACAGGCGAGCGCTTCACAATAGACCATAACACGGCCGTGCTCACCGGCTTGCGCAACCAGTACGTGGTCAGCTACGACCATGACAAGCTGGAGGTGTTTGGAGCTGGCAAAGACAACGATGTGCAGTTCTGGAGCTCTGTGCTGCGGCAGGTGCTGCTGTCTGAGTACCTGGAGAAAGACATCGAGAACTTCGGCATCGTGAAACTGACGCAGAAGGGGCTAGGCTTTATCCAGAACCCACACCCGATTCAGCTTTCCAAAGACCACGACTACGAACAGGAGGTGAAGCTCGACGAGGAGAAAGAGGAGACACAGGCCTCGGCCGGACACGATGAGGTGCTGTTTGACCTGCTCAAGAACCTGCGCAAGAAGATGGCCAAGGAAAAAGGGCTGCCTCCTTACGTACTGTTCCAGGACCCATCGCTCAAGGAGATGGCGACGGTATACCCTACCACCCGAGAAGACCTGGCCTACATCGCCGGCGTAGGTATGGGCAAGGTGCAGAAGTTCGGAAAGCCGTTCCTGGACCTGATTACCAAATATGTGGAGGAGAACGACATTGTGACGGCGGCTGATGTGGTGGTGAAAACCACGGTGAACAAGTCCAAAATCAAGATTTACATCATCCAGCAGATAGACAAGAAAGTGGACCTGGAGGAGATAGCTTCATCCAAGGACCTGACCATGCAGGAGCTGATTGAGGAGATTGAGCACATCTGCTACTCCGGCACCAAACTTAACCTCAACTACTACATCAACAACGTGTTGGATGAGGAGCGCCAGGACGAGATATACGACTATTTCATGAACGCCAGCACTGACAACATAGGGGTGGCGCTGAAGGAGCTCGGCACGGACGACTATACCGAAGAGGACCTGCGCCTGATGCGCATCAAGTTTTTGTCAGAATACGCGAACTAATCTGCTGATTGCTCAATGTCAATCGCAGCAAGCATACTAAGTATAGAGAGACCGTTGTTCACTACAGCGGTCTTTTTATTTTAAGTAAATTCCAAAAGTAAAAGCTATGGATTGTGCTGCACCGGCAAGTATAAATTTATAACTTCGCATCAATGCTTTTAGTGACGCTGAGAGCAGTAATCAACAATCAGCCATAAGCAATTAGACTATGAACGTACTTATAATAGGATCTGGCGCCAGAGAACACGCCCTGGCCTGGAAGCTTAGCCAAAGCGAATACGCCGAGAAGATATTTGTGGCTCCCGGAAACGCAGGTACGTCCGTTTTCCATACCAACGCGAGCATAGACATCCACGATTTTGAGGAGCTGGCAAAGTTCGCCACCGATTTCAATATTATGATGGTAGTGGTAGGGTCGGAAAATGCATTAGTGGAGGGTATACACGATTATTTCCAGGAGACGGAATACCTGAAGCACATTCTGGTGGTGGGGCCTAAAAAAGCAGGGGCGCTACTGGAAGGGAGCAAGGACTTCTGCAAGTCCTTCCTACAGCGATATAACATACCTACAGCCCGATACCAGACCTTCACCGAGGACAACTACCGGGACGCGGTGGAGTACCTACGTCACCACAGCTACCCGGTTGTGCTGAAAGCAGACGGCCTGGCGGCAGGCAAAGGCGTTATCATCGCTCAAAACTTTGATGAGGCGATAGATACTTTGGAGTCGATGCTGCGCAACCAGAAGTTTGGCAAGGCAGGCAGCAAGGTGGTAATAGAAGAGTTTCTGGTAGGTATAGAAGTATCGGTGTTCATCCTGACGGATGGCCGGGAGTATGTCCTGCTGCCTGAGGCCAAGGACTACAAGCGTATAGGCGAAGGCGATACCGGCTTGAACACCGGTGGTATGGGTGCCATATCACCGGTTCCGTTCGTGGATGATGTGTTCATGCAGAAGGTGAAGGAGCGCGTGATAGAGCCTACCATCAAAGGCCTGCAGGCGGAGAACATAGACTATACTGGTTTCCTGTTCATCGGCCTGATGAATGTGAACGGGGAGCCATACGTGATTGAGTACAACGTGCGACTGGGGGACCCGGAGACGGAGGCCATACTGCCCCGCATCAAGTCTGACCTGTTTGAGTTATTTCTGGCCCTGCACGACCACAAACTGGGCAGCTTCCAGTTGGAAGTAGACCCACGCACGGCTGCTACCGTGTTTTTGGTGTCGGGCGGCTATCCGGAAGGCTTTGATAAAGGCAAGGAAATAAGCGGGCTGGACCGTGTGGATGCTGATACGTTGGTATTCCATGCCGGAACCAAGCGCGTAGACGACAAAATCCTGAGCAATGGCGGCCGCGTAATCGCCGTTACGGCTCTGGGGGAAAACCTGGAGGCTGCTCTGGCGAAAGCCAATGCCGCCGCAGAAACCATCAACTGGTCAGACCGCTACTACCGCCGCGACATCGGGTTTGATTTGCAGCGCCTACCTACGGCCTAACAAGTGCTATACCTATACCTTAAAAAGCGAAGGCCGGTGTCTGATGACACCGGCCTTCGCTTTTAGGGAGAGTTACAAACTAGCAATAAGCCTCAAACGCGCCCTGCAGGTTGTCTACGATGCGGTTCAGCTCGTTACCCTCAATGTGGTAACGCTCAATCATGTGCACCAGTTCGCCGTCTTTGAAGAGCGCGATAGAAGGGGAGGATGGCGGGTATGGCAGCATGAACTCTCTGGCCTTGGCCACGGCTTCCTGTTCCATACCTGCAAAAACGGTAATCATCTTGTCGGGGCGCTTCTCAGATGATGCCACCGCCATTTTAAGGGCAGGACGCGCCTTGGAGGCTGCGCAGCCGCAAACCGAGTTCACAGCAACCAGCACGGTGCCCTCTTTAGTAGACAACGCCTGCTCTACTTCTTCAGAAGTCATCAGTTGCTCAAATCCCGCAGAAGTGAGGTCCTCACGTATCGGGGCAACCATATATTCAGGATACATTCCCATGATTATCAGCTATTAAGTTAAAAATGTTTACAACTGCAAAATTAGCGATAAATCTGAACAATGGCTACAGACAAAAGGTTTACAAGGCCGTTTGTCGTTGAACGTAACTTAATATATAACTTTTTGGAATGTTTGATGAATCTTCTATCAGATAAAACCGAATGCAACTAGAAGTTGTATATGCGTGTGACAGCCACTATCGTGCAGTTCATGAAGCAGGACCAACAGCTCTTTGCCAACGGATACAGCTCTCTGAAAGGCTTATTGCAGTGGGTTATGCCTCTGCTTGCTGTTGCACAGAATTGCAGTGGCCCAAAGGAAAAAACAAGGAGATTGCGGTGGGGAGGAATATAAATAAACCTTTATTCTGTAACCTTTGACGAGCATTTATGCCAGCTAATTCAACACAGGACTTGCTAATGAACCACATACACCAATACCGCCCCTCCCAAGTCAGAGACCAAACTATATACCCGCAAGTCGCCTACTTCTATATGCCGTCCAGTGAAGGAAGGCCTGCTGAAATCATCGAGATTATGAATATTGACAGTAGGTTCATACAAGTGCCGATGCGGGAAGAGGATGTGGAATTGGAGTCCTTTTTTCAGCGCAACATGACGGAGGTTGAAATCTATACCTTTGGCACGGGCCAGCAGGTATGGCAAATCTTCAACTCATGGGGCGAGCTAGCCGAAGACCACGTGAAATTTAACGTAGACAATCCCACATTGTCAGAGCTGTTTCGCTACAAGAACCGTTTCTCACTCCCCGAGGGAATGGCAGCATAAATACTCAAATGCTTTTTTATAGCCTCTTCTTTGGCTAAGTCTGTTTTCAAAAGCAGCATTGGCCTATGCTTGGGTAGCACCCATCAGGAACAGGGATATTTTGCAAAACGGGTGTTTGATGTGTTCATCAACAACCAACTTACATTTGCCGGCCTATGAGGCAGATTTATACTTCTCACTAATTAGAATTCTAATTCTTTATAAGGCATAAAGCAAATAATATTAGGCTAGCCTGTGAATTGTAGTCAGTAGCCTAACAACTATTTACAGAATTAGTATATTTGTCCTCCAGATAGTAGGGTAATTAGGCACAAGGCCATAGTATACAGTCCTTCTAAAAGAGCAGATATTATTAAACCTAAGATAGTAGCTCAGTTGGTTAGAGCGTTACCTTGACATGGTAAAGGTCGCCGGTTCGAATCCGGCCTGTCTTACACCTAAATTAGAAGAGCAACCGGCAAGCGATTGCCAAAGTTTGCAAACTGGATTCGCTGCTGAGTGATGAGTCAGAATGAAGTAACCGGCTTCTGTGCAAGAACTGTATAGTGGCAGCCGCGCAAAACCAAAGAACGAAGCAGTTGTAGTTTCCCATAGAATCAAAAACCTATCCTAGCGATAGGTTTTTCTTTTTACAGAAGCTGGCCGTTTATCCTGCTGTAAAGGGATGTTCTCGTATCCGAAAGCGTACCAGGAGGCGTCTCCACGGTGGTGGCCTCAATGCGTAACAGGACGATTTCAAAGGGGCGGGTGCCGCGGGAACTGAATCGAAAGGCAGAGTGAACGGTTGTCGATTTTTGTTCAGGCAGGCTGCCAGATGCCGCAATCACCTTTTGTAGGAAACAAAAAGAGCTTCCGTTGGGAAGCCCTTTTACACGAATCCATAAATCAGAGTTCTATGGGCTTCATTTTTGGCACCAGCAGCTGCATAATAGCCCAGGCAAGCAAATAGGCGCCTCCGCAGATGAAGAACATGATGTAGTAGGCGATTTCTATCTGACCGATGCTTTCATAATAGACGAACATCTGTTTCTGCACTAAGGCTGAGAGCATGATGCCTCCCAAGCCGCCAGCCATGCCGCCTATACCTGTAATGGTGGCCACCGCCCTCTTGGGGAACATATCCGATACGGTAGTGAAAATATTGGCACTCCAGGCTTGGTGCGCAGAAGCTGCAACCCCGATAATGAAGACCGCCAGCCACATATCAACCTGACCCAGCTGCTGGGCAAAAACGATTGGCAACACCAGCAAAGCATATAGGAGCATCGACGTTTTGCGCGCCTTGAAAACGCTCATGCCGTTTCTGATGAAATTGAGCGGTAACCAGCCGCCGCCTATACTTCCAATGGTAGACATGGTGTATACTAGGGCCACCGGCAAAGCAATATCAGTGCCTTCTAGGCCATACTGTTTGTTGAGAAAGTCAGGCAACCAGAACAGGTAAAACCACCATACAGGGTCTGTCAAAAACTTGCCCAGTACGAAGGCCCAAGTCTGCCTGAATCCCAGTAGTTTCATCCAGGATATTTTAGATTCGGTCTCTTCTGCCACTGCCGCCGTGTCCTCCACGTCACTGTGGATGTAGTCAAACTCCGCTTTTGTCAGCTTGGCGTGGCGGGCGGGTACTTCATATAGAAGGAACCAGAAGATGAGCCACACAAAACCAACGGCGCCAGTGATTATAGCACTTTGTTATCCAGATTTCTTTTATCCTTATGACTATTTGTTATAGGAGAAGGAGCATGGGTGGCATGCTGTTTTAAAATAGGCAGATTTAAATAACAAAACTTACGCTTTATCAATTATAGATTTTATCCTTGTATCAATCTTGCTTAATTGAGTTTCACCTTCTGTTTGATTCTTTAAATAATTCATGAAGAGTTTATTTGGTGAGATACTTATGTTCCAAATCCTCTTATCAGGAAAGAGGGCAAGAGTTGTAAAACCAAAGATGCTAAAGAAAGCTTCCTGTAGTTTAGGGAAGAGAAAGCAGTTGTGTATTTGATCAAATTTCTCCTTACTGAACGCTATTTCATATAAAAACTGCTTACTTATATCACCAATTCCAGGATTTCCGTCTAAAGTAATTTTAAGTTCTGTATTAAAATTAATTATGTAATATTTTGCATCAAATATGAAGAAGTGAGATTCGTTTATCGAAATTATATCTGGGATAAGCGTAGATTTTTTAATGCTGTTCCCTAACAGGTCATGCCAGATTGGTAATGGAATGCTATCTAGATAATTGGATAGCTTATTATTGAAAACAGTACTGCATGCTTTTTCCCAAATTATGTGGAAATAACCAGTACCATAAAGCTGTAAGCCTTGTTCTTGATAGAGAAAGCTAGCAGAAATAAGAGCTATGAGTTTCTTTAATAAGCTAATTCTACGGTCTGTATAAACTTGTGATAACTCCTTTCTTAATACACTAATTAAGTATTCAATCTGTCCTAAGTCAAGTATGTCCTTTACGTGATCTTCGTCAAATGAGAAATGATAATCTAGTATTTTACCGTATCTCGAAATACTTGAAAAAATAGCCCATTTATGAATCTCTGTTATCAAATAATATTGCTCGTTGACATGGCTTGTGGAATATGTGTCTATGTATACTGGGAAACCCCTTGAGAATATAGGATTCAAGCTGTCAACTGTTAAGTCCCAGTTTACTTCACCCTCTTGACTAATGCCTACTGTTTCTATTTCTTTTTGATAGAAACCATGCTCTAGGTAATCGCGAATTATGGTATCTGCTAAGACTAACTCTGATGAAGAGGAATCTTGATTTGAATTTATGTTATAAAAGTCAGGAGTCACCTTATCAGTTTTCCCTGCCCTTTTTAGTACTTTAATTATTAGGGCAATCTCATTAAGATTTAATTCGTTTGGTTTGTCCTTTAAAATGCTGGTGCAGAAATACTTAGGTAAGACACAGATAACATTGTTCTTATATGATATAACGCCCACGAAATGGAAAGATATATCACCTGAACTTTTGCTTCTCTTTAAATAGCGTTCTTCCAGCAACTGTTCATACCACAACTGATTGCCATCAAAACACTTTAAGAAAATCTCTTTCGGATGATATTCATGTTCTACAAAAAAGGTGTAGTTATCAAATTGATGCATCAGGAATAAGGTTCCTAAATTATTGTAGTATAAATAGTAGCTTATTGGGGCTTTGGTGCTTCAGCGTCATGATTAATGCTACTGCTAGCTTCCTCAGTAGGCTCTGCTGTAGCTTCTTCGGTAGGCTCTGTTAGATGTTTAGGAAAATCAAAATCACCTATAAAGACATCACCATTAGCATAATCATTAATAATGTCGGAAAACGACTTACTATTAAATAAAGATTCAGGGTTATGCCTTAACACATCATCTCTCAAATAAAGCAGTAGCTTATTTTTTATTACATCTGAATCTTGGCGCTCCCGACTATTCAAGAAAAATGGCCCAACCAGTTTATCTTCAGCAATTCCCAATCCTTTGAGCTTATTATTAAGCTTTTCTCTAAAGACATTCCAACCGTACCTTTTACCTTGAAAAGATATGACATCTTCTTTCTCAAGTATATCGTTTTGCTTGGCATTTAAAGGTAAGAATTCAAATGACCATCTCCTTTTAAAGGCGGAGTCTAATGGCATCACACCTTGATCCGCGCTATTCATAGTTGCCCAAATAAAGAAGTTAGCTGGTAGCTTTATATTATTGCCATCAATCCCTTTACTATATAAATAGTTGGTTACATCTCTATTAAATGATATCTCATACTCACTTTCACCCTCATTACTTCTGTCCAGTAACTGAAAAACATCACCAAAGACCGCAGCAACATTTGCTCTATTGATTTCCTCAATAATAAGTAAGTAATCATTGGCTGGATTCAGTATAGCTCTAATTAACAAGTCTATAAATGGTCCAGGAGAGAATGAGTAATCTATGAGCGGCTCTTTATCATGTGGAGTCCTAAGAGGAGTGATTCTATCGCTTTCAAATAATTTAATTCCATCATTTGAGGCAACCTTGTAAATTGGAACAGGCTTATAAGATCCAATAAATTGTTGATAGGAGTAATTAGGGTAAAACGTTACTCTTGTAGTGTTTTCCGGTTTGAAGCCATTGGTAGATGCTTGAGATTTTAACTCAAAGCTTTTACCAGTTCCAGGTGCACCGTATATAATCTTGTTTCTCGGAACTTCTTGATTAATACTAGCAATGGTAGGGGGAATAGTTGCCGGTTCGAGATTTCCTTCATGTAGGCTTTTTGCATTTTGAATATAATAATGTATTAGTTCGGGCTTGAATGCAAAGACTTTTTTTCCGTCTCTAAATCTTTTAGAGAAGTCATATATAAAACCCTGCGAAAGGGTTTCTACATCTATATTATAATTATATGCATTAACTCCTTTATTAGGCCCCCACTCAAATGCTCCCCATGCACATATCAAAAATTTGCTTGTATCAGTAGGATCAACATATATGCCTAAAGCCAATGTCCTTTCTGTTTCAGATTGAGGTGCATCAAACCCCCTCATATCAACATTTGCTCCCATCTGATGCTGCTTTTCAATTTCAGACCTACCAGATCGCCATTTTACAGGCTTTAAATAAACATGCAATGTATATTCTTTGCCTTCTTTTGGGTGTTTGAGGGTGTAACAGAAATAACCACTGTTCCCAGTGTGCTTCCTTAAGCAAGTCCAATTGTTGCTCTTTAATGAATTTTCAAAATAGGTATCTGGATTTGTAAAATTGTAATCATTACCTATGACTATTTCACCTGTATGTTTTGCGATTTTCGGCAAAGCTTTATTCTTAAAGTTTATGATTAGAATTAAATGAGTACTCCTGTTAAGGAACTATCCTCTTTTATAGCTATAAAATCTACTTCGTACTTTAAGTGAGCAATATTAGGAGGTATATGCTCTAGTTCAATCCGCGGTACATCCAACAAGTTATAAAAGGTTAATGAGCCAAGTGCGTAGTCTAGATTGTACCGAATATTGTCTAACTCAGTGATGGATTCCCCAAGTACATCAAATACTATATCATTCAACTTCAATCTTGCATCTAAAGTGATGCCATCATCTTCTATGCTGTGTATCAGGTCTAATATAGAAAGGCCTTCATCACTTTGCAACAGTATCAAAGACGCTACATAAATTGAAATGCTGCCCGCATGATTGTGCAATTGGGCATTTGAAAAGGTGTGTTTTCTTTCATTCGTTGCACTTGATTTTACTTCTACGAGAAATGAATTAAAGTTAAAGTCAAAGCTATCATTAGGGTTAGCATGCCAAGCATATATAGCCTGCTGTTTATTGATAGTAGCGCTTATAAGTACGAGTTCTGCAAAGAGCCCCTGAATAGCTTTTCTAGCAGTTCTATTTGCCTTATCAAACATTTTCAAAAGTTTCTCAACCTCCACTTGGACATCCTCTAGTACAGGCAGTGGTGATAAATTTTGCATAATCAACTTGCAAATTCCAAGGAAATACTCCTGAAAATGCTGATTTAGGGATTTTAATCTAAGTACTGTAAAATGTGTTTTAGATGCAGCATGTTCTTTTGTAGATATGAGGCATAGTTGATTATAGGCAACCTCTATTAGTTCAAGCTTTACAGAATGTAGTTTTATGGAAGTTTTGTTGGCAGAACTAATTAACACAAGCACTTCCCCATGCTCATTTATCGCTATTTTATGATGCGTAAATCCAGGAAAAGCTTCAGCAAAAGTTCCTTGTCCAGGGGCAGGTAAAGTAGACCTTAGCCTGTCCAGGGTTCTCAATAACTCGCTATTCCTCATCTTGTCCAACAAACTCAAGTGCTAAGTGTTCTGGATAGAAAAGCCCCAATGTGTAGATAGTTTTGTTATGATGATTAGAGCCTAAGTGTTTAAGTTTTACTAAATGAAGTTGTAAAGTTATCTCATCTCCAGCCTTGATTTCTTTATCTCCAGGGTATACAGCACTTCCTCGAGTGTCTTTCCCTGACCAGATATTATTAATCATTAGCACACCACTATTATCAAGTAATTTTCTTTCTCTGCCTGTCTTGTTATTATAGGCCATTTGAACTACTGAGCACTGTGTTATACCGTTATCCAACCAATAAGTCAAATATTGAATGGTAGCTGATTTCCTTAAGATGTCTGCAACATTAGTAAGCTTAAAGTCGGAGATGAATTGGATGAGTTCTACCAGTGGTACCTTTGCTATTCGGTGTGTTCGGTCTTCTGTATCTGAAGAATACTCAACCTCTTCTTTGAAACTGTAAAATTCACACTCTAGCTGTTCAATGAAAGAATTCACATAATCTTTATTAACTCCTGCATGCCCAATAGCGTTAAACTGTCTCCAGCCTTTCATCTTATTCCGTACCAACGATTTGGAAAGAACATTATTCCGAGTAGGATTCATAGATCCATCTAAAATCATTTGACGAGAGAATTCTTGTAAAGATTGCTTTGAAAGAATCTTTCTAAGTGCCTCTTCATGTTCAATGTACTGCTCATATTCAATTTTAGAGTTCTCTGGTAGGAAAACTTTGCATGTGTTAAGATACTTTTTTTTGTAGCCAAAGAAGCGACAACGCTGCTGTATAGTATCTGCATTTGATTTTCCAATACTGTACCTTGGCATATAGGTAACCATCAAATTTTCCACTGTAAAGCCTCTGTTTAGCTTATCAGCACCTATAAGGATATGTGAACTACTGTTACTCCAATGTATACTATTATTGTTTTCTATTACTAACTCGATATTTGTGTCCTTCAAAACTTCAATCACTTCCTCCATCAACTCTTCAAAAACGATATGAGAAAATGCTGGATTCCGACTAAATTCTGCAAAGTCTTGTCTGAAAGAGAATAGGAGTTCAACCTTCATCGGATCATTGCCTGGCTGTGAAAATGCTGCGATCCAACTTTCTAATATACTTTCTATCCAAGAGTTAAACTTTCTACTCGCATCCTTCTCCCTATCTGCGTGAACCATCATGCTAACAAAGTTCTTCTTGCAAAGAAGCCTAACTTGTATTGCTGCCCCGATAAAGTAACACCTTAAAGCCTTTAAAAGGCTCTCAGGAGGGTCTATTAGGTTATTGTGCTTAAAATGGAAGACCTCTTCTTCCGGAATGATGCAAACAGCGTCTCGCGACTCTTTAAAGAACGCTTTTCCACCAGTATACTGCTTTCCAGGCGTAAGAATAACATGAAAGTCTGGGGACATCAGGTCCATCATGCTGATGAGCAAAGGAGCTTGAGGAGTAGCCGTATACTGAACATAGGAATGATTTATCAAAGCGGCTCTTAGTCTGCTGATGCTTGAGTAAGTCTTACTATATTCATCCTCTTCCCAATCATCTGACTTGCTGTTTTTCCACGCCATTGTGTTGAGGCTTGCTTGGTCTGCCTCATCATCTATGATTAATACAGCGTTATGTTCTAAAGCTGCCTTCACTTCAGAGGATTCTAATGCCGTCCATACGTTATCAATCCTTTTATAATGCTTTAAAAGTGTTATGATAATAAGCGGCTTGTCCTTCAGCGTAAGAGCTCTTGCAATTGTCCGATGGTCCCCTTTAGCTATATCGGGATTTGAGAAAATTTTATAGGCACGGTTGTTCTCTCCCTCTACTAAAAGGTCTTTCTTTAATCTATCTGTAGTTTGGTCTAACAAATTGTTGCCGCTACCCGCTAACACTGCTACAATCCTATAGCCATTATCCTTAGCAAGTGCGGTCAGTGTTGTAAATGATAGAGTCTTACCACTTTGCACATATCCTATCGCAAGTCCTGTGGATGCACAGCTACCACCATTCGGATTAGCACATTTTTCTAATAGTTTAGCCGCCTCACTTAGTACAGTTTGCCTCTCATCCTCATCTAAGTTTTGCTGCCTTTTTGCCAACTCGCGTGCCTGTTGTCCTATAGATACTTCCCATATATGGTCAGCACCTTTTTTTTCAACGGCACCTAATATTTTTATTTCTTCCATTTACTAGTTGGTCAATAGTTTATTCATATTAAGACGAATGTTTCCTCCAAATTTTGTACCTTGTGATAATGAAATCACCTCAGAAATAATAAGCGCTTTTAGAAGTGCAATGATAGGTTCAAAAGAATCAGGGTTTAGAAATATATTGTGCTCTCCAAAGAAAGTATGATCCAAGTTTATAGTAGCATGTATTATAATTGAGTTGGAATTTGAGTCTTCACTGTAAGTAAGTTCATACAGGTTTATAATTGCTGGATTTTGAACAACATGCAAGTTTAAAACATAATCCCTTCCGTCCTTTTCGAACTCTTCCGTTACAGTTCCTACAAAAGATTGGAGCACGTTTGAGACTTCCGCAGTAGCAATCTTCTCTTCAGTTTCAGCTTCTAAGGAATTAACGTTTTCCTGCAATTTTATTCTAGCCTCTCTTTGCTTTGATTTAGATTTTAATTTCTCAGTAACTTTTGCTACAATTTTCTCTTTAGCTTCCTTATTGAGAGTAACTTTCCTATACTTATCCCCCTGCCTAAGCAAATTGTGATCTGAGAAGGCCAGTTGTTCCTTCACTAGTTCTAGTATTGCTTCTAATTCCTCTACTTGTCGAAAGCTACCCTTATCAAAAGAAACTTTTAAACCTGAAATTTCAAGATCCCCGAAAAGCCTTTTATCTCTTGGAGAGCCTGCTTGTCCACTTAATATTCGTGGGTGGTATTTCTCATCGTGGCTTCCTTCTATGATCCTGCCTCTTCTAAAAAGTGAGAAGCCGCTATTGATTGCGTTCATCTCTTTCAGTAGCCCAACAAAGCCAACAACTGAGAAATCCTCTGTGACTATATTGATTTCTTCTTTCCATAATCTAGCAGGCCCATCTGGAGTATCAGCATAAGGGGCATACAGAATCTCTGGCTCTTCATATTTTAAAGGCTCTCCATTGAATGACAAGGTTAATTCTCCCGTTTTAAGAAACTTTCTGTAAATGCTCGCAAGATGGTCTTTTACCTTTGTCAGTTGTTGTTTTCGCGCAGGGGCATTGTGGCTAAGTCCGTGAAGCACTACTTCCGTATAGTGACTGTCTAGAGATACCGGCCTTAATTGTACATCCAGTACTTCCTTCTCTTCTGACATCACCTTAGCAAGATTAAACTCTACCAGCCTTTCAACATCCTCTGAAAGGGCTGAAGACCTTACTATATATTTGTCTGCGAACCAAATAGAGGCAATCTTCATTCCCATACCGAACTCTGATAAGCCTGTATTATCAAGAGGTATGTTTGCTGGCTCAAATGCCCTAATAAAGTTTTGGTAGCTTATACCGCCTGCGTTATCTCGTATGGTTATAGAATCTTCCTCTAAACTGACTCTTATGGAAATATGAAAGGAGAAGCCTTCGCCCTCGATAGCTAGAAGTTGCTCTTTATTATCAAGGTAACTCTGTAAGGCATTATCTACGAACTCAGCTAAGGCAAACCAAGCTTTATTCTTCATGCTCCTATATACGCCATATGCACCTGGTCTAAACTTAATTGAAACCTGGTCTAGATGGTCAGCTGTCTTATTTTCCATCCTTTAAACTTATAAATCTGGCTTGGACGATTCTTTTTGCCTGGATAATATCTACCTTTTGTCCCCTAGATGCCCTTTCTTTAATTAAGAATTGAAGCGCTTCCAACATTCTCCCCTCCGTTAAGAGCAGGTTGAAATGAGTGTCATTGGAAGTTTCTTCACTTTGAGTTGCTCCTACTATCCATTTAGCAGCATAATTATCTTTTACATCTCTTCCTTCAAGCACTTGCTCTGTAAACTTGTCTAAGAATTGGTCTGAAATGTTGAGGGCATGGTTTTCTTTACTTGCTTTTAAGTTTTCATTAAATTGGTATTCATCCAATGCGTGCAGCTTATCACTATTCAATAGATACCAACTTAAAAAGCTTGGCTTAAAGTGGATTACGAGGTGATCGTTAGTTTTATGAGTTATTGAAATCCCTTCTTTATAAGCTTTTTGAATATCACTGTAATTGTACTGAATTGACTTGTTTGTTGTGCTTCTAGTTTCTACATCCTGAGCCTGAGTAGGATATATCCCTGAGATGACTATATCCTTGTCTAGTTCGTCTCGCCGGTAAACAGATAAAATGAAGCATCTTTTGTTCTCAAGGCTTTCCCCCTTCAATAAACCATCAGCGAATGATTTTGCAACAGCTTTATTACTTAGGCTTGGCTCCCATTGACAACTTGCCCTCCACTGTACTCTCGCCTCATTCTGTCCATTATTTATAAGTCTCCATCGACCCCCGCTCTCAGTTTGGAAACAGTATAAATAAATATACTGCTCTTGATTTGTAGAAGTACTAAAGGTTAGCTTAAGTAGTTTCTCACTTCTATTGCCACGTCCTTTTCTAACCGAAGTCTCATCAATATATACTTTGTTATCGAATAACTCAATAAAATATGGGATAAGTACTGATGATGCATCGTAATCCGTAAATGCTTCTCCTGTATAGAAACCATATTTATTGCTTTGATTATCTATCAACCGATAAGGCATAGTTATCAATTTTATTATTCTCTTTAGATTCCTGGTTAAAGATTTGACGCATCAACTCTTTAGCAAATACTTCTGCTAACTTTGGTGGAACAGCGTTTCCTACCTGCCTCCATTGCTCCTTATAAGTGCCAAGCATTACATAATCATCGTCAAAGGTCTGAATCCTTTTAATCTCTTGTATCCTCAGGAATCTATTCTTCCAATGAAATGGACCCATATTGTTAGACTGACTAGCTTGGATGGTCCAGGAGGGTCTGTTTGGCGAAAGCTTTAATAAAAAGGACCAATAGCGTGATCTCCACTCAAATATTGGGTCAGGATAGCCTCTCTCTTTTGTAAAGAAAAGATAATTGTCCCCAGGAGGGACCAGCTTTAGCAAATCCTTATGCTTGGAGCCTGCCTGCATCTTTTCGTCCTCAGGTAGATTAAAATCTATATCAGACAGTATATCACCACAAGTGACCCATGGCTTCAAGTTAAATATCTCTCCTTGTGCTTTCTCTGGGTTGTAGTGCGTTGGTAAAGGATAAGAAAAGTTTGGCAAATCTTCTTTCAATCCTACACAAATAAATCTCTCCCTTGTTTGTGGCACCCCATAATCTGCAGCATTAACTACATTATAAATTACTTTATAACCAAGTTCTTGGGCACGTGTCTTTAGATACTCAAGTGCAGCAGCATGGGGCTTGTAAACGAATCCATGTACATTTTCAAAAAAGAAGAATTTCGGATTTAATTCTTCTACTGCACGGAAATAGTTAGAAACAGTTATAAATCCATCCTCATCTTCAATGCCCCTCTCTTTTTCAACTCTATAGAATCTAGACTTGGAGAAAGGAGGGCAAGGAGGGCCGCCTACTAGTCCATCGATAATCCCGTGCTCCCGCTTTAGCCTAAGGAAATCTATGTTCACTATATCATCACAAACAACTTCAGCATTAGGGAAATTAAACTTTAATGTCTCACATGCCTTGCTCCAAATATCAGAAGCAAAAACCGTATCAAATCCAGCCCTCTCAAATCCTAAATCAATTCCCCCAGTTCCGGAAAATATGCTTACTATCTTTGGCTTCATTATATGTTGCTAATTAAGAATTCTACCATTGCTTTTCCCAATAGAGGCGGTACTGCATTACCTATTTGTTTCTGTATCGATCTCCTAGATCCAACAAAAACGTAATCTTCTGGAAAAGTCTGTATTGCCGCGACTTCGGGCACTCTCAACCTTCTCGATTTCCAATGGAAAGGACCTACCCATGGACCTGGCTGCGCAGCTACTGTCCAAGATGGGCGCTCTGGGTGGAGCTTCAGTAAGAAACTCCAGAATCTCTTTTGAGCTATAAACTTTGGATCCGGATAACCTGCAGCAGCTGTTAAGGCAATATAGTTCTTTCCTGGGGGTACCTGTCCCAATTCCTCATGGTAAGTCCCATTGTCAGTAGTCTCCTGTCTCTCAAAAAAATCTGGGGTATCAAACTTTCCAATCCAATCTACCACTCTTTCATAAGGAAGTAGGTTAGGGTTTAATAATCTCTCCTCATCACTTCCATGAGTCTTGACAGGCTCGGTTGTTCGGAAAGCTTTTTTGGATGCTACAAAAAAGACTCTTTTTCTCTTTTGAGGTACTCCATAATCAATTGCATTGGCCCGGACTAAAGTGTAATGATAGCCAAGTTGATTGATGCGCTCAATGATAAAGTCGACAGCGACTCTGTTGGTTGGGTGTAGTAAGCTTTCAACGTTTTCCAGTAAGAAGCCATCAGGTTGCAATTCTTCTACAATGCGCAAATATTCCCCAATCATATTCCGAGGATCATTGATGCCTAATCTGGAGTTGTTGCCTACCCAATAACCAGCCTTTGAAAAAGGCTGACAAGGAGGGCCGCCTATAAGGATTAACTTTTTAGGTTTAACCTTCTTGAGCAGATTTTTGTAATCATTGCCCTTTATGTTGCTTATATCAGAATGAGAGATGTGAGCATTCTCAAACAATGGATTAGCAGATAATGTTTTTACACAATCAGCGTCAAAGTCCATACTTGAGATTACTTCTACACCTGCTAAACAGCTGCCGATGTCTAAACCTCCTGCTCCACTGAAAAAACTTATCGCTTTTATATCAGTTTTAAACCCATCTTTTAATTTGTCTACTATAGTATACCCTTTATGCTTAAAAGTAAAATCAAGTTCTTCTAGTATAGCAGTTGTTTCTAAAGTTCTCCCTTCGACTTTTAAATCACTGTAATCTATTTGTAATTGCTTTCCATCCTCTAGAACTGAAATCTCCTCCTCAGTTGAATAATTTTTTTTAATTGCCATATCTCAAAATTCAATCTTTCCCTGTTGTGCACTCTGTGCTCTTATATATTCTATTTTTTCTTCAGCCACACGTAGAATCTCATTAGAGCAATTCTCGCTAATTAATTCGTTTACTACTTTATCACTCAGAAAAGCGATGCTAAGATTATTAGAATTTACAGTGAATAATTCAGCTAATTTACTTATCATGTCCTTATTTGCACTTCTTTCATCCCGTTCTATTTTTGATAAAGTAGATGGGTCTATATCAAGCACAGCTGCGACTTTTCGAAGTGGGAGTTTATGCTCTTCCCTGAGTTTTCTAATAAGCATACCAAATGTTTCCTTAGTTATCATGGAAAGTATTTTCTGGACATATTTTGTCAAATATAGTAAAACCATATAATTAACTAAGGATTTTAGCAAAAAATATGAAGAAGGAAAATAAACGACATAAAATTCTTGAAGAGGGTACTATAAATGTTCCTCGTTTTACTGAAGCAGCAGGTTTTTATACTTCTCCAAAAAGTTCATCTGTTTTAAGAAAAGTAAAAGCAAAGGACACCAAGCCAGAATTAAAGATAAGAAAAGCGCTCTAGTCTCGAGGTATAAGATACAGATTGGGAACAAAACAAATTCCAGGTAAGCCAGATTTGATATTCCTAAAGAAGAAAATAGCTGTATTTATCGATGGTGACTTCTGGCACGGCTACAATTGGCAAAATAGAAAGGCAACGCTTAGGACAAATCTAGAATATTGGATACCTAAAATAGAACGCAACATTCAAAGGGATGGTGAAGTCAACAAAATACTAGAGGATAAGGGATGGAAAGTAATAAGATTCTGGGAACATGAAGTGAATAAAGAACTAGATAATTGTTAAGAGATTTTGATACTCTACTTTTATCTAATAAAGCCTAGAATCTGCCTTAGTTCTCTATGAAATGAACCAAGTTAGGTATAGTGGTGATGGTAAAACTAATTTGTTTTACCTATGTTTTACCTGTAAAAAGAAAAAGCCCCTAAGATTCTGAATCTTAAGGGCTTTCATTTACTTGTTGTGGTCGCGAAGGGACCACCACGAACTTAGCATTTCGTTTTACAAAATGTAATAAATCGCAGCATATGCACACCCAGAGATGATTTTTGACTTTACAAAAATTTGGTGATTTGCATTTTTGTGGTGAAATTTACGATTGTGTGGTGAATTTCTGTGGTGAATAACCAACCTCAAACCTGAAAGCCTTGATAGCGAAAAGCAAGATTTACAAGAACTATGTCTACATCTGCGCCTCCCGTAACAGAGAGCACATCCGTATACCGGTCGGAATCAAATCCGACCGGCTGAACAGCAGCGGTCTACTCCACAAGTCGTGTGGTCTGGACGATATCGATGAGAAGAACAAACACATCCGGGAACTGACAAGGAAGGTGCAAGCCGCACTGGACGACTATCCAAAACTAACAGCCAAGGAGATAACTACCTTCGTAAAGACAGGCGCTCTGCCCGCAGCACCGGAGGCGAAGCGGCAGTTAACCTTTATAGAGTGCTTCGAGAAGTTTGTGGCTGACAGCAAGTCTGGCGCACGTACGAACGACAAGGGTGTGAAGTTAACCACCAACACGGTAAAGTCTTACCAGTCCGTGCTGTCCAACCTTTACAAGTTCCAGAAGCTACATTCATTGGAATGGGACCGGATTGATGACTCCTTCTACCACAGGCTCTGCGACTACTATTGGAACACGCTGGATTGTTACGACAACCACACCGGTAAAGCAGTGAAAATTATCAACACATGCCTGAACTGGGCCTATGATACTGGTCTCATTCCAGCCCCCATCAACACCAAGAAGTGGAAGGTCTGGAAGGAAGAGATTGAGATACTCGTGCTGTACCCGGATGAGGTTCGTCTGCTGCGCAATATGCCTGCTGAGGACCCAAAGATAGAGCGCACGAGAGACACCTTCCTGATGGGCGTGTTTACCTGTCTAAGAGTAGAGAACCTGTTGGGGCTCACGGAGCGGGACCTACAGGTGATGAATGGCGAGTACTATATCCACACCATAGTCCAGAAGACGAGGAAGCCAATCAGGATAAAGCTGAACCCTGTTGCTGTGGCCATCATCGAGAAATATCGACACCAGTATCGGACACTCTTGCCGACCATCACAAGCGTAAAGTTCAACGAGAACTTGAAGGACATGGCCAAGGCGTTTAAAAAGTACCTTGACCAGTTGAAGGAGGAGGGGCAATTGGAAATTATCGGTAACAACTGGCATACTGATGTGAAGAGGGTGCGCACGAAGAAAGGTCAGCACCATTACGAGTTCGTAAAGCCCGAGAAGTTCATAAGCTCCCATTGCATGCGCAGGAGCGGGATTACGAGCTTCTTGATGTTAGGGATGACCCCGTTGGAAGTACAGGAAATCTCGGGCCATGCAAGCAATTCGAAGGACTTCTCGAAGTATGTCAAACTTGCCAAGCAGGTCGTGGAGCAGAAGAGCGTAGACGTATGGTCTAATAAGTTAGCTTAATATGGGATATATCGATGAAATTAACAACCGGGAGGTAAGGGAGCGCCAGATAGGTAGAATCATCAGGGCCTTCGAAGGAAGTCTGCGTCCGTACTCGCACCTGCTCACCGTATGCGCAGAGGCTACAGACGCTGAGTTGAAGGAAGTAGAGTGGCTGATGAGCGATTGGGTAGACCAGCGTTTGGTACTACGAAGTGGAAAACACTCAGACGAAGAGGAGTTGAAGCTCATCCAGAAGGGCCTGGATAAGCTCTTTAGAATCACTGACAGAGTGATTACCGAGCGGCTTCTGGCAATCAAGAAGAACAGGGGAAGGGCCATCAACTTCGAGCAGCCTATGTACAAAATCCAGACTATCGCAGACATACTGGGGGTAACCAAGCCTACTGTCAACAACTGGACACACAAGCGTGGAGGCTACCTGAGAGCATTTGAACTTCCGGGTGTTGCCAAGTTCGTGCTGGAAGAAGACCTTTGTAGAAAATATGAGGAGGTGCTCGGACGTACTCTTGTCATCGATGACCAATTCCGGGAAAAACACCAGTACACCCCTGACCCAAAGAAGCTAAAGCTCGCTATGCAGGGTGGGACTCCAACATGAGAACGACGCCCGGAGTGGTAAACACCAGTACATGGTATTCTTATTCGTCCAGCTTCTACCTACTTCATCAAATCAGTATCATTGAGGCTTCTCACCTTGTAGGCATAATATCTGTCCCACTTATAGTTCGCTTGCTTGAACCTAAGCTTGCGATACACATCCTCATAGATAAAATGAACAGTCTCTCCATCCATGGATGCACTACTATGCCCAGCGGTAAAATTCAGTACCGTGTTCCGTTTACCTCCAACTGATACTGAGATGTTCTGAGCGCCCACTGCTTCTCTGAGAAGTATGTCCACCCACTTCTCTCGCAACACCGGGTAATCTTCAAGCTGTCTTGCCTTGATAACTTCCTGTAGGTCAGCGGCAGCCTTGGCTAAAGACTCGTTTGGCGAGCTGCTGGCCTGTGATGCCTGCCTGCCTGCCGCATTGAGTTTGTTGATATAGAGCATGATATCATCAGACGTGCTGAACACGCTGATATTGGTGTTTGTGATGTCCTTAGACATCTCCCCAAGTTCAGCGGCTATCCTTTCTTCGTATGTAGGTTCGGGCGCAGCAGGGTTTATAAGTACAGGAGCGGTCTGGGTATGAGGTTTAGACATAACAGCGGCCCCCTCCGATGCTTTAGCTTGTGCTTCCGCTCCATCGCATTTCTGGGTTATCAATGTTATCGCCACCATGATGGCGAATACGCCAGCAACGACTAATTTGTCCTGAAAAGTACCTCCGGTGCTGCTCATAGTGCCTTATTCTATATGTGAGAATAACTATAAGCAATTTAATTAATTAGATAATTATATTCATATATAAAAGTATCTAAAGCTAACAGAAACTAGCTGATGCTCCTTTCCAATTCACTACATATGCTGTTAGGACGTGGTTGGAGTCCGTAGGGGAATTAAAACTCGGGCTTTAGATTTCTCACCTTTTTTCCAGCTAATGCCTCCTCGCTTAGCTTGATGTTGATGAGGAAGAGAGGTTTGTGTTCAATAGAAGGCTATCTATCACTGCCTCATGGTAGAAGTAGGTAGAGACGGACGCTCCAAAGATGGACTTAGTGTGCTGGGCTAAGGCCGATAGCATGGGCGTCGAAGTAGTTGAACACCATGCGGTACTTGCTGATGTTGTTAGAGAGAATCGAAAGGTACTATACTAAAATTATCACTGGTTCGGCACAGAGAATAGCTGCTTTTACCTATGGTTTTATTAGTATAGGTAAAGTATATGTTTAAATGATTCAATAATGTAGTATATTGGGGTATAGGGTGAGCTGTAGCAGTTTGCTTGGTTAACCTTTCTACTCCCTTATGTCCAACCAATAAGTTTGGTCCTAACTGTGCATTACAAAGAAGCATCTCTAAGCACAGCTATGATGCATTATCCTCAAATTAAATCTTAATCACAGCGGTTGGTATGAATCAATTATTTACTGTTGCAAAAGTTTTTCTCATACTTTTGGCAAATTTCACTAAGAAGCAAATCTGTATTTTTTGTTTTATAAATTTTTGGATTGCCTTAGGTAACATTTTTGCTATACAAGCTCAGTCTACTCCCGGCTCCAACGACGCAAGTTTTAATACGGCTGATGTAGTTGTTGGTGCGGGTGAAGGTTTCAGTGGGTCAGTCATTACAATTGTCCAGTTAAATGATGGAAAGAAGCTTGTTGGTGGGACTTTTACGTCTTATAATGGTTCTTCCCGTAATCGTATAGCGCGCCTCAATGCCGACGGCACGCTCGACGCCTCCTTCAACCCGGGCACCGGCTTCAACGGTGAAGTAAGGTCACTTTCACTGCAGCCGGACGGGAAGGTGCTGGTAGGGGGGAGTTTCACCTCATTCAACGGCACGCCCCGCAGCTTTATCGCGCGCCTCAA
>NZ_KB890761.1:970456-970833 GCF_000373265.1 Pontibacter roseus DSM 17521
ACCTCGTTCAACGGCACGCCCCGCAGCTTTATCGCGCGCCTCAATGCCGACGGCACGCTCGACGCCTCCTTCAACCCGGGCACTGGATTTAACAGAGAATTGTATTCACTGGCTCTGCAACCAGACGGCAAAGTGCTGGTAGGAGGAAATTTCTTCTCGTTCAACGGTACGCCCCGCAACTTTATCGCACGCCTCAACGCCGACGGCACGCTCGACGCCTCCTTCAACCCGGGCTCCGGATTCACTGATTATGTAGTGTCTCTTGCCTTTCAGCCGGACGGGAAGGTGCTGGTAGGGGGGAGTTTCACCTCGTTCAACGGCACGCCCCGCAGCCGCATCGCGCGCCTCAACGCCGACGGCACGCTCGACGCCTCCTT
>NZ_KB890761.1:971563-1400409 GCF_000373265.1 Pontibacter roseus DSM 17521
CCCCGCAGCCGCATCGCGCGCCTCAACGCCGACGGCACGCTCGACGCCTCCTTCAACCCGGGCTCCGGCTTCAACGGTGGAATATTTTCACTGATCCTGCAGCCTGATGGAAAGGTGCTGGTGGGTGGGAGCTTTCACTTCACCACTCCGCCCCGCGGCCGCATCGCGCGCCTCAATGCCGACGGCACGCTCGATGTTTCTTTCGACCCCGGCGAAGGCTTCAGTAATGATGTAAGGTCATTAGCCCTGCAGCCGGACGGTAAGGTGCTGGCTGGAGGGGCATTCGCTAGATTAAACGGTATATCTCGAACCAGAATTGCAAGACTACTCTTAGGTGATTTTTGTCCTGTAGCACCATCTGCTGCAGCTCAAAGTTTTTGTAGTGCAGAAAATAAAAAGATTACTGATTTAGAAGCCACAGGGACCAGTCTCAAATGGTATAGTTCAGCAACCGGTGGCACCGCCTTGGCAGGCTCAGAGGTATTGGAAACAGGAAAGTACTATGTAAGCCAAACTGTGAACGAATGTGAGAGCGATAGAGCAGAGGTGGACGTGACCATAATACCATCTTTGGAAGTAAGTGTAAGCATTGCCGCAGCTCCTCCGACCACAGTGACATCGGGCACCTCCGTCACCTTCACGGCCACACCAACCAACGGCGGCGAGAACCCCGCTTATCAGTGGAGGGTGAACGGCACCTCAGTGGAAGGCGAGACATCAGCCACCTTCTCATCCGCCACTTTGGTAAATGGCGATGTGGTGACTGTAGAATTAACCTCTAATGCTGTTTGCGCCACGGGCAATCCGGCTACATCCAACAGCCTTACCATGACGGTAAATAGCTTGTCTGTGGCACCAAGCGGTGCTTCTTCCTCGCCTTCAATAATCAGTGCCGGTGGCAGCGCCACACTCAGCGTGTCAGGGGGCACCTTGGGTGACGGGGCGGTATGGGAGTGGTACAGTTCCAATTGCGGAGGTACTTCAGTTGGTACAGGGGCTACCATAAGTGTCAGCCCATCACAGAGCACAACCTACTATGTACGAGCTGAGGGCGAACAAAATACCACGTCCTGCGCCCAAGTGACAGTACACCTTTCACCTGTTCTGACTACCTCAGTGGATTGTCAGCCGGAGGCTACACTGAGTCTCACGAATGCTGCTGAAGCAGACAGAATCGTTTGGTACAAGGGTAATGAAGTGGAAGCTACTATACTGCCAACTCCTGCGCAGGCAGGTACACTTGTGGCTGGGGGAAGTGGACAAGGAACTGCAGCAAATCAGCTAAGCTCCCCCAATAGTGTATTTGTGACTACTGACGGTGACATCTATATTGCAGATGGCAGCCGGGTACAGAAGTGGGCATCTGGCGCAACCGAAGGCACCACTGTAGCTGGTGGGGTTATCTCTGGTCCGGAGGCCAATCAATTTTCTAATGCCTTTGATTTGTTCGTAGATGGTGATGGCAACATCTATGTTGCTGATGGAGGGAACCACCGGGTGCAGAAGTGGGCACCGGGGGCTACCGAGGGCGAGACAGTGGCCGGCGGAAACGGGCAGGGGGCTGGAGCAAAACAGCTGAATGTCCCAAGTGGTTTATTTGTAGACCCCGCTGGCAATGTTTATGTGGCAGACCGAAATAACCACCGTGTGCAGAAGTGGACGCCTGGTGCTAGCGAGGGCGTGACTGTGGCTGGCGGGAACGGTCAGGGGTCCGCGGCAAACCAGTTTAGGTTCGCAAGCGATGTGTTCCTGGATGCTAGCGGCAATATCTATGTTGCAGACCTAGATAACTATCGAGTACAAAAGTGGGTCTCGGGAGATATTGAGGGTACAACAGTAGCCGGCGGAAACGGACAAGGGGCAGCTGCAAATCAATTGGAAAATCCAACAAATGTACTTGTAGATGATAGTGGCAACATCTACATTGCCGATGGGCATAATCACCGGGTGCAGATGTGGACACCTGGTTCAAGCACTGGTATCACTGTTGCCGGTGGAAATGGAGCAGGTTCAGCAGCTAATCAACTGAACTACGCGTATGGTTCTTTCATAGATGATGCCGGCAGCATCTACGTAGCTGATGCTAATAACCATCGCATCCAAAAATGGGCCGCACCAATTATTACCACCACTTACACCCCAACTTCAGCAGGAGTTTACAAGGCCGTCGTTACCTATGGCGCAGAGACTGTCACCACCAACACCGTCACTATCACAGAAAGCCTGCCTGTGAGTGTGAGCATTGCCGCAAATCCCTCCACCACAGTGGCTACAGGCACCTCCGTCACCTTCACGGCCACACCAACCAACGGCGGTGAGAATCCCACCTACCAGTGGAAAGTTAATGGTGTAGCGGTGGAAGGCGAGACTTCCTCCACCTTCACTTCGGCCAACTTGGCAAACAGCGATGTAGTGATGGCAGAACTTACGTCCGATGCTCCTTGCGCGGGTGATAGTCCTGCCGTATCCAACGCGTTGACTATGACAATCAAGAGCCTGTCTACAGCGCCAAGCGGTGCAAGCTCTTCTCCTGTAATAATCAGTGCCGGTGGCAGCGCCACACTCAGCGTTTCAGGGGGCACCTTGGGCGACGGAGCGGTATGGAAGTGGTTCAGTGCCAGCTGCGGTGGAACACAAGTGGGTACCGGAGCTACTATTAGCGTGAGCCCATCCCAAACCACAACTTATTACGTGCGGGCTGAGAGCCAATACAACACCACCTCCTGCGCCCAAGTGACCGTGCGTCTTGCACCTGTGCTTAGCACATCGGCGGAATGTATGCCAGATGCTATACTTAATGTTAGTAATGCTGCTGAAGCAGACAGAATAGTTTGGTATAATGGCAGTGAGGTGATAGCTACTATAATGCCAACTCCTGCTCAAGAAGGTACTACAGTGGCAGGGGGAAATGGGTTTGGATTAGAGGCCAATCAACTTAATGGTCCTTCAGGAATTTATGTGGACGAAAATGGTAATGTCTACGTGACGGACCAAGGTAACCACCGCGTCCAGAAGTGGGCACCCGGAGCAGCAAGCGGTGTCACCGTAGCAGGCGGCAACGGGCGGGGGGCAGGAGCCAATCAGTTTAATCTTCCTTATGGAATTTTTATAGATGACAGTGGCAACATCTATGTTGTGGACCAAGGTAACCACCGCGTCCAGAAGTGGGCACCCGGAGCAGCAAGCGGTGTCACCGTAGCAGGGGGTAACGGGCAGGGGGCAGGAGCCAATCAGCTTAACAATCCCTCAGGAATTTATGTGGACGGAAGTGGTAATATCTATGTGAATGATGTTTCTAATAATCGTGTACAGAAGTGGGCACAAGGAGTTACAACTGGAGTAACTGTAGCAGGTGGTAATGGTTCAGGAATTGCCTCTAATCAACTTCGTGTTCCCTACGATTTATCTCTTGATGGGAACAACAATATATTTGTTGTTGAGTTTGATGCTCATCGCGTCACTAAATGGGCTCCAGGTGTTGGAAGTGGTGTAAGAGTAGCCAGTAGTGGTGGCGGTTCTGCGGCAAATCAACTTTTATATCCAACTGGCATTGTCTTGAATGCTAATGGAGATATGTATATTGTAGATACTGGCAATCACCGCATCCAAAAGTGGGCTGCACCGACCCTTACTACTGCTTACACCCCAACTACAACAGGCATCTACAAAGCTGTCATTACCTACGGCACAGAGACTGTCACTACCAATATTGTCGCCATCACAGAAGCACTACCGGTCAGCGTGAGCATCGCTGCAGACCCTTCTACCACAGTGGCGGCTGGCACCTCCGTGAATTTCACGGCCACACCGACCAACGGAGGCGAGAACCCAGCATACCAGTGGAAGGTGAATGGCATAGCGGTTGAAGGAGAGACATCCGCCACCTTCACATCGGCTGCCTTGGCAAACGGGGATGTGGTGACGGTAGAGTTGACCTCTGATGCTATATGCGCCACCGGAAGTCCAGCTACATCCAATAGTCTGACTATGTCTCTCAATGCAGCACCCGTGCTGACCGCTATAGGAAATCAGTCTGTCAATGAATTATCAGAAATCACATTCCAGGCTTCTGCCACAGATGATGGGTTGCCAAACGGCTCACTCTCTTACAGCCTGGCAGCCCCCCCAACAGGTACTTATCCCACAGGGGCTACTCTCACTGCAGCGGGTGCTTTCTCTTGGACACCTACCGAAATTCAAGGGCCTGGTACTTACCGCGTGAAGGTGGTGGTGTCGGATGGGGCACTCTCAGACGAAGAGGAAATAGAGATACAGGTGAATGAGGTAAACACAGCGCCTGTACTGGCAGCCATTGGCGCACAGGCCGTGAACGAGCTGACCCAGCTTGCATTCACAGCATCAGCTACAGACAGCGACCTGCCTGCCAACACCCTGAGCTATTCATTGGTGGGAGCCCCAACCGGAGCCACCATCTCACCAGCCGGTGTATTCTCCTGGACACCTACCGAGGCAGATGGCTTTGGTACCTATACCTTTACTGTCAGAGTCACTGATAACGGTACGCCAGCTATGTCGGGTGAGGAAGTGATAACTGTTACGGTAAACGAAGTGAATGTGGCACCGGTGCTCGTCACAATAGGAGCTAAGTCGGTAGCCGTGAATAGTAACCTAGTTTTTATAGTTTCTGCTACTGATGCGGATGAACCTATGCAAAGCCTGGTTTACGAAGCAGCACCGCTGCCTGCTGGTGCGACTTTTGACGCTTCCACCCGCACCTTTTCCTGGACTCCATCGGGTAACCAAACAGCGGAGCATAGTATCACCTTCTCTGTGACAGATGGGTTGCTGTCAGCGCAGGAGATTGTCCGTATCACGGTTACAAAACCCTCTACCCAAGTGCCAACTATTTCCTCATTCTCTCCAACCAGTGGCCCGGTTGGCACCGCTGTGACAATCACGGGCAACTACTTTATAGATGCAACTGCTGTGACCTTCAATGGTGTGAGCGCTGCCTATACCGTGCAGAGCGGCACCCGTATGGTTGCGACGGTTCCTGCTGGTGCTACCAGCGGAAAAGTCAGGGTGACTACTGCCGCAGGTACCGGCACGAGTAAGCAAAGTTTTACCGTAACCAGTTCCAACCCAGCACCTACTATCAGCAGTTTTTCACCTACGTCTGGTTCTGTCGGCACTGTAGTGGCAGTTACCGGCACCAACTTCACAGGTGCCACGGCGGTACGTTTCAATGGGACAGCCGCCACCTTCTCCATAGCGAGTGCGACTTCGATTCAGGCGCGTGTGCCATTGGGGGCAACGAGTGGCAAAATCTCTGTCACCACACCAGGTGGCACTGCTACCAGCAAGTCCAACTTTAAAGTGACTGCCACAAGCACCGCCTCAGCGCTCCAGGCAACAGAGTATGAGCATGCGTTAACAGCTTACCCGAATCCCTTCAACGAAAGCGCTAGAATTGCCTTCTCCCTGGAGCAGGAGGAGCAGTATGTGCTGGAGGTGTTCGATATGCGAGGCGTGCTGGTGAGGCGCATAGCTAACGGAACCGCAGTGGCCAGCAAGCTCTATGAGTATGAACTGAGGGGCGAGGGTATGGCCGAGGGCATGTACATCACCCGCCTGACCACCGCATCCAAGGTGCAGAGCCTGAAGGCTGTGCTGAAGCGGTAAAAATAAGCTGTTATAGTATCTGCGGAGCTGATGAATTCATAATCAGCTCCGCTTTTGTTTTATGCGGTTAGGAAGCAAAACTGCAGCTGATGCGAAATAAAACTGCTATAGCGTCCGAAGCGCATAAAACAAAAGCCTCTCAGCGTTAACTGATAGGCTTTCGAGCAGTCCCTGGGGACCCAGCTATGTTAAAAGTTGGCTAAAGTAGCGGCTTTTAAGAGACTGCACTACGTAGACTACTCACAATTAGGGGATAGAGACAATAATTCCGCAACGATGTGGAGACTACCGGCATCAACTAGCCCTTTGAGAGCAAAGCACCTTCTTCCTTCATCCCCATAACAGCAGTAAACCTCGATAAGGTATTCCTGATTGACATGACTGAAGGCGTGCCTGCACCATCGCTTCCGCACCAGCAATTCCGATACTGGCCATCGAGCCTATAGAGGCATCTCAGTCTACCTGTCCACCTACTCTCCCTAAATTCAAATACCCAGATATAGGTAGTGGAAAACGAGGTTGCTTTTGCTACTTTTGCGGATTATTGGCTACATACATTGCTTTCACCCAACCCTTTCCCCCTTATGAAGAGACTCTACGCCCTTCTCCTCATGCTGCTCTTCATAGCGGCCTGCAGCACATCCGACTCCGACAAGGACCCCAACCCAGCCGTGCCAGCCGATGGCACGCTTAGCATCGCCTCCGCCTCGGTGAGGGGATACGAGCTGGCCGTCATCCAGGTGGAGGGCCACACGCTAGCCAAGCAGGAGTATGACCTCGAAATAGGCACCAGAAAAGTAAAGGCGGTCAAGAACATGGACAACTCCCTCACGTTACTGGTGCCGGGGGACCTCCCGACCGGCACACACGCGGTGAGAGCAGATTTCGCCAAGGACCCGCTGGAGCTGACCATCGCCGCCCCTGCGGCCATCGCCGACCCGGTGGCCTACGTGACGGAGTTCCTGGGGGACCTGGACCAGGACATCGCCGACTACAAGGCCAGCACGGGCGCCGCCACCGTCCCCGTGGAGATGTCCAGGGCCAAGGAGGAGCTGGGGCAGGCCATGCAGCGCTTCGGGGCGCTGCCCGCCGCCGAGCAGCTCGCCGCGGCGCAAATCATACAGGCAAACGACGCCTACTTCATCGAGGCCCAGAAGGCCATCGCCGCCTTCAACGCGACGGGGACCGGCCTGGGCAGGCGGCAGGGGGACCCGGGCGCTGCCTCCGGCCCCAGTCTCCGGACCGGCGACTGGGATGACTGCACCTCCGCGTTCTGCGTGACGGCCAGGACCATCGCTACGGTGGCCGCGGCCGCCTCCTTGGTCAAGGTCGGGGCCGTGGCGGGGACCATCGGTGTGGGCGTGCTGGGCTTCGACGCGGCCATGTCCTTTGTGACCGGGAAGAAGTCCTTCACCTTCAGCTACCTCAGCCGGATTCTGATGGTGGCGCTGGACCTGGCCTACTGGGCGCCCACCTTCACCCTGAAGGTGACGCTCGACAGGGCGGAGCGGGAACTGGCCAGCGGCCTGGAGATGCGCACGGCGGCGGATGAGCTGCGGATACTGAAGGGCGAGCCGTTCACCATCGCCCCCAGGGTCACCTTCCGCACCCTGAGGGCCGAGGACGCCGCCAGCCAGTCGGCGCTCATCAAGGAGGCCGTCACGCTGCTGGAGAAGGCCAGGAGGCTCTACACCCAGACCCTCGGCAGCCCCTTCGGGCCTTTCCCCGGGTACGCGGTGAGGAGCGAGACGGTGGCGACCAGGTCACTGGGCGACTGGGAGGTGAAGGTGCTCGACAACCCCTCGGTCACCGTGACGAAGCCGACCGGGAAGGCGGACAGGTTCTCCGTCACCTTCAACTCCTCCTCCAGGGCGGAGCAGGCCTTCACCTTCGCCGTCACCTACCGGAACGAGCTTGAGGAGAGCACCAGGACCTACAAGGCCATCCTGGTCCCGCAGCGCAGGCCGCACGCCCTATTCCTCTCCAGCGGGGACAACCAGAGCGCCGCGCCCGGCAAGGCCCTGCCCAGCCCGCTGAAGGCGAAGGTGACGGACGTGAACGGCAAGGGGCTGGAGGGCGTCGAGGTGGAATGGAGCATGAAGAGGGGCGGAGGCGTGCTGAGCGCGGCCAGGTCCGTGACAGACGCCTACGGAATCGCGCAGGTGGCGTGGACGCTGGGAGGAACAGGAGAGCAGGAGGTGGAGGCGCTGGCCCGGAAAGTGGATGGCACCCCGCTGGCGGGCGCCCCGGTGCTGTTCTCGGCCAAGGCGCTGAGCGAATGCGAGCTGGGGGCCATCTCGGCGCCCGTCATCACCAAGGTGGAGTTCGCCTGCGATGCCAGCAACGGTGTCTCCATCCTGGTGTCGTTCCGGGCCAACGGCTCCGGCGTGCTGACCAGCGGCTCCTACTATGGCCACTGCCCCCAGGAACAGCAGTGCTATCCGGTGAGGCTCTACTTCTGGAGTCCCGGTGCCTGGCAGTGGGAAAACTCCAGCAACGGGTACGACGCGCGGCTGAAATCGGGGACACCGAACGAGGGCGTCGTCGAAATAAGGTTTAAAAAGAGCTGTCTCTCAGGGAAGACGCCGCTCGAAACCATGAAGGCATTCTATCCAAGTTATAAATGGCAGATTGAGCTGATGAACCGGTGCAACCAGCGCTCGGCCAGGTATAGTTTCGATACCTAGGGATTCAATCGATAAAGTGTCTTCCTTATGACTGAACCCTCGGTTAGCGCTGCGGGCATGGATATCCTTATGGCAGATTCCCCACCGCCTACATCAGCGACAGGGCAACGAAGCCTCGTTCTATACTGGCCGGGAATGGCTTGTGGCATCGGGGCTTAAAGCGAGTTTAGCACCTCTGGTACGTTGTTGACAGGCGAGTTCACCAGCGGTGACACAGGGTATGCCTTCATCTCCTCTGCTTTGAAAGGGCGCAGCAAGGCGAGCAAATCCTCCTGCGGCTCATGCTCATCCAGCCACAGCTCCTCCGCCTCCGGCGAGAGGATGACGGGCATACGGTCATGGATGGGCCTCACCACGTCATTGGCTTCCGTCGTGATGATGGTGAAGGTGTGCAGCACCTCGCCTGTGCCCTTGTCCGCCCACTCGTCCCACAGCCCCGCTAAGGTGAACACCTCCTCGCTCTTGAGCAGGATGCGGTAGGGCACCTTCCCCTGTTCCGTCACCCGCCACTCGAAGAACCCATCCGCGGGCACCAGGCAGCGCTTTGACTTCAACAGGCTGCGGAAGGAAGGCTTCTCCGCCAGCGTCTCGGCTCGTGCGTTGATGGCGCGCTTGACCGCCTTCGCGTCCTTTGCCCAGAAGGGCTGCAGGCCCTAGGAGAAGAACTGCAGCTTGTCCGGCTGGTCGTTTGTCACCACGGGCAGNGCCTGGCTCGGGGCCGCGTTGTAGTGCGCTTCCTGTAGGTGCTTCTCCACCAGCTCAGCCGCTTTGGAGCGCCCTTTGGTAGACTTGGGTACGACTGTATATCTTCCGCACATAACAAGAATGGTTTAACTTACTTTTTAGCAGTACGCAAATACAATGCTCTGCATGCACAGAAGTCAATGTAATAGCGGCCCTTTGCCGCAGTAAGCCTAGCTATAAGCCTCTTTTGACTTGAAGGAGAGTCTGATAAGTTTCGGGGATTAAATGCCACACATAGAGCGGGTTCTACAACAAAGAACCGCAACAAGGACAAGATTTAAGCAGGTGCTCAGTAGCCACCGAACGGGTCAGCCTCTGTCAGGCACTGTGGGGTTTACCTCGAACCCGTTTCTAATTTTTAAGGAGTATCCAAAGTTGTCCTCCCGTCTGTTGTGGAAACCACCCGTTACCTCATATGCACCATAGGTATCAGGTGTGTACATCAGAATATAGTGAGGGCCTGATTTGACTATCTTTGGCTTTATTGTCACCCCGCTCTCTAAGTTCCTGCAGGTAATCTGGGAAAAATCAAAAGCCGATTCTCCGGAGTGGAAGCCTGCGGTGCTGACCGTGAGGAAAACAGTGTCTCCTAGTCGATACCTGCTTTTATCCAGGTAGGAGGAGACGTTCCAAGTCGCTAAATTTACAGCACCTCTCTGAGCTGCCTTTAGCTGCAGCAATGTCCCTTCGCCGGCAGTGGCATAGTATAGAAGGCTGTAGAAGGCCATACTATCAGGGGGTGATTCTATTTGCTCCCTAAGCTCACTCACTGGCGCCGAATAGTCATAACCCCATGAAGAGCTTTTGTGGTGTGCGTGCTCTATGGAATCAGAGAACAACAGCAGGTTTTCGATGGTAGGATTCCTTACAAAGCCTCGCCTCCAGGAGACAATCCTCTCCAAGTCCGCCTTAAGCAGGGAATCTTCACGCATCATTCCCGCTGCATCAAGTTCGTCATTTAACCCTGCCGTCAGGGTTTCGTTCTGGAAGATGTTCCTCTTGCAGGCGTCTTTAATCAGCACCAGCTTCTGGCCGCTTTCTTCCCTGTAACAGGAAGAGAGCAGAACGCTCAGCATAAAGAAAAGAAGTCTTCCCATAATTGTCTCTAGTAGCGAATGTGGGTGAATATACAATTATCAGTCATAAGTCGTATCGCGCGAAGGGCTGCCTGTTCCAAATCTTATCGGTTTTACTAATATCAGCCTGTCCGCTTTACCGTGAGACGGCCATCTGCTGAGACATAGACCGATGCATGTGCTAATTGCTGTGCCTAGAGCCCTGTTCTGCCGTCTTATAAATCACAATGTATGTTTAAAGAGATAGGAAAGTTAGACACATAACCGAGGGTAAGATGATTTGAAGTCTAGGAGACTACCAGCATAGAATAGGATTTGCAAGTAGGCAAAGACTGCTAGAAATGCTGGACTTTTCTGTGTGGACTGTTTCCAAGTGGCTCCATTGAGAAAGGTTTTCTGATACTCAACACAAGAAGAGAAATTGCTTTAGCGCCGGAATAGGGTCCGAAGTGCATCAAAGAGGTGCTGTTTTAAAAATCAAGTAAACACTATGAGGCTTTTATACAATTTCTATTGACGAAGAAGACGCTTTCTCTCCTAGTCCCCGAAGGTTAGGCCCCCTGTCCTCAAAGAGCAAGTCGCTCTTCCAGAGCGAGTGGATAACCAGCAGTTTGCGCTGCAAGCTCACCACGCCCACCATCTTGCTTGCCTTCCCGGCGTTGATGCGCCAGTAAACAGCCCACAGGGCAGCATTGTGCCGACTGACCACCAGGGCCGGGAAGTAAACGGCTGCTCTGATTCTGCTGTTGCCTATTTTAGAAATCTCCCTTTTCTCGGGTACTGGTCCCTGTCTCTCTTTCCCCCACATGAACTCCCTAGGCCTCTGCCAATACATTGGCCAGGGTGAGAGGCCCACTCCCTGGGTGGTGAGAGGTTTGTATGCTATATCCTGAAGCCATTCCGCCAAATTGTGCACAGCCTTTATCTGGGCCTCACACCTTGCTATCTTGGCGTCAAACTTCTTACCTCCCCGTGGGATGCGATTACGGATGCCTGTGGTTCATGCGCCGAGAACAGGGCGCTCAGCCGGTTGAGGAGCACGGTCCGCTTCTACTTGAGGCCTGTGCAGTGCTTGCCAGCTTCCACAATTTGAAGCTAGCCTTTCATTTTACAGATTTAAGATTACCTGAAGAAAACTTCTACATACTTTATTCTAGCATGGTAAATGGATTCCGTTTCATTCAAGCATACCCTCTGGTAAAATCTAAAAGGCTGTAAATACAGGACTGTAAGGGGTAATCCATTCCCATCATAAAATTTTAAATGTGAATAGCCACCAGCCTGGATTTCAGACAATGTGTTAGACTGTACATTAATGTATAATTCACTTGAGCGACCTCTGCATATAATGCTAGGTTCGGCAGAATACACTGCATACGTTCCTAGCTTTACATTGCTGGATGTTACTTGACTTGGTATGCCCGAGATAGGCAACGCATCTCTGTTGACCTCCTCTGCCGTTCTACCCTCAGTAAAAGGAGGGGTATAGGATGTCAGGTAGCTGTAGTGTACATTCATGCTATAGGGGGCGCTTACACCCGCTTCTGTTCGCAGGTAAACTTTTAATTTCCACATCCCCCGGGAAGCCATTGTTTCAAAAGATGTGTTGAACGTGTAGGCCAATGTGCCGTTGGTAGCAGAAACCGATTGCCAGTCCCCTTCGCTTGGCAGCTGTGTTCCTCCTGTGGTAATGGCTACCCGTGTTGGATTGATACCAGAATATTTTATTAGTAATGGGATAGACGTGGAATGAACGAAGCCACTCGTGTCATTAGGCATGACAGTACCGGCATCAACTTTTACTGATGTTATGGAATTACATGCTACAACTTTTTTATCCAGAACCTGAAAACATGTATCAATTGCAGCTCTTGAATTGTATAAATCATAAATATGGGTTGTTATATTCAATGCTTCACCCACCTCACCTACCTTTCCTATAAATTTGAATAGCTTGCCTACTGAGGGCAAAAATGAACTGTTATAGTTTGGCTTCTCAAAATTTGGGCAGTCTTCAAACAAAGATGTGTTGGTGCTGAAAATATGGCTGCAGTAGTCAAGGATTTTATCAGTAAGTTCATTTGCGTCTTTTGCTTCTTTTAATGATACGGCTCCAATAATAGATTCTTGAATAGCTTTCTTTAATGAGTAGATGCACTCTGCTCCTATTAGGGGGAGATGCTTGAAAGCTAACGTAATCGCATAGTATATTACATTCTCATTTAATGCTTCATTATACTCTAAAGCAGAATCACCCGTCCCAGGCTTACCAGAGCGGATTTTAAACATATATATTCCGTCATTGGTATTGGTATAGATTTTCTGATCAGGAGTTGAATAGCCACTTCCGAAAACGCCATTGAGAATTTCTGAAAAAGAGGATGCAAATGCTTGTGTGCCTTCAATTATAAAAGACTCCAAACGGACATTCTCTTTATAAATACCTACAACATATTTATGTGCTACCCTGTTGTTCTCTATTGAAAACGTACCCGGATTAGATGTCCTTATTTTTAATGGAGTTCCACGGTAGGTTAACAGTCTCTGATTCGAGGCATTGTTGAATAACCGGCTGGTTGCCTCTAACATTGAAGCATTAGTAGTGTCGTTGATTGCTCTTCCGGCTACGACTGCATTTGTCACTTCTTGAACCAAATGTTTGTATCCCGGGTCCATCTGAATCTTTTGAATCATTTGTAACTGCCCTTCATCTGATAAGGATAATGTTATTGGCGCATTCATAAGAATAGCTAGTGCTGTAGACTGAGGTGTGATGTCATTATCCGACTGACCAGGATAGTTGTACCTCATCATTATAATATTGCCATCAGGCTTAGTTACAAAGAGGGTTGAAAACTTGTTTATTGTGTCAGCCACATAAGAATCGTTTATAATTCTTTCTGCCCCTTTGAAAGAGTGTACCCTCACACCAGTTGTGTCTAGCTTAGCGTTACTAGGCCAGATGACTTTACCTGCCATTAACCCTTTTCTTACAGGAGGTACTGCTTTAGAGGGTACTACAGGCTCATGCTTTTCTAAGCAGGAAGTCAATAACAAAACTAGGAATACTAAGATGGGAACGTAATTTTTTTGCATGTACTTGATGTGATTGTGTAATATGAGATGTATAGAAAAAGCACACTTCAGTGGGCTCTTCAAGCTTTGATTCTAACAATATATACCTGAGCCTCTGCCTGAGTGCCCTTAAACTTGGATGCTTATGAGAACATAATGGCAACTTCAAGCCGAAGCTCCTGATGCCAGCGAACGGCGCATGCCCTTCGAGCCCAATCCCTTAACCTTTGTATTAGTCTCAACGGCCAGAGAAGTGTGCCAAAAAAGCTTTTTCAGAAAGCTAAACCTAAACTGAATCCAAAGCCTCGTAATCCAACAAACGGTGCAGTGCCCTTCACGCTGACACCATTATTCGTAACAGTTGCCTCCAAATCCGTTTTGTCCTTCAAATCGCCATTGGTATCCTCTATGTCTTCCTTCAGTCCTCTCTTCTCTTCAGATGTCATAGTGGTCAAGTCAGTAACGGCTGGCATGTCAACCTTTAGTTTTCCGTAGTGCCCACCAAGAATGTACCAGTCGAAGGTCACCCTTTTGGCTATTAGCCACTGAGCCCCAATCATTGCTCCGCCTGCAAAACCTTTAATCTTTCCATCGTAAGGGATGGTGTAGATTCTGCTTTCGGTTTCATATTTTTGAGGGAAAGCGGCGCTGAGGTTCATATATCGCCCGTAAAGCGAGAGATAGAAGCCTCGAGCTCCAGGATGCTGGCCGGAGTAAAAACGGACTTCTCCGGTGAAAGCGCTATTTCCTATCAAAGTCGAGTTCACGTCATTTTCCAGTTCCTCATCACCCTCTCCATACTTATCTACAGCTTTTCGTACTAGATAGGAAGAATTGGCCGTGGTCTGCGGCATATACCTGTAACCGACCACGAAGGAAATTTTCCTGGTCAATGAGCGTTCGTAGCTGATGCTGTTGTTGTACAGGAGAAAGGAAGAGAGGTTTACCTTGATTATATTCTTCCTGAAGACCTCTTTCCTCGCAGTGTCTTGACTGGTGGTAATTAGAGCTGGAGTTGTCGAGGGTAAAGCTTGCAGCGTATCTGCTGGCACATCTACTGGGGTGTAGCTTGCCTGAGCAAATGAGGTAAATACAGACACAGCAAAAATAAATGTAAAGGTTATTTTCATAAAGTACAATTCGTTGAGCAAAAATCCAAATGATAAGTCATAGTTAAAATACTTGGAAACGAGTATATTTTACTTCTGTAAGTTATCTAGTTGCTTATAGATTGTGGAGCGAAGCAAGAGCCGCTGTTTGTTGCTTAATCCCTGATTTTAGGTGGGTAGGCACAGAGTTCAAAATCAGGAAGTGTTTTCAAAACAACACTATTGTACTGATTGTGTACATATGCATGACTGCAGAGCGCCATGGAGAACACTGGTCACCCTGTGCTATGGCTATCGTCAAAACAAATAGGCTATTTTGTTTATTAAAATATAACTAAAAAAACTTGTAACCGTTATATTTCAAAACTCTTCTTTTTTTAGCTTCCATCCTTTGATTACTAGGTATGAACATCCAGATGAGTAAGTGATAGCTTTGTATAATGTAGGCATTTTGCCGAGTCCTGTAGCTGTTTTTTTATATTATAGAACGTATATGCCCGGAACACCAATCAGCAACAGCTTAGGGAAGAAGATAGAAGAAAAGATAGCCACCATTGCAACTGTTGCTGATGACATACCAGGCGTGGTCATCATCCACAACCTGCGCGATTGGGCTGTGGAGTATATCTCCCCGATGGGAGAAACCCTGTTAGGCATATCCTTGGAGGAGATAAAGAAGCTCGGCATTGAGTACCATTCCCGCTTCTTCAATGAGGAGGACTCTAAGGAGTACGTGCCTAGGATAGCAAGCCTGTTGGAGCGCAACCACCCTGGGGAGAGCATTTCGTTTTTTCAGCAGGTGCGCAGTTCAAGGAGCAGGGAGTGGGTGTGGCATATGAGCAGCATCAAGGTGCTGCTGCAGGACGAGCAGGGCAAGCCTTTACTCTCCCTCACCGTTGCTTTCCCGGTAGACCCTTTACACCATGTGACTGCCAAGGTCTCCCGCCTGCTGGAGGAGAACAACTTTCTGAGAAAGAATCACCATGTTTTCAGCAGGCTGGGCAAACGCGAACGGGAGATTCTTAGGCTTATGGCCCTAGGCAAAAGCTCGCCTGAAACAGCGGAAATCCTGTTCATCTCTACGGCCACCGTCGAGACCCATCGGAGGAACATCAGGCAAAAACTCAACACGAATTCTTTTTTCGAACTCTGCGAATATGCCAGGGCTTTCGATTTGATTTAAGCTCGTGTTGGGACTGGCATAAACTGCTTGTAGCTTATGGCTATTTGCTTGAAGTGTATTCGAGATGGAGGCAACATTACCAATTAGGCTGTTGCTATTTGATTTTACTCAAACATAATCAAGTACTCACGGGAAGGTCATTCTTTGCTATGGGTGAGGCGTGTCAGCCAACACTGCATGTCTCGTAGAAAACCACAAATTATCTTCTATTCATCCTACAGCTAATCAAGTAAATTTTTGGAGCAAAGAGTGCATGATAGTATCTAAAAAATACAAAAATACCCGTAAGTGGGTATAGGTTAATCAAATTGGTTAATTGTAAATTTAACTTTTTAAAATACTAAATATCAATTTTAAGTTGGAACCCCTGTTACACGCAACGGTGCGTGGGTAATATTCTATTATTATGTTATTCCCTTAAACTATTACCTAAGCATCAAGTAAATATGCAGACAACATCTACTTTAGATTCTAACTTAGAATTACTGGAAAATTCAGAAGCAGAACCAACTCCTCAAAGGTTCAATAATGAACCGATTGTCACCACGAAAGGTGCTAAACCACTTTTAAAATATATTGTAAATAATATCTGTTTTATAACAACGCTTCTTTGGTTTGCTGCAGGTAGTTTTTCTGTTGCGCATGGCCAAAGCTTACCAGGAAGTATCGATAACAGCTTCAACACGGTTGATTTGAACCTCAATGTCGGTGACGGCTTTAACGGTGTTGTTCACTCCGTTGCCGTGCAGAGCGACGGAAGAGTGGTCGTGGGGGGACAATTTACCTCCTTCAATGGCACTCCTCGCAACAGGATTGCCCGCCTCAACACAAACGGCTCCCTAGACGCCTCCTTTGACCCCGGAGCAGGTTTTAACGGTGTTGTTTACTCCGTTGCTGTGCAGAGCGACGGCAAGGTTATCGTGGGGGGGTATTTTACCTCCTTCAATGGCACTCCTCGCAGCATGGTTGCCCGCCTCAACACAAACGGCTCCCTGGACGCCTCCTTTAACAACGGAGCAGGCTTTAACAATCCTGTTCTATCCGTTGCCGTACAGAGCGACGGCAAGGTGGTAGTGGGAGGCACCTTCACTTCTCCTAGCAGTAGGATTGCCCGGTTCAACTCAGACGGCTCTTTGGACTTTACTTTCTACGCAAGCTTTGACAATCTTATTAATTCCATAGCGGTGCAAAATGACGGCAAGGTGGTCGTAGGGGGGAGCTTCACCTATTGCAACGGCACTCCTCGCAGTAGGATTGCCCGCCTCAACACAAACGGCTCTCTGGACTTCACTTTCAACGCAAGCTTTGACAATCCTGTTTACTCCGTAGCCATTCAACCAGACAACAAGGTCATCGTAGGGGGGGTGTTCACCTACTGCAACGGCACTTTTCGCAACAAGATTGCCCGCCTTAACACAAACGGCTCTTTGGATGGCACCTTCATCCCTGGAGCAGGCTTTAATAGTGCTGTTCACTCCGTTGCCGTGCAGAGCGACGGAAGGGTGGTCGTGGGGGGACAATTTACCTCCTTCAGCGGCACTTCTCCCAACAGGATTGCCCGCCTCAACACAAACGGCTCTTTGGATGGCACCTTCATCCCTGGAGCAGGCTTTAACGATGTCGTTTACTCCATAGCCGTGCAGAGCGGCGGCAAGGTTATCGTGGGCGGCACCTTCACTTCCAGTGGCGGAACTGCCCTTGGCATGATTGCCCGCCTCGACACCAACGGCTCTCTGGACTTTGCCTTCAACCCCAGAGCAGGCTTCAACTATTCTGTTAGTACAGTAGCCGTACAGAGCGACGGCAAGATTATCGTGGGGGGGGGGTTTACCTCCTTCAATGGCACTTCTCGCAATAAGATAGCCCGCCTCAACGCCGACGGCTCCCTGGACACCTCCTTCGACCCTGGGGCGGGTTTCAACCAAGAAGTTCGTGCCGTAGCCATTCAACCGGACGGCAAGGTGGTCGTGGGGGGGTGGTTTACCTCCTTCAACGGCACTCCTCGCAATAGGATAGCCCGCCTCAACGCCGACGGCTCCCTGGACGCCTCCTTTGATACCGGAACAGGCTTTAATAATCTTGTTCTTTCCGCAGCCGTGCAGAGTGATGGCAAAGTGGTAGTGGGGGGGGACTTTACTGTCTTCAACGGCGCGCCCCGCAACAGGATTGCCCGCCTTAACGCCGACGGCTCCCTGGATACCTCCTTTGACCCCGGTACAGGTTTTAATTTTTATATTTGGTCCGTAACCGTGCAAAGCGACGGCAAGGTGGTTGTGGGGGGACAGTTTACCTCCTTCAACGGCGCGCCTCGCAACGGGATTGCCCGCCTCAGCGCAGACGGTTCACTGGATACCGCCTTTGATACCGGAACAGGCTTTAATAATCTTGTTCTTTCCGCAGCCGTGCAGAGTGATGGCAAAGTGGTAGTGGGGGGATTCTTTAGCTCCTTTAACGACATGCCCCGCAACAGGATTGCCCGCCTTAACGCAGACGGCTCACTGGACACCTCCTTCAACCCCGGTACAGGCTTCGATAACCAAGTTTATTCCGTAGTCGTGCAGAGCGACGGCAAAGTGGTAGTGGGGGGACAGTTTACCTCCTTCAACGGCGCGCCTCGCAGCAGGATTGCCCGCCTCAGCGCAGACGGCTCACTGGATACCGCCTTCAACCCCGGTACAGGCTTTTATGACGTTGTATACTCCGTAGCTGTGCAGAGCGACGGCAAAGTGGTAGTGGGGGGGAATTTCACCTCCTTCAATGGAACAGTGAGAAATAGAATAGCGCGATTACATGGGGGAGGACTTTGCCCATCAGCACCTGCGGCGAATGCTCAGAAATTCTGCAGTGCAGACAATAAAACAGTAGCTGATTTGGTAGCCACTGGTACCAATCTCAAATGGTATAGTGCCCAGACTGGTGGGGCCATGCTATCCAGCACAGATGCCCTATCAACAAAAACATATTATGTGAGCCAGACTAGCGCAGCTGGTTGTGAAAGTGAAAGAACAGCTGTTAATGTAACAGTAAACACATCCCCTACGGCGGTTTTAACAGGAGGAGGAACCATTTGTCCGGGAGCTTCAGCTGCTATAAGCATTACTCTCACAGGAACTGGTCCCTGGAGTGTTACTTATCTCGATAATACGACACAAGTAACTGTTTCTACTGCTAATTCTCCTTTAGTTATACCGGTTTCACCTGGCGATAAAACGAACTATAGTTTAATGAGCGTATCTGATGCAACCTGTACAGGTACAGTCAGTGGAGAAGCCACAGTCGCCGTGGAAGACACTACCCCACCGATTGCCTTAGCCCAGAATGTAACGCTAAACCTAAGTGAAGGCAGCGCTTTAACACCGGCTGCTGTCAACAACGGCTCTTCCGACAACTGCACCGCTGCTGATGCGCTGGTGCTGTCACTAAGCAAGTCAACCTTCACCTGCGCTGATGCCGGAGAGAACACGGTTACACTTACCGTGACTGATGCAGCAGGCCTATCGCACACAGCCAATGCTACAGTAACCGTAGTCAATGATGCGGCACCTGTGGTCGCCTTCACCGCCACGCCTGTGTGTATAGGTACAGCTAACAGTTTTACTAATACCTCCACGGGTTTGCTAGCAGACGCAACGTATGCCTGGGATATTGACAACAACGGCACTACCGATTACAGTACCAAAGACATCAGCCATACCTATACGGTTGCTGGTATACATGCTGCCAAACTAACGATTACACAAGGCGACTGCAGTTACAGTATCATGCAGCAGGTGGAAGTAAAAGCCCAGCCTAGCGCGCCAACAGCTGCCAGCAACGGAAATGTTGTCTATGGCAGCACACTGCAGTTACAGGCGTCAAGCATCGAAGGAGCGACATACACCTGGACAGGCCCGAATAACTTCTCCTCTACAGCACAAAATCCTGAAATCAGCGACGTGACGATGGCAGCTGCGGGTACTTATTCCGTGACCGCTACCGTGAATGGCTGCACCAGTCCGGTTGGTTCTGTAGATGTTAGCATTAATAAAGCTGCAGCTACACTCGCTTTGGTGTCGGAGGAACTGAGCCAGACCTACAGCGGCAGCGCCCGAACGGTGAATTATACCATCAGCCCTACTGGCCTAAGTGGGGTGACTGTGACGTATACCGGCACCAACGGTACCACCTACGCAAGTTCCACTACACCACCCGTTAATGCAGGTAGCTACACTGTGGAAGCCACCCTAAGCAATGACAATTACCAGGCGAGCCCTGTAACCGGAACACTGGTGATAGATAAAGCCATAGCGACTGTTAGTTTTGGAAACCTGTCCCATACCTATGACGGAACGGGCAAAGCGGCAACTGCTACGACGAGCCCAGAGGGCCTTGCCGGAGTGAATTTAAGCTACAGGCAGGGCGCTACTCCGGTTGTCTCGCCAACAGGGGCAGGTAGCTACACCGTGGAAGCCACGCTCACCAATGCCAACTACCAACTGGCGTCAAGCCCAGGCACAGCTACCCTGGAGATTGATAAAGCCATCGCAACCATCACACTGGAAAGCCTGAGACACACGTATGACGGTAATACCAAAGATGCAACCTATGTTACAAATCCTGCCGTGCTCACAGGTGTCAGTATGGCCTATTCCCAGGGCGGCACCGCGGCTGCGTCTCCAACCAATGCGGGTAGTTATGTTATTACAGCCACACTTGTAAATGATAACTATCAATTGGCAAATCCTGTCATTGGTACGTTGGTGATTGACAAAGCCAACGCGTCCATTAATCTGGGTAACCTAAGCCATACCTACGATGGCACCGGTAAGGCGGCAACAGCCACAACCGGCCCGGAAGGACTGAGCGGAATAAGCCTCTCTTATAAACAGGGAGCTACACCCGTAGCAGAACCAATTGACGCAGGCTCTTACACTGTCCTAGCTACCTTGGCTAACCCTAACTACCAGTTAGCTTCAGGCAGTGACCTTTCCACTGCCACGCTGGTGATAGGCAAAGCCATCGCAACCATCACATTAGAGAACCTAATCCATACCTATGACGGGAGTGTGAAATCGGCCACAGCGACAACATCTCCAGCCAATCTGACGGGTATTAGCATCAGCAACAACGGCAAGACCAACGCCGACACGTATGAAGTGGAAGCGACGCTGGATAATGAAAACTATCAGGCTGCCGCTGTAAAGGGTAATCTGGTCATAGGCAAAGCCAATGCTTCTTTTGTTGTTAGCAACACCACGCATACCTATGATGGCACCGCTAAAACCGTTTCTGTTGCTACAGTGCCTGAAGGTTTGACTGGGGTTATAGTCACAAACGGTGAGCAAGTTGATGCCGATACCTATCAAGTCAGCATTACGATTGATAACCAAAACTACCAGGGGGCAACCAGCGCAAATCTAACAATCAATCCTCGTGCTATAACGGCAACTGCTGATGCAGGCCAGACAAAGGTATATGGCACCGATGAGCCAGTGCTGACCTACAAAGTCACTACTGGTAGTCTAGTCAGTGCTGCTCACCTAACCGGTGCTTTAGAGAGGGCTCCCGGTGAGAACGTAAGTATGTACGCGATTAGCAAGGGGTCATTGACGGCTAACGCTAACTACGTTCTCACATATGAAGGAGCTGATTTCGAAATCAAAAAACGCAGTGTGGTCGTAACGGCTGATGCGTTGGGCAAGGTATACGGCGCCTCTAATCCGGAGCTTACCTATCATATAGCATCGGGCTCGCTTGTTGAAGGTGATGATTTCACGGGTAAGCTAGAAAGAGCCGTCGGTGAAGATGTTGACACCTATTCTGTTTCGCTAGGAACACTCAGTCTGGGTGGGAATTATAGCCTGAGCCTTACGGAAGGTTCGCTGTTCACCATCACACCAAAGGCTATTACGGTAGCGCCTATAGCCGGCCAAAACAAGGTATACGGCAGCAGTGACCCTGTTCTCAGCTTTACCAACACTGCTTTGGTGGGCACTGATGCCTTCACAGGCGCCTTGTCCAGAATCAACGGAGAAGATGCTGGACCTTACACCATCACAAGAGGCACGCTGGGCCTGAGCAGCAACTACACCCTCGTGGTGGACGAGACTGTTACGTTCCAAATCACACCGAAAGCGCTGGTAGCGTCTATTGCAACGGAGGACAAGGTATACGATGGCACTACCACCGCCACAGCCACCGGCACCGTTCCTGCAGCTGATGTAGTCGATGGGGATGATGTAACGGTGACTGTGAGTAGTGCAGCCTTCGATACGAAGAACGCAGGCACAGACAAAACGGTGAACGCTACTGTTTCGATTAGCAACCCTAACTACATCCTAGGCAACTCAACGGCTTCCACGACAGCTTCCATCACTGCCAAAGAGATTACGGGAGCATTTGAAGCGGCAAACAAGGTATACGACGGCACAGCCGCAGCAATCGTAACCGGCCGGAGCCTGCAGGGGGTAATCGGCCAGGACGATGTGCAGCTGTCTGGCGGAAAGGCCACGTTCAGCGACAAAAATGCAACTGATGGAAAAACAGTGATGCTGGCAGAGGCAGAGTTGATAGGACAGGATAAGGATAACTACAAGCTGACTGAAGTAGCAAGTGCCGCAGCTGATATCACGCCGAAGCCGGCTTCCGTAACGCCAGTGGCTAACAGTAAGGTGTACGGTACCGTAGACCCTGCTTTGGCTGGTTCAACCAGTGGTTTTGTCACAGCCGATGGTATTACAGCTAGCATTGTACGAACACCGGGAGAGTCAGTAAATACATACACAATCAGTGCGACGCTGCAACCGCAGGAAGAGCTCTCCAATTATGCAATCACTTATAACACCGCTGGGTTTGAGATAACGAAGGCGAGGATTTCTGTCATTGCAGACAATAGTGGCAGAGTGTACGGCGACGAGAACCCTGCATTTACAGGTACAGTCATCGGTGTAGTGGCTGGTGATGAAATCACCGCTTCGTATGCTACAGCTGCCACCAAGGCTAGCGCAACAGGCACCTATCCAATTGAGTCCACACTTACCGGTGACGCACTGGGCAATTATGAGGTATCTGCTACCGACGGAACGCTGACTGTGACTGCAAGGCCAATCACCATCTCGGCCGATGCGCAGAGCAAGACCTACGGCGAGACGGACCCAGACATGACTTACGCCATCACTGCTGGCTCGCTTGTAGGCGATGACGGGTTCACGGGCTCCCTGAGCAGAGTAGCCGGAGAGAACGTAGGTTCTTATGCCATCGAGCAGGGTACAGTTGCCCTGAGCGACAACTACGCATTATCTTACACTGGCGCTGAACTGGACATCACACAGAAACAGCTCACAGCTTCAATAGCTGCTAACAACAAGCTGTATGATGGTAACGTCGATGCTGATGCGACTGGCAGCGTTCCAGCGGCTGATGTAGTTGGCACTGACGTCGTACATGTGGCAGTTAATAGTGCCAGATTTGATGATAAGCATGTTGGCGGTGATAAAGAGGTTACAGCTACAGTAACGATTGATCACCCTAACTATAAGTTGACTTCATTAACTGCCACAACAACAGCAAGCGTTTCACAACGACCAATTACAGTGATTGCCAATGCAGATAGCAGAGTGTACAATGGCACTAATTCATCTTCTGCAGCTCCTGTTGTTCCTGCTCTTCAGTCAGGCGATGAAGTGGCAACTGCTCCCACTCAGTCTTTTGAATCTAAGATTGTTGCCAGCGGTAAGACGCTGACGGCTTTCGGCCTGGTAATCAACGACGGCAATAACGGTGGCAACTATAGTGTATCTTACCAGACCAATACAGCTGGTGTGATTACCGCTAAAGCTGCTTCGGTTACACCTCTCGCTAATACCAAAGCGTTTGGAGAAAATGACCCACCATTGACAGGTTCTTTAGTTGGTTTCATCGCTAGCGATGGTGTATCTGCAAACTATAGCCGCACACCAGGTGAAGGAGTAGGTTCTTATGTTGTCTCTGCCACACTTAACCCGGAAGTTGAGCTTAGCAACTATCATATTACTTACAATACAGCCACCTTCACCGTCACTGCTGCAAATACCAGCATTGCTATGGCTGCTATCTCACCTGTTCAGTACTCCGATAATGTTACGCTCGCTGCTAACGTTACCTCTGCTACGGCTCAGAGCGAGGTAAATGCAACTGCTGGTACTGTTAAGTTCTACCTAGGCTCTGTAGCGGCAGCTAACCTGCTGGCAACGGCAACTGCAGTAAACGGACAGGCAAGCTCAACAGTTAAGATTGACCTGAAACCGGCTCAGTACAACGTAATAGCAACTTACACGCCTAGTTCTTCTAACCTGGGCAGCTCAACAAGTAGTGTTCAGAGCATGACGGTTAAGGTAGAAGATGCTGAAGTTGTTTACTCCGGCTTAGAGTATTTTGCTACGGCCAACTCTACATCGTTGGTTGCCAATGTAGAGTACTTGGCTACTGTCACGGACAGGAACGACGGAGTTGATGCCAGAGGCATTATTACCAACGCGAAAGCTAGGTTTGCTCCACAGCTTGGCAGTGTCAGTATCCTGCCTGTTGATTTACTGAATCAGTCCAACACAACTGTTGGTGTTGCCAGAACAGGTGTTCAGACTGTGACGATAAACAGTTCCGAGTTGAGTGCCGGTGGTAAATCCTATGAAGTACTGGCTTATGCTGTAGGTGATTACTACACGGGCAAAGTGGAGGATGCCACAGTAATTACCGTAGCAGTCCCAGGGAAGGATTTCGTGAATGGTGGTGGCCACCTAGTAGTAAGCAATTCTGCAGGTACTTACGCTGCCTATGCAAACTCAAAGGTTAACTTCGGATTCACGATGAAGTGGAACAAGTCTGGCAAAAACATACAGGGCCAGGCAAACATCATCTTCAGAAGAAAGGTCAATGGTGCAGTCAGAACTTATCAAATCAAGAGTAATGCCATCAACACACTCGGAACAGCCAATGTAACAGGAGGTCGCAGAGCGGACTTCAACACAAAAGCTAACTTGACCGATGTGACAGATTCGAATAACCCAATCAGTATGGGTGGTGCGCTTGACTTATCGGTTCAAGCATTCGAGTCCACTGTTACTGGTGTGAAAGACCAAATCAGCATCACGCTCAGAACGTCAAAAGGTGAACTGATGCTATCGACCAATTGGCTGGGAGGTAGGTCTGAAATGATGACACTGAATGGTGGCAACATCCGGATACTGAGCACTTACGGTACTTCAGCCGCTGCGAACTTACCAGCTGAAGAGGAGCCAATTGCTACCACACCTGGTAAAGGAAAGAAACTCGAAACCGCTGGTGAACTGAATGGCTTGTCTGCTGCTCGCTTCGACAACTATCCGAATGCTTTTGCTGACAGAACGACAATTCGCTTCGCCTTCGACAAAGAAGAGCAGTTTGCGCTGGAGGTATACGATGTGAGGGGTGCACTTATCAAGAAAGTGGCAACTGGAAAGGCTGAGGCCGGGCAGGTATACGAGTATGAATTGGACGCCCGTAACCTGGCAGAAGGCGTATACATCGCCCGTCTGATAACAGCTTCGAAAGCCCAAAGTCTGAAGATGGTGCTCAAAAAGTGATGGCTGTCTCTTTTAGGGTAATCGAAATAGACTTAAAGAGTTTATAGAAAACCCAAAAGATTGAATTTAGCAGAGGCATTCCTGATATCAGGAATGCCTCTGCTCATTTCTGCAGGAATACAAAGCCTTGTCTTACTCGTCTCTGCGGTTCAGCGCGGCTAGATATTCTAACCTATTGGGACGGAAGCTGCAGTTTGCGAAGATGCAACAACCTCCAGCGATCCGGCAGAAGAGCTTAAATAAGACCACTGAGGAAATATTCTGGCGCCAAACCAGACGTAGTAAGGTGTGGCCAGTTGTAGAGAAAAAGGAGACAGCTGTCATTTTGGCCACTGATAGAAGTTGCCTTCCGGCATGTGTACTAAGAGTGAGAAGTCCCTGATACAGCCGGCACCTGTTATAGCTGCCAAGGGATGTGGAAGAGCTGAAGTTTAAGGAGGCCATGCTTACTAAATCCCACGGTTCGATGGTTTCTTGGAGTTAGATTAAATTAGCATATAATTAAATGCAATCGATAACTGGTAAAGCATCTGAACGCCTAATAATTTATATGTTCCGTAACTGCCATTTAACGTTCATGACTCAGCTCAAACCTTGAATTATAGCCTTGTATTAAGCTGTGATTAGTTCTTTAAATCGTTACTTAAGAGTTAGATAAACAATAATTTGAGCATAATTGGCGGTCTTAAAGCACCTCATGTGTATTGTTTGAGGAAAATTCCGTATTGAAAATGATTTTAGGCTATCCCCCCGGTATCCGGGTATCCCCCTCCCCCCCTTGATACCCCCTCCATACTTTGGGGACTACAATTATAAAATTTCTGCATTTTCTGCGTTTACAACTGTAAGCCTATAATTTATTATAATAAAAAATAGGTCTAGTAGGAGGTGCACTGAGCCTCGCCCAAAGCCGATTACCCAATCTGCTCAGGTAGAACCACCTATATACTCACCTGTGATTTTACTATCATGCTTAGCCACAACGACTGATGCTGTGATAGGGTTGTAGAGCAATGCAAGAGCAGGTTTCTATTGGTTTTCAAATCTCTTCACTTCATCTAGGGTGATTTCAAATGTATGATTTGGAGTTTTAACATTTACAGAGCCAAGTCCAACCTTTATTAACAAATCTATCAACTCTTTATTACCTGACAACAAATCTGCTTCTTTGAAATAAAGTGAAAGAAAAGCTTTAGCAAAGTATTCCTCGTCAGCTTCCCAAACATTCATCTGAAATCGAGTATATAATTTAGAATTATTTAAAGTCCAATAGGGTCTGTCAATTTCACTTGGAAGATGCTCATCAAGAAGGTTAGTAAGCAAATTCAAGGAGTTGACTACTTCCAAGTGATAGTCTGCTTTAGATTTGTAGATGTAACTGCTTGGTATGTCGTAGTTATAGTAACTATCATATACAACCTTTGAATCGCGGGGCTTCCAGCCAGGTTGCCCTGTATAAGGGTTTATATTGCCGATAGTTGAGAAATTGTCATTAACGGTTTCGTTTGACTTCGTTTTATAATGCCCACTGACATATGTGCCATTACTTTTTGTATACCCATCCACCCATACATGTTCAGGGTTCACCTGAGCAAATAGGACATTACTAAGTGTTAGAAATATGATGGTAAATAATATGTTCTTCATTGTTGTGAGTCTGAATTATTGTCGTTGAAGGAGAAGTTGAAAGGGGACACATTTAGCAAATCAATTGTTGTTGTTTAGTTCATCTACTGCGTCATTCAAATCTTCTAATGCATAGCTCAAATATCTGAGACCATCCTCAATGGAGCTTTTAGCTCTTCGTAAATTGTAATCAGCATCTTCTTTATTATCTGCATGTTCCACCCGTCTCAGATAAGTATATGCTTCATCAAATTTACCTTTTGCCGAGTAAAAATTTCCTTCAGCATTATCCGCTTCGTCCTCAGTATTGTCAAAACCGATGTCACTGGCTTCATCTTCAGCATCAGATGCGTCTGACTCTGCATAGCCAGTTTGGGTTTTGGCGTAGTCTATCTCATTCTTAGCTCTCCTGGCATATAACTGAACATCTTCAACGGAGCTTTGTAGGTGGCTCTTCTTGATGTAGCCTAAAGATGCCTCCGTATATTCAAGCGATTTTTTACCGTAATTAAAGGAACTGGACAGCTCGTCATACACATCGCTTTTTTGACCAAATGCAAAGTCTGGAGACAGCAGGAACAGCGTCATGATTATTACCAATAGTAGTCTTGTTTTACTCATTCTTACTTTTGAATAAGGGATTTGAAATAGCTTCGAAGTAGAACTACGAAATTAGTATATTTTAATAAATAAATATTATTATAAATTTCATCCTGTGTTATAGCAGCATGAGATTTCTTTGCAAGTCCAATGAGGATATGACTGGAAGAGGAGCTCGTAAGATTTTCTTATTTTTCTAAGAATGTTACCCAATGACCTTTACTTTCCGTTGCAGGGAATATAGACCAATCATTGAGGTGAGATGTGCGGAAGGTATACGATAGTACCCAAATCTAGTAAAGGCAAATCCAAGGCGGCCAAGCTGGTAGAGAAGTATTTGAAGGAGGACCACTACAACGCCGCCCCTAGCCAGGCGCTGCCCGTGGTGACCAACGACCAGCCGGACAAACTGCAGTTTTTCTCCTGGGGCCTGCAGCCCTTCTGGGCCAAGGACGCCAAGGCCGTGAAGCGTGCCATCAACGCCCGTGCGGAGACGCTCGCGGAGAAGGCCTCCTTCCGCAGCCTGCTGAGGTCGAAGCGCTGCCTGGTGCCAGCGGACGGGTTCTTCGAGTGGCAGGTGACGGAGCAGGGGAAGGTGCCCTACCGCATCCTGCTCAAGAGTGAGGAGCTGTTCACCTTCGCGGGGCTCTACGATGAGTGGGTGGACAAAGGCACAGGCGAGGTGCTGCACTCCTTCACCATCATCACGACGGAAGCCAATGAGGTGGTGAAGCCCATCCATGACCGCATGCCGGTGATGCTGTCACCGGAGGCGGAGGAGCTGTGGCTGGATGAGCACGAGCCGCAGCTGTTGTCGCTGCTGGTGCCCTACAGACCGAGTGAAATGAAAGCGTATCCTGTCTCGCCGCTGGTGAACTCGCCGCTGAACAACGTACCCGAGGTGCTGAACTCTCTATAGGGAATATAGCCTCTGGTGAAGTACAGGAAATTCAGATGTCTAGTGAAGTGTCACGAGTCGGATTCCTGAAAGACAATTCCATTTTTTACATGAAGGTACCACATGTCATCCAGTTTGTACTTGCCGTCAGGCGCAGGACGATTGTTAAGCAGTGCCATGTATTGAGAACCTTTTTGAATAATTTCCATTTCGCCTTCCATGATATCAAAGGTATCGGGGTATAGATTCAAACTTGGAGAGGGCACCCGTTCTGCAGCCGTTGCTGGCAGAGCATAATATTGTTTGTTGATAAAGTCTATTATCCTTTCAGGAGAAGAGAACTCGACAGCGTATTTAGTCTCATTGACCAAGAAAACGTACTCATCCCTGCCGTCAATTTTCAAGACAAGGATACTCTCGTTGAAGAACCCTTGCTTAAATAAGTGAATACCATCTTTGCGTTCTATCAGCACAGTCTTGTGCCCAAGGTACTCCCACCTGGCCTTCTCAACCTGCCCATTCTGAGAGATGAGGAGCGTGTTGTTTTCGCGAAAGATGTAAACCTGTTTGGTATCACTGTTGCCATCCACTACCACCCAGTGCTGTTTGGTAAGCAGCGTCAGGTCGTCCAGCTGCTGGGAATACCGCTGCATCTTGGGTATCAAATTCGAGATAAAGGTCTTCATAAAAAAGTACGTGAAACAGTGAAAGTCTTACTCTAATAATACTCCTTGATATAAGCGTAGCCCCGCTCGAACAGCTGCTGGTCCTTGTGCAGCTTGTACCTGAGCAACGTCTTCCTTAAAGCCTGCTGTACTTCGCGCTCACCGGAGGCGGTGGTTTGCCAACCGTTGAACCGGACCACTTTCACAATCTGGTCAATGTCGTTCACCAACCGCTCTACCACGGCAGGGGTATGGTCTGTCTTCAGTTCTAGAAACAGTTCGGTGAGAGCGGCTGTGGCAGACTTCTGCACTACCACCGACTCCACATCCTTCTCTGCCTGTAGTGTTTCCTGAGCCAGCTTGCAGAGCTCCTTGATGAAGTCGATACTGGAGATGAGGCCGCGCTCCGCCTTGTTTCTGATGTCCTCCAGCCGGTCGCTCAGCTTGACGAAATTCGGGTTGGTAGCATGCTTGCTCCAGCGCCTGATAAGCTCCTTCTCCAGCTGCTTCACCTTCTTGGAGTTGGGGTTCTTGAACAAATCATCGATTATGTCGGCATCCAGGATGAACTCCTGCAAGTCATCGATGCCGCCTACGTGTATGTTCTCGTGAATCAGTTTGGTGGTCTGGGCACCGAGGCGGAACCAGAGCAGCTTACCAATAGGGTCGCCGGTTGGTTTTACTGACTCGTATACCTGCGAGAGCCACTTGTAATCCTTTTGGTAAGGGTTAAGCACCTCATCCGGTGACAGGGACTCCCAGAGCTTGGTCAGGTACTTGTAATCCACGGCAAAGGCATCCTTTTGCTCGACCGTCCTGATGGCGTCCTGCGCTGCCTCCAGCCCCTCGAAGCCATCCATGGTGCGGTCCACACCCTCGAAATGTCTCAGGCAGTCAGCCATGGCTGCCGGCAGTCGCTCACGCAGCTCGTTCATGTTGGTGACCACCTTCTTCACGCTCTCCTCGTCAAACTGCAGGGCCTCTGCGGCATCGTCGAATATGCCGAAGTAGTCCACGATGCGGCCAAAGTTCTTGTTCGGGTATAGACGGTTGGTGCGGCAGATGGCCTGCAGCAGGGTGTGGTCCTTCAGGGACTTGTCCAAGTACATGGTCTGTAGGATGGGGGCATCAAAGCCGGTAAGCAGCTTGGCCGTCACGATGATGAACTTGAGCGGGGAGTTTGGGTCGTTGAACTCATCCACTATTTTCTCCTGCTGCGACTTGTCGGCAGCCCACTTCTGCTTGAAGTTATAGTCATCGTTGGCGCTGGTGGAGATGACCACCTTGCTGGCTTCCGTCACAAAATGCTTGTCCAGCTCTTCCTTGTACTGCACGCAGGCGAAGCGGTCCGGCGTTACAATCATGGCCTTGAAACCGTGGGGCAGCACCTTCTCCTTGTAGTGCTGCACGATGTCCTCCACAATGGTCTGCACCCGCTCAGGGGACTTCAGGAAGGCCGACATCTTAGCCGCCTTTTTGGTCAGCGCATCGGCTTCTTCGTCGCTCAGGGCGGCTTCGTCTTTCAACTCTTTGAAGAGCTTGTCAATCGTCTCCTTGTCTACGTGCACATCCACCAGGCGCGGCTCGAAGTGCAGGGGCAGCGTGGCTCTGTCGCGTATGGAGTCCTGGAAGGTATAGCGTGACATGTAGCCTTTGTCATCCTCCTCCGAACCGAAAGCCCAGAAGGTGTTTTTGTCGGCCTTATTGACGGGTGTACCAGTCAGGCCAAACAGGAAGGCATTTGGCAGGGCGGCACGCATCTGGCGGCCTAGGTCGCCTTCCTGGGTGCGGTGCGCCTCATCCACCAGCACGATGATGTTGTCGCGTGTGTTCATGTTCGGCTTGGCGTCCCGGAACTTGTGAATCATGGAAATAATGATTTTGCGGGTGTCTTTCGCCAGCAAATCATGCAGCTCGCTAATGTTCTCTGTGGTCTGCACGTTGGCCACATCGGCGGCGTTGAAGGTGCCGGAGATTTGCGTGTCCAGGTCGGTGCGGTCCACCAGTATGATAACGGTCGGGCTTTTTAACTCCGGCAGGCGGCGCAGCTTCTGTGCGGCAAACACCATCAACAGCGATTTACCAGAACCCTGGAAGTGCCAGATAAGGCCTTTCTTCAGGCGACCTTCCTTTACCCGCTCTACTATCTTGTTGGCACCCTCGTACTGCTGATAGCGGCAGATGACCTTTATTCGGCGCTTCTTCTTATCGGTGGAGTAGAGGGCGAAGTTCCGCAGGATATCGAGCAGGCGCATGGGGTGCAGCAGGTCGGTTAGCTCTTTGCCTACTTTGCTCAGACCAAGTTTCTTTACCAGCTCATCCTCGTCTGCCTCCAGACGCCAAGGCGACCAGAACTCCAGCGGACAGCGCACCGAGCCATAGTACAAGTCTTTGCCTTCGCTAGCGAAGGACAGGATATTGGGCACGAAAAGCTGCGGCACAGCATTCTCGTAGATGTTGTGAATCTCGTGGGCACCATCGAGCCAGGACACAGCCGGCCGGATAGGCGTTTTGGCCTCACCCACCACCACAGGAATTCCATTGATGAGCAGCACGATGTCTGGTATCTTGGTTTCGTGGTGGTGAATGCGGTATTGGTTGGTGATGACAAAGCTGTTGCTTTGCGGCTTGTCAAAGTCTATGAGCCGAACCGGTACGTGGCGGTTATTCTCGCCAAAGGGCATGGTCTTTTCGCCCGTGAGCCACTTAGCGAATTCCTCGTTGGCCTTTACCAGACCAATTTGGTTCACCGCGAGCAGAATAGTTCTTAGCTTGTAAATCACCTCATCGGCACGCTCGGAGTTCTGGGCAATCTCGGGGTTAATGCGAATAAGCGCCTCGCGCAGTTCGCTCTCCACCAGCACCTCGTTTACCCCACGCGCTATGGCCGAAGCTGGCTTGTAAGCCCACTGAAAACCATAAGGCACCTGCTCATCCGCCCAATTGCGGTGATTGAGGTTTATCCCGCTAAGTTGCTGAACAATGTAATGTTCAACGCTATTCAGTTCGTTAAAGCTCATAGGCTTTGGGTTAGAAGATTTGGTTGATAAGGGACTTTTGTAGATTTAAAGTATTGAAATTATATGCTACAATATCATTTTGAGTCTGTTCTACTTTCTTTAATTGCTGTACAATCTCATTTTGCTTTACTATTGGCACTACTGGAATTGGAACACTCTTAATAGTTTCAGTATTGATGTTGTAGTTGCCAGCTGATGAAGTAGCATTTCTTTTGAAGTACTTCCTTATTGCTACTGATTGGAGGTATTTCAAAATGAATTCAGGATTATAGAGTTCTGTGTTAACCGAAATCTTTATCAGATATGAAGCGAAGGCATGTCCATTATCTACATCATAAAGTGCACTTCTGCCTGTATATTCAGGATTCCCGTTAGTCCTTACAATAACTATATCGCCAAAATTTAACCTACAGCTTTGATACTCTTTTTCATCTAATGACACGTGGCTTATTGAGTCCAAGGAAAGTTTCCCATTGATTACATGAGGGATTCCTATTACCTCATAACCTATACCTTGAGTATTTCCCTTTTTTGATGTGCCATATCTTATATCAGTTAGCACCGACCCTAACTTTGTGAATTTTATACTAGAGCTAACATTCTCTTTTAACAAAGAATTGAAAACTAATGGAGCATTTCCATCCATGTGTAAGTATAAAAGCTCACGGTAAGAAATGTAGTAGTGGTTACAAATGTTATAGGTTTCAATACCCTTACTCACAGCTTCATCCCCAGCCCAAAGCAGTTCAGCTATTTGCTCTTGCTGGTCAACAGGTGGAAGAAGAAGTTCGTAATCCGCGAAGTCAGCAAATTTTGCTCTTGGAGAAAGAGAGCCAGCTGAGTTCTTAACAGCAAGGTCAAAGAACTTGTCGTTCTGTATCAGAAAGGGTAAAAGCACTGGCAGTAATCCTTTCTTAGCCTCCAGCACTGTAATATCACCTGAGCAGATACCATCAAAAGTAGCCAAGGCTGCCTTTTTCAGATAAGCGCGTCTGCGGCCAAAAAGCACCTGCCCCTTCTGGAACACTTTAGTAAAAGTGGTTCCGTCAGTAAGCGTGCCCCAAGTCCTGATGTGCAGACTTTCAGGCTCCAGGTGCTCCAGTCCAACAATACGCTCAATACCTTCGGCTACTGGGTCTTTCACCGTTTCACGTACTTCTCTTACTACATCCCCGAGCTTTACTTTAGTCCAGGATGATTTATCTATCTCAAATGTTGTTTGTATTTCTTCAGCCAGCATCATCCCAGTATCTCAAATAGTTCGTTCATAGATTGCTTTAGCTCCTTAGAGCTTTGCTCCCAGTTTTTCAGCGCCTGCTCTAAGGCTATACCTTTGTTAGCGGCATCTTTCTCAGGCTCCACATACAGGTTGATAGCCAGCTTCCCGTTGTTAGCCATTATTTCCGCTACATCAACTACACGAGCTAATCCAGGTATATCTTCATTGCCTTTGTAGGCATTGTAAATGGTTTGTATGTGTCGTTCTTCCAGGAAAGCAATATTCTTATCCTGTCTCACCTCCTTCACCGCATTAATGAACAACACTTTGCCTTTCTGCTCTTCTGTCTTGTTGTTCTTCGTCACCAGCAGGCAAGCCTCCATCGGGGAGTTATAGAACAGGTTTGGCCCCAAGCCAATCACGCACTCCACTACATCACTCTCAATCATGGCTCGGCGCATGGCAGCTTCAGAGTCGCGGAAAAGTATGCCGTGTGGCCAAAGCGAAATGGAGCGCCCGTTTTGGAGGTCCAGGCTTTTCTGTATGTGCTGCTGAAAGGCATAGTCGGCACAACCCTGTGGCGGTGTACCCCAGATGTTACGGCCATACGGGTCGCTCTCAAAGGCTTTGCGGTCCCAGGCTTTAATGGAGTAGGGCGGGTTAGCCAGTATCACGTTAAACTTCTTCAGCTCGTCATTTTCCAAGAGGCCTGGCTCGCTCAGGGTATCGCCGCGTACAATCTGGAACTCCTCAATGCCGTGCATAAACATGTTCATGCGGGCAATGGCCGAGGTAATCAGGTTAATCTCCTGACCATACAGCTTCAGTGAGCGGTATTCCTGTCCGTTCGCCTTCAGTTGTAGCGCACAGTTCAGCAGCAAGCCGCCTGAGCCGCAGGTAGGGTCATACACGCTCTCACCGGGCTGCGGGTCCATCATCAGCGTCATCAGGCGCACCACCGTTCGGTTGGTATAGAACTCCGCTGCCGTGTGACCGCTGTCGTCGGCAAACTGCTTGATGAGGTATTCGTAGCCATTGCCCAACTGGTCGTCGGGCACGTTCTGCATGTTCAGCTTATGCTGCGAGTAATGTTCTATCAGGTTGGTCAGCGTCTCGTCGCTCAGGCGGTCTTTGTTCGTCCAGCTGGCGTCGCCGAATATTCCGAACAGGGTTTCCGGGTTTGCCTTCTCAATGGCTCGCATCGCCTCCTGCAGGGCCATACCTACGTTCACCGTTATCTCCCGCACATCGTTCCAGTGCGCACCCTGTGGTATCTGGAAGCGGTGGTTCTCTTCAAAGGCGGCATACTCTAAATCGCCATCGCTCTCTTCCAGCGCCAGTGCATACTCTTCGTCGTAAACATCCGAAATGCGCTTAAAGAAAAGCAGCGGGAAAATGTACTGCTTGTAATCGCCAGCGTCTATATGTCCTCTCAGGTAGGTGGCGGCACCCCAGAGGTATTTTTCTAATTGTTGTTGGGTCATCTTTAAATAATCTTGCCTGCTATAAACAGGGCTCCTTTTTGGGTTAAGCGATACCGCTGCTCTGGGTCGTTGGGATTATCAGGGTTTGTCTTCTCGACCAGCCCTTCCTGTTGCATCGGGTTCAGATAGTTTTCTCTGAAACTTGCACGGTTGCTATACCCTATCCAGTGCATCAGTTCCTCCAGTTTAGCTGGAGTCGCGGTCAGTATACCTATGGCAAGTAGATATCTCACTCTCTTTCCTAATACCTTGGTACCATCTTGCTGCCAACTTGGTACCATCTGTATGTCTTTAGCGTCTGTTTGTTGCTTTAGAGGCCATTTAAGTGCTACCAGCTTGGTACCAAAGGTATACCAGCTTGGTACCAACTTTAGTAGTAAATCTTCCCAGCTATTTCCCTTCCACTGTGGGTTTAACTGTACATGGTATAGTCCTTCCGCTACGTGGGCCACTGCTTCGGCAGATAATTGGAGCCAGCTTACCAGTTCTTCGGTATATGGTTGCAAGGTCACCACAGCTAAAGGAATCTCGGTGCGGAACACATTATTCTCATAGAATAGCGGGGTAGCCCCCGGTACATAAATACTTAGGTATTTATGAGTATTGCGTACTCCGGAGCCTATTTCATCGGTCCAGCCAAAGGCGGTGAAGAACTTGCGTATATTCGGGTTTTTAGGATACGGGCTGAAGTTAAAAGGCTCCAGAGGACCATGGAACAGAGGACGGTTAGGATTTGTTGTGAGCACCCGGTCCTGGTATACCAGAACTTCTGACGAGCGGGCATCGGTATACTCCCGGTGTACCACCAAGTTGCCAATCACCTCTCTAAAGATGAGCTCTCTCAGGTCCTTTCGCTGTCCGTCTTCTGTAAAGAACTGTTCGTTCAGGTGCTTCTTGATGAAGTCCATTAGCTCTAGGTAAGTATCAATTAAGTTGATACGTAAGGTAATCCGGTCATCATAGCGGTCCGCATTTACTCTGCGCACCATTGCCTCCACCTTGTAGGCCGGTAACAGGTTTTGAATAGTGGTGTTCTTACCAAAGATGAGCGCTGCAGCCAATGTAAGTCCCTCTTCTCCTGTTGTATAATCTTTCCTATACAGGGATGACTCTTTTAGTATCTGCTCATCAGAGGCACTTACCCAAGGGTGTAAAGAACTAAAGCCTCGTATCAAAGAACGGGCTTTATCAAACAGTTTAGGCTCCAGGTCCTCGTAAGTTAAGTACTTGTATATTTTAGCCTCTGAGAATAGCTGACGCTTCTGAAGGTAAATTTCTCCTACCTTATGCTGGTTATCTGTTACATCCAGGTCAGCATCAGCATCCCGCCAGTATACCCGCTTCTTATAAGTATGTACTTGTGAGCTGGCAGGCACCTGAAGCACAATCACATTCCCATCTGGATGGGCAATTTCGGCTGGGCTTAGTAGTAGGGTAGGGTTTATACATTCCAGCGAACTTAAGCTGGTGATGATATCAGACTTATACCCATTGAGCAATGAAGCATCGATACCTAGCACTTTGCCTGTATCATCAGCACCCAGCACGATTGTTCCTCCCTCAGTATTCGAGAAGCTTGCAACTGTTTCGTATAGCGTTGTGGGAACCCCTTTCTGAGCCTCTTTGAATTCAATGCGAGTTCCTTCTCCTGCTTTCAGCTTCTTATCTAACTCTATTATAGTCATAACTAATTGCTTTGCCGCAATGGGAAGTTAGCAAACCTTAATACCAAAATTGCTCAGTTTCGCTTTGAACTTCTCTTCTGCCTTCAGGCACTCCTTCCAAGCTTGCTTCAGGTCATCCAACGCTTCCTCTACCGTAGGCAAATTATCTTCTGCCGTCTTCTCGATGTAAAGCGGAATATTCAGGTTATACCCGTTTCCGGCAATCTCCTCCAGCGTGGCCACCTTTGCATGGTTCTGCACATCTTGAAAGTCGTTGTACCACGCAAAGATTTGGTTCACATGCGCTGGCTCCAGATAATTCTGCGCACGTCCTACGCGCATCTGCTCCGAGGCATCAATAAAGAGCACCTGCTTTTGCTTGCCTTCCTCTTTCTGGCTTCTGAACACCATGATACAGGCCGCAAGACCGGTACCGTAAAAAATGTTTGGCGCCAGGCCAATCACCGCCTCCAGCAGGTCCAGCTGCAGCAGGGCCTCGCGTATCTTACCTTCCGCCCCTTTGCGGAACAGGGCACCGTGCGGCAGCACCACCGCCATACGCCCCGTGTTAGGCCGCATGGATTTTATCATGTGCTGCACCCAGGCCATGTCCCCATTGCCTTCCGGCGGCACGCCCGCTATGTTGCGGCCGTAGGGGTCATTGACCCAGTTCTCGGCTCCCCATCCTTTCAGCGAAAAGGGCGGGTTGGCTATCACGCAGTCAAAGGCCTTCAGTCGGTCTCCTTCAAAGAAAGCAGGATTGCGCAGGGTGTCGCCCCGTGAAATCTGAAAGTCCTCGATGCCGTGCAGGAACATGTTCATGCGGGCGATGGAGGAGGAGGTCAGGTTCTTCTCCTGCCCATACAGCTTGAGCGTTCTGTAGTCCTCGCCGTTTTCCTTCAGGTGGTTGATGGATTCCAGCAGCATGCCGCCCGTGCCACAGGCCGGGTCGTAGATGCTCTCCCCCTCATGCGCGTCGATGATGAGCCCCATCAGGTGCACCACCGAACGCGGGGTATAGAACTCACCGGCCTTCTTGTTAGTGAGGTCAGCAAAGTGCTTGATGAGGTATTCGTATGCCTGCCCCAGCATATCGGGGTCCACATTGGAGTTAGCCAGATTGTACTGGGAGAAGTGCTCCACCAGGTTGAGGAGCAGGTGGTCCGAGAGCACGTTCTTGTTGCTCCACTGCGCATCCCCGAAGATACCATACAGGTACTCCTGGTTCGCCTGCTCAATGCCCCGGAAGGCCTTCTCCAAAGCCAGGCCTACGTTTACAGTCGTTTCCCTTACATCCTGCCAGTGGCATCCAGTAGGTATGCCGAAGCGGTGGAACTCCGGCAGGGAAGCGTATTCTTCATCTCCCTCAGACTCTGCCAAAGCCAACTGGTACTCTTCGTCATACACGTCCGAGATGCGCTTGAAGAACAGCATCGGGAAGATGTAGGCCTTGAAATCCGAAGCGCCTATGGGCCCTTTCAGTATCCAAGCAGCTTTGGCCAGGTACTGCTCCAGCTGGGACAGGGTGATTTTATCTTTTTGTAATTGTAAATCTAACTGCACTATTTCCTTCTTAAGGTATGGGTGACCAATTGATTTCTGTTTCGCCATTTGGCGGGTACTGATGGTAGCCCTGCCACATGTAGGCTATCTGTTGAAACTTGTAATAAACTTATTGAAATTTAGGATTAAAATATATATTTAAACCTATAAAGTTACAACATTTAACAGGCCGCTCCACCTTCAAGTATGCACAAAGGCCAAGTTGCCTGATAATGAGCGAAATAAATCTCAGTTGGAGTGAAGGCTGTTCCTTCATCAAGTTAATCGGCTGATTTACCATAGCCTAACGCCCATATAGCCATGCAAACACAATTCGAATTCGTCAGACAGGTAGCAACTCGGTATAGAACCTATGCGGAGCAGCCGGAGGAACTATACAAGGCCATCAATGCCCTCGCGGAGGAAGATGTTCAGGAAATCTTCGATGAGTATGGCGGGGCTGGCAGCAAGTTCCAACCGGTGAACCTGCTGCGAGCGGAGGCCGCCCGGCAGTTGCTAAACGGGGTCGTGTTGTCAGAGCAGGTGGTGGATGAGATAAAGGAGAGAATCCGGCAAAAGGATGCGGCCTACTTCAGGTATTATCCCAGAGAGGTGTTGCAGGGACTGGAAACCAACGCGCAGGTCAAGCGCGACATTTTTGCCAACTGGCAGCGGCCATGAGGAATCGCAAGGCTTTGAAGTAAGGGCGTTCGATTTGCACATCAACAAACGACCCGTTCTGTCCGGACTGAGCAACACTGGATACCTCTACCCGGAACGGGCGGTTTCCTCTAGAATCAACCTCAGCGTAAAGCAGGAAAAAGGCATCATCATAGACTTTCAAGCTGTGAAGGGGGAGGCAATACTGAATGGGCTATCTGCCAAGTCTGAGGCTGCATCAGTGGTTGAGATATTGTGAGCGATTAGATATGAAGTGGAATTGCCAATATGGTAGAAAACTCTACTTCAACCGGAGACAAAATCATATAGATAGTTTTTGACTAGAAAGGGGTTTCAACCTAGCTCTCAATAAAGGATGATGTGGCCAGTATGAACAATAACAAGTTGATACAAGCCATGCGACCGGTTTCTAGGAATCCTATGAAGAACGTAGTAGCAATGATTTAGGTAGATTTAGTTTAGGGCTAAAAATGACTTCCTTCTCCCAATGTAAGAAACTTTCTATTTCCGCGGCTAACAATTCAAATTTATATGATATATTTCATAAAATTATTAAAATATATAATTATTAATATGTTTATTTGTCCTTTGCGAGTTTAATACGGTTTGCTAGTAACTTGCTTATGCAATTATGAAGATAATCAATCAATCTCAGGGATGAATCCCTCGGTATGTATAACTAAAACCTGAAAATCATTAGCATCGATGTCAAAAACTGATAATTGTATCAACAGTACCATCATGAAGCTAATAAAACGCATAATGCTGCTGATAGTGGTCTACCCTTGCCTTATAAGTCCACTTTTAGCCCAAGCGCCGGTTACGAAGGTTTGGGATAAGACTTTTGGTGGATTTCATTACGATGAATTGAAATCTATGGCTACTGCTATTGATGGAGGTTACCTTTTGGGTGGAAGTTCTAAATCGGAAGCTAGCGGTGATAAGACAGAGGGTACTAGAGGTGGTTATGACTTTTGGGTGATAAAGCTTAACTCTGATGGTAGTAAAGCATGGGATAAAACAATTGGTGGTGGTGGTGATGATATGTTGAAAGCGATGATTACATTACCAGATGGAGGTTATCTTCTAGGTGGTTGGTCCGAATCCGGCATCGGGGGAGATAAAACAGAATCTAGTAAAGGAGGTCATGATTTTTGGGTGGTAAAGATAAATTCCGATGGGAGCAAGGCTTGGGACAGGACTATTGGAGGGAGCGCATGGGATGAAATGAACTCGCTTACCAGTACTTCTGATGGAGGTTACCTCTTAGGTGGTTGGTCTGCATCTGATATCGGGGAAGACAAAACTGAGATTAATAGGGGTTACCGTGACTTTTGGATTGTGAAAATTGATGCCGAAGGCACTAAGGTTTGGGACAAGACTTTTGGTGGAGGTGGTATTGATGAGTTACATGGACTTACGAATACTTTCGACGGTGGATATGTATTGGGCGGATGGTCTGCATCTGGGGCTGACTATGATAAGACGGAAGACCGCAGGGGCTACCGTGACTATTGGGTGGTGAAAGTTGATATTGATGGTACTAAAGTATGGGATAGAGCGTATGGGGGAAGCGGTGTCGATGAGTTATATGCTCTTACAACTTCGGCTGACGGAGGCTATTTGTTGGGAGGGTGGTCTTATTCGGATGATACTGGTGACAAGTCTGAACCTCGTAAAGGATATACTGACTTTTGGATGGTGAAGCTCAATGCGGATGGAAGCAAAGTTTGGGATAAAGCTATTGGAGGCAGTGGTTATGATGATTTGTCTTCCCTTATCTCAACAGAAGACGGTGGCTTTCTAGTTGGGGGAAGGTCTAATGGAGGAAATGGTGACAAATCAGAATATACGATAGGATATGCTGACTATTGGGCTGTAAAGCTTGATGCCGTTGGTAATATGGAATGGGAACAGACTTTCAAAGCGAGTGGAGATGAAGATATATTAACCTCACTCACCTCTGTGGGTGGGGGAAATTATTTGATAGGTGGATATTCCACTTCAGGAATTGGGTATGACAAATCTGAAGCCTCGAAGGGTAGTAGGGATTATTGGGTGCTGAAAATATCTACTAAAGAAATTGTGAGTTTACCGGTCACTTGGCTTTCATTTGAGGGTAGGGCTATAGCGGAAGGAAATGAGCTAAATTGGGCAACTGCAACTGAAATCGAAACAAAGTCATTCTTGATAGAACGCTCCATTGATGGGAGAACCTTTTCAGAAATTGGGCAAGTTCCTGCTGCCGGAAACAGCACAATAAAGCGTAACTACAAGTTTTTGGACCAGCATTTTCACATAGATGCTTCTTTACTATACTATAGAATAAGACAACTTGATTTGGATGGTAAATATGAATTTAGCAAAGTAATAGCCTTGGCTAAGAAAGCTAAGTGGCCCATGACTAAGCTAAGAATTTCTCCCAATCCGTTCGTGCGTAACCTTACTATTTACTTAGATTCACGGATGGTTGGTAAGAATGGTGAAGTTATACTTTCAGCACTTGATGGACGTGAGGTATATCGACTTAATTTTAGTCCACTGCTCAAAGAAGCAAATACTATTATGTTGGAAGATTTGCCGGAACTGACCCCTGGAGTCTACTTGCTTCGGGTTTTGTTAGATGGCAATCTTAATGTAGTGAAGCTCTTAAGACATTAAAGGGTTTTATGACAACTTCTGTTTTCAAGCCGTTTTGGAGCAGGTCTTCAAAATAAACATGCTTTGCTTGAAACATAACAAAATGGAAAGAAGCAACGATGTGAAAATCAGAAATGCAACAACTTTTAGATAAGATTATATGCAAATCGTATGCAAATAAAAAAGCCACTTAGCAGTTTTACCTGTAAGTGGCTGATTTCCAAGTGGTCGCGAAGGGAGTCGAACCCCTAACCTTCTGATTCGTAGTCAGATGCTCTATCCAGTTGAGCTACGTGACCATTCCGTTATTGTGAGTGCAAAGTAAAGGCCTTTTTTCTTTCAATGCAAGCCCTCAGGCAATTTTTTCTCAATTTTTAGCGGTGGCTTTGCGCAGGGCTTTCTTCAGCGCCTGGTCAAAAACGAAGTACAGCCCGCCTATCGAAATGATAATCAGGGCTATCATGAGCAACTGGCTGCCCTTGCCGCTGTCGGGGTCCTGCAGCAATTTGATTACGTCACTGGCCTGCGTGCCAATCCAAAAGAAGAAGAGCGTACGCGGCAGCATACCTACGATGCTCGCCAGGAAGAACCGTGTCCTGTCTACCTGCAGCAGGGAGAGCACGAAATTCATCAGCGCGAAGGGCAGCACAGGCGAGATGCGCGTCAAAAAGATGAGGCTCCAGCTCTGGTCACGCAGCTCCTGCATCAGGTACATGGTCTTGTCGAAGCGGTTCAGGAAACTCATCATTTTGCCGTGGTCTATGAGCCGAGCCAAGGTATAGCCAATGAGGGAGGCGATGCCATAGGAGATGACTACCCCCGGAAAGCCCTCCCAGCCCAGGTAGAAGCCACTCACCAATGCCACAAAGGTGGTGGGCGTGAGCGCCAGCGACATGGTGATGGAGATAACCACGAAGTATAGCAGCATCTGGGCCCAACTCAGGTCTTGGAGTAGGTCCTGGTACTGATACAGGAAAATAGCGGCCGTGGAGCTCACCACCAGCGGCACCGCCACCAACAGCAGCATCGAGACAAACGAAGTGGCGTTCTCTCGTATAAAGGTCCGCAGCATGGGCAGGTTGAGCATGGGCGCGTGTTTGGTTCAGTCAAGGGTATACCTATCGTGAGGCATACGGGTTGGTAAGGGTATACGATACGGAAAGCAGGCCAACTGGGGTGAAAGCTACTTCTTTATCCGGCCTTCGGAAGGGTAAATTTATTAACTTGCAGCGTACCATATACACTTAAAAGATAAAGCGTATGAAATTCGGAACAAAAGCTATACATGCTGGCATAGAGCCGGACCCAACCACAGGCGCCATCATGACGCCCATTTACCAGACTTCCACCTACGTGCAACGTTCGCCTGGCGACCACAAAGGGTATGAATACTCGCGCACGCACAACCCCACCCGCACCGCGCTGCAGAATGCGCTGGCGGAGTTGGAGAACGGCAAGCATGGCCTTTGCTTCGCCTCTGGTATGGCGGCCATCGATGCCATCATCAAGATGCTGAAGCCAGGGGACGAGGTGATTTCGACCAATGACCTGTACGGCGGCAGCTACCGCATCTTCACCAAGATTTTCGCCAACTACGGCCTCAAATTCCACTTCACCGACATGAGCGACCTGAGCAAGGTGGAGGCGCTGGTGAACGAGAACACCCGCATGATTTGGGTGGAGACGCCCACCAACCCGCTGCTCAACATCATCGACATCAAAGGCTGCGCGGCCATCGCCAAAAAGCACAACCTGCTGCTGGTGGCCGACAACACCTTCGCCACGCCATACCTGCAAACGCCCCTTGACCTGGGCGCAGACATTGTGATGCACTCGCTTACCAAGTACATGGCCGGTCACTCCGATGTGGTGATGGGTGCCGTGGTGGTGAAAGACGACGAACTGCATGAGAAATTGGCTTTTATCCAGAATGCCTGCGGTGGCACGCCGGGTCCGCAGGATTGCTTCCTGGTACTACGCGGCATCAAGACGCTGCACATCCGCATGGAGCGTCACTGCGAGAACGGCCGTGCTGTGGCCCAATACCTCAAGAACCACGACAAGGTAGAGAAGGTGTTCTGGCCTGGTCTGGAGGACCACCCGAACCACCAGGTGGCCAAGGAGCAGATGCGCTCTTACGGCGGTATGATTTCTTTTGTGCTGAAAGGCGATAGGATGGAGGATGCCATTCAGGTGCTGGAGCGTTTCAAGTACTTCTCCTTGGCGGAATCGCTGGGCGGTGTGGAGTCGCTGTGCGGGCACCCGGCTTCTATGACGCATGCCAGCATACCGGGCGCAGAGCGTCTGAAAGCAGGCTTGAGCGATTCGCTGATTCGCCTAAGTGTAGGTATAGAAGACATCGAAGACCTGCTGGCTGACCTGGAGCAGGCCATCGGTTAGGGTTTTCAGTAAGCTTACATATTATAGCCGTCCCGTTGGCAAGCGGGGCGGCTATTTGCGTATAGGCATCAGATTTCGTATATTAGAACAATGGACAAAGAGCAGGTACTTTTCAGGGAGCGGCAGCGGTTCACGCAGTTCTGGCTGTGGGCGCTGCTGCTGGGTCTGGCAGCCATCATGCTGGCAGGTTTTGTGTACCAGGTCCTGTTGGGTGGTACCTTCGGCAGCCGGCCCGTGTCGGATGTGCCGCTGAGCATAATGGCGGCCCTGATAGGCTTCGGGCTTCCTTTTTTCTTTTACTGGATGTCTTTGACTACCGAGGTGCGGGCAGGTGTGTTGAGCGTGCGATTTGCGCCTTTCCATCTCAAACCGGTGCGCTTCCCGCTGCACCTCGTCCGGAACTACGAGAAAACTACTTACAATCCCATCAGGGACTATGGAGGCTGGGGTATACGCTGGGGCGACAAAGGCAAGGCCTACAGCACGTCAGGCTCTGAAGGCATTCTGCTTCACTTTTACAACCAAAAGCCGCTCCTGATTGGCTCTCACCGCCCGCATGAGCTGCTGGAGGCCATTGAGCGGGCAAAGGAACTGGGCAAAGGTATAGAGGTATAGCTGCCCTCAGGTATAGGCATAAACAGAAAGGCCGGTGCTCTTTTAGAGAGCACCGGCCTTTCTGTTTCAGGTATAGGGATTACTTCTGTGACTGAATGCCCAGGATTTTGTAAATCTCGGTGAAGTCCGGGGTCAGGATGATTTCCGTGCGGCGGTTCTTAGCCTTGGCGGCGGGGGTACGGCCTGTGTCCACTGGCTGGAAGAAGGCGCGGCCGGCCGGAGTAACTCTGTCTGGAGAGAGGCCGCGCTGCGTCATCAGGCGCGTGATTTCAGTGGCGCGCAGCACGCTCAGGTCCCAGTTGTCGGCTATGTTCTTGGTGCCGGCGAGCACTTCCACGTCATCGGTGTGGCCTTCTACCATCACGCCCACGCTCTGGTTCTTCTTCAGCACGTCCACCAATTGGTCGAGTGCCTCCTTGCCTTTTGCGTTCACTTTGGTGCTGCCCGTCGCGAAAAGAAGCTTGTCTGACATGGACACGTATACCTTGCCATCTTTGATGTTCACGCTCAGGTCGCCCTGGTTGAAGCCGGCAAGGGCGTTGTTCACCTCGGTGCGCAGGTCATCCAGGATTTTCTGCTGCTCGTTCATGGCACGCTCCATCTCGGCAAGCTTCTGCTCGCGTTGCTTCAGGGTGTTGCTCAGTTCGTTCACTTTGTCGCGGCTGGCTGCCTGCTCACGCTCCAGGGCGTCTTTGCTCGCCTTCAGCTCGTCGTATTTCTTTGACGACACACAAGAGGACAGCATGGCTGCACACAGCAGCACGGACATGGAGGCTTTGGTGAAGTTGAATTTCATCTGTATGTATTGTTGGTTGGTTACTCGAATGTAAAAACGATAGTAATACTTTTACTTTTGGCAAATATGGTAAAGAACGAACTGCAAACCAAAGCTGGTATAAAATAAGCGCCACAAATGGAGGCTTTTTACAGGTATGGATGGGGCACCAGGAGTAGAGACTCGACCCAAGTGCACTGAAAAAGCGAGAGCGGCGAACCTTGTGCTGGTCCGCCGCTCTCGCTTTGTCTTAGGTATAGCTGTTGCTCCTATTCAGTTCCTTGCACCCATGCCAGGGCCTGGTCCCGGTCTGTGTACTCAAAGTATTTCATCTTGGCTGTCGTGAAGGGGGAGGCCATTACTGTGAGCCAGTCCAGCCACTTCCGGTCGCCCACGATGGCCGCTCTGCTGAAGTCGGCGGCATGCCTGAAATCAAACTTCAGGTCTTCCCACAGTGCCCGCATCGAGAGGTCTTCCACGTCCTGCAGCTCGGCGTACACGCGTATCTTGCCATGCTGCTTTATCTTCTCTTCCAGAATGGGAAGCATAACCTGATAGTCGTGCTTGTCTACGTTCCCTATGAGCCGCATAGCGACCAGGTCATCTTTTGACTCCTCTAACAGCTGTAGCATGGCAAGTCTTTTTTATGGAGTACGTAGCTCCGCTGCCTGCGTTTTGGCTAATGCGTTTACAGACAGACGCCTATACCTTAATTTGTACCGATTTGCTCACGACCACCCGCTATACGCTGCAGTTCCTGCAGCAGGGCCTCGCGGCAGGTAAGCGTTTTGCCGTCCGGAAACCGGATGCTGTAGGGCGTGCCGGACGAGGATTCGGAAGCCAGTTTCAAGACGAAGCCTTCAGCCGTCTTCACGCGCGCGCCGTGCTTCTGCCACTTTGACTGCAGGTGGCTGGCAGCCTGTTCGGGTTTGTATTCGCTGTTGTTCCGGATAAATATGGCTCCCTCCAGGGAGCGCAGGTATGCAATGAGCCTGTCTACTTTCTGCTCTTCGGAGATGGTGCCATGGGAGTTGGCGGTACGAACAATCGCCTGTGCAACCGCCTGTTGGGCCACGCCCTGAACAGAGGAAAAAGCAATCGCCAGTATCAAAATCTTATGCATGAGTTTGTACTTCTTTATTTTGAATGATTTGCTGAAAACGCGCCATATATTTGCTCTTCCGGCGCACTTAATTTTAAGACAAAACGTTAAGGTCACAGCAAAAGCTATACCTTTTCTGCCGCTGTAACGGCAAAAACGCCTTGTATGAAAATAATTCTACCCCTTTTAATGACGACACTGCTGGTGTGCCAGCAGGCCTTCGCCCAGCAGAACATTGAGACTCGGCTGGGCTATAGTTACAACGATAAATTTGAATTTTCGGATGAATGGCAGTATTTGTCCACAGACATTTACCTGTTCAATGGCGGCAAGTTCAACCGGGTGCTGAACGAGCTGGAGTCCGGCGCGAAGAAGAAGGATAAGAAGCGCTACGCCCACGAGTTGGAGTACCTGTTCATCACGGCCCAGCTCAAAAACCTGAAGCTGTTCGGCAACGACCAAATCGTATACCCGCTCTACAACTTCTACATCAACAAAGACAAAGCCGACTATCATACCCAGGTGAGCGACCATCTGGAAGTGGTGCGCATCATCGATAAGATGCCGCTCACCTCTGCCCAAAACAGCATCGATGCCGCCATCAATGCCAAGGCCGTCACCAACCAGGACGGGGACCAGGTGTTCAATCTGGTGGCCAACCAGCTGATGAACCTGTCTAACCTGAGCAACCCTTCGGTGGCTGTTATGTCGCTGGTGGGGGAGTTCGGCAACCTGCTCAGCTCGCGCACCAAAAAGAAAGAGTACAAGTTCAGCTCCACCATACGCCTCTACGAAGGGCAGGACTTCGACACGCGCCTGCATTCAGTCAAAATCTACGTGTTCGTGCCCGGCGACATCAAGACCGTCATCATCAGGACTTCGCGGCTGGCAGATTACTTGGCCAAGAACTCAAGCAAGCTGGACCGGAAGCAACTGGAGGAGGTGATAGGCTACAAAGACTATCCTTATATGGTGGTGGCCAACTACAAGTCCCTCTACCGGGTGGACGTGGTGACCGGGGACGAGGTGACGCTGGACCTGATTGAGAAGCGCAAACAGAAGATACAGACCGCCTATGACTCTAAACTGATGAACGACGAGACGTTCCGGCAGGAGAAGCTATATGTAGAGTTCCTGCGCATTTTCGCGGAGATGAAGCAGAACTTGAACGCCTACCGCCTCAACTACCGCAACAACAGCCCCGAGATTAACGCCAAGAACCTGTTTGGCATCATGCAGGAGTACAAGCGGCTCAAAACCGCCTTTGACGCCCGCGAACAGGAGTTTGAGAAGAACACCACCTACAAGAATATCTTCCGGTCCGAGTATGAATCCATCCTGGCCAATGCCGACCTATACCTGGAGGCGGACCACAACCTGAAGAACGGCAAGGTGCTGGTGAACACGCTGCGCGAGCTAGAGAACAACCCCAAGGCATGGGACACCCCACCCAAGCGGGAGGCAGCCCTGGCCAAGCTGTCGGCGGTGGAACTGCCCCGGGCGGAATACCTCTCGGCATCGGTAGAGGGCGAGTCCATCGTGCGCCTGACCAAACGGCTGGAGGACATGCAGTATCGGGAGGTTTTTGAGGCGGAGGTAAAAAAACTGGCTGACACCCAGGCATCGGACGAAACCATCCCACTGCGCAATGCCCTGCAGGACAAAGCCAACACCAGCAACTGCCTAAGCTGCCGCGAAAAGGTGAAAGAGGCGGTGAACGAGTACAACAAGCGCTATGAGAGCTCCCGGGTAAGGGAGGAAATAAGTGAAACGGCCAAGCTGCGCAGTGCCGCCGAGCAGCAGGTGCTCCAGCACCTGCGTGGGCAATTGTGCCTCCAAAGCAACCTGCAGGCCATAGCCGTCGCCAGCTCCGACGACAGCATGAACCAGTACTACGCCAAGTTGGGAGAGAAGAGCAGGGCTTTTGCGGATACCATCAAAGCCCTGGACAAGCTGGTGAAGAGCGAGCCTGAAGCAGCCAAGCTACAGCAGGTGCAGCAGTACAACAAGCACTTGAAAAGCCTGATGCAGGAAGTGGAGCAGCACCACGACACGCTTTGTAAACTGGACAAGAAGCTCTGCGACTGCGAGTAACACGCTGACAACATTCCATTTGGCTAAGCCGTTTGCAAGAGCCTATGGAAGACTTCTTTAACAATCTGCTAGGTATACACGAAGACACACTCAACTGGTGGCAGATGTCGGCCAGGGCGGTGCTGGTTTTCATTGCAGCCTTGCTCATCATGCGGATTGGGAATAATCGCATCTTTGGCAAGCACACGGCTTTTGATATTGTTTTGGGTATTATCTATGGCTCCATCCTGAGCCGCGCCATCACAGGCAACTCACCTTTGTGGCCCACGCTCTTCGCCTCGTTTGTGCTGGTGCTGCTGCACCGGTTCCTGGCGTTCCTATCCTACAGCACATCGGGTTATTTTGGCAATTTCATAAAGGGCACCTCCACCATGCTGGTCAAGGAAGGGAAGCTGCAGGAAGACGAAATCAAAAGACTGAGCCTGACGGAGAATGACTTGCAGGAGGCGATGCGAAAGGGAGGCGTGACAAGTATAGACCAGATTGAGTACGCCTGCCTGGAGCGCAGCGGAGACATCACCATCATCAAGAAGAATTAGGAAACGGCATGAAAAAGGCGCGGCCTCTCCCGGTTAGGAGAGGCCGCGCCTTTTTAAGGTATAGCAGGCCTACATTAGGCCATCTGTGCGTCCAACTTACCAGCCAGTACGTTTTTAGGCACAGCGCCTACCTGCTTGTCCACTACCTGTCCGTTCTTGAAAACGAGCAGCGTCGGGATGCTGCGGATGCCGAACTTGGCAGACGTCTGCGGGTTGGCGTCTACGTCCACTTTGCCTATAACGGCCTTGCCTTCATACTCACCGGCCAGTTCTTCTACGATAGGGCCTACCATGCGGCAAGGGCCGCACCACTCTGCCCAAAAGTCTACCAGCACGGGTTTATCTGAATTGATGATTTCATCAAAATTAGAGTCAGTGATTTCTAATGCTTTGTTAGCCATAACTTTAACGTTTTGTTGGTTAAATTCTGTGTATTAAATATAGTAACAATAAAGAGCTTGTCAAATTTAAGCCCAAACTCTCCTTGCCTGACATGCTGTCCTGTCTGACGGGGCAGCCCATTGCCTATTTCGAACTTATACTTACGGCAATTGCTTGGGTAAGGTCTATTCATTTGTATAAACAAATGTTGCTGATAAAAGTTGCAAATGCAAGCGTTTGGGTAAAAATGGGAAAGGGTATGCCACTACTGCAGCATACCCTTTCTATACCTGAAGAGATGAAAAAATCATTTTGGGATTTTCCTATCTTCAAATTTGCAAATCTATCAAATCAGCTTACACTCGCCCAATCCCATCCCTTTTATCTGCTCCAGAAACGCCTTCGGGTCAATCCTGTACTTGCGGGAGTAAGTCGGCAGCGCCAGTTTCTCGTCCGGTACGTGCAGCGTTATCTCCAGGCGCTTCTGGCCTGGGCTGGTCATAATGGCATTCTCCAACGACTCCGCCAGGTTAGGAGTGAAGTGCTGCAGGTTGATGTTGATGTGAACGCCCTGTGCCATTTTGTCGGTGATATCGCCGAGCAGCTGGATGTTGGTTGGCTTCAGTTCCCACTGGTCCTCGGTGCGGTAACGCAGCTGCACCTTGCCCCGGATGAAGAGGTATAGCCCCGTCTTCAGGTAGGGTGAGAACTTTACGTAATCCTCTCCGAACAGCGCCATCTGCATGGTGGAGTCATAGTCCTCGATGGAAAACAGGGCGAATGGGTTGCCGTTCTTCGCCGTCCGGATGACTACTTCCGACACCATACCTGCCACGTTGACATCGCGGTTCTTGTACTCGGTGATGTTGTCGAGGGAGCAGGTGCAGTAGGAGTCAATCTCCAGCTTGAACTGATCGAGCGGGTGGCCAGAGATGTAGAAGCCCACCACCTCTTTCTCACGGCGCAGCATTTCGGCCTGCGTCCACGGTTGCACCTCCGGTATCTTCGGCAGCGGGGCGGCCACAGCGGCACTTCCCCCAAACAGTGACTGCTGCGCGGCCTGCTGCTCTGCCTGGTAGCTGTTGCCATACCTGACAGCCTTCTCCAACAGGCTCATGTTCTCGGTTTCCGGTATCTCCATAAGTTGGGCGCGGTGGTATAGCCCCCAAGAGTCGAAGGCGCCGGCCAGGGCCATGCTTTCAAACGTCTTCTTGTTCACGGCACGCAGGTTGATGCGCTTCGAGAAGTCAAAGATATCCTGGTATATACCGTTCTTTTCTCTCTCTGTGATGATGGCTTCGACGGCGGCTTCACCGGTGCCTTTTATCGCACCCAGGCCAAAGCGTATCTGCCCCTGCTCGTTCACGTTGAACTTGAGTATAGACTCGTTCACATCCGGACCCAATACGGGCACCCCTTGCTTGCGCGCCTCCTCAATAAAGAACGTCACCTTCTTGATGTCGTTCATGTTGTTAGTGAGCACGGCGGCCATGTACTCAGCAGGGTAGTGGGCCTTGAGGTAACCCGTCTGGTAGGCGACTACAGAGTAAGCGGCGGAGTGGGAGCGGTTGAAGCCGTACTGGGCGAACTTCTCCATCACGTCGAACACCTCAGAGGCCTTCTTGGCTGGGATTTTATGGATTTCAGAGGCTCCAGCAATGAATTTCTCCCGCTCCTCGGCCATCTTCTTCATGTCCTTCTTACCCATGGCGCGGCGCAGCAAGTCGGCACCTCCCAGTGAGTAACCGGCCAGAATCTGGGCCGTCTGCATAATCTGCTCCTGGTACACCATGATGCCGTAGGAGTAGTTGAGGATAGGTTCCAGCAGCTCGTGCGGGTATTCCACCTCTTCGCGTCCGTGCTTCCGGTTGATGAAGTTCGGGATGAACTGCATCGGGCCCGGACGGTACAGAGCGTTCATGGCAATCAGGTCTTCAATGTTGGTAGGCTGCAGGTCCTTGAGGTACATGCGCATACCTTCCGACTCGAACTGGAACGTACCGATGGTGTCACCACGCTGGTAGAGCTGGTACGTCTTCTCGTCGTCAATCGGAATTTCGTCTATGTCAATCTCAACGCCGTGGTTTTTCTTGATGAGCTCCAGCGCATCTTTGATGATGGTCAGGGTTTTCAGACCCAAAAAGTCCATCTTGAGCATGCCGGCGCTCTCAATCACCTTGCCATCGAACTGCGTCACGAGCAGGTCGGAGTCTTTGGAAGTAGAGACCGGTATGTAATTGGTGATGTCGTCCGGTGCGATGATGACGCCGGCGGCGTGTATACCTGTGTTACGGACAGAACCTTCCAGTTTCTCAGCTAGCTTGAGTACAGCGGCGCGTGCATCGTCTCCTTCGCGTATGGCAGCCAGTTCCAGGTTCTCCATAAAGGCCTTGGCCAGCGTGGTGCCTGGTGTGTCGGGTACCATTTTGGCTAGTTCGTTTGCTTCTGCGAGCGGCAGGGAGGTAGACCGGGCCACGTCTTTGATAGACGATTTGGCCGCCATGGTACCGAAGGTGATAATCTGGGCCACCTGCGTCTTGCCATACTTATCCACCACGTAGTCAATCACGCGCTGGCGGTTCACGTCGTCAAAGTCAATGTCAATATCGGGCATGGACACACGCTCCGGGTTCAGGAATCGCTCGAACAGCAGGTTGTACTTGATGGGGTCGATGTTCGTGATACCGATGCAGTAGGCCACCGCCGATCCGGCCGCCGAACCACGACCCGGGCCCACAAACACGCCCATGTCACGGCCGCGGTTGATGAAGTCCTGCACGATGAGGAAGTAGCCGGCAAAGCCCATCGTCTGCACGATGCGCAGTTCGTAGTCGAGGCGTTCCTCAATCTCAGGGGTGATGTCGGTATAACGCTTCTTGGCACCCACATACGTCAGGTGACGCAGGTAGGCATCGGCGTCGGCATGCTCTGGCGGAATCGGGAAATTGGGCAGCAGGATGTCGCGCTTCAGTTTGGGAGGCGTTATCTTGTCTACGATTTCGTTGGTGTTGTCCACAGCCTCAGGCACGTCCCGGAACAGCTGGTTCATCTCGGCCTGCGTCTTGAAATAGAACTGGTCGTTGGGAAAGCCGAAGCGTGTTCTGGGGCCTGCCTCATCGATGCGCTGCAGCATCTGGCGGATACCGGCCTGGTTGCTATACTTCTGGCGCACGTTGTCCACGGTGTCGTAAATCACCTTTTGGTCATCGGACAGGAAACGGTAGTAGCGCGTCTGGAAGTCACCTACGGGGGTACTTTGGTCCTCGCCGGTGTTCACGCACAGCAGGATGTCGTGCGCGTTCCAGTCTTCCTGGTCCACGTAGTGGGAGTCGTTGGTGCAGATGACCTTCACGTTGTATTTCTTCGCCCACTTCAGCAGCACCTGGTTGATGTCTTCTTGGCTCTTGCCGGTGCCGTCGATGTTCTGCAGGCCGTGGCGCTGAATTTCGATGTAATAATCCTCTCCGAACACATCCAGCCACCACTTGAAAATATCCTCGGCCTCTTCCTCGCTCTTCCACAAGATGGCCTGCGGCACCTCGGCACCGATGCAGCAACTGGTGGCAATCAGGCCTTTGCTATACCTGAGCAACAACTCTTTGTCGATGCGCGGCCACTTGCTGTACACCCCTTCGATGTAAGAGAGCGAGCAGAGCTTGGCCAGGTTCTGATAGCCTTCCTGGTCCTTGGCGAGCAGCAACTGGTGGTGGCGCACGTCCTTCTGCTCTTTGCTGAAAGTCTTCAGGTGGCGGTCCTTCACAAGGTAAAACTCGCAGCCCACGATTGGCTTCACGTTATACTTGTTAGCCTCCGCTACGAAGTTGAAGGCGGCGAACATGTTACCGTGGTCGGTCATGGCCACGGCGGGCATGCCATCGGCCTGCGCCTTTTTCATGAGCGCGCTGATGCTGGCCTGGCCGTCGAGGAGCGAGTACTGGGTATGCGTATGTAAATGCGAAAAAACTGGCATTCAGTGGGATTATGGAGTACGAATGTTGAATTTTAGATGACTCGCAGGACAGGAAAGTCTATACCTGAGAAGTCATTATCGGGATGTTAAAATTACGGAAAATAGAGGCGCTACCCAAAAAAATTAGCTACCCGGAGAACAAAATAGCAGGGACAAAAGTCTCCGGCGCTTCCATTTAATTCGCCCGTCCGAGTGGCCATACGCTCTGGCTGTTCACCTTCCAATGGCAGCACGGGTTGTTGGTATGCTACAGGTATAGAGGCCGGCCTGAGCCCTCAACAGGTATAGCATGTCGCTGCCTGTCTACATGAAGCCATACTATACCTGCTGCGCGAGGCGAGCATCCGGTTTCGAGGCAATAATCCAGTTTCTTATAACTCTGAGGGTGTTGTGGTGCGTAAGCAGTGTTGTTCAGGCAAGGTATAGCAAGAGAGTCAACTATGGCGGAAGAGGTGAAATCAGGAAAGATGGGGGCTATGTTCCGGTCGTTGCGGTCGCGCAACTACCGAATCTTTTTCATGGGGCAGGGCGTTTCGCTTATCGGTACCTGGATGCAGCAAATCGCCATCAGTTGGCTCGTATACCGCCTCACCGACTCCGTGTTCCTGCTCGGGGCCGTCACTTTCGCTAACCAAATCCCCTCTTTCCTGCTAGGCCCCTTTGCCGGGGTGCTGGCCGACAAATTCAATCGCCATCATGTGCTGCTGGTCACCCAGTTCCTGTCGATGCTGCAGGCGGGTACCCTGGCTACATTGGTGCTGACCGGTACTGTGCAGGTATGGCATGTGCTGACGCTGATGGCGGTGCTCGGCACAATCAATGCCTTCGATGTAGCCACCCGCCAGGCGTTTGTGGTACAACTGGTAGATAAGCGCGAAGACATCAGCAACGCCATTGCGCTTAACTCTTCGATGTTCAACATGGCCCGCCTGGTAGGGCCTTCGATAGCAGGGGTGCTGATTGCCTGGGTAGGGGAGGGTGTCTGTATCCTGATTAATGCAGTGAGCTACCTGGCGGTGCTGGCTTCACTCCTGACGCTCCGTCTAACCCCTTTCGTGCGGGAATTTCGGCAGGAGAACGTATGGACCTCTCTCAAGCAGGGCTTTTCCTACGCCTTTGGTTTTCCTCCCATCCGGACGCTTATCCTGATTGTGGGGTTAATCAGCCTGTTTGGGATGCCTTTCAGTGTGATGCTGCCGGTGTTCGCCCGCGACATCCTGCAAGGTGGTGCCAACACGCTGGGCTACCTGATGGGTGCATCGGGGTTGGGGGCTTTGTCGGGGGCGCTGTTCCTGGCGCAGCGTAAATCAGTGCTAGGGCTAGGTAAGGTGATTATTTTCACCATGACATTGTTCGGTACGGCGCTGATGGCCTTCTCTTTTTCCACCGTGCTCTGGCTGTCGCTGGTGCTCATGCTCTTCACAGGCTTTGGCATGATTGTGACAATGGCCTCCTGCAATACTCTGCTGCAAACGCTGGTAGACGAAGACAAGCGGGGCCGCGTGATGAGTCTTTACGCCACTGCCTTCATGGGCATGGCGCCGCTTGGCAGTATACTGGCAAGTACCGTGGCAGAGCAAGTTGGCGTGGCCTATACCTTGCTGGGATGTGGCTTCCTCTGTGCCATCAGTGTCATCCCTTTTGCCCTGAGCCTGAAGCGGCTGCGGGAAATGGTGCAGCCCATTTACCAGCGCCTGGGCATCGTGCCCGAGATTGCGACCGGTCTGCGCACCGCCACCAAACTGACTGCCCCTCCCGGGAAGAGGTGATTTACGGACAAAGGTATTCTCGACAAAAGCGGGTAGAGTTGCCCTTAAACAGGAAGAGCCAGCTGCATGAGCCGGCTCTTCCTGTTTAATTCATTTATCCTGCTTCAGAAAGACAATCTACTTCTTCTTTATCAGCAGTTTTTCGCCTGGTTTTACATTGAAGTCGCCTTTGCTGTTCCACTGCATGATGTCTTTGATGGTGACGCCATACTTGCGGGATATCTGATACATGCTCTCGCCTGTTTCCACGGTATGGTAGGTGCTGGAGCCATTGAAGGTGGTCGCCGGTTTCTCTTCCGGAGTGGCTGGTGTGGTGCTCTTCTGCGTCGCAGGCGCTACCACCCGTAGCTGCTGCCCGATGGACAGGTCGTTCTCCTTCAGGTTATTCCATTCCCGCAGCTCCGCTACCGATACTCCATATTGGCGTGACAACTGGAACAGCGTTTCACTGGGGGCAACGGTATGTATGCCGTTAGTGGCTGATGCGCCTGGTGTGGCCACAGTTTCCTCAGCCGGGGCGGCAGGCACCGTCAAAGGCTCGGCAATGACCAACTCCTGGCCTATTTTGATAGGTGTGTCGCCTAGCTGGTTCCAGGAGGTGATGTCGTGCACCGACACGGCATACAGCCTGGAGATGCTGTAGAGCGTTTCGCCTTGTTTCACCACATGCCGGGCTGGTTTGGTGGCAGGTGTTGTCTGGGGAGCTGCAGTGGCAGAAGCTTCTCTTACCGGAGACGTGGATTCCACAACCAGCAGCTCTGTCTCGAGTTCCTCTTCTTCCTGCGCTGCCCACTCAAAATTCTCTTCTGTTGCTTCAGCCCCCTGTGTAGCAGTAGTGTTGGCTTCTTCAGCCTCAGTGGTTTGCGCTGTGGCAGCTGCTTGTGTCTCTGCTGTTTTCTTGCCCGGGTATAGAATAGCACTGTTGTTCTTCTGCTCGGTAACTGTCGCTTCCGGCTTCGGCTGTTGCTTTTCAGGCTGCACAACTAGCTCCACTATTTTCACCTCTGCAGGACGTTCTTCGGTCAGTGGAGCTTCCGCTACGGCTGCTTCCTCCACGGCAGCCGGTTCAGTGGCAGCGGTTGGTTCTGCCTCTGTCGGCTGCTTTTTGAACCTGCTGAAACTATTGATGAAGCGGGTGAATACATTCTCCTGCTTGGCTCTTGGCTCGGTTGAGTTTGTCTTGGCCGTAGCAGTTGGCTGTGAAGTTCTTGTCTCCTGAACCGGCTTAACAGGCGAAGCGGCTGCCTGGCTAGGCTTCATGTCGCGCACCTCAACCGGCACCTTGGCGGGGCGTCGCTTCTGCAACCACAGCACGCGGCCGGGCACAGGTACCTCTGAGCGCTTCATGCGGTTCTTGAATATCAGGTAATCCATCCGGATGCCATATTGCTGCGAAATGGTTTGCATGGTCTCGCCGGGCTGTACCACATGGTACTCCTTGTCAGCGTTGAGGCGCTTCGGCTCTACGTAATAAGCCGTGCCCTCTGTGATTTTGTCGAAGTTGCGGAGGTCGTTGTAGCGCAAGAACTTGCGGGTGGTGATGCCGGCTTGCATTGCCAATTTATCCTTGGTGTCGCCTTTTCGGGCGATTAGCGCATTGAGGTTGTTCAGGGTCACCATAGACGCCGCGGCACTTGCCTTGCCAGCCATCTGCTTGGTTGGCGTGGGCGTGCTGCTGCTCGATGCTACCAGCGCAGGCTCGGAGTTGCCATGACGAATGGGCAACATCACATAATAGTCTTTATCGGCAGGTATGGAGCTTCCCAAGAGCCACTTGTTATACCTCTCCAGTTCGGAGGGGTCGGTCTGGTGGGCCAGGGCGATATCAGCCAGGCTTTGGCCGGGGGTGGCGCGCAGCTCACGCAGCGACACGACTGGAGGCGAGCTTTTGCCTATGAAGTTGTCATACGCCACTTTGTGCGCCAGGAACGTGAGCAGGTAGGGGTCAGACTTCTCTGTGATGTCCATCCGCTTGCTACCCTTATCTGATTCCTTGGTATAGGCCTTAGCGCCGGTATAGCCGTGGTAGTAGGAGAGCAGCGCGTTGAACCAGTTGTTGTAGTAGTTGTTGCTGCGCTTGAAATACTTGGCTGCCCCGCGGCTGGCTTCTATGATGTGGCGTCGCTCATCCACCACATGGTCCATGCGGAGGTTGAAGTCAGCTGCCGCCTCTTTCTTGAACTGCCAATAACCCACCGCGTTGGAAGTAGACACGGCATCGCCTCTTAGGCCGCTTTCCTGCAGCGCCAGGTACTTGAAATCGTCCGGAACGCCCTCTTCTTTGAAGGTACGCTCTATCAGCGGGAAGTAGGCGTCGGCCAATTCCACTTTCATCTGGAAGAACTTCGGGCTGCGGTGCAGGGCATCCACCTTCTTCTGAATCTCCACCTGCGCCCGGTCAGAGATGCGGAGGTGGATGTCGGCGAAATATAGGTTATTGGGCACTGTCACGCCTTGTGCCAAGGCGAGCAATGGCAGCACGAGCAGGAGGAGGAAGGGTACGGATTTCTTCATAAGCGTAATCGGGTAATGCATGGCTGAAATGTGGAAACAGGCTCTAGTGTCTGTTGAAACAGCTGTTGATAACTTGTTAAAATATAGGCGGTTCCGTATATAGGGAAACACTTGCAAAATTAACGCAATTTGCCGCTTATTCTAAAGCTTAGAACGAAGTTATTTCAGATAAATTTTTTAGCCCGGTGTGGGACGGGCAATATAACAGGCAGGGGCGGCCTGAGAGGTATAGGTATAGCCGCGTGCAGGGCTTTGAGAGGTGCAAAAAGAAAGGCGGCACTAGGGCCGCCCTTCTTTATTTTTTTCTGGCCACCAACAGCCCGTCCCGCACGGGGAGCAGGATGTTCTCCACCCGTTGGTCCTCATGCACCTTGCGGTTGAAGTCCAGTAGGGCAGCGGTGTCTTCATCGAGTCTCTTGCGGTACTTCTCCAGCACCTTGCCGCTCCACAGCACGTTGTCGGCAATGATGTAACCGCCGGAGCGCACTCGGTCTATCACCAGGTCGTAGTAATTGGCATAGTTATACTTGTCGGCATCGATGAACACCAGGTCAAAAGTGGCCTCAATGGTCGGGATGATTTCAAGGGCGTTGCCGATGTAGTACTTGATGCTCTGCGTAAGGCCGGCCTCGGCAATGTAGCCGCGCACCGTCTCCTCCAACTCCTCGTTGATGTCGATGGTGTGCAGTGTGCCATCCTCCTGCAGTCCTTCGGCCAGGCAAAGGGCCGAGTAGCCGGTATAGGTGCCCACTTCCAGTATCTGCTTCGGCCGAATCATGTGGGAGAACATAGACAGCAGCCTGCCCTGCAGATGCCCGGAGAGCATGCGCGGCTTCATCACGTTCAGGTGCGTCTGGCGGCTTATCTTGCGCAGCAGCGTCGACTCCGGCGAGGTATGGTCTTCAGCATAGCGCTGCAGGTCTTCATCCAGGAATTCCATAATAGCAGATTTTAAAATGTGAAAATTAGAAAATGCCCCTTAGCCTGAATTCTTGATTTCTATTTGGTATGCCTACGCCGGTACGTAGTTCAGGAAACTCAGCTTCTCTTCCTGCAGCACATCGTTGGCGATGTCGAGCAGGTCATGGGCGGTGGTGTTCTTTATCTGGTCGAAAATCTCGTTTAGGGTATCGATGTGCCCTTGGTCCAGGATGCTCTTGCCCATCATCATCATCAGGCCCATGTTGCTTTCCTCGGCCATGGCCAGCTGGCCCATCAACTGCTCCTTGGCGGTATGCAGCTGCAGCGAGCCCAGCTGTTTCACGCGGAGCTTCTTCAGTTCCTTGAGCACCAGCGCCGTCGTGCGCTTGAGCTGCTTCTTCTCCGTGCCGAAATAGATGGAAAGTAGCCCTGTGTCGATATACGTGGCGTAGTTCGCGTCGATGGTATACACCAGCCCATGCTTTTCGCGTACGGCCAGGTTCAGGCGCGAGTTCATGCCAGGGCCTCCCAATAGGTTTACCAGCATGAAGAAGGGTATACGCCTTTCGTCGTTGAGGGCGTAGGCGGGGCAGCCCAGCACACAGTGCGCCTGTGAGATGGGCTTTTCGATGGTCACCGTCTTGGCGAGGTAGTTCGTGAAGGTCTGGCGGGAACGCGGTTTGCTGATGGCAGGTATGTCGGCCAGGTATTTCTGGGCCAGCCTTAGCACCTGCTCAAACGGAAGGTTGCTCACGGAGCAGAACACGAGCGCATCGGTGCTCAGGTTGTCCTGGATGAAGCGCTGGAAATCTTGCTTCTTAAAGCTGGAGACGCTCTCCTTGGTGCCCAGTATGTTGTTGCCCAGCGGGTGGCTGTCGTACACCACGTTGTCGAACTCATCCACAATCGCCTCCTCAGGGGTGTCGAGGTACATGGCCATCTCCTCCAGTATCACACCGCGCTCTTTCTCAATCTCCTTCTCCGGGAACACGGAGTGGAAGGTGATGTCGGTGAGGAGCTCGAAGGATTTGTCGAAGTGCTTGTCCAGCACTGAGCTGTAGAAGCAGAGTTTCTCTTTGGTGGTATAGGCGTTGAGCTCGCCGCCCACGGACTCCAGGCGGTTGAGGATGTGGAAGGACTTGCGCTTGGCCGTGCCCTTGAACGCCATGTGCTCCCAGAAGTGGGCCAGCCCTAGTTGCTCCGGCAGCTCGTCACGGCTCCCTATGTCTAGGATAAAGCCGCTGTGTGCTATTTTGGTGTGCAGTACTTGTTTATGAACGATGCGGATACCGTTCGGCAATGTATGAATATGATAATCAAGCATTCAGTTCGGAATTAGCCTGCAAAGATACGCAAAAAAGTACGATTATACCTGTCGTATGTGTTCTCAGGCTATACCTATTTGCCTAGGTTGCGGCCACCCACGTTGATGACGAAGCCGAGCGAGAAGACGGAGTAGCCGGCAGTGAGCGCTTTGCGGTTGCGCAACCCGAAGTTGGTGCCGCTGGTGTACTGCAGTTGCACGGTTGGCGTCAACGCCATGCGGGTATAGAAGATGGGCTCCAGGAAAATGTTACTCTCCTTGGGTTGGTCCACTCCGTTGAGCAGGTGCTTGTTCATGTTGACATAACTGCCACGGAGCGCGGTGCCGTAATTGAGAGGGAACTCGTTGCCCAGCAGCCGGAGCGACTTTTTGCGTTTGGAGGTGAAGTTCACCTGCAGGAAATATTTGCTGAAGCCGGCCTCGCGACGGGTAGAGGTCATCACTCCTTCCTTCTCCTCTTTCTCGTTGCGGTCGCTGCTGCCGCCCCCAATGCCGGCGTATACCTCCAGCACCCGGTTCTGGTTAGCGCCGAACGTGGTGAAATAGCCGCCTGCCACCTCCACCAGGTTGTGCCGGAAATCCTCTTTGCGGCGCTCGCGGTTGAGCATGGAGCCATTGGCCATCACAGCGAAGTGGTCGGTAACGGCGTAGGCGGTGTTGAAAGTGATGTTGCCTTTGGGTGTGATGTGGCCGGCGGCGCTCAACTCGCCCTTCTGCGTGAACATGGGCACATTGGGTACGTTGGGCATGTACGTAGACACGCATCCTGTCAGCAGGAGCAGGGAAACAAAGGCGATGCTTTTGAGAAAGGGTAGGGGTGTATTCATATCCGTCGGTTTGCCGGCTGTAAGCTATTGATTCCTTTGGCTCCGAGGCATGGTTTTATTTCCAGTCGGGGCCGGTTACTCGTAATCCGAACTGCTAAACTAATTCTCTTCCTTATAAGAAGGAAAAAAAAGTTGTTCTTTTCCGTGAATGTGCATCCGGGGGCGCTGTGCTGGGTGGTGTGGCTATACCTGACTTTTATCTCTTGGCGCATTCCCGTAGCTTTGCCCTGTTTTGTGCCCCATGAAAAAGATACTCATCATACAGACCGCCTTCCTGGGCGACGTGGTGCTGGCGACCGGGCTGGTGGAGAAACTGCACGCCCGCTTCCCGCAGGCCCAGCTCGACTTTCTGCTCCGCAAAGGCAACGAGTCGCTGCTGAAGGGGCACCCGCTGCTGCGCCAGGTGCTGGTCTGGAACAAGCAGGAAGGCAAGTACAAGAGCCTGCTGCAACTGCTGGGCCAAATCCGGAAAGAGAAATACGACCTGGTGGTGAACCTGCAGCGCTTCGGAGCCACGGGTATGCTGACTGCCTTATCGGGGGCGGGGGAGACCGTCGGGTTTGACAAAAATCCTTTTTCCCGGTTCTTCACGCGCCGCTATACCCACGACGTGGAGTCGGGCACGCATGAGGTGGAGCGCAACCACCTGCTCATTGCCAGCCTCACAGACCAGCAGCCAGCCAAACCCAGGCTATACCCCTCCGAGCAGGATTTCGCCAAGGTGCAGGGACTAAAACAGGAGCCTTATATCTGCATGGCGCCTACCTCGGTGTGGTTCACTAAGCAGTATCCGCTGGAGCAGTGGGTGACGCTCCTCAATAGCATAGGCGATGGGTACAAGGTATACCTGCTGGGCTCACCGGCCGACAAGGCGCACTGCGATGAGATTATCGGCAAGGCAAGCAACAGCTGGGTCGAGAACCTGTGCGGGCAACTCAACCTGCTGCAGTCCGCCGCCCTGATGCGCGATGCGGTGCTCAATTACGTGAACGACTCCGGCCCCATGCACCTGGCCTCTGCCCTGGATGCGCCCACCTGTGCCATCTACTGCTCCACGGTGCCGCGCTTCGGATTCGGGCCACTGGCCAGTTTTGCGGCGGTGGTAGAGAGGGAGGAGCCGCTGTATTGCCGCCCCTGCGGACTGCACGGATATAACTCCTGCCCGGAGGGCCATTTCAGATGCGCCCGCGAAATCCGTAACGAACAACTGCTGCAAGTACTCGCATCTATCACAGGATAAAATATTTAACGAATTGCATTGTGGTGTGAAGAAGCTGCTAGGGAGGGCAGCGGAGCTGGGGGAATATTAGGTTTTTTCTATAAAGGTGTTTCGTGTTAAAATAAAATTTATACCTTTGCAGCGTCAGGTCAGCTAAGGCAACGCAGCCGGCCGACGAATTCCGCTAAGCACCTATACCTACAAACTATGAAATATCAGCCCATCGAAAAGGAGCTGTTCTGTCATAACAGGCGCAATTTCGCGCGCCAGCTCAAACCCTGTTCCCTAGCTATTTTTCATTCCAATGATGTGATGCCGACCAGTGCGGATGGTACGATGGCATTCCGTCAGAACAGCGATTTGTTCTACCTGTCAGGTATAGACCAGGAGGAGAGCATTCTGCTGCTTTTCCCGGATGCGCGTGACGAGCGGATGAAGGAAGTGCTCTTTGTGCGGGAGTCCAACGAGCACATCCTGGTATGGGAGGGCTACAAACTCACCAAAGAGCAGGCACGCGACGTGTCAGGTATCCAAACCGTTTATTGGGCGCATGAGTTCAAGCAGGTTCTCAACACGCTGATGGCGGAGGCCGAGCACGTATACCTGAACACGAACGAGCACCTGCGTGCCGTGGTGGAGGTGGAGACACGCGATGCCCGCTTCATCAAGTGGTGCCAGGAAACGTATCCGCTGCACAGGTATGAGCGCAGTGCGCCCATCATGCACCACCTGCGCGCCATCAAATCAGACATAGAGATTGAACTCATCAAAAAGGCTTGCCACATCACCGAACTGGGCTTCCGCAGGCTGCTGCAGTTCATCAAGCCCGGTGTGATGGAGTATGAGGTGGAGGCGGAGATTTGCCATGAGTTCATCCGCAACCGCTCCCGTGGCCCGGCCTACGATTCGATAATCGCCTCTGGCGCCAATGCCTGCATCCTGCACTACACCGACAACAGCCGCAAGTGCAAAGACGGTGACCTGCTGCTGATGGATTTCGGGGCGGAGTATGCCAACTATGCCGCCGACATGACCCGCACCCTGCCCGTGAACGGCAAGTTCACCAAGCGCCAGCGCGAGGTATACGAATCGGTGCTGCGCGTGATGAAGGCTGCCACCCAGATGCTGGTGCCCGGCAACAGCCTGGACCAATACCACGCCTTTGTAGGCACCGTGATGGAGAACGAACTCATAGGGCTCGGCCTGCTCAACGAAGGCGACGTACGCAACCAAGACCCAGCCAAGCCGCTCTACAAGAAATACTTCATGCACGGCACCTCTCATTTCCTAGGGCTGGATGTGCATGACGTGGGAAATAAGTACCGTCCGTTTGAGGCAGGTATGGTGTTCACGTGTGAGCCCGGCATTTATATAAGAGAGGAAGGTATAGGCGTGCGCCTGGAAAACGACATACTGGTGACCAGAAGTGGTCCGGTAGATTTAATGAAGGACATCCCGCTGGAGGCGGATGACATAGAAAGGCTCATGCAGCAGAAATAGTTATTGTCCTATTCTGGGGCAGTTATAGCCCCTGGTGTGGCAGAAAGGAACTATCCGCAGCCTTTTTTATTGTATTTACGTTTAAAAAAAGTGGCTTTGCATTAAAGCAGCCTATTTGCACAACCTTGCGCGTTGGATTTAGTTTGAATAGATGGTGCAATTAAGGCTAGCTAAGCAGAGGTCACAGAGAAAAATGAGGTTATTTTAATGAATGGATTTAAGCTTGAAAAGGCCATTTTCTACACATGCTAAATACATTTTGCTTATGGATAAACTCTACAACCAATCAGTAACTACCCGCCAAACGTATCGGAATATGCGTTCTTTATGTTTTTTTATATGAATATGAAAAAACTTACCTGAAAATATGTCCGTATTGTCATATCAAAATATACTATCTAAAATTATGCGAAAAACTCTAACAAAACTAAGTACAATTGCTTTCGCGCTTGTATTCCTGCTGTCAGCAAGTACAGCCGTACTTGCGCAGAACGCGGACCAGCGAACGAACCTGCAGATATATGGAAGTGCCCTCCAGTACAAAGGTGACCTAGGTAACCAGTGGTGGAACGAGAAAATGGGCTGGGGAGGCGGCGTATCGCTGAACCGATACCTGAGCCCGTCTTTCGATGCAGGTTTGAACCTGAGCTACGGCAACTCTGAGTTCAGCAACAGCTTCCCGAACACCATGAACACCAAAATAGGTATGGCAACGGTAGGACTGAAGCTGAAGATGAATGGCAACATCCTGAAGGAAGATGCTTTCATCGGCCCATACCTGACTGTAGGTGGTGGTGCTCACTTCGTGCGACCTGAAGGCAACTCCCCAACCGGTGCCTACGAAGACAACTTCATTGCAGGTGTTGGTTTTGGTGGTGCAGGTATCCGTTTCAGATTCTCTGACAACATCAGCCTGTTCGTGCAGACTACTGCGCACTTCACCAGCAACGACAAGTACGACAACATCGAGTCTAACATCAACGACCGTTTCCTGCAGCACAACATCGGCCTTGGCTTCAACCTGGGCAAAGGTGCTGACACAGACGCTGACGGTGTTCCAGACAGAAGAGACAAGTGCCCAGACACTCCGACTGGCGTGCAGGTTGACAAAGACGGTTGCCCAATCGACACAGACGGTGACGGCGTAGCCGATTACCAGGACGAGTGCCCAACTGAGGCTGGTGTAGCCAACCTAGGTGGTTGCCCTGACCGTGACAACGACGGCGTGGCTGACAAAGATGACCAGTGCCCAGATGAGGCCGGTACTGCTGCCACACAAGGTTGCCCAGATTCTGACGGTGACGGTGTAGCTGACAAAGACGACAAGTGCCCTGACACGCCATCTGGCACGCAGGTAGGTGCAGACGGTTGCCCAGTTGACTCTGACGGTGACGGCGTTCCAGATAACGAAGATGCATGCCCTAACTCTCCAGGTACTGCCGAGACCAAAGGTTGCCCTGAGTTGGATGAGCGCACTAAAGCCCTCATCGAAGAGAAAGTTCGCTTCGAGTTTGACCAGGCTCGTGTACAGGATGGTTACCGTCAGCTGCTTGACAGCATCGTGGTAGCCCTTGAGAAATACCCTGACCACGTACTGCTCATCAAAGGTCACGCTGACCACATCGGTTCAGAAGAGTACAACCAAGCACTTTCTGAGCAGAGAGCGCAGGCTGTGAAAGACTATCTGATTGAGCGTGGTGTACAGAACCCAGACAGACTGGTGACTAGAGGCTACGGCGAGACGCAGCCAATGGTACAAGTAAATACCAGACTCTCTAAAGCCAGAACAGCAGCAGCCCGTGCCCAAAACCGACGTGTCGGATTTGAGATGAACACGCCGGACATGCAGCTGAACATGGAATAAAAAGCGGAATAAGGTAAAGCGTTGAAAAGGCGCCGCAGAGCAATCTGCGGCGCCTTTTGCGTTTTATAAGGTATAGCGGTAAATGAATACTTTCAGTTGCTGTTGGCTGTCGCTATACGCTGACGGGTTGCCTTTCCATGGCTACTGTCGTTCTTGGCGTCTTTTTGCCTACTTTTCATAGGTGCTGCCTGTGCGCTCCAGCCACGGGTGATGCCCCTCTGTTCTGTACCCACCCCTGACCCTCCCGAGAGGGGAGTTTTATTTCTGTCATTCCGATGAAAGGAGGAATCTATTACCATACCTGCCGCACATCCAGGGCCAGCGCGGATGCGGCTTTTCTTAGAGCGGCAAGGAAGGGGACTGAGGAAAACGCCAGGTGCAGGCAGGCTTAGAATGTCTCACCGCCGGTTCCCGACGCGCTCGCACCGGCGGCAGGCGGCGTAACAGATTCCTCCTTTCATCGGAATGACAGCAACGTGTGTGGGGATGATGGGAAAAGGGATTAAGAGCGACAGGAGCGTGAGCAGGTATAACAGGTGAAGGCAGCTGCTTCGAAGCAACAGAGAAACAGAAGCTATACCTTCTACTGCTTCGAAGCGAGCAGGTATAGCACTGCCATACGGATGGCTACACCGTTTTCTACTTGGTTCAGGATGATGGAATGGTGGGAATCAGCGGCGTCGGAGCTCAGTTCTACACCGCGGTTGATGGGGCCGGGGTGCATGAGCACAATCTCCTTGTCCAGGCTGTCGAGCATCTTCTTATCAATGCCGTAGTAGAGAGTGTATTCCCGCAGGGAAGGGAAGTATTTCATCTGCTGGCGTTCCAGCTGTATGCGCAGCACGTTGGCCACATCGCACCACTGCAGCGCTTTGCGCACGTCCAATTCCACCAGCACGCCAAGCTCCCGGATGTGCTTTGGCAGCAGCGTGACAGGACCGCACACCATTACCTCAGCCCCGAGCTTCTGCAGCGCGAAGATGTTGGAGAGCGCCACGCGCGAGTGCAGGATATCGCCTACAATCACCACCTTTTTGCCAGCCACTTCGCCCAACCTCTCCCGGATAGAGAACGAGTCAAGTAGGGCCTGTGTCGGGTGCTCGTGGGTGCCGTCGCCGGCGTTCACGATGTTGGCGTTGATGTGGTTTGACAGGAAGTGCGGCGCTCCGGGGCTGGAGTGGCGCATCACAATCATATCCACTTTCATGGCCAGGATGTTGTTCACGGTGTCGAGCAGGGTCTCGCCCTTCTTCACAGAGCTGCTGCTGGAGGAGAAGTTGATGACGTCGGCTGACAGCCTTTTTTCGGCTAGCTCAAAAGAGAGGCGCGTACGGGTGGAGTTCTCGAAGAAGACGTTGGCAATGGTGATGTCACGCAGCGAGGGCACTTTCTTGATGGGCCGGTTCAGAACATCTTTGAAGTTGTCAGCCGTCTCGAAGATAAGCTGAATGTCTTGTGGCGTGATGTCTTTGATACCGAGTAGATGCCGGACGCTGAGCTCTTGCATGTGTGGTCTTTATTCTTCGTTTTTGGTTACTAACCAGATGTTGTCTTCCTGCGTTTCCTGGCCGCTCCACTCCACAAGCACCCGCTGCGACTGCAGGGAGTTGACGCGGCGGCCTACATAGGTCGGCTCAATGGGGAGGTGGCGGCTGTAGAGGCGGTCTATCAGCACCAGCAGCTCCACGTTGGCGGGCCTCCCAAAGGATATCATGGCATCCATGGCGGCTCTCACGGAACGGCCTGTGTACAGCACGTCATCCACCAGAATCACCCGCTTGCCTTCAATCAAAAAGTCGATGTGCGTGGCATTGGCTGCCAGCGGTGTCTCTCTTCTTCGGAAGTCGTCGCGGTGGAAGGTGGTGTCGAGGTAGCCCGTAGGTATAGTAGTGCCTAGGATGGAGGCCAGCGTGCTCTGAAGGCGCTGGGCCACTTGGCGGCCGCGCGGCTGCAGACCAATGATGACAGAATCAGAAAAGTTGCCGTGGTTCTCGATAAGCTGGTGGCAAAGGCGCATCACCATAATCTCAAGCAACTGGTGGTTTACGATGAGTCTTTTCTGCATGGCCGGAAGTCTTGGTTGCAAATATAGAGAGTTCAGCTAAAGAAGAGCAAATTAATGTTGAATTGTTGGGCTGTCAGAAGCTCACCTTGGTGATGTAGAACACCGTGCGGTTTGAGCCCTTGGCTGACTTGATGCGCTGGAAACCGTAGGCTGCGAAATGCTCGCCGTACCACTTCACTATACTGTCATATTCTGTAAAGGTAATTTTCTCGCCCTCTTCATAGGGCAGCAGCTCTACGGTTGTCTCCTCGTCATTGAACCTGTCCTGCTCCATGGCGCGGTAGTGGATGGTGCCTTCTTCGGAATAGGCTACGACTACCCGCCCATCGGGCAGGTTGCTGACCTCCACGGCGTGTACCAGTTCTTCGGTGGCAAGGTCCTTAAGCTTGAAGATGTTGTCCCAGAGCAGGATGCCGTCCCGGTCAAAGCCGAGGGCCAGCACATGGGTGCGTTTGTAAGCAGTGGCGGGCCGGTTGGCACTCCGGATGCGTGGGTCCAGATAACTGCTGCCGCTGCGGTACTGCGGGAAGTATACCTCCGCCGCCAGCACGTATCCGGTAGGCGTGGTGATGAGGTCGTGCAGCAGCATACGGTAGCGCTGCGTCGGTTCTTTCCCTTCGGCTACGCGGGCATTCTCCCGATTACGGGCACGCGCCTCGCGACGGGGCTTCATGTACTTGAAGAAGTTTTGGAGCTGCAGGAAGGAATAGAACTGCCCATCCACCACCTGGGAGGCGACAGGGGCAGAGAAGAAGCCCTGCACGTAGCGCAAATCGCGGGAGCCGTAGGTGCCGAAGAGCAGCTTGTTGAGCGTGTCGCCGGGTGTGACCTCGGCGTTGAGCAGGCTCCGGTTATCCTGCTGCAGGATGAAGTAGTTCCGGATGAGTTTGCCGCTGGAGTCAAAGCTTTTCACCTGCAGGCGCGCAATGCGGCCGTTGCTCTCTGTCAGTACCACATCGGCACGCCCGTACGCGGGGTCTACCAACAGGTCTGAAAAGGTGGATTCGCTGCCGTACACGGCAGGCAGTATGACGGGCTTCTCCTTGTTCGGGTTCAGGTATAGCAGAGCCGGTTTCTGGTCTATGTCGTTGTCTGTGATGAGGAAGTAATTGCCGTGCAGCACATTGAACTCATAGACGTACTCCACCTTCTCGAGCGTGTGCTCTGTCAGCTGCACCTTGCCGTTGCTCAGGTTGATGCGCAGGAACAGGAACTGCTCTGCTTTGGGGGCTTTGAACACCATGTAGGTGAAAGGGGCCTCCGAGAAATAACGCAGGTATTCGGTTTCGGGCTTCAGGTCCAGGTCGGTACTCCATACCCGCTCCAGGTTGGCGTCATACTTCTCTATCCTGAAGGTGGCATCGGTGAGCCAGGAGGTATACTTTTTACTGTAGACCAGTAGGCTGCTGTCGGGCAAAGGCAGTACTTCCAGGTAGCTCGTCTCGGCTTCGTGCTCCAACTCCAGGCGCACAGGCTGTTTCGGGGCTTGTGCCCAAAGCAGGGCAGGCGCTAAGGAAAGCAGGCAGAGCAACAAGAGCTTTGTGTACGGCATAGTCCAAAAATGCTAGCAGGAGACAGAAAAGTATAAGGCAGTGACTTTTGCTTTGTACTCTTTTTTCATGCCTAGTGTTGTGCCGTGCCCCCGGCGGCGTTCCTGTTAATTGCCCAGCGCCAGCAGCACGTCAAATTCCTCGGCCTTGAGGGGCATGACCGAGAGACGGGATTGGCGGAGCAGCGCGATATTCTCCAGGCGCGGGTCCTTCTTGATTTGGTCCAGTGTTACGGCATCCTTGAAGTCACGAACCGGGACCAGGTCCACGGCCACCCACTTGGCATCGTCGGCAGTAGGGTCGGGGTAGGCAGGTTTGTCTACTTTGGCCATACCTACTATGGCTTTCTCAGATACGCTATGGTAGAACAGCACCAGGTCACCGGGCTGCATCTGCTGCAGGTTGTTGCGGGCCTGGAAGTTGCGGACGCCATCCCAGCATACGCGGCCCTCTTTCACGAATCTTGTCCAGGAGTAGGTCTCAGGTTCTGATTTAACTAACCAGTATTGCATGTTGTAATTGAAGTGATGTAAACGTAAAGGGAATCAGCGCTGCTGTCTGGCGCGCCTTCTTTTCAGGTAACGAGCCAATTCGCCCACCAGGAGGCCGAAGAGCAGGCCGCTCAGCAGCCCCGCCAACAGGCTATAGTCGGTTTCAGCGAGTGCCAAGTAGACAAGTGCTGCCAGCAAGGCCAGATAGATGGCTACGCGCGCCGCTACAGGTATTCTTGCAATGATATCCTTCATCAGGTATGGCTTATTCTTTAACGTCAGGCGTCACCCGCACTTTCAGCACATTGTCCTTGAGTGACACGATTTCCATACTGTAGCGCTGCTCGGGGTGGCCGTTTCCCTGAATGTGCACCTGTATGGTGTTCTTGTCCTTGTACTCCCACAGGCCGAGTTGCTCTTCCAGGCCATCGGTAGGAGCTATTACATACTGCTTGGCTACGCCTTCGCGCTCCAGCACAAAGCCGGTCCGGCCTCTGGATGGAGGAAAGTCGAAGGAGTTGGGGCGGTATACCATGATGTTATCCTCATCCTCCTCGTAGGAATGGAGCCAGGTCTGGCCCAGGAGTTCGGCCTCCGCTTTCTTTCGGCAGGTGTTGGCCAGCAAGAGCAGGCACAAGATGCAAAGCAACGAAATCTGTTTCATAGACGAATGTATAGTGCCATGCCAGCTTGGGCAAATGGTATGGCTAAGATAGGTATTTCCTGATTTATATAGAAGCCCTTGAATATAAATGGTGGCAGACACCCGTGTGCTGATGGTGTCCGGTTTTTTCTATCTTTGTAACCATACGACAAATAGCCTTGGAAAATAAGAAGATAATCAAGCTTTTTAAGCTGGCGGCCGAGCTGATGGAGCTGCACGACGAGAACCCCTTCAAGGTGCGCTCTTATGTGAATGCGGTGTCGGCGCTGGAACTGGTGGAGGAGCCTCTGGCTGTGAAGAGCCAGGCCGAGCTGGAAGGTATAGGCGGCGTGGGCAAGAGCATCGCCGCCCGCATTGTGGAGATACAGGAAACAGGTTCTTTCACAGAGTTGGACCAGCTGGTATCGGTGACGCCGCCGGGCGTGGTGGAGATGCTGCGCATCAAAGGCATAGGTCCCAAAAAGGTGCGCACGCTCTGGAAGGAGCTAGGAACCGAGACGGTGGAAGAACTGCTGGACGCTTGCGAGCAGGACCGCGTGAGCAAGCTGAAAGGCTTCGGCGTCAAGACGCAGGAGAACATCCGGCAAGCGCTGCTCTTCACGCAGCAGAACCGCGGTAAGCTGCTGTACGCGGAGGCGGAGGCCTCGGCGCAGGAGCTGCTGGAGCGGGTGCAGCAGGCGCTGCCACAGGCCCAGGTGGAGCTGGCTGGCGATGTGCGCCGCAAGCTGGAGATTGTGGAGACGCTGGAACTGGTGATAGGTACCGACGCGCCCACGGAGGCCGAGGCCGCATTGAATGGACTGGACGTGCTGCAGCAGGACGAAACCAAGTCTGGCCCCAAGGTATGGCGCGGGAAGCACAGCCTGAGCGGGCTGATTACGGAAATAAGGCTTGTTAGTCCGGAGTGCTTTGCCAACGAACTCTTCGTGCGCTCATCTGCAGTAGGGCACCTGGGCAAGGTGTTTGCCGCCGGCAAGAGCATGCTGGCTGTCGTGCGGGAGGCGAACCATATCTCCGAAGAAGACATCTACGCCTCGGCAGGTATGGCCTACGTGGCGCCGGAACTGCGCGAGGGAACTAACGAGCTGCAACTGGCCATGGAGAACAAGCTGCCTACATTGCTGGAGCTCTCTGACCTGAAAGGCATCCTGCACAACCACAGCACCTACTCCGACGGGGCGCATACCCTGGAGCAGATGGCCACCTTCTGCCGCGACATGGGCTACCAGTACCTCGGCATATCTGACCACTCCAAGACGGCAGCCTACGCCGGCGGCCTGCGTGAAGGCGATGTGCTGCGCCAGCAAAAAGAGATAGACGAACTGAACCAGAAACTGGCGCCGTTCAAGATATTCAAAGGAATCGAATCCGACATTCTGGGCGATGGCTCTTTGGACTATGACGAAGATATCCTGAAGACCTTTGACTTCATCGTGGCCTCCATCCACAGCAACTTGGGTATGGACGAGCAGAAGGCGACCACCCGTTTGATTACGGCGATTGAGAATCCCTATACCACCATGCTGGGCCACCCCACCGGCCGGCTGCTGCTGCGCCGGGAAGGCTATCCCATCAACCACAGAGCCGTGATAGATGCCTGCGCGGCCAACAACGTCGTCATCGAAATCAACTCTAACCCCTGGCGGCTCGATTTGGACTGGCGTTGGGTGTCTTACGCATTGGAGAAGGGTGTGATGCTGAGCATCAACCCCGATGCCCACCACACTAGCGGTTACGACGACATGAAGTATGGTGTGCTGGTAGGGCGCAAAGGCGGCCTGACCAAAGAGATGACATTCAACGCGAAGTCGGTGGAGGAGGTGGAGAAATACTTCAGAGAGCGGAAGGAGAAGATAAAGTAGCGGATGCCGAAGATACTCATCCTCCGTTTTTCCTCCATCGGTGACATCGTGCTGACGACGCCGGTCATCCGGTGCATCAAGCAGCAGGTGCCGGGGGCGGAGGTGCATTACTGTACCAAGCAGGGCTTCAGAGGTATACTGGAGCACAACCCCTATGTGGACAAGGTGCACGTGCTGGGCGACAGCCTGAAAGAACTGGTGCGGCAACTGAAAGCCGAGGACTTTGACTACGTGGTGGACCTGCACAACAACCTGCGCACCCGCATCATAAAAACCCGATTGGCCAAGCCCGCCAAAAGCTTCAACAAGCTCAACTACGAGAAGTGGCTGATGGTCAACTTCAAGCTCAACCGCCTGCCGGCCGTGCACATCGTGGACCGTTACCTGGCAGCCGCCGCTGCGCTGGGTATACAGGACGATGGCAAAGGGCTTGAGTACTTCATACCTGCCCAGGATGAGGTGGACCTGCATACCTTGCCACAGCCTTTTCAGCAGGGCTACGTGGCCTTTGCCATCGGGGCGCAACACTACACCAAGCGATTGCCCACGGAGCGCATCATCGAGTTATGCGAGCAACTGCAAAAACCCATAATCCTGCTGGGAGGGAAAGAGGACGCGGCAGTGGGAGGGGAGATAGCGAGTTATTTCAGGGAGCAGAACAGCACAAGCGCCACTCAGATTTTCAATGCCTGCGGCAGGTATAGCCTGAGCGGCTCGGCCTCGCTGGTACGGCAGGCGGACCTGGTGGTGAGCCATGACACGGGCCTGATGCACATCGCAGCCGCCTTCCAGAAAGACATCATCAGCGTGTGGGGAAACACGATTCCGGAATTTGGCATGTATCCCTTCCGGACCAGGTATAAGGTGCTGGAGGTGAATGGCCTCAGCTGCCGCCCCTGTTCCAAGATAGGGTATAGCAAGTGCCCCAAAGGACACTTCAAGTGCATGCGCGACATCGATTTCAGTGCTGTTGATAGCCTTGCTTTCTTAAGCTAGCTTACCTGATTTTCACTTAAAGCGGCATCGCCCTCACAGAATCAAATCTTGTGAGAGCGATGCCGCTTTATGGTTGCTATACCTGAAGCAGGTATAGGTCTACTGTTTACTGTTTACTGCAACGGTTTTACGGTATAGCCGGCTTTCTGCAGCAACTGAATCAGACCGTTTTCGCCGGGCAGGTGCAGGGCTCCTACGGCCACGAAAGTGGATTGCTCTTTCATGATGGACGGAAGTTTGGTCATCCAGTCCTTGTTGCGGTCGTCCAGCATGTAGGCCATGTCTTCCGCACCGGTCAGCTTGTTATACTCTTCTGATAGCGCCCACATGCCGGTCAGGTCTTTTGCCAGGTATAGCTGGGTGAGGCGCTCGGACACCTGCGCGGCTTTGTCTTTCTGCTGCACATATTTCACCAGTTGCTCGGCCTGCTTCTCTACCGGGTGGTGGTTGTAGAGCAGGTCAAACTGCTGTTCCATCGTCTCCAGGGTGGTTACCTTTTTCCCGTTCTTGTGGTTTTGGTTAGCAAAGTACACGTCCAGCGGCTGGCCCTTATATTGTTTCAGCACTTCCAGTTTCTGGTACTCTGCCATAGAAAGCATCAACAGGACGGTCATGGGCTTCATCTGGTCGGCCATGCTCAAATCGAACCCGAAAGCCTGCTTCACTTCCTTACTTACCAACGCGTAATCTTCCTGGCTCAGCAAAGCCGAAAGCTTATTGTCGGGCATCACCATTTTGGCGCCCAGCTGCATCATCTGGGCGGAGTCAATCTCTGTTTCCACGACCACCCCACGGCTCTTGAGGAAATGCTCCTTCACTTTCGGCTCGGAATCCAGGAAGGAGGAGTTGAGCAGGTGGTAGGTGCCGTACAGGTAGGAAGGCTGCTGCAGGCCGTTTCCGCTTATTTCCCATAGCAGCGACTTGGCTGGTGCGGCAGGCTGGGCTTTGGCCGTGGCCCTGGCAGGTTTGGACTTTACTTTTTGGGCCTCGCTAGTCGCCGGGTATAGCAACAGGGAGATGAGGAGAAGGTAAAGGAAGGCAATGGTGTTTTTTCTTTTCATGTTATGGGGATATAGTAGAATTCGGACTGGTTGCGGCTGGCACGCGCAGGGAATCACCGTACGGTTTGGGGAAGTTTGGTGAGCTCAAAACTAATTTTTTTGCCGTGCATGCCGAACAGGAGTAGGGGACAATCCTGATAAACTGGTAAATTTGAGCACCTAAATTAGGTATAATGTAAAGTATAATCCCACCCAAACGACATTAATTTTGCTTTCCTATGACAAATCATACCCTGACCTGGAAGCCCGTTGATGCTAAGTTTCTGGAAGCGCTGCTGTTAGCGACAGGCGGCGAAGGCACTGCCTCCCTGCAAGACGTGCTGCTGATGGGCGATGCCCTGGACGGTGAGGTGTTTGAGCTGAAGGAACTGGAGGAAGCGCTGGAGAAACTGTTGAGCATCGGCTTCATCGGCCTGGAGAAAAACAAGCTGGGCCTAAGCCCCGACTTCTTGCAGGACTATGAGCAAATGACGCTGCAGGAAGGCGAAGACACCGAGTCGAAGCCCCTGGAGATGCTGCTCCAGCAGCAGCCCCTACAAGCCGACAAGGTTGCCGCCGTGCGCGAAAGTGTTCTGAAAAAGTACAAGCTCCGAAACTACTACCAGGCATACCTGGAGCAGTATGGCTAGCCCACAAAATTTGTAAATTGGCAAGATGGAGGTATGAAAAGAGGAGCCGCTGCTATAGGCAACGGCTCCTCTTTTTGTGGTGTCTTGTTGTACTGTTATGTACTAGCTACCCAATCTTCTCGAAGCCCAGGTAGGGGTGCAGCACCTTTGGCATGTTGATGCTATCTGGTGTCTGGTTGTTTTCCAGGATGGCCGCCACGATGCGTGGCAGGGCCAGGGCGCTTCCGTTCAGGGTGTGCAGCAACTGCGTTTTACCAGACTCGGTCTTGTAACGCAGCTTCAGGCGGTTGGCTTGATATGTCTCGAAATTGGAGGCTGAACTTACTTCCAACCAGCGGCTCTGCGCGGTAGAGTATACCTCCATGTCATAGGTCAGGGCAGAGGTGAAGCCCATGTCGCCGCCGCAAAGGCGCAGCACGCGGTAAGGCAGCTCCAGTTTCTGCAGCAGGCCTTGTATGTAGCTGCTCATCTCCTCCAGCGCCTCATACGATTTCTCAGGCAGCGTAATCTGTACAATTTCCACCTTGTCGAACTGGTGCAGGCGGTTGAGGCCACGCACGTCGGCCCCCCACGAGCCCGCCTCACGACGGAAGCAAGGAGTATGGCCCGCGTTCTTGATAGGCAGCTGCTCTACCGGCACAATCACGTCGCGGTACAGGTTCGTGATGGGCACCTCGGCCGTCGGAATCAGGTATAGGTTGTCTTCGGTGGCGTGGTACATCTGGCCGTCTTTGTCGGGCAGCTGGCCTGTGCCGTATCCGGAGGCCTCGTTCACCAGAATCGGCGGCTGCACTTCCATGTACCCTGCATTGATGGCTTCGTCTATGAAGAAGTTGATGAGGGCGCGCTGCAAGCGTGCTCCCTGCTTCTTGTACACCGGGAAACCAGCCCCCGTGATTTTGTTTCCTAGTTCGAAATCGATGATGTCGTACTTCTGGATGAGCTCCCAATGCGGCATCGCCCCAGCGTGCAGTTCCGGAATATTTCCGTGTTGCAGAACTACTTCGTTGTCTTCCGCTGTTCTACCTTCAGGGACGCTCGCGTGCGGGATGTTCGGCAGCTTGTACAGCGCCTGTTGTATCTGCTCCTCTATAGAGGAAAGCTGGTCAGCTAGTGCTTTGGTTTCTTGCTTCAGTTCCGATGTCTCTGCCTTGGAGGCCTCCGCTTTTTCACGGTCTCCGCTCTTCATCAGCATGCCTATCTCTTTAGAAATGGCATTGGCCCTTGCCTGCAGTTCGTCGTGCCTGCTTTGCACCTGTCGGCGCTGTTGGTCCAGCTCCACCAGGGCGGCAACTTCCTCGGCTGCGTTTTTGTAGTTTTTCTTGTTCAATCCTGCCACTACCAGGTCTGTCTGCTCTCTTAAAACGTGTAGCTGTAGCATAGTTTGGTGTTATGTAGAGGTGCAAAAATATACTTTTTTAGGTTGTAAGCGCCATTTACGAAATCTTTTAAGGAATATCTGAAACATTTTAGACAAAAACATCGGTAATATTTGTTAATTAATTGCCATTGCAATAACATTGCAGTACAATTTATAGAAGGCCCTTTCCTGAGCCTCGCTAACTCTATCGCAACCTATTCTTTTTCCTAAATTATAATTGATGCTCTCGCTGCGTTCGCACACTGCGCGCCTGGCAGGTTAATTTAACTCCATACCATATTTATGTACAATATTGATGAATTGAAAGATCGGCTTCTTTCAGAACTCAAGGAAATTGCAGAAGACCTAGGTGTTAAGAACTTCAAGAAATTGAGCAAACAAGACCTGATCTACAAAATCCTTGACCAGCAAGCCATTACCCCTCCCGAAAAGCTGCCCAAAAAAGTAAAGTCTTCCACTCCTCCTGCCGTCCCTGGCGAAACAGAAGCCAACGAAAACACTGAGAGCATAGCAGAAGAGCAACCCGTTGCACAAGAACCGGTCGTTGAAGCCGTTTCAGCCCCGGCACCCGCACAGCAAGCACCGAGAAAACCTGCCCGCGAAAACGTAGCACGCCACGAGACAACAGCCCAGACCTTTGTTCAGGCACCTGCGCCAGCTAAAGACCATGGCCCGCAAACCGTGCAGCGTGAGCGCATACAACAGCCACGCCGCGATAACCGCAACGATGGCGGCGGACGTGACCAGCAGCGCCCGGAGCAACGGACAGAGCAGCGTGTGGAGCGTGTTGACCGACCAGACCGCAACGAGACGCGTCCAATGGACATCACCAACAGAAATGAGAATCGTTCGGAGCAGCGCGAAGCAGGTAATAGGAGCGACAACCGCCCTGAGCCAAGAGAGCAGCGTGCAGAAATAGGAAACAGAAGCGACAGCCGCCCGGACAATAACAACAATAACCGCAACGAGAATCGAGGCGACAACTTCCAGCGCCGTGGCCAGCAACAGCAGCCCCAGGCCGCTGCCAATAGTAATAACTTCCGAGAGTTTGACGGAATAATCCTAAATGAGGGCGTGCTGGAACTGATGCAGGATGGATATGGCTTCCTGCGCTCCACGCACTACAACTACCTGGCCAGCCCAGACGATATCTATGTGTCTCCTTCCCAAATCAAGTTGTTTGGTCTGAAGACAGGCGATACCGTAAAAGGCCAGATTCGTCCTCCAAAGGAAGGAGAGAAATATTTCGCCCTGCTGAAGGTGGAGACGGTGAATGGCCGCACGACAGAGGAGATTCGTGACCGTATACCTTTCCAGCACCTCACGCCGCTTTTCCCGGAAGAGCGCCTGAAACTGACCACTAAGCCAAGCCAGATGTCAACTCGTATCCTGGACCTGTTTGCCCCAATAGGCAAAGGCCAGCGTGGTATGATTGTGGCGCAGCCCAAGACAGGTAAAACCGTGTTGCTGAAGGAGATAGCCAACGCCATCTCTGAGAACCATCCTGAGGTATACCTGATGATCCTGCTGATTGACGAACGTCCGGAAGAGGTAACAGACATGGCCCGCAGCGTGAAAGCAGAGGTAATCGCCTCTACGTTTGACGAGACGGCCGACCGCCACGTGAAGGTATCAAGCATCGTATTGGATAAAGCCAAGCGTATGGTGGAATGCGGACACGATGTGGTGATTCTGCTGGACTCTATCACGCGTCTGGCCCGTGCTTATAACACGGTGGTGCCTTCGTCCGGTAAAATCCTATCGGGTGGTGTGGATGCCAACGCGTTGCACAAGCCGAAGCGCTTTTTCGGTGCTGCCCGTAACGTAGAGAACGGCGGCTCCCTGACCATCATCGCCACCGCCTTGATTGATACAGGTTCTAAAATGGACGAGGTTATCTTTGAAGAATTCAAAGGTACCGGTAACATGGAACTTCAGCTGGACCGCAAACTGGCCAACCGCAGAATCTACCCGGCTATCGACGTGCCTGCTTCTGGTACACGCCGCGAAGACCTGCTCATGGACAGAGACGAGCTCAACCGCATCTGGATTCTGCGCAAGTTCATGTCTGATATGAATTCCGTGGAGGCCATGGAGTTCCTGAAAGACAGAATGGTGGGAACGAAGAGCAACGAAGAGTTCTTGATTTCGATGAACGGATAAGGTATGCCCTACTGAAATAAGGCCGGCCCCATTGCTGAAAAGCGGTGGGGCCGGTTTTTTTTGTTCAATTGCTAGTTGCTGCGGTGCAAGAATCCAAGCCGATTGGATTTGCCTTTGCTTGCTTAGGATGTAGCCTACACCAAACCATCACACATTTTGAAGCTCCAAGAAATCAGCCATGCCCTCAGCTCCAGAATTCATAATTTGGCTTCATGAGCAGGTAGAAGGTATAGGTGGCGACGAGACCGAAGATGATGTGGGCGAAGATAAGCGTGACCAGGTACGTCCGCAGGCCGATGAGAGGAGGGCGAGGGTGGACCAGAAAGAAGAGATACCAGATGAACATGGCCGTTAGCCCATGCGCCAGCCCGAAAAGCAATCCCCACGACGCATTCATTAGTCCCACACCTGAGTTCCATAGCGCCAGGTAGAACAGCGCGAACAGGATGCCTACCGCATAATGCGCCAGCGTGCCCACTACTTTGGTGCTCGCCGCATCTGATAACCCGCCATCGGGCTGGGTGCGGTTGGTGAGCATGGTGCCCAAAATCTTGATGACTTTCATAACACGGTGCGTAGCCAGCGAGAGCAGGTATAAGAAGGCCGTCATGGCAGCGGTGGCGGCCAATCCGGCCAGAATGGCGTAGGTAAATTTCATAGTGCAGCTGGTTTTTGACTGTATACGCAATCCCGCTATGTGGTTATGAATCAGATGTAAACTGCCTTGTGTTGAATCAAAGCACCCGAAGCACAAGCATCAGAATGAAGGCGAAGCTGAGGCACAGGGAGGAGATTTTGTTCATCCGCATGGTATTCTCAAAACTCACCTCGTTTGCATTTTTCCATGACTTGGCTGCCCAGCCCGTGAAGAAGAAAACGACTGGTGCCGTGCATACCAGGAAAACCAGGATGTTTTGCAGTTGCCCCTGCGCATAGTATAGCCAAAGCAGCAGACCGGCACCAATTCCTAAACCTATACCTGCGAACAGGAAAGTACCCCGAATACCCAGCAGCAGGCTGAGTGTTTTGTCGCCCCGGCTGCTGTCCTCCTTATGCTGGTATACCTGGGTGAGCGGGTAAGAGCCGCACAGGAACAGGGTGCTCACCAAAGCAAACCATACGTTCGGTGCCTGCCATACCTGCTGCCAATCCAAGCCAACCCCAATCTGCACCATCAGAAACGTGAAGAACCCCTGGAAAACCGTGACCACCGCGGTACTTATGATGGGATATTTCTTGAGGCGGATGCCCTTATAACTGTAGGCTTTGGAGATGAGCAGGTATACGGCCACCATGGCGGCGAAGAGCGGGGAGAGGAAGAGACTCAACAAGATGGCGGCCACATCGAACAGGATGACCAGGTGTAGCAGTTCCCGCGTGACTTTAGGCGGTTGTTTCAACCCGCCGATGCTGCCTTCATCGCGGTCGTGGTAGGAGTTGTAGCCGTTGCTGGCCGGGTATACCAGCAGATGCAGGATAATGAAAACCGCCACCGCCCGCAGCAGGTCATGCCTATCCACAACACTTAGGGCAAACCAGTACACCGGCATCAGGAACACCGAGAAAGGAATGCGCATCAGCGTCAAGGCACTGCTGTACTTCATTGTGGTGGGCAAGGCGGCTAGTCTCAATTGTCTTATAGCTTCATAGTTGAATTATTCTGTCCTTCCCCCTCAGGATACCCAATCAGGTATATTACCTGTTTCCCCAAGTCACTGCCTACTTTGCCGGTGCGCCAGGTATAGCCGGGCGCCTGCACCTGTGCCACCAGCTGCTGCAGCATGCGCGGGTTGTAAATCCGGAAAAGGGACACGGCGCCATCCCATAGAATGCCTAGCGGAATGAGTGGAAGGATGTACGTGAAAAACAGCCGGCTGAGTTTGAGCGGACGGATAAAGGGCGTGACAAGAAGGATGAGGATGGGAAACGTGAGCAGAAAGACCAGCAACTCGAGCCAGGTTTTGCCGCTTCCCTCAAAGATGCCAATGATGGCCCCTTTGTCGGCCGCATCCTGCAGAATGGCCACCGCCTGCCGCGGCCGGAAGTGATGGAAAGAGGAGAAAATGGTTCTGACACCCTGCACGGTGGCAGGCACAGCCGTGGCATCTACAGGTTCTGGTATAAAGTCGATGAGCCCGTTTGACTGCGCCTGCAGGTACTCGTATGACGGCACATTGGGGTAAAGGTCGGAGAGCGTGACATGCACCGGCTGGCCCATGCGCTGGCTCAGTGCCTCGCGTATACCTGCTATGCCACCGCCGGCGCCAGAGCAGAGGTCGGTGATGTGGGGCTGGCCGCTGCGCCGCAGCAGGTCCTCCAGCAAAGGAAGCGCAGGTTCATAGGCGCTCAGCCTTGAAATCATGAACCGCAGAAAGTCGAGCATGCCTTGCCGGATGACGTGCGGAAACCAGGATTGGTCTTCCAACTCGAAAAGGTGCAGGCGTATGTTCAAGGGCGGCGTCAGGTTTTATACCGCATACTGCCCAGTCCTGATAAAAGTTGCTAAGGAAGCTTGGTGCCGCGCTGGCTCATCCAGGGGTGCAGTTCCATAATCAGTTTGCCTGCTTTCACGGCTGGGTCCGCCTCTGTCAGTGCCTTGGCTTCCGCCAACGAGGCCACATCAAAAATGAAGATGCCACGCAGGTCGCCGTTGTCAAGGAATGGACCGGCCATGACGAGTTTGCCGTCGGCTGCCATCTTGCGGATATGCGCCATGTGCCCGCGCTGGATGCTGTTCACCTCGGCTGTGTCGGTGGGTTGGTAAGGGCCCTTTTTCAGCAAAGCCATGTAGTAGGTCTTCATCTCCGGAGCTTCGGCATTTGACTCGGGAGCCTTCTGGGAAGCAGCGACAGGGACTTTCTTCGCGGCGGGTTTTGCTTTGGTTTGCGCCTCAGCGCTTAAGGTACAAAGGCCAAAAGCCAGGGCAAATCCTGTAGTAAGTAGCAGTTTTCTCATGTGACCAAAGGTATAGGTTTCATTGAGACTTCGGGTAGTACGACTTCTACTTTCAGAAAGAAATACCGAAGGCCGACTCCCCTGCAGATGAAACCGATAAGGTATACTGACGGACCAATGCTACTTGATGCCCGCAGCGCCGGCTCCTATGCTGAATCCGTCTCCGGTGTTGCTGAATAACTGCCAATACTCTTCCTGCGGCTTGCCCAAATCAGGGGCTAGCACCAGACGGTCGCCGTTCACGAAGGTCAGTTCCACGCTATAGGCACCCTTTACCTCCGCCGTTTCAATGGCCAGAGCCTGGCTGCTGATGACGAGTCCCTGCAGGCGCTGGTCGCGCAAGTTGGCGCCGGGCGCTTTCCAGTCGAACTTGAGGGATGGCATGCCGGGTTCGCGCTTGCGCATGAATACCTCGCTGTGCTTGATGGCATCGCCGTTGGCCAACTGGAACTGCCAGGGGCAATTCACCGCCAGGGTATAGGCGCCCACATCCAGAATGAGTCCCTGTGAGGTGGTATAGCTGGTCCGGCCAAAGTGAAAATACTGGACCAGTTCGCTGCGGGTAGTCTTGGTCAGGGGGAGGCCCTTTATCTTGTCGAATGCTGCCTGTAATTGCTCTTGCATGGTGCTAGGAGTGAAATGTAGCCTGTGCTCGCGCAAAGATAGGCAGGGGTGACCACAGTTATAACATGCATGCTATACCTTTGGCTAAGTTTTGCACGTTTCTGGAAAAGTATTAGTACACAAAAGGTATATTTGCAGTAGTTTAGAAAGAAGTGTACCGGAATTAAAGGGCCCTTTGCCCTGTTGATATGAGCATGCTGCAAGAGCAAGAACAAGTAAAAGAACCCAAGAAGAAAAAGAGGTCGGTATATCGGGGTATCATTGGTTTCAGTTGGAGGCTTTTCGTGCTGGGGCTGGCGGTGGTCATAGCATACCTGGTGAGTGTGGAGTACAACTTCTTCTACCTCTTCGGCTCCTCGCCGAGCCTCGACAGGCTGGAGAACCCGCGCAGCGACCAGGCCTCTGAGCTGTATACCGCCGATGGGCAACTCATAGGCAAGTACTTCCGAGAGAACCGCAGCCCCGTGAGCTACAAAGAGATGTCGCCTACGCTGATTCAGGCGCTCATCGCCACCGAAGACGTCCGCTTCTATGAGCACTCCGGCATTGACCCGGCAGCTCTGTTCGGGGCGGTGTATGACAACCTGCGCGGCGAGAGCCGGGGCGGCAGCACGATTACACAGCAGCTGGCCAAAAACCTCTACAAGACCCGCACCGATGACTCTAAAGGCGTGCTCGGCCACATTCCGGGAGCCAACATCATCATCTCCAAAACCAAAGAGTGGCTCACGGCCATCAAGCTGGAGCAGCGCTATACCAAGGAAGAGATTCTAGCCATGTACCTCAACACCGTAGATTTTGGCAGTAACTCCTTCGGGATACAGGTGGCCTCCAAGACTTTTTTCAACACCTCGCCAGACAGCCTGAAGCCCGAGCAAGCCGCTGTGCTGGTGGGCCTGCTGAAGGCCCCGACCTACTACAGCCCCCGCTTCAATCCCGAAAACTCTACCCGCCGCCGCAACACCGTGCTGGGGCAGATGGCGAAATACAATTACCTGACGCAAGCTTCCGCCGACTCAATGAGTAAACTGCCGCTTGTGCTGGAGTACAAGGTGGAGAACCACTACGACGGTCCCGCCACCTACTTCCGGGGTGCCGTGGCTGACTTTATGAAGGAATGGTGCAAAGAGAACGGCTATGACCTGTACCGCGACGGTTTGAAGGTATACACCACCATCGATTCACGCATGCAGGCGCATGCCGAGGCCGCCATGGAGCAGCAGATGCGCACCCTGCAGCGCCGCTTCGACAACCACTGGAAAGGCAAGAACCCTTGGGTGGACGAGAAGAACAACGAGATTCCGGGTTTCATAGAAGCAACCATCAAGCGCACCGATTATTACAAGCGCCTCAAAAAGAAGCATGGTGACAATCAAGCCGCTATCAACAAAGAACTGAACACGCCGCGCGAGATGATGGTGTTCACCTGGGACAATCCGGAGCGCGAAAAGAAGATGACCATGTCGCCGCTGGACTCGCTGCGCTACTACAAGCGCTTTCTACATGGAGGCATGATGACGATGGACCCCTTTACCGGCCAAATCAAGGCATGGGTGGGCGGCATCAACTACAAGTATTTCAAATTCGACCACGTGAAACAGGCGCGTCGCCAGCCGGGCTCCACCTTCAAGCCGTTTGTGTACGTGGCCGCTATCGACAATGGCTACTCGCCCTGCGATAAGCTAGTGGACCAGCGCATCACCATCAACTACGTGGAGAAGGGGGAGAAGAAGAGCTGGTCCCCGAACAACGCAGACTGGACCTATACCGGGGCACCGATGACGCTGCGCCGCGGCATGGGCAAATCCGTGAACTCGGTGACGGCGCAGCTGACGGAGCTGGTAGGCTGGGAAACGGTAGTAGACTATGCGCATCGCCTCGGTATCACCAGTCCGCTGGACAAGGTGCCTTCTATCGGCTTAGGGCCGAGCGATGTGTCGGTGTATGAGATGGTGGGCGCCTACAGCACCTTCCCGAACCACGGGTTTCATACCACGCCCATGTTCATCACCCGCATTGAGGACCGCAACGGAAACCTGATTGAGCAGTTTGTGCCAGAGCAGAAGAAGGTGCTCAAAGAAGAAACCGCTTTCCTGATGATGCACATGCTCAAAGGAGGTATAGAGGAGCCGGGTGGAACCTCGCAGGCGCTCTGGGAATACGACCTCTGGAAAGGAAACGAGATAGGCGGCAAGACAGGCACCACCTCCAACCACTCCGATGGCTGGTTCATGGGCGTGACCAAGGATTTGGTGACAGGGGTATGGGTAGGCGGTGAGGACCGCAGCATCCACTTCCGTACCTCTAACCTGGGCGAAGGCTCCAAAACGGCGCTGCCGGTGTACGGACTCTACATGGAGCGGCTGTACCAGGACAAGGAACTCGGTTTCACGATGGGTCGTTTCCCCAAGCCGACTGTCGACATCAGCAAGAAGTACAACTGCACCACCGTGTTGCCGAAAGTAGAAGAACCCGACTCCCTGTCCTTCGATTTGAATTTCGAAATCCCTGAGTTGATAGACACCTTCTAGGCTATACCTGGACCACAGAAAGCAACAGCGCCGACTATATTTTAGTCGGCGCTGTTTTTTATTCTAAACTATGAATCTGCTATACCTGTAATCTTGGCAAACAGGTATAGGGGGAGCTCAACTTTTGTCTTTGCCTTTGTAGAACGATTCCAGTGCCTCCTCGAGGTAGTTATACTCAAACGTAAAACCGGTCTGCAGCACTTTGTTCGCGCTTACCCGCTGGCCCGTCAACACGACATCACTCATCTCGCCCATCATCAGGTTGATGGCGAAGGACGGCACTTTAGGGAGCATCAGCGGGCGGTGCATGGCTCCGGCCAACTGCTTGGTGAACTCGGCGTTTGTGACAGGGTGCGGGGCCACGGCATTGTATACGCCTTCGAACTGGGTATCCTCAATAGCCCGGATGTACAGGCGGCACAGGTCGTCCATGTGAATCCAGGACATATACTGCTTGCCGCTGCCCAAAGGGGCGCCAGCCATCAGCTTGACTGGTCGGGCCAGCTGGGGCAGGGCTCCTCCCTGGTCGCTCAGAGCTATACCTGTCCTGAAGATGACGGTGCGTATACCCAGGTCCTTCACCGGCCATACCGCCCCTTCCCAGGCCTTGCATACCTCTGCTAAGAAATCGTCGCCGTAGGTGCTTTCCTCGGACATGAGCTGGTCGCCGGCGTCCCCATAGATGCCGACGCCAGAAGCCGAGATAAAACCCTTAACATGATGCTCTGTTCGCTGCAGGCTGCTGATTAGCAACTTTGTGCTCTCCACCCGGCTTCGTACAATCTCCTTTTTCCGCTCATTCGTCCACTTCTGGTCGGCCAATCCGGCTCCAGCCAGGTGTATGATATAATCGGCGTAGGTGACGGCGCTGTCATCGAGGTAGGATTCCCCTATATCCCAGCGAAAGGACTTGTAATGCGAGGATTTGCCGGGTTTTCTGCTTAGGTGGGCTACCTCATATCCCTGGTCTATCAGCATTTCCGAAAGGCGTGTACCAATAAGACCTGAGCCGCCTGTGATAAGAATTTTACCTGGCATAGTGGTTCTGTAGCATAAATGGAATTATATAGGAATATACCTATACGCGTTTAGGGTAAGGTTTCGTTGTAAATGGGGATGAAAAACCTTTAAGTATGCTCTCAGGCGCAGGAAATGGCGGTGTGGTTATTTTTTGCGGATATGGCTCAGGAACTCGCTTCGGTACGGCTCCTGCTCAAATAGGCCAGAGTACTCGGCCGTGATGGTGCTGCTGCTCACATCGTTCACGCCACGGCTCATCACGCACAGGTGGTCGGCCTCAATCAACACAGCCACATTCTCCGTCTTCAGGGCCTCTTTGAGCTCGTTGGAAATCTGCATGGTCATGCGCTCCTGCACTTGTGGGCGGCGGGCGTAGTATTGCACAATGCGGTTGAGCTTGGACAGACCGATTACGTGCTCGTTCGGCATGTAGGCCACATGCGCCTTGCCAATGATTGGCACAAAGTGGTGCTCGCAGGAAGAGTACACGGTGATGTCGCGCTCCACCAGCATCTGGTTGTACTTGTACTTGTTCTCGAAACGTCGAATGACCGGCTTGTTCTCGGGGTGCAGGCCACTGAAAATCTCCTGCACATACATTTTGGCCACGCGCAGTGGCGTTCCCTTCAGGCTGTCGTCTGTCAGGTCGAGCCCCATGGTGTGCATGATTTCCCGGAAGTGCCGCTCGATGATGACAATCTTCTCAGCGTCGGATAAATCGAAGGCGTCAGCGCGAAGCGGCGTCTCCAGCGAGCTCATCATGTGGTCGTCCATTTCTTCCGCCTCGTGGCCCGGCTCCTGGTTATCCATTATATTCAACAAAGTTCCTTTCTGTTTCATAAAGTGTTACGGCTAAATCGTAGTCCCTGCTGATTCTTTCGCGCAGCTTTTCCCAAATCACGATGGCGATGTTCTCGGCGGTGGGGTTCAGGTGCTTAAACTCCTTGGTGTCCAGGTTGAGGTTCCGGTGGTCGAACCGTTGTATCACCTCCTCCTGCACCAGCGTGCTGAGCTTTTTCATGTCATACACATACCCGGTGTCTTCTTCCACGTCGCCGGTCAGTTTCACGATGAGCTCGTAGTTGTGCCCATGGTAGTTGGGGTTGTTGCACAGCCCGAAAACAGCCGCGTTCTCTTCGTCGCTCCAGGCAGGGTTGTGTAGCCTGTGGGCCGCATTGAAGTGCTCTTTTCTGCAGATAGTTACTTTCATCGTGTATGCAACAGGCAAGCGTGTCTATTGTTCGGGTACGCTCAGCGTGAGTTATGGACAGGTATAGCCATAAGATTGCAAATTTACAAGTAGTGGCACCCAAAGCCAAACCATTTAGGCGCTAAATTATTCTGGCCCATTTATCTGATGTTTTGCAGAGATTAGCTATTTTCGGAACATCCAATAAGTAATATATAGTATTGTTCAATTCAGGTATGAGAGCGAAAGGTTTTTTAGTGGGAGTCCTGCTGCTGTTGGCAGGTGCGGCAAGCGCACAGACTGTGCGGGTGGAGGAGAAGGAGCAGTCGGTGAGCGGCGTGACGCGGCGGGGGCAGCAACTGACGGTGGAGCTGGACCCAAAGTTTGTGGAGAAGCATTGGAAGGAACACTTAAACCAGAAAGCCGGAAAGGTAAAGCAATCCAAAGGTGTCTTCACGGTCGAAGGCGCTGTGATTGATACCATCTCCAAGTCGCCCATGCGCGTGACATCTATGGTGGGCAGCCATGCTACAGGAAGCTACGTGTGGTGGTCGTTGGACATGGGTGTAGCCTATGTGGATAAAGACGCCACACCTTCGGAGTATGCCACAGCCGAAGGTTTCATGAAGTCCTTCGCCAAAAAAGTATACCGCCAGGACGTGCTGCGGCAGATAAACCAGGCGGAGGAGGTACTACGCTCCACTAAGCAGGAGCAGGACCGTGTGGTAAAACAGGCAAATGAGCTTCAGCAGAACATAGAGAAGAACCGGAAGCGCAAACTGGAGCTGGAGGCGGAACTGGTACGCAACGCAGAGGAACTGAAGCAACTGGAGCAGAATGTGGAGCTCAACGTGAAGCAGCAGAGCGCAAGCCGTGAGCAAGTGCAGGCCATGGAGCGGGCTGTAGAGGAGGTTAGAGCGAAGCTGAAGGATATCAAGTAGAGGGTGAGCTAGCTGTTGCTATACCTATACCTTGTAGCGGCGGCTTTAGCTGTTCGCCTGCTGAGTTTTTTATCGCTTCGCCTGTGCGGCGGGCACTTACTTTTCTCCTTGATGAGAAAAGTAAGCAAAAGAATCAAGGCGCTCCAAACTCGCTGACCGCTCAAACAGTGGAGCGCCAAAAGGTGCTCCTGGCTAAGGCCGTTGCCCTGTGGCTGCTGTGGAAACTCTCCCCTTGAGGGGAGTCAGATGGGTGTTAAGGCTATACCTGCCAGCTATACTATTACCTATACCTGTCCTTCGCCTGCTATACCTGCTAGCACTCTAATCATTCCTATACCTATTCTGTCATTCCGACGAAAGGAGGAATCTGTTACCACAGCAACCTCCGGTGCGAGCGCAGCGGGAACCGGCGGTGAAAAATGCTGACAGTTTTACTACTCCTTTCCCTCACTCGCCAGCCTGCAAAAAAGCAGCAACTGCGCTGGCGATGGATGTGCGGCCGGAAGGGCGTGAGATTCCTCCTTTCGTCGAAATGACAAAATCGAATGTCAGGATTCGCGTAGGAGATGCCCCTCTAGGGAAGGCTGAACCATTCTTTTTACAATTTCATCCAACGCTGCACCTCCTGCTCCGCGAACTGCTCGTTGCGCCAGCCTACGAGTTTGCTCTTGGCAGTGGGGTTGTGGTGAACGAACCACTGCTGCAGTATTTCCTTCGCTGCTGGGTAACGGCTGCTGAAACTGGCCAAATCCGTCACCGACATGGTGCGCTCACTTGGGCGGGCGGGCACAGCCACTACCTTATGGTCCAGTTCCCCATCGGTTTCCAGTTGCAGCACCCCAATCGGGATGACTTCCAGTACCGTGCCTGCCTCCAGTCTCCCTGAGAGCACGACAATCTCCAGTGGCTTCGCCTGCGCATTGATTTCAGTGGAAGGTATAAAGCCGAAGTTGGCAGGGTATGGCAGAAACTCGATGATACGGTCTTGCCCGGCCAACTTGTCCGCCTCAAACTTCTTCGTCTGTCGGTTGTAGCGCATCTTGGTGGAACTGCCTGCGGGCACTTCAATCACTGCTTGCAGCTGTTTCCGGGGCGTGTAGGTGGGAAGGGTGGTGTAGTCCGTTTGGCAAGATGAAAGGAATAGGAACTGCGCGAGTAGCAGGAGGAGGTATAGCTGGGGCTTCATAGACTGGTCGGGAAGGTTGTCCTGCAAATATAAGCAGTCCATCGGAAGCGGGGGAGTAGCAGCAGCTGATGGGTCATAAAAAAAGGAGCCGTTTGGTTAAAACGACTCCTTTTCACTAAAACTATGGAAAACTTATGAAAACAGGTATTTTTATCTTCTTTCCTTGATTCTTGCAGCCTTACCTTGCAATCCTCTCAGGTAGTACAGTCTTGCTCTTCTTACTCGGCCTTTTCTGATAAGCTCAATCTTGTCGATTGAAGGAGAAAGAAGCGGGAAAATACGCTCTAGTCCGATTTGGTTAGATACTTTTCTAACAGTGAATGTCTCACCGTTTGTGTTCACATTTTTGCGCTGAATTACAACACCCTGGAACTGCTGGATACGCTCCTTGTTACCCTCACGGATCTTAACGTGGATATTGATGGTATCGCCAGCTTGGAAAGAGGGGAATGAGGCGCGCTTGTCTGTAGATTCCTGCTCGATAAATTTAATTAATTCGCTCATGGCTATGGTGTTAAAGCTAAATATCTTCTTCAAAATTCGGACTGCAAAGATATGTAATTATTTATTACATAAGAAGATTTGCAGAAAAAAAATGTAATATTTTGAAACCTAATAGAGAAAACCGCTGCAGCGGTTGTTCCCAAGGTATGCATGAAGGCTACTTCTTATTCGTCCAGCAGGTCTGGCCGGCGCTGTCTCGTACGCTCCACGGCCTGCTCAAAGCGCCACTGTTCTATCTTGGGGCCGTCTCCCGAAAGCAGTATATCCGGCACTTGCATGCCTTTGTATTCCGCCGGACGGGTATAGACCGGTGGTGCCAGCAACCCATCCTGAAAAGAGTCTGTCAGGGCAGAGGATTCATCGTTCAGCACACCAGGTATGATGCGGATGATAGCATCGGCCAATACAGCCGCTCCCAACTCGCCACCTGACAACACATAGTCCCCGATGCTGATTTCGTGCGTTACGAAGTGTTGGCGCACCCGCTCGTCCACGCCTTTGTAGTGGCCGCAGAGGATGATTACGTTCTGTAGCAGCGAAAACTGATTGGCTATCTGTTGGTTGAGGGTCTGCCCGTCTGGCGTCATGTAAATGATGGCATCGTACTCCCGCTGGGCCCTGAGCTCGGATATGAGCTTATCGATGGGTTCAATCATCATCACCATACCTGCTCCGCCGCCAAAGGCATAGTCATCTATCTGGCCGTGCTTGTTGATGGCGTACTTACGCAAATCGTGGATGTGAATGTCAACCAGGCCCTTTTGCTGCGCCCGCTTCACAATGGAATGGCTGAAGGGGCTCTCCAACAGGTCGGGTTGGCAACTGATGATGTCAAATCGCATGGGAATGGGATTGGAGGCTACTCGTCGCGGTCGTCGGCGTCGTCAGGGGTGCCGGGCTGGGTGTATACCTCCAGCAAACCTTCCGGCAGGTTCACGTGCAGTTCTTTGGTTTCGTGGTCGGCGCGCACAAATACTTCGTCCATCACAGGTACAAGCATCTCTTCGCCGTTGTAGTCCATGGCCATCAGCTGTTGCTGTGGCAAGTCGTAAAACTCTTTCACTGTGCCGAGCGGGCCGTGGTTCTGGTCCACCACACGGTAGCCGATTACGTCATGGAAGTAAAACTGTCCTTCCTCTAACTCCGGAAGCTCGTCGAGTGGCAGGTATAGGCTGGTGTTGCGCAGCTTCTCAGCCTGCTCGATGGTCTTGATGTCCTCGAACTTAATGATGAAGCGGCCTTTCGCCTGCGGCTCCATGTCTTCAATAAAAAAAGGAATCAGCCTTCCCTGTTGTTCCAGGAAGACTGATTCCAATTCATCGTAATCCTCGGGGTAGTCTACGTCGAAAAACGCAACCACTTGCCCCTTGATGCCATGGGTCTTGACGATGTGACCTAACAGGAAGCAGTCATCAATGTTCATGGCGGATTGAATTTATGCTTGCTCTTCCGTAGTAGCTTCGCCTTCAGCAGCAGGTGCCTCTGGAGCCTCTTCTGCAGCAGGTGCGTTAGCGGCAGCCTTCTCAGCCTCACGCTGACGGATAGCCTCTGCACGAGCTTCTTTCACTTTCGTCTCAGCATCGAAAGCAGCCTTACGCTTCGCTTCCTTGTCAGATGCCAAGTTCTGACGCTTGCCTTCGATTTTGGCTTCTTTCGCGTTCTTCCACTCCTCAAAACGAGCATCAGCCGTTTCTTGTGTGATAGCGCCTTTCGCTACACCAATCTGCAGGTGTTTCTTGTAAAGAATACCTCTGTAGGAAAGCATCGCTTTTACAGTGTCAGTTGGCTGAGCACCGTTCATTACCCACTGGAACGCCTTCTCATCGCTGAAGTCGATAGAAGCAGGGTTCGTGTTAGGGTTGTAAGTACCCAGTTTCTCGATGAATTTACCATCACGTGGTGCTCGAGCATCAGCTACTACGATGTCATAGATAGCTGCTTTTTTGCGGCCTCTGCGGGCCAGTCTGATTTTAACTGCCATTGTTTATATAAGTGATTACGTCGGCGGAACCCGTCCGCCAGTTTTTAGAACCGCAAAGGTAGTGATTTTGTGCCGATTAATGCAAGGAATTTAAAATTGATTTGCAGGTATGCGACATAAGGTATAGCCGTGTACCCAAGGCGCCTCCTTGCCTTCTGCCAAGATAGGACCCTCCCGGTAAAAGAGAAAGCCCTCCGTTGCGGAAGGGCTTTCGAGGTAAGCTTATGCGTTGACTTTCGTGCGGACCGCTTTCACCTTCACGGGCTTCAGCTTGATGATGCTCAGTTTGTCCAGTGTCCAGATAACAGGCCAGGTTGGGTCCACTTCCCACCATTTCACCCCGAAGTTGACGCGGTTGGGCAGTTTGTGGTGGTTGTTCTGGAACAGCTCGCCGCCTGTCAGGAAGTCGAAGAAAAGCGAGTTGCGCGACTTGTCGTTGTTGTCGAAGTTCTGGTAGCCGTACTTGTGGCCGCTCCAGTTCACGATGGCGCCATGCACCGGGCCCATCAGGAAGTGCAGGGGAAGCAGCAGGAACATCCACCACTGCGTAGCAAAGGCGATGTAGAACAGCACGTATGCCACACCCCAGCCGATGCGGGAGAAATAGCTGTCACCCAGTTTCTCCAAGGCAGGCCACATCGGGTAGTTGCCTTCGAAGCGGCGCTCCGGCTCCACGCGGTGGTTCAGCACATCGTTGTAGATGTTCTTGGTCTTCCACATCATCGTGAAAGCGTTGTTGGAATAGTGTGGCGAATGCGGGTCACGCTCCGTGTCAGAGAAGGCGTGGTGCATACGGTGCAGGATAGCATAGGCCCTCGGTGACAGAAAGGAAGAACCCTGTGCCAGGTATGTCAATAGGTAGAATGCCTTTTCCCAGAACGGGTTCATCGTGAACATCTTGTGGGCCGCATAGCGGTGCAGGAAGAACGTCTGGACGAACAGGGACAGGTACCAGTGCAGGACAAAGAAAATGAGGATAGCCATGAAGCAATGATTGTGATGATGGTTGATAGAGACTCTGGAGCAGGCGGCTTGGCTGGCAAATCACCATGCCCATGCAAAATTACAATCTGATTGATATATAAAGTACAGGTAAGACCATAAAAGTTCAGAAAGATGACGAATATCATCTTTCGCTGCGTCGGTCTCAGCTGAGGGCTATACCTTGAAAGGGAGCCCAGATGGCTGTCGCAGGAGGCGGGGCACTGACCGAAATGATGGTTTTCAGGGTTGGGTGCTCAAACTGAAGGCGCCGCGCGTGCAGGGCTATGCTCTTATCAGGCAAGGGAGCGGGTGCGCCATACTTCAGGTCGCCAGCGATGGGGCAGTTCATAGAGGCCAGCTGCACCCGTATCTGGTGTGGCCTACCCGTGATAGGGTTCACCTCAAGCAAGTAGCTTTTCTGGTGCTGACTAATAAGCCTGTAACTCAATTCAGAGCGCTGGCCGTTGCTGTTCTCGCGGGCATAGGCCTTGGTCACGTTGCGGCTGCTGTCCTTGATGAGCCAGTGCACCAGCGTCTGTTGCTCCACCGCGGGCTTGTTGTGCACCACTGCCCAATAGGTCTTGATGGTCTTCTTGCTCCGGAACAGCTCATTCAGTCGCGTGAGGGCTTTGGAGGTTTTAGCCAGCAGTACCACGCCACTTACTGGCCGGTCCAGTCGGTGCACCACCCCCACAAATACGTTGCCTGGCTTGTTATACTTCTCCTTCAGGTATAGCTTGGCTATATCTGCCAGGCATTCGTCACCTGTTTCGTCACCGTGCACCAGCAAGCCGGCGGGTTTATTCACCACCAGCACATGGTTATCCTCAAAAAGAACATCTAACATAGGAATTATGAATTACGAATTCGGAATTATGAATTGTAGGAAGTCATCGTGCCTTATAGCATAGTGGCTGTAAGTACGAAAAGCTACCTGCTGAGTACCATTCGTAATTCATAATTCCGAATTCGTAATTAGATTTAATATGCCTCTTTCTCGTTGGGGAAGTCCTTACTTTTTACGTCCTGCACGTAATGCTTCACGGCATCCGTCATGATGGTATGCAGGTCGGCGTAGCGGCGCAGGAAGCGTGGCTTGAACTCTTTGTTGATGCCCAGCATGTCGTGCACCACTAGTACCTGCCCATCCACATGCGGTCCAGCCCCAATGCCAATGATAGGGATTTGCAGGGCCTCGGTCACGCGCTTCGCCAGTTCAGATGGAATCTTCTCCAGCACAATGGAAAAGCAGCCCAACTCTTGCAGCAGCAGGGCGTCTTCTATCAGTTTCTGGGCTTCGGCCTCTTCTTTGGCGCGTACCGTGTAAGTGCCGAACTTGTAAATAGACTGTGGCGTCAGGCCCAGGTGCCCCATCACGGGTACACCCGCACTGAGTATGCGCGTAATGGATTCCTTTATTTCGGCGCCACCTTCTAGCTTGATGCCATGCGCACCAGATTCCTTCATAATCCGGATGGTGGAGCGCAAAGCCTCTGAAGAGTTGCCCTGGTAAGAACCAAACGGCAGGTCCACTACCACAAAAGCGCGGCTCACGCCCCTGATGACTGAAGAGGCGTGGTAAATCATCTGGTCCAATGTAATGGGGAGCGTGGTCTCATGGCCAGCCATCACGTTAGAGGCCGAGTCGCCAACGAGGAGTACATCCACACCGGCAGCGTCCAGAATGGTGGCCATGGAGAAGTCGTATGCCGTGAGCATGGAGATTTTCTCGCCGCGCTCTTTCATGTTCTGCAGCTGGTGCGTGGTTACTTTCTTAACGTCGCTTTTGTGGACAGACATAGGATGCTGTTTTAGATGAGGGTCAAAAGTATGAAATTCAAAACAAAACAGCCACCCGTTCTGGCAAGTGGCTGTCACAGGGGTTATCGGAAGTTTACGCCAGACCTGTTTCGGGAGAGCTTCAGGTCGCGTAGCAGGGCAGAGCGGGCGTTGATGGTGACGTTGTAGCCCCGCATGATGCCAAAAGGCGTCCAACCGATGCTCATCTCCCAGCAATGCAGGTCGCGGTATATGTCCAGTCTGGCGTTGGCGATGTTCTGGTTCTCAAAGTCGTAGTGGGCCGTATACCCTACTTTCCACTTGTCTGTGAAGTTCACGGTGCCTTGCACCCCGATGTTCTGCCTCAGGCTGTTCTCGGAGATGTTGGCTATACCTGCTGTGTAGAAGATGGTGTAGTCCAGGCTCAGCGTCCAGGGTATGTTGAAGTCTACGTAGTCTGGCATGAGCGGGTCAGTCGGGCTCAGCATACCGGGCAGGTTGGTAGGCGGCGGCGTGTTGCTCGCCCTGGCCTCCGGGTTAAAGTTGGCCCGCATACTCAGGTTAGCGTTGGTCAGTCGTGCCAGTTTGAAGCCAGAGCCCTCCAGCATGTAGCGGTCAATGCGGGTGCCTTCAGCGTTCAGTTGGTATGGGTCGAAAGTGGAACTCACGTTGATGTCGAAGAGCCGCAGCAGGCGCGTGTTCATGTTGATGTTGATGGGGCTGAGGCGCAGCGAATCCGAGGCAAAGTTGTAGAAGGTGGTGATGCCGAGGTTGTCAATCAGGCTGACCTTTTCAAATGCCGTGGCGGCGGAGTCAGACTTGGCCCTCACCTTCATCTCCACGTTGTTCTGAATGCCGATGCTCATGCCGCTCGTCAAACCGCCCGATGGCACAGTGCCGCCCGCAAAGCTAGGCAGTGTCTGGTAAATGGGGAGGTTAGTCAACGTGTCAATCCCTACCTGGGGTGTCTGGTAGAAGCCAAACCTGCTCTGGTCACCGAAGTTGGGGCGGTAGGAGTAGCCGATGCTGGGTCGCATTACGTGGCGTATAGCCTGCACTTTCCTGTCCTTCCGGAAATTGACGGTGCCGTATACGGTGGTGTTGAGGGTGGCGCCGCCGCTGTACTCGTATACCCGGCCAAAGCTCGCGGTGTCAATTCGCACCCGTCGCTGCTCTGGGTCAAACGAGTAGGTGAGCTTATTGTCGAACCAGGACTCGCGGTACGATACGGAAGGCGTCAGGTTGAAGAAACGGAGCACCTTGTAGTTGCCCAGGCCAATGCTGAAGTTGTGGTCGGCGCTCTTGCGGCCGTTCCGCCACAGGCGACCCAGGTTATCGAAGTTGATGGCAAAGGTGGAGTCTCTTTCCGTGCCGCCTATCACCGGCACAGTGCCCAAGTTACGGGCGCGCTCCACGTTCGACACCTCGTTACGGGCGCGCAGGTTGTAGCCAAAGGTGAAGTTCTCATACCAGCGGCCTGTCGGTACGTTCTTCGAAAAAATCTCATACACGCTCATCTGCGTCATGGCGAAGTTGAGGTCCGGCAGCACGAAGTTCATCGTGGTAGGGGCTGGTCTCCGGTTTTCCCCTTCACCTACAAAGCCACCGTTGTTCTGCCCCTGGCTCAGGGTGGCGGTATAGCTGAAGGGCGTGTTCTGTATGTTCTTCTGGTACGTGATGCTCGAGTTGAACGTAGGGGTAAGGTACTGTCCCGGGTTGTTGTTCATGTTCACCCGATTGTGCTGGCTGCTGCCCGCCCGCACGTTAGCGGTAAAGCGGCCACGGCCGGGTTTCTGCACCGGGCTGTGTGACCACGTCACGAAGGCGGTGCGCTGCGACGGGGGCAGGCCACCCAGGTCGTTGGTAGACCGGGAAGGGTCGGCAACATCCGCCTCGTCGTTCTTGAAGTAGTCGTAGCTAATGTTGAAATTGCCCCGGTACGAGTAGCGATTGACATAGGTGTTGTCCACGGCCACCCGGAAGCCGCCCAGTGAGTAGATGTCGCCGGTGATGCGGGTGCCGATGTAGTCGTTCAGGGCCAGGTAGTAGCCGCCGTTGCTCAGGTAGAAGCCGCGGGCACGCGACTCCCCGAAGGTAGGCATGATGATACCGGATGAGCGCTTGTTACGCGGTGTCGGGAAGAGGCCGAAGAGGAAACCCAGCGGCGTAGGTATGTCGGCAATCACGAGGTTGAACGGACCTGACATGATTTTGTCGTTAGGTATAGCCTTTATCTTTCCGGCGCTGATGTAGAAGTGCGGGTGCTCCAGGTTACAGGTCGTGTATTTGTTGTGCAGGCCGAAGATTTCATTCTGCTCATTTTTTTTCACCACCTCGGAGTGTATGTATCCTTCGCCTTGCTGCGTTACCACTTCAGAGATGCGGCCTTTGCGGGTCTTGTAGTTATAGGCGATGCGCTTGGCGGCATAATTCTCTGCGCCGTCCGCAAACACCGGAGTACCAACCTCTTTGCCGGTGGAGTCCTTGAGCGTGGTCGCGGTAAGGGTGTTGGCCTCGTAGTCAATCTGTATGTAGGCAGCCTCGAGCTTCATGGTGCCATAATCAATTTTGGCATCACCGTACAGATGCACTACCTTGCGGTCTACCTCAAACTGAATGGAGTCCTTGGCAGAGTATTTGATTGTCGTCTCGATGTCGCCTTGGGGCACGGGAGCCGTGAGCGAATCCTGAGGGGCGGTGATGCTGACGGTGTCTTTAGGCGTGGCGACAGGCGGCCGCACCCTTTGCCCCGACACGGGCAGGGCGGAGAGCACCGCAAGCTGCAGCAACAGCAAAAAAATCAAAATGTAGTTTAACTTCTTCAGACTTCCCTAAAGTTTTATTTATTTTGTACAAAGTTATTGTTTTAGCTTTTAACTAACGAGCGTTGTGAGAAATATTGTTATTGTCCCCATCCTGGCCCTTATTTTACTGCTATGCTCTTCCAATAAACTGGAGTTTCGCAAGGCCTACAAACTACGTACAGTGGTAATTGACGCCGGCCACGGAGGCAAGGATATTGGCTGTAACGGAAAAGTCTCACACGAGGCCGATGTGGCCCTCAGACTCGCTCTGCAGGTAGGCGGCCTGATTGAGAAAAACGTGCCGGATGTGAAGGTGGTGTATACCCGCAAGGATGACACCTTCGTGGAACTCATCGACCGGGCAGGTATAGCCAACAAGAACAACGCGGACCTCTTCATCTCCATCCACCTGAACGCGGGACCTCCCACCGCCTTCGGAACCGAGACCTATACCATGGGCCTGCATACCACCAACGGCAACCTGGCTGTGGCCAAGCGCGAGAACGCCGTAATTTTGCAGGAAGATGACTACAAGGAGAAGTATGGCGGCTTTGACCCCAACTCCCCGCAGAGCCACATCATGTTCGCCCTGCACCAGAGTGCCTACATCGACAACAGCCTTCGCTTCGCCCAGAAAGTGGAGAATGAGTTCAAAACACGGGTGGGCCGCACCAGCCGCGGCGTGAAGCAGGCCGGCTTCCTGGTGCTGTGGAAATCCTACATGCCGAGCGTGCTGATTGAGGCCGGCTTCCTGACCAACCCTACAGAGGAAAAATTCCTTAACGATAAGACTAACCAAACGTATATGGCATCAGGTATATATCGTGCCTTCAAGGAGTACAAGCAAGAGCTTGAAGCCATGAACTAAAGCTAAACCAAACGGTCTTACGTGAAAATATCCAAAGAAATCAAAGTTGCCCTGCTAGGTATAGTGGCAATCATCATCCTATATTTCGGGTTCATGTTTCTGAAAGGGTCCGATCTCTTCTCTAAATCCAATACCTTCCATGTTGTTTATGATAATGTAGATGGCCTCTCGGTGTCCAACCCTGTTGTTTTGAACGGTATACAGGTGGGGCATGTGAAGGAACTCACGCTGCTGACTGAGAGAGGCAACCAAATCAAAGTAGACATAGAAGTGCGCAAGGACCTGCAGATTGGTGACTCCACTATCGCCAGCCTGGGCAACTCCGATTTGTTGGGTAGCAAGGCCATCACGCTATACCTGCGCAACAATTCCAAGCAATACAACGGGGGCGAGGAGTTGATATCCTACAAAGAGACAAGCATAGCGGACATGCTTTCTTCCAAATCGGTGCCTGTGATTGATAAGGTGGATACCACCCTGGCCCGCGTGAACAGGCTGCTGGACAGCGAGGCGAAAAACAACCTGCAGCAGATACTGGCCAACTCCAACGAGACCACCAAGACCGTCAATGACATATTGCGGGAGAACCAGCGCAACATCAACCAGATTACCACCAACCTCACCCAGCTGACTTCCGCCCTGAAACAGACGCAGCGTAACATAGACCGTCTGGCCGTGAACATGACCGAGATTACGGATACGCTGAAGCAGGTGGAAATCAACAAGCTGGTGCGGGACGCCAACTCCGCCGTGAACGAACTGGAGACGACTATCTCCAAACTCAACTCCAACGAAGGCTCGCTGGGCAGGCTCATGAACGATGAGGAACTGTACCAGAACATGAACCGCTCCACCGAAGCGCTCAACCTGCTGCTGCGCGATATACAGGCCTACCCGAAACGCTATGTGCAGTTCTCGCTCATCGGCCGCAAAGACAGGTATAAGGTAGACGCCACAGGCCGTGTGATTACGCTGGAGGAGGTGAAGGAGCTGCAGGACGAGAACCCGGATGAATTCCGCCGCCCGGTTCTGGATTCCCTGAGTGTGCCAGCCACTGACACCACAAAAAGGCAATAAGGCATCTTATAAAAATTGTATATTTGTGAAATCCGCCCTTAAAGCGGATTTTTCATTGTAAATCAGTCTCTCAACTCTACAACCCTTCATGGATATCGAATTCAATAAAAACGAGGACTCCCTAAAGCAGCTGAGTTTCCAGCTGAGAAGCAAACTGAAGAAAGTATACCTGGGCGGCGGTGAGAAGCGCATCCAGAAAGAGCATGAAAAGGGCAAGATGACGGCCCGCGAGCGCATCGCCTACCTGCTCGACGAAGGTACTGAGTTCTTGGAAGTAGCCGCCTTTGCAGGCGAGGGAATGTACCAAGACGTAGGTGGCTGTCCCAGCGGCGGCGTGGTGACAGGTATAGGCTACATCAAAGGGCGCCAGTGCGTGGTAGTAGCCAACGATGCCACTGTGAAAGCCGGCGCTTGGTTCCCCATCACCGCCAAAAAGAACCTGCGTGCCCAGGAAATCTCCATTGAGAACAAACTGCCTATCGTATACCTAGTGGACAGCGCCGGTGTGTTTCTGCCCATGCAGGACGAGATATTCCCAGACAAAGAGCACTTCGGGCGCATGTTCCGCAACAATGCCGTGATGAGCTCTATGGGCATCGTGCAGATTGCCGCCATCATGGGCAGCTGCGTGGCCGGAGGAGCCTACCTACCGATTATGAGCGATGAGGCCTTGATAGTGGAAGGAACTGGTTCTGTGTTTTTGGGCGGTTCCTACCTTGTGAAATCAGCCATTGGAGAGAACATTGACAATGAAACGCTGGGCGGTGCGACCACCCATTGCGAGATTTCTGGCGTGACCGATTACAAGTGCAAGGACGACAAAGAGGCGCTGGACCACATCCGCACCATTTTCGATAAACTGGGCGAGAACCCGAAGGCCGGTTTCAGCCGCATAGAACCCGCATCCCCCAAGCTGGAGGAAAGCGAAATCTATGGGATGCTGCCCGCCGACCGTACCAAGCCCTACGACATGATGGATATCATCCATCGCCTGGTAGATAACTCGGAATTTGAGCCTTACAAGGACCTGTACGGACAGACGCTCATCTGTGGCTTGGGCCGCATAGACGGTTGGGCAGTAGGTATAGTGGCCAACCAACGCAAGATTGTGAAGAGCAAAAAAGGTGAGATGCAGATGGGCGGCGTGATTTACTCTGACTCCGCTGACAAGGCCGCCCGCTTCATCATGAACTGCAACCAGAAAAAGATTCCGCTGGTGTTCCTGCACGATGTATCCGGCTTTATGGTGGGCAGCAAAGCCGAGCACGGCGGCATTATCAAGGACGGCGCCAAGATGGTGAATGCCATGGCCAACTCTGTGGTACCGAAGTTCACCATCATCCTGGGCAACAGCTACGGGGCCGGCAACTATGCCATGTGCGGCAAAGCCTACGACCCACGCCTGATTTACGCCTGGCCATCGGCACAACTGGCGGTGATGAGCGGAGCGGCTGCGGCCAAAACCCTGCTTCAGATACAGGTGTCGGCGTTGAAGGCTAAGGGAGAGGAGATTACACCGGAGGCGGAACAGGAGCTGCTGGAGCGCATCACGGCCAAGTACAACGAGGAGCTGTCGCCTTACTATGCGGCCGCCAGGTTGTGGATAGACGGCATCATTGACCCGCTGGAGACCCGCAAGGTGATTTCAATGGGCATAGAGGCCGCAAACCACGCGCCAATCGAAAAGCCTTACAACGTAGGTGTTATACAGACGTAAATCATAGGATTATATTGGAGGGAAGAGGCAGGCGCAGCCATCTGTAGAAGCGCGTGCCTCAGGTATAGCTGTTTAAAATAAAATACGATTACAAGCGTGACGAAGAAGGAAATAAAGGCACTTATCTCGCTGTTGGATGACATCGACCATGAGGTGGCCTCGCATGTGGAGCAGAAGATAGTGTCGCTGGGGGAGAGCATCATACCCTTTTTGGAAGAGGAGTGGGAGGAGACGCTGGACGCGGACCTGCAGAAGAAAATCGAGGACCTGATTCACAACCTACAGTTCGACGGGCTGCTGCAACGGCTGAAAGACTGGAAGGAAGGCGGCGGGCAGGATTTGATTGAAGGGCTTTGGCTGGTGAACACCTACCTATACCCGGATGTGGAGCTGGCAACTCTGAACAAAGCCATAGAGCAGCTGTACTTCGATGCCTGGACGCACATGAAGGAAAACATGCACCCGTATGACCAGGTAAAGGCGCTCAACAACGTGCTGTTCCGGGAAAAGCGTTTTTCTGCCAACACCAAGAACTTCCATTCGCCGTCCAACTCCATGCTGCACCTGGCGCTGGAGACCAAGCGCGGCAATCCGCTTACGCTGTGCGCCATCTACATGACCATTGCGCAGAAGCTGGACATGCCGGTGTTCGGCGTGAACCTGCCCAACCTGTTCATCCTGACCTACAAACTAGGCGAGGTACAGTTTTATATCAATGTGTACAACAAGGGCCTCATGCTGTCCAAAACGGATATAGATAACTACATTCTGCAGCTCAACCTGAACCCGGTAGATATCTTCTATGAGCCTTGCTCCAACCTCGAAATCATTAAGCGGGCACTGCGCAACCTGGCCTTCTCTTTTGAGAAGACGAATGACCTGGAGAAGGCGACGGAGGTGACCAAGCTGCTCACCGCCATCACAGACGACGACCCTGCTATTTAGGTATAGCCACAAAGCAGAAGGCCGCCCCAGTAACTGGAGCGGCCTTCTGCTTTGTGGCTATACCTTGGTTAGTATTTTTTTATCATACAGCCTGTTGGGCGTTTGTCAAGTGTGGTCACCGTTTTGTTAGCCAGCACCTCGTCAATCACAGACTTGAGGTAGTTGTTCTTCACATTGGTCTCCACCTGTGGGTTGTCGTCAATGGCGCCTTTATATTTCAGCACGAATTCGCCGTTGGTGTTGTGCAGCACAAACACCTCCGGGGTTTTGGTGGCGCCAAAGCGCTGGCTGATTTTCTGCCCTTCGTCGGCTAGGTATGGGAAGCCATAGTTCTTGGCTGCCAGGTCCTCTAGTTTATCACTGCCTTCGCCAAGGCCTACCGTCGGGTTGATGAACACAAACTGCACCCCCTGCGGGTCATATGACTTCGAAAGCGTGACGAGCCGGTTCTCATAGAGCTTTGAGTAAGGACACTGGTTGTTGGTGAAGACTACCACCACCGCCTTGCTCCTGGCGAATTCGCTGAGGGAGACGGATTTGTTCTGACTGTCCTTCAGCGAGAAGTCAGCTACTTTACTGCCCAGCTGGTAACCGCCACCCTGGGCGAAAACGCTGGCTGTAACCAGAAAGGCTACGGCAAAAGAAGCTAGGTATTTCATATCGTTTGTTTTAGGTAAGTAAGCGTGGGGTCATTTGTCAATACTGTAGGTGAGCACATGACCAAGCAGAAGCTCGTGTTGAATCTGATACAATTTAGAAAATTTATCGGTAATTACCTGCCCCTGCAACACGTTGTTTTCAGCACCCTGGGCGGGTTCCACGAATAAGTTCTCTTTAAAAACCAACTGCTTTTTACCGTACATCTTGTACAATGTTTCTTTGGCACTCCAGTACAGGCAAGTCTTCAGCTCATCATCGGCGGTCAGTATCCGCTCCCGCTCCGTCAGAAACTTGTCTGCCACACGCAGTGCCTTCGGGCTGATATACTCAATATCTATGCCAACCTCATACCTATCGGAAAGGATGACGGCGGCCAGGCTGGGGGAGTGGGTGATGGACAGGTGCAGGCCCTCTTTCTGGAGCAGGGGTTTGCCGGTCAAATCGCGGAGCAGGGGCAGCGGCTCGGCAGTGAAGCGCTGCAGCAATTGGTATACCAGCACCCGGCTTGCCAGCCACTCCCGCTGCCTGCGCGGGTGGGTATGCGCCAGTGCCTGTTGCGCATCGAAATGAGGCGGCAGGGTATGGAGCAGCTCCTCCGGCTCCTCTTCCAGGGTCCATATTCCCAGCAAGGTATGGCTATCGAGTTCGCGGGTGTGGAAGAGGGGCATGGCAGGGGTTTTTGGGTAAGGACGAGGGGGTTAGCCGCAATTGTTGTAAATTTAGGTAAAATCTAGAACCAAGGTACGAATACATGGCTAGCAAGATACAAGTAGAGAAACTCGCCACCCTCACCGGCCACCGGGACTGCGTGTATACCCTGGGGGGAGCAACAGACCCTGCCACGGTGTACTCGGCGGGTGGTGACGGCATGGTGGCCGCCTGGGATTTGAACAACCCGGAGACAGGGGAATTGGTAGCCAAGGTGACTACTTCGGTGTACGCACTGCGGAATGTGCCGGAACGGGAGCTGCTCCTGATAGGCCAGAACATGGAAGGGCTGCATGTGATTGACCTGCAGAGCAAAGCCATACGGGCTTCTGTGGCGCTGCCCAAAGTGGCCATATTCGATATAGCCCATGTGCCGGAGACGGACCAGGTATACGTGGGGCTGGCAAACGGAGGTATAGCGGTCATCGGTGCCACAGACTTTGAGCTGCGCAGCATGGTGCGCAAATCAGGCAAGAGCGTGCGGAGCCTGGCTTACAACCCTGCTACAAACGAACTGGCCGCCGGGTATAGCGACCACGTGGTGCGGATTTTTGATGCCACCACCATGGAACTGAAGCACGAGCTGACTGCCCATACCAATTCCGTGTTCACGGTCGTTTACTCTCCAGATGGCACGCTCTTGCTCACAGCTGGCCGCGATGCGCACCTGCGGGTATGGGAGGTGCAGGAAGAATACAAGGAGCGCGGCTACGTGATAGCCCACATGTATACCGTCAACCACATCACCTACAGCCCGGATGGCCGCCATTTCGCGAGCTGCAGCATGGATAAGTCCATCAAGATTTGGGATGCCCAGACCTTCAAATTACTCAAGGTTATTGACAAAGTCCGGAACGCCGGCCACGGCACCTCCGTCAACAAATTATTTTGGTCGGCTCATCAGAATCAGTTAGTTTCGTGTAGCGATGACCGGACCATTTCGGTCTGGAATATAAATTTCAGTTAGGATTATGAAGATTACACCCCTAGAAATCAGGCAAAAGACATTTGAGAAGGCGTTCCGAGGTTTGGACAAGGATGAAGTAAATGCCTTTTTGCTGACCTTATCGCAGCAGTGGGAGAAACTGATGGATGAGAACAAGGATTTGCGCAACAAGCTGGAGGCCGCGCATCGCGAGACCCAGAAGCTGCGTGAGGTGGAATCTTCCCTATACAAAACCCTGAAAACCGCCGAAGACACCGGCAACAGCATACTCGAGCAGGCCAGCAAGTCATCGGAGCTGAAACTGCGCGAGGCACAGCTGCAGGCAGACCAGCTCCTGAACATGGCGCGCAACCAGGCCCGCACCGTGCTGGAGGACTCCAAGAAGCAGGCGGAGCGGGTGATAGGCGAGATGCAGCAGGAAGTGAAGGCCCTGGAGCAGGATTACCAGCGCATGGAGTCTTACCTGGAGACCATGGTGCGTGACCTCCGCAACCTAGCCAACGAGGCCCTGGAAAAAGCCGAGAAGACGAAATCAAAACCTAAAACCAGTACATCCAGTATTCTCTCAAGGGCAGCCGAAGTACGCGTAGAGCAACCCGAGCTGCTCCATAACCTGAGAGACATGGACAACACAGCATCAAATAGAACCATACAATTGCCTGAGACTACGGATAGCGTGGTGACGTCGGCCACCCTGGTGACCGGCAGCGGCTACGAGCCTTTTGGCGACCCTGCCCCGGACGTGACGCAGCCTCAACCCGAGGTGCCTAACCCTGTGACCCCGGTGCCGGATATACCTGCCCCCGAGATTGAGCAGCCAAAGCCTGAGTACCCGGGTACCGTGCCTGCCCCTGAAATAGAGCGCCCTATACCTGACATACAACCCGTGACGCCAGACAAGCCGGAGATTCAGCCTCCGCTGACGGAGCCATCGCGCAACCTGGCCGACTGGGCGAAGAGCAGGGAAAAGGAGAAGGCCGGTTCCTTCTTTGACGAGATAGGCTAAGCCGCACCCATGGGACAGATTGCGCTGGAAGGTATGGAGTTTTTCGCCTTCCATGGCTACTATGACGAGGAGCAGAAAATCGGGAACAAGTACGGTATAGACCTGTTCATTGAAACCGACCTGCGCCGCGCCGCTGAAACCGATGACCTGCACCAGACCGTGAACTATGAGGTGTTATATGCGCTGGCGCTGGAGGAGATGAAGGTTCCGGCCCGCTTGCTGGAGCACCTCGGCCACCGCATCATCGACAAAATTTACGAGCGTTTTCCGTTTGTGGAGTCCGTGAAAATCAAGGTATACAAGTTCAACCCACCCCTCGGCGGTATATGCAAATGGGCGAAGGTGACGCTTGAAGAAACCAGATAAAGAGTACTTATTGATGCGAGAGCAGTCGGTGCAGCCATGCGCCGGCTGTTTTTGTTTTGAGGCTATACCTGGAGAAAAGGGAAATCTAGACCAACTTCAGCAGCTCAGCCGCAGCCGCGAAGGCAGACTTCTGCCCCTCCTGTACCTGCCGCGCTATACCGGGTAGCTGCTCCTGCACCTGTTGGTGGCTATAGAAGTTCTCCTCCAGGCCCTGCCTTATGGCCTCATACATCCACTGCAGGTTCTGGTCGCGCCGTTTTTTCTCAAAGAAGCCATTCTGCTGCGAGAGTTTCAGGTAATCGGACACGGATTGCCAAATGGTGTCCAGACCGCTCGGTTCCAGTGCGGAGCAGACGGAGACTTTGGGCAGCCAGCCGGATGCGGCCATGGGGTAGAGGTGCAGCGCATTCTGGTACTCGGCGCGGGCTGCCTTCGCCTTCATGGCATTCTCCCCGTCTGCTTTGGTGATAGCGATGGCATCAGCCATCTCCATAATACCACGCTTGATGCCCTGCAACTCGTCACCGGCTCCGGCCAGCATGAGCAGCAGAAAGAAATCGACCATGGCGTGCACCGCCGTCTCCGACTGGCCCACGCCAACGGTTTCCACAATCACCGCGTCGAAACCGGCGGCCTCGCAAAGCAGGATGGACTCGCGCGTGCTGCGGGTGACGCCACCCAGCGACTTGCCGGCAGGAGAGGGGCGGATAAACGCCTGCGGGTTGGTGGATAGGGATTCCATGCGCGTCTTATCGCCCAGAATGCTGCCCCCGGTGCGCTGGCTCGTAGGATCGACGGCCAGGACCGCCAGCCTCTTGCCCTGCTCCTGAATTAGGTAGTTGCCGAAGGCTTCGATGAACGTACTCTTGCCTACCCCGGGCACACCCGTTATACCTATCCTTACCGAGTTGCCGGCATGCGGCAGCACCTGATTGATGACCTCTTGCGCCAGTTCCAGGTCAGAGGCCAGCCGGCTCTCCACCAGCGTGATGGCGCGACTCAACATCACCCGGTCTCCGGCAAGTATACCAGCCACGTACTTATCTGCACTGAAACGTTTTGCCAAGGCGCTACAATTGAGGTAGACAATCGATTGTGATACAAATTTAGAATTTATGCGTTACCAGACCAGCTTATTTGCTGGGAAAGCCATGGGTAAAGCAAGAAGCCCGGCATGCCTATGCCGGGCTTCTGTGAAGAATTGCTGGTTTATACCTTATCTGATATTGGCAGAGCGGCTAGTAGCAGGTCGTATACCTTGCGGAAAGTTCGGCAGGCCCAAGTCGCTTTTGCGGCCGCCCAGGTGCATGCCGGTGTCCACATAGTTACTTTCCTTGCCCAAAGCGTTTGGCTTGCTGATAACCCCGAGGTGGATATTATCTTGTCGGGCCACGTACATGCGCCCATCCGGACCAAGTTGCAAGGCACCAATGCGGGGACTGCCGGAGGTGCCGATTATCTGGGCCGACTTCGAGATGGCCGCTTCGTCGCCAGCCTGCAAATTGAATTGGATGATTTGCGCTTTGCCGCCTCCTTTGCCGTTGGCGGTGCCATACAGCTTAGTGCCGTCCGGGGAGAAGCAAACGCCATACGCCTCTTCATAACCCTTCAGTAGGATGGGGTCAGACACCTCACCGGTGCTACGGTTGAAGCGAAGTACTTCAAAATTGCTGTCGCTGTCCCAGAGGGCGGCGGCCAAGCGAGTTCCGTCCGGTGAGGGAACCAGATAGCCAATGGCTTTGCGGTGCGCCCCACCGTGAACCGTTCCCACGTTCGTCATGACCGGCTCCATGTTCACGCCCTCAGCCGTGACCAGATAGGCCATATAGGCGTTGCTGTTCCAGCGGTGCGCAATGACCCACCAATCCTGATTGTTGCTGTGGCGTACGGCGGTGAGTTTCTCAGTGGCAGGTGCAATCATGAATACGTTGCGTGCCGTGATGTCTCCGTTCCCGCCGTCTTTGTTCATGTTCACCACACTGTAGCGCAAGCCATTGGACTGCGCCTGAATGTCGGTGGTGAAGATGTAGAAAAGGCTGTCGGTGCCGGGCTGCGGAATGATGAGCGCCGACTGTGTGGACGACTTCATCCCCATCAGGCCGTTGCCGTTCGGCATCACCTTGTGGTTCCGGTTCCAGACCGTGATGCCGTTGGTATAGAACAGGAGGTTGCCTTCCTTATCTGAGATGGTAGCACTGCCTTCCTCAGTCTGTAGCCTTCCGTTTACCACGGCCTTCACACTGTCGCCTTTGAACACAAGCCCCGCTCCCTTGCCGAAGTACCAGTTATTGGTCTCGCCTTGAGCCTGTGCTGTGAGGGTGAGCAGGACCAAGGCAAAAGCGTATGCTATTTTTTTTAACTGAATCATGGATGTCATTTTCTATATAACGCGTCTGTTGCAAACTGAGTGCCAGTTTGTGGTTTATGTTTGCTGGGGGTGAGGATTAGAGGGAATGCGTTCCGCGTTCCCAATGTCCCTGTTCCTCCTTAATATATTTCGGTTACTATACAGGAAGCCGGTCAATTCTGACCTTCTGAGGAGTGGAATCGCCGCAGGTATGAACATCCCCCTGCCCCCTTCGAAGGGGGACTTTCTGCTGTTACTGTTCAGAAGGTATAGGCGTTGTAGCAAGTTATCGCTGGCAGGTATAGCTTTAACACCCCTCTGACTCCCCTCAAGGGGAGAGTTTCCACAGCAGCCACAGAGCAATGGCATCAGCTAAGTTCACCCATTGGCGCTCCACTGTTCGAGCGGTCAGCGAGTTTGGAGCATCTTGGCTTTTTTGCCTATTTTGGGGGTAGGTGCCTCGATTTTTGCCAAGAAATAAAGTAGGTGCCCGCCGCACAGGCGAGGCTAACCACAACGCAGCGAGTAGGCAGCAATAGCCGCTTCTCTGCAGCTAATGCCATACCTACCGCAGCTCCTCCAACTGCGGCTCCAGCTCCGCTACTCGTTTCAACTCAGGGTATACCGAGAGCAGTTTCAGGAACACGCCGTTCGTCCACCCGAAACCATCCTGATTGGGATATTCCCCGCCTCCGGCCTCTAGTTCAAGGTTCTCCACATTGTACTTCTCTACCATCTTGCCGGTATTGTGGTATACCTCTGTGCCGAGTGTAATCCAGCGGGTGGCGACGGTGTGGGCCAATTGGTCGTGGCCATAGTTGCGGAGCGCCTGTATACTCATCCACTGCAGCGGTGCCCAGCCGTTGGGCGCATCCCATTGCTGGTTGGTGTCTACGAGCGTGGTGGACAAACCTCCCAACTGCAGGAAATCATTTTGCAGGCGCTTAGCCACCGCCTCGGCCTGCCTTCGCTTGGCCATGCAGAAGTATAGCGGGTACACGGCTGCCAGCGTCGGGATGTTGGTGGTGGTGCCTTTCATGAAGTCGTAGTCGTAGAAGAAACCGTCAGCCTCACTCCAGCTATGCCTGAGCAAGGCTTGCCGCCTGCCCTTAGCCAGTTTCTGGTACCGTCTCGCCGTTGGCTTATCGCCTTTCAGCTGGGCCATCTCAGCCAGCGTCATCTCCATGTGGAAAAGCAGGGCGTTTAAATCAACGGGAATGATATCGGTGGTGCGGATGGTGCTCAACTGCTGCCCATCGGCAAACCAGCGGCTACTGAAATCCCAGCCCGACTCGGCGGCGGCCCGGATGTGGCGGTATACCTCCTCGGGCCGCCGCCCAGACTCCTGCGCCAAATGCAGGTCCTCCTTGAATGACTCCGGGCGAGGTGCAGGCTGGTCGTCCCAGTAGCGGTTCAGGATGCTGCCATCTGGCAGGCGCACTACCCTACGGTGCGTCGGCTTGCCTGGCGAGAGCGAGGCGGCCCCCTCCATCCAGAAATCATACTCTTTTTGAAGGGCCGGTGCGTATTGGAGCAGTACCTGCTTCCCCCGTTCCTGCGCCAGCACCCGCAGCATGAGCGCGAAAAAAGGAGGCTGGGAGCGGCTAAGGTAGTAACTGCGGTTGCCGTTGGGTATGTGGCCGGTTGTGTTTATCAAGTGCGTGAAGTTGTCCACCATGTTCTGGATGAGCTCTGTCTTGCCGCTCACCTGCAGTCCGAGCATGGTGAAGAAACTGTCCCAGTAGTATATTTCCTGGAATCGCCCACCCGGGACCACATACGCGTGCGGCAGGGGCAGGAGCGAGCCTCCCTGTTCATCTGGGCGGCGTGTCAGCACGGGCCACAGCTTCTGTATATGCTCTGTTCCTGAAAGACTGGTGTCGGTGGTGAAATTAGACGAAGGCTGCGTAGGGAGCTCGAAGTGTAATCTTACGAACGCCTTCAAATCGAAGCCAGGCTGCTGGCGCTGGGCGCGATAGGCCTGCAAGATTTGCTCTGGAGCCTGCTTCGGAGCACAGTCAGCAAAGGTCTTGGAGTCCGGGAATACAGGGTGCAACTGCACATCACGGAAGAGTTCTTGCAAATCAGTCTCCGGTCGATACTGTGCCTGCACAGGCGACGGAGCGTAGAGGTACGATAAAAACAAAAGGCTCAGGTTAAGCAGGAAGTATGACTTTTTCAATTCGCTCCATTTCATAGCCAGCATGGTTTTAAGGACTCAGTACTAGTACGGAAACAGGAGCAAGGCGGTAAGTATACTATCCTTTGAGCGGCTTTACAAGCCTCTAATCCATTGGGTTTTTCATTTCCCCAATAGCTACAGGAATTTCTTGAAATTATCAGGGCAGTGGTTATCAGATGCGCCCACTCAGGAAATGGAAAAGCAGAGGGCTAAGGGTGTGCCATCTGCTTTTCAGGTATAGGTTTACGATATGGTTTGCCTTTGGCTTACATGGTGGTACCGCCCGTGGTGCTGCCGCTGGTAGTGCCTGTGGTTGTGGTGCCGGTGGCGTCCGTGCCGGTGCCGCCGCTTGGGGTTTCACCGGTCGTTGTGTCGCCGGTGGCGCCGTTGTTTGTGTCTTCGTCTCCGGTCTCGATGGAAGTATTGTCAGGCGTTGATTCCTGGTTATTTCCGCCACAGGAGGAGAAAGTTAATGCTACGCCGAATAATAAGGCGGTAGCGAGGCTTGTCCATTGTTTTTTCATAGAGGTATGTGCTGTCCAGTGTTTGTATACGCGTGGCTCATCCTGAAAACAGACGGGCTAGCCGCTCCAGCACATGCCGCTGAAGGTGGCTAGCCCTGCTGTTAGTTATTTTCCTGTAGTGCCTGCGGTGGTGCCGGCTGTTGTACCATTGGTGGTACCGGTGGTCGTTCCGCTGCCAGAAGTGGTGCCAGTTGTTGTACCAGAGGTTGTGCCTGTAGTGGTCGTGCCTGCGGTAGTACCGGTCGTTGTGGTTCCAGTCGTTGTTCCAGATGTTGTCCCTGTAGTAGTGCCGGTTGTGGTACCCGTAGTTGTACCCATAGTAGTACCGGTTGTCGTGCCAGTGGTTGTGCCACCGGTAGTAGTGGTGCCTGTGGTCGTTCCGGTTGTGGTGTCCATACCTGCGGTATCCTCCGGCATTTCATAGCCAGAGCCCTCTACCCCCGTTTCCTGGGTATCGCCTTCAGTGGTTTCTGGTGGCATCTGGGAGTTGTTACCGCCTTCTCCGCAGGATGCCAGGAATAGAGCTGCGCCCATCAGGCAGGAAGCAGTCATTGATATCCATTGTTTTTTCATAGCTTTTCGTTTTAAAAGTTACATACCTCTCTTTTACGATTCTTTTTCAGGTTTTTCCTGCGATATAGCTATGAAAATCAAGGGGTTAATACTGAAATAGTACTAAGTGTTTTGTGCAAAAATGGCCTAAACGATATTTGGTGCTTATTTGAATCCTGTTTTAGATTGGAAAAGAATTGCATCGAAACGTCAGCATCTAACGTCGGAAGGGGTAGCGTTTGAAGGATTCCTGCCCCATGGCATCTTTCTCATATCGTGCCAGGGTATAGGGCTGGTACTGCTGGTCGAAGTTCTGCTGCCCGGGTTCCACCTGTTTCGGTGCCGGTTGGCCGTCCAGGAAAAAGTATACCTGTGTGTTGCCATACTTGGTGTGCGGCATGTATTCGCCGTACTGCTGCATTTCCTGCCACAGCGTGTCGGACACGGTCACGGCATAAATCCTGACGATGGGGCCCGTATTGTTCTCGTTGCGGTAAAAGGCCACTTCTTTGAAATCGCCTTTCAGGTCATCGACGCTGGGTTGAGAGAAGGAGTCGTAAATGAACCATACGATGAGGGCTGCGGAGATGAGTAGTAGAATGTGTTTAAGCTTCATGGCAATCAGTATTATACCTCAAAGGTAACTATACTTCACGCCTTTACTTAGGATTTTTGAGTTTAAAAAGTACGCAAGCGGCAGAATGAGGGCAGAAGGTATACCTGCCTGGACTAGTCAGGCTTTAATAAGCCGCCGCCCTATAGGAGCGTTCCAAAACAGCTTCATGTAACAATATAGCTCACCGGAACGTGCTTGATGGCATGAGTGAAAAGTACAAAGCAAAAGGAGCCCATGAAATCTATTTTGTGACCCTGTCGGTCGTACAATGGGCGGATGTGTTTACGAGGCGCGACTACAATGAGATTCTATGTGATAGCCTCGCCTACTGCCAAAGCCAGAAAGGGCTGACCCTTTACGCTTGGTGCATTATGACTAACCACCTGCACCTGATATGTTCCGCTCCTTATCTCCCTGATGTCATCCGGGATTTCAAGAAGTATACCGCTAAGGAGATACTAAGGGCGGTGCAGGACACCCCGTTGGAGAGTAGGAAAAGCTGGCTACTTTGGCTATTTAAGTCAGCAGGTGAATCAAGCGCTAAAAACGAGGTCTTCAAGCTTTGGCAGACCGGTTACCACCCCATCTTGCTGGACAGTAACACAAAGATAGACCAACGACTGGACTATCTGCACCAGAATCCGGTAAAGGCGGGCTTCGTCGAAGAGCCGGAAGACTGGCTGTATAGTAGCGCTAGGGATTATGCAGGTCGCGCAGGTAGATTGAAGCTGACTTTCATTGAGTAAAACGTACCAATGAAAGGTACTGCACTGGCGCGGAAGTTACTTCAGTGACTAAGAATAAAAGCGAGTCTGAGACTCGCGTGATTACGGCCCTTTGTTGTCGCGAGTCTCAGACTCGCTCCTATACCTAGGCACGGGACTAAGTCCCGCGCCAGTGAAAGCAAAAAGCTGCAGCCCACCGAAGTCAGCTGCAGCTTTCAACTCTTAACTCTTAACTTAAGAGTCTTATTCCACCACCCGCTTTATCAGCTTCTCCAATATGTTCTGCGCCGCTACCGAAATGATGGTGCCCGGACCGAACACGCCTTCAGCGCCGGCCTTGAACAGGAAATCATAGTCCTGGGCAGGTATAACGCCACCTACAATCACCATGATGTCTTCGCGACCGAGTTTGCGGAGCTCCTCTATCAGCTGCGGCACCAGCGTTTTGTGACCGGCTGCCAGCGAGGACACGCCCACTACGTGCACGTCGTTCTCAGCAGCCTGCATGGCTACTTCGGCCGGTGTCTGGAACAGCGGGCCTATGTCCACGTCGAAGCCGAGGTCGGCGAAGGAGGTGGCAATGACTTTAGAGCCGCGGTCGTGGCCGTCTTGGCCCATCTTGGCGACCATGATGCGCGGTCGGCGACCTTCCATTTCCTCGAACTGGTCGGCCAGCACTTTCGCCCGCTCAAAGTTCTCGTCGTCGGAGAGTTCGGCGGAGTAGATACCTGATATAGAACGTATCACAGCTTTGTGTCTTCCGTAGATTTTTTCAAGTGCATCAGAGATTTCACCCAGCGTGGCACGCAGACGGGCGGCGTTCACGGCCAATTTCAGCAGGTTCCCTTCATTGGATTCAGCGGCGACAGTAAGGGCTGTCAGGGCTTCCTGCACGGCTTGGTCGTCGCGGTTTTCTTTTACCTGCGCCAGGCGTCTCAGTTGTGATTCGCGCACGGCTGTGTTGTCGATGTCGAGGATGTCAATTTCCTGAATTTGGTCCGGGCGGTACTTGTTCACACCCACAATCACATCTTTGCCAGAGTCGATGCGGGCTTGCTTGCGGGCGGCGGCTTCCTCGATTCGCATCTTCGGCAGGCCCGTCTCAATGGCCTTGGCCATACCTCCGAGTTCCTCCACCTCCTGAATCAACTCCCAGGCTTTATGCGCCAGTTCGTGTGTCAGCGCCTCTACATAGAAAGAACCACCCCAAGGGTCAACCACTTTGGTGATGTTGGTTTCCTGCTGCAGGTATATCTGGGTGTTGCGGGCGATGCGTGCCGAGAAGTCGGTTGGGAGCGCGATGGCCTCATCCAAAGCGTTGGTGTGCAAGCTTTGCGTACCACCCAGGGCGGCGGCTAGCGCCTCCACGCAGGTGCGGGCCACGTTGTTGAAAGGGTCCTGCTCCGTCAAGCTCCAACCGGATGTCTGGCAGTGCGTGCGTAATGCCAGTGATTTTGGGTTCTTCGGGTTGAACTGCTGTATCAGCTTGGCCCACAGCATACGAGCGGCGCGCATCTTGGCGATTTCCATGAAATGGTTCATGCCGATAGCCCAGAAGAAGGAGAGGCGCGGCGCAAATACGTCGATGTCCATACCTGCCTTCAGACCGGTGCGCACATACTCCAAGCCATCGGCCAAGGTATAGGCCAACTCGATGTCGGCGGTGGCCCCGGCCTCCTGCATGTGGTAGCCCGAAATGGAAATCGAGTTGAAGCGCGGCATGTGCTGCGAGGTATACTCAAAGATATCCGCAATGATTTTCATGCTTGGCTCAGGCGGGTAGATGTAGGTGTTGCGCACCATGAACTCCTTCAGGATGTCGTTCTGGATGGTGCCACTCAACTGCTCCGGCGTCACGCCCTGCTCTTCGGCGGCCACGATGTAGAAAGCCATAATCGGCAGTACGGCTCCGTTCATGGTCATGGATACCGACATCTCGTTCAGCGGAATCTGGTCGAAAAGGATTTTCATGTCCTCCACCGAGTCGATGGCTACACCGGCCTTGCCCACGTCGCCTACCACGCGGGGGTGGTCGGAGTCGTAGCCGCGGTGGGTGGCCAGGTCAAAGGCAACAGAGAGGCCCTTCTGTCCGCCCGCCAGGTTGCGGCGGTAGAAGGCGTTGGATTCTTCGGCGGTGGAGAATCCGGCATACTGGCGGATAGTCCACGGCTTCTGCACATACATAGTACTGTAAGGCCCGCGCAGGTATGGCGGCAGGCCGGCGGCAAAGTCCAGGTGCTCAAAGTTTTTTACGTCCTCGGAGGTATAGTAGCTCTTGAGCGGAATCTGCTCGGCCGTTTTCCAGTTCTTCGGTGGCAGCGGGTCTACGGGACCGTGCTCCGCCGAAGCTACTTTGGTTATGTCTATGTTCGAAAAATCAGGCTTCATGTAATTGAGTTAAGAGTTAAGAGTTAAGAGTTATGAGTTAAAATCCCACACTCATTTTCTCATCTTCAAATTTCCAAGTCATCAAATCTAACTCGCGTGCTCGGAGGTGATGACCCAGCGGCCGTTCATTCGCTTCCAGAGCTGCGACGATACGCCGCCCATCAGTTTCTTTCCCTGCAGGTCTATCTTCCAGCGGTACACGTAGTACACGGCCTCAGGACCCACTTGCTCAATGTGCAGCGGCTCGTAGGTATAGTCGCCCATCTTGCTGCGGTCGGTGAAGTCGTTGCGGAACATGTCCAGCACTTCCTGCCAACCTTTCTCGGTGCCGTTGCGGCTTATCCAGAGCATGTCCGGCGATTCCCAGTAAAAGGACATGGCCTGCTCCAGGTCGCCTTTGTTCCAGGCTTCCACCTGTCCGTCCAGTGCTTTTTTTACTTCAGTGGTTGCGTCAGCCATGGCTATACGTTGGTTTTGAGTGGTTATCGGAGTGAAAGCGGTACCGCAGGCCGTCATCAGGACAGCGAGCAGGTATACGGCAGTGCGCTTAGTGCCCATTGCGGGAATCTTCATCCCGGGCCAGCCTCTTTTGGACCAGCTCCAGAATGGTGGACATGTCACAGTCTTCGAAGATGAACTCATCAAAGCCATTGGCTACCAGTTCCTCCTTCATGTCTTCCGGGTTGTCGGCCATGATGATGGCAGGACCGGTTTTGTGTGCCCGCAGCTTCGGCCCGAACTCGCGGGCGTAGGAAGCCTCAGAAGTAGAGACCACCACCACCTCGGCGGCGGCATGCAATAGCCTGTCGGTCGCCTGCTCCACGTTGTCGTACTGCTGCAGCTCCGTCTCAAAGCCGGCGCAACTGAAGAACTCCTGCGCGAAGGAGGCGTTGATGTGGCGCTTCTCGGTATGCCCAATCACGGCCACTACGGCTCTCGGACGGCGCTTGCGTTTGCGCAGGTGCAGCTCGGTAGCCATGCGCATCACCTCGGTTGGGTAGGCGGCGCGGGTCGTATCGAAGTCGGCGCGCTGGATGAGCTCTTCCGGGTCAAAGTCTATTTTTTCCTTCGGGTTTGGGTATTTGTTGGTGCCCACCAGCACCATGCGGCCGGTTGCTATATCGCGGAACTTCTGGCGGCTCACGTCGGTGATGGAGCCCAGTATGAAGCCGTTCTCATAAGCCGCCTCAAAGCCGCCTTGTGCTTCTACTTGCTTGAACAAATCCCAGGCTTTGGCTGCCAGTTCATGGGTGAGCGACTCCAGGTAGTAAGAACCGGCGGCGGGGTCCACAGCCTTGTTTAGGTAAGACTCCTCTTTCAGGATGATGGACACGTTGCGGGCGATGCGCTCCGAGAACTCATCAGATGGCTTGAATGTGCTGTCGAATGGAAGCACAGTGAGCGAGTCGCAACCGGAAATAACCGCCGACATAGCCTCCGTTGTCACGCGCAGCATGTTCACGTAGGGGTCGAGCGTGGTCTGGTACCAACTGGAGGTGGTGCTGTGTATGCGCAGTTTGGCGGCCAGTGCCGGGTCAGCCTGGTAGGCCTCTACCACGGCAGCCCACAGCAGGCGCAGGGCGCGCAGCTTGGCTATCTCGAAAAAGTAATTGGTGCCGGCTCCCACACAGAACTGCATGTTGCGCAGCACCGATTCCAGCGGCTCTCCTGCCGTAGTGAGACGGTCTGCATACGCCACGGCCGCACTCAAGGTATAGGCCACCTCCTGCGTGAGCGAGGCGCCGATGCTGCTGAAGTTGGTGCCACAGACGGTAATGCCGTAGAACTCGCTGCTGCCTTTAGTCAGGTCCAGCACCTGGGTGACGGCCTTGCTTTCTTCTTCAGACAGCTTCCCGTTGCCCGTCAGTGGGTCGAAATGCATGAAGCCCTTGAGGTTGCGGTGCGAAATGTTCTGCTCCGAAAGCAAGGTATAGAGGCGCTTCAGGAAGGAATGTGGTGCGTTGCGCAGGGCATAGTTTACGGTGTGCTGCGTCAGGTCAATCTTGCTGACCAGGTAGGGCAGGTCCAACGCCTGTTCCTCCTCCAGCAGAAAATGAATGCCGTCGGCCCCTCTGCTCAGTGCATCGGCGGCCTTGTCGATGCCGTCTCTGCCGTCGCCTGTTATGACTACCTGCTGTACGTTGAGCCAGTTGTTGTCAGTGCCGGCATTGCCGCGCAGAAAAGGGAAATCGCCGGGTTTGTGCTGCAGGAAGGGCAGGTGCTGTACGTCTTCCTTGGTATAGTAGGGCTTGATGTCAAAACCTTCGTAGGTATGCCAGGTGAGGCTTTCGAGTGGGGTCTCACGCAGGTCTTTCTGTGCGCGGGCCGCCCAGTCGGCTGCCGTGGCAGGTGTGAATTCTGAGAATAGCTGCTGCTCGTCAGTCATCGTGTTGGGGTGTTATTTCCTGTAAAGATATACTTTCTACTTCATCTTATGAAAAGGCGGAAGCGGTATGTGGGTGAAAGCGTTCTGCCTTTACTCTACGTGTATGGCCATGCGGCGGTACGGCCTATGGGCAAATCGGTGATGTTCCTAGCCGTGTCTGCTGTTGTTTTTCCCAAATTTCACTAGATTTAGAGATAACAAACTCTAAATACCGAACATGAAGCAATCCTATACCTTCCTGCAGCAGGCCTTGCCGCTTTGCCTGGGCCTGGGCCTTCTGATCCTCGCACCCGTAACGGCACAGGACGCCAAACTCCTCGCCCGCGCCCACACCATGGCCGATAAACTGGAGCCGAAAGTGATTGAGTGGCGGCGCGATTTCCACCAGCACCCGGAACTGGGCAACCGGGAGACCCGAACGGCCAAGAAAATCGCCGCGCACCTTAAGGCGCTGGGTATGGAGGTGCAGACAGGCGTGGCACACACGGGTGTGGTAGGCATCCTGAAGGGTGGCAAGCCAGGACCTGTGGTGGCACTGCGAGCCGACATTGACGGGTTGCCGGTGACGGAACGGGTGGACCTGCCTTTCGCCTCCAAAGCGAAAAGCACCTACAACGGCCAGAAGGTGGGCGTGATGCACGCCTGCGGCCACGATACCCACATCGCCATGCTGATGGGCGCCGCGGAAATACTGGCAGGTATGCAAAAGGACCTGAAGGGCACTGTAAAATTCATCTTCCAGCCTGCCGAAGAAGGCTCCCCGATAGGCGAGGAAGGTGGGGCCGCCCTCATGGTGAAGGAAGGCGTGCTGGACAAAGGACCGAAGCCCGAGGTGATTTTTGGGCTGCACATCAACTCTCAGACCGAGGTGGGCACCATCAAGTACACGCCGGAGGGCACAATGGCTAGCGCCGACATCTTCCGAATAAAGGTGAAGGGCAAGCAGGTGCATGGCGCCTATCCATGGTCGGGCGTGGACCCCATCGTGGTCTCAGCCCAGATTATCAACGGTCTCCAGACCATCATCAGTCGCCAGACGGAACTGCCGGAGGCCGCCGCCGTGATTACGGTGGGCAGCATACACGGCGGCGTGCGCAACAACATTATTCCGGAGGAGGTGCTGCTGGAGGGCACCATCCGGGCGCTGAACGTGGACATGCAGAAAAAGCTGCACGAGAAGCTGACCCTGACCGCCACCAAAATAGCCGAGAGCGGCGGTGCTGTGGCCGAGGTGCAAATCATCCCGCAGACGCCTGTGACTTACAATGACCCGAAACTGACGGAGAAGATGCTGCCCACGCTGCAGGCGGTAGCCGGACCCGACAAGGTGGTGCTGGCCAAAGCCGTGACGGGTGCCGAGGACTTTGCCTTCTACCAGGAGAAGATTCCTGGGTTGTTCCTGTTTGTGGGCGGTATGGCAAAGGGTAAGAAACCGGAGGAAGTGGCCCCGCACCATACCCCAGATTTCTTCATTGATGAGAGCGGCATGAAACTGGGCGTGAAGACGCTGACCAGTCTGACCCTGAACTACATGGAGAGCAAGGGGAAAAAGTAGGTATAGCCTATAAGGCAGAAGGGGCAGCCACTGGTGTGGCTGCCCCTTCTGCCTTATAGGATCTTTCTTACAGAAAAACCAGTTTCCCGCTGCTGATTATATCGCTCCCGCTCATCAGGGTATAGAAATACAGACCACTGGCAAGCCCGATTGGGCGGGATAATGTGTTACGTCCTGGTTGCAAGGTATAGCCGGTGACTTCCTGGCCGTTAACGTCCCGCAGCTGCAGGTATAGGTTGGCCAGGTTGGGGGCCTCTACCACAAAGGCATCCGTAGCCGGGTTGGGGTACAGTTTCGTTTGGGTTACTTCCGGTTCCTCGCCGGGAGACAGCGGCCGCCGTTGCTCGCCTACATACAGATAGGCAAAAGCCCAGTCATCGTCGACTGTGAAGTGATTCGTGTAATCAGGTTTATCACGTAAGAGTCTGCCCCGAAGCCCAATCAGATAGGGTTCTGTTCGTTCCATAGCAGGGGTGGGGGTGAAGGTATAGGTAACGGCAAAGCCATCCAGCGTGTCCCGGAAGGCGAGCGAGGTGTCAGTTAGTTCTAGGGTATCTATCTCTCCAAATGCCTTGGCACTCAGCGGTAAGTCACTGCCCGGACTTTCGCGTAAGTAGAATTCTAGCTTCACCTTCTGTCCTGGCCAGGTCTGGATGGAGCCATCGTCATTCACTGTGAGGTGGTCTTTGTTTAGCAGCTCAAGCGTGGTCTGGTATGTGCGGTCCGTCACAGTAAACGACATTTCCACCTCCATAGACCCTAGTACTCTGCCGTTGCGCATCTCCGTCACGCGCACCACAATGACATGCTGCCCCTTCGCCTGTGGGTTTTCCCAATGGAGTTCTCCAAACTCATTTATCGTCAGACCTGGTGGAAATTGGTAACCTAGTATGTTTTTCGACACGCCATCAGGGTACCTATGCTTAGGAGGTACCAATTCATACACCAGGTAATCCCCATCTACGTCATAAGCCAATAGGTTGTGTGTCCAAGGCTCCCCTGTATGGACCGCGGCAAGAGGTACCCCAGCCAGTTTCGGACTGTTCATGTTCGGTGTGGACATGTTGACCTGTAAATGCGTGATGGCGTGAAAGGTCAATTGGTCAGATGGCGCAGGTAGATTGATGATACCCCCATTGCGATTCTCTGCAATCCATTTGACAGTGTAGTTGCCAGGCAAATCATAGGTAAAGCTCCAGGTAAAAATCTCTTGGTCGTAGCGGCTGTTATAGCGGACAATCTTTTCCCGATTTACCCTCAGAATGGTGCCATCTCCCATACTGATATATACAAACGGATCCTCGGCTGGGGATGCCGTCAAGGTGTAGACCGTCAGCGTGAAGTCAAACCTGCGCGGGTTTTGTGGGTCTGAGGTATGGCTGATGTAGCCGCTGTAGATGTGTGTGGCCTGCGCTGCCGTGGCCAGGCACAGCAGTAAAATGGGCAGGAGAAGTATACGTAAAGCTGTTTTCATGGGAGAGGAGGTTGTGGTTTTAAAATAACGATTTTTTGAACTAAGAAGATATGGAGTAGCATATTCTATATGCTTCTCCCGCTCCTGAAACTATACCTTCGGATGTCCTTGGTGGGAGCCGCTTATGTTGATAACTTTGCAGCCTGTTCTGAATCAATCGTATGACACCCGCTCTCTCCAGGTATACCGGCATGCTGCTGCTGGTCTTCAGTATTGCCTCCTGCCAGCGCTCTTGGCAGGCTTCGCCCAGTCTCAGCGAGACGGATGTGGCTGTGGACAAAACCCTTGCCGCCGACCCAGCCGTTGAGGCACTCGTAGCACCTTACCGGCAGGAAGTGACCCAGAAAATGTCAGAAGTGGTGGGCTCGGCGCCTGTGGCACTGGGCAAAGGCGAGTACGAGTCGCCGTTGGGTAATTTCGTGGTAGACCTGCAACTAGCCCAGACCGAACCGCTCTACAAGAAGCCCATCGATTTGTCGCTTACCACACAGGGAGGGCTGCGCGTGCCGTTGCCGCAAGGCGACATCACCACCGGCCACATCTTCGAACTCATGCCTTTCGAAAATGAGATGGTCGTGCTGACATTGAGCGGCGAGGCTGTGCAGCAGCTGTTTGATTTTGCTGCCGAGAAGAAAATCGTATACCTGGGCAATACCACCTACACTGTGTCCGGTGGCAAGGCTACGGATATCAAAATCAAAGGAAAGCCATTCGACCCAACGCAGACCTATACCCTAGTCACCTCCGACTACCTGGCCGGCGGCGGCGACAACCTGACCATGTTGAAAAACCCGTTGAAGTATGAGAAGCTGGGCCTGTTGCTCCGCGACGCCATCCGCCAGCACATACAGCAGCTCACGGCAGCCGGCAAACCGGTGACTGCTCCGGCCGGCAACCGCGTGACCGTGCGCCCATAAGCTATACCTGAGAACCCATGAAGAGAAGAGACTTTTTAAGGCACACGGCGGTAGGAGCGGCAGGTATCGGTCTGCTGGGAATGCCATTCTCGGCAGAGGCGGCCCATGAAGGTATAAAACTCACCATCCTGCACACCAACGACCAGCATTCCCGCATCGACCCTTTGCCGGACGACGGCCGCAAGTATGGCGGCATGGGCGGCATGGCCCGGCGTGCTTCGCTCATTGACAGCATCCGCAAGCAGGAGCCCAACGTGCTGCTGCTCGACTCAGGTGACATCTGGCAGGGCACGCCCTACTTCAACTTCTTCGGCGGCGAGCTGGAATACAAGCTCATGACGCAGATGAAGTACGATGCCGCCACGCTCGGCAACCACGACTTCGACATCGGGCTGGAAGGGCTGCAAAAGCAACTGCCACTGGCCGGCTTCCCCTTTCTCACGGCCAACTACGACTTTTCCAACACCATTCTCAAAGGGCGCTTTCAGCCTTACAAGGTATTCGAGAAGCAAGGCATACGCGTCGGTGTGTTCGGGCTGGGCATTAAGCTGGAGGGCCTGGTGAGCAAAAACCTGTATGGCGAAACCGTATACCTGGACCCGGTGCAGCAGGCGCAGCAGCTGGTGCAGGAACTGCGTGAGAAGGAGAAGTGCCACTTGGTCATCTGCCTCTCACACTTGGGCTACAGCTATGAAACCGACCAGATAGACGACCGCAAATTGGCCCAGCAGGTGAGCGGCATCGACCTGATTCTGGGTGGCCATACCCATACCTTCCTGGAGCAGCCGGAGGTGCTTCGCCATGAAAACGGACATGAGACCATAATTAACCAAGTGGGCTGGTCCGGTATATTTTTAGGAAGGATAGACCTCACTTTCAATAGGAAATCTAAGCGTAGAATGGACGTTTCTACGGCTGCTCTGCCTGTGGATAACCCTGTATTAACTTCGTGAACAAATAATTTTTTGTTTAGAATAATTTAGTCAAATTTGTAACCCCCCTGCCGTTAAGGAGAGGTTTGTTTCACCAAGCGAATCGTAGTGTGTTTTGGAAAATTGGATGATCAAAGACTGCTCAACAGTATGGAGTAACTGCCTGCAGGTAATCAAGGAAAGTATTGGCGAACAGAGTTTTAAGACCTGGTTTGAGCCAATCAAACCCTTGTCTCTGCGGGACAACGTGCTTACCATACAAGTGCCCAGCCAATTCTTTTATGAGTGGCTGGAGGAGCACTATGTGGGGCTTCTTAAAAAAGTAATCTACCAGGAGTTAGGCAGCGAGGGGAGGCTGGAGTATTCGATTATAGTGGACCGTGGCAACGATACCAACAAGCCGCAGACGGTCAACATACCTACCAAAAAGATACCACAGGCCGTGGTGAACTCATACAGGCCGGAGCAGAACTTCATCAAGAGCCCGTTCGAGTCCAAGACCATTGACCGCAACTTCCTGAACTCGCAGCTCAATGGCGCCTATACCTTCGAGAACTACATTGAGGGCGATTGCAACCGCCTGGCCCGCTCTGCAGGGTATGCCGTAGCCAACAAGCCAGGCACCACGTCCTTCAACCCGCTGATGGTGTACGGTGGTGTAGGGCTTGGCAAAACGCACCTGGTGCAGGCCATTGGCAACCACATCAAGAACAGCAACCCCGATAAGTTCGTGCTGTACGTGTCTTCAGAGAAGTTCGTGAACCAGTTCATCGAATCGCTCAAGACCAACAACGTGCAGGACTTCGCCAATTTCTACCTGCTCGTGGACATCCTTATCATCGACGACGTGCAGTTTTTGAGCGGCAAGGAGAAGACGCAGGAGATGTTCTTCCACATCTTCAACCACCTGCACCAGTCCGGTAAACAGATTGTGATGACCTCTGACTGTCCGCCGCGCGACCTCAAAGGCCTGGAAGAGCGTCTGTTGTCCCGCTTTAAGTGGGGCCTCACCGCTGACTTGCAGAGTCCGGATTTCGAGACGCGTATGGCCATCATCCAGAAGAAGATGCAAGGCGACGGCATTGACATTCCGGACAACGTGGTGGAGTACCTGGCCTACAGCGTGGACACCAACGTGCGCGAGCTGGAAGGCGTGCTGATTTCGCTCATCGCGCAGTCATCGCTGAATAGAAAAGAAATTGATTTGGAGCTTGCCAAGCAGGCCCTGAAGCACATCATCGAGGATGTGGAGACCGAGGTGAACCTCGACTTCATCCAGAAAACGGTAGCTGAGTACTTCCAGGTGAGCCTGGACTCGCTCAAGGCCAAGACACGTAAAAAGGAGATTGTGACGGCGCGGCAGGTAGCCATGTACTTCGCCAAGGAGTTCACCAGTCACTCGCTCAAGTCCATCGGTTACCACTTCGGCGGCCGCGACCACAGCACCGTCATCCACTCGGTTCAAACGGTCTCTGACCTGATTGACACCGACAAGAAATTCAAGGTGAGCATACAGGAGCTTCAGAAGAAATTCAAGTCAAAGGCAGGTTAAGCTATACCTGCTGTTCAATAAAAAAGAGGAGGGCCCTACTTGCGAGTAGGGCCCTCCTCTTTTTGTTATGTAACGGTATTAGTTGGCGGTGGCCGTCTCTGATACCTCAAAGTTGTGCTGTTCGCTCAACTCGCGCACCCGGCTCTTTATCCTTTCAATGTCTTTTTTCTTGCGCACCTGCTTCAGGTCCAGGTATATCTTGTTGCCATCGCGCTGCGTGATGCGCAGGGCTAAAGCCGACATGTGCACCGAGGCGATGTCAGGTATAGACGTGACGCGTTTGGTGCGGAAAACGCCCTGCTTCTGGACAATGTACTCCGGCGTCACCTCAATGTAAGACTGTATGCCGAAGACAGAAGTGTTTTGCAACACCACATAGCCCAGGAAGAAAACAGCCAGACCGAAAAAGATGTAGTACAGGTAATTCTGGTCGTCGGTCGGGTTCTCGTTCAACAGAAGCATGGTAGCCCAGGCTAGCCAAAAGAGGGTGAGCACGAGCTGCACCGTGAAAGAGAGCTTCGCGTTGCGCGAAGGACTTAGCTGAACCAGGAGAGACGACCGTGCATTGCCAGTTGCTGCCATAGAGCGTATTTAAAGTGAAACATGCGGCATGACACATGCCGGTGCTGCAATATAGCAAATTTATTTTTTCAGCGAGGCGTTAAGCGTCATCTCCGGCACGGCAGACAGCACTTTGGAAATGGGGCAATTGGCTTTGGCATCCTCGGCCAGCCGCTGGAACTCCTCGTCCTCTATACCTGGCACGCTGGCCTCCGTGTTCAGTTCAATCTTCATCACGTGTGGTCCGCCGTCTTTCTCGCCCAGGTGCACGGTGGCGGTGGTGCTCACAGACTCTGGCTTGTAGTTTGCCTTCTCAAGCAGGGCGCTCAGGAACATGGAGTAGCAGCCGGCATGGGCCGCGCCGATGAGCTCTTCGGGATTGGTGGCGCTTTTATCCTCGCCAAAGCGGGAGGCAAAGGAATAGTTAGCTTTGAAGTTGCCGGTGCCAGAGGCCACTTCTCCGTTTCCGTCTTTCAGGCCCTTGTTCCATTGGGCGTTCGCTGTGCTTTTCTTCATGGTTTTGTGTTTTATGGTTAGTTTCTGAGTTGGATACAGTCTCTATAAACTGCCTGACAGGGGTTTTTGTTAGCAGAAACACCCACAAAGCCGGTAAAACATGGTGAAGGACTAGGACATTGCTTGTATATCTGCCTATATTTACCCCCTAAAACGCAGATTTTTATGGGTGTAAAAGCATGGTTAAGTAAGCCGCTTGCCGCTTACGTGCATAAAAAACACCAGTCCTGGATACAGAACCCGGTAGAGGCACAAAAGGCTGTTTTCGAAAAAATCCTGAAGGAGGCACAGCATACCGTGTTTGGCCGCGAGCACCGTTTCGCGGGGGTAAAGACGCACGCCGATTTCGTGAAGGCCGTGCCAGTGCGCGATTATGAAGGCTTGGCCTCTTACTTCAACCGTGTGAAGGCGGGCGAGAAAGACATCCTCTGGCCCGGAAAGCCGCTATACCTGGCCAAGACATCCGGCACCACCTCCGGCACCAAGTACATCCCCATCACCCGGGAGTCTATACCTAACCACATCAATGGGGCGAAAGACGCCCTGCTGACCTATATCCACGAGACGGGCAACTCCAGATTTCTGGACGGGAAGCTGATTTTCCTGTCCGGTAGCCCGGTGCTGGAAGAGGTGGGCGGCATCCATACGGGTCGCCTTTCCGGTATTGTGAACCACCACGTGCCCGGTTATCTGCGCACTAACCAACTGCCCAGCTACGAGACCAACTGCATCGAAGACTGGGAAACCAAACTCGACCAGATTATCGAGGAGACCATCGACCAGGACATGACGCTCATTTCCGGTATACCGCCCTGGGTGCAGATGTACTTCGATAAGCTCAGGCGGCAGACGGGCAAGCCGGTGAAAGACATTTTTCCGAATTTCTCGCTGTTTGTGTATGGTGGCGTGAATTTTGAGCCATACCGCAAAAAACTGTTCGAATCCATTGGGCGTGAGGTGGACTCCATCGAAACATTTCCGGCTTCGGAGGGTTTTTTTGCTTTCCAGAACGAACAGCACGACAGGGGCTTGCTGCTGCTGCTCAACTCCGGTATTTTCTTTGAATTCATACCCACGGAGGAGTACTTCAACGAGAACCCGACGCGCCTGACCATTGGGGAGGTGGAGCCGGATGTGAATTATGCCCTGGTAGTGAGCAGCAATGCCGGCCTGTGGGCCTATTCCATCGGCGACACCGTCAAGTTCACTTCCTTAAAGCCCTACAAGGTGGTGGTGAGCGGCCGCATCAAGCACTTCATCTCAGCTTTTGGCGAGCACGTGATAGGCGAGGAGGTGGAGAAGGCCATGAAACGCACCATGGACAAATACCCGTCGGTGGAGTTGGTGGAATTCACGGTGGCTCCTTATGTGAGCCAGGACAAAGGACAGTCGTACCACGAGTGGCTGGTAGAGTTCTCCAAACCGCCGCGCGAACTGGAAGCCTTTTCAAAGGAACTGAACGCGCAGCTGCAGAAGCTCAATTCGTATTACGACGACCTGATAACCGGTAACATTCTGTCAGACCTTAAAATCAGGCCGCTGCCCATGGGCACCTTCCGGAATTACATGAAGTCGCAGGGCAAGCTGGGGGGACAGAACAAAGTGCCCCGCCTTAGCAACGACCGCAACCTAGCCGAAGGACTGATTGGTGTGGTAGAGGCATCTGAAACAAAATAAACAGCATTGTCTGTGTCAAAAGAATCGACTTGAGAACGAACATGCCTGACACAGGCAATATTTTCCGTCATTAATGAAGAGAATCGCTATACTTGGTTCCACCGGCTCTATCGGCACACAGGCCCTGGAGGTGATTGGGGCACACACTGAGAGTTTTGAACTGGAGGTCATCACGGCTAACCACAACGCTGACTTGCTGATTGCTCAGGCACTGGCCTTTAAACCCAATGCGGTGGTCATTGCCAACGAGAGCCTGTACGAGAAAGTGCGGGACGCCCTGCAGCACGAGGATATCAAGGTATACGCCGGGGCCAACGCCCTCTGCTCGGTGGTGGAGATGGGTACTGTGGATATGGTGCTGACAGCCATGGTAGGGTATGCCGGACTTCAACCGACCATACGTGCCATAAAGGCGGGCAAACAGATTGCGCTGGCCAACAAGGAGACGCTGGTGGTGGCAGGTCAGCTCATCACGGACTTGGCCAAGGAGCACGGCGTCAACATATACCCCGTGGACTCGGAGCACAGCGCCATTTTCCAGTGCCTGGCTGGCGAGTTCCACAACCCTATCGAGAAAATCATCCTCACAGCCTCGGGCGGCCCGTTCAGAGGGCGCAAAGTGGAGGAACTGCGGCAGGTGACCAAGGCGCAGGCCCTCAAGCACCCCAACTGGGACATGGGCGCCAAAATCACCATCGACTCGGCCTCGCTGATGAACAAAGGCTTGGAGGTGATTGAGGCGAAGTGGCTGTTTGGCCTGCGCAACGAGCAGATAGAGGTGGTGGTGCATCCGCAGTCCATCGTGCACTCGCTGGTGCAGTTCCAGGACGGTTCCATCAAGGCGCAACTTGGTCTGCCGGACATGAAACTGCCGATACAGTACGCACTGAGCTACCCTGAGCGATTGAAGTCGGATTTTCTGCGCTTCAACTTTCTGGATTATCCGCAGCTGACTTTCGAGCAGCCTGACCTGGAGACTTTCCGCAACCTGCAGTTGGCCTTTATGGCCATGGAGCAGGGCGGAAACATGCCCTGCATCCTCAACGCAGCCAACGAGGTGGCCGTGGCCGCCTTCCTGCGCGATGAAGTGGGCTTCCTGGAGATGTCCGACATCATCGAAAGCTGTATGGCAAAAGTTGCGTATATTGCGAATCCTTCTTATGAGGACTATGTTACTACAGACAGGGAAGCCCGCCTGCGTGCCGCCGATGTAGTCAAAAACTAAAATTTGAGCTGCCCCGGATGCCGGGATAGCCTTTGCTGATTACAAATTCTAATTTTTATCTCTTTTAAATGGACATATTGATAATGGTAGGCCAGCTCATCCTGGGCCTGACAATTTTGGTGGGTTTGCACGAGCTAGGACATATGTTGGCCGCCAAATGGTTTGGGATGCGTGTCGAGAAGTACGCAATTGGCTTCCCTCCTAAGATTTTCAGTAAGACAGTAGGCGAGACAGAGTACATGCTGGGCTTGATTCCGCTCGGTGGTTTCGTGAAGATATCAGGTATGGTGGATGAGTCTCTGGACACGGAGGCGTTGAAAAAAGACCCGGAGCCCTGGGAGTTCCGAGCCAAGCCAGCCTGGCAACGCCTGATTGTGATGATGGGCGGCATTATCGTCAACGTCATCACAGGTATCGTCATCTTCATAGCCCTGACTTATAACTACGGCGAGAGCTACCTGCCTGCGAGTGAGGTGAAGTATGGCGTGCAGCCAAACGAAATCGGCCAGGACATCGGCTTCCAAACCGGCGATAAGATTGTGGCCGTGAACGGACGCCCCCTCGAGAAGTTTGACGACGTGTATTCCATGGACATGCTGCTGGGCCGCGATTCTTACTATACCGTGGAGCGCAACGGCGACCAGGTAAACATACCTATACCTGCCGATTTCATGGACCGCATGGCCGATAACAAGGAACGCATGTTCTTTGTGCAGCCGCGTGTGCCCTTCATGGTAAACGAAGTGGCACCCAACAGCCCTGCTTCCGAAGCCGGCCTGCAGACGGGAGACTACATCAAATCGGTGAATGGGGAGAGCACCGTGTTCTTCAGTGAGTTCCAGGAGGTGATGCGCAAGTATGCCGGCAAACCGGTGAACATTGTGGTGGAGCGGAATGACAAGGAAGTGGAGCTGCAAACAACAGCCAACGAAGACGGCACTTTGGGCTTTTACCACAAGCCGCTGCTGGAGTACGCCACCCGCGACTATAGTCTCGGCGAAGCCATTCCGCTGGGAGCCAACCAGGCGTTTGGTGTGATTACGGCCAACCTGAAGGGTTTCGGGAAGATTTTCCGAGGCGAGGTGTCTGCCTCCAAGTCGCTGAGCGGCCCAATCGGCATCGCCCAGATTTTCGGGGACACCTTCAACTGGTACAAGTTCTGGTCCATCACGGGTATGCTGTCCATGGTGCTGGCCTTTATGAACTTCCTGCCTATACCTGCACTGGACGGAGGGCACGTGGTGTTTTTGACGTACGAGATGATAAGCGGACGCAAGCCGTCGGATAACTTTTTAGAGAACGCCCAAAAAGTGGGCATGGTAATTTTGTTGGGCTTAATGGCTTTTGCTATATTTAACGATGTGTTCAAGATAATCTTCTAACCCAAGATTCCCCTATGAAAGCCATCGTGAAGTATGCCCTGGCACTAGCTGCCTTCTGTCTCTTTATTGCCTTTACCCAAGCCCAGGCTGCGCCCGCAGCACCGGCCCTGACCATAGAACCACACGCTGTCGCCACCGACAGCGTGTATATGGTACAGCAAGGGGATACCTACTACAGCCTCTCTCGCCGCTTTGGCATACCATTGGACTCCCTGCAGAAATGGAACGGCACCCAACTGCAGATGGGCCAGAAGCTATACCTGACCCGCAAGCCCTCTAAGGCAAAAACAACCGCAGCAGCTGCCCCGACTGCAAAACCTGCCGCAGCCAAAGCCGCAACACCAGCTGCCGTAGCCACTAAACCAGCCACTACACCACCCACTACACCACCGGCCTCAGCTGCCAAACCTACTGCTGCTGCAACTGCCAAGCCAGCTACAGCACAGGCTACACCTAAACCAGGCTCTGCTACAGGGCCAGCCCGTTCCAGCGAAAGTACTTCCGCCGCAGCCTCTAAACTGCCCACTCTGGAGAGCAAGGTGAAGCAACGCATCCTGGTCGTGCCTTTCGACCCATACCTATACTTCTCAGATGCCGACGACGAGATAGCCCGCCATTCCAAGATACCGCGCCAGAACGTGCGCCACGTGTTCCGGGGCAGACTCAACGCCCTGCTGGCCCCACAGGGCTACGAGACCATCAACCTGTTGGGCGGCGTGTACCGCGACAGTGTAAGCGAGCTGAGTACGCTTTACAAATCATTGAGCTACGGCTATCGCGATAACAAGCAGTCCCGTTACAACCACCAGCCCGTGGTGAAGAGCAAGGAGCGGGAGAACGCATTGGACTGGGTGAAGCGCCAGAAGGAGAAAGTGAACATCAAGAGCGGCCAGCCAGCCACCGTGCCGGTGTCACAGGACGAGAACAAGCACTTCGGCGTGCAGGTAAAGGACCCCAAGTTCTTCACACACTTCAACAACCAGTATGGCATTGACTACTATGTGTTCATCAACCAGTTTGAGGTGAAGACCAATTACGAAAACTGCCTGGACCGGGCCACCTGGAACTACGAACGCGATTTTCTGGTTCACTATTCCATCTACGACAGCAACGGAGAGCTCATATCAGGCAACAAGGTGAAGGTGCCTTACCAGTCAAACATGAATGACGTGCAGCGCATCGTGAGTGACAACATGCCCAATATGGCCAAGCGGGTGCTGGCAGATTTGCCTAACACCGAAAAATAAGTATGCTTAAAAGCTTTTTACTGGTACTGCTGTTCTCTTTGGTGAGCACGTTTGCCAACGCCCACGACTACCACGCCAGCATCACCGATGTCCGTTTCAATCCGCGGTCCCAAAGCCTGGAGGTGGCCGTGAAAGTATTCACAGATGACCTTGAGGCAGCCCTGTCGCGCCGGTTCAAGACGAAGGTCAGCTACAACAAGGCAGAGCAGGTGCAGCAGTATGTGAAGGAATACTTGACGAACAGTCTTGTATTTGAACTGACGCCCGGAAAGCCACTGCCAGCCAATTTTGTAGGTACAGAGCAGGAGGCGGATGTGGTGTGGGTTTACCTGGAAGTGCCGGTGAAGCAGGAGGCGCTGTCGCATTTGTATGTGCGCAACGTGGTGCTGCAGGAGCTTTTCAATGACCAGATGAACATCGTGAACTTGGACTACAAAGGAAAGGTATACAGCACGCTCTTCCAGAAGAACGATGGTACCCACAAAACATCCTTCTAATCACTGTCCAGGCTTATTAGCTGATAACCTTTAGCACCAGGGCAGCAACACATCCCAACCCGTCAATTCATCAATTAGAGGGCGCAAGGAAAGGCAGCGCTGCTGGCTATACCTATGCTGTAACAACAGTGGCTAAGGTATAGAAAATAGAAAAGCCTATCTGTCTATACCTCGTCCTTGTAAGGTAGGCTTGATGAGCCTGAACTCCACACGGCGGTTGATGCGTCGGTCCTCCTCGGTTTTCTCTTCGCGCAGCGGCTTGGTGCTGCCAAAGCCATAGGCATCTATACGGCCCTCCTCAATGCGCACCTTCTGCTGGATGTAGTACATGATGGCATCGGCACGGTCCTGTGACAGGACTTTGTTGAAATCCGGGTCGCCGGCTGCGTCGGTGTGGCCTGCTATCTCCAACCGGAAACTGGGGTTCTCCACCAGAAAGAAGGCCACCTCGTCCAAGATATTGTGCATATCCGCTGTGATGGTCGATTCGTTCGGGTCAAACTCTATGTTTTGGAAAACCAGCGGTATGTTGTGGTCAATCACGGTGGCCATGATTTGGAACGACGTGTCCTGCTTCAGGGCCAATTCCCGCTCAATGGTGAAGAAATCCGGGCTTTGGATAATCATCATGTAACGGGCATTGTCAATCAGGTTGAAAGCGAAGGTGCCGTCCGGGCGGATGTACTTGGAGGAAATCTCAATGCCGTTGTCCAGGTCGATGATGGAGATAATCCCCGTGAGTGGCCGGTTGGAAACAGAATCGCGCAGGGTGCCCTCCACCTTCGTCACCGCCAGCGGGTGCGCCTCCATGGGCAGCGGGAAAGAGTACAGGTCCAGGTTCTTGATGTCGCTCTCCTCAGAGCGGGCGTAATACAGGTTCTTCGACTGCGAATCGATGGTGAAGTAGTACTCGCTGCCCCGCCCGTTCACCAGCGGCCCTATGTTACGCGGTTCCTGCCAGCGGCCTCCCACCAGGTAGGTTTTGTAGATGTCGAAGTCGCCGAAATTGAAAAGCTGTCCGCGTGAGCTGAAGTACAGCACCTTGTACTTGGGGTGATAAAACGGACTCACCTCACTTTGGCGTGTGTTGATAACGGGGCCCATGTTCTTCGCCGGAGCCCAGCCACCGCTCTTCATTTTGTAGGTATAGTAGATGTCGGATAGACCGAAGCCGCCTAAGCGGTCAGAGGCAAAGTATAGCGTGTCCTCGTTGGGTGACAGTGTAGGCTGGGAATCCCAGGCGGAGGTGTTCACGTTCGGTCCCAGGTTCTCAATTTCGTGCCAGGTGCCGTCCGGCTGCAGCGTGGCCTTGTAGAGGTCGCAGTTGCCATACCCATCCGGAGACTCGCAGCGGGCAAAGTACAGCGTCTTGCCGTCGCGGCTGAGGGTAGCCGAGCCTTCGTTGTAAATGCTGTTGATGGGCTTGCCAAATGACTGCGCCTCACTCCAAAAATCGCCGGACCCATCTGAGTAGAACAGGTCCTCGTTCACTTTGTCCTCCAGTCCCTGACCCTGTATGTTGCGCTTGGAGGTGAAAATGAGCTTGTTGTTCTCGGCGCTGAGGGTAGGACCATAATCCTCGTAAGGGGAGTTGATGCCGTTGCCCATGTTCAAATACACCCCGCGCGGCGGCTTGTAGGTCGATAGGGACTTGCGGTACTCCACCAGCTCGTAATAATAGCTCAGCGGCACATAGTAGTCCTTGGTGTTCTGCTCCAGCGAGTCGTAGTAAGACTGCACCTGGCGTACATCGGTGCGGTGGTGCTTGAGCACGAGGCGGTATACCTCCATGGCCTGCTCCATCCGGCCCTGCCGCTCATAGAGCTGTCCCAGGCGCCACAGCAGGTTAGTGTCTTTGTAGAAGTTCTGTATGCCAAAGCTGCGTACGTAGGCCTCGAGGCGCGGCAGCGCCTGCGCGTACTGCTTCTTTTTCTCCAGTCGCTGTATCTCTGCGAGTTTTTTTGAGTCGCGGTAGTACGGAATTTTGTTTAGATTCGGGAATCCCAGGTGCATGGCCTGGCTCGGGGCCGTCTTAGTCGCTTTCACTTCGGGGCCCGATTCCAGCGGGATTTGTTTGAGCTGGGCGTTGCAAAGCGTGGGCAGCAGAAACAGGAGCAACAGGAAAGGAAGGGTGTAGATTTTTCTCATCGGCACAGGGTATGACACCTGAAACCAAAGATATTGTTTTTTAAGGTATATTTTTGAAACGAAACCCCAAATAACACTTATAATTTAGGCAGCAGGCACCCATACAGCTGACAATTGATTTAATTAAAGCACGCAACCGCTATTGGCACAGGACTTGACAATAGTACTGGCACAAGGTATAGCACTAGTTTAGTGCTATCTTTATGCCAATATGGCACTGATACAACCTATGAACTATACACTAAAGAACTTTCTGCACAACCTCCTACTTGACTCCATGTCCTCAGACGACAACGACGATGTGATTCCGGTCATCACCACCGACCCGGAAGAGGAGTTGCTGCCAGAGGACATGCCAGACGAGCTGCCTATATTAGCCGTACGGAACACCGTGCTTTTCCCGGGAGTGGTGTTGCCTATAACGGTGAGCCGCAAAAAATCGGTGCGCCTGGTGCGCAAGGCCCATAAAGGCGACAAGACCATTGGTGTGGTGGCCCAACTCAACACCAACAGCGACGACCCTTCCAGCGAGGATTTGTACAGCATTGGCACCATGGCCAAAATCCTGAAGATGCTGGTGCTGCCCGACGGCAACACGACCATCATCATACAGGGGCAGAGCCGTTTCAAAATTGAGGAGATTACGCAGGAAGACCCTTACCTGACGGCGCGTGTCAGCTATTGCAAAGACACCTTCCCGAATAAGAAGAGCAAAGAGGTGAAAGCCCTGGTGCAGTCGCTGAAAGATGCGGCAGCTAAGATGCTCAAGCTCAACCCCGAGATACCACAGGAAGCGCAGGTGGCGCTCGATAACATCGACAGCCCGAGCTTCCTGACACACTTCCTGTCGAGCAACCTGAACGTGGACGTAGCCCAGAAGCAGAAGCTGCTGGAGGTGAATGACGGCGTAGAGCGTGGCACACAGCTGCTCGAAATCATGCTCCGCGAGATACAGTTGCTGGAGCTCAAGCAGGAAATCCATACCAAGGTACATACCGACATTGACCAGCAGCAGCGCGACTACTTCCTGCGGCAGCAGATAAAAGTATTGCAGGACGAACTGGGGCAGGAGGGGCCTGACCAAGAGATAGAGCGCTTCCGCGAGCGCGCCACCAAAAAGAAGTGGCCGGAGCAGGTAGCCAAGCACTTCAACAAGGAGATAGAGCGCCTGGCGCGCCTCAACCCGCAGGCTGCCGAGTACCCGGTGGCGGTGAACTACATTGAGTTCCTGCTCGACCTGCCCTGGAACGAGCAGACGAAGGACAACTTCAACCTCAAGCGCACTAAGAAGATACTCGACGCGGACCACTATGGTCTGGAGAAAGTGAAGGAGCGCATACTGGAGTACCTGGCGGTGCTCAAGCTCAAGAAAGACATGAAAGCGCCCATCCTGTGCCTATATGGCCCTCCCGGGGTGGGTAAAACCTCCCTGGGACGTTCTATTGCCACCGCGTTGGGACGTAACTATGTCAGAATGTCACTGGGCGGCGTACGCGATGAGGCCGAGATACGGGGCCACCGCCGTACCTACGTGGGGGCGATGCCCGGCAAAATCATCAGCCAAATCAAGAAAGTGGGCTCCTCTAACCCGGTGATTATTCTGGATGAGATAGACAAACTGGCTTCTGACTTCCGCGGTGACCCATCTTCGGCGTTGCTGGAGGTGCTGGACCCGGAGCAGAACCATACTTTCATGGACAATTACCTGGATGTGGAATACGACCTGTCCAAGGTGCTGTTCATCGCCACAGCCAACTCCCTGGATACCATTCAGCCCGCCCTGCGCGACCGAATGGAGATTATCGAGCTGACCGGCTATACCATGGAGGAGAAGACCGAGATTGCCAAGCGCCACCTCGTACCGAAGCAGGTGAAAGACCACGGGCTGGAGGAAGAGGACGTGAAGATGCCAAAAGCCACAATCCAGAAAGTGATTGAGGATTACACCCGTGAATCGGGGGTGCGTAGCTTGGAGCGCAAAATCGGGCGCCTGGTGCGCAACACGGCCAAACTGAAGGCGATGGAGGAGAAGTATACTCCGAGCATCAAACCGGAGGACGTGGTGAAGATACTGGGACCGGAGACGTTCGACAAAGAGATTTACCAGGATATCGATACGGCCGGTGTTGTAACGGGACTGGCTTGGACCTCAGTGGGTGGCGACATCCTGTTCATTGAAAGCATTCTGAGCAAAGGCAAAGGCAAGTTGACGCTGTCGGGCCAGTTGGGTGACGTGATGAAGGAGTCCGCTATGACGGCCCTCTCCTACCTGCGCGCCCACGCCGAGCTGCTGGACATCGACTACCGTATATTCGAGCAGTACGACCTGCACATCCACTTCCCGGAGGGTGCCGTGCCGAAGGACGGTCCGTCGGCAGGTATAGCCATCTTCACCTCCATCGCCTCCGTGTTCACGCAGCGCAAGGTGAAGCCGCGGCTGGCCATGACGGGTGAGATTACGCTGCGGGGCAAAGTGCTGCCAGTGGGAGGTATAAAAGAGAAAATCTTAGCAGCCAAACGTGCCGGAATAACTGATATTATCCTGTGCCAGAAAAACAAGAAGGACATCAGCGAAATACCAGACCAGTACATCAAAGGTCTGACCATACACTATGTAGACCGCGTAGACGACGTGATTAAGATAGCGCTGCTGAAGCAGAAGGTGAAATATCCGCTCAACCTGAAGGTGACGGAGGACAACAAGAAAGTAGACGCGGATTACTAAGGGCCTCTTCACCTGCTGTAGAGTGTACTTCAAGGCGGCAGGTATAGAGGCATTCTTTAGGTATGGCCTGTTAAGTTGATTGAGGAAGATGTTTCCCATACCTCAGCCCCGTCCAGATTCGTTCTTGTAAGAAGAGACAAAGAGTACGGCAGAAACCCGAGCAGGGTGTTCTGCCCTGTTTTTTTAATTTAAAGCATCTAAAATGTTAGATTCAATAGAGCATTTAACCCCAGCCCAAATTGTAGCGGAGCTGGATAAATATATCATCGGGCAACAGGACGCCAAACGGAACGTGGCCATTGCGCTGCGCAACCGCTGGCGCCGCATGAACGCCGATGAGAGCATACGCCGCGAAATCGTGCCCAACAACATACTCATGATAGGGGCGACCGGTGTGGGCAAAACCGAAATCGCGCGCCGCCTGGCCAAAATCGCCGATGCGCCTTTCACCAAGGTAGAGGCATCCAAGTTCACGGAAGTAGGCTATGTGGGCCGCGACGTGGAAAGCATGGTGCGCGACCTGGTGGAGCAATCGGTGAACATGGTGAAGACGAAGAAGAAGGAGGAGGTGAAGCAGAAAGCCGCCGAGGTGGTGGAAGACATCATTCTAGATGCACTGATTCCGCCTATCCAGGGAGGCCGTTCTACGCCGGGTTACTCCGGAAATTCTGACCCCAACGCGATGCCGGATAACGACTACGAGCTGAACGAGCGCACCCGTGAGAAATTCCGCGAGAAAATCCGAAACGGCGAACTGGAAGACCGCAAGATAGAAATCCGCATCCAGCAGAGTTCCATGCCCGGCATGGGCGTGATGGGGCCAGGTATGGATGAGGCCTCCATGATGAACATCCAGGAGATGATTAGCGGCATGATGCCCAAAAAGACCAAGAAGCGAAAAGTGACCATAGCCGAGGCGCGTAAGATTCTGTTGGAAGAGGAAGCCGCTAAACTCATCGATATGGACGAGGTGAAGGAAGAGGCAATTTTCAAAGCCGAGAACTCAGGCGTCATCTTCATTGATGAGATTGACAAAGTGGCCAGCTCCAGTAAGAAAGGCAGCGGCCCGGACGTGAGCCGCGAAGGCGTGCAGCGCGACCTGCTCCCGATTGTGGAAGGCTCTACCGTCAACACCAAGTATGGCGTCATCAACACCGACCACATCCTGTTCATTGCGGCGGGTGCGTTCCACGTGGCCAAACCTTCAGACCTTATACCTGAGCTGCAGGGTCGCTTCCCGATTCGTGTGGAGCTGCAAAGCCTGACGAAGGAGGATTTCTACCAGATTCTGAAGTTCCCCAAGAATGCCCTGACCAAACAGTATGTGGCGCTGCTGGCCGCAGAGGATGTGGAGCTTAGCTTTGCAGATGAGGCCCTGGACGAAATCGCCTCTATTGCCTATGAGGTGAACTCAGAGGTGGAGAACATCGGCGCCCGTCGTTTGCACACGGTGATGAGCCGACTGCTCAACGATATCCTCTTCGATGTGCCGGACAAAATTGGCGCCAACGCCCACATCGTGGTGACCCGCGAGATGGTGCTGGAACGCCTGTCTGATATGGTGAAGAACCGTGACCTGAGCCAGTACATACTTTGATAGTTAAAAGTTGAAAGTCGTAAGTTAAGAGTTGCAGGTATAGCGCAACCTCTGGCTGGGAAATTATTCCCTTGCCATACCTATACAAGCGAGTCTGTGACGTGCGAAAAAGAAAAGCTGGTGTTTCTGTTAAGTCAGGAGCACCAGCTTTTTTGTTTGCAGAAACATCTGCCAGTAGGTATAGGTATAATCAAAGCACGAACCTGAATCGTATTTAAAGGATAGCTCTTAACTTTTATCTCTCAACTCTTAACTCTATAAAAGTGAACTACTACTTCATAACCGGCGCCAGCAAGGGAATAGGCAAAGCCATAGCCGAGCAGTTGCTGCAGGACGAGAACAACCGCGTGATAGGCGTGAGCAGGAGCAGCAGCATCCAGCACAGGAACTACCGCCACCAGCCGCTGGATTTTTCCGACATACCTGCCGTGGAGCACAACCTGCACAAGGTATTTATACCTTACCGCGATGCGGAAAAGCTGGTGCTCATCAACAATGCCGGCGTGTTAGGCGACATAGGGTATGTGGGCGAAGGTATGCCGAACGAGCGATTCGAGTTTGTGTTTGATGTGAACGTGATTGTGCCAGCCATGCTCATGAACACCTTCCTGCAGGTATACCAGCCGGTACGGTGCCAGAAAGTGGTTGTAAACATCAGCTCCGGCGCCGGCAGAAACCCGATTGATGGCTGGGCAAGCTATTGCGCCTCCAAGGCGGCCCTGGATATGCTGTCGCAGACGGTGCAGCAAGAGCAGAATGTGCGGGCGTCGGGCGTTCGGGTGTTCTCGCTGTCGCCGGGCGTGGTGGATACGGCTATGCAGGAGAACATCCGCGAGGCCGATGCGGAGCGGTTCAGCAATGTGGAGCGGTTCAGAGACCTCAAAGCGAATGGAGAACTAGCCTCAGCAGAGGAAGTGGGCACTAAGATTGTAGGGTTCCTAAACCGAGTGGAGGAGTATAACGAGGTGTTGGTGTCGGTGCGGGACATGTAACGCCTTAGCACCTGGAATGCAGGTATAGCAGGGGCAGCCTTAGGTTATTTGAAACCTAAGGCTGCCCTTTTTTAGGCCCAATGATTACGCCCTGTGTAATGCACTGAGCCGCAATGGAATAGGTTTACATCCTTTTTCAGGGATATTTGCTAATTAAGTATAGTTATGCTAAATTGGTATAGTTGATTGAGTGGTCACTTCAATAAATCCGTCATGAAGAATCCCATCTGTCCCCGCTGCAGTTCTTTGGAAGTCGTGAAAAGCGGCGTAGTGAACGAAAGACAGCGTTATCGCTGTAAAAAGTGCGGCTACTACTTCACCGTCAACAAGCTGGGCAAGGGCATTGACAACTACTATGTGACCAAGGCGCTACAGCTTTACATTGAAGGTATAAGCTACCGCGAGATAGAGCGCATCCTCGGTGTGAGCCACGTCTCCATCATGAACTGGGTGCGCAAGTACAGGGTGAAAGCCCCGGAACAGACCGAATACCATCCTACCTACAAAATACTGAACCACACCGAATTAGTGGAATATTTGAAGAACAACGCCAATCTTAAGGGGGCCGGCATGATGATTACCGAACTTGGCGATAAGTACATGATGATTAAGTGGAAGCGCTTTAAGGACTGAAGTATATCAACTTACCAAATATATACATGGCTTTACCTGCTTTCCTGAATTTTACTTAAAATAGATTAAAGATTTCGGGGAAACAGCTGACCTCTCTTCACTTTTAACATTTAGTACTCCAATGAAAAGACTGTTACTATATGTGGCGGCGGGGCTGGTGCTCTGCTGCGCTGGAAGAGGTGCATCTGCACAAGGGTCCGCAGAGTATGGCTCGGGTATAAAGTTGCCCCTCAACGAGGATGGCAGCAAGTACATCCGCTTCATCACCTGGCACCAGGTATGGATTCGCTATAACCAAAACAACACAGGCTCGCTCCGCAACAACGAGCAGGTAGACAATACGATGGACATAGGTTTGCGCCGCTCGCGCTTCCTGACGTACTCCCAGATTTCTCCCCGGTTCCTGGTGCTGCTGCACTTCGGCATCAACAACCAGAACGCCGTGAGCGGTGGCGCGAGCCCTGCATTGGACGGAAAGAAGCCCCAGATTTTTATCCACGACGCCTGGACGGAGTATAAAGTGTTTGGCAACGCTTTGTCAGTAGGAGCCGGCCTGCACTACTGGAACGGCATCTCCCGCATGACCAATGCCAGTACACTCAATTTCATGACCATTGATGCGCCTATTTTCAACTGGGCCACCATCGATGCCGCTGACCAGTTTGGTCGTATGCTGGGGGTATACGCTAAGGGCAAACTGGGTAAGCTAGATTACCGCATGGCAGTCAACGACCCGTTCGTGACCAACACAGCGCAGGCGGTAGCTACGGCAGCCAATTATAATCCCAGAAACAACAAAAAGGTATTCCAAGGCTACTTCAACTACCAGTTTCTGGAACAGGAGTCGAACCTGCTGCCGTACATGGTGGGCACCTACCTGGGCAGCAAGCGCGTGTTCAACATAGGAGTGGGCTTTATGCACAACGAGGACGGGGTATGGCGGACACAGGAAACGGCTTTCGGGCCAGACACCGTCACCTCCAATATCAGCCTGTTCGGGGTGGATGCCTTCCTGGACCTGCCGCTGAACCAGGAGCAGAACACGGCCCTGACCGCCTATGCCGTGTACCACAACTACGACTTTGGCCGCAACAACGTCCGCAACATCGGCATCATGAACCCGGCCACAGGCGGAGGTGGCCTGCGCGGCAATGCTTTGCCGACCATCGGCACTGGCGACATCGTGTATGGCCAGGTGGGTTACCTGCTCCCCAAAGATTTTATTACCCCCAAGGCTAGACTGCAGCCCTACACCGCCTTCAGTTACGGTAACCTGGAGGGCGTGCGAGACACCAACGGCGACAAGGTGCCGGTGAAGGTGCTGGATGTAGGGGCTAACCTGCTGCTGGAGGGGCACCACTCCAAGCTGACGCTCAACTGGCGCAACCGCCCGGACTTCACCAACCCTAGCAACCTCAGGTATCGTCCGGAGATTACGCTGCAGGCCATGATTTACTTATAGGAACCTTAAAACTAAAACAATCTATACCTTATGGAAAATAACAGAAACAGAATGCAGGAGTACTGGCAGCGCAACGTCCGGATTCTGCTTACGCTACTGGGGCTTTGGTTTGCCGTGTCCTATGTTTTCGGCATCCTGCTGGTCGACGAGATGAACCAGTTCCGGCTGGGCGGTTTCAAGCTGGGCTTCTGGTTTGCGCAGCAAGGGTCCATCTATGTGTTTGTGCTCATCATCTTCATCTATGTGTGGCTGATGAACAGGCTCGACCGCGAATTTGACGTGCACGAAGATTAATCTCCCTCACTCCAAAAAAATAAGACAATGGATATCCTGACCTGGACATACATCATCGTGGGCCTGACTTTCGCCCTCTACATCGGCATCGCCATCTGGTCGCGCGCCGGCTCCACCAAAGAATTCTACGTGGCAGGCGGCGGCGTTAGTCCGCTGGCCAACGGTATGGCCACGGCAGCCGACTGGATGTCGGCTGCCTCGTTCATCTCCATGGCGGGCCTTATCTCGTTCATGGGCTACGACGGCTCGGTATACCTGATGGGCTGGACCGGCGGCTATGTGCTGCTGGCCCTGCTGCTGGCGCCCTACCTGCGCAAGTTCGGCAAGTTCACGGTGCCTGATTTTGTAGGTGACCGCTACTACTCCAAAACAGCCCGCTTGGTGGCGGTAGTCTGTGCTATCTTCATCTCGTTCACGTATGTGGCCGGCCAGATGCGTGGCGTGGGCATCGTGTTCTCCCGCTTTCTGGAAGTGCAGATTGAGACCGGAGTGGTTATCGGTATGATTATCGTGCTTTTCTATGCGGTGTTAGGCGGTATGAAAGGCATCACCTATACCCAGGTGGCGCAGTACTGCGTGCTGATTTTCGCTTACATGGTGCCGGCCATCTTCATCTCGCTGATGCTGACCGGCAACCCAATCCCGCAGCTCGGCCTGGGTGGAACACTCTCTGATGGCACTTACCTGCTGGACAAACTCGACGGCCTGCTCCCGGAGCTGGGCTTTACGGCCTATACCGATGGCAGCAAGGCGACCATTGACGTGTTCTTCATCACAGCGGCTTTGATGGTTGGTACGGCCGGTTTGCCACACGTGATTGTGCGCTTCTTCACAGTTCCTAAGGTGAAAGACGCCCGTAAGTCAGCCGGTTATGCGCTGGTGTTCATCGCCATACTTTACACGACCGCTCCTGCGGTGGGAGCCTTTGGTATGTACAACATGCTGCAAACCACTAGCAACCAACCCATCTCCAACATGCCGCAATGGGTAAGCAACTGGCAGAAGACGAAGCTGATTGGCGTGGACGACAAGAACGGCGATGGACGCATTCAGTATGTAAAAGACCCAGCGGGGAATGAATTGACCATTGACAAGGACATCATGGTGCTGGCCAGCCCAGAGATTGCCCAATTGCCTAATTGGGTAATTGCCCTGGTGGCGGCTGGTGGACTTGCGGCGGCTCTCTCTACAGCTGCTGGTCTGTTGCTGGTTATCTCTACTTCCATTGCACACGATTTGCTTAAAAAGTCTGTGATGACAGGTATAAGCGAGAAGCAGGAGCTGGTAGCAGCACGGGTAGCGGCTGCAGTTGCAGTAGTGATTGCAGGTTATTTTGGCATCAACCCGCCAGGCTTTGTGGCGGAGGTGGTGGCCTTTGCCTTCGGACTGGCGGCGGCTTCGTTCTTCCCCATCATTATCATGGGCATCTTCTCGAAGCGCATGAACAAGCAGGGGGCTATCTGGGGCATGATAACGGGTCTAGTGTTCACAATCGCTTACATTTCCTACTTCAAGTTCATCAATCCAGCGGCCAACCTGCCGGAAAACTGGTTTATGGAAATTTCGCCAGAAGGTATAGGAACGGTAGGTATGGTACTCAACTTCGTGGTTTCGTTTATTGTGTCCCGCTTCACGCCAGCCCCTCCGGCTCACATCCAGGAACTGATTGAGGACATCCGCATACCGCGTGGAGCAGGCGAGGCCGTGGCCGGACATTGAATTTAAGTTGTTGGTTGGTTACATTGTTAGATGGTTGGCTGCGTGGATTTCACCAGTCAACCATTTGGCAGGTTTCAACTCCTAAACTCTTCAACTCCCAAACTCAAAATGCGCGACATAGCAAAAGGCAGACGACTCTTTTTCATCAGTGTCCTGTTTATGGTGCTGCTGAATTTTCCGTTGCTTTCGATTTTCAATTCGGGCGCAACGGTGGGCGGAGTGCCTGTGCTATACCTGTACATCACGGGGATGTGGCTGGCGTGCATTGCGGCTATCGGGGTTTTTATCAATCGGGAGGACCCGCGTAAACAGAAGAAATAAGGCATGAGTTACTGGCTCGTCATCGGTGTTTCGTTTTTCTACCTGGCTTTGCTCTTCGGGCTGGCTTCGTGGGCAGAAAGGCGTTCGGCTGCGGGCAGGAGTTTCGTGGGCAATCCCTACATCTATGCGCTTTCCATGGCCGTGTACTGCACCGCCTGGACCTACTACGGTTCGGTGGGAAGGGCCGCTACAACAGGGTTGGGCTACCTGGCCATCTACATCGGGCCGACGCTGATGGCGCCGCTCTGGTGGATTGTGCTGCGCAAGATTATCCGAATCTGCAAAGTGCAGCGCATCACCACCATCGCCGATTTCATCTCGTCGCGTTACGGCAAGAACATCGCGCTGGGAAGCATTGTCACCATCGTCTGTGTGCTCGGAATCATTCCGTACATCTCCATACAGCTCAAGGCCATTGCCAGCAGTCTGGATATCCTGACCGGGAGCAACGAAGTGGGCCGCAGCCCTATGTTCGGCGACACGTCTTTTTTCATTTCGCTGGGTTTGGGCCTGTTCACCATTGTGTATGGCACGCGCCACGTGGAAGCCACCGAACGCCATGAAGGTATGGTGACGGCCATCGCGTTCGAGTCGCTGTTCAAGCTGGTGGTGTTTGTGGTGGCGGGGCTTTTTGTGACGTACGGCGTGTTCAACGGTTTCGGCGACATCATGCAGCAGGCCACGCAGCTCCCCAACTTTCATGAATTGATGACTTTTGATAGCCAGAACAGTTTTTCGCAGTGGTTCTGGATGGTGGTGCTCTCCATGTTGGCCATCCTGTTTTTGCCGCGCCAGTTTCAGGTGGCGGTGGTGGAGAATGTGAACGAGCAGCACCTGAACAAAGCCATGTGGCTGTTCCCGCTATACCTGTTTGTCATCAACATCTTTGTGCTGCCCATTGCCTTTGGTGGCGATTTGCTCTTTGGCGGTACCGGCACCGGCGCCGATGCCGATATGTTTGTGCTGGCTATACCTTTGAGTGAGGGCGAGCCCCTGCTGGCGTTGCTGGTATACCTGGGCGGTTACTCAGCGGCCACCAGTATGGTGATTGTGGCCACCATTGCCCTGAGCGTGATGATGAGCAACAACCTGATTATGCCGCTGCTGGTGAGAGTGCCCGCCCTGAAAAACAACTACCAAGGCCAGCTGACACGCATCCTGCTGTATAGCCGCCGCCTTTGCATCCTGCTGATTCTGCTGCTGGCCTACCTCTACTACAAGGGGGTGGCTGAGTACTACTCGCTGGTGGAAGTGGGGCTGGTGTCTTTTGCGGCGGTGGCCCAATTCGCACCGGCCATCATCGGCGGCATCTTCTGGAAAGAAGGTACTAAAAACGGTGCGCTGGCAGGTATAGTAGTCGGCTCGGTGCTGTGGTTCTATACCTTGGTGGTGCCCTCTATGGTAGGCGTAGGAATGCTGCCGGCCTCTATTCTCAACGAAGGTCCTTTAGGTATAGCCTTGCTTAAGCCTTTTGAGCTGTTTGGCCTGCAAGGTATGGATTACATCTCGCACGCCATGTTCTGGAGCATGTTCCTGAACGTGGGGCTGTACATAGGCGTGTCGTTGCTGAGCAGGCAGACCTCGCAGGAGCGCAACCAGGCCGAGGTGTTCGTGGACATCTTCAAGTACTCCACAGTGTTCGAGAGCTCCATCGTCTGGAAAGGCACGGCCTACATACCCGACATCAAAACGCTGCTGGTGAACTTCCTGGGCGAGAAAAAAGCCGAAGTCGCTATGAAGGCTTACAAGCGCAAATACCCCGAGCCTGAAGACGAATCGGGTAAGGCCGACCCGAAACTGGTGACTTATGCCGAAAAAGTGTTGTCAGGTGTCATCGGGTCATCATCAGCGCGCATCATGGTCTCATCGGTGGTGAAGGAGGAGGAAATCAGCATCGATGAGGTGCTCAACATTTTGAAGGAGTCGCAGCAGCTTATTTCCATCAACAACGAACTGCGTCGTAAATCCCTGGAACTACGCCGTGCCACAGAGCAATTGCGGAGTGCCAACGAGCGGCTTAAGCAACTAGACGAGCTCAAAGACGAATTTCTGTCGACGGTGACGCACGAACTGCGCACGCCTCTGACTTCGATTCGGGCCCTCTCCGAAATCCTGTACGACAACCCTGAAATGGAACGCGAGGACCAGGAACACTTTCTGCAGACCATCGTGAAGGAGTCGGAGCGGCTGACGCGCCTCATCACGCAGGTGCTGGATTTGGAGCGCTTTGAATCAGGCAAGCAGAAGCTCAACCTGGGGCCGGTGCAGGTGGAGGAAGTTATACAGGAGGCGGTGCAGACACTGGAGCAGCTGGTGCAGGAAAAGCGCATCGAGCTGGTAGTGGATGTGCAGCAGAACCTGCCCGGTGTCACCGGCGACCGGGACCGGCTCATGCAGGTGATGGTGAACCTGATATCCAATGCCGTCAAGTTCTGCCACCCGGAGAACGGCCGCATCATCGTGTCAGGTTACTGCATCGACGGCGACATCAAGGTGAACGTGGTGGACAACGGCAAAGGCATCGACCCTGAGTTCCACAAACAGATATTCGACAAGTTTTACCAGGCCCAGAACCAGAACATCCGCAAGCCCGAGGGCAGCGGTCTGGGGCTTGCCATCAGCAAACAGATAATTGAGTCGCACCAGGGCCGCCTATGGGTGGAGAGTGAGCCGGGGCGAGGCGCCAAGTTTTCATTTGTGCTGCCCGTGAAGGTAACGGCCCCTGCTAACGTATAAGACTATGAAAGGGAAAGATAAATTGAAGGTGTTGGTAGTGGATGATGAGCCAAGCATACTCATGCCACTGGAGTTCCTGATGCGCAAAAGCGGCTATCAGGTGTTTATTGCCCGCAACGGCACCGAGGCGCTGGAGAGCGTCAGCAAAGAGCAGCCCGATGTGGTGTTGCTCGACATCATGATGCCCGACGTGGACGGGTATGAGGTATGCCGCCACATTCGGCGGACCGAAGCGATGGACGGGGCCAAGGTGATTTTCATGAGCGCCAAGACCAAGGACGCCGACATCAAGAAAGGCTACGAAGTAGGGGCCGACCTCTACATACCCAAGCCCTTTTCGACACGCTTCCTGATGGAGAAAATAAAGGAGCTGACCCAGAGTTGATTCAAATTTAAAGCAAGCTGAACCATGGAGACACTAACCCAAACCTACAGCTCGTACGCCGAGGCCTACGAAAGAAGTATAACCGATCCGGAGGGCTTCTGGGGCGAGCAGGCCCGGCAAATCGCCTGGTTCGAGGAGCCGAAGCAAATCCTGACCACCGATGAGAACGGCTTTTACCGCTGGTTTGCAGGCGGCAAGCTCAACACCGCTTATCTGGCCCTGGATTACCACGTAGAGAACGGCCGCGCCGACCAGACCGCCCTCATCTACGACTCGCCGGTAACGAACACCATCCGCAAGTACAGCTACCGCGAGTTCCGCGATATGGTGGCCCGTTTTGCCGGTGCCTTGCGTGGGCTGGGTGTGGACAAAGGCGATACGGTGGTGATTTACATGCCTGTTATACCGGAAGCGGTGGTGGCCATGTTGGCCTGTGCGCGGCTGGGTGCCATCCATTCGGTGGTGTTTGGGGGCTTCGCGCCGCATGAGCTGACCGTTCGTATAGACGATGCCCGGCCCAAGGTGGTGGTTTCGGCCTCCTGCGGCATTGAGTTTGACAAGCACATCCCCTACAAGCCGCTCCTCGACAAGGCCCTGAACGACAGCCAGCACAAGCCGGACCATACCATCATCCTGCAGCGCCCTTACGTGCAAGCAGACATGCAGCCGGGCCGCGACCTGGATTACATGGACATGCTCCAGAAAGCACAGCCAGCCGATTGTGTTCCGGTAGATGCGCACGACCCGCTCTACGTGCTCTATACCTCCGGCACCACCGGCAAACCCAAAGGCATCGTGCGCGACAACGGCGGCCATGCCGTGGCACTCAAGTTCAGTATGAAAGCCGTGTATGGCGTGGAGCCCGGCGATGTGTTCTGGGCCGCTTCAGACGTGGGTTGGGCCGTGGGGCATTCGTACCTGGTATACGCGCCGCTCATCCATGGCTGCACCACAGTGCTGTTCGAAGGCAAACCGGTGCGCACTCCGGATGCCGGCACGTTTTGGCGCGTCATCATGCAGCACGACGTGAAGGTGCTGTTCACCGCACCCACGGCCATACGCGCCATCAAGAAAGAAGACCCCGACGGGATAGAGAAAATCAAGTATGACCTGCCGTCGCTCAAGTACCTGTTCTTAGCTGGCGAGCGCTGCGACCCTGCCACCTACTACTGGGCCAAGGATTTGCTGCGCATACCCGTTGTAGACCACTGGTGGCAGACCGAATCGGGTTGGCCGATGGTGGCCAATATGGTGGGTTATGGTATCATGCCTGCCCGGCCGGGCTCGGCGGGTATGCCGGTCTGTGGCTACAAAGTGGAGATTCTGGGCGAGGAAGGACAGGAGCTTATACCTGCGCAGGAAGGTTACGTGGCCGTGAAGCTGCCGCTGCCTCCGGGCTGCCTGCCTACTCTTTGGGAAGATGACGAGCGCTTCTTTAAATCTTACCTGGAGCGTTTCCCGGGCTATTACATGACCGGTGATGGCGGCTATATGGACGAAGATGGCTATATTTATATCATGGGCCGCATCGATGACGTCATCAACGTGTCGGGTCACCGCCTCTCAACCGGCGAGATGGAAGAGATGGTCGCCTCGCACCCCGCCGTGGCAGAGTGCGCCGTGGTAGGTATAGCCGACGACCTGCGGGGACAGCGCCCGATTGGGTTGGTGGTGCTCAAAGACGGGCAGACCATAGGCGAGCAGCAGCTGGAGCAGGAACTGATTGCCCTGATACGGGAGAAGATAGGGGCGGTGGCCTACTTCCGGAACGCGCTCATTGTGAAGCGGCTGCCCAAGACGCGTTCCGGCAAGATACTCCGGAAGATTCTCCGCAACATCGCCGACGGCGTGCACTACGCTATACCTTCCACCATCGATGACCCGGCCATTCTCACGGAGATACACGACGAGCTGAAGGAGCGGGGAATAGGAAACGCCTTTGCAAACTGATATACATCATTGACACCTTTAACTGACCGAAGACAATGCCCAACAACCAAATCAAGACTTTCCAGGAGTACGAGCAGGCCTACAAACGCAGTGTGGAAGACCCTGAAGGATTCTGGTCCGATATAGCGAGTTCATTTTCCTGGCACAAGAAATGGAACACTACCCTGGAATGGAACTTCGAGGAGCCGAACGTGAAGTGGTTCAAAGGAGGCAAGCTCAACATCACCGAGAACTGCCTGGACCGCCACCTCAAGACCAGGGGCAACAAGCTGGCCCTGATTTGGGAGCCCAACGACCCGAAGGAACGGTTTGTGCGCTATACCTACCGCGAGCTGCACGAGAAGGTATGCCAGTTCGCCAACGTGCTCAAAAAGAACGGCGCCAAGAAAGGAGACCGCATCTGCATCTATATGCCGATGATTCCGGAGCTGGCCTTTGCCGTGCTGGCTTGCGCCCGCATCGGTGCCATCCACTCGGTGGTGTTCGCCGGTTTCTCCGCTGTGGCCATGGCCGACCGCATCAACGACGCCCAGTGCAGCATGGTGCTGACCTCTGACGGCCTTAACCGCGGAGCCAAGCAGATACCCGTGAAACGCGTGGTGGACGAGGCTTTGGAACGCTGCACTTCTGTAGAAAGAGTGATTGTGGTGGAGCGACTGGGCTGGGCCGTGAACATGGTAGAAGGCCGCGACGTGTGGTTCCACGATGAGGTGCAGGGCGTGAGTAAAGACTGCCCCGCCGAAGTGATGGACGCCGAAGACATGCTCTTCATCCTCTATACCTCCGGTTCCACCGGCAAGCCCAAAGGCGTGGTGCATACCTGCGGCGGCTACATGGTATACGCCCACTACAGTTTCAGTAACGTGTTCCAGGTGCAGGAGAACGACATCTACTGGTGTACCGCCGACGTCGGCTGGGTGACAGGCCATACCTACCTCCTGTACGGCCCGCTGCTCTCCGGTGCAACTACGCTGATGTTCGAGGGCGTCCCAACCTTCCCAGACATGGGCCGCTTCTGGCAGGTATGCGATAAGTTTGGCGTGAACATCTTTTATACCGCGCCAACCGCCATACGCTCTCTCATGAGCGGCGACATTGACGATGTGCTCTCCTACAGCCTCGACTCCCTGAAGGTACTGGGCTCGGTGGGTGAACCCATCAACGAGGAGGCCTGGCACTGGTACCATACCCACGTCGGCAAGGAGCGCTGTCCGCTGGTAGACACCTGGTGGCAGACTGAGACCGGTGGCATTATGATATCCTCACTGGCCAACGTGACGCCCATCAAGCCCGCGCACGCGGCCTACCCACTGCCGGGCATCCAGCCGATTCTGGTTGATGCCGAAGGCAATGAGATAACAGAGAACGAAGTGGAAGGATACCTGTGCATGAAGTTCCCCTGGCCAGGTATGATTCGCACCACCTACGGCGACCACGAGCGCTGCCGCCTCAGCTACTTCTCCACCTATAAGGGCCTATATTTCACCGGCGATGGCGCCAAGCGTGACAAAGATGGTCTGTACCGCATCATCGGCCGTGTGGATGATGTGATCAACGTATCGGGCCACCGCTTCGGGACGGCTGAGATTGAAGAGGCCATCAACCATAACGAGCACGTGGTGGAGTCGGCCGTAGTGGGTTACCCGCACGACGTGAAAGGACAGGGCATCTACGCCTTCGTCATCTGCAAGGAAATGCCGGAGCGCGAGGACTACCTGCGCGCCGAAATCATCGAAACGGTGGTGGAGAAAATCGGCAAGATTGCCAAGCCTGACAAAATTCAGATTGTGAGCGGCCTACCCAAGACCCGCTCAGGCAAAATCATGCGCCGCATCCTGCGCAAAGTAGCGGAAGGCGATACCTCCAACCTTGGCGATACCTCTACCTTACTTGACCCGGATGTAGTGGATGAAATCAAAGCTGGAGCTTTGTAGAGTTGTTAGCTATTTAATTTAGTTAATTCTCTAAAGTCCTGTGGCGCAAGCCGCAGGACTTTTACGTCTTTAAGAACTGACCTGACCACTTGCTGCTTTGTAGTAGTTGCTGTTGTGGTTTACTCGCTGTGTTGTTTCATCGCTTCCCCTGGCCGAGCGGGCACTCACTTTTCTCCTTGATGAGAATCGAGGGCCCCTACCCCCAAAGTAAGCAAACGAATCAAGGCGCTCCAAACTCGCTGAACGCTCGAACAGTGGAGCTCCAAAAGGTGCACCTAGCCGGTGTCACCGCTCTGTTGCTACAGGGCAACTCTCCGCTTGAGGGGAGTCAGAGGGGTGTCAAGGCTATACCTGCCAGTGTTATGTGCTACAATGCCTATACCTGGGAATAGGCGATGGCAGAAAGTCCCCCTTAGAAGGGGGCAGGGGGATGTTCAATCGTTCCTGATTCCCCTCCTGAGAGGGGCAGGGGTGTGTCAATTGTGAGCAGGTGCCATACCTGCTCACGCTCCCGTCATTCCCATACAAGCTCTGTCATTCCGACGAAAGGAGGAATCTGTTACGTTGCCCACCGCCGGTTCGAGCGCAGCGGGAACCGGCGGTGAAAGGTGCGAACCGGTTGCAGAAGGTGGCTCACAGAAAGCCTCATCTGCGCTGGATGTGCGGCCAGTATGGTTTGAGATTCCTCCTTTCGTCGGAATGACAGGTGAATAAACAACCTCCTTCCCAAGAGGGGGAACAGTTACATCACCCGCGGCTTGAGCGCTCGAACAGAAGCAACGCAGATGAAAGTATAAGGGCATCGGAACGGCGGCAGCTAGGCAACTATGAAAGAACAGCGTACAGCATCAAGCAGCTGCAATAGGCGGAAAAGACTCCAAAAAGATAAAATCAGTCCGGCGGCAACCCCTTGCAAACCACCACGCAAACAAGTATCTTCAACAGGTAGAACCCAAAGTCATGAAACCCTCCAACGTCATCCAGGAACGCGTCCATGAGTTTCTGAACACGTACCCGCCTTTCAACCTGATAGAGCAGGAAAAGCTGCGCGAACTGGCCAGGCAGGTGCGTGTGCTATACCTGGAACCGGAGCAGGTGCTGTTCGCCCAGGACGACATGGCCCATGTGTTTTTCTACGTCGTGCGGCAGGGCTCTGTGCGGCTGGAGCAGCGGACGGAGGGAAGCAACCCCAAACTGCTGGACGTGTGCGACGAGGGTGATGTGTTTGGGGTGCGGGCATTGATTGCCAAAAAGAACTACTCCTCCACCGCCACCGCTGCCGAAGAATCGCTGGTATACGCTATACCCATCACGGCTTTCGAGCCTATCCTGACGGAGTCGCCGGAGGTGGCCCTGTACTTTGCGGCCGGTTTTGCGGCGGGGCAGCCGGTGCGCAATGCCACCATGCGCGACACCAACCGGGCACGCATCGGCCTGAGCACCATAGCGCCTTCTTCCATCCCCCTGCACCTGGAGGACGCGCTCAAGATAGACACCTCCAAAAACCTGGTAGCCTGTCCGCCTGACACCTCTATCCGGCTGGCCGCCCAGATGATGAGCGACAAAGACTCCAGCTTTATCATGGTGGTGGACGCGGAGCAGCGGCCATTGGGCATCATCACCGATACGGACCTGCGCCGGCAGGTGGTCGCCGGGCACGTTCCCATACACGATAACGTGGAGGTCATCATGTCGGCTCCCGTCATCACCACTGTGCCCAATCCGGCGATGGCCGATGCCCTCATCCATATGATTCGGAACAAGGTAAAGCACCTTTGTGTGACGAAAGACGGCACCGTGGACTCGAAGGCACTAGGTGTGCTCACCGAGCATGACCTGCTGCTGGCGCAGGGCAATAATCCGGCGGTGCTGGTGCAGGAAATCCGGCAGACAAAAGATATCAACTCTCTGCCAGCCATACGCGAGCGGGCAGAGGAATTGCTGCTCAAGTACCTGGAACAGGAGGTGAGCATCTCCTTCATTGCCAACATTATCACCGAAATAAACGACGCCATCATTGTGCGGGCGCTGCAGCATGCCGAGCACGAACTGGGAGAACCACCGGTACGCTACTGCTGGCTCTCGCTGGGCAGCGAAGGGCGCGAGGAGCAGTTGCTGCGTACCGACCAGGACAATGCCCTGGTGTTTGAAGACAAAAACATGGCACTGGAGAAGGAGTATCAGGAGTATTTTCTGAAGCTAGCTGTCATGGTGCGCGATGTGCTGGTAGCCTGCGGCTTCGAGAAATGCCCGGCTGACATGATGGCGAGCAACCCGAAGTGGTGCCAGCCGCTCCATACCTGGAAACAGTACTTCTACAATTGGATACACGAGCCCACTGAAGAAGCGCTGATGCATACCTCCATCTTTTATGATTACCGCCCGGTGTACGGCGACTTCAGCCTGAGCCGCCAACTCACCGACTACATCTACCAAAACATACAACAAGAGCGTATTTTTCTGCCTTTCCTGGCCAAGCATGCGCTGCAGAGTCCGCCGCCATTGAGCTTCTTCCGCAACTTCATTGTGGAGCGGGGAGGCGAGCACAAAGACCAATTTGACATCAAGCTGCGGGCCATGACGCCGCTGGTGGATGCCGCCCGTGTGCTCACACTAGACAACCGCATAGCGGGCGAGAACAACACCTTCAAGCGCTTTGCCAAGCTGGCCGAGCTGGAGCCGCAGAATGCCGAGCTATACCGGGAGGCGGCCATGGCCTACGAGATTATGATGCGGTTCCGGGCTCTCAATGGCCTACGCAACAAGAACTCAGGCCGCTACCTCAACCCCAACCAACTCAACAAACTGGAGCGGCAGACGCTGCGCAGCACCTTCAAGCCTATCAGCGACATGCAGGAGCTCCTGCAGGTGCGCTTCCAACTCAACTACCTCGGCTGATGGAGTGGTTCAGACGGCTGATGCAGGACCTGCAACCAACCAATGCCTCGGCTCCGGCCTTCTGGCTGCGGTATGCGGATGCCCTAAAGGAGCAAGCTTCGGGTAAGACGCCTTTGGCAGAAGCCGAGCTTGTAGTGTTCGATACGGAAACGACCGGGCTGGACCGGCGCCAGGACAGGGTGCTGTCAATAGGCGCGGTGCGGGTGCGGGGGCTGCAGGTGCTCGTGTCAGATACCTTCGAATGCCTGGTGCAGCAGGAAGGAGCACCAACCAATAAAAGTGCCGAAGTGCATGGCCTGCTCTCGAAGCAATTGGAGCAAGGTATACCGGAACGGGAGGCGGTGGAGCAATTCGTCGGGTTTATAGGCGGAGCCATCCTGGTGGGGCAACACGTGGCCTTCGACATTGACATGGTGAACCAAATGCTCCGGCGGCAAGGGATAAACGGCAAGCTGCGCAATCGCTCCGTCGATACGGCTAAGCTGGCCATCCGCCTGGAGCGCCGCCACGCCGACAGCCATACCTTAAAACCCGCTGAGTATAGCCTCGATGCCCTTTGCGACAGGTATAACCTTCCCACCGACGACCGCCACACCGCCTCCGGCGATGCCTTCGCCACAGCTTTGCTGTTGCTCAAGCTATTGGCGCTGGCAAAGCAGCGGGGGATTAAGACGGTAGGGGAGTTGGTAAGATAAGGTATAGCTTTGCTGAGGCGATTATTGGTATCTGTTGATTTCCACAAAAAACCGTATGTTTATTCCATTTAACTGCTAGTTGGCCATAAATTGAAATTATAGAAATGGATAGAAGAACAAGAATTATAAAGAACTTCGGACTTCTTCTGACAACCATTCTGTTAATCTCGTCTTGCAGGCAGGCACTCTATGACATCAACTACAAAGGAGAAGAAAATTACAAGTCATTTTATGTAGTAGACACTATAAGCATCAAGAACCCTGTGCGTGTCTATTCTCAAAAGCATGGTGGGATGTTTATTCTTTCAAGCGACAAACTGAAGGCATACCGAAATGGAGCAGACTTCTTTCTTTCGCCTGATGTCTTCATCTTAGGACAGGATTTGTATAGGGATTTAAACAAGGAAGACTTTAAGCGTTACAATTATCCTGACCGTGGTGGGTGTGAAGTGAGAGCGTCAGATACCAAAGTGGATGGATTAGAGATTTATGAATTTGTTAGTCAACCAAGGTTTATTCTGGGATTGATAAATACGAACTATTATCATGTGAAGCATAATTCTGAAGTCTATTTTAATATCCCTGTAAAGAACCCAAAAGCAACATATCACAAAATGGTTTATCCATTGTGCCAGTAGGCTCCAAATATGGAGTCCATTTAAAAAGAGAAAGTGTAACTCAAGTAAATCTTTGGCTAACAAGGTGCAGCTTTAACCCTCGCTACGCTGCGGGCTTCGGCTGCACGAGTACCGTCGAACTACACTTAACTACTCCTATGAAGCTCAGGTTTCTGCTGATTCTGTTACTATTCACAAGTTGCCGAACACATGAATCAGGACTCTCATCCAATTTGTCAGATTCCTTGAAGAAGGCTGCCAACCCAACGCTTCTTGCGCTTCAGTTTCTAACAGCAGAATTGAGAAAAGAGAAAGGAGTATGGGCAGAAAGCGTATCAGACTACAGACTAACCTTTAGTGATAGTGTGGAGGTGGTGTTCTCGGAATTCAAAGAAATCCATTTCAAGCGCCAGAATGATACGCTGCTGATATTCTACGCCTTAGAAGACCCGCTGAGAGTAACGAACTATGATATTGTTTTCGTAGACTCCCGATTATACACAGATTCAGCAATGGTCAAATTCGAAAGCGAAGCTATATCCGTGGATAACCAAAATAGGTTCAAAGCAAATGAAGGAAAGCTATCGTTTTTTGATGAAAGCCATCATGTTTCTGTTATCCATGAATACCAGGGAGGAGTTTCCAAAAACAGGATATCTACCGTGCAGCAATAGCTATGATTCATTAGATTGTGCCAGAGCCAGCACGCTCCGACAAATAAATCAACTATGAGACTGATACTGCTTACACTTGCGATGCTTGTAACTGTAGCCGCCCATGGGCAGGAACAACTGCGCGTCGTGGAGCGGTATGAGAAGCATGTCAGAACTGGAAGCTTCCTGACCCGGTGGTACCATGGTGTAAGAGGCAACTCAACACTCTGGAAAGAAAGCCTGATCTTGTATGGAGACCAGACCTACAGGTATGTGTATGCGGGCGGAGAGTGCGCCACATTCGACACGGACGAAGCGGGCAATTGGGAGAAATCAGGAGATTTTTTGTGGCTGAGTAACCAGAAGCGGTATCTTGTCAAAGAAAATAAACTCTATGTACCTGATACACCCATCCAGGAGAAAGCATGGGTCATGAAAAAAAGGAAATAATGAAACTGAACCTGCTGCTGCGTGGGGCTTTGGCCATAACGCTGCTATACCTTGTAAGCTGTCAGCCAAATTCCGGTACCGAAGCAGAGACTCCTGAGGAGTCTGCCATAGAAACCCAGCAGGCCACGGACTCCGTTGCTCAGCCTGACGCAGCACCTGCCCCGAAAAGCACTTTGGAGATGCTGCAGGGCAAGTGGCGGCATATAGAGGACACCACCAACCTGCTCGTGTTCGAGAACAACATCCGGAAGGAATTCGCCGCAGGTATGGAAGCGTGGCAGGAGGAGCCCTTTGTGCTATCCGACAAGTGTCAGAATGAAACGGACAAGGGGAGAGGGATGGAGGAAGGTATACGCTACCTGAGCGTGCCCGAAAGCGACCTGTGCTGGCTTGTGGACGAGGTGAGTGAAACCAGCCTGGTGCTGCTATACCTGGGTAGCGGGAACATGCTGATGTACACGAGGGTGAATGAGTAGACTGCAGCCATTGAAAATACTGTTGCTATACCTGTCGTGCCTCCTGGCGCTCGCTGCCTGCTCCACCAAGCAGCAGGCGCCAACCGGCCTTCTCTGGGAAATCACCTCGCCAGACGGCAAGCAAGCCTACCTCTTCGGCACCATGCACCTATATCCGGAAGGGCGCATTGCCATACCGGAAGCTGCCCTGGCAGCGTTAAGGAACTGTACCGTGCTGGCAACCGAGCACAACGTGCGGGACGCAGAGAACCAGCGACTGTTCAGGCAACACAACCTGGACCAACTCGGGGCGAAGGCCAACCGGTTAGTCGCGCAGCAATACGGTTCCAGCCTGAAAAGTATGGAAGGACAACTGATGCAGGTAGCCGACAATCGCCGCATCCCCATCACTGGATTGGAGTCGGCGCGGGAAGTGGTGGAGCTGCTCAACAACGTTACTATTCCGTTGGATAATCAGACAGACGAGGAGATTCTTGCGCAGCACGAACAAGTGATTCGGCTCTACAACAGCGGGAATATTGACTCCTTGGCAAACGAATTGCTGGACAAAGAACTGGGTAATGAAACCCGGAGGCTGCTGGTGGACCAGCGCAACCGCAACTGGCTTGACGACATCGAGCGGCTGGTGAGGCAGGAGAAAGCCTTCATCGCGGTTGGTATGGGACACCTGGGCGGCGCAAACGGCCTGATAAACCTGCTCCGGCGCAGAGGGTATAGCGTAGAGAAAATGTAGATACAAGGTATAGCCATTCTGCCTTCCAGTTATGCTGGCCACCAAAACACTTAAAATGAACCTGACGGAGCACTACAACAACCTGTATCAAGAGTCATTGCAAAAGCTCCAGGCAGATGCCTACCAAATCGACCCGCTCATAGATTCCCCCACCGACAACCGCTTCGGTATCACGCTCCTGATACGGCCGAGCGGCCAGGCGAAAGCCAACATCCAGTCTTTTCTGAACGAGCTGAAAGCGGTGGAGCCGGAGCAGTATTATTATCCCAACTCCGACATCCACATCACCGTGATGTCCATCATCTCCTGCTACGCGGGGTTCAACCTACAGCAGATTTCAGTCCCGGACTACATCTCCTTGATACAAAAAAGCCTGAGTGAGACAGGTAGGTTTAGCATCAGTTTCCAAGGCGTTACCGCCTCAGACTCCGGTATTCTGATACAAGGCTTCCCACAAGATGAGGCCCTGTCGGGAATCAGAAACTCCCTGCGGGAGAACTTCAAAAACTCCGGCCTCCAGCAGAGCATAGACGCACGCTATGCCATCCAGACGGCCCACGCCACCGTCGTGCGTTTCCGTAAACCGTTCGTAGGCAAGCAGCCATTCCTGCAGGTGGTGGAGCAATGGCGGGAGGTGGACTTCGGCACCTTTGAGGTGGCTAAGCTGGAACTGGTCTACAACGACTGGTACCAGCGGGAGAGGTCCGTGAAGCCCCTGCACAGTTTCCGCTTGGGTTGAACCTGCGCCCGGCCGCTTCCCCTAATTCTGCGCGAGCTATACCTGTCGCAAGTCCCAAACCCCTATCTTTGCCACCTGAATACGACAACCGCTATGATAGACGAGCAACACAACCCCTGGACCACCCTCTCCAGCGAGGAGGTATACCAGAACCCCTGGATAAAAGTGCGCGAAGACCAGGTGCTGAACCCGAAAGGCGGCAAAGGCATCTACGGCGTAGTGAGCATGAAGAACAAAGCCATCGGCATCATCCCCATCGATGACGAGGGCTATACCTACCTGGTGGGCCAGTACCGCTACCCCCTCCAGGAGTACAGCTGGGAGATTCCCATGGGCGGCGGCCTGATTGAGAACGACATCTTGGAGTCGGCGAAGCGGGAGCTGCAGGAGGAGACCGGCTTCACGGCCGCCAAATGGACCAACATCTGCCGCCTGCATACCTCCAACTCCGTGACCGATGAGGAAGGCTTCGTTTTTCTGGCGCAGGAACTAAAGGCCGGCCAAACCGCTTTTGAAGAGACGGAGGAGATTCACATCAAGCGGGTGCCGTTTGAAGAGGCCGTGCGGATGGCCATGAACAACGAGATTACGGACGCCATCAGCGTGGCCGGCATCCTGAAAGCCGCCCTGCTGCTGCAGAACAAGTGAACCCAGGTATAGCGATAGGATAAAACCATCCTTCCTGCACAGCTCCTCTGATTGTTAACTGATGTATTATGCTTACATTTGGAGGTATGAAAGCGCTGAAATACCTGTCACATCGACTCTACACAACCTGGTGCGTCACCTGGTTCGTGATGCCGTTCGTGGTCACGTATCCGCTTCAGGCGGTGCTCATACGCAAGCAGCGCTGGTACCCGCACGTGCACGGCATCAACCGCTTCTGGTCCTCCTCGGCGCTGCGCATGTTCCTCACGCCCATCAAAGTGGAGTGGCGCATGCGCTTCGACCGCAAAAAGCAGTACATCTTCACCCCCAACCACAGCTCCTACCTCGATATCCCGCTTTTGCTGCATGCCATTCCGGGATTCATTAACTTTGTAGGCAAGAGCTCGCTCACCAAGGTGCCGCTGTGGGGCAAGGTATACGAGAAGCTCTACATTGCCGTGGACCGCAAAAGCGCCATCAGCAGCGCCAAGAGCTACATCCAGTCCGTGCGGACGCTGGAGCAGGGGCGCAACCTGGTCATCTTTCCGGAAGGAACCATACCAGAGACGGCAGGCGAGGAGCTGCTCGCGTTCAAGGACGGCCCGTTTAGGCTGGCCATAGAGAAGCAGCTGCCGGTGGTGCCCGTGACCATGCCTTACAACCACAGGTTCCTGCCCGATTTGAACGGCAAACTGAAGGTGCGCTGGCACCCGCTCAAAATAGTGATTCATGAGCCGATAGAGACTAGGGGGATGACCCTGCAGGACCTGCCGGCGCTGAAAGAGAGAGTACACCACATCATCCAAACAGAAATTTCGAAACACAGCAAGACATATGTCAACGGATATTCAAACCATCAGAAAGATAGCGCACCTGGCCCGCTTGGAGTTCAACGAGGAGAAAGAGCAGGAAATGCTGCAGGACCTGAACAAAATCTTGAACTGGGTAGACCAGTTGCGTGAGCTGGACACCGAGAGCGTGGAGCCGCTGATACACATGTCAGAGGAGGTGAACGTGATGCGCGAGGACATCGTGTTCAACAGCGTGTCGCATGACGATGCCCTGAAGAACGCCCCCCGAAAAGACTCCGATTACTTCAGAGTGCCCAAAGTGCTGGAATAAGCGCCAGCTAGTCTATGAACAAAATCAAGTTTTGGAACAAATGGGATGCCGACACCAGGTATCCCTATCTTTTTTTGCTGGTACTGGCCGCGCTGGCCCTGCTGCTGGGGGTATACCACTACTTCACCGGCGAGAGCGTGTCCTTTGCCTGGGACAAGCTGCCTGAACTACAGGTGGTGCAGGTGCCCGTGCACGAGTTCAGCCGCCTGCTGGAGCCCTTCACGCTGTACGTAGACGGCTACCTGATTACGGAGCAGTACGATGCCGCCATACCTGCCATCAACACCTGGGCGGCTGTGGCGCTGCTGGTGCTGCTGTCCGTCTGCCTGGCTTTTTACGCCGCCGCCATCAGCACCATGCGGCGCATCCCTTATTTTGCCGGCATGCTGCTGCTCATGCTGCTGCTGGCCTCCTTCAACCTTGATTTGCTGGGTATAGTAGGCAGCAGCACCGGGCAGACCACGCTGCTGCTCTTCATCGTGCTGTTCGCCGTGTCAACTTACGCGTTCCAGGCCTTTTACCCACAGGTTAACTTCTCACTGCGCGTGCTGGCCATGCTGGTGCTCGTGCTGCTGCTGGGTTCGCTGGTGTACATGGAGTCTGACTTTCCGGCGCTGCTCACCACGCTGCACCTGGTCAATTACAGCGCACTGGCCCTCATCGTGGCCACTTTCCTTTTCCTGATGTGGGTGGGCTATGAGAACATCAACGCGCTGCTGTGGATAAACACGCAGGCCAAAACCCCGGAGCGCCGCTTCAGCCTCTGGCAGTTTGTGCTGGTGAGCGTGCTATACCTGGTCAACCTGATACTGCTATACCTGCGCCACGTAGGCTATGTGAAGGCCGATTTGTTCTTCGTGAACGCGTACTTCATCCTGATGCTGTCGGTGGTGGCAGGGTTCTGGGGCATGCGGCAGCGGGAGGCTTACTACAAACAGCTCTTCCCCTTCAAGCCGACCGGGGCCGTGCTATACCTGGTGTTCGCCATTATCACGTTCCTGAGCATCGGCTACGCCTACGCCACCGCCAACGATTCGCTCACGGTGATGTACCACGAGCTCATTGTGTACACCCACCTGGCTTTCGGCTTGTTCTTCTTCATATACGTCATGGCCAACTTCGGCCGGTTGATGGAGCAGCGCCTGCAGGTATACAAAATCGTTTACCAACCCAAGCGCCTGCCTATCTACACCATCTTCACGATGGGAGCCATCTTGCTGGCCATACTCGTGATGCGCACCCAGTACCGGGTGTACTTCTACGCCTATGCCGGCTACTACAGCTACCTCGGCGATCTGTACCGTACCTCCGATAACACCATCCTGGCGGAGCGATTCTACCAGGAAAGTGACCTGTACGACGGCAACAACGTGAAGGCCAATGTCAGCCTGGCTGGTATGTACCGGGAGCAGGGGCAGCGCAACAACGAAATCCTGAGTCTGCAGGAGGCCCTGCAGAAGCGGCCGAATCCAAAGACCTACGTGCGCCTGGCCAACCTCTACGACCTCAAGCAGTACTTCTTCGAGAAGCTGTATGTGTTGCGGCAGGGAGCGGCCGCTTTCCCCGAGAACGGAGAGATTTACAACAACCTGGCACTGCTCTATTCCCAGACTAGCGTGGCTGACAGCGTGGAGTATTACTTTGATTTGGCGCAGCAGCACGCCGACAACCCGGACTTCGTGCGGAGCAACCGCTTGGCTTTCTATACCCGCCAGGCCATGCCGGACAAGGCCAAAGAGCTGATGGCTGAAATCCGTTCCTCCAAATACAAGCCTTTGCGCAGCAACATGTCGGCGCTCAACCTGTTATTAGGTCGCGGGCCTGAGGCAAAGGATGAGATTTTTGAACCAGACTCCCTGGAGCAGGTGGCCGACATGACCCTGTTCTACAACAATACCATCGCGACCATCAACAAAGGCGACACCTCGCTGCTCAAGCCCATCAACCGCTACCTGGCTTCGTCAGAGAACCGCCTGTTCATGGAGGACCTGCTATACCTGAAAGGACTGGTGCACCACTACGACGGACGGCCTAAAGAAGCGCGCAACGTGGTGGAGACGCTGGCCCTTACGGCTTCTGGGCGCAGCGGGTATTACTACAATGCCTTGGGGCACTGGATGATGGAGGAGGAGAACTACGGGGCCGCCGCGTCCTACTTCAAAGAGGCGAAGAACCTGGGCCTCAACCAGGCCTTCTTGTCGCACGCGTACGCCCTTGCCCTGAACCACCAGACGGACCAGGCCATAGAGGCACTGCAGGAGGTGGGCTTCACCGAGATTGAGTCTGCCATAAAGGTGGCCAAATCGTTGCAGGAGGTGCTGAATCAGGAACCCGACGCCATCATTAAAAGTGCGCCCGACCGTGACAAGGTGCAGTACCTGATTGCCTACCTGCCTGATTTGCTCCCCCGCGACGTGGACGGTATCGTGAAGAGCATAAAGGACAAAGAACTGCTCCGGGAGGCGCTGGTGGCAAAAGTGGACTACTACATGCTCAAGAGGCGGTGGCCGTTGGCGAATGAGGCCATCAAAGAGGCGGCGGCGGCGCTGCTGCCGGAGGGAGACCTGCGCTCCCGGCTGAACCTGCAGCAGATGCGCTTGTGGCTCAACACCAAGAACCACGAGGTGCTGGTGAAGCGCATGGACAACCTATACCTGACACCGAAGGACAAACGGCAGAAGCTATACCTGCGGGCCAAGGTGGCCGAGGTGAAGAACCGCGACCGGGAGGCCGCTGAGCGCTACGACCAGGCCCTGAAGATGCTGCTCTATGATGAGCGCGTGGTCGAGGATGCCGCCGCATTCTTCGCCAGGTATAGCCCGAACGACATGAAGGCCTACAACATCCTGCTGGACGGCATCACCTACAATCCGTACTCGGCCAGCCTCTACAAAGCGTATGCGCTGGAGAGCATCGACCAGGGTTTGGTGAGCTATGCGGAGCAGGCACTTGTTTCGTTGAGCAACTTGCTTCCTGCCCCGGAATACAGTACATTTAAAGACAAATTCGAGAAACAACGCCAGGCAAAGGAGGCGCAAGCCGACGAATGGCAACTATAAAATCGGGCGGAATGAGCACCATCATCGAAACACACGACATTTCTAAGGTATACCGGATGGGAGCCGAAACCATCCATGCACTCAAATCTGTATCCATCCGGATAGAGCGGGGGGAGTATGTGGCGTTCATGGGTCCATCCGGCTCCGGCAAGTCCACGCTCATGAACATCATCGGGTGCCTCGACACCCCTACTGGCGGGCAGTACGTGCTCAACGGCAACGATGTGAGCAACATGACCGACAACGAGTTGGCCGAGGTGCGTAACAAGGAAATCGGCTTCGTGTTCCAGACCTTCAACCTGCTGCCGCGCCAGTCCTCACTCGAGAACGTGGCACTGCCGCTCATCTATGCCGGGTATAACAAATCTGCCCGCGAGGAGAAGGCCCAACTGGCGCTGGAAAGTGTAGGACTGGGCAACCGGGGCAAGCACAAACCCAACGAGCTCTCGGGTGGCCAGCGGCAGCGTGTGGCCATCGCCCGCGCCCTCATCAACGACCCCAGCATCATCCTGGCCGACGAACCTACGGGTAACCTCGACACCAAGACCTCCTACGAAATCATGGAGCTTTTCGAGAACCTGCACGCCAAAGGCAACACCATCATCATGGTGACGCACGAAGAGGACATCGCCAAGTACGCCCACCGCATCGTGCGCCTCCGCGACGGACTCATTGAATCAGACGAGGTCAACCAAGACATTACCTCCCACGCAAAAATACAGGCAGCGCACTAGCCCATGAAAATCTACACCAAGACAGGCGACAAAGGCACCACCTCCCTCATAGGTGGCACGCGGGTGGCCAAGTCGCACCTGCGCATTGAATCCTACGGCACCATAGACGAACTCAACTCCTACATCGGTTTGGTACGCGACCAGGAGGTGAACAAAGGCCGCGCCGATATCCTGAAGGAGATACAGGACCGCCTCTTCACCATCGGCTCCACGCTGGCCACCGACCCGGACAAAGACACGAAAATGGTGACACCAGACCTGCACGAAGAGGACGTGACGCTGCTGGAGCAGGAGATTGACAAGATGACGGCCGAGGTGCCGCCGCTGCGGTCCTTTGTACTGCCGGGCGGGCATCAGTCGGTTTCGTTCTGCCACCTGGCCCGCTGCGTGTGCCGCCGCGCCGAGCGCCTGGCCATCCGGCTGCAGGAAGAGTCGCGGGTGGATGATTTAGTTATCAAATACCTGAACCGTTTGTCAGATTATCTGTTCGCTCTTTGCCGCAAAATGACGTATGAGTTACAGGCTGAGGAAATCGCCTGGAAGCCGCGCGTCTAGCCTATGTTCAACTAAAACCTGTTCCTTTATGTCAGTTGATACCCTAACCATACCTGCCCAGAGTGTGGCGCAAAGCCGCATTGCTGAGCTGGACATCAATAATATTGAGTTTGGGAAGATATTCTCAGACCACATGCTGGTAGCCGATTACAAGGACGGCGCCTGGCAGACGCCCCAGATACTGCCCTACGGCAACATGTCCCTCAGCCCGGCTACATCGGCCCTCCACTACGGCCAGGCCATATTCGAAGGCATGAAGGCTTACAAAAACGAGGATGGCGATATCCTGCTGTTCAGGCCGCAGGCCAACTTCAACCGACTCAACATATCAGCAGAGCGCATGTGCATACCGGCGTTGCCCGAGGACATCTTCATGCAGGGGCTGGAGCAGCTGCTGCGCCTCGATGCCGCCTGGGTGCCGCCAACAGCTGGTTGTGCACTGTACATCCGTCCGTTCATCTTCGCCACCGATGACTTCATTGGCGTGCGCCCGTCGTCTAATTACCGATTTGTGGTGTTCAGCTGCCCGGTAGGCGCTTATTACGGGCAGCCACTGCGCGTAGCCATAGAACCGCACTACGTGCGCTCTGTGGAGGGCGGCGCAGGTTTTGCCAAGGCGGCCGGTAACTATGGCGCGGCGCTATACCCTGCCCGCGAAATGCAGGAGAAAGGCTACCACCAGCTCATCTGGACCGACGCCAAGGAGCATAAGTACATTGAGGAGTCCGGCACCATGAACGTGATGTTCGTGATTGATAACGTGTTGGTGACACCAGCCGTGAGCAGCACCATCCTGGCCGGCATCACCCGCGACAGCGTGCTGCAGGTAGCCCGCGACAAAGGTATACCGGTAGAGGAAAGAAGGGTGTCGGTTGAGGAGCTGGTAGCTGCGCACAAGGCCGGCAAGCTGCAGGAGGCCTTCGGTACCGGTACCGCCGCCACCATCGCCCAGATAGCCACCATCCACTACAACGGCGAAGACATGGATTTGCCCGCCATAGAAGGGCGCCAGGTTTCCAACAGCATCGCCGCCGAGCTCGACCGCATCAAAACGGGTCAGACGCCAGACCAGCATAACTGGATTTACAAAATAAGCCTGTAGAACGGGCACACAAAAACGAGTGCTGAAGGATGGACGGCCCCGTTCGTCCTTCAGCACTTTTGTTATACCTAAAACATACAACCAAGCACATGACAGCAGAGCACGTGAAGGATTTAAAGGCCCGTGTAGAGGCCTTGAGGAGGTATCTTTGACTACGATACCAAGAAACAACAGATAGCTGAGACAGAAAAACAGACCTTGGCGGCAGACTTCTGGGATGACCCCAAAGGGGCCGAGAAGATACTCAAGGAAGTAAAGTCCATTAAGGTATGGACGGAGCACTTTGAGGAGGTAGAGAAGTCACTTTCTGACCTGGAAGTGCTCTTCGACTTCTACAAAGAGGGCGATGTGTCGGAAGAGGACATCCAGCAGGAGGCCAAAAAGACAGAGGCGGCCATTGAGGGCTTAGAGTTCAAGCGCATGCTCAGCGGCGAAGAAGACCAGCTCAGCGCCATACTGGAGATAAACCCGGGAGCAGGCGGCACCGAAAGCCAGGATTGGGCCGAGATGCTCATGCGCATGTACATCATGTGGGCCGAATCGCATGACTATTCTGTCAAGCAGATAAACTACAATCCGGGGGAGGGCGCAGGTATAAAGTCAGCCACGCTGGAGATTACCGGCGACTTCGCCTACGGTTACCTGAAGTCTGAGATTGGGGTGCACCGTCTGGTCCGCATCTCACCTTTCGACTCGGGTGGTCGCCGCCATACCTCCTTTGCCTCGGTTTTCGCCTACCCGGTGGTGGACGATACCATCAACATAGAGGTGAACCCCAGCGACATTGAGTGGGATACCTTCCGCTCAGGCGGGGCCGGTGGTCAGAACGTGAACAAAGTGGAGACGGCCGTGCGCCTGAAGCACAAACCAACAGGCATCGTCATCGAATGTCAGATAGAGCGGTCGCAGCTCATGAACAAAGAGCACGCCCTGCGCATGCTCCGCTCGCGCCTCTACCAGATAGAGATTGACAAGCGCAACGAGGAGCGTGACCGGGTAGAGAGCACCAAGAAGCGCATCGACTTCGGCTCCCAAATCCGTAACTACGTGCTGCACCCCTACAAACTGGTGAAGGACATCCGCACCGGAGTGGAGCGCTCAGACGTGCAAAACGTACTGGACGGCGACCTGGATGAGTACATCAAAGCGTTCCTGATGCAGGCCTGATAGCACTTGCTATACCTGATTTAAACAAAAAGGCTTCCCTTGAGGGGAAGCCTTTTTGTTTTGGGAAATAGAAGTCAATCAACCGGTCACCACCACGCGCACTTCCATGGCGCGGTGCACAGAGCCATCTGCCAGTGTCACTCTGAAGAAGAGGCGAATTACGTCGTTCACCTGCAGGTCGGTCAGGGCGGCGTCTGTCAGCGGGGCAGGCGGCGGATTAGTCGGAATGGTGAAAGTGACCGTGCTGCCCGGCGTTACTGCCTGGTTCACCGCTATGTTAGGGGCCGTATTCCGACTGATGACGGCATCCGGGGCCCTGGCATCCAGCGCGGCCGGTGAGGTGCCTGAAGGTAGCGTAGGGCTGATGCTAGGAGCCGTCGCGGCTCCGTTGCGGAACCGCTGGGCGGCAGCTGATACAGCCGTAATCTGCTTTCCTTCCGGCACGCGTATCTCCACAGTGATGCTGCCCGCTGAAATGGCATTCTGGTAAATGATGAAAGCGTTCTCATCCAGCAAGGCAAATCCGTTCGGACCCATAGCCTGTGGAAAGGTGATGGCCGCCTCCGGTACGGGGTCAGTGTTCAACAAGCCGTCAAACTCATCCTTTTCGCAGCTGATGAATGTTAAGCATATCGTGGCAAGCGCAGCATACCTAACTAATATATTATCGAGTTTCATATCAAGATTTCTTTAAAAGTTAAATACACTATTCCTGCATCCACCAAACGGGAACCAGCAAACCACTTGGGTAGTCCTGCAACGGCACATTGTCAGAGTTACCCTGTATCTCACCCAGCGAATACGGCCATCGGGTAGGTATGCGCGTCACGCCCACCTGCGGGTTTTGGGTAAGCGCCAGTCTGGGGTATCCGGTGCGTCGGTAGTCATTGTAGGCCTCGTAGGCGTTTCCGACTGATGATGCCCATTTGTCCCGGATGAGGATGTTGAGCTTTCCTTCGGTAGAGGAGGCTGCCTCGAAAGCCCCCACCCGTCTGTTGATGTAGGCCGCAGCGTCGGCATCGAAATTAGCCGGTAAACTTCCCGCACTCACAAAAGAACGGATGTCGTCGAACTGCGCCTGCAGGGCCTGCCTGAAGTAGGTGGCTGCATCGCCTGCCGTGCCAAGAGTAAGGGCGGCTTCTGCCAGCCAGAAATTCACCATGGTCGCGGTGATGAGGCGTATTGGCGCTGCCCCTCCGTTGGTGATGGTGCCGTTAGCCGTCTGTGTGCCGTTTCCTACCACATACACTCCCCAGCGCGAGCGGTTCGGGCTTGTGAAAGGAGTAGCCGTGAACAGGCCGTTCTCATAGGTCACGAAGGCGCCGTTGGTCTGGGTGAAGAAGACAGGTAGGCGCGGGTCGTTCAACACATTGAGGGAGTCATAGAAACGCTGGCTCAAAATCATGTCGTTGGCGCGCGTCTGGTGCTGGTACATGTAAATCGGGTTGAAGGAGCCAGCCGAGCCAAAGAAATTGACGTTGAAGTTGTCCGCGTTAGAGAAAATGAGGTTGTTCTCCGCCACCAGTTGGTTGATGGCCGCTGCCGAGTTGGCATTGGCCTTTCGGCTCTGCAGGTATAGCTTGAGCTTGATGGAGTTCGCCGCCTTTCGCCACTTGTCCAGGTTGCCGTTGTATATCAGGTCTCCCTGTGAAGCCGGCGTGACAGAGGTCTGGTTGAGGTCGGCTAGTCCTTCATCGAGCAGCTGCACCACCCCGGCGTATACCTGCTCCTGCGGGTCGTAGGCTGGTCTAGGGAACTCCTCTATGTTGAGGGCCTGCGAGAAAGGGATATCCCCCCACAGGTCTGTGGCGACCAGGTATACGTAGGCTTGTTGTATGCGGGCCATACCTGCATAATGGAAGTTGCCCTCCTCACGCCCCTGCTGCACAATCTGCTCCAGGTCATCCAGCAAGGTGGCGTAAATGGCGTTCCACTCGTTGTTCTCCGGTGATATGTTGTACCGGTCGAAGGGGTCTGTCTGCGTACCTGTGCCTGCCATCTGCTGCATCCACAGGGAACTGACAATTTGCGCCGTGTTACCCACAAAGAAACCTATACCTACCTGCGTGCCGGGCAGCAGGCTTTGTACCGTGGCGTTGGTCAGGTTGTTGGGGCTCACGTTTACGTCCAGGTAATCATCACAGGCGCTGACAATCGTAAACAATAGCGCCAGTACCGCTCCCTTATATATATTTAGCTTTTTCATATGCTTTGGTGTCTAAAAATTAGAAAGTGAAACGGAGGTTTACGCCATAGTTCCTGACGGCCGGGGGCGAGTTGAACTCAAAGCCTCTCGTGTTACCACCCAACTGGTTCGACTCGGGGTCAGCGTGTGGCAGGTTAGGCGCATGGAAAAAGAGGTTGCGGCCTGTCAGGGACACATTGGCCGCTCCAAACGGCGTGCGCTCCAGCAGGGCGGTTGGCAACTCATAACCCAGGGTCACTTCCCGTATCCTGAACACCGAGGCATCGAACACGGCAAACTCGTTGGCACTGTTGAGGGCGGTCCAGTATTCCTGTGCCGAAATCTGGATGTTGTTGGGACTGCTGGTGCCGTCCGCATTCACAATCACGCCCTCAAACATGTAAGGCCGCTCCCTGTCCACCTGCTCCTCCAGCACACCGCGCAAACGCGAAATCTGGGTCTGGCGGGAGTAGAAGTCACCTCCGTGCACATACTGCAGCAACACGTTCAGGTTAAAGCCCTTGAAGCTGAATGTGTTGCCCAGGCTGCCCCACCACTCTGCATTCGGGTCTGCGATAATCTGTGGGTTCTGGTCCACTACCGGCACACCTGTGTTCGGGTTGATGATGAAGCGGCCCTGCTCATCGCGCAGGAAGGCAGATGACTGGATGATACCGAACGGCTCCCCAGGAATCAGCACAGGGCTCAGTCCTGTGAACGCTCCAGTTCCGGCACCTGTCAGCAGGGTGAACTGGTTCAGGCCCGGCGCCAGCGACACCACCTTGGAGTTGATGTCCGTGAAGTTGGCGTTGATGTCCCATCGGAAGCCATCTTCCATGGCAATAGGGCTTCCCGTGGCGGATATTTCCCAGCCTTTGTTCTGAATCTCACCCGCGTTCTGGGTGAAGGTGGTGAAACCCGTAGAACCCGGCACGTCCACGTTAAAAATCTGGTCGGTGGTCTTGTTGAAGAAGTAGTTCACGTCCAGCGAGGCCCTGCCATCAAAGAAGCCCAACTCCACCCCGGTCTCATAGGAGGTGGTGAACTCCGGATTCAGGTTGATGTTACCGCGTCGGTTGCCCCTGGTCACGGCAGCCACCGTGCCATTGAACGGGAAGGTGATACCAGCCACGTTGTTACCAAAGCCCTGGTTCACAAACACCGTGTTGGTCAGGTATACGCCGGCGTCGTTACCCACCCGTGCGTAGCTGCCCCGCAACTTGCCATAGCTCAATATCGGGTTGGCTATGTCAAACGCGTCGGTGAACACGAAGCCCAGGCTGACGGCGGGGTAGAAGTAGCTGTTATTGTCCAAATCCAGGGTAGAGGACCAGTCGTTACGGCCCTGCAACTCCAGGAACAGCCAATTGCGGTATGACAGCCCCAACTGCGAGTAGACACCCACCAACCTGCGCTGCGTCTCGGTATTGTTCGTGAACACGTTGGTATTGGTGTGGTTAATCAGGTTGTAGAACTCAGGGGTGATAAGGTCCTCTGCCCGGATGTTGCGGTTGTCTGTGTTGATGGTGTTTATCTGGTTTCCGAGCAGGAAGCGGAGGTTGATGTCCTCGTTGATGTCCCTGTTGTACACCGCGAAGATGTCCTGGTTGAACTGCCTGTAGAAGATGTCGTCATAAATCTGCGAGCCCCGGCGGTTCAGGGCCGTGTTACCATTCGAGTTGATGGACCCAAAGGCAATGGCCTCCAGACGCCTGTCGGAATACTGGTCCAGACCGGCGCGGTAAGTGAGCGTCAAATCCTGGAAGAACTGCGGATTCCAGTTGACGGTGGCACTGGTGATGGTTCTGTTCACCTCGCTTTCGTAGAAGTTCTCATTCACGCTCCACAGGGGGTTGTCTCGGTTAAGGGCCGTAAACAAAGTCGGAGCCTGTTGCCCTGGGGCAAGCTTGAACGGCACGTTGTTGATGTCGAAGCTCCTCGGGATGAAGGGAAGCGTAAACCAGGGGCTGGTACCTGAGTTACCCTGCAGCGAGCCTTCCTGCTGCGTGTTGGCGTACAGGATGGACGCATCTAGCGAGATGCCATGCGAGAGCGTGGCGGTACCGGCTGCCCGCAGGGAGATGCGGTCCAGGCCGCTGTTCGGGATGATGCCTTCCTGATTCGTGCTGTTGGCACTGAAGATGTACCGGGTGTTCTGTCCTGCGCCTGCCAACTGCAAACCATTGTCGAAGATTCGGCCAGTATCAAAGAAATCCTCCACGTTATCAGGGACCGCCTGGTAGGGCAGCGTCTGCAGCGGGTTTCCGGCCACGTTAGGCACTGTCTCTACGCCTGGCGTTCCGAACCTGGGGCCCCAACTGTCTGTCACGTTCGGGCTATACCTGAAGTTGGAGCCTTGTCCGTACTCGTTCTGGTACTCTGGCAGGCCGTATACCTCCTGGAGGTTGAAAGAGGAGGTGACCGTCACTTCAAACTTTTTGTTGGCGTCTCCGGCCATACCTTTCTTGGTGGTGATGATGATGGCTCCGTTCGCGGCCCGCGAGCCGTAAAGCGCAGCGGCGGCCGGTCCTTTCAGCACCGTCATAGACTCAATGTCGTTGGGGTTGATGTCCAGGCCACGATTGGAATAGGCCGCACCACCCACGGTAGGGGTGGAGGTGAAGTTGGTGGAGTTATCTATCGGTATGCCGTCCACCACGAAGAGTGGCTGGTTATTGCCTGTCGCGGAGTTTATGCCCCGGATAAACACCTGCGTGCCTGCCCCTGGCAAACCGCTGGAGGAGATAATTTCAACGCCAGCCACTTTGCCCTGCAAGGCATTGACTACGTTGGGCTCAGACCTTTGGGCGAGTTGGTCGCCCTCCACGTTCTGCACGGCATACCCCAGCGACCGTTCAGTCCGCTCTATACCTACGGCCGTCACCACTACTTCCTGCAGCTGCTTTGTATCCACACCCAAGGTCACGTTGATGGTAGACTCGTTGCCGATGGGGCGGTTAACGGTGGTGTAGCCTATAAAGCGAAAAGTAAGTGTGTTGGAGCCTTCCGGTACGTTGATGGAATACTCGCCGCTGGCACCGGTAGTGGTGCCCACGCTTGTTCCCTGCACCAGTACGGCTACTCCGGGCAGTCCCTGCCCTGTTTCCTGGTCTGTTACGGTACCCGTAACCGTTCTAGTCTGGGCCATACCTTGCTGCAGCAGGGCGAACACCAGAATAAAACTCACTAGTAGTAGTTTTTTCATTTTGCCAATAAATCTTAACAATCAAAGTATACACAAGAATCAACAGCACAAAGCGCCCAAGTATGGTGCTTTCAGAGAGGTAGTAGAATGTAAGTTTTTAGAGCGGGGTCGAGCTAGTGTTGTAATAAAATGAAAGTTTAAACACTATATATACAAATAAAAAAATAGTTTAATATAATAATTCAAGTAATGTTTTTAATAATTATACGGGGCAGAATGAAAATAGCCTTTGGTTTATAGCATTTTAACTAAAATATTGTGTGATGTAGGGAAGGGTGTTATATAAGATTAGTTATAAAACCAAGCATGGAATTGGGAAGTAACGGTATGGCCCTTCTGCGGTATAGGTGCGGAGTGCATGGCTGGAGCGTAGAGCACAGGGTGTATATTAGATGTTGTAACATAGAGTGTTAGTGGTGGCTGCGGTATGTTCGCGCCCGCAGCTAGGGTGGGAGCCGAGCTATATCCTATATAGCTTGTGTGCGGAAGTAAATGCGACTTAATGCCTTTACTTAGCAGGCAAACCGCTTCGAAAGCAGGGGGTTAAGAAAATTTTATATATAGATTTTATGTATATCAGAAAAATATTCTTAGTTTACAGCTCGCAAAGGGCCATTCTGGTTTTGTTGCGAAAAAATGCAAAGATTTGCTTTAGTTCTTTATTATGCCTAAATATGGAGTACAGACAGCTTCTAATCAATAAAATACAGCTTATGTTATAAAGTTTACTAGCCATTTTGCTCATGTCTGCTGTTGTTTGCAGCGTATGTCTGCCAGGCACTTTCGCCTGAACAAAAATTCCTTTGAAAGACCCAATCATGGAGAGTCCTGTGTTATGCCACAGGCTACAGCTCCGAGTTGCGCCTTTTTTGACTTGCATTACTACTCTAATCTATAATTCATTTTTCACCTTAATTAACAGACCAATGAAAAAACTACTACTATTGAGTTTTGCTCTGGTGTTTGTCCTGTTCCAACAGGCCATGGCACAGAGCAGGACGGTTACGGGTACCGTAACGGACCAGTCGACGGGCCAAGGCCTGCCTGGTGTTGCTGTGCTTGTAAAAGGAACTAGCGCGGGTACAGCGACCGGTGCGGACGGTACGTACTCTATCAATGTGCCTGCAGATGGCAACACGCTGGTGTTCCGCTTCCTGGGTTACAAAACCATTGAGCGTCCAATCGGTACTTCCAACGCCATCAACGTGACGCTGGAAATCGACCAGAGACAACTGGATGAGGTTGTGGTGGTTGGTTACGGTACACAGCAGAAAAAAGACGTGACCAGCTCTATCGCTTCCGTAAAAGGTGATGCGATTGCCAACCTGGCTACTCCTTCTTTTGACCAGCAGCTGGCCGGCCGTGCATCTGGTGTTCAGATTACACAGCCTTCCGGTATTCTGGGTGCGCCTCCAAAAATCAACATCCGTGGTGTAAACTCCATCTCTTCCAGCACGCAGCCACTTATCGTAATCGATGGCGTTCCTGCAACTTCTGGTGACCAGGGTGGTTTCACACCTTCTAACGCACTGGCTGACATCAACCCGAACGATATCGAGTCATTCGAAATCCTGAAGGATGGTGCTGCTACGGCCGTTTACGGTTCACGTGCCTCTAACGGTGTTATCCTCATCACTACCAAGCGTGGTAAGGCTGGCCAAGCTAAATTCGCTTATGACGGATGGGCTGGTACTGCCAAAGCCATCGAACTGCATGACCTGCTGAACGCGCAGCAGTTCGTTGACATCACAAACGAGAAGTACAAAAACATCAACCAGACTTCTCCTGCCGCAATAGGTACTGCTGATACCGACTGGAACAAAGAAGTGTTCCGCACTGCTTTCCAGCAGAGCCATTCCTTCTCTGCCAGCGGCGGTACTGACAGAAGCACTTACTACGTTTCTTTGGGTTACACCAATCAGGAAGGTATAGGCCGTGCCAACAGCTTGGAGCGTTACTCTGTACGTACCAACATGACTACTAAAGTTACCAAGTTCCTGGATTTCGGTCTTCAGGCTGGTTTGACTAACCAAATCAACCAAGGTCCGCTTGCAGGCTCTAATAACCTGTCTGGTAACATCTTCGGTGTTATTCGTATGCACCCTAACGTACCAGTTTTCGACGCAAATCACCCAACTGGTTACAATATTGACCTGGTGAACCCAAGAGCTCTTGGCCGTGGACCAAACACTGCTACAATTGCCAACGGTATCCCGAACATCCGCTTCGTGCTGGACAACAACATTCGTAAGGCTACTACTTACCGTGGTCTGGGTAACGTGTTCCTGGATTTCAAACTGGTGGATAACCTGCGTTTCAAGACCATTCTGGGTGCTGACTTGACAATGGTTGACGACTTCCTGTTCAATGACCCACGCCATGGCGATGGTCAGGGCTCTAACGGTGTAGTATCTCAGGCTTACTCTCCAATCAAAGCCTGGAACTGGCAGAACATCCTGTCTTACAACAAGACACTGAATGAAGTACACAACTTCGACGTGACTGCGGTACAGGAATACAACAAATACAGAAGCAGCTTCTTCCAGGCGCAAGGCACTGGCCTTTCCGACCGTTTCTTCAACGAGAACCTGGTGAGCGGTACGTTTGCTAATCAGTTTGCCTTCGGTGGTATCGGTGAAAATGGTCTTGCTTCTTACCTGGGTCGTTTCAACTACAACTACGCTGGCAAGTACTACATTGGTGCTTCTATGCGTGCTGACGGTCTTTCTAAGCTTTCTCCAGACAACCGTTGGGGCTACTTCCCTGGTGTATCTGCTGCTTGGAGAGTATCAGAAGAAGAATTCTTCAAGAACTCTAGCGCACTTAGCTTCATCTCTGACCTGAGACTTCGTGGTAGCTGGGCTGAGGTTGGTAACATCGGTATCACAGGTGGTAACTATCCATACCTGGGTTCTTTCAGCTCTGCCCAGTACGGTTCCATGAACGGTATCGCTTTTGGCAACACGGGTAACCCTGACCTGCGTTGGGAATCACAGAAAATCACTGACTTCGGTGTAGACCTTGGCCTGTTTGACGGCCGTCTGAACCTGGAACTGGCTTACTGGATGAAAGATAACGTGGACGTGGTACTTGGTGCCCCAACACCTCCTTCCTTGGGTGTTCCTAACAACTCCATCAACAGAAACATCGGCCGTATCACGAACGATGGTCTTGAATTCGGTATCTCTGGAACTGTAATCGACAAGTCTAACTTCAGCTGGAACTCTAACCTGAACTTTTCTACGCAGAACAACGAGGTTAAGGAGCTGGTTAACGGACGCGACATGGTGTATGATTACACTATCAACCGTGTTGGCGAGTCTGTTAACTCTCTGTTCGGATACCAGTTTGAAGGTGTGAACACAGCGAACGGTAACCCAATCTACCGCAAGGCAGACGGTTCTCTGATTCAGGGTAACATCATTGGCAACGGTGGCTCTACCGGCGTTTACTACGGCTATGATCCTGCTAACCCAAGCGTGCTAGGCGCTCAGTCTTCACTGACTGCTGCTGACAAGGTTATCCTGGGTACTACGCTGCCTAAGTGGTTTGGTGGTTTTGACAACAACTTCAAGTTGGGCAACTTCGATGCAAACGTGTTCGTGCGTTTCTCAGGTGGCAACAAAATCATGAACCGTACGCGTCAGGACCTGTTGACCATGTTGTTTGAGAACAACGGCACAGAAATCCTGAACAGATGGCAGAGCCCAGAGAACCCAGGTGACGGACAGACTCCGAAACTGGCTTATGGTTATGACAACTTCATCAACACAAACGGTCAGGCTTCTTCCCGCTTCGTGGAGAAAGGCGACTTCCTGAAAGTGAGTAACCTGGCAATTGGCTATACCTTGCCTAAGTCACTGACTGAGCGTGCTAGCATCGAACGTCTGAGAATCTATGCACAGGTGCAGAATGCTTTCGTAATCACTGATTACTCTGGTCTTGATCCTGAGACTTATACCAACATTTCAGGCACAAACAACAACCTTGGTGTTGACTGGAATGGCCAGCCGCAGCAGCGTGTGTTCACTGTGGGCTTAAATCTTGGTTTCTAATTATTTAATTATCTGACAATGAAGAATAAATCATTTTTAAGAAATAGATTGAAGTTAGCGCTATTAGCCCCGGCGGTTTGCTTTTCGCTGATGCTGACTTCTTGCGACAAGGACGTAATGGAGCTTGCTCCCTATGACCGTCTGACAGAAGAAAGTGCCTTCACGACTCCTGAGCGTATTGAATTGACAGTAGCCGGTGTTTATGACGCTGCTCAGTCTGGTTTCTATGCGGGCGGTGCTGTGCGTGGTTATCCGTTTGGTGCTGCCCACGTATCGCAGGGTGACACGCGCGGTGAGGACATGGTGAACCTGGAGGCATTCTACGCCATCACGTACCAGTCTACTTACAATGCTACCTCTGCTAACAACGTGTATCACTTTGAGACACTGTATGCCGTGGTGAACAAGGCAAACGTAGTGATTGAGGGCGTAGAGAAAGCTGTTACCGGCGGACTTATCACGGCTGAAGTGGGCAACGCCTACATCGCAGAAGCCCGTTACCTGCGCGCGCTGTCCCACCACGAACTGCTGGTGCACTTCGCCCGTCCGTACAACCACACAGCAGACGCTTCTCACCCAGGTATACCATACAGAACAGTTCCTGTAAATACGCCTGCTCGTGTTGAGGAAGCCGCTAAGCAAGGCCGTGGCACTGTGGCTGAAGCGTATGCCAAGCTACTGGAAGACCTCGATTATGCGGAGGCTAACCTGCCGGTAACCCGTACCAACAAGATTTCCAGAGCGACTCAAGGTGCTGCCATTGCCATGAAAACCCGTGTGAAACTGCACATGCGTGATTGGCAAGGTGTTATTACGGAAGGAAACAAGTTGATTTCCGGTACAGGTCCGTTCACCAGCCCAATCGGTGGCTATGCTTTGACAGCTTCTCCTGACGGACCATGGGCTGCTAACGCTAACAACACGGAGTCTATCTTCTCGTTTGAGAACACTGCCAATGACAACGCCAGCGTGAACGGTTCATTGGGTCAGATGTACAACGCCGGTACAGGTGGTCGTGCCCTGGTATCCATCAGCCCGATTATCTGGAATGCCAGCTTCTGGCCTGCCAATGACAAACGCCGTGAGATTACAAACACTACTGCAAGAGCCATCTATACAAAGAAGTACAGAGACGCTACTACGCAGACTGACTGGTCTCCAATCATTCGCTATGCTGAAGTGTTGCTTAACGTAGCTGAGGCTGAAGCCAGAACAGGTGGCAACGACAGAGCGCTTGCCCTGTTGAACGCAGTGCGTGGCCGCTCTACTGACCAGCTGTACACAGGCTTGACTGGTGATGCGTTGGTTCAGGCCATTGTGAACGAGCGCCGCATCGAGTTCCTGGCTGAAGGTCTGCGTTGGAAGGACATCCACCGTCTGGCCAAAGAAGGTAAGTTCGGCCCTGCCGGTATACCTGCCAAAGTAGCCTCAGCTAACATGAAGGTAGAGGATTTCCAGGCCGCCAGTGGCTCTGTCAGAGAGGCAGCCATTGCCTACCCTTTCATCCCTTACGATGACTTCCGTTTCATATGGCCTCTGCCAATCTCTGAGATTAACGCTAACCCTGTGCTAGCGGATCAGCAGAACCCTGGTTACTAGTCCATAGGAAAAGTAAATAGTAAAAAAGCCTGCCAATGCTACATTGGCAGGCTTTTTCTTTTAAGCCATTTCTAAGAAGGGGGTGAAGACATAGGACGGCTAGCTTAAGGTATAGCGGCTTGCTTGTATCCGAGCCTTGTCCTACCTTGCGGCTCAAGAAACATATTATAAGTATATGCTCCTATCCAACTACAGCGGAAAAATAGTAGAGGCAGGTATAGATGAAGCCGGCAGAGGATGCCTGGCCGGACCAGTAGTGGCTGCGGCGGTCATCTTTCCTCTAGGGTATAGCCATTCACTCCTCAACGATTCCAAGAAACTAAGCAGGGAGCAGCGGGAGCAGCTACGAGAAGACATTGTCAGAGATGCGGTGGCCTGGGCGATAGGGGAGGCAACACCTCAGGAGATAGATGTGGTGAACATCCTGCAGGCCACATACCTGGCCATGCACCGGGCAGTGGCCGGGTTGGGGATGCAACCAGAGTACCTGCTGGTAGACGGAAACAGATTCAAGCCTTACAGGCAGGTGCCGCATGCCTGCATCGTCAAAGGAGATGGGAAGTATTTATCAATAGCGGCGGCATCTGTGCTGGCCAAAACGCACCGCGATGGCCTGATGCTAAAACTGGCGGAAGAGTATACTGCGTATGGTTGGGAGCAGAATGCAGGCTACCCTACTCTAAAGCACCGGGCTGCCATTGCAGCGGCGGGTGCCACCCCGCATCACCGACGCACGTTCAGGCTGCTGCCTGACCAGCTCCCGCTGTTTTAAGAGCGGCTTACTTCAGTTTGATAAGGTCCAGGAACAGGGTGAAGCTGGCGAGAGAGGAGTGGCTGTTCTCGAAGTTGTCGAAAGACATTGGCTTTACGATGTAGCCTGCCACATTGAGACGCTGCGCAGCCATACGGTCCGTCTCCTCGTTTGAAGTAGTCATGATGAACACAGGAATGTGGCTGAACTCTGGCTCTGTGCGAAGCTCGGCAAGGAACTCCAGTCCGTTCATCTTGGGCATGTTGATGTCGAGCAGGATGACGCTGGGCGCTGGAGAGATTTTCTCTACTCCATGTCCACGGAGCATATCTAGGGCCTCACGACCATTTCGTGCCACATGTATGGGATGCGTAATATTTATTTTCTTCAGTTCCCGCTCTACGTTCATAATATCCAGGTAGTCATCTTCCACAAGCAGGATATTAACTTTTTTATTCGTCATGATTGGTTGTCGCTGTAGGGTATTACAAATTTAAGCTAAAATTTTGACTTAGACCTGACTTTTAGGCCAAGTAAAGCTAAAGGTGGCGCCACTGCCTAGGCTAGAGGACACCCAAATGGAACCTCCGTGCCGCTCAATAATCTTCTTTACGATGGCCAGGCCCACGCCGGTACTCTCCACGGCGTCGCGCTCCTGCAGCGTCTGGAAAATCACAAATATGCGGTCATGGTACTCTGGGGCTATACCTGGTCCATCATCAGATACGGAGAAGGTATAGAAGGCATCGGACTCTTTGCAGGTGACCTCCACAAGGCCCTGGTCTTGGTGGTGGTATTTGATGGCATTCGTAATCAGGTTCAGGAAGACCTGGTGGAGCGGCACCCGTTCCGTGTGCAGCACAGGCATATCTGGGGCAATGCTAAGCGTGATTCCAGGGGGAGGAGAGGCCATGTCGGCTACCTCCGTCAGCAGTTGGTTCACGTCCACCTCTTCCTGGGTATGGCTGGTGCGGCCAATGCGTGCCAGCGCCAGTATGCCGTTGATGAGGTTTTCCATACGGTGCACCCGCACCCGCATCATCGCCAGGTACTCCTTTATGTTGGGCGGCAGGTTTTTGCCCATGTCCTCTTCCACCCACCGGGAGGCTACCTCTATACCGCGCAATGGGGCCTTCAGGTCATGGGACACAACATAGGCAAACTGGTCTAGTTCCTTGTTTTTTCGGTCCAGCTCAGTGAAGGTTTCGTCAATGGTGGCTGACATCCTGTTGAGCGAGTTGGAAAGATGGCTGAGTTCATCGCCTGAGTCATCTACAATCTGGGTCTGGTACTCTCCATGGGAGATTTTGTCTGCCAGTGTCACCATCTTCACAATCCTCTTGGAGATGAGCCGCGTGATGTAGAAGGCCCAGCCGAGGCCCAACAACACTGATAGGATGGTGAGTATGGTAGAAACCTGCCTGGTGTTGCTGATACTGCTGCTGAGAACCCCTTGCCGCTCTTGCCGCAGTTTGTACTCAGAGGAGTTGAAGTCACGGAATGAACTGCGAATGGAGTCCATCACTATTTTCTCCCCCAACAGCAGGGTGTCCAGCTTCAGGTCAAAGGCACGGCTCGTTGCCGCAAGGGTATCGGTGCGCTTCATGCCAATAAGTGGTTCGGCGTACGCTGTCTGCCATTCGGCTTGCAACCTATATATATCCTTCAGCTTGCTTAGTTGGCTGGCTGAGTCGGAGGCATACAGCTTCAAGTCATCAAACATCTTGGGTAAAAGTTGCTTGGACTCGTGGTATGGCTGCAAAAACACCTCGTTCCCGTTCAGAAGGAAGCCGCGCAGGCCCGCCTCCATGTCGATGATGCTCCGCTGCAGGGAGGCCGAGTTGCGTACCACAATCTGGGAGCGCTGCACCCATTGCGAGTTTTCAATCACATCTTCTGACAGACGGAAGTTTACGATGGCGACAGCAGTGAAGAGCACCGAGATGAGCACGAACCCGATGAAGAGCTTGGTTGATAAATTCATGTGTGTTTTACCTGTCTCTGAGCATATAAGCTGGCTTCCTGGACCAGGATGAGCCGGACCGACGGTATGCTAAGGTAGCAAGATCAATCCTATTTGAAAAGCCTGACTTGTGATGAGAGAAGTGAAACGCGCCGCGCAAGGCGGCAAGGATGAGAGCCATACCTCCCGAGGGGCGGCTGCTTGGGTGTTCTTCCGAGTGTCATTATCCTTCTTTTGGCTAAAAGTGATGACTCGGTTGTACGGGGCCACGGTGGCAAGGTTATGCGGTCTAACCGGAGTGTTGTTGCACTATATCAAGTATTTTGGAGGTATGGCTATACCTGGCGTATGCTGACCTGCGCAATGGTGTCAGCGGGAATGGCTTGAGGCGGCACAGGCAAAGGATGCGGTGCAGACTTGTGCATAAAATTTCGGAAGCGGGTTTATTTTAGTTAATTTTACCGGCAATCACTGGACATAGAAACGAACCTTATATGGAACTGAAGAAAATCGCTTTGAATGATGTGCACGAGTCGCTGGGTGCGAAAATGGTGCCTTTTGCAGGGTATAACATGCCTGTGCGCTACTCATCAGACCTGGATGAGCACAACACCGTGCGCAATGCGGTAGGTATATTCGATGTATCGCATATGGGTGAGTTCCTGGTGAAGGGCCCGCGCGCCTTGGACCTGATTCAGCGCGTGACCTCTAACGATGCCTCCAAACTGACGCCCGGCAGAATCCAGTACTCCTGCTTTCCCAACGAAGGTGGCGGCATAGTGGATGACTTGCTGGTGTATTGCATGGCCGAAGAAGAGTACATGCTGGTGGTGAACGCCTCCAACATCGATAAAGATTGGGCTTGGCTGAACAAATACAACACCGAAGGAGCAGAACTCCAGAACATATCTGACGAAACGTCGCTGTTCGCGGTGCAGGGCCCGAAGACGGTGGAGGCGCTGCAGTCCCTTACTTCTGTAGACCTAGGCAGCATGGCCTACTATACCTTTGAACTAGGCGAGTTTGCAGGTGTACCTGATGTTATACTGTCGGCGACCGGCTATACCGGTTCCGGCGGATTCGAGATATACGTGAAGAACCAGGACGCCGAGAAGGTGTTTCATGCCATCATGGAAGCGGGCAAGGCGTTTGGTATTAAGCCAATAGGTCTGGGCGCCCGCGACACGCTCCGTCTGGAGATGGGTTTCTGCCTCTACGGCAACGACATCAACGACTATACTTCGCCACTGGAGGCAGGCCTGGGTTGGATTACCAAGTTCGACAAGCAATTCATCAACTCCGACAACCTGAAAGAGCAGAAGGCCGCTGGTGTGTCCAAGAAGCTGGTAGGCTTCGAGATGTTGGAGAAGGCTATACCTAGAGCGCATTACGAGATTGTGAACGCCGAAGGGGAAGCGATAGGGGAGGTGACCTCAGGCACCATGTCGCCTACGCTGGGCAAGGGCATTGGCCTGGGCTATGTGCAGACGGAGTACAGCAAACCTGGCTCCGAGGTGTTCGTGCGCGTGCGCAACAAGGACATGAAGGGACAAGTGGTGAAGCTGCCATTCGTGAAGAAATAGTCAGATTGTTGCTTGCTGGTTGTGGATTGGTATCCTTTACCGGACGTTTTTGCGACCAGCAAGCAATAGTTTAACCATCAACAATGAATACATGCCGAGTATAGATGTGTGCTATAGCCCCGAGCTATTGCATTTGTATGAACTGGAGGGAAAGGCTGTGGTGGCCGTTGACATTCTGCGCGCTACCTCTACCATGGTGACGGCATTTGCGTATGGCGCCACCGATATTATACCTGTAATGCAACTGGAGGAGTGCCAGGCTTACGCGGCGCAGGGTTGCCTGACGGCCGCCGAGCGCAACGGAATCAAAGCCGAAGGGTTTGATTTGGGTAACTCGCCCTTCGCCTACATGGATGGCAACGTGAAGGGAAGGACAGTGGCCATCACCACCACCAACGGCACACGGGCCATCCGTCTGTCAGAAGCGGCCGAGGAGATTATAGTGGGTGCTTTTCTGAATCTGGAGGCGGTGGCGCAACACCTGCGGGAACTGCAACTGGATGTGCTGGTGGTATGCGCCGGCTGGAAAGGCAAATTCAACCTGGAAGATACCTTGTTTGCCGGAGCGCTGGCCGAACGTCTGCAGAATGAATTCACTTTTGAGAATGACGCCACTTTGGCTTCGCTATACCTCTACCACGCCGCCAAACAGGATTTGGTCGCTTTCCTGCGGCAATCTTCCCACGTGCAGCGTCTGGAAAACCTGGAGATTCACAAAGACATTGAGTTCTGTTTGCAGCACGACACCTTCAACGTACTTCCTGTCTGGAAACACGACCGGTTGGTGGATTTAAGTGTAGAAGCGTTGAAAAGTTAGAATTCAGAAAGTTTGGGAGTTATGGCTCCTATCCTAGGTTACGCACATAGTTTGAGCCATACCTATACCTTGTGAAGAGGTTATGTCAATGGAAAGGCCGGTGTTTCTGCGAAAGTAGATACAGCGGCCCTTTCTGTTTAGTGAGTCTCAGAACCGTTTGTATAGGTATGGTACGCGACTGAATACAGCGCCAGTGGTTGTACTATACCTTCAACTTCTTAACTCTTTAACTCACTTCAGCTTTTCGTTCTGCTTGTGGCGGTCGCTGTCGCGGGAGGTCTTTTTTTCGAGGTTCTTCCGGAGGGCTTCGGTCAGGTCTATACCTGTTTGGTTGGCGATGCAGATGAGCACGAACAACACATCGGCCAGTTCATCGGGCAGTTGCTTGCCTTCGTCGCTTTGCTTGAACGACTGCTCCCCGTACTGCCGGGCTATGATGCGCGCCACTTCACCCACTTCCTCCGTCAGTATGGCCATGTTGGTGAGTTCATTGAAATAGCGTACGCCGTTTTCTTTTATCCAGGTGTCAACGGTTTGCTGTGCTTCGGCTATGGTCATGGCAGGCAGGTATAGTTATCTGCCAAATTTAACCACAAAATCGATATAAGGCACACCAATCGCTATCTCGCTGGCGATGTCGCGGTTGTTGAGGAAGGCAAGGTCAACGGTGATGCGCTCGCCCATGAAGCGCACGCCGTACGACAATACCCCGTAATAGCCATCTGCAGGCACCAGCCAGTTCTCCGTCACAAGTGCCGCACGGCGGCTTATCCGTTTCATGCCGCTCAGCGTGATGACGGGCTTGCTTGAAAACTCCCCGTCCACAAACCCATACCCAAGGCCCAGCGTGGCGTTGTCGTCGCTGTTGCCGTAAGTCGCCAGGCCATACCCGATGCCCAGACCCGAAAAATCCTCCTCTATACCTATCACGTTGGCGTAGAGCACACCGCCGCCGGCGCGCCATTTCTCGCTAAGTTTAAAGGAAGCTTTGGGAGTGAGGTAGAAGGCGGGATTACCGGTAAAGGTGGAAATAAGCTCAAAGCCGCCGCCCATGGTGATGTTGTCCGTGATGCCGATGTTGAAAGAGTTGAGCACCAGGTAGGTATTCTGGTAGTAGGCCTCCCCCTTCTTCAGGCTAAAGGCTGAGGGGGAGAACAGGTAGCGCGTGGCGTTCGGGTTTTCGAACCAGTATTCACCGTTGCGGATACGGGTGTCGTCCACAATCTTGGTGCTCTTAATCTGTATGTTCGGGATGGTGATTTCCCCGGCGCTGTCCGTCCTGAGCCGAATGCCGTCTTCGGTCTGGCCCAAAAAGATGCCCTGAATCACAGAGCCATCGCGCGTTTCCACAATCCACCGTTTTCCTACCACGCTTTGGGTGAAAGTGGTGTCGGTCTGGCCGAAAGCCTGCCCGGCAGCAGCTGCCATAACAACGTAGAGCAGAACCGTGACAAAAAAGGCTTTAACGGACTGGGCAACAGCGAGGGAAGCAGACATACAACGGCTCTAGGAGTTGAAATAATATAGGAATATAGGGATTAAATTTATTCCTTTTTCAACTGCTGCCAATTATATTTTTGCCCCTATTCTCTGTTCTTGGAGTCCATGGTGATGGTCACGGGACCATCGTTGAGCAAAGCTACTTTCATATCGGCACCAAACTCTCCCGTCTGTACTTTCTTGCCCATCGCCTCCTCCAGAAGCGCCACAAATTGCTCATATAAAGGTATGGCGATGGCAGGAGGGGCTGCATTGATGTAGGAGGGGCGGTTTCCTTTTTTAGTGTTGGCGTAAAGCGTGAACTGACTGATGACCAGCAGGTCGCCCTGCACATCCTGCACGCTCAGGTTCATCTTATCGTCGGCGTCGCTGAAAATCCTGAGCTGCGCCACTTTGCTCGCCATCCACTTCAGGTCTTCGGCTGTGTCCTCGGCCGTGAAGCCTGCCAGCAGCAGTAACCCTAGCCCTATTTCTCCTTTTACTTTGCCATGGATGGTAACGGAGGCCTGTGTTACCCGTTGTATCACGATTCGCATGAATGATGCCGTTGGTTTAATGCAAATGTAGAGTTCTAGATTGAACAATGTGGACTTTTGTAGATGATGCTTTTGCTAGCGTAGCAGTGGAATTTGCTTCCTCATCCTAGCTTTATGGTATAGCCTCGCCTGTGCGGCGGGCACCTACTTTTTTCCTTGATGAAAAAAGTAGGCAAAAAAATCAAGACAGCACAAACTCGCTGACCGCTCAAACGGTGTGCTGTCGTTTGGTGCACCTGACTGGTGTGTTCGCTCCGTGGCTGCCGTTGTAAGGATGCCTTGCTATACCTGCCAGTGTTGTGTGCTACAGCGCCTATGCCTGAGAAAAAGCTATAACAGAAACTCCCCCTTTCAAGTGGGTGGGGGGATGTCAATCAAGCACAGGTATACCTGGATAGCCGGTCACAGCCCCGGGTCCAACCACTCCTGCCCCTACTTGCCTAAGGAGGGGAGCCTGCCACTACTGCTTGCTAGGTATAGGCGCTGTAGCATCAGGTATGGCTGCATAGCCAGCGGCCGCAGCCAAGAAGTGACCTACCCAGTCCTTGGGCGGAGCGCCTTGTAGGTTTCCGGTATCGCGCAGCGATATTGCGACCGTCAGGGTAGCAAAGGAAAGATACACCGCGCGAGGCCCAAGGACGATGCCCCGCGGCTTGAGCGCCCGAACCGAAGCTCTGAAACGATAGGTATAAAGGCACTGGAACGGCAGCAGCTACGCTAGAGCAGCAGATAATATTTGCTGGAGAGTGATTTTAATCCACGTACCCCTCGTACCGAATCCGGTTCACCTTGCCGTTTTTGAGGAAAAAGCGCAAGGAGGTAGGCGCACCTTCCACAGAGGTTGCCACAATCTCAGAATTGGTTTGCAGGATGCGCACGTCAAAGTTCTTGAGCTTGGTCATGAGTTCGGGCTGTCCCATACCTACCTTCATGTTGTTGCGCAACGCGATGCCCGCATTCCGGATGTCGGCCACCTGCAGTAGCAGTTCACCTGTTTGGGAGGGGGCGTACAGCTCAATTACCGACTCCCCGAAGCGGATGGTATAGATGGTGTCCGAAACAGACGGGCGGTGAATGTTCTCGATGGCCTCGGCATCCAATGTGAAGTCCGTGTTGATGCGGGAGAAGTAGGCGTCCAGCTTTTTGCTCTGGCGGTAGTCTGACAGGATGGGGTTGCCGAGGAACTCGATGGTGGCAGGAGGACCGGAAGGCATACGCCTCGCTAGCATGGTGTCAGCCTGTACGTTTTGGCTGGAACGTTCAGGAGCCACCCGGCGTTCCTCGTCAGAACCAGTGTCTGCGCTGCACGCGGCGGCCGATGTACTCATCAGCAACAGCAGGAGCAGCAGGCGTACAGTAAGGCTGTACCTGTAGCATAAGCTGTGGCCGAAGAAGTGTAGCATGGTTGAAGAGTTAAAAAGGGGCAAGCGGACTATACTTTACATACGAGAACCGGCTCTCTTAAAGTTTTACTTAAAGGGGCTTTTATTCTGTAGTTTCTGCGGCGGAAAGTATAATTTTGCAGCAAATATCAGCATTTATGTCATTACAACAAATAGCTTTGGTGACTTGTCAAAGTTTAGGCAATTATACCCACAACGCCGACAGCGAAGACGAGCGCCTATACCGGTTTCTGGAAGAAAAAGGCCTCCAAATTTCATATCAGGTATGGGATGACGAGCAGGTGGACTGGACTTCTTTCGACGCCATCATCATTAAGTCGCCCTGGGATTACTTCGACAAAATACACGCCTTCTACCAGTGGCTAGACAAGCTGGAGCGCTTGGGGTGTCCGGTGTTAAACCCGGTCCAGACCATCCGCTGGAACGCCGACAAAATATACTTCAAAGACATGCAGGCGCAGAGCGTGCAGGTGGTTCCCACCGTGTGGCTGGAGCAGGGCAGCACCTTTGACGCGGCCGCTGTCTTTGAGGCCATCGGGCAGGACAAAATCATCGTGAAGCCGCGCGTGAGCGGAGCCGCCAAAAACACGCTGGCCATTGAACGGGGCGAGGCGGAAGCCTATACTTCCCGCATCAATGCGCTGTTGCAGGAGGAGCCTTTCCTGGCGCAGCCCTTCCTGGAACAAATCAAAACGCAGGGTGAGTGGTCGTTCCTGTTTTTCAACGAGGCGTACAGCCACTGCGTGCTTAAAAAAGCCAAGTCTGGCGATTTCCGGGTGCAGCATTTCTTTGGCGGCAGCGTGCATACCCCTGAGCCTCCGTCTGGGCTGCTGGCAACGGCCACACACATTGTGCAGCAGTTTGCCTCCGGCTGCCTATACGCTCGCGTAGACGGCGTGGAGCTGAACGGCGAACTGGTGTTGATGGAACTTGAGCTGATTGAACCTTTCCTGTTCCTGAGCACCAGCGATGGGGCGTTGGAGCGCTACTACCAGGGCCTGATGCAGCTGATGCAGCAACAGAAGGTATCACTCAGCTAAAGGCGGGCCTACTCCTGCAATTTGCCGTGGAACACAAGCACCGGTAGTTGCGCATGCAGCACCATCTTTTTGGCAAGGCTCGGCTTGAAGAGGGATTCGAGTGAAGTGCGCTCACGGGTGGTCAGGGCTAGCATATCTATACCTTCGCCACGCGCGAAATCCTGCAGGGCCTGTGCCACGTCGCTGCCCTCCAGCAGGGCGTAGCGGATGTCGCTCCCCAAAGTGCCTGTCTGCAGCGTCTGTTGCAAGGCCAGCAGCTTCTCTCTGTCCTCCTCCGGGTCATCCGAGATGTGGACGCAGTAAATCATGGGCTGCAGGTGCTGGAGTAGCTTCCGTATCTGGTCGATGTCGGAGGCGTCTGTAGTGCCGAAGTTGGCCGCGTATAGCACTTTGGTTATCGTGTTTCCGGTATATTGGCTGGGCACGGTGAGCACCGGCACGTGCGTTTCCTGCACCACTTTGGTGGAGACGGTGCCAAACACGGTGCGCCCAATGCTCGATTCTCCTTTGGTGCTCATCAGAACCAGCGCAGGCCGGAACCGCTCAATCTGCTCCAGTATCTCTTCTTCGGGAAGCCCGTGTATGAAGGCACGCTCAATGTGCAGCGTTTGACCCGCTTTGCGGGTTCTGTGCAGCAGGTCCTGGTACAGGTCATCCAACTGCTGCTGTGCCTCCAGCTCGTTGCGGTGCAACACGCGCTCCGTCACCTGTTCAGTGGGTGACAGGCTGGCGGCGCTTGCCGGAGTCGGGTCGGCATCGGCCAGGTAATCCTGGAAGCAGTGCAGCAGCAGCAGCTTGGCATCGGGTACGCCGTTAGCCAGTTGCAGGGCGTATAGACAGGTTTTATAAGAGCCTTCCGAGAAATCAACGGGAATCAGTATCCGATACATGCTGTGCTGTTTTAAGGGTTGGGAAGTATATACGTGGTGGAGCCGCCTTTGAGTTGATATACCCAGCCAATATCGTGCAGAGGGTAAGCTGACTTAAGGGAAAGCCCTCTTCTGTCCCGGACCCGTAATATTCCAAATTTTCGGTTACTTTTGCAGTCTCACAACGCTTCACCATGGCGAAACGCATTGTATTCTACTTCATCGGGTTCGTCGTGCTGGCCTCGCTGGCTTTCTACGGCTTTAGCAGGTGGCAGGACACGCGGGAAAAGGTGGACTTGTGGGCGTTGGTGCCCGAAAACGCGGCCTTTGTGGTGGAGACCAACAACCACAATCAGCTGCTGCGCCACCTGGAACAGACGGGGCTGTGGGAGAGTTTTTCGGTGTTGCCCGCCGCACAGCGCTTCCACGACAACATGGCCATGCTTGACAGCGTGGCCCCCGGCAGTCAGCGGCTGGAACGCTTTCTGGATAAAAAGAATATCCTTTCCTCTGTCCACGTAGTGGGAAAATCAGATGTGGAGTTCGTGTACTATGTGCCGGTGGTGTCGGTGGGCGAGCACCGTTTTCTGCGCACCCTCACCGAGAACATCATCAAGAGCGATAACTTCACGGAGGAGTCACGGGAATACCAGGGATTTCTGCTGACGGATGTAACCAACACCCAGCTGGGGAGCAGCTTCACCTACTTCTCTTATCACAACAACATCATATTGAGTGCATCGCCGGTGCTGGTGGAGGAAATCGTGCGCCGCATCAGCCGGGGCAAGCTCACGTCCATCGCCGCCGACTTCCAGAAGACCAACTACCTGGACCAGCCCAATGTATATGCCAACGTCTTCGTCAACTACCGGATGCTGCCCGAGCTGCTGGGCCTGTTCCTGCAGGAGGACATCATGCCACAGGTGCGCTTCCTGAGCAGCTTCTGCCGCAACGCGCTGCTGGAACTCAAGCTGGACCAGAACAGGGTGTTCCTGAACGGCTTCTCTAACCCCGAAACGCTGCAGGGTTCTTTTCAGGCGAAGCTGAGGCCATCGGCCCCGCGGCCACTCGAGATAAAACAGCTACTGCCCAACCGCACTGCCATGCTGCTGCACTTTGGGGTAGGGGAGGTGGCGCGCCTGCGGGAACCGGCAGAAGCCAAAGCCGATGCCTACAGCACCATTCTCGATAGCCTGGCCAGCACTTTCAGCCAAGAGGTGGCCCTTGCCTACCTGGAATCATACAACATGAACACCAACCCGGAGAAGATGGTGTTCGCCCATGTGGGCAATGGCGCGAAAACTACCTCCCTATTGAATACATTGAGCCAACAGGTGAGCCAGGCGCAGGATGAGAAGGTATACACGGAGAAGTACGGCGACTATACCCTGCGCATGATTGACCTGGAGGAGCTGCCGCTCCGCCTGTTTGGGGGTTTGTTCGGAGGCTTTGAGCAGAGCTACCTGGTGCAACTGGACAATTACCTGGTGATAGCTCCGGAGGCCGCCACGTTGCGCGCGCTCATCGACGATATATCCAACGGAGAGGTATGGGGCCGCTCGGTGGCTCAGAAGGCTTTTCTGGAGGAGACCCTGCAGGAAGGGAACTTCAGCCTATACCTGAATACCGTGAATGCCTGGTACATCCTGAACCGCTACGTGCAGGAAGAGAACCGGGAGGACCTGCTGCAGAACTCCAGCCTCATCCGGCAGTTCAACCAGGTGAGCCTGCAGTTTGCCAAAGCCGAGAGGCAGTACTATACCAGTTTCCTGTTCAGAAGGCAGGAGCGGGCAGTGGCCAACAGTGAGGGGGGCTTTGAGGCCGAAATCTCCATCCCTTTTGCGCACCGCCTGCAGTCGCAGCCTTTCCTGATACAGAACGCCGTGGACCGAAGCCGCGAAATAGTGGTGCAGGACTCTCTCCATATCCTGCATAACATCACAGCCACCGGCAGCCGCGGCTGGGTAGACACCCTCGGTAGCCAATTGCGCGGCTCCATCAACCAGGTAGAGATGGGGCAAGATTACAAGCTGCGGTACGTTTTCGCGACAGACAACCGCATACACGCCATCGATAACCAGGGGCGCAGCCTGGAGAATTACCCGTTCAACATAGGAGATACGCTGCGCATCCAGCACCTGGCCGTGTTTGACTACGCCAAGAACCGCGACTACCGCTTTTTGGTAGACGATGCCTTGGGCAACCTGTACATGTACGACTCCCGCGGAGACGCCATACCTGGTTGGCAGCCACGGCGCATGGACTACCGGCTGGCAGCCACGCCGCAGCACCTGCGTGTGGCCGGAAAGGATGTGATACTGGTATTGCTGGAAAACGGCTACGTGTACGCGCTTAACACCAAAGGCGAGACCTACCCAGGCTTCCCGTTCAGTCTGCGGGTTCCCATCACATCAGAGGGTATGGTCCGGATTGGTGCCGACTTGCGCCGGTCGCAGGTGACGGTGGTGACGCGCTACGGGGAAGTGGTGACGTTTAACCTACAGGGGCAGGTGCAGGACCGGGAGCAGCTCCCGCGGCCAAGCAAGAGCGCCATGTTTGATTTGGTGCCGGAGGCAAGCGGGCGCTCTTTCATCATCGTGCGGCAGGACCAGGGCAAGGTGGCCGCCTTCGACCAGGATTTGAAGGAACTGTTCGAAAAGCGCTACGTGACCTCAGCACCCAAACTGGTGCAGTACTTCCACTTTGGCGGTGGCAACAAGGTATACGCCATCACGGAGACGGGGCCACGGAAAACATACCTCTACGATTCCAACGCACGCCTGATTGGCGGCAGGTCGCTGGAGAGCAATCAGTCAGTGGTCATCCATCCCAATGAAGTGACCAACAACTACTCGGTCTATAAAGTGTTCGGGCGGGAGCTTCAGAAACTCAACTTCAAGCTGCCCAACTAGCAGTTAGAAACTCCTGAACCAGCCGCGCCGCCAGAAGAAATAGAGCTGCACCCCCACCAGCGAAATCATCAGGAAAATCAGGAGCGGATACCCGTAAGGCTGGTATAGCTCCGGCATACTCAGCGGGTATACCTCGCCTGTCTCCGGGTTCTCGCGGGAGAAATTCATGCCGTACACCCCTGCAATGAAACTCAACGGAATGAAGATGCTGGAGATGATGGTGAGGACCTTCATTATCTCGTTCATCCGGTTGCTCACCGTAGACATGTAAAGCTCCACGAGGCTCGTGGTCATTTCTTTGTGGCTGTCGATGAGGTCGATGAGCTGGATGGTGTGGTCATAGGCGTCGCGGAAGTACACTTTCAGGTTATCTGGTATGATGTCGGCCTCCAGGCGGAGCAGGTCGTTCATCTTGTCCCGCTCAGGCCAGACGATGCGGCGCAGCCTGACGAGCTCGTTCTTCAGCTCGAGCACTTGGCGTAGCGTCTGTTTAGAAGGCCTATCCAGAATGTTCTGCTCCAGCTGCTCTACGTAGTTGCCAATGTCCGCGATGACCGGGAAGTAGTAGTCCAGCACCACGTCCTGGATGGCATACACCATGTACATGGGCGGACGCTGCCGAATAATGCCCTTGCCTGTCCGGATGCGCTCGCGCAGCGGGTCCAGGCAGTCGTCGTAGTCGCTTTGCAGGGTGATGATGTAGTTGGTGCCGGAGAAGATGGAAAGCTGCACGTCCTCCAGGGTATGCTGCTCCGTGGACCAGCGCAGCATGCGGGTGATGAGAAACAGGCGGTTGCTGAATTCATCCACCTTGGGGCGCTGGTAATCGTTGATCACATCCTCCATCTGCAGCGAATGGATGCCGAAGTCCTTCTTGAGCAGCTCCAGCATGGTGAGGTCTGCGTAGCCGCGTATGTCAATCCAGTGGTTGGCCTCCGGCTGTTCCTGCACCTGCTGCAGGAGTTGAGCATAAGTGGCGAGCTCCTGCTCCTTGAACGTGGTCTCGTTGAAAGACATGAGGAAGTACCGTGGGGCATGGGCCTCGGCAGACACGAAGAGCGTGCCTGGGCTGATGCCTATTTTTCGGTCCAAGATTTTGTGGCGGAAGCGGATGCGTTTCTTTTTAGCCATGGTGTAAGTAGAATCTGCTGCAGCTGTACAAGGTAGTGAAAATAAAGTTTCGGTCTGCTTTGGAGTGGTTGCTGCTCAACTTGCTGCAGGCAGGAGCCCCATGCTGCCTGCTCGTTGTGTTGTTGCATCGCTTCGCCTGTGCGGCGGGCACTTACTTTTTGTCTTGACACAAAAAGTAAGCAAAAAAGTCAAGACGCTTTTAAACTCGCTGACGCTCAAACACAAAATCGTCATCAGGTGCACCTGGGTCTGACTGCCGCTCCGTGGCTGCTGTGGGAACTCTCCCCGTGAGGGGAGTAAGAGGGGTGTTAACGCTATACCTGCCAGCGGTACCTTTCCTGGCCTTCGCCTGCTACACCTGCTCACGCTCCAATCATACCTAGTTTGTCATTCCGACGAAGGGAGGAATCTGTTACCATCACTGCCGCCGGTGCGAGCGCAGCGGGAACAGGCGGTGAAAGATGCGAACCGGCTTGTTATTTGCCCTTTCCTCCACTACCTCCCTTTGTCGTCCTCAGAAGAGCCGCATCCGCGCTGGCGCTGGATGCTTGGCCGTAAGGGCTTAAGATTTCTCCTTTCGTCGAAATGACAGAAACTGTAGTAAATGAAAGCTCGTGTAAGAGAAATCCCCCTTCGAAGGGGGCAGGGGGATGACAATCGTTCTCAGCTTCTCTTTTGAGAGGGAATCAGTACAGCGGCATCACCAACGGCTGCAGCCAAGATGTGTCCTACCCAGTCCTTGGGCAGAGCGCCTTGTAGGTTTCCGGTGCCGCAGGCATTGCGACGATAGGAGCAAAGGACAGATACACAGCGCGAGGCCAAAGGACGGTGCCCCGCGGCTTGAGCGCTCGAACAGCAGCAATGAAACTAAAGGTATAAGGGCACCGGAACGGCAGCAACTATGAAATGATAAACCTCATAGCTTATAGCAGTAGGCTCTAGAAGCTAGCTAATAATCCCCACCTTCACACCATCCGCTGCCTCCAGTTTTGCAGCAACCTCCTCCTGGAGCTTCTTCCGCACCTCCAGCGTGAGTTGGCAATCCAGCTCAAACTGCTGCTCTTTCACACCCAGGTCGTACTCTTTCACCAGGCTCATCACGTCGTTCATCTGGGGGTAGGCAAAATGCACCTGAAGAAGCGCCATTTCATGTTTCTCTTCGATAACAGCGCTTGCCAGGGCATCGGCGGTGGCGGTTTTGTAGGCGTGTATCAGGCCACTGACACCCAGTTTTGTGCCCCCGAAATAGCGCACCACCACCACGAGCACATTGCTTAAATCGGCCGAGCGGATTTGGCCCAGGATGGGGTCGCCGGCAGAGTGGTTGGGCTCCCCATCGTCGTTGGCGCGGTAGCGGCTTTTGTCGGCACCCAGGCTGTAGGCGTAGCAGTGGTGGCGGGCATCGTAGTACTGCTTCTTCAGGCCGACTATAATCTCCTTCACCTCCTCCTCAGAGTATACCGGGTAAGCCAGCGCTATGAATTTGCTGCCTTTCTCTTTGTAGAGGCCCTCAGAAGGGGCGGCGATAGTGCGGTAGGTGTCTTCCATATGTTTAGAACAAGTTGGCGGCTATCTCCTGATACGACATAAGCACAAGAGCCAGCACCGCTATACCCAGCCCCACCAGGTTGGTAGTAGTGAGTTTCTCGCAGAATATAAAAATGGCCCCAAGCGCGCCAGCCAGGATGATGCCGATGTTGTTGACCGGGTACAGAAAAGCCCCGTCGTTGCCGAAGGCCGAGAGTGCCTGTATCAGGAAGAAGATATAGAAATAATTCGGGATACCCAGCGCGATGCCTGCCAGAATACTTTTGAAATGAAAAGATGTCTTGCGAAGGAGCAGCAGGTATAGCAGCACGGCCATACCTAGCACAGCCGATGCGGTGAAGGTGAGCATGGTGAATTGGCTCGCTTCGTGCGCCTGCAAGTGGTGGACGTTCACATAGTTGATGAGCGAATCGGCCACACCGACGCACAGGAAAATAAAGAACGGAAGCACCAGCGCCAGCAGCATCGGGGTGCGCTTCTCACCATCTGAGCCGGGTCGGATGGAAGACAGTACAATGGCCAGCAGGGCCAAAGCCATACCTGCATAATTCAGTACAGTATACTCCTTGAGGCTACTCTTGAGCACCAGTAGGCTGAAGAGCACCGGTATGACGAGCGAGATTTTGGCTGCCACTGAGGCTGCCGTCACACCCACCTTTTGGGTGGCGAGCGCAATCAGGTAGAAGGCACCAATGAAGATAGCCCCCAGCACCACAGCGTAAATAGCCCAGGATTTTTGCAGCACCTGCGGCTGCAGCACATCCGGGCCGCCCGGAAACGCAAGCCCCACCGCTATGCAGACGATGTAGTTGACCACAATCGCCTGGAAGGTATGGACGTTGTAGCGCTGGTACAGCTTGAAGATGAAAATAAGTGAGGCGCTGGACAGTACGCTCAGTAGCAGGTATAGCATAGGTTCCAAAAGCAGCAGACCGACTGCCAGCAAGCCTGCGAATTTAGCGGAACTTACAAGCAAGCACAAAGCCAAACGACGTTCTATAGCCACAATACGCGGAAAATGTTTTAATTTGTGGCTGCACTAACCCAAATGATTTGTCAGCCACGCCATACCTGTTGCCATTCACCAAAGTAGGAAGCGAGTCCATCGGGTACATCGCCTCCACCCAGTTCGCCCGGAGCCTCCCATTCAAGGTGAAGCGTGTGTTTTGGACCTATGGCACGCCCACCGGGGTGCAACGCGGACAGCACGCCAATAAGGCAACCGAGGAGGTGTTGGTGGCATTGACAGGCAGCATCACCGTGGAAACCGACATGGGCCGCAGCAAAGAGACGTTCGTGCTTGACTCCCCGACACAGGGGCTTTACATACCTGCCATGTGCTGGACCAATCTCTACTTCACAGAAGGAACCATCGGCCTCTGCCTGACCTCCACCGACTTTGACGAGGCAGACTACATCCGGGACTACCAGACTTTCAAGCGAATGGCCGCCCATATTGCGCTGTAGCCTCTCTTGCCCATGACCCAGTTCGCCCTACCTTATTTCGCTTTCAGAGACTTCCCCGAAGGTATAAACCAGCAGGTGGAACAGGCCTTGGTACAGGTGGCCAGGGGCAACCAGTTCATACTGGGGGAGGAAGTAGAGGCCTTTGAACAGGAACTGGCCGCAGCGCTCCAGACAGGCACAGCCCTTGGCGTGGGTAACGGCTACGACGCGCTGGTCATCGCGCTGAAGGCAGCGGGGGTGGGTGCGGGAGACGAGGTCATTGTGCCGGCCAACACCTTCATCGCCACGGTCAATGCGGTGGTGCAGGCAGGCGCTATACCTGTGCTGGCCGAACCCGACCTCCATACATGCAACCTCACAGCAAAGGCCGCCTCCGCAGCTCTGACTGCCAAAACCAAAGCCCTCATACCCGTTCACCTGTATGGGCAAGCCTGTGAGATGGATGAATTAATGGAGTTGGCGCAACAATATAATCTGACGCTGATTGAAGACTTCGCCCAGGCACAAGGGGCTAGCTACAGGGGCAAACCGGTGGGAAGCTTTGGCCACATCAACGCGACCAGCTTTTACCCGACCAAGAACCTTGGGGCGCTTGGTGATGCGGGTGCTGTGGTGACGGCAGATGCAGACCTGGCCGCCTTTGCCCGCATGTACCGCAACTACGGACAAGAGCAGAAGTACCACAACAGCATCATCGGCATCAACTCCAGGCTCGACACGCTACAGGCCGCCGTGCTGCGGGTAAAACTGCGGCACCTGCCCCAACTGAACCAGGAACGCCAGCGATTGGCACAGGTCTATCTGAAGGCGTTGCAAGGTATAGCGGACCTGATATTGCCCGTCACGGCACCCGATAGCACGCACGTCTATCACATTTTCAACATCCGGACCCGCCGCCGTGATGAACTAAAGGCCTGGCTTTCGGAGCAGGGGATTCAGACCGCTGTGCACTACCCGGTGCCAGTGCACCTGCAGGAGGCTTATACCTTCCTCGGTCACCAGAGAGGCAGCTTTCCAATAGCTGAGGAACTGGCGGCTACCAGCCTGAGCCTGCCGCTGTTCCCGGGCATGACCGAGACGGAGCAACAGGCGGTTATCACTTCCATTCAGACGTTCTTCCGTACCCATGGCTGATACCGCTGCGCTTCCGCTCGTCTCCATTATCTGCCTGTGTTACAACCATGCCCGCTTCCTTTCGGAGGCGCTGGATTCTGTGCTGGCGCAGACGTACCCCAACCTGGAAATCATCATCGTGGACGATTGCAGCACCGACAACAGCGTGGAAATCATCCAGCAGTACCTGCAAAAATACCCGCAACTCACTTTCATCAGTACCGGCACCAACCTGGGCAATACCCGGGCCTTTAACATAGGCTGGCGCGCCTCCAGAGGTGAATACATCATCGACTTCGCTACCGACGATGTGCTGTTGTCGGGCCGGGTGGAGAAGCAGGTGCAGGCATTCCAGCAGCAAGGCAAAAGCGTTGGCGTGGTCTATTCCGATGCCGAGTACATTGACGACGAGGGCAACCATACCGGCTTCCACTGCACCCGCAACGACCAGGGCAAGGTGACGTCGTTTGCCCCTTCCGGCGATATATTCCACCACCTCTTGGGCCGCTATTTCATCTGCCCGCCCACCATGATGATGCGGCGCAGCGTGCTGGAAGACTTGGGAGGGTATGACGAGACGCTCGCCTACGAGGATTTCGACTTCTGGGTAAGGTCCTCCCGCACATACAAGTACTTTTTCCTGCCCGTCATCACCACCAAGCGTCGGGTGCATGCGCGTTCGCTTTCGCAGCAATGGTACAAGCCTGGGAGCAGCCTAGTGGCCTCTACGGTGAAGGTATGCGAGAAGGCCGTCCAATTGGTCCGGACGCAGGAAGAGAAGAACGCGCTCACCAAGCGGCTGCAGTACGAGGCGCGCCACGCCTACCTCACAGGCCACCACGAGCAGGCAGCGCAGTTCCTGGACCTGCTGCGCCGGCACGCGGGCCTGGGCCCTGTGTACCAGACCATCCACCTTCTCAACAAACTGAAAGTGGACCTAAGCTTTTTGAGGAGTTTCTACTACAAAATAAGACGCTAACATAATTGTACTCTTTTACCGTATAGCTATACTCTTCCGGTATACGTGAAACTGTTTCGTATTTTTACGTAAGTATGAATTCAGGTATAGCGGAACTACCTTCTTTGCAATGAGTTAACTTAATGTAAAGCTGCAGATAAGTATATTAGCATATTTGCCTATATTTGAAGTTCAATCTCTTAAAACAATAAAATGATCACAGCTGTTGCCTCCCGTATTGAAGTCATGAAATGGATGGAAGATTTCGTTCAAGAAAAAATGAACGAATTCCTTAAGTCTGTTGAAGACAGCTGGCAGCCTGCCGACCTGCTGCCCGACTCCCGCATGGATAATTTCTTTGAAGAAATCCGTGGCCTGCGCGAGCGTGCCCGTGAGCTCTCCTATGATTTGATAGCTGTGCTTATCGGGGATACCATCACCGAAGAGGCCTTGCCTACTTACGAAAGCTGGCTGATGACCATCAAAGACCTGCCGCAGAATGAGGAAAGCCCCTGGATGAAGTGGAACCGCGCCTGGACGGCCGAAGAGAACCGCCACGGTGACCTGCTCAACCGCTACCTATACCTGTCTGGCCGCGTGAACATGCGTGAAATGGAGGCTTCCACGCAGTACCTCATCGCTGACGGCTTTGACCTGCAGACCGATAACGATCCGTACCGCGCCTTTGTGTATACCAGTTTTCAGGAGACAGCTACCAACCTGTCGCACCGCCGCGTGGCCCAAATCGCCAAAAAGCAGGGAGACGGTATGCTGGCGAAACTGTGTGGCTATGTAGCTTCTGATGAGGCACGCCACGCCAAAGCGTATAAGGCTTTCGTGAGCAAGATATTCGAAGCAGACCCCAACGAGATGATGCTGGCCTTTGAGGACATGATGCGCAAGAAAATCGTGATGCCGGCCCACTACATGCGTGAGTTAGGTGTGGACATGGGCAAGACCTTTGGTCACTTCACAGATGCTGCCCAGCGTATCAACGTATACACCGCCCTCGACTACACCGACATCCTGGATGACCTGGTGAAGGAGTGGAAAATAGAGGCCGTATCCGGACTGAACGAAGCCGGCGAGCGCGCCCGTGACTACTTAGTGGCCCTGCCTACGCGCCTGAAGCGTGTGGCTGAGCGCATGAAAGCGCCGCAACTGGAGTACAAATTCCGCTGGATTGACTAATCCCTGAGCGATACCCATAAAAGAGGCGGGGCCTGTCAGTTTGCTGACAGGCCCCGCCTCTTTTATGGGTATTATACCTAATCCTGGAGCTCCACCACATCAGTAAAGGCTATGTAGTTTCGTACCTCCTTCGCCTTGTCCTCCGGGTCAGGGTAGTACCAGGCGGCATCCAGCTCCACCTTGCCGTTCACCTTCACATGGTAGTAAGAGGCCTCGCCCTTGCCCGGATAGGTGTTGTGCTTGCGGCTCTCTTCCAGAAACTCCTGTTTCACATTGTTGGGCGGAAAGTAATGATGGCCATCCAGTTTGATGGTTCGGTCGCTGTCGGCTATCACCATGTTATTGAAAATCGCTTTCATAGTCTTTTATAGATTTAGTGTCTGTATATACCTACTCTGTCGCACACCCTAGGGTTGCTATACCTTGGTTGCTGGCTAAAGCACGTATAAGATAAGGTTGCGCAAGAACATTGCAGGGCGCAGCGTTGTTGAAGTATAAATCATTCGTTAGTACACATGGCTTTAGGATATAGATTCGCAGAGTACGTTCCCCCAGAGGACGATAAGCAGGGCTTCGAGTCGCTGCTGAAGATTTTCCTGCAGCTGGTCATGATTACGTCCGGCGATGTGGCCGAGGCGCTCTCGTGGCTCAGCTCGCTGGACAAGCAGTACGGCCTCACCAACGACGAGTACGGTATAGGCGATTTCATCGAGGACCTCAAAAAGAAAGGTTACATTGATGAGAATCCGCAAGAGAACGGCAGCCTGCAGCTCACGGCCAAAAGCGAGCAGAACATACGCCGGAGCGCGCTGGAGGAGATTTTTGGCAAGCTTAAGAAAGGCGGCAAAGGCAGCCACGCCACACGCCAGACAGGTATAGGCGATGAGCCCAGCACCGACCGCCGCGAGTACCGCTTCGGCGATGCGCTGGAGCAGATTTCCATGACCGACTCCATCCGCAACGCCCAAATCAACCACGGCCTTTCAGACTTCCGGCTCACCGAGCAGGACCTGGAGATTACCGAGACGGAGCACAAGACGCAGTCCTCTACCGTGCTGATGATTGACATTTCGCACTCCATGATACTCTATGGCGAGGACCGTATCACACCGGCCAAGAAAGTGGCGATGGCACTGGCAGAACTGGTGAAGCAGAAATACCCCAAGGATACGCTGGACGTGATTGTGTTTGGCAACGACGCCTGGCAGATAGAAATCAAGGACTTGCCCTACCTGGAGGTGGGCCCCTACCACACCAATACGGTGGCCGGGCTGGAGTTGGCCATGGACATCCTGCGCAAGCGCAAAACACCCAACAAGCAGATTTTCATGATTACGGACGGCAAACCCACTTGCCTCAAGGAAGGGCTGCACTACTACAAAAACAGCTTCGGGCTGGACCGCAAGGTGGTGAACAAGACGCTGAACCTGGCCGCGCAGTGCCGCCGCATCAAGATTCCCATCACCACGTTCATGATTGCGTCTGACCCATACCTGCAGCAATTCGTAGACGAGTTTACGAAAGTGAACAACGGACAGGCCTATTACAGCAGCCTGAAGGGCCTGGGCCACCTGGTGTTCCGTGACTACGGCCGCAACCGGAAAAAGAGCTTTTAAGATTTGAAGATTAGGGGAGGGGTAATTCCAAGCCTAAAACGATATTGATTTAACTGACAGTTAACTGCTAGTTGTTAACTGTTTACTGATAACTGTTACATGAACTACAGAGATATTCCATCCGAAAACTTACTGAAGATAAAAACGCTCGGGCAGCTGCGCGCCGCCGGCTACGAACCACAGACGGTGAAGCAGGAGCTTCGCCACAACCTGATTAAGAAGCTGCAGCAAAAGGAGGAGGTGTTTCCAGGTATATGGGGCTACGAAGAGACCGTGGTGCCCGACCTGCAACGCGCCATCTTAGCCATGCACCACATCAACCTGCTGGGTCTGCGCGGGCAGGCCAAGACCCGTATCGCCCGTCTGATGGTGGACCTGCTGGATGAGTACATACCTGTGGTGCAGGGCGCGGAGCTGAACGATGACCCCCTACAGCCGCTCTCACGCTACGCCAAGGATTTGGTGCACGAGCACGGCGACGACACCCCCATCGGCTGGATGCACCGTTCCGACAGGTATACTGAGAAACTAGCCACGCCCGATGTATCGGTGGCTGACCTCATAGGTGATGCGGACCCCATCAAAGCGGCTACGCTCAAGCTGCCTTACTCCGATGAACGGGTAATCCACTTCGGACTGATTCCGCGTTCACACCGGGGCATTTTCGTCATCAACGAGCTGCCCGATTTGCAGGCGCGCATCCAAGTGGCGCTGTTCAACATCCTGCAGGAAGGTGACATCCAGATTCGCGGTTTCAAGGTGCGCCTTCCGCTCGACATTCAGTTCGTGTTCACGGCCAACCCCGAGGACTATACCAACCGCGGCTCCATCGTGACGCCGCTCAAAGACCGTATCGACTCACAGATTATCACGCACTATCCCAAGAGCATCGAGATTGGTAAGAAAATCACGCGGCAGGAGGCGCACATCAAGGAGGAGCAGGAGCAACTGGTCACCTATAACGACATTATCAGCGACCTGATAGAGCAAGTGGCCTTTGAGGCGCGGGAAAGCGAATACGTGGACCCTAAGAGCGGTGTGTCGGCACGCCTTACCATTTCCGCTTTCGAGAACCTGCTGAGCGCGGCGGAGCGCCGGGCGCTTTTGAACGGGGAGAAGGCGACGTATGTGCGGGTGGCGGATTTCCTGAATACCATACCTGCCGTCACGGGCAAGGTGGAATTGGTGTACGAAGGCGAGCAGGAGGGAGCCGGCCATGTGGCGCAGGTGCTCATGGGCAAAGCCATCCGGACGCAGTTCCTCAAGTACTTCCCAGACCCGGATAAAGCCAAAAAGAACAAAGCGACACCAAACCCTTACAAGAAGGTGACCGACTGGTTTGGCGAAGGCAACACGCTCGACATCTTAAACGATGCCCCTGCGGCTGCCTACAAAAAAGCGCTGCAGCAGGTGCCGGGCCTAGCCGAATTGGTGGAGAAGTACCAGCCAAAGGCCGAGGACAAGGAAAAACTGTTTCTGATGGAGTTTGCCCTGCATGGCCTGGCCGAGCACAGCCAGCTCAGCAAAAACCGCCTCAGCTCCGGCCTGCAGTTCAAAGACCTGCTCAGTGGTATGTTCTCCATGCCCAGCTTTGGCGAAGAAGAGGAGGATGAAGACGACTTTTAAGAGTTAGAGAGTTTGGGAGTTTGAGAGTTAAAAAAAGCAGAGGTACATGGGTTGTGCCTCTGCTTTTTTGTTGGGGTCTGGAGCAACTGGAGTGGCTATACCTATACCTGCTCTTGCCTTTCCTGCACACCCGTCTGTTATTCCCTTCTTTACCTGTCATTCCGACGAAAGGAGGAATCTGGGACCATCACTTCCTCCGGTTCGAGCGCAGCGGTAACCGGAGGAAGTGATGGTCCCAGCTTGCACCTGGTATTCCCCACTGTTTCCCTCCGCACCGCCCACAGAAAAGCCGCATCGGCGATGGCGCTGGATGTGCGGCCCGAAGCGTACCAGATTTCTCCTTTCGTCGAAATGACAATAGAGTGTGCAGGTATAGCAGGGTCCCCTTCGGATGGGGCAGTGGGATGTATAGGTATAACGCGGAACCAGAGAGCGATTCACTGCCTATACCATACGTCGCTTCTCACAAAAAAGCCCGGCTATACCTGTTCTGTGCACCATACAGGTATAGCCGGGCTTTAGGAATTTGCCGATATCAAGGGTATATCATCAGGAACACGAAAGCGAACAGATTCACCAAGAGTACCACGCCGTAGACTATATTCGTCTTGCCACCGCTCAGCGACAGCATCACCGTGAAAACGGATAATCCCAACAGGATGATGGATTTGATGTCCAGCCCCAGAATGATGTTCATGTCATACATAATACATACTACTGCCACACTCGGAATTGTCAGGCCTATACTCGCCAGAGCCGAACCTAGCGATAGGTTTATACTCGTCTGGAGTCTGTTGTTTCTGGCCGCGATGATGGCGGCAATCGCCTCGGGTAAAAGAATGATGGCCGCAATGACGATACCTACCAATGTTTTGGGAAGGTTGTAGCCCGTGATGATGCTTTCTATGGTGGGAGAGAGCGTTTTTGCCAGCAGCACGACTATACCTAGACAGACAATGAGCAGCAGCAAGCTTGTGACAAACAACCTATTGCTGATAATGAGGGGTTGCGCTTTTTCTTCGTCTTCATCTTTGCCAATCGTCAGGAAATATTGCCGGTGCCTCCTAGTTTGTGCGAACAGGAAGCAGGAGTAAATAACCAGGCAGGCGATGGAGGCAAAAATGAGTTGGGGCGTTGAATAGTAGGACCCTGAGACGCTCTCGGTGAAGGTGGGAAACACCAACGTAAAGACGACAATGGAAATTAGCGAGACCAGGGCGATGGTGACAGAAGGCTTGGAAAAATCCTGTTCGTAATGCTTCAGGCTTCCAATCAACAGGCAGAGCCCGACTATGCCGTTCAGGATGAGCATGGTGGCGGCATACACGGTGTCCCTGGCCAGTGAGGCAGCCGCCTGCCCTTCCGTCATCATCAGGGAAACAATGATGGAGACCTCTATAACTGTTATCGATATGGCCAGGATGATGGTGCCATACGGTTCGCCCACCCTCTCCGCGATGACTTCGGAATGATGCACGGCTGACATCACACTGAAAATGAGCAGGATACTCGCTGCAACCTGAAAGATACTGCTGTCATTTATAAGTCCCGAAAAAAACAGCATCCAGGCAAGGATAGGGATGATGATTGTCCACTGAAGGAATAGTCGCATTAGGTCAATTTGATGAGTAGTCGCAAGTTAAGGTTTTAAACCCGTTCCTGTAGCAGGTTATGGATAACGTGTTTGGTTGAACATTGTCATATATACTGTCTGGGTGCGGCTAATATCCTTTTTTATTGTCAACTCAAGATAGATTTGAAATAGGGTATCTCCCAAAAAGGCATGTATTCAGTCCAATTGAAGAAGAAGGAGAAAAAGATATGGATGATTGGCGCAGATAAAAAACTCAGGAGTAGGTACAAAGCAGTTTTTCTACCGTTCATCTTCAAGACTAGCGGAGGCAACAGGACATTCATCAACATGGGAACGGGGTAATAGACCCACCATTCTAACCCGAAGTTTGCGCCATATTTTCCGAACAGCATCCCGATGACTACAACAACGATGGAAAGCCCGAAGATAGAATTAGAATACAGGTTTTTATAGAAATTCTTTTTCCCTAAAACCACCCATATAACCATGTGAAACAATACCAGCGAAGCAATTATCATCAAAGGGAAACGCTGTAAGAAAGTATCTTCTGCTAATTGCATCTTATGCTGATTGGATGATTGAGTTTTATAACGGACTTGGCTAAGGCACGCTCTAGTGTGCTTTAGGTGTGGTTGGTAATTTATTACCTGATGATGTACCCTACCTTTAGGCCCATAGATACATGCGGTCGGTAGAATACTCCTTCATTTCGGTCGATGGGAGGAAACCAAACATCCCTTTCTTCAAAATACTCATACTCTACTAAGCCAATAGGTTGGTGCGCTATAGAAAGTCATCGTACCCCTATGCCAATGAAATGGTCGAATACAAAATTGCTGACTTTGACCTCTAGCCCGTATTTCATACTTGCAACCCATACTGTCCTCTTTATATTCGAAAAGTCATACCTGTAGTATGAATTATTTGTAATCAGATAATCACTCTCTTTTACATATTTCTGCGGGAAATACATTCCCTCCACTGATAGGTATGGAAAAGCGACAGATGCGTTTTTCCGAATGAAGTATTTTAACTCAGCTTTCGTTTTAGAATACCTGTGATTCTTCCTTTCGTTTTTACCGTCTGTTATAATATTTCGGAAAGTCTGCATTTTGAACCCATGGTCTAAAGACAATGCGAATCGTTGATGTATGTGCTTGTGGGCACCAATTTGTAGAACGCCTGTAATTGGGTCGAAAAAATTATAGGGAGCAATGTGAAAACGTATTCTTTCTTCTACGCCCTGACCAAAAGCACTGCTGCTCATCAATAAAAAAATGAGCAGGACAAGTGGGAGTGCTTTGTTTTTCATTGCTCATAATTTTACCAACTACCGTACAAACGCCATTATGACGTTTACCCATCATTTAAGCGGGACGGAAGCCAGTTATCCATCATCCTCCGGCCCTTCCCCTAAATATACCAAATATTCTATAAACTTCCCCTGCTCAAACAGCACCTTCCTCAGCAACCCGAAGGTATAATTCACAGTAGCCTCTGCTATGGAACATCCTATATCCGTTTGGCCCATCATCGGGCTCGGCTTGATTCACCTGCTGGGGAGCCGGCTGGCTTTTTTAGGAGGCTTGCCCCGGAGCATCTGGCTGTCGGGGGCGGGCGGCGCCTCTGTGGCCTATGTTTTCCTGCACCTGTTCCCGGAACTGGGGGCGGGGCAGCAGCACATAGAGGAGGTGCACGGCACCATGGGCTTTCTGCAGCACCATGTCTACCTGATGGCGCTGGTGGGGCTGGCGGTTTTCTATGGGCTGGAGCGGGTGGCCATCGTGTCGAGGCGGGAGAAACGAGTGAAAGGTATGGAGGACAAGCCGGCCGAAGGCATCTTCTGGGTGCACATCGGCTCGTTCGCCATCTACAACGGCCTGATTGGCTACATCCTGTACCAGCGGGAGCAGGGGCCGCTGCAGGAGATGCTGCTCTTCTCCGTGGCCATGGCGCTGCATTTCATCATCAACGACTATGGCCTGCAGGAGCACCACCGCAACATATACCGGCACTTTGGCCGCTGGATTCTGGTGGCGGCACTGCTATTGGGCTGGGGATTGGGTTTTGTTGTAGAGTTACCTGCTTCTGTTGTAATATTACTCATGGCGTTTGTGGGAGGCGGCGTGGTGCTGAACGTGCTGAAGGAGGAGCTGCCCGAAGAGCGTGAAAGCCGCTACTGGGCCTTCGCGTTGGGAGCGGGCGCCTATTCCATCCTACTGCTGTCGCTCTGAATCTATACCTACCCAAACAAGGCCGGCAGCTGCTGCAGCAAGGTATAGCCGCCCATCCAGGCCATCACCAGCACCACCAGTAGGCCAAAAACGGTCAGCCACAGCGGGTGTTGGTAATCCTTTACAATCTTTGCCCTGTGGGCAGCAAGCAGAATGGTGCCCAGCGTGATGGGCAGGATAAGTCCGTTGAGCGCCCCCGCCAGTATGAGCAGTTGCACCGGGCGCCCAATGGTCACAAAGATGAGGGTAGAAATCGCGATGAAGCCAATGATGACCCAGTTCTCGTACCGCTCAATGCTTTTGTGGAAGGACCTGAGGAAGGAGACCGAGGTATAGGCCGAGCCGACGACAGACGTAACAGCCGCCGAGACCATCACGATGCCAAACAGTTTATAGCCTACGTTGCCTGCCGCCAACTGAAACACAGAGGCCGGCGGGTTGCTCTCGTCCAGCGCCAGCCCCTTGCTGACCACTCCCAGGGCCGCCAGGAAAAGAAAGATGCGGATGATGGAGGCAACCGTTATACCTGACACGGCACTGGTCGTCACCTGGGGCAGCGCGGCCTCGCCCTTCACACCAGCATCCAAAAGGCGGTGGCCGCCCGCAAACGTGATGTAGCCGCCCACCGTGCCGCCCACCAGCGTGATGATGGCAATGATGTCGATTTCATCGGGGACAAAGCTCTTCACCAGCGCTTCGCCTACTGGGGGAGCGCTGGTGACGGCGACGTACACGATAAGCAGAATCATGAGCAGGCCCATGAACTGGGCGAAGAGGTCCATCGCCTTTTTCGCTTCGCGCACCAGAAAGATGCCAATGGAAATGGCCGCCGCGATGACAGCCCCCGCCTCCGGCGATACGCCGAACAGCACATTGAACCCAAGCCCCGCACCCCCCACGTTGCCGATATTGAAGGCAAAACCACCCAGCACAATCAACACCGCAATGAACAGCCCCAACCCAGGCAGCACCATATTGGCAATGTCCTGCGCCCGCTTCTCCGACACGGCAATCACACGCCACACATTCAGCTGCACGCCAACGTCCAAGACGACGGAGGCCAGAATCACAAACCCGAAGCTCGCGCCAAGCGATTGGGTGAAAACGGTGGTCTGGGTGAGGAAGCCGGGTCCGACCGCAGAAGTGGCCATCAGAAAAGCCGCCCCGAGGAGCACGCTCCAGTTCCGCTGCTGCTTCATCGGCTCTTAGGAGTTTTAGCAGCAAGTGTAATGCCCTCCTGCTGGAGCACCTCCCGGATGTGGCGCGCAAACGCCAGCGCGTGCGGTCCGTCGCCGTGCAGGCACACGGTGTCGGCTTGTATAGCCACGTCCTGGCCCTGCTGTGACTTCACTTTGCCTTCTTTGACCATACGCACCACCTGCTGTGCGGCCTGTTCCTGATTGGTGATGAGCGCGTCGGGCTGGCGGCGGGAGGTGAGGGTGCCATTCTGCTGGTAGGTCCGGTCCGCGAATACTTCATGGGCCGTTTGTATACCTAATTTCATACCTGCCTTTACCAATTCGCTACCGGCCAGGCCGTAGAGTATGGCATTGGGTTTCACTTTGTAGACCGCCTCCGCTATGGCTGTTGCCAAGGCGCTGTTGGTGGCGGCCATGTTATAGAGGGCGCCGTGAGGTTTCACGTGGTGCAGCAAGCCGCCTTCTGCCTGCACAAAAGCCATCAGGGCTCCTATCTGGTAAACCACCATATCAAAAGCCTCTGCCGGTGAGACAGCCATCTCGCGACGGCCGAAGCCTACCAGGTCGGGTAGTCCGGGATGCGCGCCAATGGCCACGTTGTGCTGCAGGCACAGCTGTACGGTCTTCCGCATCACGCTGGGGTCACCGGCATGGAAGCCGCAGGCGATGTTGGCAGATGTCACGAAGGGTAAAATCTGCTCGTCGTTTCCCATGTAGTAGGCACCGAAGCTCTCGCCCAGGTCGCAGTTCAAGTCAACAGTAAAGGGTGTGCTCATAGGTGGTTTTTCAGTTGAATGGCCCGCTCCAGCTGCGCGATGTGCTGTTCCTGCCGGACGTAGAGTTGCTGTGCCTCCTCCAGCGTCACTTCCACCAAGTCTATCGTCTGACCGGGCACAACCTGAGCCAAGATAGGCAAATCGGCTGAAATCACCTGTGCAATGCGTGGGTAGCCGCCGGTGGTCTGGTGGTCGGCCATCAGCACGATGGGCTGCCCCTCAGGCGGCACCTGCACCGTGCCGAAGGTGACGGCGCTGGAGATGAGGTCGCTGTGCTCGGCCAGGGAGATGGTCACTCCCTGCAGCCGGTAGCCCATGCGGTCAGACTGCGGTGATACCTGGAACCGTTCCGACCAAATCAAAGCTTTGCTACTCTCAGAGAAGAGTTCGTATTCAGCCCCTCTGATGGCGCGAAGCGTGGGGTTGGGGTGGTAGTTGGGGTATAGCTGCGGGTCCGGCGTCCAGTTGGTGTAGGTATAGGTGCCGTTGCTAAACGTGGTAGCCGGTTCCCGGAGCAGGGCTATACCTGTTGGTGTGATGCCCGTGCAGGGGATACGGTCTCCGGCTTTGAGCGCACGACCTTCCAGTCCACCGATTCCAGCCCGCAGGGAGGTGCTGTAGCTTCCCATGACGGCAGGTATGGCAAAGCCGCCCGACACAGCTAGGTAGGTTCGGCAGCCGCTCTTCGGCTCACCAAAGGCCAATGTGCTTCCTTCCTTCACGTAAAGGGTGCGCCATTGCTTCAGCGGCTCGCCATCCAACGTAGGTGAGAGGTCGGCTCCGGTAAGTGCGATGAGGTGGTCCTGGCTAAAACGGATGGTGGGGCCTGCCAGTGTTATCTCTAAGGATGCCTGGTTTTGGGCATTGCCCACCAGCAGGTTGGCCACTCGCAGTGCGAAGGTATCCATGGCGCCCCCCACCATGATGCCTTCCCGCTGATAGCCATACCGGCCCCTGTCCTGCACCGTGGTGAGCAGCCCCGGCTTCAGTATCTCAAGACTCATCTTCCAGCTCCTTTCTCTGCTGAAATTCTTCTTCGGAAATAGGCACAAAACGAACCTGGTCACCGGCCTGCAGCAGGCTGGGATGCGCACGGTTGGGGTCAAACAAGGTGAGCGGGGTGCGGCCAATCAGCTGCCATCCGCCGGGCGTCTCAATTGGGTATATCCCCGTCTGGTTACCGCCTATACCTACAGAGCCGGCAGGTATGTGCGGACGAGGTGTGTCTTTGCGAGGTGTGGCGATTTTCTTGCTCAGGCCGCCCATGTACGGGAATCCGGGGGCGAAGCCAATCATGTAGACCAAGTATTTGCTGCGGGCATGACAGGCGATTACCTCCTGTGGTTTGAGTTTGTTCCGCCGTGCCACATATTCCAAATCCGGACCGAAGTGGCCTCCGTAGCAGACAGGTATCTCTACTACCCGGGGTTTGGGCTTTTTCCGGCTTTCGCGTGCCAACTGAAGCATGCGCTGCAGCTGCTCCGTCAGGCGGGCATAGGGGTTGTAGAGGCCTTTTTCGCTCACCACCCATGGGTCGTAGTAGACGGTAACGGTGGTAAAGGCCGGCACCTGCTCCACCAGCCCAGGGAAAGGATGGCGGTCGAGGTAGGCGCTGAAGATGCGCACCTTGTTGTGGGTGTCCGAATCAATGCTGTCCCCAAACTGCACGGTGATGGCTGCATCGCCCAGCGGGTACAGCTGGAATAAGCGCATGTCCTCTTGCTTCATACCTGAACCTCCCTTTTTAAGCTGCTCTGCGGCAGCCACTGGTCTAACCAAGGTACATAAAAAAACACAAGAGCGTTGCCATTGGCTCTTGTGTTTCTTGCAGTACTGCTGAAATCGCAGGTATGGTCTTTAGTTGAGGCCGGCGTCTTCCATCACAGGCGGATGCAGCTGCCCTTCGGAGCGGGCCACCACCATGGCGACGGTCGCATCGCCGGTGATGTTCACCGTGGTACGGAGCATATCGAGTAGACGGTCGGGTGCCAGAATGAGGGCTATACCTTCTATGGGTATACCTGCCTGTTGCAGCACAATCACGAGCATCACCACACCGGCACCGGGCACGGCGGCCGCACCAATCGAGGCAAGCGTGGCCGTGAGCACAATGCCTGCCTGCGTGGCCCACGAGAGGTCCATGCCATAGGCCTGGGCGATGAACACCGCGGCCACGGACTGGTACAGGCTGGTGCCGTCCATGTTGATGGTGGCGCCCAGGGGCAGCACGAAGCTGGTGATTTCACGGTTGATGCCCAGGTTCTCCTCGCAGCGCTCCATGGTCACGGGTAGCGTGGCGGCACTCGAGGAGGTGGAAAGTGCCAGCATCTGGGCTGGGAATATGCCTTTGAAAAAGGTCTTGTAGCTCGTCTTTCCTACCGTGGTCACCAGAATCGGGTATACGACGAACATCATAATAGCCAGGCCGGCAATCACAACGATGCAGTAGTAGCCCAGCACAACGAGTAACTCTACGGCAGAGGCGGGATTATCACCGGCGAACTCCACCACCAGGCCCGCCAACAGGGCGAATACGCCGTAAGGGGCGGCCATCATGATGATGTCGACCATCTTGAGTATAATCAGGTTGACCCCATCGAAAAAGGAAGTGACAGGGCTTGACTTTTCACTGGGTATGAGGATAAGGGCGATGCCGAAGAGCAGGGCGAAGAAGATGACCTGCAGCATGCTGCTGTTATCGGTCATGGCCCCGAACACGTTGTCTGGCACAATGTCGATGAGCGCCTGCAGAGGACCTTGTTGTTTCACTTCCTCGGCGTCGGTGGAGCGTTCAGAGGCGGTGGCGGCGAACTGGGCTTTGAACTCCTCCCGCTTCTCCGGAGAAAAGGCCTTGCCCGGCTCCACTATGTTCACGATAACAAGCCCGAGTACCACGGCTATCACGGTTGTCATCAGGTATAGGCCGATGGTCTTGGTGCCGATGCGCGAAAGCTTGCTGATATCGCTCAGACTGGCCACGCCCGTAATGAGCGACACAAGCACGAGCGGCACGGCAATGAGTTTGAGCAGGTTGATAAAAATGGTGCCGAAAGGCTTAATCCAATCTGCAGTGAATTCGATGAGGCCGACAGAGCTTGCGAAAAATCCCCAGGCTATGCCCAGTGCCATGCCTATCAGGATTTGCCAGTGTAGAGCTAGTTTCTTCATAAATAGGTTGGTGGCAGGAAGCGCACAGAAAGGCCTGCCGTAAGGTGGAAAAGGTTCAGAAATACGTGGCTATACGCATGGGGCTGGCTTGTATGGATAGCAAAAAACGCTTGCCAGACCAGCCCATGTCAGGTAAAAATATGCATAAATCCTTTAGGAACCGACCCTATATTAGAATTAGTAAATCCATTACCCCTAAACATGCTATTCAGGGAGCGTACAAAAAAAGGCTGCACGGTGGGTGCAGCCTTATGAAATTTTAACAACGGTCCGACTATTCTTCGTGCACCACTATCTTCTCGATTCTGTCATTGGCTCTGATGGAGTCAATCACGTCCACGCCCTCTACCACCTTGCCGAAGCAGGTATGGTTGCGGTCGAGGTGAGCGGTGTTCTTGCGGCTGTGCACGATAAAGAACTGGGAGCCACCGGTGTTGCGGCCCGCATGCGCCATGCTCAGCACGCCACGGTCATGGTACTGGTTCTCGCCGGTCAGTTCGCAGTCTATCTTGTAGCCAGGGCCTCCTGTGCCTGGTACACCTTTGGCGCCTTCGCGTGTGTTCGGGCAGCCACCCTGAATCACGAAGTCCGGAATAACGCGGTGGAAGGTAAGCCCGTCGTAAAAGCCTTTCTTGGCCAGGTCTATGAAGTTCTGGACCGTTTTAGGCGCGTCTTTTTCATAGAATTCTACTTTCATCACCCCTTTGGCGGTATGGATTTCAGCGGTTCTCATAATTTTATCGGTTTGTATGTAAAAACACTTTGCCTACAAAAGTACGGAAAATATGGTTCGGGGGCCAAGACAGGGCAGGATTGTGGTTGTTACAAGGGCTGCGCCACATTTTGCAAAAACTTGTGGCGCTTAAAAACAGTAATTGTACTAATACACGCAATTAACATCACGTACTTATAAACGACACGATAAGATGAAAGCTAAAAACATATTTTTCACCGGACTCGCGCTGATGGGCCTCTCTTTGATGAGCTGCGCCGACCACGAGGAGTCGAGCCAGAGCGAAGGCAGCACAGAGTATATCGACGAGGACAAGGCAGCTCGCAACATGGCTCCCCCGTCGCATGTAGACCAGAAAAATGACGCCGAGCCCGTGGGCGGGGGCAGGGTAGGAGACGATACCATGACGCCTTCGCGCAACATTGTGGAGAACGCCACCAACAACCAGAACATGGTGACGTTTGTGTCGATGCTCAAAAGCGCCGACATGGTAGGCACCCTCAACGGAACAGGTCCCTATACCTTGTTCGCCCCGAATGAGGCCGCTTTCAAGGCCTTGCCAGGCGGCAGGCTAGAAGATTTGATGAAAGACGAGAACCGGCAGCAGCTGGAGCAGCTCCTGAACAACCACCTGGTAGCCGGCAAACTGGCAATAGCCGACCTGCAGGACGGCGCCATGCTCAAAACGGTGTCAGGGCAGCAACTGAAGGTCTCTAAGAAGGACGGGCAAGTGATGGTAAACGGCGCTTTGATTGAAGAGCCTGATTTGATGAGCAGCAATGGCGTGCTCCACGGCATCAACAAGGTCTTGATGCCAGCACAGTAGCAAGCAGCTAAAAAAAATAGAAAGAGCAGCCGGTAGGTATACCAGCTGCTCTTTGGTTTAGAAAGGGTTTGTCGCCCAAACAGCCAACTCTGGTATAAAGCCCCGGTCGTCCAGTTCCAGCGCCCCTTTGATGGCGCAAGCTATCTCGTGGCCACGCAACTTGTTAGGTTGGCTATCGCGTTCCTCCCGGTCCTGGCGGCCAAAGGCGGTGGTCACCTCACTTGGGTTGAGGAGCATGACGCGCACGTTGTACCTGCGCAGCTCCGCCTGCCAGCACTGTGTCATGCCGCGCAGCGCAAATTTGGAGGAAGCGTATACCGTTCCGCCTTCATAGCCCTTGGTGGCTGCCGTAGAGCCGATGTTGATGATGTTGCCGTAGTTCTGTTTCTTAAAGATTTCTGCCGCCCGGGCGCCCATCATGGCAGCACCGAACACATTTACGCTATACACCTGCTGAAAGTCCTCATAGCGCACTTCCTCCAGCCGCCTAGAGATGCCTATACCTGCGTTGTTGATGAGGGCATCTAGCCGGCATACTTTTCCATAAAGGTCTGGAAGGTACGCTCGACATCCTCCGGGTTCGCTACATCGGCGGTGATGGGCAGAGCGCCTATTTCCTGGGCGGCTTTGTGGGTGCGCTTCTCGTCGCGGCCTGTGATGGCCACATTGGCGCCGTGTTCGATGAGCAGCTTGGCGGTAGCATACCCTATGCCCAGTGTGCCGCCCGTTATCAGGATGTTCGCGTTTTCAATTTTCATAGCTGTATAGAAGTGGTTTTATTTTCTGTAACGGGAAAAGGAGATGGTTGATTGTCGGGTTGTCGCGGCAGCTTAAGCTAGCTTGCTCGCTGCCTTTTTCCATAGCTTCGCCTGTGCGGCGGGCACCTACTTTTTCCTTGATGAAAATCGAGGGCCCCTACCCCCAAAGTAGGAAAAAAAATCAAGACGCTCCAAACTCACTGAACGCTCAGACAGTGGAGCACCGCAAAGTGCACCTGGCTGTTGTCGCTGCTCCGTAGCAGCGGTGGAGTCTCTCCCCTTGAGGGGAGTCAGAGGGGTGTTAAGGCTATACCTGCCAGTGGTCTGTAACAGCTACTACAACGGCTATACCTGAAGAGCAGCTGTGGCAGATAGTCCCCCTTTGAAGGGGGCAGGGGGATGTAATCGTTCCAAATTCCCCTCCTTGGATAAGGACGGACCAAGGGTGGCTGGGCTTGGCTTTTGCCTATACCTATACCTGTGTCTCTACCTTTATTTCCTTCCTTTTTCTGTCATTCCGGCGAAAGGAGGAATCTGCTACCACTACTAACGCTGGTTCGAGCGCAGTGGGAACCAGCGGTGAAAAATGCCAACCGATTCACACCCAGCACTTTCCTGTTCGTTCCTCAACGTCCTCAAAAAGGCCGCATCCGCGCTGGCGCTAGATGCTTGGCTAGTAAGGTGTGAGATTTCTCCTATCGTCGAAATGACAATGGAGTGTTTTGTCAATAGCGGGTGGAATGACAATAATGGCAGGTATAACAACTCGTGCAGGGGGGGGTAGGGGGATGACAGTTGTTTTCGACTCCCCTCCTGAGGTGAGGCCCATCATTGCAGCCTTCTAACTTCTCAACTCCCAAACTCTCTAACTCCCGAACTCCTGAATTCTCAAACTCCCCAACGCTTACTTCCTGTTATCGTCCCCCTGCAGGATGCTGAGGTAGCTTTCGTAGCGCGTGAGTGAGATGCCGTTGTGGCGCACGGCCTCTACCACGGCGCAGCCGGGCTCGTTGAAGTGGGTGCAGTTGTTGAAGCGGCATTGGTTCATGAGCGCGCGCATCTCGGGAAAGAAGTGGCCCAACTGCTGCTTGGGTATATCCACAATGCCTAGTTCCTTGATGCCAGGCGTATCGATGATGAAGGTATCCCCGTCAATCTCAAACATCTCGGCGAAGGTGGTGGTGTGCACGCCTTTGTCAGAGAAGCCGGAAATCTCGGATGTCTTCAGCTCCAGGTCGGGCACGATGAGGTTGATGAGCGTAGACTTGCCCACACCGGAGTGGCCCGAAAAGAGCGTGGTCTTGCCGTGCAGCAGGTTTTTGAGCTCCTCCATGCCTTCGTCGGTGTGAGCCGAAACAGCCATGCTTTTGTAGCCGATTTTCTCATACATGTAAGATATTTGCCGCTGGTACTCCTGCATTTCCTCGTCATAGAGGTCGGTCTTGTTGTACACCAGCACAGTAGGTATACCGTAGGCTTCGGCCGTCACCAGAAAGCGGTCAATAAACCCAAAAGAGGTGCGCGGCGACACCAGCGTAGCGATGAGCAATGCCTGGTCCAGGTTAGCGGCTATGATGTGGGCGTGCTCTGCCTTATGCGTTGATTTCCGGATGATGTAGTTCTCGCGGTCCTCGATTTTGTGAATGACGGCGGTGTCTTCGCCGGTGGTCTCCACGTCGAACTCCACGCGGTCGCCTACGGCGAGCGGGTTGCTCACCTTCAGGCCTTTGAGCTTGAACTTGCCGCGCAGGCGGGCCCGGTGCAGCTTGCCTGCCTCGTCACGTACCAGGTACCACGACCCTGTGGATTTTACAACGACTCCTTTCATGCGGTAGGGGTAAGCAGGTGTTTGATGTCTTTCATTATCTGGTCGGTTGCGCCTGCCTGTTCTTGTACGTATTGTTTTTCCCGGGTGGTTATACGGTGGTATAGCTCCGGCGATTGGTATACCTGCCCGAAGGCGGCCAGCAAGCCAGCCGCATCCTGCACCGGAAACGCACAGCCAAGCCGCACCAGATCCCGGGCCTCCTGGAACTTATCGAACTTCGGCCCGAAGAAAAGCGGCAACCCAAACACGGCGGCCTCCAGCGTATTGTGCAGGCCTTTTCCAAAGGCGCCGCCAATGTAAGCATAGGTGCCGTAGCTGTAAAGCGAAGACAGCATCCCGATGTTGTCAATCACCAGCACGCTATACCTGGCCATGTCCGCCGCATCGGCCTGCGAAAACCGAATCGCTCCTTCGCCCAGCTGCTGCATGAGTTGACTGATGCCGCTCTCGTGTATCTCGTGCGGCGCAATAATGAACTTGATATGTTGCCTGTACTGCTGTATGAGCGGCAGGAGCACGTCTATATCGGCGGGCCAGCTGCTGCCTATCATGAATACTGGCTGCTTCTGCGCAAACGTTTCCACCAAAGGTATAGCCTTCACGCTGGCGGCCGTCTGCAGCACCCGGTCGAAGCGGGTGTCGCCGGCGATGCTGGCCTGTGCTATACCTATACCTTGCAACAGCTGCAGCGAGGTCTGGTTCTGGGTATAGATGTGCGTGAAGCGGCGCAGCATGTCGCGGTAAAAATAGCCGTAGGGCTTGAAGAACACTTGGTCTGACCGGAAGATGGCCGATATGGACAACACAGGTATAGCGCGCTGCTGCAGCGCCTGCAGGTAGTAGTGCCAGAACTCATACTTCACGAACACGGCCAGCTTCGGCTGCACGATGTCGAGAAAACGGTTGGCGTTGGAGTGGCTGTCGAGTGGCAGGTAGAAGATGTAGTCGGCACCCGCGTAATTTTTGCGTATCTCGTAGCCCGAAGGCGAGAAGAAGGTCAGCACCACTTTATACCCCGGATACTCCTCCCGAAACGCCTCTATCACCGGTCGCCCTTGTTCAAATTCCCCCAGCGACGCGCAATGGAACCAGGCCACGGGAGCCGTGTTGCCCTGCAGCTGTTGCTGCATCCGGTCGAACTGATTTGAGCGCCCCTCGCGCATCAGCTTCGCCTTCTGGTGGAAGGGAGATGCCAAGGCAATAGCTGCCTGGTAGGCTTTCAGTCCGATGTCGTAGAGTAGTTTCAAGTATAATTTCTGGCTATGACCTTACAGAGGGAGCAGCTCTTGTGAGCGTCTTGGTGCTTTCACGCTGCAAATATAGGGTATTCTAAAGCGATAGTGGTAAGGGGGCTTTGCTTTGTGAGAGGGGAGGGAGGAATAACTTGTGGAGTTACTAGTATCTGCTATATTTGGTTGGATAAACAGTGGTAGTTACGTTTAGCCAACAGACGTTAGGAGCAAAAGCGTATGTTTACGCTTTAGTATAAGTTGTGAGTAAGCTACAAAACGTAGATTATGAAAGAAGAAGATTTAAATTACTTCTTATTTATAAAAATCGGTGAAGAAAAACATATTGATGCTTTACAGCGAAAAGGCCATTTTTACTGTACCACAATAAGGTATTTTCGAACTGTTGAGAATGATGGCTTAAGAGGAGATTTACATGAAGGGAAAGCATACCTAAAGCAGCTAAAGGATTTTAAAATCAGGCATCAAGGCAGAGTAATTGGTATAGCGCCAAATGCTCAACTCTACTACAACCATCCAGATGATATAGGAAATATCTTCTGCATATATGGAGTAAAAACAAAACTTATTAATCTTTCTATCAAAGCTATCCAGCGAGTAAGGATTGAAGAAGAAGCCGTTGGTTTCGGCAAGGCTGCTCTATTGATTTACAATCTACAAGAATTTGTTAACAGGATTGAAAAGTCTTTAAAGGAATTAGGTAAAGAATATAATATTTCACCAATTCATTACTACGATTCTAAAACTTATGAAGGAGAGTTAAGTCCATTTTTCAAAGATGACAGATACAGTTACCAAAACGAATTTAGATTGTGGATTCCAAATAAGGTAGAACACCCGTTTGAGTTTTATATTGGTGATATTAGTGATATAAGTCACAAAATACCTATTGCTGACATTGATAAGATTGATGTAAATGTTATAAAGCCAACCCTCAACAAAGTATAACAGTACTGTTTCGGCTTCGCCTCGATTGCCTTTTATACAAGCCGTTATAGACTCAAGAAGCACATAGGGATAAACAATTTTAATCCACCACCTTACCAATAAACCACACCCTTGGAAGGACTCTTCATCACCGCCATTGATTTAATCGGTACCTTTGCGTTTGCCATAAGCGGTATCAGGCTGTCTTCGGGTAAGAACATCGACTGGTTTGGGGCTTACATCATTGGGCTGGTCACGGCTACTGGCGGTGGCACCATCCGGGATTTGTTTCTCGGCGTGACGCCCTTCTGGATGCTGGACGGCAAGTATTTCCTGACCACGGGTGTCGCGCTTTTGGCGGCCTTGCTGTTCAAAGACAGAATACTCAGACTGGGGAGCGCCCTGTTTCTGTTCGACGCCATCGGGCTGGGGCTGTTCACGGTGGTGGGCATCAGCAAAAGCCTCGAGGCGCAGCTGCCTTTCTGGGTGGCGATTGTGATGGGGGCCGTCACGGGCTCGGTTGGAGGGCTTATCCGGGATGTGCTCCTAAACGAGGTGCCGCTGCTCTTGCGCCGGAACATCTATGCGCTGGCCTGCGTCATGGGTGGGCTTGTCTATTACCTGTGCACGCAGCTCCATTTCTCTACAAGCGTGACAGAACTGACAGCTGCTTTGGTGGTGATACTGGTGCGTATAGTAGCTGAAAAATTCAACATCCACCTGCCCGTGATGAGTCCCGTGAAGCAGGAAGACAAAGACCAACCCGACAGAATATAATCCAGCGTATGCCTAGCATCATCCGACCCATACAGCCAACGGACAACGCGCCACTGGCCGCCTTAATCCGGCAGGTTTTCCGCGAGTTTAAAATCGACAGGCCCGGCACCGTGTACACCGACCCGACCACCGATGCTTTGTACGAGCTGTTTCAGCAGCCTGCCAGCGCCTACTTCGTGGCCGAAGAGGATGGCAAGATAATAGGTGGCTGCGGCGTATACCCCACCGACGGCCTGCCAGCAGGTTGTGCGGAGCTGGTGAAATTTTACCTCTCCGCTGAAGCCAGGGGCAAGGGAATAGGCCAACAACTGATGCAGCAAAGTATAGCGGCCGCCCGCGAGCTCGGTTACAAACAGCTATACCTGGAGTCGTTCCCCGAACTGGCCAGAGCCGTTTCGATGTACGAGAAGGCCGGGTTCAGGCCTCTGCCGCATGCAATGGGCAACTCGGGCCACTTCGCCTGTACTATCTGGATGCTGAAAGACCTATAACCGCTGAGCAAACCTGACAAGCGGGCAACACGATTTACATCCCCTCAAACGAGCTTCTTCGACCACAGCGACAGGTATACCTTGGGTTCTGACTTTACTCCTGCACTAGGTATAGCCACGAATGGAGGCTCATGAAGCACTACAAAGCAGGTTTCTCTTCTTTTTTGCTTAGCCCTGCCGGCCGGTTTTCCGTAAACCCCATACCTGCCCCGGCAGGTATAGAGCAACTTAGTATGACGGAAAACAAGCAGAATGAGATAAAGGTGGCGGTCTTTGACCTGAACGGCACGTTTTACAACGACAGCTCCAAAGATGAGTTCTTCAAGTTCGTGAGCAAGAAAAAGCCTCGGAAAGTGGCCTACTACTTCCAGATGCTCTACTACAAGCTGCTCCTCAAGCTGAACCAAATCCGGCAGACTGAGTTCAAGGAGAACTTCTTCAACTACCTCGACAACCTGTCACCAGAGCAGGTGGAGGCTTACGCCCGTGAGTTCTGGCAGCAGGAGTACCCCGACAACTTCAACCAGGAGGTAAAAGAGCGCCTCGACAAACTGAAGCAGGAGGGAGTGCAGGTATACTGCGCCACAGGTGGTCTGGAGCTGTACGTGAATCCGCTGTTCGAGCTATACCCAATTGACGGAATCTTCGGCACCAAAGCCAACTATGTGGACAATACCTATCTGGTGGACGGCAAGGCCTGCAAGGCGGAGGAAAAGCTGAAGCGCCTGGACGAGCACTTCGGTGGCAAACGCTACAAAATAGTGGAGGCCTTCTCTGACAGCAAAGAAGAGATACTGGACGAGGCGCAAAAGGCCTGGCTGATAAAGGATGGAAAACTAAAGCGGTACAGGTAAGATAATCTTCGAAATCAGCCTGCGTCTCGGGCAGGTATAGGTGCCCGTCGGCACGCAGGTCACCTATACCTGCCCGGTGGCTGGTCATATAGGCCTGAGCCTTAGCTCAGGAACCCTTCCATACTCCGGAACACCGACACCATCGCCAACCCTTTCTCTGACAAGGTATATTCAATATGCAGCGGTTTCTCCTGCACTACGGTCTTCACCAGGATGTCCGCCTCCTCCATCTCCTTGAGCGCCGTCGCCACCGATTGCTTGTTGGAGCCCGGCAGCTGGCGCAGCAAACCGTTGAACCGCACCGGCCCATCCAGGGCCAGCCTGAAAATCTGCGGCTTCCATTTTCCGGACAACTGCTTTAGTATACCCTCGGCAGGGCAGCTCGCTTCCTCTTGTGGTAAATTGTTGGTAGTCATGTTTTTTTGACTAATTGACTCTTCAAAGGTTTAGCCCGACCTTTGTTAAAGTTGATTCAGCAAGGCCAGTCGACTGCTGGCTAACAGGCTGATTTAGATAATGTTTAACGCTAAGATAAGAAGACCATGGAGACAAAACCAATCCTGTATTGCGATACAGAAACCGGAGTTTGCGAAATACCGACAACACAGGCAAGCATAGAAGATACGAATATCGCCTCAGTTCAAAAGCCAATCAAGCTGCTGTACTTCACAGACCCCATCTGCTCCTCATGCTGGGGTATCGACCCGCAACTGAAGAAACTGGCGCTGGAGTATGGGCCATACTTTGAGGTGGAATACCGCATGGGCGGCTTGCTGCCAAGCTGGGAAGCCTACGGCGGACGCGACGTGAACGGACCGGCCAGCGTAGCCCAGCATTGGGAAGAGGCCGGCGCCCACTACGAGATGCCGATAAACGGCGACCTGTGGCTCGAAGACCCGCTGCCATCCTCTTACCCGCCTTCCATCGCCTTCAAAGCGGCCCAGCTACAAGGCGAGGAAAAAGCCGGGAAATTCCTGCGAAGGATAAAGGAGATGATTTTCCTGGAGAAGAAAAACATTGCCCGCTGGGAAAACCTGGCGCTTGCCGCCGAGCAAACCAACCTGGATGTGGCGCAGCTCAAGGCCGATTTCGAGGGCGAAGCCATTGCGTTGTTCCAGCAGGACCTGGCGCTGGCGCGTCAGCTGGGCGTGCGGGGTTTCCCGACCATATTTGTGACTGACAAGAACGACAACCGCATCCTAATATACGGCTCCCGCCCTTACGAGCAGTACGAGCAGGCGCTGCTCCAGCTGCATCCGGAGGCGACGAAGCAGGCGTATGACACTGCCTACGCTTCGCTCTTTGGCAGGTATAGCACACTTACCACCAAAGAGTTCGCGGTGCTATCAAGTATGAAGACCGTTGAGGCTGAAACTCACTTGCAGGAGCTGCAAGCACAGGGTAAGATAGGAAAGTATGCTTCCAAGAATGGAGCCTTGTGGATGAAACAATAAGCGCACATCGCCCGCCTAAAAACAAAAAGCCCCTGCCAGAGCAGGGGCTTTTTGTTTGTGTGCTTCAGAAGAAGCAGGTTTCTTAGTGAGCAGATTTGCCAGCCAGGTAGTTGGAAACGCCTTCTTTTGTAGCCTGCATCGCTTCTTTGCCTTCTGACCAGTTGGCCGGGCAAACTTCGCCTTTCTCTTCGAAATACTGCAGGGCATCCACCATACGCAGGGCCTCGTCAATAGAGCGGCCAAGCGGCAGGTCATTCACTACTTGGTGACGCACGATGCCTTCTTTGTCAATCAGGAACAGGCCACGGTAAGCTACCGGCTCGCCTACGAAAGTCATCTCGCCTTCTTCGTTATAGTCGTAGTGGCCAGCCAGCACGTCGAAGTTAGAAGAGATGGTCTTGGTAGCGTCGGCCACCAGCGGATACTCCACGCCTTCGATACCGCCTTGGTTCTGCGGTGTGTTCAGCCATGCAAAGTGAGAGAAATGCGTATCGGTTGAGCAACCCACTACTGCTACGTTCTTGCGGTCGAACTCAGCCATTCTCTCCTGGAACGCGATGATTTCGGTTGGGCAAACAAACGTGAAGTCCATTGGGTAGAAGTAGAAGATAACGTGCTTTTTGCCGATGTACTGGTCAAGAGAGAAGTCTTCTACGAACTCACCGTTTACCACTGCTGTAGCTTTGAACGAAGGTGCTTTTTTACCTACTAATACTGCCATTTTTATTGTGTTTTTGGGTTATAAGAAAATCTATTTAGAAACTCGTTGTATAGTGACCTTTTTGTCGGGCTCTACTTTGCAGCCCATCAGCTGCACCGAGCAGCTCCTGAATTGGAAGTTCTCCATGTTGCGGGTCTTAAAGAACTCCAGCAGCAGCTGGTCTAGCTCCGCATCCTCAAAATCGATGATTTCTTTGGTGTTGCTGCAGTAGATGTGGCTGTGCGCCTCCGTGTTAGGGTCGTAGCGCTTGCCGCCTTCCTCGGTGAACACGCGGTTGATGAGGCCGCTCTCCACAAAGGTGTCCAGCGTTTTGTAAACCGTTCCCAGCGAAATGCTCGGGTTAGCCGGCTTCAACAGCTGGTATACCTCTTCGGCCACCGGATGCTGCCCGTGCAGCGCCATCACCGTTTCGAACACCACAATGCGCTGGTGTGTGGCTTTAAGGCCGCATGCCAGCAGGCGCTGTCGTAATTCGTCTCGGGTCAGGTTTTGCATCACTTAGATAAGAATGATTCTTACTTGGTAAAAGTTCCTGCAAAGGTAGGGGGTATTGTTGAAAGTTAAAAGTGAAGCTGCAAATCTTCTGCGTGAATGGGGGAACTTTAGGAGTGAAAAATTTGAGGAGTTTGAGAGTTTAGGAATGGAGAAGGAATTCTTGATTGTCATTCCGACGAAAGGAGGAATCTGTTACAGCAGTTATTTGTATAAGATTCCTCCTTTCGTCGGAATGACAGAAGGTATAACTTCTAAACTCAACTACCTTCCTTTGAACTCCGGCTTGCGCTTCTCCACGAAGGCGTTCATACCTTCGGTTTGGTCTTCAGAGGCGAAGCACAGGTAGAAGTTCTTGCGCTCGAAGTGCAGACCCTCGTCCAGTTGCGTCTCAAAAGAGCGATTCACTGACTCCTTGGCCAGCCTGGCTGCTACCGGCGACATTTGAGCTATCTCGCCTGCCAGTTTGAAAGCTTCCTCCAGGTATAGCTCCACTGGCACCACACGGTTTATCAGGCCCTGTTTCTCGGCCTCGTCAGCTGTCATAAACTTGCCCGTGAGTACCATTTCCATAGCCTTTGCCTTGCCAATGGCTTTGGTCAGACGCTGTGTGCCACCTGCACCTGGCATCACGCCAATCTTGATTTCCGGCTGGCCAAACATGGCTGTCTCGGAGGCGATAATCATGTCACAGGTCATGGCTAGCTCGCAGCCACCGCCTAGCGCGAAACCTGATACGGCCGCGATGATGGGCTTTTTGGTTTTGCGGATTTGGTCCCAGGTGGAGAACTGGTCCATGTTGAGCATGTCAATGGCGGTTTTGCCGGCCATCTGCTTGATATCAGCACCGGCGGCGAAGGCGCGCTCGTTGCCGGTAATGATGATGGCGCGTACCTCCTCGTTTTCGTCCAGCTCCTTGAGCGCATCGCGCAGCTCGCCCATCAGTTGCAGGTTGAGGGCATTCAGTTCTTTGGGGCGGTTGAGTTGGATGAGGGCCACGTGCGTACGGGCCTGTGGGGTAACAAGTATAAATTCCATAGTTTAGTCTGGTTATTGTTTCGGTGAATTTACGGCTTTTAGGTCAATCGGGAAAAGAGTTTCTGGCGAGGGATTTATTTCCGTGCCAAGGTATAGCGTTGCGTGTGCGACTCGTCAGGCGCAAACTTCTTAGCAGGTATAGGGAAGCTTTCGCTCACAGGTATAGGTATAGCTACATCTACGCCAGTTGGATTTGCGAACCCGTTGAGTCACAGACTCAACTTTACTCCTGGTCACGAATCTGGAGATTCGCGCCAGTTGCTTAACGGCACACAATCTGGAAGGTATTGCGGGTGCGCTGCTCCAGCAACACCTCTTTCCCAGCCATGATTTCCTGTATGCTGTCGTTGCTGTAGTTCTTGATGGTGTAGAGCTGCAGCTGCGTGTTGTAATGGATGCTGAACTGGTCCTGTAAGGTGTCAATCAGTTTTTGCAGGCGCTCCTCGTGCAGGTCGGTGCAGATGGAAAAGGAGATGGCCGAGTTCTGCATCAGGTTGATTTTGATGCGCAGCTCCGACAAGGCATTGAAAATAGTGCCCAGGTTCTTCTCGCTGATGAAGGCAAAGTCTTTGGCGCTGAAGGATACCAGGCATTGCCTGTCTTTGACGATGTAGGCCGGAGTCGTCACCTCAAACCGGCAATCGCAAATCTCGGTGCCTTCCCCAGCAGGGTCCAAAAAGGACTTCACATACAGCGGGATGCGCTTGTTGGCAAGCGGTTTTATGGTTTTGGGGTGTATGACGGAGGCGCCGTAATACGCCATCTCCACAGTTTCCTGGTAAGAGAGCAGGGGGTAGCGCACCGTATCAGCAAAACGCTTGGGGTCGGCATTGAGCAAACCCGCCACGTCTTTCCAGATGCTGAGGCTCTCCGCATCCAGGCAGTAGGCGAAGATGGCGGCGCTGAAGTCGGAGCCTTCACGGCCCAGTGTAGTGGTGAGGCCGTTGTTGGTGCCGCCCAGGAAGCCCTGTGTCACAACCGGCTGCTGCTCCAGCAGCGCTGGGAGGTCCCGTTTGATAACGCGTTCCGTCCAGGCCCAGTCCACGCGCGCCTCGCGCCAGGTAGTGTCTGTCTGGATATATTTCCGGCTATCAACCCAAGTGTTGGCTATACCTTGCTGCTGCAGGAAGTAATGCACTATAACAGAGGATAGTAGCTCGCCATAGCTGACCACCTGGTCGTATTGCTGATCGTAGGAGCCCTTTCTCTGGGTTGCAATTAGTTGCAGTTGTTGTTGCAACTGAGAAAACAGATGTTCGAGGCGCGCGTATACAGGGTGCCCCTGCTCCGGGAAAAGCTCATTAACAATAGTTGCATGGTATTGCTGGCTATGCCCAAGGGTGGCAGCGAAATCCTGCTGCTGGTAGGCCAAGTCAAACACCTGCTCCAGCGCATTGGTGGTTTTGCCCATGGCCGACACCACCAGCAAGAGCTGATTCGCCCCGTATTCCTTTACGATATGGGCCAGATTGCGCAGTGCATCGGCGTCTTTGACGGAGGCGCCCCCAAACTTGTATACTTTCATCGGTTTTGGCTCTTGCATCGTAAATGTAAGTATCCTTCGGTTATGTTTCAAAATATCATATTTTTGTAGCCATATATTTAAATATCACATCATGAATGACAAACTAGCGCTACCTGTCGGCACCACGCTTGATAGGTTTATTATGAGAAAGCAGGAGGACTTCCCTTTTGCCACCGGAGAACTGTCGCAATTGCTGCGCGACATTGCCTTGGCTGCCAAAATCGTAAACCGTGAGATTAACCGTGCCGGATTGATGGATGTGACTGGCGCCTATGGCCAGCAGAACGTGCAGGGCGAAGAGCAGCAGAAACTGGACGTGATTGCCAACATCCGCTTTATACGCGCACTTCGTAATGGCGGTGAGGTATGCACCATCATATCAGAGGAAGAAGAAGAAATCATCCATACCGGCAACAAGCGCGGCAAGTACATCGTGGCCATCGACCCTTTGGATGGCTCCTCCAACATTGATGTGAACGTGTCCATCGGCACTATCTTCTCCATCTACAGAAGACTGTCAGAGCCGGGCGAAGATGGCAATATGGAAGACTGCATGCAGAACGGCACGCACCAGATTGCCGCTGGCTACATTGTGTATGGTTCTTCCACTATGTTGGTATATACTACAGGACACGGCGTAAACGGCTTTACCTATGAGCCCTCGCTGGGGGAGTTCTTCCTGTCGCACCCGAACATGACCACTCCGAAAACGGGCACCATCTATTCCTGCAACGAGGGTGGCTACAACAGCTTCCCCGAAGGCATCAAGAACTATCTTTCTTACTGTAAGGAAAACGGTTACTCAGGCCGCTACATCGGCTCACTGGTAGCTGACTTTCACCGCAACCTGATTAAGGGTGGGGTGTACATCTATCCAGCCACGGCCAAGTCGCCGAAAGGCAAATTGCGCCTGTTGTACGAGTGCAACTCGCTGGCCTTCATCGCCGAACAGGCAGGTGGCAAGGCATCTGACGGGCATACCAGAATCATGGAGGTGGAGCCTACGGAACTGCACCAGCGCTCGCCGCTCATCATCGGCTCATCTGAGATGGTGAACAAAGTGGAGGAGTTTATGAAAGCTTCTGTGAAATCAGTTGACACAGTGGCTGCTAACTAATTCTGGCTATACCGGAAGCGAATCTGTGCTTTGAGCAGCTCGCGTTCCACAATCAAGCGGGCTATGTTTTCGGCCACCTCTCCTTCGGAGGCCGCAAGCATGGCCCGTTTTACGTTACGCTCGTCCACGTCTATACGGTAGAGGATGTGCAGCAGATGGTTCAGGTTCTGGCGTAACAGCTGCTGCACCATGCGCGTCACCTGCTGGTGCAGTTCCTCCTCACTGGAGGCCTGCAGATGGTCTGCCTCAAACACGCGCTGCAGCTGCCTGGCGGCACTGGAAAGCAAAGCCTGCGGATAGGACATAGGTATGCGTCAATATTAGGTATGGCTATAAATAGAAAAAGCCCTCTGTTGCCGGAGGGCTTTTTCTATTGTTAAAAATGCTACTTATCTTTCTTCTTTGCCTTTGATTCGGCTTTTACCTCGGTATCAGCCTCTGCTTCTTCACCGGCTGCCTCGTCTGCGGCAGGAGAGAATTCCAGGTGCTTGCTCACGATGGTGTACCAGTTAGCCAGCTTCTTCATGTCTGACACATACACGCGGTCTTCGTCGTACTCAGGCAGCACTTCTGCCATAAAGTCCTTCAACTCATCGTCAGACGGTTTCTCGCTCAGCGGCAGCTCGCCGTTGTATTTCTGGTGGATGCGGTCCATCACCTCGGCCAGGGGCACAGTAGTCTCCTCGTCGGTCGTGTAGATGGATATCTCGTCAAGCAGCGACATGCGGTGGCGCGCCTGTGCCACCATACGGGTCGGGTTGTCAGAGAGGCTTTCAACGATTACGCCGTTGCGGGTAGGCTTCACTATGCGGTAGAGTCCGCTCATGCCGGCAATGGCAGCAACTTGTCTTAAATCAATAGGCATAATAAGGTATAGAACTTTGGTTATAGTTTAAAGGTAATGGGCAGGCTGGCCACCATACCGAAGCCCGGGCCTGGCGCCTTGAACTTCAGCAGCTTGGCCACGCGCATGGCCTCTTCGCCGGTTCCGCCGCCAACATTTTTGAGAATCTTGAAGCCGGAAGTGGAGCCGTCCTCGTTGAGGGTGAAGCTGATGATGCACTCGCCCTGCATGCGGTTACGGCGTGCCATGGGCGGGTAGTTCAGTTCCTTGGCGATGAAGTTGTACATGGCCTCCTGCCCGCCTTTATAAAATTCGGCTACTGGAATGGCTTTGTCCGGCATCCACACTTTCTTTTCCTGCTCCGCCGGCTTGGCTCCTGCCGTCTGGGCTGTGGCCGCAAAGGACACAAGGGCAAATAAAAGAAACAAAATCGAGATTTTACTTTTCATAAGGGTAAAACAATTTAAGGTGAAGGTCACTGAGCGCCCCCTGGCCCTGTTCGCATACCCAATCCGCTATTGCTGCTGTTGTTGCTGCTGAACCGAGGCGTTCACCTCGTCTATGAAGTTGAGGATTTCGTCGCGGCCGTCCTTTTTCACGGCTGAGGTTTTGAACATGCGGGGCAGTTCGTCCCAAGTTTCCTGCATTTTACGGGTATAGGCGGCTATGGTTGAGTCCGTCTTGGAAGCCGACTGCTTGTCTGCTTTGGTGAATACCAGTACAAAAGGCACGCCAAGATTGCCGAGGTAGTTGATGAAGTCCAAATCCACCTGCATGGGGTCGTGGCGCGAGTCGATGAGCACGAACACGCAGGTCAGATTCTCCCGCTTCTGCATATAGTAGTTAATCATTTTGCGCCACTGCTCCCGCGACTCCTTGCCCACCTTCGCATAGCCATAGCCGGGTAAATCGACCAGGTACCATTGGTTGTTTATCAGGAAGTGGTTTATCAACTGGGTCTTGCCGGGCGTCTGGGAGGTCTTGGCCAGTCCCTTCTGCTCGGTCAGCATGTTGATGAGCGACGATTTGCCCACGTTGGAGCGCCCAATGAAGGCATACTCTGGTTTGTCGGCTTCGGGGCAGAGGTCTACCCGCGTGTTGCTCACTAAAAACTTAGCCTCTTTTATTACCATACTGCAAAAGCTTATGCTGCGCCTGGGTATACCTTGGCATTCCGGCAGGGCAGCTTTCTGTATATGTACGCATCGAGCACCATTTGGCGACGCCGTACAGTTGTGAACCACAAATTTACCATTATTTTATTTAACATGCAGGCCGCTCCATTTGTGGCGAGGGCGCCCTTGATTGATTGCCTCCTGAGTCACGGCAGGAGAAGCGGGAGCTATACATGGATTGCCTGTTCTTCTTTCGGCCGGCAAAATTTTAATTGGGCTTTTTCACAAAGCGAATTAGTGCTTTTCAGAAGGTGCGCAGATTTGTAGTTTTGAGGAGCGGGCGCAGGCTAGCAGGCAGAGGGATAGCAAGGTATGGCTGGGGGAGTGGTACTGTTCCAACAAATAAGTCATTTTGATATATTCCCGCAGTTAAATATATTTAGAAACTTAAATCCTGTTAGGTGTAGTTTTATATGTATATTTTCATATATTTGCAGGCTACATCAGAATGTATACCTGCAAAGTAGTGCAAAATACTATACCTTTGGTGTATCTGTAAAGCTAGTGGAGGCGTAAGGGATGGGTTTGTGAAGAATGGGTGCCAACAAGGGGCGAATATTTTAAATTAGAAGATACATCTTTTTTAATATTTAACGTATACCAACGGTGCAATAACGGCGTTAAGCAGCATAGGTCTATTTTTGATACCTTATTGACTCTTTCTAGCAAACAAACTATAATAGTATAACAAACCCTTTACAACATGGATAATTTAGCCAAATCATTTTCGCGGTTTTCTTTACTGCTGGCATTGGCTTGTCTGCTCGCTACCCCAGCAGATGCCCAGAGCAACAGAAAGCTGCTTAGAACAGGAACCAAATTTTTTGACCGCGAAAATTACAGAGCGGCTATACCTTATTATGAGCAGGTTTTAGCCAACGACCCCAACAACGCAGAGGCACTGTATTATGCAGGCATCAGCTACATGACCTTCGATAAGGAGAAAGCCGCCGACTACATCTACCGCGCACAGGCTGCCAAGCCAAACGTAGACCGTGACATCGAGTACTGGTTGGGCCGCATCGACCACATCAACTACCGCTTTGATGACGCCATCAAGCACTACCAAGCCTATATCCCGAACGTCCGCAAGCGTGACGACTGGCGCCGCGAGGAGGTAGCCGTGCTGATTCAGCATAGCCGTAACGCCAAAAACGAAGTGGCTAACCCGAAAGACGTTTTCGTGAAGAACCTGGGTGGTGTGGTGAACACACAATACTCAGAGCACAGCCCTGTCATCTCTTCTGATGACAACTACCTGCTCTTCACTTCGCGCAGCGCAGGCACCAACAGTTCCGCGTCCAAAGCCCGTGACGGTGAGTACTATGAGGACATCTACGAGACAAAAAGGGTAAACGGTGATGAGTGGGAGCAGCCTCGCTCTATTGCGGGTAACCTGGCCAGCTCTGGCCACGACGCCTCTATCCAACTGTTCGACAACGACACCAAAATGCTGTTGTACCGCTCCGTGAACAACGGTGACATCATGTACTCCGAGCGCCAAGCCGACGGCAGCTGGGGACAGCCAAAGAGCATCGGTTCTAACATCAACACAGCCGATTTCGAGTCTGATGCTTTCATCACACCAGACAACAAGACGCTTTATTTCTCTACCAGCCACTACTCCGAAGACGGTGACCTGGACATCTACGTATCACAGCGTCAGGCTAATGGCGAGTGGGGCAAGCCACGCAGCATGGGTAACTCCATCAACACCAAATTCGACGACGACAGCCCATATTTCGCCTCGAACGGAACGCTTTACTTTGCGTCGCGCGGCCACAACACTATGGGTGGTTACGACATCTTCGGTGCCAAATATGACTCCGTAGCCAGAAGATGGAGCCGCCCTGTGAACATGGGTTCTCCAATCAACACGCCTGACGATGACACCTACTACCGCCTGAGCCCAGACGGCAGCTACGCTTACCTTTCTTCTTACCGCATCGGCGGCTACGGCGAAAAGGACATCTACACCATCAACTATATCCGTGCGGCGCGTGTGACAGGCCGTGTGCTTTCAAGACAGGATAGCCTGGCTATACCTGGCCTAGAACTGGTTTTCAACGGCCAGCAGGCTGACAAACGCCCTATCTCTTACAGAGACGTGACCAAGCCAGACTCAGGTACCTATGAAGTGAGCATCCTGTCTGGTCGTCCGTACCAGGTGGAGATTGGCAGAGACGGCAAGGTCATCACGACTGAGGCGTTTGAGATGCCAATGGTGTTGAACGACACGACTGCCATCACGCACGACTTCTACATCGACTACGTGGACACTACCCGCGTGAAGCCTGGTGCTGCTATCGCCGAGCTGAAGAACATCTTCTACGATACAGACAAGTATGACCTGCGTGCCGAGTCAATCCGTGATTTGGATGCCGTGGCTGCTTACTTGAAGGCTAACCCAGGCGTGAACATCAGCATTGAAGGCCACACTGACTCCCGTGCAAGCGATGCCTACAACGAAAAGCTTGGTGATAACCGCGCCAACGCCGCTTTCGATTACCTGGTGAAGCAGGGCATCTCTCCAAGAAGAATGGTGACTGTGACTTACGGCGAACGCCGTCCGGCTGCTCCGAACACTTCTGCTGAGAACATGCAGTTGAACAGAAGAACCGAGTTCAGAGTTATCCCAAGACAGACAGAGGAGACCACTCCGAACCAATAAGTACAGGGCAACCTTTCCGAAACGATTAAAACAGGCTGGGCAGACGCTCAGCCTGTTTTTTTGTGAATAATGGAACATAAACCATGCAGAATAGTTTCAGGAACAGTATTTTTGCCTTACGTTTACCTTAGCAAGAACCCATGGCGGTAGTCCCTTACAAAGACCAGAACAATGACAAGAAGTCGCAGGTGGCCCAGATGTTTGACAACATCGCCGGCAAGTACGATTTCCTGAACCACTTCCTGAGCGCTGGCATCGACATCATCTGGCGGAAAAAGGCGGTGAGCCTGCTCGCTCCCGAGAAGCCGAAGTTCCTGCTGGACATAGCCACCGGCACCGCTGACTTCGCCATTGAGGCGCTGAGCCTGCAACCTGACAAGATAGTTGGGGTGGACATATCGGAGGGTATGTTGGCGGTAGGGCGGCAGAAGCTGCAACGCAAGGGCCTAGACAAGAAGATAGAGCTCCGATATGGCGACTCCGAGAACCTGCCGTTCGAGGACAACACGTTTGACGCCATCACAGTGGCTTTTGGCGTGCGCAACTTCGAGAACCTGAAGCAGGGCTTGGCCGAGATGAACCGTGTGCTGAAGCCTGGAGGAACAGCCGTGGTGCTGGAGTTTTCAAAGCCGCAGAGCTTCCCCATGAAACAGCTGTATCAATTTTATTTCAAGAATATACTACCGGTGGTGGGTCGGTTCGTTTCTAAGGACCGCGCCGCCTATACCTACCTGCCCGAGTCGGTGCAGGCATTCCCGGACGGCAGGGACTTTTTGAACATCTTTGAAGAGGTCGGATTTAAAACAACAAAATGGCATTCACTTACATTTGGCATCAGCTCCATCTACACCGGAAAAAAATAACGGTAGCAGGTATACTGCTCCTTTGCCTGCTGGGGGCTACCGAGGCGGAGGCGCAGAGAAGGAAGAAAATCATGGCCGAGAACAAGCCCGGCTATGACGAAAAGCGCATACACTACGGTTTCTACCTGGCCATGCCGCTCACCAGGTATAGCATTGAGCACTCACAGGCATATGCAGACCAACTACCCAATGGCATTAAGGTGAACCCAAAGTTCAGTCCGGGCTTCTATACTGGACTGGTGCTGAACGTGCGCCTGTTTGATTACCTGGATGCCCGATTTGTGCCAGGTGTAGGCTTCTATGGACGTGAGACAGAGTTTACTGAAGGTGGGGCGAATGGAGGAGAAGAACCGGGTTTCGATGGCGTTATTGTGAGCTCCACTATGGTAGAACTCCCCGTGTTGCTGAAGTATAGGTCCAAGCGCCGTAATAACTTCCGGCCATACCTGGTAGCCGGCGTGAAACCAGGTATAGACTTAGGCAGCAGGAAAGACACGTCATCCGGTGGTACGAAACTTAAAACCGAGAAGTATGACCTTGCGCTGGAGTATGGCGTTGGGTTAGACATCTTCTACCCGTACTTCAAGTTTGCGCCAGAACTCCGGTTCTCGCATGGCCTTTTCAACCAGAAGGACGAGTCCTTCTCGAGCCCCCAAAGCGACCTGATTGACAAGATGACCAACCACAACATATCGTTCATACTTTTCTTCGAATAGATTCATGTCCCGTATCGCACTCGTTACCGGAGCTACCTCAGGTATAGGCAGAGCCACTGCCATTGCCCTGGCCAAACAGGGGTACAGCATCATAGCAACAGGCCGTAGATCGGAACGCCTGCAGGAACTGCAGCAGCAAATCACAGAGGTGCCCGTGCATACGCTGCAGTTTGATGTGCGTGACAGAGCAGCGGTGAGCGAAGCCATCAGCAGCTTACCAACAGAATGGAGGGCGATTGATGTGCTGGTGAACAATGCAGGCAATGCCCACGGGCTCTCCTCCATTCAAAACGGAGCCTTGGAAGACTGGGACGCCATGCTGGACATCAATGTGAAAGGCCTGCTGTATGTGACGCATGCCGTGCTGCCGCTGATGCTGGCGCAGAAGAAAGGCCACATCATCAACATTGGTTCTATCGCTGGCAAAGAGGTATACGCCAACGGAAATGTGTACTGCGCTTCCAAGTTCGCCGTGGATGCCATCTCCAAGGGCATGCGCATTGATTTGGTACAGGAAGGCATCAAAGTATCGGAGGTGAACCCGGGACTGGTGGAGACAGAGTTCTCTGAGGTGCGTTTTAAAGGTGACAAAGCGAGAGCCGCCACTGTCTATCAGGGGTATGAACCGCTGAGAGCCGAGGACATCGCTGATTTGATTGCGTTCATGGTAACCCGGCCAGCCCATGTGAACCTGGCGGAAGTGCTTATCCTACCCGCTGCCCAGGCGTCCGCCACGGTGGTGCACAAGCAGTAGCCATTCAGCCGGACAACCCCTCCCTCAGCAGGCCCGTACCTAATGAGGGAAGTCTGTAAGGCATACAGACCGTTGTTGACCGAAAACTGAATTATGATGGCAAACGAAAAGAAAAACTCGAGCGAGCAGAATAAGAAACCAAACAGTAACGCCAACGCACAGCCCATGCCGGACAATCACTCCAATACGGCGAACCACAAAGGAGCAGTAGACCTGGGTACAGATGGCACTAAGGCGACGGCCAGCCAGCAACAGGGGCAAGGCTCCTGGGGCGCCAAAGACCACGACAACCGCAACGGTAGCAGAAGCGGCTCCGGTGGAGGTGGCCAAGGCGGCAAGAACAAGACAGGCAAAGAAGACTAACCCAAGGTATACCAGTAAACAAAACGAGCCGGCTAGGTATAGCCGGCTCGTTTTGTTTACTGGTATAGTCAGAAGAAAGGCTATGCACAAGTAGTAGTGGCGCAGAAGCCAGCGTGGATGAGCAACCAGGTATAGCTTAGAACCCTTCCCGGTCAAAAGCGTGTACCTTGACTTTGTGTGTTGTCTTGTCCTTTGTTTCAGGGCCGAATTCAATCTCGTTTCCGCGGCTGGTATCGTACACGATGGTGTGTCTCGACCACCCTTTCCGGACACGGGAGGTATCTTCTATCTTGTCTTCGCCTCGTCCACCCACAATCACCACCTTTATACCCCTGTCCACTTCGCCGCTTACCTCGAACTCATCGTCCTCGGCCAGGCCATGTAAGGTGATTTGCTTTGTCTCACTGCGCTTGAACACCCGGTGGTATACCTGTTTGTCGTCATCCAAGCGGTATACCGTGACCGATGTCTCCTCGCCGTTGAGTCGCTTCACCTCAAACTTGTCTTCTTTGTCTGTGCCGATTACGAGGGCATCTTTGGCAAGATTTAGGTAAAACTCCCGTGCTGCCTCCGGAAGCAAGTCCCTTCTGTTCTTGAGCTTCTGGACGGTGCTTGGCCCAACCAGCCGGTGCACCGAGTCGGGGAACTGCCTTACAGACCGCTCAATCACTTCATCGGTAAGCGCTGCTTGCAACTCACGGGCCAACTCCTGGAAGTCCTCAGAGTTCAGCTCGGTCATGGCGCGGGCGTCAATGAACTGGGAGTTAATCATGAGCGCGTACACATCTTTGTACTCCTTGTCGAAAGACTCGAATTTGCGTATGGCCCACTTGCGGCTGAACAGCCAGGGAATAATGCCGTCGTCGAATTGGAAGAAGGCGTTGTCCCGGTCCTTAGGTATAGGGCTGTAAATGGTGTTGCCGCCCTCCTCTGCTACAGCCCATTCCCACTGCCCCTCGTGCCGGTCCCAGTCGTTGATGAGGATGTCGAAGAGGCGCGCCTTGGCGAAGGCCTTTTGGTTGATGAAATGGTCGTCGTCGCCGAAGCGGTTTTTGAGCATCTTCTTAGAACTGGCTATGTCCTTTGCCTCTCCGGTCAATTGGTCAGGTATGGATTTCTCATCGTTGTACTTCTCCTCAATCAGGTATACGCCATCCTGGAACTTGTCCTGGTGTTCACCAAATGTGGTGTCAGAAGGAAGCACATATACCAATTGGGGAGTGGAATGCGGTATGCCAGCCGCCTCGGCCATGGGAGGCAGCACCAAAGCTGCGTACGGGTTTATGGCCGAAGTCTGGTCGCGGAGCACATTGGTGACGAACGACTTGCGCCAGAGAGGAGGCAGTACCGCCAACGGGTCCTTATCAAGGGAGCGGAGGGCGTAGGTAAAGCCATCCTTGTCGGCGAGAGTCAGGCTGGTGGTCTGCATGCCGCCACCAAGCTTTTCGATGGAAAGGCCGCCTCTCGTGCGGGTCATGTCGAACACCTCTACCTTTACGGGAGCCGCCCATACGTCGCGGTAATGCTTGCCCCAGAAGAAGGTATGGAGCCCGCTGCGCTTGTAATGCCGGCCGGCCTGTATGGTCACGCTGTCAACATCCGATGGGTTCGTCTGTTTGAGTCTCTCGTATTGTTCAGCGTCCGTGATGGGAGTGGGGGTGAAGAAATTGCTTCTGGCGCAACCAGAGGCTAAAGTCAGTATACACGCATACAGTGCAGCGTGCAGCAGGTGGTTTTTCATACAAGGTATGTCAATCGCTATATATGTGCTATCTAACGTAATCCATTTATAAAGTTTTCAGGGGAGCGGAAGTATAATTCTAAAAAGGGCTGCCATTCTGGTGCAATTCTCCCCCGCTATACAGGCCGGTTTGTCCCTGTTCATTCCTGCATCTTCATACTCAGACGACAACATAAGTAGTCGTTGCCTACGTCTTCGTCTGCCGCACAAGTAAGATTTGGAGCTGCACCTGTACCATAAGTTTGGCACATAGCCGCTGCAGGCAAGTCCAAAGGAGAATATGTTTTTTTGCTATTAAGGTTAAAACTTTAAAATATAGCCATATATTTATAGGCAATACTCTGCGTTTCCCCAGAATTCATGATTCGTTTTCCGTTTTTCCTGCTGTTCTGCCTGGTCAGCATTGCGCCAAAGGCATGGGCCATTTCTTCAACTTCCGACAGCACCGCTACCAAAAGCCCCCTGTATCACGCTATCAGCAAGTACCACGAGGCCATTGGCAGCCAAGCCAGCCTGTTCAAAGGTGCGGAGTACCTCGACTATAAATACCAAACAGAAGGCCATCCTTTCTTCCTGATGAACCACTGGGGGGAAGGCTGCATCGAGTTCGACGGCATGGAGTATGCGGGTGTTGCAATGCTGTACGATGTGGTGGATGAAGCGGTGGTTGTTGCGTTGCAGAACGTGTCAGAGGGTATTTTCAGCAAGATTCGGGTGGATTTGGACCGCGTGCAGCGCTTCACTTTCAAGGGGCATACTTTCGTGCGGCTGGAGCAGGACAGCGCGGCCGCAGGTATGGCAACCGGTTTCTATGACATGCTCTATACAGGTGACTCCAAGGTGGTAGCCAAAAGGCACAAAGCCACTAAAAAGGAGGTGGCTTTGCTGGTTTACTCAGTCGATGACAGTTACTTCATTCGCAAGGATAACCAGTACCACGCCGTGAAAAGCAAAGCTTCTGTGTTGAAGCTGTTCAAAGAGCATAAGAAAGAGCTCTCAAAGTACCTGCGCGACAACGGGATAAACTTCAAGGGTGACCGGGAACATGCCATCGTCCGCCTGGCAGCCCAATACGATATTCTTCAAAACAAGTAAAAATGAAACAGCTTTACCGCCTACTCCTTTTCTCCATCGCATGCATGCTGGTCATGCAGGAGGCTGCAGGGCAGAGCACAACCAGGCAAACCATCAGCGGGAGCTTCTCAGGGCTATCTTTCACCCAGTTCGTAACACAGGTTGAAGCCCAGACGGATTACAGGTTCTATTACAACCCTACCGTTCTGGATAGCCTGACTGTAGACCTGCAGGCACAGCAACAGCCGCTGCCAGTGGTGTTGGACAGGATTTTTCAGGGCACTGCCTATCAGTATGCCATTGATGCCCAAGAGCGGGTGTTTGTGGTGAAGAACGCAGATTTGCAAGCAACACTTCCAGAAGGCTTTTTTGCCAGGGGAGACGAGGAGGCCAGCGATGAGAAGGTGCCTGATTTCATGGCGGGCGCTGCGGGCAAGAAGCTGATCGGCAGCTCTGATAGCAAGCTGTATGAGATAGGCATCCGCACAAACAACCTGAAGCCGGGCAATGCCACCATTGCGGGCACTGTAGTCAACGCAAAGACAGGAGAGCCGGTGATAGGGGCTGTCGTGCTGATAGAAAACCCTTTAACGGCCGTCTCCACCAATGCCTTCGGATTTTATTCGCTCACGCTGCCACGCGGCAGGCATGAGCTTAAAATCAAGAGCGTGGGCATGCAGGAGGCCAAGCGGCAAATCATACTGTACTCCGACGGCAAGTTCAACGTGGAGCTGCGCGAGGATGTAGTGTCGCTGAAGGAGGTGCTGGTGGAGGCTGACCGAGACAAGAACGTATCAGGCCTGATGATGGGCGTGGAGAAGCTCGACATCAAGACCATGAAGCAGGTGCCCACTGCCTTTGGCGAAGCGGACGTGCTGAAGGTGGTGCTCACCCTGCCAGGCGTCAAATCCGTGGGCGAGAGCTCCACAGGGCTCAACGTGCGCGGCGGTGCCACTGACCAGAACCTGATTCTCTTCAACGATGCTCCGGTGTACAACCCCTCGCACTTGTTCGGCTTTTTTTCAGCCTTCAACCCCGATGTGCTCAAAGGCGTGGAACTCTACAAGAACAGCATACCTGCTAAGCATGGCGGCCGACTGGCCTCTGTGCTGGAGGTCACCAGCCGCGATGGCAACAAGAAGAAATTCGCCGGCTCAGGAGGTATAGGCCTGGTGTCCACACGCCTTACACTGGAGGGTCCGATTATTAAAGACAAGACCTCTTTCCTGGTTGGCGGGCGCACCACCTACTCGGACTGGCTGCTCAAAAAGCTGCCCAACGACAAGTACAAGAACAGCAAAGCCTCGTTCTTTGACGTGAACGCCAACATCAGCCACGAGATAAACGAAAAAAACAGCCTGTACGCCTCCGGTTACATGAGCGGCGACAAGTTCAAGCTGGGCTCTGATACCCTCTATACCTACCAGAACCAGAGCGCCTCGCTCCGCTGGAACCGGGTATTCACCAACAGCCTGTATGGCGTGTTCTCGGCCGGGTATAGCAGCTACAAGTACAACGTGGCAAGTGAGCGGGTGCCGGTCAATGGCTTTGACCTGGCCTACGACCTGAATCAATCCAATGTAAAGGCTGATTTCACTTACTACCCTAACCCGAAGCACGTGGTGGACTTTGGAGCCAGCTCCATTCTGTACAGGATGAAGCCCGGCAGCTACCTGCCAAAGGGTGCTGAGTCGCTGGTGAAGCCGGACGTGCTGGAGCCGGAGCAGGGCGCGGAGAGTGCCATCTACATCAGTGACCAGTACGAGATTAGCCCGCGCTTCTCTGTGTCAGTGGGCTTGCGCTATTCTTTCTATACCTATCTGGGTGCCAAAAACGTGCGGCAGTACGCCCCGGGTGCTTCTAGAAGCGAATTCTCAGTGGTGGATACTGTTTCGTATGGGTCGGGAGAGGCCATCAAAACCTACCATGGGCCGGAATACAGGTTCTCTGCCAGGTATAACCTGAATGAGAACACCTCCATCAAGTTCGGCTATAACCGCATGCGCCAGTACATCCATACCCTCACCAATACCACCACCGTGTCACCGACGGATGTCTGGAAGCTGAGTGACTCTTACATCCGACCGCAGGTGGGCGACCAGTATTCCATCGGCCTGTTCCGCAACCTGCGGGCCAACACCATCGAGGTATCGCTGGAGACCTATTACAAGACCATGCGCGACTTCCTGGACTTCAAGAGCGGGGCCAGGCTTATCATGAACCACCACATCGAGACGGACATCATCAACTCCAGAGGGCAGGCCTACGGCGTTGAGGCGATGGTACGCAAATCATCTGGCAAGCTGAACGGCTGGGTAAGCTATACCTACTCGCGCTCTCTGGTGAAGTCGAACGATGCCAACTCCCCGGAAGTGGTGAACAAGGGCAGATACTATCCGAGCAACTTTGACAAGCCACATGATGCCACACTGGTAGGCAACTACCGGTTCAGCCGCCGCTTCAGCACTTCCGTTAACGTGACCTACAGCACCGGGCGCCCTATCACGCTGCCCATGGGCAATTACGAGATTGGCGGCGCCAGGCGCGTGTACTACTCAGACCGCAACCAGTTCCGCATCCCGGATTATTTCCGTACCGACGTAGCGCTCAACATCGAAGGCAACCACAAAATCAAGAAGCTGGCCCACAGCTCCTGGACCGTATCGGTCTATAACCTGACAGGGCGCAAAAACCCCTACTCTGTGTACTTCATCACCGAGAACGGCAAAATCAAAGGGTATAAGATGTCCGTGTTCGGCCAGCCTATACCTACAGTCACCTACAACTTCAAATTCTAGCACAGGATGAATACTATTTACAAGCTGTTAACGCTCTGGGTGGCTACGCTGACGTTGCTCACTGGCTGCGTCGAGCCCTTCGAACTGCCTGAGTCGGCGCCGGACGAGAGCCTGCTGGTGGTGGACGGGCACGTTAACCTGGAGCTGGGCCAGGCTATGGTTCGGCTTACGCGCACCCAGAACCTGAATGAGGAGGGAACCCCGCCAGCGGAGACGGGAGCGCAGGTCAGCGTGGAGAATGAGCAAGGGGAAAGCACTGGCCTGATAGCCCAGCCTTATGACGACGGACTCTACATGTTCACTGGCATCCGGCTGGAATATGGCGAGAAATACCGCCTGCGAATCAAGACAAGAAGCGGACGCGAATACCTTTCTGAGTTTGTGTCAAGCCAGAAGACTCCTGCCATCGACAGCCTGACGTGGAATGTGGAGCGCGAGGGGGTGCAGGTGCGTCTCAATACCCACGACCCCCGCAACAGTACCCGCTACTACCGCTGGGAGTACGAGGAAACCTATGAGTATACAGCCGCAATGCAGTCCAATTGGCTGTATGAGGCAGGGCAGGTAAGGTGGAGAACACCAGCAGAGAGCATCTTCACCTGCTGGAAGACAGAACCTTCCACCAACATCTACCTTGGAACGAGTGTGCAATTGGCGGAGGATGTGATACGGGACCTGCCCCTTGCTTTCGGCAATGGCAACTCCCGAAAATATTCCAAGAAGTATAGCATTCTGGTGAAGCAATACGGTATCAGCAGGGAGGAATTCGAATACTGGCAGATGCTCAAGCGCAATACGGAGAACGTAGGCTCGCTTTTCGATGCGCAACCCTCGCAGGTGACAGGCAACATAGCCCGCGTGGACGGAGGCAATCCCGAGGAGTCGGTGTTCGGCTACTTCAGCGTCCGTTCTATGAGCACGAAGCGACTGTTTATTTCTGTTGATGAGCTTTCAGCGCATGGGTTCAAGAAGGAATACCAAAGCTGTGATTACATAACGGTCGGTTTTAGACAGTTGGCAGAATACATGAACTACAACCTCATTCTGGATGAAATACCCCCTTCTCCGGGAGGCGGGCCAGCCTACATTATTGCCCCTGTAGCATGTGCCGACTGCCGTGTACTTGGAGGAGAGAACAGGAAACCAGTTTATTGGGAGTAGAGAAATGTATATGAGAACCTTTATACCTATTAAAAGCCTGCTCCTGTTGGGGCTATACCTGATTTGTAGCCAGTCAGTCTATAGCCAGGAAGATAAGCTAAAGTCGTTGAAAGCTGATTTCGAAATCTATGCCAACAAGACGCTGCAGGAGAAGCTGTACATGCATACCGACAAGTCAGCTTACCTGGCCGGCGAGACCATGTGGTTCAAGCTCTACAATGTAGATGCCATCAGCAACAGCCCCATCAACATGAGCAAGGTGGCTTACGTGGAGGTGCTCGACAAAGAGAACAATCCGGTACTGCAGACCAAGGTGTCCATGAGCCAAGGCAACAGCGGGGGAAGCCTCTTCCTGCCTGCCACCCTCAACTCAGGCAACTACGTCATCAGGGCCTATACCAACTGGATGAAGAACTTCAGCAGCGATTATTTCTTCGAGAAGCCACTCACGATAGTCAATACCTTTAAGAAGTTGGGCTTGGGTGCCGAAGACCTATCTGTGACCTACGACGTGCAGTTTTTCCCGGAAGGCGGGCAGCTAGTGAACGGACTGGAAAGCCGGGTTGCCTTCAAGGCCGTTGACAAACACGGCAAAGGTTTGAAGTTCGAAGGTATAGTGCTTAACCAGCGTAACGACACGGTGGCCCATGTGCATACTCACAAATTCGGGATTGGTAATTTCTACATGACACCCGCCCAGGGCGATACCTACAAAGCAGTGCTGCACGGGCCGGAAGGACAGATTATCACCCGTGAACTACCTAAAGCCTATGACAGGGGTATGGTCATGCACCTGACGGAGGCTGGTCCGGAGGAACTGCGGGTAACGGTTCGCGCCATACCTGCCACCGCCGGCCTGGAACCGCAGGTGGTATACCTGCTCGCACATACACGCCACGAAGCCAAAGTAGCCGACATGCGCCTGCTCGACCACCAAGGCGAGGCCACCTTCGCTGTGGCGAAAAGCGCGCTTGGAGAAGGTATTTCGCACCTGACCGTTTTCAATGGAGCCAAGCAACCGCTGGCCGAGCGGCTATACTTCAAGCGTCCGCAGCAAGGGCTTCGCATACAGGCTGCCACTGACCGGAAAGAGTTTGCCTTGCGTGCTCCCGTGGACCTGAAGCTAGAAGCGAACAGCCTGATGGGGACCGCTGCGGTGGCGGATATGTCTGTGGCGGTGTATAAAGTGGATTCCCTTAATGCCTACGGCCAACAAGGCATCATGAGCTACCTCTGGCTTACCTCTGACTTGAAAGGCAGCATTGAGACTCCGGACTATTATTTTACAGAGCGTGGAGCAGAAGCGGACATTGCACTGGACAACCTGATGCTGACGCACGGCTGGCGCCGTTTCAAATGGGAGAACGTTCTGCAGAACGGACCTGTGGCGTTGGCCCATGTTCCCGAATATGGCGGCCACCTCATTCGTGCCAAGGTAACGGATGCAAAGACTGGCAAGCCGGCACAGCGGGTACTGACTTACCTATCAAGCCCTTCGCGCATGGTGCGCCTCTACAACTCCCGCAGCAACCAGCAGGGGGAAGTGCTTTTTGATGTGAAGAACTACTACGGCAGCAACGACATCCTGCTGCAAGCCGCCCCCTCAGGCGACACGACCTATAAGGTACAGGTAGAGAATCCGTTCTCTGCTGCTGCCCCATCCACTAAGTTGCCAGTGTTCGATTTGTCAGAGCGCCTGCAGCAGCACCTTCAAGCCAGTAGTATACACCTGCAGGTACAAAACCACCATGTTCCGCCAGCCTCCTACAGGCTCAGTGCACCGGTGACAGACAGCGCCGCGTTTTATGGCAAACCGGACCGGGTGTTCCTACTCGATGCCTATACCCGCTTTCCGGTGATGGAGGAGGTGATGCGCGAGTATGTGCAGCCGGTGATGGTGCGCAAGCGACAGGGCAAGTACCACTTCTACGTGCTGGATGGCCCGCGCAATACCTATATGGAGGAGGAGCCGCTGGTACTACTGGATGGCATACCGGTACTAGACACAGACAAAATCATGGCTGTGGACCCACGCAAAGTGGAGCGACTGGAGGTTATCTCCCGCAAGTACTTCCATGGCACGCAGGACTACAGTGGCGTGGTGAGTTTTATAACTTACGCCGGCGATATGGCTGGACTGGAGATAGACCCGACAGCCCTGTTGGTAGAGTATGAAGGTATGCAGTTGCAGCGCGAGTTCTACAGCCCGAAGTATGACAGCCAGGAGCAGGCCCAGAGCAAGCTACCCGACCTGCGCAACCTGCTCTATTGGTCTTCCAATTTGCAGACGGACAGAGAAGGGAAGAGGCAACTCCGTTTCTATACCTCAGACCAGGAGGGAACTTATGTAGTGGAAGTGCAAGGCCTTACCAAAGATGGAAAGGCTGGTTCCGGACGCTATACCTTCGAGGTGAAGCAGCGGGTGCTGTAGCGAGCGTATCAGCAGCTATACCTGAAAGCAGGGCAATAAAAAAGGCCCTGCTCATGAGCAGGGCCTTTTTTAATATTAACATAGTGGGCTATACCTACGCCACTTCTTCTTTCTTCGACATGCGGTTACGCTCGTTCTCGTCGAGGTAAATCTTGCGCATACGCAGGCTCTTTGGCGTCACCTCCAGGTACTCATCCTTCTGGATGTATTCCATGGCTTCTTCCAGAGAGAAGTTTTTGGCAGGTGCAATCTTGGTGTTGTCGTCAGAGCCGGAAGCACGCATGTTCGTCAGCTTCTTGCCCTTCTGTATGTTCACCGTGATGTCGTTCTGGCGGTTATGCTCACCAATCACCTGGCCCATGTATACCTCTACACCTGGATCAACGAAGAAAGTACCTCTGTCTTGAAGCTTGTCAATAGAGTAGGCGGTACCAGGACCGGTTTCCATAGAAATGATGGAGCCGTTGTTACGACCAGGTATAGAACCTTTGTAAGGCTCATACTGAAGGAAGCGGTGGTTCATGATGGCCTCACCGGCAGTAGCCGTCAGGACGTTGTTACGCAAACCAATCAGGCCACGTGAAGGAATCGTGAACTCCAGGTGCTGCAGGTCGCCTTTCGGCTCCATCACGTTCAGTTCACCTTTGCGCATCGATACCAGCTCAATCACCTTACCGGCTGTTTCTTCTGGCACGTCTACTACCAATTGCTCGATTGGCTCATGGCGCTGGCCGTCTATTTCTTTGTAGATTACCTGTGGCTGACCTACCTGAAGCTCGTAACCCTCGCGCCGCATGGTCTCAATTAGTACTGACAAGTGGAGGATACCACGACCGAACACCAGGAACGTGTCCTCACGGTCGGTTTCCTGCACGCGCAGGGCCAGGTTTTTCTCCGTCTCCTTGAACAGGCGGTCACGCAGGTGGCGTGATGTCACAAACTTACCCTCTTTACCGAAGAAAGGAGAGTTATTGATGGTGAACAGCATGTTCATGGTTGGCTCATCAATCGAGATGCGTGCCAGCGGTTCAGGGTTCTCTGCATCGGCGATAGTGTCACCAATGTCGAAGCCCTCTATACCTGTCACGGCGCAGATTTCACCGGCTGATACTTCCTCAACCGACTTTCTGCCCAGGCCTTCGAATATCTGAAGCTCTTTGATGCGTCCTTTCTTGATGCTGCCATCCGCCTTGCAAAGCGAAATAGGCATACCTTCCTTCAGCGTGCCACGGTGCACACGGCCTATGGCGATACGGCCCACGAAAGAAGAATAGTCAAGTGACGTAATCTGCATCTGTGGCGTGCCTTCACGGAATGGAGCGGCAGGAATCACGTCGATGATGGCATCCAGCAGTGGCGTGATGTTATCAGTTGGTTGTGTCCAGTCGGTGCTCATCCAGCCTTGCTTGGAAGAACCGTACAGCGTGGTGAAATCCAGCTGGTCTTCTGTCGCGTCCAGATTGAACATCAGGTCAAACACCTGCTCGTGCACCTCATCAGGGCGGCAGTTCTCTTTGTCTACTTTGTTTACCACCACAATTGGCTTCAAGCCTAGTTGGATGGCTTTGCCCAGTACGAAACGGGTCTGTGGCATGGCACCTTCAAAGGCGTCCACCAGCAGGAGTACACCATCGGCCATCTTCAGGACGCGCTCCACCTCGCCGCCGAAGTCGGCGTGACCAGGTGTGTCAATCACATTGATTTTAACGCCTTTGTAACGAACTGATACGTTCTTAGAAACGATCGTGATTCCGCGCTCGCGCTCCAGGTCGTTGTTGTCCAGAATCAGGTCATCAAAGTGCTGATGGTCAGCGAACAGCTTTGAAGCGTGGATGATTTTGTCCACGAGCGTTGTCTTGCCGTGGTCTACGTGTGCGATGATCGCGATATTTCGAATATTTTGCATTGAATTGATTTTTCGAGCCGCAAATGTACAAAAAAGGGATTAGACTTCAGTAGTCCGCTCGAAATAAACAGGTTAGGTAATTAATAAACTTTTCTCCCAAAGCCCTATGGCTGTCGGTATGGAGCAAACATTGTTGGTCTTTTCTTTGTTCATTATATGATGAAATACTTGAGGGACCCAAGTCAGGTGCCTTCCTTATTGCGTAAAACAAGGTATGAAGCTATATTATATGTTCTTTATTGTATTACTAATGAGTATGTTGGCCTGCAACCAACAGGAGAATCCAGCTGTGGATGCCAGCGCCTATACCACCGCCACTTCAGGTGATGCGCCTTTGAGCGATGCCAAGACCGACGCCCTCAACAGCGACACCATGCAGGATACCGTGGTGAAAACCGAGGCGGAATGGAAGAAGCAGCTGACGCCGGAGCAGTACTATGTGCTGCGGCAGAAAGGCACGGAGCGGGCCTTCAGTGGCAAGTACAACGACTACAAACAGAAGGGCACCTATACCTGCGGCGCCTGCGGAAACCCCGTCTTCACCTCCGATACCAAGTTTGACTCCGGTACCGGTTGGCCTAGCTTTTTTAAACCTATCTCTAAAAAGCATGTGAAGGAGGTGGAGGATAGGGAACTGGGCATGGTGCGTACGGAAGTGGTATGCGGCCGCTGCGGCTCCCACCTGGGCCACGTGTTCGACGACGGTCCCAAACCGACCGGCCTGCGCTACTGCCTCAACTCTGTCGCTCTGGGCTTCAAAAAGTCGGAGTAGGTTGAATGGTTGATGGTTAAATTATTGATTGTTCTTTGAGCACGATTCGGACAGGTATGGCTTGTTTTTACAAGCCATACCTGTCTACCTCTTTACTCTTACCTTCTCAAACTCCTAAACTCTCAAACTCCTCAACTCTTACTTCCCTCGCCCGTATTTTCTATCCAACACTAACGAGAACACAGACATGACAGAACTACACTCTGAATCCCAAAATATAGAGAACTTGGCCCAGTGCATCATGGATGCCTTTAAAGAGCAGAACCTGGAGGCCGGAAACGTGCTGCAGTACCAGGAGCTATACCCATACCTGCAGGAGCGCTATCCCAAGTACAAAGACGTGCAGAAGGAGGCGGAGCACCACCTGACCAAACTTGCCTACGTGACACCTGCCCCAGAAGGGCTGATGCTCACCCAAGTTGGATACAATAGCATGGATAAAGGCGTGAGTTAAAAATACCGCTTTTATACTTTTTCATTCGTATACATAGTATAGGAGTCTCTGTAGTGAGGCTTTATTTTACTATTTTGAGAAGATACAGCGATGAGAAAGTATATAAATTGGATAGGAGGGCTAGCGATGTTAGGTATGGCAGGCTGTACGTCGCTGTCGGAGGGCAGTGGCGGTACCTTGCCGCCGAATCCAAACCATACCGAGCGGGTACGCATGGGGAACACAGACAACACGCTGCTGCGGCGGCAAATGGGGGGACAGGCGAGCGAGATTAACCGGAAACGCAACATCGAGGAGTTTGACCGAAACGAGCCGGCTACCACACCGCCTGAGCTGAGGCCACAGCAGCTGCCCAATGCCCCCGTCGACACGACCCGGCACCGGGTAGTTCGTCCGCTCCCTACCCGTCGGCCGATAGACCAGTAACAGACTACATGCTTTTTAAACAAGAAGCGCTGCCTCATCGGGCAGCGCTTCTTTTATTTTTTGTCTCTCAGGTCGCTTACGTCTTCTATCTCGTCCTCGTCTCCCAGATGGAGTTCATCCGGTTCCAGGTCTACGTACACTTCATTGTCGGGTGGGGTGGTCTCCGATTCGCGGTTGGGCCGTGTGCCTTTAGGAGCCGGGTTGTCAGACACTTTGTTCCGGTCTTTGTCCTCGCCCAGATGGCCGCTGTCGCTCTTCTTCTCATGGAAGTTATCTTTGTTCTTCATGCGTTCAGGATGAATTGGTTTACGTTGAGACAGGTATAGCTGCGTGCCAGATTGGTTTCGCCAGATGCAATGCTATACCTGCTCGGCTATACCTGTATCCGGGTATAGCCGGTTTATCGTTTACGGAAAAGCAGCGGGCTGGTCCGGCTATACCTGCCATTTTTTTGGATTGGCGGGCGGGTGCGGTGCAATCCGGCAGTCTTCGTATATTTGTCCTCTTAAACAGAACCCATGGCTGAAAACTATAAACGATATACCGTAACGGCGGCTTTGCCTTATGCCAACGGACCCGTGCACATTGGGCACGTGGCCGGCGTATACCTGCCTGCCGACATTTATGTGCGCTACCTGCGCTCGCAGGGGCGTGATGTGAAGTTCATCTGCGGCTCCGATGAGCACGGTGTTCCCATTACCATACGCGCCAAAAAGGAAGGCGTGACGCCGCAGCAGGTGGTGGACAAGTACCACGCACTCATGCAGCAGGCCTTCGCCGACTTCAACGTATCGTTCGACATCTACTCCCGCACCTCCTCCCAGACGCACCACCAAACGGCTTCCGACTTTTTCCTGAAGCTGTACAACGACGGCAAGTTCGTGGAGCAGACCACCCAGCAGTACTTCGACGAGAAGGCGCAGCAGTTTCTGGCTGACCGCTACATTGTGGGCACCTGCCCCAAGTGCGGCAACGACAATGCCTATGGCGACCAATGCGAGAGCTGCGGCACCTCCCTCAACGCCACCGATCTCATCAACCCCAAAAGCACTTTGAGCGGCGCGGTTCCCGTGATGCGCGAAACCAAACACTGGTACCTGCCGCTCAACGACTACGAGGCCTGGCTGCGCGAGTGGATTGTGGACGGCCACAAAGGCGATTGGAAACCGAACGTGTACGGCCAGTGCAAAAGCTGGATAGACCAAGGGCTGCAGCCGCGCGCCGTTACCCGCGACCTGGACTGGGGCGTGCCGGTGCCGCTGGAAGGCACCGAAGGCAAAGTACTCTACGTGTGGTTTGATGCGCCCATCGGTTACATCTCCGCCACCAAGGATTTGACGCCGGATTGGGAGACCTACTGGAAAGACCCGGAGTCGAAGCTGGTGCACTTCATCGGCAAAGACAACATCGTTTTCCATTGCATCATCTTTCCGAGCATGCTCAAGGCACACGGCGGCTACGTGCTGCCTGACAACGTGCCGGCTAACGAGTTCCTTAACCTGGAAGGCGACAAAATATCCACATCCCGCAACTGGGCGGTATGGCTACACGAGTATTTGTTGGACTTTCCGGGCAAAGGCGACGTGCTGCGCTACGTGCTGTGCGCCAATGCCCCCGAGACCAAGGACAACGACTTCACCTGGAAAGACTACCAGGCCCGCAATAACAACGAGCTGCTGGCCATCCTAGGCAACTTCATCAATCGGGCCGTAGTGCTCACACAGAAGTACTACAACGGCGAGGTGCCGGCCCGTGGTGAGCTTACAGACTATGACAGAGAGGTGCTAGGCGTGCTGGAAGGTATGCCGATGGTGATTGCCACTTACATTGAGCGCTACCGCTTCCGCGATGCGCTGAGCGAACTGATGAACCTGGCCCGTCTGGGCAACAAGTACCTGGCTGACACCGAGCCCTGGAAACTCATCAAGACGGATGAGGAGCGTGTGAAGACCATTATGAACATCGCGCTGCAGATTTCGGCTAGCCTGAGCATCCTGATGGAGCCGTTCCTGCCAACTTCTGCCCAAAAACTGTCCAACATGCTCAATCACCCTCTTGGCAATTGGAGCGCCGCTGGTTCTGCTGACTTGCTGGCTGTAGGCCATGTGATTGGCACTCCAGAATTGATGTTTGAGAAGATAGAGGACGCCGCCGTAGAGGCGCAGGTACAGAAGCTGCTCGATACAAAGAAGGCCAACGAAGCCGAGACCGCCGTAGTGGAGCCAGCCAAAGAGAACATCTCCTTCGAAGACTTCTCCAGAATGGACATCCGCATCGGTACTATTTTGGAAGCTGAGAAAGTGGCCAAAACCAAGAAGCTGCTGAAACTGAAGATAGACACAGGTATAGACCAGCGCACCGTGGTGAGTGGTATAGCCGAGTTCTTCAATCCGGAGGAAATCATCGGGCAGCAGGTGAGCATCCTGGTGAACCTTGCCCCTCGTGAAATCAAAGGCATCACCAGCCAGGGTATGATACTCATGGCCGAGAACGCCGATGGCTCACTCGCTTTCGTGCAGCCCAGCAAGGCGGTGAAGAACGGCGGTACGGTGTCCTAGAAGGAACCACTTTTCATCACAAAGCCTCCTCTGTAGCTTTACAGGGGAGGCTTTGTTTTTATAGGGAAGTCCTGTTTCAACCGCAGCAGTGTTCCAGCAGAGCAATATCCAGTACAGCGCCGATTATGGTCTTAGGAATAACCAGGCAACGATGTAACTAATCAGAACGGCTCCTAGGCCAATCGCGAAAACAGTGTAGGCTAGTTTCAGAAGGCGATACTTCCGGGCAAGTACCTGCCCCTGTATGTAAATATTGTCAGCCATGCTGTTGTAAAGCAGGTCGTGGTCACGCATGATGTTCCGTATGCCATCTCTGTAAGTGCCGGAGTCAAGCCGGACAAAATCCCCAAAGAACAGAAAATCTACCTTGTTCTCGGGTATGGCTGCGTTCTTGATGTTCGGCCGAGTGGAGCGTATGGCCAGTATGACGGTTATGAGGCAAACCACTGTGAGTAGGATGGACGGCAGCAACAGGTGCGGCACATCCTGAAACTTGTTAAAGAAGGACGAAATCATGATAGAGGCGATGATGGCATTGACTGAGACCAACATGTTCGCCTTGTTGTCAGCTATGACGCTTAGCTGAAGGTGACTGGCCATTGTCGTCCTGAACATGGTTTCGATCCCCTTGCTTACTTTCTGCTCTTTCTCCTTCCTGAGGTCTTTTTTCAACTCCTTGTTTTCCTCCCACAGGGTTTCCAGTTCGGCGTTGTCTTTGCTCAGCTCCTTTCGCCTCTTCTTTAACAGCTTCAGGTTGTCTTCTTTACCACCGGAGAAGGCACGCTTGGCATATTTTGTATAATAATAATGCTTTTTTAGGAGGCTTATGTGCTTGTCAATCCAATCATACTGCCCGACTTTTGTACTGGCATCCGCCGCCTTCTTTTCTGCCTTTGGTACATAATCGTCTGAGGCCAGGAAGCTGGCTACGGCATCGCAGAGAGCTTCCTCCAATACATCATTTGGCTGCTGCGGGTAGCGGGTAGCTGCTATGGTTTGGGAAATCTTCAGTATTTCTGCCGTGGTCAGACCGCAACTCGCCAAGAACTCCGTGACAGGCAGTATTTTTTGCTCTTCCAGCAGTTCCCCTGATTCAGTATAATACAAATCGTGCAGCCAAGCAGCCAACAACAGCAGCTTGGTATCGTTCTCGTTGAAGTCACAGAACTTACTGATGGCCTCTGCCACGGCGACCAAGGCCTTTGTATGCTGTAGGTCAAATCCCACACTTTCATTTGTTCCCGCTATTGGGAGTCGGTGTTCTACAAAGACATTGGCTCTATCCAGGATATCATCTTCAATCATGGCCGTATCATTTTAGAATTCCTCTTAATCTGGGCATTCACCGCAGCTACCTTTTCTTTAGAGTGAGCATTGGGTGATTGTTTATATTTCGTATTTGTTAGGTAAATTAAATTCTAGCTCATTTTTATCCTAGTGAACACGGATGTTATTTGGTTGATGTACACTATTTTATAGTGATGTGCCGATTTTGTGCTGCCACCGCAGCCCCATATAAATCAATGAAGACTGGTGAAACGCCTTTGAAAATCTGCTCTACAGGTTTGGTTAAGAATGTGTTTGCTACTGGTATTCGTTTTGACCGTATCGTCGTAAATGTAAAGTATTGAATGTCAGTCTGTATTTAATCTGGTTCATTAGTAAATTTCCGCATCATGAGTCAGTTTCGACAACTTGCAGCCATTATGTTCACAGATATCGAAGGGTATACTGCTATCATGCAGCACAACGAGCAGCAAGCACTGGCACTGAAGGACCGGCATCGGCAGGTCCTGCAGCGGGAGCACCAACTGTATAATGGGCGAATCGTGCAGTACTACGGCGATGGCACGCTGAGCATGTTCCAAAGTGCTGTCGAGGCAGTAGAGTGCGCGCTGGCTATGCAGCTGGCGTTCCGGCAGGAGCCACAGGTGCCCGTCCGGATGGGGCTGCACATGGGCGATGTCGTTTTTGATGGGGAGCAGTTGTTCGGGGATGGCGTGAACCTTGCCTCCCGCATCGAGTCCTTGGGAGTGGCGGGCAGTGTCCTAATTTCTGATAAAATACAGGCTGAAATCGCAAACCACCCGGATATAAAAACCTACTCAGTAGGGACTTATCAGTTCAAGAATGTGGCGCGGAAGGTGGAGGTATTTGCCCTGGACCATGACGAACTAGTGAAGCCCAGCCCTAATTCCCTGAAAGGGAAAACCGAAGTAAAGAAGAGAAATACATTAAGAACAGCCAAAAAGCCTTCTGCTAAGAGCATTGCTGTACTCCCTCTCGTGAATATGAGCAATGACCCGGAGCAGCAGTACTTCAGCGATGGTGTGGCCGAGGAGATAATCAATGCGCTGTCCAACCTGAAGGACCTACGAGTGGCAGGACGGGCCTCCTCCTTTAAGTTTGGTAGGGAGAACGTTGACCTGAAAGAAGTGGGGGAGAAGCTCGGTGTGAGCACCGTACTGGAGGGCAGCGTACGAAAACAGGGAAACAAGCTGCGGATTACGGTGCAGCTCACCAAAGTGGACGATGGATTCCATTTGTGGTCTGAGAGGTATGATGGGGACATGGATGACATTTTTGCGATACAGGATAAAATCGCCAACGCCATCACCGAGAAGATGAAGGTGACTTTGTTAGGGAAAAGCCGCAGCAAAATCAGGGAGTCCTCTACCCACAACACCGAGGCCTATGAGCTATACCTGAAAGGGAGGTTCTTCCTGAACAGGCGAGGCGTGTCTATTGTAACCGCCATAAAATTTCTGAAGCAGGCCATTGAGCTGGACCCGGAATTTGCCCTGGCTCATGCCGAGTATGCCGATGCCAACCTGATGGCTGGTCTGTATGGGCTCTTGCCGCCAAACCAGGTGATGTACAAAGCAAAGCAATCGGCTGAGACAGCCCTGAAGCTGAACCCTTCGCTCTGCGAGACCTATTGTGCGCTCGGCTCCTACTACTGCTATGTCTGGGACCTACCGAAGGCCGAGAAAAACTTCTTGAAATCGCTGGAGCTCAACCCGAGCTATGCGCCGGCACATGTCAGGTATGGACTGAACTACTTGGCCTGGATGAAGGGAGAATTTGCCAAGGCAGAGGAGCACGGAAGGATGGCCATAAAACTAGAGCCATTGAGCGCTATCTGTTTCGGTATCTATGCTCAGATTCTGCATGCCGGGGAAAAATTCAAAGAGGCGCTGGAAACCTGTAAAACCGGATTGGAACTCGACCCCCATTCGTTTCTGTGCCTGCTGTATGAAGGATATTCCTACCTGTTTCTGCAGCAGTACGAGGATGCACTGGCCTGTTTCCACCACTTAATGGAAGCATCAAACAAACACAGTTTTGTGCATGGCGCCTTGGTTATGACGTTGTGCAAGATGGGGAACCTGGAGGAAGCACGCAAAGAGCTGGATAACCTGAAGGAAAGGGCGAAACATGAGTACATTGTGTGCACTGTGATAGGTATAGCGGCAGGCTGGATGAATGATAATCTGGATGAGGTCTTCTATTATCTTGAAAAGGGTTATGATGAGCACGACCCCTTGCTTGTTTCACTCAAACACGAGCATTGGGTCTCTGACGCGGTCAGAGCAGACCCACGCTACCAGAAGCTACTGGAGAAAATGAATTCACCCAACAAGCTCCATTTCCAGGGTGAGTATTAGGAATGCCTAGCTCCGGAAAATCTGCCGGACCTGTCACCCCACAACGATGCCCGCCTCGCTCGCCGCTACGGCAGGTTGGCTGTTCAGACGCTGTCGCTCCATGTGCTGCACCACCCAGTAAAAACCCAAAGCGGTTATAACCGATAAGCCGCCCGTGCTCCACCACAGGGTATCGAAGCCATACTTAGAGGCAATGGTGGTACCCAGGTATGGCGCCACCACATGGGCAGCCGAGTAGGAGATGGTATACAGTCCCATGTAAGAGCCCCTGTTGGCCTCTGTGGAGCGCTCTACCGCGATGGTCGCCATGAAGGGCATGGCCAGTATCTCGGAGAGGCTCAGCAGCGCCATGGCGGCATATAGGATGCTCACCTGCTCCGTAAGGTTCAGCAGCACATACGATGCGCCCAGCAGCAGCATACCCGATACAATCAGCACCGACTTCCGGACTTTATCTCCTATCAGGTATACAGCAATCATCTCCAGCATGAACACGATGAACCCGTTCAGGGCCAGCAGGCTTCCTATACCTGTTTCTGATAGCTTGTATACCTGCCGGTAGTAGAGCGGCAGCGTGGTGATGAACTGAAAGAAGATGCTGGCAAAGCTGCAGCACAAGAGTGTGAACAACAGGAACGGAACATCGCGGTAAGGAGAGCGGGCAGAAGACAATGCGGCCGTCTGCTCCTTTTTCTGACGCTGCGGCCGGTGCCCCTGCTGCTTCCGGAAATAAATGAAAAAGAAAATTCCGGCTGAGATACAAGTGATACCGTCAGCAATAAAAAGCCAGCGGTAGGAGATGGCCGCCAGGAAACCACCGAGCGCCGGTCCGATGGAAAAGCCCAGGTTCAGCGCCATGCGGTTGAGCGAGAAAGCCCGGGTCACGTTCTCAGGGCGGGCGTAATAGGCGATGGAGGCAGAGTTGGCAGGCCGCAGCGTGTCGTTGACGAGGCTGAGGATGAACACGCCTGCCGCCATGTACTCGAACTGGCGCAGGTTGAGCAGCAAAAAATACAGGCTTCCGCCCAGTGTCAGACTCAGGAACTGCACCTTGAAATGCCCGATACGGTCTGTGAGCCAGCCGCCCAAAAAGGAGCCGCACACAGAGCCTAGCCCGTAGATACTCAGCATCATGCCCGCCTCTTTCAAGGAGTAATCGAGCACCTCGGTCAGGTATACGGCCAGGAAAGGAGTTACCATGGCGCCGCTCCGGTTGATGAACATCACCAGCGACATCATCCAGGCGGGGCGGGAAAGTCCCCCAAAGGCGTTGCGGTAAAGAAGGAGCAATCGTTTCATGGCTGTTGTTGGAGTGTCTGGTTCCGGAGCAGGTATGTCGCCACTGGACTTGCGCTGCATGCGTCAGCTGTTTGACTCCTTGTGATTATACTGTATTAGTTTTTTACAAACGCGATAGGCTTTACCGGGAACAGCTTATCCACCAGCTTCAGTAGCCGGATGCGTGTGTTCTTCACCTTCTTGCGAATGGGCAATCGTTTGAAATCAAACTGCTCCATGCGCCGGATGTCTTGCTCCAGGGTATAGGACTTGAGCAGCGACTCCAGGAAAAAGGCCGTGATGGCCTCGTTCCAATCGTCTTTGGTGGACCAGTAGTGACCAATCCAGGGGCTGGCGGGCTGCAGGCCGTAGGTATGGTCCAGGGCCACGGCAATGGCGAACTGCTCAATCAGGCGGCGAGTCACGCCGGCGGCGCACATGTCGTCGCAGATGTGCAGGGCCAGCCGGATGGCCTCCAGGTTCTTCTGGGCAGGTATAGCCACCACGCCAGCGTTCCACATGCTGCTTTCGGATGTGATGGTCACGCCGCCGAAGGGTTTGCCCTGCACCTGGCTCCACATGGTCGTCTCTGTCTTACTCTTCAACTCCGACAGTTTCCCTTCCTGCTCATGCATGAGGGCTATTCCTTGCGCTAGCTTCTGGAGGAAGTTCTCCAGGTCCTGGTACAAAAAAGTATCGGAATCGAGGTATACCACCGGGTGCTGTCCACCGCTCCTGAGCATGAAATCCTCTATCGCCTTGATTTTGATGCGCCAGAAAAAGTCGTGCTGCCCCTTCCATTCCTGCAGCTGCGCCTCCGTCACCGGCACCACGTTCACAAACTGCCCCAGGTGGGTATAGAACTCCGGGTGGTCGGTGTAGATGTTGATGGAGTTGACCTTCTCCCGCTGCTTCAGGAAAGACAGAATACAGAAATTCGCCTGGTAGTGGTTCTTGATGTTGGGCCCGAAGGTCAGGAAAAGTAAATCCATAGTAATCATTTTATCCGCCTGCTGGTGGCTGATTATTTGGTGTTATACTGGTTCATGGTGCGCTCCAACCCGATGCTGCCGAAGGCAATCACCGATTCGGCCGCTTTCTCAATCAGCGTCTGCAGCTCGGCCTGCTCGTCGTTGCTGAACGTGCTGAGCACATAGTCTACCTGTTTGCCTTTGTGAAAGGAGTCGCCCACCCCGAAACGCAGACGCGGGTAGTTGTTGTGGCCCAGTGTCTGCTCGATGTGCTTCAGGCCGTTGTGCCCGCCGGCACTGCCCTTGGCGCGTATGCGTATTTTGCCGAACGGCAGTGCGATGTCATCTGTAATCACCATCATCTGTTCAGGCGGCAGCTTCAGGCTGTTCAGGTAGTGGCCCACGGCCTTGCCGCTCAGGTTCATGTACGTGGTGGGCTTCACCAGCACATAGGTGCGGCCCTTGCTCTTTATCTCGGTGACGAAGGCGTGGCGGCCGGTGTCGAATTTGCCGTCAAACTTCTGTGCCAGGTAGTCCAGCACCATAAAGCCAATGTTGTGGCGCGTCTCCGCGTATTCCGGGCCGATGTTGCCAAGGCCCACAATCAGGTATTTCATACTGGTGTCTTCGGTAGTAGCAGCGGCTCTCTGCTCAAGGCCCAGCCACTGCTGTATTCGCTTGATTGTTGTATTGCTCAATTGTTAGCTTGTTGATGCGCGTGGCAAGGCATTGAAAAAGCAATTTAGCCATTTCATGATGAAACAGTCGAGCCTTCCATCAAAAACAAAAAAATCCTGCCCTGCTCGCAGCAGGACAGGATTTAGATTGCCTTTGGAGCAGCAGGAATTATTTCTTGCCGCGTGTCTCTTCAGCCTGTGCGCTCTTAAGGGCACGTGGGATAGTAACGGTTGCTACCGGAGCAAGCGGGTTGGTCAGGATTTCGTAGTCACCCTTCGCGATTTTGCTTACTTTGATAGACTTGCCAAGCTCCAGGTCAGAAATGTCGACCTCGATAGCGTCCGGCAGGTATGCAGGAAGCGCTTTGATTTTCAGCTTGCGCAGTTTCGTCACGAGCTTGCCACCGGCCAACACGCCTGGTGATACGCCCACAAACTTAACCGGAACGTCAATTTTAACCGCCTTGTCGTCCTGCAGCAGCAGGAAGTCAACGTGCAGCAGCATTTCGTTCACTGGGTGGAACTGTATGTCCTGAAGGATGGCTCTGTAGTGCGTTCCTTCGATATTCAGGTCTACTTCGTATACTTCTGGAGAATAAACTAAGTCTCTGAACAGGATAGCTGGTGCGTAGAAGTGAATTTGCTCAGCGCCGCCATATAATACACCTGGTACATAAGACTCATTACGCAGCTCTTTCGTCTGCGCTTTGCCGAGATTTGCTCTTTTAAACCCTATAATCTCTAAAGTTTTCATAAAAATGAATTTGTTAAAATTTTCAGGCCACAAAGGTATGGCTTTTATTTAGAATTGTTGAAGGCTTAGGTGTTTAATTGTTAAGATTTGTTTCTTTAAGAGAATCAACAATTTAACCATTGAGCTATATAACAATCTAGCTTAAATAAACAGCGAGCTGATAGACTCGTGCGTCACCACGTTGTTGATGGCGCGGGCGAACAGCTCGGAGAAGGAAAGCACCTTTATCTTAGAGCAGTCCTGACGCAACGGAATGGTGTCAGACACCACCAGTTCTTCCAGTACCGAATTCTCGATGCGCTCATAAGCTGGGCCTGACAGCACAGGGTGCGTCGCGATGGCTCTTACCGTTTTCGCGCCTTTTTCTTTCAGCAGTTTGGCCGCCTGGGTGATGGTACCGGCTGTGTCCACCATGTCATCCACCAGCACCACGTCCATACCTTCCACGTCACCGATTACCTGCATAGAGGCAATCTCGTTAGCGCGTTTGCGGTGTTTGTCGCAGACAACCATCTCAGCACCGAAGTTCTTGGCAAAGGCTCTTGTTCTTACCACACCGCCCACGTCAGGAGAGGCGAAGATGAGGTCGCTGCCCAGGTTGAGGCTGCGCAGGTAGGGCACGAAGATGGCCGAGCCGTCGAGATGATCCACCGGGATGTCAAAGAAGCCTTGAATCTGGCCGGCGTGCAGGTCACAGGTCATCAGGCGGTCAGCGCCTACGGACTGTATGGCGTTAGCCAGCACTTTGGAGCCGATGGAAACGCGTGGCTTGTCTTTTCTGTCCTGGCGGGCGTAGCCGTAGTAAGGCATCACTACAATCACTTTGTGGGCTGAGGCGCGCTTGGCCGCGTCTACCATCAGCATGAGTTCCATCAGGTTGTCGGCTGGCGGAAAGGTGGACTGCACCAGGAATACTTCTGCACCACGAACGGATTCGTTGAAGTGTGGTGCCATCTCTCCGTCGCTAAATCGAAGTAGCTCAAGGTCGCCGAGCTGCGTACCGTAAGCGGCAGCTATTTTTTCGGCTAAGTATTTGGAGGCGGAACCAGCGAAAATTTTTACCTGTGGCATAAGGCTGCTAAATGCTAATTGTTTGAAGGGTTAGGTTTAGACTATTATGCCCGCAAAGCTACAAAAATCCTGAAACATGCTATCTGATATTTCTGATTTTTAATTAGTTAGCAGAAATCGTAAAGCAAAAAAAGCAGCACCCGTTAGCGGAGTGCTGCTTTTTTAAGTTGTCCGACCAGGTTTCGAACCTGGACTCTTCTGAACCAAAATCAGACGTGTTGCCAGTTACACCATCGGACAATCTCTACTAAACTTCCGTGCCGAAGCACCGTTGTCGTTTGATGATGCAAAGATAGGCAGGCGATTTTAAACTGCAAACATTTGCCGGAGATTTTTTCTAAAATTTTAGTCCAAAATCTGCTCCAACGCTGTGTCGTAGTGCTTTTTGGCTACTGTCACGCCATGGAAATGCTCCCCGTCTATGTGGCAGTCGTGGGCGGTTACTGTGCCTAATTGAGTGAAATTCACGCCCTTATTTTGCAGCGCCTGCTCAAAGGCCGCCTGTTGCTCCGGCTTAACGGAAACCACTACACGGCTCTGGCTCTCACCGAACAAATAAGCATCTTTTCTGAAATTCCTATCGGTCTCGATGTCGAAGCCCAGCTCGTTTGGCATACCTGACTCCAGCAGCGCGATGTATAAACCACCGTCCGCCACGTCGTGCGCCGACTGCACCAGCCTACCCGCAATCACCTCCCGAATGGCGTCCTGCAGCTTCAGCTCAGCGTCTATATTGAAGAAAGGGGCAGGGGAGAGCTTCACGTTGTGGTACGAGTACAGGTACTCCGATGAGGCGATGTCGTTCTGTGAGTCTCCCACCAAATATATCAGGTCACCAGCATTCTGGAAGGCCAGCGTCATCTTGTTGCTCTTGTCCTCCAGTATGCCCAGCATACCAATGGTTGGGGTCGGGAACACCGGACCTTCATCGGAAGACTGGTTGTAGAAGCTCACGTTTCCGCCAGTCACCGGCGTGCCCAGGGCGGTGCAGGCTTTGCCCATACCTTTAATGGCGCCCACAAAGTGCCAGTATACCTCCGGCACGTACGGGTTGCCGAAGTTGAGGCAGTTAGTGATGGCCACCGGCTCAGCGCCGGAGCATACGATATTGCGTGCCGCCTCAGCCACGGCGATGGCCGTTCCCTCTTCCGGGTCGGCGTACACGTAGCGGCTGTTGCAATCCACAGTCACGGCAATCGACTTGTCTGTGCCTTTCACTTTCACGATGGCAGCGTCAGCAGGGGCGTTGGTGGTCATGGTAGAGGTACCCACCATGGAGTCGTACTGGCGGTACACCCAGCGCTTGGAAGCGATGTTCGGGTGCGTGGCCAGGAACTCGGCTACAGCCTGGTAATCCTCCGGCTCTGCCACCTGGTCTATGTTGAATTTCTTGGATTCGGCGAAGTAGGCCGGCTCACGATACTCCCGGTGGTATACCGGAGCGCCACCGCCCAGCACCAGGTCATGGGCTGGTACCTCAGCAGCCAGTTCTCCGTTCATGTAGTAGCGCAGCATGCCGCCTTCGGTCACGACACCAATCTGCTCGCAGTAAAGGTCCCACTTGTCGCAAATGTCCTTGATAGTCTGCTCATAGCCTTTCTTCATCACGATGAGCATACGCTCCTGGCTCTCGGAGAGCAGGATTTCGAACGGCACCATGTTCGCTTGGCGCGTAGGCACCTTATCCAGCCAGATTTCCATGCCGTGTTCGCCTTTGGCGCTCATCTCGGAAGTGGAGCAGGTGATACCCGCGGCACCCATGTCCTGCATACCTATCACGTGGCCCGACTGGATGATTTCGAGCGTCGCCTCCAACAGCAGCTTCTCCTGGAAAGGGTCACCTACCTGAACGGATGGCAGGTCCTTGGCGGAATCCTCGGTAATGTCTTTGGACGCGAAGGCCGCGCCGTGTATACCGTCCTTGCCAGTGGCAGAACCCACAATGAAAACCGGGTTGCCTACACCGTAGGAAGTGGCAGAGGCCGTTTCGCCCACCTTTACTATACCTGCTGAGAAGGCGTTCACCAGCGGGTTAATGTTGTAGCACTCGTCAAAGAAGAGCTCACCGCCCACAGTAGGTATACCAAAGGCGTTGCCGTAGTCACCAATGCCTTTCACTACGCCGCGTAACAGGCGCTGTGTTTTCTCGGAGCGCGGGTTGCCAAAGCGGAGCGAGTTGAGCTGCGCAATTGGGCGGGCACCCATCGTGAATATATCGCGGTTTATACCTCCCACACCGGTCGCGGCGCCCTGGTAGGGCTCGATGGCGGAAGGGTGGTTGTGTGATTCTATCTTGAAGCTGCAGGCGTAGCCGTCGCCGATGTCCACCAGGCCCGCGTTCTCTTCGCCGGCCTTGGCCAGCATGCGTGGAGAGTCCTTCGGCAGGGTCTTGAGCCAGACGATGGAGTTCTTGTAAGAGCAGTGCTCCGACCACATAACAGAAAATATACTGAGCTCTGTGAAGTTCGGAGTGCGCCCCAGGATTTGCTTTATCTTTTCAAATTCTTCCTCCAGAAGGCCGAGCTTCTGTGCTGTTTCTACTGTAGTCAGTTGTTGTTCCACGTTTTGTCTGGCTTAGGTAAACGGATGAACAAAAGTAGGAACTTATCCTATAAGAATACAGCTTTCTTGCGGTTTTTGCTCTCACTCAGCGTTTCAGGCCATACCTGCTGCCCTGCGGACGGCAGGTATAGCGGTTGCTGATATGGCAGGTGTGGATAAATATCCAAGCTTTTCTGAGAATCGTCTGTCACCATTGCGGAAAGGCTGCGTAAAGAATCCTGCAAAAGCATAGCATATGTATCTTTCAACCATGACGACCGTCAACCCTGATATGATTACGACTACCTGTGGCCGCCAACTTGACCTGAGCAATACGGAGTTGGTAATAGAGCGATCCAACAGCCTGTTCAGCTACAACATCCACAAACTCAACTCGGGGGAGTACGTCATAGCGGAGAAGTTCTATGCTAACCCGTTCAACAACCGGTATATCCTGCTCAACGACGAGCAGATTGAGATGCTCAAGAACCTTTAGTGCTATTTACTTTTTACCTAAATTACCTTTTTACCTATGCATAACTCATTAGCTTTCCGAATTTTCAGGGCTATCTGGGCGCAGCTTCAGTAGTCTCAGCAGATTCCCATTCATTAAACAAAATCATCAGCCATACTAAAACAAGAAGGGCAGTCGGTATACACCGGCTGCCCTTCTTAATTTTTACCTTGTCTCTGGCTAGTTATTCTCCATCAGGGGCCGCAACGGCGTTGCCGCGCTTTTTATCGCCTCCGTTCTCAATCTCCCTGTTAATCTCTTTGATGTCTACTGGTTGCGAGAAGTCGCCAAGCAGGTGCTTGGTGAAGTAGTCGCCCATCATCCAGAAGAAGTACTCGGTCATGTCGCCGAAGGCGTGGCGCTGGCCTGGCAGCATCAGGAAGTCGAAGCGCTTGTTGGCTTTGATGAGCGCATTGGCCATGCGGATGGTGCCGGCCGGATGCACGTTGTTGTCCACGTCGCCGGTTGCCAGCAGCAGGTGGCCTTTCAGGTTCTTGGCCAGGTCCGGGTTCTTCTCCACGGCATATACGAACGTGGTGTCGCCCTTCGGTGAAACTACCTCTTTCACACCGTGGTGCTTCTCGCTCCACCAGCGATTGTAGATGTTGTTCTCGTGATTTCCAGCACCCGACACGGCTACCTTGAAGAAGTCAGGGTATACCAGCATGGCCGCCGTGGACATGAAACCGCCACCGGAGTGGCCAGTTATACCTACGCGGTCGATGTCGATGAAACTGTGACGGTCCGCTAACTGCTCAATGGCTGATTTCTTGTCAGCTAGGCCGTAGTCGCGCAGGTTGCCGTAGCCGTAGGTATGGTACCACTTGGAGCGGGCCGGGTGGCCACCACGGTTACCCACCGTAACCACCACAAAGCCTAACTGCGCCAGGCGGTCGATGCGGTCCATGCTGCGGCCGAAGGCCTTGTTCACGGCCTCCGTCTGCGGACCCGGGTATACGTAGGCGATAATCGGGTAGGTCTTAGTGGAGTCGAAGTCGAATGGCTTGTACATTACGCCGTAGATGTCGGTGATGCCATCATCGGCCTTCACCTGGAACGGCTCCGGGAACTTGTAACCGGTCGTCATCAGGCGGCTCAGGTCCGCCTTCTCCAGGTCCATCACTTTGCGACCCTTCGTATCATACAGCGCAGACACCGGAACGGTGTTCACGCGGGAGGCGGTGTTCACGAAATAGCTGTTGGCATCGTTCAGGCTGATGCTGTTGTCGAAGTTGCCTTTGTTGAGGAGTTGCATGTTGCTGCCATCGAAGTTGATGCGGTAGAGGTGCATCAGGTAAGGGTCTTCTCCCTTTTCGCGGCCATTGGCAGTGAAGTAGAGTACGCGGTTCTTCTCGTCTATACCTACAATGTCCTCAGAATGGAAAGAGCCGGAAGTGATGCGGTTCTTCAGGTTGCCGGCGCCGTCGAAGAGGTAGAAGTGGCCCCAGCCGTCACGCTCAGACCAATGGATGAGTTCCTTGCCACCGTTCACTAAGCCAATGCGGTTCACCTCCACATAGGTGTTGAAGCGCTCATTAATCACAGGCGTCACTTTGCCGGAAGCAATGTCCAGTTCGCACACGTCAATCTTCTTCAGGTCGCGGCTGGTGCGGGTGAAGTAAAGCTTGTCTTTGGTGCCGTGCCATACGTTCGGGCGATGCTCATCATCGCGCTCTTTCTGCAGGGCAGGGGCAGACCAAAGCGACAGCTCCTGGTCTTTGAAGGCGGTGGTGTTAATTTTGCGGTGCGTCTTGCCGGCGAAGTCAAACACGATGAGCTCGCGGCGTGGCGCTTCCTTCTCACCTGGCATCTGGTACTTGTACGTCTCCAGAGCCGGTCTCCCGTTTGCCGTGTTATGGATGACCCACAGGTCCTTCACATGGCGCTCATCGGTGCGCACCATGGCAAACTGCTTGGAGTCTGGTGACCAGAGGATGAAGGCCGGCTTGCGGTTCTTCTTGTTCTTCTCGCGCTCCACGTTCGTTTCGCCGCGGGTGTCGCCGTAGGTATAGTACTCCACGCCATCCTTGGTGAGCTGGTTCTCCACAATGGTGGTGTCCTTCTCGTTCTTCAGGGCCTTTTCGTAGTTGGCTTTGTCCATCCAGTACAGGTTGTGTTCGCGTGCGAAAATCACCACCTGCTGGTTAGGGGATATGGAGGCCCAGCGTGGTTTCGGCTTGGGTTTCTCGAAGTCCTTCAGCTCCACCACTTGGCCAGTAGCCAGGTTGTAACGGAAGAAGAACGTCTTCTTCTGAAGGGAGTCAGCGGCCTTTTTGTCCAGGCGGTCTTTCTTCACCTCATCAATCGTGCTCTTGATTTCGAATTGCACGCTCTTCTCGTCCTCTGTGAACTTCAGGTTCTGGATGGGCAGGTGCTGTGCATCAAAGGGATCCTGCACAATCATGGTCACAGCAGAAGCCACTTTGTCGGTGTCAAAAATGGCTCTTTTAGACTTGGTAGCCGGGTCCACGATGTACCAGTTCTTACCATTGCTGTTCTCGTACTCGTACCAGAAGCGGTTGGAGTTCTTGAGCCAATGCGGGTCCAGGGTGGTGGTGAAGATGAGTTTTTCCAGTTTTTTGGGGGAGAAGCGGGAAGCCAACTGGTAATTTCCCTTTGTCGGTGTGCCGGTTTGCGCCTGCACGCCAAAGCCCGCTACCAGCAGAATAGCGAGAAGGTAAAGTTTCTTCATGAAAAGGTTGGTTTGGGTGATAGTTTAGAAAACAGGTATAGGCCGTTATGTGGGTATAGACTGCGTTGCAAAGCTAAAGTTTAACGGCCAGAAAGAATATTCCGGAAGAAATAACATCCTACATCTAAGTTATACCGCAGTGCATGCTGGTGTATCGGCAGGGAATTCGTACCTTGGGTGCTATACCTTGGTTATGAGTAGGTTAAAACTTTTTAGGAGGTTGTATGGATTTGTCCCTTTTATACATTAGTTTTGCACCCTGAAATAACTCCGTTACAACAGTTAATCAATATAAAAAGTCAAATGGCGAATATTGGCAGAATTACCCAGGTTATCGGTCCGGTTGTGGACGTTAGCTTTGCGGGTGAAAACGCAAAACTTCCAAATATCCTCGATGCACTTGAGGTAATTAAAGAAAACGGCCAACGCATCGTGCTGGAAGTGCAGCAGCACCTCGGCGAAGATCGTGTGCGTACCATTGCGATGGACTCCAGCGAAGGCCTTACCCGTGGTACACAGGTAATTGACCTAGGTGGCCCAATCACGATGCCTACTGGCAATTCTATCAACGGTCGTCTGTTCAACGTGATTGGCGAGGCGATTGATGGTATTGCACAGCCTCTTGCTACTACGCGTCTGCCAATTCACCGTGCTGCGCCGCGTTTCGAAGACCTGGCTACTTCTTCTGAAATCCTTTATACTGGTATCAAAGTAATCGACCTGCTGGCCCCTTATGTAAAAGGTGGTAAAATTGGTCTGTTTGGTGGTGCCGGTGTGGGTAAAACGGTACTCATCATGGAACTGGTAAACAACATTGCCAAGGCCTATTCTGGTCTGTCAGTGTTTGCCGGTGTGGGTGAGCGTACCCGCGAAGGAAATGACTTGCTTCGCGAATTCTTGGAATCTGACATTATCCGTTACGGTGCCGAGTTCAAGCACTCGATGGAAGCTGGCGGATGGGACCTGTCGAAAGTGGACATGGCTGAACTGGAGAAATCTCAGGCGACGCTCGTGTTCGGTCAGATGAACGAGCCTCCTGGGGCGCGTGCACGTGTGGCGCTGTCTGGTCTTACTATTGCGGAAAACTTCCGTGACGGTGACGGTACCGGTGCTGGTCGTGACATTCTGTTCTTTATCGACAACATCTTCCGCTTCACGCAGGCGGGTTCTGAGGTGTCGGCCCTTCTCGGTCGTATGCCATCAGCGGTAGGTTACCAGCCAACGCTGGCAACGGAGATGGGTGCCATGCAAGAGCGTATCACGTCAACCAAGCGTGGTTCCATTACATCTGTACAGGCCGTTTACGTACCTGCGGATGACTTGACTGACCCGGCTCCAGCGACAACGTTCGCTCACTTGGACGCCACTACCGTACTTTCCCGTAAGATTGCCGAGTTGGGTATCTACCCTGCGGTGGATCCACTGGACTCTACTTCCCGTATCCTTTCTGCCGACGTACTGGGCGAAGACCACTATGGTACAGCACAGCGCGTGAAGGAGATTCTGCAGCGTTACAAAGAACTTCAGGACATCATCGCCATCTTGGGTATGGACGAACTTTCTGAAGAGGACAAGCAGGTGGTACACAGAGCACGCCGTGTGCAGCGTTTCCTGTCCCAGCCGTTCCACGTAGCAGAGCAGTTCACTGGCCTTGCCGGCGTTCTGGTAGACATCAAAGACACCATCCGTGGCTTCAACGAAATCATGGACGGTAAGTACGACTACCTGCCTGAGGCAGCCTTCAACCTGGTAGGTACCATTGAAGACGCCGTAGCGAAAGGTGAGAAGATGATGGCCGAAGCAAAATAGGTTAAACAAGTCTAGAGTTCTGAGTCTCGAGTATGTCGGGAGATAACTCAAGACTCGTAACTCGAGACTCATAACTCATAGGAATGTATTTAGAGATAATCACACCTGATAAAAAGGTTTTTGCCGGTGAGGTAGAGTCTGCTCAGTTTCCTGGAACCAACGGTTCTTTTGAGGTTCTGGACTCACACGCCCCCCTCATCAGCACCTTGGATAATGGCAGAATCCGTATCACTACCGCGCAGGGACAAACGTTCTACACTGTGGATGGTGGTGTGGTGGAAGTGCTGAACAACAAAATCATCGTGTTGGCTGAATCGGCCACCGAATAGTACAGCACCAGCTAAAACATGGAAGAGCCCCTTCTGTTCGACGAGAGCAGGAGGGGCTTTTGCTTTACCAGCCTACGGTCTCCGCAGCCTTTGCATCTAGGGCTATACCTTGCAGCATGTGCGCCAGGATAGGCTCGCATTTCTCACGGCAGACGGGGTAAAAGTGGCCGTGCTTCCAGTAATTAGATTTTGGGGACAGGCCCCACCAGAACTCAGCCAGAGCCAAGGGTTGCATGTTGTGCTGGAAAGCATGTTGCAGCAGCTTGGGAGCCGCACACTCACCCGCTCCGGCAGGTGGGTTGCTGTTGTTGTGGCTTGTAAAAATCTCCCGCAAGCCTTTCGTTTCGCCTGCCTGGTTCAGGAAGTGGTACTGGTCATAAAGTTTACTTTGGAGGGCTGCTGAATTGGTTTTGCGTAGCTGCTGGAGCATAGCTATTTTCGCTGCGTTTCCGTCCGCATCTGTGTTCTCGAGTAATTTGATTTGCTGATTAATGCGAGTCAGCTCTGTCATGCCGCGGTTCAGGAAGCTGCCTTCGGTCAGGCTATCGAAAACTGGGGGTACAAAGCCGTCGTGGTGGAAGCCGCCTGCCAACTTCCCGGAGAAAGCGGCAAGGAAACCTATTTGGTCATGCTTTGTTCTGACTACCAACACACCGAACATTTTTCCGATAATTGCCCCTGTCATGCCGGGTACTAAACCAAAGTTATGATGCCACTCCTGACTGATGAGACGATGCTGTAGTTGCTGAACTGCTAGTAGGCTCAGCGGGTGTGGTTCATAGTGAAATGGGTAAGTAAAATTATCAGGTATAGCGTAGTCCGCTATGGCCTGCTCAAAAGGAAGGAAAAAATCACTTTCAGGTGGTGTGGATACTGTCAAGGCGTATAGACTTTGGATTGAAAAAGGGAGGAATGGAGGTTGGATGTGTCAGACTAGCCTATTGGGTGGCGTAGCTACAGTAAAGGTATGGTTGGATAAGTTTTGGTTCTATTTGTCAAGGGTTGTCTCAATAAAACCTATTGCCTCGGCCACTGAAATTGAGAATATTCCAGCATTTCCATTGGTAAAATGTTCTTTCCAATCGCGATAGCCTTCTTCATATATTGGAAGTGTAGAAACTTTTCCATTCAACTCTGTCACACTGTTATCCAAAGCTTCTCGGCTGAAAGGCATATGGCTAATCGTCTGCCCATAGCACTCCCCTGATTGTGGCCCTAATATATTTACTTTGTCTACTGCTATGTGGATGGCAGTTCCTGCTTTAGGATATTCTTCTATTTTTAATATTGTAAGGTAAGAGGTTTCTTCTCCTTTTCTAGTTTGGTAGCTCCAAACTTGTCCGGGCATGTATTCTCTTAATGAATTACTCATAGGCTTGGACTTTGAAACTAGAGGTAAGCTACTATAGAAAAGTATTCTTATTCAGCAATCGCCTTTATCAAACTTGACTATCATGTATAAGGAGCTGTTCCTGTTATTAGCCAAATATCCAGAGTTCCTAAAGCTTAAGGCAGAAAGCCCTGTTTGCCAATACAGCTCCTTTACAAGATAAAGCTTTTCTTCAAAAAAGCTAAATGGCCAGGAGCAGCTGAGTGAGGTTATAGTATCTCCAGCTCCACATCCCCGCCCACCGGGAACCCTACACAGGTCAGCGTCAGGCCTTTTTGGATGTCCTTTTCCGTGAGCACCTCGTTGTACGACATCCATACCTGGCCCTGCAGCACCCGGGCAAGGCAGCTGCCGCACTTGCCTGTTTCGCAGCTGTAGGGTATGGCTATACCTGCCTGCCGCGCGCTCTGCAGGAGGTTGAGTGGGTAGCGGGAACGGAAGGTATAGGCTTTGTCCTTCAGGTATAGCGTGACTGCACGCGCTGCTGTGTCGGGTGGCATTAGCTTGGCAGGCTTTCGAATGTCGGTGTTGAAAATCTCTTTGCGGATGTTGCTTTCCGGTATACCTATCTGTCGTAGGGCAAACGACATGAGGCGCATGTAATTGTCGGGGCCGCAAAGGTAGAACAGCTGTTGTTCGATAGGAGCCTTGGCCAGGGTATGCAGGTAGTGGTGGAGCAGGTCCTTGTGCAGGCGCGCCCTGCTCAGGTCAGGTGAGTTGCTGTAGATGAACTCGATGTGGAGCCGGTCCGGGAACTCCTGGGCCAGCTGCTGCAGGGGCCCGATGAACATGGCTTTCTCAGGGGAACTGTTGCTATACAGGAGCACGGCAGACAGGTGGTGCTGGGTATGGAGCAACGTCTTCAGCAGGGAGAAGATGGGGGTTATACCGCTTCCTGCCGCCAGAAAGAACACCTGCTGGTAAAGTGCGGTGTCATCAGGCAAAGTAAAGAGGCCAGCGGTCCCTGTGGTCTTCACTTTGTCGCCTACGCGGGCATTGTCTACAAGCATGCGGGAGAACAAACCGTTTTCGATGCGCTTCACGCCGATGGTGAGCGGCTCCTGCAAGGCAGGGGAGGAGGTGATGGAGTAGGAGCGGCGCACTTCGCCATGGGGGCTATGGTGTACCAAAGTCAGGTACTGTCCCGCCTTGTAGGGAAGCGACTCGCCTCCTGTAAAGGAGAAGGTTTTCACGCCCGGCACTTCCTCCCGGATGTGGCTGATGGTCAGGGTATGATAAGGGGTGTTACCCTCTGCTGTCGGGTTTGTCATGTAGGTTGCCTTTCTGATTCAGGGTCTCTTACTATACGGTGCCAGGTTGGGGAAAAGATTTGGGGACGGCCACGACTAAAAATAGCTACCGGTACAAAGCCATTTCCAAATCCTGCTTATCTTTAAGACGAGAATATACCTGTTTATGACGAAGATAACGCCTAAAACCACGCCCATTTACCAAACCTCGGTTTTTACTTTTGAAGACCTCAACGAACTGGAGCTGTACTTTGAACAGCCGGGGCAACAGTACATGTACACCCGGTACGGCAACCCTAACTCCGACGAACTAGCGGAGGAGGTGAACAAATTGGAGGAAGGCGCAGGCGCGGTCGTGACCTCATCGGGTATGTCGGCCATTCTGACGGCCGTTCTCGCTTATAGCCAGGCAGGAGACCACGTGCTGTGTGCCGAGGAGATATACGGTGGCTCGGCGGCGCTACTGTCGCAGGAGCTGACACGCATGGGCATCACGGTGACTTATGTGCCCAGTGAGGAACTCTACTCGCTGGACAGCCACGTGCATTCAAATACTAAGCTATTACTCGCCGAGACCATGAGCAACCCGCTGCTGCAGGTAGTGAACTTGGAACGGTTGGCTGAAGAAACGAAGCGCGTCGGCATAAAGCTGGTGGTTGACAACACCTTTGCTTCGCCCGTTATCACCAAACCGCTCAGCCTGGGTGCAGACATGGTCATCCACAGCGTGACCAAGTACCTGTCAGGGCACAGCGATGTGACGGCCGGTGTGGTAGTGGCGGGCACAGCGGATGCCAGTGAGCGAGTGAAACAAATCATGCGGGTGTACGGCCTCAACCTGAGCCCGTTTGAGAGTTGGCTGGCCGCTCGGGGCCTAAAGACGCTGAAGTTGCGCATGCGCCAGCACAGCATCAACGCGTTGGCCATAGCCGAGTTTCTGGAGCGCCACCCGAAAGTGAAGCAGGTATGGTACCCGGGTCTGCAGCAGCACCCGCAGCACAAGCTGGCCAGGCTTCAGGGTTGTGGCCTGTTTGGGGGTATGCTGTCATTCAGGTTGGAGGACAATGAGGAAGCTGTGAACAGGTTCATGAGGGCGCTGGAGCACATTCCGTTCGCCCCATCGCTGGCAGGCGTGAGCACGTCCATCTCGCACCCGCTGCGCACTTCGCACCGAAGCCTGAGCCCGGAACAGCAGCAGAAGCTGGGTATTACCATTGGGGTCATCCGGCTGTCGGTGGGTATAGAGGAGACGGTGGATTTGTTGGCGGACCTGGCGCAGGCGCTGGAGGAGGTATAGCCATCTGCTCCCTGGCCTTCTCGTAAACTCGCTACGCCAACGCCCGTTTCAGCGACTGCACTACCTTTTCCAAATCTTCATCCGATAGATTGCTTCCGGAAGGCAGGCAGAGGCCGCGCGCGAAAAGCCTTTCGCTGAGGCCGTCGCCGTAGTACAGGCAGCCCTGGTGCAGGGGTTGCTGGTGGAGTGGCTTCCAAAGCGGGGCGGCTTCGATGTTTTGCTCTTCCAGCGCGGTGATGATGTCTTCGGGCTTTTTGCCCAGTTCCGGGTCCAGCAGCACGGTAGTGAGCCAGCGGTTGGCGAAGCAGTTCTTCGGCTCCGCTACAAACTCGAAGCCCAGGTGCTGCAACTGATTTCTGTAAAAATTGAATACTTCGCGGCGCTGCTTGACGCGCATCTCCAGCACTTCCATCTGGCCGCGGCCTATACCTGCACTGATATTGCTGAGGCGGTAGTTGTAGCCCAATTGCGCATGTCGGGCATAAAGGGCAGCATCTTTGGCCTGTGTGGCCAGGTATAGCGCGCGTTCCGCCGCCTCTTGCTCCTCTGTGATGAGGGCGCCTCCGCCAGAGGTAGTGATGATTTTATTGCCGCTGAAGGAAAAGACCCCAAAACGGCCAAAGGTGCCGACCTGGTGGCCGCCATAACGCGAGCCAAGCGCCTCCGCCGCATCCTCCACGACAGGTATAGCATACCGTTCTGCCACTTTCAGGATTTCGTTCAGCTTGGCAGGCATGCCGTACAGATGCACGAGCAGCAGGCAAGCAGGTTTTCTGCCCGTCTTCAGCCTTTCCTCTATCGCCTGCTCCAGCGTGGCTGGGCACATGTTCCAGGTATCGGGTTCGCTTTCCACGAAAACAGGTATAGCCCCCAGGTATAGGATGGGGTTGGCCGAGGCCACAGGCGCGAACGTGGAGCACAGCACCTCGTCGCCTGGTTTTACCCCTACAAGGCGCAGGGCCAGGTGCAAGGCAGCCGTGCCGGAGTTCAGTACAACGGCGTGGCGGGCGTTGGTGTGCTGGCAGATGTCGTGCTCCAGCCCCGGCAGGTTAGGCCCCGAGGTGCCTACCCAATTATCCTCCAGCGCTTTCTGCACATAGTTTTTCTCATGGCCACCCATATGGGGAGCCGACAAAAAGATTCTACCGGGCCTGTAGTTCATGCGTTCCAATGATTAAGTGCGGAAAGTGGCTGTCAAGTTGTTTTCAGGTATGCGGTTGCGAGGTGGTAGTTTCGGAGAGTCAAAAGTGAGCAGCATTTCGGGGAAATAACCTCTAATCTAAATCACCTGTCATATGTTAGGAGTGCGTAGCACCCAACGGCTGCTCCTCCTTGCTTTCCGACTAATAAGATACATAAAATTGCCTACTTGTCAAGCCCTGTTTTGGTTGTGGAAAAAGAGCAGGAAGTCCTGTACCTGCTGGTTTTCGTTTGAAGCGGCAGCGCCTGATGCCATGAAACGCGCTTTTTCTTACCTTGCGGTCCCAAACCCATACCTATGCTCGATTTTCCCAACGCCAAGATAAACATCGGCCTGCTGGTCACCGAGAAGCGCCCCGACGGGTTCCACAACCTGGAGTCGTGCTTTTACCCGGTGCAGTGGTGCGACGCCCTGGAGATACTGCCTGCGGAGAAGGAGGAATTCACGATGAGCGGACTGCCTGTCCCCGGCAACCCGGAGACAAACCTGTGCCTGAAGGCGTACCGCCTGCTCCAGCGGGACTTTGGGCTGCCGCCCGTGCACCTGCACCTGCACAAGGCCATACCCATGGGAGCAGGACTAGGCGGAGGCTCCGCTGACGCCGCTTTCACCCTAAAGCAGTTGAACACACTGTTTGAGCTTAACCTGGCAGAAGATAAATTAGAAGACTACGCCCGCCAGCTTGGCAGCGACTGTGCCTTCTTCATCCGGAACAAACCGGTGGTGGCTGTGGAGCGGGGCGATGTGTTCCGGCCTGTTGAGCTTGACCTCAAAGGCTATACCTGTGTGCTGGTGTACCCGGGCATCCACATCACCACGGCAGAGGCCTATGGCAGCATTGTGCCCCAAAAGCCAAACTGTGACATTGAGCTATTCCTGAAGCAGGATGTGGCGGTATGGAAAACCATACTGAAGAATGACTTTGAGGAGGCGCTCTTTCCGAAGTACCCGGAACTAGCTACTGTCAAGGAGCAACTGTATGAGGCTGGGGCGATTTATGCTTCTATGACAGGTTCCGGCTCTGCCATCTATGGGTTGTTCAAAGCAGAAGTGCCCGCCAAGCTAGTCTTTCCTGACGGCTACCTCCTCTGGAAAGGATTGCTTTAGTTTCTTGCGGCGTTCAGAATAGGTGTCCAGAACAGGGTGCACGAACACACTCAGCAGGATGATGACGGCCCCAATGTAGAAGTTAGAGGTCATCTGCTCATCCTCGTTGAAGATGACCCAGGCCAGCAGGATGCCGTATACGGGCTCCATGTTCACGGTCAGGTTCATGGTGTAAGCCGAAATCTTCTGCATCAGGCGAACCGAGGCGGTGTAGGCGTATACCGTACAAACCAGCGCCAGCACCAGTAGGTAGAACCAGTCCATGTTGTTCATGCTGAAGTTCAGCGTGCCTCCTTGCGCAAATAGCTCTATGTAAATGGGGAAGAATAAGGCCGTGCCGATGCACGCGCCCGCCATCTCATAGGCCGTGATGGTGGTAGAGGGATGCTTCTTCGCCAGTCGGGCGTTGATGATAGTGAAGATCGCGCCCAATAGGGCAGAACCTACCGCCAAACCTATACCCAGCATGTTGTTGAACTCCGTCTCAGCCTGGAAGATGATGTAGAGCCCCATCAGGATGAGAAGGGCCAGCAGAATCTCGTGGAGCTTGATTTTCTTGCTCGTGAAAGCTGGCTCCAGCAGCGCCGTCCACAGGCTGCAGGTAGCCATACCTACCAGGCAAAGGGAGACAGAGGAGATACGGGCCGCAGTGAAGAAAAGTATCCAGTGGGCGGAAATCATCAAGCCGACGCCCATTATTTTGAACAGGTTGGCCTGGCCCAGCCAGAACGGCGTTCCGCGTTTGTACATAATGGCCCCCAAAGCCGCCGCCGCAATCAGGGTGCGCAGAAACACCAGCTCAACAGCCGGAATGGTGATGAGTTTGCCTAGAATGGCAGTGAAGCCCCACAGGAAAACGATGAAGTGGAGTTCGATGAAATCTTTGAAACGAGGCATTAGCGGGGAATGTAACGGTAAAGCAGGAAGCCTATTCCTGTAAATATAATACTAGGTACCCAGGCGGCTATGTGCGGTTCCAGGTCGCCTACCTGCGCCAGACTACGGCTCGTAATCACGAATATGATGAACACGAAGGCCAGGAAGAAGCCCAGGGCAATCTGGATGCCTACGCCTCCACGGGCTTTGCGGGCACTCACAATCACACCTATCACCGTCAGGATGATGATGGCGAAGGGGTAGGAGTAGCGTTCGTATTTCTCAATGAGGTATATCTCGGTGTCATCGGCGCCCCGGTCCATCTTCTCGGCGATGTAGTTGTTGAGCTCCGGCAGGGTCATGGTCTGCTCCAATTTGTAAGTGCTCTCAAAGTCCTTAGGAAGCAGGTTGAGGGTGGTATCCAGCGCACCTCCGTGGTAGATGGTTTCCTTCTCGCCGTCGAAGGTGCGGAGGGTATAGCGGTCCACGTGCCACTTCTCCAGGTCCGGGTCCCAGGTGACGCTGCTGGCGGTGAGCTTCTTGCTCAGGTCGGTGCCCTTTATCTGCTCAATGGCGAAGTTATACCCTACGTGGGCCGTTACGTTGTAGCTCTCCATGTACACATAGGTGTCCGGTGCTACTTTTATGTGGATGTTGCGGTTGTCAAACGTGAAGGGGCTCTTTACATACTTCACCTGAAACGCCACGCTCTCTTTGTTCGCATTAGGTATAACCCAGCCTATCAGCAGAAAGATGAGGCCCGCAATGAAGGTAGAGCCAATCAGGTAAGGCACCAGCAGCCTCCTGAAGCTCACGCCGCCGCTCAGTATGGCCACAATCTCAGTATGCGAGGCCATCTTCGCCGTCACGAACACCGTTGCGATGAACACCGTGATGGGGCTCAGCATGTTGGCGTAAAAAGGAATCAGGTGGATGTAGTAGTCGAATATAATCTCTGAAATGGCCACGTTGTGCTTGATGAAGTCATCGTTCTTCTCGGTGAAGTCAATCACCAGAATCACCGAGACCATAATCAGCACCGTGAACACGTACGTGGTTAGGAACTTCTTCAGGATATATTTGTCGAGTATCTTCAAGCTTCGCTTTAGTTATGAGTTAAAAGTTACGAGTTAAGAGTTTTTATTTCGTGGTAATAGTCAGATGCAGCTGAATTATTATAAATCTACGTTCAACTTTAAAATCTTAACTTTTAACTGACTCCTTAGAGCCTCGTCATTAGTTTCTTTACCATCAGGTCTTTCCAGTCGCGGAAAGTTCCGTCCAGTATGCGCTGACGGGCCTGCTTGACCAGCCACAGGAAGAAGGTCAGGTTGTGCACACTAGCAATCTGCCCGGCCAGGTACTCGGTGCTGTGGATGAGGTGGCGCAGGTATGCTTTGGTATAAAACGTGCTCACGTAACCGCCTAACTCAGCATCTATAGGGCTGAAGTCTTCGGCCCACTTCTTGTTTTTTATGTTGATGATTCCCTGCGTGGTGAACAGCATGCCGTTGCGGGCGTTGCGGGTTGGTAGTACGCAGTCAAACATGTCTACGCCTAGCGCGATGTTCTCCAGTATGTTGGCCGGCGTGCCTACGCCCATCAGGTAGCGCGGCTTGTCGGCCGGCAGTATGTCGCACACCACCTCCGTCATCTCATACATCATCTCGGCCGGCTCACCAACCGATAGCCCGCCGATGGCGTTGCCTTCGCGGCCGAAGCCGGCGATGGTCTCAGCTGACTGCACACGCAGGTCTTTGTAGGTACTGCCCTGCACAATCGGGAAGAGCGTCTGGTCAAAGCCATACCTGGGCTCAGTGCTGTCGAAGCGGTCCACGCAGCGCTGCAGCCAGCGGTGCGTGCGCTCCATGGAGTTCTTGGCGTAGGTATAGTCGCAAGGGTAGGGAGTGCATTCGTCGAAGGCCATGATGATGTCGGCCCCGATGGTGCGCTGCGTGTCCATCACGTTCTCGGGTGTGAAGTTGAGCGTGGAACCATCTATATGCGACTTGAACTTGACGCCCTCCTCTTTGATTTTGCGGGTTCCGGCCAGCGAGAACACCTGATACCCGCCGCTGTCAGTCAGAATGGGGCGGTCCCAGCCGTTGAACTTGTGCAGGCCGCCTGCCTGCTCCAGCACGTTGAGGCCGGGGCGCAGGTATAGGTGGTAGGTGTTGCCCAGAATAATCTCGGCCTTCACATCATCTTTCAGCTCGCGCTGGTGTACCGCCTTCACGGTACCCGCCGTGCCTACCGGCATGAAAATAGGCGTTTCAATCGCGCCGTGGTCGGTTTGCACCACCCCGGCACGCGCCTTGGACTGTATATCTTTCGCTACTAATGAAAATTGCATAGTGTGTGAATGTCGGCTCTACTTCGCAAGAATGGAGCCAACCCGGTTAGCGGCCTCTTCCGCCGCTTTTTCTTGCTAAATGGTTTTCAAAATAATCTGCAAAGATACAAAGGGTGGCGCCACAAAACATAAACAATTATTAAATCATGGTTCTGTTCAGAAATGGCTTAAGAATACCTATTTTTGACTGTCTGTTGGGCTGTTTCACCCTTTGCTTTGCTGGTGACGACCGCCTACCGGAAAATGAACCATTCAGCCACTACCAATTAAAATAATTTGATTTCATTTATACTCTTGGCAGTGCTGGCTTTGTGTGTGCTGGTACAGCTGTATTACGCCCTTTTTTACTTCCTGCCCCTGAGCAAGTACCAGGACCCGGTAGCTGATGTGCAGCGGCCGGTGTCGGTGGTTGTGGCGGCGCACAATGAGCTGGAGAACCTCATGGAACTGCTGCCCATGCTGTTGGACCAGCAATATCCGGAGTTTGAAATCGTTCTGGTGAATGACCGCTCTGACGACGATACCGAGTTTTATGTGTATGAGCTGGAGCGGCAGTTCAGCAACTTCAGGGTAGTGACCGTCAAGAAGACGCCGGAGTACCTGAACCCGAAGAAATACGCGCTGGCGCTGGGCATCCGCTCGGCCCGGTACGAGCACCTGTTGTTCACCGATGCGGACTGCCGGCCGTGCAGCCCGCACTGGATAGAAAAGATGCAGAGCGGCTATCGTGCAGGTGCTGACCTGGTTATAGGTTACTCGCCTTACCAGAAATTGGACGGGTTTTTAAATCATCTTATCCGGTATGAAACCTTAGTGACAGCAATTCAGTATCTGTCTCATGCAAACAGGGGACACGCGTACATGGGGGTAGGCCGAAACTTATCTTATACCAAGTCGTGTTTCTTTAGGAACAAAGGGTTTGCATCCCATATCAAGACCACTGGCGGCGACGATGACCTATTTGTCCGAGATGCCGTCAACAATAGTACAGCAAGCATTGTTATCAGTAAAGAAGGGCAAACAATCAGCATCCCCAAAAAGACGTTTCGGGAATGGCTGGTACAGAAAAGAAGGCACATGGCTGCCGGCAGGCAGTACGCAACGGCAGATAGAGGAAGGATAGGGGCTTTTATTTCATCGAACATTCTTTTTTACACACTCTGTGTTATTCTTCTTGTACTCCATAGCCATTTGGCTATATTGGCTGCGCTGATTGGCCTACGCTACCTGGTGGTTTTCCCGGTGTATGTGGCTGCCGCACGCAGACTGGAGGAAGAAGTCTCGTTGCCGCTCATGCCGCTGCTCGACATTGCCTATTTTTTTAGTTACCTGCTCCTTGGGGTATCCGTTTTAATGAACAAACGAATCAGATGGAAGTAAACAAACAATTCTCCGCAAAAGCTAAGCACGATTTCAAGCTGATACAGGCAGCCGTCGAAGAGAACGATGAGAAAGCTTATGCCGAGTTGATGAGTATCTATAAGAAGCCGGTATACCACGTGGTATTGAAGATGGTGCGCAACGCAGATGACGCCGAGGACCTGACGATTGAGGCATTTGCCAAGGCGTTCCGCAACCTGCACAAGTTCAACCCGGAATACGCGTTCAGTACCTGGCTGTTCCGTATTGCCACGAACAACTGCATCGACTTCATCCGCAAGAACCGCATCAAGACGATGAGCATCGACTCAGCCATCAAGATTGACAACGGCGACGAAATCACGATAGACTTCAAAGACAAGAACCTGAACCCGCAGGAAGAGGCGATTAAGAACCAGAAAATCGAGATTATGCAGTATGTGGTGGCCAAGCTGCCCGAGAAATACCAGCGCCTCGTGACCCTGCGTTACTTCAACGAGCTCTCCTACGAGGAAATAGCTACCGAGCTGAATGCACCGCTTGGTACTGTGAAAGCCCAGTTGCACCGCGCCCGTGAGTTGCTCTATGACATGGTGAAAAACAAGAAGCACCTGATTTAATGATTGGATAAAAGATATTGATTACGTTGTGAAGCCCCTGTCGCCTTTGTGTGGCCGGGGCTTTACGTTTTGCGCCACTTTACGCAGCAATTTCATATTTTTGCAGGTATAGGAGCAGTACACAGGCACATTGAAGAAAGCTAAATTGGCAGACAGGCTGCTGAACCGCATAGGCAGACTATACCTGCACCGCCGCCACAGGAGTAGGGAACGGGTGGAGCGGGAGCTTCGCACTAAGTATGAGGGCGAGTACCGCAATGCCGGTTTGGTGCTGCTCTTCGACCTCGTGATGGCCTTTGCCGTGGTAGCTGTCGTGTTACTGCTGGCAGGTGTGCTATACCTTGTGACTGTCTAGAAAAAGCCTTCTAACTTCTGATTACTTCAACTTTCTAACTTTGAACATGTCTCATTCCATCGCTATCCGCACGCTATTGTCAGGCTATTTCCCTGAACTCACCGAAGACCAACTGGACAAGTATGAGCGTATGGCGGAGCTGTACCGGGAGTGGAACGAGAAGATAAACGTGGTGTCGCGCAAAGACATGGAGCACCTGGGCGTGCATCACATCCTGCACTCGCTGGGTATAGCCAAAGTTATCCAATTTCCGGAGCATACCCAGGTGCTGGACGTAGGCACCGGTGGCGGACTGCCAGGTCTGCCGCTCGCGGTGATGTTCCCAGAGGTGCGGTTCCATTTAGTAGATTCCATCGGCAAAAAGATACACGTGGTGCAGGAAATAGCCCGTGAGCTGCATCTGCAGAACGTGACGGCTTCTCAGACCCGTGCCGAGCAGGTGCGCGAGAAGTTTGACTTTGTAGTAAGCCGTGCCGTCACCCGACTGGCCAACTTCTACCCGTGGGTGATGAACAGCTTCAAGAAAGACAAGGCACCAGGAAAGGGTATCTATTATCTGAAAGGCGGCGACCTGCAGGAAGAACTGGCCGAATCAGGCCTCATCACCAAGACCTACGATTTGAAAGATTACTTTACGGAGGAGTTCTTTGAAACGAAGAAAGTGGTGGTGGTGCCAATGCCGTAGGGTGAAGGAAGGCTAAATGGCTGCATTGTTAAATTGTTGGGTGGCTGATGAGTGATTGGATATGCAAGAGGTATAGCTCGCACACTGTAGCCGATGTCAGAAGTCAGCAACAGCTATACCCGAACTACAAAAACAACAATTTAACAATCTGGCAATCAACAATCAACTTACTCTCCATCCAGCAGGAAGCGCACGGCGCGGGCTTCTGAGTAATACACGTTGTTCCGCAGGTCCTCGGCGAAGCCCACATGTCCTCCATCTTCCGGGGTCTCCAGGTAAAAGTACGGGTTGTGCTGCGCCTCCTCCAGCGGGAAGCAGGATTCAGAAAGGAAAGGGTCGTTTTTGGCGTTGACCAGCAGCGTGGGGACCTCAATCTGCTTCAGGAACTGCCGGCTGCTGACGCGGTTGTAATAATCATCGGCGCTCGTGAAGCCATGTATAGGAGCCGTGAATTTCTCATCAAACTCAGGGAACGACCAAAACAGACTGTAATCGCTCAAGTCCAGTTCATCGGGGTACATCGCCTTCTTCTGCTCTAGCTTATGGCCAAGCGTCTTGAGGAAGCGCTGCGTATACACGCGCGAAATGCGCATGGCGGAGCCTTTCAAATCGATGGGTACAGAGAACACGGAGGCGCGCTTCACCTCTGAAGGTACCTGTTTAGGGTCCTCACCCAGATACTTGAGGCTGATGTTGCCGCCGGCGCTGAAGCCAACCAGGTATACCGTGTGGTAGTTGCCGTTGTTCAGGGCGTGCCGCACCACAAAATCCAGGTCATCGGAGGCGCCCAGATGGTAGGAGCGGAGCAGCTTGTTGGGCTCTCCGCTGCAGCTGCGGTAGTTCCAGGCCAAAGCATCCACTCCACGCTCATTCAGCACCTTCACCATACCCATGATGTAGGGGCGGTGTGAGTCACCCTCCAAGCCGTGCGAAAGCACAGCCAAGGCCTTAGCACCCACTCGTGACCAATCCACATCGATGAAGTCATCATCCGGCGTGATGAGGCGCTCCCGGTGATAATCTATACCTTCTACTTGCCTGAAAAGACTAGGAATAATGGTCTGTATATGCCCATTGAATAAGTAAAAGGGTGACTTATGTTTTGAAGGCAGAATTGGCATGGTTGAAATAATCGTTACTTGCTTTATAAATATTATACGAATATTTATAAAATTAATACAGCTTTTTATAGGCTATGTACCTAATAGTGTTCTCAGCGTATGCACATAATCAACAATCTGCAAAACTATGAAGTTTATAACAGGGATAAAAAGTTTCAGCCTCACCTGCCTCCTGTGGGTAGCTATGGGGGCCTGTACCACCGACACCCGCCAAGAGGCGAACAGCGATTTTGAAGAGTTCGCTACCTGGGTAGAGCAAAACGCAGAGCGCGCTGAAACAGCCACCGAGGAGGAGTGGAATGAGATGCAGGCCGAGTACAACCGACGGGCCACAGAGATAGAGACAAGTAGCGCTGACTGGGACGACAAAACCAAGGGGGAGTGGGAAGTGCTGAAGGAACGCTGGAGCGAGACTGAGGGAAAGGCAGAGACGCGTTTTCGGGATAATGCCGTCGAGGTTGAGCCGGATAGCACCCTGCCCTAGCACCGGCTGAAAGCTTTGCGCGGAGCATGGGTAAGTAGGTAATCTTCTTAGAAGGTTTGGTGCTTGAACAAATCTCTTACCCTGCTGAGATGTTTATTCACAGGTATAGCAGTGCCGTTTGCCCACTATATTTTATGTTTATATGCTTTGCTTCGAATATTCATATTCTTCAGGATAAATGCAGCGTATAAGCAATTAGTAACCAACTATATATTGAATATGAATATTAAATCGAACTTTAAAATATGGGGTCTGGTGCTTACAGTAGGTGCCTTTACCTTTGCCTGTGATGCTGAGACCCGCACCGAAACAAATAGCGAAGTAGACGAGGCGCAAACTGAGGTGAACGCTGAGCTGAACGAGGCTGATGCTGAGTTGAATGAGGCCGACGCAGAGTTAAACGATGCCGGTGCTGAAGCCAACAGGGAATACAGCGAATTCTCTGCCTGGGTGGATGCGAATTCCACAAGGGCCGAAACGGCTACAGAAGAAGAGTGGAAGGAACTCAAGGCAGAATACAAGCGACGCGAAGCCGAGTTGGACGCTAAAAGCGATACTTGGGACGACGATACCCGCAATGGCTGGGAGCGTGTGAAAGACCGTTGGAACCGCACCGAGAATAAGGTGCAGGAGCGCCTGGGCAGCATTGACGTGGATGTAGACGTAGACCGAAAGAAGAACTAAGGCATCCTTTAGGTACAAGAAAGACCGGGGCCGCAGCAATCTAGCTGCGGCCCCGGTCTTTTTGCGCTTAAACCCAGGCAGTAGAAGTTAAAATATAGGACAGGCGTTTTTGTTGCCGATAATTGTGTTACTTTTGCTTACGCGGGAGGTAAAACTCCAGGCGACTGCTTTTTATAGGCAGCAGACTTTGGAAATTAATTGGAAAGGGTTTACCTTTGCAAACTCATTCAATATACGGAACGAAATATTTAATTAGTATACAATAACATGGCTAATCACAAGTCGGCATTAAAGAGAATCAGATCGAACAACGCGAAACGTCTTCGTAACAGATACCAAGCGAAAACCACTCGTACTTTCATCAAGAGGCTGAAAGGCACTACTGACCAGGCTGAGGCGCAAGAACTGTTCAAGACAGTTTCTTCTATGCTGGACCGTCTGGCCAAGAAAAACATCATCCACAAAAACAAAGCGGCTAACAACAAGTCGAAGCTGGCTAAGCATATCAACAGCCTGGCTGCAGCTTAATTTTTGCTGGAATACCTTTCCGAAGCCTTACACTCTCGTGTAAGGCTTTTTGTGTTTATTCACCGGGGCGTGTTGGATTGCTGCAGGTATAGGTGTCAGGGTTGCCGCCTGCCACAAAATCAACCCGTGATTAACCATGCTCACCTAACAGCAAGGGCCTGCCACGGTAAGTGGCAGGCCCTTGCTGTTTACAATGAAATAGAATGTTAAGCGATACTCAACTTTATCATGTTGGTGCGCTTCTGCTCGTTGATAGGCATACTAGCGGTGTTGATGAACACGTCACCTTTGGTGAGATAGCCCGCCTTCAACAGCATCATCTTGATGTCAGTGATGGTGGCGTCAGTTGACTCAAACTTGTCGTAGTAGAAGCCGCGTACGCCCCAAACTAGGTTGAGCGTGGTGAGCAGCCGCTCGTTCTCGGTGAAGATGAAGATATCCGCCTTGGTGCGGTGCTTGGCCAGTTGGAAGGCAGTATAACCGGACTTGGTCATGCCTATCACGGCACGTGCATTGGTGTCGCGAGCCAGGTAACAGGCGTTGGCCACCAGGCTGTCGTTGTAGAACGTCTCAGAATGTGGGTTCAGGATGTAGTTCTTGTTGAAGATGTCCGCCTGGCGCTCCACCTCACTGATGGTGAGGTTCATAGAGCGGATAGTCTCCACTGGGTACGCGCCCACTGCCGTTTCTGCGCTCAGCATTAATGTATCGGCTCCATCAATCACCGCATTGGCCACGTCGTTTGTCTCCGCGCGCGTAGGCTTAGGGTTCACAATCATACTTTCCATCATCTGCGTAGCGATGATGACAGGCTTGGCGGACTTGTTGCACTTCTCCACAATCATCTTCTGGAGCATGGGTACACGCTCCATACCTGTCTCTACACCCAGGTCGCCACGGGCTACCATGAGGGCATCGGAGGCGCCAATGATGGCATCAATGTTTTTGATGGCCTCCGGCTTCTCAATCTTAGCTATCACGCGGGTGTCTTTGCCGAGCTCCTGTATAATGCGCTTGATTTCGAGGATGTCTTCTACACGGCGTACGAACGACAGGGCTACCCACTCCAGGTCATGGTCCAGGCCAAAGTGGAGGTCGCGCAGGTCCTTCTCGGTCAGTGAGGGAGCAGACACGGAGGAATCAGGAAGGTTGATGCCCTTGCGCGGCTTCACAACACCGCCGTACTTCACGTCAGCTTCCACCACGAGATGATTGTCCGTCGATACCACCTTCAGCTCCAGTTTACCGTCGTCTATTAGGATGGTGTCGCCCACGCTCACGTCTTTAGCGAGTTCAGTATAGTTGGTAGCCAAATGCTCATGGTTGCTCACAGAGCCGTCACAGCGCAGCACCACGCGCTGCCCTTCTTTTATCTCCACACCGCCATTCTCCACTTCGCCTATGCGTATCTTAGGACCCTGCAAGTCCTGCACGATACAAACGTTGGTGTTAAAGCGCCTGTTGATTTCACGTATGTGCTCTATTACTTTGAGGTGCTCTTCGTGCTCACCATGCGAGAAGTTCAGACGGAAGGCATCCACGCCTTCCTGCACGAGGGCCAGAAGGCGCTCATAGGTATTGCTGGCTGGACCAACCGTTGCCAATACTTTGGTCTTATTGAAGATAATCTTCATACATCAGAATAAAAGGTTCTCTTTAAATTTAAGTGTGAGTGGGTCAAATTGTTTCACATACTGAACCAATGAGAGCCGCTGCAGCCTGCCGATGAGGTCCTGCGGGTATAGGAGTTGCTGCAGGGAGCCGGCAATCTGCAGCACGTAGTCGTAATCTTTCAGGTCAGGGAGGAGGTAAGGCTTGGGGAGGGTGGAGGTGCCCAGCGCCTTGTTGCGGAACAGGCGTACCGTGCTGTGTTCATCGTTGTGCTCATAGTTGGAAATGAGCAGCTTCTCCCTACCGGGCATGGTATAGCACAGGTCGCGCTTCCGGATTAGGTTGAGCCCCAAGAGGCGGTTGAGGGACCAGGCGACCTTGTAATCCTTGCACGAAGAGACCACGCCATACAGGGCGAATCCAAAATCATAGTCCGTGTCCAGGTGCAGTGTTTTCATGTGTAGGTATACCGTAATTGCAAAATTAGAAACCTACAGATGGAAAACGAGGTTCTATGCAAAAACTTTTATGACATTATGAATACCGTAATTTTTTTTGACATTGTCTGCCTAATTACATTTCTTTGCACAGTGTTTTAATAAACTATAAGAAAAATGTCAGAAATCGCAGAAAAAGTAAAAGCTATCATCATTGATAAGCTTGGTGTTGAAGAGTCAGAGGTTACTCCGGAGGCGAGCTTCACTAACGACCTTGGCGCCGATTCATTGGATACTGTTGAGCTTATCATGGAGTTCGAGAAAGAATTCAACGTTTCTATTCCAGATGATCAAGCTGAAAATATCGCTACTGTAGGTCAGGCTGTTAGCTACCTGGAAGAGCACGCAAAGTAATACCCCTCCCAATACCTTATTGTATTAAGTGATTTTTACTATCTATCCTCTACTAGCAGCTTATGGAGCTTAAGAGAGTTGTAGTTACAGGGCTAGGCGCACTCACGCCACTTGGAAATACCGTTTCAGAATATTGGACCGGATTGACAAATGGTGTGAGTGGTGCTGCACCTATTACACGCTTTGACGCGAGCAAGTTTAAAACCCAGTTTGCCTGTGAAGTAAAGGGATACGTTCCAGAGAATTACTTTGACCGGAAAGAGGCGCGCAAAATGGACCTGTTCTCTCAGTTCGCCCTGGTGGTGGCTGATGAGGCGGTACAGGATGCGAACCTGGTCGAAGGAAATTATGACCCAGACCGCGTAGGCGTCATCTGGGGTTCTGGTATAGGTGGGTTGCGCACGTTCCAGGAGGAGTGCGTCAACTTCGCCAACGGCGATGGTACCCCGCGATTCAACCCATTCTTCATCCCGAAGATGATTGCGGACATCAGCGCTGGCCACATTTCCATCAAGTACGGTTTCCGAGGCCCTAACTTCGTTACGGTTTCTGCCTGCGCTTCTGCCACCAACGCCATCATTGACTCTTTCAACTACATCCGCCTGGGTATGGCCGATGTGGTGGTGACCGGAGGCTCTGAGGCTGCTGTGACCGAGGCAGGTATCGGAGGCTTTAACGCTTTGAAAGCCCTTTCAGAGCGCAATGATTCACCAGAGTCCGCATCCCGCCCTTTCGACAAAGACCGTGACGGCTTTGTACTCGGAGAAGGCGCTGGTGCCTTGATTCTGGAAGAGTACGAGCATGCCAAGGCGCGTGGCGCCAAAATATACGCCGAAGTGATAGGCGGTGGCATGTCAGCAGACGCATACCACATCACAGCGCCGCACCCGGAAGGGTTAGGAGCACTCAATGTGATGAAAAACGTGCTGCGCGATGCCAATATCCGTCCGGAAGAGGTAGACTACATCAACGTTCACGGTACTTCCACGCCGTTGGGTGATGTGAGCGAGGTGAAGGCTATCCAGACGGTCTTCGGTGACCACGCTTACAACCTGAACATCAGCTCCACGAAGTCTATGACGGGTCACTTGTTGGGTGCCGCCGGCGCTATTGAGGCCATTGCCTCTATCATGGCCGTTCGCAACAACATCGTGCCGCCTACCATAAACCACTTCACTGACGACGAGAGTTTTGACAGCCGTCTCAACTTCACTTTCAACAAGGCGCAGGAGCGCGAGGTGAAGGTAGCACTTAGCAACACATTTGGGTTTGGTGGCCACAACACCTCTGTACTGTTCCGTCAATTTATCGACTAGGTGTTTGGTCCTATAAAACCGGTTCGGCGCTTCTATCACAGCTTATTTACACGAGATAGAGAGTTAGTGCGCGCCGTAGCCGGAATTATTGGCAGCACGCCTGACAACATCCGTCTGTACAAGCTCGCGCTCACGCATACCTCTTTTGCGCGGCAGAACCTGGCCAGCAAGCACGACACGAATGAGCGCCTGGAGTTTTTGGGCGACGCCGTGCTGGGCGCTGTGGTGGCGGAACTGTTATTCAAGAAATTCCCCTACGAAGACGAAGGCTTTATGACGGAGATGCGGTCACGGATTGTGAACCGGGAAAGCCTGAATCATATCGCCATCAAAATCGGACTGAACCTGCTCGTGAAGGTAGACACTACCAGTGGACAGGGTTCCCGTCACAAATCCGTACATGGCAATGCGCTGGAGGCGCTGGTGGGGGCCATCTACCTCGACAAAGGATACAACACCACCCGGCAGTTCATATTGGGCAAACTTATCAAGCCACACGTAGACCTGCACAAACTCGTCAACACCACCTCCAACTTCAAAAGTAAGCTCATTGAGTGGGCGCAGAGCCAGAACGTTGAGATACGCTTTGAGATTGTGAACCGCAAGAACCAAGGCAACACCACGGAGTTCACCTGCGAGATTTATGTAAACGACAAACCCGTGGCACTGGGCGTTGGCCTATCCAAAAAGAAAGCCGACCAGGCGGCGGCCGAAAAGGCGCTGGAAGTGCTGAACATCAGCTAACATCCCTTTCCTATACCTGTTACTACTCTCTAACAGGCGCAGTGCCTTTATTCTTCCATATTCGAATTTCTTATTGGCAAGCCAGGTGTAGTGTTATACCTGACGTTTAGCACGGTTCTTTATTTGAGGGCCAAAGCTTAACTTGCTTCCATGTTGTTGCGTTAGAAAACACGATATGAAAGAAACTAGACTCATGCTGGCAGGGGCAGCCCTGAACCAGACTCCTCTTGACTGGGAATCCAACCTTCAGAATATACGGTCTGCCATCCTGGAGGCCATCACCAAGAACGCGGATATACTGCTGTTGCCGGAGCTCTGCATTACCGGGTATGGCTGCGAAGACATGTTCCTGCACCCCTGGTTCGCCGAAGAGACATTCGGGAAACTGCTGCAGGTAAAGGAGTGGTGCGACAACATCACGGTCTGCCTGGGTGTGCACGTCATCATAGGGCAGGATGTCTACAACACCGCCTGCGTCATCAAGAACAAAGAGATTGTGGGATTCACGGCTAAGCAGTTTCTGGCTCGGGACGGTGTGCATTACGAGCCTCGCTGGTTCACGCCATGGCCTGCCAACGTGGTGGAGGAGTTCGAGATGCTGGGCAAGCGCTACCCGATTGGCGACATCATCTATGAAGAACAGGGCATCAAGTATGCGTTTGAGATATGCGAGGACGCCTGGCGGCCCAACCGGCCGGCGGAACGGCATATGCCCAAGGGCGTGCAGCTCATGCTTAACCCAAGCGCCAGTCACTTTGCCCTGAGCAAAACCGATGTGCGGCACAGGCTGGTGGTGGAGGCCTCCCAAAAATACCAGTGTGCCTACCTGTACGCCAACCTGCTGGGTAACGAGGCTGGCAAGATGATATACGATGGCGAAGTGCTGATTGCCCAGAACGGAAAGCTGATTAAGCGCAACGAGCTGCTCTGCTTCAAGGACGTGGATTTGGAGTGTGCGGAGGTATGCTTCGGGGAGAACCCTACGATAGAGGAGACCATTGAGTACCTGCCTCAGATTGACGAGAACGCGGAGCTGATAGCCGCCCTTAGCCTGGCCTTGTTTGACTACATGCGCAAGAGCCGCAGCCGGGGTTTTGTGCTGTCGCTGAGCGGCGGGGCTGATTCTTCGTGCTGCGCCGTGGCAGTGGCAGAGATGGTGCGCCGGGGTGTGGACAGCCTGGGCGTGACAGGCTTCGTGACCAAATCGCGGATGTTCTCGCTCCAGGAGGCGGAGCACTTTGAGGCGATGCCACAGGAACAGGTGGTGAAGGCACTGGTTGGCCGTATTCTCACCTGCGCCTACCAAGGCACTATCAACTCATCCGATGCCACCTATACCTCTGCCAAGGAACTGGCGGAGTCCATTGGCGCCGTGTTCCACGACTGGACCATTGACGAGGAGGTGGTAGGCTATACCTCAAAAATAGAGAAAGCCATTGCCAGGGAATTGACTTGGGAGAAGGACGATGTCACGTTGCAGAACATTCAGGCGCGGGTGCGCGCCCCTGCCATCTGGATGCTCACCAACATCAAGGGGGCGCTGCTGCTAGCCACGTCTAACCGCAGCGAGGCAGCCGTGGGCTATGCGACCATGGATGGCGACACGGCGGGCAGCATATCTCCGATAGCAGGTATAGACAAGGCCTTCATACGGCAGTTTCTGATTTGGATGCAGGAGGAACTGGGCTACCTGGGGCTGGAGTACGTGAACAACCTACAGCCAACGGCGGAACTGAGACCTTCTTCTGAGTCACAGACGGATGAGAAGGACCTGATGCCCTACGAAATCCTGAACAGGATAGAACGGCTGGCCTTTTATGAACGCCTCTCGCCGCAGCAGGTGCTGGAATTGCTCACACAAGAGAACGTGGCACCGGTCGCCAGCCTGAAAGAATACGTGCACAAGTTCTATACCTTATGGGCACGCAACCAATGGAAACGGGAGCGCTACGCACCAGCCTTCCACCTCGACGACTACAACCTGGACCCGCGCAGCTGGCTGCGCTTCCCCATCTTGAGTGGTGGCTTCCGGGAAGAGCTGGCGCAACTTAAATAACGGAGTCTGAGGCTTGCAAAAGGCGTCTGCCATACCTGTCATGTGCAGGTGTTGCAGACGCCTTTGCGTGTAGAGCAGATTTATACCTGTGGCCGGGCAAGTCTGGTTTTTTACCTTTCTGATTTATCGTAACTTTGGGAGAACCTCACTTTCGTTTATGAGCATTCTGAACTATATCACTTGGGACGTAAGCCCTTCCATCTTCTCGATTGGTGCCTTTGAGGTGCGCTGGTACGGCTTGCTGTTCGCGCTTGCCTTCGTGTTTGGGCAGCGCATCCTCACCAAAATATATGTGGCCGAGGGCCGCACAGAAGGCGATGTGGACGTCATCACACTGTACATGATTATCGGAACGGTGGTAGGCGCGCGCCTGGGCCATACCTTGTTCTACCAGCCGGAGTATTACCTGAGCAACCCCATCGAGATTCTGAAAATTTGGGAAGGTGGTCTGGCCAGCCACGGCGCTACCATCGGTATTCTGCTGGCCTTGTGGCTCTTCAGCCGTAAGCAGAAGTTTGATTACATGTGGGTGCTGGACCGTATTGTGATTGTGGTAGCGCTGGGCGGAGCCTTGATTCGACTGGGCAACCTGATGAACTCTGAGATTTTTGGCCGTCCTACTGATTTGCCGTGGGGCTTCATTTTTGTGCGTCAAAGCGAGTATTCCCATGTGCCTCGCCACCCGACGCAGCTTTACGAATCTCTCAGTGTATTCCTCCTTTTTGTGCTGCTTTACTGGCTCTGGAAGAAATACAAGGAGGCGCTGCCAAGGGGCTTGCTTTTCGGTATTTTCGTGACGGCGCTGTTTAGCTTCCGATTCGTGGTGGAGTTCCTGAAAGAGGTTCAGGTAGAAAAAGAGGAGACCATGGCATTGAACATAGGGCAACAATTGAGCATTCCGCTCATCCTGGTGGGACTGTTCATCTTGTTCAGGGTATGGCAGAACCCAAAGCCCGCCCTGCCTGGCGGCCGGCTAGAAGACCAGCCCGATGGGCGGCAGAAAGCCGATACACGCAAGGTGTAACAGAGAAGGCCGGCATCAATTGCCGGCCTTCTCTGCTTTTGGCGGGATGGTCTGGTGAGCCTTACTTTAAGGTATAGCGGTACATGCCTCCGTCCTCGCTCGTAATCACCAGCGTTTTCTCATCCTTGAACGTTACGGCTTCGGTTTGCCCAGCCCGCTTGATGGGCACTTTCTGATAGTCCCCTTCAAAGAAAGAGGCAGGCGAGTCCACATTCTGGAAAATGTGCAGCATCCCTTCACTGACCAAGGCCACTTGGCTGCCGCTCGGGCTACTGGCTGCTCCTGTCACCGGCACGCCCAGGTCATGCTTGCCTACCAACTTTGCTTTGTACTGACCACCGGTGTCGGGTAGTTCGTATACCTTAGCCGTCTGTTCGCGGCCCCTGTCTTTTGACACCAGGTATAGCTTGCCGCTATGCCAGAAAATCGCCTCCACATCAAAATTCATGTCCTTCTTGGCCGGCGGGTACTCCTTTTGGTCTTCGTAGGTGAAGCGTATGGCCTCTATCTTCTCAGGGTTGTTGATGTCCAGCTTGTACACTGCCAGGCTGCGCCTCTTGTTGTCGTTGTTGCCGGTGTCGGCCACGTAGATGTTACCCGCCTCATCACGGGCCAGGTCCTCCCAGTCTACGTTGGGCAGTTTGAGGGTGATGGTCTGCAGCAGCTTGCCCTGCTCATTGACAAGGTATAGGAGCGGTTTGTTACCTGCGTCGTTGTGGGTGAGGTAGGCGTTTTTGTCGGCCACGTACTCCACTCCTGAGCTTTCGCTGACCTGTGCAGGAAGGCTGGCCATTTTCTGCAACTGGCCCTCAGCAGAAGCCGTCGTCGAAGAATTCTCAGCCGCGGGCTCCGGGTCAGAAGGCTTGCCCAGGAAGTAGAACATGATGACAAGTATAGGTATGAACAAGGCGGCTATTTTCAACATGAGTTTCATAGAGTATGGGGTAACGTGCCGTGGCACCCTCCTATAACGGAAAGCGAAAGCTTCACGGTTGCGTAAAAGGTTGAAATTGCTCAAATGGGTTCTTACCCGGAAAATCCCTAGGCTATGGAAATAAAGAAAATCAAGGAGACCTGCCTCTATGTGACTGACCTGAACCGCTGCAGAGAGTTCTACCAGGGTAAACTGGGGCTGGACGTGATAGGGGAGGTGAAGGGGCGGCACATCTTTTTCAGAGCCGGGGCCTCGGTGCTGCTGTGCTTTGTGCCGGAGGTCTCCAAAAAGGGAGGCTCTCTGCCGCCACACTTCGGTTCAGGGCAGTTGCACCTGGCCTTTGAGGTGGCGCCTACCGCGTACGAGGGCTGGAAAGTGAAAGTGAAGGACAGCGGCATCTCCATTGAGCAGGAGTACGACTGGGGCGGCGGCTTCCTGTCGTTCTACTTTCGCGACCCGGACGAGCACCTGTTGGAGGTGGTGATGGAAGGAATGTGGGAGCGGGGTAAATAAAAAAAGCCCCAGAGTAACTCCGGGGCTTTAACATCATATAGAAAAAACTTACTGCAATCGTCTTGTATTCCTTCGATAAGGCCGTCGTAGCGCTTGAGGAGGTGTCCCCTAGTCTTCAAAGCCCTCGTCGTCTTTTACGCTGATGTTGCATACTGGTATCACTGTTTTGCGACAGCAATGCAGTTGGAAGTCCCTATTGGGTTTCGACTCTCGACAAACCTACATGTAAGTTCTGAATAGTAATATGTAAAAGGAGCTATATAACTGAAATATACCCAGAATTGGGTATTAGTTTACCGGGTAACGGTACGCTTGCTCCGTTCTTGGAGGCAAATTGACTAGGGTATGCTAAGAAAGGTGGCTTAGCTGGGCGAGGAGTTCCGGGTGGATGGTATGGCCTCCTTCAAAGGTATGGACGAGAGGTGTTATGCCGAGTTGTGCCATCAGTTGTAGCTTACGGTCAAGGGCCTCAGAGGTGATGAACTCGTCCTGTGTCCCGTACACCATCTCGACAGGGAGATGGGCGAAGGCAGCCTTGCCAACCTCGAAATCAATGTCCTCGGGGAAAGAAGCGGCCCAAAGGATGAGGCGGTGGCAGGGCACCTGACCGCTAGCCAGCCAGCGGCAAACGGTGGCGCCTCCTTGTGAAAACCCCAGCACATGCACTTTGACCTCGGCAGGCAGCTGTTGTAGCAGTTCTTGTAGCAACAGGTTCAGGAAAGCGGCCTGGTCATCTATTTCAGACAAGCGGTCCTCTTTGGTCATCCAGGTGGCACCCACGCGGCCCGAGAAGCCATCCAGGTAGAAGCGGGACAGGCCTTCAGGAGCCACCACTATGGTTGTACCGTCGTCCAGCACGGAGAAGTGGCGCAGAAAGAAGCGAGCCAGCTGCCCATAGCCATGGCATACCACCCAAAGGTTTTGGATGTGTCCCGAAGGCGTACCTAAGGTATAGTAACGGGCCGTTCGCGGCACCACTAGCTTATGCTCCTGCATCTTTTAAATTGTTGCTTGTTGATAGTTAGCTGTTAAGTGCTCAATCAAAAAAGTCCTAACCAGCCTCTTTTCTATGAACAAACGACATAACGGTGTTACGAAACCAAGGAGCCTGCCTTTCAAATTCTCAACTCCCAAACTCCTACAGATGGTCTTTTGTGAACTGGAAGGGCAGTAGGTCGCCTACGCTGCGGCATCGGTAGAACTTGCCTTCCGGGCCCTGCAGCAGCACCGGAATAGGCTCCTGCTGCTTGTGCTCGTACTCGGCCATTACTTGTCGGCAGGCGCCGCAGGGCATGGCTGGCAAAAAGTGCTGCTCGCTCCGGCGGCGTGCCGTCACGGCAATCAACTTTATTTTCTTGTTGGGGTGGTAGGCGCTCATCGCGAAAAGGGCGGTTCTCTCGGCACAGAGACCAGACGGGTAAGCCGCGTTCTCTTGGTTGCTACCTTTGAATAGAGTGCCATCTTCCAGCACCAGCGCCGAGCCCACCAAAAAGTTGGAATAAGGGGCATACGCGTCGTTGGCGGCTTGCTGAGCCAACTCCATCGCCTGGCGCTCCTGTTCACTCAACTCGTCCATCGAGTCCAATACATCGATGCAGATATTTATATTCAGCTCACTTGCCATCTAGGACCTTATAGGTATAAAAATTAGAAAAGGGCTATAAATTTAACGTAATATTCTGATAAATCAATGTGAGAGGTTTGCCTTGCGGTAGGTAATTGGTAAATTCAGGCAAAACCACACGACGCTATGAAAAGGATTCTGCTGCTTGGGGCCGGTCGCTCCGCCTCCGCCCTGATACACTACCTGCTGCAACACGCCCCTGCCGAGGACTGGCAACTCACCATAGGCGACATCACGGTAGACCACCTGCAGGAGCAGCTGGCTCCGCTGGACTTTGCCAATGCCATCCAATTTGACGTGCACAACGAGACGCAACGTGCAGCAGAGGTAGGTCAGGCCGACCTGGTGATTTCGCTTTTGCCGGCCATTTTCCACATAGAGGTGGCACGGGAATGCCTGAAACAAGAGAAGCACCTGATTACGGCCTCCTATGTGACGCCAGAGTTCAGGGAACTGCATGAGGAGGCGAAGCAGAAGAATCTGACCATCCTGATGGAATCGGGACTTGATCCAGGTATAGACCACATGTCGGCCATGGCGGTGATACAGCGCGTGCAGGGTATGGGCGGCAAAATCACGTCTTTCAAGTCCTATACCGGCGGACTGGTGGCGCCGGAGTCGGACAACAACCCCTGGAATTACAAGTTCAGCTGGAACCCACGCAACGTGGTGCTGGCAGGACAGGGGACGGCCAAGTACATCCAAAACGGCGAGTACAAGTACATCCCTTATCACCAGCTGTTCCGCCGCACCGATATGCTATACGTGGAGGGCTACGGCCATTTCGACGGCTACGCCAACCGAGACTCCCTCTCATACCGCGAGCCATACGGCCTGCACGACATCCCGACGATGCTGCGCGGCACCCTGCGTCGTATTGGCTACTGCGCCGCCTGGGATGTGTTCGTGCAACTCGGCCTCACCGACGACAGCTATACCTTGGAGGGCGTAGGGAACATGACCAACCGCAGCTTCATAGAGGCTTTTGTACCACCGGCGGTCTCACCCAGCGAAACGCTGCAGCAGCGCCTGTGCCGCTACCTGTCTGTGTCTGCCGAGGGCGAGGTGCTGCAGAAACTGGAGTGGCTGGGCTTGTTCGAAGAGACACCTATTGGCTTGCAGGCCGCCACACCTGCCCAGGTGCTGGAGAAGATACTCGTGGGCAAGTGGAAACTGGAGCCCAGCGACAAAGACATGATTGTGATGCAACACCTCTTCGAGTACGAACTGAACGGCGAGCAGCACGAACTCACCTCTTCCCTGGTGGTGTTGGGCGACGATGTCGTGCAAACCGCCATGGCCAAAACCGTAGGCTTGCCGGTGGCTATATTGGCCAAACTCCTGCTACAGGGCAAGATAGAGAGACGTGGCGTGATTATCCCAATACACCTGGAGCTGTACGAGCCTGTGCTGGAGGAACTGAAAGCTTACGGAATAGACTTTGTGGAGCAGGAACGGGTGAAACCCGCCGTGGGAGAGGCAGGTATGGCTCAGAGATTCAGGTAGTACGCCTGGAGCAAGGCTGTGAAGCCGTCGGTATAGGTCGTGCCATCCTCCTTCCGAATGTCTAGTGTGCGGACAGCGGCCGCCGCAGGCGCAAAGGTATAGGTCTGGATGTGGCGGATGCACTTGCCGCCGGTGCGCGTGTATACCTCCAGCGTCTCGGCCAGGTATAGCCGGTGCGCCTGGGCCAGCTCCGCGAAATGCCCTGCCTCAGCCTGCGGCAGGAGCAGGTATAGCTTTCCCTCTGGTGTCAGGTGGTTTTGCGCAAAGGACAGGATATCCTCAAATAGCAAATCTCCTGTATGCTTGGCTGTGTTTTTGGCGGCGTTATCCGACTTCAGTGATGCCAGGAAAAAAGGAGGGTTCGAGAGGATGACATCATATTGCTGGGTGCATACCTGCGCGAATCCCTGCAGCGGCATGGGGTGTAGCTGCAACCTTTCATCCCATGGGCTTTCAGCGAAATTTTGAGTTGCCTGTACCTGCGCCTCCGGGTTTATTTCTACTGCTTCCACCAGCGCCTCAGACCGCTGCGCCGCCATCAGGGCCAGCAGGCCGGTACCCGTGCCAATATCCAGAATCCGCTTTGCCTGTCCCACCTCTACATAGCCCCCAAACACGCAGGAATCCGTGCAGACCTTCATAGCGCATAGGTCCTGGTTCACCCGGAACTGCTTGAATTGGAAGTAGGTGTTGGGCATTTCTTATAATTACGAATTACGAATGGGCTGTGATTACGAATAGCCGCTCTAGCGTAGTACTTTCATTGATAATTCATAACTCAGCATTCAGCGTTATTTCGAGTTATACAGCCCCGACTCAAACCCCTCGTCAATCAGCAGATTAGGGGAGAGGGCGCTGGCCACGGCCAATTCATCGCAGCGTTCATTCTCTGGGTGGCCAGCGTGGCCGCGAATCCAGACGAACCGCACACTGTGCTTGGAGTATACCCGCAGGAAGCGGGCCCATAAATCACCGTTGGCCTTGCCGGCGAAGCCTTTCTTTTGCCACCCGAAAACCCAGCGCTTCTCCACAGCGTCCACCACATACTTAGAATCGGAGTACACGGTCACAGGTATACCTGGTTTGGTGATGGCCTCCAAGCCTACAATCACGGCCAGCAGCTCCATGCGGTTGTTGGTGGTTTTGCGGTAGCCTGCAGTCAGTTCCTTCTCGTGGTTTTTCCAGCGCAGAATCGTGCCATACCCTCCCGGACCCGGATTACCTCGCGAGGCACCGTCTGTAAAAAGCTCTATCATCAGTTACTTTTGAATGTAAGAATGAGTGAATGACTGAGAATCTTGAATCTATGGAGACAGCACGGATGAAGTCATCTCAGTTAATTACTCAATCAGAATTATAAAGGCAGGTTTGTTTTGAACAGCTTGATGGCAATGGCTAGCAGAATGACCCCAAACACCTTACGCAGCACATTGGCTCCCGCTTTGCCCAGCTTGCGCTCCAACCAGGGCGAAGCCTTTAAAACGATGTAGACGAAAATGAGGTTGAGGATGATGCCGATGAGCACGTTGGGCAGCGAGTAAGCGGCCCGCAACGAGAGCAGTGTGGTCATGGTGCCGGCCCCGACAATCAGTGGGAAAGCAAGCGGCACGATGGAGCCGCTCTTCACCTCCGGGTCAGAATGGAAAAGGTCTTTGCCCAATATCATCTCCAGGCCAATCAGAAAGATGATGAAGGCGCCGGCCATGGCAAAAGACTGGAAATCAATACCAAACAGCTTCAGGATACCATCCCCTACAAACAGGAACACAATCATCAAGATGCCTGAGATGATGGTGGCCTTCTCCGACTCAATCTTGCCTTCGCGCTTGCGGAGGTCCAGGATGATGGGTATGGAACCGAGGATATCGATAACCGCAAACAGGGTAAGCGTAACCGAGGCGATTTCCGTGAGGCTGAACATCTTTTAAATTGTTTGACTGTTGACTGTTAAATTGTTGGAATCGAAAGCGATAGGGTATAGGTAACCGGCAAATCGCTAAGCGAAATCTTTCAACAAGCCGCAAAGGTAGGATTCTTAGGCGTAATAATGCAGGAAAAACCGCTTGAGCTCTTCGTACTCCTCGTTGCCGATGGCCGGGAAATTGGCAATCCGGAAGGTGTTGCGCTGCCAGGGGCCGTAGCCGTTGCCCAACCGAATGTTGTGGTGCAGGGCGCGCTTCTTGATATCCTCCACCAGGCGTTCGTTCGCCTCCAGCGCCAGCACGGTCTTGGAGCGCACCTCCTCGTTCTCAACCAGCAGCTTGAACTCCGTGAACTGCCCAAAAAACTCATACAGCTCGTTGGCCCGGTCCGTCAGGTCTATGTCAATCTGCTTGATGAAAGAGCGGTCCTCGAGCATGCGCTTGAGCAGGTAGATGTTCAGGACGTTGGGTGTATGCGTGGTCTGGTAGTTGAGCATCTTCTCATACATAAACACCAGGCTGTTGTAGTGGTTGCGCTCGTTCATCTGCTTGGCCCTGAAAATGGCCCGAGGCGAGCACACCAGCACCGCCAGCCCCGGCGGCAGCCCGAAGCACTTCTGCACCGAGGCAAACCAGATATCGGCCTTGATGTACTTGAGGTTGAGCCCGGCCATGGAGGAGGTGGCGTCCACGGCGGTGAGCGTGTCGCGGTAGCGGTTGTGCAGGTTGAGTATGGTCGTGGCTGATACCTGCGTGCCGTTGGATGTCTCGTTCTGGGTGAAGCAAATCAATTCGGTGTCGGTGCTGACGTCGAGCTGGTCCACCGGCATGGGTTCGTTTATATCAAAGCGCAACCCCTCTGCCTCCGAGCGCAGCTTTTTGGCATACTCGTACCATTTCTCCCCAAACGAGCCGTTGTAGATGTGGAAGCTCTTCTTTTTGGTGAGGCTCTGGATGAGGATTTCCCAGCACTCCGTAGCGGAGGAGGTGAAAAAGATGTAGTAGTCCTGCGGAATGTTGAGCCGTCGCTTGAGCGAGCCCACCACCGTGCGGGAAAGCTGCACAAACTGCTCTCCCCTGTGCGGAGCCCCCAGTATACCCTCCTCGTACGCATCTGTGAGATAGGTGCGCACCTCCGGGTATAGCTTGGATGGTCCTGGATAGAAATTCAACATGGAGGGTAATATAGAGAAAGTATAGTATCGCTACTATATAAAGTGCCAAATATTTAGTGAACGTAAACTACCGTTGCGGTATTACTTTTTGGAGCCGAAACCTATCTGCTTCGGTTTCATGCGCTCAAAGTACTGCAGTGCCAGGCGGTAGCTCTCCAGCCCGAATCCGGTGATAACGCCTTTGCAGAAAGGCGCGAACATGCTCTTGTGCCGGAAGGCGTCGCGGGCGTACACGTTGGAGATGTGCACCTCCACCACTGGCGCCTCTATCGCCTTGATGGCGTCTGAGATAGCCACCGAGGTATGGGTATAGGCGCCCCCGTTGAGCACAATGCCTTTGTAGCTGAAACCGACCTCGTGCAGCTTGTCGATAAGAGTGCCCTCCGAGTTGGACTGGAAATAGACCAGCTCCATGGCTGGGAATGCCTCCTTGAGTTCCTCGAAGTAGGACTCGAAGGACTCGGTGCCATAGACGGACTTTTCTCGGACGCCCAGCAGGTTGAGGTTCGGGCCATTCAGAATCAGTATTTTCATCGTGCGTGTGTGTTGCGTTTTCAGCTAAAATCAGAGGCTGCAATTTAAGGATTAACTATCTTTGCTCTGTTTTTTGACAAAAGAAAGTTTTGTAAGGTATAACAGTGCACGATTGTCATCCCCCTGCCCCCTTCAAAGGGGGATTTTCCTCAATTATGTAGTCACATTTTTAAAGTGTACGCATGTTGGGTGTCCCCCTTTGAAGGGGGCAGGGGGATGATGGGCATTCCTTACGAACCTTCCTCCAAAATCAATAGTCTTCTACCAGCCTATGAAGTGGCCCATCTGCATCACCCAATTCGAACAGTACCTGCGCCTGGAGAAGTCGCTTTCCGGCAACTCCGTGGAGGCCTACCTGCGCGATATCCGGAAACTCACCGATTTCCTGGACATCCGGGGCATGCAGGTGCAGCCCGAGCAGATGACACCGCCGGTGCTGCGCGAGTTCCTCGAGTGGATTGCCGAACTGGGCATGACGCCGCACTCGCAGGCACGCACGCTGTCCGGTATACGCGCCTTCTACAAGTTCCTCATCATGGAGGACATGCTCACCGCCGACCCTACCGAGACCATTGAGGCCCCCAAGCTGAGCCGCAAACTGCCCGACACGCTGCACTTCCATGAAATAGAGCAACTGCTGGCCGCCATTGACCTCTCCACGCCAGAGGGCACACGCAACCGCGCCATGCTCGAGACACTGTATAGCTCCGGCCTGCGTGTGTCCGAGCTGCTGGACCTCAAACTGAGCAACCTCTACGAAGACATGGGCTTTCTGAAAGTGGCCGGTAAAGGCGACAAGGAGCGGCTGGTGCCGATTGGGCGCGATGCACTCAAGCACATCCAGCTGTACCGCGACGGCGTGCGCTGCCACCTCACCATCAAAAAAGGGCATGAAGACTATGTGTTCCTGAACCGGCGGGGCGCCAAACTGACGCGGGTCATGGTGTTCACCATCATCAAAGACCTGGCCGCCAAAGCAGGTATACAGAAAACGGTGAGTCCCCATACCTTCCGCCACTCCTTCGCCACGCACCTGATAGAAGGCGGCGCTGACCTGCGTGCCGTGCAGGAGATGCTAGGCCACGAGTCCATCACCACCACCGAAATCTATACCCACCTCGACCGCGATTACCTGAAACAGGTCATAAAGGATTACCACCCAAGAAGCTGATTTGAGTTGAGGAGTTCGGGAATTAGAAAGTTAGAAAGGTGTAAGGTATAGCGCGGGCGTACTTGCATTTGATTGATGCCCTTGCTCGCGTTTCGCAGGTGTAAAGTTGGCTTGTCACCGAATTGGGAAATCCAATAAAACGAAGTCAATCAGAGAGGGCATAGAAGGTTGAACTTTCTGAAGCTGTCAGCGCCTGCCCAATGCCCTTGCGTGTGGGGCAGTAGTAGCACATGCATACTAGCAGTACTTAAACCACGTTGCATTCTAAGCCGTTATCTAACCAGACTATACCCAAACCTCTACATCCCGCTTAACCCATAAACCGACAAATGAAACTGACCCATTGCCGCTCTCTTATTCTGGCTGTTTTGCTCCTGGCTATACCTGTGCTCGCCACGGCTCAGTCCGTTGACGATATCACGCCTATACCTGCCGAGGTGAAGAAGGCGCGCCGGGGCCATGTCACCATCGACGGGGATGCCCAGATTGTGTTCGACAAGCAGTTCGCTAACCAGGCGGCATACCTGAAAGAGATGCTGGTCGGGCAGACTGGACTGAAGCTGAAATCGCAGGAAAGCAGCCAGACCATCAGCAAAGCGCCTCACAACATCCGACTGCTTTACGACGCCAAGGCCATCGACCGGGACGAGATGTATACCTTGGTCGTGGCGGGCAAAGACGTGACCATTCGGGCTAAGGACACCGGCGGCATGGTGTACGGCATCCAGACGCTGCTGCAGCTGTTTCCGCTCAAGCCGGTGCAGGAGGTGAAGGTTCCGGATGTGGAAATCAGAGATTATCCGCGTTTTGCCTACCGGGGCATGCACCTGGATGTGGTGCGGCACATGTTCCCACTGGATTTCATCAAGAAGTACATCGATTACCTGGCCTTCCACAAGATGAACACATTCCACTGGCACCTCACCGATGACCAGGGCTGGCGCATCGAAATTGAGTCCTACCCGAAGCTGAACTCCATCGGTTCATGGCGCGACTCCACCCTCATTGGCCACTTCAAGGCGGCACCGGCCCGATATGACACCACCCGCTACGGGGGCTTCTATACCAAAGACGAGGTGCGCGAGGTAATCCGATACGCTGCTATGCGCGGCATCAACATCATCCCTGAGATTGACATACCCGGCCACAGCCGCGCCACCATTGCGGCCTACTCCGAACTCAGCACCCGACCCGACTCCACTTGGAGCGTGGCCACCACCTGGGGCATGTACAACCGCCACAACAACGTGCTGCAGCCAAACCCGGCCACATTCAAGTTTTTGAAGACAGTCTTCCAGGAAGTGGCGGAGCTGTTCCCGTCGGAGTACTTTCACCTGGGCGGCGACGAAACCAGCAAACTGTGGTGGAAGGCCGACCCGGTATCTCAAAAGTTTATCAAAGACCATAACCTGAAAGACGAGAAAGGCCTGCAGACCTATTTCGTGGAGCAAGTGGCTGGCTACCTGGCCGAGAAAGGCAAGAAAGTGATTGGCTGGCACGAGATTCTGGAAGGCGACCTGAGCACCTCTACGCTCATCATGAACTGGGGCGGCGAGAAGGAAGGTATAGCCGCCGCCAAACGTGGCCACCAGGTGATCATGTCGCCGGGCAGGCCGCTGTACTTCGACCACTACCAATCCAAAGACCCCAACGACAGCCTGGCTATACACGGCTACAATCCTCTGGATGCGGTATACAACTTCGAGCCGGTGCCGGACACGCTGCGCAAACTGAACTTGGACCATTACATCATCGGGGCGCAGGGCAACCTCTGGACCGAGTACATCGGCAGCACGGCCAAGGTGGAGTACATGGTTTTCCCGCGTATGACGGCGCTGAGTGAGGTGCTATGGTCGCCGCGCGAGAAAAGGGATTTTGCTGACTTCAAGAGAAGGCTGAAAACCGCCATTATACCCCGCTATACCTTCTGGAAGGCCCATTACTTCCCCAATTATGAGCAGTGGACGGCGGAGAAAGAGGCATTGAAATAAAAAGCGAATCGGTGAGCATAAATATCAGCTTATTGCTATATTTAGAGACAAAATAACACAGGCTGCGTAAAGCGCGCGGTCTGTGTTATGCTTTTCTAAACCCACCGTTCACTTTTTTATGACAACAACTTTACAGAAAACAGAGAAACAAACCACCGTTTTCTCTTTCACCGGCAAAGGCTCGGAGCTCTTCGCCATCGAAATCGTCAACTTTGCGCTGACCCTGGTCACGCTGGGGCTGTACTACCCTTGGGCGAAAGCCAAAACGCTGCAGTACCTGTACCGCAAGACCGAGATGGCCGGCACGCCCTTCGTCTTCCACGGCACAGGAAAAGAGATGTTCATCGGCTTCATCAAAGGCATTGGGGTGATGGTGCTGCTCTATACCTTCCTGTTTCTGGCAGGTATGGCAGATGCAGTCTTTGTCCAGGTGCTCTTCTTCTTCATCTTCCTGGTGGGCTTCCTGGTGCTGGTGCCGGTCGCATTGCATGGCATGATGAAGTACCGCACCTCCCGCACCTCCTGGCGCGGCATCCACATGGGCTACCGCGGCGAGCTGTCTGATATGGTATCCAAGTACCTGATGGGTTTCATTCTGTCGGTTGTCACCCTGGGCATCTACGGTCCCTGGTTTGTGGTGAGCCTCCGCAAAGAGATGCTGGACAACGTGCGCTTTGGCAACGTGCGCCTGCGCTATGTAGGCGAGGGGTCTGATTTGCTGCTGCTACACGTCAAAGGTTACTTTCTGTCTATCTTTACGCTGGGCATTTACCTGTTCTGGTACATGAAAGACCTGCTGAATTTCTACATCAACAACATTGTGGTGGTGCAGGAAGACGGCACCTACAGCCGCCTGCAGTGCCACGTGACTGGCTGGGATTACCTGAAACTGGCCGTAGGCAACCTGTTCATCGTGGTGTTCACGCTGGGCTTGGCTATTCCGTGGGCGACTACGCGCACCATGTCGCTGCTGCTGCACAAAACGGTGATGAGCGGCCATTTCGATGCCGATGCCCTGGTGCAGACCGAGGAGGCCTACGACTCGGCCACATATGAGAGCATGACCGATATGATGGATATCGGGGTGATATAACAAACCATGATGTTCGAGGGGAAATACTACAACGGCCATACCTCCAAGGGTATACCTGCGCACATCACGCTGGAGCCAGATGGCATCCTGATTGCGCACGATACAGGAGAGGAGCAGGGCACCGTGTTCTGGCAGTTGGAGAACATTCACCAGTCGGAGTTCAACGATGCCATCACCCTGCTGCGCTATGGTCATTTCCCCCAGCAGAGTATTTCGGTCGTAGACAAGCGGTTTCAGGAGGCGCTGCAGCGGCAGTACCGTGGGGCGACGTTCCTGAAATCGAACTACAAGGCGGTGCTGAACCTGGGCTGCACCGGTCTGGCCCTATTGGGTACTCTGATGCTCAGCCTGTTTGTGGCCTTTGGGATATGGGGCGTACCCGCGCTGGCCGACAGGGCGGCGCTGTTCTTCCCGAGGGATTACGAGCGGCAGCTGGGCGAACAGCTTTACCAGCAGATGCTGCAAGGATATGAGATGGACGCGGAGAAATCAGCCGCGCTTAAGGATTACCTGGAGGAGCTGGATACCCAGTTGGACTACCCCATAACCGTTGCCGTGGTGACGGATGATGAGGTAAACGCCTTCGCCATACCTGGTGGCTTTGTGGTGGTGCATGCAGGTATACTGGATAAAATGGAGCGGCATGAGGAGCTGGCGGCACTGATGGGGCACGAACTGGCGCACGTCCGGAATCGGCACTCGCTGCGAGCTATCACCCGTAGCCTGTCCTATTATATGCTGGCCTCGCTGCTGTTTGGTGATGTGAGCGGGGTGGCCGCCGTGATTGTAGACAATGCCTCTGCGCTACGAAACCTGGAATACAGCCGCAGTCTAGAGCAGGAGGCCGATGAGGAAGGACTGGCGCTGCTGCGCCAAAACCAGTTGAACCCACAAGGTATGGTCTGGCTGCTGGAGCGGCTGCAAAGCGGCGACAGTTCCGAAATGCTGGCCTTCCTGAGTACACACCCCAACACAGACGAGCGCATCCAAACCATAGAACAGAAAATAGGGGAGGGGCAGCAGGTGCATCAACCCAACCCGCAACTGGAGCAACTCTGGCAACAATTGAAAAATTAGGCATTGCAACCGCTTTGCAACAAGAGGAGCAACGAGATTCATCATGAAAAAACTTTTTATCCTTTTCGCCATACTTCTGGCCTTTGCAGCCCAGGCGCAACAGCAATCGGCTAGTAAGTATATTGGAACTCCGGCTATACCTTTTGCCGCTCAGGACCTGCAGGGCGCTAGGCATACATTAGAAGTACTGCGCGGGAAAGTAGTGGTGCTGAACCTGTGGGCTACCTTCTGTAAACCCTGTATTTTGGAGATGCCAGCGTTGAACCTGCTCAAGCAGGATTATGCAGGAAAGGACTTGGTTTTTCTTTCCATGACCCCGGAGGATAAGTTCACCGTAAAGCGATTCCTGAAGAAACAGGCCTTTGATTTCGTGGTGTTGCCTGACAATGCGCGGTACATGGTCAACTTCGGTAGCACTATACCTCAGACCATACTGATTGACAAAGCAGGTATAGTGCGGGACGTGCAAGTAGGGACGCTGCCTGTTGAGATAAAGCAAAATGCGCAGGGAGAAACGGAGTATGTGTTCCAGCGCGAGGGGATACAGGCGAAAATAGATGCCCTGCTGGCAGAATAGAAAGACCCTCTCAGGATATTGAATAGCTAGCGAAACTTTAGGTCGCGCAGTGTTCAGCTCCTGCATCCGAAGCAAATCACAATTATCAAGCGTTGTATGGTTTCGCTTTCTATCTTTGCCGGCAGCAAACACCTAACCAAAGCCCGCTGCCGTGTACAAGAGCCTGATTCGCCCGCTTCTCTTCAAACTGGACCCCGAGAAAGTACATTACCTCACCACCGATGCCCTCCGTACCGCCTTCGGACTTCCCTTTGCCAAGGGTCTCAGCAGGAGTATGTTCCAGGTGCAGGACAAGCGGCTGGAACGGGAGTTGTTCGGGCTGAAGTTTCCCAATCCGGTTGGGCTGGCCGCAGGTTTTGACAAAGACGCCAAACTGGTAGACGAGCTAGCTGAGTTGGGTTTCGGCTTCATCGAAATAGGTACGCTGACGCCTAAGCCGCAGGAGGGCAACCCCAAACCGCGCCTCTTCCGTCTGCCCGAAGACCAGGCCATCATCAACCGGATGGGCTTCAACAATGAGGGCGTTGAGGCGGCTGTGAAACGGTTGCGCGAGCGTAAGAGCAACATCATCGTGGGCGGCAACATCGGCAAAAACAAGGTGACCCCCAACGAGGAGGCGCTGAACGATTACCTCTACTGCTTCAAAGCACTCTACGACGTGGTGGATTACTTTGTGGTGAACGTAAGCTCGCCCAACACCCCCGATTTGCGCGCGCTGCAGGAAAAGGAGCCGCTACAGCAACTGCTCATGGCACTGCAGGAGCAGAACAACCGTATGGCCAAGCCCAAGCCGCTGCTGCTCAAAATAGCCCCAGACCTGAACGAGGCTCAATTAAATGATATTATCGAGATTGCCATAGCAGCGAACTTAAGTGGCATTATTGCCACAAACACCACCATCAGTCGCGAAGGGCTCCATACCCCTGGCTCACGGGTAACAGAAATAGGAGCGGGCGGCCTCAGTGGCAAACCGCTCACACAACATTCCACCGAAGTCATCCGCTATTTGCGTCAGCACCTGCCGCACCACATCAAAATCATAGGCGTGGGTGGCATCATGACGGCCGAAGACGCAGCCGAGAAGCTCGCAGCCGGCGCCGACCTGGTGCAGCTGTATACCGGCTTCATCTACGAAGGCCCTGCTTTGGTTGCTGATATCAACAGGAGGCTACTGGAGAAGTAGACTCTCAAGGAAGCTCGTGACGGCTATCGCTGGGCCTCTGACCTTTGTAGCTGTTGGCTTTGCTGTTTGTTCGCTGAGTTGCTTTGTAGCTTCGCCTGTGCGGCGGGCACCTACTTTTTTTCTTGGCAAAAAAAGTAGGCAAAAAAGCCAAGACGCTCCAAACTCGCTGACCGCTCGAACAGTGGAGCGCCAATGGGTTCACCTGGCCGATGCCGCTGGCCTGTATCTGCTGTTGTAAGTTTGTCTTGCTATACCTGCCAAATTGTGTGCTACAGCGCCTATACCTTAGAAAAAGCTATGGCAGAAAATCCCCCTTCGAAGGGGGCAAGGGGATGTAATCGTTCCAGATTCTTTCACGAGAGGGGCAGGGGTGGTGGAACCAGGCTACCTATCCCATACCCATACCTATCTATACCTATACCTATACCTATACCTCGCCTGCTATACCTGCTCACGCTCCAGTCATTCCTTCTCCTACTGTCATTCCGACGAAAGGAGGAATCTGTTAACCTACCCACCGCCGGTTCGAGCGCAGCGGGAACTGGCGGTGAAGCCTGCTGGCCTATTTGCTCCTGTCGCTTTCCTCCACTTCCTCCCTTTCTCGTCCTCAGAAAAGCCGCATCTGCGCTGGCGCTGGATTGGAGGCCAGTAGGGCGTGAGATTCCTCCTTTCATTGGAATGACAACATTGCCTGTCAAGATTCGTGCAGAGGATTCTCCTCCTCGGAGAGGCAGGGGCAGGTTGGTTAGTAGCAGGAGATAGAAGTGAAACAGCACCTACAGTAAATAAACCTGACAAATGGCAGTAGCAGAGCACCCTCCTAGAGGCAGGGGCTTGGAAGAAGACAAGAGTGGCAGGGGTGGTTGGACCCGGGGCAGAATCTAGAGCATATATCCATTTCGGCCCACTTTTCCCCAACACCTCAGCTCTTAAACTCCCTAACTCCCCAACTCTCCTCTTTTAGAACATTTCCTGAAAAGGCTTTAGAATTGCTGAGCGGTATGTGCCGAAAAAATGTAAATTTGGAATTCTAATCAGTCGAGGGAATGGCAAAGAACACTTACAGAAACGATGCGGTGAGCACGGGGAGGGCGAAGAATGAGGTACGTGGCCGTAACGAACCACGCGGTAGCAGCGCACCCCCTGCCGAAAAGACTAAACCGAAGAAACAAAAGAAACCTTTCAAGCTGCCGTCGTTCCGGCTGCGCCTGAAGCTGCCTGCTTTCCTGACAGACAGGCGCTTCAAGCTGTTCATTGGCTTCTCCTCCATGCTGATTTCCTTTTTCCTGATTATAGCCTTCGTATCCTACCTCTTCACAGGGGCGGCCGATCAAAGCGTGGTGGAGTCGGTGGAAGGTACCGGCCTGAAAGAGTCGGGACAGGAGGCGGAGAACTGGCTCGGGTTGTTTGGCGCCTGGGTATCGCATTTCTTTATATTCAACTTGTTAGGTTTAGGCGCCTTCTTCCTGGTGCCTATATTCTTCTTTGCCGGTAGTCGCATCGTGTTCCGCTGGAAATCGGTCTCCATGTCCTACGTGCTGGGCTTGTGCACCTTCTCCATGCTGTGGCTGAGCCTGACGCTGGGTTACATCGTGCTGTCTACCAACACGGTGGAGTCGCTGGGTTTCCTGGGGGGAGGCATCGGCATTGAGACGGCCATCTGGCTCAGCAGCCTCATTGGCTGGGGCAGTGGCCTGTTGCTGGGCTTTCTGCTGCTCGTCTTCCTGGTGTTCTTCTTCAACATCACCAGCATCAACTGGAGTAGGTCAACCGCTGACGAGGAGGACGAAGACGTGGCCATCGACAGAGGCAACGCGTCCTCGCTGCGCGATGTCGTGCATGGTTCTACCCGTCATAACATCAATCACACAGCCGACCCAACCGCCTCACTAGATGCCGAGGGAGAAGAGGAACTGTACGATGAGGAAGACGATGAGCTATACCTGGAGGATGAGGAAGAAGAGGCCATCAACCGAGCCCTGGAGATGGAACTGAGCTCCCTGAAGCCAGAGCCTCGCAAACCTGCCGCGCCGGCCGCCCCTGCGCTGGAACTGGACATCGAGGATGAGCTGGAAGAGGATTTGGCCGAGGACGAATTCGACACCGTGGAAGGCGACGATGAGCTGGACCTGCAAGTGGAGCGAACGCCGGAAGAAGAGGCCGCTGATGTGCTGGCCACTGAAAACTACGACCCTACGCTGGATTTGGCCCGCTACCAATACCCGACCATTGACCTGCTAAACGACTACGGCGCTACCAAAGTGTCGGTGACCAAAGAGGAGCTCGAAGCCAACAAAGACAAGATTGTAGCCACGCTCGGCCACTATAACATAGGTATAGCTAGCATCAAAGCCACCATCGGCCCGACGGTAACGCTCTATGAGATTGTGCCGGATGCGGGGGTGCGCATCTCCAAAATCAAGAACCTGGAAGATGACATCGCCCTGAGCCTGGCTGCCTTGGGTATACGCATTATCGCTCCTATACCTGGTAAGGGCACGATAGGTATAGAAGTGCCGAACACCAAAAAGGAAATGGTGTCCATCAAGTCTATCCTGTCGACAGAGAAGTTCATGAAGAGCGAGATGGACCTGCCGATTGCCTTCGGTAAGACCATCACCAACGAGGTGTTCATCACCGACCTGGCCAAAATGCCGCACTTGCTCATGGCGGGTGCCACGGGCCAGGGTAAGTCCGTTGGCCTCAACGCCATTCTGACTTCTTTGCTGTACAAGCGCCACCCGTCGCAGCTCAAGTTCGTGCTCGTGGACCCGAAAAAGGTGGAACTCTCGCTGTTCAACAAAATAGAACGCCACTTCCTGGCCAAGCTGCCTGATAGCGAAGAGGCCATTATCACGGATACCAAGAAGGTGGTGAACACGCTCAACTCGCTCTGTATGGAGATGGATATGCGGTACGACCTCTTGAAGGACGCCGGTTGCCGTAACCTGAAAGAGTACAACCGTAAGTTTGTGGAGCGCCGCCTCAACCCGAAAAAAGGGCACAAGTTTATGCCTTACATCGTGCTGGTGATTGACGAGTTGGCTGACTTGATGATGACAGCCGGCAAAGAGGTGGAAACCCCGATTGCCCGACTGGCGCAGCTGGCCCGTGCCATTGGCATACACTTAGTAGTAGCCACGCAGCGTCCGTCGGTAAACGTGATTACGGGTATCATCAAAGCGAACTTCCCGGCACGTATCTCCTTCAAGGTTACCTCCAAGATTGACTCACGCACGATTCTGGATGCCGGCGGTGCCGACCAGTTGATTGGCCAGGGCGATATGCTCTTCTCCATCGGTTCGGATATGATTCGTATTCAGTGCGCCTTCGTGGATACGCCGGAAGTGGACCGCATCTGCGACTTCATTGGCGAGCAGCAGGGCTACAGCGACGCCTATCTGTTGCCGGAGTTTGTGGGCGACGAGAGTGGCAACGAAAAAGCCGACTTCGACCCGAGTTCCAAAGACCCGATGTTCGAGGAGGCCGCCCGCATCATTGTGCAGCACCAGCAGGGAAGCACCTCGCTGCTGCAGCGCCGCCTCAAGCTGGGCTACAACCGCGCCGGCCGCCTGATTGACCAATTAGAAGCCGCAGGTATAGTGGGTCCGTTTGAGGGAAGTAAGGCCCGCGAGGTTTTAATTCCGGATGAGTATAGTTTGGAACAGTTATTGAATACGTTGTAGAAATAAGAAGAAAAGACACCTATAATATGAAAAGAGTATTCTCTCTCCTGCTGGCCCTGATGCTATTTGTTAACCTGGCGCAAGCGCAGCAGGACCCTAAGGCAGGCAAGATACTGGACCAGATGAGCCAGAAGTACAGAAGCATGAAGGCCTTTAAAGCCACTTTTGCACAGACACTCGAGAACCCATCTGCCAAGGTAAAGGAAACCATGGAAGGTGATATCATGGTGAGCGGCCCCAAGTACAGGCTGGCGGTGAGCGGCCAGGAGGTCATCAGCGATGGCAAGCTCATGTGGACATACCTGAAGGATGTGAACGAAGTGACCATCACAGAGACCGATGCTGAGGCGGAGGCGATGGCGCCGAGCAAGATTTTCGATATGTACAAGAAAGGCTACAAGTATGCCTACGCCGGTACCGAGAAACAGGGTGCTGAGGTGATGGACGTGATTGAACTGGCGCCGGAAGACCGCAACAACCCTATTTTCAAGGTGCGCCTCTACATCAGCCAGAAAGACAAGACACTCAAGAGCTGGCAGATGTTCCGCAACAACGGCAACCGCTATACCTACACCATCAAGAATTTCCAGGCAAACCCCACGCTGGCTACTGATGCCTTCAGCTTCAACAAAGCCAAGTACAAAGGCGTGCAGGTAGTGGACCTAAGATAACCCAACTATTTATGATACATGAAAAGAGCTGCTCCGTGTGGGGCAGCTCTTTTTTGTTCAGGCGTATTTGCTTTTTTTAATGCGTAGCGAAGTCCAGGCGCAGGTTCAATTGACTTACTTCTTTTGATTTGACCTCCACCGGGTTTATACCTCCATGCCCATCTGAGCCATTGGCGTAAAGTTTCCCCTGCTCCTGTATCAGCACCGAGTAAGTGCCCGGCGCAAGGCGGACCTCATAGAAACCGGTGGCATCGCTCTCTACTGTTGCCAACGGAGCAGTGGCCAAGGTATAGTACACAAAATCCTCCCGGCTGCTGGCCTGTTGTATGGTCGTGTAAGGGTATACCATGATTTTGCGCTTCACCGGGTACTCCTTGCACTTAGTATAATCAATGATAGGCATGCAGTTGCCTTCTGTCAAAGTCAGGGTGCCGGAGATGCCCTGGTCAACAGTGACCTTATTGCTGTTCTGCTCATACAGCCTGCCGGTGTTGTTTACCCAGTTTTCCGGGGCAGCGGGCTCCTCGTCTTTGCTGCAACCCATGAAAGACAGTGCGGAGAGGGCGAGCAGGATAGGCAGTTTTTTCATAGAAGTATGGTATAGTGTATGGTTTTGCTCCGGTTTAGCGTGGGTTGCCTACCTCTATGGTTCTGGTGATATACCCTTCCGAAGGCGTGGACTTGAAGCGCAGGGTATAGGTGCCCGAGTCAGTTGGCCGGAAGGTATAGGTGACTTTGCGGGTGGGCAGGTCGTCGGTGCAGGTTTCTCCTTTGTATACCGCCATCACCTGTATCTCCTGCTCCTTGCCAGCAGCGTTTACAGCAAAAGAGCCGAACTGGCCGCAGCCGTTGTTGACGGTGAAATACACGTCTACCGGCACGGTAGCGCCTGCCTGGGCTGTTGCAGGGGCATCTACCCGTGTAACCGGCACCGGGTGCTCCTGCAGCGTGGGTATGGGCTCCTCTTTGGAGCAGCTGAAGGCGGAGAGCAGAAACAGGGCGAAAATGCAGAGTGTTCGGACCATAGGAGCGGTGGAGTTGAAATGATTAGCTAATATAACGATTCCATTTGAAGGAGAAAGGTTGCAAGGCCTGTGGCCGATTTATCTGGACAGCGCCATTTTAGGCCAACGCAGGTATAAAAACTTTTGCGCCTGCCCGTAAAAACGTAGCTTTGCTATACCTGAACCTTAGCTCCTATACCTGTTATGACCAGAGAAAAGCTGTTTGAGCAAATCCTCCAGAAGAAGTCCTATCTGTGCATTGGCCTGGACACCGACCCCAAGCGCCTGCCGCAGCACCTGCTGGACAACGAAGACCCTGTGTTCGAGTTCAACCGCCAGATTATAGAGGCCACCGCCGACCTCTGCGTGGCCTACAAGCCGAACATCGCCTTTTATGAGGCGCAGGGGCCGAAAGGGTGGGTAAGCCTGGAGAAGACGCTTCAGCACATTCCGCAGGAGATATTCACGATAGCCGACGCCAAGCGCGGCGACATCGGCAATACCTCGGAGCTTTACGCCCGAGCCTTCTTCGAGACCATGGACTTCAACGCCGTGACAGTGGCTCCCTACATGGGTTCTGATTCGGTGAAGCCTTTCCTGGTGCAGCCTGGCCGCTGGGTAATCCTGCTGGCGCTGACGTCCAACCCCGGCAGCCAGGATTTCCAGATGCTCCGGTTATCGGATGGCAGCGAAGAGTACCTGTTTGAGCAGGTGCTGCGCGAGAGCGCCAACTGGGCCAGCACCGGTCAGATGATGTACGTAGTGGGGGCTACGCAAGCCGAGCACATTGAGCGCGTGCGGGCCATCGTGCCGAACCACTTCCTGCTGGTGCCTGGCGTGGGCGCACAGGGCGGCAGCCTGGAAGAGATTTCGCGGCTGGGCCTGAATCAGCAGTGCGGCCTGCTGGTCAACTCTTCCCGTGCCATCATCTACGCCTCCGCTGGCCGCGACTTCGCTGACCGTGCCAGAGAAGCAGCCCAGGAGGTGCAACGCGAAATGGAGCAGTACCTGGAGCAGTATGTAACGCATTTGTAACACAGTGCAGCAGGTGTTGCTGCTTTCTTCAATACACAACCGCCATACCTGTGCCTTATAGCAGGGGTATGGCGGTTTTTTTGTTGGAGGGAGTATTGAAATGGTGCAATAGGTGGCAAAGTCGCACATCGGATGTTTCAGAGGTTTTCTCGCCTTTTTTTTCTTAATGCTCTGATTTTTAATCGGTCATGTAGCCTTTTGCAGAAGGTTACCCGTGTGTATCCATCCGTGTATACTCGTGTTATTACGCGCTTATATACGGCTATTTAGTTGGTTTTAAAGCTGTCTTAAATAGTGTGGTGCATTAGAAAAAGGCAAAATAGCAGGGCTATGTAGAAGTTCTAATCAGCATAAGGGCCCATTGTGCGTCCTACTGGGTTGCCTCTTTCATGGTGTTTTATTTAAGACTCAAGAAGTATCGTCTATAATCGGTATATTGTATATATTGAATTAATAATCAACATGCGGCTAACGAGGTCTGAATAGCTGAATATAATCACTCTATCTAAATTTAGACTTAGAAATAAGCCTACGTACATAGTGCAGATAAACGTCATAGTGACGTGTATACAGTAGTTGGTGGTAATAGTGAACTATGAAAAGTAAGGGGAAAGCCATCACAGTGTAATTTAGTGTAAGAACAATAATGAAATTTAAATGCCTGTAATACTCTTAGCAGCTGGCTTATTATCGATAATTATTGGAATTTTAATCTTCAGGGATATTCAAAAAGATAATAAGCGTGGGTATGAAGACAAGTATGGTGGCAACATCAAAATGTACTTTGCTTCTTTCGGATTTTGCTTGATAGGTATAGTTGTGATAATTAGAACTATACTTGATTTGATTTAAAGATAAAAAAACAACTTCCACCAACAAGGTTCATAGTTTAGTTTCGGCTACGCCTCCCCACACTATGCACGAGTAACGTTAGCAGTAAGGCGCTAGTATCAAACTAACAATGAATAAAAAGTTTAAAATCATATTAGTAACCCTAAGCCTAATAGTAGTAGGAATGGCTTTATTCATTGCAATCGGACTTTATGGAATGGAGATTGAAGACAGATATGGTGACAACCAAGACATTTTTTATAGGTCTCGACAAGGGGACATTGTTGTCAATCATCAAACAAAGGAATTGGGGGAGATAAAGAAAACTTGGACCAGATTTTATGTAGTAAACAAACTAGATACAATCGACACGAATGACTGGTGGGACGATAAGAATATTGAGATTTATAAAGTAACCGACTCAGAACCTCTAGATAAGAGTTATAACTATTCTGAATTCGAAAAACTGAAAGAAGAAGGAAAATTAGAGCTTAAAAAGAAACTGAGGCAATGAAAAGAATCCCTACTGCTAACCACACCCATAAGCCAGCTGCGCCGCCTTATGGCCAAGTCCGTTACAAACCAGACAAAAGCAGCAAAGCGAAGCCATGGGCAGCGCCTGTACTAGGCAGAGCGGCCGGGTTGCCTCCTCAGGATGGCTACCTTTGTCTTCCGGATTTGCCGCACCGCTTGGTGGCGCAGCTTCTGGTGGTACAGGAACACCCCGCCCACAGCCCCAATCAGGCTCCCCAGCACAATGTCGGTAAAGCGGGATGATATGAGCGTGTTCGGGTCAGCGGCCATAGCGCTGCCAGCTTCGGCTAGCAGAATGGTCATGGGCGTAATGAAAATCACCGCCAGGCCATAATGCCGCACAATGAGCATCTCAATGATGAACTGCAGCACAATAATGCCGATGCAGATGGCCAGGGGCGTGGGGAAAAACGGGAGCAGCAGCCAGGCGAGCCCCAGCCCCAGGAAAGTGCCCAGAATACGCTGAAAGCTCCGCTGCCACACGTGCCGGATGCTCACCCCCTGCATCACGGCCAGGCAGGAAATAGGTATCCAGTAGGGGTTGCTCAGTTGCAGCAGGTGCCCCGTGAGCAGGGAAGCGCCCATAAACACCCCCACCACCACTGACTCCACCAGGTTGGAAGATGCACTCTTTTTCACCACCAGCAGTTCCGTGGCAGGCTTCTGTTTCCGGAACAGGAGCAGACTGTAAAAGAAGGCCAGCACGCAAGCCAGCATAGTACCTATACCTATCAGCCCGATGCGGGTAGGGATGCTCTCCAGCTCAAAAGGAGTGGCGCTGGCAATGGAGGCAATCATGATGAAAAAGAAGCTACCCGGTGGCCTCATGGCAAAGAAATTCACCACCCAGTGCACACCCAGCGCAAACAGACCCAGGGCCAGCGAAGACACAAAAGGATTGAAGCTGAAGCCAATGCCAATGGCATAGGACACCATAAAGCCGAAGGAGGAGGCGATGAGCGTCAGCATGCGGTGTGCCAGCGTGGCGTTGGAGGGCAGGTATAGTATCACCAGGCCGCCCATACAGCCCAATATACCGTAGTCGAGCCGGTTGATGGCATACCCGGCCAGCAGGGGCAAACCCACGCACAAAGAAGCCAGCACCGGTACATGCCAGAGCCGCTCCGTCTTTTTCAGCTCAAACAAAGACTTGAGCTCCGCGCTTATGACTTGCCTGATAGTGGGGTTCATGTAACGGTCTTACTCTTCTGTTAAAGCAAGGTTTTGTATAGTTGTTCTGTCCTGGGTAGGTATGGCTGGAATGAATAAGGCCCCTGTTGCGGGGCCTTATTTTATTTCGCTACGGTACGTTCAATTTCACGCAGGTTCTCCATTTTCTTGTTTCGCAGGAAGCCGTTGATGTCTTCGAAGTGCTCGCGTATGCGCTTGTTGCCGAACTCAAACACCTTGTCAGCGAGTCCGTCCAGAAAGTCGCGGTCGTGCGATACGAGTATCAGGGTGCCATCAAAAGCCCGGAGCGCGTCCTTCAGGATGTCCTTGGTCTTGATGTCGAGGTGGTTGGTCGGTTCGTCCAGGATGAGCAGGTTCACAGGCTGCAGCAGGAGTTTAATCATGGCCAGTCGGGTCTTCTCACCGCCTGACAGCACCTTCACCTTCTTCTCGATGGTGTCACCGCTGAACATGAAAGCACCCAGCAGGTCTTTCACGCGCGTACGCACATCGCCAATGGCGATTTCATCAATGGTCTGGAACACAGTCAGGTTCTCGTCGAGGAGGGAGGCCTGGTTCTGGGCGAAGTAGCCAATCATGCAGTTGTGGCCCAGTTGCAGGTTTCCTTCGAAGTCAATCTCGTTCATAATGGCCTTCACCAGCGTGGACTTACCCTCGCCGTTCTTGCCCACAAAAGCAACTTTCTCACCCCGGTTGATGGTCATGGAAGCGTCTTTGAACACGGTATAGTCGCCATACTTCTTGGTCAGGCCATCCACAATCACCGGGTAGTTGCCGGAGCGGGGCGCTGGCGGGAACTTGATGTTCAGTGCCGAGGTATCCACCTCGTCCACCTCCACAATTTCCATCTTCTCGAGCATCTTCACTCGCGACTGCACCTGCAGGGTTTTGGAGTAAGTGCCCTTGAAGCGGTCGATGAAAGTCTGGATGTCGTCTATCTCTTTTTGCTGGTCGTCGAACTGCTTCTGCTGCTGCTCGCGGCGCTCTTTGCGCAGCTGCAGGTATTGGCTGTAGGTTACTTTGTAGTCGTAGATGCGGCCCATGGTCACCTCAATGGTGCGGTTGGTGATGTTGTCCACGAAGGTCTTGTCGTGCGAAATCACAATCACGGCCTTGGCGTTGTTCACAAGGAAATCTTCGAGCCATTGGATGGACTCAATGTCCAGGTGGTTGGTCGGTTCGTCGAGCAGGATGAGGTCGGGCTTCTGGAGCAGGATTTTGGCCAACTCGATGCGCATGCGCCAGCCACCGCTGAACTCGTTGGTAGAGCGCGTAAAGTCCTCGCGGGAGAAGCCCAGCCCTTTGAGCGTTACCTCTACCTCCGCATCAAAGTTGATTTCCTCGATGGAGTAGTATTTCTCGCCCAACTCCGATACCTGCTCAATGATTTTGTAATACTCATCGGAGTCGTAGTCGGTGCGGGTCTCCAATTCTGCGTTCAGCGCATCCATCTGCTTCTTCATGTCCAGCACCTTGGCGAATGCCTTGGAGGCCTCCTCAAACACGGTGCAGTTGTCTTCGGTGAGCAGGTGCTGCGGCAGGTAGGCAATGACCGCGTCCTTCGGAGCCGACACCTTGCCCCGGGTGGGCTTGCTTGCCCCCGCTATTATCTTGAGCAGGGTGGATTTGCCCGCGCCGTTTTTCCCCATGAGGGCGATGCGGTCATTTTCGTTGATGTTGAAGGACACATTGCTGAAAAGAGCCGCCCCGTTGAACTCCACGCTTACCGCGTCAACTGAAATCATAATCGTTTAATTTTAAGGCTGCAAAGATAGTGTATTTTCCTGTTCCTACTCCTTTTTGCTATCGAAAGCAGGTATAGCAGCGGTTCCTTTCTCAAAGCGTGGGCAACAGGAAAAGATTCCATGGCAGGTATAGATTTTGGGTACCCCCGCATTACAAGTGTTCGACAGGTTCTGTCATTCCGACGAAAGGAGGAATCTGTTACACACATTATCCAGATTGACTTGTATAAGATTTCTCCCGCTGGTCGGAATGACAAGAAGGAAATGCATTTCACTACACGGCACCCCTGCACCATCCTCCTTCGTAAACATTCCCATTGCAAAACCACCGCCCATGAAAGAGGATTTTCTGCACTACATCTGGCAGCACCAGTACTTCGACAAGGCCGATTTGCGGACGGTGGAAGGGAAGCCTGTGCAGGTGCTGCGGGTGGGGGTATACAACACCGATGCCGGCCCGGACTTCAAGGAGGCGCTGCTGAAGGTGGGAGAGGTGGAGTGGTCGGGGAGTGTGGAGATACACCTGCGGGCATCCGACTGGCGGCGGCACCAGCACCAGCTCGACTTCAAGTACAACCAGGTGCTGCTGCATGTGGTGTGGGAAGCCGACGCGCAGGTATACCGCACTGATGGCAGTCTCATCCCTACGGTGGAATTGAAAAACCGGGTCAACCCAGCGCTGCTGCATACCTACGAACAGCTGCGGCGCGCACCTTTTGCTATACCCTGTGCCGGCTTCTGGCCGCTGGTTCCCGACATCACCAAGACCATGATGCTGGGCCGCGCCCTCACCGAACGGCTGGAGCAGAAAGGGGGGGAGGTGCTGCAGGTATACCGCCAGTTGGGCACCGACTGGGAAGCTACGGCTTACCAACTCTTGTGCAGGGGCTTTGGCTTTAAGATAAACCAGGAACCGTTTGAGCGGCTGGCCCGGGCGTTGCCGGTGCAGGTGGTTCGCAAACATCAGACGAACCAGTTTCAGCTGGAGGCGCTGCTGTTCGGGCAAGCAGGTTTTCTGGCGGAGCCGGTGGATGATTACAGTACCTCGCTGGCCAGGGAGCATGCCTACCTAAGTAAGAAGTACCAGTTACAGGAGCAGGCCATGCAACGCCACCACTGGAATTTCCTGCGCATGCGCCCGGCCAACTTCCCGACGGTACGGCTAGCGCAACTGGCTGCTTTGCTCGTCAGTCAGAGAAGTCTGTTCTCCACCATAATGCATACCAAAGATGCCAAAGCCTATGAGGCAGTGTGGCAGGCCCCGGTGTCGGCTTATTGGCAAAAACATTATACCTTTGGAGCAGAGTCGAAGGCGGTGCAGGTGCAGTTGGGCAAGTCGAGCGCGCAGAACCTGACTGTCAACGTGGCGGTGCCCCTGCTGGCGGCTTATGCCCGCCATACCCAGGAGCTCACTTACCTGGATAAGGCGGTGGAACTTCTGGAAAAGCTGAAGGAAGCCTCCAATCGCGTTACGCGGCAGTATGAGGAGCTAGGCTGGAAAGCCGCCTCGGCCGCCGATAACCAGGCCGCTCTGGGGCTCTACCAACGCTACTGCCAGCCAGTGAACTGCCTGCGCTGCGCTATCGGCAACAAAATCATGAAGCAAAACACACCCACTGCGTGAGTATACTGATAATCAGCCTGAACCTGCTGGTGCTGGCCGGGCTGGCCTGGTGGCTCTGGAAACAAGACTGGGAAATTCGGCTACGGCCATACCTCATTCCGGCGCTTCTGCTCAAGCTGGGCTGTGGGCTTCTGTTCGGGGTAGTAAGTTTATACGTGCTGCAGAAGGGCGATACCTTTCTATACCTCGGGCGGGCACAGCTGATGCTCGAGGTCGCTTCGGAACAAGGTATAGACACTTACCTGCGTTACCTTCTCTTGAACGACGCCTCCGGCACCCAACTGGAAGGCCTGCAGCGGCCCATTTATGAGAGCGCCTGGAACATGTCCAAGCTGTTCAGCATCCCTATGGTGCTTACGCAGGGCAATTACTTTGTCAGCTCGCTATACCTGTCACTGTTCAGCTTCGCGGGGCTGTGGTTCCTGGTGAATGCCTTATCCCGCTATTTTCCCACAACGGCTATACCTGCGCTCATCGCTTTTCTGTTGTTTCCATCGGTGCTGTACTGGTCATCGGGCGTAGCGAAGGAGAGCTTCATCATGGGTGGCACGGGGCTGCTGCTGGGCAGCTTTCTGCACCTGCTCTATGTTGGTGATTGGAAAAGGCAGCTGCTTTACCTGGTGTTGTTTGTGGTAGGGGTATATGTGGTCTGGCTGGTGAAGTATTTCGTGGCCGTAGCGCTGATTCTGATGCTGGTGCTGGCCCTGCTGCTCAAGGCGATTTTCTACACCGAGAAGCTGCGCCACATCCACCCGGCTGTTAAAGCGATTGTCTTGATGCTCTTGTTTTCAGGCGTGGCCTATGTTGGCTTGCAGCTCAACCCCAACCTGTACCCGGAGGCGCTGCCGGAAGCCATCTACAAGAACCACCAGCTGAGCCTGCGGGCCACGCAGGACAAGCCCCGGATAGATTTCCCTTTTCTGGAGCCCACCTACCTGAGTTTCGCTTTGCATTCCCAGCTCGCTTTCGCTGGTTTTCTCTTCCGGCCGTTCCTGTGGGAGGTATACAACCTGCGCTCCTTCCTGGCGGCTTTGGAAAACACGCTGCTGCTGGTGCTCGTCTTCGCCTTCCTGCGCGATTTGTTTCAGGAGAGCCGCTGGAACAGAACGCACGGCTACCTGCTGTTGGCCGTGTTGGTATACGTATTCGTGATGGGCGTGCTGCTGGCATACAGCATGCCGAACCTCGGTACGCTGAGCCGATACCGCGTGGTGGTGCTGCCCTTTGTGGTATACCTGCTGCTGCTGTGCGACACGAGCTATACCTTCCTCCGTTCCATCATGCCGAAGGGTATGCAGGAGGAGGACGAACTCCCCGTTCAGCAAGAAAGGGTGCGCTAACAGGCAGAGCGCCTTTACCAACAAAAACCTTTTCGTTTCAGCAGATTAGCGCTACTTTTCGTACCTTTGCCCCTCATTTGAAACAGGCTATGCAAAATCCGGTAATCATACTAGGTGCCCAGAAACTGGGTACGGCAGCACTCGATATTTTCAACAGCAATGAGGTGGTGGTCTACTGCTTCCTCGACGATAACAAGGACCTGCAGCAGCAGGAGCTGAACAATGTGTCGGTGATGAGCAGCACCGAGGACAACGAGTTTTTGAAGCTCGTCGGCAAGAAATGCGATGTTTTCGTGGCCGTGGAGGACTCGGCAGCCCGCAAAGGCCTCATCAAGATGCTGAAAGACGAGTACAAGGTGGTGCCTGTGAATGCTATCCATAAGTTCAGCTCCGTGTCGGAGTTCGCCTGGCTGGGCCACGGCAACATGGTAGCGGCAGGTGCTGTCATCAACAATAACGCCAAAGTCGGCAACTACAACGTGATTGAGTCACGTGCCGTGATAGACGCAAAGGCCGAGATAGCAGACTTCGTGCAGATTGGTGCCGGTGCCATCATTAACGCAGAAGTGGTGGTAGAGGAAGGCGCCTTCATCGGTACGGGTGCGGTGATTGTTTCCGGCGTGAAAATCGGCAAGAACGCCCGTGTGGGAGCTGGTTCGGTGGTGGTGGCCAACGTGCCCGCCAAAGCCACTGTGTTCGGCAACCCGGCTGCGCCCGTGAAATAAACTTTTCTACCTGCCGGCGCTGTTACAAAACTGATTTAGGTCATTTTCAGGTATAGCGGCAGCCTATACCTTTGTGCCGTTGAATTGCCGGATGGTCGGATTGTTTGAAGGGAACCCCAATTTGACTTTTCAGCCATCCAGCGATACGACAATAAAAAAATTATCAATCAATTTTAACACTTAGCTGAAACTAAGCCGTTATGAAAAAACCCTACAGCATACTACTGTACTACTGCTATACCCCGATAGCAGACCCTGAGGCGTTCCGAGAGGAGCACCACCTGCTGTGCCTGGAGCTGAATCTGCTCGGCCGAATCATCATCTCCAAAGAGGGCCTGAACGGCACCATCTCTGGCCTGAAAGAAGATTGCGATAAGTACATGCAAATCATGCATGCCGACCCGCGCTTCGCTAAGACCGACTTCAAGGTGGATTTCTCCGAGACGCATGCTTTTACCAAGCTTCATGTGCGCACCAAATCTGAGATTGTACATTCCGGCCTGCTGCACATCGACCCGAACGCCCGCACCGGCAAGCACCTTTCCCCAAGGGAGTTCAAGGAGATGAAGGACCGCGAGGATGTGGTGGTGCTGGACGTGCGCTCCGACTACGAGCATAGCGTGGGCCGCTTCAAAAATGCCGTGACACTCGACATCGAGAACTTCCGCGAGTTTCCGGAGAAGGTGAACGAACTGAAGGAGAAGTACAAGGACAAGAAAATCCTGACCTACTGCACCGGCGGCATCAAGTGCGAGAAGGCCAGCGCCTTCCTGCTGGAGCAAGGTTTCGAGGACGTATACCAATTGCATGGCGGCATTATCAAGTACGGTATGGAGGCTGGTGGTGAGGATTTTGAGGGCAAATGCTACGTGTTCGACAACCGCGTGGCCGTGGAGGTGAACACCGTGAACCCGAAGGTGATTTCGAAGTGCCATGTGTGCGGCACCGAAGAGGACCGCATGGTGAACTGCGCCAACCCGGTATGCAACCTGCACGTGCCTATCTGCGAGAAATGCGGTTGGGAACTGGATGGCGCCTGCTCCACCGAGTGCAAAGAGCACCCGGAAAAGCGTCCCTACGACGGCACCGGCTATTACCAGAAGCAGATGAACGGCTACAACCCGCTCAAGGGATTTAACCGCCGCAAGACTTCTCACGTATCTAATTAAGTATTCTCTAAAGCTCAGGAAAGCGTGTGCCTACCAGCCACGCTTTTCTTTGTTTTATACCTGTCCCCAAAATCAACAGACGAACCATGGTTATTCCAGAATCAGAATTAATCATCAACAAGAACGGCACCGTGTACCACCTCAACCTGCTGCCGGAGCACATATCCGATACCATCATCACGGTTGGCGACCCGGACCGGGTGCCTATGGTGAGCAAGTACTTTGATGAGATAGAAGTGCAGGTGACTAAGCGCGAGTTCGTGACGCATACCGGCTACTACAAAGGCAAACGCCTCACTGTCATCTCCTCCGGTATGGGCACCGACAACATCGACATCCTGATGAACGAACTAGATGCTCTGGTGAACATTGACTTCCAGTCGCGGGAGCCGAACGAGGAGAAGATAGCCCTAAAGATTATCCGAGTGGGTACTTCCGGTTCATTGCAAAAGCAGATTCCGCTAGGCAGCCACCTGGCTTCACACTATGGCGTAGGCTTAGATTCGCTCATGGAGTTCTACCCGCTGGAGCAGGACGAGAACGAGCAGAGCATCGCCAGAGCGTTGCAGGAGCAACTGGGTGTTGGCTTCCGTCCTTATTGCGTGAACGGCTCCAGAAGCCTGATTGAGAAGATTGCCTTTGACATGGCGCCTGGCAACACGCTGACCTGTCCTGGCTTCTATGCGCCGCAGGGCCGTGTGCTGCGAGCCGGTTTGCGCAACCCCGACCTGCTCCAGGTATACCAGGACTTCCGGGTTTGCGACTTCCAGCTTACTAATTTTGAGATGGAGACCGCTGGCTATTACGCCATGGGCCGTCTGTTGGGCCACGAGATGCTGTCGCTCAATGCCATTGTGGCCAACCGCATCACCCAAGAATTTGCAACGAACAGTGAAGAGGTGATAGATAGTCTGATTGTGAAAGTGCTGGATAGGGTATAGTTGAGTACCAGGCAATGTGGAGCACCTTTGACATTGCTACAAACTCATTTTGCAGTTAATTGAATGGAAGCAAATCCAAACAGCCCGCAGAGGAGCTTTTCTCTGCGGGCTGTTTCATTAGTGCCTATACCTGCAATTCTAGCAGTTCTCTATCTTTAGAATAGACTTAAGGGGGAGGAACGTGCCGGATTTGAGTAGCACGAACTTGTCATCGTAGCTCCAGATGGTGGTTTCCACTTGCTTCACATCGCCGTCGTCGGTGCAGAAAGTGATAAGGGCCTTGTTGTGGTACACATTTCCGAGTATGGTGGCGCGGTTTGCCTCGTAGTAGCGGATGCTGCGCGCGGCGGGGTCTTTGAGTACATCTTCCTGGCTGAAGTGGAGCATCGGGATGCGCTCCTTCTCAATCAGGTTTGCCTTCTTTTCTGTTCTCTTCATAGTCATGCTGCTTAGTGATGGCGAATATACAACCACAAAACAAGCCATGGAGCCACATTGGTTCTGCAGCAGCCGGGTTTATGAAATCCTATCAACAACAAAGGAGTTGGCCGGAAGAAGAGACAACAGAAACCGGTATGCTTGAATGAGCAAACAGAAAATCCTAGTTGTTTTACAATACTAGGTCACGAAAGGTGAGTGACTGGAGCTGGTATTGCTTCGCGAGTTTAAATATTTTCTCCAAGGTGTGAGGTGAAATACTATACCCTGCCGAATCCTCGGAAATATTATGAGCATAAATATTAATAGCCTCTTTGTTGCGTGAGGCGCGTGCGAATCCTGCCTCAAGGTCTTGCAAACTGACACCGCTGTTAGCATCTATACCTAAAGCGTGTATGACGCGCCTGCCACTAAAAGTGTAGTAAATCCTATCAAGCTCGTCTATACCTTTACCTGCATCCTTCCAAGAATCTCCCCGGAGGAGGTAAAAGTATTTAGACAATTCGCGGTCTAGTTCTCTGCTCCTGGCACCGTAGGGGTATGCAAAAGTAACAGGGGAAAATCCCTGTGATTGGAGAGTTTTAATAGAAGGTATAATGTCCTGCTCCACATAAGCTGCCATGCCTTCCTGCTTAACAAATTTTGGAGCATTAATATGTGTGAAGCTGTGGCTGGCAATTTCATGTCCATCAGCTGACAAATCACGCAGCATCTGTACTTCTGCTGCTGTCAGCTGGTCAGTAACGGTAATGAAAAAGGTGGCCCGTACGCCATACCTCTTGAAGAGGTCACGATGTTTATGCCACGCCTCGACATAGCGGTCATCAAAACTAATGACAAGGGCCGCTTGAGCTGGTTTAGTGAAGGTATAGGTTGGTTTGTATATATTGTATACCCACCATCCTGTGAGGGTGGAGGCGATGAAGACTACAAAAGCCCAAACTAGCCATCTACGCATGAGATACTTTGGGTCTCGTTACAACTTCTGCAGAAACGCCATCGTGTCCACACCATCAGCATAGTCCCATGGCATAGGGCACTGGGCGTCACCGAACGGAATGCTACCCTCTAGCCAGCCGTGGGCGGATACCACGCACTGCGTCTTCTCTTTAACAGCAGTCAGTTTCTGGCGCAGGTCCGGCAGAGAGTCAAAGGTCTCGTAGAACAGCACGGAAATAGGAGACACGAGCTGCTGGCTTGGCTGCACTAGCATGAAGCCGTTGTCGAAGTGCGGCTCGCGGTTCACCAGCAGGATGGACTTGTTGTAGTCGTAGTTGTTGTGGTACTTGTGGTGCTCCAATATACCTTTGTGGTGCTCATTGGCTTCAAAGAACTTGTCAAAGGTATAGCCCTCCGGCACATACAGCTTGGACACGTTGCGGCATCCCAGGCCGTAGTAGCGGAAAACATCTTCCCCCAGGTTACGCAAGTCATCCTCTTCCTCGTGGCCAGTCAGTATGCCTATGCTCGTGCGGTTTTTGCGGATGATGTGCGGGCGCTTGGCAAAATAGTACTCGAAATAGCGCGCCGTATTGTCAGAGCCAGTCGCGATGATGGCATCGGCCTCTTTGAGCATGTCCACGAACTCAAACCGGTTGGCAAAGGCCGGCTCAATGGCCACCAGCATGCTGGCCAGGCGGCGCATGAGTACATCATCATCGGAACTCAACTTAGCCAGCAGGTGGTGGCCGCTCAGCAGCACCGACAGAAAATCATGGAAACCCACCATGGGTATGTTGCCTGCCATGACCACGCCAACCTTCTTTGGTGTAACCTGTTTGAGGTGGTACGGGTAAAGCCATTCACGGAGGTACTGCTCATCGAGCAACAGGGTAACGCCATGCAGGGCAGCTGAAACGTTCTCTTCGTCGAACCACGGGTTCCGGGCCTGTGCCACAAAAGACAGGGCTTTGCGCTCTTCCGGCGTCATGTCCCGCAGCTGATTGCCCAGTTTTACGAAAGCTTCAATCCTGTTCTCTAGTGTCATGGCCTGCCGTGGTTTAAAATTTATTTGATAGGGATACTTAATGTTCCTAATTTTGTTCGAGAATAAGCAAACTAGATACAAAAGTACTAAAAATATACAGGAGATACGATTATGGCGATAATGATCACAGATGAATGTATAAACTGTGGCGCCTGCGAACCAGAATGTCCGAACACTGCCATTTACGAAGGCGGTGCGGAGTGGACCTGGGGCGGTGGCACGGCTCTGAAGGAAGTGGAGATTGACGGCGGCGAGGTGATACCTGGCGATGCCCCACAGCCTCCTATCTCGGATGAGTATTACTACATTGTGTCTGATAAGTGTACAGAGTGCATGGGCTTCCACGAGGAGCCGCAGTGCGCCGCTGTCTGCCCCGTGGATTGCTGCGTCGATGACCCGGACTACCGCGAGACAGAGGAAGAGCTGTTGGCTAAGAAGGACTGGCTGCACCAGGCCAGCTAGGTATAGCACAAACCAAAACACAGAAGCCTGCCTCTCCGGCGGGCTTTTGCATTTTCAAGGACCTAAAACAAAACCCATGAACGAGCTCCTGCATCAGAACAAGACATTCGAGAAAGTCCTATACCCCGGCAAGCCAATCAAGGGCAGGGAGTTTGAAGACTGTGTTTTCAAGAACTGTGATTTCTCCAACGGGGATTTTTCCCAGAACCGCTTCACCGACTGCCAGTTCGTAGGCTGCAACCTCGCCATGCTCAAGCTGAACAGGTCCACGCTAAACAACGTGACGTTCAAAGAATGCAAACTGACGGGTATAAGCTTCGGCGAGACGGAGGAGTTTCTGTTCACGGTTCGCTTCGAAGGATGCCTGCTGGACTATGCCTCTTTCCTGAAGCGCAAAATGCCGAAAACCCAATTCCTCAACACATCTTTGAAGAACGCCGTGTTTGAACAGGCAACGCTCACGAAGGCCGTCTTTGACAACACAGACCTGGCCGGTGCGGTCTTCGAGCGGACGCAGCTCAACGAAGCCGACCTGGTTACGGCTTACAATTATACCATCGACCCGGAAGTGAACAGCATCCGGAAAGCCAGGTTCTCTCAAAGCGGTCTGAGCGGGCTCTTGTCCAAGTATGATATCCGGATAGAGTAAGCCGCTGTCGCATAAGGCAATAGCCTGAGGCGCAACCTACAACTTCGCTTAGCTACTATGCTGGAATAGGTGAGTTATAATTGCTTCAAATTTCCTAATTTTGTCCTCCCATTAGATGATCCCATACGATGTCGATTTCAACCAAATATAACCCCAGAGAAGTAGAGGAGAAGTGGTACAGCAGCTGGATGCAGCGCGGCTTCTTCCGCTCCAAGCCCAACCCGAAGAAAGAGCCCTATACCATCGTCATACCGCCGCCTAACGTAACGGGCGTGCTGCACATGGGCCACATGCTCAACAACACGATTCAGGACGTGCTCATCCGCCGTGCGCGCATGAAGGGCAAGGAGGCTTGCTGGGTGCCGGGAACCGACCACGCTTCTATCGCCACTGAGGCGAAAGTGGTGGCCATGCTCAAGGAAAGAGGCATCGACAAAAAAGACATCTCCCGCGAGGAGTTCCTGACCTATGCCTGGGAGTGGAAAGAGAAGTACGGCGGCATCATCCTGGAGCAGCTCAAGAAACTGGGCGCCTCCTGCGACTGGGACCGCACCCGCTTCACAATGGAAGACGATTTGTCTGCTGCCGTAATCGAAGTGTTCGTGGACCTGTACCGCAAAGGCCTGATTTACCGCGGTGTGCGCATGGTGAACTGGGACCCGCTGGGCGGTACCGCTCTATCGGACGAAGAGGTAATCCCGAAGGACACCATGGCCAAAATGTACCACCTGAACTACGAAGTGGTAGGTGCTTCGGAACCAACATACATCACAGTGGCCACATCGCGCCCGGAGACCATCATGGCCGACGTGGCCGTGGCCGTGAACCCGAACGACCCACGCTATACCCACCTGCACGGCAAGTCAGTGCGCATCCCGTTGCTCGGCAAAGAGATTCCGGTGATTTTGGATGAATATGTGTCCATTGAGTTCGGTACGGGTGCCCTGAAGGTGACGCCAGCGCACGATTTGAACGACTACGAACTGGGTCAGAAGCACAAGCTGCCTATCATTGACATCCTGAACAACGACGGCACCCTGAACGAGCAGGCGCAGCTATACGTGGGCCAGGACCGTTTTGCAGCCCGCCGCAACATCGTGAAGGACCTGCAGGAAGCAGGACTGCTGGTGAAGATGGAGGAGTACGCCAGCGTACTGCAGACTTCAGAGCGTACGGGTGCCGTGATTGAGCCACGTTTGTCCATGCAGTGGTTCTGCAAGATGGATGCCATGGCCAAGCCAGCCCTGGATGCCGTGATGAACGACGAAATCCGACTGCACCCACCCAAGTTCAAGAACATGTACCGCTCCTGGATGGAAGGCATCCGCGACTGGTGCATTTCGCGCCAACTGTGGTGGGGACAGCGTATACCTGCCTTCTACCTGCCCGACGGCTCGTTTGTGGTAGCCACAACGGCCGAAGAGGCTCTGGAACTGGCCCGTAGGGAAAATGGAAACGAGCAGCTGCAACTGAGCGACCTGCGCCAGGACGAAGATGTGCTCGATACCTGGTTCTCGTCTTGGCTATGGCCCATCTCGGTGTTTGATGGCTTCAAAGACCCGGACAACAAAGACATCCTGTACTACTACCCGACCAATGACCTGGTGACGGCTCCGGAGATTCTCTTCTTCTGGGTGGCGCGTATGATCATGGCCGGTTACGAGTTCCGCAAGGAGCCGCCGTTCCGCAACGTATACCTGACAGGCATCGTGCGCGATGCGCAGGGCCGCAAGATGTCCAAGTCGCTGGGCAACTCGCCCGACCCGCTTGACCTGATTGACCAGTACGGCGCCGATGGCGTGCGTGCAGGCATGCTCTTCAGCTCCCCAGCCGGCAACGACCTGCTGTTTGATGAGAAACTAGTGGAGCAGGGCCGTAACTTCAGCAACAAAATCTGGAATGCCTTCCGCCTGATAAAAGGATGGGAAGTGGACGAGAGCCTGCCTTGCCCGAATGAGACGGCTATGCAGTGGTTCGATTCCCGCTTCAACGAGGCCTTCGTTCAGATTGAGGACCATTTCAGCAAGTTCCGCATTTCGGACGCGCTGCTGGCGGTGTACAAACTGGTATGGGATGACTTCTGCTCCAGCTACCTGGAGATGATTAAGCCCGCCTACCAGCAACCTATCGACAAGCAGACGATAGACACGACGGTGGAGTACCTGGAGCGGGTACTGAAGGTGCTGCATCCGTTCATGCCGTTCATCACGGAGGAAATCTGGCACGACCTGAGGGAGCGCAAGGACAAAGAGTACCTGATTGTGGCGGCCTGGCCGAAACAGGAGAAGTTCGATAAGAAGCTGACGGATAAGATGGAGAGTGTGCTCAAGGTAGTAGCCGCTATCCGCAACATCCGCAATTCCAAGAACATCCCGCACACCAAGTCGCTAGACTTGGCCATCAAGGTGATGAACGAAGATGGGTATGAGCATTTCCTCAGCATCATCCGCAAACTGGCGAACATCAACGAGATATCCTTTGTGAAGGAGAATCTGGAAGGTGCTATCAGCTTTGTGGAGGCCGGTGACGAGTTCTTCATCCCGATGGAGGGCAACATTGACGTAGAGGCCGAACGCGAGCGTCTGCAGAAGGAACTGGAGTACACCAAAGGCTTCCTAAATTCAGTGGTGAAAAAGCTGAGCAATGAGCGTTTCGTGAGCGGAGCACCGGAAGCGGTCATCGCCAACGAGCGGAAGAAACAGGCGGATGCCGAGGCTAAAATCCATGCGATTGAGCAGAGTTTGGCGTCGCTTTAAGGTATAGCATTAGTTAATGGCAGCGGCCGTTCTCGTTTGGGAACGGCCGCTGTTGTTTTGTTCCTATACCTGCTTTTGCTGGAGTAGCGGCAGCCCTTACAGTTTGCCCGCTGAATTGCTCCGTAGCTTGCCCTGGCCGGGCGGGCCTCACTTTTTGTCCTTGACACAAAAAGGAGGCAAAAAAGAAAAGGCGCTCCTTTCTCGAGGGCCCCTACCCCCACTCGCTGAACGCTCGAACAGTGGAGCGCCGGAAGGTGCGCCTGGCCGGTGCCGCTGCTCCGTAGCGGAAGAGCAAGAATGTATGCTATGCCTGGCTGTGTTCATGCACTACAACGCTTCGATGTGACGAACTGCAGCGGCAGAAAGTCCCCCTTCGAAGGGGGCAGGGGGATGTCAATCGTGCACAAAACCATCGCTACAACTCCTATACCTAGCCAGCAGTAACGGCAGACTCCCTTCCTTAAACAAGGAGGGGCAGGAGGGTGGACCCGGCATTTCAGGGCTAAACAGAGCGGGAACAATTATTTAGACTAGGTACTAAGCACCCACGGATGGAATGCCAAAGCCAAAGCAAAGGAACAAAAGGTGCTAAGGCATTAGAACAGCAGAAGCTATGAAACGAAGGTCAGCCACCAACGACAGTCAGTAACTCGCTATTTTCCCCCCTTACTCAGCTCCACTACCAACCTGTCCAGTTCATCCTTCAGCTTCGGCATGATGTCACTCAGGCCTTGCTTTTTCTTGGGATATATGAGTTCCACTTGGCGTTCATCTATTTTATATTCCAGGAGTCCCTGCTCCTCCTCGGTAAGGTAGTAGAGTTTGATAGGAGCAGCAGCTGTAGAAACAGCATAAGTCCTGAACGTGAATTTGTTCATGATGCGCTGCTGCGTAGGTGCCCGGTTCTCGAGGTAGCGCTGCGTCACCACCGTGTCTAAGGCGATGGCGGTCTCAATTTGGTGGATGGCCTTGATAGGACCCTCACCGAATCGCCAGGTATGGACCAGGTGCTTGCCGCGTTGCTGGCTGGTGTACCCGCTTTGAGACAGGTCTATGCTTGCCATCACCTGGAACAGCTGCAGGTCGTTGGCTACGGTTTGTAGGGAAGGGCTCAGCGAGGCATTATCGCTGATGTAGACGGAGGTGCTGTCCAGTATCTGGGCATCCTTGTTGATGTCCCGTGCCAGCTGCAGGTCAGCTACCTGGTAAAGAAGAAAGGAAAGGAGTACAGGGAGAAGCGTGTGAAGGTGAATCATGTCAGTAGGGTTGGTGCCTTTTTCCTATACTCAAATTCTGTGCTAGAGGCTACAGCCGGGAGCTGTCGACTACTTTCCAGGTGATGTTCCCGTCTTTTACCTCATACTTTAGAACCATATAGCCGCCGTTGTGTCCGTCTTCAAAGTAGGCCATGGCATAGCGGTCGTTCAGGATGCGGCTGTCGCGTATGGCCATCTTGCCGCCCAATACTCCCTCTGCAGGAATCAACTGGCCTTGTTTCCGGTTCAAGTCGTTCATTAAATCTGCTTCGGGGTTGCGCAGGCCTTTCTGTCTGAGTTTCTGTATGTCGATCTCACTCAAGCTACCCAGTTCATCCACAAATTCAGTTCCTCCGGGAGGTACCACGGCCATGGTATCCGGCGGGAGCACCATCTCCTCCAGCGAGTCAGTTTCGGCTTCTTCCTGCTCCAGTTGCTGGTCAGTTTCAGCTAGCTTATTATCGGCTATGCGCAGGCGGCTTTCCGCTTCATTCTTTTGCCAATAGAAATACAGGGCGGCGAAAAGAAAAACAGCCGCCACAATCCAGGCAATGGCATTTCTCATAGTGTTGGGTAGTTAGTGATATCTCCTGTAAACGGGAATCGGGTGTTGAAGATTTACGGCAGCTAAGTTAGTGAATTGTGGCAGTTGTAAGATTCGGGGATTAAAATAAAAGGGTTGCAAAGGCAACAAAAAACCCTGCCCCGGTTTACCGGGGCAGGGTCTATGGGATGTTCTATACCTTAGATGCTCTGGTTCACGTCGAAGTTCTCCAGGTAGTCCGCCACGCGGCGCACAAACATACCGCCCAGAGAGCCGTCCACCACGCGGTGGTCATAGGAGTGCGACAGGAACATGAAGTGGCGTATACCTATCAGGTCTCCCTCCGGCGTCTCAATCACGGCTGGCTTCTTCTTGATAGCACCCACGGCCATGATAGCTACCTGCGGCTGCATGATGATAGGCGTGCCCATCACGTTGCCAAATGAGCCCACGTTGGAGACGGTATAGGTACCGCCAGCCAAATCGTCCGGCGTCAGTTTGTTGATGCGGCCGCGGTTCGCCAGGTCATTTACTTTCTTGGTCAGGCCGTTCAGGTTGAGCTGGTCGGCGTTCTTGATGTTCGGCACAATCAGGTTGCCACTTGGCAGGGCCACCGCCATACCTATGTTGATGTCCTTGTGTCGGATGATGTTGCCACCGTCCACGGACACGTTAATCATCGGGAAGTCTTTAATCGCCTTGGCAATGGCATCGATGAAGATAGGCGTGAAGGTCAGGTTCTCGCCTTCGCGTCGCTTGTAGTCGTTCTTCCACTTGTTGCGCCAGTTCACGATGTTGGTCACATCGGCCTCCACAAACGAAGTCACGTGCGGGGAGATGCGCTTGCTGTCCACCATGCGGTCAGCAATCATCTTGCGCATGCGGTCCATCTCGATTATCTCTACGTTGCCACTGTAAGAAGCAGCCGGCTTGGCGGCGACAGGGGCAGCCTGAGGCTGAGCAACAGGTGCCAGAGCAGGCTGAGGCACAGCAGCTGGAGCTTGAACTTGTGGCTGGGCCTGTGGAGCAGCGGCTTGCTGCGGTGCGTTTTTGCGGCTCTCTACATAGGCGAGAATGTCTTTCTTGGATACACGGCCTTCGCTGCCGGTACCTGGCACGAATTCCAGCTCCTGCATGGAAATACCCTCTTCGCGGGCTATGTTGAGCACAAGCGGGGAGTAGAAACGGCTAGAGGCAGGCTGGTCAAGCTTCGCTAGCGAAGCGGTGGCAGGGGCCGAAGCGGCAACTGCGGGCTGTGCATCCACCTGAGGTGCGGCGGCTGGAGCCTGAGCGGCAGCAGGGGCCGCAGCTGTATCTTCGCCATTGGTAGAGATGATGGCAATCGGCGCGCCTACGGCCACCACGTCACCTTCTTTTACCAGTATCTCTTTCAGCACACCGCCTTGGATGGCAGGTACTTCCGTATCCACCTTATCTGTAGCTACTTCCAGCACCGATTCGTCCTGCTCAATGGTGTCACCCACGTTTTTGAGCCATTTCAAGACGGTACCTTCCATGATACTTTCGCCCATTTTGGGCATCACCATTTCTACAAGTGCCATATTTTATTTTGGTCTTTTTTGATTTAGGTATAAAGATGCCGGACAGAAGAGATAGGGGATTCACCTACAGCTTGCATCCTTGGTCAATAAGGTCTTTTTCTGCAAAACCCAGACAAAGTTAGTGATTTTAGCCTATTCCTCAACCGCTATATTCAAAGTTTGGCGGATGAGGTTGAGCACGGCCAAGGCAGTATACTCAATATTGAGCTGACGGTTTTTGTTGTATTGGAGGAGTTTTGCTTTTGTGCCATTCTTGTCGGCATAGGCTATCCAGATGGTGCCAACCGGCTTCTCGGCCGTACCGCCGTCTGGCCCGGCTACGCCGCTGGTGGCCACCCCAATGTCCGCCTTGAGCTTAGCGCGCACGTTCTCGGCCATTTCGCGCACGGTAGCCTCGCTTACGGCGCCATGCTGCTGAAGGGTTTCAGGTTTCACACCCAGTTCCTGTATTTTCACGTCGTTGTGGTAGGCGATGATGCTGCCCATGTAGTAGGCCGAGCTACCCGGAACGCTGGTTATTCTGTGGGCCAGATAGCCGCCCGTGCAGCTTTCGGCGGTGGCAATGGTCAGTTTTCGTTCTTTCATCAGCTGCCCCAGCGCCTCCTCCAGCGGCACTTCGCCATAGGCGAAGATGGACTTAGGTATAAGTGCCGTCAATTTGGCTACCTCCTGGTCCAGTTCCTGCTCCAACTGCTGCTTGTTTTCCCCTGTGCCAGTCAGGCGGAGGCGCACGCCGCCCAGGTGGGGCAGGTAGGCCAGCCGGATGTGCGGCGGCAGGTTGTCTTCCCAGTCCTCCAGCTTTTCTGCCAGCATCGACTCAGGTATACCCACTGTCTGTATGACTCTGTGTATAATCTCCGGCGTTTTGAAATAGGCCTTGAGTTGCGGCAATACGATGTCTTCCATCATCCGCTTCATCTCAAAGGGTACGCCTGGCATCGACACGAAGACTTTCCCCTGGTCCTCGAACCACATACCTGGCGCTGTGCCCAGCACGTTGCGCACCGGGGTGCAGGAGGCGGGCAAAAAGGCCTGCTGTCGGTTCAGCTCCGTTAGCTCATAACCGCGGCTCTTGAAGATTGCCGACACATCGGCCAAGGAAGGTTTGTGCAATTTGAGCTCTGTATGGAAGTAGTCCGCCAGCACGTTTTTGGTGAGGTCATCTTTGGTGGGGCCGAGGCCGCCTGTTATCAGGATGATGTCTGCGCGGGTTCTGGCGTCATCGAGGGCTGTTACAATGTGTTCGGCATTATCGGATATGGAGGTGATTTGCTTTACCCTGACCCCTATTTTGGTCAGTTCGGTGCCCATCCAGGCGGAGTTGGTGTCCACTATTTGCCCGAACAGGATTTCATCGCCCACTGTTATTATTTCTGCATGTACTGCTTCCATGGCTTTAAATTTGGTCTGATTTGTGCGTAGGTATGAAAAACTGTTTCAAGTTAAAGATGTTCGGGTGATATGGCCTATGCCTGCGGTTATTTTCTCTAATTTCATCCATATTTGCAGGTATAGCCCAGCCATCACTTGGCTTTAAAAACCAATTCATATGAAAAGACTCGTTTACTCTTCCCTCATAGCCCTTACGCTGGGAGCATCGGCCTGTACTGTGGCCGAAGTGCAGCGCACCGTGGATGGCGTCATAGCCGGCACTGGTGGAGCCACCACATTATCCCGCGAGGAAGTGGCCTCTGGGCTGCGGCAGGCCCTGGAGGTCGGCATCAAGAAAGGCTCCAGCCAGGCATCGCAGACCGACGGCTACTACAAAAACTCTCTCATACGCATCCCGTTCCCGGCAGATGTGCAGAAAGTGGAGAACACACTACGCAAGGTGGGTCTCGGCAATGAGGTGGACCGTTTCGTGATGACGCTGAACCGGGGTGCCGAGGACGCGGCCAAGAGCGCTGTGCCTATTTTTGTGAGCGCCATCAAGCAGATGACCATCCAGGATGCCTGGGGCATACTGAAAGGCGACAAAGACGCGGCCACCCAGTACCTGAAGCGCACCACCTCCACACAGCTGCAGAACGCTTTTATGCCGGTGATACGGCAGTCGCTGGAGAAGACGAACGCAACCAAATACTACGCCGACCTGGTGAACCAGTACAACCAGATTCCGCTGGTGCAGAAGGTGAACCCGAACTTGGATGAGTATGCGACCCAGAAGGCGATGGATGGGCTTTTCCTGCTGGTTGCGCAGGAGGAGGCGAACATCCGCGAGAACCCGATTGCCCGCACCACGGAGCTGCTGCGCCGCGTGTTCTCCCAGCAGAACCAGTCTTAGGCGGCTATACCTGAGTCACTATCCAATGCCTGCTTCCCTCGTCTAGGGGAGCAGGCATTTTTTTTGCAAAACATAAAACTTGTATTAAAAGTACAATACAGCAAATTTTTAGTTCTCAGCTACCTAGTAGTTTAACTGCTCCCACTTATGGAAAACAAACTGTTTAAATATAGCCCCATCACCAAAGAGAAGGATTTGGATATCCTGATTGAGGAGATTGGGGATGCACGCATCGTCATGCTGGGAGAGGCCTCGCATGGCACCTCTGAATACTATACCTGGCGCACAGCCATCTCGCGGAGGCTGGTTGAGGACAAGGGGTTCAACTTTATAGCGGTGGAAGGGGACTGGCCGGAGTGCTATGCCGTGAACCGCTTCGTGAAGGGCTACCAGAACTCAGGACGCAAGATAGCCGAGGTGCTGGAGGTATACCGCCGTTGGCCAACCTGGATGTGGGCCAACTGGGAGGTGGCGGCCCTGGTGGAGTGGATACGCGATTTCAACCACCTCCGTAACGTAAACGAGAAAGCAGGCTTCTATGGACTGGATGTGTACAGCCTGTGGGAATCGCTGGAGCAGGTACTCAAATATATGGAACAGAAGAACGGGAAGGCGGCAGAAGCGGCCCGACACGCGGTGCAGTGCTTCGAACCCTTCAACCGAGACCCGCAGACCTATGCCCAAGCCACTGCCTTCGTGCCCACGGATTGTGAGGAGGAGGTGGTGCGCCTGTTGGAGCAGGTGTCTAAACGGCCCATCTATCCCGACGACCCAGAGCATGAGTTCAGCGCCACCCAAAACGCGCTGGTCGCTGTCAATGCCGAGAAGTACTACCGGGCCATGATTAGGGGCGGCGCCAACTCCTGGAACGTGCGGGATACCCACATGATGGAGACACTGGACCGGCTGCTCGACTTCCATGGGCCAAACTCTAAGGCCATTGTTTGGGAGCACAACACGCACATTGGTGATGCCAGCTATACCGATATGGCCAACGACGGCATGTATAACATCGGGCAGCTGGCCAGGGAAAAATATGGCCGGGAGCAGGTGAAACTTGTGGGTTTTGGTACCTACCAGGGCACCGTGATAGCGGGCAAATCCTGGGGAGCGCCCATGCAGAAGATGGAGGTGCCTCCTGCCCGCAAAGGGAGTTGGGAGTACATGCTGCACGAAATGAGCACCGACGACAAAATCATTCTATCAAAAGACCTCCGGAGCGTGCCAGAGCTGCAACAGCACATCGCACACCGGGCCATCGGGGTGGTGTATGACCCCAAGTTTGAGCAGTTCGGCAACTATGTACCCACCATCATACCCGAGCGTTACGACGCCTTCCTGTACTTTGACGAAACCGAAGGTGTGCACCCGCTCCACATGAAAACACGGGGTGCCAAGGAACCAGAGCTATACCCCTGGAACTATTAGAAGTTGAGGAGTTAAAGAATTAGGGGTAAAAGGCTTCTCACGGGGAAGGCTCGGCATTCATGCCGGGCCTTCCCCGTTTATTAAACACTTTAAAGGTTAACCTGATAACTCCTCAACCCAAACTCTCTCATCCCCTTTGCACCAGAAACACAATGTAGCCAATGTACACCAACAGGAAGAACACGCCGTTCCAGCGGTCAATGTTGTTTTTCTTGCCCAAGGGGATGACCAGCACCAGCAATGTGCTCGCGAAAATCATCATCATGATATCGAAGTTACTCACCACATTGAAGGGCAGCGGGTTGATAAGGGCGCTTAAACCTAGTATCCAGAGTAGGTTGAAAATATTGGAACCAATCACGTTGCCCACTGCAATATCGATGTTGCGCCTGAAAGCGGCCATAGCGGACGTAACCAATTCAGGAAGTGAGGTACCTATTGCCACTACCGTCAGTCCAATGAAAGACTCGCTGAGGCCAAAGTACTGCGCGATGCTCACGGCGCCGTCTACCACCCATTTGCCTCCCAGGAACAACCCAATAGCTCCCAGCACTATGTACAGGACAGACTTAGGTATAGGCATCATGGCCACTCCCTCCTCCGGCAGCACTTCGTCTTTGTTGGTCCTGGCGATGTTGTAGATGTAGGCCATGAACAGCACGAAGAAGAAGAGGAGTATACCTCCATCTGCCCGGCTGATGTAGAGGCTGGTCTTGTCGCCAAACAGCACGGCATTGGCCAAAAAACCTACCAAGAGCGTGGCAATAAGGGAAAAGGGGATTTCGGTGAGGATGGTATTACGCCTGATGGGAAGTGGACAAATGATGGCCGTGATGCCAATGATGAGCAACAGGTTGGCCACGTTGCTGCCAAACACGTTGCCAATGGCTAGCTCAGATTGCCCTTGTACACTTGATAGGATGTTGATAATGAGCTCGGGGAGCGAGGTGCCGAAAGAAACGATAGTCAGCCCCACCACCATGTCCGACACATTGTAACGCTTGGCCAGCGAAGAGGCGCCTGAAACCAACATGTCTGCTCCTGCTATCAAAAACACGAAACCAAGTATGAACAAGATGTAGAGTAGCATAACTGAGGGTATGGGATTGGTTTAGGGCCGAAACAAAGTACCGTTACAAGAAGAACCAAATAAAAAGGCTGCCAAGCATTTGCCTGACAGCCTTTCCTATACTTTGTTCGTAGCTTGGGAGTTATGCCATGTTGTGATACACAGCCTGTACGTCGTCGTCTTCCTCAATCTTCTCCACCAGGTTCTCTATCTCCTCTGCCTGCTCGTCTGTCAGTTCAGTGCGGGTGTTAGGGATGCGCTGCAGCTCGGCGCTGATTACGTTTAGGCCCTTCTCCTCCAAGGTTTTCTGCATCGCTCCGAAGTCTGTGAAGGCGGTCTCCACAATGATTTCACCCTCATGCTCGTAAATGTCGTCTGCGCCGGCGTCAATCAGCTCCAGTTCCAGCTCTTCGATGTCAAGTCCTTCGGACGCTATCTTGAAAATGCCTTTGCGGGTGAATATAAAGTCCAGCGAGCCGGTTTTTCCTACGGCACCGCCTGCACGCGAGAAGTAAACACGCATATTGGCGATGGTGCGGTTGATGTTGTCTGTGGCAGTTTCAACCAGAATAGCGATACCATGCGGACCATAGCCCTCATATACTACTTCTTCGTAGTCTTTCTCTTCTTTGGAAGAGGCACGTTTGATGGCCGCTTCTACCCGGTCCTTCGGCATGTTCACGCCTTTCGCGTTTTGGATGGCCGTACGGAGTCGGGAGTTGGTTTCCGGGTTAGGACCAGCTTCTTTCACCGCCATCACTATCTCTTTGCCCAGGCGCGTAAACGCCTTCGACATTTTGTCCCAACGCTTGAACTTGCGGGCTTTTCTGAATTCAAATGCTCTTCCCATGGTGTCTGGTTAAGTATATGTATGGCAAATTTAGGGAGCTTCGCTCTAATTTGGTACTGCTTCCGCTAAAATCCTTATGTGTTTGCGCCTATACCTGCTCACGTGTCCGCATCCAGGCGGCTTTTCGCCTGCCGCGTTGGCGCATGGTAATCCGTGATGTAGAGGTGCTGTTCGCAGAAACTGTACTCGTGGGCTATGTTGGAGCCGACAATAATCAATCGGCCGGCCTTGTTCTGCTCCACATGCTCCTGATACCAGGCTATACCTTCCTGGTCCAGATTGGTTGTGGGCTCATCCAGAATCAACAGCTGCGTGTCGGAGTAGATGGCCAGGCCCAGCTTCAGGCGCTGTTTCATGCCTGAGGAGAAGTCTTTGACGAACTTGTTGCGCGATTTCTGAAGGCCCATCCGCTCCACCAAATTTATGTGGGAGAGGTTGCCACGGAGGGGCTTGAAGCGGGTATGGAAAGCCAGCATCTCCAGCAGGGTGAGTTCCTCCACCAACTCCAGGTATGGCGCCGTGAGGGACAGCTGCCGGTAAGCTTTTTCAGGGGCCACAGGGCTGCCGTCCAGCAGATAGGTAATGTCACCTTCGCTGTGCAGGTTGTGGCCGGCTATAACAGTAAGAAGAGTGGATTTCCCGGAACCGTTATGCCCCAAAATGGCATAAGAGGTGCCTGACTCCAAGGTATAGGTCAGGTTCCGGAAAATCCACTCGTAGTTGTATCGTTTACCTAAATTGCTTAGGTTAATTTGCATCTTTTGCAAAGTAGCTCTTGATGATGCCACGGCCTGAGTTGCGCACGAAGTTCAGAATCTCGTCGCGCTCGCGGCTTGGCGCCAGCTCCAGTTCTATTTTGTCCAGCGCCTCGGTGTTGTTGAGGCCGTTCATGAACAGGATGCGGTATATCTGCTGCACTTCGTTTATCTGCTCGCTGTTGAAGCCTCTTCTACGCAGCCCAATGGAGTTGATACCAGCGTAGGTAAGTGGCTCACGGGCGGCCTTTACATAAGGAGGCACGTCTTTGCGCACCAACGAACCGCCTGAAACCATGGCGTGCGCCCCGATTTTAACGAACTGGTGCACCGCGCTCGAACCACCGATGATGGCGTAATCCCCCATCTCCACGTGGCCTGCCATCTGCACGGCATTCACCACAATGCAGTTGTCGCCCACGATGCAGTCGTGCGCAATGTGGGCATATGACATAATCAGGCAGTTGCTGCCAATCACAGTCTTCATCTTGTCGATGGTGCCACGGCTCACCGTCACACACTCCCGGATAACTGTATTGTCTCCGATGATGGCGGTCGTCTCCTCGCCAGCGAACTTGAGGTCCTGCGGCACAGAGGAGATAACGGCTCCCGGGTAGATTTTGCAATTCTTGCCAATGCGGGCTCCTTCCATGATGGTCACATTGGGGCCAATCCAGGTGCCCTCTCCAATCTCTACGTTCTTGTAGATGGTCGAAAAAGGCTCTACTACCACATTCTGGGCGATTTTAGCCTCGGGGTGGATGTATGCTAACGGCTGGNTCATGCGTCTTTCTTTACTATACTTGCTGACATCTCTGCCTCCATCACCAACTGGCCATTCACAAATGCCTGGCCAGACATCTTGGCAATGCCCCGCTTCACAGGGGCAAGCAATTCACATTTGAAAATAATTGTATCGCCAGGAATCACCTTGCGCTTGAAGCGGCAGCGGTCTATACCTAGGAAATAAGTCCAGTAGTCCTCTGGGTTTTCCACCGTGTTGAGCACCAGGATGCCACCCGTTTGCGCCATAGCCTCAATCTGAATCACGCCTGGCAGCACGGGGTTGCCAGGGAAGTGGCCCTGGAAGAAAGGCTCGTTCATGGTCACGTTCTTAACGCCCGTCACCGTGGTTTCGTCTAGGTGTATGATTTTATCTATCAGCAGGAAAGGGTACCGGTGCGGCAGTGTGGCCGCAATCTGGTTAATGTCCATCACCGGTGGCTTCTTCGGGTCGTAGGTAGGTACGTTTTTGATAGAAGCCTCCTGAATCAGTCTCTTGACACGGCGTGCAAACGCGATGTTGGCGGCATGTCCCGGACGAGCAGCCAGAATCTGTCCTTTGATAGGGCGGCCAATAAGGGCAAGGTCACCCATCAGGTCCAGCAGCTTATGGCGGGCCGGCTCGTTTCGGAAGCGAAGCTCCGTGTTGTTCAGGATGCCTTCTTCTTCTACGGTTACTTTCTGCTTGCCCAGCAGGTCGGCCAGGTAGGTAAGTTCACCGTCTTCCACTACACGGTCCACAATCACGATGGCGTTGTTCAAATCGCCACCTTTAATCAGGTTCTGCTTATAGAGCGCCTCTAGTTCGTGCAGAAAGCAGAACGTGCGGCAAGGAGCAATCTGCTCCTCAAACTGGCTCATGTCTGTGATAGAAGCATGCTGGCTGCCCAGAACAGGGGAGTTATAGTCCACCATCACGGTGAGGCGGTAGTCGTCGAGTGGCAGTGCGGCGATTTCCACGCCACGCTTGTCGTCTTTATAGCTGATGCCTTCTGTTATCTCAAAGTAGTTGCGCAGGGCATTCTGCTCCTGCAGCCCCACAGATAGCAGTGCCTTCACGAACTCGATGGAAGAGCCATCCATGATAGGAGGTTCTGGACCGTCCAGTTCAATCAGCACGTTATCTACCTGCAAGCCAACCAGCGCCGCCAGGGTATGCTCAACCGTATTCACCCGTGCGCCATTCTGCTCGATGGTGGTGCCGCGGGAAAGGTCCACTACGTTTTCCACGTCTACATTCACAATGGGCTGACCAGGCAGGTCAATGCGCTGGAACTTGTAGCCGTGGTTGGCAGCAGCAGGCTTGAAGGTCATGTTGGACACAACACCTGTGTGCAAACCAACGCCCGATACGGTAACCGGAGCCTTGATGGTGTGCTGTTTATAATTCATTAATTTATAAATGTTTTTCCTAGCAGCGCAGGAGAGCACTGTGGGTTTCAGTTTACAGGCTGAGTCACAGGTGCTACATACATTGCGCCTGCAAACTTAAGACTTTATACACTGCCTGCCAATTTTTTATTTGACAGACAGCAGGTATGATAAGGGGTTACTTTCTTTCCTTGAGTTCGTCCAGAACGCGCTGCAGGTCTGGGAGTTTGCGGAACACTGTGATGGCTTTGAGATTCTGCTTGTAGTCGAATGCCGGGGAACCTTGAATAATGGTTCCGGTTTCCTTAACAGATTTAGATACACCCGATTGCGCGCCTATCGTGGTTTTGTCGGCAATGTTGATGTGGCCTACTATACCTACCTGTCCCGCAATCACACAGTTGTTGCCGATTTTGGCTGAACCGGAGATGCCGGTCTGGGAGGCGATGACCGTATGCTGGCCAACCTCCACATTGTGTGCTATCTGTACCAGGTTGTCAATCTTGGTGCCTTTGCGGATGATGGTGGAGCCCATGGTGGCGCAGTCGATGGTGGTATTGGCGCCGATGTTCACGTTGTCTTCCAGCACCACGTTGCCTATTTGCGGTACGGCTTTGTAGCTGCCGTCCGGCTGCGGCGCGAACCCAAAGCCATCACTTCCAAGCACAACCCCGGCATGTATGGTGCAATTGCTGCCTACTACGGTGTTGGCGTATAGCTTGGCCCCTGCAAAAATGGTGGTGTTGTCGCCAATCTTCACGTTGTCACCTATGTAGGCCTGCGGGTAGATGCGCACGTTCTCACCTATCTGGCAGTTCTGCCCAATGTAGGAGAAGGCACCGCGGTAATGGTTCTGGCCGATGGTGCTGCCTGCGCCCAGGAAGCATGGTTCCTCAACGCCTGTCTTGGAGGCCAGGACAGCCTGCTGGTAGTAAGCTAGCAAGGTGGAGAAACCGGAGTAGGGGTCCCCTACACGGATGAGCGTAGCGGAAACCGGTTTTTTGAGCTCTAACGTATCGGAAACAATGACAGCGCTTGCTCCGGTGGTATATAAATAGGATTCGTATTTCAGATTAGACAGAAATGCAAGGGCACCCGAAGTGGCCTCCTCTATTTTGGCTAATGTGCTGACCTTTACTAAATTGTCTCCCTCAACCTTGCCCTGCAATAGGTCCGCAATCTGTTGAACAGTAAATTCCATCTTGTAAAATTAGAGCAAAAAATTAAATGTGCTAATGCTTTGGGGGCGCAAACTTAACAAAAACTTCGGGCAGCACCGCCACATTCCGCCACTAGATTGTGGGGAAGCGAAGCAAACACCATGCAGATTCCCCTAAAATCAGATGCGCTAATTCAGGTATAGGCGAAGGTATACCTTGCCGGATATAACCTAAAGAAAGGAACTAAAGAGCCGCCACCTCTTTCGGGTAGCAGACATAATACTTCTCCACTTTATTGCTCAGAGCCTGTATGTTAGGTAGGTCAGAGGCATCGGCAATATTCATCACGTAACCCGTTTTGGTGAGCATGTCAATGGACTGGCCCTCCGCCTGGTAGGCGTTGTTGCTGATTTTGCCCGATATCATCAGGTATTTTACTTCTTCCGGGGTCACATGGAATCGCTCCTGCACCAACTCACTTATACCTAGCATCATTTCCTCGTCAATCGGTTTGCTTGCTATTATCACCTTGAACAGCCTGCGGTGCAGTATGTTCGTGGACAGGTAGGAGAGGATAGGGTCGGGGTGAGAGGCCCATTGCTTAATGCCGCTCCATACGTCGTGGTCGTCAAGCGATACAAAACGCTCCAGGATGGTGTTGTCTGATAGGAAGTCCTGCATGGTAAGGTTGGAGGACAGGAAGAAGGTCAGGCAGGGGCTGGCTGGCACTTCTATACCTTGTTGCAGCAGCTCGCGGGCTCGCTGCACCGTGCGCAGCACCATGTTCTCGGCGCTGATAACGGTTTTGTGCAGGTATACCTGCCAGTACATGAGGCGGCGACTCACCAAAAAGTTCTCGATGCTGTAGATGGCCTTCTCTTCCACTACCAACTTGTCGTTGGCCACGTCCAGCATCTTGATGATGCGGTCGGCGCCTATCTTTCCCTCGTATACCCCGGTATAGAAGCTGTCGCGGTTGAGGTAGTCGAGACGGTCCACGTCCAGCTGGCTGGAGACGAGTTGGTGGAAGAACCGGCGCTCATAGGTATCAGTGAATATTTGGATGGCCAGGCTCAATTTGCCCCCAAAGGCCTCGTTGAGCAGGTGCATGATGTGCAGCGACAAGTGTTCGTGGTGCACCTCCTGGAAAATGGCCGTCTCCAGAGCATGGGAAAAGGGACCGTGGCCGATATCGTGCAGCAGGATGGCGATGAGCGAAGCCTCAAACTCCGCGTCGGATATCTCGTTGTTCTTGCTGCGCAGCGTCTGCAGGGCCGTGTTCATGAGGTGCATGGCGCCTAGGGCGTGGTGAAAACGGGTATGCAAAGCCCCCGGGTATACCATCTCGGTAAGGCCTAATTGCTTGATGCGGCGCAGGCGCTGGAAGTAAGGGTGGTCTATGATGTCGAACAGCAATTCGGTCGGCACCGTGATGAAGCCGTAAACCGGGTCGTTCAATATTTTTTTCTTATTCACAGAGAACCGAGGTTTTTAATCGTTAAATTGCTATTCAGTAATGAGTTGTTCAGCGCAGCACCAATGCAGACCACATGCGGTTGAATACGTAGGTATGAGGTAACCTAACGCGCAGGCTACAGTAAACTTATAGTACCACTACCCAGTGAAACTGCACGAAAGAACCAGTTTTCGCTTTACAACCATTTAACTGACAAGCCAATTAGCCGTAAGCACGCAACCAAATAAAACTATGCAAAGATATACGATTTTATGGGCCGATGACGAAATCGACCTGCTCAAGCCACACATTCTTTTCCTGGAGGAGAGGGGCTACGACATCACCCCTGTGAACAGTGGCGCCGATGCCATCGAGAAGGTGCAGGAGCAGGGCTACGACGTGGTGTTCCTGGATGAGAACATGCCCGGCATCAGCGGATTGGAGACCCTGAACGAGATAAAGACCATCCGCCCGGCCATGCCTGTGATTATGATTACCAAGAGCGAGGAAGAGCATATCATGGAGGAGGCCATTGGGGCCAAAATAACCGATTACCTTATCAAGCCGCTCAACCCCAATCAGATACTGTTGTCCGTGAAGAAGGTGCTGGAGAACAAGCGCCTGGTGTCGGAGCGAACCAATTCGAGCTACCAGCGCGATTTCCGCCAGCTGGGCATGGCCTTTGGCGAGCGCCTGAGTCCGGGCGAGTGGGCTGATATCTACAAAAAGCTGGTATTCTGGGAGTTGGAGATAGACGAGACGGAGAACAAGAGCATGGCCGATGTCATCAACATGCAGAAAGACGAGGCCAACTCCAACTTTGCCAAGTTCATCATGGACAATTATGAAGACTGGATTAACAAGGATTCGGACGATGCGCCGCTGATGTCGCACCAACTGTTCAAAGAGCGTGTCATACCTATGATGAAGGAATCGGACAAGCCGGTCTTCTTTCTGCTGATTGACAACCTGCGCTACGACCAGTGGAAGGTGTTGGAGCCGCTCATTTCTGACTATTTTACCGTAGACTCGGAGGAGATGTATTACTCTATCCTGCCTACCACCACGGCCTATGCCCGGAATGCCATTTTCTCAGGTATGATGCCAACCGAAATCGTTAAGAAGTACCCGAACCTGTGGGTGAGCGACGATGAGGAGGAGGGCAAGAACCTGAACGAGCCGGATTTTCTGGAGATACAACTGCAGCAGAACCGCATCACCGACAAGCACAGCTACCACAAAATCACCAATCCGGCTGCCGGCAAGGACCTGATAGGCAAGTTCAACAACCTCGACAACAACAAGCTCAATGTGATTGTCTACAACTTCGTGGACATGTTGTCACATGCCCGGACCGACAGCAACATGGTGCGCGAACTGGCCCCGGATGAGTCGGCCTACCGCTCCATCACCAAATCCTGGTTCATTCACTCGCCCCTGTTTGAGACGCTGAAGCTGATAGCCGACCGCAAGGCCCGCCTCATCATCACCACCGACCACGGCACCATCCGGGTGAAAAGGCCTTTCAAAATCATCGGTGACAGGCAGACGAACACCAACCTCCGGTATAAGCACGGTAAGAACCTGGGCTATACCGATAAGGACGTATTCACAGTACGAAAGCCAGAGCGATTTTTCTTGCCAAAAGCCAATGTTTCCACTACGTTTGTGTTTGCGATTGAGGACTACTTCTTCGCCTACCCAAACAACTATAACTACTACGTGAACTACTACAAGGACACCTTTCAGCATGGAGGTGTGTCACTGGAGGAGTGTATCATACCTTTTGTCACGCTGACGCCTAAGAATGTATAACACAGGAGTTGAAAAGGCAAGTTTCAGGATGTCGTCGTTGGAGGATTTACCAGCGGCGGCTTCTGTGCTTTTAGAGGAGTCCCGGCAGGAGCCGGTTATACTGTTTGAGGGGCCCATGGGGGTCGGCAAGACCACCTTTATCAAGGAGTTGTGCCGCCAAATGGGGGTAGAGGAGAACGTAAGCAGTCCCACCTTCGCCTTGGTGAACGAGTACGAGACCAACACCGGGAACCTAATTTACCATTTTGACTTTTATAGGATTAACGAGGAGCGAGAGGCACTTGCCATTGGGGCGCTGGAGTATTTTGACTCCGGCCATACCTGCCTGATTGAGTGGCCCTCTCTGATTCCCAACCTATTGCCGGAGCATTACCTGCTTGTTTCGCTGCAGCCAGCAGCCGAAGGCGAGGAGCGCACCATGACTATAAACCGCGTATGATATGACGGAGAGATTCGCCGTTGAGCTAGGAAAACTGGCAGCCAGCCCTGCCCTTTACCCAAAGGAGTCGATGCTGGCAGTGGAGGAGCGCCATCGCAGCCTGTTCATCGGGCTCCCCAAGGAGTCGTCTTTTCAGGAGAACCGTATCGGCCTCACTCCTGACGCCGTGAAGCAGTTGTGCGACCACGGACACAAAATATGGATTGAGACCGGAGCTGGAAGTCCATCCAAATACTCTGACAACGACTATTCAGAGGCCGGCGCCAAAATCGTGTACTCTACCGAGGAGGTTTACCAGGCCAGCATCGTACTCAAAATCGCGCCGCCTACTTACGACGAGATTGAGTTCCTGCGCCCCGGCCAGACCCTGATTTCGGCCCTCCATTTCGGCAACCTGACCGCTGATTATGTCAATGCCCTGCTTCGCAAGAAAATCAACGCCATTTCGTTTGAACTGATTCGCGACAAGTCGGAGTCGAAGCCGGTGGTGCGTGCCATGAGCGAGATTGCAGGCAGCTCCGTGATGCTGATTGCAGCCGAGTTCCTGAGCAGCAGCAACGATGGCAAGGGCGTTATTCTGGGAGGTATAACAGGGGTTGCGCCGTCCAAAGTGGTCATCATGGGCGCCGGCACCGTAGCCGAATATGCCGCCCGCGCTGCACTGGGCCTTGGCGCCGAGGTGAAAGTGTTTGACAACCACATCTACAAACTGCGCCGCCTGAAGCACAACATCGGGGCACAAATCTTTACTTCTACGCTCGACAAATCTATCCTGTACAACGAACTGAAGCAGGCCGACGTCGTGATAGGAGCCCTGGTGGCAGAGGAAGGGCGTATGGCCTGTATGGTAGAGGAAGGGGTAGTGGCCCAGATGAACCCGGGTTCTATCATCATCGACGTGTGCATTGACCAGGGAGGCTGCTTTGAGACCTCCGAGTTGACTTCGCACAGCCGTCCGGTATACCGCAAGTATGACATCATTCACTATTGTGTGCCGAACATCGCCTCGCGGGTTCCCCGAACGGCCTCTAACGCGCTGAGCAACATCTTCACGCCAATATTCACCGAAATCTCTAAGTTTGGGGGCATCAACGAGGTGCTGTTCACCAATGAGCATTACCGCAGCGGTGTGTACATTTACAAAGGCAGCCTGACTAACTCCCAAATCGCCAAGCGGTTCGGGATGCGTTATAAGGAGTTGGGGTTGATGATAGCGGTGAGGAATTAGAGGTATAGCAGATTGTATATCAAACCAGAAGGTCCAACCTGGTACAGGCTGGACCTTCTGGTTTATGATGGTGTTCATCTTGTTTCGTAGCTGCTATCCTTTTTATACCTATACCTTTGTTGTTGCATCGCTTCGCCTGGCCGGCGGGGCCTCACTTTTTTCCTTGATGAAAAAAGTAAGCAAAAAAATCAAGACGATTTTAAACTCGCTGACGCTCAAACAAAAAATCGTCAGTAGGTGCACCTAGCTGATGCCGCTGCTGCTTGGCTGCTGTGGAAACTCTCCCCTTGAGGGGAGTAAGAGGGGTGTTAAGGCTATACCTACTCCCTGTCCTTTGCCTTGCAACACCTGTCACTCCACTCTCTCATTATTCCACCCGTTCTGTCATTCCGACGAAAGGAGGAATCTGTTACCATAGCCACCGCCGGTGCGAGCGCAGCGGGAACCGGTGGTGAAAGATGCGGACTATTTTGCACCTAGGTTGTTCCTCTGTTCCCTTCTCCTCAGAAAAGCCGCATCTGCGCTGGCGTTGGATGTTCGGCCCGTAGGACGTGAGATTCTTCCTTTCGTGAATGACAATAATGCTTGATGGGATTCGTACAGGGGAGTCCCCTACTTAGTAGGGGCAGGGGTGGTTGGACCCGGAGCCGCCAAAATGCCTGCTGCAATACCATTCAAGCCTCTTTACTTCACCAGCGCCTTGTCCACGCGCAGAGGCGTGTCCTCGCCGGAAACCACGCCTTGGGCTGCCAGTGCTATGGCTTTAATCATGCTGGTGAAGTGCGGCATGTCGAGCAGTTCGAACTCATCCTGCACGGTATGGTAGGTCTTGTCCTGGTCTATCTGCACCGAAGAAATCGTATGAGCCGGCACACCCAAACGAGCCAGGGTGGCGTTGTCGGAGCGGTAGAACAGGTTCTGCTCCGGGTAAGGGTCTGGGTGGATGCTGTAGCTGGTACCCTGCAGGCGTTTCTGCATCAGCTTACCCATATCCGACTTCTCGAAACCGGTGAGGTAGGCGCTGTTGGGACCGAACTTAGAGGGCTTGCCCACCATCTCGATGTTGAACATGGCCACAATCTGGTCGGGGTTGAGCTTCTCAGAAAAGTAGCGGGAACCGTGGCCGCCAATCTCCTCGGCAGTGAAAGCCGCGAAAATGAGGGTACGCTCGGGTTGGGGCTGTGCCATGAAGTGACGGGCCAGCAGCATCACGGCCGTGGTGCCAGAGGCATCGTCGTCGGCTCCGTTGGCAATGCTGTCGCCATCAATGGGCTTCTGTATACCAATGTGGTCGTAGTGACCCGAGAATACGACGAATTCGTTTTTGCGCTTTCCTTCTATCATGCCCACCACGTTGGAGAGTTCCAGCCTTTCCACGGTGTTCTCGAACTTGACCTGGTATTTTTTGGCCGATGTCTGGTCGGTGAGCAGGTATACCTTGCTGCTCCCTTTGCCTGTCTCCCGCTTGATGCTGCCGCGGTCCAGTCGGTTCTTATACATGTTGAAGGCCTCAGCATGGCTCGGGTGGATGAGCACCAGCGCGTCCTGCTCCTTGGCGTTGGCCTCCATGAAAGCCGTTCTGAAGTTGTCGCCCTCTTTGATACGGATGATTTCTTTTTTGTCCTTCTGCTTCCACTCCAGGCGCTCCTGCCCACTGCTGACCAGCACCTTTTCCGGCGCTATTTTTTTACCTGCCAGCTTCACGTCCGTCTGCTTGGGTTTGAACCGGTACACGTAAAAAGTCTGGCGGTAGGAAGGGCCTTGGCTGGAGCTGCTGCCGTTGAGCGGAACAAGGCCCGCCTGGTGAAACTCTTCCTCTATAAAATCAGCGGCCTTCTCAATGCCAGGGGAGAAGGTGGCACGGCCTTGCATGTCATCGGCGCTCAGGGTCTTGAGGATGCGGCTGGCATCTTCCTGGGTGATGGCGGTGAGGTCCTGAGCGGAAAGGGAAGCGCTCAGAAAAAGGGACAAAGCAGCTGCGACCAGCTTCTTTCGGGGCATAGGTATAGCGATATTCACGATTAGGATTTTGTGGAATTTTTAGGAATATTGTCAGGGTGAAAGCGGCCTTGGGAAAGTGCATTCCAACTGACCGTCCAATATAGGCAATTATGGAGAACAGCCCCAAAGTAAACTGGCTAAAGTTGCTGCAGTACACTGTCCTGGTTTCGGTGCTGTTATACTTTGGGCGTAATCTTTTTGTTCCGCTCAGCTTCTCGCTGCTCATCAGCTTTGTGCTATACCCTGTCGTGCGTTGGATGGAGACGAAAGGCTGGTCCCGCTGGGGAGCTATCCTGTTCTGTCTGTTGCTCCTCTTCGTGCTGGTGGGGGTGCTGGCCTGGCTCCTGGTGCGCCAGATGCTGGACTTCGGGCAGGAGTGGCCTGCGCTGCAGCAAAAGCTATTGGGTGCCTGGAGCAAGTTGAGTCTATACCTGGAACAGCAGTTCGGGGTGGACGATGTGCAGCGGGTAAGCTGGATGGAGGGCCTGGTGACAGACGCGACTTCCACAGTCTTCAACGTGGTGCAGGGGGTGCTCTATACCTCGGCTGTGTCGGTGGTGTTACTGCTGCTCATTCCGCTTTATGCCGCGCTCATTCTGTACAACCGGGAGCAGCTGGCCGCAGCGCTCTTCTCCATGTTCCCCAAGTCAGAGCACCGCACCATCAGCAGCATCCTGCGCGAAACCATCACCACGTATTACAACTTCATCAAAGGGATGCTCATCGTGTACGCCGTGGTGGGCCTGCTCAACAGCCTGGGCCTGCTGCTACTGGGTATACCGCACGCTTTCTTCTTTGGGATTGTGGCCTCTCTCTTGACGTTCATACCTTATGTGGGCATCTCCATCGGGGCTATTCTGCCTATGGCCGTAGCCTGGATTACGTACGACTCGGTGTGGTACCCGCTTGGGGTGGTTATCGTGTTCTCGGTGGTGCAGTACCTGGAGGCGAACCTCATTTTCCCTTGGGCTGTGAGCTACCGGTTGCAGGTCAACATGCTGTTCACGCTGCTGGCCATTGTGGCGGGTGGCATACTGTGGGGAGCCTCCGGCATGATTTTGTTCGTGCCGTTCCTGGCCATCCTCAAGCTTATCGCCGACAAGCACAGGGAGCTGAGGCCGTTGTCGTTGTTGCTGGGCAGCCACGTGAAACAGCCAAAACCGGCAGTGGTAAACAAGGTGCTAAAAAAGTAAATCAGGCTTTCTGCTGCTCCCATTCCCGCTTCAGTAGGCTGTATACCTCCAGGTCGATGAACGCGCCCCGCAGCCATTCCCCTGCCCGTTCTATACCTTCCAGTTGGAAGCCGAGTTTTTTAGGTATGGCGCTGCTTTTGTGGTTGCCTACGCCCACCCGTATCTGAATGCGGTTCATGTGCAGGTGGTCGAAGGCCTGTGCCAGCAGCGCCTGACAGCACCGCAGCATGATGCCCTTTCCCTGAAAATCCTCGCCTAGCCAGTAGCCTATCTCCAGCCTTTTGTTCACACGGTCGATGGCCTTGAAACCGATGATGCCCGCCATCTGCCCTTGGTAGCGAATCGTGTATACCTTGTCCTGCATGTTGCCGGGCGCCGTGACCGTGCGCAGAAATAGCTCCGTATCTGCTACAGACTGACTGAAGTCGATGAAAGGCAGCCACTCCCGCATGTAGGCACGGTGCTCGTCAATGAGTTGGTACATGGCGGGGGCGTCTGACTCCTGCGCCTCGTGCAGCGCCAGGTCTGGCGTGATGGCAATGGGTGGCGGGTGATTTATGGTCTTCATAGTCTTCAGGTATAGCACCCACACCCCAGGCAAATCCATTGCGGTAGGTATGCCATGGAGGTATAGGTCAAGAAATTACAGAACGAATCAGTGTTGCAGGCAAACAGGTATAGCCTTGGATGCTGCTAGTCCAGGAGGTGTTTCTGCAGGAACTCCACAGCCAGCTTATGGGCGTTTTCAGCGGCTACTTTGTCATACTTGGGGTTGCTGGGGTTGGCGAACGCGTGCACGGCGTCGTACATCTTGATGGTGACATCATTATCAGCCTCCTTCATCTTCGCTTCGAACTCTTGGACAATCGCTGGGGTGATGGAGCCATCCTGTTCGGCGAAAATACCCAGAACGGGTGCCTCCAGCTTTTTAAGTTTCTCCACGTCCCGCTCCGGCATACCGTAGTAAATCACGGCGGCCTTTGCCTCTTCGCCGGCCAGCAAAGCGGCCTGCAGCGACCAGCCTCCGCCAAAGCACCAGCCTATGGTGGCAATGTCTGCGTCTCTGCCGGCGTAGCCGATAGCACCGTTTATGATGGCTTTGGCCCGCTCATTGTCCACGGCCTGCACGTACTGCATGGCCTGCTCGCGCTCTTTGGCCACTTTGCCATCGTACAGGTCCAGCGCGATGACGTTCACATCGCCCACCTCGCGGTGCAACCGCTCCGCCTCCTGCATGATGTAGTCGTTGAGGCCCCACCACTCGTGTATCACCAGCAGGTAGTTATCCGTTTTTTTGGCTGCCTTTATTTCGTAGGCCGAGGCGGTTTTGCCGTCTGGGGTTTTGTAGGTTATTTTCTTACCGGCCTTGTTCTGCAGCGTGAAGGGGAGCGGGTTCTCGTGTTTCTCCGCAAAGGATTTGTCGTTGGCCAGCATGGCGAATTGGGTAGTCGCTTCAGCGGAAGCCGGTTTTACGCAGCACGGCATCTTCTCCTGCGCCACGGCGCGCTGCATCATGAACAGGCAGAGCAGGCCCATCAATACGGTTATTTTTTTCATAGTGTAAAGGTTTAGTGGGTTAGTATACTGTAAGTTATGGGTTTTCTGAATGACCTAAAAGCGGCATCTGTAAAAATCAAACGGCCCTTCCTCTGCTAGTACAGAAGAAGGGCCGTTTTGTTACTGGTTTGCGTAGAATCTATTCTTTGGCTGCACCGGCCTCCTTGGTACTGTTGCGACGCCTGCTGGTGCTGCGCCTCTTCACATACACCGCCGATGAGCCTTTGTCGTCCTCTTTCCGGATAGTGAACAGGTCTTTGTGCGCCTTGATAAGTTGTATGAGTTGACTATACCCGAACGTGCGCGGGTCGAAGGCTGGGTCCAGGGTGCGAAGGCTTGTACCGATGCCCCCCAGGTGCGCCCAGCCGTCCTCGCCAGCGGCCATCGTAAAGGCCTCCTTCAGCATCGGCACGGGGTTAGGCCTTGGATTTTCCTTGCCGTTAGGCGTGGATTTGTCTGCCGCCGCTATTTGCTTCTCGCCAATGTCGTCAGTCAGGTTCTCTGTGTAGATAAAGATGTTACAGGCATTCACGAACGGCTTGGGCGTTTTGCGCTGGCCGATGCCCATCACAAAAATGCCCGCCTCCCGGATGCGGGTGGCCAATCGGGTATAGTCACTGTCCGACGACACAATACAGAAGCCGTCTACCAGGTGGCTGTGCAGCAGGTCCATCGCATCGATAATCATGGCGCTGTCGGTGGCGTTTTTGCCTACGGTATAGCGGAACTGTTGGATGGGCTGTATGGCGTGGTTGTTCAGGCAGTCTTTCCAGCCGTTCATCTGTGGGGTGGTCCAGTCGCCGTAAATGCGGCGGATGGTGGTTTGTCCGTATTTGCCGGCCTCGGCCAGTATTTTGACGATAAGGGTTGGTTGCGCATTGTCGCCATCTATCAGCATGGCCATGCGCTGTTGTTTTTTCTCGTGGAGGGGTTTGCTCATAAATCAGTTTGCGCCGGGTTATTTTACCATGCTAAGCGCCGAATTTGGTATGTTATACTTGGGAAATAAAGATGGGTTGTAACAAGCTAGGGAATTCCCTATATAAGAGGAGATTGAGTATATTGGTGTGTAATTTAACGCTTTTAATTTTATAAGGATAGGCAAGGGCGAGTTATTTGGCTGGAGGTAAGCCAATGACCTTGGATTCTTTTACAATAAAAGTCCCAATTAATTGTCACCTTAATGGAATTGAGAAACCAATGCACAGACTAATTCTAACTTTGCTGGCAGTCATCGTGTTCTCCTGTACCAAAAAATTAGATAACCCAAATCAATTGGTGTTTGACAGGATTGCGTACGTATACGGCCTCAAGCCGCCCATAGCAAAGGATATTTGGCCAGGCTTTGATGAAAAGCAATATGATGTTCCATTAATTTACTATACCGACTCTTCTTCCTTCATAGCCAACCCCTCTAGCAGGTTTTTAGAGACACATAAACCCGCGCTCGTTTTCCAGAACGGCGATTTAAAGGTATACAAAACTAGCACTCGCCTCGATAGTATTCCTTTTCATATGGCCGTGAACTTTACGTTTGGCGATTCAAGCGCCTACGATAATTATGCGCCCTTTATGCATTGCAGCAGTCTGGAAGAAACACGTAAGGTCGTGAAAGATGTGACTTCAACAGAGGTATGGGTAACGATGGTAGTCCATGAGTATTTTCATGGGTTTCAATTCCAGCATAAGGGCTACCTTGACTATTTTGTGGATAGCGTTGCGACATTTCAGAAACATAAACTGAAAGGACTTTACAACGACCATGCTTGGTTCAAAGCAAGTATAGACAGAGAAAATAGCTTATTGCTACATGCCTTAGAGGCTAAAAACCGGGAAGAAACCAAAAGGTTGATTTCCGCTTTCTTCGAAGAAAGGAAAAAACGTAGACATGAAACTTCTCAGAAACTAAATCTAGATATTGATGCGTCTGAAAAGACGTATGAGACACTAGAGGGTACAGCAAGGTATGTAGAACAGAAGCTCTACGAAAGATTTCCTCATAAGCGTCCTAACGTTACATTGCAAAAGTCAGATTCAGCTTATCAAGCTTACAAGTCTTTCAAGGATTATAAATTGGAGAAGGATGAATGGCTATACCTAACAACAAAGACGCCTAGTTACTTTTACGCTACTGGCTTCAACATGACAAGAATCCTTGATAAGCTGGGTGTGCGGTATAAAAATCAACTTTTCAAACAACATAATCTGGCCTTAGAAGATATACTAAGGGCAATTTCAAGGTAACAACAGCTTCAGCTAAAACTCCATGTTTTAAACCCCAGTACGCCCCATGAAAAAAGTATTCTCCATCCTAACCCTCCTTCTCACCGTGACACATTTTTCAGCACAGGCGCAGGTGTTCAAAAGTGAAGAACCCCTGGCCCATACCTATTCAATCGTAGCCCGCGACGCGAAAACCGGCGAGATGGCCGTTGGCGTGCAGAGCCACTGGTTCTCGGTGGGCACCGCCGTGCCTTGGGTAGAGGCGGGCGTGGGCGTGGTGGCGACGCAGTCTTTCACCAACAAATCGTTTGGCTTGCGCGGGCTTGCTTTGTTGAAAGAAGGCAAGTCGCCGCAGGAGGCGCTGGATATCCTGCTGTCCGATGACGAGGCCCGCGAGGTGCGGCAGGTGTCCATTCTGGATGCGCAGGGCCGCGTGGCGACGCATACCGGCAAACAATGCATCCGCTACGCCGGCCACATCACGGGCAAAGATTTCTCTGTACAGGCCAACATGATGCTCTCTGACAAGGTATGGCCGGCCATGGCGAAGGCATTTGAGACCAGCGCGGGCAAGCCATTGGCAGAAAGAGTTTTGCTGGCCATGCAGGCCGCCGAGCGGGAGGGAGGCGACATACGCGGTAAGCAGTCGGCGGCGTTGGTGGTGGTGCGCGGCAAAGCCTCCGGTCAGCCCTGGGACGACAAGACCATCGACCTGCGGGTGGATGACCACGCGAAACCGCTGGATGAATTGGAGCGTCTGCTCAAGGTATACCGCGCCTACGAGCACATGAACAACGGCGACCTGGCCATAGAGAAGGGGCAGATGGAGAAGGCCATGGAAGAGTATGGCAAAGCCGAAGCCATGTTTCCCGACAACCTCGAAATGAAGTATTGGCACGCCATCACGCTGGCCAATAATGGCGACATTAACGGCGCTACAAAACTCCTGAAAGAGGTATACCAGAAAGACAAGAACTGGAAAGAGCTGACCGAGCGCTTGCCGGAAGTGGGCATGCTCACCCTGTCGCCGCAGGATTTGCAGAAGGTGCTGCAAGTGAAGTAGGTAATCGGGAATTGAGGCAATTGTTGTCTATACCTCAAAATGATTTCTTAAATTAAAGGTCACAAACGAATCTACTCACCCTTACAAGCTATCACACCTTACCATGTCATTCAAACACAGACTACGCGCCTTCGCAGCCGGTGCCGCCTTCCTGGCTTCCGTTCCGGCCATGGCGCAGGAAAACTACACCGCTGACTCCACCACCATCCGCAAATTCTATGACAGCGCCCTCACCAGCCACGAGAGCTACGAGAACCTGCGCTACCTCACCAAGAACATCGGAGCCCGCCTGAGCGGTTCGCCGCAGGCCGCCGCTGCTGTGGAGTGGAGCCGGCAGGTGATGGAGAAAATGGGCCTCGACCGGGTATACCTGCAGGAGGTGATGGTGCCCTATTGGGTGCGCGGCGACAAGGAAATCGGGCGCATCCTGAGCGGCCGGAACGGCAGCCAGGAAGTGAATATACTGGCGCTCGGCAGCTCCGTAGGCACTGGTCTGCAAGGGCTGAGCGCACAGGTTGTGGAAGTGCAGAGCCTGGAGGAACTCGAGAAGCTCGGCAAGAAAAAGGTGAAAGGCAAAATCGTTTTCTTCAACCGCGCTTTCGATAACCGGCATGTGCACACCATGGCAGCCTACAGCGGGGCCGTAGACCAGCGTGGCGGAGGCCCGGTGGCAGCCGCCAAACTCGGTGCGGTGGGCGTGCTGGTGCGCTCCATGGCCAACGAAATACAGGACGTAGCCCACACCGGCAACACCCGCTATGCCGACGATGTGGAGAAAATTCCGGCAGCCGCCATCAGCACCAAAGGAGCCGACCAACTGAGCGCCCTGCTGAAGGAAGACGCTGACCTGAAATTCTACATGCGCATGACTTGCGAGACGCGTCCGGATGTGCTGTCCTACAACGTGATTGGCGAGATAAAAGGCTCTGAGAAGCCTGATGAAATCATTGTGGTGGGCGGTCACCTGGACTCCTGGGATGTAGGCGAAGGCGCCCATGACGATGGCACCGGCTGTGTGCAGTCTATTGAAGTGCTGCGCCTTTTCAAGGAGCAGGGTATACGCCCGAAGCGCACCATCCGTGCTGTGATGTTCATGAACGAAGAGAACGGCTTGCGCGGTGGCCGCAAGTACGCTGAAGTGGCCAAATCCAAAGGAGAGAAGCACGTAGCGGCACTGGAGTCTGATTCAGGTGGCTTCACCCCACGCGGCTTCGGGATAGACGGCAACGATGCCCAGTATGCCAAAGTGCTCACCTGGAAATCGCTGCTGACGCCTTACGGTCTGCACGACCTGACCCGTGGTGGCGGCGGTGCTGACATTGGCCCACTGAAGGGGCAGGGCACTGTGGCCCTCATCGGCTTCCGACCCGACTCGCAGCGCTACTTCGACTACCACCATACCGCCATTGATACCTTTGAAACTGTCAACCGCCGCGAAATGCAGCTGGGCGCAGCTTCCATGGCTGCCTTGGTATACCTGATTTCAGAATATGGCCTAGACGGTGGCCCTGCTAAGGCAGTGAAGTAATTTGTAAATCTTTAAACGAAAAAGCCTGCCCGGGTTAATACCCAGGCAGGCTTTTTTGTTTTTGATTAGAAAGTAGCCTAGGGAGGTTTTCAAAATCTCGCAGCGTGCGCAGCTCCTGCGAAGTTCGTTGCCATACCTACGGCAGCAACAGCGAGCTGTCGCCGTAGCTCAAGAAGCGGTAATCATTGTCCATGGCATGGCGGTATACCTGTTTCCAGTTTTCCCCAATCAAGGCGGCCACCAACAGCAGCAGCGTGCTTTCAGGCTGGTGGAAGTTCGTGACCAAGCCACTGCATACCCGGAAGGTATAGCCTGGTGCGATGATGATTTGGGTGCTCGCGTGCAGGTGGTCGGTGTGGTGTCGGTCCATGTAATGAAGCAACGCCTGCAGCGCCTCAGCCGCCGCCGGAGGCGTCGCCGTTTCATACGGTATCCATTGCGTCACGTGCAGTTCCTCCGGCTTCAGGTCCGGTTGCCGTAGCAGCAGCGTACCCAGCCAGTACAGGCTCTCCAAGCTTCGCATAGAAGTAGTGCCCACAGGTATGACAGGCTTACCCAAATGCTGCAGCAGCAGCTCCACCACCTCTTTTGAAACCATCAGTTGCTCGGCATGCATCTCGTGTGCCTCCATGGTGTCGGCCTTCACAGGTTTAAACGTGCCGGCGCCCACGTGCAGGGTCAGGTAGGTGCTGTCTGTACCCCTAGCGCGCAGCTGCTCCATTACCCGGTCTGTAAAATGCAACCCAGCGGTAGGGGCAGCCACAGCGCCCTGGTGGTGGGCATAGATGGTCTGGTAACGGGTGCGGTCTTCGGGGGTGAGGTCCCGGTTCAGGTAGGGGGGCAGGGGGAGCCGTCCGCAGCGTTCCAGCACTTCGGCAAAAGTCAGTTCTGCAGGCGTCCACGTGAAACGGATGAGAAAGTGCCCATCCTGCTGCGCCTCGCGCTCGGCTGTCGCCACTCCTCCTTCAAAGTATAGCTGCAGCGGCCCTGACTTCCAACGCTTGTTGTTGCCCACCAGGCATTTCCAGGTGCAGCCCCCGGTCTGTTGCATGGCCAACTGCACCTCGCGGTGAGGGGCCACCGGCTCCAGGCAGAAAATCTCCACAATGCCGCCTGTCTCTTTCTGAAAGAGCAGGCGTGCCTGTACCACTTTGGTATTGTTGAAAACCAGCAACGAGCCTGGTGGCAGCAGTTGCGGCAGGTCCGTGAAGGTATAGTTGGTTATGTTTTCGCGGTGGTAGTACAGCAGTTTGGACTGGTCGCGTTCCGGCAGCGGGAATTTGGCGATGCGGTCATCTGGCAGCTCGTACACAAAATCCTTTATGGCCAGATTTTTCGGGTTGGGACTCATTTGGGTGAGTTAAAAGTTGAAAGTGATGTGTTGAGAGTTGTGAGTTAAGAGGGCCTTTGACAACTATAAACTCTTAACTTATAACTTTCAACTTAGGCAGCGGTTTGCTCTTCCAGGTCATTCAGTTCCAGTTCCAGCGCCTTCACCGAAATCTGTATCTCGCGCAGGGCGAGCGCCAGGGAGACCATCAGGAGCAGCAGGCTAAGGCCGAAGACATACTTCCCCACCTCGTTGTAGCCCGCAAATAGGATGAACATGCAGAACACGCAGCCAAACATGCTGGAGATGCCGAAGCCCTGCATGTTGCGAATCAGCACCAGGCGGATGCGCAGGTTCTCAATCTGGCCATACACCCGTTGGTTGGGCGCGGAAGCGTAGCGGCTTTTCAGGCTCCGGATGAGGTTGGCCAGCGCCATGAACCGGTTGGTGTAGGCCAGCAGCAAGAGCGAGATAGCCGGGAAGAGCAGGGCTGGTGTCGTCAGCGTGATTTCCATATGTGTCTGGGAGTAGGCAGGTATAGCCCCTACTGGATGCTTTTCAGGAAATCCTCGTCGAGCGGCTCATCATCGTCTTCATCTGCCTGAGGCGCGTCAAAGTCCACTTCCTGCAACAGCTCCAATCCTTCCAGCATCAGCTCGTCCAGTTCCCCCTTCGAGGTGGCGTCCAGCGTCTGCTCAAACAGGGCCAGGATATGCTCGCGCTGCTCATTCACGAATATCTCGTGGTAGAGTGTGTCGAAAAGCGCTATCTTCTTCTGGATTATCTTGTCTATTTCGCGCGTGCTCTTGGCCCTGACAGCCTCCTGCAGCAGTTGCAGCACCTCCTTGGCTCCTTCGTTGTCGGCTAGCCGCGAATATGCCTTGATAAAGGCGATGGCGACGCCGAGCCGCAGCATCTCGAACCGGAAACCAAGCTCCTCTGAGGGCTTGTCTTGCTGTGGACGAGCAGCTTTCAGTGCCTGCTCCAGCTTCTGGTAAACGACGGCTGCTGGCACCTCGAAAACGTGTGGCTTTTCGGGGGCGAAGGCTGTCTCAAGCAATAACTCAAAGCTTCTGGCGCTCATAATGTATCGTGCAAAGGTGGCATGCTGCAAAGGTACTATTTTATACTTTCTTTCACCAAGGCATGTTGACCCATACCTCGGTATCGAGCTCCTGCCCCCATGTCTTTTCCTTGTCTAGCCATCTCAACTATTCCCTCTGTTCCACGGCTTGCCAGCAGCGGCGGGAGGAGGTATGGTTAGCATAGTGATTTTGGAATATTTATGTAAATAGTTATAATTAGGTTTTTAATATATAGTTATATTCAATAAAATCTATTTTTGTATTGTTTGTGAACTCTATTAATGTTTAATTTAGCCGTGAACTTTTTAGTATTTGCTATAAGTAGTTGATATAAAGCGAGAAATAGATTTGATATTCTGATAAAATTCCTGTTGAATTGCACTTTATAAAAGGATATGAAAATAACAAGAATAGACTATAACAAGACGAAGTTAAGAATGAATGTTTAAATAATGATTAGATAAATACAATTAGGATGAAAACAAACCCTCAAGCTCAGGCCATAGAGAAACCGGCCGTAACACGAAGTGCCCAGCTAAGGGCAACCAACAGAATCAACAGAAACAACTAGCCGCACACATACCCTATACCATATGGAAATAAACTTTACTCGAAAAATCACCTTCTCGTTTGCGCTTTGCCTATTAGGGATGCTACAACTCGTAGCCTCTCACAGTCTGTTTGCGCAAAAGAATGCGGTGGTGCCGACTTTCACTGTCGATTTGACGGGCAAACCCAATGGGGTTTGGGAGTCGGGGGCTGTTACAAGAAACGGACAGCTCTGCGGAGCGCCCAGCAACGAGAACTGTGTCCAGTTTAGCATCCTACTGGACAAGAATGCGGCAGGCCTGGAGTTTGAGATTGTGGATGGCCCGGTGCCTTCGGGCTCCATGGGTTACCAAATAGACTGTGGTCCGCAGGTGCCGGTAGGGCAGCCGATTTGCGTAAAGGGTAAAGGCCCCCACATCCTGACGCTGTGCATGCCTGGCAATGCCAAAGGCAAGTTCGTCATCAAGTCCATCGCGGCCTTTGAGCCGCAGCCGGATATAGCGGTGACGGCCGGATGCCGGGCCATACTCAAGGCACCCATCGCCTTTGAGGAGGCTTCCATCGTGTGGCGGGACATCTCCGGCAACGGCGCCTACGACAAATACCTGAGTTTCCCGAACGGCAAATCTGAAGCCGTTGTGACGCCTGACGCAAATGCACCGGCCTATGTGGACTATGAGGTATGCGGCCGTTCCGTGGCGTCGCCTTGCTCCACGCTGCCGTACTGCGATGTGGTGCGCGTGTATTTCTACCCGCCTCCGGTGGTCACCATTGGTCCTGCGCCAGCCATCATCTGCCCCGGCGGCTCCGGCGTAGACTTGGTGGGGACCGTGACCGGCGGCAGCGGCAATTTCAGGTATATCTGGACCAACAGTGCCGGCACCGTGGTGGGTAACAACAGAAACTACCGCGCCACGGCCGTGGGCACCTACAAACTGGAAGTGCGGAACGAGAACTACCCGGACTGCCGCGAGTTCTCCGCGACAATCAACGTGGTGAACAACCTGACGGTGAATGCAGGACCGGACCAACTCGTTTGCGCTCAGGCCAAAGTGCAGCTGGCCGGTGCCGTAACAGCCGCTACCGGAGGTGTTTGGAGCGGTGGCAGCGGAACATTCTCCAGCAGCACCGCTCTCAATCCTATCTATACCCCCTCTGCAGCCGACATCAGTGCCGGCTCTGTCAGGTTGACGCTGACCTCTACCGGTAACGGCTCTTGTAGCCCCGTGAAGGACGAGCTAGTGGTTTCCTTCTACGTCCTAAACGTGAGTCTGACAGGCACGCCCGTCATCTGCAACGGTACACTAGGAACCGTGACGGCCAGCGTGACGGGAGCGCAAAGTCCTTTGACCTACCGCTGGAACACAGGAGAAACCACCGCAGCCATCTCAGGCAAACCTGCCGGAACCTATACCGTGACGGTGAGCGATGGAAAAGGATGCGCTGTGTCGAAATCGTTCACGATAACCCAAGTGACCGGGCCAACGGACTTCATGGCCAACGTCAAGAATCCGACATGCGGGGCCAGCAACGGCACCATCACAGTGGGCGGCGCTACGGGTGGAACAGCTCCCTATACCTATAGCAAAGATGGGGTGAATTTCCAGAGCGGCACTTCTTTCTCCAATCTGGCGCCAGGTTCCCATACCATCACCGTGAAGGATGCGAAAGGCTGTACCTTGGCAAAACAGGTGGCGTTGACGAACATCGCTGGGCCTACTAACATGACAGCCAGCTTGAAATCCTCTACCTGCGGTGGCAGCAACGGCAGCATCACCATAAGCGGCGTGACGGGTGGAACCTCCGGCTATACCTACAGCAAAGACGGCGTGAACTTCCAAACCTCAGCCACTTTCACTGGTTTGCCGGCCGGACCATATACCATCACCGTGAAAGATGCCAACGGGTGTACGTTCGCCAAGGCCTTCTCGATTGCAAACATAGTTGGGCCGACAGCGGTAGCGGCTACTTCTCAGGCGGCTAGCTGTTCGAACAACGATGGAAGCATCACGATGGGCACAGTCTCCGGTGGTACGGCTCCCTATACCTACAGCATCAACGGTACCACCTTCCAAGCTTCCACCAGTTTCGCCAGTCTCGCCTCGGGTACCTATGCTGTTACTGCCAAAGACGCGAGTGGCTGTACGGTAACCAAGTCTGTGTCGGTAGGCAAAAACGTGATGACCAACTTTGCCAGCTCGACGGCAGCTGCTACCTGCGGCGCCAGCAACGGCACCATCACTGTGGGCGCGGTGACGGGTGGCATAGCCCCCTATACCTACTCCAGGAATGGCATGACCTTCCAGACGGCAGCTACACTGACTGGCTTTGCCGCAGGCACGTACAATATCACTGTCAAGGATGCCAAGGGATGTATTTTCTCGCGACAGGTGCAGGTAAGCAATGTGGCCGGTCCGTCCGACTTGCTGGCCTCTGGCTCTTCCGCTTCCTGCGGTAACCCCAATGGAGCCCTGACCATCACGCGCGTGACGGGAGGTGCATCACCTTATACCTATAGTATAGATGGCGCTGCTTTCCAGTCATCCGCCACGTTTACTAACCTGGCCGCCGGAAAGCACACGCTCACCGTGAAGGACGCGAACGGCTGTACCTTCTCCAAGGAAGCTACCATCAGCAACGTAGCTGGGCCTGAGTTCACGGCTACTGTCCAACCCACCACCTGTGGGGCCCGCAATGGGCGCATCACCGTGAGTGGCGTGACGGGCGGGAGCACACCTTATACCTACAGCATCAACGGCACCAATTTCCAGGCCTCGGCAACCTTCACAGGTATAGCGATTGGCACCTACACGGTTTCGGTGAAAGATGGCAAGGGTTGCGTGGCTACCAGAACAGTGGAAGTGACAGACATGGCCGGTCCAAAGGGATTGACCTTATCCAGTGCTTCCTCCACCTGCGGCGGCAGGAATGGCAGCATCACAGTGGGTGCGGTAGCGGGTGGCGTAGCTCCTTATACCTATACCTTAGATGGCACCACCTTCCAGAGCGCGTCGACCTTCGGGGCGTTGCGGGCAGGCAAGCATACCGTGACAGTGAAAGATGCCAATGGCTGTACTTTCAGCAAAGAGGTGACGGTGGAAGACATCGCCGGGCCAACAAATCTGACTGCCACGGCGAAAGCCTCCACCTGCGGCGCCAGCAATGGCGAGCTTACTGTGTCGCTCGTAACGGGCGGCAAAGCTCCCTATACCTACAGCAAGGATGGTGTGAACTTCCAGGCATCGGCCACTTTCACGGCTTTGGCTGCGGGCTCTCATTCCATCACGGTCAAGGATGCCAACGGCTGTACCTTCACCAAGGCTTTCACGGTGACGAACACCGGCGGACCTACAGCGGTGGCGGCTTCTTCGCAACCGGCTACCTGCGCCAATAACGATGGCCGCATCACCGTGGGAGCGGTAACAGGCGGAACCGCTGGCTATACCTATTCTATCAACGGCACCACCTTCCAAGCCTCGACCAGCTTTACTGGACTAGCATCCGGGGCGTACACCGTGACGGCCAAAGACGCCAACGGCTGTACTACAACCACCTCCGTGACGGTAGGTAAAAACGTGCCTTCTAACTTCGCTAGCACAACGGTGCCTTCTTCCTGCGGTCGCAACGATAGCAGTATCAGGGTAGGGGAAGTGACAGGTGGTACGGCTCCCTATACCTACAGCCTCAACGGCAACACGTTCCAGACAATGGCCTCCTTCACCGGATTGGCAGCTGGCTCGCACACCATCACCGTGAAAGACGCCAAAGGATGCACTTTCGCCCGGGCGGTTTCCATCAGCAATGTGGCAGGTCCTGCTTTCTCAGCTTCCGCACAGGCAGCCACCTGCAGCGGCAGCAATGGCCGGATTGCCGTGAGTGGCGTCACCGGTGGCGTCGGCCCCTATACCTACAGTAAAGACGGAACGAACTTCCAAACCGCCACTTCTTTCACAGGCTTAGCAGCGGGCAACTACACCATCCAGGTTAAGGATGCGCAAGGCTGTATCGGTTCGGTATCCGTGGAGGTGAAAGACGTTGCTGGTCCAAGTGACCTGAAGCTGACGGCCACCGCCTCTACCTGCGGCAGGAGCAACGCCTCCGTGAGCGTCAGCGAGGTAACCGGAGGTACTGCGCCGTATACCTACAGCCAAGACGGAAAAACCTTCCAAACCTCCGCCACCCTGACGGGCATGCTAGCCGGCGAACACACCATTGTGGTGAAAGACGCCAACGGCTGTATTTTCAGCAAAGCGATAAAGGTGGAAGATGTGGCTGGTCCGAGCGCCATGACGCTGACCAGCACCGCCTCGACCTGCGGAAGCGCCAACGGCAGCATCAGCGTGACAGGAGTGACCGGCGGAACGGCTCCTTATACCTATTCCACCAACGGCACTAGCTTCCAGGCCGCCACCCGCTTCGAGGCGGTGCTGGCCGGGGAGCATATGGTAATAGTGAAGGATGCCAACGGCTGTACCTTCGCCAAGAAAGTGACAGTAGGCAACATTGCCGGACCCACCAACCTGACTGCCACCACAAAGGCTGCTACGTGCGGCGCGAGCAACGGGGAACTGACGGTGTCCGCCGTGACAGGTGGAACCTCCGGCTATACCTACAGCAAAGACGGTGTGAACTTCCAGGCCTCGGCGACTTTCAAAGGACTGGCTGCAGGCTCCTATACCATCACCGTCAAAGATGCCAACGGTTGTACTTTCGCCAAAGCCTTTACGGTAACGAACACAGGCGGGCCGACGGCAGTGGCGGCTACCACGAAAGCGGCCAGCTGCGCCGATAACGACGGCACCATCACCGTGGGTGCGGTGACCGGCGGAAAAGCACCTTATACCTACTCCATCAACGGCACCACCTTCCAGACCGGCACTGCTTTCAGCGCCCTGGCTTCTGGAGAGTACACCCTAACGGTGAAGGATGCCAATGGCTGTATCGCAACGGCCATTGTGAAAGTGAACAAGGATGGTCCGGGCAGTTTTGCCAGCACGGTGACCAACACCAGCTGTGGCCTGCAGAACGGCAGCATCCGAATCAACTCCGTTAACGGTGGCGCGGCTCCCTATACCTATAGCCTGAACGGCGGCAGCTTCCAAAGCGCTGCTTCCTTCATAGGGCTGCTTGCCGGAGCGTATACCGTGACCGTGAAAGACGCCAAGGGCTGCACGCACACCGAAGCATTCCAGGTGAACGATGTAGCCGGTCCAGCTGACTTCGTCGCTTCCGCCAGGTCCTCCACCTGCGGGAGCGCCAACGGTAGCCTCAGTATCGGTACTGTCTCTGGCGGAAAGGCTCCCTATACCTACAGCCTCAACGGCACCAGCTTCCAAGCTTCCACCTCGTTCGGTTCGCTGGCGGCGGGTGAGTACCAGGTGACGGTGAAAGACGCCAACGGTTGTATCTTCAGCAAGGCAGTAGCCGTGACGAACACCAACGGACCGGAGAACTTCACCATGACAGCCAAAACCGCTACTTGCGGCGCGAGCAACGGCAGCGTGGCAGTAGGCCAGGTAACTGGAGGCATCGCGCCGTATACCTACAGCAAGGATGGGAAAACATTCCAACCTTCCGCCAACCTAACTGGTCTGGCGGCCGGTACGCACATAATCACCGTGAAAGATGCCAACGGGTGTACTTTTGCTAAATCAGTAGTGATTGAAAACATAGCGGGTCCATCCGGATTTGAGTTGGCGGCCGTTTCTTCTACCTGCGGCGAGGCTAACGGGAGTATTAACGCAACTGGTGTAACAGGCGGAACAGCCCCCTATACCTACAGCCTGAATGGTGGCACCTTCCAAAGCAGCGGTACGTTTGCCTCTGTTCTGCCCGGGGAGCACACAGTAACTGTCAAAGACGCTAATGGCTGTACAGTGAGTAAGAAAGTAGTGGTGGACAATGTGGCTGGTCCTGCCAGTCTCACCGCCAGCACAACACCTGCCTCCTGCACCACCCATGATGGCACTATCACCATCAGCAAAGTCACCGGCGGCACGGCCCCTTATACCTACTCGCTCGGCGGGAAAACCTTCCAGGCCTCCAACACCTTCACCAAACTGGCGGCAGGCGATTACCAGGTGTTCGCCAGGGACGCCAAGGGTTGCAGCACCAAGACCACCATCACGGTAGGCGCGAAAGGACCGAAAGAAGCGGCCATCACCTCCACCAAAGCTACCTGTGGTGCGAGCAACGGTGCTATCACCGTGGCTTCCGTGACAGGCGGGGTGAAACCCTATACCTACAGCCTCAACGGCACTTCTTTCCAGGCGGCTGCTACCTTCACAAACCTGGCAGTGGGCTCCTACAATGTGACCATCAAAGATGCCGAGGGCTGCATACTCGAGCTGAACCACAACGTGGTGAACAGCGGCGGCGTGGAGCGCTTCACGGTGACAGGAACCGATGCCAGCTGCGGTGAACAGAACGGCCGCATCGCCATCAGCCAGGTGACAGGCGGCGCTGCTCCCTATACCTACAGCATCGACGGTAAGACCTTCACCGCTGAGCCAACCTTCACCGGTCTGCCTGAAGGCGATTACCAGGTGACGGTGAAAGACGGTAGCGGCTGCAGCAACATCCAGTCGGTTACCCTGAAGAACAGCCCGATGCTGACCGACGTGAAGTTCAGGGTTTCCATGGCAAGCTGCGGCCAGGCAAGCGGTGAGATGGTGATTGAAGAGGTGACTGGCGGCACGGCTCCTTATGCTTACTCGCTCGATGGCACCAACTTCTCCACTTCTTCCACGCTGCGCAATGTGGCACCTGGTTCCTATGCCTTGGTAGTGAAAGATGTCAAAGGCTGTACCTTCTCGGTGCCAGTGACGGTGAAGAAGTTCGATAGCCAGCTGGCTTTCGTGCAGCACATCAGCTGTTACGGTGAGGCTAACGGTGCCATCGCCATCTCAGCTACAGGCAAGGATGATGATACCGAGTACAGCATCGACAATGGGGCTTCCTTCCAGAAAGACTCCGTGTTCACCAATCTTCCGAAGGGCACCTACACGGTCATCACCAGATTCTCTGCCGCCTGCACCATCACAGTGGGAACGGTAGAGATAAAGGAGCCGCAGCAGCTGCAAGTGGCTGTCACGCCAACTGCCGGAGACATCGGGAAGCCAAATTCAGCGGGCGCGGCCGTGACGGCCATCAGCGGCGGCACGGCCCCTTACACTTACCAACTGGACAACGGCCAGTTCTCCGCCGATTCTGTCTTCACTGGTCTGAAAGGAGGCGAGCATACCCTGGTGGTAAAAGACGCCAACGGCTGTACTGTAGAGGTGCGCTTTACAGTGGAGAACCTGGGCGAGTTGGACATCCCGAATGGCTTCACGCCGAACGGCGACGGCATCAACGACCGCTGGGTGCTCCGCAACCTGCCGGTGTTATACCCTGACTGCAGAGTGACGGTGTACAACCGCTGGGGAAGCCCCGTGTTCGAGTCGAAAGGCTATGCCAAGGAATGGGACGGCACGCACAATGGCAAGCGCCTGCCAGATGGCACTTACTACTGCATCATTGAGTTCGGGGACGGCAAACCTGCTCTCAAATCATCGGTGACCATCATGCGCTAAGTTTCGCCCTTAACACATTGTTTTTATGAAAAAGAACTTACTTCTCATATGTTTTCTTCTGCTGGCTACGGGAGCCGTGGCCCAGCAGAAGGCCCTGTACAGCCAGTACATGATCAATTACTTCATTCTCAACCCGGCAGTCGCTGGGTTTGAGAAGGATGTGAATTTCAAGGTAGGCTACCGTAACCAGTGGGTGGGTTTTGAAGGCGCTCCCAAGACCTTTTACCTGAGCGGGGAAGGGGCGCTGTTCAACCAGGACCTGAAGCGCAGTAAAAGAGCCCAGCCCTTCCAGGGGGTGGGCGGCTACGTCTATACCGACCAGACCGGACCCACCACCCGTACCGGGGCATTGGCATCGTATGCCTACCATGTGCCGCTGAACAAGCAGATTTTCCTGTCCTCTGGTATCTTCGCGGGATTTCAGCAGTTTCGTTTCGACCCGAACAAGGTGCGCCTGGCCGACGGCTCCAACGAGCGCGACCCGGTGACCAACCACGGCCGCATCGATGCCTTCATGCCCGACCTGACAGTAGGCGTGTTCCTGCACTCGGAGGAGTTCTACGTGGGGGCGTCCTTGTTCCAGGTGCTGGGCAATAAAATCCATGAAGCAGATGGAACAGAGGAGGTCAGTCGCCTTTCCCGCCACCTGTTCGTGTCCGGCGGCTATAACTGGGATGTGCACGACAAAATCACCCTTATGCCATCGGTGTTGCTGAAGTACGTACACGCCGCTCCCATACAGGCTGACTTCAATGTGAAAGGCGCCTACCATTTCTCAAAGAGACGACAGAAATCAGTGTACGACGACCAGGTATGGGCGGGCATTTCGTACCGCACCCAAGATGCCATCGTAGGGCTGGTAGGCGTGCAGTTCAAAGAGCAGTTCCAACTCGGCTATACCTACGACATCACCATCTCACCCATGCGCCACCAAAGCTCCGGCTCCCACGAAATCGTGTTAGGGTATAGGTTGAAGTGATTAATCCATCCCTATAACAAAAAAGGGCCAGCGCATAAGCGCTGGCCCTTTTTTGTTATAGGGAAATGCTATACCTAGTCGTTTGCTTCCTCATCAGCGCGGGCAGAGCTGCCGCTGATAATCTGACCGAAGAAGATGCTGTTGAGGAACAGCTTGTTGGTGCCATACCAGAAGGCGCGGAAGTTCGGATTATCCGTCATGGCAATCACCTTGCCGCTGCCAAGTGCTGACACGTTGATGGCCGCGCTGCCGCTCAGTTGCTTCAGGTTCGGCTTCGAGATGTAGCCGCTCAACAAAGGCTTGGCTGTGTACAGCATCGGGTTGGCGTATGGGCTCTGGGAAGGCTCCATGAACAGCGTGTTGTCCCGGAAAGTCGGGAGTTTACCATTGTAGTATCCGTAGCCCAGTGGGTGCGTCAGGTCCAAATCTGCCTCAAAGATGGCCCCGCCAATCACCTGCGCGCCGTTGGTGTTGCTCATGTCGGCGTAAGGCTTACGAACAGGCACGTCCTTTCCCTCCTCTGCCTTCTTGAAATTGAAGTTTCCGATTTTGTTGTCGGCGAGCCAGCGGGTGGCATTGCCCATACCTATCAGCGTGCCGCCCTGCTGCACCCAGGTACGCAGCCTGTTCTTGCCAAAATCCGAGATGGTACCATACGAGCCGTCCGCCATCACCAGCACGGTATAGCGGCTCAGGTCGATGCGGTTGACAGCCTCAGCGCTCACCAGGCTGGTGTTGATGTTGAAGCGGTGGTCGAGCAGGTGCCAGGCTTCGCCAGCATCGTTGCTGTTCACGCCGTCGCCAATCAGCATGGCCACCTTGGGTTGCGTCAGGCTGTAGATGCCCGGGCTACCCAGGTTGATGCCATCCGTGAAGCCGGTGCTCATGGCGTATACCGTGATGCCATTATCTTTCGCTACCTGCGCCATCAGCTCGTGTAAGCGTTCCGCTGCCAGCGGCTGTCCGCTCACCGGCACGAGGATAGTGCCATAGTCGAATTGCTTGCCATCGGCGCCTTTGAATTTATCAGTTGCCACCCTGGCTTGCAAACCGTGGTTGAAGAGGGTGTTCAGCGCGCGTGGCGCATAGTAGCCGTGCCACTCAAAGGCATAGGCGTAGGCGCTGTTGCCGCCTACCAACTGCCCCTGCGGGAAGTCCACGGAGTCAAGTTTCTGGCCCAGCATGTTGTTCTTGAAACTTCTGCCCGCCAAGTCAGCGTGCTCCAGGTTGAAGGCCAGCGGCAGCGTCCAGGCGGACACGTCGTAGAAGAGGCTGTCCTGGAAAGAGGTGCGGCGCTCAAACATCCCTTCAATCAGCTTGTACTGCGGCTGGTTGGTTGGCACAATGTAGCTGTTCTCTGGGGTATAGGTGATGTTGTTTACCGTGAACTTCTCCTTCGGGCGGTAAATATCAATCTGGTGCTGTTCGATGATTTCAGCCAAGTGGTAAGCCCGTACCTTGTCTTTTTCCGAGCCGAACACATAGGCGCTCACTTTGGCCTTGGCCGCTTCCTTGGCTGCACCTTGGTAGAAATCGCGCTGGTGAGACAATAGCTCTTCCCGCATGTTCTGCACTGCCTCCAGCGTAGATAGTGTAGTGGTGAACTGGTTGCGGATGGTGAAGGGGAAAGAAAGCACCCCATTCACGCTCTCCTGCGCATGACCTCTGGAACTGGCCTGCTCAAACAGAATACCAATGGCACCATTAACATCTGGGTAAGTGGATCCCTTGCCATAATAGAAGTCGTCGAAGCTCTCTTCGGTATAGTAGAACGATCCGATTTTATCCAACGCCTTGGCATGGAAACCGGCAATTTTCTTGGTCAATTCGTAGTTCTTGGCTGGGGTGAGCGGGTGGTTGCGGCTCGGTATACCTGGCTGGAAGAAGAAGGTAGAGTTGGTGCCCATCTCATGGTGGTCGGTCAGCACGTTTGGCTTCCACTCATGGAACTTCGCCAGCCGTCCCCGAGACTCCGGATGCTGCAGTGGCAGCCAGTCGCGGTTCAGGTCGAACCAGTAGTGGTTGGTGCGGCCACGTGGCCATGCCTCTGCAAACTCCTCGCTGTTGGGGTCCGTCACCAGGTTCTTGCTGCGGTGCGTGTTCACCCAGCTGGCAAAGCGGTTGAGTCCGTCAGGGTTGATGGAAGGGTCTATCAGGATGATGGTCTCATTGAGCAGCTTGTCTATCTCCGGGCCCTGGGCGGCTGCCAGGTGGTAGAGCGTCAGCAAAGAGGCGTTGGTCCCGCTCGGCTCGTTGCCGTGCACACTGAAACCCATCCAGACCACTCCTGGCATTTTCTTGATGTCGAGGTTGCTAGAGGCCTTCGGGTCCGTCAGTTTTCTGTGCTGCTCCTTGATGCTCTGGATGTTCTGGTGGTTAGCCGGAGAGGTGACCGTGAGCAGGTATAGCGGACGGTTCTCGTGGGTGCGACCATACTCTTCAATGGAGATGCGGTCTGACACCTCTGCCATCTGGCGAACATACATCACCAGCTGGTCATGGCTGATGTGCCATTCACCCACGTTGTAGCCCAATATGTCCTTCGGGGTGGGGATTTCTTTGTTGTAAGTTGCGTCCTTGGGGAGGTAGTAGGAGAGGTCTGCCTGCGCTGTGGCCCATTGGCTGATGAGTACCAGTGCCGCTACAGCGAGTGCATAAATGTTTCTCATTAGTGCTTTGGTTTTAAGGGTGATAAGAAAATAAGGTTAGTCTTGCAATTTGACGCTTTGCGCCGCTTTTTCCAAATATAGATTTGTGTTACTGGCAGGTTCTTTTGAAGAGAAGTCATAGCAGAAAGTCCCACTAATACGGCAGTGCTCAGGTATAGGGAAAATCAGGTATAGGCTAGTTGGTAGGTACTAACGGTTTCTTGGCGGAGTTGCGCCTGGAGTTGCTCTTACCGGATTGCCCTTTGCTAACGAAATACAGCGCGAAGCCAGATGCGATAGTCACCATGCCGGCGATGGAGAAGATGCGGAGCAGCAGGTTTCCGAAGTTGTCGCGGCCCTGGTAGTCCATGGTGTGCAGCATCCAGAGGAAATCAAAGATGCGCCACTTGTCGTTGCGGAACTTTGTCACCACGCCCTGCTCAGCGGCCACATACACGGTCGTGTGGGTAGGGTGCTCCATGGTAATAGCCCAGGCAGGCAGCGGACTCTCCCGGTACTCATGATGCCCGTTGATGTTCTCCTGCGTCAGGTATTCCACCCGAGCCACCTGCACCGAATCCACAAAGCTGTTGAGCGCCATCTGCACCGCTTCCCCTTCCGTAAGGGCAGGTCGTAATTCACCAGTGGAGGCTTTGGCAAGTTGGGTGTGGCTAACAGCATGCTCCTGGCCTTGCTGGCCTGAGGCAGACTGGTACACCACCTGGTAGTGCGGCTCGCCCAGTATGTCAACCAGCTTTACCGAAGCGACTTCCTGTGCCTCTGGCAACTGTGCCAGCACCTGCGCCGGCGATACCAGCTCCATCTGAGCGCTGAAGGTAGAGGGATGCTTGCGCTGGTGGTCGCCGTGTATCTCATCCAGGTCGCTCCAACTGAAGTAGAGGCCACCAATCGTCCATAGGACAAACTGTATACCTGTCAGCAGGCCCAGGTAGCGGTGCGTCCTTCGGACCCGGAGGTGCGTTTTTCTGTTCATAAGGCAGGGAATAAAGTATTCAATATAGGGAAGGGAGGGCGCTGCTGCAACAAAGGATTTTTTTTGTATGAGCAGCGAATACTTTGCCATGAGGATTCTCTTCTCGCTTTTGCTAACAGCAGGTGTGTCGGATAGAGGGGAAGCTTATACATTCCAGTTAAAACTTCAATTGTTTCTCACTTTGGTGCCATGCTGAGCAGGCAGCAAAGCTCAGAGGGTTAGAGTACCTGTACTAGCTGACTGTAGAAATAATTTTCATTTTTATATAGCTATATTTTAAAAATAAATAGTGCAATTAATAAAGGGTATTATTTTCCGAAAGGCCATTTTGTATTGCTTTAGAATCTAATATAGAGGGTAGCTGGGAATGACATAGTAAAATAATATTGTAAAAAAGATACAATTATTGCGATTGTTGCTTAGAAAACTTTTGTATGACCTTTATATTAATTTATAAATTATCCATAAATTATCTCCTGATTTGAAACCTTTATACTAAAATAAGGTAGATATAGCTTGAAATATATAGTCATATATAGAAAAGCATTAAATAAACTTTTAGCCGTCTTCTCACTAAATAAAAATAGGAATATGATTACAGGTACAAGGCCTTCGGTCACACGCTGTTACCATGGTTCCCCTTTCTTTCCCCCAGACTGATTCAACCTGGCAGCTAGTGCCTGCTGGGATTTACTAGCTGCTCTTCTTAAAAGGTCCCTATAACATGGGACTATCACGCGCCCCGAAGCTCATATTGAGACTTCGCATGACTGTTTTTGCCTTTTTGAACCGGAGAACAAGCACACAGACCCGAATAGCGTGCGCCCCCAACCCCAAACCCATAGTTTATGCAAAAGAACTTTACACGATTGATTAGTAATATAAGCTTGGCAAAAAAGAGGATGTATGTCCTATCAAGCTTGTTATTAATATTGGCCACAACTGCCGTTATATGGGCAGCTGTTCAGCCAATTACAGTACAGCCTATCATCATTTCAGCTGATATGGCTGCGAATGGACCTGCTACTGATAGGGGCTTCACAGCACTTAACGATATTGTTATAACGGAAGGTGATGCTAAGGACTTCAGAAGTGGTTCTTTTACATTAACTGCTCCGTCAGGGTGGCAGTTCAATCCAGCCGGTACTATAACTGCCATCCCCAATAACTCGAATGTCACTATCGGGACTATTACCAGGAATGCTACATCAATAGTGGTAAACTTCACTATCGTCAACCCTAATCAAGGTGGGTTTGACCAAATTACCATTAGGGGAGTAGAGGTACAGGCGCTTAATGGAAATGTGTTGTCTAGTAACTCAGAGGTGATTCTCAGTTCTAGTTTAAGTGGTATAGGACTGCCCGCTCCGGTTGCAAGGTTAAGCCAGGTACATGGTAGTGCTCGTAAGTTAGCATTTGGCCAGCAACCTTCTACTACAGGGGTGTATAACACGATTTCCCCTGCAGTAACTGTTCTGGTGCAGGACTTTTTTGGGCACACTGTCACAGGTGGTGCTTCCGCCTCTTCTGATATTACACTTGCCATCGGCGCCAATCCAGGAGGAGGTGTATTAGCAGGTAGCAGGACGGTGGCAGGCAACAACGGCTTGGCCACCTTCTCTAATTTAAGCATTGACGCATTTGGAAGTAACTACACTTTAGTAGCCTCTAGCGGTACACTAACTCCAGCTACAAGTTCTGCTTTCAGCATCACCAGTACAACACCAGTACTGGATGAGGTAGTTACTACTGGCTGCTACACAATAGGGGCACCTGAACAGACAATTACCTTGCGGGGCTCTAACTTTGCACGAAACTCTGTAGGCCGCGTTGGCAACAGTAACAGACCTACCATATATGTAAGTCCCAATGAGCTAAGAATGATATTATTGGCTTCAGATATGGCGGTTGCGGGTAATAAGGCTATCAATGTTCTAAACCTTAATCCGACTGCAGTTTCTGCAAGTCATATAGTTGTTGTACATCATACTATCCAGACTGCTTCAATCACTGGCGCCCCGAGTCTTAGTGGTGATGCACCTGTTTCAGTATGCAGCGGGACAACACGAAGTTTTACAGCTCCGTCAGATTTTACTGACTATGTATGGACAGTGGGTACAGGAGCTACTGTGCCTTCTGAAAATATAAATTCTAATATTCTAAACGTAAGCTTCGATATAGAGGCGCCTGCCTCAGGCAAAGTTTCCTTTAAAGTGGCAGCAACAAACCCATGTGGTGTTAGGCTTACTCGTAGTTTTGAAATTGAAATAAGGCAAACCCCTCCCGACCAAATTACTAATGATACACCACTTATCTTCTGCGAAGGTGGTTCGGTAATACTCAAAGCACCAGAGGCAGCTGCAGGTGAAACTCCTTATACGTATCAGTGGCGATTGGCAGGTGTGCCTATCGAAGGTGAAGTTGCAATGGCGTCCACTTACAGAGCTGAAGTGCCGGGTAGCTACTCAGTTATTGTTACTGCGAAAAATGGTTGCCCTAACACTTCTACTCCTGTAACCGTATCCACCACTTCGCCGCTAACGCAGGGAGCAATAACAGGTGGTACTGCCTATTGCCAACTTGCTACTGTCGCGTCGGCAGATGCGCTGACTGCAACTGTAGGAGGTGGAATAGATGATAATGGCACCACTATACGCACCAAAACATACAAGTGGGAACAGAGCGCTTCAGCAAGTGGTCCTTGGGTAGACGCAATTGGCACAAATACCTCAGCCACTTATACGCCATCTACAGCCGAAGCAGGTACCATGTACTACAGGCGAACAGTGTATGCTGGTGGCTGCGAAAGCGCACCAACAGCTCCTATCGCGGTAAAGGTGACACCTACTATCAATAACGAAATCACTGCACCAACGCCAGTTGTTTGTTCCGGAGTTGCCATTGAACCGTTGGTTGGAACGCTGTCAGGCGGTGATTTAAATGACGTTACTTACCTGTGGGAGCAGAGTGCTTCTACCAGCGGTCCTTGGGTGCCCGCTGATTCTGAAGGAGGTAGACCCAATAACGAAGCAAGCTATTCTCCTACCACTGAAACAGTAACGACTTCCAAAACCACCTATTACAGACGCAAAGTATCATCTGGCAGCTGTCTGGACAAGACAAGTAATACTGTGAGTGTCAGAATTACAGCACGTCCTGTAGCCACTATCACACAAGGCACTAATACATACTTCTGTCCTCCCGGCACTGCAACCTTGACCGCTACCAGCGTTTCAGGCGCTACCTACGAGTGGTTTAAAGTGGGTGAGGCAGGCGAGAAGCTGCCGGTAGAAAACGGTAACGCTAGAACTGTGTCTGTAAAAGAGGCTGGTGAATACTTTGTAGAGGTAACTTCTAACAACTGCTTGTCTACTTCGGCCAACATTCTGGTACAGGAAACTGTTGTAGGAAATAACATCATCAATAGCCAGGATCAGACGGTTTGTTACAATGAAGTTCCCTTGACGCTTAAAGGCAGCAACGCGACTTCTACTTTAGGAACAGTAACCTACCAGTGGCAGCGAAGAACAACAGCAACAGGCAGCTTCTCATCTATAACAGATGAAACAGGTATAGACTTGGAACTTACAGCCCACACAGCTGACAGGTGGTACAGAAGACTAGCAACTGTAGGTAGCTGCACAGTGATAAGCGATACCATACACATTGCAGTCAAGCCTGAACTGAAAGTGACAAACATTCCAACCTCACCTATTCCGGTATGTACCAACACGCTGTTCCAGTTTGACCCGGTTGGAAGTGTAGACGGTGCTACGTTCACTTGGGCTAGAGCTGCTGTAGAAGGAATAAGCAATGCGCCAGTAACGAATGGTGGAGGCGGTATAAATGAAACCTTAGTAAACACTACTAACGCTCCAATTGATGTAACCTACATCTATACCACAAGTGGCAATGTGAATTGTACAGGTGAGTCGCAGAATTTGGTGGTGCGTGTGAACCCAACACCTCAACTCAGTAGTATGCTCACGCCGGATGCCATCTGTAGCGGCGGTACATTTGCCTACACAGCAAGAAACACAGTAGCTGGCAGTACAAAATATGACTGGGTCCGTGCAGAGGCCGAAGGAATCACCACGACGGCGCCAGCCAGCGGTACTGCAACTAGTAGCACAGGTGCCAGCATCAGCCATATCCTAACCAACACGACGGCTAATCCAATTAACGTCAAATATACTTTTACTCTGACGACGAATGGTTGTGCCGGACCTCCTCAGGACGTAGTGGTGACGGTGAACCCACGGCCACAACTGAGCAGCACGCTCACGCCTGATGCAGTCTGCAGCGGCACCGCCTTCACTTACACCCCACAGAGCGCTACAGCAGGTGCCACCTTTACCTGGACCAGGGCGGCCGTGACAGGTATCAGCAACACAGCCGTGACCACGCCCACGGCTGTGGAAGGCAGTATCAATGAGACGCTAATTAACACCACTGCCACTCCTAAAGTTGTGACATACCGCATTACTTCAACCGCGAACAGCTGCTTTAACACAGCAGAGAGCGTACAGGTGACCGTGAACCCAAGCCCAGTGCTTAACTCTGCGCTTACTGCCAGCGTTTGCAGTGGAGCCACTTTCAACTATAGCCCAACCAGTGCTACGGCTGACGCGTCCTTCTCCTGGAGGAGGGTCGCTTCTGCTGGCAATGCAGCAGCTAATGGGGACGGTGCAATAAGCGAAGTGCTTACCAATACAACCAATTTGCCTATCACGGTAACCTACGAAATTACTGCAAGTGCAAATGATTGTGAGGGAGAACCTCAGAATTTAGTAGTCACGATCAATCCACTGCCAGCTTTGAGTAGCCCCATGACTACAACTGTATGTAGTGGCAGCCCTCTTGCCTATACTGCAACCAGCACTGTTGCTGGTAGCACACGGTATGATTGGGTGCGAGAGGCCGTAACAGGTATAACTACAACAGCTGCGGTCAGCGGAACTACCACCAGTTCGACCGGTGCCAATATTACCCATACGTTGACGAACAACACGGCTAATCCAATTAACGTCAAATATACTTTTACTCTGACGACGAATGGTTGCGCCGGACCTCCTCAGGACGTAGTGGTGACGGTGAACCCACGGCCACAACTGAGCAGCACGCTCACGCCTGATGCAGTCTGCAGCGGCACCGCCTTCACCTACACCCCACAGAGCGCTACAGCAGGTGCTACCTTTACCTGGACCAGGGCGGCCGTGACAGGTATCAGTAATGCCGCGGTGACTGAGCCAGTTGCGGGTGGTATCAACGAGACGCTGATAAACACTGGCACTGCTCCGGTTACTGTCACATATAAATATACCACTACCTATGCTTCAAATGGCAGCTCATGCCCAGGAAGTGTACAAGATGTGAAAGTGGTAGTGAATCCATCACCAAGACTTAGCAATATACCTTCTTCTGCGAGTGTGTGTAGTGAATCCCCTTTTAACTACAACCCTACAAGCGCTACTGCCGGTGCTACTTTCTCTTGGACCAGAGCTGCGGTACCTGGTATCAGCAATGATGCAGTGACTATTCCTGTAGCGGGTGGCGTGAGCGAGACGTTAGTGAATACAACTGCTAATGCAATTGATGTGACTTATGTATTCACAACAGCTGCAAATGGTTGTTCTGGCGCACCTCAAAATGTAGTGGTACGGGTGAATCCTAATCTACCAATAAGTTTTACAGGTACAATTGCTAGCAGCAGTGAGTTCTTATCTGGGCAAGGGCCTGTTGCATTGTCAGGTTCACCAACGGGGGGAGCTTTCAGTTCGGCTACTAGTGGAGCCATAACAGCTAGCGGCGGTGTGTATTATTTCAATCCGTGTGCTGCAGGAGTAGGTACACATATTATCCGATACACCCGCACTACAGGAACCTGTACAAGTGTGATTGAGAAAACAGTCACAGTAACTCAATCCACTTATCGCACAATCATAACAACCGACCCTTTCCCATTCTGCAGAGGTGGCGGTGGCACAACCTATACAACAGCTGTCTATCGGGATGTTCAACCAGGTGAGATTATTTATCCATACCTGACCAATGCAAGCGGGGAGCCTGTGGACAGAAGTGGTAAACCAATTCCAGTAGGGGCTGGTAACTACCCTATTCCGAATGATGAATATCCTTTCCCTGCGAATACTCCGGAGTCTATCAAAGCAATGGCGTTTAGGTTCTTCCAGCCTATTGTAAGTGCTTCACTTAAAAATAGTGATAGACTGGTACCGGTTACCTCTTTCGATTATCAATGGAATAAGAATGACAAAGTTGATAACAAGGAGAATTCTTACACAGTAAGCGATGCCAGTTTATCATCACAAGATTACTATACCGTTAAAGTCTCTTCTAAAAATACCGGAGTTTGCCCATCAGTGACTGATTTGCAGTCTAACAGGATATATAGTGCGACTTTGGATGGGTATGCCATCACACTTTCGGCTACTCCAACCACTATATGCCAGGGAGGTACAGTTACATTCACGGCTACTCTTGGGCCAAACTTCCCTTGGAGCGCATCTAAGTTGCAGATGGACTTCGTGTTAGAAAGAGGCAACCGTGTGTTATACTCAACAGGATATGCTGGTTCCAATACGGTGACCTTTACAACTGATGCAGCAGCAGCAGGAGGGTTCCAGAATGGCGATCGGGTAAGCATCAATTTTAGAACTGATATCATTAGTTGGCTTCCAGCCAACAATTGTATCAATGCGCCGATTTCTAACCCTATAACCATCACTGTCCAACAGCCTGCAGCCATTACAGCAGAACTGGCTAGCCCAACGGCAAGGTGTGTGGGTAATAATGTAACCCTTACGGTAGCTGCAACGGGTACTAACGTGCAGTATGCTTGGTACAAAGCAGGTCGCGCAACACCATTGACGAACAGTACTGGTAAGATAAGCGGCGCTACTACCAATGCACTCACTATTGCTAACTTAGCAATGGCTGATGCCGGAAATTATTATGTAGTGGTAAGTAATCCGACTACCTCTGCTTGCAGTACGCCACCAGTCACATCCAATCAGGCGACGCTGGTAGTACAACAGCAACCTACAGCTGAACTTGTTGCACCAGTTACGAGCAAATGTGCTGAGGGGGCTACCACTACTTTCAGTCTGTCTGGAACCACAAATTATCCTCCAACTTGGAGGGTTCTATCTGGACCTGGAGAGGTTAACTCTACCGGTGTGGTTACGGTAACAGGCACTGGTACTGTGCGAGTTCAACTGACCTCAGCAAACCCGTCAGCAACAGGTTGTACTCCTGCCACTAGAGAAGTAAGCCTTACCGTATTCCCTCAGCCTGCGGCAACCGCATCTGTAGAAGGTAATGCTACCCAGTGTAGCAATACGGATAACCCAACTACTTACACCGTCAAAGGCATCTACGTAGGTACTGTTGCTAATTGGGTCCTCCCTAGCGGAAGTCCTTTCGTAATAGAAAGTCAAAGTGTAGCTAATGGTGTGGCTACAGCTATAGTAAGAGCAACCGGAACAGGAACAGCCACCATGACCTTAAACGCATTGAATCCTGCAGCAGGGTGTAATGCAGCGAGCTATGCAATTACGTTGACTGCGAATCCGTTACCATTAGCAAGGACATTGAATGAACCAAGTTACTGTTCACTAGCATCTCCCCAAGGGGCTGAAATCTTACTGAGCAATCCTGAAAGCGGGGTTACTTATGAGTTGCGAAGTGGCAGCCAATCCCTTGGTACATTCACTGGAACTGGCGGTACGCTTAGCCTCGGTACCAGACCCGCAGGAAACTATACAGTTGTAGGTATCAACAACAGCAACAACGCTGGCTGTATTAACCCTGAAGTAGGATTAGTCAAGGTAACTGATACGAGAAGTACAACTGACCCTGCAGGTGATATGACGCATGAGTGGGCAGGAGCTAACAAATGGAGACTGACAGCTGTGCCTGAAACTGTTAAACCTTTTGTTGCGATTCCAGCAGGCACGAAATACAACTGGTATGTGAAGAAGCCAGGGATTGATGATGACTTCGTGCTATACCTCGGCAATGCTACTGAAACAATCGTTGTGGAGAATCTTCCGCCTGATACTGAAATTGTAGCTAGAGTTGCTTTGACAGATGGTATGTGTCAACAGATACAGTTCGTGCCTGGTATTCCTGTTCCACTCCCAGTAGAACTAATCTACTTCAACGCTATGAAGCGTGGCAACGAGGTGGCTCTGGATTGGGCAACAGCTTCGGAGCAGGATAACAAAGGCTTCGATGTGCAGTTTTCTACAGATGGAAAGAACTTCAGAAGCCTGGGCTTTGTAGCGTCTAGCGTGGGTACCACCAGCATGAAGCAGTTGTATACCTTTGTGGATAAGGAGAACGGTAAGTATGGCACCCGCTACTACCGCCTGAAGCAAGAAGACTTCGATGGCAGCTTCGAATACTCTGCGACCAAGGCGGTACAGTTCGGAGCGGTGCTGGCCAACAAAGTGAAAGCCTATCCGAATCCGTTCCACTCAGAAATTGAGTTGAGCATTGACGCGGAGGTAGACGGTAAGGTGCTGGTGACAGTGACCAACGCCACGGGCCAGCAACTGTTACAGCGCACGATTCAGGTGGAGAAGGGAGCGAACATCGAGAAGCTGACCTTAGACCCGAACCTGCCGCGCGGTATCTACATCATCTCCACGCAGATAGGCGAATTCAACAATCATTTCAAATTACTCAAACAATAAACTATTAGGGTTTAAAGCTGAAAGGGCCGGGTACATTACCCGGCCCTTTTGCTTTTATACCGCTGTGACTTCAATAGATGGCCAGCTATACCTGCGCGTGAATTGCTTGTCGGGAAATTGAAGTTCAAAAAGTTGGCACGGAAGGAGGAGGAATGTCAGATGTTCGCAATCTGAATGTTCGAATAAGACAATACCTGATTTAAAACGTAGGTTAAGGCATTAACGAAGTATAAATAGGAGGGCTTTACCTAAAATGGACACCTTACTACACTTTCTATACCAGAGAGGGGACTTTCAACGCACCTGCCGCATCACCAGAAATGAAAACGGTGCCCAGAAAGCCGCTTTGTGTCCCATGGCTTTGAGTCCGCCGTTCACCCAGCTGTTGCAGGTCTTGAAGAGGTGGAACTTCCCGTTCGCTTCATAAAAGTTATCGCGGCTGTGGTAGCCACTGCCTGCTATGAGTAGGAACTCACCGTTTGGCTGCTGCTGAAACGTCTTCAATATGTACTGCACCAACTCCTCATATTGTTGCTCTGATATGATGACCGGCTGCTGGTACTTGTTCTGCCGGAGAGGCCGGGCGATGTACTCCACGTGCATAGCCGTGCGGGTGGGCAAGAAGAGCGAGGTGATGGCGGTAGTGAACGTCAGGTCCGTCCACTCGGGCGTTTCCATGTAGAACTGCCGGTCCCCCCAGCCAAAGCCCACGTGCGTGAACGTGCTGTCGGCGCCGGCGTAGTCCTGCAGGTGCAGTTTGTCACGCCAGTCCATATAGGCAGTCTTCACGGGGAGCACTAGGTCGGTGTGCACGCCGTTGTCCGTCACCCATATTTCTACGCCTTGTGTAGCCTGTGCATAACTGCTGTTGACAGGTATGCTGCCCAACACCAAGCCGGCTGCCAGGTATAGCGCCGTCATCAGGGCCAGCCCCAACAGGAAAGCGGCCACTCCTTTTCCGGCTTTTCTCCAATACAAGTACATGGCTATAGGTACGCACATAACAGGCATAGTATCTATGGGCAAGGTATAGAAAAGAAACGGCCAATGCGCTCCATAAATTCCCCCTCACCGGCATGACTCATAATGTGCAGGCGACGTTTAAGTCCTCAGCGGTACAAGCGGTTACTACTTTGTTTCAGAATTGCCAATTTCAGCTTTTTTGCGCAGATTGTGCCATTATTTCCCCTTTCAACAACCCGACATATTTTAAGCAACTGAAGATGCAAAACACACTGAAGCGACTGTTCGCTTTCTGCCTGGTCTGTCTGAGCGTGCAGGCCGCTGTGGCACAACAGCAGCCCCTGCAGACGCCGGAGCAGTTCCTGGGCTATACCTTGGGAGAGCAGTTCACGACGCACGCCCGCGTGGTGGACTATGTAAACTATTTAGCACAGCAGGCCCCCAACCGAATCAAGGTGCAGGAGTATGGCAAAACGTATGAAGGCAGGCCGCTGCTGCTCGCCTATGTGGCCAACGACGAGAACCTGCCACGCCTGGAGCAAATCCGGGAGAACAACTTGCGACAGGCAGGCGTGATGAGCGGAACGGTACAGGGTAAGCAGCCCACCATCGTCTGGATGAGCTACAATATACACGGCAACGAGTCGGTGAGTACCGAGTCGGTGATGCAGGTGCTCTATGACCTGGTGGACCCAAACAACCAGCAGACGAAGCAATGGCTGCAGAACACAGTGCTGCTGTTGGACCCCTGCGTGAACCCCGATGGCCGCGAGCGCTATGTGCAGTGGTACAAACAGACGCAGAACCAGGGCGGCAACGCCTCGCCCTACGCATGGGAGCACCACGAGCCATGGCCAGGCGGAAGGCCCAACCACTACTACTTTGACCTGAATCGCGACTGGGCCTGGCAAACGCAGATTGAATCAAAGCAGCGGTTGGCGCACTATAACAACTGGCTGCCGCAGGTGCACGCCGACTTCCATGAGATGGGAGCGGAATCTCCTTACTACTTCTCGCCGGCTGCCAAGCCGTTGCACGAGAGCATCACACCCTGGCAGCGGCAGTTCCAGTACACCATCGGCGACTATAACCGGCAGTACTTCGACAAAAATAACTGGCTCTATTTCACACGCGAGAATTTTGACCTGTTCTACCCCAGTTACGGCGATACCTGGCCTACCTTCAACGGGGCCATCGGGATGACCTATGAACAGGGCGGTTCTGGACGCGCCGGACTGGCCTACAAGAAGCAGGACGGTGACACGCTGACGCTGAAGGACCGCATCGCACACCACCATGCCGCCAGTTTGGCTACTATACAGGCCTCCTCGGAAAAAGCGGACCAACTGACGCAGGAGTTTCGGAAATACTACCAGAACAACCTCCAGAAGCCAGCCGGAGACTACAAAGCCTTTGTGGTTAAAGCGGACAGCCGCAGCGCCGGCAACCTCAAGGCCCTCACCGACTACCTGGACCGCCAGCAGATACAGTATGGCTATGCTGGCAAGAACAGCTCGGCCAGAGGCTTCAATTACGCAACCGGCAAAGAGGAGAGCGTGCGAGTAGGGCAGAACGACCTGGTGGTGAGCATGTATCAGCCCAAGTCTACGCTGGTGAAAGTGCTGTTCGAACCCACCTCTAACCTGGAGGACTCACTGACCTACGACATCACTTCCTGGGCCATGCCATACGCCTTCGGTCTGCAGGCCTATGCTTTGAAGAACCGCCTGGAGCCATCTAACCAGAAACCTGCTGCGAAAGAAGCGAACGCCATCGCCTTAGAACGCCCTTACGCTTACCTGGCGCGCTGGAACAGCCTGCAAGACGTGAAGTTCCTGACGGAGTTGATGAGCCAGAAAGTGAAGGTGCGTATGTCCGAAAAGCCATTCGAGACGGAAGGACAAAAGTATGATGCGGGCACCCTCATCATCACCCGCACCGGCAACGAAGGTATAGCCGACAAGCTGGATACCACCGTACGGGCGCTCGCCCAGAAGCACGGCGTGGACCTGCGCGCCACCGCCACCGGTTTTGTGAGCAGTGGTTCCGACTTTGGCTCCGGCAGTGTCCGTTACCTTAAGATGCCTCGCGTGGCGGTGATGTCGGGTGAGGGGGTATCGCCTTACGCCTTTGGCGAGATATGGCACTACTTTGAGCAGCAGATTGGCTACCCGGTGACGGTGCTGGGAACCAACTATTTCGGCAGTGTGCCGCTGCATGAGTTTGACGTGCTCATCCTGCCAGCCGGCTCCTATGGCCGCGTGCTCAATGACCAGACGCTGGAGCAGGTGAAGAACTGGGTGCGGGGCGGCGGCAAGCTGATTGCACTGGAAACCGCAGCAGGCTTCCTGGCCGACAAAAAAGACTTCAACCTGAAGCAGAAAGGAGCTGACGAAGCCGCTGAAGCCAAGGAAAAAGAAAAGGCCGCGAAAGAAAATCCATACGTGAACCTGAAAGCCTACGGTGACCGGGGACGCGAGGCGCTGTCAGAGGATGTGCAGGGCAGCGTGTTCCGCGTGAACCTGGACAAGACGCACCCGCTGGCCTTCGGCTACGGCGACACCTACTACGCCCTGGTACGCACCGCCGATACCTTCGAATTCATGAAAGATGGCTGGAACGTGGGTGTACTGAAGAAGAATAACTACGCCACCGGATTTGTGGGCACCAAGGCGAAGGAGAAGCTGCAGGACGCACTCATACTCGGCACGCAGCCGCTCGGCCGAGGGCAGGTGGTATACCTGGCCGATAACCCATTGTTCCGTGGCTTTTGGCACAATGGCAAACTGCTCTTCGGCAACGCCGTGTTCCTGGTGGGGCAGTAGGAGCAACAGGATATTCCCTTAACAACTGACGATAGGCCCTGCCATACCTGGCGGGGCTTCTTGTTTTTATACCTTCGCTAGCAGGTATACACCTATATTTTGTACCTTCACGTTATACTTTAGAACAAATCAACCCGCTATACCTACTACTTGAACTATGGATAAAATCATAACCCCACCATCTCCGACAGAATACGATGAGTTTTTCAACAGCTACATCGGCAATGCCAACACGGATGACTTGCTGACGGCACTGGCGGCAAGTGAGGAATACATTGTGAACCTGATGCTTTCGCTCAAAGAGCAGCAGCTGCAGCACCGCTACCAGCCAGGCAAATGGTCTATCAAAGAGATGCTGGTGCACATGGTGGACACGGAGCGCATCTTTGCTTACCGAGCCCTGTGCTTCGCCCGCAAAGACAAAACGGAGTTCCCTGGCTTTGATGAGAATGCCTATGCCGATGTGAGCAAGGGAGATACGCGCGCTATCACGTCCATTCTGGCAGAATATGCCGCTGTGCGCCAGGCTACCATTGAGCTATTCAAAAACTTTGATGAGGAGATGCTGGCTGAGGTAGGCACGGCGAGTGGCCGCAAAGTATCGGTTCGGGCAATGGGCTTCGCCATACTGGGGCACGAAATCCACCACCTCAACATCCTCAGGCAGCGGTACCTGGTGTAGGTATAGCTGCCGCTCCATTCCATCTTTTATAGCCTGGCTTCTCTAGTCTGTTGATTTATTTCTATATTTAAATCAATGACACTGTCGAGAAGGAACATAGGTTTGGTGTTGGCGCCGCTGCTGGCGCTGGCCATGTGGTGGCTCACAGCCGGACTGGAACCCGAGGCCCGCAAGGTGGCGACCATCATGGTCTTCTGCCTTGTATTCTGGATGACGGAGGTGATTCCGCTTTCCATGACGGCCTTTCTGGGTGTGCTCATGGCCGTGATGACAGGTATAGCCGACATCAATACGGCTTTCCAAAACCTAGGGCACCCCATCATCCTACTCTTCATTGGTAGTTTCCTGCTGGCTCGCTCCATGACGCGTCACGGCCTCGACAAACGCATGGCCTTGTTCATCCTTTCCAGGCCTGTCTTCCAGAAGAGCCTGTTCAGCATGTTTCTGGGCTTTTCGCTGGTGTCTTATGTGCTGTCGATGTGGGTGAGCAACTCGGTGACGGTGGCTATGCTATTGCCCCTGACGATGGGGGTACTGCAACTGTTGCAGGAGCCGGAGGCCCGCAAAGGCCCTGCGCCCTACTTTTTGTTGGGTATAGCCTACAGCGCCTCCATTGGCGGTGTGAGCACGATTATTGGTTCGCCTCCCAACCTGATTGGCGTAAATTACCTGGCCAAGGAGGGTATAACGATTGATTTTCTGCAGTGGATGCTGCTGGCTATGCCCATGTCGCTGATGATGTACGGCTTCATGCTGCTCTACATGCGTTTCTTTCTCAAGAAGTTCCAGTTCAGTTCAGTAGGTATAAAGGCCTACGTGGCGGAGCATACCCAAACGCAGCCACCCATCTCGAAGGGGGAGCAGGTGACGATGGGCGTGTTTATGCTGGCGGTTGTGCTGTGGCTGAGCCCGGGTGTGTTCAACCTGCTGGGTATGGAAGCTGCCTATACCTTTATGAGCACTTACTTTGCTGAGAGTACGGTGGCGGTGCTGGCTGCCCTGCTGCTGTTCCTGATTCCGCCGGGGCAGGAGAACGAAGGCGAAGGCACACTTACGGCTGTGGACTTAATCCGCATCGACTGGGATACGATTCTGCTGTTCGGAGGAGGTATGGCGCTGGGGCAGTTGGTGGTCAGTTCAGGGCTGGCAGATAGCATAGGGGCCAGTGTTACCTCGGTGATAAGCCCAGACCATCCGCTGCTGCTGGTGTTCGTGCTGGTGACGGGCGTCCTGTTTCTGACGGAGGTGAGTTCCAATACCGCCATCGCCATCACGTTTGTACCCATCGTGATTGGCGTCCTGAACCAACTGCAACTGCCGGAGCTGTACCCAGTGCTGGGTGTGGTGGTCGCCTGTAGCATGGCCTTCATGCTGCCTGTGGCCACACCTCCCAATGCCATTGTCTACGGAAGCAGGCTTGTGCCCATCAGCACTATGGCCAGAGCAGGATTGCTGCTGAACCTAGTCGGCTCGGTGGTCATCACGGCATGGGTTATTTTTTACATGTCGTTATAGAAACAGTCAATACACATTGTCCGTCATGGTTGCCATGCACGGCAATTCACCAATAATAAGATAAACAAGGAAGTATGCCCAATCAACGAATGTTCAGAATTGTGCTTGCCATCGCCTGCTTTGTGCTGGCAGGGTTCAAGGGATACCAGATTATGCAGGGGGAGTATGAATGGATGGATGTCTTTATTTTAGTGGCCTTCTTAGCGTTTGGTATCATGTACGTGGTGGTGCTGAGCAAGAACAAAGACCGACAGTAGGAGAGGGTATAAAAGAGAAAAACCTGAAAGTTAACAAATATCTTGGTAGACATTCCCAACTTTCAGGCTTTCAACTTTTAGCCAAAGGTACTCTTTATACGCCCTGGTTTTGGCCAGGGTTACAGGTGGTTAGGCAAAAATGAAATATTTTTGAAATGAATTCGTTCATGGCTGTCTACGCCGGGTCCACATCCGCTACCACCCGCATGCCTTTGAAGTCGGGGAGGAGGTGGAGCTGCCGGATGGCTGCGGCGACCTCCTGCTTGGCAGCGCGCAGGTTCACGTTCTCGCGCGGCAGCTTGATGTGAATCTCGTTCAAAAACAGGTTCCGGATTTTGAAGATGTACGGTACTTCGGGCCCTAGCACCAGTTGTTTGCCCAGCCGGTCCGTCAGGTCCTGTGCCAGCACGATGGCGGCGTTCTCCGATACCTTTTCCTCGGCATGCTTCACCGTGATGCGTATCATGCGGGCAAAAGGCGGATAGCCGAAGCGCATGCGCTCCTCAATCTCATGTTCGTAAAGCGAGGTATAGTCGTTGCTGTGCACCTTCCGGAAGATAGGCTGCAGCGGGTCCCTGGTCTGTATCAGCACGGTGCCTGGCTTGCCTTTGCGCCCGGCGCGCCCGCTCACCTGCACAAACAGCTGGTAGGCCCGCTCATGTGCCCGGAAATCGGGGAAGTGGATGATGCTGTCGGCGTTGAGTATACCCACCAGGCTCACATTCTCAAAATCCAGGCCTTTGGTCACCATTTGAGTGCCAATCAGGACGTTGGTCTTGCCATTCTCAAAATCCGCGATAATCTGCTGATAGCTGTTCTTCTTCTTGGTCGTGTCCAGGTCCATGCGCTGCACCTCGGCGTTGGGCAATATCAGCTTCAGGTCGTCCTCCACCTTCTCGGTGCCGAATCCCATGCTCTTGAGCGTGGTGGCGCCGCAGGCGGGGCAGTCGTTGGGCATGCGCTCGTGGTAGCCGCAGTAGTGGCAGCGGAGCTCGCTGTTGTACTTGTGGTAGGAGAGGCTCACGGCACAATGGCGGCACTTGGGTATCCAGGAGCATTCGTCGCAGGAGATGAAGGGCGCGTAGCCCCGGCGGTTCTGGAACAGGATGACCTGCTCGTGCCGTGCCAGACGTTCTTCGATGGCCGTGATGAGTTTGCCCGAGAAGTGGCTGTGCATGTTCTTGCGGTGCTGCTCCTCCCGTATGTTAATGAGCTCGATGTCCGGGAGCTGGGCCTCGCCATAGCGCTTGCTCATGGTCACCAATCCCCAGCGGCCGGTCCTGCAGTTGTAATAGGTCTCAATGGCTGGCGTGGCCGAGCCCAGCAGCGTCTTGGCACCCTGCAGATGCGCCATCATCAAGGCGGTTTCGCGGGCGTTATACCTAGGGGCTGGGTCGTACTGCTTGTAACTTGGCTCGTGCTCCTCATCCACGATGATGAGCGACAACGCATGGAAAGGCAGGAAGACGGCTGAGCGCACGCCTACTACTATCTGAAAGCGACCGGACAACACACCTTGCCATACCTCGGCCCGCTCGTTGTCAGAGAACTTAGAATGGTAGATGCCCAGCTTATCGCCGAACACCTTCATAAGGCGCGTCACAATCTGGGCGGTGAGTGCAATCTCGGGTAGCAGGTATAGCACCTGGCCACCGCCTTCGAGCGCGTGCTTTATCAGGTCGATGTATACCTCGGTTTTGCCGCTGCCGGTCACGCCATGCAGCAGCACGGTGTCTTTTTCCTTGAACAGCCCCAGTATCTCGTCCTTGGCCTGCTCCTGGTGTTCTGACAGCTTCATGGGCTTCAACGGAACCGAGTTGTCTACCGGAAAACGGGAGATAATCTGGTCAAACTGTTCCAGCACGCCCTTTTTGATGAGCGAATCAATGGAGGACTTGGAAAGGTGCGTGTTGTTTGTGAGGGCGCTTTTTTCTATACCTGCAAAATTCAGATGCACATCCTGGTGCACGGGCACTTTCTGGAGATAGTTGAGCAGCACGTCGAGTTGCTTCGGTTTGGGCGTGAGCTGTGTGAAGAGTTCTTCCAGCATGCCTTCCTCGTGCACAAAGTGCTCCGTCAGGCGGATTTTCTTCACCACCTTGGGCGAGAACTTGTCGCTGACCTGCTCAAATATGATAATCGCCTCTTTCTGTATCAGCGACTTGATGAACTTGTGGTAGCTCTTGATTTGCAGCAGGTTGCCTACCTCCGAAAAGGTCAGCGCCTGGTTCTGCTCCAGCGCATAGATGATTTTGGCCTCCTGCGCCGCCAGCGGGATATCGTCCTCCTCGGGGTTGAAGTGCGGGTGCAGCTGTATACGGGATTCGCTGCTCAGCTTCAGGGCAGAAGGGAGTGCCGCGTTAATGACCTCACCGAGCGTACACATGTAGTAGTCGGCAATCCACTTGAATAGCTTGAGCTGCGGCACCGTGACAATGGGTTTGTCATCCAGCACGTCCAGGATGTACTTGGCCTGGTAATCGGCCGGCGCGTTCTCATGTATGTCGGCCACGATGCAGCTGAGCACCTTCTTGGCACCGAACTGCACAATCACCCGCGCGCCCACCAGCACATCATCGTTCATCTCGAACGGGATGCGGTAGGTATAGAGCTTCGGCAGGGGCAGGGGCAGTATCACGTCAGCGAAAAGCGTGACGCGGTCCACGGCCGGCTCCGGCGGATAATTGAAATTGAGCAGTTCGGACAAAAGCGCAGGTATAGAAGGTGCTTCTGCAAATGTCGCAAAAAAGCCGGTAATTCCCGAAGCATTTCGGGCGCTGTGGCTGTGTGCTACAGTGTCGGGAACTTGGTGTTTTGCTGCCCCGCGCCCTGCAGCTGCTTCAGCGCCTCTGCCGGCGAGTGCACCGGCAATTGGCAGGTCCGGTTATAGCAGACGTATAGAGTGGTCTTGCCTTGTATGGCTTCGCGGTCCTGCAGGAGTGGCAATTCGCTTGTCTGCTCGGTGCCCGCCAGTAGCATGTTCGGAATGTAGAAAGAGCTGATTTCAGAGCGCATCTCCGGGGTCTCAGGCCCCACAATGGCGACTTCGGCGGTTGGTTTGAGTTTGTGGTAGTAGAGCATAGCCCAATTGCTCAGGTGCGATGGCTCCTTCACCACCAGTGGCCTTACCCGCGCCAGCATGGCATCAGAAAGCTGCCGGTAGCGCTCCTCGTCAAAGTAGAGACTCAGAAAATGCAGGTTTGTCGCCATCACAGAGTTGGAAGAAGGTATGACGTTGTCGAAAATCTCCTTTCTGCGGGCTATGAGCTTTTCGGCGTTGTCGTCGGTAAAGAAGAACATACCTTCGGCCTCGTCGAAAAAGTGGGAGAGGGTGTACTCTGTCAGCTGTTTTGCCTCCTGCAGCCACTTTTCGTCGAACGTAATCTCGTATACCCGGATGAGCGCCCGGATAAGCAGGGCATAGTCCTCCAGAAAACCGGTGATGGTGGCTTTGCCTTCCTTATAATTATGGTACAGCCTGTCGCCTTGCTTCAGGTGCTGCAGCAGAAAGTTGGCGTTCTGGATGGCCAGTTCCAGGAAATGCTTGTTGCCAAAGGTATAGTAGGCGTCGGCCAGCCCTTTGAGCATGAGCGCGTTCCAGGAGCAGAGAATCTTGTCATCCAAGCCAGGCCTTACCCGTTTGGCCCGTGCCTCCAGCAGCTTCTCCTTCCAGGACTTCACCATCTCCTCCAGCACCTCCAGCTCCAGCTCGTTTTCCTTGGCAAAGTGCGCATCGCTGATGCGGCGGTGCAGGATGTTCTGGCCGTGCTCGAAGTTGCCGGTGGCCGTGGCGTGGTAGTATTTAGAGAAGACGGGTTCCTCTTCTCCGATGATGTCTTGCAGCTCGTCTTTGGTGAAAACATAGAACTTGCCCTCCACGCCCTCGCTGTCCGCGTCGAGGGAAGAGTAGAAGCCGCCTTCCTCACTCATCAGCTCGCGTTCTATGAAAGTGATTGTTTCATACACCACATCTTTGTAGAGCGGGTCTTTGGTCAGCTGGTAGGCCTCGGAGTATAGGCTGACGAGTTGGCCGTTGTCAAAGAGCATCTTCTCGAAATGCGGCACGAGCCACTCCGCATCCACAGAGTAGCGGGCGAAGCCACCGCCAACCTGGTCGTAGATACCGCCATAGGCCATCTCGTGCAGGGTCAGGTTCAGGTGTTTCAGTGCCGCCTCGTCTTGGGTGTGGTAGAAGTAGCGGAGCAGGAAGAGATAATTGGTTGGCATCGGGAACTTGGGCGCTTCGCCTAGCCCCCCGTGTTTCTTGTCGAAACGCTGGCTGAGGTTAGTGAACATGAGCTGGAACTCCTCTTCGCTTGTCTGTGCATCCGCTTTCTGCAGCCCGAACTTCTCCAACTCGCTCTGGTTGAGGTGTTGCATGAATTGCTCTGCTGTGTCATGCAGCTCTTCCCGCTTGTTCTTATAGGTATCCGCAATACTCAGCAGCAGGTTCACCCACTGCTGCGGCGTGAAATAAGTGCCGCCGTAGAAGGGCTTGCTCTCTGGGGTAAGGAACACATTTAGTGGCCAGCCACCATTAACGCCCATGGCGTGCAGCGTTTCCATGTAGATGGCGTCCACATCCGGTCGTTCCTCCCGGTCCACTTTGATGCAGACGAAGTGCTCGTTCATGATCTGGGCAATCTTTTCATGCTCAAACGACTGATGCTCCATCACGTGGCACCAATGGCAGGCAGCATAACCGATGCTCACCAGGATGGGTTTGTCCTCCTGTTTTGCCTTCTGCAGCGCCTCCTCGCCCCATGGGTGCCAATCTACGGGGTTATAGGCGTGCTGCAGCAGATAAGGGCTGCTCTCGTGTATCAGTCTGTTGGATTTTCTGTCTGCGGCCATAGTCATCAAGGGTTAGTGCTAGTCTGCGGCACTCTATACCTACGGGCAAGTCAGGCAAAAGTATGCTAAGGCGGTGGCGGTAGACAGTTCAGCCCAAAGCTGTATCAGGGAATCAGTTGCTCGCGGAGCAGCTGCTCCTCTGGTTCTATAGCAATGCCATACCTTAGCTGGAGCTGCTGGAGCTGCTGGAGCGTGTTTCTGAGAAATGACTGGTGAGCCTCCGTATTTGGATGGAAAGGCCGGTGTGCCAGCGCCCGCCGCATTTTTCCCCATTCTTTATGAAAGGCGATGAAATCCGGGTGAAGGTAAGCGGCTGTGAACTTCTCCCAGATATAATCCTCTGCGGTTTCAGTGGGGTGTAGCATGTCGCGGCCGTAGAAGCGGTAATCGCGCAAATCGTCCAGCATGATTTCGTAGGCCGGAAAGTAAGACACCTCCTCATGCCGCTCCACCAACAGGTGGCAGATGACGCGCAGCAACGCCTTGCTGACGCTGTTGGTCTCTAAGGTTTCTTTAATGTGCCGCACGGGACTGACGGTGAGCAGCACCTTCAAGCCTGGGTTCAGCCTGCGCAGTTGGTACAAGGTATAGCCAAAGGCATTCATCATCTCATCGGTGGAGAGGAGTTGGCGCGTGAAGTTGCGGGCGGGCAGTCTATGGCAGTTAGCAACCACTTGGCCGGTGCTGTGCAGACGGTACCCAACGGCTGTGCCCAAGGTGATGATGAGCAGCTTGGCCTCTTGTAGTGCCTGTTGCGTGGTTTGAAGCCGATGCGAGATGAGCTGCAGCAGCTCGGTTTTGTCGGGGGAGGAGAGGGAGGAATGCAAGTCATATGCGTACCAAATGCCTTGGTGCTGCACGAGGTGCTGTTCCCAATCAGGCTGTTCACCCGTGGCCGCATCCAGTAATTTGCAGACAGACAAAGGATTGAAGATAGTGCCGAATGGGCTGACAAGCACCTTTGCCTTGTTCTGCCGCAGCCTATTGCCTATCACATCGGCAAAGCAGGAGCCCATGGTCACGATGCCATCCTGCAGTGTCAGGTCGAGTCCGCTGGAGGGGATGTTTACTTCTGTCCGAAACATAGGTATAGGTATAGGTATGCCTTGCTGTTACAAGATAAGCCGGAGCAGGTAACAAAAAAAGCGCCCTGCTGTGGGCAGGGCGCTTTTGGTATAGATTATTTTCAGCTTAGTGCTATTCAGCAACTACGTTGAAACGTACCTGGTGCTTCACTTCTTTGTGCAGGTTCAGCGTGGCAGTATATTCGCCGGCTGTTTTCACGTCCTGGTCAAAAGAAATACGCTTGCGATCCACATCGTGACCTTTAGCCTTAAGCGCCTCAGCAATCTGGTTAGTAGTTACTGAACCGAAAATCTTTCCGGTCTCACCTACTTTAGCTGGAATCTCCAGCGTGATATCACCGATGCTGTTTGCCAGTTCCTGCGCGTCGTTCTGGATTTTCTCCAGTTTGTGGGAGGCCTGACGTACGTTTTCAGCTACGATTTTCTTGTTCGTCTTGTCAGCGATAACCGCCAGCCCTTGCGGGATAAGGTAGTTACGGCCATATCCTGGCTTTACAGTAACGATATCGTTCTTGTAGCCCAGGTTCTTAACGTCATCTCTAAGTATTACTTCCATTATCAATCCCTCCTTATTTTAAAGAATCTGTTACGTAAGGCAGAATAGCCAAGTGGCGTGCACGGGCAACAGCCTGTGACACCTTGCGCTGGAACTTAAGGCTAGTGCCTGTCAACCTTCTTGGAAGGATTTTGCCCTGCTCGTTCACGAACTTAAGCAGGAAGTTGCCGTCTTTGTAGTCAATGTACTTGATACCGCTCTTCTTGAAGCGGCAGTATTTCTGACGGTTATCTTGTTTGTGTACTCTTTCGTTTACTAAGCTCATTATGCTTTAACCTCCTCTTTTTTAGCCTGTGATTTGAACTCACCTTTTCTTCTGCGCTCATTGTAAGTCACAGCGTGCTTGTCTAGGGCAGTGGTCAGGAAGCGAACAACTTTTTCGTCGCGGCGATAAGCCAGCTCAAGCACATCAATTACAGTAGATGGAGCCTTAAACTCGATGAGGTGATAGAAACCAGTGGATTTCTTCTGGATTGGGTAAGCAAGCTTACGTAGACCCCAGTTCTCTTCGTGGATAATGTCGGCGCTATTTTCCTTAAGCACCTGTCTGAACTTCTCGACCGTTTCCTGCATCTGAGTCTCGTTAAGCAACGGAGTCAGGATGAAGACCGTTTCGTAATTTTTTAATTCCATTTGGTTATGAGAATTTTTTGTTTTAGGGTGCAAATATACATCAATGATTCTGTAATACAAAAACTTGCGCCAAATTTTAAGGTATGGGTACAACCGGATAGGACACGTACACAGCAGGTGCTGCTATACCTCTTAAAAGATATATATTAATAAGGAGTAGGAGGAAATTCCAAAATTACTGCGGTATTTACTTAAATAGCTGAAAATGAAAAGGTTTTGACAACAAAAACAGAAATAATTAAGTTCAACAAGGATGTTGTCCAGAATGGCCTGTAGCAGGGAAATTATTGTATCAAAACAGGATAGTAAAAGCCTGTGAGCACTCTGCTTATTTAGAATCAGTTTAAATAAAATGCCCTTTAAACGAAAAGAACAAAGGAAATACGCTACAAGGTGTGGTGCCTTCAGTGATATTGTGTATAGGGCCAAAAATAAACATATAATGTTTGATTAATGGGTTTCAGGTAGTAAGTTTGTGCCCGTAAAGTAATTTCACCATCATACTAAACACACAAGTGATCCTGGCTATGATTAGCTGTATACGAAGAGCAAAAACCAAATTACTGATTGCCTTTTTGTTTTCTCTGGCGACTACTTTCGGGTTGTCGACTCCAGGGGCGGCACAGGGCGGTGTAGGTCTGAAACCAGAAGATCCTGCCATCGTGAGCGCAGGTGAGGCCTTGTACAAGAACAACTGCGTTGTCTGTCACTCTGTTGGAGATGATGTGGTGGTTGGTCCTGGCTTAAAAGGTATAAATGAGCGTAGAGCGCAGCCTTGGCTGATTAGCTGGATTAAGAACTCACAGGCGTTGATTCAGTCCGGCGACAAAGATGCAGTAGCCGTTTACAACCAGTTCAACAAGCAGGCGATGCCTTCTTTCGCCTTCTCTGACGAAGAGGTGGTGTCTATCCTTACCTACATTAAATCAGCTGAATCAGTAGCTGCCGAGACTGCTGGCCCGGCTAGCGGAGCGGAAACTGCTCCAGGTCAGAATGTGGGTACAGATGCCGTAGGTGCAGTTGGAGGCTATCTGGACATTGTTCTGGTGGTGCTGATTGTGGTGCTGATAGTGTTGGTAGTGACCCTGTTGCTGATTACCTCCCTGCTGAAGAACTACTTGAACAAGAACAAGCAGCTGGATGAGTATGACGCAGAGGTGGTTAACCAGCGTTTCGACTTCTCCAAGGTGTACAAGTCAAAAGCGGTTCGCACGCTGGTTGTGCTGATATTCGTGGTGGTGTTGTTGGATTTGGGACTTAACAAGGTGATGGGCATAGGTATACAGGAGGGATACGCTCCTAAGCAGCCAATCGCTTTCTCGCATAAACTGCACGCAGGTGAGCACCAGATTGACTGTAACTACTGCCACACTACCGTGTACAAAGGCAAGAGCGCCAGCATACCGTCGGCAAACATCTGTATGAACTGCCACAGCCAAATCAAGGCAGAGTCTCCTGAAATCCAGAAGATATACAAGGCCATAGAGCGCAATAAGCCAATTGAGTGGGTTCGTATCCACAACCTGCCTGACCTGGCTTACTTCAACCACGCACAGCATACGCAGGTGGCCGGTGTGGAGTGCCAGACGTGCCACGGCCCAATCCAGGAGATGGAGGTTGTTTACCAGTACTCCCCTCTCACCATGGGCTGGTGTATTGATTGCCACCGCGAAACTCCGCTTAACACAGAAGGAAATGCATATTATGACAACCTGGTGAAACTGCATGAGCAGAGCTCTAAAGGTGCCTTCACAGTGGCTTCTAATGGTGGTACAGAATGTTCCAAATGCCACTATTAATCAATTAATAAAGGATTCGAGTTTTCTAGATATAATATGCAAGACAGAATAAAATACTGGAAGGGAATAGAGGAGCTTGAAAATACTCCTGAGTTCGCAAAACATGCTCATAATGAGTTTCCAGAATTCCTGCCGATAAACGAAACTAATGGAGCAGGAGAGTCTTCAGGTGTTACTGCTCCTAGAAGAGACTTCCTGAAACTGTTAGGCTTTGGTTTGGCGGCAGCCACGCTAGCTTCATGTGAGGCCCCGGTAAGAAAAGCCATACCTTACCTGAACAAGCCGGTAGATGTAGAGCCAGGTGTAGCTAACTGGTATGCCTCTACTTATTACAACGATGGTGATTTCAACAGCATCCTGGTGAAGGCACGCGAAGGTCGTCCTATAAAGATTGAGCCAAACCCTGGCTCTTCACTCACACCAAGAGGTACAAGCCCAAAGGCACAGGCTTCTGTGCTTAGCCTGTATGACAACAACAGACTGCGCACACCGCTTATCAAAGGAAAAGAGGCGCAGTGGGACCAAGTAGACAAAGAAATAAGAGCAGCACTCGCCGGAGCAAATGGCAAAGTCGCTCTTGTATCATCTACCGTTATCAGCCCATCAACCAAACAACTGATTAACGAGTTCGGTGCCGGGCTAGGCAATTTCGAGCACGTTACCTATGATGCCAACTCTGCATCTGCCCTAATCGGTGCGAACGGAGGCACGGTGCCAGGATATGACTTCAGCAAAGCGAACATTATCGTAAGCATCAACGCTGATTTCCTGGGCACCTGGATTGCTCCAATTCCATTCGCTAACCAGTACATCCAAAACAGAAAGGTATCTTCTGATAAGCGAAATATGTCGCGTCACTACCAGTTTGAGGCCATTATGTCGCTGACTGGTGCGAATGCTGACGTTCGAGTTCCAATTAAGCCATCAGAAGAGCTGGCTGTAGTGACAGCTATTTACAATGGCCTCTCAGGGCAAGGCGCGAGCGCTCCTGCCAATGTGGATAAGAAAGCTATTGATGCAGCTATCAAGGATTTGAGAGCCAACAATGGTCGCGCCTTGGTAGTGTCTGGTTCTAACGACCCTGCTGTACAGACGCTGGTGACAGCCATCAATAAGACAATAGGTTCAGAAGGTGCTACCATTGACACGGCTGCTCCTTTCTATACCAAGCAAGGCAGTGATGCGCAGATGCTGCGCCTGATTGAAGAAATGAACAATGGTAGCGTTGCTGCCGTGTTCTTCTACAATGCAAACCCGGTATACGACCATCCGCTTGCGGAACGTGTGGTGAGCGGCTTGAAGCGTGTGCCACTGAAGGTGTCTTTCGCTGACCGTGTGGAAGAGACAGCTTCTCTTGCAGATTACGTAACGCCAGACCACCACTACCTGGAATCGTGGAATGACTACGAGCCGAAAAGAGGCTTTATCTCTTTGGCTCAGCCGGTAATCAGCCCGATTTTCATGACGCGCCAGATGCAGGACAGCCTGCTGGCCTGGAGCGGCAACAAGACCACATACTACGATTATATCCGCAACAACTGGAGAAAAGCAGCGACAGGAGACTTCAACGCCTTCTGGGAAAAAGCTGTGCACGATGGTGTGTTGCAGAATGGAACAAGCATGCTGGCTGTGAATACAGGAGCTGCCAGCACCATGACTGCTTCAGAGGCTGCCGGAAGAGCTGCAAAAGCCGCTGGAAAAGGGATTGAGGCTGTTGTGTATGAGAAAGTGGCGATAGGCACTGGCTCAGAAGCCAACAACCCATGGTTGCAGGAGATGGCGGATCCAATCACCAAAGCTACTTGGGACAACTACATTACGATGCCACGCAGAATGGCAGAAGAAATGGGAGTGGTACAGGGCAATGTGATGAAGGTGTCGTTTGGCAACGGCAAATCCATAGAGCTGCCAGTGCTCGTTCAGCCAGGACAGGCACAGGGCACAGTAGGTATAGCCATGGGCTATGGACGTCAGCTGGATTCCATGCCGACGGCAAAAGGACGTGGCGCCAATGCTTTCCCTATTGCCACTGTGGTAGACGACGCCATCCTATATACAGGTGCCGTTCAACTGGAGAAGACAAACTCTACTATTGAGATTGCCCAGATGCAGACGCACCACACTATCATGGACCGCCTGATAGTGCAGGAGAACACACTGGCAAAATACCAGGAGAACCCGAAAGAGGTTACCGAATACATCCGCCTTGCTACACACGAGGGGCCTGCGAAGCCAGCCGCTATCTCTCTTTGGGAGGATTACGAGTACAAGAACCACCACTGGGGTATGGTGATTGACCTCAACTCCTGTATAGGTTGCGGTGCGTGTACTATTAGCTGCCAGGCAGAGAACAACATTCCTGTGGTAGGCAAGCAAGAGGTATTAAATCGCAGAGAGATGCACTGGATGCGTATCGATAGATACTACAGCTCTGTGGAACACGAGGAGAAGGATTACAAAACCATGGAGGATCCTGCTGAGAATCCAAGCGTAATCTTCCAGCCAATGATGTGCCAGCACTGTAACCACGCTCCATGTGAGACGGTTTGCCCAGTTGCTGCCACCATGCACAGCTCAGAGGGTGTTAACCAAATGGTATACAACCGCTGCGTAGGTACCCGCTATTGCGCTAACAACTGCCCTTATAAAGTGCGCCGTTTCAACTGGTTCGCTTACGCCAACAACGACAAGTTCGACTTCAACATGAACAACGACCTGGGCAAGATGGTGTTGAACCCGGATGTGACTGTTCGTTCAAGAGGTGTGATGGAGAAATGCTCCTTCTGCGTGCAGCGTATTCAACTTGGCAAGCTAGAGGCAAAGCGTGAAAACAGAAGACCAGTGGATGGTGAGATAGTGAGTGCCTGTGCGCAGTCATGCCCTACCGATGCCATTATCTTCGGCGACATGCTGGACCCGAACAGCCGCATATCTCAGATTCTAGTGCGTGAGAATGGCGAGCGCGCTTTCCACGTACTGGAGGAACTGAACGTACAGCCAAACGTGACATACCTGACAAAAATTAGAAACTTAGCTTAATTTAAAACTTAGATAGCGCTATGCAGCACGTATCTCCGATAAGAGAGCCTCTGGTAACGGGGGGTAAAACATACCACGATATCACCGAAGATGTCTGCAGACAGGTGGAGGCGAAGCCCAACGCACGTTGGGCCGCTGCCCTGGCTGTGGCACTTGTGGGACTGGCTATTTTTCTTTGGTCCGTATACCGCACCCTTTGGTTTGGTATTGGTGAGTGGGGTCTAAACAAAACAGTAGGTTGGGCATGGGACATCACAAACTTTGTTTGGTGGGTAGGTATCGGTCACGCCGGTACGCTTATATCAGCTATCCTCCTGCTATTCCGTCAGAAGTGGAGAACGTCCATTAACCGTGCAGCGGAAGCGATGACGATTTTCGCCGTAATCTGCGCCGCCATGTTCCCGGTACTCCACATGGGCCGTCCTTGGCTGGCTTACTGGGTACTTCCCCTGCCAAACACCTTTGGCTCGCTATGGGTGAACTTCAACTCACCTCTTCTTTGGGACGTATTCGCGATTTCAACTTACTTCTCTGTTTCCCTGGTATTCTGGTACATCGGTCTTATACCTGACTTTGCTACCATCNGTGACAGAGCGACTGGCCCTATCGCCAGAAGAGCCTATGCCTTCCTTTCTTTCGGCTGGACTGGTTCTGCCAAGGCATGGTCACGCTATGAAACAGTGTCGCTGATTTTGGCAGGTCTTGCAACACCACTGGTACTTTCTGTACACACCATTGTATCCATGGACTTTGCAACGTCTGTTATACCTGGCTGGCACACGACAATCTTCCCTCCATATTTCGTGGCAGGTGCGATTTTCTCAGGTTTCGCCATGGTACTGACGCTGATGATTATCACGCGTAAGGTCTTCAAACTGGAAGACTATATCACACTGGAGCACGTGGAGTCTATGAACAAGGTAATCATCCTGACTGGTTCTATCGTCGGTGTGGCTTACATCACTGAATTCTTCATTGCCTGGTACTCAGGTGTGGAGTATGAGCAGTACGCCTTCATCAACCGTGCGACTGGCCCTTACTGGTGGGCTTACTGGTCAATGATGACTTGTAACGTGATTACCCCACAGCTTTTCTGGTTCAGAAGCATCAGAAGAAGCCTGACAGCTACCTTCATCATCTCTATCTTCGTGAACATCGGTATGTGGTTCGAGCGATTCGTAATCATCGTAACATCACTGCACAGAGACTTCCTGCCATCTTCTTGGGCAATGTTCTCTCCGACTATCATAGACGTGGGCGTTTACGTTGGAACAATAGGACTCTTCTTTACGCTCTTCCTGTTGTTTGCCAAGTTTTTCCCTGTAGTGAACATGGCAGAGGTGAAAGCCATACTGAAGTCTTCTTCAGAGGTAACGCATCACCCAGTAAAGACTATGCACGGTACTGATAAGGATTCGAACACTAATACACATCATAGCAATGACTAAAAAATTCGTTCTAGGTATCTACGATGATGAGGATGTCCTGCTGCAGGCCATCGAGAACGTCCGGGCTGCCGGTACAAACATATATGAAGTATTCTCACCATATCCGGTACACGGCATAGATGATGTATTAGGTATAAAGCGATCCAGATTACCCATCGTGGCATTTTTCTGTGGCCTTTTCGGTACTTCTTTCGCTTTGTGGATGCAAATCTGGATGCTAGGATTTGACTGGCCTATGATAATCGGTGGTAAGCCACACATTTCGCTACCAGCCTTTATCCCGGTAACATTTGAATTGACTGTACTGTGTGCAGCCTTCGGTATGGTGATTACCTTCTTCATTGTGACTAAACTGAAACCTTCTTTCAAGGTGAATGTTTTTGATAAGCGCTCTACAGATGACAAGTTTGTGATGGCAATTGAAGTGAAGGAAGGTGTAACAGACATGTCAGCACTTAACAACCTGCTCCGTACCAATGGTGCCATTGAGGTAAATGAGAAGGAGGTAAGCAAATAATGAAAGGTCTACTAAATTTAGGCGTAAAAGCCTCCGCCGTATTATTCACAGGCGCCATGTTGGTAGCCTGTAGCAACAATCAGGACCCAGGATTGGAGTATGCTCCTGATATGTACCATTCTGTGGCGCTGGATCCATATTCTCAGGTAAAAGAGAACCTGTACAACCCAGGCGGACTGAACATGCGCGAACCTGCGCCTGGCTCTGTGGCCCGTGGAAAAATGGGGTATAACATGTACCTGTCAAAGGACGAAGCCGAAGTAGCAGGAGTGGAGATGAAAAACCCTCTCGAGTACAACGAGCAGAACCTGGCTGAGGGACAAGTATTGTACTCGCGCTTCTGTGCCTCATGCCATGGTGCAGAGGGAGACGGACAAGGACTGGTTGGACAGAAATTCAAAGGTGTTCCATCCTACAGTGCTGGTAGAGTAGCTACATTGCCTGCAGGACATATCTACCATGTCATCACCAACGGAAGAGGCAGGATGATGCCACATGGTTCACAGGTGAACCCGACGGAACGTTGGAAAATTGTGATGTATGTGCAGCAATTGCAAAAAGGAGAGGCTGGGGCAGGCGCTGGAACAGAAGAGGCGCAGGAAGCAGCTGAACCCGGAACGGAGAACCCAGCAACAGGTACTACACCTAATAACTAAGTCTAAGCAATAATATCAAAAGGGTAATGACAGAAGAAAGACTCATCATTTCCAGAAAGACGAATAACAAGTTTTTCTTAATGATTGCTATAGGTGTTGTTCTGCTTATAGCTGGTATAATAATAGCAGCCCTTGGCGGAGGAGCCGAGCATGCAGAAGGGCATGGCGAAGCTGCTGCGGCAGGACATGAAGCGGTATCATGGACAAAGCGCCTGTACGTGAACCTGTGGTTGAACAACGTGTACTTCACAGGTATAGCATTAGTAGGCGTGTTCTTCGTAGCCGTACAATATGTGGCTTACGCAGGATGGTCCGTATTGATTAAGCGTATTCCTGAAGCATTAGGCTACTACCTGCCAATTGGTGGCGCCGTAATGTTGATTGTATTCCTGCTTGGTGGCCACGACATATTCCACTGGACACACGAGTACCTGTACGATGTGAACGATGAGCGATATGACCCTATCATTGCTGGTAAGGCACCTTTCCTGAACTTCTGGTTCTTCCTCATCAGAATGATAGCCTACTTTGTGCTGTGGATTCTGTTCTTCAACTGGCTGAGAAGAAACTCCATCAACGAAGACCTCCACGGAGGCACCTCCTACTACCACAAGAGCATTCGCATTTCTGCCATGTTCCTTGTTGTATTTGGTGTTACTTCTTCACTCTCGGCTTGGGACTGGGTATTGTCTATTGACACACACTGGTTCTCCACCATGTTTGGCTGGTACGTTTTTGCTAGCTGGTGGGTATCCGGTTTGGCAGCTATTACGCTAACCGTCATCATCCTGAAGCAAAATGGATACTTGAAAATGGTTAACGCGAACCACCTGCACGACTTGGGCAAGTTCGTTTTCGCCTTCTCCATCTTCTGGACCTACATTTGGTTCTCCCAGTTCATGCTGATTTGGTATGCTAACATTCCGGAAGAGTCCATCTACTACATTGAGCGACTTGGCGGCAATGACGGTCACTATAAGTGGATTTTCTTCACGAATCTGATTGTAAATTTTGCATTCCCTTTCCTGGTGTTGATGACAAGAGATGCGAAACGTCAGATGATTATGCTGAAAATAGTGACCATCGCCATACTGGCTGGACACTGGCTCGACTTCTACCTCATGATGATGCCAGGAACCCTGCGCACAGGTGCTGGTATAGGATTTATTGAGATAGGTACAACACTGGTATTCTTAGGTGTATTCTTGCTGACGTTCACAAAGGGACTTGCCAAAGCCTCATTGGTGCCAGTAAACCACCCGTTCGTGGAGGAGAGTGTTCACCATCATGTTTAGAGATCATACTAAAAGCGTTATATAATGATTACGTTCGCCATAGGTTTATCCTTAATACTGTTATTAGTTATACTTTTCCTGTTGTTCAGGATTGGTACACTGGCCTCTATCTTCAGAGGTTCAACACAGCGTGCCGTTGGAACTACCAGGACCAGTAACAAAGTAAACGGTATATTAATGCTGCTTTTCCTCATAGTAGGAGGGGCAGCCTTCGCGTGGTCTTTCTCAGATTCCTGGGATGAGATGAACCAGCCGCTGGCCTCTGTTCACGGTGGATGGACGGACAGCCTGTTCTGGACTACCATGGTAGTGATTGGTATCGTGTTCGTCATCACACAGATTCTGTTGTTCTGGTATTCTTACAAGTACCAGCACCAAGATGACAAGCGAGCTTACTATTACCCGCACAATAACAAACTGGAGATTGTCTGGACAATGATTCCTGCTGTTGTGATGGCCCTTTTGGTATTCGCAGGTTGGAAGACATGGACAAACATCACAAGCGCAGCCCCTGAGGACGCAGTGGTGATTGAGGTGATGGGCAAGCAGTTCAACTGGATGGCGCGCTACCCTGGAGGTGACGGCAAACTGGGAACAGCCAATGTACAGTACATTGATGCCGTAAACGAAATGGGAGTGGATTTCAGCGATCCTAACTCCATGGACGACTTCATGCCACGTGAAATCCACGTGCCTAAAGGAAAGCCGGTACTGCTGAAAATCAGGTCACGAGATGTGATTCACAGTGTTTTCCTGCCCCACTTCCGCTTGAAGATGGACGCAGTGCCAGGTATGCCAACCAAGTTCTGGTTCGTGCCAACCAAGACGACTGCTGAAATGCAGAACGAAACAGGTAACCCGAACTTCACCTACGAACTTGCATGTACTGAGATTTGTGGAAAAGGCCACTTTGCCATGAGATTCATACTTGTTGTTGATGAACCAGAGGATTATGAGGAATGGGTAGCTTCGCAGAAGCCTTTCATCGAGCAGAACCCACAGCTTCTGTCAAAGTTCACTGGCGAGTCTGATAATCAGATGGTGCTTGAAAAGAGTGCTGAAGAAGTAAAAACAGAGTTGTAGCATTAAAATCAATCAACAATGTCTAGTACAGATATCTCTATCAATAAGGATGTGCATCATGCTCACGAAGAGCATGACCATCATCATGACCAAAACTTTTTCGAGAAGTACATCTTCAGCCAGGACCACAAGGTAATCGCAAAGCAGTTTCTTTTTGCAGGTATCTTCTGGGGCTTTGTGGGTGGTTTCCTCTCCGTCATCTTCCGTCTGCAGTTGGGCTGGCCTGAGGCCACATTCACCTTTCTGGAGCCTATTCTGGGTGAGTGGATAGTGAACGGTAAACTGGACTCAGAGTTTTACCTGGCTCTGGTGACCATGCACGGTACCATCATGGTGTTCTTCGTGTTGACAGCCGGCTTGAGCGGTACCTTCAGTAACTTCCTGATTCCACTGCAGATTGGTGCACGGGATATGGCCTCTGGCTTTATGAACATGCTTTCATTCTGGGTTTTCTTCCTATCCAGTATCATCATGTTCATGTCCCTGTTTATAGAGACAGGACCTGCGGGCGGTGGCTGGACAGTGTATCCTCCATTGAGTGCATTGCCACAAGCGATACTTGGCTCAGGTCTAGGTATGACACTATGGCTGATTAGTATGGCATTGTTCATTGTTTCCCAGCTGCTGGGAGGTGTGAACTATATCACGACTGTAATAAACCTGAGAACAAGAGGTATGTCCATGACGAAGCTTCCGCTGACTATCTGGGCATTCTTCCTGACTGCTATATTGGGTCTGCTTTCTTTCCCAGTATTGTTATCCGCAGCACTGCTGTTGATTTTCGACCGTAGCTTCGGCACGAGCTTCTTCCTTTCCGACATCTACATCGCCGGAGAGGCACTTGCCAACACAGGTGGTAGTGCTATCCTGTTCCAGCACTTGTTCTGGTTCCTGGGTCACCCAGAGGTATACATCGTGATTCTGCCGACTTTCGGTATCGTTTCTGAAGTAATTGCAACCAATTCGCGCAAGCCGATTTTTGGTTACAGAGCGATGATTGGCTCTATGCTAGGTATAGCCATACTTTCTTTCGTGGTATGGGCGCACCACATGTTCGTGACAGGTATGAACCCGTTCCTGGGTTCCGTCTTCATGTTCCTGACGCTCATCATTGCAGTTCCATCTGCGGTGAAAGTATTCAACTGGATAGCTACGCTTTGGAGAGGCAACATCCGCTTCACAGCTGCCATGATGTTCGCCATTGCTTTCGTGTCCCTGTTCATTTCAGGTGGTCTGACAGGTATCATCCTGGGTAACTCTTCACTTGATATCCAGCTGCACGATACCTATTTCGTAATTGCCCACTTCCACCTCGTGATGGGTGCAGCGGCCTTCTTCGGCATGTTCTGCGGTATCTATCATTGGTTCCCGAAGATGTTTGGCAGAATGATGGACGAGAAGCTCGGATTCGTGCACTTCTGGTTAACGTTCTTGGCAGTTTACCTGGTGTTCATGCCAATGCACTACCTAGGTATAGCAGGATTCCCTAGAAGATATTACTCCTGGACAGGCTTTGAAGCTTTCAATATGTTCGCGGACATGAACAGCTTCATCAGTATAGCCGCTATACTTGGCTTCACGGCACAGTTTATCTTCCTGTTCAACTTTATCTTCAGTATTTTTAAAGGACGTCGTGCTACCGCTAACCCATGGCATTCCAACACATTGGAGTGGACTACACCGGTTAACCCAGGTCACGGCAACTGGCCAGGAGAGATACCTACGGTATACAGATGGCCATATGATTATAGCAAACCAGGTGCAGTGGAGGATTATATCCCTCAGAACGTACCATTCTCTCAGACGCAGTCTTCAAACCTGCCGCATGAGAGAGACTTAGAATAGCTTGAATGACAGTTAAATCTTTTCCATACAAAAGGTTTAGATATATTGGGGTACTTACAGTAGTAGCTGTATACTTTCTAATATTGGTTGGAGGAATCGTGCGGAGCACCGGGTCAGGGATGGGTTGTCCTGACTGGCCCAAGTGTTTTGGCAGTTGGGTTCCTCCAACTGATGTTAGCCAGTTACCAGATGATTACTTGGAGGTATATAAGCAGCAAAGGGTAGATAAGAATCGAAAGCTTGCCGGATACCTGGATAAATTGGGGTTCGAAAAAGTATCAGCCTCTATCTTCTCTCATCCAAACCAGTACATTGAGACGGAGTTCAACGTCACCAAAACCTGGATAGAGTATCTGAACAGGCTGGTAGGGGTAGCGATAGGAATCCTGATTTTCTTAACTGTCTTGTATGCTGTTCCGTTTCTTAAAACTGATAAAGCCATCTTTTGGCTTACGTTCATCAGTTTTCTGTTAGTAGGGTTTCAAGGTTGGCTAGGTTCCATTGTAGTGTCAACCAACCTCTTGCCTGTTACCATAACAGTACATATGGCGCTGGCACTGGTGATAGTGGCCTTGTTACAATATGCGGTAATGCGTTCACAGTCAGGAATGATTCAGACACGTTTTGACCGCTCGAATTGGCTGTTTACGATGATGGGAATAGTCATCATCGCTACTTTTGTGCAAATCCTGATTGGCACCCAGGTAAGAGAAGAGGTGGACATTGTAGCCTCGGAGATGAATGGAGGCAACAGAGATTTATGGATTGACAGGCTGGGCCTAAGCTTCTACATCCACCGTTCTTTTTCCATCCTGTTATTGGCGATAAACCTTTACCTGGCTTATCTGGTGTATAAGCTTAAAGACCGCCAATTGAAAGTACTGACGAGTTGGATGCTGTTCATGCTAGCTATCGAAGTGGTGTTTGGTATTGTCATGGCCTACTTTGCCATACCTGCATTCCTGCAGCCGCTTCACCTGACCATTGCTACGCTGCTCTTTGGAGTGCAGTTCCTGATGTTGATTGTTTACTATTACGCCTCTAAAAAGGCGACTGAAAAACCGGTAGTGGTTCTAAACTAATGATTACAGATAGATTAGAATCGGTGCTGTCCATAGGAATTATGGCACAAAAAGCTTCAGCTTACTTCAAGCTTCTTAAGTTCAGATTGAGTTTCACTGTCGCTTTTTCTAGTGCTATAGGCTATATACTGGGGCAGCCGGGAGGGAGTTGGATTGGTATTGCATTAGTGATGTTGGGAGGATTAATGGTGACAGGCTCTGCAAACATCATCAACCAGTTGCTGGAAAAAGACCTGGATAAGCTGATGAAGCGAACAGCCGGACGACCTCTGCCAACAGGGCAGGTGAGTCCTCTGGAAGCGGCGATATACTGTGCTGTACTAGGTATAGGAGGCTTGCTCCTGTTAGGTACCTACTTCAATGTACTGACAGCGGCTATTTCTTTGGTATCGCTCATTTTGTATGGTTTCATCTATACGCCTCTCAAAAGGATAAGCCCTATCAATGTGTTCGTCGGCGCTATACCTGGCGCTTTGCCTCCATTGATTGGATGGGTAGCTGCGACTGGCGTTTTGAGTGTGGAGGCGTGGATACTATTCGGCATACAGTTCATCTGGCAGTTCCCACATTTTTGGGCAATCGCTTGGGTACTGGATGATGATTACAAGCGAGCTGGATTCAAGATGCTTCCCTTTGAAGGAGGCAAGAATCTGAAGACGGCGGTGCAGATTATGATTTATACGCTGATGCTCATACCGCTCAGCTTGCTTCCCCTGCAGTTTGGCATGACAGGCACTACATCGGCGTTGATAGCCGTGGTATGCGGAGTGCTGTTCTTGGCACAGACTTTTCACCTCATGCGCACCTGCACTAAAAAGGCTGCCATGAACATCATGTTTGGTTCATTTTTGTATCTGCCTATCGTTCAGATAGCTTTCGTTTTAGATAAAATTTAAGGAATGGATATGGTTGCGAAATCATTTGGAGAGGATGAAAACACAGTAGGAATACACCCATTAAAGTTTTCGCTGTGGTTGATTATTATTAGTATTATTATGATGTTTGCAGCCTTCACGAGCGCCTATATAGTGCGGCGTGCGGAAGGCAACTGGCTGGAGTACGATTTGCCGAACATCCTGCTGATAAACACCGTCCTTATCGCGCTCAGTAGCGTGACAATGCAACTAGCTCATAATGCGGCGGCAAAGAACAACCTTTCCATGCTGCGCATGATGCTGTTCCTGACTTTTAGCTTGGGACTGGCTTTTTTAGTAGGACAGTGGAGTGCGTGGGGGGAGATGGTAGACAATAACATCTTCTTTGGAGGGGAAACAAGTAACCCTGCCGGTTCATTTATGTATGTATTAACTGGCGTACACGGGTTTCACCTGATTACGGGCCTGATATACCTTGCTGCGGTGATAGTGGCTAGTTTAAAATACAAGGTCCATTCCAAGAAGATGCTGCGCATACAGCTATGCACCATCTACTGGCACTTTTTGGGTGGTCTTTGGATATACCTGTATATATTTTTAAGAATAAATCACTAAACACGTTTCTTTTCAATACATAAACTATGTCTACATCAACTACGCTGGAAGCACCTAATACAGGTACATGGGACGGTGGTAACGAACCATTGAAAGCGAGCTATGGAAAACTCATGATGTGGTTTTTCCTGCTATCTGATGCATTTACTTTCGGTGCATTCCTGATTGTTTATGGTCTGTCACGTCACAGTCACCTGCCTTATACAGGAGAGCCTGAGGCCTTCACTTTCTCAACCGAATGGTGGCCTATACCTGAGAAAGTGTTCAACGCTTTCCCTGGTCTACATGGAATGGACCTTCCACTGGCCTTCGTGGCTTTAATGACCATGATTCTTATCCTGAGCTCTGTGACCATGGTACTCGCCGTGGAAGCAGGACATAGAATGGACAAAAACGATGTGCAGAAGTGGTTGCTGTGGACTATCCTGTTTGGTGCGACTTTCTTGGGATGCCAGGCGTGGGAGTGGTCTCACTTCATAGCAGGTACTGAGGAAGGCATGGTGCTGGCAGACGGTACGCGTATCTTTGGGGCAAACCTGACGGTAAACCAATATGGCCCGCCGTTGTTTGCAGACCTGTTCTTCTTTATCACAGGTTTCCATGGTACGCACGTATTTATAGGCTGGACGCTTTTGGTGATTGCTTTCATCAGCACCGTAAACGGCGTATACCACAAGCGGGGCCATTATGAAATGGTAGAGAAGATAGGCCTTTACTGGCACTTTGTAGACTTGGTGTGGGTATTCGTATTTACCTTCTTCTACCTCATCTAAACCAAAACGATAAATAAAATACAGCTGCAGCGACCGGTCTTTTGCTGGCCGGAAGCTGCCTCTAACACATAAAACATACTATGGCAGCTCATTCGGACCATTCAAGCGATTTCCACCAGACAGGTGATATTCCAAAGGCGCAGACCAAGGTAATCTGGAAAACGTTTTTCATTCTGGTAGCCCTCACGGCAATCGAGTTCCTTTTCGCCTTTACCATGGATGCAGGCACTTTGCGTAATTCCATTTTTATCATCCTGACGATATTCAAAGCTTTCTACATCGTGGCTGAGTTCATGCACTTGAAGCACGAGTCCAAAGCACTTATCTGGTCTATTCTAATTCCTCTAGCCCTGTTAATCTGGCTGATGGTGGCCCTTATATCGGAAGGAAGTTATTACTACGATTCGATCACGAATTACTTCAATTAAAGTATTTAGCATATGAGTAATGTAAAGGCACTAATATTAGGAATCCTACTATTAGTGCCTCTTCTCGTTTTTATATTCATCGGCAATTTCGGTGAACACCACTTCACGCTTCGCACCTACTTCCCGAAGGTGGATGACACTGGGGAGGTGCTGTTCGACGCGAAAGGCGATACGCTCTTTAATCGAATTCCGGCATTCAAACTGACTTCGCAGAAAGGCGAGACCATCACTCAGGAGCAGCTGGACAATCACATTTATGTAGCGGATTTCTTCTTTGCCACCTGCCCTGACATCTGTAAAGAAATGTCGTCGCAGTTGGTACGGGTGCAGGAGACTTTCCAGGATGAACCTCAGGTGAAAATCGCCTCGTTCACTGTGAATCCCGAGTACGATACGGTGGAGGTGCTGCGCGAATATGGAGAGCGTTATGGCGCAGACCCATCCAAGTGGTACCTGTTGACGGGGGACAGGGAGCAAATCTACAGCCTGGCTCGCAACGGGTTCTACCTGCCGGTGCAACAGGTGCCGGGGCAACAGGAGTTCATCCACAGTGAGAAATTCATGCTCGTGGATAAGAACAGACGCGTACGCGGTATATATGATGGGACGGATGCAGCCGATGTGGACCGACTGATTTTAGAGATTAGAGTTCTTTTAGATGAGTACAGCAAATCAAAATAGCCCGGTTCTGGGCAAAGACAAGAAGTACCTGGTGCTGATTGCTATTCTGTCGGTGGTGATACCGGTAGTAGTGGCCATGCTATTTTTCATGCCGAAGGAGGGAAGCAGCTCAGTTGACGTTTCGTTTCTACCTACTCTGCATGCCATCCTTAATTCCATGACGGCCGTTGTGCTTGTAATAGGGTACTACAACATCAAACGGGGCAACATCGCGGTACACCGCATTTCTATGGCAACGGCCTTCGGTCTGTCAGCTATCTTCCTGGTTTCCTATGTGACTTACCATTTCCTGGGGGAGCGCACCATTTATGGTGGGGACGGCATGCTGAAGCTGTTTTATTACTTTATCCTGTTGACCCATATCGTGCTGGCAGTCGTGATTGTGCCGCTGGTGTTGTTGTCCGTGTACTTTGCCATTAGCGAGCAGTTTACCAAGCATCGCCGTATATCCAGATGGACGTTTCCGATTTGGCTGTACGTAGCCGTGACGGGCGTGCTTGTTTATATAATGATATCGCCTTACTATACCTAGAACCTTGAGAGGGAGGAACCTGTTATGAAAGAGATGAAGCAGCGATTATTCAAGATAGTATTCACAGGCCTGATGGTGCTGGTACTGAGCTTTGCCTCCACCAGCGCTTACAGCCAGTGTGCCATGTGCCGTGCCACTGTAGAGTCCAACGTGGGTACAGGCAGCAAAGAACCAGAGTCTAAAGTGGGCTCAGGGCTCAATACAGGTATTCTATACCTGATGCTGATACCTTATGTGCTAGTAGGGACGGTTGGTTTCTTGTGGTACAAGAGCAGCCGCATGAAGAATGCCAAGAACGTCTAGCCTGGAGGCTATTGTTGCCTCCAAGTGCCCGAGGTGCCGCAAAGGAGACGTGTTCTCGCACAGCGCCTATAACTTGAGTAAGTTTGACCACATGCCTGCGCAGTGCCCGGTATGTGGCCTGTACTATGAAGTGGAAGTCGGCTTCTTTTGGGGAGCGATGTACATCAGCTATGGCTTCTCGGTAGGAATCGTGGTGCTGGTGGGTGTGCTGCTTTATTATCTTGCCAACGACCCGCCTATTTGGGTATACCTGGCCGCTGTTACCGCTGTCGTGCTTGTGACTACACCGCTGCTCTTCCGATACGCCCGCGTCCTGATGCTGCATTTATTTTCTGGTGTGAAATTTGACCCTTCTTATTCGCGGGACTAAATCAGTCCCTGAATCTATAGTGCTTGTTCCACGTTTTGTTTAAATTCGTGGATAATCCATGCTGCATTGAATCGGAAGGTTACGCCAATACTATTATTAGCTGCTGCTGTGCTGTGCTTTTTAGCGACAGCTTTTTTGCATTATGGGCTGACCTCTGGCTGGTATACCGCCGACTATGGACGCACTCAGCGCCAGATAGCTGAGAATGTACAGGAAACCATAGTGGATGCACGGCAGGCAGCGGAACACATAGGGGAGCAGTTGCAGAAAGACGAGGTGAGTTTCTCGGCGCTGCTGCAGCAAGCACACTACCCCACGTTTGTCTATAACAGGGGAAGACTGGCTTTCTGGTCAGACCATACGGTTATACCTGACCTGGACCTGCCGCCAACCGCCACCGCCATTACGGCTATCCGCAATAACTACGGCACCTTCATCGTGCTGCCGCATCAGGCAGGGGATTACCACATCTATACCTATATCCCACTGCAGATTGATTACGGGATAAACAACACCTACCTCTCCTCTGGCCTTCAGAAAAACATTTTCGGGACGGCCTCTGTCAAGCTGGTGCTGGAAAGGCCAGGTAGGTTGCCGCAGGTGAAAACCGTGGACAATGGATTCCTTTTTGCACTCGACTTCAGCCGCGACCGTGTTGATTCTGAGTCAGATGACCTGCAGTTGCTGTTGCTGATACTGGGTGCCGTGTTTTTCATTTGGTTCAGTATCTCGCTGAGCAGGCGCCTATTGAACAAAGGCAGGTATAGCCAGGGCATCATCCTTTTGCTCACGCTTCTTTTGAGTTTCAGACTAATGTTGCTGCTACTCAACCTCCCGTTCACCCTGGCCGAAACGGAGCTGTTTGACCCGAGGCTGTACGCCGCCTCCTTCTGGTCTCCTTCCGTGGGGGATTTGGCGCTGAATATGCTCATGCTGCTCACGCTTGCTTGGGCTGCACTATACCTGTTCCACAAGCACCATGTGCTGGCAAGACTCAAGTCCCTGCCGCAACAACGGTCACAGCTGCTGCAGCTTGTAGCCATGCTGGTGTTCTTCGTGCTACTGGGCGTCCTTTTCCGGTTTTACTACGGCATTTACCATAACTCACCCTTGGCCCTTGACATCAGCCAGTCGCTGGAGTTAAGCCGCTACAAGCTGGTTATGTATGGACTCATGTTCGTGCACACGGCAGCGCTAGGGGTGTTTAGTTATATTCTGTCATCGGTGGTGACGGTACTGCTGAAGCAGGAGCATACGCTGTGGCCTTACAAGTTCTTGGCAGGTATAGCCGCGTTGTTGCTGGTGCTGTCACTGGTGGCTGGTCTGCAGTACGTAGGCGTGGTGTTGATTGGCACGCTCTTTTGGCTCATCATCATCGTGACGGCGCAGCACAGGCAGGCCATCAGTTTTCCTTATCGCACCTACCTCTTCGTTTTTCTGATAATCGCGGTTAGCGCCATCACCGGTGCCGTGGCCCTTTATACCCATTACCAAAGCGAGTTACTGGAGTACAAACAGAAGTTCGCCTTCGATTTGATGCAGGAGACGGATGTGCTGGCGGAGTATCTGCTGGAGGAGGACGTGGCGGTGCGGATTTCGGAGGATATTCTGATTCAGTCGAAGATGAAAGGACCGTATGTGGATGCCGCCTTCATCAAACGGAAAATATCCCGGCAGTTTCTGGGCGACTACTTTGACAAATATGAGACCAACATCCTGCTCTTCGACGGGGAAGGCAGGACCTTGGAGAGCGCCGATACCACGGCGGCCACCTTGCAGGAACTCCGCCTGAAATACGATACCCCCCAGACCAGGACAGAATACGAGAACCTGTTCCTGGTGAGCGACCCGCTGCGGCCACATGCCCGGTTTTACCTCAAACTGATAGACGTGCCACTTGGTAGTAGGCTGCACGGCACCATTGTGCTGCAACTGAGCCTAAAGGAGCTGCTGCCCAACAGTGTAGTACCCGAGCTGCTGGCGGATCAGCAGCACCAGCCTTTCCGGGCCGACATTCTGAGTTTTGCCATCTATGACAAGCAAAAGCTCAGCTACAGCGAGGGCGAGTACGACTATGCCACCAACTTCAGGCCGGACCAGATGCAGCGGGCCGAACTGTTCCGGTATGGTATCACCAAAGCAGGTTACCACCACCTGGGTCTGAAAACAGAAACAGGGCAGACGGTCATTATCACGACCATGAAGTATGGCGGGCGCGAAGTTCTGTCTAACTTCTCCTTTCTGTTCCTGGTATTCACGTGCGGATTGATTCTGATGGCCTTGCTGTTCATTCTGGTGCAGCGGCAGCGCCTGCGGGAGTTCAAGCCCAATTTCAGCACCAAGATTCAGCTGTTCCTCAACTTCGGCATCCTGCTGCCGTTGCTGCTGGTGAGCATTGCCACGGCTGGCCTGGTGACGGCCTCCTACAAAAAAGATTTGCTGTCTTCCTACGAGAAGAAAGGGGAGGCCATACAGGAGAACCTGACCAGGCAGAGTACGCTGGACCTGTTGAATGACAAGAACCGGCTGCTGCGTCGGGTGACGTCCATTGCCGCCCTTTCAGAGGCGGATGTGAGTCTGTATGACCGGAACGGACGGCTGCTGGTGACAAGTCAGCCGCTGATTTTTGAGGCGGGCCTGCTCTCCAAACTGGTGAACCCAAATGCCTTTGCGGCCATTTCGGAGCGGCAGGCGCTGCGGGTGCTGCTCGATGAGCAGGCCGGCAATCTCAACTTCAACGCGCTATACCTGCCCCTTCGCCAGGACAATGACCCGGACCAACTGTTGGGTTTCATCGGTATACCTTTCTTTGACTCAGAGCGGCAACTGGACCTCAAGCTGATTGAGCTGATTACCACCACCATGAACATCTTCACGGTGATGTTCATCATGTTTATCATCCTCACATTCTTCGCGTCCCGCGCCCTCACCGTGCCGCTGCGCCTGTTGGCTGAGAAGCTGAAGCATACCTCCCTCACGGGCAAGAACGAGATGCTGGCCTACGAAGGGGCCGATGAGATAGGGATGCTGGTGAACGAGTACAACCGCATGCTGCTGACGCTGGAGCAGAACAAGGTGGAATTGGCCATGCGTGAGAAAGAGGCGGCCTGGCGTGAGATGGCACGCCAGGTGGCCCACGAAATCAAGAACCCGCTTACGCCGATGAAGCTCTCGCTGCAGTATCTGGAGAAGGCCATTGCCGAGAAGAACCCGAACACCGAGCAGCTAATCAGCAAGATATCGCATACGCTCATCACCCAAATCAACATCCTCAGCGACATCGCCACTTCCTTCTCCAACTTCACGTCCATGCCGGAGCCGAAGGCGGAACTGATGGATTTGGGAGCCGCGCTGCGCAAAGCCACTGACCTGCACAACAACCCCGCCACCACAGGCAGCTTGGTGCGGATACCGGAGGAGCCGGTGATGGTGATGGCAGACGAGGCCCTGATGGTGCGCACCTTCAACAACCTGCTGCTGAACGCGATTCAGGCTGTGCCGGCCAGCCGCAAACCGGAACTGAAAGTGAAGCTGAAGGTGGAGCAGGATGGCACTGCGCTGGTTTCCATCACGGACAACGGCAGCGGCATACCTGCCGAGATACGACACAAAGTGTTCATCCCAAATTTCAGTACAAAGTACACGGGGTCCGGTATAGGACTGGCTGTGGCCAAAAAAGGAATAGAAAACGCAGGTGGTCGCATTTGGTTTGTGACAGCGGAGGGAGAGGGGACGACGTTTTATATTGCCTTACCGCTGGCCACGACATGACAAAGGCGCTGCTTATCGGTATGCTGTTGTGGCTGCTGAGCCTGCCGTTGCTTGCCCAGGCGCCTGTCAGCAACCGGCATTGCCGTTGGATACCGGTGACCGCCCAGCCTATGCAACTCGATACGCTGTCCCTTGATGTGGGCTCTATCACCTTCGTTGGCCCCCGCAAAGACCAATTCAAGTTTGACTACAACTACACCACGTCCGAATTCCGGCTGACGGAGTTCCCCGAGCCGCTCTACCAGATTGTCGATACGCTGGGTACGCTGGTGCCCTTGCCGGACTCGGTACAAGTATGCTACCGGGTGCTGCCGCTCAATTTGACCAAGCCTGCCTTCCGGCGGGACATCGGCCAACTGGAGATGAAGTCTTTCCAGAAGGATGTCTACAAAGAGGATTTCGCTGCCAAGGAGGAGATTTTCAGAACACCCGGCCTGAACAAGACAGGCAGCATCTCGCGCGGTATCTCATTTGGCAACACGCAGAACGTGTTCGTGAACTCGGCCCTGAACCTGCAGCTGGACGGCAAGCTGACCGAGGACATCAGCATCACCGCCGCCATCACCGACCAGAACATCCCGTTTCAGCCGGAAGGGAACACGCAGCAGCTGAACGAGTTCGACCGGGTGTACATCACGCTCAAGCACCGGCAATGGCAGCTCTCGGCGGGGGATGTGGTGCTGCGGAACAAGCCCTCGTACTTCATGCAGTTTTACAAGAATGTGCAGGGCGGAGCTTTTGAAACCACCTTTGGCAAGTCGCCGGAACGACTGGGTTCCACCACTGTGGCTGCCTCCGTATCGAAGGGCAAGTTCGCCTCCCAGAACGTGGAGGCATTGGAAGGGGTGCAAGGACCTTACCGCCTGCGCGGACCCAACAACGAGCGTTTCATCATCGTGCTGGCCAACTCGGAAAGAGTGTTTCTGGATGGACGACTACTAACCCGTGGCTATGACTTTGATTATGTGATAGATTATAACCAGGCGGAAATCACCTTCACAACGCGCCATGTCATCACCAAGAACTCCCGCATCAAGGTCGATTTTGAGTACTCGGACCTGAACTACAGCCGCAGCATTTACCACGCCAGCCATTACCAGCAACTGGGCAAGGTGCAGGTATACGCCAATTACTACAACGAGTCCGACAACCCGAGCAACCTGCTACACCTCGACCTGCGGGAGGAGGAAAAGCAACTGTTGGCAGGTATAGGCGACAGCCTGAACATGGCCCTGACATCCGGCGCGGAACAGGTGACCTTCGACCCAACGCAGGTGCTCTATAACCAACGCGATACGCTGGTGAACGAGCAGCCGGAGCGGATTTATGTCTATGCCAGTGAGCCGGATTCGGTGGTGTACAATGTGCGTTTCTCGGAAGTAGGGCAGAACCGGGGCAACTACATTGTCTCTAATAACGCTGTGAATGGGCGGGTATACCAGTGGGTGGCGCCCCTCAATGGCGTGCCACAGGGCAATTATGCACCTGTGCGCATCCTGCCCACTCCTCGCAAGAAGCAGCTGATAACACTGGGTGGCAACTATGAACTGCAGAAGGGCGTGAGTTTCTTCGTGGAAGGAGCCGCCTCACAGAACGACCTCAACCGATTCTCCAGACTAGACGCGCAGGATGATAACGGCGCGGCCATGCGGGTGGGTTATGTGGTGCAGGACCGGGAGCTGCCTTTCCTGGGCAAGTATAAGCTTAACAGCACGCTCAACTACGAGTATACCGATGTCAATTTTGAGCCGATAGACCGCTACCGCCCTATTGAATTTGACCGTGACTGGAGTCTGAACAACCCGGAGCAGAAAGCCGAAGACCACATCTTCAATTTCTCAGTAGGGGCCATGCAGGACGCGCAGAACCTGGTGAACTACCGCATCAGCCGCCGCTCCCGCGAGCAGCAGGTGAATGGCGTGCAGCATTACCTGGATGTGCTCAAGCAGGTGGGCAAGCTGGAGCTGCGCAACAACTTCTTCATGCTCCACAGTGACCAGGAAGACCGGGAATCGGAGTGGTATAGGGGCGATGTGGGGGCCAAGTACAAGCTGGGCAAGCTGGAGCCGGGCTATGTGTACCGCTTCGACAAGAACAAAATCACCGCCATGGGTTCAGATTCCGTGACGGGCTCGGCCATGTATTTTGACGAGCACCTGGTATTTGTGGAGAGCCGCGATACCGCCAGTACCCGCTTCCGGGTAGACTACAGCCACCGCACCGATTTGCGCCCGACGGTAGCCGGCGAACTGGGCGCGCCGGAAGTGGGGCAGACCTACAACGCCATGCTGCAGCGAAGGTATGGCCGCGATAGCGACTTGAACGTGCAGGCGACATACCGCAAACTGAAGTTGGCACAGGGGCTGGACGAGGAGACAGTGCAGTCGCGCATCGACTGGAATACCTCGTTCCTGGAAGGCAGCTTCCGCTCTGAGATGAGTTACTCGGTAGGCACGGGCCGGGAGCTGAAGCGCATTTTCGTGTTCCGGGAGACGCTGCCGGGGCAGGGCACGCACTACCTCCGCGACGAGGGTAATCCCAACGACCTGAATGACTACCTGGAGGCGCAGACTGTGGACCAGCGCAGGTATATCAAGGTGTTCCTGCCGACGGACGAGTACATCAACGCCTATACCAACCGCTTCACCTACCGGCTTACCAGCAACGCACCCCGCAGCTGGCGCAGCGCCAAAGGCTGGAAAGGCTTTGCCGCTAAATTCTCAGCGCTCTCGTTTGTGAGCATCGACAAAAAAACCACCGAAGATGATATCATGAGCCGCTTCAACCCGTTCAGTGAGGATTTTGAGGATGAGTTTCTGATATCGCTGATAAAGTCGCTGCGCAATACGGTGTACTTTAACCGGAGCAACCCGAAGTATGGCTTGGAGTACACAGTGCAACAGAACCAACAGAAATCGTTGTTGGCCAACGGCACCGAGACCCGCAGCGTGGGCAGTCACCAGCTGATAGGTCGGCTCAACCTGAACGAGGTGCTGAGTTCACGAATGAGCATTGCCCAAAACATCCGCGACAACCGCTCCAATTTCTTGAGCTCCAAAAATTTCAGCATCGTGTCGCAGGAGCTGACGCCGGAGCTGGCCTACCAGCCTAACACCAAGCTTCGCTTCACGGGCACCTACCAATTGGCACTGCGTGAGGACAAGCTCTCACCCGCCGATGCGGAGCAGCAGGCCACCTTCCATGAGCTGGGGCTAGAGACGAAGCTAAGCCAGGTGAGCAAGCGCACCGTGTCCGGCATCATACGCTACGTGAACATCGAGTTCAAGGGGGATGAAACTTCGTACGTCGGGTACGAAATCCTGAATGCCCTGCGCCCCGGCAACAACCTCACCTGGTCTTTCAACGTGCAGCAGCGCCTGAGCAACGGCCTCAACATCTCCCTCAACTACGACGGCCGTAAGGCGAATAGCGTAGGAGCGGTTCATACCGGCAGGACGCAGGTTTCAGTGTTGTTTTAGAGAGGTGCTGTACTACATAGTAGATTCTTAAAGAGTATATATAGCAATGAGTGTATGCTTTTTGGTAAATTGTAAAAGAGTAGCAAAGACCATCAAATAGTGTACTATTTTGATTCCACGTGTAATGCCAGTAACCGCATCAACTCCTTATAATCATTAGTTACCTGATATTAAAAAATATGAGAATAGTTTACCCTCTATTTTTAATGGTCGCTTTTACTTCCTGTAATTCCGCAGATTCTGTAGAAAATAACAGTATTTCGAAAGAATTTAATTTTAAGGATGAAAACTATAAAGCTTTCCCCGAGCTAGGTAGTATGGGAAATTCTGTAGTAGAGAACAATACTGTGCAAAATGGGGGAATTTATAGATTGAAGTTATTTATCGAAAATCATAAGGCGCTATACAATTCAGATAGTGTAAAGCCGATTTTTAAATTCCACGAAGGAGGTTCTATCTCCTCGTCAAGACTTTATGATAGTGACAAAGTTGTCGCTGGAATCCAAGACACAGCATTCATTAAGTTTGTCGCAAATGACGAGAATCTTAAAAAAGGAGAGGTCACTAAAAAGAAATGGCATGGTTTGATAATCATACCACGCCCTGGAGAAAAGGATGCTGTGTTTGCTGTAGAACGTGAATACCTAATTCAGCAAAAATAACTTCAGATAACATGATGTAAGCGCCAGTTCGGACAGTGGCCTCTCCGAAGCTTACACGAGTACCGTTAAGGCAGTATTTATAAAGAAATTATTCAAAGTATAAACATGAACAACAACGATATTTTACGCCGGCTCCGCTATACCTTCGATTTCAACGACTCTAAGCTGATGGAGCTTTTTAAGTCTGGGGGGGAGCAGGTAACCCGTGCAGGAATCATAGAGTGGATGAAAAAGGAAGATGAGCCCGGGTTTAAGGAAATGAGCGACCTGCACCTAGCTGCTTTTCTCAATGGTTTTATTAACGAAAAACGCGGCAAGAAGGAAGGGCAGCAACCGAAGCCCGAAAATAAACTGAATAACAACATGATACTTCGTAAGCTCAAAATTGCCCTAAACCTGATAGACGAGGACATCCTGGATATTCTGGAGCTGGTAAATTTCCGGCTAAGCAAGCACGAACTCAGCGCCTTTTTTCGCAAACCCGACCACCAGCATTACCGCCCCCTTCAAGACCAGATTCTGCGCAACTTCCTGCACGGCTTGCAACTAAAGCATAAACCCGAATCAGGAAAATAGGGTTGTTTTAAAACCCGCAAACTGCACGTAGCTTGGTAGAAGCTTAACCCTGTTCAACCGTAACCCTTGCTACGCTTCAGGCTTTGGCTACACCACACCCTTAGAACACTAAAGCAGCAACGCCCTGCCTACTTAAATAGACAGGGCGTTGCTATACTTGCTGAATCTTCAGCAAAGTAATTCCTTCCTAGTAATACTTCCCCTCCATCAGGTAATTCTGCACATAATCCTGCACGCCTTCCTCCAGGGTATAGAATTCGCGGTTGTAGCCGATGGAGCGGAGTTTGTCCATGTTGGCTTCGGTGAAGTACTGGTAGGTGTCACGGATGCTTTCGGGAGTGTCCACAAAATCAATTTCAGGAGTAATGCCCATGGCCTCAAACGTGTTCAGGGCCAGCGCCATGAAGGTGCGGGCTTTGCCGGAGCCGAGGTTGTAGATGCCGGAATTCTTGCGGTGCTGCATCAGGAACATGCATACCTCCACCACGTCCTTCACATACACGAAGTCGCGCATCTGCTCGCCGTCGGCATAATCCGGGTTGTGGGAGCGGAACAGCGTCAGGCTGCCTTTCTCCTTTATCTGGTTGTAGGCATGGAATATCACCGAGGCCATACGGCCTTTGTGGTACTCGTTGGGGCCATACACGTTGAAGAACTTGAGGCCGGCCCAGAAAAAGGGCTTCGCCGTCTGCTCTAGCGCCCACTTGTCGAAGTCGTTCTTGGAGTCGCCATAAGGGTTGAGCGGCTTCAGCAAAGGTATAGTCGCTTCGTTGTCATCGTAGCCAAGCATACCGGAGCCGTAGGTAGCCGCCGAGGAGGCGTATACCAGCGGAATCTGGTATTCGCAGCAGGCGTTCCATACCTGCTTAGAGTAGTTCAGGTTGAGCAGGTCGAACACATCCTTGTTGAACTCGGTGGTATCGGTGCGCGCGCCCAGGTGGAAGATGAACTCCACTTCCTCGTAGTTGTCCTCCAGCCACTCCATGAAACCGGTACGGTCTACGTACTCCTTTATCTTCTTCCCTTTGAGATTGTCTTCTTTTTTGGCGACGGAGAAGTTGTCCACCACCACGATATCATTGAAATTAGCTGCATTGAGGCTGTTCACGAGGCAGCTCGCAATAAAGCCGGCAGCACCAGTTACGACGATCATAATTCAGATTTATAGGCTGTCATGTAATATTGCGTTAAATTTACGAAAATTAATGGAGCAGGCTGCGTCGTCGGACGCGCCGCTCCCCCAATCTGAAACGAAGCTATACCTTGCACCCATTCCTGAACCGGCTTTCTGTTGCTTTTTTCCTGCTCATCGCCCTGGCCTGCAGCCCCGACAAGCGGCAGCCGACAGGGGAGGAGCGCGTATGGCAGGATGGGCTAGGCCGTGAGGTGCGCCTGCCGCAGCAACCCAGGCGCGTGATGGCCTTCGCCTCCTCCATGACGGAGATGCTCTTTGCCGTCTGCGATACGGCCAACATCGTGGGTCGCACTCCGCAATGTGATTATCCGGCGGGCGTGTATAGCAAACCCATCGTGAACAACTACCCCGTGGACTACGAGCAGGTACTGGCCCTGAAGCCGGACCTGGTCTTCACCGTGGAAGGTATAACGCCGCTGGATGTGGCGGCGCGGCTGGAGGAATTGGGCATACCGGTCTACTACCAGAAATACCGCAGCGTGGAAGACATCTTCAAAGGCATTGAGGACATCGGCCGCATCATGGGGCGGGAGCAGCAGGCCAACCACCTGGCTGATTCACTCCGGAAGCAAGTAAAGGCCATTGAACAAAGGTATAACCAGCAGGCGCAGAAGCAGCGGGTGCTGACCATCACCTGGAGCGACCCCATCTACGTCTACGGGCAGAACACCATCCTCACCGACCAGCTGCGCATACTCGGCGCCGAGAACGCCGTGCAGGAAGTCTTCGACCAGCCTTACCCGGCGCTCACCCGCGAGTATGTGCTGAAACTCAACCCGGATGTGCTCCTGGGCGGAAGCCCGGAACGCCTGGAGAAGGAATTCTTCAGCCTGTATCCGGAGCTGCGCAAGATTGCCGCCTACCATAATAAGCGGATTTATGCGCCCACCGGCAACCTGATAGAGCGCCCCGGCCCCCGGGTGGTGGAGTCAATCGTTGAACTCGAAGGCTTCCTATACCCATGAGTAGGGCACTATATTTTGTAGTGGCCTTGCTGCTCATCCTGGCGACGCTGGTGCTGGGCCTGCAGGTAGGCTCCTTTGAGGCTGACTTGGCTACGGTCGCGAATGCCTTCCTGAATTACGACCCAGATAACACCACACATTATGCTATCGTGCACCTGCGGCTTCCCCGGCTCTTGCTGGCACTGGTGGTAGGGGCGTCGCTGGCCTTCTGCGGTTACCTCATGCAGGCCATGGTCAACAACGGGCTGGCCGATCCCTACCTGTTGGGCACGGCTTCGGGTGCCTCTTTGGGGGCAGTGGTGGTTTTCTTTGGTTTTGTGGAGATGACGGTGGCCGGCATCTATATGCCGCCGGTGTTCGCACTCATGGGCGCTTTCGTCGTGACGCTGGTCGTGGTCATGCTCGGATACCGCAAGCGGCAGCTTATACCTGCGCAACTGCTGCTGGCAGGTATAGCCATCAGCTCGCTGGTGACAGCCATCGTAGGGCTGCTCACCTTTCTGTCTGATTCGGAGGGAAAGCTCAAGTCGGTCATCTTCTGGTCGATGGGGAGCTTTGAGCGGGCCAGCTGGTCGCTGCTGCCATACCCTACTACGGCTTTGCTTATCGCGCTTTTCCTGTTCGCCTTCCTGCAGAAGCAGCTCAATATTCTATTGCTGGGTGCCGATCGGGCGCAGGCGCTGGGCGTGCAGGTGGTACAGACGCGCTGGGCCATTCTGGCCACGGTCTCCATCGTCACAGGCTTTGCCGTGGCTACCTCCGGCCCAATCGGTTTTGTAGGCCTGATTATACCGCACGTCACGCGCGGGCTGCTGGGCACCACGGGTAGGAGCAACCTGCTCTTCTGCGCCTTTGTGGGCGGCTTTTTCATGCTGCTCTGTGATTTGCTTTCCCGCTTGCTGTATCCGCCGGCGGGGCTGCCAATTGGAATCATTACTTCGTTCTTTGGTGTTCCTTTCTTCGTATATTTGCTGTCTCGAAAGAACTATAAGTTTAGCAGTTAGAATGATTTACGTAAGCAGGTTAGAGCATTTCAATGCAGCCCACAAGCTGCACAACCCGAACTGGTCGTTGGCGAAGAATAAGGAGGTGTTCGGGCCATGTGCGAATACCAACTGGCATGGGCACAATTATGAGCTAATCGTGACCGTAAAAGGCAATCCAGACCCGGACACGGGCTTTGTGATTGACCTCAAGAAACTGAGTACCCTCATCCGCAAGAACATCATCGAGAAGGTAGACCACAAAAACCTCAACCTCGACGTGGCTTTCATGGAAGACAAACTGGCCAGCACCGAGAACCTGGTGGTGGAGTTCTGGAAAATCCTGGAGCCCAAAATCGCTGAAATTTCCAGCGCCAAGCTGCATAGCCTGAAATTATATGAGACGCCGCGTAACTACGTGGAGTACTTTGGCGAATAAGCAACTATAGCTATTAAGCTATACCTTCTGGTTGCTTTCCACATTGCCTGCCTCTTCAGGTAGCCCCAAACGAATACGCATTACATGAGATATTACATTATAGCCGGTGAGCGCTCAGGAGACCTGCACGCTTCCAACCTCATCAAACAGCTTCGGAAGCAAGACCCGGAGGCTGAGATTAGAGGGTGGGGAGGCGATATGATGCAGGAGGCTGGTATGCACCTGGTGAAGCATTACCAGGAAATGGCCTTCATGGGCTTTGCGGAGGCTGCCGCCAACTTCTTCAAGATTCTGGGCTTCCTGCGCGAGTGCAAATCAGACATCGCCGCCTTCAAACCCGATGTGGTGATACTGGTGGACTATGCTGGTTTCAACATGCGCGTCGCCAGCTATGCCAAAGAGCGCGGCCTGAAGGTGTTCTACTACATTTCCCCGAAGCTGTGGGCCTGGAACCAGGGACGCGTGCACAAAATCAAAAAACTGGTGGACCGCATGTTCGTCATCATGCCGTTTGAGGAGGATTTCTACGCCCGATTCGACTACAAAGTGGATTACATCGGCAACCCGGTGTCCGATTCCGTGAACGACCACGTCGTCACGCCCGACTTCCGGAACCGCAACAGGCTTCTCAACAATAAACCCATCATTGCCATACTTCCCGGCAGCCGCAAGCAGGAAATTGAGAGCATGTTGCATGTGATGCTAAGCGTGCTGCCCTCTTTCCGCGACTACCAGTTCGTAGTGGCAGGTGTGTCCAACTTCTCCAAGGAATATTACGAGCAGTACAACAAGGACTCCAACATCAAAATCATCTACGACCAGACATACGACCTACTCGCCCACGCGAAGGCCGCCCTGGTTACCTCCGGCACGGCCACGCTGGAGACGGCGCTGTTTGACGTGCCGCAGGTGGTCTGCTACAAGACGAGCTCCATCTCCTACGCTATAGGCAAGCGGGTCATCAAAGTGCCCTACATCTCGCTGGTGAACTTGATAGCTGACAAACCCATTGTAACAGAGCTCATTCAAGACGATTTCACGCCAAAGAAGATTGTAGCGGAGCTCAAGAACATCCTGTTCGACAATTACGCCATTAAGAAGCAGAAAGAAGGCTATGCACTGGTGAAGCAGAAAATAGGCGAGCACCGCACCGCCGAGCGCGCCGCGGAGTTAATGGTAGGGTACTTGAGGCAGGGGTAAACAGGTATAGCTAGTGAAGTCGAGCTATACCTATACCTAATTCTGCTTCGTTGCTGCTGTTTTAGCCATTTGCTCGCTGACTTTTTGTATAGCTTCGCCTGTGCGGCGGGCGCTTACTTTTCTCCTTGATGAAAAAAATAAGCAAAAAAATCAAGACGCTCCCTTCTCGAGGGCCCCTACCCCCACTCGCTGACCGCTCGAATAGCGGAGCGCCATTGGGTGCACTTGGCTCAGTCTATACCTTCGTAGCATCAGTGCAGGAATGTCTTGCTATACCTGGCGGCTATACCTATACCTGGTCCTTGCCTGCCATACCTGCTCACGCTAAAGTTATTCCCCCTCTCGTTTCTGTCATTCCGACGAAAGGAGGAATCTGTTACGCTGCCCGCCGCCGGTGCTAGCGCAGCGGGAACGGGCGGTGAGACATGCAAGTACGTTTATACCTGGCGCTGTCCTCGGTATCCTTCCTCACTTTCCTCAGAAAAGCCGCATCCACACTGGCGCTGGATTTGCGGCAAGAAAGGCATAAGATTTCTCCTTTCGTCGAAATGACAAATTAGTATTTTGTATCTGCGGGACTCGTGCAGGATTGTTCCCCTTCAAAGGGGTAGGGGGAAGACACTCTTTCCCGAATCCCCTTCGAAGGGGCGAGAGTGAGCTCAGGGAAGTAGCATAAAAAAACTGACCGCTATCAAAAGCAAAAAGCCTCAGCTGCTAGCAGCTGAGGCTTTTATTTTAGTGTGTGTCACAACACTTAAGCAACCCGAAGCTGCTTTAGCGTAGACTTGTCAAATTTCTCGCGGGCGTAGTCACCGGTAATCACTAGTTCTTTTGTTCCCTCTTCAGACGGCAGTTCAAACATCGCATCCGTCATGATGCCTTCACAGATGGAGCGCAGGCCACGGGCACCCAATTTGTACTCAGCCGCTTTCTCTACAATATAGTCCAGCGCGTCGCTGTCAAATGAGAGCGTGATGTTTTCCATCTCGAACAGGCGTTTGTACTGCTTCACGATAGAGTTCTTCGGCTCCAGCAGAATTAGGCGCAGCGTCTCTTTGTCGAGTGGGTCGAGGTGCGTCAGTACAGGCAGTCGGCCAATCAACTCAGGTATAAGACCGAAGTTTTTCAAATCCTGAGCTGTCAGGTACTTCAGGAAGTTCTCTTTCTCCTCTGCATCATCCTGCTTCGACTTAGAGAAACCGATAGGACGCGTGTTCAGGCGGTTCTTGATGAGCCTGTCTATACCTACGAAAGCGCCGCCGCAAATGAAGAGGATGTTCTCTGTGTTCACGGTAATCATCTTCTGCTCCGGGTGCTTGCGTCCGCCTTGCGGTGGTACATTTACCACAGTGCCTTCCAGCAGTTTCAATAGTGCCTGCTGCACACCTTCACCGCTCACGTCGCGGGTGATAGAAGGGTTATCGCTCTTGCGGGCGATTTTGTCAATCTCGTCAATATAAACGATGCCCCGCTCTGCAGACTCTACATTGTAGTCAGCGGCCTGTAGCAGGCGCGTCAGGATGCTTTCTACGTCTTCGCCTACGTAACCTGCTTCTGTCAGTACGGTGGCGTCAGCGATGCAGAAAGGAACCTGTAGGATACCGGCCATCATGCGGGCTAAGTACGTTTTGCCTGTGCCTGTCTCACCTACCATGATGATGTTTGACTTTTCAATCACCACATCGTCCTCGTTGGTGCGTTGCATCAGGCGCTTGTAGTGGTTGTACACCGCCACTGACATCACCTTCTTCGCCTCGTCCTGGCCTACCACAAACTGGTCCAGGTACTCCTTCATCTGCTTCGGCTTCATCAGGTTGAACTTAGGCGTGCGGCTATTAGCGCGTATCTTGTTCTCTTCGTTGAGGATTTGCTGGGCCTGGCCGATGCAACGGTCACAGATGTGAGCGTTGATACCGGATATCATCACCGATACGTCTTTCTTGTTTTTGCCGCAGAAGGAGCAAGTTATTTCAGCCATAAAAAGTTTGTTCAGAAGATTTTTAGACCTTCATCAGGTCTTGCACGAAGGCAAAGGTACAAAATTGAAATATTATTGGAGCACAAATTATTGTGCAGGAATGTTGATATGATTATAAAAAGTACCCATAAATTCAAAAATAACTATTCGTATATCTTGATTTATAATGTTGTTAATCAGCTTATTACAAACAAAAGGAATCCACATCTGCCTGTTGATAAATTCTTGTACGAATTCCGCCACTTGCCAGATGCCACAGGATAGGTGCAATTTTATCTTGTCATAGAAAACAACGACACCCGCCTCAGTTGCTTGGGGCGGGTGTCGCATACCTTGGATTTGGTCAATTTAAAGTGCTGTTAATCAGACACTACTCTTTCTTGCGGTGTAGCACTTCGTCTATCAGGCCGTACTCTTTCGCTTCCTCTGCCTTCATCCAATAGTCGCGGTCAGAGTTGTCGTAGATATCCTGATACGACTTGCCGGAATGCTCCGCCAGAATTTCATACAGCTCCTTCTTCAGCTTCAGAATCTCACGTGCCGTGATTTCGATATCAGAAGCCTGGCCTTGTGTGCCGCCCATTGGCTGGTGAATCATCACCCGTGCGTGCGGCAGGGCCGAGCGTTTGTTCTTGGCGCCTCCGGCCAGTAGTACCGCACCCATCGAGGCAGCCAAACCTGTACAGATAGTGGCCACGTCCGGGTTCACGTACTGCATGGTGTCATAAATGCCAAGGCCAGCGTATACCGAGCCACCCGGGCTGTTGATGTACAGCAGGATGTCCTTCTTGGCGTCGGCTGACTCCAGGAACAGCAGCTGTGCCGTGATGATGTTGGCTATGAAATCATCTACCTGTGTGCCCAGGAAAATAATGCGGTCCATGATAAGGCGGGAGAACACGTCAATCTCACGGAAGTTCGTGGGACGTTCCTCAATCACAGAGCGTGTCATGCTTTCGATGGTATGCATGGCTCGGCCTTCTACATGGCTAATATATTGGTCTACGCCCAGGCCACTCATGCCTTGGCCCTTTACGGCAAATTTCCGGAACTCGTCTTTGTTAAACATCATCTTGTTTAGATTTACGGTTTGGTCAAAAATAAAAAAGTCCTTTAAAAAATAAAGGACTTTTTAAGTAAAATATAATCTACTTCCCTAGAAGGAAAGGTTCTTGAAGTCCTCTGCAGAGATTGTCTTCTCTACAACAGTCATTTTCTCTTTCAGTTTAGCGAGCACCTTCTCGGCCAGCAGCTGCTCGTACTCATTGATGTAGTTACGGCCATTGTCCTGGCTTAGGTACTGGTTTGCGTAGTTATTCATGCTCTCCACCAGTTCTTCTGGTATTTCCGGCATGTTGAACTGCGCCAGCATCTTCTCCTTAGTGGCATCCACAACCTCTTCGTTGGTCACTTTCAGCTCGTTCTCCTCAACCACCTTGTTCTTAATCATAGACCACTTCAGCTCGCGAAGATACTTGTCAAAGTTCTCCTCAATCTGCTCTGTGGTCAGTCGGCCTTCGTTAGTCACCTGCAACCAGCGCTTGAAGAACTCGGTAGGGAGTTCCACGTCCACGTTGTCTACCAGTGTATCGATGATGTTGCGGCTCAGTAGGTTGTCAGCCTCACGGTCATAGTTCTCCTTGATGGTCTCACGGATTTTGGAGTCGAACTCATCTTCTGTAGTTACGACATCTTTACCGAAAAGCTTGTCAAAAAGTTCTTGGTTCAGTTCGGCCGGCTCCGTGCGGTTGATTTTCTCCACAGTGAATTCAAACTCGCCGTTCAGGTCAGCTACCACGTCTTTGCTCAGACCAGTAACGTGTGCCAGCGCGCTGTTGTCATCACCAAATGCCTGACGGATGTCAAAACGAATAGTGTCACCGGCCTTTACGCCTACAAACTGCTCTTTTCCTGCCACCACACGGTTGGTAGGTATAAGCGTCTTGGATTCAAAATCGCCTTCCACCTGCTTCAGGTCACCGTAGATGAAGTCGCCTTCCTCTGATGCCTCTGGGTTGGTAGTTTTGCCGAACTGGCGCTTCAGGTTCTCGTAAGCCTCGTCAATCGTAGCCTGGTCTACTTCAATGGTGTATCCCTCTACGCTTTTATCCAACGGGAGGTTGATTTCAGGAAGCAGTCCAACTGCATAGTTGAATTCAAACTGCTTCTGGTTATCCCAGTCAATAGACTCCTGGTTAGGGTCTGGAAGGGGCTCGCCCAGCAGCTTCACATCGTTTGTCTTGATGTAGTTGGAGATTTCCTCCTGCAGAATCTTGTTGATAGACTCTACCAGTATGCTCTTGCCATACATCTTCTTGATAAGGCCGGCAGGCACTTTACCAGGTCTGAAACCCTTAATCTGGGCTTTCTTGCTGTATTCTTTTACTTGCTGGTCAACCTTAGGAGCGTAATCCGCCTCTTCCAGGACTACCTTCAGTTGAGCGTTAGTGCCGTCGGTTTGATTTAATGTAATATTCAAGGCTTACAATAATTTAGTGATGATACATCTAGTAAAAACAAACCCCCAACATGGGCTGTTGAGGGTTCAGTTTGTGTGCGGATGGAGGGACTCGAACCCCCATGCCTCGCAGCGCTAGATCCTAAGTCTAGTGCGTCTACCAATTTCGCCACATCCGCATGTGTGCTTGTTTGTAATGATGGTGCAAATTTACACACGCTATTTTTAAATGCAAGTGGCCTGTCCAAAAAAACGCTAATATTTTTTAATGTGCGGGTAGCAGAAGCCCGCTACGTGACCTTAGCGCCTCAGTATCAATTTATAGCACGATTGCACAGGCCCGGTGTGTATGGAAGCTTATATTCACTTATATTTGAAACTTAAAATGCCGCTGCCTAATTTATACTTATAGATACCAGCATAAGCATAGTTACTGGTTTGGAGAGCCGGAGCGCACTATACTTTTCTACCTGAGCACTAATATGATTGATCCGGAAGCAGAACGCAAAGAGATCTTAAGACACTACCGCCGATTATTAAGGTATGCCAAGCCCTTCCTGAAGGACAACGATGCCAAGATTATCAAAAAAGCTTTCAATACCTCTGTAGAGGCGCACAAGGACATGCGCCGCAAGTCAGGGGAGCCCTACATCCTGCACCCGCTCGCCGTAGCCCAGATAGCAGTAGAGGAGATAGGCTTAGGCACGACCTCCATTGTGGCGGCACTGCTGCACGACGTGGTGGAGGACACGGACATGGAGGTGGACGAGATTGAGCGTGAGTTCGGCCCCAGCGTGGCCCGCATCATCGAAGGGCTCACCAAGATATCAGGCGTATTTGATTACGGTACCTCGCAGCAGGCCGAGAACTTCCGCAAGATGCTGCTCACCCTCTCCGACGACGTACGGGTGATACTCATCAAACTGGCCGACCGCCTGCACAACATGCGTACCCTGGACAGCATGCCGCGCCACAAGCAGCTCAAAATCGCTTCTGAGACCATGTACCTGTACGCGCCGCTGGCCCACCGCCTGGGGCTGTACGCCATCAAGTCGGAGTTGGAGGACCTATACCTGAAGTACACCGATACTGAGACGTACAAGGAAATCTCCACCAAAATCCGCCAGACCCGCACCGCCAGGAGCAAGTTTATCAAAGACTTCATCTCGCCTATTGAGGAGGAGTTGAGGCGCCACGGTTTCAAGTTCAATATCAAGGGCCGGCCAAAATCCATCTACTCTATATTAAAGAAGATAAAGAAGCAGAACATCACCTTTGAGGAGATTTACGACCTCTTCGCTATACGCATTACCCTGGATGTGCCACTGGAGTATGAGAAGGCCGCCTGCTGGCAGGTATACTCTATCATCACGGACTTCTACCAGCCTAACCCGGACCGCCTGCGCGACTGGGTGAACACTCCCAAGGCTAACGGCTACGAGTCGCTCCATACCACCGTGATGAGTAAATCCGGGCAGTGGGTGGAGGTGCAAATCCGCACCGAGCGCATGGACGAGATTGCCGAGCGCGGATATGCCGCCCACTGGAAGTATAAGAGTGATGGAAGTGGCGGGGAGTCTGGCTTGGAGATGTGGATAAACAAGGTGCGCGATATGCTGGAGAACAACACAGCCAACGCCCTCGAGTTCATGGACGAGTTCCGCAAGAACCTGTTCGTGGAGGAGGTCTTCGTGTTCACACCGAAAGGCGAACTGCTCATTTTGCCAGACAAAGCCACTGCTCTGGACTTCGCCTTTGAGATTCACTCACAGATTGGGTTGCAGTGCCTGGGCGCCAAGGTGAACCAGAAACTGGTGCCGTTGAGTTTCCGGCTACGAAACGGAGACCAGGTAGAGATACTCACTTCGCAGAAGCAGAAGCCGAACGAGGAATGGCTGGACTATGTAGTGACGTCTAAGGCCCGTTCCCGCATAAAGGAATACCTGCGGGAGGAGCGCAAGAACAAGTCAGAACAAGGTATGGCGATGCTGGAGAAGCGGCTTGCCCAATTGAACGTGCCTGAGAGCCAGGCGAACCTGAACAAACTGATGGCCTTCTTCAACGTGCCAACGGTTCAGGACCTGCATTACCGCATCGCCACCGGACATATCGACATCAAGAATATCAAGGAGGTTATTTTCACGGCGCAGGCCGAGCGGGGCTCTTCTATGCTGGAGCCGAAGTCCTTTGATAGGGAGGTGCAGAAAATAAGAGGCGTAACATCTGACATGTTGGTCATAGGGGAGAATACCTCCAACATGGCCTATAAAGTGGCTTCCTGTTGCAATCCTATACCTGGCGATGAGGTGTTTGGCTTTGAAACGGAGGAAGATGGTATCGAAATACACCGCACCAACTGCAAGCGAGGTATAGAACTGATGTCCAACTATGGCAACCGCATCATCAAGGCCAAGTGGACCGACCAGAAGGAGCTCGCTTTCCTGGCAGGTATACGTATCAAGGGAACGGACCGTGTCGGTCTTGTTAATGACCTGACGCGCATCATCTCAAACAGCTTGCGCGTGAACATGCGCTCCATCACCATAGATTCGCATGATGGAATCTTTGAGGGCAACATCATGGTTTTTGTAAATGACACCGGCCACCTAGACAAACTGATTCAGCGGATGGGCAAGGTAAACGGCGTGCTGACGGTAGAGCGTTTCGACTAGTCTGCCGCTCACACACTATATATAATAGGAAAAGAAGACATGCTACCAGACCAGATAAATAGAATAGAACAAGTCAAGAAGATATTCACGGCCTACTTGGAAAGCAAGGGTCTCAGGAAGACGCCTGAGCGCTATGCCATCTTGGAGGAGATATATTCCCGTTCCGGGCACTTTGATGTGGAGTCGCTCTACATCAGCATGAAAAACAAGAACTACCGCGTGAGCCGCGCCACGGTATACAACACGCTGGACCTGCTGGTGGAGAACGACCTGGTGAGCAAGCATCAGTTTGGCCGCAACCTGGCGCAGTACGAGAAATCGTACGGTTACCGGCAGCACGACCACGTCATCTGTACCGAGTGCCACAAGGTGGTGGAGTTTTGCGACCCGCGCATTCATAATATACAGACAATGGTGGGCGACCTTCTAAATTTTCATATCTTGCACCATTCCCTAAACCTATACGGCGTTTGCGGCGATTGCCGCGCCCAGAAAGCAACAGAGAAACAGCATGAAGTATCAGACAGAACTGAAGGATGAGGTGCTCTTCATCAGGCTGGAGGGAGACCTTATAGCGGGGCCTGATACGCAACGTATGATTGCCGCCGCAGAGGAGCAGGTGGAGGAGAAGGTGTTGCTTTGCGCCGTGGACCTTTCCAATGTCCGGTTCATGGACAGCAGTGGTATGGGCGTGTTGGTATCGTTGCTGACAAAGTTCCGCAACAGGGGAGGCGAGTTGGTGCTCATCAAGCCATCTGACCACATCCGCAAACTTTTGATTGTTACGAAGCTGAACGCCATTTTTACCATCGCAGAAAATGATAGCTTTGCAGCGCAATTCTTAAAGGAATCAATTTACTAAAGTATAAATGGCAGTTGACATATTAATAGGTCTGCAGTGGGGCGACGAGGGCAAAGGCAAAATCGTCGACGTACTGGCACCTACCTATGACATTGTTGCCCGTTTTCAGGGCGGCCCCAATGCGGGCCACACACTAGAGTTTGAAGGAACCAAGCACGTACTGCACCAGATTCCCTCTGGTATTTTCCACCCCAGCATCCAGAACATTATTGGCAACGGCGTTGTGCTGGACCCAATCGTGTTCCGCATCGAGATGCAGAAACTGCAGGACCGCGGTGTAGACGCAACACAAAATCTGTTCATCTCCAAGAAAGCGGCCCTTATACTTCCCTCCCACAAGCTATTAGACAAAGTCTCCGAAGAGGCCCTTGGCAAAGGGAAAATAGGCTCAACTTTGAAAGGTATAGGGCCTACTTATCAGGATAAAATCGGTAGAGTAGGCTTACGGGTAGGTGATATACTAGCCGATGACTTCAAAGAACGGTACGAAAAGTTGCTGGACCGCCACCGCAAGACGGTAGAATTCTATGGTCATACCTTAGAGTTAGGAGAGCAGGAGCAGGCTTTCTTTGACGCTGTTGACTATCTGCGTACCCTAAAGCTAGTAGATAGCGAGTACATGATTAACAATGCACTCAAGAATGGCAAGCGGATATTGGCAGAGGGAGCGCAAGGCTCCTTATTGGATGTAGACTTTGGAACATATCCTTATGTAACATCTTCTACAACTCTGGTAGCCGGAGCTTGCACTGGTCTTGGTGTGGCGCCTCGTCACATAGGTGAGGTATACGGTATATTCAAAGCATATTGTACGCGTGTGGGCAGTGGTCCCTTCCCAACTGAATTATTGGATGAGGTAGGAGAACAAATAAGACAAGCCGGAAGAGAGTTCGGCTCAACTACAGGCCGACCACGGCGTTGCGGATGGGTAGATTTACCTAGTCTGAAATACTCCATTATGCTGAATGGCGTAACCCAGCTAAATATGATGAAAGCCGATGTGCTTACAGACTTTGATGTAATCAAGGTATGTACACATTACAGGTTGCCATCAGGTGAAATAACAGACCAGTTGCCGCACTCACTGGAGGAAGAAGGTATAGAACCAATATACCAAGAACTCCCAGGCTGGAGAGTGGACTTGAATCAGATAGAGGCTGTGGAGGCGCTTCCTGAAGCATTCAATAAATATATGAGTTTCTTAGAGGAACAGCTGCAAGTACCGATAACCATTGCATCTGTAGGGCCAGATAGGAAGAGTACCCTTAGAAGAGAGAATGTGAAGGTAGTTTAAGCTAACTTTTACTTATTGGAAGGGCTCCGTCTGCTGAAGACGGAGCCCTTTTATTTATCAATAATTAGAAGAGAAAAATTTTCATTTCAGACGGAACTTCAGGTAGCTAATTTTAGGTTAACATCTAGCGCCCAAGGGGGAGCTGCTCAGGTATAGGGATAAGAAATAATTCTTAATAACCCTGGAACTAACAGCATCTTGGTAGCTGTTATACCAAAGCCGTCGAAACAAAGGTAAACATCAGGCGGAGAAGAAAGAAACCCCGAACTTTCTTTTGAAAGAATCCCGCAGCGGCTGAGGGGCTTAGGGGGAACCGCCCCCAGGCGGAGGTGAGAGTTCGTCCCAGGCGCTTGCGGTTGAGGAAACGTTTCCTACCTTTGCACTCCCAACCCGGTCCAACGGGGCGGGGGGAAGGGAGCGAAGCGGCGGCCGGCAGGGCGGCCGTCAGAGGATGAAAGCGAGACCGAAGGCATCTGAACGATTACTGAAAAAAAACTTTGGCCGGGTGCTTGCGGAAACGAAACTTCTGCCTACCTTTGCAGCCCGCTTCAGCAGGAGGCGTTCGGAGGCCTCTTCCTGACAGGGGCGGCCGGAGAAAAAAGAGAGAAAAAGTTTCGCCTGGCTGTTTGCAGGTTCAAAAAGGTTGCTTACCTTTGCAACCCGCTCTGAAACGAAGGTTTCGAAGGGGCCTCCCAGCCAGACGGGCCGGGGAGAAAGAGAAAAAAAAGTCAGTGTTTTTGTTGCAAAGAGGAAAATGTTTCCTACCTTTGCACTCCGCAAACGAGGGCAGCCCGGTTCGGAGACAACGACAACACGAGTGAGTGGCCTGCGGGCCGGCCCTGCAGAAGAGCAGGGCGCAACTGGGAGAGGTAGTCTTCCGGAAAGTTCTTTGAGAGACTGTGAGATAGAAGATAGAAAG
>NZ_KB890762.1 GCF_000373265.1 Pontibacter roseus DSM 17521
AGTAGCCCGTATGATTGAATTATCGAACTTTATCCACAGGGATTTAGTAGATTTAAGGGAGTTTTTGAAGCAATAGTCAAATATTCAGATTTATAACTTCACTACCTCGCCATCCTGCGGAATAATCAGTTTATCTACTCCGATATTCAAACTTTCTGCTTTTTGACGAAGTGACTCTCTTGTGGTGCGACAATGGTCCAGCGCATTCATATGCACTGCGATGACCTTTGCCTTTCCACTTTCCTTTACCAACGCCATCGTTTGGTCCTCATCCATCAGGATAGGGGTCTTCTCAAAGCCAGGCACAACTGCACCCCCGGAGTTGACGATGATATAGTCAGGCTTATATTCCTTGATGGTCTTTTTGATTTCCTCTGTCCAGATAGCATCCCCGACGATGTAGATAGTAGGCTGGTTTTTGGCCTTGAGCACAAAACCCGAGGTCTTGCCCATCATCTTCAGTACCTCGCCGGTTCCATGCTGTGCCTCTACCCGGTGAACGCTTATATCATTCCATACCCTGCTGTTATCCAGGGTTTCTGCGTTGATGAACCCTTCCTTCTTGAAAAAATCTCTGTCAGCAGGCTGGTTTATCAGTTGTACAGATTTATCCAGGGTCTTGCTTGCGGCCTCATCGAAGTGATCGGGATGGCTATGCGTCACCATGACCAAATCAAGGCCCTTGGTGATTTCACTTACCGGCATCTTCAATTCGACCGTAGGGTTCCGCTCGATTCCAGCGAAAGACTGAAAGCCTCCCTTTGGAGAAAGCATCGGGTCAACTAAAATTTTCTGCCCGGCATACTCTATAATCAAAGTGGCGTTTCTGACTAGCTGAAGACTAGCCTTCGTGTCTGCTTTGCCTTGTGCAAAAGAAAAGGTAGCAGATAAAGTTAACGCTACCAGTAAAAATACTCTTTTCATAATCGTTCTGTTTTGTTATGGTCCGTGTTTCATCCCTTACAACATTTGTGAAGTAATGAACCCGACGCAAAGGTCGGAATAGCGGAATGCTTGCAGCCTACCAAAGCCTTATGCTATGCTACCATTTTGATAATCGGCAAGGAAGACGGTGGTAGTCTGGCCGGTTTGCGCCTTGAAAAACCGCATCAAGTGGTTAGGCTCCGAGAAGTGGAGTTCGTGCGCTATCTCGGCTACAGTCAGACCAGAATGGATCAGGTAGTTCTTGATTTCAAAGAGCAGCCTTTGTTTAAGTAAATGGGTGGCCGTCACGTTGAATTGGGCCTGTACCGCTTTGTTCAGCGTGATTCTACTGATGCCTAAAAGCTCCGCGTACTCTCCAATCCGCTGCTTTTCCTTGATGTGTAGCTCAAGTAACCTTTTAAACTGATAGGCATAGTTGTTCTCCGGCTTATCGAGTGGCAGGTTGTTTTGCTGGGCATAATCCCTGTTGAGTTTCAACAGCAAATAATAGAGAAGGGAGCGGATAAGATGTTCGCTGTCTGGTTTCGTCTCCTTCAGTTCGGTGTGAATTTCAGTGAGTGTGCTGCAGGCTTTCTGGATATACCCCGCTGTGACTCTCATGTTCAGCGGGTAATCCAGCTGGTAAAAATAAAGAAGCCGGTAGGTGAACAGCTTGTCGGAAAAGAAGTCGTTGAGGAAGCCTTCCTGGAAAATAAGGAAAGTGAAGTCCAGGTGGTTTGGGTCCAATTTCCATTGCCTCTTCTGAAATGGAGAAATGTAGACAATGGTATTGTCGACCAAGTCGATCTTTCGCTGGTTCAGTTCGAGATGCCCTTTCGCTTTTCTGAAAATCAGGATCTCAAAATAGTCGGTATTGTACACCTCTGTATTGGTATACGCTTCTTTTATTTCATCTCCTGATCCCACCCTTAGCAAGACCTCTACACCGCACTTGGTTTTATCGAATTTTATGGTTCTCAATTTCTGCGCTTGCTGTATTAGCTTTCAGTTATCAGGTAATACGACGTGTAGGCACTATCAGCCCTGATGCACTCCAAACATAACGGATAAACTGTTCTTCTTAAGTGCAGGTAAGCAGTTAGCAGCATTGGGCGAGAGGTACGTTTTTGGCTTTCGTATGGGAAAGGTGAGACCTAGGTCGGAGCCTTTTTTAGCAAAATACTCACCTGGCACACTCCTTAGCTGTAGTGTAGAAGTAGAATTTTGAGGCGAGCAACCTCAGAATCAACCGAAGGGGGGAAATTATCGAACCAAAAAAGCCGCCCTAATATACGTGGAGCGGCTTTTTTGCTGTAGTAGCCCGTAGGATTGAATTATCGAACCTTATCCACAGGGATTTAGCAGCGATTGGTACCTATTAAAGGATTAGAGAGGGAGTATACAATTAAATTAATCTATAAAGGATAAGATTATCTTTTATAGATTATTTACGTACCTTTAGAACCTATGCATTATAAAAACCTGCTGACATGACGAAACAAAAAAGTGACAATACAATTCCACAAAACCGTTCAAAGCTCTTTTACGTCATACTGCTAACAACTTCTAGCCTTCTTCCAACTGCCACCTTCGCCCAATCTGGGAGCACAGCTGACAGCGGTCTGTTCAGTTTGCCGGGCATCCTTATCACCATCACCCTTCTGATTGTACCTGTTGTCGCTGCCATTTTTCTACTGGTAGTGAAGGCAAACGCGCTCTTCAAGAATATTCAGAACAGAAAAGACTCCGAGGAGGCCACACGTTTCGCCACATACCTGAAGACGTTGAATGTGGAGCAGCTGGAAGCGCTGCAAAACGACAGGCACCACCAGGATTACCACTTAAATAACCAGGAGCTATCAGGGCCTTTTTCACCGGAAGACTCCAAGGGTCTTTTAAGCAGCATCAACGAGCGGGCCAACATCCGATTCATAGAGGCCAAACGCAAAGCCATCGTACGGCCCGGCATCGACCCGGCACTTGCGAGGCTTATCCTTTGGTTTTTGGGTACTGCCACTTTCTGGCTTGTCTTCGGTACATCGGTGGGGGAATATGTCGGCATTAAGTTCGTGACTCCGGATGTGGACCAGGTAAGCTGGCTGAGCTTTGGCAGGTTGCGTCCGGTGCATACCAACGCCGTGTTCTGGGGCTGGTCGTCGCTGGCTATGCTCGGGCTGGGGTATTACGTCGTGCCACGGGTAAGCAACATCCAGATACACAGCCTGAAGTCCGGCTGGTGGTCGCTCATCCTCATCAATGCATCCGTTGTGTTGGGCACCATCGCGCTGATGGCAGGTATTAACAACGGTGGCGGCGAGTACCGCGAGTACATCTGGCCCATCCAGTTGCTGTTCGGCATCGGCCTGGTCATAACATTAGTCAATTACCTGAGGACCGTAGCGCGCAGGAAAACGACAGAGATTTATGTGTCGAACTGGTACATTGTGGCGGCGGTGATGTTTGCGATTGTGATCTCCATAGTAGCCTATGTGCCAAACTTTCAAAACGGACTCGGTGAAACCATCATTCAAGGCTATTATATGCATCAGGGCGTAGGCATGTGGTTTATGCTCTTCACGCTCGGTTTGGTCTACTATTACCTGCCCCAGCAGCTCAACAAACCTATCTATTCCTACAGCCTCGGCATCCTTGCTTTCTGGTCGCAGATATTCTTCTATACCTTAATCGGAACGCACCATTTTGTGTTCAGCGCTATACCTTGGTCGCTGCAGACAGTAGCGATTGTGGGCAGTGCTGGCATGGTTATACCTGTCGTGTCTGGCACTACCAACTTTATAATGACCTTCCGGGGCGCCTGGCATAAAGTGGCCGGTAGCTATACCTTGCCTTTCTTCATTGTGGGCATCATCTTCTATTTCACGGGTTCGTTGCAGGGCACGGCAGAGGCTTTCCGCAGCACTAACCTGATGTGGCACTTCACGGACTTCACGGTGGCGCACTCGCACCTGACCATGTACGGTATCATTGCTTTCTTCCTGTGGGGTGGCATCTACGCCATCGTGCCGCGGCTTACGCGCCAGGAGCCACCACAAATCACGGTGGGCATTCACTTCTGGATGGCTTTTATCGGGATGATGTTCTATACTATACCGCTTATGTGGGGTGGCACTATGCGCGGTCTGATGTGGATGGAAGGGCTCCCTTTTATTGAAAGTGTGACCATGATGGCGCCTTACTGGTTGTGGCGTGCAATTGGCGGTTCGCTGATGTGGGTATCGCACCTGGTGTTCGCCTATAACATGTACAGGATGATAAATCCGCGCAAAACGGTGAACATTAACGACGAGGCCATCAAGAAGCTCCATGCGAACGATTATGAATTGGTGGACATCCTCGATAAATAAAAGCAGCAGACAATAGCACCCATTAAATTCCTAACAGTTGCTCTTTAGCACACAAAGCATATGATGGACTTTTTTAACGACTACAGGAAACTATACCTTACGTCACTCGGCTTGTTTGTCCTGCTCACCATACTGGTTGCCATCATGCCCGCCATCAGCAACCAGAACAACAACAGCCCGCTGCCAACCGAAGAGGCCCTGAGTGCCGCCGCCCTGGAAGGCAAGGCGCTTTATGTGGCCAACGGCTGTGTGGCCTGCCATACCCAGCAGGTGCGCAACCTCGATATGGACAAAGTATGGGGCAAGCGCCCCAGCATAGCGGCCGATTATGCTGATGAACAACGCACCGATTTGTGGCGGAATACCGCCACCCTGATGGGGACTGAGCGCACCGGCCCTGACTTAGCCGATGTAGGCAACCGCCAACCCAGTGCTGAATGGAACCTGTTGCACCTGTATCAGCCACGCGCGGTGGTAGCGGAGTCGATTATGCCGGCCTACCCGTGGTTGTTCGAAGAGAAAGCTGAGTTGGAGGAAGGTGACGTGGAGGTTCCCGTGCCTGATGCTTTCCGGAAGGGAGTGAAAGGTAAGATTGTAGCAACCAAAGACGCCCTGAATCTGGTGGCCTACCTGCAGTCGCTGAAGCAGGCGGAGCTGCCCGGCTCCATGGCCGCGCCGGAGTTCCTGTACAAGCGGGAAGAAAAAGCTAAGGCGGATGCAAGTGGAGGCGAAGACCTGGGACTGGATGGCGCTGCGCTTTACGCGGCCAACTGCCAGAGCTGCCACCAGGCCAGCGGCGAGGGCCTGAAAGGAGCTTTTCCGCCCCTGAAAGGAAGCCAGATTGTACTGGACGATAACCCCGAGGTGCTGATTGATGTGGTGATGAACGGTTACGATGCCCGGCCTGAGTTTGCGTCTATGCCGGCCATTGGAACGAATATGAAGTTATCAGCTGCGGAAGTAGCCGCCATCATCAATCACGAGCGCACCAGCTGGGGCAACAGCGCGCGCAAAGTGCCGGTAGAAGAAGTTCAGAAAATCATGGATATGCTCGGACAGACAGCCAAGAAATAAGGAAATATAAAATTTAAATCAACAGCAAAACTATACCTATGCAAAACCAGGAAGAAGATTACCTGCCAAGTTTGATTACTGCCACGCCTTTTGAAGGACGGCAACTTGCCATAAAGTTGTCCCGGAAATCAATTGGCGCTATACAGCCGGATGCTGGTGTACGGCAGCAGCTGCGTGCTGCTTACGCATCTGATACAGCGCAGTTGATTGCATCGGCTCAGGTAATAGCGGTAGAATTTCAAACGATTGCACAGGCTAACAATTACTGGCGAACAAAAGATTAAAGAAGCACTTACCTATGAAAACATTCCTGCTAACGGTTCTCGGCATACTCTTCAGCTTGGTAGCCTATGCCTGCCCGGTATGTGAAAAACAGCAGCCAAAGGTGCTGCAGGGCATCAGCCACGGGGCCGGCCCGCAAAGTGACTGGGACTATATCCTTGTGTGGGCCACAGTGGTTATTGTGGTGGCTTGTTTGTTTTTTAGCATAAAATGGCTGGTCCGTCCGGGTGAAGAAAGTAGGGACCACATCAAAAGAACTGTATTAGAATTTTGACAGAATGGAAGACAAGAGCTCTGTAATAATTTTTGTGGATGATGATCCGCAGCCGGTAGGCTCCTTCAAATCGCCCATTAACTTCGAGCTGGATACCCGGAAACTGGTGGACGGAGAACATACCCTGCGCATCGTCAGTAAAGACCCGTCCGGCAAGGAAGGCATCCGCAAAATTCCGTTTGTTGTGCGTAACGGGCCCGACATCAACGTGGAAGGCATTTCTGAGAACGAGGTGGTAGACGGTGTGCTACCCATCATGGTGAGTGCCTACGGCAAAGGCGATCAGAAAGTGTTCCTGATAGAAGGCAGTGAAACGCCACGGAGTATACCCAACTGGGTATGGATATTGCACATCCTTTTTGGCGGCTGGGCATTATATTACCTTATTACACAATTTGCAATTTAAAGATGACACAAAAACACGATATAAACGGACTGGAAGACATTAAAGTATTGGTAGATGAGTTCTATACCCTGGTCCGGAATGATGAACTGCTGGCGCCCATTTTTCTTTTCAGACTCAATACCTACTGGAAGCCGCACCTGGAAAAGATGTATACCTTCTGGAACGCTGCGCTGTTCGGGGTAAAAGGCTATACCGGTAATCCTTTTGCAAAGCATGCGACTATGCCCGTAGATGGAGAACACTTCGAGCGCTGGCTCTCCCTTTTTATCGGCACCGTTGATACTTACTTTGAAGGCCCGATGGCTGAGGAGGCGAAGAAAAGAGCCTTGATAATGGCAACGAACTTCGAAAGGCGTATCGATGGGCTGAAGGGAACTGATACGGTTACGCTGGTTTAAATGACTGCAACTAAGGTTAGTTTTTTGTAATTGATCTAATGAAGTTGAAATGGAAATGAAAGAGATTCATGCCAATTCTTCCTACAAAGTGTTGAACGTTAACTTAGCTAAAGGAGAGGAGATGCCACGGCATTATGCCTCGTCAGATGCGTTCCTGTTTGTCAGAGAAGGCAAAGCAGTGCTGAAACTTCAGGAAAGAGAAGTCACACTGGAATCAGGTTTTACTTTGCTTATTCCGGCCAATGAGCCGCACAGCCTGCATGTTTTGGAAGACTTTGCTGCCGCAGTTGTATTAGCTGCTGGTGCGCAGATAAATTTCATCAACAGCCAGTAAAACGGGAGTAATGATTACATACCTCTAATGGCTGTTGAAGCAATACGATCAGGTATAGCATAGAGCCAAAAGCCGGTGCATAAAGTTTTCTGTCCTATGTTAGGTAGTTATACTTTATGTTTGTAGCAGGATTTTAAAAATGGGGACAGAATATGATTTCCAAGTCGTGCAAATATGGCATCAGGGCAGCAGTTTATATAGCCTCGAAAGCTGGAGAAGGGGTTAAGCTGAATGTGAAAGACATCGCTAGAGAGGTAGATGCACCTGAGGCTTTTACAGCGAAGATCCTTCAAATCCTCAACAAACACCGAATCATTACTTCTTTGAAAGGACCATATGGTGGATTTTTTATTGACGAATACCAGCTGGAGCAACCTGTTATCAATATCGTTAATGCTATTGACGGCATGGCCGTTTTTTGGGAATGCGGACTTGGTTTGAAAAAATGCTCTGAGACCCATCCATGCCCCATGCACGACAAATTTAAAGTGGCACGTGAGTCCCTGCGTGATGTGTTTCAGAATACTACCATCGAGCAACTGGCAAAGGAACTGAAGGAAGGCACTTCCTTTATCAAGAACCTTACGTAACGCACTCCCTTATAGAAGTTAAACTTGCCGGTGCCTTATTAAGGTGACTATACTTACAGGTTGCGTGAAGCTTAACGAGAGAAGAAACTGCTTTAGCATCCGAATAGTGCCCAAAGAGCACAAAAAAAGCTGCTCCAGTTTTAACTGGAGCAGCTTTTGTAGACCAAAGGATTGAATTATCGAACTTTATCCACAGTGATTTGGAGGCTGTGAGAGAATATTTATTGCTGCTGAAAATTCATAAATAAAAAGTTCTTATCTGGTTACTTTGATCTAAATTAAGTAAAGTTATGCGTGATATAAAAAACACTAACTTAAATGAATCAAAAGCCTGGTATAACTTCTAAGTTATACCAGGCTTTTGATGGTTATTACACTCTTAAAAATTCAAACTATTGGTTGACTTTATAAAATTAGAGCGATAAATTCTTTCTCCTTGGATAATTTCAAAATAGAAGTCGTAATATCGTGCCGATACCGCTCCATTATCATCATATTCTGTCCCCGATTGCATTATAAAGGTTGAAGTGCTTTTATTAAAAGAATATTTCACTATTGGACATTTTGGGTATTCTTGAGTTTCAATTAGTTCTAACACATTACCCTTGAGTGGACGGTTGCCATTTATCTTTTCCGCTCCAGATGAATCTTTGTAAGCGTATCTTGAGTTGATTTTAACATACTCACTTGAACTGACATTGATCAGGTTATAAGGATTAGTAAAGCTGGATTTCAGTTCCATAACATTTTCTGGACAATTAGGGACCGTAGTTATACCTAATATAGGAGAAACTAGTGTGAAAGGATAATCAGCTCTTAAATTAAAGTAGTTTTCTGTTATCTGACTGTTGAAATTAGCATCGTATTGAATATGATCTACTTTAAAAGTATAATCACCGGCAATAAACTCTATATTAATTTCTATTGTCGCTTTCCCTTCTGCGTCAGTTTTTAAATCATAATTAGCAGAAGAATAGGTGATATTCTGACCTACATTAACTGGAATTACATTTGCCGGCATACTGCCATATGGATTAACATGTAAGGTGGCATTGGCAATTGGCCTATTTTCCGCATCGGTAAGCAGGAATGTGAAAGGTTTACCACCTGTTTTATGTCCCACAAAAATCTTAGGCTGCCCTCCTGATACAATAATCTTATAGCCCAACTTGCTGTAAATAGGGAAAGTAACACTGTTGTTTACCTTGCCCCCAATGAGCGAGCCAACAGCACGGATTTGTTTTGTACCGACAGATTCAGGCGTATAGAAGGTCGAAGCGTAACCATCGGCGTCTGTTACGCTGGTCGTATTGCTGAGCGTGCCACCGCCAGTGTTTAATATCTCCCAGTCAATTGTTGCATTTCGCACTCCGTTGTTATTCTGGTCAGTCACTCGCACTTTCAGAGGTTGTGCTATCCTTTGCCCTGCATTGGTAGTTTGATCAGCCCCAGAAATATAGTGGAGCGTATAGCTGGCGGGTGAAGCGGTAAACGTGACTGGACTACCGGGTACATCATTATTGTCTTTATCTTTAAAAAAGGCAATCATTTTCTGCATACCAGCCGGCCCTAACTTCCATTTGACTTTCGCTTCCCCGTTTTGGTCCGTGAAGGATGAAGTAGAGGTCACAGTACCACCGCCTTCCGTTACCGACCACCATACTTTCTGATCCTTCACTGGCAACTGCCTGTGGTCTACCAAGCGTACAATAAGATCGTTGGGCAGAGTCTCCCCGAAGGAGGCGCTTTGGTTATTGCCGAGCACATATTTGAGAGAGAAGCTGTTCTTGGCAATGGCGGTGAAAACTGCTTTGCCGTCTTTAATCGCATTTCCGCTTCTGTCCTTTACAACAGCCTCTACTTTGTTCTCTATTTCTGCGGTTCCCAGGGTCCATTTCGCCCTTGCGAAGCCTTGTTTGTTGGTAATGGCGTTACCTGTAACGCTACCACCTCCGGCAACTACGTTCCAGCTGACCTGATACCCTTCCACAGGCTTGTTGAGTCCATCAAGTACTTTAATGATCAAAGAATCCGGCAGTATCTCCTTGGGGGCCGCCGTCTGATTATCCCCCTTAGTTTTTAGCACCTTAAAGTTTGGAATAGTCAACGTTCCATAAACCTCCTGTTTGAAGGCCGGTACGTCAGGCAGCGTATAGGTGTAGGTAAACTTGAATTTCTGGTCTGTCAGTTCCTCTGTGGAAAATCTGACTTTATAGATGTCGTTTTCCTTGATCAGGCCGCCGCTCACGTTCGTATTTTCAGTGATTTGCACGTTCACTTTGGTATAATCAACTGCCACTTCCTTTTCTTTCAAAGGCAGCAGGTCCGGGAGGGCACCGAAATCAGCCATGTACTCCTGCCATAATTGTCGGAAACCGAGGTACAGGCCTACAAAGCTTTTCAGTACAGGCTCTCCCGAAAAAGCATCGTTTGGCTGCAGGTTTCTTAGTCTGACAGTCATATTGGCCTTGTAGGCGACTTTGTTGATGAAAGTCTGCTCAGTTGCGGCAATGCGCTGCTGGAAATCTGCGCCAAAGCTGTTCGAAACAGCTACCATGGCATCATCGAAAATACTCAGAGCAGTGGCCACTATGATATTTTTCTGCTCTATGATTTTATTTTCGAAGATGCGAGCTCCTAACACAGCACCGGCAGTAGCCCAATAATTTACTAAGGTTGCCTGTCCAGGTACGAAGACCGATACAGAGCTGGCGATTAGTGCCGGGCCAGCGACCATTAGCCCTATTTCTGCTATTGCAAGCTTTATAGTCCCAATTTTGGCTCTCACATCTGAAATGGTGGATTGGGAGCTGGCTAGTCGAAGCGCGTTGAGGGAGGCTTGTACTTTATCAAAGTGATAGCGGTTCGCAGATATGAAGGCTGCGGCTATCCTCTGATCCTCTGGACTGGCGGCAGCTATCATTTGTATGTGCTCTGCTTGGGCGTCTTTTGCTGCGTCGAGCTCAGATTTCGCCTGTTCCGCAGACATGGTCCCAACCTTTACCAGGGAATCCAAAGTGATTTTGTATTTGCTTAAATCTGTCGCATTCACAAAGGCTTCCAAATAGGCGATTGGTTCTGGTATATCCTGGTTAGGTAGCACCTGAAGCTTGATGTCGAGTAGGCTATTCTCCACGGTACCCTTCAGGTGGGTGGTACCCGGCGCGATGGCAGGCACACCGCCGACAAGCAGTGTGTCATTCACCTTTTTCAGGGTGACATCCAGTTCCCCGAACTTTGCTGCGTAAGTGTCAGACTTGAGGGGCTTTTCCTTTACGATAACCTTGTATATTTCGTAAGGGACTAACTCTGTTTTTTGGGCTATAGCCTTTAGTTGCGGGATTTCGCTGGCTGGTGCTGGGTCTGGAGAGTCAGGGTTGCAGGCGAATAGGAAAACAAGCGAAAGAGAGAAGGTCAGTAAAGCGCGTAAAGCTTTTATCATGGAGTATAGGTCTTTATGTAAATTTTGCAAATATATAATTATATAAGTATATAGCTTGTGACGTTTACTAAATAATCATCCTATGTTATCTTATTTTTCAAATTTCTAATTGAGTGTGGAGGAGTTAGTGAGTCTCATGCAACATTGCGAAAAGAAACAGCCAGGTTGTAAAAAAACTGCTTAGTACGAATGGCGGTTACTGTTAGTGCTGATGATTCTGCCCTTTGTAAGCTCCCTGACTGGAACGGTAGGGAAGTTAGTGTAAATGGAAGATATAAATGTGTTGCCACAAGGGTAGGGGTTAAGAACATGGCTCAATTGATACTCTACAGCCAGGTAAGTATTATTACAAACGGCACACAATTTTTCTTAGAAAATTATCGGGCTGTGTGGGCCAGCACATTTCCTTTCATGAGGCAATAGAAGTAAGAACAGTATATAAGAGCAGTTAAGTATTCATGATATACTAACGCTGTTTAGAGGGGGGGCTCAAGCTCAGCAGTAGGGGAGAAACTGCTTTAGTGTCCGAATAGTGTCCGAAGTGCATGAAAAAAGCCTCTCAGCGTTAACTGAGAGGCTTTCATGTAGACCTCAGTATCGAATTATCGAACCTTATCCACAGTGATTTAATGCTCGTGTGTAATTATTTGGAGGTGGAACAGGAACGATGACACCATTTTTATCAATAAAACAAGTGTTTAATTAATTTTAAACGTCAGAGCCCACCTTTCACTATATTTTGTAAAACTTGATGGGTTTGATAATGCGGTTTTTTAGGATTAGTCTCCTAAACCAATAACTATTTTTCTATTATCAGTAATGATTCGCTTTCGTTTTCACTACACAAATACCCACTACTAAGTATATGTATATATTAATATTTTATAGTAGTTTTGTATTTATAATAACTTATTTAAGAGTTATCAAGCTTACATGATTGCAGTCGATTGAGTAATTAACCTATCTATATTGTACCCAATCATACGTTTTTGTAATCAACACAGGCAGACATGCTTAGCTTGATAACTTGAAAATGAGTTCCTTATTTGTTTGACTACTGTACATTACAAAAGCTAAAATTAGATTCACATGTATTTCAACTTTAAGAAATCAACCGGTATTCTCTTGTTAGTGACAACGCTCTTCGTCACATCTTGTAAAGAGGACGTGGTAGACGCTGACCCCATAAGTAGCCGCTTTGGAGAGTATGTAGATATACCCAATCATGTACCATTCAGCCATGCTGCTTATAATTTTATAGCAACAGACAATGGCCTGTACTTTGGAATGAGTACTATTGATGATGACAAAGACGTAGAGTCTGTTTACAGATATACGCTGGTACAAAGCGATATCCTGAAAGGGAAATGGATTTCTTACAAGCATGATAGTTATTTCGATTACTTCATGCCATTGAATAAAAAGTCCGAGCTTCATGGTAATCAAGAAGTAATGATATATCCCAGTGCCACTCCTGGCAAAATCCCAGTTTTCAAAATTGTGAACATGTTGAGCGGCAAAGTGATACAGGAGATAGAAGCTCCTTGGCATGAGTTTCTCGACCCCAGTGGAGGGAAATATAGAAACTATGGAGAAATCATCAAGGATGGCAAGGGTGCTGAGTGGGCCCTCTTTCAAAGCGAGTATATGACTGATGATAAAAATGTACACATCATCAAAAGAAAAGTCGGTAATTCTTATGACCAAGTAAGCAGGATAGTAGCCAAGGGAGAGTTGCTATATGCTGCATCAAACAATGAAGGCTTGTATGCCATCTCTCCAACGGAGAGAAAACTGTTTGTGATAAATCCGGAATCTGGGCATACAACCTATGATTTAAGTGAATATTATGATGCCCAGTGGGACTTGTACTCCTACAAAATCAAATTCAGATTCTCAAACAATGCTACCTTTTTCCAATACCAGAATAAAGTGTTGAAACTCAATGAAGGCAATAAAACACTTTCCCTCTTCTACACGATAAAAGCTGTTTGGGGCGGAGCACAGGCCGGGGACTTCTGTGTAGACAATGACTATTTGTTTGCAACCGATGGCACCAGGAAGGAATTGAATGGATTTCATAAAGAAGTGAACATCATCCCACCACCGCCTAAAACTACGAATCAGGAAATCTTCATGGAGCATATGGATAGGACGACTGTGTTCCAAGCTGGAGAGCTGGAGACGTCTACAAATCCTGACGATAAATATATCTATGTGCTAGACGGAGTGAAAGGTAGGATTTTGGTGGTGTCAAAGCATTACATATAACCGTAGACTGGACTTTAGCTATATGTAATCCTAGAGTTAGAGTACAAGTCGAAATAGGGAAGGTCACTCAGATTGAAATTTTCTAAGCAGTGTTGCCGGGTATTTCGCTTGCCTTTCAGAACAGGCTTTGTGCTATAAGCACAAAGCCTGTTTTTTTTAACATGATACCAATGTAGGTAGTTATTGATTACAATTATAGGTTTATTAATTGCTATGTCAAATCTACGATTGTAAAGGGGAGTCTGAAGAATATAAAAACCAGAGTACTAAAGCTTGGGCAAAAAGAAAAGCCGCTTCAGTTTTACCTGAAGCGGCTTCTTAGTAGTCCGTAGGGGAATCGAACCCCTGTTGCCAGAATGAAAATCTGGAGTCCTAACCCCTAGACGAACGGACCATCAAGTGATTTGAGGATGCAAATATACAACTTGTAAGTTATAGTGCAAAACTATTTCTAGATTTTTGGCACTCTTACAGCCGTTAATCTGTGATTTCAATAGTCAAAAGAAGTAGAAAGCTTTTTCCAAACCAAGTATTATCTTGTGCGTTATACCTTATCAAGTAAAAACTGTTTATAACATGGCACGAAGAGCATACTACACCGGCGTAACCCCTGACGCTTATAATGAATTGAAAAGCAAATTGCAATCTATGGGCCTGTCGCTGCAGGGCGATAGCGGCAGAATCAATGAGAAAGGAGTGAACGCGAACTATACCTACAACGCGGAAGCTCAGTCGCTGGAGATTGATGATTTGTCCGTTGGCTTCCCGGCCAGCATGATGATTAACGCCGATAGCCTGGTGCAACGCATGGACCAAATGATTGCACAGTATGGAGGCAAATCAGAGGCCTAAATCAAGCCTTTGCACCAATAACTCCGTATAAGAAACCACTTGTTTAATACATATATAACGAAACCGAAAATATAACTATGGAAAACGATAACAAGGGCAACCAGAACAACGGTGGCAGCGGACAAAACCAGAACAAGAAGCAGTCTGGTGGAGGTGGTTCTAGTGCCTTGAAACTGGTGCAGCCACACGATATGTCTAAGACAGTAGAGTCGGCTATGCACGTGTTTCAGGGCCGTCGCGAAAAACTTCCTGAGCTACTGCACGATGTGGGAACACTTGTACTACAGGGTGCTCGTAGGATGTCGACTACCCAGCTCATTTTGGCTGCAGGTGCTGTTACCCTAGGCGCTGTGCTGATAGCTAAGTACGTAGCCGACGAAGATTTTGACCTCATTGACTAAGCCTAACCGCTTGACATAGAAGACCCCAGGTATACACTGCCTGGGGTCTTTTTTTGTAGAAAGCCTAACAGCGGGTTTTCTGGTATAAGATTTGTAATTATGCGGCTATATAGCATTGGGCTATATGTTTAGTCAACTAACCAATCAACCACCTAAGCCAAAAATTATGAAAAAGACATCCTGGATTGCCCTCTTGCTACTGCTCGTAAGCGTACTGCAGGTACAGGCACAACAGCAAATTCAGCCCCCACTTGTCAATGTGAACGGGATAGGGGAAGTGAAGCTACAACCCGATGAGGTAGTTATCAACCTGGGAGTGGAGATGCGCGAAAAAACGCTGGAGCAGGCACGCAAGCAGACGGACAGTAAGGCAGCGGCCATTATTGCTTACCTGCGTAAACAGGGGGTGGATGCCAAAGACATACAGACCTCCTATGTGAACCTGCAGCCCATCTACACAAGTGGAGAATATGGCAAGGCCAATCCTGATTTCTACCTCGCCCAGAAATCCATGACCATCGTCATCAGGAAGCTGAACCGGTTCGATGAACTGCTGTCGGGTTTGTATGACAACGGCGTGAACCGCATTGATGGCATCCATTTTCGGGTGAAGGATGTGGAGAAGCACAAAGCCGAAGCGCGTAAGCGTGCTCTTGCGGATGCTAAACAAAAAGCCAATGCCATGACCTCTGAGTTAGGGGCGAAGGTAGGGAAGGTTTACGCCATCAACGAAAGCACTCCTATCAATGGTGGCCCGCGCATTGCGTATGCCAAGTCAGCTATGATGGAAGCAGACATGGCCCAAGACGGTGGCCCTAGCATTGCCGGCGGAGAGGTGACCATCACCTCACACGTGGGCGTAAGCTTCGTGATAGAGCAGTAATAAATATTTATTGTTATGAGAAGCGCCTGCTACTATACAGTAGCAGGCGCTTCTCATTTTAAGGTATATCCGGCTATTCCAGCAGCCGCTCAATTTAGCCTCTTAAAGCGTTCCATCGGGTTAAAGCCAGCCTGCTCATTCACCAGAAAGCTAATTGGTTGCTGTGGATTGGCCAATATTTCTTTCTCCCGAATACCCCAGGGTTTCAGCATTTCCTCCAGCATGTGGGCATAGGCGGTCAGGACCCAGGGGTTGAACACTTCGTTGGTGACATCATCAATAATGGTATCCATTGTGATGTACCTGTCTTCGGGCTTGAGTGGGCGCTCAAAGTACTCTGGGACCGCATTGAAGATGTAGGCTGCGTAAAACACACGCGCCTTAAATTCGGCTACCTGTATCGGGTGCAGTTGCTGCCCCTGCGTGAGGCGGTACAGTCTGCCTAAGGCCTTGCCGATAATGCCGTTGTCCAGGAGCGTGCATACCACGGACACGGAGCCGAGCTTGATGCTGAAGGCCATGGTAGTCAGTTCATCCTGGTACTCGAACGGCAACTCATCCTCTGTGGGGCTGACCTCTAATAGGAACAGGGAGCAGGGGAGGAAGTCGGAGAAAACCATAGGCACCCGCAGCGACTGCAGCACCTTGAAAAATTCCCGGAATTTACCCAGCATTTTGTTGTTTTCGCTGATGGGGTTCTGCGGCATGATGAGCGGGTCAGTCTCCTTGATAAGCTCCGTTACCAGGGTGCCGTAATACATCTTGCCAATCCACTGAAACAGCCTCTTCTGATCTAGCTGCTGCAGGCCAACCATACCTAGCGCTGCGGCTTGCTCTACTTCTTTTTCCAAGGGTATGACATATTGGGTATGGCAGCTGTCGCAGCAGGGGATGGTCAGTTCGCCAAAGGTGGCCACGCTTTTGTCGAGCAGGAGCAGTTCCTTGTGCTGAAGACCGTACTTCTCCTGCAGCCATGTCCCAAATACAGGAGTGCGTTGTTCTATGGTTATGTCTGTGCCACACAGAAAGCAGTTTTCGTCGCTGAACTGCATTTTCTGGAATGGGTCGTATAGCTTGAGTTCGTCCGTCATGTTCAGGTTGATTTGGCTGCAAAGATACTAAATCAGGAGGGATTGGTCAGCGGTTGGAGCGGAGGTAGTTTGGGCTATTGCCGCCTTGACATTTATGGGGGTAGGAGTCGAGAACGATTGCCACACTCCTGTCCCTCTCAAAAGGTAACCCTACTCAGCCATGGACATCCCCCTGCCCCCTTTGAAGGGGGTCTTTCTGCCTTACTCCTCATAAGGTATAGGCGCTGCATTACAGAACACTGGCAGGAATAGCCAAGCATCCTTACCACAGCAGCCACGAAGGTATAGCATCAGCCGGTTGCAGACTGCTCGAATGTCTCACCACCGTTCCCGCTGCGCTCGAACCGGCGGTGGGTAGCGTAACAGATTCCTCCTTTCGTCGGAATGACAAACAAAGCATTACTGGAACGTGAGCAGGTATAGCAGGCGAAGAGCAGGTTTAGGTATAGCCTTGACACCCCTCTGACTCCCCTCAAGGGGAGAGCTTCCACAGCAGCCACAGAGCAACGGCCGGAGCCTGGTGCAATGATGACGATTTTGTGTCTAAGCGTCAGCGAGTTCAAAAACGTCCTGACTTTTTTGCTTGTTTGGGGGTAGGGCCCCTCGATTCTCATCAAGTAGAAAAGTGAGGCCCCGCCGGCTAGGCGAAGCTATGAAAAAATTCAGGATGAAAGATGCAAAAACAGTAGCTACAAAGGAGCAGGCGCCGGAACCGGCACTATTGAGAAAAAAGTGAGAAGAAGAGATAACAGCAAGCCTATAAGCCGGGTTTTGTCATCAGACCGAAGCCTGACGTCTTATCATTTATCTAGGCCTGCACTCACGCACAGGCTCCATCGACCTACCCACTGACATCGGACGAGCAGCCCTTAGCCCCGCCAAAGCGGAGCGCTGTCAGCCTATTTGGTCTTTCAACTCCTAAGGTTTACCCAGCTGGGACAGTCACCTGCCCACTGGTGCGCTCTTACCGCACCTTTTCACCCTTACCACGCTTGCACGTGGCGGTACTTTTCTGTGGCACTGGCTGTAGCCCTCCAGTCTCCCGAAAGGCCCCTTCCCGTTAGGAAGTAGGATGCTCTGCGTTGCCCGGACTTTCCTCCCCTCCAGGTGGAGCGGCGATAAGACGGCTTGCTGTTAATTCTTCGATACCTGCAAAGGTATAGTAAATTGTTGGATTGCTTGATTGTTCAAGCGTTGAAAGCAGCTATAAGTTCCCTCAATAATAGGAGACAGGTCATGCACAAACCTTATGAGCTATACCTATTTGCAACGGGGCGGTGAGGTATAGCAATTAGGCATGGCTTAAAACTTCTAAACCCTCAAACTTATCGCAGCCTCACCAGCGTGGCGCCGTAGCCGAACTTCTCTTTGCGGGCATCCTCGAAGAAGCGTATGCCAGGGGTGCGGCTCAATAACTTCTGGATTTCCTTGCGGAGCACGCCGTTGCCGGTGCCGTGTATGAAGATGATTTCGTGCATGTTGGCGGCCATGGCGCGTTCTAGGGCATCCTGGAAGCGCTCCAGCTGCAGCTTGAGCATGGCGCTGTTGCTCATGTCGCTGTAGTCCTCTACCAGCTTCTCGATGTGCAGGTCTACCTCATGTTCCGGCGCCTGCACCTTTGCGTTCTGCTGTGCGGCAGGCTTTTCTGAGAGCTGCTCCTTTATCTTATCGGTGTCCACGGCCACAGGTTTGGTATCCAGCTGGAACAGATAGGCCTCTTTGTTCACAACAGGGGCTGTTTTCTTGCTCTTGTAGAAGGAGTTAGCCCGAAACTGCACTTTCTTGGTGACAGGCTCAAAAAGGGAAGGGCTGCCATTGCGGTGCTGCAGAAACTGCACAATCAGGGTAGGCCATTTCTCAAAATCCTTCAGGTGGTAATGTCCCACCACCCGGGTCGCTTTGGGGGGCAGTTTATCGTTCTGCAGGCCACGGTATTGGTTGTTGCGCTCTTCGCCGCAAGTAAAGAGGATGTCGTAGTCGGTGTTGTTGATGACGGTGGCCGCCAGCAGCTCCTCCGACTGGTGCACCATGCCCAGGTAAATCCCTTTTTCGGCCAGAACGGGTGCGGGAGGCTCTTTTCGGGCAGCAGGCCGGGCGATGTCCGGCTCCGCATTTCGGAAGGCTTTTGCCTCCTCTGGGGCAATCAGCACAATCTCCCGGCGCGAAACAGGTATGGTGAAGTCGTTGTCGATGGCGACTTCCACGATATTATTATCGAGTATGCGTGTAATGATGCCTTCTTCTCTGCCAGACATCAGGCGCACGCGGTCTCCTACGTTCATAGTTCTAAGGTTTGATATGTATGTTCAGCCGGTATGCGCCGCTGCTAATGGGCTATACCTGTTTGTCTGTCTACGCTAGCGCCTCCTCCAGGTATGCCCATCGGGATTCTTCGTTACTCGGGTTTTCCTATAACATAGAAGTCCCCAACAGCAGGAAGAGGTATAGCTAACAAGACTGACCCTTTACAAAGATACGACTTGCAATTCAGAGTTGGCTGCTCTATTAAAAGTAGAGTGGGTGTAGCCGGAAGCCGTCCCGCCGGTTGTATTCCAGGGCCGGAGCCGGTATTTTGACGATACTCAACACATAGAGCGCCGTGTTCACAACCTTATTGCGGCCTTTGAAGTGCATCAGGTTCAGGTCGGGGCTGAGGTAGTACTGGCGGCGGGCATCAAATCCGCGCACCTGGTTCAGCTCTTCGTCGTTGTACACCATCCCTTCGCCGCCATACCCGACTGCTATACTCAGCCATTTCGGATACCGGCTTTCCTCCTTCAGAAAATCACCCACGTTCACCGACAGCCAGTAGGTCTGTCCGTTATAGTCTTTCAGGGCCTGCTCCCCTAGGCTGCTTCCCAGCACATAGGGGCGTTCTCCGGCATAGCGGGTGGTATGGAAGGAGTACTTAGGCATAAAGCGCACCTCCCGCCAGGCCAGTTCCTGCGCCACGACGGCAGCCGAGCCCACGGTATTGGCAATTGCATCGCCCACAGAGGCGCCGTAATCTGCCTGGTAGCCATCGAAAATCTCAATTGGGGTCTGCAGGGCTATACCTACCAGCCCACCGTAAATTATCGCTTTCTTGTCAGGCACGCCGGCCCAACGCAACAGGTCTATACCTGCACGGCTTTGGTGGAAGGCGCCCCAGAAATGGCCAGCTTTGTCCATCTGCTTCCACTGGCGGTTATCGTTGAAGAAATGAAAACCGATGCGTTCCTGGTCCTGGTACCAGGCGTTGTTCAGCGAGAGCAGCAAAGCGGTATAGCCGGCCGTGAAACCTGAGCCCAGAAGCAGCAGCCGCTGTTTGTTGAGGGGGGCTGTCGTGGAATCACTCGCGGTGGCGGCGGCTATACCTCGGACAGGCTGCAGCGACAGCAGGCAGCAGAATCCAATGGTCAGTAAAAACGATTTTCGAGGCATCCCCCAAAGATACACAACCCAATGCAAATGCGGACATGGCCCCCGCCGGCTTCAGAAGTATGCTAGTTCCAGCTTTCTATTGTTTTTCTAGCCACCATCCTCAGTTCTAAGGGAGGCTGGTAATCCTTAACTGACTGTATGTTAGGCTGCTGTTGCTGTCGGGAATCAAAGATTCGTGCTAGTCAACAGAGCCTCCTTGCGCTACCGAAATTGAATTATAACCTAATTTAGAAAAACGCTGTATTAACAGGTGTTTTGAAAACAGCAGGCACCCGCTTTCCTGGCCTGCAAGCATACCCATTTCCTAGACTATATTTAATAGATTAGCTAACGAATAACACATGGCATGCCGGGCACTCCCGTTCGGCCGCACTTGAAATGAAACATGTTAAGCAGCTATACCCTACATCTCACCTTATATGAAAATCAAAAAAGTACTTGTCGCTAACCGCGGCGAAATCGCCATCCGTGTACTTAGGGCCTGTACAGAGCTCAACATCCAGACGGTGGCCATCTATACCTACGAGGACCGCTACTCGCTCCACCGCTACAAAGCCGACGAGGCCTATCAAATAGGCAAAGATAACCAGCCCTTGCAGCCCTACCTCGACATTGACGGCATTATTGCCATTGCGAAGGATAATGGCGTGGATGCGATTCACCCAGGGTATGGATTCCTGTCCGAAAACCAGCATTTTTCCCGCAAATGCGCCGAGAACGGCATTATTTTCATCGGGCCGCGGCCGGAGGTGATGGGCGCGCTAGGCGATAAGGTATCGGCAAAGAAGGTGGCTGTGAGCTGCGAAGTACCCATCATACAAAGTAACGACCTTGACCTGAACACTTATGATACCGCGCTGGAAGAAGCGCACCGCATCGGCTATCCGCTCATGCTGAAGGCAGCCGCAGGCGGCGGCGGACGGGGCATGCGCGTGATTCGGGACGACGAGCAGTTGGAGAAAGGTTTCTTCGAGGCCAAAAACGAAGCCTTGAAGGCTTTTGGGGACGATACACTGTTCCTGGAGAAGTACGTGGAGAACCCGAAGCACATCGAGGTGCAGATTGTAGCCGACAACTATGGCAACATCACCCACCTCTTCGAGCGCGACTGCTCTGTGCAGCGCCGTTTCCAGAAAGTGGTGGAGGTGGCTCCGGCCATCAGCCTGAACGAGGAGGTGCGCCAGCAGTTGTATGACTATGCCATCCGCATCTGCAAAGCCGTGAATTACAACAACGTGGGCACGGTGGAGTTTCTGGTGGAACCGCACAATAACAACATCTACTTCATCGAGGTGAACCCACGGATTCAGGTGGAACATACTGTGACAGAGATGATTACGGGTATAGACCTCATCAAAACACAGATATTCATTGCCGACGGCTATACCCTGGACCACGAGGAGGTGCTGCTGGGTCCCCAGCATACCGTGCGGGCAAACGGCGTGGCCATCCAGTGCCGCATCACCACCGAGGACCCGGAAAACGATTTCAAACCCGATTATGGCACCATCATCGCTTACCGCAGTGCGGGCGGCTTCGGCATACGCCTCGATCAGGGCAGCGTTTACCAAGGCGCTAAAATCAGTCCTTTTTTTGATTCGCTGCTGGTAAAGGTATCGGCGCAGGCACCTACTTTACGCCATGCGGCCATGAAGATGTCGCGTACGCTGGACGAGTTTCGTATCCGGGGTGTGAAGCAGAACATCCAGTTCCTTCAGAACATCATCACGCACCCAACTTTCATCTCCGGCGACGCCACCGTGGATTTCGTGAAGAACCACTCCGAGTTGTTCGTGTTCAAGAAAAGCAAAGACCGCGCAACCAAACTGCTGAGCTTTCTGGCCGATGTGATAGTGAACGGCCACCCAGATGTGAAGAACCCGGACCCGAACAAGGTGCTCTCTAAACCAGATTTCCATGGCTTCAATTTGAACAAGCCCTATGAGCCGGGCACCAAGGACCTGCTGACAAAGCTGGGACCAGAGGAATTTTCCAAATGGCTGCGCAACGAGAAGCAGATACACTACACCGACACCACCTTCCGGGACGCGCACCAGTCGCTGCTGGCCACCCGCATGCGCTCCTTCGACCTGCTCAAAATAGCCGAGGCCTACGCCAAGGACCATCCGCAGACCTTCAGCATGGAGGTATGGGGCGGCGCGACCTTCGACGTGTGCCTGCGCTTCCTGCACGAGGACCCGTGGCGCCGGCTGGCCGAGATACGCGAGGCTATACCTAACATCCTGCTGCAGATGCTCATCCGCGGTTCCAACGGGGTAGGGTACAAGGCCTACCCCGACAACCTGATTGAGGCTTTCGTGGAGAAATCCTGGGAGACGGGCGTGGATATTTTCCGCATCTTTGATTCCCTGAACTGGATGAAGAGCATGGAGCCTTGCATCAACTTCGTGCGCAAGCGTACGGGTGGTTTGGCCGAAGGTGCCATCTGCTATACAGGCGACATCCTGAACCCGAAGAAGACCAAGTACAATCTGGACTACTACCTGCAGCTGGCCAAGCAACTGGAAGATGCCGGGGCGCACATCCTGGCCATCAAAGACATGGCCGGTCTGCTGAAGCCATACGCTGCCACGGTGCTGGTGGAGGCGCTGCGCGATACCGTTAAACTGCCCATCCACCTGCATACCCACGATACTTCATCCATACAGTCCGCCACATACCTGAAGGCGATAGAGGCAGGCGTGAACGTGGTAGACGTAGCCCTTGGCTCCATGTCTGGTCTTACCTCGCAGCCTAACTTCAACTCCATCGTGGAGATGATGCGCTTCCAGGAGCGGCACCGCGAGTTCGACCAGAAGAGCCTCAACCGCCACTCCAACTATTGGGAGACGGTGCGCGAATACTACTATCCGTTTGAGTCTGGCCTGAAAGCCGGTACGGCAGAGGTATACCGCCACGAGATTCCGGGTGGGCAATACTCCAACCTGCGCCCACAGGCCAATGCCTTGGGTTTGGGGGATAAGTGGGAGCTCATCAAGGAGACGTTCGCGGAGGTGAATCAGTTGTTCGGCGACCTGGTGAAGGTGACACCAAGCTCTAAAGTGGTAGGCGACATGGCGCTATACCTGGTATCCAACGGCCTGACCACGGTGGACGTGCTGGAGCGCGGCGACCAGATTTCCTTCCCGGAGTCGGTGCAGTCGCTCTTCCGCGGTGACCTGGGCCAGCCGGCTGGCGGCTTCCCTAAAAAGCTGCAGTCCATCATCCTAAAGGACGAGAAGCCTTTCGAGGGCAGACCCAACGAGCACCTGGAGCCGGTGGATTTTGATAAAGAGTTCCGGGAGTTCCAGGAGAAGTTCGGGGCGCATACCAAGTTCACCGATTTCCTGTCGTACCAGCTATACCCCAAGGTATACGAGGGCTTCCACAAGCACTACGAGCAGTATGGCAACGTCTCCAAAATCCCGACGCGTTTGTTCTTCTACGGCATGAAACCCGGCGAGGAGGCCATCATCGACATTGCTCGGGGCAAGTCCATTGTCATCAAGTACCAGTCGCTGGGGCACGTGGACGAGGACGGTATGCGCACGGTGTTCTTCAAGCTCAACGGCCAAACCCGTAACATTGAAGTGCGCGACAAGTCGGTGAAGGTGGAGCGCGTGCAGCACCAGAAGGTGGACAAAGCCAATCCGAAGCACATCGGGGCGCCGCTTCAGGGCCTGCTGTCGAAGATTCTGGTGGAGAAGGAGCAGACCGTGAAAAAGAACACGCCGCTGTTCGTGATTGAAGCCATGAAGATGGAGACTACTATCACCGCTTCAGAAGAGACGAAAGTGTCAGACATCCACTTGTCGGAGGGCTCCTTAGTGAATACCGATGATTTGGTGTTGAGCCTGTCCTGATAAGTGTCATACCTGACAAGAAAGCCACTGCACCTTATAAGGCAGTGGCTTTCTTGTATTATATCAAACCTTCGGCCCCCATATCTAGTAACCTACAGAAGCCAACAGAAAACATTTCGCGGAAAAGCGGGTTTTATTCTTGCAGATATACTGCATGCATACTATTTTTGATTCATAGCGTGGCTGGCGCTATTCGTCTTCGTAGTCCAGGCCCGCAAACTTGTTGTAGGCCTGCTGCAGCTCTGCAAAGGCGTGCATGTTGCCTTCCTGCCGGCTGATGAGCATGCCTTTCTTGTAGGTCTGCTCGGCCTGTTCGTTTTGGCCCAACTCGGCGTAAAGGCTGGCGGCATGGTAGTAGGTGCCTACGTATCGCTCGTGCTCAGCCAGCAGTTTCTCATAGTATTCCATCGCCTGCTGTGGGTCCGTGGCGCGCAGTTCGGTGGCGATAGCATAGAGCGTGAACGCATCGTTCGGGTCATCTTTCAGAAACTGGAGGAGTTGTTCTAATCTATTCTGAGACATTTCTATTTGGCTATATTTTAACTAACTTCGCAACAAATTTAACTTTTAATAAGCTAACATTTCTAACCATGAAAATATTAGTTTGCATCAGTAACGTTCCGGATACGACATCCAAAATCAACTTTACTGGCGATAATAAGGAATTCGACAAAAACGGCGTACAGTTCGTGATTAACCCATGGGACGAGTATGCTTTGACACGCGCCATCGAGCTGAAAGAAGCCAAAGGCGGTTCGGTTACGGTTCTCAACGTGGGCGAAGCCGACGCGGAGCCTAACATCCGCAAGGCGCTGGCCATCGGTGCCGACGACGCCATACGCGTGAACGCACACCCAAAGGATGCTTACTTCGTGGCACAGCAGATTACTGCCGTGGCCAAAGAAGGCGGCTACGACATGATACTAATGGGCAAGGAGTCCATCGACTACAACGGCTTCCAGGTGCACAACATGGTAGGCGAGATGCTAGGTATACCGTCGGTTACGCCTGCCTTCAAGTTGGACATGGTGGATGACAGCACAGCCCGTCTGGAGCGTGAGATTGAAGGCGGCAAAGAAGTGGTGGAGGTAAAACTTCCTTTCGTAGCCAGCGCCCAACAGCCGATGTGCGAGCCCCGCATCCCGAACATGCGTGGCATCATGACTGCCCGCACCAAGCCTCTGAAAGTGGTAGAGCCCGTGGGCGGAGAGGCGAAATCGGAGTACGTGAACTACAGCAAGCCGGAGAAGAAAAGCGGCGTGAAGATGATAGACGCGGACAACGCCGGTGAATTAATCAAATTGTTAAGAAACGAAGCTAAAGTACTATAATATGTCAGTATTAGTATTTGTAGAAGGTCTGAACGGAGAAATCAAGAAGTCCTCGCTGGAGGCAGCATCATATGGCAGCCAAGTGGCCCAAGCCATGGGTACCACGGCTACGGCAGTGGCCATCGGCGATGTGCACGAAGAGGCGTTAGCGAAGCTGGGAGAGCAGGGCATCAGCAAAGTGTTGTATGATGCAGATGACCGCCTGAAGCAGTTTGTGGCCGATGCCTACGTGAAAGTAATCGCGAAGGCGGCCCAGCAGGAAAACGCTAAGGTGCTGGTTTTCTCCAATTCCAACATCGGTGCGGCCGTAGGCTCCAAGTTGGCTGTCCGTTTGAACGGCTCGCTCGCTACCAACGTGACGGAGCTCCCTAAAATAGAGGGCGGCAGCTTCACGGTGCGTCGCGGTGTGTTCTCAGGCAAAGCCTTTGCCGACGTGAACCTTTCCTCCGATGTGAAAATCATCGCGGTAAAGAAAAACAGCACGGATATCATCAGCAATGGTGGTGGCACAGCTACGGTAGAAAAACTTTCTGCCGACCTGGCTGAGGCTGATTTCGCGGCTGCTCCAAAGGAGACCGTGATGCAGGATACCGATGGCGGCGTATTGCTGCCGGAGGCGGAAATCGTGGTGTCTGGTGGACGCGGTCTGAAAGGCCCTGAGAACTGGCACCTGATTGAGGAGCTCGCCCGCGAACTGGGTGCAGCTACTGCCTGCTCCAAGCCTGTGTCCGACATCGGCTGGCGTCCGCACCACGAACACGTGGGCCAGACAGGTATAACCGTGAGCCCTAACCTGTACATCGCAGTAGGTATATCGGGTGCCATCCAGCACCTGGCCGGGGTTAACTCTTCTAAAGTGATTGTCGTTATTAATAAGGATCCGGAAGCGCCGTTCTTCAAAGCCGCTGATTATGGCATAGTTGGCGATGCGCTGGAGGTGGTTCCTAAATTGATAGAAGCTGCCAAAGCTTTAGACAAATAGACTTAGAAGAGCTTAATTGTGAAAAAAATTCAGTTAGAGATACTCGGGCTCTCATCCAGCCAATCGCAGACGGGGTCGTTTGCCTTGGTGTTAGGGGAGAGAGATGGCAACAGAAGACTGCCTATCATCATAGGCATGTTTGAGGCCCAATCCATCGCGATACAGATAGAGAAGATAAACCCCAACCGACCGCTCACGCACGACCTGTTCAAGACATTTGCCGAGCAGGTGAACGTGAACATTACCGAAATCCTGATTTCGGACCTGAAGGAAGGGGTGTTCTATTCCAAAATCATGTGCACCGATGGGGAGAAGGACTTCGAACTGGACGCACGACCATCTGACGCCATCGCGATAGGGCTGCGTTTTGGGGTTCCTATCTATACGGTGGAGAGCGTGCTGTCAGAGGCAGGCATCATCCTGAGCGACCTGGAGGACGAGGACGAGGAGAACGATGAGATGGCTGTAAAGAGCAGCGCTTCGTCCACTTCTTCTTCATCAAGCGCAAAGGAGCCGCTGAACCAGACCTCAATCGAGGAGTTGAACAAGATGCTCAACGAGGCACTGGAAAAAGAGGACTATGAGCGTGCCGCCAAAATCCGGGACGAGCTGAATAAGCGAAACTGATTGTAACACCACGTATACTAACGGAAAAGTCCTGCCTCGCAAAGGGGCAGGACTTTTTGTTTTATGATATATTCGGCTTACTTTTGGCAAATTTTTAGCCAAAGTATGTTTGATGTTTTTAGAGGTATAATAGGCCTAGTTGTCCTGTTATCAATCGGTTATCTGTTTTCCACCAAAAGGAAGGCAATTGACTGGAAACTGGTTGCCTATGGCGTGTTTCTGCAGCTCCTGTTCGGTGTGCTGGTAACAAAAGTGCCGCTGGTAGCCGATGGATTCGCCTTTGTCAGCAAAGCCTTCGTCAAACTCTTGAGCTTCTCCAACGAGGGGGCCATGTTCCTGTTCGGTAACCTGGCTGACCCAGCCCAAAACGGTGGCCTCGGATTTATCTTCGCCTTCTCTGTACTGCCGACCATCATCTTCTTCTCAGCTGTTTCTTCGGGCCTCTATTACTTGGGAGTGTTGCAGAAAATCGTTTTCGTCATTGCATGGGTCATGTCGAAGGGTATGCGTCTGTCAGGCGCAGAGAGCCTCTCTGCCGCCGGCAACATCTTTATGGGGCAGACAGAGGCCCCGCTGCTGGTGAGGCCCTTCATCTCCCGCATGACGAAGTCAGAGCTGATGTGTTTAATGACCGGAGGTATGGCGACACTGGCCGGCGGCGTGTTAGCGGCCTACGTATCTTTTCTAGGGGGCGGCGACCCTGCGCAACAGGCGATTTTCGCGGCTCACTTACTTACAGCCTCCATCATGAACGCTCCAGCCGGTATTGTCCTGGCTAAAATGCTGGTGCCAGAGACGGAACAGCATAAAATCAATACGAACCTGGAGGTGAACGAAGAGCAGCTTGGCGTAAACCTGATAGATGCCATATCAAAGGGTGCGGCTGATGGTTTGAGACTTGCTGCCAACGTGGGCGGTATGTTGCTGGCCTTTATCGCTGTTATTGGTCTGCTGAACTATATACTTTTGAAAATTGGCGGCGTAACCGGTTTGAATGAGTTGGTGGTTTCCAGTACAGACGGCCGCTTCAACGGTTTCTCATTCCAGTACATCCTGGGTCAGATTTTCCGGGTATTTGCCTTTGTGATGGGTGTGCCTTGGGTGGACACGCTACAGGTGGGTAGCTTACTCGGTCAGAAAACAGCCATCAATGAGTTTGTGGCCTACCTGGACCTTGCCAACATGAAGGAAGCCGGAACCCTCTCCACGAAGTCAATCATCATGGCGACCTATGCGCTCTGCGGGTTCTCCAACTTCAGCTCCATCGCCATACAGGTGGGAGGTATAGGCGGCATGGCTCCTAACCAGCAGGGCAACATTTCCAGGTTGGGACTGCTGTCGCTGCTGGGAGCTTCTATAGCCTGTATGATGTCAGCCACGGTAGCAGGTATGCTGTTCAGCCTGAACTTCTAATCCTATACCTGAATTAATTGAAAAGGCCACCTGCGCTTGCTGTGCAGGTGGCCTTTTCACGTTTACAGGGACTGATTACTTCTTCAGTTCCTGGCTGCCAGCGGCGTCAGAGTGCTCGTGGTTCCGTTCCTCCTCGCGCTCTTCCTCTTCCACCTTCTTGGCGTCGCGCATCAGCCGGTTTGCGAATATGAAGTCGTTGAGCTCTTTGATATCCGTGTCCATGATTTCGTCGCGAGTGCCTTCCCAGAGCTTCTTGCCCTCGTACAGGAACATGATTTTGTCCCCGATTTCAATCACGGAGTTCATATCGTGCGTGACGATGATGGTCGTGATGTTGTACTCCTCTGTTATCTCCTTGATGAGTTCGTCAATCTTGAGGGCCGTCTGCGGATCCAGGCCCGAGTTAGGTTCATCGCAGAAAAGGTAGGTACAATTCGGGGCGATGGCGCGGGCTATACCTACGCGCTTCTTCATACCCCCGCTTATCTCGGAGGGCATCTTTTTGTTGGCGCCTTCCAGGCCCACGCGCTTCAGGCAGAAGTTCACGCGCTCCATGCGCTCCTCCTTACTCATGTCAGTCAGCATCTTGAGCGGAAACTCCACATTCTCCTCCACCGTCATGGAGTCGAAGAGGGCGGATCCCTGGAAGAGCATACCTATCTTGCGTCTTATCTCCTGGCGGATGTCCAGTTTGTTGTTCGTGAAGTAGGTGCCATCAAAGGTGACGCTGCCCAGGTCTGGTTTTATCAGCCCGACGATGCATTTCAGCAGCACGCTTTTGCCAGTGCCGCTGGCGCCCAGCAGCAGGTTGGTCTTGCCGGTCTCAAAGACCCCGCTGACGCCATCCAGCACCTTTTTGCCATTGAAGGCCTTATGTATGTTGTGTATCTCAATCATGTTGTCGTGAAAGACTCCGGTAGCATTAACTCATCCTGCCGGACTTTGTTTAAATAGGGATGGGTGACTACAGCAGCAGGTATGCCAACACGAAGTCTCCTATCAGTATGGCAATCACACTGTTAGTTACAGCCGCCGTGCTCGCTGCGCCTACCTCCAATGCTCCCCCTGAGGTATTATACCCTCTGAAAGAGGAGATGGATGAAATCAGGAAAGCAAATACTACTGATTTAATCAGAGCAAAGACGATGTTATAGGGGATAAACTGGTCGCGTATACCTGTGATGTATTCCTGCGCCGTAATCTCACCGGATAAAGTGCCAGCCAGGTAGCCGCCCGCTATGGACAGGAACATAGCCAGAATCACGAGCATCGGGAAGACCAACAGGGCCGCCAGCACCTTGGGCAGCACCAGGTAAGAAGAGGAGTTGATGCCCATCACCTCCAGCGCGTCCACCTGCTCCGTAATCTGCATGGTGCCCAGGCCTCCTGCAATGCTGGAGCCCACTTTGCCCGCCAGCACGATAGAGGTGATGGTAGGGGCGAGCTCCAGTATCGTCATCTCGCGCACCATGAAACCGATAGTGGAGCGTGGAATGAAGGCGTTGTCGAGGTTGTAGGCCACCTGCACGCAGGTCACTGCCCCAATGAAGGTAGAGACGATGGCCACGATGGCGATGGAGTTAATACCGATAAGAATAGCTTCATCAATGGTTCTGCCGAACAGTATGCGAGCTGATTCCCTGCGGGTGAACAGGCTCGAGAGGAAGAGTAAATATTTGCCTAGGGCTTGCAACATATAGTGTTGTTGTAGGAGTTAAACCAAGGTATTAAACGTGTTTCTAACCAAAAATACTGTTTAAATACCTATATTACGGTAAAATTTGAAAAGACATTCACCTATATCTATATAGACGGCATGCAACGACATATTTTGGTTACAGGCGGCACAAAAGGAATTGGAAGAGCCGTGATTGAGCAATTCGCGAAAGAGGGCTTTCACATCATAACCTGTTCCCGAAACGAAAAGGACCTGCAAAAGTTGAAGCTGGAGATAGAGGAGCGCTATACCTTCTCCAAAGTATTTTACCAGGAGGCCGACCTGAGCGACAAAGGCTCCCTCGACAGCTTCCTTAAATACGTGCATGGCCTGCAGGTGAAAGTGGATGTGCTGGTCAACAACAGCGGCCTCTTTATACCCGGCAAAGTACACGAGGAAGACGACAGCGCCCTTCCGATGATGATCAGCACGAACCTTTACAGTGCCTACTACATCAGCAAAGCCGTTGTGCTGGATATGAAAAAGCGCCGGAGCGGGCATATCTTCAACATGTGTTCCACGGCCAGCATCACCCCGTACACGAATGGCGGTTCATATTGTATTTCTAAATATGCCCTGCTTGGCATGACAAAAGTGCTGCGCGAGGAGATGAAGGAGCACAACGTGCGCGTGACGGCCATTCTGCCGGGCGCCACGCTCACCGCCAGCTGGGAAGGGGTAGACCTGCCGCCGGAGCGCTTCATGCGGGCCGACGATGTTGCTATGGCCATTTATGGTGCCTATACCATGTCACCCAACAGCGTGGTGGAGGAAATCCTCATCCGGCCGCAGCTGGGAGATATATAATACAGAGCGTTTAGGAAGTCTGAAATTTTGAGAGAGGAGGAGTAGCAGGGATGGAAGTAAATAGATGCCTGTATGAAAAAGCTGTACCTGTTAATGCTGGGCCTTTGCTGTGGCTCCATCGCCTACGGGCAGAAAGTGGAGACCAGCGTTTTCCTGAATTCCGGACTTTCCAGGTTTGGAGGTGAATCAGCAGACAAGACGACCTCTGTCTCGATATACAGTTCAGGAACACCAACATATTACAACAACAACCCCTATGGCAGTAGGTTTGCGCTTACCTATGGCGGCGGCCTGCAGGTGCAGTTGGTCGCCTCCAAGGGCTTCCTATTAGGCACGCAGGTCAGTTTTGAGCAGCTGCGGAGCCGCGTTGAGATTGATGTGGTGCATGGGCAATGGACCTGGAGCTCTTCTACATCCCATGCGGCGGATGGGGCTTCTCAGATGAAGGCGAATTTCGTCAATCTGCAGCCATACCTGGGCTGGCGCGTCATGGGCAACGACAAGCTGGATGTAGACCTCACTATGGGTACTGACGTTGGATTAAACCAGAAGATGGCTGAGAAAGGGAAAGCCACAATACAAGATGGTACCACCTTCAGAGCAGACCGGGAATATGACAAGGCAGGTATAGATTTCCGCCCTAGGATAGGGGCTGCTGTTTACAAAGGAAATCTAGGAGCCTCAGTCAGCTACGCTTATGGCCTGACGAATTACCAAGGAAACCTCGATGGTCTCAACTCAAAGGTGTACATGCGCGCGCTCCGGATGGGACTGCACTACAGGCTATAAATTTAATGTACTCGTGTAGGTAAAGCCGAATAAGCCGTTAAAGTATCCAAGGTATAGAATTAAGAAGAACGATGGAATTGAAAGATAAAATTGCCGTAATAACGGGCGTGAGCCGGGGCATTGGCCTGGCTACCGTAGAGGCATTATTAGAGAAAGGCGTGAAAGTGGCGGGTTGGGGCAGAACGGCTCCAGAACTGCAGCATGAGAACTTCACCTTCTTTGACTGCGACGTGCGCCGGGCTGACTCGGTACAGCTGGCTTATAAGCAGACGGTGGAGCAACTGGGCGGCCACATCAACATACTGGTCAACAATGCAGGACTGGGGCGCACGGCCAAACTGGAGGAGCAGAGCCTCGACGACTGGCACCTGATGTTCGACACCAACGTGAACGGACTTTTCTACTGCACCCGCCTGGTCGTGCCTGGTATGAAGGAGATGGAGGAAGGCCACATTATCAACATTTCGTCCATTGCCGGCACGACAGGTATAGAGGAGATGGCCGGGTATTGCGCCACCAAGCATGCCGTGCGCGGTATCTCACATTCGCTCTACAAAGAGGTGCGGGAGTATGGCGTGAAAGTGACCTGCATTTATCCCGGCTCCGTGCAGACCAACTTCTTCGACAACATCGACAGCGTGACGGTGAACGAGAACATGATGCGCCCCGAGGACATCGCCTCCACCATCCTGCACGCGCTGGAGTCTCACCCCAACTACCACCACGTGGATATTGAGGTGCGTCCGCTCATGCCAAAAGGTAAGCGCAGGAAATAACCATAGTATGGCGTGGCTTTTGTAGCTTTGCAGGGAAACGTGTGCCATACAGCCGCATACCTGGTTCTCAGGGTATACGCCTGATTTTTTTAACCGCTACAAATTAGCGCCTGTCAATAGATGTCTGTTGAAGTAAAGAACCTTACAAAGATTTTCGGTACGCAACGTGCCGTAGATGAAATATCCTTTTCGGTGGGGCAGGGGCAAATCCTGGGCTTTCTGGGGCCTAACGGTGCCGGCAAGTCCACCACCATGAAGATTGCTACCTGTTACCTGCCACCAAGCTCCGGTACCGTGCTGGTCAATGGCTACGATGTGGTGCAGGACCCCATGGCCGTGCGCCGTAACGTAGGCTACCTGCCGGAGCACAACCCCCTATACCTGGACATGTACGTGCACGAGTACCTGCAGTTCGTAGCCTCTGTGTATGGCCTGAACGGCCGTCGGTCCAAGGAACGGGTACAGGAGATGGTGGAACTATGTGGCCTGACGCTGGAACAGGGCAAGAAGATTGGCGCACTCTCCAAAGGCTACCGTCAGCGGGTAGGACTGGCGCAGGCGCTGGTGCACGACCCACAGGTGCTCATCCTCGACGAGCCTACCACCGGACTCGACCCTAACCAGATTGTAGAGATACGCGCCCTCATCAAGCGCATCGGGCGGGACAAGACTGTTATCTTCTCTACGCACATCATGCAGGAGGTAACGGCCATCTGCGACCGCGTGGTCATCATCAACCGGGGCAAACTCGTAGCTGACAGTGATGTGGCGAGCTTGCAGGCAGGGGAGCGAAACGAGAAAATCACGCTGGTAGAGTTTGAACAGCCCGTGCCGGTAGAGGCGCTGGAGCAGGTCCCAGGCGTTTTGAACGCTACCTTAGCACAGGGTACCACCTACCGCGTCACCTCACGCCGCGACACCGACATCCGGGCCAACATTTTCCGCATTGCCGCAGAGCGCAACTGGCCGCTCGTAGGCCTGCGCCACGAAGAGAACTCACTCGAGAAGATATTCCAACAGCTGACCAAGAATTAGAAATAATGGATTATGAATTTATGATTGTGAGCCTGTCAAGCCCATCCTAATTCATCATTCAGCATTCATAATTGAAATATAATGCTCGCTATACTTAAGAAAGAATTTAACGGCTTCCTCAACACCCTGATTGCGTACATCGTCATCATGGTGTTCCTGGTGGCTATAGGCATGTTCATGTGGGTCTTCCCCGAGACGAACGTGATGGACTACGGCTTTGCCGACATGCAGACGCTTTTCAATATGGCTCCCTGGCTGTTTCTGTTCCTGATTCCGGCTATCACCATGCGTACCTTTGCCGAGGAGAAGCGTGAGGGCACCATCGAGCTGCTGCTCACCAAGCCCATCTCAGACCTGCAACTCATCCTGGGTAAATACTTCGCGGCCCTACTGCTGGCGCTGTTCGCGCTCATCCCTACGCTGTTGTACTACTACACCGTGTATGAGCTCGGCAACCCGCAAGGCAACGTGGATTCCGCCGCAGTGGTCGGTTCCTACCTGGGGCTGATTTTTCTGGCAGGTGTGTTTGCGGCTATCGGAGTGTTTGCCTCCTCCGTGTCTGATAACCAGATTATCTCCTTTGTGATTGCCATTTTCCTGTGCTACATCATCTATGCCGGCTTCGAGCTGATTGCCTCTATACCTGTTTGGGGCAGCTACGGCTACCTCATCAGCCAATTGGGCATTTCCTACCACTATACGGCCATCAGCAAAGGGCTCATCGATTCGCGTGATGTGCTCTACTTCCTGAGTGTCATCGCCATCATGGTTCTATCAACTAAACTTGTTTTGAGCAGCAGAAAATGGTAACCGAGCAAGTGCAGACACACAAAAGCCGCCGCAGCCGCGACCTGACCCGCTACCTGGTAGGTATAGCAGGCGTCGTGCTGCTGAACATCTTGGCCGCTAATTTCTTCTTCCGCCTGGACCTGACCGAGGACAAACGCTATACCATCTCGCCTGTCACCAAGCAATTGCTGCAGGAACTACCGGAGCCGGTTTATGTGGAGGTATACCTGGAAGGCGATTTCCCGGCGGGGTTCAAGCGCCTGCAGCAATCGGTCCGCGAGACGCTGGACGAGTTCCGAATCTACGCGGGTGGTAATGTGCAATACGAGTTTATTGACCCCAACGCAATAACGGATGAAAAGGAGCGGGTGGCGTTCTTCCAGCAGCTGGCCGAGAAAGGCATACAGCCGACCAACTTGCGCGCCACTGAAGGCGGCAAGCAGGTGGAGCGCCTCGTGTTCCCGGGTGCGCGGGTGATGTACAAGGGCAAAGAAACTTCTGTAACGCTGCTCAAGGGCAACTTGGCGGCCTCAGCCGATGAGCGCCTGAACCAGTCGGTAGAAGGGGTGGAGTATGAACTGGCCACGGCCATACGCAAAATGGCCTTCCCCGGCAGCCGTACCATCGGCTACATCAGCGGGCATGGCGAGCTGGAGATGCAGCAGGTGACCGATCTGTTAGGCTCGCTGCAGGAGTTCTACCGCGTGGCACGGGGCGAGCTGCCAGAGATTCCATCGCTGCAGGGCCTCGACCTGATTATAGTGGCCAAACCGGAGGCTGCTTTCACAGAAGCCGACAAGTATAAAATTGACCAGTTCATCATGAATGGGGGCAAAGCGGTGTTCTTCGTGGATGCCCTTAACGCCAACATGGACAGCGTAGGGGCAGGCGGCATGTTTGCGATGCCGTACAACCTCAACCTCGACGACTTGCTGTTCCGCTATGGTGTGCGCCTCAACCCGACCATGGTCATGGACCTTAACTCTGGTTTTGTCCCAATGGTGACCGGTTATGCAGGCGAGCGGCCACAGACCGAGATGATAAACTGGCGTTTCTACCCGCTGCTCAACAATTTCGCCAAGCACCCCATCACCCGCAACATCGATGCGGTCTATTCCCGCTTCATTGGCACCATTGACACGGTCAAAGCCGATGGCATACGCAAGACGCCGCTCCTCTATACTTCAACCTACTCCCGCGTGATGCAGGCGCCGGTGCCGCTCACCCTGGAAGAGGCACGTATGGAGGTGAAGCCGGAGCAGTATCAGGCAGGGCAGCAACCGGTGGGCTATTTATTGGAAGGCGCTTTCACGTCGCTTTTCAAAAACAGACGAGCCCCACAAGGTGCGGAGAACACGCAGGTAAAAGAAACAGGCGTTCCCACCAAAATTGCAGTTTTCTCAGATGGCGACCTGGTACGCAACGATGTGAACCCCCGCACCGGGCAGGCCTATGAGTTAGGCTTCGACCGCTACAACAACGTGAAGTTCGCCAACAAGGAACTGGCCATGAACACCATCCACTACCTGCTAGACTCCGAAGGACTGATAAACGTGCGGAGCAAGGAAATACAGCTCCGGCCATTGGACAAAGTGCGGGTGAAGGAGGAGCGTACCTACTGGCAACTGCTGAACCTGGTGGCGCCCATCGTGCTGCTGGCCCTTTTTGGCGTTACTCGATACTATTTGCGAAAGCGCAGGTATGAGCGCTTCTGATTTTTTTGTTTTTATATTAAGAAATAGTGAAAAAGCAGCGCTGATACGAATAGTATAAATGCGAAATATTTTTAACTTTGTCCAAATAACATTATAGCTATACATAATGAAATTCATCGTCTCTTCTTCTGCTCTCCTGAAGCAGTTAGCCAGCATAAACGGTGTGGTGACCAACAACCCGGTGGTGCCCATCCTTGAAAACTTTCTGTTCGAAATCAACGACAGCACGCTGACCATCACCGCCAGTGACCTGGAGACATCCATGATTACAGAATTGCAGGTGGAGGCGAAGGAGAGTGGCCGCATTGCCGCTCCTGCCAAGATTCTAATAGAGACGCTGAAGAACCTGCCCGATCAGCCGGTTACCTTTACCATTGACGAAGAGACCTATACCATTGAAATCAGCTCTGCCAATGGCCGCTACAAGCTGTCTGGCGAGAACGCAACCGATTTCCCACGTGTACCAGTGGTGAAAGGCGGCAGCGCGATTGAGATACCATCCAACGTGTTGGCCCGTGCTATCAACAAGACCATCTTCGCGGTGAGCAACGATGAGCTGCGCCCGGCCATGACAGGTATATTCGTGCAGCTGCGCTCTAACAATGTGACGTTTGTGGCCACTGATGGGCACCGTCTGCTGCGTTTCCGCCGCACGGACCTGGGAACTGGCCAGGAGGCTTCCCTGATTATTCCACGCAAGGCCTTCACGTTGCTGAAGTCCACGCTGCCATCCGAGGCGACGGCTGTTCGTATGGAGTTCAACCAGTCCAACGCTTTCTTCAGCTTCGACAACATCCGCATGATTTGCCGCCTGATTGACGAGCGCTACCCGGATTACGAGAACGTGATTCCGGCCCAGAACCCGAACAAACTGGTGATCGACCGTGCCTCTCTGCTGAGCTCTGTGCGTCGTATCTCCATCTACTCCAACAAAACCACGCACCAGATTCGCCTGAAACTTTCTGGTTCTGAGATGCAGGTGTCTGCCGAGGATTTGGACTTCTCCAATGAAGCGAACGAGCGCCTGACTTGCCAGTACGACGGCGAGGACATGGAAATCGGCTTCAACGCCAAGTTCCTGATTGAGATGCTCAACAACATAGACTCAGATGAAATCTCTTTTGAGCTGTCTACGCCGAACCGTGCTGGTCTGCTGATGCCGCTCGCCAATGAGGACAATGAGAATGTTCTGATGCTGGTGATGCCTGTTATGCTGAACAATTACGTATAAGTATATAATTTCTCCTAATGCAGAAAGGCGGCCCATTTGGGCCGCCTTTCCTGTTTCTATACCTAAACCTATACCTATACCATTCCTTACTTCACCTGCTGTAGCTTGATGTAAACCGGGAAGTGGTCGCTGTAACCGCCCAGGTACAAGGAACCGGAGTAGCTGCGGCGTGGTGTGTCTTTATACTTGCCAAACGTGAATTTAGAGAACTCCGGGTCGTGTATGGTGGCAGAACCACGTACGAATTCCAGACCGCTGCCGCTCAGGAACGATTTTGAAATGAGAATCTGGTCTAGCATCTGGTTGTCGTTGCGGGTATGGAAGCTACCTCTGCCTTGGATGTACCACAGATAGAAGGTATTGAACAATTCATTCTGATAAGCCGGATTGGGGCGTCCTGTGGCACGGAGAACACGTTCCATTGTAGTTGACTTGGGTTCATCGGCAAAGTCTCCCAAAACCAGGATATGCGCGTTCTTGTCGGCCTTCAGTTGGGTGTCAATGTGCCCGCGCAGCGCGGCAGCAGCAGCGAGGCGGCGGGAGTCACCCAGGCTGGCACTGCCTCTGTCCTCAGGCCAGTGGTTCACGTAAACAGTCACCGGCTGCCCCTGCAACATGCCCTTCACCTGCAGGATATCGCGGGAAGCAAATCCTTTCTCCTGAAATTTGATGGGCAGGCTAGTCTGTGCCGTGGGTTTGAACACCCTGGGGTTGTAGAGCAGCGCTACATCCAGTCCCTCCGGGTCAGGGGAGTCGTAGTGGATGATGTCGTAGCGCCGCTTCCGCAGGGGCGAGGAGGCCACCAAATCTTCCAGCACCTGGCGGTTTTCCACCTCACACAGGCCCAGGAGTACAGGTGGACTGTCCTTCCCACCAATCGACTCAATAACTGTAGCTAGGTTCTTGATTTTAGTCTTGTACCGGTCTTCGTCCCATTGCATGAGCCCATCTGGTGTGAAGCCATCATCGTCTGCTTTCGGGTCGTTGCGGGTATCGTACAGGTTCTCGGTGTTGTAGAAGGCTACCGTATGTAGCTTGGGAGTCCGCTGCAGGGTAGGGGCTATTCTGGCGCATCCAGAGAGCATGGCTAGAGTAAAAAGAAAAAAGAAGGTTTTTATTCCGTGGCGCATCGCGTAACTTTGTACTTGGTTTTAGTATTCAAGCATAGTACGAGACATATATAGCACAAAGTTTAAAAGAAGCGAAAATGAAGAAGTCAGAGATATACTTTAGTATAGCATTGGATGAGCAGCGTGTGCCGGAAGTCATCAGCTGGCGCGCCACCGACGCAGGCGAGAAAATACACTTTGCCAAGGCCATCAACATCTCCTTGTGGGACCGCGACGAGGCAGGCACCATGAAGATTGACCTGTGGACCAAAGACATGCCCATAGACGAGATGAAGTATTTCTACATAGATACCATTGGTGCCATGGCCCAGAGCATTGCCACTGCTACCAGCGACAAAGTAATGGCTGATAAGATGCGTGCGCTCTGCGAAGAGCTCATGAGCCATGTAGAAGAGGAACGCAAGCAGCAGAATAACTAATCGCTAATAAATAAAAAAAGCCGCCTGAATGGGCGGCTTTTTCATTATCACAAGTTAAGTTTTTGCGGTGTGCTAGTTGCCAGCAGAGGCCAAAGAGCCTGCAGAGGCTTTTCTATTGGCTTTCTCATTAGAGGCCAGGTTCTCAGAACCCTGCTCTGTGATGCTTGCCATGAACTCTTTGTCAACCTTAGAATATACCTTACGGTCACCGAAGTAGTCGTTGTACTGCACAGTGCTCAGAACATCTTCCAGCTCTATGTCTCGGGTTGCCAGAACGGCCTTGCACTGCTCGTCAATCAGCTGCTGGTTGCCGTTATATTTTTGCTCAATCTCAGTAATCTGAGCTGCCACATCCATGTTGATGGCTCTTACCCTGTTTGCCTGGTAGTTGTTCAGGCGAAGCTCCCGGATCATCTGTTCAGATAAGTGATTGGCGCGTTTCTCTGCAATCAGGGCAGTGTTACCTGTAGCAGCCGCTCCAAAGGCTATTCCGAAAACCATAAATGTCATTACCAGTAGCTTTTTCATAATCGTAGTGTTTTGTCTGTGTGTGTTTCTTTGTGCTCTTCCTGCTCTTTTAGAAGCGGAAGTAGTAGTAAAACGGTTGAAGTTGTGAAATGATTCCGCTATACCTCAAAAATGTTTACATGTGATTTACTGCAGAAATAATGCCAAAAAAGGCCAAATAAGAGAATTATTTGGCCTTTTTCGATAAATAGCTGGCAGTATTTACCAGTTGTTTTTCCACATCATTGACTCCACCGGACGCATGGTGCGGTTATTATACTTAGCGCCTTCTTTTGTGTTGTAGTAGTTTTCGATGCCCCCTTTCACCTCAAAATAGATGAGCTGGCCAATTGGCATGCCATAGTACACCCGTACTGATTGCGTCACTGAAATCTCCAGCGTCCAGGTGTTGCAGAAGCCTACATCGCCTTTGCCGGCAGTGGCGTGTATGTCTATACCCAAGCGGCCTACGCTGGACTTACCCTCTAGGAAAGGAACGTGCGCATGCGTTTCTGTATACTCCAATGTAACACCCAGGTATAGCGTGCCCGGCTGCAGCACAAAACCCTCCTCCGGAATCTCGAACACGTCAATCTCGTTGTGGTGGCGCGCATCCAGCACCTCATTGCGGTAGGTGGCCAGGTAGCGACCCAAGTGTACGTCGTAGGAATTAGTCCCGAGGCCAGAGCGCCTGAACGGTTCAATCAGAATGGTTCCTTTCTCAATCTCCTCTAAAATCTGCTTATCAGTTAATATCATGGGGGTGCACAGTTATGAGTGTAAAAGTAAGCAAAAAGGATGAATTGCTAATTTGTTGTCAGTGAATTGTTACGACAGCGATGTGCCATCTGCCAGTCGAGCAGCCTTACAGTCTATAGGAGCCTATTTTGATTGTAGGTATAGGAATGAGCAAAAACAAAAGCGGCAGCCCCTGCCAGGAGCCGCCGCTTGCAATTCATAAACAGGTATGCCGAATTATCTGGCTGCTTCTTCCAGTGCCTCGCGGTTTGCCTGCAGGTACTCCTGCACCAGGTCATCGGTGATGGCCGTGGACACAAAAAGGGACTCGTATTGGGAAGGCGCCAAATAGATGCCGCGCTGCAACATGCTGTTAAAGTACCGCCCGAATTGCGCCGTGTCGGACGTCTTGGCGCTTTCGAAGTCAGTCACAGGCTGCTCCGTGAAGAAAATGCTGAACATGGAGCCAACGTGGTTGATGGTGTAGTTCAGGCCCAGTTGCTGCATGTTCTCCCGCATGCCAGTCACCATGCTGCTCGTCGTCTGCTCCAGGTTGGTGTATACCTCCCGGTGGCTTTGCAGGTACTGCAGCATGGCCATGCCTGCTGACATCGCAATGGGGTTACCGGACAAAGTGCCTGCCTGGTATACCGGACCAGCCGGTGCCACAAAATCCATAATTTCTTTTTTGCCACCGTAGGCACCAACCGGCATACCTCCACCGATGATTTTGCCGAGAGTTGTCATGTCCGGAGTCACGCCGTAAAGCTGCTGCGCACCGCCTGGCGCAAGCCGGAAGCCAGTCATCACCTCATCAAAAATGAGGACAATGCCCTCTTTGGTGCACAGGTCACGCAGGCCCTGCAGGAATCCGGGAGCAGGAAGTACCAGCCCCATGTTGCCAGCCACAGGCTCCAGAATGATGGCGGCTATCTGATTTTTGTTTGCCTCCACCAATGTCTTCACTGCCTCTAGGTCGTTGAACGGGGCAGTGAGTGTATCAGCGGCCACGCCCTGCGTCACGCCGGGGCTATCAGGCACGCCTAAGGTAATGGCACCGCTGCCGGCCGCAATCAAAAAAGAGTCGCCGTGACCGTGGTAGCAGCCTTCGAACTTAATCATCTTGTTGCGCCCGGTATACCCCCGGGCCACGCGTATAGCCGACATGGTGGCCTCAGTGCCTGAGTTCACCATGCGCACCTTCTCAATGGAAGGAACCAGGTCGACAATCAGCTCTGCAATCTCGATTTCCTTACGGGTTGGCGCTCCGAATGAGAGCGAATCAGGTATGGCTTTCTGCACGGCTTCCTGCACGATATCAGCAGCATGGCCCAGAATCATGGGTCCCCATGAATTGATGAGCTCTATGTAGCGGTTGCCATCTTCATCGAACATGTACGCTCCCTTGGCCGAGACCATGAAACGAGGGTTACCCCCTACAGCTCTGAAAGCGCGGACAGGCGAGTTTACCCCGCCAGGTATGGAGTGCTGGGCACGCTGGAACAGTTCTTCGCTTATTGGTGCTATTTTCATTGTATAGATGCTTGGTTATTATAGATTCCATAAATCAGGTATAGCGGGTAGGCTTTTCCTCTACCGGATTAGAATACCGGGTTCACAACTGTGAGCTGCAGGTTCTCTAGCTTGGTGATAGGGATGTACTGGTTATCGCGCTTCACCTCCTGGCGCGCAGCTTTGTCTGCGTAGCCTATACCCGGGTAAAACACGCCCGACTTCAGCCCATCGGTGGCCAGTGCCTGGTTGAAGCGCGGGCCGTAGTTTTGCAGCAGCGTTCCGAAATAGTAGAGCATCTCGAAACCAGCGTAGGCATAAATGGAGGGCGGCATGTTATACCTGGCAGCGTATTTACGCTTGAATCGGTTGACAGCTGGGTTCAATTGGTCCACATATTTGGGACTCACGAAGTATACCTCCAGGTTGTCAAGCTGGCGCAGGGTGATTTGCCCAATACCCAACCAGTTCTCGTAGGTCATCAGGGGTAGGGTAGAGGCCCTTGCCTGCAGCGTGCTGATGGCGTTCACGGCAGCGGTCATCTTGTCTGAGAACACGGCCAGGTGCCCTACATCGTCCAGGTTCAGATTTTTGAAAATAGTGGCTGTGGCAGAGCCCTGGCTCGAATTCAGCTTTTTGTAGGTTTTCACTTTGCCCCCCAACTTCACGAACTGCTGTCTGTAATGGAAGGCGTAGGTGGTGTCGTCTTTGTCGCGCTCAAACAGGATGATGGCTGTTTTGGTAGGAAAGCTGTTGAAAGCGAAAGTAGCAGCCTGTTGCGCCTGTGTAGCGATGGAAGACTCGAACAAGAACAGGTTCGGGTTACTGCCTGCCACTTCCAGGTCCTGAGACAGCGGGTTTACCACGTTCACATTGTGCTCGGCTGCAAAACGAGCTGCTATTTTGGCGGACGATTTGTAAACCGGACCAATTATCAGGTCCATCTGCCGTAACTCGGGTGTATCAAGGATGCGCTTCACGGCGGTGGTGTCAGCACCGGCATCGTAGGCATACAAGTTGATGTGGATGCCTTGTCGCTTTAAGGAGTCCTGCGCCATCTTCATGCCTGCGTACAGGTCGGTGGCGAACTGGTTCTTTCTGGCAGACTGCCCCAGGTCCTGGTTCAGTTGGAAAGGCATAAGGGCTGCCACGCTGTAGGCCTGTTTGCGCATGACATTTGCACTCAGGTAGCGGTCCCGGTCCAGCTTGTGTCTGGAAACTATGCTCTCTAATGTAGCCCTGTCCTGAGGCCTGTACCAACCTGCCAGCAGCTTATCGGCAAATGCCTGGGCCAGTACCTTGTCGTCAGGGTAAAGCTGCAGGAGCCGCTCAAACGTGGCTCTGTCTGCCAGTCCACTCAAGTAAAAGCGCTTCAGGCCTTCTGCGTCAGACGTGATGCGGGAAGACCGGATGTCGTTCAGTTGGGCTAGTGCCTGCTCGTGATTTCCTTGCTCAAAGAGCACGTTAGCCAACAGGTAGCTGGCTTCTTCCTGACTTGGCCATTGGGGGTGTTGCTGCTTGAGTTGCTGCAGCATGCGCTGCGCCTCCGTCAATTTACCAGATTTGAGTGCTGCGAGGGAGTACAGGTAGGATGCTTCTGGTGCGTAGGGGGTACTGGCGCTGGTGATGGGCAGGAGCTCTGCCATGGCCTTGGCATACTGCTGTTGGTCTAGCAATATTTTGCCGTTGTTATACGTGGTGCCGTAATCCTGCTGCGCCTGCGCCGGCAGTGCCAGGGCACCCACAAGCAGTATCCCTGCTAGCCGCTTTAAAAAGCTTCCTTTCATGTTCAGTATAATTTAGAAAGAGCGAATGAGTGATTGGGTGAATTTTGCTTTGATTCTCAAAAACTTCGCCTCTTAAATTCACTCATTCGCTCATCCACTTATTCAAACTATTCCCATTCGATAGTGGCCGGCGGCTTGGAGCTGATGTCGTACACCACGCGGTTCACGCCTTTCACTTTGTTGATGATTTCGTTAGACACATCGGCCAGGAACTCATACGGCAAACGGCTCCAGTCCGCCGTCATGCCGTCTACGGAAGTAACAGCACGGAGCGCCACCACGTTCTCGTAAGTACGTTCATCGCCCATTACACCCACTGACTGCACCGGCGTCAGGATAGCCCCTGCCTGCCATACCTCGTCATACAGGCCTGATTTTTTGAGGTTGCTGATGAAGATGTGGTCTACCTGCTGCAGTACGCTCACCTTCTCTGGGGTGATGTCGCCCAATATGCGGATAGCCAGACCAGGTCCTGGGAAAGGGTGGCGACCCAAAATGGCATCGTCTATTTTAAGTGTTTTGCCTACCAGGCGCACTTCGTCTTTGAAGAGCGCCTTGAGTGGCTCCACCACTTTCAGTTTCATGAAGTCAGGCAGGCCGCCCACGTTGTGGTGCGACTTGATGGTGGCAGATGGTCCTTTCACGCTCATCGACTCGATTACGTCCGGATAGATAGTGCCTTGTGCCAGCCACTTCACGTCCTCAATCTTGTGTGCCTCGTCATCGAACACCTCAATGAAAACGCGGCCGATGGCCTTGCGCTTGCCTTCCGGGTCCGAAATGCCGGCCAAAGCGGTATAGAACCTGTCTTTGGCGTCTACGCCCTTCACGTTGAGACCCATGTGCTTGTAGGAGTCCAGTACGGTTTCGAACTCATCTTTGCGCAGCAGCCCGTTGTCCACGAAAATGCAGTAGAGGTTTTTGCCGATGGCCTGGTGGATGAGCATGGCCGCCACGCTGGAGTCTACGCCTCCTGACAGTCCCAGTACCACTTTGTCATTGCCCAGCGTCTGCTGCAGGTCGGCCACGGTGGCCTCTACGAACTGCTCTGAAGTCCAATCCTGCTGACAGCCGCAGATGTGCACGACAAAGTTACGCAGCAGGGTCTTGCCCTCGTCGGAGTGGGTTACTTCCGGGTGGAACTGTATGCCATAGGTTTCCTGGTCGCGCAGCTTGTAAGCGGCCACGCGCACGGTCTCTGTGCTGGCTATGACTTCAAAATTATCTGGTATTTCTTTGATGGTGTCGCCATGTGACATCCAAACCACGGAGCCTGGGGTAAGTTCCTTCATGAGGCGGTTGGCGGTGTGGAGCTCTGAAAGTCTGGCACGTCCATACTCCCGAATGGTGGATGGCATCACTTCACCCTGGCTTTCGTAGGCAATGAGCTGCGCGCCATAGCACACCCCCAGCAACGGGAGCTTGCCCATGTACTGGTCTAAATCGATGGTTGGATGTTCCTGGTCGCGTACAGAGCAAGGGCTGCCCGAGAGGATAACGCCTTTTACATCTTCTGTGAGTTGGGGAACATTATTGTAAGGGTAAATCTCACAATATACATTAAGCTCGCGCACCCGTCTTGCAATCAACTGGGTATACTGGGAGCCAAAGTCGAGAATCAGTATTTTTTCTGGCATGCGCAAAGGTAAGGCGGTTTTATAGTATATGCCAAAAATAGCGGGAATATATGTTATGGATAGCACTTCCTGAGCAGATGATATAGCTGCATGTGCTTTGTAGCTGCGGCTTTAGCTGCTTGCTCGTTGAGTTGCTCTGTAGCTTCGCCTGTACGGCGGGCACCTACTTTTTGTCTTGACACAAAAAGTAGGCAAAAAGGTCAAGACGCTCCAAACTCGCTGACCGCTCGAACAGTGGAGCGTCGAAAGGTGCACTGGGCTGATGCTATACCTCCGTAGCTGCTGTTGTAAGTATGTCTGCTATACCTGCCAGTGGCGCGTGAAAGTAACGACAGGACTTATTTCTAACTCTGGTAATGGCGGAAATTCCCCCTTCGAAGGGGGCAGGGGGATGTTTATGGCTGTGGAGAATCTCCATCTAAAGAGGGTAGGGGTGTGTCAATTGTGTACAGGTATAACTTTCCTGCCCCCTTACCGGGTCCAATCACCCCTGTCCATCTTGAGAGGGGAAGCAGGTATAGGTATAGGTATAGGTATAGGTTTAGCGGAGTACGAATAAGACCATATTTGCCAGAAAACGTGCTGTCTCACACCATTCTACACCTTCAAGGGAATTTTAATAGAGAATAAGCTTGCGCTGAAAGATTATCTTCGTACCTTTGCAATGGCAAATCGGCACGGCCAGCTCCCGTCGAACTCCCCCAGGGCCGGAAGGCAGCAAGGGTAGATGGTTGTAGCGGCGCGATGTTGGTTTGCCACTTTTTTTTGCCCATACCTCAGCGAAAGCCGCTTCTTCATACTTCCCTTTTTGGATTCTTTACCTTTCCGGCTGGTTCTTTAACAGCACGAAGCTGCACACTACGCCCACACTGGCACCATTCACGGAGCCACCTGCACCATTTCCCAATTTGTCCTGCATCTTTTCACCAATGTCTTTTGTCTTAGTACTTATTGCGTTAGATTTGTAGGCAAATCTACATCCCCAGCATTATGAAATTCTTTGTTGATACTGCAAACCTGCAGGAAATTCAAGAAGCACACGACCTTGGTGTGCTTGACGGTGTGACAACCAACCCATCGCTGATGGCGAAGGAGGGCATCTTCGGCCACGACAACGTGATGGCGCACTACAAGCAGATTTGCGAGATTGTGGATGGCGACATCAGCGCTGAGGTCATCGCTACCGATTTCGAAGGCATGGTGCGCGAAGGCGAACTGCTGGCAGAGCTTCACCCGAACATCGTGGTGAAGGTTCCTATGACGCGTGAGGGCGTGAAAGCCATCCGTCATTTCAGCGAGCGCGGCATCAAGACCAATTGTACGCTGGTATTCTCTGCCGGTCAGGCTATACTGGCTGCCAAGGCTGGAGCAACCTATGTATCTCCCTTTGTGGGTCGTCTAGACGATGTGTCTACCGACGGCTTGCAGCTGATTGAGCAGATTGTGCACATCTATGGCAACTACGGTTACCAGACGCAGGTGCTGGCCGCTTCGGTGCGCCACGTGATGCACCTGGTGCAGTGTGCCGAGCTGGGCGCTGATGTGGTGACCTGCCCGCTTTCCGTAATCACGGGCCTGCTGAACCACCCGCTCACCGACATCGGTCTGCAGAAGTTCCTGGCTGACCACGCCAAAGGAAACAAATAACATAATTATGAATGATGGGTTATGGATTACTAATGGGAAAGGGCACCAGCTCTTTTACCCTTTTGTGATTCATAACCCATAATTTCAGATTCGTAATCCTTCAAAGATGTACATCATCAAGGTAAAGGGTAAAGCCAAGATTCCGGATTACATACAGCTCCGCGACAACAACTTCGTGCTCATAGCCTATTTTAGGGCTGACAGGCCTCTCAAGAACCTGGACCGCTATGGCCTGGAGGGCAAAGAGGAGGCGCTGGCGGCGCTCATTGAGTCCCTCGAATTCGGCAAACTACAGCAATTAGATATTTAAAGTATTATGAGTTTTTCTTCTTCCTCACCCGTGGTTTCGCTACGCGATGTGGCAATCTACCAGGATGTGAACACAGTGCTGAGCAATGTGAACTTTGACATTGACAAAGGCGAGTTCGTATACCTGGTTGGGCGCACCGGAAGCGGGAAAAGCTCTCTTCTCAAAACTCTTTATAGTGACCTGCCGCTGCTCACCGGCACGGCCGCCATCGCTGATTTCAGACTAAACAAACTGCCCCGTAAGCAAATCCCTTATCTCCGCAGGAAAATCGGCATCATCTTCCAGGATTTCCAGCTCCTTTTCGACCGCACCGTGGCCGAGAATCTTGCCTTCGTGCTGAAAGCCACCGGCTGGAAAGACAAATCAAAGCGCAAGCAGCGCATCTCAGAAGTGCTCATGAGGGTCGGACTAGACGCCGCCGCCAACAAACTGCCGCACCAGCTTTCCGGTGGCGAGCAGCAGCGCATCGTGGTAGCCCGCGCACTCCTCAATGAACCGGTCATCCTACTGGCCGACGAACCGACCGGTAACCTCGACCCGATTGTGGCGGATGGTATCATGAAGCTGTTCATGGAAATCAATAACAGCGGTACCGCCGTGCTCATGGCCACACACAACTACGACATCATCAACCGTTATCCACAGCGTGTGTTGAAGTGCGAGAGTGGCAAAGTGTTGGATTCCAAAGTAGAGTCCTTCGCCTTGACGACAGGATATTAGTCCTTTCCTATTTATCCCTAGGTTTCTTAATTGATTTGATTGAAGCTCTTCAGACTTCGAGGCGACGGCTATTGCTGATTGCCCGCTGCTATGTTGTATAGCTTTGCCTGTGCGGCGGGCACCTACTTTTTTCCTTGATGAAAAAAGTAGGCAAAAAAATCAAGACGATTTTGAACTCGCTGACCGCTCGAACAAAAAATCGTCATCGATGCACTTGGCTGATGCTGCTGCTTTGTAGCTGCTGTGGAAAGTCTCCCCTTGAGGGGAGTCAGAGGGGTGTTAAGGCTATACCTGCAGCTTTTTATGCAACAACGCTTTTAAGTGATGGAGAGCAGCGGCAGAATTCCCCCTTCGAAGGGGGCAGGGGATGCCAAGCTTTCCCGGTTCTACTACCAGGAGAGGCAGGTGGCTCAATGCGCGCTTTATCTGGTAATACTACTTCACATATTTCCGCATCATCCCTAGCAACCACTGGTTCATTTCTGGGTATACCCGCAGGCTCAGCAGCAGCCCCATGTAGATGACTGTGATGAGCAGCGAACGCACCAGAATATCCATGAAGAGGTTGCCCAGGAAGGGGAGGAGGTAGGAGGCGCCCAGCGCGGCAGCGGCTATGGCTGTGACCCAAACCGAGCTCCAGGCGAATGGTTGCATCTTGTAGAGCCACTGCACGAAGAACAGGCGCAGCAGGTTGATGGTGACATAGGAAATCATGGAAGCCAGGGCGGCGCCTTCGATGCCGTAGAGCGGGATGAAAATCAGGTTGGTCCAGATGGTGAGGCCGGCCAGCACCACGTTGAAGAGCAAATCCCAGCGGTACTTCTCTGAAGTAGCCAGGATGATGCCGTTCAGACCGGTAGCCAGGTCTACGATGCGAGCCACCGACAAGAACAGCACCACGTACTTGCCGGCCCGGTAGGTTTCCGGCATGAAGGAATACAGGTTGTCGATGTTCGCCCAGATGCCAATGAAGAGCAGCAGCCCGATAATCAGGTTGATGAGCGTGATTTGCTTGTACAGCCTACCCATACCTTCCATATCCCTGTCCTTCCAGAACTCCGCCACCTGCGGGAAGGCAATTTTAAAGATGGAGCGGGCCGGCACCATGATGGCGCTGGTGATGAAGAAGGCGGTGGTGTAGATGCCGTTGTCCCCCAGGCTGTAGGAGCTGATCATGATTTGGTCTACGGTCGTGATGATGGTGACCGATATATTGCCCAGGAAGGTGAAAAAGCCGTAGTAAAGCATCTCCCGCAGCGGCACGATGCGCAGCGCCGACCAAGAAGGGCGCAGGAACAGCTGCCTCAGCCAGAGCGCATACACCACCAGCGACAGCGTAATCACCGAGTTGATGACGATGTAGAACAGCACAAACTCCCGAAAGTTAATCCAATCCAGAGCATATAGTCCGATGAGCAGCGTGGTGAGGATGCGCAGCAGGAAATCCTGAGCAAAGGAAGAGATAATCGTCTTGAACAGCGAGCGCAGGTAGGCCGTCAGCAGGTTGAAGAGCAGCGTGAAGAAGGCGAGCGGAATGACGTAATAGTAATAGTCGAGCAGCAGGGGGGAGTTCTCGATGTAATACTCCACCACCACTGGCTTGAACAGCAGGAAGAGACCCGCTACAATTGCAAAGCCCAGCAATGGTACCGCCAGCAGCAGGAAAAGGAAACCATGGTGCTGCCGCTCCTTATCCCGGAAGTAGGGGAAATAGCGCACGCTCATGTTCACGAAACCAAGGGCCGAGAACTGCGCGAACATCACTGAAATCTGAATCAGCAGGCGTGTGAGGCCCACCTCTTCCTCCTCCAGGTAGTTGGGGAACAGCAAAATCGTGTTCACATAGCCAATCAGGATGCCGGCATATGAGATGATGGTGTTCCAGATTCCCTCGCGCTGGAGATTGGGCATTAGTCGGGTGCGTGCTTAGGTACAGGGGGCAAATATAGTATTATTCTATAGATGCGTTGTGGAGGAATTTTTAGCTTGCGGGGTATAGCCAAGGAAGTTCTGCAGGTGCTTCAAAGCCAACTCGCCGCTACGGCCGTCAAATTCCGTACCGACAGTGGCGTTGTAGTACCTGGCCCGCAGGTATACCTCCGGCTTCTGGCTCATTCCCTGCTGCAGCATCGGCTTCAGTTCCTGATAGGAGCTAGCGGCGTCCACCAGGCCATGCGCCACATAACCATAGTAGTCGTGCAGTTCCTCTTTGGGATTGAAGTTGAAGTAAACCGACCACACGTTCAGCAATACCGCCTCCAGGTGCACGCCGGAGTTGCCACTGATAAGCATATCCAGACCCTGTAAGTACTCAAACACACGCTGCTGCCCGCTGTCCGACAATTTGATGCTGGGACTGATGGTGCGGATGAAACTGAAATCCCGTCTGTCGCGTGGGTGGGGGCGGAGGACTATCCGAAACGAAGGAAAATCGCGGGTGATGTTCACCAGCAAGGCTTTCAATTCCTCGGTCAGGTCCATCAGGTTGCAGGCTATACCTATGGTTTGCACCCTACGGCTGTTGTTGCGGAGTTTGGTGAACCCATCCGCCTTCGGCATGCCCACCAGTTCCACCCGTCCCTCCACCGGACCGCATTGCCTGTACTTGTCGAGCGAGTCCTGCCCCTCCAGCAGGCTCAGGTCAAAGGAGAGCGGCGGAAAAAGGTGGCTGATACTTGAGTGCTGTACATAGGCTGTTTTTATACCCAATGTACTGGCTGCCAGCAGCAGAGCGCGTGCATCGGCGTTGTGGTCGTTTGCAAACACGATGGCCTGAGGTCTGTATTTTCGCAGCTTTTGCAGGTATACCTCATAGAACCCAATGGCGTCGTAGAGCAAATCCGCGAAGCGCAGCGTGCTCTTCCTGCGGTGGGAGAGGAACCGCAGGAAAAGGGACGGGAACTTGTAGTAGTAAAGCAGTTTTTTGCGCAATGATATCCGGGCGATTGTGTCGTTATACCTGCCAATGGCCTTGCTCTGGCCGGCTACCAGCACGGCGTCCGGTATACCTGCCTGCAGGAAATGCAGGCTGTCGTAATTGTTTTGGCTCACCACATACAGCCAAACCTTACCTTGCAGTTTTTCAGGCTTTTCCACCTTCTGAAATAGATTACCGATAAGGCGCACCAAGGTATAGCCACCCATGCGGAGCAGGCGCAGCAGCGGATTGCCAGGCGAAGCGGCGTTCTTGGCACTCTCCGGAAGTCTATAGAAGCCTTCCGAAAAATGCAGGTATAGGATGTTGGCGTAAAGAGCGTACCAGTCTTTCATGCGCTACACCAGGTCCCAGCTGAACGGCGTACCAGCCGGAATGTCCTTCTTGGCGGTCATGCCCAAGAGTTCCTCGTAATGTTTCGGCGCCAGCCCCAGCCCCGGTCGGATGACGCGGATGTTCTCTTTTGTCAACGCTTCCCCGGCTTTGATGTCCCGGGCAGCATAGACGGAGCGCTTGAAGAGGCGGCTCTTCTCCTCGTCCCGCTGCACGCCATACTGCACGTGTCCCAGCGCCTGCCAGGCCCGTTCCGACTCCACAACAAGCAAATTCAGTTCCTGTGGCTCCAGCGAGAAGGCCGAGTCTACGCCGCCGTCGGCGCGGCTGAGGGTGAAGTGCTTCTCGATGACGGTGGCACCCAGCGCCACGGCGGCCACGGAGGCACCCACGCCCATGGTATGGTCTGAAAGTCCCACCTGCACCCCGTACAGCTCCCGCAGGTGTGGGATGGTGCGCAGGTTGGTGTTCTCGGGCGAGGCCGGGTAGGTGGAGGTGCACTTGAGCAGGATAAGCTCCAGGCAGCCCTCCTCACGCAGCACTTGCACGGCCTCAGCCACTTCCTGCACGGTGGCGGCACCGGTGCTCATGATGACGGGCTTGCCCGTGGCGGCCACCTTGCGCAGCAGCGGGTGGTCGGTGTTTTCGAAGGAGGCTATCTTGTAAACGGGCGCCTCCAGGCTTTCCAGGAACTCCACGGCTGTCTCATCAAAGGGGGAGGAGAAAGCGATGATGCCGCGCTCCCGCGCCCTGTCGAAGATGGGCTGGTGCCACTCCCAGGGGGTGTAGGCCTCCTGATAGAGATCGTAGAGCTCTCGGCCCTTCCAAAGCGAGCCCTCGTCCTTGATGGTGAAGGCGCCGGGCAGGGTCATCGTGTCGGCGGTGTAGGTCTGCAGCTTGATGGCATCGGCGCCGGAGGCGGCGGCGGCGTCCACAATGGCCAAGGCCCGCTCCAATGACTGGTTGTGGTTGCCAGACATCTCCGCGATGATGAAAGGCTTGTGGCCCTTGCCGACCATCCGGCCAGCGATACTGATATCGTTAATCATCTGTCTTGTTCCTAATCTTTAGTTTCCATCTCGAACGAGCACGAAACGGTGTGCCTGCGGGTGATGACCATCCGGCTTTGCGTAGGAGAAGCCGGCCTTCTCAAATGAACGGATGGAGGCTACATTCTCTTGTTGCACCAGCCCCTCTACTAACCGCACATCCGGCCTTTGTTGCAGGAGCCGCTGAATACCTTTTTGGAGTACTGCGTGCCCCAGCCCTTTGCCCCGGAAACCATCTCTTATCAGGTAGCTGATGGTGGCTGTGTTATCCTCGACTTCAAACCGGATATGGGCGGCGGGTTCTCCGTTCACCTCAGCAATATAGAGTTTCGTGTCGGGGTTTTCAAGCTTGGAGCGGAACCAGCGGGTGTGGTCTTCCAACGGGATGGGCTGCGGGTTGAACGAGCGACTGCGCACCTCCGGGTCATTGGCCCATTCAAAGAGCAGCATCAAATCCTCTTGCCCGGCCTCGCGAAGCGTCAGGCTGGCATTTAGGTGCAAGGTATAGAAGAATCGCCTGAGCCGTTCGTCGCTTTTGCCATCGAAGTGCCGCCGTTGCGCCTGCAGGCAAGCCTTGAAATTCACTTCTGTTATACCTGCTGCTAACTGCTCCTGCAGTGCCTCATAATCCCAGGCTATACCTTCTGTCGTTAGAAATCGGTGGATGCCTAATTGGTTGTCGGCGGTTTGCTTGACAAAGAGCAGCCCTCCAACGGAGGCGTATTCGTAGGAGATGCCGCTGGCGGAGGTGATGGCGGCTGCGCATTTACCCATCAGCCGGCGCAGGCCTTGGGCAGAGAGGTCGTGGTGCAGGTGAATGTTTGGTTTGTGTTTCTTCCAGTCCTTCAGTTCCTGTAGCCGGGCGTAGGCACTGCCTACCACCACATCCACATGTTGCACACCACCTACCGACTGCAAATCCTCCAGCGCCTGCAGGGTTTGGTTGTCCGGGTCAGCGCCTCCCATGCAGACCAGTACGCGCAGTTCGCCCCCAGGCAACGCTCTTTTGGCGCGCGCAGCCTCCAGAAAGGCAGGGCGAAGCAAGGCATAGGCCGGCCCCAGCAGCAGGCGGGTATAGGATGCGGTCTGGTACTGCTCCGGCTGTATGCCTCCCGCTTGGTTGAGGACGGCATCTGCTACAAAGGGATACGCGTGGATGTCGTCCAGGCAGACCAGCGCGGCGCCCTTGTCTTTGATGTTCTGTTGGTAGGCCGTGTCGAAGTGATAGCCATCCAGCACCACGATTTCTTCATCAGATATATAGGCGGAAAGCTCATGGGTAAAGCGTTGCTCGGCGGAATCGGAGGGAGGGAGTATAATGATACCCTGGCATACCTCCCGGATGCGCTCCTGCAAAGCCTGGTCAGGTGCCTGTATGGCGAATACACACTCGAAGTCCTGGCGGAGCATGTGCACCAGGGCCAGCGAGCGTGTCACATGCCCCAAACCGATGCGGCTGTTCCCGTCTGCTCTGAAAATGATGCGGCGCTTCTGTTCCATGGCTTGCTTGGCATTTGGCTGATGCGGTAAAAGCGTCGATTGGTGACAACCCATCACCCGCCCCGCATCAGGGGTTATTCACCCAGTTTCTTCTGCTCTACGTGCGCATTTATTTTTGGTAGCTCCGGATGGCTTTCCAGCAGTTGGATGAGCTGTTCCCCGTCCATCTGCTGTGCCTGATACTGCTCGATGAGAACCGTGATGAGTTCCAAATCTTCCGGTGTGTCGAGGGTGATGCGGAACTGGCTGGCGTCCTGGTCACGGGTATAGTGCTGCAGCTGCACGTGTCCGCTCCGGTTCTGGTTGATGTAAGGCGTCACGTGCTCCAGTTCCTCCTCCCTTGTCGCCCTTTCATAGGCTTCCTGCAACAGGCTGAAAGAGAATACCTCAAAGTCAAAGCCGCGCGGAAATGTCCGCACCAGCGCGTTGGAGAGGTATACATGCTCATCATCGAGTTCCAGGTATTGCTGCACGGCATCCGCCACCAACTGCCCATCAATAAGCGGACAGTCAGAAGTGACGCGTACAATGATGTCCAAAGCATGCTCTACAGCACAGCCGTAAAAGCGACTCAGCACATTCTGTTCATCGCCTCTGAAGCAAGGTATACTCGCCTCGGCCGAAAAGGCAGCGATGGGGTTGTCAGTCGCATTGGTTGTAGTGGCCAGGTATACCTGAAGCCCCGCAGCCTGCAGCCTGTCGATGTGGTGTTGCAGCATAGCCTTGCCACCAGCCTGGAGTAGGACCTTGCCCGGCAGTCGGGTGCTCGTCATGCGGGCCTGCGAGATGACGCCTACTTTCTTAGCGGCCATTGGCTACGAACTCCTTCACTTTCTCAATCACAAATTGCTGTTCCTCCTCGGTCAGAGTCGGGTACATGGGTAGGCTCAGGCAGCGGTCGTAGTAGTGCTCGGCCTCCGGGAAGTCTCCTTTTTTATACCCCAGGTTGCGGTAGTAGGGCATGGTATGGGCCGGGATGTAGTGCACTTGGGCGAAGATGTTGTGCTCGCGCAGGTAATCGTACAGCCCTTTGCGGTCGGCCACCTGCACCACGTAGAGGTGGTAGGCGTGGCCCGTGCCGGCAGCCAGCGCCTCTGGGGTGGTTACCAGTCTGTCTATACCTTGGAATCCGGCGAAAGCCGCATCGTATACCTGGGCTATTTCTCTTCTTCTGGCCAGGCCTTCGTCGGCTCGGCTGAGTTGGGAGAGGCCCAGGGCGCAGAGCATGTCGGGGATTCGGTAGTTGTAGCCCAGCGCCTGCATCTCCATGTACCAGCCGCCGTGGTTCTCCTCCAGCAGGTCCGCCTCGCGCGTGATGCCGTGGGTGCGGTAGAGCAGCAGCTTCCTGTAGAGTTCCTCGTCGTTGGTGGTCACCATGCCGCCCTCGCCCGTGGCGATGTGCTTGACAGGGTGGAAGGAGAAGATGGCCAGGTCGGCATACCTGCCGTTGCCGCACAGCTGTTTCTCGCCATGGCTGTCGGTGAAGTAGCCGCCGGGCGCGTGGCAGGCGTCCTCGATAATCCAGAGGCCGTGCTCGTCAGCCAGCTGCCGAAGCGCCTCCAGGTTCACCGGATTGCCCGCAAAGTCCACCGGGATGATGCCGGCGTAGTAGCCCTTCGGCTTACTTTCCAGCATCTGCCGCACCTTGTCGATGTCTATCAACGCCGTTGCCGGGTCGATGTCGGCGAACTCCACCGTGCCGCCGCAGTAGCGCACGCAGTTGGCCGAGGCCACGAAGGTGATGGGGGTGGTGATGACGCGTGAGGTTTCATTCACGCCGAGAGCCATGGTGCACAGGTGAAGCGCGGCCGTGCCATTGCTCACGGCCACGGCATATTTGGCTCCCACGTAACGGGCAAAGGACTGCTCGAACTCGGCCACCTTTGGCCCCTGCGTCAGGAAGTCCGACTGCAGCGTCTCCACCACGGCGGCGATGTCGGCCTCCGTGATGTGCTGACGGCCGTAAGGTATGGGAGTTCTGAGTTTTGAGTTCTGAGTCATCTGTCAGAATTATGAATTAGGAATTACAAATTATGAATGAAAATCAATTCTTAATTCAGCATTCATAATCCTTAATTGATTTTACGCAGTAAAATTCGGGTCCACGTGCTGGCGTATCTGCTCGCGCAGCTGCTCCACGCTGAGCCACTCGCTGTTGGTGCCGGAATTGTACTTAAAGCCCATTTCTACCATTTTGCCCTGGTGGGACTTGATGAACTCATCCGTATTCCAGACCGGGGTGGAAGGCAGGATGACGTAATACTTGTCCAACTCCACGGTGCTCAGGGAGTCGGTTTCAGTAATCATCTCTTCGTGCAGCTTCTCGCCAGGGCGTATGCCCACCACTTCCTGCTGGCAGTTCGGCCCGATGGCCTCAGCCAAATCGGTGATGACGTAGGAGGGAATCTTCGGTACGAAAATCTCGCCGCCCCAATGGTGCTCCAGCGCATGGAAAACCAGTTCCACGCCTTCTTCGAGTGAAATGTTGAAGCGGGTCATCTCTGGGTGTGTGATGGGCAGCACCCCTTCTTCCCGCTTCTTCAGGAAGAAGGGAACCACCGAGCCACGGGAGCCGATTACGTTGCCGTAGCGTACCACCGAGAACTTGATGTCGCGCTTGCCTTTCATGTTGTTGGCGGCCACAAACAGCTTATCCGAGCACAGTTTGGTAGCGCCGTAGAGGTTGATGGGAGCGGCTGCCTTGTCCGTGGAAAGCGCCACCACATCCTTCACGCCCGCATCCAGGGCAGCGTTGATGATGTTCTCGGCACCCAGCACGTTGGTCTTGATGCACTCCATGGGGTTATACTCGGCTGCTGGCACCTGTTTCATGGCGGCGGCATGCACAATGATGTCTATACCTTCGCAGGCGCGCTTGAAGCGCTCGCCGTCGCGCACGTCGCCAATGAAGTAGCGCACCGAGTCGTACTTACTCTTGGGGAAAACCTGCGACATTTCGAACTGCTTAAGTTCGTCGCGAGAGTAAATGACCAACCGTTTCACGTCCGGGAAGCGGGCGTATACCATCTCCACGAATTTCTTTCCAAACGAGCCCGTGCCACCCGTCACCAATATAGACTTATTGTTAAGGTCTAATGCCATGCTGATTTTTTGCTTTATACATCGGCTGCGGATTTGTCACCCACACCTGGCTGCAAGTTAAATATTTAATTGTTGATTGTTAATTGATAAATTGCCGTACGATTAAATTGTCAATTTCTGATGGTTGATTGCTATGGGGGTGATAAGTTGATGACTGGTACATGATGGACACAATCTGTCTTAATTGCTATACCTTTCAAACCCTCTAACGCCTGAACTATCTAACGCTCCAACTTCTCTCATGCTCAAAAAGGCTTTTTTCCGGTTGCTGAACGCCTTTGGCTATTACTTCCGCTATACCTCGGTGCTGCACCACCCGGGCAGGCAAACCCTGTCGCCCAGCTATGTGCTGCATTTCGACGAGCAGGAGACGGCATTTCTGGAGCAGTCGGCAGCCAGTTTCAACTATGCGATAGACTACAGCCTGGGCTACCGACAGAAGGAGGAGTACCTGGTCTGGCTGCAGGAAGCGGAAATACTGGGCAACTCCGGCGCCGTGGCTTTGGAGGGGAAACTGGTGGTAGAGTCCGTGTTGGAGGTGAGCCGGCTGGCGAAATCCAATGCCTTCAAGACGCCAGACCTGCTGCTTCCTAGTCACAAAAAAGGGGTCTATACCTCGGTGCTGCACCTGCCTTGGGCCGACAACAACAACTACCACTGGTTTTTCGATTGCCTGCCGCGGCTATACCTGGTACTGGAGACGGTAAAGGAGCCCATCCAAATCATCATGCGCCGCGACATGGCCGCTTACCAACTTGAGACGCTGCGCTTTGTGCTGCAAGACCATCCGCAGGCGGAAGTGGTCTATATCGGCAAGCATGAGAAATGGCAGATGGAAAGGTTTGTGCTGCCTTCGTTCCTGGCCAAAGCCCAAAGTGGTTACCTGCCCCCTGATGCCGCCGCCTGGCTCCGGTACAAGGTATGGCGTGGGTATGGCGTGCGGCAAAGCGGCCTCAAGAGGCGCATCTACATCAGTAGGGCCAATGCCAAGACCCGCCGCGTGCTCAACGAGCCCGACCTGCTGCCCCTGCTGGCCAGGTATGGCGTGGAGGTGGTGCGGGCAGAGGAGTTGAGCTACCAGCAGCAGGTACAGCTGTTCTTTGAGGCCGAGGCCGTCGTGGCCCCCCACGGCGCCGGACTGACCAACCTGCTGTTCTCGGAGCAGTGCCGGGTGCTGGAGTTCCACCCCGCCGACCGCATCAAGACGCACTATTTCCTGCTCTGCAAAGGGCTTGGGTTCAGGTATAGCGCGGTGGTAGGTAGCGAAGGAGACGCACGGGAGAATTATACCGNGGATGTGCACGAGGTGGAGCGGTGGCTGGAGAATATTCAATCTTAAGAATAGTTCGCTAACTTACCGCACCAAAGCAATTCCCAAGTCAGCGCCTAAATCGGCTTGGGAGTAGGCGACCATATCATCCTATCGAATCATCGCATGAACATCAACATACCGGGGCTCCGCAACTCTGACGAAAACCATTGGCAGTCCATCTGGGAGAAGGAGCATCCGACTCAATTCCATCGGGTCGTGCAAGAGGATTGGGAGCATCCTGATTGCCATGCCTGGACCACTAGAATGGAGGAGGAACTGAAGCGGTTTGATTACGGGCAGCTCGTTCTCATCGGGCACAGCGTTGGGTGCGTTACCATTATCAAATGGTTTGAGCGGTATGGGCACAGCATAGCAGGTGCCCTGCTGGTGGCTCCCAGCGATGTAGACAAACCCAGTTACCCCAGCTATATCACCGGTTTCAACCCAATGCCTACGCATAAGCTGCCGTTCCCCTCGGTGGTGGTGGCAAGTACAAACGACCACGTCGTGGAGCTGGAAAGGGCGAGGCAGTTTGCCAGTGACTGGGGGAGTGAACTGGTAAAACTAGAAAACGCCGGCCACATCGAAAGCAAGTCAGGTTTCGGGAAATGGGACCTGGGGCTTGAGCTAATCGCGCGTATAAGAAACCAGACGGCTGTCCAGGTATAGCCTTAGGATTCGGCTAAACAACCGCTTGGCTCAGTACATCATACACAACAAACCAATAATCAAATAACACGATGTCAGAAGAAATGAAACAATGCCCAAAATGCAGTTCGCCTTACGGTTACGCAATGGGTGCAGATACCTATGCTTGTCCCGAGTGTGGGAATGAGTGGAATCCGAATGAGGTAGAAGAAGAGGCCGGACTGAAAGTGCTGGATGCTAACGGCAACGTACTTCAGGACGGCGACACGGTTGTTGTCATCAAAGATTTACCTGTAAAGGGTGCTCCGAAACCTGTCAAGGCCGGGACCAAAGTAAAAAATATTCGATTGACAGACGGCGACCATAACATTGACTGCAAAATCGATGGTTTCGGTTCCATGGGTCTCAAATCTGAATTTGTGCGAAAGGCGTAATGGAACCGCTACTGCCCGCACAAGCCATACTCTAGGTGTGCGGCTAAACAGCATGGATGTAGTGTGAGTTGTTTGCCTAACTTAAAGAAGAGTAATTAATAACCCTATACATAGTGCAGCTAGTGGGAGTAGGTACTCCTGCTAGCTAGTAGTTGGCAAAAAGCTAAAAGTATGAAAGAGTTATTTTTGACCATTGTCGCTTTTACATTCTCGATTTATTGTTACTCTCAAAAGTTGGAAATGACTTTAGAAGTAGAGCCTTGTGTCAATGCATCCACGGAGAATAGAGTAAATTTCATTATTGAGAATCAGACCGATGCTGACTATTGGATAAAACCTAATTTCCTTACTTTTTCCTTTAGAGTTTACTCAAAGGACGGAGATACAATTTCCAGAAAGACTACAAAGCACTTAAATCAAGTAAGTAACTCTGAATACATAAAGGTCGGAAAGAACTCAAAAGTGGAAATTGAATGGGTTTCTGATTTTTTTGAGAATTACCAATTTACCCTTAATGAAAAATATTACCTGGTGTCTGGTTATGAATTGACACACCTGACCAGAAAAGAGAAAAAGAAATTTCTTAAATCAGGCCTAAGATTGGCTCCATATAAATTTTCAGGCAAATCCAATCTGTTTGAAGTCTGCGATTTGTAAAAGCCTGTTGCCAACAGGGTAAAAAGCCATACTTGGCTTCGCCTCGTTTGCCTTTTGCACAAGACGTTGACTTTACCCAAGCTACAGCATCCCTCTTTATCCACCTACCGCATAACATGGACCCGCTCGAACTCGGCAAAAAGTACGATAAAATAGCCGCCTGGTGGCAGGACCAGCATATAGACTCGGCCTATGGCGTGGCACAAGTCGAGCGAGCCATTCGTTATACTCAACAAAAGCGGTCTGCGCTGGATGTAGGTTGCGGCAGTGGCGGCCGGATTATCCGGAAGTTGCTTGAGGCTGGGTTCCGTGTTACAGGTATAGATGTCTCGGCCGAAATGCTGAAGCTAGCCCGGGAGCAACACCCTGAAGTCACCTTCCAGCACGACGACATCTGCACCTGGGAAACAGAAACCAAGTACGACCTGATAATCGCCTGGGACAGCATCTTCCACCTACCGCTCTCTAGCCAGGCATCTGTCGTCGCAAAGCTCTGCAGCCTGCTGCAACAGAATGGCATCCTGCTCTACACCTTCGGGAACGGCTACGGCGAACACGACAGCGAATGGCATAACGATACCTTCCACTACAGTACCATCGGCATCAACCAGAACCTGAAGCTACTGCTAGAAAACGATTGCCAGTGCCTGCACCTGGAACTGGACCAGCACCCCGATGAGAAGCATGTCTATGTGATTGCCAGGAAGCTGGGAGAGTTTCAGGTATAGGATAACCTATTTTGCTAGCTTCTTCACCACTTTGGCCAGTTCCTCGGTCAGCGACCTTCTGGAGAATTGGGAGTGGTTGATAAAGGGCAGGTCCAGGTTCGGGTTGATTTTCCAGGCTTTGCTCATCTGCGTCATGTGGTCGAGCATGAGGTCGTAGGCGGTATAATGGAACAACCGGCCTGCTCCGCACTCATCAATGATGCGGTCCGTATCAGAGTGCACCGGCCCCAGGCACACGATGGGCTTGTTAGAAGCCAGGTACTCGAACAGTTTGCCCGGCACGTTGGAGTATACGCTCGGCACATCGGCAATCGCCATCAGCAGCACGGTGCTCTCCATCAGGTACTTTATCGCCTCTTGGTGTGGCACATGTGGGATGAATTCAGTTATACCCAGCACGCCCGACTTCTCTATCCGCTGCTTCACACCCTCCGACACTTTACCCACGAAGCGCAGCTTGTAATTTATCTCGTTGTGCACCGAGCGTAGGTGCGCTATCACCTTCAGGAACACATCGATGTTGTAATTCTCGGTGATGGTGCCGGCATAGGTTATCACGAACACGTCTTCTGGTGGGGCCGACGGATAAACGAAATCATCCTCATCGTAGCCGTTTGGGATGACGTGAATCTTGTCCGGGTTTATCTTGATTGGCTTGTTCAGGAAAAGGCGCTTGGTGTCTTCGCTGGTCACGATGACGGCATCGGCCTGCTCCAGCACCTGCAGCTCGTATTTCTTGTCGATGCGGCTGGCAATGGGCGTGTGGTAAAGCTGGTCGTAGTAATGGATGTTCGTCCAAGGGTCGCGCAAATCGGCAATCCAGGGCAGCTTATACCTGGCCTTCAGCTTCAGGCCAATCAACTGGGTGGAGTGCGGCGGGCTGGTCGTCAAAATAGCTTTGTGCTCGCCGTCTTGCAGAAGCTCATCCGCCTTTTTCAGGGCGTGTTTGTTCCAGCCTACGCGGGCATCCGGAATGAATAGATTGCCGCGCACGAATTTGAAGACCTTGTCCAGGAAAGAATCTTTCGCCTTTTGGTTGGCAAAGCCGCTGTAAGGAATTTCCTTTTTACCCGATAGTTTCTTGTAGTACTCAAAAGGCTCTGAAGTGGCGGTGCGATATACGGCCATACCTTGCGGCACCTCCTGCTCAAACGTAGGGTCCAGCAAAGGGTAGGAGGCTTGCTTCTCGTCCACGGTCAGCACGGCTGGCTGCACCCCGAACTGAGGCAGGTACTTACAGAACTTCAGGCCACGCTGCACTCCCGGTCCGCCGGAAGGTGGCCAGTAATAGGATATATAGAGTAACTTGATTTGGTCAGTTTCTTTCAAAGTAATCAGCAGAGTAACTTCTTTCCCAAATATAGAAAATATTAACAGTAATCAGTATACAGCAATCAATGAACAGTTCATACGTAAATACCAGATGAAGATTCCTGTTCGCAATTAGTTTACCGATAACTATCAACTGAATAACTCATACTTGCAAACTATAGCAACTATTCCTGATATTCATTAGTTTTGTAGGTAAATCCAGAATAGAGAGATGTTTGATAATTTAAGTAACAAACTTGACCGCGCCTTTAAAACCCTAAAGGGCCAGGGAAGCATAACCGAAATCAACGTGGCCGCCACCATCAAAGAGGTACGCCGTGCCCTGGTGGATGCTGACGTGAACTATAAAGTAGCCAAGACTGTAACCGACAAAATCAAAGACGAGGCCATGGGCCGCGATGTACTTATCGCCGTGTCTCCGGGCCAGCTGATGATTAAAATCGTGCACGAGGAGCTGACGGCGCTGATGGGTGGCGAGAAGCAGGACATCAACCTGAAAGGCGACCCGGCTATCATCCTGATTGCGGGTCTGCAGGGTTCTGGTAAAACCACCTTCACGGGCAAACTGGCTAATTACATCAAGAAGCAGGGCCGCGGCGTGCTGGTGGCTGCCTGCGACGTGTACCGTCCGGCTGCTATCAACCAGCTGCAGGTGCTGGCCGAGCAGGTGGGCGTAGAGGCTTATACCGAACTCGAGAACAAGAACCCGGTTCAGATTGCCCTGAACGCCGTTGCGCATGCCAAGAAGACGAATAAGAAAGTAGTCATCATCGATACCGCCGGTCGTCTGGCCGTGGACGAGGCGATGATGAAAGAGATAGCCGAAATCAAGGCTGCCGTGAAGCCCACCGAGACGCTGTTCGTGGTAGACTCCATGACGGGTCAGGATGCGGTGAACACAGCTAAGACCTTTAACGAGCGCATCAACTTCGACGGCGTGGTATTGACCAAACTCGACGGTGACTCCCGTGGTGGTGCGGCCCTTTCCATCCGTGCCGTGGTGGAGAAGCCCATCAAGTTCATCTCGACGGGTGAGAAGATGGAGGCGCTCGACCTGTTCTACCCTGACCGTATGGCCCAGCGTATCCTGGGTATGGGTGACGTGATTTCCCTGGTGGAGCGCGCGCAGCAGGCCTTTGACGAGGACGAGGCGAAGCGTATCAACAAGAAAATCCGCAAGAACCAGTTCAACTTCGACGACTTCCTGACGCAGCTGGAGCAAATCAAGAAGATGGGTGACATCAAGGACCTGGTAGGTATGATACCGGGTGTTGGCAAAGCCCTGAAGGATGTGGAGATTGACGAGAACGCTTTCAAACCGATTGAAGCCATCATCAAATCCATGACGCCGCAGGAGCGCGAGAACCCGGATATGATAAGCGGCAGCCGCCGTGCTCGTATTGCTAAGGGTTCTGGTACTGACATCACACAGGTGAACAACCTGATGAAGCAGTTCAACGATATGCGCAAGATGATGCGTTCTATGAACAAGATGGCTGGTACCAAAGGCGGTATGGCGAACATCGCAAAGATGATGGGACGCCGCTAAACGAATTCGCTATTATGATTTAATGGGGCTATACCTTCCTGTAAGGTATAGCCCCATTTTTTTGTGATATAATCTTTGAGCACTTTGTAGCCGCTATTCTTGCTGTTTGCGCGCTAAGTTGTGGTATAGCCTAGCCTGTGCGGCGGGCGCTTACTTTTCTCCTTGGTGAGAATCGAGGGCCCCTACCCTCAAAGCAAGCAAATGAATCAAGGCGCTCCAAACTCGCTAACCGGTCAGACAGTGGAGCGCCAAGTAGTGCACCTGGCTGCTGTCTTTGCTCCGTAGCTGCTGTTGCAAGGATGTCTGCTATACCTGAACCAATACCTATACCCAGTCTTAGCCTGCTACACCTGCTCACGCTTCCACATCATGCCATCACGTTTCTGTCATTCCGACGAGAGGAGGAATCTGTTACCATTACTGCCGCCGGTGCGAGCGCAGCGGGAGCCGGCGGTGAGACATGCGGGGCGTTCTGCACCTGGCGTTTTCCTCTGGTTTCTTCCTCTCCGCCCTCACATAAAGCCGCATCTGCGCTTGCGCTGGATGTGTGGCCGAGATGGCGTGAGATTCCTCCTTTCGTCGGAATGACAGTTAGAGTTTAAATCCTTCTCTATAGTGGGGCAGGAGTGGGTTAATCAGCCCCGTTTCTCCACCTTAGGAGGAGCAAGTGTGATTGAAACGCATAATCGGAAACTAATACTGTGTCCGATTTACCTTAATTTCCCATGCCTTAAATCCTTCGAGAGCCTCCTCCCGGAGCAACTGCTCCATAGGGATGGAGCGCTTTGACATGTCTTTCTCCAACTCCTCATAGATAAACTGGTCGTCAAAGTCAATTCTGGCGGCATCGGCTTTGGTGTTGGCATAGTATACCTTGCGAGGCCTGGCCCAGTAGATGGCGCCTAAACACATGGGGCAGGGCTCGCAACTGGTGTACAAGTCGCAGTCGGTGAGTTGGTAAGTGCCCAGCGCCTGGCATGCCTTCCGAATGGCGTCCACTTCAGCATGGGCGGTCGGGTCATTGGTGGCCAACACGTTGTTGTAGCCGCGGGCTATAATTTCACCATTCCTGACCACCACCGCCCCAAAGGGGCCTCCAAAACCGGCTTCCATCTTCTCTATTGATAGCCGGATGGCCTCCCGCATAAACTCTTCTTTCTGTTTCGTCATAGTATCTTTAATAGTAATCTCCTTATGGAGACATCGCTTTAGGGTTTCATAAATGATAGAGATTTTTACGTAGGCCTATTGAATAGACAACACTCAAACGGATAACGCATGCTAGTACAGCTTGTTTACTTGAAGACAGTCCTGTTTTGGTTGATGGCAATGGGAACGTTCATAATCCCTCTGCAATCTGAATTGTCTGTGCCGGAGCTCTTGCCCGAAGAAACGGTACAGGTGCAGGACACAACCGCATTGTTGGCCACTACCTGGATTTTACGGCAAAAGGCTGGCTTTCACCCAGGGCGACCGGACTGCGTGTTGCAGGCAAGTGGTGTGGAACTGACGTTTTTTGCTGACAGTACTTTTCGGCTGGTTCAGCAAAACGAATCGCCCAATGCCATAGTAGGAGCGGAGGCAGTAGAAGAGGGGGAGTGGCGACTGAATGCCGCAAAAGGATTGATTGGCGTGCGTACCACGCGTTCCAACGGCATGGCCATCCGGAGTGCGATGCTGAACCGCTGGGAGATTGCCCAAATGAAATCGGGAAAGCTGATACTGAAGTGGCCTGGGTTTGGGAAGCAGTACCTGCTCTTTGAGGAGAAAAAGAAATGAGTTTTGGTATAATCCAGGGATAGCTCGAGAGGTATAAAAACAGTGATAGCTTCCACCACACTTGTGCCCTTTTCACGCATACTCGTAGTGTAAGCTATCCCGACTGTAGCACAGGTCTCATAAGAAGCGGGCCTGGCTGTATCTTTACATGCAAAATAATCGTTGTTACTATATAGGTCTTATTTTGTATTATTGTTATAGTGTTTTAATAATTACGGAGGGAGTTTAAGAAAGGTTGTTAAGAGTAAGCCTTGTCCCGGAGAGCTTTAGTAGCAAGTGTAGAAGTATCTGATTATGAGATTTGTATTATAGTAAGGGATGTCAGTTGATATCTCGATAGTCAACTAACAAATAGCTATACCATGAAAATGAAGTATTTGAATTTTAGCAGCATGATAGCGCTGCTGTTGTTTGTGTTTGTCTCCTGTACCGCCACCCGCGAACAGGAAGTGGAGGGCGAGGTTAACGAGTTCAGGTCGTGGGTGAACATGCAGACCAGCCGCCTGTCCGAGCGCACGGAGGAAGACTGGAAGCAAACGAAAGAAGAGTTCAGGCAGCGCACAGCAGAACTGGACCAAAAGCAGGACAAGCTCTCAGATAGGCTTAAAGCCGATTACCAGCAGATTAAAGAGGACTTCCAAGAGCGCGAGCGGGAACGGGATCAAATGGCCGAGCGTCGCACCCAAAGCATGGAGTGGGAGCGAGAGCTGCTAGGCACCTATGCTGATGCCGCCTCCGTCAATGCTGGGAACATCCGGCAGGCCTACATCACATTCCTGGAGAACGTGAGAAGCAAGCGCAGCAACTGGGACAACGAGGACTGGGAAATGGCCAAACTGGTGCTGGAGGAACTCAACAAGCGTAAAGATGCCGTGGAGGGTGACATCTCTACAGAAGACGAAGTCAAAATAAAGGCGCTGCAGATGGAATTCACCGCCCTGGAAACAGGCGACGACTTGGGCGGCAACTGAAACAGGTGCTGAACGATTAGTCTTCAAGGCTCATTCCTCTATGTAATCTTCAGATTGAATTTTCCTGTTTCGTAGTGACAAGTTGCGTTATCTGTCGTAGTATTGTAAGGGTACCCACTTAGGGTATGCCGTGGCATGGGGCCGAAGGCTCTGGCCACAGGCGCCCACCACTTCGCTTCTCGGCTGGCCGGCTGCAGAGGCTCTTTTTTCGTGTTATACCTGAAAGCAGCGAATTGATATGACGTTTGATATTCACAACACCCCGGAACTATACATCATGAAAGCCTTTGCCAATTCACCCAACGGAGGCAATGCGGCTGGAGTCGTGCTATACGCTGATAGAATCCCACGGGACCGCAAGCAGAAAATAGCTGCCACCCTGGGGCTTTCCGAGACTGCCTTTGTTTCTGCCTCGGAGTTAGGAGATGTAAAAGTGGAGTTTTTTACCCCCGTTAGGCAAATTCCCCACTGCGGGCATGCGACGGTGGCTACTTTCAGCCTGCTGTGGCAAAAGGGGCTCTTGCCAAACGGAAGCGCCATCAAGGAGTCTATAGAAGGGACACGGCAAATCAGCTTTGAGAACAACAAGGTATACCAGGCGCAGCTCGCTCCATCCTATACCTCTTTGGCCGAAGCGGGTGTAGAGCCGGGAGAGGTGGCGCTCGCGCTGGGGCTTCCTGCCGATTTCATCTTTGAGCACATGCCTGTGGTGGCCAGTACGGGCGTAGCGTTCCTGTTGGTGCAGGTGCAAGACATTCCCACGGTTGGCGGTCTGCAGCCCTCTCAGGAGCAAATCAAATCAATCTCTGAGCGGCTTGGCTTGGTTGGGTTCTATGTGTTCACTATTGCCATTGCAGGGGCTGATGCCACTACGCGCATGTTCGCCCCCAGTTACGGCATAGCAGAGGAGTCGGCTACAGGTATGGCGGCCGGCCCGCTAGCCTGCTACCTCCACGACTTTCTGAAGATAGACAAAGCTGACTTCCTGATTCACCAGGGTTACCTCATGGACCATCCCTCCCCAAGTCAGATAGAGGTGCAGCTGGAGTTGGATGAGCAGGGCGCTATCACTGGCCTGCGCGCCGGTGGAGCGGGCATCATCGTCAAGCAGCTCGAGTTGGGAGAGTTCCGGGTGTACGCCTAAGGTATAGCCCTCGGGTTAGGTGAAGACTAGTTGAGTAGTTGCTGGCGTAGTTGCGTTATCTGGCGGGCATGGTGGTGAAAGTGATCCTGCAGGAAGGACATGGTCTGGGTGATGGAAAGGGGCCCAGCGTAGGGGTGCCGGAACAGGCACTTGTCCATCAGTTCCTGCGGCAGTTCCGTTAGGGTATCTTCTAGCCGGAAGCGGCAGTTATCCCATTGCGTGCGCAGGTCAGGGAGCGTCGATTGTTCAGGGACGCTAGCCACCATTTCAGGCGCCTTGAACTTCATGCCGGAATTCAGGGCCAGCTTGAGCAGCAGCGAGCGGAAAGCGTGGCGGATGGAGGCATACCCCAGTGTCTCCTGTTTCTGCACTTTGCGCTGTATGTAACTATTCGTGACTTGCTCCACCTGTACCAGGTGCGCAATGATTTGATTGATAGACCATTTGCCCTCAGCCGGGGTCATGTTCAACAACTCTTCATCCAAGCCCTCCAATTCGTCGAGTAGTCGGTTCCGCGACTCTTCCAGTTTCAGGTATTGCGCTTCTAATCGATGGTTCATAAGTTGGATGTGACTGAATACTGCTGTGTTCATAGGTATAACGGGCGAAATGGGACGAATAATGTAGTGCCAATCTACATAATTTTTTGATAAATACAACCATATGCATATGTTTTTAGGTTGTAAGCGGCTGACAGTAAGTAATGTAAGTAAGTATAAGATAAGTTATATAATTAGATAAGTTCAAATAGAGTTTTCATTCAAGTTGGAATATGGCTTTCTTTGGGCAAAAATCAAGTAGAGCATGATAGTGACAAACGACCCGGTAGGTGCCGCCATACAAGACTTTCTGCAAGGAGAGAAGCAGGCGGAGATAGTGGTGGAAAGCAACCTGACGGAAGATGATGTGATTTCGGTCTCTTACCTTTTCAGAAGCGAGGAGGAGATGCCGGAGCTGGAGTTGCTGGCGCTGGACCAGTGCCGCGGGAACGTGCTGGACGTGGGCGCCGGGGCCGGTTGCCATACCCTGGCGCTGCAGGAGCGGGGACTGGAAGTCACCGCGCTCGACATTTCAACGGGAGCGATAGCGGCCATGGAGCAGCGCGGCGTGAGACAGATGCTGCATGGGGATGTGTTCGCTTTGAAGGGAAAAGCCAGTTATGATACCCTCCTGCTGCTGATGAATGGCATAGGTATAGCCGGCAACCTGGAGGGCCTGGAGCGCTTTCTGGAGCATGCCAAGAACCTGCTGAAGCCTGGAGGGCAGCTGTTGCTGGAGTCATCTGATATCCTCTACATGTTTGAAGATGAAGATGGGTCGGTGCTGCTGGACCTCAACGCGGGCTACTACGGGGAGGTACGCTACAATATGCGCTACAAAGATCAGCAGACCGGTGAATTTGATTGGCTCTTCATTGACCCCGCCATCCTGCAGGATTACGCCGAAGACCACGGCTATACCTTTGAGCTGCTCTATGAAGGCGAGTACGGCAACTACCTGGCCCGGCTGGAGCTGCAAGCAGTTTAACGGGCCGACTTGATTTCTCGCCTGTTCTAGTATACCTGTTCCCGTTCCTTGCTGAAGCCTGCCTGAGGCAATGTTTTGTACCGCTGTAGCATCGCTGTGGCCTCTGCTTCGTATGTAGGGGTTAGGGATTTGAGGTTTGGTACTAAATCATGGTATATGGCAGCAAAACTGAAATCAAGCTGGGAAATCACGAAGCAGACATTCAAGAAATTCATCGATGACAATCCGCTGGACTACGCGGCCATCATTGGGTTCTATACCATCTTTTCGCTGCCTGCCGTGCTCATCATCACCATCCGGATAGCAGGTTCCGTTTTTGGACAGGAGGCGGTACGCGGAGAAGTGGTCAGGCAGGTAGGAGGTATGGTGGGGCACCAGAGCGCTGAGCAGGTGCAGAGCATCATCGAAAACGCCAACCAGTCTGAGGCCAGTACCATCGGTACTATTGTAGGCGTTCTGGTGATGGCATTCAGTGCCACCACCGTATTCGTGGCGCTTCAGGATTCCCTGAACGCCATGTGGAAGGTAAAGGCCAAACCCGAAAAGGGCTGGGTGAAGCTGGTGGTAGGACGAGTACTGTCGCTGGCTTTGGTCGTGAGCTTCGGATTCCTGCTGCTGGTGTCGCTTTCCATCGACGTGGTGCTGGGGCTCGTGTATGACTATCTGCGGCAGGAGCTGTCAGGTATAGCGGTATACCTGGTCACCATCGGCAATCTGTTGGTTTCTGTCCTGATTGCCACCATCATTTTCGCGGCCATCTTCAAAGTGCTGCCTGACGCCAAAACCCGTTGGTCCAATGTATGGGTGGGGGCGGTCGTGACGGCCATTCTCTTCACACTCGGCAAATACGTCCTCAACATCTACTTCCAGCACGACCCGCTCGCCGATACCTACGGCGCTGCCGGCTCGCTGGTGCTGATTCTGGTCTGGGTGTACTATACCTCCATTATCTTTCTGCTCGGCGCCGAGTTCACCCAAGTATACTCCGAAGAGCATGACAGCGGCATCCAGCCCAACGACACAGCCGTGAAAGTGGAAAAGCAGGAGGTGGAGACGGATGAGGACACGGGTGAGGTGGAAGTGAAGACAAAATCCAGCCTGAACTAGGCGCTGAAGGCGTAAAACTCCAATAGGTGAACGTCCTTTGTGCTTCTCCGTACTCTCTAAAATGCTGCAAACTTTCTCGGAAAGATACAGATTCTGCAGGTTGCTTGTATCCTTGGTTTAAAATCATCATCCTATTGATTCACTATTGTGATGCAGCAATTTTATGGCGTACGATATAAACTATCCAAATCTCAATTCTATGAAAAATTCGAAGCTTTTATTCATGTTCCTGTTCCTGATTCCTTTTCTGTATTCCTGCCAGGGAGGCACAGACGTGGTAGAGTCGGGCACTTATCAGGGAACCATCAAAGAGGTGGAGCCTGCCAAGACTGAAATCTATGTCAACACAGACGATGGAAAGACGTTGGAACTTTACTTCACGGAAGCCACCACCTTGACTCATAATGGAGAGACAGTCCCCTTTGAGCATCTGAAGCAAGGTGCCAGAGTGGAGGTGGAAGTGGAGAAGGTAGGCCAGCGCCTGGACCCCAAGGCGGTCCGGATACTGGAGTAACGCAATGGACATCACTGCATGGCGGACGGAGGTATGGCACCCCTTGACGGTGCACTTCCCGGTGGCACTGCTGCTCTTTGCCACGCTGGCAAAACTAGTGGCTTTGCTTCTAAACCCAACCGCTTCCGTGTTCTGGAACCGGATGGGCTCCTGCCTGCTCTATGCCGGTTGCGTGGGTGCCTGGGTCAGCATCTACACCGGCGATTTAGCCGATGGCATCGTATCCCGAAAGCTGTGCGACCCCACCGTGCTGAAAGACCATGAAATAGCGGCTTTCAACATGGCCTACCTCTTTTCTGCGGCCACTGTGTTGGACCTCGCCATGCTACTGAATGTGCTGCGGGTTCAGACAAGGCTGTTTGGCCTAGTTCTGGCTTTGCTGATGGTGACAGGAAGCGGTTTTCTGGTCTATACCGGCCACCTGGGCGCCAGCGTGGTATATGAGCAGGCAGGAGGGGTGAATGTGCCCTCCAGTGACTGCGCCGGATTCTGACGTATAGCCTATAACGACAAAGCGCCCCGGAATGTCAAGTTCCGGGGCGCTTCTTATATCAATGCTACCTATTGGCAGGTATGGGATTAAGCGTTTTTGTACATCACCTGTCTTACTGCGTCCACTGTGCGCTGCACGTTCGGCAGAGATGCCTCAATCAGGGTAGGAGCGTAAGGAAGTGGCACGTCGCGGCAGGTCACGCGCTTCACAGGCGCATCCATGTAATCAAAAGCATTGCTCTGGATGTGGTAAGCCAGTTCAGCGGAGATAGAGGCCAGCGGCCAGGCTTCTTCCACAACCACCATGCGGTTGGTCTTCTTCACAGACTCTATCAGCGTCTTGTAGTCAATCGGGCGAACGGTGCGCAGGTCGATGACCTCAGCGTTGATACCGTCTTTGGCCAGTTCTTCGGCAGCGGCCAGCGCTACTTTCATCATCTTGCCAAATGAAACGATAGTCACATCCGTACCTTCACGCTTGATGTCCGCCACTCCGATTGGAATGGTGTATTCTTCTTCAGGCACCTCGCCTTTGTCGCCGTACATCTGCTCTGACTCCATGAAGATAACCGGGTCATTATCGCGGATGGCGCTCTTCAACAGGCCTTTGGCGTCGTATGGGTTAGACGGAACCACCACTTTCAGGCCAGGAGTGTTCGCATACCAGTTCTCGAAGTTCTGAGAGTGCTGCGAAGACAGCATACCGGCACTGCCAGTCGGGCCACGGAAAACCATCGGGCAGGAATACTGTCCACCAGACATGGACATCATTTTGGCCGCGGAGTTGATTACCTGGTCAATGGCTACCAACGAGAAGTTGAATGTCATGAACTCCACGATAGGGCGCAGGCCATTCATAGACGCACCCACACCGATACCGGCAAATCCCAGCTCGGCAATAGGGGTATCAATCACACGCTCCGGACCAAACTCGTCCAGCATGCCCTGGCTCACCTTGTAAGCGCCGTTGTATTCGGCAACCTCCTCACCCATTAGGAACACGCTCTTGTCGCGGCGCATTTCCTCTGACATGGCTTCCCGAAGGGCCTCTCTAAACTGTATACTTCGCATAATAATGTTTAAATCTCGGTTCTGTGGGTAAAATTAAGATAAGTCTGGCAATTTGCAATGTGCTTTCGGTAGAATAGTACCCGGCTTAGCGCAGGGTAGCTTCCAGAAGCGCGGGCTTGCCCCGGTAGCTACTGAATTCCAGGTCGCTAAGCGCCTTCTCCATAAAGCTACGGTCCTGGCGTATGGCCCGGCGCAGGTGAATGGTCATGCGGCCCTCGTTTTGCTGACGCGCGCCCACAATGGCCAGAGAGTAATGCGCCAGCGCATCCTCTGGCTTCAGCTCCAACGCTTTCTCGTAGTAGCGTATGGCGCCCTCATAGTTCTCCTTCAACAGGTAGCTCAGGCCCAGGTTCATGTTGGTCTGGTAGCTGTCACCGGAGTAGGTGAGGCTTTCGATGGCGTCATCGTACTGCCCGATTTCAATCTCCAGTGCGGCTTTGTCGGAGAATATGCGGTGGAGCATCTCTTCAGACCCGCCCAGTTTGATGGCATAGTTGTAGAACTGCAAGGCCTCCAGTTTATCGCCGCGCAGGTGGTGGGCGCTGGCCAGGGCATAGTTCACCTCTGCCGTCGGGTTACGGAAACTGGCATAGTTCAGGTTGGTGATGGCTTTGGCAAGCAGGGCCTGCTTGGCTTTGGGACGATAATCCTTGTGGGCCATCTCGGTATAGACTTTCCCCAAGTTATAGTAGGCGGGCCACTTGTCGGTTGTCTTCACGGCTGCCTCATACAGCTGACGGCGCTCCGCCAGCAGGGGGGTGAGTGTGGCGGCATACTGCAGTTCCTCTTCCGTGAGCCTGTCGGCACTTACAGTCTCGGCGGCTATACCTTTGGCCAACAGGTATAGCTCGTAGTCTGACTTGCGGCTGCGGTTATAGTCAATCTCGACATTGGCGTAGCGCATGGCTGGGTAGATGTACTGCTCGATATAGTCATAGGCCTGTGTCTTCTGCAGGGCCTGCTGCTTTTCTTTGTCGGTACCAGGCCCTTGCAGCAGCGCAGTCACCTCCTGCTTCTGTTCCTTGGGCAGGGCGGATTTACCTACTTTCTCCAGCAAGGCATCCCAACTGTGCGGTATGACAGAGGTTTTAATATCGACTTTCTTGTTCGAGTAATCGAGCGCCTTCAATTTGCTGCGGTAGTAGTCGGTGAGGGCCTTCGCGCGCTTGGCGGCCAAGTCGGTGCCCTTCTCGTCGGGGGCCTGGCTGCCCGTGATGGTGATGGACTGCTGCTCCACGTTGTCCATGATGTACTGGTCCAGCACAGGCAGGTTCTCGCCCAGGTAGCTCTTGGTGGTGTACTGGTTCTCATCAAAGAAAAAAGCCAGTGTGGCAGGCCCTTCCGCAGTGGCCTTGTAGGTGTCGGGCAGGTAGCCGAACTCGTTGTTGCGCACCATCAGCAGTGGGGTGGTGTTCAGGCCAACGGCCACCTGTTCCTCCGCCGTGTACTTTACACGTTCCTTCTTTTGTTTATCAATGGCAGTGCCTTGTATCAGCAACACGCCTCTGTTCTTCTGAGGTGTATAAGGAAACGAAAGCTGCTTGGTGATGGTGGGTTTGCCGTCCTCGTACAGGTATTCACCCGCATCGAAGTTCAGGGCGCCCACGTGCTCGCGCTTTTGTCCCTCCGCCTCGTACATCACATCAATCTTATATCGGTAATCATCTTTCAGCATCTTCTTGGGCAGGGTAGCCTTCATCTCGAACTCGACTTGCTCGCCACTGGCTGCCAGGGGATTGGGTTGCACTGTTATTTCCTGCTTTTTTGCCTGCTTCACCATGCGGGAGAGGGTACAGCCTGTGTTGGCCAAGGTGAGCAGCAGGGCCACAGGAAGGAGCCGGCCCATTGATTTTTTCACTTGCATCATATACTGTTTTGTGCGTTCCACGTAAAAAAGACACGATAGAGCGTGCTGTTACGTTATGTGACTATGCTTTCACCAATTAATTTTGACGGAAGCAGAATTAATTATTACTTTTAAATTTAAACAAAACGAACTTGAAAAGACTACAATACTTTATCGAATCTCAGGCTTTTGGTGTTTGCACCATGTTGGGAGAGAAGCTGGGTATTGCATCCAGCAGCATTCGCTTGTCTTTCATCTATGTTTCGTTTCTTACCTTCGGGTCGCCGGTGATTCTCTATTTCGTGCTGGCCTTCTGGATGAATGTAAGCAAGCACTTGCGCCGCGAGCGAAGCTCCGTCTGGGATTTATAAATCCCGTACCGTCCGCTTCTGCCGCACAAAATACTCCCACACGATACTTCCTCTGTAAACGCCACGCATCGCCGGAAAATTACCTTTTGGTTGTTGTTCTTTTCTGCGCCTGCGCCAGTATTTGCCGTTGCGCAACACGTCTGCGTGCGCATCCAACACGGCTTTGGCGTCGGCGCGCTGCCCAGCCACCACCATGCGGAGGGCCGCCACCCAATCCAGCAGAATCCGGATGAACAAGGTGGTAAACAACTCAGAACCAGGCAGGTTCTTGTAGAGCAGCGCCAATCCATTGCGGAAGTTCAGGTAGGTTTTGCGCGGGTTAGACTTGTGCAGCGTGCCACCGCCCACGTGGTATACCTGGCTGTGGCCGTTGTACATCACCCGATACCCGGCATTCTTAGCGCGCCAGCAGAAGTCAATTTCCTCCATGTGCGCAAAGAAGGCCGGTTCCAGTCCACTTAACTTGTGGTAAACCTCCGCCCGCACGAACATGCAGGCGCCCGTCGCCCAGAAAACCTCTGATACGTCGTTGTACTGCCCATTATCCTCCTCCAGTGTCTCGAAGAGGCGTCCGCGGCAGTAGGGGTAGCCCAGCGCGTCGAGCAGGCCACCGGCTGCACCCGCGTATTCAAAGAACTCCGGGTGCTGCTGCGCGTTGATTTTGGGCTGGCATACAGCAATGTCCTCCTCAGCTTCCATCAACTGGATGATGGGTTCGGTCCACCCCGGGGGCACGGCCACATCTGAATTCAGGAGCACGTAGTATTTGGCGTCAATCTGCCGCAGGGCCAGGTTATAGCCCTCGCAGAAGCCGAAGTTGTCGCTGTTCTGGATGATGCGGACCTGCGGGAAGTGCGCTTGCAGAAATGGGATGGAGCCATCGGAGGAGGCGTTGTCAGCCACTACAACCTCGCAGTCACCGCTGTTGGCCACCACCGATGGCAGAAACTCCTGCAGATAGCGGAGCCCGTTCCAATTGAGTATAACAATAGCCGTGAGGCTGGTACTAGAGGCCAAAGTTTCCTAAATCTAATCCTGGGATGTTTGGTAACAGGCCCTCTGTGTGCTTCTTCATTTCTTCCTGTGCGCGCTCTCCGGCAGTCAGCATGGCGTTGTTCACGGCCGCCACCACCAAGTCGTTGACCATGTCGCGGTCGTTGGTGTTCATGATAGATTCGTCTATCTCAATTTTGAGGAGTTTGCGCTGTCCGTTTACGGTGGCCTTCACCAGGCCAGCGCCCGATTCAGCGGTAACGGTCACGTGCTGCAGGTTGTCCTGCGCTTCTTTCAGTTTGGCCTGGACTTCTTTCATTTTGCCCAGCATGCCCATCATATCAAACATAGTCTATCTTCTTTTAGAGTGTTTTACGGAGGTAACGGTCAATAAGCCTTTTGGCCTATACAAATATACAAGCATAATTCGGAATGGTATCATGTCAGTGCAAGAGGGCCAACCGCATCACAGGGAGAGCAGCTGAGAGGATAACGGCGCGTTAGCTGATATCTTCCATAGAGATGATTTTGCCGTCCCGGAAAGTGAAAACGGATTTGCCTTCCAGTTCTATGCTGTCGCCGGCTTTCAGGTTCTCGGAGAAATCAACAGCCAGCACCCCGCGGTAAGCGATGGAAACCTCCACCACATCCTCCTTCTCGCTGATGGACGTGATTTGCTGTGTCCGCTCTTTGAACAGCTCCGCTGCCCGTTCGGCCTGCTCCTGAAAGGCAGCTATACCTTTGGTTTCCAGCGTGACTTCTCCGCCTGCCACATTTCGGAACACGATTTCCTGGTGCAGCTGCTGCACCATACCTGCCACGTCAAAATTATTGTAGGCCTGGATGTAGCGCGTTATGATATCTCTTTTATTCATTTGGTAAAGTGTTTACCTGAGCAGGGTCACGGTACCGGTTCTTCGCTTTTTCTCCCCGGCTGTCGTCACAATGTTGATTTCGTAGGCATAGGCACCGGCTGGCTGTGGCTTTCCCTGGTAGGTGCCGTCCCAACCATCTGTTCGGTCATTGGACTGAAAGACGACATGCCCCATGCTGTTGTATACGGTGATGCGGAACTCCCTGATAAACCTGCCTTTGATTTCCAGCACATCGTTGAGCCCGTCGTTGTTGGGCGTGAAGGCAGTAGGCAGGTGTACCTGCAGGGGCTGCCGCACCACTTCGGTGTTGGAGTAGGACACGGCACTGCCACTGCCAGAGGTCACCTTGATGCGATACCGGAGTTCCTGCACCTCATCGCTCAGGTTGCGGTCTGTGAAGGTGTTGCCCGTGGCCGGGTAGCTGGCCTGTACCTGGTTGTTCTCATCCAGCAGCTCCACCGAGTACTGACCCACACCATCCGGAAAGCCGACATAGCCCGTCCAGCCGAGGGAGACGGCCTCCGCATTGTCTGGCGTGGTGACAACCAGGAGCACCGGGCAGCTCACATTACTCAGTGAAGAGGTAAGCTTACAAGGATTTGTATAAGTGGCGCGGTAGCAGGCAGGTGCGGGTTTCTGTAGCTTATCTGTCAATTGGGCTGCTTCAGTTGTCGCTAATTCCTGATAAGGAGAGCCATCCAGGCTGCGCTGGTATTGCACCTGCACGGCCTCGTGGCCTTGGGGCACCGCGAAGAGGAGCTCCACCTGGTTATCTTGGTTATAGGAGGTATAGAGGTAGCCGGCCGGCGGGGGGGTGGTAGAGGTACCCGTGATACACTGCGGCGCGGATACCGACATAGAGGCCCCGTCAGACGAAACGCTGCTTACGGTATAGCAGTAATTCTGCCCGCAGGTCAGGTTGCGGTCTGTGTAAGTCTTGGTGTCGCGGCCAACTTGCTGCAGGCTGCCGCCGTTGCGGCTGATGTCAAAGCGCTGTACATCTGTGCTGGTGGCGGTCCAGGTGAGTGTAGCCAACTCATTCCCAGCCTGTGTATTGAGGCTGATGCTGCTCACGGGGGCGGAGGTAATGGTGAGCGACGAACCGCAGGGGTCGATAGGACGAACACGGTAATTAGCGGCTTCTGATGTGTTTATACCTGTAATACGGAGGTTATTCAGAGTGTTCTGTGAGATGACACCAGTTGTGAAAACGGTAACGTAAGTTGACAAGGCAGGGGAGAAGCGCTCCACTACATAGGTATACCCCGGCTGCAGTCCCCCCAGGTTCAGCTGCAGTTCCCCGTCAGTGGCTTGCCGTGCCACCTCCAGCCGGGCAATGACAGGTATTGTGAGGCGGGGCAGCAACTGGACTGTCTGCTGGCTGGTGTTTTCGCAGGCGGATTCACTAAACTTGCCGGTGATGGTGATGGTTTGGGAAGGAGAACTGCCTGTATAGGTATAGCTTGACTGTATTCCTGCCTTCACATCCCGGCGTATGGTGCCATCGCCATAGTCAATGTCAAAAAGGTCGTAGTTGGTGTCGGTGATGTTGACCTGCACGCCGGCGTTGGCACAAATCGTGGTGCTGAATGCTGGTTCAGGCGCGACCTTCACCTCAATGGTGCGCGGAAACGGCGGACTCGTGCCCCCGCCACCTTCCCGGTTGATAATCTGGGTGATGATGTAGGTGCCAGGGTGGGTATAGGTATACTGGTATTTGCCATCATCCCCTTTTTCTATGAGTTTACCTGCATCGTAGCCGCTAGCGAAGGCTTCGGGGCCCACATAGTAGAATATGATGTCCTTCGGGTCTGTCTTGGTACCGCAATCCACGAAGTAAACAGGTATACCTGCACAGATAGCGTCCACCTCCTCGCCATTCTGGATAGCTTTGAAACAGCCCTGAGACCAGGCCGGGAGCGCGCAGAGAAGCAGGTATAGGACAACGAGTAGTCTCAAGATATAGGTATGGACAGCGTATATTACGAATATAACAAGTCAGGGCACAGGAAGGAAATAGAGAACCAGATTTTGTGCTCCTGGCAGTAGTTGCAGTAGTTTCGATTGGCCAACACTTGACAAAAGCACCAAACCCGCACCGCTATACCTTGTAGCGATAGCTGGTGCGGGCTTAGCTTATGGTGTAGTTGACTTAATCAGCGGCTATAGGTGCGGACAGGTTGTAGGTGCGCAGGAAACCTACACTTGCTTCCATGTCGGGGCGCATCACACGGTCCGTAGAAACGAACGGGACATGGTTACGGAAATCGGCCACCAATTTCTCCAGCACTGGGGCTGTGCGCTTAGGCCTGCGGAATTCCAGCGCCTGTGCTGCGTTGAAGAGCTCTATCGCCAGCAGGCGCTCCACGTTCTGCACCACTTTGTATAGCTTGGTGGCTGCATTGGCCCCCATGCTCACATGGTCCTCCTGCCCGTTAGACGAGGGGATGGTATCGATAGAGGCGGGCGTACAGAGCTGCTTGTTCTGGCTCACGATGGAGGCGGCCGTGTATTGCGTGATCATGAAACCGGAGTTGAGGCCGGGCTCGGCGACCAGGAAATCAGGCAAGCCGCGCGTGCCAGAAATCAGTTGGTAGGTACGCCGTTCGGATATACTGCCCAGCTCCGCTAGCGCAATCGCCAGGAAGTCCAGCGCCAGCGCCAGGGGCTGCCCGTGGAAGTTGCCGCCGGAGATTATCTCATCGGCATCCGGAAAGATGTTGGGGTTGTCTGTCACGGAATTTACCTCGGTCAGGAACACCTCTTCGGCATAGCGTATGGCATCCTTGGAAGCGCCATGCACCTGTGGAATGCAACGGAAGGAGTAGGGGTCCTGCACGTGCTGCTTGTGCTGCTGTATCAACTCGCTGCCTTGCAACAGGTTCCGGAAAGCCTCCGCCGTCTGTAGTTGCCCGCGGTGCGGCCTCACCTGGTGAATCAGGTGATTGAAGGGCTCAATGCGCCCATCAAAGGCATCCAGTGACAAAGCGCCTACCACATCAGCAGCGCGGGACAGGCGGTTGGCCTGCAGCAGACAGTACACCCCGTAGGCGCTCATGAACTGCGTTCCATTCAGCAAAGCCAGCCCTTCCTTGGCCTGCAAGGCAATGGGTTCCCAACTGAACATCTCCAGCACGTGGCGACTTTCCAGCCGATAGCCCTGGTAGTATACCTCACCCAGGCCTAGCAGCGGCAGGCAGAGGTGAGCGAGCGGTGCTAAATCGCCGCTGGCGCCTAATGAGCCCTGTTGGTACACGATGGGGTAGATGTCGCGGTTGTAGAAGTCGATGAGGCGCTTCACGGTCTGGAGCTGCACCCCGCTGTGCCCGTAAGCGAGCGACTGTATCTTGAGCAACAGCATGAGCTTTACCACCTCGGCCGGAACCTCTTCGCCCATGCCGCAGGCATGCGACATCATCAAGTTGCGCTGCAGCTGCTCCAGGTTCTCCGGCGAGATTTGCTTTTTGTACAGCGAGCCGAAGCCGGTGTTGATGCCGTAGATGCTCTTATCCGAAGCGGCAATCTTGCGGTGCAAATAAGCGTGGCAATGCCGGATGCGCTCCTCCGCCTCCTGCGACAGCGCCAAGGTATGCTTCCGTGTGATAATCGTCTCGATTTGCTGCAAGCTCAGGTGCTGGCTGGAGATGTGGTGTACGTCGCTCATGTAATGCTATTTGAGTTTCAACTGGGCAATGATGTCGTCGATGTAAAGCTCGTCCTGCTCGCCGGTCTGCATGTCGCGCAGCTTCAGTTTGCCGGAGGTTATCTCCTCGGAGCCAACCAACAGCACGAATGGGATGTTCTTTTGGTCGGCGTAGCCCATCTGCTTTTTCAGTTTGGCCGCTTCCGGGTATAGCTCGGAGGCGATGCCGGCGTCGCGCAACTTCTGCAGCAGCGGCAGCGCGTACAGCTCTGATTCCCTGTCGAATTGCACGAGCAGCACCTTGGTACCCACCTCGCTGCTGGCTGGGAACAGCTGCAGCTCTTCCAATACATCATAAATGCGGTCCACGCCAAAGGAGAAACCCACACCCGACACGCCCGGCATGCCGAACATACCTGTCAGGTTATCGTAACGGCCACCACCGCTGATGCTCCCCATGTTCACGTTGTTCACCTTCACCTCGAAAATGCAGCCTGTGTAGTAAGAGAGGCCCCGAGCAAGCGTCACATCAAGTTGCAGACGAGGCTGGCCGGATGGATTCTGAGTTATCAACGCATCACTGCCCAGATTTTCCAGGTAAGTCCATACCTCGTTCAGGTCCTTCAGGCCGCGCTGGCCTTCCTCCGTGCTTCCGAGTAACGTCTGCAACTGGTTCAGGATTTCTGCATTCGAACCCGTAAGGTTATAAAGCGGCTCGAGTTTGTCCACTGCGGTCTCAGCTATACCTCTTTCCAACAGTTCTTTGCGCACGCCCTCGGCCCCAATCTTGTCCAACTTGTCGATAGCTACACAGATGTCGCCTTCGCGTCCTTTCTCCCCGATGGCCTCGGCTATACCTGCCAACACGCCTCTATGGTTAATTTTAATGGTGAAATCCGTTAGGCCGAGTGTGCTCAGCACTTCGTCTATCATCTGCACAATCTCGGCCTCGCATAGTAAGGAGTTGGTGCCTACCACGTCAGCGTCACATTGGTAGAACTCGCGGTAACGGCCGCGCTGCGGTCGGTCGGCTCGCCATACCGGCTGTATCTGGTAACGCTTGAACGGAAAGCTGATTTCGTTGCGGTTCATTACCACGAAGCGCGCGAAAGGCACGGTTAGGTCGTAGCGAAGTGCCTTCTCTGAAATCTTGCGCGTCAGGTGTTTGGAGCCTTGCTCCATGTCAGAGGCAGTGGTCTTGGCGAGGAAGTCGCCGGAGTTGAGTACTTTGAAGATAAGCTGGTCGCCCTCGTCGCCATACTTGCCAGTGAGCACGGAGAGCTGCTCCATGGCGGGGGTTTCGAGGGGCAGGTAGCCGAACTTCTCGAAGGTGCGCTTGATGACGCCGAATATATAGTTGCGTTTGACCACTACGGCAGGGCCAAAATCGCGGGTTCCTTTTGGTATGGATGGTTTTTCTTTGCTCATGCTTTCAACTTTGCTGGCGAAGTTACTAAAACAGGAGCAAATGCGGTGCTTGATTTTCAGAAAGCGTTGTCCTCGCCCCGCACCATATTATAAACGGTGTAGAAGATGATTTTCAGGTCCAGGAAGAAGGTCCAGTTCTCCAGGTAGAAGATGTCCAGTTTCACGCGGCCGCGTATCTGGTAGTCGGAGCTGGTGTCGCCCCGGTAGCCGCGCACCTGTGACAAGCCCGTTATACCTGGCTTGATGAAGTGGCGCACCATGTATTTTTCCGCTACCAAAGCATATTCTTCATTCACAAACAGCGGGTGAGGACGAGGCCCCACGATGGACATGTGTCCCATGAACACGTTGAAGAATTGCGGCAGCTCGTCAAGACTAGTCTTCCTGATGAAGGCACCCATCCTGGTTATGCGGGAGTCGCCACGTTTCGCTAGCTGCGATTCGCTGTTCACATGCATCGAGCGGAACTTCCAGCAGCGGAAAGTTTTGTAGTTGATTCCGGAGCGCTCTTGCCCATAGAACACAGGTCCTTTGGAGTCAATCTTTATCAGGATAGCAATAATGGGGACAAACCATGAAAGGAAAAAAACAATAACCAAAGATGAGAAAAGTATATCGAAGGCTCTTTTGAGGGCTTTATTCACTGTATCATCCAATGGGATAGAGCGCGATACCAACACAGGGAGCATGTCGTAAAAATCGATTTTAAGCCTGTTTTGATGGAATGCTCCTGGCTCTGGCAGGAATTTCATCCGGATGAGATGATCATCCGCATAATTCATGATGCGTATGACCTGATTGCGGCTAAGCTCGAAAGAGGAGCAGTAGATATCATCGATGTGGTGGTTTTCCAAATACCCCTCCAAATCATCTATCGTACCTAACACATCCGGCTCCCCTACAGACTTGTCGTCGAAGTAACCCATGAAATGATAGCCATACCCTGGATGCTGGTAAAAGAACTTTTTTAGCTCCTGCCCGGCTTTACCCATACCTACTATAATAACAAACCGCTTGTTATAGCCCTTTTTTCGGAAATAATGCAGAACCAGTATCACAATCAAGCGGTAAAAAATGACGCATCCGGCCAAGATGGCATAATGGTAAAGCAAGAATTTGTGTGGGAGTATGTTGATTGCAAAGATGCTTGTGATTGCCTCTATCAGTAGTAGGTAGAGTAGCATGGCTTTGAGCAAGTCTACCGCCACTTTTTTGATTTGTACAATCCTGTAAAACTTATAGGTGCCGAGCAGGTAGGTACAGATATACCAGGCCAATAAAGAGAACAGGAGGAACTCTAAGTGGTGGGAACTGAAGTAATCGACTGTCAGACCATCAGTGAGATGGAACGCTACAATGGAAGACAAAATAATCGATGCAGCATCACCAGATGCATGCAGCGGTTTAATATATTTATTGTATAAGCCTGGCATAAATAATCAATACAAATATATTTAAATATTAGTATGTGATAAGATTCAAATCAGATTTCACTTGTACAGTGTTCATTTAGAAGGGTATTGATTTATCAGGCCGCTAAATGTCTGCCATATTATAAGATACAATTTGGCTGGTCTTGCTATCCACGAATGCAGAAAGATTCTCTTTGAAATTCTGAATGTTGAATTGCTCGGCATTTGCACGGATTAGGATAGGGTCAAACGTTGCTGCCAGTGTCTCAAACCTTTGAATGGCCTGCGTTAAGGAAGCAACTGTCTGCTGTTGGTAAAGCACACCTGTCTTGCCATCTACCACGGTTTCGCAGGCGCCGCCTTTCCCGAAAGCAATGATAGGCGTACCGCAGGCTTGGGCCTCAACCGGCAAAATGCCAAAATCTTCTTCAGCAGCGAAAATAAAGGCTTTCGCCTTTTGTAAGTGCTCTTTCAGCACCGGAAAAGGCTGGTACCCCAGAAAGGTTACGTTGACGCTTGCCTTCGCTTTTATTTTCTTCAAATCAGGCCCATCGCCTATCACAATCAGCTTCTTGTCGGGCTGCAGCACAAAGGCCTCTACTATCATGTCCACCTTTTTGTAAGGCACCATGCGGGAAGCAGTCAAATAAAAATCTTCCTTGTCGGCGCATACCTCAAAGCTTTCAACATCTACAGGCGGGTAAATGACTGTGGCGTCACGGTTGTACACCTTTTGAATGCGCCTGCCAATGTAGGCTGAATTGGCAATGAAATAGTCTACTCTGTTAGCGGTGGTATAGTCCCAAATTCTGATGTAGTGCAGCATCATTTTAGCTACAAAGCCCTTCAGCCCACTGTTGAGGCCGGATTCTCTCAGATACTGGTGATACAAATCCCAGGCATAACGGATAGGGGAGTGGCAGTAGCATATGTGCAGCTGGTTGGCATGTGTCAGCACCCCCTTTGCCATGGCGTGGCTGCTGCTGATGACTACATCGTAGCCCGAAACATCGAGTTGCTCTATCGCCAATGGCATCAATGCTAAGTAGTTGCGGTAATGCTTTCTGGCGAATGGGAGCTTCTGAATAAATGTAGTGGTTGGCTGTTTATGGAGCATGTGCTTGCGCAGGTGCTCGGGCATAAAATCAACGACTGCAAACAGGTCTGCTTCAGGGTATAAGTTAAGAAGTTGCTCTACTACTCGCTCTGAGCCCGCGAAGTCTATGAACCACTCGTGTACGATAGCAATTTTGAGATTATCCGGCATAGTCAGTCAATAAGGGGCACACGTGCTTCTTCAGGCTAAAGTTTAAAGGCTGTAAATATAGCGGATTTAAGGGACATTTCAGGAAACCTGACCTGTGTTTGAAGCATGCAGCCACTGTTTGCCCTACAAGTGATTTTAATTCAAGCATAGTAATCATCGCTCGAGCCGAGCAGCAATAGACACTAAAACTGAGGTTGCCTCATGAGACGGAGGTATACCTCAACTTGGGAACAGGTAGAGAGAGGCCTGTAGGTAGCCGTGAAATTATTTCATGACCTGTATAGAACTTATTCGCTACTTTTGCTGCGTTTCATGGCTAAATTGCAAAGTCATAGCAGGGGCAGGATACGGTGCTCCATACCTGTGGCGTTAGCAGATTTGATATTACAACCTTTTGAAGACAGATATTTTCACAAAATTCTTTTCCAAAGAGAACAAGACCGTATTGAATAGTTTTGTGTCTCTTGGTTTGATTCAATTAACCAACCTGATTCTGCCCCTGGTTACCATACCTTATCTAGTAAAGGTGGTGGGTTTCGAGAAATACGGCATCATTGCCATCGCCCAGTCACTTTCAAACTACTTGGTCATCATTTCTGAGTATGGGTTTAACCTGTCAGCGACGCGTGAGATTTCCATACACCGGAGAAACAAGAAGAAAGTATCTAAAATTTTGAGTTCCGTACTGGCTACAAAGGGGATTCTCTGCCTGCTCTCCTTCTTTATACTGGTATCAGTCGTGGCCATCGTGCCTCAGTTCCGACAGGAGCAGGAGGTTTTCTACTTCATGTTTGGCAGCATCGTGGGGCAGTGCCTGATGCCCATCTGGTTCTTTCAGGGAGTGGAGAACATGAAATACCTCACCTACTCCAACCTGATTTCCAAGATTCTGTTCACGCTCCTGATTTTTGTGGTCATTAATTCTCCTGAGGACTATATCTATGTTACTCTGTTCCAGTCATTAGGCAACCTGCTGGCGGGAGGAGTGGCATTGCTGGTGGTGGTGCTGTACTTTAAGGTCAGGTTCACTATACCTTCCGTGAAGGCGATAGGTAAGCAACTGCGGGACGGGTGGTACATCTTTATCTCCAACTTCTCCATTATCTCCTACAACAACTCCAACCTGTTCATCCTGGGACTTTTTGCAGACCCTGTGATTGTGGGCTACTACAGCATACCTGAAAAGATAACATTTGCGGTGCGTCAGGTGAATGGGGCTTTTTCCAATGCGATTTACCCAAAGATATGCTTCCTGGCTACCCAGTCGCACCAGGAGGTGAAGCACTTTTTCAAAGGTGTATTTCTGCCTTTCGCCTTCTTCATCTTCCTTGTATGCGCTGGGCTTTTCGCATTCTCGGATGAGATTATCTACTTGATATCAAATGAGTACATCGCGGAGGCGTCTTTCTTCCTGAAAGTACTGAGTTTTGTTCCTTTCATCGTGCTGCTTGGTAACCCTCCTTACCAGATTCTGCTGGCCTACAACGAGAAGCAGGGCTACATGAGGATTCTGTTCCTGACAGCTGTGGTAAACCTGATACTGAATTTCGTCCTGGTGCAGCATTATTCCGCGCTCGGAACAAGCTTTGCTTTAATTTTAACGGAGGTCTTTGTTACTTTAGGCTTTCTCCTGACATTGGAGCGCTTCTACCCCAAGTATTCCTTGGTGAAATAGAAGATAACGGGCACCTAATATGTCTCAAATAATTTATATTACAGTCGATTGTATTACAGGAGGCCAAATTCATAGTTAAAAGCATGATATAATGTTGAGCTCAATAAAACAGAAACTGAGGTACCTGTTCTACCATAGGCTGAGTCAGAAAGAGGAGAGAAACCTGCTGCTGCTGGCCAACCTGTGCCTAGGCAAAACCAAGGTAAAGGGCCCTGTTGACTCACTGAAGGAAGTGGAGCTGCGCGTGTTCTCCCAATGGGGGGAGGATGGCATCATCCAGTACATCATCCACAACATAGACATACCTAACAAGGTGTTCGTGGAATTTGGCGTTGAAAACTACGAGGAGGCCAACACCAGGTTCCTGCTGGTGAACGACAACTGGTCCGGATTGGTCATTGATGGGTCTGAAAAGCACATCAACTTCATCAAGAACGACCCCATCTACGCGAAGAATGATTTGCTGGCCAGCCACAGCTTTATAACTAAGGATAACATCAACCAAATTATCCAGCAGAACATCGGGTCAGGCGACATCGGCCTATTGAGTGTCGACATTGATGGCAATGACTATTGGGTATGGCAGGCAATCGATGTCATCAACCCGCGCATCGTCATCTGCGAATACAACAGCATACTGGGAGGAGACAAGCGGGTGACCGTGCCATACAAACCTGGTTTCTACAGAACCTCGGAACATCACTCTAACCTTTACTTTGGAGCATCGTTAGGAGCCTTCTGCTCACTCGCTGAAGACAAGGGCTATGATTTCATTGGCTCTAACAGTTCGGGTGTCAATGCCTTCTTCGTACGCAAAGATTTGTCGGCACCTTTTAAGAAGTACAGCTGTCGAGAGGGTTACGTGGAGTCAAAACACAGGGAGTCGCGCGATAGCGAGGGCAACCTGAACTTCCTCAGAGGGCGCAAGCGATTGGAGGCAATCAAGGACAAGGTGTTGGTGGATTTGGACCAAAGCAGGGAGTACAGCATTTCGGAACTCTACAGAGATGAGATTAGCCATTGATTGCAGAGGACTACGCACCTCACCTTCTGGTATACCTAATTTTGTGGTGACAGCCATTAACGGAATATCAGCACTGCGGCCGGACTGGGAGCTATACCTGCTGGCCAACGACACCTTCAACGAAGACCTAGACAGCAAGCTCGTCAAGCGCGACAATGTTATAAAGGTCATTGAGCCTTTGAAGCTGCTCCCCAACTATGCGATTATCTGGTACTTCACTAAAGTTGAGAGTATCGTGAAAAGAATTGACCCGGATGTATTCTGGGCTCCTGCTTTCTTGCTACCGCCTTTTCTGCCCAAAAATGTGAAGACGCTCGTGACCGTGCACGACATGGTGTTCAAACAGTACAAAGATACCATGTCTGGCATGAACCGGCTGTTCTTCGAGTTGCTGCATGACAGGTCGGTCAAACAGGCTGATATGTTATGGACTAATTCAGAATATACCAAGGCGGGTGTGGAGCACTATTTCAGAGAAAGGGCTTGTCGGGATATTTTTTCCGGTTTCTTCATCGACACGGATAGGTTCAGGCCGGTTCAGGTTTCCGAACAGCAGAGAACGAGTTTGTTGGCTAAGTTCGGGCAGCACGATAAATTCATCTTGTTTGTTGGTACCTTGGAACCCCGCAAAAATCTGAGTTTTTTGCTGTCGCTGATGCCGGCATTGGCCAAGTTAGGGTATAGCCTGTTAGTCATCGGAGCCAAAGGCTGGGGCGACACGCAGGTGAAGGCAATTGTAGAGGCAGAAGACTTCCCAAGGGAGCAGGTGCACTTTGCAGGCTACGTCACGAGTGAAGAACTGGTGCAAATTTATAACATAGCCTCTGTGTATGTCTCCACCTCACTAAACGAAGGATTTGGAATGCCCCAACTGGAGGCGATGGCCTGTGGCTGTCCGGTGGTTTCGCCGCATAACTCTGCCATGATAGAGGTAGTGGAAGGAGCTGGCGAGACGGTGAAAACCTGGGAAGAGGCCGACTGGATTGAGGCAATCGTTCAGGTGGACCAGAATAGAATGGATTACATTGCTGCCGGGTATATGCGGGTGAAGGAATATGAGCGGGATACCGTCATCCAAAACCTGACTGATTACATAGAGCGGCACATGGCCCCGCAGCCACTGCTGACCTGAAAATAACAGCTAAAACAATTAACCCGATGCTTTTGAACAGGAAGCCCCCTGTTGTTATCAATGCTCGTTTTTTGACGCAGCCCATTACCGGAGTGCAGCGCTTCGCGGTGGAACTATGCCTGCGTTTGAAGGAACTGCTGCCGGAGGTGGTGTTTGTGGCTCCACGTGGGGTAGTGCATCCTGAAATTGGGGAGCGGCTCGGCGTGATGGAGCTGGGAAAACTGGCTGGACATCTGTGGGAGCAGCTGGAGCTTCCTCTGATTTTAAGGAGGATGGGGAGTCCGCTGCTCGTGAACCTGTGCAACACGGCACCAATTCTGTATAGCAACAAGGTGGTGTGCATCCACGACCTAGCTTTTCTAGTGAACCCATCCTGGTTTTCCAAGTCCTTCGCCGGTTTCTATAAAATGCTCATACCCAGGGTTGCCAAATCCTCCAGAAAGATATTGACTGTCAGTGAGTACTCGAAAGGGACTATCGTAGAATACCTGGCAGTACCTGCGAACAAGATAGAGGTTGTCTACAACGCCGTTTCCGAGGCTACCTTCTCTGCCACAGGTATAGCGGGTAATAAGTATGGCAACTACGTGCTGGTCGTAGGCTCACTCGACCCAAGGAAGAATCTGAAGACTTTGGTTAGTGCTTTCAACGCGAGTGGCCTGCAAGATACGAAGCTGGTGATTGCCGGCGGCTCCTCCAGCATATTCAATGACCCTGAGTTTAAGGAACAGCTTATGGGAAACCCGTCTATCGTGCTAACGGGTTACTTGTCTGATGAGGAACTGAGAGCCGCGTATCGTCATGCGAAGCTTTTTGTTTACCCCTCGCTGTTCGAGGGCTTCGGACTTCCTCCCCTGGAAGCGATGTATTGTGGCTGTGCGACAATGGTGTCCAACACAACCAGTTTGCCGGAGGTATGCGCAGACGCCAGTTACTATGTAAATCCTACCCAACCAGCCGAGATTGCGCATGCCATCAGGCTGCTGCTGGAGGATGTTCCCTTGAGGCAGTCACTTGTCGAGAAAGGGTTTGCCCGAAGCAGGGAGTTCAGTTGGGAGAAGTCGGCTCAGAGGCTGAAACAAATACTTGAATCACTAAGCCGGACGCCTCACAATGCTTAAAAAGTTACTGGTGGCAGCCACCATACTCGGCCTCTTCGGCACCATGACCAATCTGGTGTACATCAGCCCATTGCCTACGCTGGTGGCGGCGCTGCTGATTCCGTTGGTCTATATAAACAAAGAGAGCGTTCCGAGGCCGGTTTTCTGGTTGCTTCTATTTACATTGTTTACCGTAGCCAGCGTGCTGCTGTACCACCCCAGGTCTTTTCTGGATTTCGGCTTCTACCGGTACGATGGCAATTTTTTCATCTCTTACCTGCCACTGCTGGTTCTGCCTTTCCTGAGCTTTAAATTTGATATTGGCCGGTTGTTGAAGGGTTTCCTGATATTTTCAACCTGTATCAGCCTGATAGCCTACATCAGGTATAAAATGGGCAATGAGCCAGCTTTCATTGGCCTATTTGTATCCACAAACGGGGCAGGAGGCTTTTACAGCATCGTGGCATCATTGGCGCTCTTGTTTTTCCTGGAAAGGAAGACATATACCAACCTTGCCCTTCTTGCCCTGAATCTCCTGTTCCTATACGCTACCTATTCCAGGGGCTCCATGCTGGGGCTGGTGCTTGGTGTCATGTGCTTATACTTCCTGCATACCCGACGAACATACCTTATTACACTCATATTCGTACTATTGACTGCAGTGCAGGTATACCTGTTGTTTGAGACGTACCCGGACTACAAGAAATATGTCGAAAAGGGCCCTAGTAAGAACATCTATGAGAACTACAACCAGTTCGTGGCACAGAAGTTTGGGTCCGTTCCTACCAAACTGAACAACGTCTACATCCGGATGTATGAAACCTGGCCCAGGGCTGTTGAAGGTTTTCTGCAGTCGCCGCTTGTGGGTACAGGATTTGGCTCATTGAATGATGTGCCGAGCAAACATAAGGATGTTGTCCCCCATCTAATTGCTACCAATGAGCAGAAGCAGAAAGTGTACAATGATTCTCACGCGCACCATTCTTACCTGCACATCCTGGGAGAGCAGGGGCTTATAGGGCTTGGGCTGTTCCTGGTCTTCTGGATGTCAGTGTACCGTTTCCTTAAGAACAATGGGCAACATCCTGTCATCCAGAATTTTCTGCTGATATCTTTCTTCAACCTCTCCATCATGAGCTTCACGGAGCACCGTGTCACAACGCCATCTAACGCATTGCCTTTTGTCATTATGCTGGGGTTGTACTTCTTGTACGTCAACTACCAGAAGAAGCAAGAGGAAGCAGGTATAGATGAAAAGTCAACGGAGGCAACACCCCAATAATTATGTTCCAGACCATCCAAAATCTATACTCAAGAGAAGACTATACCTTCTGGTATAAATTGCAATTGATTAGCCTGCTGCTGGTGGCTCTTACAATGCCTTTCTCCATTCCGCTGAACAACCTGGCAATTGGCTTGCTGGCATTGTCTTGGCTTTTGTCCGGCAACCTGCTAGAGAAGCTCAGAAGAGCCTTTACGAACAAGCTGTTCCTGTTATTTTTCGGTGTATTCCTGATGCAGGTGGTGGGGCTGCTGTATACCTCCAACATACAAGAGGGTCTGGTGCGACTCGAGGCAAAAGCGGCGCTGGCTATCATTCCTCTGATTTTGGCCAGTTCGGATAAGCTCAACAGGCAGCACGTCCACCTCATTCTGGTGGCCTTCATCGTCGCTTGCCTCCTAATGACCTCCCGGTCCTTGTACTGGGTTTTAAGTGGGTATGGCGACTTGGGTAACGACATAGGGTTGACTGAGTTCATAGACGAAGCCATTGACCTTCACCATGCCTACAGCGGCATGTACTTGGTCTTTGCTGTGGCGGCATCGCTATACCTAGCCGCGGCAGCCGATTTCAAGCGCGGTTGGAGGGTGGTTATTGTAATAGTGGCTGTGTTCCTCTATGCTTTTCTGATTATGCTGGCCGCACGCACGGCTGTTTTCATCTCCTTCTTTCTGTTCTTCCTGTTCATGGGTTATGTTCTCATTGTCAATAAGAAAAAGAAATACCTTGTAGCGGCAGCAGTTGCTTCAGTAGCCGTGCTACTGATTGTGATTAGCCTACCGAACACCAAACGTAAAATAGAGGATTTTAATAGGCTGAAGGGCGTCCATAGCCCCATTACCCCTAGGTTGATAAAATGGAAGTGCTGCTTCATAGTACTCAATCAGCAGTATGCGTGGGTAGCAGGGGTCGGAACAGGCGATGTGCAAGACTATTTGCAGCAATGCTATACCGATGAGAAGTTTTGGGGGGAGCGGTATCTGCTCAACGCTCACAACGAGTTTCTGGAGGAGACGGTGCGGCATGGGCTGCTAGGAGGACTGCTGTTCTTGGCCTCACTGCTATACCCACTCTGGCTGGCTGTCAGGAGGAAACATGTCATCTATACCATTTTCCTGGTGGTGTTTATGATAAGCTGCCTCACCGAGTCCACCTTGAGTAGGCAGAAAGGCGTGGTGTTCTACTCACTTTTCAATGCGGTGTTTGCGTTTAGCAGTATGAGAGGAAACTCTTCGGAAGAACTGACAATCGAAGAAGTAAATGCTAGAACACGGCATGCGTAAGGAAAAAATCTGGTTCGAATCTTGTGTTACTGAGTTTATTCGAATCAGTAAGTTTGTGGCATGAAATATAGGCTTATACTGCAGATTCAGGATTTGAATAGTATCTTGCGTTGTTACTTCAGTAGTAGAATTCTAGATGAAAGTAGAGCACCTTTTCTGAGACGGTGACTAATTAACGAATCATAACAATTATTGAATGTATAAAGAGAGAATCCCTGATTCTGAGACAGGCAGACCACGGCCGGTATCCAACGATGAGATTGACCTGAATGCCATCTTCGGGGGCATCAGGAGTGGTTTCCGTTCTATAGGAGGCGGCATTGCCTACCTGTTTGGCGTGATGCGAAGGCGGCTAGGGCTGCTCCTCGCCTTTGTGGCTGTGGGAGTTGGTATTGGGTTTGGGCTCTACTACCTCACCAAACCCTACTATACCTCCTCGATGACCCTGATGCTGGCCAACATCCGAAACGAGTTCATCGAAGACCAATTAAACAAGTTGACGGTGATGATTTCGGAGAAAAACTTCGAGGCGGTGGCAGACAGGCTGGACATCAGCCCTACGGCTGCGGCAGGTATAAAGGAGATGCATTTCTCTAACCTGGATCAGGATAAGGTGGAGGAGGACAGCATCCTAACCGGTTCGCCGTTCCGCATCGAACTGTCTCTTTACGACAGAACTCTGTTTGAGAGCATGGAGCCTGCCCTGACTAGCTATTTGGAAAACAACCGCTACTTTGCCAAGCAAAAGCGGATTAAGCAACGCCAGGTGGAGAGCATGGTCTCTAAGTTGAGAGGTGAGATATCATCTATCGATAGTATGAAGACCTCCATAAGCGAGCCACAGGGCCCTGTAAACGGGTTCATCTATGGCCAGCCGATTGACCCGACGAATTTGTACCGGGAAAGCATCACCATGTACAAGGAGCAGGTGAAACTGGAGGCTGACCTGGAGAAACTGGATAACGTGGAGATTGTAACGGGTTTCGTGCCCAAGTTGCGTCCTACTGGTCCGAGCCTGCTGAAGTACCTGGCTATAAGCGGAGCACTGGCGTTTCTGGTAGGTATGGCGGTAGCTCTGAACGCAGATTCTAGGAAGCAAACAGCCACCGTGTAAGAAGACGTATATATTTTAGTGAAAAGCCCGCTGCCTTCCATAGGCAGCGGGCTTTTCAGTTGTAAATCCGAAGGATAAATTTTACTCCTCCTGCCGCATCACCCAGCTCAGGTTGTAGAGGTCTCGGCGGCGGTCCTTGAGGTTACGCACGCTGCCGGCGGTGTTCAGGTCCTTGAGCAGGTCCAAATCCAGATCGGCAATCAGCGTCATCTCCGTGTTCGGGGTGGCTTCGGCTATCACGGCGTCGTGCGGGAAAGCAAAGTCGGAAGGGGAGAACACCGCGGACTGTGAGTACTGAATGTCCATGTTTTCTACCTTCGGGAGGTTACCTACACTGCCTGTTATGGCCACATAGCACTCGTTTTCAATAGCGCGGGCCTGGGCGCAGAGACGTACGCGCAGGTAGGCGTTCTTCGTGTCTGTCCAGAAAGGCACAAACAGAATCTTCATGTCCATATCAGACAGCATACGGGCCAGCTCCGGAAATTCCACGTCGTAGCAGATGAGGATGCCTATCTTTCCGATGTCAGTATCGAATATCTTCAGTTTATGGCCTCCGCGCATACCCCAGTAGTGCGACTCGTCTGGCGTAACGTGCAGCTTGTACTGCTTGTCATAAGTGCCGTCGCGGCGGCAGAGGTAGCTCACATTGTAGAGCTTGTTGTCGTAGTACTCCGGCATGCTGCCGGCAATGATGTTGATGTTGTAGGAGAGGGCCAGGTGAATCATGCGCTCCCGTATTTCATCGGTATACTCGGCCATACTCCGGATGGCCTCTGACGGCGATTCCTCGTTAGTGAGGGCCATGAGCGGGGCGTTGAAGAACTCCGGGAACACCACCATGTCCGATTTGTAGGAGCTCACGGTATCCACGAAGAACTCCACCTGCTGCATAAAGTCGTCCAGGTCCTTCACCGCGCGCATCTGCCACTGTACAATACCGATTCGCACGATGGTCTTCTTGCCGCCCAGCAGCTTCTCCTTCTCTTCGTAGTACACGTTTATCCACTCCAGCAGCGTGGCATAGGCGCGTGATTCAGTGTCATCTGGGAGGTAGCCTTTGAGTATCTTGCGCACGTGGAAGCCGTTGCTGAGCTGGAAGGACAGCACCGGGTCCGATAGCTCCTTGTTGCGCACCATCTCGATGTACTTGGCAGGTGTCAGCTTGTCGGCATAGTTCTTATAGCCCGGGATGCGGCCACCGGCAATGATGCCGCGCAGGTTCAGGTTCTCGCAGATTTCCTTGCGGGCGTCGTAGAGGCGGCGGCCCAGGCGCAGGTTGCGGTAATCCGGGTGCACGAACACATCAATGCCATACAGGGTATCGCCTTCTGGGTCGTGGGACTTGAAGGTGCCTTTGTCAATAATCTGGTCGTAGGTATGCTTGTCGCCATACACGGCATAGTCCACAATGAGGCTGAGCGCCACGGCCACTACCTGCCCTTTGTCTTCGATGCAGATTTGCCCTTCCGGGAATTTTTTGAGGAGGTTGGAGAACTCTTTGCGGGTCCAGGCGCCATCTATGCTGGAGTACACCAGGTCCATGATGTCTTTTACTTCTTTGTAATCCTTTAGCTCCAACTGGCGCAGCAACAGCCTGTGCTCAGAATTCGCTTCTATCTTTTCACTCATATGTCGTTTGGTTGCTTGCTTCAGGTATACGTGAAGCAAGTATAGTTTTGATATGATATTTTGAAATGCCAGGTATAGGTCCTGGGCATCTGACAAAATTACAAAGAAAAAGCGCAGATGCCTATCTGCGCTTTCCAAAGTCTTGCCGGTGCTACTGCTATACCTGCACTTCAGGTATGTCGCCTTCCACTAGGAGGCGGCCCTCCGTGGCTTTCTGTATGTCCTCCACGCTCACGCCCGGCGCGCGCTCCAGCAGCCTGAAACCGTCTTCGGTCACCTCCAGCACAGCCAGGTCGGTCACGATTTTCTTCACGCACTGCAGGCCTGTTATGGGTAGGGTGCACTCTTTCAGGAGTTTGGAGGAGCCGTCGCGGGCCGTGTGCTGCATGGCCACGATGATGTTCTTGGCGGAGGCCACCAAATCCATAGCGCCGCCCATGCCTTTCACCATTTTGCCGGGTATCTTCCAGTTGGCGATGTCGCCCCTTTCCGAAACCTCCATGGCACCCAGGATGGTCAGGTCCACGTGCTCGCCCCGAATCATGCCAAAGCTCTCGGCGGAGTTGAAGATAGAAGAGCCAGGTAGTGTGGTAATGGTTTGTTTGCCGGCGTTGATGAGGTCCGCGTCCACCTGGTCCTCGGTAGGGAAGGGGCCCATGCCCAGCAGTCCATTCTCAGACTGCAGCACCACCTCCACGCCATGCGGAATGTAGTTGGCCACCAGGGTAGGTATTCCGATGCCCAGGTTCACATACATGCCATTCTTTACTTCTTGTGCGATTCGCTTCGCTATTCCGTGTTTATCTAAAGCCATGTCGTGTTGGTTTAAGCGGTTCTGACTGTCCGTTGCTCAATTCTCTTCTCGTACCTTTCGCCCTGGAAGATGCGCTGCACATAGATGCCCGGTGTGTGTATCATGTTCGGGTCGAGTTCGCCGGCAGGCACCAGTTCTTCCACCTCTGCCACAGTGATTTTGCCGGCCGCGGCCATCATCGGGTTGAAGTTGCGGGCCGTGCCTTTGTAGACGAGGTTGCCGGCCGTGTCGCCTTTCCAGGCCTTCACAAAGGCGAAGTCCGCCCTGAGCCACTCTTCCATCAGGTACATTTTGCCGTTGAACTCGCGGCTCTCCTTGCCCTCGCCCACCTCGGTGCCGTAGCCGGCAGGGGTGAAGAAGGCAGGTATACCGGCACCGCCGGCACGGATGCGCTCAGCCAGCGTTCCCTGCGGAATCAGGTTCACTTCCAGTTCGCCAGTCAGCAGTTGCCGCTCAAACTCCGCGTTCTCGCCCACGTAGCTCGCTATCATCTTTTTCACCTGCCGCTTCTGCAGCAACAGGCCAATGCCAAAGTCATCCACACCCGCGTTGTTGGAGATACAGGTCAGGTCCTTTACGCCAAGGCGCAGCAGCTCCTGGATGGCGTTCTCAGGTATGCCGCACAGGCCGAAGCCGCCCAGCATGAGCGTCATGCCGTCCGTCACGCCCTGCAGGGCCTCCTGCACATTCTTTACCGTTTTATTTATCATAGTTGTTGAATAAGCTTGGGCTGCTTTACCTAGGTGCTATACCTGCGCCTCACGCAAAGCAGAAGGTGAAACTTAGCTACTATACGAAGGTAAGTTAGATATAAAAAAAGCCATATACAATGTATGGCTTTTGGTTTTCAGGTGAAATACGGATTATAAAGGGTGAAGTAGGTCAGATTGCCAATACACGCTGCGTGGCTTCCTTGTCCTTGGCGAGTTGTGCCTTCAAAGCCTCCAGACCATCAAACTTCTGTTCCTGGCGCAGCTGCTCCACAAATTCCATGGTCAGGGTGTGGCCGTAGATGTCGCGGTCAAAGTCCAGGATGTTCACTTCCAGCGTCAGGTTGGTTCCGTCCACGGTAGGCCGCGTGCCGATGTTCATCATGCCGGGAAAGCGTTCCGTTCCGAGGCGTGCCCATACAGCATAGACCCCATTGGCAGGTATAAGTTTGTGCGGGGCAGGTATAGCCAGATTGGCGGTAGGATAGCCGATGGTGCGGCCCAGCTTGTTGCCTTCCACCACCGTCGAGGTCAAGGTATAGGTATGGCCCAGGTACTTGTTGGCCGTAGGAATGTCGCCTGATTCCAGGGCTTTCCTGATTTTAGTGGAGCTGACACCGATATCGTCTACGTCTTGACGCGGAATCTCCTCCACCTCAAAGCCGTACTGGGCCGAGCGCGCCTTCAGGTGCTCGAAGCTGCCCTCACGGTTCTTCCCAAAACGGTGGTCGTACCCAATCACCAGCACTTTGGTATGCAGTGCCTTCACCAGCACATCCGAGATGAAACTGCGGGAACTGAGGCGGGAGAACTCTTTTGTGAACGGGATGATGAGCAGGTAATCGATGCCGAAGCTGCGCAGCTGTTCGGTGCGCTCGTCAATGGTGGAGAGCAGTTTGAGGTCGTTGTCTTCGGGGAAGAGCACGAGCCGTGGGTGGGGCCAGTAGGTGATGACCACGCTCTGCCCGTTGTGCTGCCGGGCACGCTCCTTCACGCGCTGCAGAATCTTCTGGTGGCCTACGTGTACCCCGTCGAAAGTGCCGCTGGTGACGACCGGGAAACTCAGCCTCGGGAAATCCGCTATGTCACGAATTACTTCCATTCGCTTCCAGTTGGGCTTTTCGGATAGCCTGTATGTCTTCTATGGTCAGGGCATCCTCCAGCCTGTACTCCCCAATGCGGGTGCGTACAAGGGAGGAGAGGTGGGCGCCACAGCCCAGTTGCTGGCCCAAATCATGCGCCAGGCTCCGGATGTAGGTGCCCTTGCTGCAAATCACTTTGAAGGAAACCACGGCTCCGGCTATACCTGTGATATCAAAAGCCTTGATGGTGACGGTACGCGCCTTGAGTTCGGCCTCTTTCCCTTTACGGGCCAGGTCATAGGCTCTTTTGCCATCCACCATCACAGCCGAGTAGATTGGAGGAATCTGCTGTATCGTGCCCACAAAGCTGTTGGCGGCGGCTCTAATATCTTCTTCAGTCAGGTGGCTAATGTCGCGCGATTCGCTCACGGGCGTCTCCAAATCATAGGAGGGGGTTGTCTGGCCGATGGTGATAGTACCGGTGTACTCCTTCTCCTGCGCCTGTATCTCGTCGATGCGCTTCGTGAACTTGCCGGTGCACAGGATGAGCAAGCCGGAGGCGAGCGGATCCAGGGTGCCAGCGTGGCCAATCTTCTTGACCCGCAATGTATTGCGCACTTTCTTCACGACATCGAACGACGTCCAGGTAAGTGGTTTGTCTACTAACAGGATTTCGCCTGCTTCAAAGTTATAGGTCATTTTATACTTTTAAGTCCACACCCATCGCCAGCAGGGCCAGCAGCGCTATACCCAATGCAATGCGGTAATAACCAAACATCTTGAAGCCATACTTGGTTAAGAAGTTGATGAAAAAACGGATGGCGATCATCGCTACTATAAACGCCACCACATTGCCAATGAGCAGCAGCCTAAGGTCGGCGGCGGTAATCACATCCAGGCTGTTCTGAATCTTTACGAGGTCGAACTTCACGATGTCTGAAATCTCCAGCTTCAGCAGGTCTTTGATTAACTTGTAAGTGGAGGCCGCCAGCATCGTCGGCACGGCCAGGAAGAAAGAGAATTCAGCGGCTGCCTTGCGGTTCACGCCTTGTGTCAGGCCCCCGATGATGGAAGCAGCGGAACGCGACACCCCCGGAATCATGGCGATGCACTGGAAAAACCCGATGACGACTGCGTTCTTGTACGTTATCCGGTCCTCACTGGCGTGGGCGAACCATTTGTCCACAAACAGCAGCACCACGCCTCCCAACACCAGCATCACGGCCACAATGAACACGCTTCCCAGCATGGCATCGATTACGTCGTTGAGCACAAAGCCAATGATGGCCGCCGGTACAAAGGCTAGGAGCAGCTTCTGGTAAAACGCAAAACTATTGATAAAGCGCCTCCAATAGAGCACCACCACCGACAGAATAGCCCCGAACTGTATGTTCACGGCGAATATCTTGGTAATGGGCAGCTCGTTTATGCCCATCAGGGCCGAGGCTATGATCATGTGGCCTGTAGAGGATACAGGCAAAAATTCGGTTAACCCTTCAACTATGGCTAAAATAATAGCCTGCCATTCGTTCATCTACCTACTCCTGCGTTTTATCCTTCACCATGATAGCAAACAGCTCTACAATAAAGCCGGCCATCACCACCAACGGTCCCAGCGTAATGCCCATAAAGCCCAAGCCATACTGCTCCTTGTCAAGCGTCATGATGATAAAACCTACTGCCAGCAGGACAATGCCCACCAGCATCAGGATGTAGTTTTTTCTGCCAAAGGCAAGCTTATTTCTATTTTCCATATTAGTATAGTTCGTCTAAAGACATGCGCAGGTACTTCCGGATGGCGCGGTAGGAGCTCAGGAAGCCGATGACGCAGCCAATCACTATCAGGGCTATCATCAACATGTACATTTGTTCCTCATCCTTAAGTAGGCTCAGCTCCGTCACCTCGTGGTACGCGTACTGCATCAACCCGAACAGGAGCGCCGATGCGATGATGCCACTCACAATGCCCTGCCAGGCGGCTCGGTTCAGGAACGGACGCTGAATGAAAAACGAGGTGGCCCCCACCAGCTGCATGCTCCGGATGAGGAAGCGCTGGGAATATAACGCCAGTTTCAGCGTGTTGTTTATCAGGATGATGACCACCAGCACCAGAATGGCTGCAAAGCCAAGCAGCAAAATGCTGATTTTCTGGATGTTGCTATTGATGGACTCTATCAGGCTCTCGACATACTGCACTTCATACACGCCGTCTATACCTTCCAGGTCGTTTTTTATACCTTTAAGTTGGGCAGAAGTAGAATGCTCGGCATCAATACGAAGCACGTAGGCGTCGCGCAGCGGGTTGTCACCCAGAAAGGCCATGAAGTCTTCCCCGGTCTCGTCCAGAAAGGCCTTGGCGCCTTCTTCCTTGGAGATATAGCGCACTTGGGCTGTATCTGCCTTGTAGGCGATGTACTCTTTGGCGGCAAAGGTTTTCTGCAGACGGTCGAGCTGCACCAGTGTCAGGTCACGCTGCAGGTATACCTGCATCTCGATGCTCTCCTTCACAATCTCAGACAGTTTTCCCGCATGAATCAGCAGCATCCCGAACAGCCCAATCACGAAGAGGGCCAGGGAAATGGAGAAAACCACCATGGCATGCGGGTAGTTGCCGAGCTTTTTCTTCTTTACAGTCTTGGTATTGATTTTTGCCATACGCGTCGCTTCCACGCAAAAATAGAAATATTATTTAACAATGGGGAAGAATAAGCCCCTAGGAAAGAGAAAAGCCCGGCTGCCAGGGGCCGGGCTTCTCGCGCTACAGTTTCAGGCGTGGGTCAGAATCCAGAATGACGGGCTCCTGCAGTTGCTCGCGCCTGCGCTCCCGCCTTGACTCCCGGTCCCTGCCAAAGAGTTCCTGAAGCGTATCGAAGCGTTTGGTGTGCAGCAAGCTGACGCGCTGGGTGTTGGTGACCCGGGTCCTATAGGTCTCCGGTATGGTGTTGTACTCCAGCCTGCCCCGCAGTTCGCCACTCTTAGTTATATAGTACTCAATGGACCAGTTGCCCTGGTAGGAGGAACTCCGGTTACTGCCACCGGCGGTTGTGTTGCCGCCTATACCTGTCTGGCTGCTCACGCGCAACCTGCCCTGGAAGAAGGAATAGCTCAACCTGAGTTGGAGCGTGGACAAGGCGTCCTGGCTGATGCCGTCCAGACCGATGTCGATTTCCAGGTTGCTGTCAATGGAGTTGAGGAAGCCGCTCAGCTGCCCCGTCAGCAGGCTACCCAAGCTGCCGCCCACCGCCGCCGCGCCTGCGTTCTCACCAAAGGTGCCGGGCGTCACCAGCCTGCGGAGCACGAGCAGGCTGAACACCTGCCTGTTCAGCTCGTTCTCGTCGTTGCGCACATTGGCGATGAAGGGCTCCAGGTTCAGTCTAGCGCTGGCAGGCATGTTTTCAAAGTCAAGACCCAGCCTAATTTCAGGCGTCAGGATGGGCCCCTGCAGGTCCACGATGGCGGTAACAGGATACCTGCCTGACGTGCTGGGGGCCACCACACTGATGTCGGTGTTCTGCACATAGGTAGCCCGGATATCCATCACGCCATTCAAGGGGTCTCCGTTCCAGGAGAGCGTGCCGCCCGGTACCACCTGAAACTCCCTGGACACCACCCCCTCAAGCAGGTTCAGGTTGTAGGCACCGTTGGCAATCTCAAAGTTGCCATACATGTTGAACTCCCCGCGCGTGTCGATGGTCATCTGTATCTGCCCGCTGCCCGAACCCCGGATAACGTCACCCGTCTGCCTATCAATGATGATTTCAAAGTAGGCATCGTCGGTCACATCCAGGTCAAAGTTTAGGTTGATGCCTGAGAGGTCCACTTTTTGCTCTTCCACAGCCACGGCTATACCTGTAGAGTCGGACACGTTGCGGTTCACGAAGCGGATGAAGTCCTTTCGGGCCAGGTCGGTCTGGTTGTCCAGCGGAACCACAATGCGGGTGTTCGCGTTGCTGCGGGCCTTCACATCTATCTTTAGGTTCTCCACCGGACCCAGCACGCTGGCGGTGCCGGTGCCAAAAGCAGTACCATAGTACAGCTCATTCTGCTCATAGGTCGTGTTGAGAATCATCAGGTTACGGAAACGGGCGTTCAGGTCGAGCACCATGTTCTGAAACCCATCGTGTGCTATACCTCCGGTCACGTAACCGACGTTGCCATACAGGTCGCGGAGTTGTGCATTCCGGAAGCTGATGCTGTTGGCGCCAAAGTAAACCCGGTCAGAAAAACGGTAGGTCGTGCCTAGGTAGTCAAATCGGAACTGGCCGCCGGTCACCATCACAGAACCCGTGAGAATAGGGGCGCTCAGCCTGCCCAGCACCCGGATGCGGCCTTCCATGGTCCCCTCCATCTCCGACATGATGGGCTTCAGCAAGGGCTCCACAATCTTGATGTGCGTTTCATCCATCACAGCCAGCATATCCAACTGTTCTTCCTCAGCTCTGGGGTAGTAGTTGCCAGTCAGCGTCAATACTTTCTTGTTGCCGCGGTCAATGTCCACGTTCACCACCATCTGCTGCTGGGCATTCACCCAATCCCCTTTGCCGTTGATGTTGCCAATCAGGACGCCGTCCATGTAAAAGGAGTCGACGCGCATGGAGGCATTGAGCACGGCATCGTTGTAGATGTCCTGTGCCGTCAGCTCTGCGTTGAGGGTGCCACTGATGGTCTGTGGCATGAGTGTGTTCAGGTTCCGGAGGTCAAAATTCTGCACGTTCGCCCGCAGCGTGCTGCTTGGGTCCTGTCCAATGGCGCCATCGATTTGAATAATCTGGTTCTGATTGGAGAAGACGAATTCTTCGAAGTCAAGGCGTTTGCCAGCCTCGCTGATGTAGACCATACTGCCAGGGCGAAAGGCCCAGGGAGTTTCGCGTAGCGTGATGTTGGACCTGCCGAACACCACCTGCAGGCGGTCCTGCAAGAAGTTGATATCCCCGACCACAGTGGCCTGGTTATTATAGGCTGGCTGCAGCAGGTTGGTATAGAAGGCAATGGTGCGCTCGTTCCAGATGCCCTCCAGCAGCAGCCGTTCCGTCTCGCCAACGGAGGGAAGCAGCTGTTTCTCAGAGGTGAAAAGGGCACTTGCCAACACCTCAGGGCTATCTTGTATCTTAGAGGTACTCAGTTCCAGGTTGTTCTGGTAGAGCGTCACATCATCGTACAGGATAGTGTCAATGTTTGCATAGGACGTAAGGATGACCGTATTGCCGTGGCGGAAAGAGCCCTCCAGCTTTGAGAAATCTGAGATTGCTAACTGTGGCACGAAGAGTTGCAGCAACGGGTTGACGTGCCGCAGGTATACGTCGTAGTCCAGGCTATACTCAGGGGCGGGAGAGGCTCGTTTGCGGTTGTAGTAAGCTGTGGTCACGGCATCGTTGCTCTCGAAATTGAGTTTATACTCCTGCACCAACTGCTTGAGGTCTGCCAGCAGGACGGAGTAATCGAAATCACCGCGCACCCCCAGCGCCAATGCATCGGAGTTGAACCGGAGACTGCGCTGGCCCGCTCCAATAGTTGACTCCACAAGCATAGTATCGAGTGCCACCCGCTGCCCCTCATACACAATGGTGGCGCTGTCGAAGCGGGCGGTTCCTTCAAAGTCGTCGAGGCGGAGGCCCCGGAAGTTGAGGTCGGCGTCGGCGCTCACCACGATTGATTTGTCTGTGAGCCGCAGCGCCTTCAGGTCAATCTTCTCCAGGTCTGCCCGCATGTTGAAGGCTTGGCTGCGTTGGTCCAGACTGACTTCCCCGTCTGCGGTGAACACCAGGTTAGGGTCTTTGATAGAAACCTTCCCTACGAACTTCTGACGGCTGAGGGTACCATCTGTCCGGATGTTGCGGTAGTTGTAGTCGAGCAGGTGCAGTTGGGCGATGTCGGCCTTTATATCCAGGCGGGCACTTCCCAAGTTAAATCCAGAGCCCACCACGCTGCCATCCATGGTGATGGTCTTGACGAGGTCTGTGTTGCCCACCAGCCGACCCAGGTTGAAGTTCTGCGTTTTCAGGCGGCCACGGTAGGAGGAGGCTTTGGTGGTCCTGTCAATCTTCATGTTGATATCAGATTGCAGGTTGCCCAGCGCTGTGGCAAAACTGCCATTGGCCACAAAGTCGTTGTAGAAGCCCAGGAACCTGCCGTCAACCTTGACAGTGCCCAGCCTTGCGGCGATGGTATAGGCCTCCTTCGGTAGGAACTGCTTTAGGTCCTCTGCACTCAAAGTGGAAGGGCGTAGACGTACATTGGCAAAAACCTCACCCCAGTTGGGTAGGCCGTCCACAGACATATTGCCCACAATATGGGTATGCTGGCCATAACGAACGTCCAGGTTGTTAGCTATAAAATCGGCTACGGTCCCCTCTACCTCCGCCGAGGCGATGTAGGCATTCTCGTCGTATTCTTTGAGGGGAGGGGCAAAGAGGGCGATGTCCTTGGAGTATACCTGCGTTTCGTGGAGGTTAGCGGTGACATTCACGCTGTCCATAAAGTAAGAGAAGTTCCCGAAGCGGCTGTAGTCAAAGCGGACGAAGTGCTGCAGGTTGCTGCGGTTGACCCTTAAGTCGAGCTCATCCCACTCCCAGAAGGTAGGAGCGTAGGTCATGCGCACGTCCAGGTTGTGAAGCTGAATACCAGAGGGCTTCTCATTGGCTGTCAGGTCCGTCACCCGTACCTTCAGCGTGTCGCCCGGCTCAAACTCGGTGAAGCGCCCAGAGACACTGTCGATGGCCATGTGGAAGTAATCGATGCCGTAGTCCGCACGGGGCTTGTTGAAATCGTCGTAGGTGAAGCTGCCGTTTTTCAGGACCAGTTCCTCGATGGAGAAGCTGAAGGGTTGAGCGGGCTTGGTGGTGTCTTTGGTAATCAGGTCCCCGAGCGAGGTCAGGAAGGTGGTCAGGTTGAGGGAATCGGTGCCGGCGTACTTCACCAGATTGGCCCGCGGCTCCTGCAGTTCCAGGGTGGCGATACTCAGGGTGTTGGGCTGGAAGATGGAAAAGACGCTGATGTCTGCCTCGGCCCGCCCTACGTAGAACATCTCCTCACCCCGATAATCAAGCACCCGCACCCGCTCCAGGATCACGTTGCTGAAGAACTCGATGTCCACGCGCCCGATGGTTACGTCGTGGCCGATGGTGCGGGAGATGTAGTCGGCCGCTTTCTGGGCCATCTTCGTCTGCACGCCTGGGTAGCGTATGGCCACAAAAAAGACCCCAAACACCACCAAAAGCAACAGGATTAGGGCCAATACTATTTTTAGAATGGCTTTTCCTATAACTTTGAAGTAATTTATGGACTGTTCTTTTTCCAAAAGATGACCGAACCTACAATATTAGCGATAGAATCTTCCTGCGACGAAACCTCGGCTGCCGTCATTCGGGGCGGCAAGGTGCTGTCGAATATCATTGCTACTCAGGCCGTTCACGAGCAATATGGTGGCGTTGTGCCGGAGCTGGCTTCCAGAGCCCATCAGCAAAACATCATACCGGTGGTGGCGCAGGCCTTGAGTGCAGCAAATGTAACTAAAAATGAGTTAAGTGCAGTGGCTTTTACCCGTGGCCCCGGACTATTGGGCGCTCTGCTGGTTGGCTGCTCTTTCGCTAAGTCCTTTGCCCTTGGGCTCAACATCCCGCTGATAGAGGTAAACCACATGCAGGCGCACATTCTGGCGCATTTCATCGAGGAGCCGAAGCCTTCCTTCCCGTTCCTCTGCCTCACAGTAAGCGGCGGCCATACCCAGATTGTGCTCGTGAAAGACCATCTGGACATGGAAATCATAGGCCAAACCACAGACGATGCTGTGGGGGAGGCCTTTGACAAAACAGCCAAGATGCTAGGCCTGCCATACCCGGGTGGGCCCATGCTGGACAAAACGGCCGCTCAGGGCAATCCGGAGGCCTTTGCTTTCCCGGTAGGCAACATGCCCGGCTACGACTTCTCGTTCAGCGGCATAAAGACTTCCGTGCTTTACTTCCTGAAAGATAAAACGAAAAACAACCCAAACTTCGTACAGGAGAACCTGACTGATATTTGCGCCAGCGTGCAGCATACCTTAATCAAGACCTTGCTCAAGAAGGTGGTGCAGGCCACGAAGGACTTAGGCATCAAGGAAGTGGCCATAGCCGGAGGTGTATCGGCCAATTCAGGTCTGAGGCAGGCGCTTCAGGAGTATGCTACCAGGTATGGCTGGAACGTGTATATCCCCGCTTTTCAGTATTGCACCGATAATGCAGGTATGATTGCGATGGCGGCTCATTTCCAGTACCTTAAAGGAGACTTCGCGGACCAATACGCCAGCCCTGACCCAAGGATGAAGTTTTAGCGAGTTTGGGAGTCAGGAAGTATAAGAGGTAAGGGTTTAGAAGCCAGAAGAGGATTGATCGTTGAGCCTACTAGCAACTAAGCCATCCACTAGCTAACAATCACCAAAGCGACTCATGAAGCGTATCTTCCAACCTGGTGACTACAAGGTATACCGCAAAACGGTGACCGAAGCGGACTTTGCCCGTTTTGAGGATGGGCTGGTACACGCGGTCTGCTCTACGTTCTCGCTGGCACAGGCGGCGGAGTGGGCGGGCCGGTTATTTGTGCTGGAGATGAAAGAAGAAGATGAAGAAGGTATAGGCACCTTTCTGAGTATCAATCATAAAGCGCCTGCTTTTGCAGGGGAGGAGCTGGTGATTGCCGCTTATCTCAAGTCCCAAAAAGGTAACGAGGTAATATGCAGCTTTGAAGCCTATGTGAGCGAGCGATTGGTGGCGGAAGGCGAGACGGGGCAGAAGATTTTAAAGAAGGAGAAACTGGCCAGGATACTGGCTCCAACGAAATAAGAATGGCGAAAGAGAAAGACCGAATCAAGAAGCACGTCAACATCGTGAACCGCAGGGCTTCTTTTGAATACCAGTTCCTGGACAAGTATACAGCCGGTGTCATGCTCAAAGGCACTGAGATAAAATCCATCAGGGAAGGCAAGGTGAACATGCAGGACGGCTACTGTGTCATCCACAACGGAGAGATGTGGCTCCACAACGTGCACATCTCCACTTACACCGAAGGCACCCACTACAACCACGAGCCCATGCGGACGCGAAAGCTGCTGCTCAACAAGAGCGAACTGAAGAAACTGGAGAAGGGGCTGCAGGAGCAGGGGGTTACGGTCATACCCATCCGGGTGTTCATCAACGACAGGGGCTTTGCTAAAGTAGAGGTTGCACTGGCGCGTGGTAAGAAGCTGCACGACAAGCGCGAAGACATCAAAGCCAAGGACGTGAAACGCGAGCTGGACAGGAGCGGTTTTTAAATTTCTAGATTAGAGATATTGTAGATTTGAGTATGCTTCTCACTAAAATTTCATTTCCTGATTTGCCATAATTTCACAATCTTCACATCTTCTAATTTCAAAAAAAGTGGACTACGGAATATGTATGCTCAGCCTGGTGCCCATGCGCGCTGAGCCCTCTGACAAGGCAGAAATGGTGACACAGGTACTCTTTGGGGAATGCCTGGAGGTCATCAGCAGGCAGGGCAACTGGGTAAAGGTGCAACTGGCTACCGACGAATACCAGGGCTGGATAGATTACAAGCAGTACCAGCCGGTGACGGCTGGCTATTATCAGGAATGGAAAGCGGCGCAGCACCCACGAGCGCTTGATATCGTGCAGGTGGTGAGCAACGCGGAGGTGCGCATACCTGTGGGCATTGGGGCATACCTGCCTTTCTTCGACGGGATGAGCATCCGGGTTGGAGAGGAAAACTACCAATACACCGGTCGGGCTACGAACCCTGATATGCCAGTTACCCCCGCACAAATCACCAAACTGGCCCTAGGTTTTATTAAGGCGCCCTACTTATGGGGAGGCAAGTCGATGTTTGGTATCGACTGTTCCGGCTTTACGCAGCAGGTATATGGATTGTGTGGCTTCCAACTACCACGCGATGCGAGCCAGCAGGTGGCGGTAGGCGAGGAGGTGCATTTCGCGACCCAGACACAGCCCGGCGACCTAGCTTACTTTGCCAATGAGGAGGGGCGCATCACCCATGTGGGCCTCCTGCTGGAGAACCAGCAAATCATGCACGCCCATGGCGAGGTCAGAATTGATACGCTGGACCATAACGGCATATACAACGCCGATCGCAAGCGTTATTCTCATAATCTCCGCATCATTAAGCGTATTTTTTCCTGATTCTCAGCATTTTTCTTCGAACATAGGCTATAACGAGTCGGTTAAATCTCGTAGAAGCATAGCATAAGTTCGAGGAAAGTCTATGAGAGACAAGGTGCTTATATTGAACCAGGACTTTAGTGCCATTGCCATTTGCACAGTGCACAAAGCCTTTTTACTGGTGTACCTTCAGAAGGCCGAGATGGTGTCAAAGGCCAACGGTGCCGTATTGCGCACAGTGAGCGCCTCCTTTCCTATACCTTCAGTTATTCGGTTGCAGCGCTATGTCAAAGTGCCCTACTATGGCATTGCCCTTAGCCGGCACAACGTGCTCCGCCGCGACAACTTCCTTTGCCAGTACTGCGGCACCAACAAGAACCTGACGCTGGACCACCTGTTGCCACGCTCCAGGGGAGGGGAGACCAACTGGCTCAACCTGGTGACGGCCTGCTCCAGGTGCAACTCCCGCAAAGGCGACCGTACCCCCGAAGAGGCCGGTCTGAAGCTCCTCCGAAAACCATCCAAACCCTCCCTGTTAACCTTCCTGCAACTGCACCTCAACACCAACAACGAAGACTGGAGCTTATACCTCAACGTGAAAAATAAGTAGTATTATTCTTCTGCTAAAATATTTAGCTTGTGTTATGTAAATGGTTTATAACCAAATGGTATTTGTTGCTGATATGAAGTAAAGGTGTGATTATGTATTTGTATGGTGTTACTCCAGTTTTTATGCCCATTACCTATACATTGTAGCTAGAGCTTCCCCGTTCTTCTACCTAAATTGTTCTATAGTCTCGCCTGTGCGGCGGGCACCTACTTTTTGTCTTGACACAAAAAGTAGGCAAAAAAGTCAAGATGCTCCAAACTCGCTAACCGCTCGAACAGTGGAGCACCATCAAGTGCACCTGGCCCAAGCCGCTGCTCCGTAGTTGCTGTTGTAAGTATGTCTTGCTATACCTGCCAGTGTCCTGTGCTACAGCGCTTCAATGTCACGTACAGTAACGGCAGAAAGTCCCCCTTCGAAGGGGGCAGGGGGATGTCAATCGTTCCCGATTCATTTCTAATGAGGGGTGGGTTAAGGAAAAGGTATAGCTAAATGCTGCAGCCATAAAGCCTATACCGGCCGAATAATAAAGACAGGCTCTCCTCCATAGACAAGGAGAGGCAGGGGTGGTTGGACCCGGCTATACCTATACCTTATAGACTTGTGAATGCTTAACACACCTATACCTGGCAGCACCTACCTTTATGCCCAAAACCTTCTTATAATAGGTATAGCAAGAGCCAAATAGCGACTTCAAACGAGATGAATGGCAAGGGTGCTCTAATACAGTCACTTACAGGGTGCTGCAGTCTGCTAAACTTATAGACTGTTTGCTTTCATAAGTTTAAAGTATTCCTTACTTTTGTCCCTTCATTCGAGTGAATGGACCCTGGCTGAACCCGGGGAATGTAAAATCTATCCAAACCGGCTCATTGCTCTAGGTCGGTGGCTATCCAGAGCAGCAGAATAATATGAGTAATTCTCCAGACAATTTTGATTGGGACAAGTTTGAATCCCAAGGTTTCGGTGGCGGCTACAGCAAAGACGAGCGCGCTGAAATGGAAAAAATGTATGACGACACCCTGACTACCGTACAGGAGCAGGAGGTTGTTAAAGGAACCGTGGTAGGCATCACTGATCGTGACGTGATTCTGAACATCGGTTTCAAATCTGACGGCCTGGTGCCAGTTTCAGAATTCAGAGACCTTCCTGAGCTGAAAGTGGGTGACGAGGTGGAAGTGTTTATTGAAGACCAGGAAGACCCGAACGGTCAGCTTATCTTGTCCCGCAAGAAGGCGAAAATCGTTAGCGCCTGGGCTCGTATCTATGACGCACTCGAGAACGATAACGTTCTGGAAGGCGTGGTGAAGAGAAGAACCAAAGGTGGTCTTATCATGGACCTCTACGGTGTTGAAGCCTTCTTGCCAGGTTCTCAGATTGACGTGAAGCCAATCCGTGACTTCGACGTGTTCGTAGGCAAGAAGATGGAAGTGAAAGTTGTGAAAATCAACGCCGCTTTCGACAACGTGGTAGTATCTCACAAAGTACTTATCGAGAAAGACCTCGAGCAGCAGCGTGCAGCCATCCTGAACAACCTGGAAAAAGGACAGGTTCTGGAAGGTGTTATCAAGAACATGACAAACTTCGGTGTGTTCATCGATCTTGGTGGCGTAGACGGTCTGCTTCACATCACAGATATCTCTTGGGGACGTATTAACCACCCAGAAGAAGTATTGAACCTGGATCAGAAGGTGAACGTGGTAGTGCTTGACTTCGACGATGACAAGAAGCGTATCTCTCTTGGCATGAAGCAGCTTACTCCGCACCCATGGGATGCATTGCCAGCTGAAATTGAGGTTGGCTCACGCGTGAAGGGTAGAATCGTGAACGTGGCGGATTACGGCGCATTCCTGGAGCTTATGCCAGGTGTTGAAGGCCTGATCCACGTTTCTGAAATGAGCTGGTCACAGCACCTGCGCAACCCACAGGACTTCATCAAGCAGAACGACGAAGTAGAGGCGGTTGTGTTAACGCTTGACCGCGACGAGCGCAAGATGTCACTTGGCATCAAGCAGCTGACTGAAGATCCTTGGACGAAAGAAGACGTGATTACGAAATACGCAATAGGCTCTAAGCACACAGGCGTAGTTCGTAACCTGACAAACTTCGGTCTGTTCCTGGAGTTGGAAGAAGGTGTTGACGGTCTGGTACACGTATCTGACCTGTCTTGGACTAAGAAAATCAAGCACCCATCTGAGTTCGTGAAAGTTGGTGAGAACCTGGACGTGGTTGTTCTGGAGCTGGACGTAGCTAACAGAAGACTGGCCCTTGGTCACAAGCAACTGGAGGAGAACCCTTGGGATACGTTTGAGTCCGTGTTCAACATCGGTTCTGTGCACAGAGCTACTGTTCTGGAGAAATCTGAGCGTGGCGCCACACTGGAGCTGCCATACGGCATCGAAGGTTTCGCTTTCCCGAAAGGTCTGACGAAAGAAGACGGTTCTCAGGTAGAGGCAGGCGAGTCGCTTGACTTCCGAGTAACTGAGTTCTCTAAAGACGACCGTAAAATCATCCTTTCGCACACATCTACTCACACGGAGACGGCAGACGCTGCCCGCGTAGCAAAAGCTACGAAGAAAGCTGCTCCAGCCGGTGGTGGAGAGAAGAAAGAAGCGAAAGCTCCTAAAGTACAGAAAGAAGCAGACCGCTCTACCCTTGGTGACCTGGATGCCCTTTCTGCCCTGAAAGAGCAGATGATGGAAAATGAGAAAGAAGCTGGCGTGAAGAAACTGGAGGCTGCTGCAAAGAAGTCTAAAGGTTCTGACGAAGAGTCTTCTGAGGAAGAGAACAACGCTTAGTACTAAGCTTGTCCTATAATGAAAGGCCCCGGAGCAATCCGGGGCCTTTTTTGTTGTGCTATACCTTGTTCTTCTCCATGTACGGCTGCCAGTTGACGATGAGCACCTTCTCCTCCTCGAGCAGCAGGTAGCCGTAGTCGTAGCAGAAGTGGTAGGTGTTGCCCTGCCTGGTGCGGTAGAGGTGGGTGAAGTGGCGGAAGTCGAAGCCGGCCACTTGCAGCACCTCCCGCTTGAGGGTGGTCTTGCCCTCGGGGCTGAAGCGCTGCAGCACAAAGCGGTTGTGCCGCAGTTTGAGGTTGGTCTCCTTCATCAGGCGCTCGCCCGCGTCCTCGGAGCGGCGGCGGTTGCTGGCCGCCGCCCGGCACTGGTTGGAGCAGTACCGTTTCCCGGCCCTGCCCACCAGCGGCTGGTCACAGGCTTCACAGTTCCTTTTCGTGTAGTCCATAGGCTGTATGCTGTTGTAAACGCACGTAAACGTTTTAAGTCGTTATATACGTTTATAAGCGCACTTATGCGCACAATCTGCGCTTAAGTGCGCCCAATGCCCGAATTTGGTGCCTGTATCAGCTACCATGTACCATGACAAACGCCAGCTCCCATCCTGCTTTGTACCTGAACGCCCTTGAGCATGAGGGAAAACGCTTCATCCGCCTGTGGTTTAAGGCGAACCCCTTCATCGCCAGGCGCCTGAAGGAGGCCGATTGGGTAAAGTTCAGCAAAACCTACAAGTGCTTCGTGATGCACCGGACCGACCAGTGCATCGAGAAGCTGCATCAGCACTTCGAGGGGCTGGCCAAAGTGGACGCCCGCTACCTGGACAGGCCCAAGCGGCTCCGCCCTGCTGAGGGAGCCACCGTTCTGGCCGCAGGGCACGCCTCCGACCCGCTGCCGCGGATGACTGTCCTGCCCGTAGTGCGCCTGCAGCCGCTCGAGCACGAGGGCAGGACGCTCATCCAGCTCTCCTTCCAGTATAGCAAAGACATCTATACCTGCCTTTGGCGCTTCGGCGGCTGCACCTGGCTCAAGGAGCTCAAGTGTTTTGCCATGCCCAACGAGAGCCGCGTGTTCCACGAGCTGCTGGACGCGCTGGAGGGCACGGCGCAGGTATGGCTGGCCCAGACGCTCAAGATTCGTGATTTGCCGCTGCAGGCGCGGCTCTGGGAGCAGGGCTATGTGAAGGGGACGGGCTACATCCCCTGCCCACTGCCATTCATAGAGAAGCTCTTCCTGCTCAACTACTCCATGAACACCATCCGCACCTACCACGCGCTGCTGCTGCGCTTCCTCAACGGGCATAGCGAAAACGGGCTGCAGCAGATAGACGCCTTCTCGGCAGAGGAGGTCAACCGTTACCACCGGGGCATGGTGCAGAGCCAGAGGTATTCCCACTCCACCGTGAGCCAGAGTATCAACGCTGTCAAGTTCTATTTCCAGCGGGTGCTGGGCCGCCACAGCGTGCGACTCGAGGAGGTGGAGCGCCCGGAGAAGCCCAGCCGCCTGCCGCAGGTGCTCAGCAAGCAGGAGGTGCAGCGCATTCTCTCCGTCACCGAAAACCTGAAGCACCGCTGCCTGCTGCAGCTGCTCTACGCGGGCGGGCTTCGCATCAGCGAGGTCATCAATCTGAGGATTAGCGACGTGCAGTCAGACCGCAATCTGCTCTTCATCAGGGGCGGCAAGGGCAAGAAGGACCGTACCACGCTGCTCTCCCAGAAGCTGCTGGAGAACCTGAGGGCCTATTACAAGCAGTACCGCCCCAAGGTGTGGCTATTTGAGGGGCAGACGGGCGGGCAGTACACGGTGGAGAGCATCCGCGGTGTGTTCAGGGCCAGCATGGAAAAGGCGGGGGTGAAGACAAAGGCCACGCCGCACACGCTCCGGCACTCTTTTGCCACGCACCTGCTGGAGCAGGGAACGGACCTGCGCTACATCCAGACGCTGCTCGGGCACCGCTCCAGCAGGACCACCGAGATTTACACCCACGTGACGAGCTACGCCCTGGATAAAATCACGAGCCCGCTAGATTGTCTGTAGAATTAATATATATTAGCTGATGAAAATATTAATCTATGAAAGAAGTGAGAGTCGGTCGTAAAGGATGCATGAAGATGCCAAAAAAGGCGAATTCCTCCTTTGCACATAGTGCCAATAACCGTATGTTCACGCTTTCGAGGTAGTTAGGCGGCAACTATAGAAAAATGAATCAGCTCTTTAGTAGATTTTTAAAAAAGAAAATAATGACTCAGGAAGAGATTCTCAATCTATCTGTTGCCATAGCGCTTGAGTGGGGACAGAACTGGAACCAGCCGATTCAAGAAAGGCTAACTAAAAAGCTTCCTTTCTTGACAACAAATGAATTAGATGAATTAAACATTAAGAGCAAAGAAGTCCTAACGGCTGGATTTAATATAATAAGAGCGACTTTAGAAAAATTGACCGACAAGGGAGAAATAATCAAAGAAAAGGATTTAAAGGCGGAATTTGAAAATGAATTAACTGCCTTGTATCCGTGGATAAGTCACGTGAATATCAAAAGCATTTGCAACCAGGGCTTGTATTACAGTTGGAAAAATGGACTTGGTGAATGTGTTAAATAAAAAGTCGCCGCCTAACAATGCATAAAAGTCACCCTTCGGCCGACGGCCTTGCGCGTCGTTTATACGAGCCGTTATGTGTCACTTTAAACAATAGAAAAAAGAAGGCAATCTAATGAGAACTTTACTGTTGGTGATGGCTCTAATGTGGGCAGCTTTCGTGCTTCTCATAGGATTTTGGATGTTTCTCTACACACCAGAACAAATAGAAAAGGATAAAATCTTTGTAGAAGAAGAATTAAGACCAGCTGTTAGTTTTGTGAAAAGCTTCAAGAAAGAAAATAATAGACTTCCTTCTAACCGAGAATTTTATACTTGGGAAAGGGACTACTATAACGACTATTCAAGTGACCTGAACCAAGACGCTGATTCATTAGTGGCTGGTTTAGGAAGGGTACAGTACATTAGGAATAATAGCGATATAGCCAGTGATGACCTACAGAAATTTAAACAAGCTGATTGGGATAAGGACTTTGCTATAGGTGTGTGGCGTGGGGATTGGTGGGAGTATTACTATTCGTGGACCGATAGCTACGATACCAATAGCTATTCATGGGATGATGGAATTATTGGATTAATATGGACCACTTTAATAGGTGCTTTCCCTCTACTATTGTTGTGGTATTACAGAAGAAAAAGCAAAACACATAACATGGCACAGGCTTAAGTCTCGGCTGACGCCTTACCTTAGCCTGTACTAACCGTTATGTGCAATAGAGAATAATAGATGAATTTACCTTCGATGTTTCGGTTTTTGCCTTTTCTGTTGCTGTTGGTCGCCTGCAACAGTAACAGAGAGTTTGATGAAAGGTATAATAGCGAAACAGGTTTAACAGAACGGATTGAATACTATCCGGATGGAAAAGTAAGAGCCAGGGGCTTTTTCAAAGAGGGCAAAGAGCACGGAGAATTTACTCACTATTACGAAAGCGGCAGTATTGAAGAAACAAGTGTTTACCGGAATGGTGTCTTAGACGGGGTTTATAAAGCTTTTTATCCGAACGGTAAACAGAAAGAGAAAACATACTATTCTGAAGGGATGCCAGCTGGATGGGGTTACGAGTACAGGGAGAATGGTAAGAAGCAAGCAGCATATGAATATATCAGGTTTAAGGACGACTACATAGGCAATCAAAGAATAAGGTATGATGAATCTGAAAAAATTATAGCTGACAGCAGCCACTACATGACAGTTTCCAGTAACGGAGATACTATATCTTTAGGGGAAGAGATAAGACTGCACTTCAAATTGGAGGCCCCCTTCTATGGGAGCAAAAGTCAGGTGCGACTGCACATCGGTGGCTTTGACGAGACGTACAGACTTATAAACCCTGCAGCGACCGATACAGTCAATGGTGATGGATTGACAGCGGAGTTTGTCGTTCTTCCGAAAAAAAAGGGAAAGCATGTGGTGCAAGGGCGTTTGGAGGACTATAAAGTCGAGCAGATAAGTGCTGAAGAAGCGAAGAAGAGGTTTAAGGTGGAAGTAGAGAATCCCGAGGAGATAGGAAATGTAACAGAGAGTGTCTATATCTACTTTACAAGAGAGTTTTATGTGAGGTAGCCATTCTAGATGTAAAGGTCTGAGCAGGCCAAATCAAATCAACTAAAAAAGTAAAACTAATGCACATAACACGGCACAGGCTCCAAACTCGGCTTCGCCTTGTTCTCAGCCTGTCCTAATCCGTTACCTATCATAGTAATCTATAGAACTTTGTCTTGTAAATAAGCGTTAATGTAATAACTTTGTAATTACATTAAATAAAAAAGTGCTATGGAAGTATCAATCATTCAAATAGGAAATTCCAAGGGACTACGGTTGACTAAGTCTATTCTAGACAGGTATAACATCAAGGATAAAGTTGAGCTAATACTGGAAAAGGGGCAGATTATCCTAAAGCCAGTTGAGCAGCCAAGGAAAGGCTGGGACAAGGCTTTCAGGAAAATGCACGAGAACGGTGATGACCAGCTTTTACTCGATGATGTGTTTGGCGATGAAAGCTTTGACGAATGGAAATAAGTCAATATGAAATAGTCCTGGTGAATCTGGACCCTACTGTAGGAAGTGAAATACAGAAAACAAGGCCATGTGTCGTGATATCCCCTGATGAGATTAATCATAACCTAAGAACAGTGGTCATCGCGCCGATGACCACCAAGAGCCGTAACTATCCTACCCGTGTGAAAGTGAAGCACAACAACCAAGTGGGGTGGGTAGTGATTGACCAGATACGGACTATTGATAAAGTCCGCATTGTTAAAGTGTTAGGAAACCTGAACCCCTCAGAAGTAGCTTCCTGCAAAAGTGTGATAAAAGAAACTTTTGTGGACTAATAAAAAAACCACCATAGGTAACACGGTGCAGCCGTAACCCTTCGCTATGCTTAGGGCTTCGGCTGCACAAATCCGTTAGGCTGCATTTCAAAGAATAAAATTACAAAACTTTTTAGTGTTAAACTTAATACTTACTTTTGGCGTTAGTAACGCAATGAATAAGTATGATTATATCTTTCGGGTCAAAGGAAACTGAAAAAATCTGGAATGGGGAAAGGGTAGCGAAGCTGCCTATGGAAATCCAGACAGTTGGCAGACGTAAATTAAGAATGCTTCATAACTCTCAAGACATTGCTGACCTTCGCATTCCTCCCTCCAACAGACTAGAGAAGTTAGCGGGAAACCTAAAAGAGTTCTACAGTATCAGAATAAACAGCCAGTGGAGAATCATCTTCCAATGGAGTAATGGCCAAGCATCAGAAGTAGAAATTATAGATTACCACTAAGAAGAAACAAATGGAACGATTACCCAATATTCATCCAGGAGAAATACTGCAGGAAGAGTTTCTCTCTCCTTTAAACATTACAGCCTACAGGCTTGCGAAGAACATTGGAATACCGCAAACCAGAGTGTCTGAAATTCTAAAAGGGAACAGACGAATCACAGCGGATACAGCCTTGAGATTAAGTTATTATTTTGGCAACTCCCCTAAGTTTTGGCTCGGGCTTCAAGACGACTACGATTTGGAAGAAGAAATGACAAATAAGCAAAAGGAGCTGGAAACTATAAAGCGATTTGAGAAAACCGCAGCCTAACCCAGTTCAGCCTTAACCCTCCCTTGCTACGCTACGGGCTTCGGCTGCACCAAGCACGTTATACCAACCAAGCCTCCTCCAACACCATGAGAAAGATAATCCTGGATTTAGCTGTTTCCCTGGACGGCTACATCGAAGGCCCCAACGGAGAGGTGGATTGGTGTGTGCTGGATGACGAAATGGACCTACAGGGTTTCTTGGCAGGTATAGACACGATATTCTATGGAAGGGTGAGCTACGATATGTGGGGAAACTTCCAGCCAGATGCAAAAGCTAGCGAAACCGAGCAGGTTATCTGGAAGGCGGTACATGCCAAACAGAAAGTGGTTTTCTCTAGCCAGGAGCAGGAGGGCAGTCAGGCCACCTTTATCACCTCTGCTATACCTGAGCAGGTGGCTGCAATCAAACGGCAAGGCGGAAAGGACATTTGGCTGTATGGCGGCGCAAAACTGATTTCCACCTTCATCCAAAACGGGCTGATTGACATCTACCGGATTTCCGTCCACCCAACAGTATTAGGGGCAGGCAAGCCCTTGTTCCAGGGTCTGCAGGATAGGATAAACCTTGACTTATTGGAAGTGAATAGGTTCAGGTCCGGGGTGGTCCAACTTGTCTACCAATCAAAGAGCCAAACCATCACCTGATAACGGTGTATCCATACATTACTGAATGAAAGAGCCTGAAGCACCCCATGAACCCATACCTGGAGATACACCCTGAAGTACAGCAGGCGTTGGCAGCAGGAATGCCGGTCGTAGCGCTGGAGTCTACCATCATAGCGCATGGCATGCCTTACCCGCAAAACGTGCAGACCGCCCTGGAGGTGGAAGCGGTGATTCGGAAGGCCGGCGCTATACCTGCCACCATCGCCATCCTGGATGGCAAGTGCCGTGTGGGGCTGACAAAGCAGCAGCTGGAGCACCTGGGCAAGGCAACGGGCGTCTGGAAGGTGAGCCTGGTGGATATGCCTTACGTCATCAGCCAGAAGCTGGCCGGAGCCACCACCGTGGCCACCACCATGCGCATTGCCGCCATGGCAGGTATACGGGTGTTTGTGACAGGCGGAATAGGCGGCGTGCACCGGGGAGCCGAGACCACCATGGACATATCGGCCGACCTGACCGAGATGGGACAGACCTCTGTAGCCGTGGTATCGGCTGGTGTGAAGTCGATTCTGGATATCGGGCTGACCCTGGAGTACCTCGAAACGAAAGGAATACCTGTTGTTACGTATGGGCAGGATGCCTTCCCCAGCTTCTACTCACGCCAGAGTGGCTTTCCCTCGCCGCTCCGCCTTGACTCGCCTCAGGGCGTAGCCAATCTGCTGCACACCAAATGGGAACTTGGGCTTGAAGGAGCCGTGCTTATCGCGAACCCTATACCTGCAGGGCAGGAGGTGCCGGCAGAGGAGATGGAGCGCCACATTCAGGAGGCCCTGCGCGCGGCGGCACAGCAGCACATCCGGGGCAAAGCCGTCACGCCGTTTCTGCTGAAGTTCATTGCAGCGCATACACAGGGAGAGAGCCTGGAGGCAAACATAGCCCTCATCAAAAACAACGCGAAGCTGGGTGCGGAGATTGCGGTGGCATACTTTCGGTAAACACGCAGCTCTACTTGGTTGGAGCCGTCTCCGGCTTGGCAAAGCCACTGACAGGGATCTTCCTTTCCTCCTGCATCGGCGCCCCGTTACGCTGCTTGTACCAGTTCTTCAGTTTGTTCACCACAGGCTTCTCGACATAGGAAGTAATCAGCCAGGCAGCCGTAAGCGAGATGACCAGGGGCGGCACAATCACGAGCAGGCTATCACCGAAAAGGGCTCTGGTCTCGTTGATGATGACGTAGCCCACAAACTGGTGTATCAGGTATAGGGCATAAGAGATGCTTCCCAGGAACAGCAGTACCTTGTTCACCATGAACTCCAGTTTCCCCATCAGACCCAGATAAAACAGTCCAAAGAACGAGATAATCACTAGGGTATGTGCCAGGCCTTCAGGTAGGTATAGCGCCACAATGGCGGCAATGGAGAAAAGCAGATGGCCCAAAATGATGGGTTTCTTCTCCGGATGCTTGCGCAGGAGGTAGAACAGGATGCCCGCATAGAAGAAGACGCCATGGTACAGGTTGAGCAGTGCGCCGCCCACCCCAAAGCTGAAAGCATATTTGTGCACCAGGCTCAGCAGTACCCACACCGGCCCCACCCACAGGATGCGCTTCAGGTTATTGGTCATAAACAGGGCCAGCATCATCAGGTAGAACATCCACTCCGAGAAAAGCGACCAGTACACGCCATCCACGTCCGGCACGCGGGCCAGTTTCTGGAACATGGTCAGGTTGACGAGCATCTGCGGAACAGTGGTCTCGAAACCAGGTAAACCAAAGGTCTGCACCACTAGAAAAGTCGTAATCATGCTGAACCAATAGGTAGGGTAGAGGCGGATGGCCCGGTTGAAGAGGAATTCGCCGCCACTCTTGATTCGATCGAAGCTGAAGAAAATCACGAAGCCGCTGATCATGAAGAAAAGCTCCACCCCATACAGGCCATAGTCAAAGTCATACCTGGGCGAAAAGCCGTGGCCGTACAGGCTTCGGTACACGGAGGTATAATGGAAGAGGGCGACAGACAAGGCTGCTATACCCCGAAGAGCGTCTAAGAATAGAAGTCGGTTCATAATGCTATCATTCCTTGACCTGCACATGCGAGGCCATTCCTGGCCTTGCGAGTACATGTACAGGCGCTGCAAAACGTTGTAAAGCCTGTGTCAGCATTCCTATGGCCCATTTCGTAAATAAAGCGGGTAACCCTACAGCATTCTGATGACAAACAGGCACAACAACAATGGAGTTTATGTGGTGTTTTAATTCGTTGGTTTCAGTCACGTATGGGAGCCGAGGCACAAGGCTAGGTTTACGCTCCCAAAGTGGTATACAGGTTTTTCAGGATATACCGGAGTTCAGGGTATAAAGTTGTACTGAAAATGGTGTCATCTGTGGTTGCAGAGGAGGAGTATGTCTGATTTGGGGCACCTGTCTTTGGTTTTGAATCGTGTTTTTGCTAGCTTGGAGGATTGTTATAGGAGGAAAGGTGCTCCTAGCGCCGATTTCGAATCTCAACCTGGATTTTGTCAAACTGATACATATGAAAATAACAGCGAATATCCTGCTGGCACTGGCGCTCTTCGGCTTCTCTGCCTGCTCAGACAGCGACAGCAAAGAGACTACTACGAGCAACCAGCCGGTCAATACCGCCAATACACAACGTGTACCGGCAACCAGCGCCACACCTGCCACCGGAGTAGCCTTGAATCCGGAACACGGCCAGCCCGGGCATCGCTGCGACATAGAGGTGGGTGCACCGCTCAGCACACCCGTGCAACCCAAATTGACCACGCCTCCGCCAGTTTTCCAGCCGCAGCCGTCCGGATCTGTGGCAGCAGGTACTAACCCGCCGCACGGCCAACCCGGCCATGACTGTGGTATACCTGTGGGCGCACCGCTTAAGAAGTAAAGTCTGGCCAGGCGTATAAATTAACGTGCTAAGGTATAGCCGAATAGCCAATGCCGGCTAAAAAATATGCGGTTATAGTTTGACAAGCATACTTCTCTGCTTATATTTGCACTCCCAATCAGGGTAACGTGGCCGAGTGGCTAGGCTCAGCTCTGCAAAAGCTGCTACAGCGGTTCGAATCCGCTCGTTACCTCTTTTAAACCGACCGCTCAGGTATGCTTGAGCGGTCGGTTTTTTTTATGCCCTTTCCAAAGGCTTTTTCCCGCCTCAAATAAGCTGCCTCAAAGGCGAAACTTAAATGAAGTCTGCGAGATAGCCTACCCATGCACAGGCTTTTCAAATAGTACTGAAATTTGAGAATCGCTATATCCTTTGCAGCAGGAAATCGTATTGCAAGCTGACATTACCTTTTGGCTATACCTTCATCAAACTTTACAGAACAAACCCATTGAACGACACAGCCTCCGCATCAGGAGAGGGTTCAGGCTATGCCCAGTTGCTGCCGGCACCTTTCTGATTGACCTGGCAAGGCCCGGTCAGGCAAGGCTCTACCCCGAATCGCTAACAGAAGACAAGCAATAGTAGCATTCTATCATTCCACATGAAAATCATAGATTTGCGCATCATGCGCGGACCAAATTACTGGTCAGTCGAGCACCCCAAAATCATCGTCATGAAGCTGGCCCTCGGTGAGCTGGCAGACAAACTCACACACGAAGTTCCTGGCTTTCTCAGCCGCCTCCGCCGGATGTTTCCGTCGCTCTATACGCATCGTGCCGGGGAGGGCGTAGACGGAGGCTTCTTCAAGACAGTGGAGGAGGGCACCACCTTCGGGCACGTAGTGCAGCATATCGCCCTTGAGCTGCAGACTTTGGCAGGTATGGAGAGCGGCTTCGGGCGTTGTTACATGGCCCAGGACCAGCACATGCTCCACGTCATCTTCTCCTACCAGGAAGAGCGGGCAGGCGAGTATGCCGCACACGCCGCCGTGCGCATTACAGAGGCGCTTGTAAAAGGGGAGAAGTACAGCGTGAGTGAGGACATTGCACGCTTGCACGAAATCCGTGAGGATGAGTACTTCGGCCCGAGCACGTACGCCATCGTGTCGGAGGCTGTGAGCCGCGGTATTCCCTACATCCGCCTGAACCGGCACTCACTCATCCAGCTGGGTTATGGTGTGAACCAGAAACGTATTCAGGCCACCTTGACAAGCGGTACGGCCTGCTTTGCTGTGGAGATAGCCGGCGACAAAAACGCTACCAAGGAGCTGCTGGAAGAGGCAGGCATACCTGTGCCAAAAGGTACGACCGCGTATGACCTGGAGGAGCTCAAGCGGGCTGTAAACCGCTTGGGTTACCCGCTGGTGCTTAAGCCACTGGACGGCAACCATGGCAAGGGCGCCACCATCAACATCACCAACTGGAAGGATGCTCAAAAGGCCTTCGCTGCTGCCCGCAAGTACTCCAATGCCGTGATGGTGGAGAGCTACATCCAAGGCTTCGATTTCAGGCTGTTGGTGATAAATGGCAAGTTTGTGGCGGCCGCCAAAAGGACCCCGGCCATGGTGACCGGTGACGGTACTTCCACCATCAAACAACTGGTAGACCGTGAGAATAAGGACCCGAGACGCGGTGTAGGCCACGAAAAGGCACTCACCCGGATTACCATTGACCGCCATACCCAAAATATTTTAAAGTCCAAAGGGCTTACTACTCAGTCGGTTCTGCCCGAAGGGGAGGTGCTATACCTGAAAAGCACGGCTAACATAAGTACTGGAGGCACCGCTTCTGACGTTACAGACCTGGTGGATGAGTACAACATACTGATGGCGGAGCGTATCGCCGGGATTGTGGGTCTGGATATCTGTGGCATTGATGTGATGACCACTGACATCGCCATACCATTGAACGAAGCCGGTGGCGCCGTGCTGGAGGTGAACGCCGCCCCTGGTTTCCGGATGCACATATCGCCTACCTATGGCCTGCCGCGCAACGTGGCCGAGCCGGTGGTGGATATGCTGTTCCCACACAACAAACCTGCTCGCATACCCATCATTGCGGTATCCGGCACTAACGGAAAGACGACTACCACGCGCCTCATAGCGCACATGGTCAAGAGCAAGGGCTATCAGGTAGGCTATACCACTACAGACGGCATTTACATTCAGGACAAACTGCTGGAGAAGGGCGATACCACGGGAGCGTACAGTGCGCAGTTCGTGCTCAAGGACCCTACTGTGAACTTCGCCGTGCTGGAATGCGCTCGAGGCGGCCTTCTGCGTTCTGGCCTTGGCTTTGAGCAGTGCGACATTGGCATTGTGACGAACGTGAGCTCTGACCACCTGGGCCTGAAGGACATCCATACCTTGGAAGACCTGGCCAAAGTGAAGGCAGTCATCCCGAAGAGTGTGAGCAAGGACGGATACGCCATCCTGAACGCCGACGATGACCTGGTGTATGCCATGGCGGAAGAGGTGTCCTGCAAAGTGGCCTTCTTCAGCATGGATGAAAACAACCCGCGTATCCTCAAGCACATAGCCAAAGGAGGTCTCGCTGCGGTACACGAGAATGGGTTCATCTCCATCTTCAAGAACAGCTACAAGATTCGCGTAGACAGGGTGGCTGACGTGCCACTGACCTTCGGCGGGAGGGCCAAGTTCAACATCGAGAACATACTGGCGGCTACTCTGGCGGGCTATATCTCACACTTTGAGATAGATGATATCAAGCATGCGCTGCGCACGTTTGTCCCTTCTCCGAGCAAGACGCCAGGCCGCATGAACCTGTTCCAGTTCCCGCAGTTCGAGGTGCTCGTGGACTACGCCCACAACGTGGGCGGCCTGAAAGCCATCGGCGGTTTCATGGAGAACTTGGACGCAACCAGAAAGATAGGTATAGTGGCTGGAGTAGGGGACCGTCGTCCCCAGGATTTCTACGAACTTGGTAGAGTGGCCGGGGAGATATTCGACGAAATCATCATCCGGCTGGACAGCGACCTGCGTGGCAAAACAGCCGAGGAGATAACGCTGCCCATGATGCAGGGTATTGAAGACGTGGCCCCTTACAAACAGGTGAAGGTGATTCCGGAGGAGATGCGGGCCATCGCCTACGCCCTAGAGAATGCAGAAGAAGGCTCGTTCGTAGCCATTTTCACGGAAGACATAGAGGAGTCGGTGAAAATGGTGGAGAGCTTCAAAGTGATTCAGGACAGAAAAAGAATTCTTGTTGAGTAAAGTCTAACGCCTGCGTTAGAAAATTTCATGTGAACGATGGACTAAAACCCTCTCCTCAGGAGAGGGTTTTTTTATGCCTTATACCTATTCCTATACCTGAGCGGCCAAAGTGGAACACTCACTCCAAATCATTAGCACAAAAAAAGCCCCCGCCAGAGCGGCAGGGGCTTTTCAGGATATTAGGGTTTATAGCTTATTTCAGAACAAACGTGGTGGAGCCAATCATGAAGCCATCAGCGTACAATTCAATGGTGTGCTGGCCTTTTTTGTACTCTGCGTTTTTGGCATACATCAGGCTCACCTGCTGCTGCGTGTTGTCAAACACAATGTCGCGCTTGGCAGTGTAGTACATGTCCTCGCCATCAATCTGGAAGGAGCCAGAACCAGTTGACAGGTTGTATAAGGCGGCTCCATCAGGCTCAATCAGGCGCATGTAAATGGTTTTCGGCTCTTTGGGAGCTACATCGTTCTTGCCCAGGTTGAACGTCACACGGATTTTCTCTGCATTCTTGGCGCGGAACTCATTTTTCTTGTCATCCAATTCCTTGCCGCGCTTGTTCACCACGTTTATATCCAGACGCTGTGCCTCTAGTCGGGAGGCTACCTTCACTTTCTCCGTCAGGTCTACGTTGGTAGACTTCATGGTAGTAAGGCTGTCGCTGAGGCGGTTCTGTGTGGTTTTAAGGGTAGTGTTCTCGGTGAAGAGCACTTCGTTGTCCTGCTTCAGGGTGGCGATTTGCTCATCCTTCTGCTTCAGCTGCTGCTCAAAGGCCGCTGCTCTGTCGCGGAAACGGCGCTGGTCGGCTAAGCTGTAGGAACTCTTGCGGAACCCACGCAGCTCGTTCAGGTCAGAGGTGATAGAGGCGATTTGTGCCTCCATCGAGTCGTTTTCAAGGCCCATCGCCTGCAGTTCCTGGCTCTGGCGCTCAAAGTCGGCTTTCAGGGCTTCGTATACTTTTATCTGGTTCTCCAGTTCCTTATCTTTCACTCTGATAACTTCCGCCTGCTCCTCAGTCTTCTCCTTTTTCTGGTAGTTCATGTAAAGCAGGATGCCGTTGATGCTAATCAGGATAACGAGCAGGCCACTAATCAAAAGCTTGCGGTTGCTTCTTTTCTCAGAAGGGTTCATGGGCGATTCTTGTTTTGGATTGTCTTTTTTTTCCAGAGTGTTCATTTGTTTGTTCTTTTGTCGCAGAATACTCGTAGCGTAGGTTTCAAATATAAAGCTTTTGCTGTATTATCATACAATATGAATCAAGAATTTAGTGCTGCCTACTGGCAGAGCCGTTACGAGAACGGCCAGACAGGATGGGACGTTGGGGCTATAACGACACCCCTGAAAGAATATTTCAATCAGCTGACTAACGCTGCGCAGCGCATTCTGGTTCCGGGCTGCGGAAATGGGTATGAGGCAGAATATCTGTACCGGCATGGTTTCAGCAACACCTATGTAGTAGATGTGGCGGCGGCCCCCCTGGAACAATTGGCAACCCGTATACCTGATTTCCCGAAGGGGCAGCTCCTGCAACAGGATTTTTTTGAGCTAGATGGGAAGTATGATATGATAGTGGAGCAGACTTTCTTCTGCGCCATCGACCCTTCCCTGAGGCAGGAATATGCCCGGAAGTGTGCAAATCTGCTAGCTCCCGGAGGTATACTGGTGGGGCTGCTCTTCGATACCACCTTTGAGCATGCGGGGCCGCCTTTTGGGGGGAGCAGGGAAGAGTACAGGCGCTACTTCGAGCCTTACTTCGATTTCCTACATTTTGAGACCGCCTACAATTCCATACCGCCGAGACAGGGGCGAGAACTGTTTATAGAACTGAGGGTGAAGGAATAGGTTCTCTAAGTAGGCGTATGCGCAATATATGAATCCGCAAAATGCTCTTGCTATACCTGCCTTAGGGCAAGTCTGGAGGTTTCAGGACTCATTTCAACTGTATAAAGTTCTTTATTCGCCATAAGCTGTTTAAATTTGCAGAGCCGCAAGGCCTCAACTAATTAAAAACCAATGTTCGAAATACAGAAACTGAAACATACTGACTCCGGCAACTTCTTCTTGATGGCAGGTCCCTGCGCGATAGAAGGAGAGGAGATGGCCTTGCAGATAGCAGAGCGCCTGGTAGACATCACCAGCCGCTTGCAGGTGCCGCTTATCTTCAAGGGGTCTTACCGCAAAGCCAACCGCTCCCGTCTCGATTCCTTCACAGGCATCGGCGACGAGAAGGCCCTGCGCATCCTCCAGAAGGTGGGTCAGACATTTGATGTGCCCACTGTTACCGACATCCACGAAACACATGAGGCTGCCATGGCCGCGGAGTATGTGGATGTATTGCAAATCCCGGCGTTCCTGTGCCGGCAAACCGACCTATTGGTGGCAGCTGCGCAGACGGGCAAGGTGGTGAACATAAAAAAAGGACAGTTCCTTTCAGGTGAGGCTATGCGTTTTGCCGTAGACAAAGTACGCGAGTCGGGCAACGACAGAGTCATCCTGACGGACAGAGGCAACAGCTTTGGCTACTCTGACCTGGTGGTGGACTTCCGCAATTTGCCCGAGATGCAAACGACGGGTGCCCCGGTGGTGATGGACGTGACGCACTCGCTGCAGCAGCCCAACCAAAGCTCCGGCGTGACAGGCGGCAAGCCAGCCCTGATTGAGACCATTGCCAAGGCGGCCATTGCGGTTGGGGCCGACGGTCTCTTCATCGAGACGCATCCACAGCCCTCCATTGCCAAGTCGGACGGCGCCAACATGCTGCCGCTCGACCAATTGGAAGGCCTGTTGGAGAAATTGATTCGAATACGCCAGGCGATTCGATAGGCTGCTGTTAGACATATATAGGAAGAGCATCAACAGCCGTTGGTGCTCTTTTACTTTTTAAATAGGATACCGATGAGTGAGACAAACCATACCCCAGAGTGGGAAGTGTACTTCTGCGACATCGCCGACCGCCCCGCCTGCATCAGCGTAGACCTGGCGCTGGAGCAGCTGGCACCAGTGGCTGGCAAGCAACGGGCCTTTGAGCTGGTAGTTGCCCTGCAGCAGCCCGATGCCGATGGCTTCCCGGAGAGTGAAAAGGAGTGGGAAGCGCTGGAACAGATTGAGGAGGCGCTTGTCGAGCAGTTCCAGAACTCGCTACAAGCCTTGTTCGTGGGGAAAATCCTGCATGACGGCAAGCGTAGTTTCTATTTTTACAGCGGCCAGGAAGCGCTGCCCGATGTGCTTGCTGCCAACGTGATGCAGCAGTTCCCGGACTATACCTATTCCACCAACTCCTTGGAAGATGCGGACTGGGGGCTATACCTGGACTTTCTTTTCCCGGAGCCAGTGGACATGCAGAGCATCAAAAATGCCCGCATCATCCGGATGATGCAGGAGCAGGGAGACCAGGAGCAGATTCCGCGCCCAGTTTCGCACAGCCTTCACTTTGCTACTGAAGCAGACAGGGCCTTGTTCCGTAGCAAAGCTGGGGAGATGGGCTATACATTAGTTGATGAGAGTAAAAGTGAGAATGGTTCGGAACCTCCCTACAGCCTGATTATTTCCAGAATGGGGACGCTGACCGAAGAGGCTATCCATACCGCCACGCTAGAGCTGTGGCAACTGGCAGAGGAGCATCAAGGCAGTTACGAGGGCTGGGAAGCGCAGGTCGTGCGGGAGAATGATTAGGGTAGAGGCGGTGATGAGGCAGGGGCATGAGCATGTATCACCTGCCACACTTGCTCATAATCCAGTTATTCCCATGCACTATTTGTCATTCCGACGAAAGGAGGAATCTGTTACCATAGCCACCGCCGGTGCGAGCGCAGCGGGAACCGGTGGTGAGATATTTAGAGCCAGTCTGCAGCTGGCATTCTGCAAAATTTCCTTCCCCGCCGTCCTCACAAAAGCCGCATCTGCGCTGGCGCTGGATGTGCGGCCGGAAGGGCGTGAGATTCCTCCTTTCGTCGGAATGACAGTTACGACCGATGGGGTTCGTGCAGGGGAGTCCCCCTACTTAGTAGGGCCAGGGGTGCTTGTAACCGGTTTAATACAGCAAGGTGAAATTCTCTTTGGGCTGAGACTTCCGGAAGAAAACCAAGCCGACGTAGAACAGGTCAATGGTCTGGCATACCTGTGGGTGCCGCTTGATTTCCTGCCACGCCCGTTTCATCTCAGCGGACCAGTACAAGTCGTCCAGCACGAATACGCTGTGCTCGTGATGCTTGGCAAGGCAGGTTTCGAAGTAACGCATGGTCGGCTCGTAACGATGGTTGCCGTCAAAGAAGACAAAATCCAGTTGCTTTACCTGATCCAGTTGCCGGGACAGCGTTTCATCCAGGTTGCCTATAACCGGATTGACGTGCCTGAGCCCGAGTTTCCTGAAATTCTCCTGTGCCACACCGGCAATCGCAGGGCAGCCTTCAAAGGTATAGAACTCGGCCTGTCTGTTGGCTAGCGCCAGGTAAGAGGTGGTAACGCCCAGGGAGGTGCCTAAATCAAAGATTACCCTAGGTTTAAAATGCCCCACGAGCCGGAAAAGGAGTTGCGCATACTTAGCGGGCTTGGCTGAGGTGCGGGCGATGTAACTGATTTTGCGCTCCTTTTTTAGACCGGCCTTGGGTCCTGCCCCAAAATCTGTTACCAGCAAGGTGCTGTTGTTAGCTAGCAGTGCCTGGCGTAAACCTTCTATCAAGGGGTAGGCGTAATAATCACCGTCGTGGCGGATGACCTGGTGGTAGAGTTCAAAGATGAAAGGCGAATGAACCCCGTGCAGTTTAAAGGACTTTAGTCGGTAAAGCAGGTAGTGAGAAGCCAGGTGGAAGGGGAGCAATGTTGACTTGTGAGTTAGGTAATCGTTAACCAGTTGTTCTAGATTAAAGTGATAGTTCTTTTAAGAGCGAATTCGTGCTTACAATACAAGCTTGAAAGAAACAATCCATTCGCTCTACACAGATTTTAATTCAGCTTGTAAGGCACAATAAGTGTGAATTCAGGTATAGTCACATGGAAGTGCTTGCCGTCCACCATGCGCTCCATCAGGTAAGTTCCGCGCATTTTGCCCATGCCAGTCTTCAGGTTGCAGCCTGATACGTATTCATGCGAATCGCCTGGCTCCAGCACCGGCTGCTGACCCACCACGCCTTCTCCTTCCACCTCACGCACGGCACCTGTGGCATCGTGTATGTACCAATGGCGGCGGAGCAGCTTCACCGTAAACTCACTGTTATTCTCTATGCTTATCTTATAGGCAAATACATAGTGCTGCTGTACCGGACTGGAGTAATCTGGAAGGTAGTTGGTCGTGACCGTTACGGTTACACCTTCTGTAGTTTTTGTATCCATGTGACAGAGTTTTTTGTATACTTAGAAAAGTTTCAGGTATAGCCGTATCATGTCCTGAAACCCTGTTCCTTTTCCTTCAATGAATCCTTCACAAACTCATGACTGTAAAGATAGAAGAAAGCTGGCAAAATGTGCTACAAGACGAATTCGAAAAGCCCTATTTCAAAAACCTTGTGTCTTTTGTTAAAGACGAGTACGCCTCCCAAAAAGTTTACCCACCGGGCAACCAGATTTTCCATGCTTTCGAGATGTGCCCATTCGAAAACATAAAGGTAGTTATTTTAGGCCAAGACCCCTACCATGGTCCCAATCAAGCCAACGGATTGGCTTTTTCGGTGAAGGATGAAGTGCGTATACCTCCCTCTTTGGTCAATATTTTCAAAGAGATAAAGAACGACTTGGGCAAGGACCTGCCCCCCACAGGCAACCTGGAGCGATGGGCGCATCAAGGGGTGCTACTGCTCAACGCCACCCTCACCGTGCGTGCAGGCGATGCCGGCTCACACCAGAAAAAAGGCTGGGAGGAATTCACAGATGCCGTGGTAAAAAAAGTGAACGACCTAAAAGAAGGGGTGGTCTTCCTGCTGTGGGGAGCCTACGCCCAAAAGAAGGGCGCCATCATTGACGAGCGCAAGCACCTGGTGCTCAAGGCCGCCCATCCGTCTCCCTTCGCCGCCGACCGTGGCTTCTTTGGCACCCACCACTTCAGCAAAGCCAATGAGTACTTGAAGCAGCAGGGCAAGGAGCCGATTGACTGGTAGAGATAAAACTAATTGCCATTTTAGTTACTCTTTCTGTCATTCCGACGAAGGGAGAAATCTGTTACCATAGCCACCGCCGGTGCGAGCGTAGCGGGACCGGGCGGTGAAAGCTGCGAATCGGCTAAAATAAAAGCTCATAGAAATACCACATCTGCGCTGACGCTGGATGTTCGGCCGGAAGGTTAACAGATTCCTCCTTTCGTCGGAATGACAGGAACAAAAGAATGGCAGAAAGCGAATTAAAAATGGTAGAGACTACTCCTGAAGAGACTTCTGCCAATTGGTAGTACTAAACTGCTGCGGGTCAAACCACTCCTGATTCACCTCCTTCGGGAAAGAAATATTGTAGTACTCCTCGCGCAGGAACAGCTTGCCGTTGTTTTTGAACACAATCTCGGTAGCCACCCAGTAGCCATCAATTTGCTGGTACTGGTTCATCTCCACGTCACGGGCCACGCCTTTGTTGTTGGTGATGATGCGCACCACCCACAGGTTTTCCTTATCCACCCAGAACTGGCTGCTGGTGTTGTCGCTCAGATTAGTGGTGCCTACCACGTATACCTTGCGGCCTTGCCAGGTGCTCTCGGTGAATTGGCTCAGGTCGTAGTTTAGCTCCTGCAGCTTGCTGATGGTGGTGGCAGGGGAGTAGAAGTACACATCGAAACTCAGCAGCACCAGCGGGTGGATGGAATACTGCTTGCTTACCTGTTTCCCTTCTTTGAAGGTATAGACCGTGTCCTGGTTGTATATCACGCCATTGCCTGTTTCAAAGCCATCGAAGCGGATGTGCAGGTTAGCCGGATAGCTGTATATCTCCTGCCATACCTCCTCTCGGCTCACCTGATTGTTCTCATAAAAGATGGCCTTCTGGTCAAACGCGAAATTCGGGTACCACTTGTCCTGCCATCTGGCATGCATGGCTTCAATCACTTGCTGTCCGTTTTGGGGTTGGCTGGCGGTCTGGTTCATGTTATGCGTGCAGGAAAGGGTAAGGAAGGGGAGGAGTAGGTATAGCGCAAAGTGAATCAGGTTGCTGGGTGCTTTTTTCATGGTTCTAATGTAGGAGGAATGGGGAATGGCATGGCATAATTAGACTCTCAAGGAGCCCCGGAACGCCCTTGCGCTGTAGTAGGATTGCGCTCCGTTGTGATATACGAAAACATGACCGTATCTACAATCACAAAAGAGGGCACCACCCAGTTTTCTGATATCAGCAGGGGTTTTTACCCAGCTCGATGTTTTCAAATCAAATCCCCCAAGTTGCTGCAGTTCACGGTATTGTTCCTCTGTTAGAAGTTCGATGCCCATGGCGGCAGCCATATCCACAGCGTTATTATCGGGCTGATGTTCTTTCCTGGATTCCTGCCCGTCCCGGTCATAACAGACACTTCTGCGGCCTTTCGGACTTTCCGCTGAGCAATCATAGAAGATGTACTCGTCTGTAGTTTCAGCATACCCCACCACATCCGGTTCGCCGCAGGTTCTTTCCATTTCGTGTAGCGACCACAGCTTTTCGACATTGGCTTCCAGCTTTGCCTGTATTTTAGACCACTCAAGACTCTGGTGACGTTTCATGTTTTTCTCAAAACGAGTTTTTAGCACTTTAAGTAGCTCTTCCCATTGTTCTGGTGTTAACTCTCTTCTGTTTGCCATTGTCATGATAGGTTGATTTGCTTACGGTCTTTTTCAATTATTTTATGCTATGCCATGTGGGGTTGGAGTGGTAGATTGGACTGGCTACCAACGTGCTGGGCTAAAGCACGCCTTGGTGTGGTTTAGGTTTTGTTGGTGGAGGTGGTTCTTCTGTTCTGCTCCACAATATAGTAGAACCCTACATTGATAAGTAAAGAGGCCGCTATAATCACATAATACAGCCCTTTACCCAGAGTATCAGTAGATTCGTTTACAACAATAGCCATCAAAGCAGGCAAAAGCAGCAGAATGAATTGTCCCTGTAACTTCTTCGGTTCAACCATGAATATAAGCAAGCCGCTGAAGAAATTATAGACTACAGCGGGTATCAAATAAACTACTGGATACATAGATGCAGCATTTATATCTCCCCCTTCTTTTATATAACCGTAGAGAAGAATAGTAATGAACTGTAGAACTGCTACAACTATTAGGTAAATGCCAATTCTAAAGTTTTCCATTCTTTCATTTTATACATTTCTATTACCACCAACTACTGGATATACGCTACATCGACGTTTATCTGCAATATATCAAGTGTAGTGCTTATTCAATCTTAACGCTTTTAGCACCTTATATAGAGCTTCTAATATACAATTATTCCTCATTCCAAATCCAAGAGGTATAAACAAAAAACCGCCAGCTCTTTCCAGAACTGGCGGTTTCAATGGCACTACTATACGCTCTACTCAATCGACTTAAACAATCTGTTCCATCTGATTTTGTCCAGGAAGCTGCCGTATGGGTCGGTTGACATCCAGATGAGGACGGCCTTGCCTACGATGTGGTCGGCTGGCACGAAGCCCCAGTAGCGGGAGTCGAGGGAGTTGTGGCGGTTGTCGCCCATCATGAAGTAATAGTCCTGCTTAAAGGTATAGGAGGTCGCCTCTTTGCCATCGATGAACAGTTTGCCTTCGCGTACTTCGGCGTTGTCGTTGTGCTCATAGCCTGTAATCACCTTCTCGTAGAAAGGCAGCGTCTCGGGCGTAATCGCTACGGTAGCGCCTTCTTTCGGGATGTACAGCGGACCGAAGTTGTCCTTGTTCCACTCATACTTGCTCGGCACGTGCGGGAACACCTCGGCGTCGCCTTTGCCGGCCTCGTCTTTCAGCAACATGGTCTCCTTGATGAAGTCCAGTTTGGCCAGTTCCTGCGCCTTTTCAGGGGAAGTGTCCACAATGTAGCCGCCCTGCCACTGAATCACGTCTGTGATGTCGCGCTCCAGGAAGAACTTTTCGGCTAGGCGCTGGTCCGTGGACAGGAAGTACTTGTACTGCATCTTCTCCGGGTTTTCGGCCATCTTACCGTTGATGTATACCTGCATCTCCCGTATCTCAATGGAATCGCCGGCAATACCAATGCAGCGCTTGATGTAGTTGGTGCGCAAATCAGCAGGGTGCTGCTCCTCGGGCGGGTAGTTGAACACGACTACGTCGTTGCGGCTCACTTCCGAAAAGCCCGGAAGGCGGTAAGATTTCAGCTGGATGGCATCGGAGTAGGAGGGGATGTTGGTGCCCCAGATGGTCTGATGCGTGAGCGGCACCTGCAGCGGTGTGATAGGCGTACGTGGACCATAGTGGAGTTTGCTCACAAACAGGAAATCACCTACCAGCAGCGACTTCTCCATAGAAGGCGTTGGGATGGTATAGGCCTCAAAGGTAGCCCAGCGAATCAAGCTGGCCGCAATGACGGCAAACAGGATGGCATCACCCCACTCACGCGCAAAGCTCTTTTTCTTCTTCGGCTCCTTGGTGACGGGCTTTTTATCCCAAAACTTTACTTTCATGTAGAATTCGTTTTGTTACTATAGGTTCAGCATGTCTTTCATGCCATACACGCCCTGGCGGCCTTTGAGCCAATCAGCAGCTATCAGGGCCCCCTCGGCAAAGCCGGCGCGGCTGTGGGCGATGTGGCCCAATTCTATCTTGTCTACCTCCGAGGCGTAGGTCACGATGTGGGTTCCTACCACGTCCGGCTCGCGCTCCGACATGATGTTGAGCTTGCTCTTGTCTGAGTCGTCGTCAGCGGCCCAGCCACTCAGGGTAGGGTAGCTGGCTAGTATACCTTCGGCGGTTGTTATACCTGTTCCGCTTGGTTTGTCAACTTTCTGCAGGTGGTGTATCTCGCGTATGGATACCTGGTACTCCTTATAGGCCTGCATTTTACTGGCAATATATTCGTTAAAATGGAAAAACAAATTAACGCCCACACTATAATTGGAGGCATAGAAGAAAGCTCCTTTGTTTTCCTGGCACAGCTGCACGGCTTCGCTATACCTGTCGAGCCAACCCGTGGAGCCGGAAACAACAGGTATACCGGCGTTCAGGCAGTAGGAAATATTGCCGAATGCGGCCTCCGGATGGGTGAATTCAATGGCTACGTCGGTATTGGCAGGGGTATAGCTGCTGAGGGTTTCAGCATTGGTATGATCAATGGTACCGGCTATCTGGTGACCTTTAGCCAGGGCCATCTGCTCAATGGTTTTGCCCATCTTGCCATAGCCAATCAATAGGATTCTCATTTGGTTCGGGTGTATAGGGTAAGGGTGAGGCCAGGGGTCATGCTGTTAGCGGCTGGTGTTTGAAAAAGGTCTGGCTGCACCCGTAGGGTCAGGTTGTCGCCCACATCAAAGTCTTTCAAATGGGCATGCACATAGGCTTCTGCAATGTTCAGGGCATAGGCTCCAACCGACAGAATAATAGTTAGGTCGCGGTTGCGGCGATAATAGTCGCGGCTGTAGAGGAGTTGGGCAGAGCCATTGGAACGCTGAACGCCGTAAATCGGGTGGTCCTGATACTTATCGGAATTAGTACGTCGCTGTAAAACGGCTGCTCTGAAGTCCTGGTACTTGTTGTTGTTGTCGATGAGGAAATAGCCCAACACCGCGCCCGTGGCATAAATAACAGGAATCTTCCAGTAGGCGCCGTTGTAGGCCTGGCCCAATCCGGGCAGTGCGGCTGAAAAAAGCGCTGCCTTTCCAGGTCTTCCCAGGTCCTTGAGGCCACTCAGGAAAAACTTCTTTTCCTGGGCCACCGAATCCGCCTCCGGCGTGAGCACCATAACGGAGTCAGGGCCGGCAGTCACCACTTGTGCCTGCGCACGCTCAGAAAAGAGCTGCAATGACAGCCCCAGCAAAAGTATCGTGATGCCTGACGCAAACCTCATGCTCTGACCTTAGTAGTTCAATATCTCCAGAATACGGTTAAGCTCATCCACCGTCACAAACGGGATTTTGATTTCGCCTTTGCCGTCGTTATTCGCCTTGACAATAATCTTGGTGCCGAATTGGGATGAAAGCCGCGATTCCACTCCCTTCAGTTCCTCCTCATACTTGTTGAACACCAGTTTTTGTTGCGGGTCAGGTTTCCTGCCGGCGTTCTGCACGTTGCGTACCAGTTCCTCTACCTTGCGCACCGACAGTTCTTCGGCCACCACCTTGCGGAAAATCTCGAGCTGCTTCTCGATGGTGTCGATGTTAATGAGCGCACGCGCGTGGCCCATGGAAATCACGTTGTCACGCAAGGCGATTTGGATATCCGGTGGCAGTTTGAGCAGGCGCAGGTAGTTGGTGACGGTAGTCCGTTTCTTGCCCACACGGTCGCCCAGTTCCTCCTGTTTCAGGCTACACTCGGTGAGCAGGCGCTGGTAGGAGAGGGCAATCTCGATGGCGTTGAGGTTCTCCCGCTGGATGTTCTCAATCAGGGCCATCTCCAGCATCTGCTGGTCATCGGCCTTGCGGATGTAGGCAGGTATGGTGGTCAGCCCGGCCATCTTAGCCGCCTGGTAGCGACGCTCACCCGATATCAGCTGGTAGGTATGCTGGTCAAGCTGGCGAACCGTGATGGGCTGGATGATGCCCTGTATTCTTATAGACTCAGCCAATTCCTCCAGCGCGGTCTGGTCAAAGTGCGTGCGCGGCTGGTACGGGTTGGTCTGTATGTATTCAATGGCTATATCTGCGATGGTATTGACTTCGTTAAGTGTGGAAGACTCAGTTTTACCGGTATACTTGTTCCCTTCCAGAAGGGAACCCAGGCCTCTGCCGAGGCCGCCTTTACGTGCAGGTACTGATTTTTTGTTGTCGGACATGTAAGGGTAAGGTTATTTCGCCAGCGCAACGCTGTTCTTCTCTGCTATCTCACGGGCAAGGTTCAGGTAGCTCATAGCACCCTTGCTCTCTGCGTCATGCAGAATGGCAGGTATACCAAAGCTAGGCGACTCGCTCAACTTCACGTTTCTGGGGATGATGGTATCGAACACCATCTGCTGGAAGTGCGTCTTCACCTCTTCCACCACCTGGTTGCTCAGGCGCAGGCGCACGTCATACATCGTCAGCAGGATACCCTCTATGGAGAGTTCCGGGTTAAGGCGTGACTGTATGATTTTAATCGTGTTCAAGAGCTTGCCTAAGCCTTCCAAGGCGAAGTACTCGCACTGCACCGGTATCACCACGGAGTCGGCCGCCGTAAGCGAGTTGACGGTGATGAGGCCCAGGGAAGGGGAGCAGTCGATGATGATGAAGTCGTATACATCCTTTATGGGAGCCAGCGCCTCGCGCATCTTCTCTTCCCGGTTGGGCACGTTAATCATCTCCACTTCAGCTCCTACCAGGTCGATGTGCGAGGGAATCAGGTCCAGAAACTCCACGTTGGGGGAGTTCAGGACGATGTCTTGTATTTTCACATCCTCTACCATGCACTCGTAGATGCTGGTGGTGATGCTGGCCGGGTCGAAACCGAGTCCCGACGTGGCGTTCGCCTGGGGGTCTGCGTCAACCAGCAGTGTTCTATATTCTAGGGCTGCCAGGCTCGCAGCCAGGTTAATGGCTGTGGTGGTCTTGCCTACGCCACCTTTTTGGTTTGCAACCGCGATTATTTTTCCCATCTAAAAATTATAGGTTTATAGTCTGACCTATCTCCATCAATATAAGTTCCTTGCCGGCCATCTGCGCCACTTCCTTCACCTCCTCGTGGTCAATCTGGATATAAGGGAAAGTATCATAGTGCATGCCTATTACCCTGTCCACCTGCACGAAATCAGCGGCTACCAGGGCATCGTGGATGTCCATGGTGAAATTGTCGCCGATAGGGAGCAAGGCAAAGTCCAGGTCAAACTGCTCTGGAATGAGCTTCATGTCGTAGGTGAGGGCGGTATCGCCGGCGAAATAAAATGTCTGGTTCTCTGTTTCTACCACGAAACCTGCCGCACTGCCTGCATACGTGCCATCTGGCAAGGAACTGGAGTGGATGGCGTTCACCATCTTTACGGTACCAAAGGGCATTGTCACTTTGCCGCCTGTGTTCATCGGGTGGGTTTTTTCAATCCCCTTCTGGCCATACCAGCTGGCAATCTCAAAAGTAGCCACTATGGTGGCATCGTTGTTTTTGGCGATGCGCTCTGCGTCGTGCACATGGTCTTGGTGGCCGTGTGAGAGCAGGATGTAATCTGTCTTGATGCTGTCAACGTCTATGTCCGAGGCCAGCTCGTTGGGAGAGATGAACGGGTCGAATAGAATCCGGTGTTCGCCTATCTTGAAAAGAAAGCAGGACTGGCCGTAGTACGTTATTTCCATAGTTCTCGCGTTTAGGTTTGGTTAACTGTAACAGGTAATCAACTTCTACAAAGATACACGTTTTTGTTCAGAATGAACGATGTTCCACGGCAGGCGGGGCATATTTTTATCCACGATTTCGGGGGTTATCCACATTAGCGGTTTCCTATATGGAAAAGGCCTATACTGCTCTGAGGCCAGATTTTATAGTACCACAAGACCCGGTGCTGTGGCAGTATACCTGCCACGGCACCGGGTCTCTGGTTGCTTGTATGCTATTGCTAACGAGCCGTGGAACGAGTTATTTCACTGGCTAGCTTGTTGTTTTTTTCTGGAAGGTATAGACACCGTTCCTTAGCGCCTGTCCGGGTCCAGGTTTTCGTTTCGTTGGCGGTCAACGCGTACCTCCTCGCGACGCAGCGTTACCTGCTCGGTGTCGTGCTTCTCGGTGCGGCGCTTGGTTATATGCAGTTCCTCGACTACCAGTATGCGCTTCTCAACCACCAGCACCTCCCTGGTGACAGGTATAATCATCTTGTCGCCTTCGTAGCGGATGGGAGGTGGGGGAGTGTCTACATACTGGTTTATCTCAACCCGCTCTATGTCGGTTTCCTCAAACACGGTGGGCAGGTCTACGGTCACCTCTTCTTCATGCACGTCTTTTGAGATGCGAACCCGGCCGGTTTCCACCACATCCTTGTCCACTTGCACGCGCTCCTCTATTACAGGTATGGTCTCGATGTGCTCGTCCTTTTCCTCCAGGCGGTTCCGTTCTTCCAGTCGTATTTCCTCGGCACTTCCTGGGATATAAGCATCCTGCCTGACACTATCTCCAACTGGGTCGTTGGTGTGTCCCTCCCGCAGTTTTTCATCAAACTCTGATTTTAATTTGTCTGTTTTCTTATTCATGTTTTCTGGATTATGTTAGTTCTTTTCCCTGCTTATTCCTGTGGGCGCCGATGCGCCTGATTTTTTACGGGTGGGTGTGGCTATAGTTTTGGTTTATAATGCATTGGTGCTACAGGCTGCCTTATGGCACGAGCTATACCTGGAAAGTTGTCGGGAACATCGCGCTGGTAAGGACAAAAGAAAAGAGGCAGCCGCTTAGCGGCTGCCTCTCTCTATGTATAAGAAACTATAGACTATCTATTTCGAGGATCAGTTCCAGGCGTATTGCCCGGTTTTCTCGGGTCATCTTTCGAGTCTATTCTGTTTACGTCCACGTCCGTCTTGCGTACCGTGTCTCGTACAGTCTCATCGCGTGTCTCGGTGTGTTTGCCTACCTTGATTTCTTCCACCACACGGGCTTCTTTGTTTACAACAGGCACCTCGGCGCGCTCAGTGATATTGATTTCACCTTCTTTGAAGTTCTGGAAATCACGTTCAGTAGCTGGTCTGTTCACCTTGTTTCGCTCAATATCCACGTGCTCTTCACGCAGGCGCAGGTGCTCTTCCACAGGACGCTCCACAATGCGGCTTCTCATGCGAACACCGCCTTGCTCTACTTCCCGCTTGCCCACATTCAGACGCTCCTCCATAATCGGAATTGTTCTGTCTGTATTGCTAGTCTGGTCGGTTCTGGTGGTGTGGGCAGTGCCTTGTGGTGGGGTGGCCATACCTGCCTGCGGATTATTGCTCTGCATGCTGTGCTCATCCACGTCTACGGCACCACAGGAGTCCAATACTTCAGCTGCTTTTTGAGCTTCCTGCTGCGAGTCGGCGTGAACCGTTACTACCCAGCCTCTACGGGCTGCCTGCGTATGTTTGGTGGCCTCATCGCTGCTGCCAAAAAGCGACCCGAAAAAACCGCTCACGCTGTCTTTGTCTCGGTCTGCAGTACTGCTCTTCACTTGCTGGGCTGTGCTTGAGCCAGGGTTGGCTATATCCACTTTGTTGCGGCCGATATGATGTGTGCTTTCCAGCTTCTGTACAGCGGCTTGTGCATCTATACCTTCTTTAAAAATTCCTATTACCGTTTGTCGTGTCATAGTTTTGTTGGTCTAAATTGAACATAGGAGCATTTTTGCCGACTGACAGGGCAGCTCCATAGCCCCTACTATTTTTAAAGGATAGTCAAATCCTTGTTTTCAGTTTTGTATTGGCATACAGTAGTAGCAGTGCCTGATACGGTGCACTGCATTGGTGAAGTAAATCCTGTTTAGGGTTACTAACTAAGCGCGATGCCAATAGAGTTAAGAATTTGGACACATTTGAAAAGCTGGCTATACTATAGGTTATTCTTTATATTTAACTTTTTTAAAGTGTTATCTTGTTTATCGCTCCAAAACATATATATAAATATAACTTTTCAAATTAGCCTTTCTTGTAACTCATGTGTTTTTTTACGGGCTGGCGCGGCAAGGGTTATGAGAGGATATAGAATATCCCCTGTTTTATTGCTTTAATAAGTCCTATATACGTTTGTTTATATACAACAAAAAATGCACACAGCGCTGTGTTAAGGGCAGCATTGGGTATAGCAGCAAGCGTCTGGAGTAGCTGTTAGACGGCGAGGGAAATAAATCAATTTATTTTACGGGCAACCGCCGCTGGGCTTCCGCTTCCACGAGCCGCATGATGCGTTGGTGCAGGTTCTCCTGGAACGTGAGCAGCTGCTGCGGACCGCCTTCTTCCTGCTTGACGCGCTTTACTTCTTTTCCGTCCTGGTAAAACGTGGTGATGGTGGAGGGCATATCGGACCACTCGGTGAGGTAGGTGCTGCTTAGGGTGCTGGGATTTAGTTGCGCCACCTCCTGTCGCAGCACCTGCATCTCATCGTCTGACAGTTGAAAGTATACCGTGTCCTTTACAGGCACGTGCTCCCAACCTACGTAGCGGATGATGCCATCTGTGGCAATGGCCGCTTCATAGGAGGGGCAGATTCCCAGGCAGGGCGTCTTCTGGAAGTTCAGGAACGGGCTGCTATTTTGTTGCTCCTGCTGTTGCCCGCCCCGGCAACCCGCTAGCACCGTCAGGCTCAGGAAGGGCAGGAGAGACAGCAGGGCCAGTTTCAGGATGTCAGGCATATCGGTTCTTCTTTCAGTTTCAGGTATAGCACGCTATTGGCCTTTGGGAAGTTTCCTGAAGCCATTTTCGTCGAACACGTATGCTTCCGGTTCACAGTAGGGGCAGTCTACATAGTTGAGAGAGGAGTCGGGTGGATTGACGATGAAGATGCGGCTTTCTGGGGTATAGCTGGCGCCTGTGCTGCTCTGCAGTTTGTCCAGCAGCTTGCCGCTGCTGCTGTCCACTACGTAATGCTCCTGGCAGGTAGTGCCACAGCCTACCGTCACGACTGTGTACTGTCCGGCGAAGTTCACGCCCTGTTTCAGGCCTTCCTGGAGGGCGGTTCTGTATTTGGCGGCATCGGCATGGGTTGTCTCATCCAGGGGAGCCAGCGGGCCCTTGTACCGCTCTTCCACGCGATAGGCCTGGTCTGTCTGGTAGGCGTCCATCCGAAGGCGGTAGCGCTGGTACACCTCGGTGTTTTCACCTGATGAAACAGGCGTGGTAAGGGAATCCTGCTGCAGGCTCTCCTCCAGTTTTGGGTGCGTACTGGCTAGGGTTGACTCTTCCTCGGCCTTTTGCTGACAGCCTGAAACAGACATCAAAAGTGCCATAGGGAGCAGGAAGTAGGGGAGTGGGTTCTTTCGCATGGGTGTATATATGTGTTCCTCTATACGCAAGAACGCCAGGTATAGCCAACAAAAAAGCCTCCCCAAGGAATGGGAAGGCTTTTCGTCAGGTATAGCAGTTGCTTATTTCTTGAGCTTCGGGTTGTTGCGGCGCTGCTGCTCTTTCTCAGAGGCGGCGCGCATGGCCTCCTGCATGCGCTCGGTGAACGACGGACCGCCTGTCTTCTTCTTCTCTTTGCGCTTGTCTCTGTTCTCCTCCAGTCGCGTTCTGATTTTGCCTTCATCCACGAATCGGCGGATGATGGCCTGCTGACCGAATGTCACCATGTTGGAAACGAAGTAGTAGAAGGAAAGACCTGCCGGGAAGGAGTTCAGCACGAACATGAAGATAATAGGCATCAGGTAGGAGTACGTCTTCATAGGACCCTGCATGGTGTTCATCTGGTTGTTGGACCAGGTATAGAGTATCGTTGAGGCCGTCATGAGCAGCGTGAACATACTCACGTGGTCACCATAGAAAGGTATGGTGAAGGGAAGGCGGGCGAACACGTCGTAGGTTGAAAGGTCATCGGCCCACAGGAATGCTTCCTGGCGCAGTTCAATGGAGTTCGGGAAGAAGTTGAACATCGCGAACAGAATCGGAATCTGCAGCAGCATCGGGATACAGCCGCTCAGCGGGTTCACGCCCATCTCGGAGTAAAGCTTCATCGTCTCCATCTGGGTCTTCTGCATGTCACCGTCGTTGCTCTCTTTGATGGCGTCAATCTCTGGCTTGAGCACCTTCATCTTCGCCATGGACAGGTAAGACTTGTAGGTCAGCGGCAACAGAATCATTTTGATGTACAGCACCAACAGGATGATGATGATACCATAGTTGCCGATGTAGTTCTCCAGGAAGTCGAAGGCTGGGATTATAATCCACTTGTTCACATAGGAGAAGATGCCCCAACCCAGGTCCAGGTTCTTGTTGAACTCATTGCCCATGTGCTTCAGAATCTTGTAATCATTCGGGCCGAAGTAGTAAGTGAACTCGCCTTTGCCTGAAAGAACGTCCTGCGTCGGAACCAGAATCTGGGAGGAGAGCGTCTTCACCACCAAAGAGTCGGCCGGGTCAGTGACAGACTCCAGCTTAGCCCCTGCAAACGTGTTGGTAGCGATGATGCCCGCCGTGAAAAAGTTCTGCTTGTTAGCCACCCATTTTACGGGCTCGGTCAGCGTCTCGGTTTCCGTACCCTCTGAAATGGACAGGTAGTCGAAGCTCTCGTCAGCGGTGTAGTAGTTGATGGTGGACTTGGCACGGTTCTGTGGCATGTCCTTCTCCAACTGCTTCAGGCGGTCGTTCCATACCATGGTCAGCGTGTTGCCGCTGATTTGTTCGTTGAGTCCCTTGAAATCCAGCTTGTAACCTACCTGGAAGCTGTTGTCCATCAAGGTATAGGTCTGGTCGATGTACTGTCCCTCGCCAAGCTGGGCACGATAGGTGATGGTCTGGGCAGATTCCTCGCCAACAGTGCCGCGCTGCACCTCAGAAGGGGTGAAGAACAAGTCAGACAAGCGCACCGTCTTGCCATCGTTGGTGGTGAACTGCACATCGGTCTGGCTGCTTTCCTTGTCGAACAGCACCAATGGCTCGCCGGTATAGGTTTTGTAATTTTTGAGCAGAACCTCCTCTACCTGGCCACCCTTGCTGTTGAAGGTAACGCGCATCTGCTGATTTTCGAGGGTAGTGGTGCTCTCCTCGCCTGTGGCAGCGGCACTGAAGGCACCGAGCGCGGCCGCTCTGCGTACCTGCGCCAGTGAGTCATCCACTGCAACGGCTTCCGGAGACGGCTGCACCTGCTCCACCTTGGCTGTCTGTTCAACGGCCTGTCTGTTGGCTTCTTCCGTCGTACCCGAGAAGAAGAAGGAGTAAGCCAGCAGGAGCACGGCAATCAATCCAAAGCCAATAGCTTGATTTCTATCCATTTAATTTTACTGAGTTGTGTAGGTTATTGCTTATTTAGGTTTTGAAAAATTCATGGCCGCCTTCACAAACTTCACGAAAAGCGGGTGTGGGTTGAGCACCGTGCTCTTCAGTTCAGGATGGTACTGCGCCGCCACGAACCATGGGTGGTTCTGCAGCTCTATCACCTCCACCAGCCCCGTATCCGGGTTGATGCCCGAGGCAATCATGCCTGCCTGCTCAAATTCGGGCAGGAACTTGTTGTTGAATTCGTAACGGTGACGGTGGCGCTCCGAAATTTTGGACTTGCCATAAATAGAAAATGCTTTTGTGCCCTTCTTTAGTTCACAGGTATAGGCTCCAAGGCGCATGGTTCCGCCTTTCTGGGTGATTTCCTTCTGCCCCTCCATCAAATCGATGATAGGGAAAGGCGTCTCCGGGTCCATTTCTGTAGAGGCGGCGTTTTCCAGCCCCAGCACGTTGCGGGCGAATTCCACGGCGGCGCACTGCATACCTAGGCAAATCCCCAGGAACGGTATACCTGCCTCGCGCACAAACCGGATGGACTCCAGTTTGCCTTTGAAGCCGCGCTCACCAAAGCCTGGCGCCACAAGCACGCCGTCCATGCCACGCAGCAAGCTGGCTACGTTCTCGTTGGTGATGTTCTCAGATTGGAACCACTTGATGTTCACCTTGCACTCGTTGGCCGCACCCGCATGAACGAATGATTCCACAATCGATTTATAGGCATCTGGCAGCTCCACATACTTGCCAACCAAGGCGATGTTCACCTCAGCCGTGGGGTTTTTCAGTTTCCCCAAGAATTCTTTCCAGCTTTCCAGCTCCGGTTCAGCCCGGTGCGGCAGCTTGAGTTTGCCAATTACGCGCTCATCCAGCTTCTCTTTGCGCATGAGCAGCGGCACGTCGTATATAGTCTCCGCGTCAATAGACTCAATAACGGAGTTTTGTTTTACGTTGCAGAACAGCGCGATTTTCTTGCGCAAATCTGTTGGTATATGGTATTCGGAGCGACAAACCAGAATGTCCGGCTGCACACCCGCCTCCGAAAGGTCGCGAACAGAGTGTTGTGTGGGTTTGGTCTTGAGTTCACCGGCGGCCTTGAGGTAGGGCACCAGGGTCAGGTGGATGACACAGGTCTCGTTTACGCCCAGTTCCCAGCGCAGCTGGCGCACGGCCTCGATAAAAGGCAGCGACTCAATATCGCCTACGCAGCCACCAATCTCCGTTATCACGATGTCAAACTCACCAGACTCGCCCAGGAGCAGCATGCGGCGCTTGATTTCGTCGGTGATGTGGGGCACCACCTGCACCGTTTTGCCCAAATAGGCTCCTTGGCGCTCCTGCGTAATCACGTTGTAATAGATGCGGCCCGTAGTCACGTTGTTGGCCTGTGAGGTGGGGTTGTTCAGGAAACGCTCGTAGTGTCCCAGGTCTAGGTCGGTTTCTGCGCCGTCTTCGGTCACATAGCACTCACCATGCTCGTAGGGGTTGAGCGTGCCCGGGTCGATGTTGATATAAGGGTCGAATTTCTGGATTGTTACAGAGAAGCCCCTTGCCTGCAGCAACTTAGCAAGTGAAGCGGAGATGATACCTTTTCCAAGAGAGGAGGTAACGCCTCCCGTAACAAAAATATATTTAGCAGCCATAAGTTAGGGTAAGTCTTATGGACTGCAAAGGTACAAGATATATTTGATTTAATGGTAAGTCGCTTTGGCTGTTCTGGCGTTGCATAGTATATCTTAGTTAATATTCAAGGGAGAATCCAAATAAAAAGCCCCGGCTAAGCTAGCCGGGGCTTTTCCAATGAAAACAGGAAATTTAACTTTTCGGGTTCAGGATGTTGTCGATGCGCACCAGTGCGTCCTGCAAGTGGTACTTGGTCATCGTATCCTGTGTCTTCGGCATGGAAGCCCTGATTTGGTTGCGCAAAGCCGTCAGCTCGCCGCGTACCATCGGTCGTATATCAGACTGCGACACGTTCACCGATGTGAAGCCCATGAAGGCGCGGGCACCTGCCGGAACGGAGCGCTGCTCCTCCTTCATCAGGTACTCCATGCGGTCGAGGTAGCCACGCTGCAGGTTTCGGCGGTACATATCTACTGTCTTGCCGGTTCCGATTTCTGACCAGAGGCCGTTGCGCAGGTCGGCCATCATCTCGGGCAAGGTATAGGTTTTGCTGCCCAATGAGGCCTGTGCCTCCAGCAGGCGCTGCATGCGGCCCGGCTCCAGCACATTGTTCAGGATGTTCACCTGTGCCGTGCGTACGCGCTCCAGGGCGCCCGCCGACTCTATCTTTCGCAGGATATTCTGGTCCAGCATCCAGGTCGGGGTGGCAAAGCCCTGCTCGTTGAGGAACTTCATGGCGCGCTGCTGCTTCTCCTTCGGCACGGCGGCATATACGTCCCCCTTCTGATCGTAGGTCTTGTAGTTCTCATACACGCCCCCGATGTTGGCGGTCACGTGGCCCATGTAGCGGTTCCACTGGCCCAGCACCTGGGTGTACATCTCCTGCAGGTCCTCGTAGTTCTTGTTGTCCTCTGAGGTCCACTCAATTAGCTGCGGCATGATGCGCTTCAGGTTCTTGATGCCGTAGTTGCTGGCCAGCATGGCGTCATCGCCCAGGTCCTCGGTCTGCGAAGACGGGTCCACCGGGCTGCCCTGCTGTCTGCCGAAGCGGTACATCGGGTCATCTTCCTTCTCACGAATCCATTTGGCCAGTTTCTCTGGGTTGTCATACCCGTTGGTTTCCGGGAAGTAGGAGTAACCCCATTTCACAGAGTATTTGTCATACACGCCTATACCTGGCATCAGCGCTACACCATTGTCCTCAGGCTGCGCCACGTAGTTGAAGCGGGCGTAGTCCATGATGGAAGGGGCAGTGCCCATTTCCTTCGTGAATTTGGAGTCGCGCAGTTTTTCTACCGGGTAGGCGGCGCTGGAGCCCATGTTGTGCGGCAGACCCAAGGTATGGCCTACCTCGTGGGCAGCCACGAAGCGGATCAGTTCGCCCATCACCTCGTCCTTGAACTTGATGCTACGGGCATCCGGGTTGATGGCCGCCGTCTGAATGAAGTACCAGTTGCGGAGCAGGTTCATCACGTTATGGTACCAGCCGATGTGGCTCTCCAGAATCTCGCCGGAGCGCGGGTCGTGCACGTTCGGGCCGTAGGCGTTCTGTGTCTCAGAAGAGAAGTAACGGATAACGGAGTAGCGCGCATCCTCAGTGCTGAACTCAGGGTCCTCCTCAAAGGTAGGGGCATCCTTGGCAATGATAGCATTCTTGAAACCAGCGGCTTCAAACGCCTTTTGCCAGTCCTGTACTCCTTGCTTCAGGTAGGGGCGCCATTTCGTGGGGGTGGCCGGGTCAATGTAGTAGACGATGGGTTTCACCGGCTCCACTAGTTCACCACGGGCATAGGCTTCCTTGTCTTTTGGCTCCAGTTTCCAGCGCACAATGTAGCGGCGCTTGGCGGCCCGCTGCTCGTCGGTGCCGTAGTCCGTCTGCGACAGGGTGAAGTACCCTACGCGCTGGTCGAAACGCCGGGCCGGCATCGGCACCTTCGGCAGGAGCAGCATGGAGTGGTTCAGCTCCAGGGAGATGGTGCCCGCGCTGGAGTTGGCAGGCGGCTCAGACGCCTCGTACGTCATTAAGGAACGGGCCTCGATGTTGGTCGGGAAACTTTTGATGCCTTCCACAAAGGAACGCTTATCATCCAGACGCTTCACTTTGTACTTGTCGCGGTTCTCTTTGTCCAGGCCCAGTGCCGGTACGTCTCTGGAGAAGAAGTCGGTCACTTCCACCACCGATGTACCGTTGTTGTAGGCCTTGATGTCGAATGCCTGTATCACCGGAGCCAGGTTGGAGTTCTGAACCGAATGGAAAATCTCCAAAGTGTCGTTGGCCACATTTTGGTAGGAGATGAGGCGCAACAGGATGCGGTTGCCTTTCTTCTCCCAGCGCAGCATCTGGCGGTTCAGCTCCTCTCCGCCATAGCCAATGTTGGTAGCGGTCTTGGCGATACGGCTCACCATGAGCATGTCGCGGTGGAGCAGCGTGTCTGGGATTTCGTAGAAATACTTCTCGTCGATGCGGTGCACCTTGAACAGGCCCTCATCTGTCACGGCGTTGGCCGTAATGACGCTGCTGTAGGGTTTCACGCCATTCTCCTCTTTCTTGGGAGCAGGGGCATCCTGTGTTGTAGTGGCCTCCTGTTTGGCCTTTTTCTTCTTCTTTTCCTTGCTTTGGGCGAAGGAAGGCGGTGCTATGAGCGCACCGGCCAGCAGTAAGGTCGCCAGCTGCGCATAGCGTACATTTTTACTCATCAGGTAAAGGTTTAGGTTAGATTGGTTAAGTAGTAAAGGTGTTATCTAAGAAAATACAAGGTGCTGAAGCTCCAAAACATGCTCAGATTACTCTGAGACTGCTTGAATGGAAGATAGTTTAATCAGCTGCGCAGGCGGTATACCTGAGAAAAAGCTATGTTGCTGATTTTAAATGGATTTAATTTTGGGTCAGCAGGTATAGCAACGGAAGTATGGAGATGCATCTTCATCTCGGAATTAGCTGAAGACGAAGCTAAATTAAATGGTTATTCTTAAAACAAAGCCACGCTGATAGAGTAAAAAACAGGATAGCCCCACCCGATGCTGCCTTTGATGCTATCCTGTGTCAATTACAGCCCCCCTGCGCTTACCTGGTGACGAATCTCGTCCGTGCTTCTGCTGAACATTCAAACCAACTGTCCCTTCCCAAACCGTATGAAGAAGATAAGTAAAGTAGTAGTTTTATTTTGCCTGGTCCTTCCGTTGACCATCCAATTCAGTCTGGCGCAAGGCCATAAAACCAAACACGGTACCGTAAACTTGCAGACCTCCTGTAGCCCAGCGGCGCAGCAGCGGTTCAACTCGGGCCTGGCGCTCATGCACCACATGATGTACGAACAGGCGGAGCAGGAATTTTCTGAAGCCGCCGAAGCTGCTCCAGATTGTGCCATGGCACAGTGGGGCATCGCGATGAGCGTCATCCACCCGCTCTGGGGTGAAAGACCCTCTGACGAAAACCTACAGAAAGGACAGTCCGCACTGGAAAAGGCCGCCCAGCAAAAGAACCTGACGGCCCGTGAAGCGGCCTACATCAAAGCGGCGGCTAATTTCTATGAGAATTGGAAGAATACCAGTTATGCGGACCAACTGAAGGCTTTTGAGACCGGGTTTCAGGCGCTGCACGAGGCTTTTCCAGAGGATGCGGAAGCCACCACCTTCTTTGCCCTGGCTCAATTAGCTACGGCTCCCAAAACCGACAAAACATACGCTAAGCAGAAGGCGGCAGGGGAGCTGCTGGAAAACTTAAATGCCAAAAACCCTGACCACCCGGGCCTGTTCCATTACATCATCCACGCTTACGATAACCCATCGCTGGCTAGCCGTGCCGTGAAGGTGGCGCGGGAATACGAGCGTATTGCCCCAGACGTGCCCCACGCCCTGCACATGCCCAGCCACATTTTCGTTCGGTTGGGCCAATGGCCCGATGCTGTGGATTGGAACATCCGGTCAGCGGAGGCAGCCATGCGGCAGTCTGCTAAAGAGGAAATGTCAACGCACTATGCCCATGCCTTGGACTACATGGCTTATGGCTACTTGCAGCAAGGGCAGGACAAAAAAGCACAGGATGTAGTAGCGCAGATGCTGGAAGTGCCCAAGTACCAGCCTACTTTTGCCACCGCCTATGCCTTGGCCGCCACACCGGCCCGCAATGCTTTGGAAAGAGGCAAATGGGCGGAGGCGGCGCAGCTGCCGGTGAGGTCACCTGAGAACTTCCCCTGGGAGAAATATCCAGGGGCAGAAGCCCTGACACATTTCGCCAGGGGCATCGGTGGCGCCCGTTCCGGCAATACAGCCGTGGCAGAGGAGTCAATCGCAGCGCTGGGAAAGCTCCAGACACAGCTCACCAACTCCAGCGACACCTATTGGGCGGCCCAGGCGGAGGCGCAGCAAAAGGCGGTGGAGGCCTGGCTGGAGTACCAGCGAGGGGATAAAAACAAGGCGCTGACTCTGATGCGGGAATCTGCAGACAAGGAGGATGCCCTCGACAAACATCCAGTCACGCCCGGTGCCATACTTCCAGCCAGGGAACTGCTGGGAGATATGCTGTTACTCGCCAAAAAGCCCCAGGAGGCGGAAGTAGCGTATGAGGCCAGCCTGCAGGTATCGCCTAACCGGCTCAACAGCCTATACGGGGCCGCCCGTGCAGCGGAAATGGCCAAGGACCGGCAAAAGGCTATGAACTATTACTCGGCTTTAGTGAAAAACTCAGCCAAGGCTGACAGTGACCGGGAGAGCATCCTATACGCCCGAAAACAGGCGAAGAAATGAGGTGTATCAGAATTCCAGCGTGAGCTGATAGCCTTCCTGCTTGTCGTGCTGGTAAAGCAGGCTGGAGACGGATACGCCCAACAGGCGCACCGGGTATTGCGGGAGCTGCGGCGTGCGCAGCAGGTCACGGGCAATGGTATAGATGGCCTCTGCAGACTTGAACTCACTCAGGTAAGTTTTGCTTCGCGTGTTGAGGGTGAAGTCGAAGTACTTGATTTTGACGGTGACTGTTTTGGCTGTTGCCTGCAGGCGCTCCAGGTCCTGCGCCACCTCTTTGGATAGTCGCTCCAGCTGTTCCAGCATATCCTCCTCCTCTGTGAGGTCCACCTCAAAGGTATGCTCTGAGCCAATGGACTTGCGGATGCGGTGCGGCTGTACCTCCCGCTCATCCAGGGCGCGGGCGATGCGGAAGTAATAGCGGCCCGTCTTGCCGAAGTGGCGGACCAGTTCCTCTTCAGAACGCTCCCGCAGGTCAGCACCGGTCAGGATGCCCATACTCTGCATTTTGGCCGCTGTCACCTTGCCGATGCCATGGAACTTCTCAATTACCAGTCCGGCTACCAGTTCTTCCGCTTTGTCCGGGGTGATGAGCGTGAAGCCGTTGGGCTTGTTCATATCCGAGGCGATTTTAGCCAGGAACTTGTTGAACGAAACGCCCGCGGAGGCTGTCAAGCCGGTCTCCTCTAGTATGCGCGCCCGAATTTGGTTGGCGATGATGGTAGCGGAGGGCATGCCGATTTTGTTCTCGGTCACGTCCAGATAAGCCTCATCCAGCGAGAGCGGTTCCACCAAGTCGGTAAAGGAGTGGAAAATCTCCCGAATCTGCCGTGAGACGGCGCTGTATACCTCAAAGCGGGGTTTCACGAAGATGAGCTGCGGGCAGCGCTGGGCGGCTATCTTGGAGGCCAGGGCCGAATACACTCCATACTTGCGGGCCTCGTAGCTAGCCGCCGCCACCACACCACGCGCTCGGGAGCCACCGACGGCCACAGGTTTTCCGCGCAGCTCCGGGTTGTCACGCTGCTCCACCGACGCAAAGAAGGCGTCCATGTCGATGTGGATGATTTTTCGGATGGCTGCTGTGTTCACCAGGTATAGAAATGTGGTGCAAAGATACTGAATTTCCTCCTTGATTTAGCCTCTAACAGCGGCCTTAACCGGTTCAAACCTATACTGTTTCATCGCTTCGCCTGTGCGGCGGACAGCTACTTTTTTCCTGGATGAAAAAAGTAAGCAAAAAAATCAAGACGCTGCAAACTCGCTGAACGCTCGGACAGTGGAGCGCCATTAGGTGCACCTGGCTCAGGCTGCTGCATCGTGGTACAGGTGCAAGTATGTCTGCTATATCTGAAAGCTATACCTGCATTCGCCTTCCAAAACTGCACACGCTTCTGTAATCCCTGCACTCCCATTCTGTCATTCCGACGTTAGGAGGAATCTGTTACCGTAGCCACCGCCGTTGCAAGCGCAGCGAGAACCGGCGGTGAGATATGGGAGGTTTACAGAAATCCTCATAAAAGCCGCATCTGCGCTGACGCTAAATGTGCGGCTCGAAGGGTAACAGATTTCTCCTAACGTCGAAATGACAAAAATGAAAAGAAATGACAGTTCGTACAGGAAAAGTCCCCCTTCGAAGAGGGCAGGGGGATGTCAATCGCTCCCGATTCCTATGCTCGGGAGGCGCAGGGGGGAAACCATTCAGCAGTAGAGTATAAAGGAAGCTGCGCGCGCGCAATGCTAAAAAACAACAATACAGCTTACAACATACAAAGGCGGTTGAACAAAGGGATATTCCATGAACAGACCAACACATTGAAAAGGAAAGAAGGGGTTAGAACTATACCCGTTGCGCAGCGGTAGCCACTACTTATCCACTTATCTCTTTGGTTGATTTCTACAAAAGACAATACATCCCGTAAGTAAAAGATACAACATTGAAAACATCAACAAGCTATGAAAGTATTATTCGTATTGACCTCTCACGATAAATTAGGGGACACTGGCAAGAAAACAGGCTTTTGGGTGGAGGAGTTTGCTGCGCCTTATTATACCTTGGCGGATGAAGGAGTAGAAGTTGACCTTGCATCCCCAAAAGGCGGGCAGCCACCCATTGACCCCAAAAGCACCGAGCCGGATGCCCAGACCGAGGCTACCAGGCGTTTCTATGAGGACGATGACCTGCAGCACAAACTCTCCCGCACCAAAAAACTAAGCGAGGTACGGGCGGAGGATTACGACGCTGTGTTCTACCCAGGTGGGCACGGACCACTGTGGGACCTGGCTAACGACCGTGACTCTATCCGTTTGATAGAGGATTTCACGAAACAGCAAAAGCCTGTCGCCGCCGTCTGCCATGGACCGGCAGTGCTGGCGGAGGCAAAAACCGCAAACGGAGAGCCGCTGGTGAAAGGTAAGAAAGTAGCGGGCTTCACCAATACCGAGGAGGAGGCCGTGCAACTGACCAATATCGTGCCTTTCCTGGTAGAGGACAGGCTGAAGGAACTGGGTGGGCATTACTCCAAGACAGATGATTGGCAACCTTACGTGGTGACGGATGGCCTACTGATAACGGGGCAAAACCCGGCGTCTTCTGAGCCAGCAGCGGAGGAACTGCTCCGGATGCTCCGCAAATAAGCCGGCCGACCAAATCGCACCGAAAACGTATACCTACCTATCAGTGTAGCGTAACATCCCACCAAATCTGCAAAGGGTTTGGTGGGATACTTATGTTAAGCAGTGCCTATGGCGAAGACCCATTTACTTTATAAGCATGTTATACCAAACATGCCGAGTCTGTTTCCTAAATAAGCACGTGGTAGCACGGCAGAGGTATAGCGCACAGGTGCTATCTTAATTGATGTATATACACTAAATTGCGGAGAAAAAACACTTCCATACCCATGCGAAAAATCAAGAAGAAACATAAGCCACAATATGCGCCTATAGCTGACTTGGTCACCTACAGAGCCCTGCCTACGCGCGAAGTGGAGTATATTGACCCTTTCCTGTTCCTCAACCACCACGGCCCGCAGGTATACAAACCCAACAACAGAGGCCTTCCGTTTGGGCCGCACCCGCACCGCGGCTTCGAAACGCTGACCTTCATTCTGGAAGGCGATATTATGCACCAGGACACCGGCGGAGGGAAAGACGTGATAGAGGCTGGCGGTGTACAATGGATGACGGCTGGTCGGGGCTTGATACACGCCGAGGTATCTTCAGACAAGTTCAAGCAGGAGGGAGGGCCGCTGGAGATTCTGCAGCTGTGGTTCAACCTGCCTGCCAAGCACAAAATGACCGAGCCTAAGTACATCGGCCTTCAGAAAGACAAAATACCGGTGGTGGAACTGGATAATGGCAACGTACGGGTGAATGTGGTATCGGGAAATTGGGGCGAGGTGCAGGCACCCATCCAAAGCCTGAGCGACATCCACATGGTCAGCATTGAACTGCGGCAAGGTGGGGAGTTCGTCTACAACATCCCTTCGGAGCGGAACATCTTCTTCTACGTGGTGCGCGGCACAGTGACGGTGAACGGCGAGACCGCCGAAAAACTGACGCTGGTGGAGTTCTCCAACGAAGGGAAAGAAGTGAAAGTGGAAGCCACCGAAGATGCCTATATCCTGTTCGGCCACGCCCTGCCGTACAAAGAGCCGGTGGTTTCGCACGGACCCTTCGTGATGAACACCGAGGAGGAGATACAGGAGGCCTTCCGCGATTACCAGCTGGGCAAAATGGGCAGCTGGGAGAGTTGATAAATAGGCTAGTGCAGGTATAGGCAAGCAGGTATAGCATCCTGTCCCTTTAAAATAAAAACCCTCCTGCAGGCATATGCTGCAGGAGGGTTTTTATATCACTCGAATCTATTTCGAATGTTTAAATGGGGAGCCTTGTCTTAACGACCTTTCTTTGGGCCACCTTTTAGAGTATCGCTTCTTCTGCCAGAGGCGCCTTTAGGAGCCGCGCCTCTGCCGGTTCCTGATTTGGAGCCGCCTTTGAATGAGCCATCCCTGGTGCTTCTGGCAGGGCTACCTGCACCTGATTTAGGCGCTGTACTTTTCCTGTCGGTAGCAGCGCTCTTAGCACCGCGAGTAGAGGCACCGGTTTTTCTATCGTCCGAGCTTTTGGCACTTCTGGAAGAGGCGTTGCTGGGGGGCCTGTCGTCCGATTTCCTGGGACCGCGGGGAGACGTGCTACGGCTTTTAGCGTCTTTGCTTCTATCGGCTCCGCTTCTGGCGCCCGTTCTTTCCGTACGGGCTGTTTTGTCTGGTTTGCTGTAGATGCTGCCGCTTGACCTCCTCTCCGAAGCTGCCATGCCGGGTTGCAGCAGGCTGTTCACCTCCTGGGGCGTAAGCACGCGCCAATGACCGGTGGGTAGTTTAGCAAGGGAGAAGTCGCCGAAGCCCACCCGTTGCAGGTGCACCACCTTGTAGCCCAGGCTCTCGCACATGCGCTTGAGGTAGTGGTCTGTGCCGGGTTTGAGCGTAATGCGAAAACGTGTCTGCGCCTCCTTGGAAACGGAATTGTTCTTGCGTTCCTCCCCAGGTATAGGCGCCCCGCCACCGCTTATCTTCTGCAGGAAATCGGCCGTAATCAGTTTGTCCACCGTCACCACATACTCCTTCTCATACTTGTTGTCAGAGCGCTTGACATGGCGCACGAAGTCGCCGTCGTTGCTCAGGAAGATGATGCCTTCGGCCTCGCGCTCCAGCATGGCTGTTGGCTCCAGCGAGGCCGGAAAGTTGATGGCCCGTACCACGTTGTCGCGCACCGAGGAATCTGAGGTGGCCGACATGTTGGCGGGTTTGTTGAAGATGAGGTATACCGGCTTCTCCTCCTTCACCACGAGCGTTTCGTCATCGATGCGCACCTTGTCCTTGGGTGTCACCTTCATGCCCGGGTCTGTAGGGATTTTGCCGTTCACCGTCACCCGGCCCTGCTCTATGAGTTGGTCCGCGTCGCGCCGCGAGCAGAAGCCCGTGTCGCTGATGTATTTGTTGAGTCTTTTTGGTTCCATGGTATTGAGGGCGTGGGGCTGTAATGCGCCTTTCCCCGTTGTACGCCCGTTTTGAATAAGAGGCAAAATTACGGGAAAATATAGCTTTACCTACTCCCTCATGTCATCACGGAAATGGAACAGGTGTGTTTACTCGTTGGAAAGCGCATAAGCCGACTGGCGGAATGAAAGCACATAGCCAATCACACCCCCCACTATGGCCGGAGCTAGCCAACCCATGCCTAGGCTGAACAGCGGCAAATACGTTGCAAATACCTTGCTGATGCCCAGTTCAATGCCCGCCGCGTTGAAGCCGTCCACCACACTCACAATGCCGGTCAACAGCACAGACCAGGTATAGACTGCCGTCCTCTTGCGGAGCAGCGAGCCGAACAGCGTCAAGGCTATCAGTACAATGACGATAGGATAGATGGCCACCAGAACAGGGATAGAAAAAGAGATTATCTGGGTTAGACCTACGTTCGAGATAAGGGCACTCACCAGCGTCAGCACCAGCACATAGGTCTTGTAGGAGATGGAGGGGCGCAGGTTGTTGAAGAAACTGGAGCAGGCGACGACCAGACCAATACTGGTGGTGAGGCAGGCGAATATGATGGCGACGCTAAGTATCAGGCTGCCCCACACCCCGAACTGCAGGTCTGAAACACGGCTGATGATGAGTCCGCCATTCTCTAGGTGCCCGATGGCCTCCACGCTAGTGGCGCCTGCATAGGACAGCCCGATGTAAACCAGCGCCAGACCGCTAGCCGCCACCAGACCCGCTATAGTGCATACCTTGGCAATTTGCCTGGGGCTGTCAACACCCTTGGAGCGTATGGCGTTTATGACGATGAGGCCGAACACGAAGGAGCCGATGGTGTCCATGGTCAGGTAGCCTTCCTGGAATCCCTTGAAGAAGGGAGCAGACTCATAAGCCGCCAACGGTGCCTGTATGATGCCCAGGGGAGTGGCCACGCTCTTGGCCAGCAAAGCAAGCAGGATGAGCAGCAGCACCGGCGTGAGAAGCTTCCCGATGCGGTCCACGATTTTGCCGGGGTTCAGGGCGAGCCAGTAAGTCACTCCGAAAAAGACAACTGAGTACAACATCATGCTGATGCTGGAGGCTTTCAAGGCGTCTGGCAGGAACGGCGCAACCCCGATTTCATAGGACACGGTGCCCGTCCTGGGTACGGCAAACAAAGGACCGATAGTCAGGTAGATGATAACAGGAAACAGCAACCCGAACCAGGGATGCACCCTGGCCGAGATGGTCTGCACATCCTCATTCTTGGACATACCAATGGCAATTACCCCGAGCAACGGCAGCCCCACCCCAGTCATCAGAAACCCGACGATGGCAGGTATGAGTTCGGTGCCGGCGGCTTGTCCAAGCGACAAAGGGAAGATGAGATTACCCGCGCCAAAGAAGATGGCGAAGAGCATTAAACCAATGAAAAATGTTTCTTTGAATGAGATGTTTCCTGCTTTCACTATATTTCGCACTTACTGGGAGAATGGAATTAATTGAACTGCAAGTAAATATCCAAAAGGTCAAAAACCTACATTTATCTTGTGTTTTGGGCCAGAGGCAGAAAAAGGAGTGCAAAAATGGCTTGGCAGAACTACAAAATATTATCTCATGAATGATGCAATATTTAAGTTTTAAGGTTAGCCGTATAGTAAAATGAAACTAATTTTTTTCTGCTTCCCTTATTAATTCCGACCCTTACCATTGTCAGTATGTTAGAGTACTCCATGTTTGAAAGGCTCCCGTTCCGGAGCCAGGAAGAGGCTATCGCCAGGGACGGCACCCTGATTGCCCAACGCCACCACAAAGGCTGGACGGTGACGCTTTTTGCCTTGCACCATACCTTTGTGGAACTGTGGTCCGGGAGGGACGCGGAAGTCTTCAGTACGTTCAAAAAGTCAGCGCGTGCGGTAGATGTGCTGGAGCCTTACCTGGAGGGTATGGACATACAGGACTACCTGAAGTTCCAAAAGTAACCCCGCTATACCTGCGCACTGCCTCTAGCGTCCCTGAGCTATACCTGTAAAAACGACCGGCCTCTGTCAGTATAGCGCTGACAGAGGCCGGTCGTTTTTTACTACCCAATCGAACAAAACTTGATTCAGATGCCAAGCCATCAGGCTGTGGTAACTGAATGTGGGTTTTACATCGTCAGGAACATTTTGAACTTGCCATCGGTGATTGTGATAGCACCTTCGTGGCTGTATAGTTTCATGTTGAATGTCCCTTCAATCATCTCTGAATTAAAGCTGCCATAATGAAGGTCTTTGACCTTGATTTTCTCATGCCGGGTGATAACGAAGGTGGAATTCTGCTGATCAGCAGGGACAGGGGATATAACGCCATTCACTTCTTTTAGCAGTATGGAACGGAAACCGCCCATCCTGCTGTCACCAAACTCGAACGTGATAGCCAATCCCCGGGTGTCGTTGGCTGGGGCGAAGCTGACAGGCGCTGACAGCACTTGTTTTCGGATGTACTGAAGAAACCCATCCGCGTACTCGCCCCCTTGCTGCCATATTTGCTTGTCCGTGCTGTGGGTGAAATCAAACGCGGCCCCGGACTGATAGTTACCTATCACCGTTCTGTATTGCAGCTTTGACAGTTCAGGACTGGTTCTTGGTGTGATACTAGTCTGCGCATGTACCTGTACCTCCGGGTTCAGCCGTTGCGTTATCAACACCTTCTCTTTCCCATCCACGACAAACGCCACGAAGAAATCCTCCAAAGGAACCTCAGGAAGCGGAGCATCGCTTTTGCAGGAACATAGCAGCCACAGCATACCTACGAGTAAGCAGAATGTTTTTTTCATGAGAGTAGTACTCATTTGATGCTGTACATTAACTCGTGCTGTTTCATACTTTTTAACTAGTCACAACCCATCACACCGCTTCCGATAGGAGCACCGGGTGGCAGGCTGAGCACTTTAGTCGGTTTCACTTCCTCAGGTTTCTCCATCCGGGCCAAAGCAAAGTCCAGATGGGCTTTGTAGCCATCGTCGCGGGTGCGCTTGGCCTGGCTGGTTGCGTGCTGCTTGATTTGGTCGAGCGCGGCGGCGGCTACGGCGCGCGCCTGGTACGAGGCGTTTTCATTCTGGGCCAGCGCCATCAGGTGTGTGAGCACTACCTGTTCGGTCTGCAACTGCACCTGTGCGGCCAGCCCATCCTGGCGGCGGCTCTTCCAGGTGTTTTCCAGCAGTTGGTTCGTCACGTCCTGCAGGCTGAGGCTGTTGCTGCGGGCGCCCAGTTCCACCAGACGGGAGGCACGCTCCGGGTGCAGCAGAAAGGAGATAGAGAAGTCAGCAGAGGCCTGTGCAGCAGCCAATGGGTCGAAGGTAAGGCCTGTGCGCTTGGCAAAAAGCTCCCGGTTATTGCCCAGCCCCGGCGCCCGAGGCGGAATCAGTCGGATGATATCCTCGGGCAGGGTCAGCACCTCTGGCGAGATGGTCTTCAGCATGGCTTCCAACGCTTTCTGCTGTTCCCGCTTGTCCAGTACTTCGGTTACCACCTGCTTATCGCCGCGCAGGGCGTAAGTATAGTTCACGCCGCCCACCAGCTTGGCCGCCGCCTCGGTCTGGTAGCGATGGAAGTTGTAGATAGGCACCAACACGTCTTCCAGCTTGCTCATAGGGGCACCGGTTTTGATGTTTTTCTCGGAGAAGTTCTGGAGCGCTTTCTGGCGCACCTCCAGCACATGCAGCAGTTCCTCGGTGGCGTTTTTGCCATTGTCCCAAAGGTGGGCGGTGGGGTGGGCTCCTCCCGGTGCGCGGGCATCAGTGTCGGAGATGAACGACAGGCCGCGCGCCCTGCCTTGCGCCAGCAGCTCGTCCAGCGCCTTCTGCTCATTCGTGCCCTTCGGGAAATCCTGGTAGCCGTAAGCCACGGCCAGTTTGTCCCATTCCCCGATGCTGGTGCCATAGGCGCTGTTTAAGTCGATTCTTCCGGAGCGATCAAGCTTCACCTGCGGGTGCGGGTAGTCCATGACGGAGGCATTGTTGTTGGCGTCGTAGTTGTGCATGATGCCCAAAGTATGGCCCAGTTCGTGCGCCGACAGCTGCCTGATGCGCGCCAGCGCCATGTCGAGCATCGCTTTGTTGGCCGGCTTGCCTTCCTCATAGGGGGCCAGCAAACCCTCGGCTATCAGGTAGTCCTGACGCACGCGTAGAGACCCCAGTGATACGTGCCCTTTGATGATTTCGCCGGTGCGCGGGTCTATGACGGAAGCGCCGTAGGACCAGCCGCGGGTGCTGCGGTGCACCCATTGTATCATGTTGTAGCGCACATCCATAGGGTCGGCAGTGTCAGGCAGCACCTCCACCCGGAAAGCATCCTTATACCCGGCTGCCTCAAAGGCCTGGTTCCACCAACGGGCACCGTCCAGCAGCGCCGAGCGGATAGGTTCGGGAGCACCATTGTCCACGTAGTACACAATCGGCTTCACCGGCTCCGATACCTTAGCCGACGGGTTTTTCTTCTGCAAGCGGTGGCGGGCGATGTAACGCTTCTCGATGTCTTCGCCTACCGGAGTGGCATAATCGAAGTAGGAGATGCCGAAATAGCCGGCGCGTGGGTCGGCCTCCCGTGGCGTATAGCCATTGTCGGGCAGTTCGATGAACGAGTGGTGCTGGCGCAGGGTGATGGCCTGCTCGTCAGGCGTCACACTGCGGACAAGGTAGCCGCCGTTATCACCTGTGAAGGTGAGGGTGGATTCAAATTCGGTATTCTTCGGGAAGTTCTTGGTGCGGGGCAGGTATAGCGCCGAGCGACTGGCATCAAGCCGATACGTACCTTGGTTCGCCCGCTTGATGCTGCCAATTACGTCGTGCGCATCGCGCAGCAGGAACTCGGTGGCGTCTACCAGTACCCTGTTCCCATCAGCGGCCTCCGCCTTGAATCCCCACAGCACCGACTGCGCGAAGGACTCTTCCACGGCACGGGCCTCGTTTTGATTGTCAGTGATGGCGCGGTAGCGCAGGTTGGGCTGCACCAGCAGGATTTTGGGGCCTACTTTCTGGAATGAGACGATGCGCTGCCCGCCCAACTGGCCTCGGTCCAGCCCAATATCGTTGGAGCCAAGTCCACCGGGCAGGGAGTTCACGTACAGGAAATCCTGGTTGAAGCGGTCAATCTCGAGCCAGATTTTTCCGTTGTTTTCGTCCCAGTAAAAGCTGAAGTAACCGGGGTACTTTTTCATACCAGCCGTTTTGGAAGCTATACCGGGCAGGCTTTGGGCGAAGCCGGAGCCTGCCATCAAGAGCGGAAGCAGCAGCAGCCAAAGCCTCATGTAAAAGGGTGATTTCATGGTTTCTGTAGACTGTTTTAAGTAGAAAGAGAGGGTAAGATACGAATTTAGAAAATAGCAATTCTAAAATATAAGGAAGGTATAGAACGTTCAAAAACTACCGAGGCGGAAACCTTACGGGTTCTGCTCAGTACATACACTTTGTATGTGCCCCGGGCACGAGTCGAAACTAATCTTACAAAAACATGAAAAGAATACTCTCTGTCCTCTCTGCCTGTGTGCTGCTGAGTGCCTGCGGTAGCGAGCCAAAATCTGAGTACGAGCGCTACTACGACCCGAACTACCAACCCGACACCACAGCGACAGCCGCTACACGACCGGCTCCAAGCAAACCGGCCACTGTGCCCGCTGACAACACCAAGGTAGCAGACGAGGAAGGCACCGTAGCCGGCACCGGCACCGAAGAGGCACTGGCGGGCGATTTTGCGAAGGGCGAAAAGCTCATAGCCGGTTCCGACTGTCTCGCCTGTCATAAAGTGGACCAGAAACTGGTGGGACCGTCTTATGAGGAGGTGGCACAGAAGTACGAGGCGAACGACAAGAACACAGATTACCTGGCCAACAAAATCATACAGGGCGGTGCAGGCGTATGGGGACAGATTCCGATGACGCCGCACCCGAACATCCCGCAAGAGGATGCCAAGGAGATGGCCCGGTACATTCTGTCGCTCCGGAAATAACCACGTTACAAGGGCTGTCCCTATACCTGACAGGTATAGGGACAGCTTTTTTGTTTTCATTTGTTTGACATCCAAATCAGGAATGAGCAAATCTCAGGAGACTGCGGACATGGAGGCTAAACTCGTCTTGGACGCGAAGGCGACGCTGGGCGAAGGAGCCTTGTGGCACCCGGAGCAGCACCTGCTCTACTGGGTCGACATCGAGGGTAAAGCACTCCACCTCTACGACCCCGCATCGGGGGAGGACAAGGTATGGTCTGTCGGTTCACGGATTGGCACCGTGGTGCCGGTGCAGGGCGGAGGCGCGCTGGTCGCGCTTCAGAGTGGCATCCATCGTATAGATACAGATACAGGCAAGCTCACCTTCATCACCAACCCAATTGAGGAAGAAGATATCCGGTTCAACGATGGCAAGTGTGACCCGTCGGGCAGGTTCTGGGTAGGCACTATGGCACTCGATACACGCAAAGGAGCCGCGGCGCTATACCGCATGGAGAAAGACGGCAGCACTGAACAGGTGCTGGACAACCTCACCATCGCCAACGGCATCGTCTGGACAGCTGACCGGAAAACCATGTATTTCACCGACACACGCACCCAACAGGTACAGGCCTTTGACTACGACCACGAGACTGGCGCTATAAGTAACAGCCGCTTGGTGGTTGAGGTGCCAAAAGCAGATGGCTCCCCGGATGGCATGACCATCGATGTGGACGGCAATCTGTGGATTGCGCTGCATGGCGGAGGCGCCGTGGTATGCTACGACCCCGCCACAGGCAAGTTACTCCAGCGGGTGACTGTTCCGACTCCCCAGACCACTTCCTGCGCCTTTGGTGGTGAGAACCTGGACACGCTTTACATCACAACGGCCAGGGAAGGGCTTGATGAAGAGAAATTGAAAAAATATCCGCAGAGTGGGGGCCTGTTCTCTGTGAAGCCTGGGGTGCGAGGCGTACCCGCCCATTATTTTGTTGGAGCGGTTTAAACCTTTTTAATCTGCACTTTTATAAAGGCTGCTCAGGCAGCAACCGATTTTTTTTACACAACACATAACCAGTCAGACTATGATTCCAGCTAAAGCTTATGCCGCATTTGACCCTACCAGTCCGCTTGGGCCGTTCAGCCTGGAGCGCCGCGAAGTGGGGGAACATGACGTGCTGATTGACATTAAATTCTGTGGCGTCTGCCACTCGGACCTGCACCAGGTGCGCGACGAGTGGGGCGGCGCCATGTACCCGCTGGTGCCCGGCCACGAGATTGTCGGCGTGGTGAGTAAGGTGGGCAGCAGCGTGAAGAAGTTCAAGGAAGGCGACTTGGCTGGCGTGGGCTGTTTCGTGGACTCCTGCCGCACCTGCGACAGCTGCAGAGAAGGCCTGGAGCAGTACTGCGAAGTACACAACGTAGGCACCTACAACAGCTACGAACTCGACAACAGAACCATCACCTACGGCGGCTACTCCTCCCAGATTGTGGTGGACGAGAACTATACCTTGAAAGTGCCGGAAAACCTGGATTTGGCACGAGTGGCACCCCTGCTGTGTGCAGGCATCACCACGTACTCGCCCATCATGGAGTGGAAAATCGGCAAAGGGCACCGTGTAGGTATAGTAGGCTTGGGTGGATTGGGACACATGGCTGTGAAGATTGCGGCCGCCAAGGGGGCCGACGTGACGGTGCTGAGCACCTCTCCGAACAAGAAGCAGGATGCGCTGGACCTGGGCGCGCACAACTTCGCCGTGACCAAAGACGAAGCCACGCTGAAGCAGCTCCGCAACTCCTTCGACTTCATCATCGACACGGTTTCCGCACCGCATGACTACAACCTATACCTGTCTATGCTGAAACGCGACGGCACCATGATTCTGCTGGGCGCGCCACCAGAGCCATCCACAGTGGCCGGTTTCAGTTTGATAGCTCGCCGAAAACGCCTCGTAGGCTCCATGATAGGAGGTATACGGGAGACACAAGAGATGCTGGACTTCTGTGCTGAGCACAGCATCCTATCCGACATCGAACTCATACCGATAGCTGAAATTAACACCGCCTACGAACGCATGCTCCGCAGCGATGTGAAGTATAGGTTTGTGATAGACATGGCCACGCTGTAAAATTTTCCTGAAAACGAAAAGGGCTTCCGCTACTGTAGCGAAAGCCCTTTTCGTTTGTAATGCTGGCTATACCTATTGCGCAGTCACGGCTTTGAACGCGTTGATGCGGCCATAGCCATAGAACGAATCGCGTCCCGGCTTGCCCAGGTCATCAGCAGAGGCACGAAGCACCGCTTTTACTTGAGCAGGGTCCATCTGGCCGCCATTGGCACTGATGATGAGGGCCGCAACACCCGATGCGTGCGGAGCCGCCATGCTGGTGCCGGCGGACCACGTATAGCTTTGGTGACCTAAACTCAGCACCATATCGTAATGGTAACCATTCTTAGGGTAAAGTTTGGTGTCACCACCCGGTGCAGCGAAGTCCACATCAGAAACTCCGAAGTTTGTATAAGCTGCCGGCACATCCAGGTTCGTGTTGGTGTTGAACGCCCAACCAGTGGGAGCCGTAGCCGAAATTGAAATCACGTTAGGCGCATGCGCCGGTATGTACATCAGCGAACCGTCCCGTTGACCATTGTTGCCGTCATTGCCAGCAGCCGCTATCAAGGTAGAGCCATTCTGGTGTGCGAAGTTGGTGATGCGGGTAAAGGCCACAAGTAGCTCCTGGACAGCCTTAGTATCGCTCACCACGAAGTCATCAGAAGTGTCGTCTGGCGTTCCATTGTCATCCAGAAACTTGCCATTGCGTGGCAGAGCTGCTCCCAAACTCATGTTGATGACATCAGCACCTTGCATGGAGGCCCAAACAATACCTTGCAGGATAGAAGAGAAGGGACCGGAGCCGGAGTCGCGCAGCACTTTCACCAAAATCATTTGAGCGTCAGGTGCTATACCTATCACACCCATGTCATTGTCTACCGCGCCAATAGTGCCGGCCACGTGCGTGCCGTGACTGAAACCATCTCCCCGAGCAGGGTCATACTGCAGGATTTCTCCTGGTATGAAAGAGGCGCTTGCCTTCATATCAACATTCGGAGCTAAATCCGGATGATTCAAATCAAATCCTCCGTCCAACACTGCCACACGCACCCCCTGTCCGCGGGCTCCTGTGTTCCAAGCGGCAGGTGCTTGAACAGCTGTATGTCCCCATTGTAAGGAGAACCCTGGGTCGTCATCCGCAGTGCTTGGTGGGTTCACGTTGTTTGTGGCTCCTTCAGTGAACTCCTGCGTCTTCATCTGCTCCGGATTATACCACTGTATTTCCAGGTCGCGCACCACGGAGCGCACACCGCTCAGTTTGCTTGCTTTGGCTATGAAGTTCGGGTCATCAGACGAAACGGCGACCACACCAGCTCCTGCCATTAGAGCGGTTACTTTTCCACCCATACCTTGTAGTTCCTGCTCTATACCTGAAGGCAGCGTCTCCGATGAGCCAATCACGATGTAGTGCTTGGAGCGGAGGGTGATACCGGGGGCCGCTTCGCCTTTGGCTGCCGCACTGATGGCGCTTTGGGCGATGGTGCCTTCCGGAGACATTTCTTCATCGGGGTTGCAGCTGATGAGACCGGCTAAGGCAACTAGCGCCGGGTACAGGAGGATGCGTCGGGTAAAACTTTTGTTAAGCATGTAATCTGTCAAATAAGGGTTAGTGAATAGTTTGTAAGGGTCAAGTAAGGCGACTATCGATTTGCTCAATAGAAGTTGTTCTATACAAGCGAACTTGAATATAGGGAATTTGATTTGCATAAACCAATAAATTTTTTGGCTGATGCCGATAAATTTAATCGAAATGTACACAGAACACCAAAGCGACTAGTATTGTCTGCTTAATCCCGGAATAAGGTATAGGAGTGACTGGCTGATTCAGCACGATAGCCAATCAGCAGATACATCCAATTCTCTTGAAAGAGCTATTTTAAGGTTTCCGGAGCACCCAGGTGGTCATGGCCCGCTCTTGTTCCACCAGCACCGTCTTAAGCGGCTCCAGCCTTTCGCTCCCCAGCTGTTGCTCCAGTTTCAGCAGCAACTCCTCGTCGGCAAGGAACCAGACAGGACCGTGTGCCATACGGTACAATCGCTCCTGCAGGTGCTCCAACTTGCCTTCTAGCCCAATGGTGGTGCCGAAGCGGCAGAAAAGCATGCCTCCCGGCCGAAGCACCCGCCACATCTCCTGAACCATGGCTCGAAAGTGGGCTTCGCTGCGGGCAAAGTGCAACACGGCGCTGCACAGCACCACGTCAAACTCAGCATCAAAGAAGGGCATTGCCTCCACGTCCGCCACCACGAAATTGCGGGCCGGCAGGGTAGGTGCTACCTCCAGCGTCATGTGCCGTACACGCCGCACCGCTTCCTCTGACACGTCAGCCGCGTATACCTGCACGCCAGCTTGCAGCAGGTAGTGTAGGTTGCGCCCAGTGCCGCAGCCGGCATCCAGCAGCTTCATGCCTTTCTGGATGCGGCCTTTGAGTAACTGGTCGAACAGGTAGAGGTCTAAGTCGCCGAACTGGGCTTTGAGGGAGGTGATGGGCAGGTGAAACATAGCGTATAGGTATAGGTACAGGAACACATGCAGCAGCGCAAGGCGAAATTAAGCATGATTTTCCTACCCTTTCTGCCTTTTTTTTAAGAATATTGAACAGGAATATACGATAAAAAAACTATGAATAGCACCTCAGAAGCCGCAACCACAACCCGCTCCAATCTCTCAGTTAAGGAGTTTATTCAGAAATATGCCAACCACCCGACTTACATTCCGCCGACCGGGCCCGAGCTCAACGCCAAGAACTGGCAGACAGAAGCTGCGCTGCGCATGTTCCTGAACAACCTGACCGATGAGGTGGCTGAGGACCCCAGCCGGCTGGTAGTATATGGAGGTATAGGACAAGCGGCGCGGACTGTGGCCGATGCTCAAAAAATCATAGAAGTGCTGCTGAACCTGGAGGAGGACGAAAGTCTGCTGGTGCAGTCGGGCAAGCCGGTGGGCAAGGTGCGCACGCATACGGAGGCGCCGCGTGTGCTCATCGCCAATTCCAACCTGGTGCCGCATTGGGCCACTTGGGAACACTTCAACGAGCTACGCGCCCGCGGCCTGATGATGTACGGGCAAATGACGGCTGGAAGCTGGATTTACATTGGCACCCAGGGTATCCTGCAAGGCACTTACGAGACTTTCGCGGCCTGCGGCAGAATCCACTTCAACGGCGACTTGCGCCACAAGCTGCTCGTGACTGGCGGACTGGGCGGTATGGGTGGTGCCCAGCCTTTGGCGGCTACCATTGCCGGCGCTACGTTTCTGGGCGTGGACGTGGACCCGGAGCGCATCAGGAAGCGCCTGGAGACCCGCTACATTGACAAAATGACCTACGACTACGAAGAAGCGAAGCGCTGGGCGCTGGAGGCGAAGGAGAAAGGAGAGGCCATCTCCATCGGTCTGGTAGGCGACATCGGCGATGTGCTGGAAAGACTGATTCAGGACAACATCACCCCGGAAATTCTCACCGACCAAACCTCCGCCCACGACCCCATTAACGGCTATGTACCCAACGGAATGACTTTAGAGGAGGCGAAGTCACTTCGTGAAAGCAATCCACAGGAATACAAATCCCGCTCCCTCAAGAGCATGGCACGTCACGTGAGCTTCATGCTGGAACTGCAGCGCCGGGGCAGCCGCACCTTCGACTATGGCAACAACCTCCGCGAGTTCGCACAACAAGGCGGCGAACAAAATGCGTTTAACATACCGGGCTTCGTGCCGGAGTACATGCGTCCGCTCTTCTGCGAGGGCAAGGGACCATTCCGTTGGGCGGCACTATCCGGCGACCCAGAGGATATACGTGTGACGGACGAGGCGCTTAAAGAGCTTTTCCCCGAGAACTCGCACATGATTAATTGGCTGGAGCAGGCCGAGGAGAAGGTGGCTTTCCAAGGGCTGCCGTGCCGCATCTGCTGGCTGGGTATGGGCGAGCGCGAGAAGGCCGGGCTTATGTTCAACCAACTGGTGCGCGATGGAAAAGTGAAAGCACCCATCGTGATTGGCCGCGACCACCTCGACTGCGGCTCCGTGGCCTCACCCTACCGCGAGACGGAAGGTATGCTGGATGGCTCTGATGCCGTTTCGGATTGGCCGCTGCTCAACCTGATGTCCAACACCGCCGGCGGTGCTACCTGGGTGTCGTTCCACCACGGAGGAGGCGTAGGTATAGGGTATTCGCAGCATGCCGGCATGGTGATTCTGGCCGACGGCACCGAGCGTGCCGACCGCTGCCTGAGCCGCGTACTGCACAACGACCCGGCCATGGGCATCTTCCGCCACGCCGACGCCGGCTATGAAACGGCACAGGACAACGCCGAGAAGTTCGGGTTGAAACTGTAGCTTCTGTCTTTCCTTCCAGCCAGAGCGGGAAATCTGTTGTACGAAACTTGTGGCTGGTTTCCAGCTGGCCTTGGAAGGATAATCTGTAAACACATAGGGTACATCCGTTGCCTCCAAAACTAAAACTATGAAACCCATCGACAACAATCACATCATGATTGGCCCCTTCTGCCAGCTGGTGACAATGGCTGATTTGCCGGAGGCTGGTCCCATCGCCGATGAGCAGCTGCAGGTGCTGGAACACGCGGGCGTGCTGGTGCGTGGCGAGCACATCCTACTGGTTGGCAACTATGAACAACTGCTGAAAATAGCATCGGAGAACAACTACGCGCTGGAGAAGATTGACCGGCCCATGGTGCTCCTGCCTGGCCTCGTAGACGCCCATACCCACATGTGCTTTGCCGGTTCCCGGGCGAATGACTATGCCATGCGGGTGGCTGGAAAATCATACCTGGAAATTGCGCGTAGCGGGGGAGGTATACTGGACAGCGTGAACAAAACCCGGGAGGCAACCCTGGTGGAACTGGTCGACTTGCTTAAGAAGCGCTGTGACCGGCATCTGGCTGAAGGCGTGACTACCTGCGAGGTAAAGAGCGGCTACGGACTGACAGTGGAGGAGGAGCTCAAAATGCTGGAAGCCATCCAACTCGTGAACGCACACCACCACCTCGAACTTATACCTACCTGCCTAGCCGCGCACATGCGTCCGCCAGAGCATACAGATTCCAGGGCATACCTGGAGGAGGTCGTGACCAGACTACTGCCCCAGGTGCAGGAGCAAGAGCTGGCCAACCGGGTGGACATCTTCATAGAAGACACCGCCTTTGGAGAAGAGGAGGCGCTAGAGTATCTGCTGGCGGCTAAGGAGATGGGATTTGATATCACCGTGCATGCTGACCAGTTCAGCACCGGCGGAAGCCGTATTGCGGCCGAGGTGGGCGCCGCGAGCGCCGACCATCTGGAGGCGAGTGGGGAAGCGGAGATGGCCTTGCTTCAAGAGGCGGGTGTGGTGGCCACTGTGTTGCCAGGAGCCTCACTGGGTTTGGGCATGCACTACGCACCGGCCCGCAAGATGCTGGACAGCGGCCTCTGCGTAGCCATTGCCACCGATTGGAATCCAGGCTCGGCACCCATGGGCGACCTGCTGCTGCAGGCGGCTCTGTTGGGAGCGTCCCAAAAACTCACCACTGCCGAAACACTGGCCGGCATCACCACCCGCGCTGCCCGTGCCCTCAACCTGAAAGACAGAGGCACGCTGCAGAAAGGGCAACTGGCCGATATGATTGCGTTCCCCACCGAAAACTACAAGGAAATCCTGTACTGGCAGGGGAAGCTGAAGCCGGCACAGGTATGGAAGCGGGGCGAGAAACTTTAATATGACACTCATACATCCACACCATGTATAAACCCACAGAGGCAGGCGCCTGGAAAGGCCGTGTAGACGCGCTTGACGGCGAAGAAGGCAAACGCTGGCACCAGAGCATACGGCTGCTCAACCTGACAGAAACCACGGAGCCTGCTACGGCAGAGCAGTCCATCGCACTGCTGGGTTTTTGCTGCGATGAAGGCGTGCGGCGCAACCAGGGCAGGGAAGGCGCAGTGGGCGGTCCGGCCGCCCTGCGGCAGGCCATGGCATCCTTCGCCTGGCACCTGGACGACGACGCTGAACTGCTGGATGCCGGCGATGTGTTCTGCACCAACCAAAATCTGGAGGAGGCACAGAAGCAACTCGGACGGAAGGTACATACCTTGCTTTCCAATACCTACAAGACTATTGTGCTAGGCGGTGGCCACGAGACAGCCTATGGGCACTACTTGGGCATAAAGGCCGCACTGCCTGCCGGACAGCAACTGGGCATCATTAACTTTGACGCGCACTTCGATTTGAGGAGCTACGACAAGCAAGCCTCTTCCGGCACGCCTTTCCTGCAGATTGCCGATGACCTGGCCGCAGTGAATAAGGATTTCCAGTACCTGTGCCTGGGTATACAGCAGTATGGCAACACGCAGAAGCTCTTCAACACAGCCGCCGACTACGGTGCGGACTATGTGTTTGCGCCAGCCTTGCAGGTATATAATTACGAGGCCCTGCGGGAGCGCCTGCAGCAGTTCATGGCGATGGTGGACGTGCTCTATGTCAGCATCGACTTGGATGTGTTTGCGGCTGCCTATGCGCCCGGCGTCAGTGCGCCTACGGCTTTAGGTATACGGCCCGACATCGTGCTGTTGTTGCTCCAGGAAATTATTGGCAGTGGCAAACTGCTGACGCTGGATGTGGTGGAGCTCAACCCAAAGCTGGATATTGATAACCGAACGGCCAAGCTGGGGGCCTCGCTGCTCTACCACGTTGTGCAGCAGTGGAGTCAGGTTTAGGGTCGAGCTATACCTGGTGAAGAACATATCAAACGCAAAGGCCCCGGCAGATTTCTGTCGGGGCCTTTGCGTTTGTAGAGTCTGGTTCTAGAATTATCTCCCTATCTTGAATTTCGTCCAGTAGACGGTGTCGGTGGTCTTCACCTCCACCAGATAGGTGTCAGGGCGGAGCTTGCCTAGATCATAGCGCCAGGCTTTTTGGTTCTTGGCGATGCTGACGGGCTTCTGGTACACGACTTTCCCGGCTCTGTTCTTCACTTCCAGTTTAGCGTCTTCTTTCAGTACCTGCTCAAAGTCCAGCAGGAAAGTGCCTTTCTTGGTAGGGTTCAGGTGGATTCCAGACAATGTCTCCAGATGGGTGGCGGTATCAGGCGCGGCTATCAGTATGTGCTCCCGCTCTACGGGCGGCAGCGGCTTGCCCTTCTCCTGAGCCGTTGCAGTGAATCCGATTAGCGCCAAGGGCAAGGCCAGGGCGGCTGCAAATGCATACGTTTCTTTCTTCTTCATAATCTCATCCCCTGTATGGTTTGGGTATGTCTACTGGGTATACATAATCCGGGCCAATTCCGTCTGAATCAAGAAAAATGTTGTTCCTGCTCCTTTAGAAAGTCACGCGGTAGGCTACGACGCGGTTATTGAAGAAGGTAGGCACGTAAAGCATTTGCTGCTCCGGTGAGTAGCTGATGTCGGCGGCATTTATCTTCCTTTCAGTCGTATCCAGCAACTTCCATTTTTTGCCGTCCTGATTCACGTAGTACACCTCTCCGTTCCAATTCGAAATCAGGTAGCCTTCAGCGCCAACCCGCACGATGCCGTCAGCGGAGGGGATACCGTCTGTCCAATCGGTGAACTCTTTGCGTTCGGGGTCGAGAAAGCGTACGTTGCCGCTCTTGGAGTAAGCCACGATGAGCCGCTTGTTGTCCCAGAGCAGGCCATTGGGTCTTTCGCGCTTGGCGTTCTCCAACCAATTGCTTACACGCCCGTTGCGCATCTGGTAGATGCTGCCCACCTCGGAGTCTGAAACGTACACATTGCCGGCATCGTCCACGTCCACATCATTCAGAAACTTGGCTTTATCGGCTTTGTAGCGGGCCAGAATAGAACCGGTCTGGGTGGCGATGGCCACAATCTCATCGATGTCGGCCACATAGAGCACGTTGTTGTGCAGGGCCATTCCTTTCGGGTCGTTCAATCCGGATACCCAATACAGTTGCTCCACCTCGCCATTGGGGGTGAGGCGTGAGATGAAGCCGTCCCCATCTTTGCGTTCTTTGCTCGATTGGTTGATGTTGGACACGTAGAGGACGTTCCGTTCTCGGTCAACTACCACCGATTCAGGTGTGCGGAGGGTGTTGTCAGTGGACCAGGCCTCCTGCAGTGTGACGGGTGCCTTTGAGCTGAACAGGCCGCCGCTGCAGCCCTGAAGTAGCGTTATCACCAGGAATGAGGCGAGGTAAGGAAATGTGGTGCGCATAATGTTTTTGTTGGTTCAGGTACTACTACGAAAGCTTGCTATACCTGTTTTAATCCGTTTCTAGCCCGAGCTTCTGCATGGTGCGTTGCCGCGATATTTTTCCGGTGGCTGTCTCAGAGAAGGCAGGGCAGTAGTAGGTGTCTTTGGGCATCTCGAATTTGCGGAGCAGACTGCGCATTTTCTCCTGCATCTGCTGTTCAACCTCCTCCGGCAGTTTCTCGCCCTCCAGTATCAGAATCATTTTCTCGCCCAACAGTTCGTCTGGTTGCGAGGCCACGAAAAAACGGGGAGGCCTCTCCAAATCCGCCAGCGCCTCGGATACCGCCACCTCCACGGTCTCGGTCTGCACTTTCACACCGCCGGTGTTGATGGTGTTGTCGGCGCGGCCAATCCAACGGAACCGGGTAGGGGTGAGGATTTCCACGATGTCGTTGGTGATGAGCGTTTCGTTATCGGTGATGTCGGCTTTGATGGTGAGGCAGCCGCGGTTGTCCTGCCCAATGGTGACGCCTTCCAGCGTCTCGTAATACTCGGCGGCGGTGGGGCCGTTGAGCAGGCGCAGCGCGATGTGGGAGACAGTTTCCGTCATGCCATAAGTATGGTATACCGGCACCTGGAGTTGCTTCAGGTCACGCTGCAGGGAAAAGCTCACCGGTGCACCGCCCACCAGTATGGCCTTCATCTGGTTGAGCTGCTCCACCGCTTCTTCCGGCACGTCCTGCAGGATGGTCTGCAGCTGCATGGGTACAAAAGAGGCGAAGTCAATCGGCTGCCCTTCCGGCACCAACTCCAGCGGGTTGCTGATAGGCTCCACAATGGTCATGTCCATTTCGGCCAGCAGACCGCGCACCAGCATCATGATGCCGGCGATGTACTCTGTATTGAGGCACACAAGCATGCTGTCGCCCTGCTTGAGGCGGAGTAATTTTAAGGTGCGACGGGCGCTTATCTCCATCTGCCGACGAGTGAGCGCGATGAGTTTGGGTGCGCCGGTGGATCCGGATGTCTGTATCGGGAACTCCTGCACGCCGCTGAGCCAATCGCGGATGAATTCGAGCGTCTTTGCCTCATAGCCATTCAGCGGGATGCTGTTGCGGAAAGAGTAAGCTGCTATTTCGTCGAAGTAGAATTTCTTGCCGTTGAGGAGAAGGAACCTTTCAGTCATGAATCATAAACGTTAAACACGCACCAGCACGGAGCCGGTACCTGTAGTTGGATTTGCATTAACTAACTCATACGTGACCGAGCTAGTTTGGGCACAGGCAGTAGAAACAGGCAGAGCAGAAATATCATCTACCTCTGCTCTGCCCGTTTTTCTATCTGTCATATGCTGTTGCTGCCTGTTGGTATACCTATCCATTCCATAGGGAAGCCACAGGTATAGCAGCGGCAAAAGTACGATTTACCAGCTGATTTCTACAAGTATGTTTAGTTTTTCAATGCTGCCAGGCATGGCTTTTCCAAGGCGCACCGCTGCCAGCCAAGTGGTGGATTCGCCGCCTGATTTGCTGTAGGCTATACCTGCGGATTAGTAGAGCCAGTCCTTATTGGGCTTCCGGATGAGGTGGTCAACCGATAGCCTGCCGGAACCCCAGATGAGGAAAAACACCAACAGAAGCAGCACAATCAAGGATGACCACAGTTCCGTGTTCTCCGAGTAGAAACCGCGCTGCGGGTTGATGAAAAACACAGCACCAATCAGAATAGGCAACTGGAACAGTATGGCAATGCGTGTCACCAGGCCCATGGCGATGAGCAGGCCCCCCACCAGGTGCGCAAAGGCCACGTAGTGCGCCATACCGAATGACACCCACTGGAACTGGCTGTTGCTCATGATGCTCTGAAGCGCCGCTGTATCCTGTATGAAGAAGATGCCTTTCATGAAGATGAAAATGCCCAGCGCTATCCGCACGAAGTCAACCCAAACGGGATGGTGCGCATCAGCCCAGTGCTCCAGCCGGTTCATGTCGTGTGTTAGATTCATGGCTGTAGGGGTTAAGGTTTAACAAACTGTTGTACAATTATTTAAACGATTAATTCTACAGAACGGATGAATGCCGCTGAACAAATGTGAGGGCCGCTGAAGTGCGTTAGAGGGCTTTCAGCAAAGCCTGCTTATAAGCTGCGAAGGCGGCCGCGTTCTCTTTGCTATCGGTGAAAACCTCCAGTATACCTGCTCCCGCCTCTGCAGCCAAAAAAGCAGGAAGCGCCTGCTCCAGCTCCTCCAAGGTATGGCAGGCGGTATAGCCTAACCCAAAGTCGAGAGCGGTGTTGCGGGCATCCAACTCCTGGCGCGTCTCGAAGAACTCCTCTAGTTCAGGCTGCCGACGGGGGCCCTCAATGAGACGGAAAATGCCGCCCACGTGGTTGTTGATGAGCACGATGCGCAGGTTGGCCGGCAGGTAGTTGTGCCAGAGCCCGTTGCGGTCATAGAAGAAGGCTAAATCCCCGGTGAGCAATGTGGTGATGTGGGGGCTGGTGAGGGCGCAGCCAACTGTGGTGCTGGTGCTGCCGTCAATGCCGCTGGTGCCCCGGTTCGCATATACCTGCACGTTTCTGTCGGCAGCCAACCCAATGATGTTGGCATAGCGCACGGCCATGCTGTTGGCCAGGTGCAGGTTGCTCTGTGGCGGCAGGTGAGCCAGCAGGCGGGCCACGGCCGGCAGCTCGCTGTGGGGTGCCGTGGAAGAGTAGTCTTGCAGAAAGTCTTGCGCCTTGCGCTCCATTGTAGACCATGCCGCAGCAAAGGACGCTTCTACCCGGGTGCTGCCAGCCATCCCTTTGAAGAAACTCCCGGGTGAGCAGCGGATGACGTGGGTGAGCGACTGGAACGTGTCGGCTACCTGGCCGGCTGGCTGCAGGTGCCAGTGCGCTTTCGGTTTGTACTGGCGCAGGTATAGCTTCAGGCTTTTGGAGATGACGGACTTGCCAAAGGTGATGAGCAAATCCGGCTTCAGCGCCTGCATCTTCGCTTCATCCGGGCAGGCTAGAATGGCATCCTGGTGACGCACGCTTTCCTCCAGTTGGTGCATGTTGCTGATGCTATCGCCCACCAGTACAGCGCCCGTGGAGGAGACAAAGTGCTGCAGGTGCTGCAGGAGTTTTGGGTCGTGGGGCTGTTGCCCGGCTACCAGCAGAACGCGTTTGAAATGCAGCATTTCCTGCTGGAATTTCAAGGCCTGATAGGAGCTGAGTTCGTAGTGGTTTTGCTCCTCCTCAATCAACTTCACCTGCTCATTGAACTGGACTTCCTCATCATACTCCGGGTAAAAAGGCTCCCGCAAAGGCACGTTGATGTGCACCGGACCCGCCGGATAAGCCACGGCCTCGTTCAGCGCCTCGGATACCAGGCGCTCGGTATACCAAACGGCATCGGTGTGCGACAGGTCCACCGGGAAGTCGAAGCTGCGCTTGATGTGTTGTCCGTATACTTGCTGCTGCCGGATGGTCTGCCCGTCCAATTGGTCAATCCACTCCGGCGGGCGGTCTGCGGTGAGCACCAGCAGCGGCACCTGCTGGAAAAAAGCCTCGGCGACGGCAGGGGCATAGTTCAGTGCAGCCGTCCCGGATGTACATACCAGCACAGTCGGTTTGCATGTCGTCAGCGCCATACCCAGCGCGATGAAGGCGGCCGACCGCTCATCGCTCACTGTGCGTACTTTCAGCTTCGGATGCCGCGCGAAGGCTATCGTCAATGGGGCGCAGCGGGAACCCGGTGACAGCACCACGTTTTGCACTCCCTTGCGTGCGCATATTTCGGCTATGTTAACAACAGGCTGAAGGACCATGGTTTAGTTTTGAGTGATTGGGTGAAATGATGTTTGATAAAGGACTGAGTAGACAGAAAAACACTTTTCAAAACGGAGGAAGAAAGGACGCTGGGTTCAAGGTATAGCAGAATAGGTGCACTGAGTTTTTTTGATAAATCACCCACTCGCTATGATTCAACTCAAGTCACGCTTTTGCTCATTCGAAATCCGACAATATTCTGGCCATTGTTTGCATTTTGTGCTGGGTTTCCAGCCATTCTTTCTCAGGCGATGACTCTCCTGTGATACCGGCTCCTGCGTATAGTACGGCCTTGTCGGTCATTAGCTGCATGCAGCGCAGGTTCACGAACAGGTGCGTGCCCGCCGCACTGTTTACCGGCCCCAGGAAGCCGCTGTAATAGCTGCGGTCATACCCTTCGTTGGCCAGAATGAAATTTAATGCGGGTTCTTTGGGAAGTCCGCACACGGCCGAGGTGGGGTGCAGCAGTTGCAGCATGTCAGAGCCCAAGGTCGGGAAATCCACTTCTTTCAAATCCACTTTAAAATCGGTGCGCAGGTGCATCAGGTTGCCGGCGATATCGGTGCGCGGCCCGACTTCGGTGTACTCGCGGAGGCGCAGTTTTTTGAAGCAGCTCAGGATGTAGCGTTCTACCATACCTTGCTCCTCAATCTCCTTTTGCCGCCAGATGGCATTGGCCGTAGAACCGTCTTCACAAAGCGGCTGCGTGCCAGCCAGCGCGACGGTTTTGAACACCTGGTGCTGGTCAATGCTCACCAGAATCTCAGGGGAGGCTCCCAGCCAGGTGCCGGTGCCAGGTATAGATACCAGCGACACGAAAGCATTGGGATAGGCAGACAGCATCTTCTCGAAAGCGCCGAAAAGCCCGAACTGCTGCGGCAGGTCTGCCGCAGCAGTTCGGGACAGCACGACTTTCTCCATCGTCTCGGCCCGAATCACATCCACGGCCAGGCTCACGGCGGCTTTGAACGTCTCTTCGGTGCGGTGGCGGTTGGGAGGCGAAGTGGGAGAGGTATGCCACTGCGGGGTTGATTCCTGATGCCTTTCCTGCAACGTTTTTAAGAATCTTTGCGTGGCCTCTGCCGGAGCATCAGCCGCCAAATTCAATTCGCCTGTTACAGACGAGAGGCTGATGTCGGCTTTGAGGAAAACATTGGGTTGCGCGGCATCCGTTTGGAAGGGGCAGAAGAGGAAGCCGAAGGCACTTTCCTCTACCCTGGGCGAATCCTGCGATAGTTGTGTGTTGAACGAGACGCAGAGCTGTACTTCCGGCAGGAGCGGCAGTCGCCAGGCGGCAACGGAAAGCCCCTGCACCAGGGCGGCGGCCAGCACCTCCTGCCAGGTATAGCGGTGTGGTCCTTCTACTCCTAAGGCGGCGGTAGCCTGTGTCATGGCGTTTATTTTTTATCGATGATGGCCACTGTCATGCGGCTGAGGCAGAGCAGGTCGCCGGTTTCAGTCGTGATTCTGGTTTCCCATACCTGGGTGCTTCGCCCCAGGTGTATGGCCGTAGCCTTGCCGTACACCCAGCCTTCGCGCACGCTCCGGATGTGGTTAGCGTTAATCTCCAGCCCCACACATGCTTTTTTGGAGAGGTCCACCGACAGGGCCGCGCCGATGCTGCCCAGCGTCTCGGCCAGCGCCACGGAGGCGCCACCATGCAGCAGGCCCATGGGCTGGTGGGTGCGGTGGTCGACTGGCATTTTACCAATGAGGAAACCCTCGCCGTACTCCACAATCTCAATGCCCAGGTGCTCCACCATCGTATTTTTGCGCCACTCCTGCAGCTTTTCTAACGTAGTATCCATTTTGTGTGGGTTGCAAATGCTACCTTCGCATTCTCAGTGTAAAGAGGCAAAAGTAGAAGAATTTTGAGTATTAAGAAAATATACATCATCCGCCACGGGCAGACAGACTACAACCAACAGGGCATTGTGCAGGGCAGTGGCGTAGACTCCTCACTCAACGCGTTGGGTCAACAGCAGGCGGCCGCTTTTTTCCGGATGTACCAGGATGTTCCCTTCAACAAGGTATACACCTCCTCGCTCAAGCGCGCCATGGAGTCGGTGCAGGGCTTTCTGGACCTGGGTATACCACATGAGCAACACACCGGCCTGAACGAGATAAACTGGGGCACCCGCGAAGGCACCCGCATCACACCCGAGGAGGACGCCTACTACCACGGCATCCTGCAGACCTGGTGCAACGGCCAGACCGATGTATGCATAGAAGGAGGGGAGAGCCCCGACCTGGTGGCGGAGCGCCAGCGGCCCTTCATCGACCTGCTGCTGAGCCGGCCCGAAGAGGAAACGGTGCTCATCTGCATGCACGGGCGGGCCATGCGCATCCTGCTCTGCCAGCTGCTGCACTACCCGCTGCGCTGCATGGACCAGTTCGAGCACCAGAACCTATGCCTGTACCAGTTGGACTTTACAGGTACTATGTTTGTGGTAAAAAAGTATTGCGATTTGGCGCATCTGCAGGAACTGACGGTATAATATGCCATTGCCATACCTGCCCCAACAATTTAGAAGGTATAGTTTGAATAAAATATTTTTAAATCTAATTTTGGGGCTTACAGTTTAGACGATACAGGCGAACCAATAAGACGACAATTATGGCTGAAGTGATACGAATGCCTAAGATGAGCGACACAATGACGGAGGGGGTGATTGCATCTTGGCTTAAGAAAGAAGGCGACAAAGTAAGCTCCGGCGACATTCTGGCCGAAGTGGAGACCGATAAGGCGACGATGGAGCTGGAATCCTACGAAGATGGCACGCTACTCTACATTGGTCCCAAGAAAGGTGATTCGGTGCCCATTGATGCCGTTATTGCAATCATTGGCAAAGAAGGCGAAGACATTTCCGGCCTGCTGAGTGAGGCAGGACAAGGAGAGAAGCCGGCAGCCAAAGAAGAACCCAAACAGGAAGCAGCGCAAGCACCTAAGCAGGAAGAGAAAAAAGAAGCAGCCCCTGCCCCTGCCAAGGCAGAGGCTCCTGCCGCTAAAACCTCCGTGGATACGTCCAACATCAAGGCCAGCGTCATCCGCATGCCTAAGATGAGCGACACCATGACAGAAGGCGTACTTGTATCCTGGCTGAAGAAAGTGGGTGACAAAGTAAGCTCCGGCGACGTGCTGGCCGAAGTGGAGACCGACAAGGCGACAATGGAGCTGGAGTCCTATGAAGACGGTACCTTGCTGTACACAGGGGTAGAGGCCGGTTCTTCGGTGGCCATTGATGCCGTAATCGCCATCATCGGTGAAAAAGGTGCCGATTACAAAGCCCTGCTGGATGCAGAAGGCGGTACGGTGCCTGCCGGTGTGGAGGAACGCTCCAGCGAAGAGAACGCCAAATCGGACGAGAACATCGAGGCCCGCACCGAGGCTACAACAGAAGATAAAGTACAGGAAATAGAAGTACCTGCCACGGGTACAGAGCAGGTTGCCGCTGAAGGCAACGGCCGTATCAAGGCGTCTCCGCTGGCGAAGAAAGTAGCCAAAGAGAAAGGCTTCAATCTGGCGCAAATCAAAGGCTCAGGTGAGGGAGGACGCATTGTGCTGCGTGACGTGGAGAACTTCTCCCCGTCTGCTGCCCCTGCGCCGCAACAGGCTGCCAAAGCTCCTGCCACCGCACCGGCTCCACAACCGCAGGCTATACCTGGCGCGCCAGCCGATGCCTACGAGGAAGTGAACGTGTCGCAGATGCGTAAGGTAATTGCGCGCCGACTGGCCGAGAGCAAGTTCTCTGCGCCGCACTTCTACCTGACCATGGAAATTGACATGGACAAGGCGATGGAAGCCCGTGTGTCCATAAACGAGGTGTCGCCGGTGAAGGTGTCGTTCAACGACCTGGTAATCAAAGCGGCCGCTGCTGCGCTTCGTCAGCACCCTGCCGTGAACTCTTCCTGGCTGGGCGACAAAATCAGGTATAACAAGCATATCAACATTGGGGTAGCCGTGGCGGTGGAAGAAGGCCTGTTGGTACCGGTGGTACGCAACGCCGACTTCAAATCACTGTCTGCCATCGCGGCCGAAGTGAAAGAACTGGGTGGCAAGGCGAAGAGCAAGAAGCTGCAGCCCGCCGAGTGGGAAGGCAACACCTTCACCATCTCCAACCTGGGTATGTTTGGTATTGAGGAGTTCACCGCCATCATCAACCCGCCGGATGCCTGCATCATGGCTGTGGGTGGCATCAAGCAGACGCCGGTCGTACGCGACGGACAAATCCGCATCGGCAACGTGATGAAGGTGACGCTCTCCTGCGACCACCGTGTAGTAGACGGCGCCGTGGGTTCCGCTTTCCTGCAGACCTTCAAGAACATGCTGGAGAACCCGGTAAGAATACTGGTGTAATTACTTATAGTGAACAAGAAAAGAGCCTCTTCGGATACGGAGAGGCTCTTTTTTTATGGCTACCACAGTGGCTAAAATTTTAGGAGGCAGACGCTCTAAACTAGTCTTTAAGCTACTCAGAGTTAATTTCCTGCTACGTTTTCAGTATCCCGCTCCGCAGCTTTTGGCAAGCGTTAGAAGGCTTTTTTTGTTTAAATACCGAATTGCCTTAAATGATGGTCAGAGTGTTTGTAGACTAAAACACCAATCTGCTCCTTTGTCATTTTGCCGAAAAAGTCGTGTATAAAGTCTGGGTTATCATAGCTTTCATAAGCTTTCGTCAATTCAATCCATTTGAATTTCTCAGCTTCCAAGTCTCCCTCCATTTCTCTCACTTTGAATTGTGCGGAAGTCGGAATGTTCTTATCAAAAGGGTTCTCATCATTTATCATTTTTCTCAATGCCATTCTACCAAATACTTTACCCAGAAGAACCTGCTTATACGTGTGATGCTCTTCGCCTAAAATCCAGCCGTTCCAATAGGTATTGTGCTTTACCATCTGAAAAACATGCATTTTGCCCCATAGAGCCATGCTATGCTTAGTTAGCAAATTGATTCTACCAACAATTTCATCTCTGGTCGGTTCGTCAAATATGGTCTTCATAATTCTTGGTTAGCCTTGGTAAGTTGGTATAGGTGCCTGGTATACTACTATGGGGATTTTAGTTTTCCCGTTTCCCCGATGTCATTCTCTGGGTGTTTTCGGATATAAAAGTTTGAATGAATTCATAACAGCCTGGTGCATTATCGTTGCATGGTTTTCTAAGGGCAAATAGTCAAAATGCACATTTACGTTTTTGTTTTTCAAGCCTTTTAATTTGTCAGCTAACACGTTTGCATCAACCTCCATCACACGGGGAGTTACTGTGGGTGTCAATCCTTCCTTTCCAACACCGATATAAATATCCTTATTCTCGAAATTTGAAAAGGATTGGTTTAACAATGAGCCATTGTCCCACCACAGACTGGGGCTGATGATGATGTACTTATCAAAAAGCGAGGGTTTTTTATCAAGTACTTCTGTCGCTAATAATCCGCCTAACGATTGCCCAATAATTGTTTTAGAGTTGTTTGCCTTGTACTTCGCCTGAACGTAAGACTGCAACTCCTTTTCAAGGAAAGAAATGAATTTATCCGAATGGCCAGTAGTTGGGTATGCTTTCTTATCTCCTTCAATTGTTGTTGGGAAAGTAAAATCTCTCCTTCTGTCAACAGTTGCAATACCTACAACAATTGACTTTGGGACTTGGTTGACCCATTCAAAGCTGCTGAACTGAACAAGCCCAACGATATGAATAAAGTCCTCGTCTGCCGAACCATCAAGTAAGTAGATAACCGGATAACTTATCGTATCATTTTTACTGTATCCTTCGGGTAGATAGATATTCAGTATCCTTTCTTCGTTCAATTCTCTTGATTGGATTTTGTCGATTACACCAAGTACAAATGGTTCGCCGCTGTCAGCCTGTCTTGACTTGTTTTTTTGTCCATAAGTCAGTGCGGATGAAAAAACAAGAAAAAGAATTATAAATGCTCTATTCATTTTTTGATTGCTGGCTGTTTTCTATGACAACGGACTTGGCTATGAGGTGGCGTAGCTACCTTATAGGTGTGGTTGGCAGTATTGCTTATTGTCTGCGTTAATCATTTTCAATTTCAACCTTCTCTAATAAATTTTTACCGTCTTGTGAGATGTAAAGGAGAGTCTTGCTTAACCTCGTTAACTCAATTTTTATTGGTTCTCCCAATCTTAACAATTCTGGTAACTTGTCATATAAATCGAACTTCAACTTTAACGGTGTCTCTATACTCAGGATAAAACCATCTTTCCCTTTTTTGATTTCATAGTCCGATGTCTTAAAACTTATTTTCCTACTCCTAATTAAGTCGATATACTTAACAATGTTTTTCCATGATATCCCAATAAATGGCAATGACACAAGACCTATGATAAACAAGGCCCTATTTGCGAAACCGTCAGCTGGTTTATTAAACAGAGTCAGAATTAATGGAGTAATAAATAATAAAATAATCAGTCCAATTGTAAAAAGCATTCCAAGGATTAGAGTCAATTTTATGTCGTTTTTAATCCTTTTTATGTCTCTCTGAGTTAATGCTATCTCTGTCATTTTGAAATTCATTCAAAGGCATTGCTGCCAACGTTGGACGGCTTTGCGATGTGGCGGCAATAGCATTCCGTCAGTTTGATTAAAGATATGCAGCCCAATTGAAAAACAAATGACGACTGACTTCCGTCAGCCGCCATATTGCAAAACCGATGTTAGCGGTAGCCTGTTAGAGAATGTAAACAGTATCGTCGCCTAAAGTATATTCAACAATATTCTTTTTATGAGTTTCTTTATTGGTCACAACTTTTCCGTCTATTGTAAATTCTTTACAGTCATAGATAGTGAGTTTTTTTGTCTTTTGGTCATAAACAACTTTGCCTGCATTAGAGAGTTCAAACTTCTCAGTTTTTAATGAAACGTTTTCCAACAAAGTCATTATCTGTGTCTTGTCGTCAAAAGAAATTTGTTTACACTGAAATTTTGGGTCTTGGTTAAACACAATCTTGTCGCTACTGAGAGTAGTCTCGCCATTTGATTTTGTCTGAGCAGATGCAATGTTTGTCAAACTAATGCTGCAAACAAGGAAAAGAATTGTAAGTAATTTTTTCATGTCAATTGATTTTTGTGTGTTACTAAATTACAGTATAGTGTCAAACTGCAAATGTTAATGGTTTGTCACTTGGTTACCGCTAACGTTCATTGGCTTTGCGTTCGGCGGGGCATTCCGTGCTCCGTCGCCCCTGGACTGCTGCCGATGGTATTACTAATGTACAAGTTTAATTTTGTTGCTTACCTGTGTTCCGTCACGCTGACAACTACAAATGATAGCTGTTACTGCTGCTGATGTTGCGTTGCGTCGCCCCCAGCTGACGCAAAACCGCTGTTGCCTGCTGTTTTATCTATTTTGATACGTTTTTTGTGTTAGTATGTCAGATTCCAACCTTGCCAATTTTGACTTTTTTTTCTTGTTTAAGTACCAAGCTAAAAGTCCGCTCAAAATTGCAAACCCGAATACGTACATAAGAACTATCATTTTTGTCTCACCTTTCTGATTCTCTTTAAAGTCTGCTAACTACCTCGAAAGCGTGAACATACGCTTTCCTTGCAAACGTATGTTGGCTATACGTAATTGGTTTTATGTTAAATATAGCTTTTACTATACACGTATGCAACACTATAGAAAAGTATTTGGCTATACCTGATTCTTCCATAAAACAGCAAAGCCGCCCTGTTTAGGAGCGGCTTTGCTGTTTTACTATATAAGGCTATACCTTACGGAATCCACTTGATGTCTTTGAAGTCGGGTTTGCGCTTCTCCAGAAAAGCGTTGCGGCCTTCTTTGGCCTCGTCGGTCATGTAGGCGAGGCGGGTGGCTTCACCGGCGAATATCTGTTGGCCCACCATGCCGTCGTCGGTGGCGTTGAAGGCGAACTTGAGCATTTTGATAGAGGTAGGGGACTTGGCTAGAATCTCCTGCGCCCAGTCATAAGCGGTATCCTCCAGTTCCGCGTGCGGTATCACGGCGTTCACCATACCCATGTCGTAAGCGTCTTGGGCAGAGTAGTTGCGGCCGAGGAAGAAGATTTCGCGGGCGCGTTTCTGGCCCACCATCTTGGCCAGGTAAGCCGAGCCGTAACCACCGTCGAAGCTGGTCACGTCGGCATCCGTCTGCTTGAAGATGGCGTGCTCCTGGCTGGCCAGCGTCAGGTCGCATACCACGTGCAGGCTGTGCCCGCCGCCCACGGCCCAACCCGGCACCACGGCAATCACCACTTTGGGCATGAAGCGTATGAGACGCTGCACCTCCAGTATGTTCAGGCGCGGCATCCCTTCCTCGTCCACATATCCTTGGTGGCCGCGGGCGTTCTGGTCGCCGCCGCTGCAGAAGGAGTACACCCCATCTTTAGTGGAAGGTCCCTCGGCAGAAAGCAGCACCACACCAATGGAGGTGTCTTCGCGGGCGTCCAGGAAGGCCTCAAACAGCTCAGCCACCGTCTTGGGGCGGAAGGCGTTGCGTACGTTTGGGCGGTTGAAGGCGATGCGGGCCACGCCGTTCGCTTTCTTATAGGTGATGTCGGTATATTCTTTTACGGTTACCCAGTTTGCTTTGCTCATAACGGTCAATTTTAGGGTAAAATTAGGGCTTTACACGGCCTTCGCCAAACTTATGCCCGGCTCTTTGGCAGAACGCGCTGTTGAGGAGGTGGCTATACCTGTCACCTCAAGGGTTCAGTTCGATTTTCTGCCCGAGGGCCAGGTCAGCCAGGTTCAAACGGATGTAGTAGAAGTCCCGGTCTTTGCCCTCGAAGCGCTTGTTGTTGTCGCTGTCGCGCTGCATCTTCACCAGCGCGAACCCCTGCTTGTCATATACCTCCATCGAGACGGCATTCTCCTGTTCCGGTGTCAGAGCCCTTATCTTGTTTCCGGCTTTATTGGATACATACAATACGGAAGGGTCATCGTTGTCGATTCGGCCGTTCTTGTTGTAATCCCCTGGCTTCACGAAATAGAAAATCCAGTTCCGGCTGGTGTTGTTCAGTCGGGCAGGATTACCTTCGGGCCTGCTGTCAGGTATAGGATTGCGCTCCCGTGTGAATTGCCGGATATAGGTATCGGTCTCGAACAGCTTCTTGTACGTGTCGGTCGACATGTCGTAGAAAATCACGTTGGCGTAGAAGTCATGCCATAGGGCGAGCTTATTAGAAGACAGCAAATCCGCGTTGTACCGTGTCGGGATGAGGACGGTGGAGGAGCTGTCAATGGCAATTGCCTCACCGAAGTACCGTGGGAGCTTCTCGTTTTTCTGGGTCTGGGAGAGGAGGGGGAGCGCCAGCAGGAGCGCCCCGGCTAGAATGCCTTTCATAGATTATCCTTTTATACTTTAGGAAACGAATATAGGCTTTTCCTATTATACTTGGGTCATAAGTATAGGGCAGAAGCCATACCGGACAAATTGTCGGCCGAAAACCCTTTGGCTTTTTGTTTGCAGTTGCCGTAGCTTTACAGACAGAACACAACACAGGTATAGCGCGCGCTGCGTCCATGCCTTCACATTCGAAAAAGCAGACACAATGGCTAAGATAAAATCGACCACCGTTTTGGGAATCTACCACAACGGAGAGGTATGCGTGGGCGCCGACGGACAGGCGACCATGGACAAGCACATCGCCAAAAGCAACGTCAAGAAGATACGCAAATTGCTCGACGGCAAGATCGTGACTGGTTTCGCCGGTTCCACCGCCGATGCCTTCACGCTGCTGGAGCGCTTCGAGGAGAAACTCAATGCCTACCAGAGCAACATGAAGCGCGCCGCTATCGAGCTGGCCAAGGACTGGCGCAAGGACCAGTACCTGCGCAAATTGGAGGCCATGATGGTGGTGGCAAACAAAGACGAGCTGCTCATCATATCCGGTACCGGAGATGTGCTGGAACCCGACAACCAGATTGCGGCCATCGGCTCGGGCAGTATGTTCGCGCATGCGGCGGCCCTGGCACTCAAGAAGCACGCGCCGCACCTCAGCGCCGAGGAGATGGTGCGCGAAAGCCTCAATATCGCTGCGGACATCTGCATCTACACCAACCACAACCTGGTGATAGAAAAGCCAAAGGCTTAATCGCTATACCTTCAGGAGGCTGCAGGCACGTGGAAGCGGTAACCGGGACAATCAACAGCATTTACCCGCTGTCAGAACAGGCGAGGCGGGAGCTGATGGCGACGCTCTGCAAACTGGAGCTTACGAAAGGCCACATCCTTTTCCGGGAGGGGGAGGTGAGCACTAAGGTGTTCTTCATTGAGAAAGGTATAGCACGCGCCTTCTGCTACCGCAACGACCAGGAAGTGACTTTCTGGTTCGGCACCGAAGGGGACCTCATCTTCTCCTACTACAGCTACGTGGCCAACAAACCCGGCTACGAGACGGTGGAGCTGCTGGAGCCTTCTGAGGTATACGTGCTGGAGCTGGAGCAGCTGCAGGCGCTGTTTCGCACGAACATCGAGATTGCCAACTGGGGCAGGAAGCTGGCCGAGTATGAGCTCATCAAGACAGAGGAGCGCTTCATCGCATTCCAGTTTCAGTCGGCCACGCAAAGGTATAAGTCGCTGCTGGAGCAAGACCCGCAGCTGCTGCAGCGGGTGCCGCTCTACCACATCGCCTCCTACCTGGGGGTGACGCAGGTTACGCTGAGCCGCATTCGGGCCGAAATCAGGTAGAATTTAACATTTGTTAATTTTTATACCGGCTGCTTTTCAGACTTTTGCAATGAGAACGGAGAGACTAGTAGGTAAGACTGTTCCTGAACCAGAATCAACTAGAAGCGCAGATTCAGAGTATACCTCTGAATAGCTTGTAACAAAACGATAGACGAATGAACGTATCAGAATTCCTTAAGAAACATTACAAACACTTCAACGCGGCCTCTGTGATAGACGCTGCCGAAGGGTACAAAACGCATTTGAACAACGGCGGCAAGATGATGATTACGCTGGCCGGTGCCATGTCCACGGCTGAGCTGGGCATCATTCTGGCGGAGATGATTCGTCAGGACAAGGTGCACGCCATTTCCTGTACTGGTGCCAACCTGGAAGAGGACATCTTCAACTTGGTGGCGCACGACTTCTACGAGCGCGTGCCGCATTACCGCGAGCTTTCTGCCGCCGATGAGGAGGAACTGCTGAGCCGCCACATGAACCGCGTGACCGATACCTGCATACCGGAGGAAGAAGCCATGCGCCGCATTGAGCACACCGTGCTGAAGTTCTGGGAGAAAGCCGACCAGGAAGGCAAATCCTATTTCCCGCACGAGTTCTTCTACCAGATTCTGTTGTCAGGCGACCTGGAGCAGTACTACCAGATTGACCCGAAAAACAGCTGGATGCTGGAGGCGGCCAAAAAGAACCTGCCTATCATCTGCCCGGGCTGGGAAGACTCCACGTTGGGTAACATCTACGCCGGTCACGTCATCAGTGGCGACATCAAGAACGTGCATACCATGAAGACAGGTATACAGTACATGATGTTCCTGGCCGACTGGTATACCCAGAACGCGAAAGAGGAATCAACCGTGGGCTTCTTCCAGATTGGCGGAGGTATAGCCGGTGACTTCCCGATTTGCGTGGTGCCGATGCTGCACCAGGATTTGCAGCGTACAGGCGTTCCGTTGTGGGGTTATTTCGCCCAGATTTCTGACTCCACGACCAGCTACGGTTCCTACTCTGGTGCCGTTCCGAACGAGAAAATCACGTGGGGTAAGCTCGGTAAGGACACACCAAAGTATATGATTGAGTCTGATGCGACCATTGTGGCTCCGCTAGTCTTCGCAATCGTGCTGGATATGTAGTCATAAGACAAGGCATTCATTTATGATTCAGAAAGAAGGGCCGGCTGCAGTTGCAGCCGGCCCTTCTTTCTTTTGCCTGGGTCTTCATGAATTGGTAACTTGCTGTTATATTCGTGTCATCCTATATTCATAACATGCCATACATGAAGACAACCTGTACACTTATTTTACTGCTCACCTGTTCCTTTGCCTTCGGGCAGAAGAAGTTCGTAGCAGGCCAGTACGTGACGCACCAGCGAGATACGGTGCAGGTGCACATCAACGACCAGAACTGGAACAGGAGCCCTACAATCATCGAAGTGAAGCAGGACCTGTCCAGCACCACGACACAAAAACTCGGCGTGGCCGACATCAAAAGCTTCTCGCTTGCTTCTGGTGACAGGTATGAGGTGCATGCCGTAGACAAGGAAAAGGCCGTGACCAAAATAGGCAGCACCTACGTTTACGACAGCCAATTTAGCATTGTGCGGGACACGGTGTTTCTGCGTGCCCTGGTGAAAGGCAAGGTGAGCCTGTACACGCTGAATGAACCGGATGCCCAGGAGCGCATCTACATCCAGAAAGAAGGCGAGACTCCCGTTGAGCTGGTGTACAGGGCCATCATGAAGAGCGAGCGTGGCAAATCAGGGCTGGTGAAACTGCCGGTTTACAGGGGGATGCTAACCGCCAAGATGACGGACTGCCCGGATTTGAGCAACAAGATAAGCAGGGTGGCCTTCAAGCCGTCGGCTTTGAAAAGTCTGGTGCAGGACTACAATAAGTGCGCCAGCGGCACTGAAGGAGACTATGTGGCCGCAGAAGAGAAGTTAGCGTTCAATGTCTATGCCCTGGGGGGAGTTTCTTATACCTCCCTGGACATCAACGGCCACCCCAACAAGGCACTGACTGAGCCGGAGTTCACAGGTATGGGCTATACCTTCGGCACCTCCTTTATGGCCACCTTGCCCAGAAGCCATGGCAAATACGCTCTGATAGGGGAGCTGCTCTACAAAGCCTATCAGACTGAGGGAACCTTCCAACACGTGAACCCGCTGACGGAGCAGGTGTACACAGAATACACCACCACTTTCGAGATGTCCCAGCTGGCAATTAACTTGTTGGGCCGCTACCGGTTCTTGGACAGGGGCATTCGGCCATACGTAAGCCTGGGCTTTGGCAACAACTTCGTGCTGAACGATAACAGCAAACAGAAAGTCTATACCCCATCCTATACAACAGATAAGAACAAAGACGGGAATCCGATGGGGAATGCCACGCGGAAGCATGAGCAGGCGCTCCTGCTGGGCATAGGTGGAGAATGGAAACGTTTGCAGGCGGAGGTGAGGCTGGAAAACGGAAACGGTTTCTCTGCTGCGAAAGGCGTGAAGACCGTCAATAACTCCGTAGGCGTACGGTTGGGCTACAGGATAAAATAAAACGAGCAGCACTATACGCCAGAGAGGCTACCTGATTCGTTTCAGGTAGCCTCTCTTTTTTTCGAGCTGTATAAATTGCTGTTACTGCTGGACCAGCTTCTCTGCCCTGAACACACCATCCGCGGCCTGTAGGATTTTTCCTTTCAGTTTGGGGTTGTAGTTGGGGTGCGCCGCCAGGAACTGGCGTATGGTTTCAGCGGCAGTTGCGCTTTGGTAGGATCCGAAGGTGGACTGCAGCCAGTTGGTCGGGAAGAAGATGTCGCCGGTCAGCTGGATTTCCTCCACCAGTTTCAAGCTCTCGCGCAGGTATTTCTCTGATGTCTGCGCGCGCAGGGGGTGATGCAGGTAGCTCAGTGCAGTGGCCACCCAAGCTTCTTTCTCGCGGTTGTTGCGGTCTTTGAGCGAGGCGAAGAAGGCGTCGCGCACCTGTACATCGCCCGACAAGGCAGGCATCATAAACTGCAGGCGCTTCTGGCGGTCCGGGTTTTTGATGCGGCCAAGTTGCTGCTGCAGTATGGCTTCAGAATCTTTGTAATCGCGCACCGCCAGCGAAAGAGCCAGGGAGGTATAGTCGTCTTCGGTGAGCGTGACACCTTTGGGTGCCTGCTGGCTTTTCCATACCTGGTAGAGCTTGTCCTGCGCCTCCTGGGTGAGGACTATACCCTGGTAGGCTTTGAAGAGCAGTTTTTTGGCATTGGATGACTTCTGCATCTCCATGGCTTCCCACAGGTTCTTCTCTATACCTGCGGCTATTTCCTGCCTACGTGCCGGGGTGGTGAAACGCCAGAACGTGTCGTTGAGGTAGCCGGTGAGTAGCTTGAGGTTAAGTTCTTCTGTTTCGCGGCCAGCCTCTAACAGAGCGAAAGGGAGCAGCAAACTGGGCTGCACGGCACGGCCATTGAGCATGTTCTCATACAGGTTGATGTAGGCCGATGCCCGCATCACCGGGTTCTGCAGCTTAGACACATCCGCCAGCTTGCTCAAATCAACGGGGAACACGCCGTAGCCCTGCCCGGAGGAGTTGAAAAGCACGAAAGAGGGTTTGGATTTTCCAATCGCCTCAGCCAGTTGTACCTGGGCTTTGTCCATGTGCACGGTCATTTCGTCCACGCGGTCCGGGTATACCAAGGCTACCTCAAAGTACTGCGGCCACAGGCGGTCAGAGCCGTCTTCTCCTTTCTGGGAAATGGTGAAAGATGTGATTTTACTGTCCTCCGTTTCCAGTTGGTAATCGAACACCGGCCGGCCCGCACCGTTCACCCATACCTGGTTCCAGGCCTGCAAATCAATTGGGGTACGGGCGTCTAGTATCTGGATGAGCTCTGGCCAGGTGGCGTTGCCGTGGGCGTAGGTTTTCAGGTATACCTGCAGTCCTTCCTGAAACGCTTGCTCGCCCATGAGTCGCTCCAGTTGCCGCATCATGATGGGGGCTTTGTGGTAGATGATGTTGCCGTACAGCGAGCCGGCATCCTGCAGGTTTTCCAGTTGTTGGCGAATAGGGTTGGCCCCGGCCGTGCGGTCTACGCCATAGGCAGCCGGGAAATGGTCTATCAGGAATTTGAGGTCGTAATTGCTGTCCTCCACGGTGGTCTTGGAGATTTTGTCGGCCATGAAATTGGCGAATACCTCTTTCATCCAGACATCGTTGAACCAGCGCATGGTCACCAGATCCCCAAACCACATGTGCGCCGTCTCGTGTGCGATGAGATTGGAGCGGGCTACCAACTGGTCCTTGGTGGCGCCTTCGTCCAGGAAGAGGGTGGAGGCTTTGTAATCGATGGCGCCCACATGTTCCATGCCGCCATACTGGAAGTCAGGTATAGCCACGAAGTCGAACTTCTGGAAAGGGTAGGGGATTTGGGTATAGGTCTCCATAAAGGCCAGCGCATCGCGGTGAATGCCGAAGATGGAATCCATGCTTTGCTTCAGTTTGCCCGGGTCAGTCTCGCGATGATAGAAGTGCATGGCGCGACTGCCTTTCGTTCGGCTGACCTTGCTGAAGTCTCCGGCTACAAAGGAGAACAGGTAGGTCGGTATGGTATCAGAAGGTTGGTACTGATAGGTCTTAGTCGCGCCTGTCACCACAGAATCCTGCAGCGGGGCGTTGGCCAGGGCCTTCCAGTCCTGTGGCAGGGTCAGCGAGAGTTTGAAGGAGGCTTTCAGGTCCGGCTGGTCGAAGCAGGGGAACACAGTGCGGGCGCGGTCGGGCACCAGCAAGGTATAGAGGAAGTCCTCGTTGCGGTTGAGCGACAGATTGCCGGCTATGAAATCTATCTGTACCTGGTTTTGCCCTAGTTTCAGATGCTGGGCAGGTACCAGGATGTGTTCTCTCTCAAATTGAACTGGAATTTCCTGGCCATTCACTTTCACCAGTTTGATGTGCTCGCGCTGCTCCTTAAAATCTATTTGCAGGGGCTGGCTACTGTCGCGCAGCTTGAACGAGATAATCTCCGAAGCAGGTATAGGCGTCGCTTTGTTGGCCGGCAGTTGGAGTTGCAGGTCGTAAGCAACCTGGTGCAGCACGGCCCGCCTGTGCTCCGTTAGCGACTGGGCCACACCGGTTTCAACGGGTAACATAGTCGGAGTGGAGGCAGGTGTTTGACTGCCGCTGCAGCTGAGTATGGTGAGCGAGAGGGCCAGGGCAGAGGACTTCAGGGTATGGTTCAGTAGGTTCATGTCACGTGAGTATGGATAAAGATAAGGAATTGCCGTGTTTTCTGGCTGCTCTGGTCTTGGTTTTCATTTAGGAGGTAGTCTTGATATTACGCTTGGTACTATTAGGCAGCTCCGGGTCCAACCACCCCTGCCCCTCCTTGTCCAAGGAGGGGAGTCGGCTACTGCTGATGGTCAGGTATAAGCGTTGTAGCTGGGTGCTTCCCCTGCTGTAGCTGAACACACCCCTGCCCCTCTCAAGAGGGGAATCAGAAACGATTGAAACACCCCTCTAGCTCCCCTCAAGGGGAGGGTTCCTAAGCGAGCAGGTATGGCGTGTCGGAAGCGTTGGCAGGTATAGCAGACATACTTACAACAGAATCTACAGAGCAGTGCCTTGAACCAGGTGCACCCATGACGATTTTTTGTTCGAGCGGTCAGCGAGTTCAAAATCGTCTTGATTTTTTTGCTTACTTTTTTCATCAAGGAAAAAAGTGAGGCCCGCCCGGCCAGGGCAAGCTATGCAATAACGCGGCGAGCAAATTGCAAAGACAGTTACTACAAAGCAACAACTGATGCTTCCTGTAAAAAACTCTCTATAAAAGCAAAAGCCGCGAATCTCGCGGCTTTTGCTCCAAACAAACAATCAATAACAAACAAATAGCTAAGCTGGTGTCATGGTCTTCTCACGGTCCCAATGGCGGTGCTTTTGAATGGCCTCAACGAACTTAGTCGCAAACTCTTCAGCGTCGGCATCGTTGCCAGCCGTGATAACGCCTTTGTGTGACATCACCTTTCTGGAGTCTTTTTCAGCCAAGTCGATGCCTACCACGAAGGCTTTCTGCAGCAAGGCGATGCCATGGCCGGAAGTGGCGACGGTTTTACAATGCTTGAAGGCCTCACTGATGAAATGGAGCGCGTCGCCTTTCATAGCCATGGCCCGTATGCTGTTCTCCCCATCCGGGATGTAAACGGCATCGTACATGATGGAGCCGGTGGTGACATGGCTCTTGTCCACTTCGAGTTCCTGACCCGAACTGGAAAGCCGCTTACCCAGGAGCATCGAAACGATTTCGGACTGTGCGCCGGCTGCCTTCAGTGCTTCCTGCACTTGCATCACCTCGTTGTACTCAAAACCGTTCTCCACTAAAATGGCCACTCTTCTGGTTTTGGCACTTTCGATTTTGTTTTTCTCCATACTCACGGCATCCGACGTAGATACCGACTTACCTTTTTTCATTTTGTGTGAGGCCTCATTGTCTTCGTAGTTGCCCGTTGATTCCACATCCATCCCTTTAGGCACTTCCACCCCGATGCCAGCTGCCACCAAGGCCGCAAAAGTAGGGTCCACTTTGTAGAAATTAGCCAGCTGCCGCTCCCGGATGGCCTTGTTCTTCACTTTACCCAATTCGAAGTGCGCAGCCGATACCAGGTGGTCCTTCTCCGGCTCTGTGAGTGAGTTCCAGAATTGAGTGGCCTGGCTGTAGTGGTCGTTGAAGCTTTCGCTGCGGGCGCGTATCTTGTGTCCTTCCACTTTCTCCTGGTGGTGCACATAGCCGCCCATGTTTTCTGGCGCCATCATGGGGCAGCCATTGTCAATAGAATTCGGCCAATAGTTCGCCTTGCCTTTGCCTATCGTCATCTTCATGAAGCCAGCACCGTGGTGGTTGTGCACCGGGCACACCGGGCGGTTGATGGGCACCTCCGTGAAGTTGGAGCTGTTGAAGCGGTTGAGCTGCGTGTCCAGGTACGAGAAAAGGCGGCCCTGCAGCAGCGGGTCGTTAGTGACGTCGATGCCCGGCACCAGGTTGCCCGGGTGGAAGGCCACCTGCTCTGTCTCGGCGAAGAAGTTGTCAGGATTGCGGTTGAGGGTCATTTTGCCGACCGGCCGCAGCGGCACCAGTTCCTCTGGTATGAGTTTAGTGGCATCAAGCAGGTCAAAGTCAAACTTGAACTCGTCTTCTTCTGGCACGAGCTGCACCGATAATTCGAACTCAGGATAGTTGCCCTGTTCAATGGCCTCCCACAGGTCGCGGCGCAGCCAATCCGGGTCTTTTCCGCCTAGTTTCTGTGCCTCGTCCCAAACCAGCGAGTGCGTGCCGATGGTGGGGCGCCAGTGGAACTTCACGAAAGTAGCCTTGCCCGCTTCGTTGATGAAACGGAAGGTATGCACGCCAAAGCCTTGCATCATGCGGAAACTGCGCGGAATGGCGCGGTCAGACAGAACCCACATCAGCATGTGTGTGCTCTCCGGCATGAGCGAGGAAAAGTCCCAGAAGGTGTCGTGTGCGGCAGAGGCCTGAGGCATTTCGCTGTCCGGCTCCGGCTTGATGGAGTGCACCAGGTCTGGGAACTTGATGGCATCCTGAATGAAGAATACAGGTATGTTGTTGCCCACCAAATCGTAGTTGCCTTCCTCGGTGTAGAATTTGGTGGCAAAGCCACGCACATCACGCACCGTGTCAGCGGAGCCGCGCGAGCCGACCACCGTAGAGAAGCGCACGAAAACCGGGGTCTTCGTGTTGGGGTTGGTCAGGAACTTGGCCTTGGTGAAAGCTTTCAGGGAGTCGTCGTAGGGCTGGAAGAAGCCGTGGGCGCCGGAGCCTCGGGCGTGCACCACCCGCTCCGGGATGGACTCATGATCGAGGTGCGTCATCTTCTCCCGGAAGTGGAAGTCCTCCATCAGGGTAGGCCCACGGGAGCCTGCTTTCAGGGAGTCATCGGTATGGTTGATGCGTAGCCCCTGGTCGGTGGTCATGTACTGGTCTTTGGGGTCTTCCCGGAACTGCTCTAATTGTTTGTCTTTGCTGTTTTCATCCACTCGGAAGGATTTCTCCTTCTTGTTGTCGTTTTTCTCCATGTTCTGGTTTGTTTTAGCTTGAATCGTGTACGGTTTGGATTAGGATTGCTGCGGGAGCAATGCAGGCTATACCTTCCAAATGCAGCTGCCTCCGGGGCAGCGTATGCCTTTGAAAGGATACGACTTATAAATTTGTTGGGTTGGGAAAAGTTTTGTTTTACAAAATTAAAATTAGATTAAAATTAGATTAATCGAAGTGGCTGGAGAACCCCAAAAAATGTCATGTATAGGTATGGATGGTCAAAGAACAGACCGCCAGAAAACATTTCCATACCTGACTTGTGGCAGGAACACCTGAATTATACCACAGTTCGTTTGTTTGTCGGAAGCTTGCAGGTATAGCTAATGAGGGGGTAGGCAGGAGGGAGTTTTGTGCTTTTAGGGGAGTCAGGGGCACAGGTTTTTCAGCAGGTATCAGCCAGAGTGGCTCCTGAGACTTGGGTTCTGGAAAGGCGGGTGTCGTACGATTAGGTGGTCAGTTCCTTCCGTCCGAAGTGATACTCATCGTCCTTGAGGTAGAAGTCGCCGCACTTCTGCAGGATGGTCAGGTTGTCCAGCTTTATCTCCCAGTTGAAGTTGTAGTTGAACAGGAAGGTGAGCACCGGTCCCATCATGTCGGGCGTGGTGTCGCCGAGGGCGAGGGAGATGTGCGGCAGCCACATGTTGGGGTTGTAGTAGATGCCCATCTCGCTGCTCATCTCCGATATGTCTCGGTGCAGGCGGGCGTGCAGCTGGTTCAGGGGAGGCGTGCGCAGCACCGGTATGTAGATGACAGGCGTATCGCCCGGGAACACGCCCAGCCCGGTGGTTCGGATTGAGAAAGGGTTCGTTTCGCGGCAGGTCTGCTCCAGGTACTCCCGCAGTTCCTCCATGTCCGGAATCTCAGCTGTGAGGAGGGTGAGGTGGGGGTATGGAGTCATTTTAACCCCGGCCAGACCAAACTTCTTCTCCAGTAGTTCCGTCAGTTCAGTGACACGTTCAGAATGGGATTGGTCAAGTAAGGAAGTAACCGCTATCATAAAAAATTTCTTTGTAGGCGCCGCTCAGCATCAAAAGAACACATCATTTCTGAAAGCACAAAACTATAGAACGAAGTCCTGCCCATATTGTTTAACCATCGGAGCCTGTATTTGTAGCGGGTGAACAAATACTTTTTACGTATTGGAGCAGCTTTAGTCTGCTTGTAGAAGGAGGCGGGGCACTGCCAGATATCTTCTAAAATGAGTACCTTTGCGTCTCAGCATTCTGTTACACATGATTTCTATCAACAACCTCAGCTTTCATTTCGGCAGCCGCCCGATGTACGAAGACGCCAACCTGCACATCAAGCCGAAGGACAAAATCGGTCTGATAGGCCTGAACGGCACGGGCAAGTCGACGCTGCTTCGCATCATTGTGGGGGAGTACAAGCCGGACGGCGGCAGCATCCAGATGAGCAAGGAGACCACCATCGGCTTCCTGAACCAGGATTTGCTGAGCTATGAAACGCATGAGAGCATCCTGGCCGTAGCCATGCAGGCCTTTGACGAGGCCCTGAGCCTGCAGAAGCAGATAGACAAAGTGCTGGTGGAGTTTGAGAACAACTTCCATGACAACCTGGTGGACCGACTGGCGGCATTGCAAGAGCGGTTTGAGGCGCTGGGCGGCTATACCATGCAGGCCGAGGCCGAGGCCATACTCGAAGGCTTGGGCTTCACGACGGAGGAGTTGCAGCAGCCGCTGGCTTCCTTCTCGGGTGGCTGGCGCATGCGCGTGATGCTGGCCAAGATACTGTTGCAAAAACCTTCGCTGCTCCTCCTCGACGAACCAACCAACCACCTGGACCTTCCTTCCATCAAATGGCTCGAGACCTACCTGGAGCGCTTTGAGGGGGCAGTGGTTATCGTGTCGCACGACCGTGAGTTCCTCGATAAAACCACCAACACCACTGTGGAGGTCTCTAACGCCAAGCTGAACCTGTACCCCGGCAACTACAGCTTTTATGTAGAGGAGAAGGCCATGCGCAACGAGATACAGAAGGGAGCCTATGAGAACCAGCAGGCGCAGATACGACAGACAGAACGCTTTATTGAGCGCTTCAAGGCCAAGGCTACCAAGGCCAAGCAGGCGCAAAGCCGCATGAAGCAGCTGGAGCGCCTGGAGCGCATCGAAGATGTGGCACCTGATGCCGCCAAAGTAAACTTCAGTTTCCGGTTCAACACGCAGCCGGGCCGCCACATCCTGCGCTTGGAGCACATGAGCAAAAGCTACGGCGATAAAGTCATTTTCCGGGATACCAACGTGCACGTGGAGCGTGGCGATAAGATAGCCCTCATCGGTGGAAACGGTAAAGGTAAATCCACGCTGTTGCGCATCATCGCCGGCACAGAGCCCATCAAAGGGAAGCGCGAATTGGGACACAACGTCATCATGTCCTTCTATGCACAGCACCAGTTGGAGTCCCTCTCCGTGGAGAATGAGATGCTGCAGGAACTGCAGCAGGCGGGCTCTGGCAAGACGGAGGTAGAACTGCGCACGCTGCTGGGTTCTTTCCTTTTCACCGGCGAACAGGTGTTCAAAAAGATAAAGGTGCTATCGGGAGGGGAGAAGTCGCGGGTGGCGCTGGCCAAAACGTTGATTTCAGAGGCTAACTTCCTAATGCTCGACGAACCGACCAACCACCTGGACATGCAGTCGGTGAACATCCTGATTCAGGCCCTGGAGCAGTACGAAGGAACGTTCATCATCATCTCGCACGACCGTTATTTCGTGGAGAACGTGGCCACTAAAATCTGGTATATTGAGGATTACCAACTGAAAGAATATCCAGGCACCTACCACGAGTACGAAGCATTCCAGGAGAAACGCGATAAAGAGCTGAAGAAAGAGGCGGCCATTGCGCCCGCCCCTAAAAAAGAGGAACCCAAGCCTAAGCGTGACAATGCGGAAACCAATGCGTTGAACAACCAACTGAAGCAGGTGAACCGACAGCTGAGCGAAGTGGAGAAGAAGGTGCAGCGACTGGAGCAGGAACTGGCCCAGTATGAGACACAGTTGGCCGACCCCAAGGTATACGGCAACGTGAGCTTGTTGCAGGAGACCTCCCACAAGTTTGAGGCGGTACAGAAAGAGCTGGATGCGACACAGACGCAATGGGAGAATCTGATGCTGGAGGCAGAGGAGTTGGAAGGAAAACTAAACTAGTCTGGGCAGTGCTGAGCGAAAGCAGCGGGGGCAAAGTCTCCGCTGTTTTTTTGTTTCTGATTAGGTATAATAGTGCCTGCTGGGAGGCTAATCCTTTAAAGCTGCCAGGGCTGTGGGTATACTTTCTCATACTCGACCTGATTTGCGTGATAGGTATGCCGAAAGCATAAGAAGATAGTGCAAAAAAGGTGCAATATTTTTGATTATATAGTTTTGATAATATATTTCAAAGGTATATATTTAGTTATATTTCCTACGCCACCATCTATGAAACAAATTTACACCTTTCTCATGGCCTTGCTCTTGGCTGGCCTGGCGCATCAGGTATGCGCTCAAAAACCCACTGAAATTTCCGTGCGGCAGCAACGGCTGAAGTTCATCTACTCACATGAGGGCAGACAGCTCAATAATACCGAACTGTACTACATGCTCAATGGCCATGCCGGCGCGAAAAGGGAGCTAAAAAGGGCACAGAAGAACTCTCTGCCGGCTACCTTGCTCAGCTGCGCCGGAGGCATTCTGCTGGGGTACCAGGTCAGGAACCACATCACAGGCGACAGGCCAGACTGGGCTTTGGCCGGTGTCGGGGCTGGGCTGCTGGTTCTGCAAATCCCGTTTTCTGGCGCCGTCATGAAGCGGAAGCAACTGGCAGTCTACCACTACAACCAAGGATATGCAGGTATGTGAATGCATAAGCATGGTAGTTAGTGCAATTTCCTTTCGAGGATTCTCTCTACAGCTTTGCTCATCTGGTGCAATTTCATAGGATAACTCCTTTTTGTTTTAATGTGCCGCTGTTGCTGACATCATCTGCAGGAGGCTGCTTTGTCTGGAAAGGTATAGGTATGCCTGAGAGAAAATAATTTAAGTTTTATATCTCAAATCACTGGCTGTGCATCATTAATTATAGCTTTCAGCAGGTGTGCTACTTTGCCTGAAAACAGATAAGGAGCGACGTCGTAGTATAGTATAACTTTTTTGTTATATGATTAAGGCGCTCTTGTATGAAAAACCTATACAAACTGCTTTCAACGATACTGATTCTTGTGTTTACGGGTCCGCTCTATGCCCAGAGTACGGGTGTGGTAATGGTACGGAAAAAAGGAATCTCTTTTGCCTATTACCTCAACGGGCAGCAGCTGGACAAGAATGGACTTCATTACGTGTTGCAAAGCAACGCAGCGGCTAACGATGCCCTGAGACTCTCTCAGAGAAATGCCATACCTGCTAAAACGCTGGCCTTTGCCGGAAGTTTTCTGGTAGGCTATTCGGCAGGTACACATTTAGTGGGCAGCAAGCCGAATTGGGCGTTGGCTGGGGCCGGTGCAGGCTTTGTGGCTTTGAGTTTCCCCTTCTGGAGAGCCAAGATGAGGCAGGAGCAACGCGCCGTATACCTGTACAACTCCCAAACGCCACCTGCTATCGCCAAAAAGAAGCTGCTCTACCAACTCGACTATGCCCCGACAGGCGCCAAGTTGAGCCTTACTTTCTAATATTCTAGAGACAAGGCCCATTCATAGAATTAGTTAATAGCTGCGGGCAACTCAGCTATACCACTCGGCTGTTCCTGTAATCGTCCCGCCTTTGTCCAGAGAAACAGGTATAGACGGAAAGGCAAGGACTAATATGCAGCAGCTTACCTGACAAACCCCATGCGCAGGTGCAGCGGGAAGAGAATGGGTCGTTTGGTGTTGACGCTCCCCCAATCACGCTGCAGCTTCTCCTCCAGTTCATCCACCGGATTCGTGTTGTTGGCTTTGATGAACTTCTGCACACTCGACCAGGTGTTGAAATAGCCCAGCAGCTTTGGCAAATCCCAATCGTATTGCATGCTGAACGCAGGTGTTTGAAGTTCCTCAAAGGGGAAGGGGATGGTGGTATAGGCATCGTCAATGAGTTGGCGTTCCTTGTCCCAGTAATCGTTCAAGGTATGGTGGTAGAAGGTGCCGATGTGTGCATCCACTTTCGGGTCAATCTGCAGCAGGCCATAGCACCAGGCGGCTATCACCGCCCCCGGCGTCGTCACACGCTTCACCTCCTGGTAAAAGTGCTCCAAGTCAAACCAGTGCAGGGCCTGTGCCACAGTTACGAGTTGTACTTGCTTATCTGGAAGGAAGGATTGCTCTGCGCGCGATTGCTGGTAGCGGATGTTCGGCTTTTGTATGGCGTGGGCTAGCTGCTGTTCGCTGAGGTCTGTGGCGTATACCTGCTCAAACTCCTGGGCGAGCCTTGCCGCCACTTGTCCGTTGCCGGTGCCGCAGTCCCAGGCGCATTGCCGGAGTTCCACCTGCTGTAGGATAAAGCGATAGAGCTCCTCGGGGTAGGTGGGGCGGTACCGGGCATAACCACCGGCTTGGCCTGAAAAATTGTCGATGGGTGCTTTCATAGGTTTATCTTACGATTATTACGACAGATGATGACCGAAGAGCCAGCTGCCGTTCATTGTATCAATGGCAAGGTATAGCATCTCATCCCGCTCATTGTACTGAGTACAAACCAAAGGCCTCCGCCGGGAATTTGATATCCCGACAGAGGCCTTTGGTTTGTAAGTTGCAGAAATTACTGAGCAGTCACGGCTTTGAAAGCATTCACGCGTCCGTAGCCATAGAGTGGGTCACGTCCTGGCATGCCCAAGTCATCAGCTGAGGCGCGCATTCTAGCCAGTACATGGGCTGGGTCCATAGAGCCGCCGTTCTGACCGATGATGAGCGCTGCCACGCCTGCCGCATGCGGACCGGCCATGCTGGTGCCTACTGACCAGTAGTACGATGCTCTGGTAGGGTCCAAGTTGCTGCCTGTGCTGAACACGTAGTCAAACACGTACACATACTGACGTATGCCACCTATTGTAGCTATCTCAGCACCAGGGTACTGATAATCGCCGCCTGGGGCTGCGAAATGAACGTCAGCAGTACCGAAGTTGGAGTAGGAGGCGAAGCCGTCAAGTGAGGTGGTGGCAGGAGCGAGCGCCCAGCCAGTTGGTGCAGTAGCCGAAATAGAAATCACGCCTGTGGAGGCTGAAGGGATGTGCAGCAGCGACTTGTCAGCGTTGCCATTGTTAGCATCGTTACCGGCAGAGGCAATTACGGTCACGCCGTTTTTGGTGGCATAGCTCGTGGCACGGTTAATGGCTATCAACAGTTCCTGCACCGCCTTAGTATCGCTCACGATGAAATCATCCGTTGGGTCGTCAGGAGTACCGTTGTCATCCAAGAACTTGCCGTTGCGTGGTATGGCAGCACCCAGGCTCATGTTGATGACATCAGCGCCCTGCTGTGTGGCATGCACAATGCCTTCCATCATCCAGCCAAAGGAGCCGGAGCCTCCATCACGCAGCACTTTCACCAGAATCAGTTCTGCCTCAGGAGCCACGCCTATGATGCCTGTACCGTTATCAGCGGCGGCAATGGTGCCGGCTGTGTGGGTGCCGTGGCTGCCTACCCCAGCAAGGGCATAAGACAGCTGCTCACCTGGTACAAAGTTCTTGCTGGCCGCTATGTCGATGTTGGGAGCCAGGTCAGGGTGGTCCAAGTCGAAGCCGCTGTCCAGCACGGCTACACGCACGCCTTTACCTCTTGCGCCAGCATTCCAAGCGGCAGGTGCCTGTATGGCCGCATGTCCCCATTGCAGGTCGAAGTAACGGTCATTGTCTCCACTGGCCGGCGGATTTCCAAAGTCTTCTAGCTCCACCACTTTCTGTTCTTCGGGATTGTACCACTGCACTTCCAGGTCACGCACGACGGAGCGCACACCCGAGATTTTAGAGGCTTTGGCGGCAAAGTTCGGGTCTTCGGAATACACCGAGGCCACACCTGCCTGCGAAATGAGGCTCGTCACCTTGCCATTGGCAGAGGCCACGGCATTCTCTATACCTGCCGGAAGGGTTTCTGAAGTAGAAAGCACGAGGTAGTGGTTTTTGCGCAACTTCACGTTAGACGCTGGGGAGCCTTGCAGGGCTGCTACTGCCTCCTGGCTCATGGTGGCATCCGGCGCCATGTCTTCTTCAGGGTTACAGCCAAGCAGGCCTACAAAGGCAAAAAGGGCAGGGTAAATCAGCTTCTTACGGGTAAAGGTCGTGTTAAGCATGTTATTAAAATTATAAGGTTGAAAAATATGAAATCAATTTCTAGCCTACCAGCTAACAGAGCGCTATTCAGCTATATAGCCCTGCCCTGATTAGGATATAACTTGGTTAAAGGCTGCCGTTAGCAGTCCCGGGAAGAAGTGGTGGTATGGTGAACAGAACGTTGATGGAGGTAAACTTACCTGTTGAATTGGTAGGTATACCTAAGGCGCTTGTGCGTAGGTTGTTACTGCAATTAGATTTTAGCATTACGGCCTGCTTTTTAAAAAAGTTATACCCTTTTCTGCAAATATTTATATCGCAAAAAGACTATTTAATCGAATCCATAGCGTCAGGCCAATAAATGACTTTAAATTTTATCACTATTTTTTTGCAGTCGTCTTACCTGGTATGGAAGATTTATGGAATGTATGGAAGCGGAGCTTGTGCCTAGGTATGGCGAGAGTGCCTTCACGCGAGGCCCGGTATTGTCTGCCTTTGACCCGAATCAAGATGAACAGCCGCCAAATTTCACCTCCACAGCGAACATGAGCAAGGACGTTTAACCTTAGCCGTTGGCACCACAGAATAAGTGCGCACAAGTGGGGAAGCCCATTCTCCAATAACCCATAAATCTTAACTTCTAATTCTTGATTTTGTCTCAAGATTCAAGATGTCGTTTTGACTCATTAACCCTTTTTCGCTGCCGATGCTGCATACAGGCTCGAAGAGGAGCTGGGTCGAGTTTTGGCCCTTCAGCAACGAGCTCATCAAGCAGATTTTGGTAGATAGAAAGTGAATGGGTAAGATTCTGTCTGGAGCCGAACCTTGTTGGCTGTTCCAGCAGGCAGTGTTATACCTTCACTTTCTGGTGCAGGAGGTAAACAAGGAGGTAAGGTAGTTATACACTTGAGGCAGCCACGCTACTGAACTACATGACAGGCAGCACCGTAAGCTTTCATAGGTACTATTAAAAGATAATACTATGAAAACATTTACATACAAGAACCTACTGGCAGGTATAGCCATACTCTTTTTCCCTTTGATGATGGGCTGTTCGCTGCTTTCAGGCGGCAACCCGACCAACGACCCCCAGATAAGCGCACAGCAGGAAGAAATACGTGCCCTGGAGCTGGAGGTGCGCGAAGCGGAGCGCTTTGCCGAGGAGGCCAAGCAGCGCGAAAAGGCAGCCAAGAACCGTTTGAAAGCAGCGGAGCACGAACTGAAAGCCTTGCAGGAGCAGGTCAAGCGGAGAAACTCCTACTAGCATTCCGGCTATACCTGGGCTGTTAACAGAATCCCCAACCACGCGGCTGGGGATTTCTATTTATGGCTACCATCGGCAGCTTCTGTCTGCCTTGCCTGGCTTATTTTTAGGATTGCTGAAGTACCAAGAGAGAGGGCCTTAGCATATTTTGCAAATAGGCTAGGGTAGAGGTATGGGGAGACTTCTCGGAGAGGGGGTGTTCGAAGCCAGAACCGGGAGGCCCTGCTGTCGTTAAAATTAGGAAACAATGTACAACCCTAAACAAAAAGCTATGGAACGATACGATAGAGACAACTACGGAAACGGGCAGCACGAGAACAGGTATCGCGATGACTACGGATACCACAACGACCGCGACATGCGTAATTCCTTTGAACACGATTACCGCCAGCATCACAATCACCAACAACAGGAGCACCACCATTTGCATCATGACGACCGTTTCGGCAGGTACCAGTCTCACCCGGATGACAGCAGGGGCCGGGAGTACGCCAGCGACTTCCGGAGAGGGCAGCCGAACCAAGGCGACTTGCGTCGCGGCTATGGCATCTCCGGCTACGACGGCATCTCCGACCGCTTCAATACCCTCAACAATCCGGATAACGCCCGGGACTATGGTGAAAACGATACCTACTACGGCGGCAGTCGCGATGGTTTTACGGGCACCCGCTTTGGCGGAGGTATAGGCGAGGCCTTCCCCAGCTCCCATCATGGCGTTCCGGATACCACCTATGGCCTCCGAAACTTTCATGATGACGAAGGCACCGGTATGGGCAGTTCCTATGGCGGCTCCAATTACGGCGGCGGAACGGGCTATGGCGGTGGCCATCGGGGAGGGTCCTTTGGCAGTACACAGTACGGCAGCTCGTCGGGCAACTATGGCGGTTCCGGCTCCATGAGCGGCTCACGCAACAGCCTGAGCGACCGCACCTCGCACAACTCAGACCGTGGTACTACCGAATATGGAGGGTTCTAAGGGAGAGCACAAACTTGTCAGATTTGGTGTTTATCGACTGGCTCAGGCAAGTGCCTCAAATAATAAATTAAAATTTTGAAGGATTTTCGAACCTTCTATATATACAGTCGTATATATAGTCAAAATGCTTTAGCTCATTTTGCTTTAAATAGAAGAAGCCCCGAAGGTGAACGGTCGGGGCTTTTTTCTGTCTATACCTGTCTGTGCCATTTGTTCACTCATTCCCTCGGCAACTCATGTGATGCTAAGTAGTCCAGCAGGCTGGTAGTCGCTGCCTGCTCACCGTCCGGGGTGAGGTGGAGCATGTGCCGGCCTTTGGTGTTATCCCCGGTTCCCTTCCTTACAAAGTTTAAGTCTATCAGCTGCTGCAGGGTTTTATTCAGCAGGAAGATATCCAGGTGGCGACTGATGCCAAGCGCCTTCACCTCAAAAGATGCCATGCTACCGCCATGGGCATGCAATGCCTTCAATATCACATCTGCCACATGACTTTCTGCGGTATCCATTTAGGTTGAGATTTAAAACGGTGCAATTTGTGCCTGTTCTGTCTAACGTAAGTTTTTGTATTTTGATAGAGATGGGTGCAAAGTGTTTGCTTTGATGGCTTCTCCTGGCCAGGTATACCTTCTAAATGGTTAGTTTGAATAGGATTATATGTATGTTTGGCTTTAATGGCTGCGTTATAAGCCTCGCAGTACGAGGTGCAATACACCTCAAATAAAAACAGTCCCTTCATACAGATTTATGCGAGGCTTTGCATTGACGGATGAGGATGTATTCTTATTTCCCTTTTCTACGTTAAACCTATTCGAGGCTGCCGCCAATGGGCGCGTGAGAGGAGCTTATTGTCAGGCTCGATGAAAAGAAGGTGCGAAAGGAGATGGACTATGAAGCAGGTCAAGGATTATCTGTCAGTTGAGTTGGAGGACGGGCAAAGGCGTGTGGTGTCGCGGTGGTTGCGGCCTGTGGAGAGCGCTGAGTTACGGGAAGGGCTGCTGTTGCTGCAGCACTTAACGGAGGAGCACCAGCCGGTCAGTTGGCTCATGGAGACCCACCACCTCACCCCCCTTCCCCTGGAGGACCAAAATTGGGTAGTGGAAAGCCTGGCATCCCGCCTCGTAGACACGTCCTTGCTGCAGGTGGCCCTGGTGTTGCCCAACGACGCCACCCTGCACCTGGTAGGGGATAGAATCAAACAGAAAATTTATACAGCATTCGGGCAGAAAATTCAGGTAGAGTGCTTCAGCAGGAGGGACCACGCCCTATTCTGGCTCAGCAATCCTGAAGATAGCTCGCTCAGCCTATAACCATTCGCCAACTAAACCCACACCGCTGTGGCCGTTTTCGTGGAATGCCGCATATTGCGTATACTTGCCCATACAAACCTGACAACATGAGACCATACATACTAGCCGAAACGAACTGGAAAGCCATCAAAGACCAACAGGTGGATATTGCCATTTTGCCCTGGGGTGCTACTGAGGCCCATAATTACCACTTGCCATACGGCACCGACAACATGGAGGCAGAGGCAGTGGCCGCCGAGGCTGCTCGGATGGCCTGGGAAGCAGGTACCCGTGTGATGGTGCTTCCCGTGATTCCGTTCGGTGTGAACACAGGCCAGGCCGACATCACCCTTGACATCAACCTGAACCCGAGTACGCAACTGGCTATTTTGGGTGACATTGTGGAGGTGCTCAACAGGCAAGGCATACACAAACTGCTGGTGCTCAACAGCCATGGCGGGAATGACTTCAAACCCATGCTGCGACAACTCGGCCTTCGTTATCCGGACATGTTTCTCTTGACCACCAATTGGTTCCTGGCCGCGGACCGCCGGCAGTTCTTCGACAGTCCCGGTGACCATGCCGATGAGATGGAGACGAGCATCATGCTGCACTTACGCTCGGATTTGGTGCTGCCCCTGAGCGAGGCAGGAGCGGGCAGAGAATACAAATCCAGGTTGACAGGTATACGCGAGGGCTGGGCCTGGTCGGAGCGGCTCTGGTCACAGGTGAGCGACGATACAGGTATCGGTGACCCAGCTGCTGCCACCGCTGAAAAGGGCAAAGCCTTCTTCGAGGCTACCACCCAGAAAATCGCCAATCTGCTCACCGAACTGGCTGGGGTAGATAACAAGAACAGGTATAGGCGGGAGTAAGCTGTAACTTCAATTCCTTTAACAGTTTAAAAACAAATAGCCCCGGACTTACACAGTCCGGGGCTATTTGTTTTTAGATGCAGGTATGGCTTAGGCCCGCAGGGTAGGGTTACGCAATGCGTCCCGTATTTCGGTAAGCAGCACTTCCTCTTTAGTAGGGGCAGGCGGCACAGCAGGAGCAGCGGCTTTTTTGCGCATCAGCCTGTTCATGCCTTTCACAATCATAAAGATGATGAAGGCCAGGATAAGGAAGTTGATCAGGATGGTGATGAAATTTCCCCAAGCAAATACGGCACCCAGTTTGCGAGCCTCCTCCAATGCCAATCCATCGGGTATGTCGGCGGAAAGGGGTACGTATAGGTTGGAGAAGTCCACATCGCCAATGGCCTTGCCAACCAGGGGCATAATCAGGTCGTTCACGACGGAGTTGACCAGGCCACTGAAGGCCGCTCCGATGATGATACCGATGGCGAGGTCCATCACATTGCCTCGCATGGCAAACTCTTTGAATTCTTTTAACATTCCCATGTCTCAGATTGGTTGTTTAGGTGAAAGAAATTAGATTAGAAAGCAGCGTAAGTCGGTCAAAATACAATGGAATGTACCAGCTTGTATCTCTACCCGAGGAGTATAAAGGATGAAACTATTATCCTAATATGTAAATATATTCATTTGAAGTTAGCTGCAAAACAATGTGACGGTTTATTTTGCATTTGCTGTCTTGAATGTAAAGGAAACTTAGTGCTATGTGACTAAGCGCTACTCCTTTACCTGGTAGTTGCTTGTGCTGTCGGTGCTGTATTCGATTTTTTCATCTGCCAACAAGGCGGCGATGAGCTCATCGGTATACTCCTTGCTGAAGCCCAGGCTGCTTCCTAGCGCCCTCTCGTCAAGCTTCCCTTCATTCTGCTTCAGTGCTTTCAGAAACGTTTCTTTGTCTTTTTCCATGGTGGTGATTGGTTGAATTTATAACAAGATGATTTTATATGAGTTGAAAACATTGACACTCTTGTGGCTTTTTCTGATGGATAGTTATACCTTTGCAGCCGCCATGACAACAGCCACCCTACATACAGGCAATACACCAGATTGATTTAATCTGCTCCTAACGGCAAGCATTCCTTCGCCTGCTTGTCAATCCGATATAAGCTTATTGGTATACGAAACATGCTGCCCAATCCCGGCTGTAGCAGATTTATTATTGCATCTATACATCTCAATAGTTACAACTCATTTATGATTTACGCCCCTTTCTCCTGGAAGGAGATTAACTACAAGTACGAAATCTTGTCTGGCCTTACGGTGGCCCTGGCGCTTGTGCCCGAAGCAGTTGCCTTTGCCTTTGTAGCAGGCGTTGAACCCTTGGTCGGCTTGTATGCCGCTTTTTTTATCTGTCTCATCACCTCCGTGTTCGGAGGTCGGCCAGGTATGATATCCGGTGCCACTGGCGCCTTAGCTGTGGTGATGGTGTCGCTGGTGGCGACGCACGGCGTGGAGTACCTTTTCGCTGCTGTCGTGCTGATGGGGGTGTTGCAGATTATTTTTGGGGCTTTGAAACTGGGCAAGTTCATCCGGCTGGTGCCGGAGCCCGTTATCTATGGCTTCGTGAACGGACTGGCCATCGTGATTTTCATGGCGCAGTTCGGTCAGTTCAAGGTGCCTACTGCAGCGGGCGGGCTGGAGTGGCTGTCGGGCAATGCCCTTTACATCATGCTAGCGCTGGTAGTAGCCACCATGACAATCATCTACCTGCTGCCAAAATTGACAAAAGCTATACCCGCAGCGCTGACAGCTATCGTGACGGTCTCTGCCATTGTCATCGGCTTTGGGTTGGAGACGCGCACGGTGGGCGACATGGCTTCGGTAGGAGGCGGCTTTCCGGAATTCCATATCCCGATGGTGCCTTTTACGCTGGAGACGCTACAAATCATTTTCCCTTACTCGCTTATACTGGCGGGCATCGGGTTGCTGGAATCGCTGCTTACACTGACGATTGTGGATGAACTAACAAACACCCGTGGCCGTGGCAACCAAGAAAGTATAGCGCAGGGAGCCGCCAATGTGGTGGCGGGTTTCTTCGGCACGATGGGCGGTTGCGCCATGATTGGTCAGAGCATCATCAACGTAAGTTCGGGTGGCCGCACGCGCCTGTCAGGTATAACAGCGGCACTGATGCTGCTGGTATTCATTTTGTTCGCCTCCAGCCTTATTGAGATGGTACCGCTGGCAGCGCTGGTGGGCCTGATGTTCATGGTGGCCATCGGCACGTTTGAGTGGGCAAGTTTCCGGGTGCTGCGCCGCATCCCTAAGTCTGATGCCCTGGTGCTGGTAGCTGTTACGGTCTTGACCGTGATTTTTGACTTGGCCATTGCCGTGGCCATCGGGGTGGTGATTGCTGCTTTGGTATTCGCCTGGGACAGCGCGGTGCGCATACGGGCCCGCAAGCGCGTGGATGAAAAGGGCGTGAAGCACTATGAGATTTACGGACCGTTGTTCTACGGGTCCACAGCTAATTTCCTGGAGAAATTCGATGTAATCAACGACCCGGAGGAAGTGGTGGTGGATTTCAAAGAGTCGCGCGTAGTGGACCATTCCGGTATAGAGGCACTGAACAAACTGACGGAGAGGTACCAGAATGCCGGCAAGAAGTTGCACCTGCGCCACCTGAGCGAGGACTGCAGAAGGCTGTTGGAAAAGGTGGGCGACATGGTGGAAGTGAACATACAGGAAGACCCGCATTACGCTGTGCTTTCCGACAAACTGTCTTAATAGCCATCTGCTCTTAATAACGGAAAAGGAGGCGAAAGCCTCCTTTTTTGTTTTACACTTCCAGCAAGTAGTAAGGGGTTGGGTGCTCTGCTTTCAGCAACACGGGCCGGGACACATTATACACCTTGACGCCTGTGGATGTCTCTCCTTCCAGCGTGCCCACGTGCGCGTGGCCATGGAAAGCTGCTATCACGCCTCTGCGGTTGAGGGGTTCTTCCAACCTGGAGCAACCCAGAAACGGCATGATGGCCTCTGGTTCTCCCACCACGGTGGCTTTTATTGGGGCGTAATGCAGGATGGCTATTTTCTTGATGGCGCTGTCGTCGCTGTCAATCTGGGCCAGGGCGGCATCCAGTTTGAGCGCTTCCGTCACGGCTTCCTGCACAAAGTCTTTGTTGAGCTTTTCGCCGAACATACCCAACATGTGGTTGTCGAAGCCGCCGCCGTAGCCTTTCACGCCGGCAAAGCCCACATCACCCACCACGGTGAAGTTGCCATCTAGTAGTTGCAGATTGGTCTGTGCCAGGACTTTGCGTATTTTCTTCACCTGGTCGTGCTCGTAGTCGTGGTTGCCCAGCACCGCCAGCACGGGTATGGTACAGGCCCTTAGTTCCTCTGCCAGTACTTCGGCCTCTGATTCTTTACCGGTGTCCGTTAGGTCACCGCAGAGTAGCAGCACATCGGCGTTCTCTGACACTTCCTTGAAAAAATCCACCCATTTGCCCGCATCGCCTTCCTGCACATGTATGTCTCCGATTGCTGCTATTCTGGTTTTAGTAGAAGTTGGTTTTGGTTGTTGCATGCCTCTGTTCGTTTGTTTCTGATAGCCTCTGCCGGTGTTGCCCGAGTAGGTCGCGAGCGTGTGCTATACCTGATGTTCCGTCTGAATGTATACACTACGGAACAGGGCAGCAGGAAGATGGGTGATTTTGCAGCCAGGCCTCTAAAAGCACCAGCGCCTCCGCAAACTGGCGGAGGCGCTGGCAGTAGGTATAGGTAGTAGTATGCTGTTAGTTGCCGGTACGATTCAGCTCGTCGAGGCTTACGTTGCGTTTCTTAGTCTCGAACTCCTTGCCCTTGTTGAAGCGGTAGCGCAGGTTGATGCGCACACTCTGGGAGCCATGGTACTGGATGATTCTGTTCAGGTTGCCTTCCTGACGGGTGGTCAAATCCAGGTTGCGGGTCTTGAAAATGTCCGTCACGTTCAGGCTCAGGTCTAACTTGTCATTCAGGAAGGAGCGCTTCAGGCCGGCGTCCAGCCACCACATGTCGTCTATCTCAAACATGCCGTACACGGCTGGGCCCTGGTAGCCTGCGTTCAGTTCCAGGCGAACGTCGTGCGGGAGCTGTATGTTGTGGTTTGACTGTGCCATGAAGAATAGCTGCTCCCTGAGGAGGGACTGATTGTTTATCACGTTGGTGTAACGCTGGTGCGCCAAGGTGGCGGTGTTGTTCATGTCCCACTTGCCGGAGATGCGCACTGGGGCTACCATTGTGGCGCCAATGTTGCGGTAAGACTTCACGTTCTGCCGCTCAAACACAGTGGTGTTGTCTGCGCTGTTGAACACAGGTATCTCAGCTATGAAGTTCTTCGTCACGGCATAGGTCATCACCAGGTTGTAGTTCTTCTTCAGCGTCTGGGTCAGCTCATAGGAGTCGGTGTACTGCGGTTTCAGGTAGGGGTTGCCCGTCGCCCAGGTATAGGGGTCTATGTAAAAGATGAACGGGTTGAGGTTCTCATAGTAGGGTCGGTTGATGCGGCGGCTGTACTTGTAGCCTATTTGGTAGTTCTCGCTCACCTGCTGCTGCACGAACAGGCTAGGGAACAGGTCCAGGTAGTGGCGCTCGGTCAGCCGGTTCAGCGTGATGGAGTTGCCCTTGGAGTCAGTTTGCTCGGCTCTCAGGCCACCTTTCACCTGCCAAACCTTGCCGAATGATGTAGAGAACGTGGCGTAGGCCGCATAGATATTCTCCTTGAAGATGAAGTGGCTGGTGCGGTTCGGGTCGAGCGTCTCGCGTGCATCTACCACCTCATAAAAATCCAGGGCATTGTCCGATACCACATGGCTAGCCTTTGCACCCAGTTCCATTTTTGTCTTTCCCAGGGTCTTGCCAAAATCCACTTTGGCGGAGTAGATATCGTACGTAGCAGGGTTGTCGCTCGTCAGCAGTTCCTGCTCAAAAAGCTCACCTGACTGCTGGAAGAACTTCTGGTTTTCAAACGTCAGGTCGCTGTTGTCCAGGATGCGCACATAATCCAGGTCAGCGGAGAGGGTGGTGCCCACAGAGTCCAGCTTGCCGGCGTAATGCAGGTTGAACGTTCCGTTCTTGTAGGTATCCTGTATGCGGTTGAGGGAGTTGATGTTCAGGTTGTCGGCTGGGTTGGGGCGACGAAGGTAAGAGTCAGTCCGGAACAGGTTGCTGTTGTCGGAGTACATCAGGTTGGCCAGGAAGCCCACGCTGTGCTGCTCGTTTAAATCGTAATCGGTGCCCAGGCGCAGCGAAGGGTTCCAGCGCTCCGATTCCTCATAGCCTTCCTGTAGCATGGTGACTTCCTCTATTCCTCCGCTGAACACACGTTCCATGTCCATATTGCGATAGCGCATGCGGCGGGCAAGGTCGAAGCTGGCGGTGGTGTTCCATTTGCCGCTTTTGTGGCTGAGCTCAGCGCCGGAGGTATAGGTGCTCAGTTTGTTGTACTGGTAGCCGCCATACACGCTGCCGCTCATGCCCACCTGGTTGTTCTTCTTGAGGTTGATGTTGATGATACCCGACGTGCCTTCGGCGTCATACTTGGCAGATGGGTTGGTGATGATTTCCAGGTCCTTCAGGTTCTCGGCTGACATACCCTGTAACAGGTTCTGCAACTCCTTGCCTGAAAGATAGGACTGCTTGCCGTTTATCATCACCATCACACCCGGTTTGCCATTGAGTGTAATGTTGCCGTCCTGGTCCACCCACACGCCCGGCGACTTCTCCAGCACCTCGTAAGCGGTGCTGCCAGCAGAGAGGGCTGTTCCTTCCACGCTGACCACCATTTTGTCCGCTTCCAGGCTGATGGTGGGGCGCATGGCCTGTACGGTCACTTCCTTCAGTGTCTTCACATCCGGCTTCAATTGCAGCTTGCCGAAGTCCTTGGAGAAATCGGGTCCCGTCACCTCAAACGCTTCGGTCTGAAGGGGGGTATAGCCCAGTCCGCTCACCTTTAGCAGGTAGGTGCCCTTGGCAGGCGTTTTAATGCGGAAGCTGCCGTCCATCTCTGCGATGGCACCCGTCACGATGGCAGCAGTTGCCGGATTCACGACGGCCACATTCACAAAGCCAAGCCCCTCATTGTTCTCATCGAGGATAGTGCCCGAGAGCGTGCCCCCGTTCTGCGCGAAAGTGCTGGTAATGAGGCTTGTCAGGAGCAGGAGTGTGAGGTAGAATACTTTTTTCATAGTGGTATTTTGTTAGCGTGTACGGTGATACTGATGAAGCAAAGATATTATATAGTACTTTGTTATACAAGGTACTGTTTGCAATTTTATATCAACCCTCAGATTTTATCCGTGAACAACACTGGATTGCCGACGAACAGCGGCTACGAAAGAGGAGGGAGAAGATAAAGTATGAGGTGCGGCAGGAGACAGCAGCGGGCAGAGAACGCGGCTGAGCAGGCTAATGGGCAAAGCCCGAGGAGACAGGTATAGCTAATTGGAATGAGCGGATGGGGAAAGCTTACTTTGCCTCCTGCGCACCCGAACAGAGGGTCGTAACGTGGTACGGATGGCGTTTTTTGAGGAGTTGCAGCATATACCGGAAAACAAAGTAGCTCTCACGGGGCTTGTCCTGCTCTGGCAGGCTCTCCCTGTAGTCTAGCATCTGAAACAGAGCCTTGGGGTCGTGGTAGAGCAGAAAGCTGTACACGTTATAGAAGCACCTCCTGACGCCTTTCGGCTTCATGCTGTATCCCAATACCTCCTGTACGGCCTTCGCTTTATTTCTCATGCCCTTAATGATGAAAATGTATATGTTTTATTACCAATAGCTTATGTCTTAAACAGAGAAGCCCAAAGATACCTAGTATGCAGGGGCGGAAAAATGAGCAAGGTCATCTTTTGAAATATTTCAAGTATTTTGTCTGACAGGGAGGTAACGAGCTGCGGCTGATTTTATTCCTGCAGCCGTTGTACACATAATCAAAAACCTGCGTAGGAGGGGAAAACACAAACTAAAGCTATAAGGACTATGGATGAATTTATGGAGGCGGCGCTGGCGGAGGCCAGAAAAGGCTATGCGGAAGGTGGTATACCCATTGGCTCTGTGCTGGTGCACCAAGGCAAGGTAATTGGCAGGGGGCACAACAAAAGGGTGCAGGAGGGAAGCGTGATTCTGCACGGCGAAATGAGCGCCTTGGAGAATGCGGGCAGGCAGCCAGTATCCGTGTACCGGGAGTGTGTACTCTACACGACACTCTCGCCCTGCCCCATGTGCTCAGGCACCATCCTGCTATATGGCATACCTCGGGTGGTGATAGGTGAAAACGAAACTTTCATGGGAGAGGAGGAACTGCTGCGTTCCCGGGGAGTAGACGTGACTGTGGTGGATAACCCGGAGTGCCGTGCGTTGATGCAGGAATTCATTGCGCAGAAGCCCGAACTCTGGAACGAGGACATCGGGGTATAGCAGCCAAAGTACTTAAAAAGGGGGGAGTGGTTGTTCTTATCTGAGCACTCCTTCGCGGTATGCCCAGCTTACCAATTGGTAGGTATGGGCGAACTGCTTTTTGCGCAGCATGTTGCGCACGTGTTTCTCAATAGTGCTTTCCGTTACGTGTAATGTCTCTGCAATGTCATGGTGCGAATAGCCATCAGACAGCATCCTTAGTACTTCACATTCCCGCTCACTCAGTAGTCGTATGTTTCTTTCCATGAAAAGAATCCTGTAATAAGTTTAACTTATCTCATGCTTCATAGCTTAGGTGGAATTATATAAAATTCCATACTATCTACAGAGGCAGCAATACCCACTTATGGGTATTTTTAGAGCAGGATATGATTAGATTCAATTCAATTCAATCCTAATAAGGCAGGTATTTGTAACCATTTTTATAAGAATTATACTTAATTTCTTTGTTAGATGCTTCTGTGCAGCAACAAAATATAAAAGTTTAACGTTTTTGTATTAATAAAATAAGATACTTTATTTATGGTGTCGGAAAATCAATATGGGGTACACTAGTGTAGATATTGATAAGCAAAGCAACATGGTGTTGACTAAGTGGCTTCGGGCTGTTAACAGCCGTGAATACAGGTCTGGCATCAGCTATTTTTGCCGGATAATCAGAAAACACAGCGCAGCCTCCTGGATGGTGGACGCCACGCGCCTGTGCGCTCCTCCATTAAAAGACCAGAATTGGACAGTGAATAAAATAAGTGATTCTCTCCTCCAAACCCCTCTTAATCGGATTGCCTTTGTTACGTCAAATGATTTGTTTATTGAAGTAGTGACAGAGAAGATAAAAGAGAAACTCCATCAGAAAACCAGTAACCAGATACTGATGGAAAGCTTCCGGACCTATTCCCAAGCCTTTGACTGGCTGTTTGCCACTAGAGATAAAGAAGGTCTTTTCCGCGAGGATGTCATCCAAGGTCAGCATTAATAAGCCTCTCCGCTCTAAACCTTTCTTCTGCCATTTTACTATACCTGCACGCGCTGTAACCCGTGCCAAGTCTGCTTGCAGAGACAATTACCTAGGGTTGAGGTATAAACTACCATTGTAGTAGGTATAATCTAGTATTTGTTTAGAAAAGTATCATTATACTTGATACATTTTGAATAATTTGAAATTTAAGTTGAACTTTCTGCTCTTTGGCGCTGTATAGTTTCAGAAGCACCCAACCAGTTTCATACAAACTTAGGAAGTTCATGAAAGAATTAGAGAGAATTCACAACGCCTTGCATCACAGCAACACCCTTGTCCTGAAGAAAAGCGAAAAGGAAGTAGAGTGCTCCTTCATTAAGGAGGGGCTGGTGTATGACAACTTTCCAATCCAGAACAAAACCATTGCTAGTGCTTTGCAAGAAAAAAGCACGAACGGCATTGTGGAAGGTAGCAACTTTGAGAGGCTCCGCAATACCTACGACTGGTTTTCGGTGCACGTAAAATCCAAGATTCTGCTCGAGACACTGAAGTAAGCTATACCATACCCATAGGAATCCCTCTGTTTGCGTTGCCACGGCAGCGAGAACAGAGGGATTTTTTTATGCCTGCCCTACAGTGGCTATACCTTGTAACCTCACTCAGGCCATTGGAGTACTGCCTGTATGACATTTGCTTTCGCATTCCATCTGTTCCTGCATGTGGCGGTACCGCTGGCGGTGGCCGGGCTGTTCTTCAGGCCGGAGTTCAGGCGCGCCTCGCTGCTGCTGTTGGCTGGCATCTTGATTGACGTGGACCACGTGCTGGCCAATCCCATCGTTGACCCGGACAGGTGTAGCGTGGGCTATCATTTGCTGCACCATTACTGGCTTATCCTTGTGTACTTCGTGCTGGCGCTCGTACCCAAAACACGCCTCATCGGGATTGGGCTGATGATACACATTGTGCTGGACTGGCTGGAGTGTATCCGGTAACAAGGTATAGCTTAGGTATAAAAAGAAAACCTCTCCCGCACCAGGCAGGAGAGGTTTTTTTAGTTGGATAGCATTAAGTTAGTTCACCACCTCTTCGTTGCTGCCGCACTTGAGCATGCTGCTGCCGAAGTAGGGGTTACGGATTTCCGGGTTGGTGCTCACCCAGTAGGCGCCCTGGTTGTTGTTCACCATAGGGCAGTGCTGGTAATATACCTTCTGGTCTGTAGCACCAAAGGCTTTGGTCAGCGAGAACACGGCTTCCGACAGGTTCTCCAGGTTGTTGCGCTGCTCGGCAATGTCAGCCGTGCCGGAAATGGCTGCGGCGCTCTGGCGTACCACTTCCACCTGCTTCTCAGCAAATGCTTTCTGGTCTTCTACCTGCAGGGCAGCCACAGGCATGGCGTTGGCAGAGGCTAGCACAGCGGCGGCTGCTTCTTTGGCTGCATCGGCATCCGACTCTACCAGGGCATCTTTGAGGGTGATGTACTCATCCAGCAGCTGCGACAGGTTCTTGCGGAATGGGTCCGCCACCGAATCAAAGGATGGGGTCTCCACCACTACAGTGCCAGCCGCCGGCAGGTTGTCGCCGTGCGCCATGTCATCGTGGTGCTCGTGGTCATGGGCTTCTGTTGTCTCTGCTGTGTTCTGGCTGTTGTCAGAACAGGAAGCGAATGCGAACGCGGCCAGGAAGGCTGCTACTACAGTTGTTCTCTTCATGTATCTAGTTGTTGAATAGACTTTTATACATTCAATTATACCTGCTTGCGGCCTGGCAGGTGCAGTACAAACCTGCTTCCTACCCGACGTCAGGCGCGTTTTGTCGCAAAGGTAAGCATTTACCGGGTAATAGGACAAACCAGTTCTAATTCAGAGCAGCTTGCCAATCAGGTAAATCAGTTCGTGTAATCTGGCAAAGGTATGTGTTACTACGCCCGATACGTTACAGGAAACAGGAAGAAGTTTACACATTTTCAGGAAGGTAATAACGGCTTCTGTGTGGATGGGTGGCGTTTAGGAAGGAGCCATGACAGGTATGGCGGCATGTCTGATTATGTGTATATTAGCAGGAAGAACAAATCAAGCTATACCCATGGTGACAATCTATCATAACCGGATGTGCAGCAAAAGCCGCCAGACCCTGGAGTTGCTGCAGGAGCAAGGGCAGGAAGTGGAGGTGGTGGAGTACCTGAAGCAAACTCCCACCGCCGAGGAGCTAAGCCAGGTGCTGGCCAAGCTCCGCATGAAGCCTGAGCAACTGCTGCGAAAAGGGGAGCAGGTATACAAGGAGCAGTTCGCCGGCAAGCACCACTCCGATGAAGAGTGGATTCAGATAATGGTAGAGAACCCGTCGCTCATTGAGCGCCCTATTGTGGTAAACGGTGACAAAGCTGCCATCGGCCGCCCACCCGAAAGCGTGCTGTCCATCCTGTAGCTATACCTGCAATTGCTGATTTAGAAAGGGTAACCGATGGCAATGTTCAGCACGACGCCGTACTCATCTGGCTTAGGGTTGAAACCGAATTTCAGGTCGCTGAGGACGTTACGCTCGCCTGGCGGCAGGTAAGGGACGCGTACCGGTATGCCGAAGTCGAACCGGATGACGAAGAACTCCACATCCACGCGCAGACCGAAGCCCGTGCCCACGGCCAACTCTCCCAGCAGGTTGCTCGCCTTGAACTTGCCGCCTTCCCGGTCTATGGTTCCGTCAGGGTTCACAGATTCCTTCACGAGCCAGATGTTACCTGCGTCTACAAACACAGCCCCCCGGAAGAAGCCAGCAATTGGGAAGCGGTATTCCACATTTGCCTCCAGTTTGATGTCACCTGTCTGGTCAAAGAAGGAGAAAGCGAGCGTATCCGGCACATTGTAGGTACCTGGTCCGATGCTGCGCGCCCGGAATGCCCGGATGCTGTTCGGACCACCTATGGAGAATTGTTTCACATACGGCATGGTCACCGAATTGCCGTAGGGTATACCTACACCTGCTATGAGGCGAGTGGCCAGTTGTGATTTCTCGCTGAAGTTGAGGTAGTAGCGCAAATCATTGTCAATGCGGGTATACTGCGAATAGGCTTGTCCAATCAGGGTGCGAGCCTCTATGGGAGGAGTGGCGGCATCGTCCCGCTTCTCTGCCCCGACAAGTGAGTGCAGGGCGTTCAGCACGTTGCCGGAAACATCCAAAGTGGCACTGGAAAAGAACTGGTGGCGCTGGCTAGGCAGCGACAAAGTGCTATAGGTGAATTGATAGATGGAGCCGACAATGAATTGTTCCTCGAAGCTCCGTCTCAAATAGGCATTGTTCAGCAGCAGCGTGTCAAAGGCCTCTGTCGTTTTACCCAGCTTCACATACTGCAGGTTGATGGGCGTGAAATCATGGGTGATGGTCTGCTTGGGTCGCCAGTTGTAGGCGTAGGAGGCATTGATGGAGTTCATCTGAAAGAACTGCACACGGTTCAGGTAGTTGAACCCGAGGCCAATCCGGGTTTTAGGGACAAACTCGGTGCGCAGGTTGGGCAGGTTGAAAGGCGACACGATGCGCGGCATCACCAGGTTGGCCTGCGCCCCCAGCTCATAGGAGTTCAGCCCGACAGGGTTTTCCTTGGTGTCTCCGGTTTCTGTGTTGCTAGTGCTCCGGCCTCCCACCTGGTTTTCGAAGCGCCCCGTCAGGTCAAGCGTGAGCATCTCAGAACCCTTGAACGCATTCCGGTTACGGAATGAAACCGTGACGCCCGGACCTGCCAGGTTGTTGGACTTGCTCACCATTTGGGCCTCTGCCCGCAGCGATTTCTTCAAGGCTGGGGTGAGGTAGATAAAAGCATCTAATCGGTCCTCGCGCAGCGTGTCCCGCTCGTACTGCAGGTTCACGAATTTGTATGCACTCAGCCCCATCAGGCGGTTGACCGTCAGCAGGTGGTTCTGGCGACTGAACACACTGTCTTTTTCAATGAATATCCCTTTGATGACGTGCTTAGCCTTCACGTAGTTCTCATTCGGGATGTAGTTGTAGGTCTCAAACCGAAGGGTGTCGCTTACTGAAAGGCTGTCGCCGAGGGAGTAGTTGGCGTTGATGAACACATCTTCAATCCGGTAGGGACGCAGGGCTTGGGCCGGTGCTATGTCTTTGACCCGCAGAAGCACGTCCACTTGCCGGTTCCCGACGGTGGTGTCTGCGCTGAAGATGAGCAAATCGGGGCTGAAATAGAAGTAGCCTCTGTTTTTCAGGGCCTGGTCGATGCGGGCTCGTTCGGCCAGCATCTTATCCAAATCGTATGGCTCGCCTTCTTTGGGTATAGCGTTTTCCTGCAAGGCACGGATTTCAGCATTCACCTCCAGCGAGTCGCTTGGGGTATAGGACAGCTTGCGAATGCGGTATGGCTCATGCACCTCGGCTGTCCACTTGATGGTGGCTTTCTTCTTTTTGATGGTCGTGTCACTTGCCACGGTGTTGTAGAAGTAGCCCCGGTTGTGCAGCCGCGCCTGCATCACGTTGTTGATGCTGGGCGTATCCACCTCGGACAGGAGAACGGGCGGCTCCCCCAGTTTGGTCTGTATCCAGTGCTTCAGGCCCTTCTCTTTTTCGGTATAGAAGGCGTTGTATATCCAGAGTTTAGGGCGCATGCCCAGTATAGAGGCGTTGGGCTTGGGACGCACGGTAGCACTGAGTTCTGCCTCCAATTCCGGGCCGCGCTTGCTGCTGTCCTTTTCATCATTCACCTGTACCTCGAAGCCTGCAAACAAGGCATCTCCCTTTGGCACCGTTTTGGTGCTACTGCAGCCCGGTAGCAGGAGGGCCAGCAGGGGCATGAGGAGAAGCAAGCTGTAACGCAAGGTATAAGGTATAGCTGTTGTCATATAGGCACTAGTTCTTTTTGTTTTCCATCACTTCCTGTTTGGCTTCCTCCTCCTCTTTACGCTTTTCACGCTCGTTGAATTTCATGGCCTCCTCCAACTGGCGCTGTTCTTTGCGTGCTTCGCGGCTTTCTAGGCTACGGAACAGGTCCGAGAAATTGTCGTAGTCCCGCACGAATATCAAGCCGACACCAGTTGCACGCACGTCACCCTCTAGGAAGCCCTCGTACTGGTTGCGCTGGAAGGCGCGCACCCGCAGACGCCCGTCGCTGGTCAGGGCATACTCCACTGACACGTCACCGCCAAAGCCGCTCATGCTGTTCTGTGATTCCGACTGTCCTTCCAGTCCGATATCCGTACCCACCCGCACCGTCAGCCGGTCGTTGAGGAACTGCTGGCGCAAGGCCACGTTCAAATCTGTTCGCCCTTCGGCAGAACCGGAGGAGTAGTCTTCATAGGAACTCACTCCGAGCTCCAGACCCAGGCCGCCGGCATAGCGGTTGGTGAGCTGATTCAGCTGGTCTGACATGACCTGGCTCAAGCTGTTGCGGGCCGTCGCTCCCAGTCCACCGCCTGTGCTGGCCAATGGGTCGGGAGCCAGGAAGCGGCCCAGCACCAGCAAGGCGAATACCTGCTTGTTCAGCTCCGCCGGGTCCTGCCGGAGCGTAGCCAATCGCGCTTCCACTTCCCCGCCCAAAGCTCCACGCTGTTGTTCCGGAAGCTCTATGTTGAACCCTATCTCCGGTTTCAGCATTTCGCCGGTCACGTCCACGAACACATCGAAGGGCAACTGGTTGCGGTAGCGGTTGTCGCCTTGCTCCATACCACCGGCCTGTGCTGCCACTAACTCCATGGGGGAGGTTTTGATGTTGTAGATGGCGGTTACCTGCACGTCGGCAGTCATGGGGTCGCCTGTCCAGGCAATGTAGCTGCCCTCGGCTATCTCGAGCTCCCGCGACACCAGGTCATAGAAGTCCATGCTGTATTTGCCTTCGGTTATCTCGAAGCGCCCGCTCATGTTCATCTGGCCACTCGGGGTCATGCCGATGTAGAGTGGGTCAGCTGAGCCCCTCACCACCAGGTTATCGCCTGTGGTAGGGTCAATTACGATGGTGATGGTGGTGGCATCTGTTACGGTTATCTCGGCTTCGATGTCGGCACCTACAAACCCGGTGGGAGCGGGAGCCTCCTCCGGTACCCCAATGATGCGGTTGAGGGAGTCATTGAGGTTTACGAACTCCACCACGCCATCGCGCTCGGCTGCGGCCACCTCATCGGCAGGTATAACGGTGGTGAAGTCGGAGCCGTCCAGCACCTGCGCCTTTACATTGATGCGGGGCGTCGTCATGTTGCCTGTGATGCCGGCATCTGCGGCGACCAGCACCGTGCCGTAGAACAGGTCGTTGTCCAGTGCCGTGGAGTTCATAGCCAGAAAGCGGTCTGTTGTGGCCTTCAGGTCGAAGGTATAGTCGGTGTAGTCTTGTGTGAGGATGTTGCCATTCACCTCCAGGTTATTGCCAATGGAATCGGTGAGGGTGAAATCGCGCATGCTGATGCCTTGCTCCGTGAAGTCCAACCTTTCGTTTTGGAGCGTGAACACAGAGTTGAGCATAGCCAGGTTAAACTGCGCTTGGTTGAAGTCCAGGTTGCCGAGTATACTGGGGTCGTCCAATGTCCCAGTGATGCGGAGTTTGCCGGTGGCGCTGCCGTCCAAATCCTCTACCATACCTTGGGTGAAGCCTGCCAGCGAGGCCATGTTGAGGTTGGCTATGTTGGCGTTGAGGTTGAGGAGACTTGCATTGGGCTGTGCTTCGTAGAACCCACCGATGGTCACCTGGTTGCCATTGCCGGTCAGGGAGGCGTTGAGGTTGTAGCGGTTGCCGGCGGCGCTGTTGGCCTTTAGCGCAATGTCACCCACCGGTATACCGGTATAGGCGAAGTTCGACACGGTGAGGTCGGAGGTGAAGGCGGGCGTGCCGCTCATTAGGTTAGTCAGGTTGGCTGTACCATTGATAACACCGGTTAGCAGACTGTCCTGTTGCTGAAAGGACTCCATGATGTAGCCAATCTCAAAGTTGCTGAACTCTACCTGCAGGGGAGCCTCAGGTGTTACCGGCCCTGTGCTGTTGAGCAGCAGGTAGCTGCCGTTGCGCCCCATCCGGATATTGTTGGCATATAGCAGGTTGGTGTCGAACTGCAGGTAGTTGTCCTGCGGCACAGACCATGCCTCTCTGTTGATGACCAGCTGCTCCGGGTTGAAGGAGAAACGGTAGCCCTTCCCGATGCTGTTTAGCAAGCCGCCTACCACAAACCGCTCCTGCCCAGTGTTTTCCGCCACGGCCAGGCGCACGCTCAGGTCATTGTCGCGGGCGGCTCCCTCCAGGCTGATGTTGTTGACGAGCAGGGAAGGGGACCTCACCTCCCGCAGGGCCAGGCTGTAGCCCAACTGCTCCCGGTTGCCCCGTACCTGCAGTCCCATGTCCTGCAGGTTGTACTCGGTATAGGTGATTTGGCTGATGCTGGCATCCATGGCGAACTCCTGTGTCTGCCCGTTATAAGAACCGGTGATGGGACCATTCACTTGCAGGCGCTCCAACCCCGGCACAAAGGAAGCGATGACTTCGGGACGGCGCACCTGTATATTGAAAGCAAAATCGCCCAGGTTGACATTGGCTGGGTAAGGTGGGTCAGGCTGCAGGTCAAAATAATTAGAGAAGTGCTTCTGCAGCGCTGTGGGCAGCGTGGCCAGGTCGTTGGTGAAACGCATGTCGGCTGCCGCTATGTTGGAGGTCAGTTTCACCTCAGTTCCCTCGCCCTGCTGGTTAAGCACCAGGTGCAGCGAATCGACTGGGTAATTCGTCTGCTGGTGCCGGACAACGAGCTGCTGCCCCTCCAGGGTGCCGCTGATGTCGCTGGCATCCGCTCCAGTAAAGTTGCCTTGCAGCTGACCCGTTATAGCCAGGTCCTCTTCGTATAGGTTGAGCGCTTTTAAATCAGCTTTATTGATGTCGGCATTGAAGGTATAGCTTGGAGCCTTTTCATTCCGCAGGTTAAAGTCTCCTTTCAGGTCTAAGTGCAGATTCTCGTCTCGCGCTACGGCTGCCACCTGGTATCGGTTCCGGTCAATGGCCGCCTCCACGTCAATGTTGTTGTAGGCGTAGTTGTTATAGTTGGCCTCGCGTACACGCGCCTTCACGTTTGCCCGCATAGTTTCTGGTGTCAGTCCCGTGCCTTTGGCAGTGGCCTCCAGGGCGACCCTTCCTACGCCATAGTCTTCCGTGAACAGCTGGCCCAATTCCATACCTGTTGTTCTAATAGTGGCACTGAATGGTTCTGCGCCAGCAGGTCCGGAGCCCATGTCCACCACGGCGTTCAGGTTGCCGATAGAACTGCGGATGTCCGCTTTCGCATCAAAATTCGTGAGACTGCCCTTGTAGTTGCCTGCCATACTTACGGTAGCAGGTATACGGATTTCCGGAGGCAGGGTGCCCGGAGGGGTCAGGGCCAGTATATCGGTTCGGGTAGAAGCCAGGCGGTTGATGTTCAGGTCTAGCAGGAGCTTGTCGGGGTCCATGGCGTTGCGAACGTTGCCGCTCACGTCCACGGAGGTGCCTTGCAGACCCGCTAGCTGCAGGCGTTGTATGTTCAGGTTATCTACCCGGCCCTGTGCCCGCGCATCCAATCGGAGTGTGGAGCCGGCTATTTTCTTGAACGAAGGATTATCTGCCAGGTCAGGAGCAAAGTAAAGTGCGTCCCGCATACCGATGCGGCTGTTTTCAATATCAAGATCCAGCCGGATGGCCTCCACATTGTCTGTCAAATCGTCCCAGGAGGTATAGCGCATGGCCAAATCCTTGCGGATGTGGCTGTTGCCCGTCTGCAGGTCCAGGTTGGCGAGGCGGGCGTGGGTGGAGTCCAGGGTGACGTCGGCTTGGAAATTGTTTACCAGAAAGCCGCTTTGCTCCTGCAGTTTGAGTTGTTTAAGCGACATGCCCATTTGGTTGAGGCTGTATTGGATGTCTTCCGCGTCCATCTCAATCTGGCTGAATTTCAGGTGGTCGTAATCCATGCCACGTGGCTGTCTGGGAGCGTCCGCATTGTCCATGGCCGCTGCAAGGCCACTCACATTAAGCTTGCCTAGGGTCACCACCCATTTCACAGGCTGCCCCTGGGTTTTCTCCACCGACTCGTCCAAGTTCTTGACGGTCTCGGCAGGGTTCACGGCCAGGGAATCTGTCGGTTTATACTTTTCTTGAACGTACAGCACCGAGGAGTTGTGGAGGTCGAATCGCTCCAGGTCCACCCGCGCATTAGGCAGGTCGATGTTATTTGCCACCACTTCCGAATTGCCTAGTTTCAGCACAATGTGCTGTTCTGCAGGTATGCTCCTGTAGTTGAGGTTGAAATTCTCCAGGAGCACCTCGTTCAGGCCGAAGTTGAACGTAATAGGCTCCGGTTCTGTCTCGGGCGGCAGCTTGGTTTGCACGTAGTTTATGCCGGTGTTCCGCAGCTCTATCTTGTCCACGAGGTATTGTTCCTCCTCCAGGTTCAGCGCGTCCATGGTGGTATTCAATTTCCCCACACGCGCCCGTACCAAGTTGCCGCCTGCCTCGTCCCGGAAGTTGACCAGTACATTCTCCAGGTTGATGACATCCAGGTTAATGGCCAGGGCGCCTGCCGTGGTATCGGCGGGCTGGGCGGCAGTGGTATCGGTGGCGAAGGCTTCCATGACGAAGTCAAAATTAGAAGAACTGTCGGGCCGGATATGCAGGTTGAGCGTAGCTTGTTGCAGGTCTACCTTGCCAATGTTCACCTCGCCTTTGAGCAGCGAGAAGAGTTTGATGTCTACTCCCAGGTGCTGGCTATACCAGAGCGTGTCCTGCTGCTGGTCCTCCACATACACTTCCTTCAGCACAAGGGCATTGCGCCAGTCGGTTGTGAATTTCCCAATATCGACCCGAGTACCGAGCGTGTTAGACAGATAGGAGGCACCCTTTTGGGCAGCGTAATTTTGCACTCTCGGGAACTGGAGCGCGATGACGATAATCAGGACCAGCCCGATGACTATGGCCAGGAACCATAGCAGGACCTTCCCGATGACTTTTCCGATATGTTTGGCTGAGGCGATACTTGTACAGATTTTTTCTGTATGGCTTTACGCAATAATCGAAACAAGGATAGTGATAATTCAATCTTCCATGTGGCTAATTGTGGACTGACAATGGGTATAGGGACAGGGACTAATCAGAAGTAGCCTCAATGCCTACATAAATTGAACTGTAACACGTTGTAAAAGGATGTTAAAGTGAGAGGATGTCAGAACAACCTGGAATCATAAGAGTAAACAATTATAGATGTAGTTCAGAAAAATTGCCATGTCAGTACAAAACTTGCCTTCCGGGTTCGAGAATATGATGCGTTTTGGTCTTGTCGAAGCACTGCTGGGACGCCGTTCCCGTCGCTTCTTCAGAGGAGCAGAGATACCGGATGGAGTATTCGCGTATAAGTCCGCCCATCAACCCATGCCACTCTCCGAGTTAGAGAAGTTGCTGGTGGTAACGGCCTGTGGCGGCAACACGGGCTGGCATAACATGATTTACCGGGCGCAGCATTATGCACCGCATCTTTCCAACTACGCGGCTGCGGCGGGAGGTCGTACCTTTCCTTCGGCGGCGGGCTTCCATACCAGCAAGACGTTCTTCACCGACGATGAAGGAGTGTACGTGCTTGACAACCGGGATGCGCCGGCGTCGGCAGATAGAGAAGCAGAAGGAAGACTGGATTTGGAGGAAGTACTGGATTCCCTTAAAAGCCATGTCGTAAAGCTGCAGGAGGGCAGGCTGAAGCTGCCGCCGGAGGTACCCTATGTAGAAGCCCACAACACGTGGGTGAGTAACCAGCCTGGTACGCTCCTGGTGATACCCGTTGCCGATTTGGCACAGCACGTCCTGCTGGCGCTCTGTTATATGCTGCAGAACGGCCTGGTGCTCACCGATGATATACACAAGCGTTCTATACCTGGCATCGAAAAGTTCGGTCATCTGGTGGACACTAGCCATACCTGGCCCATCACCTTTGTGGAACAGTTGTCGCTGGCGGAGGCAACGGTTGAACTCTCCACAAGCTGCTATGCCGGGGCGCTGATGCTGCAGGCGATGGGCTTGGGCGGTTGGCTCTACGATGGCATTGACCTATTCAGCGTGTTAGGAGCGAGTGGTGTGCCGGAAGTTCCCGGCCTGGGTTTTCGATTTGACACGGATGCGCGCTGGCCATACCCCAATCCGACGGGGCTAGCAGGAGTCATGGAAGGTTTCTGTCCGCCGCACTACCCCAGCATGCGGGCTGCTGTGGATGCCCTTTGCGAACGGAAGTTTGGCAAAGGCGGCCCATTCCACCCTGATACGCCTGGTCCGTGGAAAGATACGTCCCAAGTGAGAGGGGCGGCGCAGGTGCATGATGAGGGATTCCGGGAATGTGTGGCGCTGCAGGCGCAGTACATCTACGACACCTTCGGCAAGTTCCCAGCCACCGTTCCCTCCATCTTCGTGCTGACCTACCTGCAGGCGCACCACCTCGATTTGGACTTTTATGACAAGTTTTACAAGCCCGGCGCATACCTCCATACCCATGCTTCACATATGGAGCAGTGGCATCCAGAGTTGAAAGTCAAATAAAGTATGGGACCTAAGCCATCATCACGTTATACCTGCTGTACACACCCATCAACTCTCCCGTAGCCAGCACATGGGGCCCCATGGCGCGCAGTAGTCCCTGCTTACCGGTACCTTCCTTCAGATTGAGCTGCACGTCCAGCGCGTATACCTTGAAATAATAGTGGTGGGTTCCCTGGGGCGGGCAGGGGCCTCCGTAGTGGAGCCTGCCAAAGTCATTGGTTCCCTGAACGCCGGGCACACTGGCTTCCTCGATGGTATTGGTGGGTGGGATGTTCCACACAATCCAATGTGTCCAGATGCCTCGGGGCGCGTCCGGGTCTTCAACAATAATTACGAGGCTCTCTGTGTATTTGGGTAGGTTCCTTATCTCCAGGGCCGGACTGATGTTCTCCCCATCGCAGGTATAACGGTTAGGTATACGCTCCCCCTGCTGGAATGCCGGGCTGGTCAGGTATAGTTTTCCTTGGGTTCTAGAATCCATTTTATTGGTGATTATGTGAGTTATTGGTAGCGGTAATGTTAGTAGGTGAGAAACTGCCAAAGAGCTACACCATCAGGTTTCATTGTAAATCGCAATTAGGCAGTTACTTCATCTGAAGGCATTGCAGGTAAAGTCAAACTATATGAGTACAGTTTAAAATATAATAACTACAATTCGTAGGCTAGAGGCTGGCTGTTAAATAAATAAATACATAGATTAACTAAATATATTGTTCTTTTAAGGTTTAGCTGTTTGCTGTTTACCCATTACCACTCATAATTTTCACCAACATGAGGTAATTAATATGCAATGGATAGGCTGAGGCAATGGCTAGTTGGCAGTCTTTGCAACTCTTCGGGAGGCATGGCATTAATCAGATTAAAAACTTTGTGATGTTTCCCTCACCAATGTACCCAAGTGCATGTGTCGCGTAAACAATGGTAGGCTCTAGTTTGGAATCTGGCTATAGAAAATAGCGATGGATATACTCAAACGAAACAATGTTCAGGTAAGTGGGCGAGGGGAGAGGCCCATGCTATTCGCCCACGGCTTTGGCTGTGACCAGCACATGTGGCGCTTCATCGCCCCCGCTTTCGAGGATGCCTACAAAATCGTGCTTTTCGATTATGTGGGAGCAGGCTTGTCAGACGAGTCGGCCTATGATAAAGCCCGCTATGCCACGCTGAACGGGTATGCGGCAGATGTACTGGAGATATGCGAGGCGCTTTCTCTAGAGAAGGTGATTTTCGTTGGCCACTCAGTCAGCTCCATGGTAGGCGTGGTGGCTGCTGCCCAGAAGCCAGACCTGTTCACTCACCTGATTATGGTAGGTCCTTCTCCCTGCTACATCAACGACGGCGACTATGTAGGCGGTTTCTCCCGTGAAGACATCAATGGGCTGCTCCAGTCACTGGAGAGCAACTACCTGGGCTGGTCCCGCGCCATGGCACCCGTCATCATGGGCAACCCCGACAGACCAGAGTTGACAGAGGAACTCACCAACAGCTTCTGCAGGACCAACCCGGACATCGCGCAGCAGTTCGCGCAGGTCACCTTCCTGTCAGACAACCGCGCTGACTTGCCTGGTGTCAAAGCCAAGACCCTGGTCCTGCAGTGCAGCCAGGATGTCATTGCTCCGCCGGTGGTGGGGCAGTATGTGCATGATGCGGTTCCGGGTAGCAGCATGGTCACACTGGACGTATCAGGCCATTGCCCGCACCTGAGCGCCCCCAAAGATACCATCGCCGCCATCCTAGAATTCTTAAGAGAGGAGCAGACGTGATAAGCCAGGAAGAACTCAAAAAGCTGACGTATGAAGGACTGCTGGAGGAAAGCACCGAGGAACTCTACAACAACGCACCCTGCGGCTACTTCTCCACGCTGACTGACGGCACCTTCGTCAAAATCAACAACACGTTCTTGCAATGGCTGGGCTATAACGCGACAGAATTGTTGTATGTCAAGCGGATTCAGGACTTGCTTCAGGTAGGCGATGTCATCTTCTACGATACGCACTTCCTGCCCCTCTTGCAGATGCAGGGCTTCCTGTACGAAATCAATTTTGCCTTGCGGCGCTCCGATGGTACTTTTCTGCCGGTCCTGCTCAACACGACCCAGGTGAAGGACAGGTATGGCAAACCGGTGCTGCACAGAACCACGCTCTTCAACATCACCGACCGGAAGAAGTATGAATTGGAGTTGCTGCACGCCAAGAAGATAGCCGAAGAAGCCGCTCAGGTAAAAGCCGATTTCCTTTCCACGGTGAGCCATGAAATCAGGACGCCCCTGAACGCCATCGTGGGCATCGTGAACCTGCTGGGCGAGACACCGCTCACTCCCAAACAGGCGGAGTACCTGCGCATCCTGCAGCAATCCTCCTCCAACCTGCTCACCCTCATCAATGACATCCTAGACTTCAGCAAGATAGAAGCTGGCAAGGTCACGCTGCAGGAAAAGAGCTTCGCCATACGCGAGATGGTCAACAACGTCATCTACAGCACCAAGGGCAACGCCGTGGAGAAAGGGCTCACATTCCGGGTGGAGGTGGATGAGCAAATTCCCCAACTACTCGAGGGAGACCCCATCAAGCTGAGGCAGGTGCTCACTAACCTGGTGGGCAATGCCATCAAGTTCACTGACAAGGGCTTTGTGGATGTCCGGCTGAAGCTCTTGCAACAGCAGGAAGACAGAGTCGACATCCGGTTCGAGGTGGCGGATACAGGTATAGGTATACAGCCAGACCAGTTGGAGCGGATATTTGAGGAGTTCTCTCAGGCCAGTTCTGAGATAAGCCAGCAGTACGGTGGAACCGGGCTTGGTCTGGCCATCAGCCAACGGCTACTCGCGCTTTACAAAAGCCGGCTGCAGGTGGAGAGCGAACCCGGCAAGGGCGCAAGCTTCTATTTCGACCTGAGTCTGAAGCCCGGTAAGTCCGCATCAGCGCAGCAGGAGCGTATACCTGCTGGTTCCGCCAAAGGCCTGAAAGTGCTTTTGGCTGAGGACAACAACATCAATGTGTACGTCGTGTCGCAATACCTCAAAAAGTGGGGAGTGGACTTTGACGTGGTCAACAATGGCGCACAGGCGGTGGAGCAACTGGAGCAGCAGGTATATGATTTGGTGCTGATGGACCTCCAGATGCCCGTGTTGGATGGGTACGAAGCCAGCCGCCGTATCCGCCAGCTCCCAGACGAAAAGGCGCAGCAGGTGCCCATCGTCGCCCTGACAGCCTCCGCCAAGGCTGACTATGAGGGCAGGCTCCAGGCATCAGGTATAGATGGTATTCTGGCCAAGCCCTTTGACCCACAGGAGCTGTATACCTTGCTTGTTTCCTATAATGCCGCCGCAGCTGAGGCTGCTACAGCCAATAGCGAACAAGACACGGCATCGGAGCATGCCTACAGCCTGGATACGTTTGATGAACTGATGGCAGACGACAAGGCAGGTATGCTGGAAATCCTGAACATCACCATCGCCACCCTACAGGAGGCGCGCCTTGAGTCAACAGAGGCTCTACGTCGTGGAGATGCAGAACGGTATACGTTCTGGCTTCAACAACTGGAGACGTCATTGGAACTGCTGCAGGCCAGGCGATTGCAAGAGGTTCTGCAGCAGGGTAAATCATTTCTGTCACAGCAAGGCCAGGCACCGGATGTGCTGCAGTCTTTGACGGCGTCTATCTCCGAGCAATTTGAGAAAATAATAGCCGGCCTGGATTCAAAGATTACCTGACGGATGGCGCATACTAAAAAGCCACGGCGCATCAGGAATAGTAACCCAATGCGCCGCGGCAATTCATTTAAATTATTAAAGAGCTGCTGTGTCTAGCTTTTGGCTGTGCTCAGCTGCAGGTAATTCACAAGGTCATCAATGGAGTAGACAGGTACTTCGTCCGGAATCACCACGGCATATTTCTTTTCTACGGCCAGAATGATGTCTACAACGTCAACTATATCCATTCCATTTTCCCAAAGTCCTTTGGGGCCGGAAAGTTTACGGGGGTCAATTGCTTTCAACCTGCTTACCAGGTGTAGTACCTCGTTATACAAGGTGGTTCTATAATCTGCCATCTGAGTAAAAATATAGGGAATCGATGCACTAGTTCCCGCCGGCTCCTCCTGCTCATGTGCAGCAGGAGGAGTGGGGGAGAGGTTAAGGTATAGGCTTAGTGCGCGAACTCGTGCGCCATTTTCTTTTCTTCCAATTCTCTGGTTTCATGCTCCAGTTCTTCCAGGGTCTTGTCTTCCAATTCGATTTTGGTCTTTTTATCCCAGCCAAACTTAGCCAGTATCCTGTCGAAGCCATAGTAGATAATCGGAACCACAATCAGGGTCAGGAACATGGAGGAGCTCAGACCACCAATCAGGGCCCAGGCCAGGCCGTTTTTAGTAGCAGCCACGGAGCCACCAGCTAGCGCGATTGGCAACATACCAATCACCATTGCCAGCGTCGTCATCAGGATTGGACGGAAACGGATTCTTACCGCTTCTATCAGGGCCTCCTTCACGGCTACCCCTTCTTCCTTGAGCTTGTTTGTGAAGTCGACCACCATAATCGCGTTCTTCGCCACCAGACCAATCATCATGATGATACCCAGGATGGAGAAGATGCTCAGCGACTGGGCAGCCAGCGCCAAGGCCAGCAAGGCACCGATAATCGCCAGCGGAATAGAGAACAGTACCACCAGCGGGTAAATGTAGGAGTCGTACAGCGCCACCATAATCAGGTACACGAAGATGATGGAAGCAAGCAGGGCTATACCCAACGTACCGAAACCTTCGCTCTGGTTTTTCATGTCGCCACCAAACTCATAGTTCACCCCTTTTGGCGCTTCTATCTCAGCCAGCTTCGCCTGAATATCTGCACCTATCGAACCAGACGGACGGCCAATCACCTGCGAGTTCACGTTCACGGAAGTCACACGATTGTAACGCTCCAGCTGCGATGGGCCAGTAGACTGTTTGATGTCAGCGAACTGTGCCAGACGAACAATCTGGCCCCTGTTGTTTACAAAAGACAGGTTGCCGATGTCGTTCACGCTGCGGCGGTCAAACTCATCCAGACGGATGTTGATATCGTAGTCTTCGGTACCGGAACGGAAGGTAACATCGGAGTTGCCACTGAAAGCCAGCTGCATGCTTGCACCCACACTCTCCAATGACAGACCCACGTTCGCCATCTTATCACGGTCCACCACTACTTCAATCTCCGGGTTACCACCTTCTACAGATGTCTCCACGTCGGCCGTACCATCCACACTCTCGGTAATGGCCATCACTTTCTGCGAGAAAGCCATCACACTGTCCAGGTTCGAGCCGGATATAATGATTTGGATTGGCGCCTGTGCGTTGCCTACCAGACCTACCGGAACCGGTGTCACTTCCACATCCGGAATTCTGCTTTCAATGTCGGCCTTTGCCTGTCGGCTGAACTGGTTTGTGCTGAACGCACGCTCCTTCACATCCACCAGTGTCACCGAAACATCTGCCTTGTAAGCTGTGTTCTGACCAGCCTGAGCCGAAGTAGTAGTACCTACCGTGGTAAATACCTGCTCCACTTCCGGGATTGACTGCAGGTACTCTTCAACCTGGCGTGTGGCAAAGTTGGTTTGCTCTACAGTGGCATTCTTTGGCAATTCCAGCTGCAGGCTCACTTCACCGCGGTCGCCGGCAGGTATAAATTCAGAACCTATAAAGCCGAACGGCACCAATGCAAACGAAGCGAACAGCATGAGTATGGTTACGGCCAGCGTAATGAACTTATGGTTAAATGCCCAATTCAACGCAGCAGTAAAACCATCAATTATCCTATCTAAGAAACGCTCGAAGCCAAGTATGAACCGTCCGAAGATGTTCTTGTCTGAGATGTGCTCCAAACGGGAGAAGCGGCTGGCAAGCAACGGAATCAGGGTGAAGGCCACGAACAGTGACAGGAACGTAGATACGGCCACTACCACTGCGAACTGCCGCAGGATATCCGAAACCAGACCCGTGGAAAGCGCAATCGGGATGAACACTACTACGATTACCAGGGTGATGGAAGTAACAGTCGCCATGATTTCACGGATACCATCGTAAGCGGCCTGGGCCGGCTTTTTGCCCATCTCCATGTGGCGGTGAATGTTCTCAATCACCACAATGGCATCATCCACTAGGATACCAACCACAAGCGAGAGCGCCAGCAGGGACATCAGGTTGAGCGAGTAGCCAAACAGGTACATCGCAATAAAGGTAGCCACCAACGAGGCCGGAATGGAAATCATAACGATAACCGCGTTTCGAAGCGAGTGCAGGAACAGCAACATCACAATGGCAACCAGTATAACCGCAATCACAAGGTCATGTATCACCGAGTCGGCTGCTTCCAGGGTAAAGTCAGAAGAGTCATTGGCTATGTTGAACTGCAAGCCTTCGGCTGCATATGTTTTTTCCAGTTCAGCAAGCGCTTCTTTTGTCAGACGGCTTACTTCCACGGCGTTGGCATCAGACTGCTTCTGTATGGTTATACCTACCGAAGCTTTGCCATTGATACGGTTCAGTACTTCGGTGTCTTTCTGTGTATCCTGTACTTCGGCTACGTCCGCAAGACGAACGATACCATTTGCATCCTCACGAACAATCAGGTTCTTCAGCTGCTCTAAAGACTGGAACTTACCAGCCAAACGAATCTGTGTCTGGCCGCTTTCCTGCTTTATCTTTCCAGTCGGGAAGTCCAGGTTTGAGTTCCTGATTTTCTGCTGCACCTGCAGGATAGACAGGTTGTAAGCCTCCAGCTTGTTGGCGTCGATGTTTACTTTGATTTCACGCTCCTGGCCACCCAGGATTTTGATGGCAGCCATACCTTGTATGCGCGACAACTCCGGCTTGATTTTCTTGTCAATCAGGTCGTAGAACTCAGTGGCAGGCATGTTGGCCGTAGCACCCATCTTGATGATGGGCAGGTCGTCGAGGTCAAACTTATTCAGCGTAGGCGCCTCCGCATCCTCGGGCAGGTTAGCCAGAATCACGTTGATTTTACGCTGGGCTTCCTGCAAGGAAAGGTCTACATCCGTACCCTGGTTCAGGTTAATCACAATCATCGAAAAGCTCTCCATAGAGGTGCTCTTCATCTCTTTCACGTTCTCCAGCGAGGCAAGTGCGTCTTCAATCTCTTTGGTAACAGAGTTCTCCACTTCGTTTGGCGAAGCACCCGGATACAAGGTCATGATGGTGAGCACCGGAGGGTTGAACTTCGGCAGAAGCTCATAGTTAAGCGATTGGTAGCTGACAACACCCAGTAGCGTGAGCACGGTAAATACCACCACTACTATGGTTGATCGCTGAATCGATATTTTGGTTATATTCATTTTATAGTTTCTTTTTTGAAAAGAAGTCCTTCAGTTATTAAAGTACTGACACTTTGATGCCTTCACGCAGGTTTATTTGGCCGCTCTGTACCACCTTTTCGCCTGGCTTCACACCATCCAGTATCTCCACTTTGTCTTGAGTCACCACACCTACCTTTACCTGGCGCATGTTGGCAACGCCATTGTTCACCACGTACACGCTAGGGTTCTGGATGCTGCCCACAATGGCCTCACGTGGAAGCAGCATAGCATCACGCTGGTCGTCCACCTCAAAAGAGGCTGTGCCATACATTCCGGCTCTCAGGTTGTTGTTCGCTGCGTTTTTCACTTCGATTTCTACATCGAACTTCAGACTAGGGTCGGCCTGGGCGGCAATGGCGGTCACTATACCTTCGTATTCCTGACCTGCGCCGGCGGCTGCTTTCACTTTCACTTTATCGCCTTTGCTAATCAGCAGCACTTCGCTTTCAGAGGCTTTCACCTGCAGCTTCAGCTTGTCCACGTTCACGATATCATACAGCTTCGTGCCCATGTTCAGGTAAGAGCCGACCTCCACATAAATCTCGTTGATTTCGCCGCTGATAGGGGCAGTGATGCGGGTCTTGTTCAGGCGCTGACGGGCGGCTACCAGTTGAGCCTCCGTTGACTTGGCAGCCAAACGGGCCTCTTCCAGTTGTCTTTTGGTGATGGCGTCGCCAGCAGCCAGGTTCTCGAAGCGCTCCAGGTCTCTTTTCGCTTTCTCGGCATTGGTTTGTGCGGTAGCCAGGTCAGCAGACATGGTATTGCTTTCCACCTGCACCAACAGGTCGCCTGCCTTCACTTTGTCACCTTTGCGCTTCAGCACGCGCTGAATCTGGCCCTGTGTTTCAGAAAGCAGCGTCAGGCTTTGGATAGGGGCGAAATTGCCTTGTGCTGTGAATGATTTGTCAAGCTTGGCAGATGCCACTTCGGTAATGGTCACAGGTATAGCATCGCTTTTGATGGAGGCTACGGCGGCGTTGGCGGCCATCTGTTCTTTGTTGCTCATCAGCTTGAAGCCAACAGCGCCCAGAATCAACACCACAACTACGATATAAATCAGCTTTTTCATTTTGTCTTTTAGGTTCTTATTTTACTAATGTCTTTAATTCTCCTTTTGCTTTCAGGTAGCCGAGTTGGGCCAGCTGATACTTTAGTTGTTCATTGTTGAGGTTTGTGTTCGCCTCACGCAAAGTCACTTCTGCCTCCAGCAGGTCTGTGAGCGGCGAAATGCCCTCTTTGTACAGCTCGTTGGTGGTGTTGTATACCTCCTGTGCCAGGGTCACATTGCGCTCCTGCGCCTTGATGGCCTCGGTGCTGTTGTTGAGCTGGTTGATGGAGTTGGTCAGCTGCACCATGGTGTTCTTGTTGAGCTTCTTGGTATCCTCTTCCAGTTTCTTGGCCTCAATCTGCGCCTGCTGTACCTGCGCGTTCTTTTTGAAGCCATCAAAAATCGGGATGTTCAGCTGCAGCCCCACCACACCGGTGTTGAACCACGGCAGGTTGGTATCGAAGAAGTTAAGCTCCTGGCGCTGCGCCTGGTAGAGGTAGCTGCCCGTCAGGTTGAGGGAAGGGTAGTAACCCGCCCGTATGTTTTTCACCTGCAGGTCGTTGAGCTCCTGCTGGGTGCGAAGCAGCTTGTACTGCGTCTGCTGTTCGGCCACCTGCTTCACATCGATGTGCTGCGGCTCCTGCGTGTCCAGGAGTATGGCTGAGTTGGCCAGTGTGATGTTCTCTTCCAGCGGCATGCCCATGAAGAACTTGAGCACGTTCACCTGCTGCTCCAGCGCAGAGGTAAGCGTCTGTTTTTGCGTCTCTAGGTTGGACCTGTTCACCGTGATGCGGTTCACATCCACTTTCTTCACCAGGTCGTTCTTGTACTGCAGCTGCAGGAGTTTCTCCAGTTGTGTCAGTCGGTTCAGGTTCGCTTCGATGGTATTGAACTGCTCCTGTGTCTGTAAAATCTGGAAATAGGCGGCGCCAACGTTGTATATCACATCCTCTTCGGTCATTTGCTTGCGGAGGCGGAACAGGTCTTCAGTGGTCTTGGCTGCCTGCAGGCCCACAAAGTAAGATTTGCTGAAAAGCAGCTGCGAGAACTGTACGCCACCCTGCGCATTGTATTTGGTACCGAACTGCACCGGCACCGTGGTGCCTGGCTTACCGATGATTTCACCGGGCAGTATCTGGGTTGGGAGGGCCGGGTAGGCGTCTACTTTGCCGAATGCGTTTACTTGCGGCAGACCATTGCTCTTGGCCTCTTTAATCACGTACTGAGCAGACAGCTCATCATAGGAGGCTTTCTGCACATCTTCGTTATGCTCCAGCGCATAAGTCACTGCCTGTTGCAGGTTCAGCTCCTTTGCCTCCGGCTGCTGTTGGGCAAGTGCCGGCTTCATCAGGAGCAGGGCAAGACCAACAAATAAGTGCTTGGTATTCACGTTTTTAGTCCTTTTAGTTATGGTGTTTGTAGTTAGTTCTGAAATTATAGAACCGGTAAAATAAAAAATTAAGCTTTCTCCTTCAGGTGTTCCTTTTCCCACTGTTCAATGAGGTTGGGGAGTTGGGCTTTCAGGTAGTCCAGGAAGCTGATGAAGTACTGCAGTTTCTGGTCGTAGATGGGATTTTCTCTTTCCCTTACTTCCAGCACACGCTTTAGCAGGTTGTTCAGCTCACCTAAGTCTTCCATCTTCTTGTTAAAGAGCTCACGCCAATTCGACGATTTTATTCGGAAGTAGCGTTTTCTGTCGCCATGGAAGGTGGTATACTCGATGTGGCCCGTGTTGAGCAACATGTTCAGGGCATTGCTGGTGGCGCTTTTGCTTATGTTCAAGGTTTCTGAAATCTCCTCGAAGGTAAGCTCCGGCTTATCAGACACCAACAACAGGCCCATAACACGTGCTACAGCCGGCTGAAAACCATTGCTCTCCTGGTAGATACCAAATTCTTCAATCAGTTCCAGTTGCTTGTCGGTTAAAGTCATAGTAATTGTCTGTTACAGGATAATAACACCACAAAGGTAGAATCTAGTTTCGTTAGTTCATAATTTACAGAACTAAATTTTTGCAATAAATAGCTGAGAGCTTATTGGTCATGGCAGCAGGCGCCGCAAGTAGTTGATTTGGCCCAGGTGGTAGGAGAGGTGCCCGGTCAGGTGCACCAGAAAGAAGCCTACCGTCATCTCGTGGCCTAGTACCTGCTGCGGATAGGGCTGCTGCAACGCCTCGTCGGACAGCATATCCAAGGTATGGGTGACGGTGGCTTTGGTCTGCCGTACCTGCGCTAGCAACTCCTCCTTGGGTATGTTTTTCAGGCTGAACTCTGCCTCCCGGTCACGCACGTAACCGCTGGCACCCAGTATGCCGCCGATGTAGGTGTTGAGGTTGCCCACCAGGTGCAGGCAGAGGTTTCCGGCTGGGTTAGTGATTTGGCCTTCGGTTCTCCAAAGCGCTTCCTCTTTCTCAAACAGCGTCAGCTCCTGGACCAGTTTATCAAGGTCGCGTGCCAGAATCGCGGCAATGGATGCAGTCATGTTTCGCATGTTCTGTTGGCTGAGAAGATGTTACCCGTATTTACGGGGCGGAGCCGCTAAGGTGTAGCGGAAAGGTATGGGGCGTGCTTGCGGGGCTTTGAAGGTATAGGACCTTGGACCTTGCTGGCAGACTACGTAGTTTCCACCTTGATGACCTGCAGATTAGGTATAAGTTCATCAACCTCCCATTTCAAGAAACGTTTATTTAGAGTGCGGCTGCCACAGATTCTGATAGCCCATACACACAATTTAAGCACATATAGGAGATACAAGCTATGAACCAATTAAGGAGTCTGGAGGACCTGTTGAAGCACGAAATAAACGAGCTCTGCAAGGTGGAGGACCAACTGATAGAAGCCATGCCTAAAATGGCGGAGCGCGCCGGAGACCAGCTGCTCAAGATGGCGCTGGAAAAGCACCTGGAGGAAACAAAAGTACAGCGGCAGCGGCTGGACCATGTATGCCAGATGATGAACATCGAGCTGAACGACGAAATGGGAACTTCCCCTATTTTAGGCATGCTGAAGCTTGCGAATGAGCTGATGTCAGTAGATGCCACCACCGAGACCATAGACGCGGCCCTGATTGCATCATCGCAGAAGATAGAGCACTACGAGATTTCTGCGTACGGTACGGCGGCACACTTCGCTGAGCGCCTGGGACACCTGGAGGTGGCCACCCTGCTGCGGCAAACGCTAGACGAAGAGAAGATGGCGGACACCAAGCTGAATGAAATCGCCAAAAACTCGGTCAACATCAAAGCCATGCAAGCCGATACAGACACAGAGTAAGGATACCATGTTGCTATTAGAAACGGCCGGTACTACAGGTAGTACCGGCCGTTTCTTTTGCGGAAGTACCGACAGGCTACTTAATTACAGGCGTTTAACATTGCTTGCATTCAAGTGCTATACCTGTTATACAGGCTATGAGTTCTTTAATCGGATGACCATCCCTTCGTCACCGCTCAGGTATACCTGGTCTTTCACGGATGTGCCCTCGCGTTCAGGTATAGTGTTGAGTGCTATCGTACCCTCAAATGTGAAATGGTCAGGGGTGAAGTAACATGGCTTGTGGCTCAGGTTGAGTAATACCAGGAAGCGGGTGTCGCCAGAAACACGCAAGTAGCCTAGCAGGGGGCTCTTGGTCACCACCGGCTTGTACTCCCCGACATGCAGGGCAGGCTCCTGCTGCCGAAGCCTGATGAGTTTGCTGTACAGTGTCAGCATGCCAAATTCGTCCTCCTGCTGCGCCTCCACGTTCTGTCTCTTGTAAAAATCCGGTAGCCGGAGCCACGGTCTCTCCGTGCTGAAGCCGGCGTTTTCGCCTGCGTTCCATTGCATGGGAGTGCGCTGGGGGTCCCGGCTCAGGTTAAGGCCTGGCATGTTCAGCCCCTGTGGGTCCTGCACCTCATCGGGTGGAATTGGTACATCGCGCATGCCTATCTCGTCTCCATAATAGATGGTGGGCGTACCGCGCAGGGTGAGAAGGAGCATGGCCGCTACACGTGCCTGCGACTGGCCAACCCGACTGGTGATGCGGGGTTGGTCGTGGTTGCCTAGCACCCAGTTAGGCCATCCGCCCGCCGGCAGGGCGCCTTCGTACTGGTTGATTTCAGAAGCCAGCTTGCCTGCGTCCCAGTCGATGGAAAGCAGCAGGAAGTTGAAGGGCAGATGGGCTTCCTTGCTGTCGGTGCCATAGTAGGTCATGAGTTTATCTATGGGCAGGTATATCTCCCCGATCATCATGCGCTCGTCGTAGGCATCCAATACCTGGCGCATGCTGCGCACAATGTCGTGCACCTCAGGCTGGTCAGTGGAGTAGGCGGGGATGAGTCTTTCGTAAGTGGCCTGATGCTCCCTGTAATTCGGGTTAACGGGGTTGTCTCGGAATTGGCTGTCCTTTATCATGTGCCACATCACATCCACCCGGAAACCGTCTACGCCTTTATCGAGCCAGAAACGCATGACGTTCAGCATGGCCTCCTGCACCTCAGGGTTGCGCCAGTTCAGATCCGGCTGCTCCTTCAGAAACGCATGGTAATAGTACTGCTGCGTCTCCTCATCCCACTCCCAGGCGCTGCCCCCGAACATAGCGAGCCAGTTGTTGGGTGCTGAGCCATCGGGTTGGGCGTCCTTCCAGATGTACCAGTCGCGTTTCGGGCTGGTGCGTGAGGATTTGGATTCCAAAAACCAGGGGTGCTCGCTGGAGGTATGGTTAGGCACCAAATCCAAAATCAGTTTCATGCCCCGTTCATGCACCTCCCGCAGGAGTTCATCAAAATCTTCCATGCTGCCAAACAGGGGGTGGATACCACAGTAGTCGGAAATGTCATACCCGAAATCTGCCATGGGAGAGGGGAATATGGGCGATAGCCAAATAGCGGTGATGCCGAGGGATTGGAGGTAATCGAGCCGTTGGATGATGCCGGGAAGGTCTCCTATTCCGTCGTTGTCGCTGTCTTGGAAGGAGCGGGGGTATATCTGGTAAATGATGCCTTCCTGCCACCAAAGGTGCTTGTGCTGCGTTTCTTTCATAGTCATGTTGTCTGTCTCATGCCGGGGTATAGTATAGCCCGTAAACAAAATCAAAGAAGTCCTTTGTACGGGGTATGGCGCTTACGGATACCTGTTCAGGTATGGCGGTAGGGGAAGAAGGGTTGAAACTGAAGCGGTGGCAGTCGGGATGAGAGGGGCGTATACCTTACGGAGCCACCCGGAGGTGGGGGCCAGCGATTTCTTCCCAGGAGTAGTAATGGAAGTTTTTGTCGCCTCACATAGCTAATGATTGCTGACATCGCAGCACTAAATAGCCCTTATTAACGGCATGCAGGTACTGTGCTTTAATATAAGAACTTCTAATTATGTGAACGTGTATTGATTTAGCCATCAACAACATTCATTTACTGAGAAAGTATAAGTACTAAGGTGAAGCAACTAGGTATGGAGCAGCTAACGGACGACGTTTTTTCAGGTTTAGGCATTATGGTGCTCATCATTTGCCTGGTGGTGCTGGTGTTCTATGTATGGAGCGTTGTGTGGGCTTACATGGATGCCCGGCGCAGGGGCAAACCAGGATGGCTGGTGGCGCTGGTCGTGCTGTTGATGGTATGGCCAGTCGGTTTGTTACTTTGGCTGCTCCTACGGCCGCAGTCCCAACGCCACCAGGTATAGCTCCCGGCTATAGAATTTAATACTTCCAACTAATCATTTCTTCGTAGCCGTCGTGGCGTTTCACGTAGGCCTCCACCACCGGACAGGAAGGTACCACTTTGCAGTTCTTCTCGCGTGCATGTTCCAGACCCGCCTTTACCAGCTTGTCCGCAAGACCTTTCCCGCGATGGGGCTCCGGTACGAACGTGTGGTCAAAGTCCATTTCGCCTTCTTCTGTATAAGTATAGGTCAGCTCAGCCTCTCCGTCTCCTGTGTCAGCATAGAACCGCAAATCTGTTTCGTCGTGTATGATATCCATGTTTCAAAATTAGTAAGTGAGACTAGGTATACGTTCTGCTGAAGGCGGTGTTTGTTCAGGTTACCTCAGATGCATTCTTATACCTGAACTAACTGCCTTTTTAAAACAGATTGGCTTGCCAGATACAGGTATACTTGGAGTTAGCTATTGACTGAGTAGTTTGAATATGTGCAGTTTATCTCCTTGCTGCACGGTCAGCAGGTAAATGCCGGCTGGATATTTTTGTGGCAAGTTCAGGCGCAGGGTGTTGTTGCCTATCTGTAGTAACTGTGAAGCCTCAATTAGTATGGTGCGGCCTGATATGTCCTTGAGGCTGAGCATCAACTTCTCCTCCTCTTCTGCCATGACATCCAATATAATTACATTGCTGAACGGATTTGGGTATGCCAGTATACCTACTCCTGCTTCTCTCTCGAAATGCAACTCCTTAACCTCGGAGTAAGTGGCCGTGCCATCCAAATTTACCTGGCGGAGGCGGTAATAGCAGGTGCCGGATTTGTCAGACTCTGCATCCACGTAGGTATAGCTTTGTGGCTGGTCTGTGTTTGGGGTGTTGCTGGGCACAAATCCAAGTGGCTTATAGGTGGTTCCATCAACTGATACCTCCACACCAAAGCCCCGGCTCCTGCGCTCTGCAGATGTCTCCCATTGCAGCAGAGCAGATTGGCCTTGATTTGTTGCAGTGAAAGATGTAATCAAAACAAATGGAGTGGCCTGTTTTATAAATTGATAAGCTCCGACAGAGAAGCCATTTGGGTTTTCGAGTATGTTCCCGAAAAAGTCAGATTTACCCACATCTATTCCGTATCTTTTCTTCAGGTCCAAGCCGTTCAAAACAAGGGGAGAAGTTTCCTTCAGTTCGTAGCCGCTAAGCTTATAGAGTTCTGTAGGACTGCCTATGGTTATGCCTGTTCCAGGTCCTCGTAATTGTGGGTCTATTGCAGTTCCCAGAAGTTCGTCTACTGACGCTTCCTGGCCTGTAGCTGTCCGCCAGTCTTGCAGCGAGGTATAGGTGACACCGTGCCATAGGATTTTAAAGTCGCCATCAGCCGACCAGTAGTTGTTCCCTTCGAAGCGCACGTTTTGAGAACGCTTTCCATCCACCAGGGGCACGTTACCTGATGTGAGCAGGATGTTGTTCCGGAAGTTCACTTCATAAGTGGAGTTGACATCTACCCACACTCCGGCAGGGGAGCCTTTAGCGGAGGGTGAGGTGTAAATGGTGTTGTTATAGATGTCTGTACCGGTCATCGCCCCACTGCTGCCATGCGACCACACCAGGATGCTGCCAAAGCTGTTCTTCCTGGCATCGTTCTCGCTGATGTTGTACCGAACTACCACATCCCGCATCGGAGGGGCGTTCCTGTACTGCGATATAACGTAACCAGCTCCATCATTGTCATGGGAGTAGTTATACTGTATAATGCAAGAGGTGCAGCCACCGTCAATATCAAACCCGCCGCCGTCGGTGCGGTTCTTTGTTCTGTTGCCGTAGGATTCATTATATTGTATGAGCAGGTTTCTGCAGTGGTATCCCCAGATGCCAATCGGACCTGCCCTACCGTAACTGTTCAACCAGCCATTGTTGTAGGCTTCGCAATACTCTATCACAGCGCCATCTGCTCCTCCCACCATAATCCCGCTGCCGCTATGGTTCCAATCTTTGTCAGGTATACCAGGGTTGTCATAGGCTTTTGAATATGCGACATAGACATTCTTGTGGCAGATGATACCCTGGGCATAAATAGCGATGCCTGCATCCCCGTTGTCGTGTGAGGAGGAGTTGGTAATGGATACATCTTTGAACCCTCCAGTGGTCTGGTCCCAACTTATGATAGCGATTCCTGCTTCACGGTAACCGTATACCTCCACCTGATCAATGCGGATGAAGCTGAGCAATGTGTCAGCAATATCCATGTAGAACTCTACTCCGAAAGACACGTTGATGTTCCTTCCGGCACCAGCGAAAATCAGGTTCTCAATCCGGATTCCCGCAGTATTGTAAGCTTTGAATCCTGCAACCTTACCACTACTGATGGTCGCGCGCCCTAATCCGTATGAACTGAAGACGATAGGTTCTTGAGCTGTTCCGCCTCGATTAGGCTTTACAAGAATACCACCCTCAAATAAGCTTCCTCCCTCCAGTAAAATGGTATCGCCTGGCTGAAAGTAGGTGGTGTTTAATTTATCGATAGTGGCCCAGGCTAGGGCTGGAGAGGTTCCGGTGTTGCCGTCTTTCCCGGAATGGCTGACATAGTAGGTTTCTGCCCAGGAAACGAAGGGAGAAAGAAGAAAAGCTAACCAATATACTGTACTGAATAGATGCTGCACATCAAACCTGCCCCCTGTCCCCATGATGCTTCCATAAATTTACCCACTCCCACAAATCCGCATGTCAGACAAAAAGGCTTAAACCTTCTTCCAATATCGCTTTCTCCTACAGCTACACTCTACGATACAACTCAGCACGTTACTAGATGCTGTGCACGTATCATATGATAAAAAGGAAATATAACTTTATCGAACAGGTCTATTAGGAAAAGCCTTCACAATAAGTGTTCAGCAACTCAGTATAGGACTGTCCATAAGATATAGTACGCGTGTATTTTCAGGTAGGTAGGAATCACAGTGCAATTTTACGTGGCAGATGTGGCTGTTACTAGTCAACGATGCTGAATAGCTAGTAATTGCTGAAAGGCTATCGGATGATGAACAAGCTTCAGAGTAGAGGATGTTACGTTTCGTAATGACGGACGATTACAACCAGATGAAGTACAAACTGCAGGTATACGCATCAGCAAAAGCGGCTTGTAGTGGGTTGAATACGAATGCAAACTTCTCTTGACCTATAGTAGATGTTGGCTATACCTGCTAAGCCTCTTTCTTTAGTTCGCCTAGGAGGTCCTGTAAGTCAAGCGGGCGTGTGTACATGTCAATGGAACCATCTGCTTTCTTAGGCCATACATCCCTTGGCTTGTCCCAATATAATTCCACACCGTTTTGGTCGGGGTCCGATAGGTATAAGGCTTCGGAAACGCCATGGTCTGAGGCGCCGGAAAGCCGGTACTCTGCTTCCAATAGACGCTTTAGGATGGCCGCTAAATCACAGCGGGTAGGGTACAGGATGGCGGTATGGAACAGGCCTGTGCTTCGGGCGGGAGGAGGAGTGCCATCTTTGCTATACCAGGTATTCAACCCGATGTGGTGGTGGTATCCGCCGGCTGAGATAAAGGCAGCATCTTCGCCATAGGTCGTAATCAACTCAAAGCCCAGCAGGTCACAGTAGAACTTCATGGCGCGGTCGAGGTCGGCCACCTTGAGGTGCACATGGCCAATGCGAGTCTGCGCAGGTATGGTATAGTCTTTTCCCATTTCTATAAAAGGCTAGTGTGTGAGTCCTGCTGGTGCGAATGTACCAATGGGATTATTCTGTCTCTACGCGCATTACCGTTTTTAGGTCGCACGTGGCCCTACATCAAGCGCTCTTCGATAGTTCCAGCAATACGTCGTAATAGGGGCGGCGCAGCATTTTGGCTTTGAGCCAGGCGTAAAAGCTCATGGCCTGTATGTCTGTGTTCTCAAATGATTCGAATTCCAGGCTTTGCTCTACCTGCTGAAAAAAGGCGCTACTCTCCACGGCGTTCGGCTGGTCCGCCATGTTCTTGAGGAGCAGCAGGTACTGCCTCACGTTGCGGTAGGCCGGCTCCTGAAGCAAATCGTGGAAGGTCCTCTCAAACGACCTTATTTTGTTCAGCACCAGGTCTTCGTTTCCCAACTCGAACTGCAGAATCAGTTCCCCCATATTCTTCTTCAACACCCATTCCCGGCCCATCTTGCCGGCACACCACTTGTCGGACCGTTTGATGCCCAGCAACACACGGTTCGCTCTGGAAAATTCCCCTTGTGCGAAATAATTGAAGCTGAGTCCTAGCTGAGCGGTGAGTTGGTCTTTGGTGCTTAGCGCGAGCGAATTGCTGGAAAGAAGTTTCTCCATCAGCGCGATGCCCTCCGAGTTGCGACGCAGGAACACCAGGTTGGCCACCGTCAGGAAGGTATAGCGGGGAAAGAAGTGGGCGTAATGGCTTTTGCCTTCACCTCCTATACCTTGGTGGAGCAGGTTCAGGTAGCGCATCGACTCTGTGAATTTCTTATTGCGGTAAAGCACGTGCGCAATCATATAGAGCAGGCTGAGGCGGTAGTACTGGTGGGCCCTGATGAAGCCCTGCCGCTGCTCAATCTCCTGGAACTGCGAGATGATGTAAGGCTCAAAAGTCAGGAAATCCTTGCGGGCGAGCACGGCGCTACGCGCAATCGACATCAGTTTGTAGAGGAGGGAAGGGCGCTTGCTCACCGCCTCTGTGAGGTGGTAGGTATGGAGCACCTCCTGTATGATTTTATCGAAGTTCAGGTCCATTCCTTGGCGGCGCACAGCCTGCAACCGCTGGTTGATGAGGCTGCTGGCGATGTTTGCCCGCTCGTCTTCGTCGGCAGCCAGCTTGTTCTGGTTGCGCTTGCTGATGATGGCGTCCAGTTTGTCAGCATACTCGCTGTCGGCTTTCTCTATCTGGAGGTTGTAAACTGCATTGAGGAGGTCATATTGTTCATTGGCTGCCGCCAGTTTCTCGGCTTTTCGCAGGTATGCCCAGGCCAGACGGCCCACACCCGCATCAAATAGATAGCTAGCCAGTGAAAGAGTGCCCATGATGGAAGAAGCCGCCGTAATGTCTTCTTCCATCCGCTTGAGCATGATGAAATCGGTGAGGTGGCGCGTCAGCCTTTTGCGCAAGGCATAGTAAGCCACCGGATTGGCAGACTCCGGGTATAGCCGGTTGATAAGTTCCTCTGGTTTATGGCGCTTTTTCTGCTGCAGTAACTGAAATAGCTCCAGGTCCTTGCGGCACTTCTTTTTCTTCTGTCGCTGTATGAAAACAGCCAACTCCCGCTTGTCCTCCTCTGAAAGCGTGTCAATTGTGATTCTTAAATCATCCATAGGTCAGGTGCAGCATCGAGTTAAAGGATTTATTGGAGAAAAACAAAAATTTTAAAGTCTGATGGGTTGAATATAAACCATTATTAGCCAATTATATAGGAGGATACTTTGTAAATTTTAAAAGTCCTTAAAAACGCAATGTCGGCTTTCCTTCTGGCATAGGCGCCTATACCTTTACTGCATCACTCACATGCTTTACAAACACATCTAAACCAAAAATTACATGAAAAAGCTTCTATTTACTTTATTGGCCTGTACCACCTGCCTCATCGGCCAGGCGCAGGACCTGCTCATCAAGCGCAACGGCGACGAACTGCAGGTGAAGGTACTCGAAATCAACCTGGAGGAAATCCGCTACAAGCGCTTTGATAACCTGAAGGGGCCCATCATTGCTATTGCGAAAGGGGAGGTGTTCCTCATCAAGTATGAAAACGGCACAAAGGTCACTTTCACCGATGTCGCGCAGCCAGCTAAACAGCAGATACCCGGCATACCTGGACGCACAGGTTATCCTCAGGCAAACCTGAAGCTGGGCGGACCACGTCTCGGCTTTACGGTGCTGAGCCAGAAGTACAGAGACCACTTGGTGGAGGAGTACGATAGGGAGGTAAGCGCCTTTATGACTCAGTTCGGTTGGCAGTTCGAAACTCGCGTGTTCACCCTCGACAACGGCACCTCCGGCCTTTTTGAGTTTGTGCCTTTGGTGGGAGGTCTGGAGCAGGGCAAGTTCCTGCCGAGTCTCAGTGCCTTGGTGGGCATCCGAAGTGCGAAGGGCCTTGAGTTTGGTGTCGGGCCGAACGTGACCTTGGGTGGGGCGGGCCTTGTATTGGCGGTTGGCACCAACTTCCAGAGTCAGGGTGTGAACTTCCCGGTGAATCTGGCCGTGGCTCCCTCCAAAGACGGAATGCGCTTGAGCCTGCTGTTTGGCTTCAACTCACGCAAATACTAACATCTGTTCCAGCAACTAACATCGTCCATCATGAAAAAATTGACTCTACTCATCCTCCTCTTCCTGCTGCACCAGGGGGTGTTTGCGCAAGACAGAATCGTTAAGACATCCGGAGAGGAAGTGTCTGCCCGGATACTGGAAATAACGCTTCAGGAGATACTGTTCCAGCATCCGGACTCGCTGCAGGGAATGACTTGGCGTATACCCAAATCTGAGGTGTTCATGGTGCAGTTCCAAGACGGAACTAAAGAAGTTTTCGAGCAAAACCTGCCTGCAAGCCCTGCTACCAAAGCGGCGGCGCTTACGCCTGAGGAACTGCGCCTGCTAGGCCGAGAAGATGCGCTGAAGTACTATACCGGCAGTGGCGCCATGTGGGGTTCGGCTGCCAGTGCCTTCACCATGTTCCCCATAGGTTTAGTGGGCAGCGTCGTGATAGGTGCCACGCCGCCCAAAATAGAGAACCACAGGATTTCGGATGTCAACCTGCTGCAATACCCCGACTATGTGCAGGGCTACAAGGAGCAGGCGCACAGACGTAAAAAAGGAAAGGTCCTGGCAGGAGTGGGAATTGGCGTCGGTATTCAGCTCACAGCCATGATGCTGCTGATGGCCGTCATGTACTAGCTGGAGACGACAGAAAGGAAGGCCACCTCGTACGAGGTGGCCTTCCTTTACTCTTAGAGAGAGTGACAAATCTAGCAGCAGCCGGGCGCACAGCAGGCGTCTTCCAATGGCTTGACACCATATACCGTGATGCTGTAAATCCCGGTGTTGCTTTCTCGGAAGGCTTGTATACCTGCCTCATCCAAATAGTCGCGCAGGATTTCGTCCGGCACCTGAATGGCCTTCTCCTTCTGCACCATGATGTTCTCGAATCCGGCCTCACGGATAATCTGCAGGTAGTCCTCTTTCTGGATGGCGCCCGACACGCAGCCGGCGTACATCTCACTGGCCTGCACAATGCCTGCCGGAAGCTCGCCCACCAGCACCACATCCGAAATGCTGAAGTGCCCGCCTGGTTTGAGTATGCGGAAGGTCTCGGCAAAAGCCTTGCGTTTGTCCGGCACCAGGTTGAGCACGCAGTTGCTGATGACCACATCGGCCCGGTTAGCGGCTATCGGCATCGCCTCAATCTCTCCCTGGCGGAACTCCACGTTGTTGAAGCCCAACTTGTCGGCGTTCTCACGCGCTTTGGCCACCATGGCTTCCGTCATGTCCAGGCCAATCACCTTGCCGCTCTCGCCGGTCAGGGCGCGTGCCACGAAGCAGTCGTTGCCGGCTCCGGAGCCCAAATCCACCACCGTGTCGCCCTTTTTGATTTGAGCGAACTCAGTAGGCACGCCACAGCCCAGCCCCAAGTCTGCATCGGGGTTATAACCTTCCAGTTCCGAGTAATTGTCAGCGAAAATGGCGTAGTCCACTGTGCCGCAGCCGGTGGCGCCACAACAGGAGGCTTCGTTCTGCTCTTTACTTTGCAGCGCTATCTCGCTGTACTTGTCCTTTACGATTTTCTTTAGTTCTTCTGCGTTGTTCATGATTTCCTGAATTTAATTTATCGGTAAATTACGATGATATAAGTCAAATTTTTTAGCAGCAGCTGCTACCACAGGAGGTATAATCGGCAAAGAAAGCGTCCAGCAACTGCTGCGCCTGTTTCCAGGTCTGCTCGTTGATGCAGTAGCATACCTTCTTGCCGTCTATATCGCCCTGTATCAGCCCTGCCTCCTTCAGCTCCTTCAGGTGCTGCGACACCGTAGACTGCGATAGTGGGAGCTCCTCCACAATGTCGCCGCAGATGCAGGCCCTGCGCTCCAGCAGGATGCGCAGAATGGCAACACGGGCGGGGTGGGCCATCGCCTTGGCTAAAGCAGCCAACTCGATATCTGCTTTTGTGAACTGTTCTGTCTTCGTCTGTCCCATGTGGTTTGTTCTTATCGTAATTATACGATGATAAAAATATTTTAGCAACTGTTATCTCTGTTTTTTTCGTAGCCGGGCCAGTCGTGTGATACCTATCACATTCCCCTTATAGCAATATAGCCCACGCTATACCTGATTTCTACTGCATAATACAAGAGAGTATACCTGCAACAGTTATAGGCAGTACTCAGAAGTGGGTATTATTATGATAAAACATATATTAAATTTTATTAATCCATTGATTAGTTATTCCTTGCAGCACATTTCCTTAACCTAAAGACATATAATGAAGAAATTTTACGCTTTGTGTCTTCTAGCCTCCTGCTTCGTTGTGAATAGCTGCGAATTAGCCGACGTGAAACCAGAAGACCCCAAATTCGAACGCATCAGTGATGTGAGTCAGGCGCTCCCTTACCAGACGGTCGCCTTCGGAGGCAACCGCTATCCGGGTGGGGCAGAGGACTACCGGATGTACTTCGGCAGCACCGAGGTATCGGTCAGCAAACTTAGCGGTGATTCCATCTATGCCTTCGTTCCGCTGGAGGTGCAGCCGGGCCGACAGGAGGTGAAACTGGAATACATGGGAAAAGCACATGGACTGGGCACCGTAGAGGTGCTGGATTGGGAGACGGCGGCACCGCACGGCGTTGCCTATTTCGAGACGGGTGACCCGGAGCATCCCTATCACATCACCGACAAGGATAACAATGGCATCATCCCGCACTACACCGCCGGTAAGCTGGACAAGCTCTACATCCACAGCCACAGGGGCGACAATTACGTGATTTACCTCAACGAAGATGGTTTCCCGGCTTCGTACCATACCGGAAAAGAAACAGTGCTGTTTGGGGGGTATAACCTCGAAAAAGGCACCGTGAACATCGCCCGCTTCCCGAATGACAACATCGATGCCGCTACGTACCAGTACGGCATTGCGCTGGGCCCCACTGATTTAGCGGTGCTGCTGAACGCCCGCAACGGACGCTTCGCCAACGGCAGGTATGCCGGTGCCGCCACGGAAGTCGGAACCGCCCTGTCGCTGATAGGCACGGTCTTCAACATGACGGGCTGCATTGTGGGAGTGGGCCTAGCGGTTGGTGCTCCTCCGCTCACCTTGTTGGCGGGTGCCGGTCTCGCGGTTACCTGTGCTTCTGCGGTCTATGATGTGGTGAAACTCATCAACCCGGAGCAGGACAACATACTAGGTAGCCACTTGCAGTCCTACTATGGCGTGAAAATGAGCCTGATAGACTGCCTGAGCCTGGCCTCAAAACCGAAGAATGCGAAAGACCTGTACGATGGTATGTACGGCTGCTATAGTCTGGCACTGGAGGCCGCCAAAGGAGCAGATTACGTATACTCGGAGCTCACCAAGACGCGTGCCAAGGACTTCCAGCGTATGGATGCCATCCTGGCCTCCGGCTACGGCGACATCAAAATAACGCTGGACTGGAACACAGACGCTGACATCGACCTGTGGGTAATTGACCCCTATGGCGAAAAAATATATTACGGCAACCCCAAGTCCATCGTCAGCCAGGGGGAACTTGATTTGGACGACACCGATGGCGGTGGTCCTGAGAACGTGTTCTGGCCAACGAACCAGGCACCATTCGGAACCTATCGGGTACAGGTACACTATTTCGGACCTTCAACAGGCGGCAGAACCTCTTATCGGGTCATCATCAACAACTTCGGCAAATCCAAGACCTTCACAGGCGCCTTGTCTTACGAACAAGTGGCGACGGTGGCTATCTTCAACGCGAACCAACCTTGGGGTGGTGCCGGCGGCAGAGTGGCAGCCCCAGTGATTGAACTGGTAGACAGGAACGGACTGCCGCGCAAACTATACCCCACAAAGCCTTAGTGTAAGCATACCTTCCGTTTTGATGAAAAAACACAGGCAGCCATCCCATAGCTGCCTGTGTTTTTTGCGCCTGCCACCCAAATGCTATACCTGCGCCACCTCCCGGATGTTCCTGAAGAGGAACACACTGCTAAGCACGGTGAGGAGGTTGAAGGTAGGAATGATAAAGATGACTGGAATCACGTTGTAGTCCAGCAGGGCAATAGCCACGACCTTAGCGGTGAGGGCCGTCATCAGCAGGGAAAGAAACACGAAGTAGACGGGCGCGAAGAGATAGCCCCAGGTACGCTTGCGGATGAATAGCATACCTGTCACGAAGCCAGAAGGAAGTAACAATCCCAGGTCCAGCCCCTGCACCACCAGCGTCGTGTAATGCTCCACCTGCACCGGCACCACCGTGCCCTCCAGCAGCGGCGGCACCACAATTCCCAGCCAAAGCAGGGCAATGGAAACGGTCACGAAAATGAGAAAGCCACCAGTGAGCCGATTCGGGGTGGAGGCCAGGAAGGCGGAAGGAAGCTGCTTTCTGTCCAGAGAAAACAGGGTGAGCAAAAAGGAGAAGAAGGTAGTGCCGAGCAGGAACACGTACACCAGGAAGAGCGCGTTGTACATGCCCATGAGCAGGTAAAAGAGGTATGTCACCAGGAAGTAACCCAGAATACCGGCCAGCAGAAGCCGACCTTTGAGGGAGCCGGACCTAGCCCATAGCAAGGCAAGCAATAGGAGCGGGATACCCAGCAACAGCGTCACGTAGTCTTGTGCTATACCTTGCGGCGCCACCTCAGCTGACATGTGCTGGTATACGCCGCGCCCATAAATGGTCACGGTTTCGCCTCGGATGGACTCGTGCTGGTAAGGTCCCGGACCTTCCGTGGACAAAATGCCAGTGAGGGTGGCTACAGCTGCCGCCAGGGCAATCAGGACCACCAATAGGCTGATAACCGATTTCTGCTTCATGGAAGAGGTGCTACAGCAGTCAATATAGCTCCGTACAACCGCCTAAAAAATGACGAAAATCAGCGACAACGTCCAGTAGGGAAATATTCCGTTCCCGTACCTTAACGTTCCAACTGGCGCATCATCATCTGCAGGCAACCGGAATCCATGGAGCCGCGGCGTTGCATGCGCTGCATCAGGTGGCCCATGATGGCACGGTTATCCAGCATCATATCCGACAGCATGCTGCAGGCGGCGGTGTCGGTGGCGCAGAGTGTTGTTAGCTGCTGCAGGTGCACCTGCATTTGTTGCCTGTTCATGGCAGCCATACCTGCTGTGTCACCGGCCATGCCGCGGCCCTGCATCTGCCCTCTGCTGCCGGGTCCGCCCATGTTGTAGTCGCGCATCCGTGCCATCATCTCTTCGCGCAGCTGTTCATCTTCCAGTATGGCCGTGTAAACCTGCGTGCGTTTTTCCTCGTCCTGCAGCATTTCCTTCGCATTGCCTGAGCCCTGGCAACCGGCCATGGCCAGCAAGAGGCAGGAGAGCAGCGTCAGGTATACCTTGTTCATGGTTTCGTGTTTATCTGTTCTTACAGCTTTGCAATAGCGTTTTGTAACACATCCCTTCAATCTGAGTACTTATTGGGCGCGTGGCGCCACCTTCCAGAGCTCCCCGTTCTGCTGGTCTGTCACAAGAAAGAGCGCGCCGTCTGGTCCCTGTTTCACGTCGCGGATGCGCTGCTTGCGGTCTGTGAGTAGGTGCTCTTCGCCTTTCACCCGGCCGTTTTCCAATACCAGTCGCACCAGGCGCATCTCTTTGAGCGCCCCTACAAACAGACTGCCTTTCCAGTCAGGGAAGGCGTTGCCGCTGTAGAATTGCGCACCTGAAGGAGCAATTACCGGGTCCCAGTAATAAACGGGCTGCACAAAGCCTTCGCGCTGGGTCACGGCATTGGGTATGGGTTGACCAGAGTATTCAGTGCCATAGGTGACCAGCGGCCAGCCATAATTCTTGCCTTTCTCCACCAGGTTCAGTTCATCGCCTCCTTTGGGGCCCATCTCCACCACCCAGAACCTGCCTTCCGAATCGACGGCGGCGGCCTGTACGTTGCGGTGCCCCACGCTCCATATTTCAGGCAGCGCGCCCTTCTCGTTTACGAAAGGATTGTCCTTCGGCACGGAGCCATCTGGGGCGATGCGCACCACTTTGCCCATGTGGCTGTCCATGTGCTGCGCCTGCGGACGAATCTCGATGTCAGAACGCTCACCTAAGGTCACGAGCAGCATGCCGTCCCGGTCAAATGCGATGCGGGAACCGTAGTGCATAGTGCCATCATAAGTGGGCTGTGCCTGGAAAATCACCCGGACCTGCTCCACCCGGCTGCGGTCTTCGGAGAGTACGCCGCGCGCCACACTGGTGCCGTTCCCTCCCTTGCGGGGTTCCGTAAAACTCCAGTAAATGGTGCGGTCTGAGCTGAAGTCGGGGCTGAGCGCCACATCCAGCAGGCCTCCCTGTCCGCGGTCATCCACCTTGGGCACACCTGTGATGGGATTGCCCACCTGGCCCGAGGCCGAGATGATGCGCAGACGGCCGGGCTTCTCGGTCACGAGCAGGTCGCCGGTTGGAAGTGGCTCCACCGCCCAAGGCTTCTCCAGTCCCTTCGTAATCACTTGCACATCAAAGGCTACATCGGACTTGATGCCGCAGGCGCGGGTCTGTCCTTCAAAGGCGGGCTTCTGCGTAGGGTCACTTGCCTCACGGGTTTCCAGCGGCTGACAGTCCTGGGGTGTCTCGACCTCTGCCTGTGTCGTGTTGTCTTCCGGGCTGTTGGTGCAGCCAAACGTCATAGTGGCCAGCAGTACGGCAGGTAGGAGAATTCTTGTAGAAAGGCTCATAGTTTTATGTTGGTTGAGGTGGTCTTCTATATATCGTCTTCATTTTACTGTTTTGGGACAGGTAAAGTTTAAGCGACAGGTTGGTTGGGGTTTAGTGCATCCAGGTACGGCAAAACAGAAGGTCTTGGGAAAGCGGCCGATTACGGGTTAGTGGGGGAGAGGCAAGCGGGTAGCGATGCACACACAAGTGTAAGGATATCTCTATACCTGTTGCATCCAGTGTCGGCTTATCCCTTCTGGCTGGAGCGGGATAGGTCAGGTATCCACCTGATGGCTGAGCCACTCCAGGGCATCCATTTTATGGGAAAAGAACCTGATTTCAGGGCTGCTGTCATTTCCTTCTACCGGCTCTGGCAGCTCTTCCTCTGGGGGCAGCACATGGGCAATGTAGCGCACGCCGGCCTTGCTGGCCACTTCTTTGTACCAGCTAGAGCGTGTCAGGTCGGCCAACACCTCAGTAGGTGCTTCAAAAAACTCCTGCTCATCGCTGATGATAGCACTGCAACCATAGCGTTGGAGCATCTCCATTAACCCGGCTTCCACTTTCTGGATGCTCTCGGCTGGAGCGGTGCCTTTCCAGATGATGCTCAGCGTATTGTTCATTTCCAGGTAGCGGAGTGTGCAGTACCGGCGGCCCAGGCTGTTGCGGTAGTACTTGTAAGGTCGCTTCATAAGTAGGTATAACGGCAGGGCAGTGGCTGATGGTTATCGATAGCCTCCATACTCCGCAAATAAGCCATACCTATACCTGCATTACGAACAGTCCTGAAGGTGGATTGGACATTCCAGCAGAACCCTGAATTACGGGTGGAGCAGCAGCAGCATCCGGTTCAAATTCCGTACCTTTGCAGGGTGAAGTACCCCATGCGATACATGCTGCTGCTTGTTGCCATCCTGCTTGCCTGTGCAGGTATTCGGCTGCCCAGCGACAGCCAAATGTACTACGGAGTGCAGCAGCAGGGTCAGGAGGCAGCTGCCAAGGCAAGCCTTTCGGGCGGCGAACTGCTCAAGTTCCCGTACCTGGCTCGGGCCGAAGAGCACCTGGGCGTGTTGCGTCACCTGCCCACGCCGCCCTTCCAGCCTCAGCCCAATGGGCTCATCTTAAACTCCAGCGCCTTCGAGTTGCGGATACAACGCCTGATGGCGCAGTACCTGTCGCAGGCAAGGTTCCTGCATCGGAGTCTAACGATTCGCGACATCATTTTCCCCTTCCATTATTTCTGGTAATCCCGCTTTTACTTTCGTAGTGCGACCGGTCTGTCACCGGTCTTTTTAAGCATCCGGACGCACGGGCAGCCTGTTATGGGGCTGCTTTGCGGTCAGGTGCATGTATTTGCATGTTAACCGAATTTTAAAAATGGATTTAGAAACTATAGTCATCGGGCTTTTCGCATTGGCGGTGTTTGTGCTGCCTATCTTGTACATCCAACGAAAACAAAAGGCGAAAGCGGGGAAGGCGCTGGGTAATTTCCTGGCTTTAGGCGAGCAGCACCAACTCCGGCTTACCCAACACGAATCATGGAACGAGTTCTACGCCATCGGTCTGGACGAGGGACAGCGGAAGCTGTTCTACCTGAACCAGCAGGAGGCGCAGGTGCCACCCATTGTAGTTGACCTGACAGAGGTGAAAAAATGCGAGGTGGCCAACGAGTACCGGGAGCTGAACGGCAACCGCATCATCGACTTGATAGGCCTGCGCCTCACGTTCCGCAACCCAGCGCAGCGGGAGCAGATTCTGGAGTTCTACAGCAAAGAGGGCAACACGATGCTGAGCGTCGAGTTGCAACTGGCCCGCAAGTGGAGCGACCGCATCAACGCAGCCATCGCCACCCTGGCTCGGGTTGCGGTGAAATAAACCTGTACCTGGCGCCTGTGCAGGCGATAGCTAAAACGGCTTCGGGTTTTTATCCGAAGCCGTTTTTATTTACTTAGAATATGGGTTTTGCTATACCTAGGGCAGGCATACCTAAGGCTTTTGGGCTATGACAACAGCTTGCCATATGCGGGGTTATTCCGTACATTCAGGTATGAATGGAGCAGCTATGCAGGCATCGTTACTTTTGCTAAAACGCGAATCGACCTTCTCTTTCCCAGATGATGCCCGGAAACTGGTGCCGCTGTACAAGCTCCGTCACCAAACGCGCCTGCAGCCGCAGACCCGGCCGGAAGGGCAGCGGGAGAGCAGCAGCCCTGTGTGCTACGCCCACCTGAAAGACCTGCGGGAAGGCTTTGAGGGTTATTGAAGTGTGTCAGCTTCTTTTATTGTCACTCCACTTTTTGTCATTCCGCTTCTATCTCTTGTCATTCCTCTCTTACTGTCATTCCAACCCCTCCCTGTCATTTCGACGAAAGGAGAAATCTATTACCATGACCACCGCCGGTGCGAGCGGAGCGGGAACCGGCGGTGAGGCATGCGAGGGTTACTTAAGTCCTCAGAAAAGCCGCATCGGCGCTGGCGCTGGATGTACGGCTGGAAGGGTATAAGATTTCTCCTATCGTCGAAATGACAGGGGAAGCTTGTGGTATTGTGAGGGGAGAGGATTGATACAGTCGGGAACCGAAAGGACTAGGAGGATTGGCGGATGGCGGAAGTGGGCAGAACTTGAATCAGCTGCTTCCTATTCATGCTCTTTAACTTCCTCATTGAGGAAATTCCAAGTGGGGTTCATAGATTGGATAAGGGCTTCTTTCTTTTTCCGGCTCCACTTTTTGAGTTCCTTTTCACGGTCTATGGCTTGTTGCACATACGTGAAGCGCTCGTAGTACACTAGGTAGTGGCAGTGGTATTTACCGGCAAAGGTGTCCGGAATACCCGCGTTTGCGCCGTGCTCCTCCAGCCGCCGTTGCAGCGTGTTGGTCATGCCGATGTAAAGCACCTTTTTTGTCCTGTTGGTCGTGATGTACACAAAGTAATTGTGGTTTGGCATGCGGAGAGTAACGGGGCAGACACGGATTAGGTTTGCAGTGACCATTGATACCTTATAAGCCTCTTCTACTCCTGTCATTTCGACGAAAGGAGAAATCTGTTACTCTTCTGGCCGAACATCCAGCGCCAGCGCAGATGCGGCTTTTGTGGGAGCCTCTTCTGTAGCCTACCCGCATCCTTCACCGCCGGTTCCCGCTGCGCTCGCACCGGCGGTGGTCATGGTAACAGATTCCTCCTTTCGTCGGAATGACAAAAAAGGTATTTGGAAAGACAGGGAAGTTGAACGGCTTAGTCCTGTTGAGCGGGGAGTGGGTGGCGGAAGAGCGTGAGGCCGAACCAGGCGGCCAGCCCATAATACACGACGCTCAGGCCCCAGAGGATGGCCGGCTGCTCCGGGTACTGGAACATGAACTTGAGCAGCGCCATACCGCCTATGAAAAAGTGGGCGAAGTTGGCGATGCAGATGGGCCGGTTGTATATTCCACCTATCCGGCTGCCCTTGGACATCCAGTTGAGCATGGCCATGCCGGCGTACAAAGCGCCCACCACCTGCAGCACCAGCACAAAAAACGGGTCCGGGTTCGAGCCCAAAGCGGTCGCCAGCTCGGCGGGCAGAAACGTGAGGGCTATACCCAGCGCGGCCAGCACGACGGCGCTCAAAATCATCATGGTTTTCGTTTGCATGCGGTTGAAGGATTAAATGAATGTATAGGCTATACCTGTTTAATGCGTATGGTGAATAAAAATAGCTGTTACTAGGGCAACTGTATTATTGATTCTTCTCTCACCATCCCGATCGCCATTCCTACCGCTCCAATCACAGTCCCTGTTTACACTCCCTGTCATTTCGACGATAAGAGAAATCTGTTACCTTACTAGCCGCACATCCAGAGGCAGCGCCGATGCGGCTGGATGTGAGCCTCTTCTGCAACCTGCCTGCATCCTTCACCGCCGAATCCCGCTGCGCTCGAACCGGCGGTGGCTATGGTATGAGATTCCTCCTTTCGTCGGAATGACATTAGCGCGCTACGGGTGCGAGTTGGCTGCTCGTTCTCAATGTATGCGTGGCCGTAACAGAACACGGACTATAGACCCGCGCCAGCGGGCATGAGTCCTGAACCTGCCATTTTATACCTGAAAACCGCTATGTGTCTGGCTGGCTATACCTGCTTTATAGGTCACTCCTTCAGTTGTATGTACTAATATACTGATTTGCCGCGGGCTATCACTATACGTCGGTATGGTAGCTGCCATTTAGAGTGGTATCTTAGCCTTGAAATCACTTTACACATAATGAAGAAATTACTTTATGTAGCCATCGTTTTAAGCGCTACATCCTGCTCCTCAGACAACAACCTGCAAGACACCCTGTACAATATAGCGGAATCCGGTGCCAACATGGCCATCGACTCGCTGCACCATACCGCCAACAAAGAGCTGGAACGCTACACCGGAATCGACTCGCTGGCGAACAAGGTTCGGGCAATCGACACCATAAACGTGGAGCGTGAGATTGAGCGCGGCGTGAAGCGCAGGCTCATCGAAGAACTCTCCAGATAACGGCCGCATACCTGGCGGGTGCTACCACTTTTTTGCTGTGCTTATACCTGCTGCTTTGGGATTCTCATATCCGGAAGAGTGGGCTGTTTTATGCAATAGGCAAATGCGTTTGTCTTCTTCTATTTTTGGGATGGTGTATAATCATTGTCTTAGGTATAGCAGCGTGAGTAAAGCAGTATTGCATTAGGTATAGCTATACCTTATCTATACCTGTACCGGGTCCAACCATCCCTGCCCCTCCTTGTCTAAGGAGGGGAGTCGGCCGTTACTTCTTTTTCTTTCTCTCGTTTACTATACACTTCTCGGGTAGCATGACTTTTGAGGAGTAGAACAAAGATGAAGGCATTACATAATAGAAAGTATTTGAAGGAGAGCCGGGTGCAGTTGAGGAGTAGTCTGACACCTGCTGAGGCGGAGCTATGGAAGCACCTGAAAAGCGGGAACTTAGAAGGCAGAAAGTTTAGAAGACAGCACAGCGTGGGAAACTACATACTAGACTTTTATTGTCCATCTGAGAGATTAGCAGTAGAACTTGACGGACAGATTCATTACAGTGCGGCTCATGACCGATACGATACTGAGCGTGACGATACCCTACAAAAGCTAGGTATACACGTGCTGCGTTTCGAAAACAAAGAGGTATTCGATAATCTGGAAGCTGTTCTACAGGAAATTAGCAGCAGCTTCAGTAAGTAAGAAGCTCCCCTCCTTAGAAAAGGAGGGGCAGGGGTGGTTGGACCCGGCAGAGGTACAGGTATAGCCGAGGCTTTGGGCCAGACGCTCGCGGGAGCTGCGCGCACCGCGAGGTCTTTACTTCACATACTGCTCCTGCTCCGTTTTCCGTAGCAACCCCAGGCCATGCAGCGTCTGCAGCAGGCTGTCGATTTGCTGGAGGCGCTGGCCTTGCTGGGGCTTGGCGACGGGCTTGAACTGGAAGAGCAGGTCTTCGGCTGTGGCCGGGCGCTCGTGCAGCTGCAGGGCGCGCTGCACGGCCTGCGCCTGCTCGGCCAGCGTTTTTGGCCAGGCCAGCACTTCTTTGGCGGTGGCTTTCACGGCTTTGGTTTTGGTGCTGAGGCCGATGTCGGTTTGCTGCGTGCCCTGCGGGTTCTGGTAATCGGGGCGGAGCCAGCGGATGAGGCCGCGTGCCTCTTCGGCGGCGCGCTCTTTGTTCAGGGCGACCAGGCGCTCGAGTATCTCTTCTTCGGGCAGGTGGGCAGACCAGCCGTAGGCGGCGGCCACTGCCGCGTCGAGTTCAGTGTGCAGCTGCAGCAGAATACTCACCAGCCCCTGCTCGTGGGTTTTCTGCTCTTTGGCCGAAAGCGCTTCGCCCGACCGCAGTTTCTCGAGCACGTTGTACATGTCGGTGATGGTGAGCGTAGGGTGCTGCGCCTGCCGCTGCTTGCGGTGCGCGTCCAGCTGCTCGGCTATACCTCGAATCTGCTCTTTCTGTGCTTCAGTTGGGGTAGGGAAGGGGAAGGTGTCAAAGCATATTGAGTTATTATAGCGAGGTGTATTTCCTCCTAAGTCGCTACCAGCAGCTAATGCCCATTTTTTAAAAATATCAGATGATAGTACTCCTAAAAGGAAAGTATCTTCACTGCCTATAACTATTATTTCACTTTCAATCTGATTTCCCGCACTTAGTTTTTGAAAAATTCTATGTTTAGCTGTTCTTGAAGTTGCAATGAAGGTTGTTAAACCTTTAAGTGTTTGCCTTAATTGTGGTCGCGTCTTGCCATATAACCACCACTCTTTGGCATATTTCTCTGCATCTTTTGAGTTTGCAGCTTTTGCAATCCTGTCTGGCCTCACTCTTAAGGAAATGAGTTGGTATACTTCTGGGTACTTTTGAAGTACTTCACTTTCTTCAAGGCCATATAAATCAACTACATATTTCTCCTTAATGCCTTGAGCTAAATCTCTACTCGTCAGGTATGGCCTGATGATATTCTGATTTGATTCGTTTTGCTCTATTAAAGTCAAAGCTTCTTTGGGCTCCAATACAAAACCTAGACCGTGGAGCTTTACTCCCATACTACTTATTCCCTCATTAGATATTAAGGCAACAGCTTTTAGTACTTCTGCTCCTATAGATAAATCAGCATGTACCTTACCATGCTTTTCTGTAAAGTTGACATGTACTTCAAGTCCATCGGATTTACTCTCTGAAACTACAGACAAAAGCCTGCCATTTGTTTCTCCTTTTTCAGCAACACTTATCGCAATTTCAACAGCAGCACCATCAGCACTATCTACCCAAGGGTGGTCAGGTATAGCAAGCGTGATGGAGAGCGGAGGATTCGCCTGCATTTGCGCTTCAATCACCCGACGATTAAAGGTCTGCTTAATACTATTAGTTGTAATGAAACCAAAACGTTCAGCCTTATCTGCACGCACCAATTCAGCGGCTTTATGCCACCAATACATCACGAAGTCGGCACTATCCGGAACAGCGCCTTTGTATACCTTGCGGAGTGCTTCGGTATAGCCATCTCCTAAAGCATCGCGCATACGCTTGTTGCCTACAAACGGCGGATTGCCGACAATAAAATCGGCTTCGGGCCAGGAGGCGGGTTTGGGGTCGAGGTAATCGTAGACGATGGTGCGGGCGGTTTCGTCGGGCACTTCCTGTCCGGTAACCGGATGCGGTTTGGTGCTGTGGCCGTCCCAGCGGGTAACGGGCTGTCCGTTGGCGTCGAGGCGCGGTTTGCGCTCACTATAGTTCAGCACCGCGTCCTGCTGCTTGATGTTGCCGTACTCGCGCAATATCGGGTTGCTGAGGCGGGTGGCCGAGCCGTGCGCCCGGAAGTGCCACTGCAGGTAGCCAATCCAGAGCACCACATCGGCGATGGCCGCAGCCCGTGGGTTCACCTCCAGGCCCAGCAACTGCGCCGGTGTCACGGTATAGCCGCCCGTCATATCCAGTATTTTCTGCCCCGGGAAATGGTCGAGGTGCTCGGTCACTTCCCCCTCCAGTCGCTTGAGGTGCTCCAGCGTCACGTACAGGAAATTGCCGCTTCCGCAGGCCGGGTCCAGCACGCGCACCGAGCACAGGCGGCGGTGGAAATTCTCAATCTCTTTGCGGGCTCCGGCTTCGTCGCCACTGTCCTCGAGTATGGCCGATGCCGTGCGGGCCGCTTCCCACTCTTCGCGCAGCGGCTCAATCACGGTCGGCATCACGAGGCGCTCCACGTAGGCGCGGGGCGTGTAGTGGGCACCCAGCTTGTGGCGCTCGCGCGGCTGCAGCGCCCGCTCCAGCAGAGTGCCGAAAATGGCAGGCTCCACCTCGGCCCAGTCGGCTTCGGCGGCCAGTATGAGCAGGTCGAGCTGCGCCTCCGAAATCGGCAGCGCCTCCGGCTCCTTGAACAGGTAGCCGTTGAACTGCGGGATGTTGGTGCGCAGGGCCGCATCGAAACCGCCCCGGTCCATGCTCTGCCACAGCGCCTGCAGGGCATCGGGGAAGAACCGGATGTTCTGGCGGTAGTCCTGCAGCAGCTTGGTAAAGGAGTTGTCGGGCAGCAGCTGCACGTCCTCGGCAAACATCGTGAAGAGGCAGCGCATCAGGAAACCCGACACCTGCTCGGGCGTATGGCCGGCCAGCTCCAGCGAGGAAGCCAGCTTTGCCAGCCGCTCGGCCAGCTCACGGGTAACACGGGCCGCGCGGCGGCTCGGGTCCAGTTCCAGCGGCTCCGTGAAGAGCAGGCGCAGGCGCTCGCGCACCTCCGTGCGGTGCAGCTCGTCGAGCGTGATTCTATAGTTCTGCGGGTCCGGAAACGGCACATAGGTTCTTCCTTGCCGCGCAAAATCAGCATATAAGTCAATGCAATAACCCACATCCACCACCGCCAAAAACGGTGGCCAAGCTTCTGTGCCTGGCAACGAGCGGGCGTAGCGCAGGGCCTGTTCCTTGGCCTTTTTCATTTCGCGCTCCCAGGTGCGGGTGTCGCGGGTGGCGGTGCCGGTCTTGGTCTTGATACGTTCGCCACCCAGTTGTTCGGCCTCGGTTATACCTGCCTTGTCGGCGCCCTGCTTGGCCTCCAGCACAAAGCAGTCCTTCTTGTAGAGGTCGATGAAGTTGGTGCTCGTCTTGCCCTCGCCATCGTCAAACACCACGGGCCGCTCAAAGGTATAGGTCGCCTCGTGCACCTTATCCGAAGCCGGCCGCGGCTTCTCCACGCCCAGCAACTCGCACAACTCCGTCAGAAACAGCTGGTAATTGGCTCTTTCGGAAGCACCGGAGGCCTTCCAGCGGGTGATGAAGTTGGTGATGGCAGGGGTAGAGGTGTGGGGCATGGTCTGTTTCCTTCGGCTGCAAATGTAATAGTATGCAGTTTAGGAAAATTTGGGGAGAAAGTATAGGGGAAAAGCTATTTAAAGTACGCCATCGTAGGGACAGGTCGCGACCTGTCCGAATCGTGCACAGGAAATCGGTCGACGGTAAAAACGGCAGAAACAGTATTTGCATGATTAATAAATATAAGGATCAGGCAATACTGCGTGAACCGTTCTTGTTTCATTGACCGGCCTGTCGCGCGGACAGGTCGCGACCTGTCCCTACGAGGGGGCTTGTCGTATACCTGCTTTATGGCATTACAGAATCGGAAACGGAACAGGTTGATGGGGTACGATTACAGCAACGAAGGTCTGTATTTTGTGACCTCCTGCGTTCAGGATAAGTTGTGTGTTTTTGGGCACATAGACGGAGGGGAAATGCTTCTGAATGGCTTCGGAGAAATCGCAGAGCGACAGTGGCATTGGTTGGAACAGCAGTATCCCTATGTGTTTCTACATGCTTTTGTCATTATGCCAAACCACGTACATGCCCTTATCGAAATTGATACTGGTTCTGTACCTGTTTTGCCGGGGAATGCTTCGGCTTTACCCGTGCACGATTCAGACAGGTCGAAACCTGTCCATACGAAGGTTAAATCAATTTCTGAACTGATGGGGGTATATAAGACGACTACTTCCAAAAGAATCAGACAAGCAGGACTGGAGGGATTCGCCTGGCAACGTTCCTTTCACGACCACATCATCCGCCACGAACAGGCTTTTCAACGGATTGAGCAGTACATCCATAACAACCCGGCTCTATGGAAGGATGACGTGTTCTACCAGCAACCAAGCCCGTAGGGACAGGTCGCGACCTGTCCGAAACGTGCATGAACAATTTGTTTGAGTCAGGTTTTTTAAGGATGAAAGGATATTCAGGCTTCCTGCAGCCACAGGTCCTATTTTGCTCTGCATACCGTCAGTTTGAGCGCAGCGGGAACAGGTGGTATAGACGTGAAACTTACGATATGGAGCGCCTGACACTACAATGCTTCTATACCTGGCCTACCGTAGTTGCCGAAAGTCCCCTCCCAAGGAGGTAGGCGGAGGCTGTTTTAAGTCCTATCACATAAAAACCCGCTCCAGCACATCGCCTACCACATAGGCCAGCGAGGCGGCCAGCCCACCGAGCAGCAGCGTTTCAGCTATACCTGCCACCATGTTTCTTTCCGTCACAATGCTCTTGAGGCTCCCCACCAGGGTTAGGGCGATACCGGTCAGCAGGCTGGAGTAGAAGAAAAGTTCAGTGCCGTCCATGCCTTTGCCGCTCCCCGCAAAAATGTACGCCAGTAGCGGTATGGCCCCTACCACAATGAAACTCAGAAAGGTGACGGAGGCGGTTTTGATGGGTGTCTTGTCGTCCTGGGTCATTCCCAATTCCTCCTTCATCATGGTATCCACCCACACGTCTTTGTCAGAGGTGATGACTTCCACAACGTTTTCCAATAAATCACCTTTAAAACCTTTAGCCGCATAAATCTCCCTGATTTCGTTTTTCTCTGTTTCGCCCAGGTGCTCCACTTCCCAGTATTCAATGGCCTTTTGCCGGTCGAAGTTGTCGCGCGAAGCCTTGGTGGAGAAGAAATTGCCTACCGACATGCTGAAGCCATCGGCAATGAGATTGGCCAAACCCAATATGATGACCACGGTAACTCCCAGGCTGGCGCCTTCGGCTCCGGCCACCACGGCAAAGGTGGTGATGGCCCCGTCGATGCCGCCGTACACAAACTCCGAGATGTATTCCTTTTTGAAAAAGAGGATTTTGTCTGTCGCGTGTATTTTGCTTTCCTGCATAGCGGTTGGGCCAAGTTCGGGGATTCAGGTGCTAACGGAATCTAAGTTAACCAATTTAGTCAATCCGCCAGCTGTTTCTATACCTGGTTTTGTCAGTTACTCGCAAAGCTTTGCTTCACTAGTTGCCCGACCGAAGCTGTATACCTGCGCCAACCAACAGCCGGGGGAATGGAGATTTCTTTCCTACCAGGTATGGCCTAACAACAACAGCCCCCAGTTTTTGCTGAGGGCTGCTGAAAGATTAAGCCATGTTTTCTTTCTTCTTGGACTTTATGTGTTTTGGTGTGCCAGGTATGTTAGGTTCAGCGCATCCTGTGAGGTTTTTTGAAGTTTCATCTAATGGTATCGGACCACAGCCCATCGCTTAGCTGCTTGCTGCAGCCTCGTTGTCCATGAGTTCGCGCTCAAAGTACACGAGTTCCTTTTCTTGGGGGTGCGCTACGTTGGTGCAGTAATAGATGCGCTTTGCGTACCGCCTTACCGCTAGCCTGAGACTGGGGTTGACTTTTGCAAACACGATAGATCCCTCAGGATATTTATTTTCCATGGATAGGTAGGTATACCGGTAATTTAGTTGTTCTCTGACTTAGTGGTAGCTTTGGCCGCTTTTTTGGCCTGCTTGTCCGCGTCGGCACGGTTACGTTGTGCCTTGGCCTCCATTTTGTCGGCACGCTTTGCATGTTTCGCCGCGTAGGCTGCTTCCTTGTCTATGCGTTTTGCTTCTTTTGCGTTCGCTTTGGCAACCCGTGCATCCGCCTTGGTGTCTCTTCTCAGGTCATTCGAGTCATCGAGACGTTGTTTATCCGCCTTCTTCTTGTCCTTTGCTTCCTGTTGTTCGGTTTTGTTCTCATGCTCCGTCTGCGTTGTCTGGGCAAAAGCATACGTGGAGCCCAAGGTCAGCAATCCGGTGAGCAGCGTAATGGTTAGGGTCTTTATTTTCATGATGGCAGGAAAAGGTATATTCTATTATCCTGTATATAGGTATACGACTATTAATTTTAATAAAACGTAAATGTTTGATAATAAACGATTTATATTTTAAATAGCCATCCTGGTCATCTGAGAGCACATAAAGAGGCATACCTGAAGTGGTTTTATTTCAGGTAGGTCTGGCTACCGTCATTTACCAAGGGATAAATACGTAGATAACTAAACTAATACCGGTAGCGTCCCTGTTACGAAGGTATACACTCACTCACACGCACACTGTCCGATGGCCTGAATCTACCAGTAAATTAGCTGACCCTGCATTTTTATCCCGCTGTTAATCCGCAACTATGATTGTTAACCGTGTTCCTTACAGCGACCATTCAGCCTATCTAGCGCAACTAATAGGTCATCAGCCTTCCCCAGCCGAACTCAGCGCTTTCACTAATAATCAGGACCTCTTGCTGATAAACAGGCGGTCACCACTGAACGCAGTGTACCCCATCACATTCGCCAACACCACAGCCAAGCAGCAGCTGACTGACGGGGTTATCCTTGGCGACTGCTTACAATTGCACAGCCAGAAGGGCGTCCACTGGTTTTTCTCCGTCTTGTTTGAGGCGCAGGGTGCAGCGGAAGAAATTTACCTGATAATGGACGCCACTGTTGAGTCGGCAGTAGTGGGCGGCCTGAGAACTACGCTAGTGCAAAGCGTGCGGCTTATTACTATTGAGGACTTGGTTCTGGGGTTCAACCCTAACATGTACACCCTTATTTAAAGCGCGACAAATGAAACAGGATCAATTTTACTACTGCCTGAGCAGGATTTTGGAGCTTAGAGAGAAGCTTGGTGGGACTTGTACCATACGCAGAAGGGAACAAGTGTTGGAAGCTGCACAGGCTGAAGTGCAGCAAGTGGATTATGAGGCGCTAAGGCGTTTTGCTGAAAACAAGGATTACACGGACAAAAATACGGCCGAGACGCGGGCGCTACTTAAAGAGTTAGGTGCGCAGGAGGCGAAAATCAGGGCTTTTGTGCCTTTGTCATTCTACCGTATGCGGATAAAGGCGACTCAGCCTGGGCAGCCTCCGCTCTGCTTGCTAGTGGAAGCTGATTTGATACAGGTAGAACGAGCCGCCAGACAATAAGCCTTGTATAATGGTGCTTAACACACAGGGAGACCAAAAACGGGTGGGTGAGCCGCTCAAAACCTAGAGTAATGTTGGCAGGTATACAGGATTATCTTTTGAATAGTATTCAAGCGGAAGTATGAAAGATACGCTACACATTCCTATGTTTTGTGCAGGTCTCATGGTTCTTTTCCTGCTACTCAGCTTGCCGGCATTAGCCTGCACCACCTGCAACCGCCCGCTGCAGGCGGCTATTTTCGATGCCAGTTTTACCAGACTTTTCTTTTACATGCTGCTTCCCTTTGCGCTGGTATGGGGCATTGCCAACCGGCTTCACAAACTAAAGTAAGACAAGGCAATGGAGACAAGGAACCAGTATTTTGAAGAGGCAGCAGCACCCCGCACAGGTCCGCTCATTGCCGCCGCCACGCTCATAGGTATAGGTATGGGCGGATTTGTGGATGGCATTGTGCTGCACCAGATTCTGCAGTGGCACCAGATGCTATCGGCCAAGCTGCCGCCGGACACGGTCATCAACAAAGAGGTGAACATGTTCTGGGACGGCATTTTCCATGCCTTCACCTGGCTTACCACGGCCCTGGGCGTCTACCTGCTGTGGCGTGTGGCCTATGAGCGCAAGTCCATACTGTCGAACAAAGTGTTTGGCGGGAGTCTGCTGCTGGGCTTCGGGCTCTTCAACATTGTGGAGGGCATCCTCGACCACCACATCCTGGTGCTGCACAACGTGCGGGAAATCAGCTCCAACCCCTCGGCCTGGAACTTCGGCTTTTTGGGTATTTCCGTGCTCCTGTTGCTGGCAGGTTGGCGGCTGCTGCAACAGGGCAGGAGAGAGGCAGGGGTGAAATAGCCTCCAGGTTGGTTCCTGCTGCAGCAATTTACGGGTATAAATAATTTTATATTTATTTAATATTCAATTATCCATTACACGTATAGAATGAATCAAGTAGAAAGTCATCGTCTTTAACCTCAACAGCCATTAAAAGTTACGATGGAGGGTGCAAAATATGTATTAGTTACAGGCAGTGCAGGTTTCACCGGGCACCACCTCGTACAGGCTTTGCAGCTGTTAGGCCACCATGTATTGGGCCTGGATACTATAAATGGCTATTATGACCCTGAACTGAAATACGCACGCCTGGCGCTTCAGGACTTTGGACGTTCCTCTATTGGACCGCATACCCTTGCCCGCGGCGTACATGCACCCGCTCTCTCGTTCAACCAACTAGACAGCACTGACAAAGCCTCCTGCTATGCTACCTGAAAGTCCAACTACTTCACCACAAATGCAATCGCTGACTGTTTTGGTGCCCGTGTATAATGAGGTAGATTGCCTGGTCCGGCTCACCGAAGCACTGGATGCCTTCCTGCTTCAGTCGCCTATGGCCACGGAGATACTGTTCATCAACGACGGCTCCACAGACGGGAGCCTGGCCTTGATTCAGACAATTTGCCACAGCCGGAGTGGCTACAGCTACATTTCCCTGAGCCAGAACCATGGACTCAGCACCGCCATCAAGGCTGGCATTGACCACTGCAGCAGCACCTACATCGGGTACATAGACGCTGACCTGCAGACATCTCCTATGGACTTGCTGCTGTTCTTTGAGCACCTGCCACAGTACCAGATGGTGAACGGCATACGCATGCACCGTAAGGATACCTTCGTCAAGAAAATCTCCTCTAGAATAGCGAACGGCTTCAGGCGCCGGATGATACAGGATAACATCGCAGATACCGGCTGTCCACTTAAGATTATGGATGCGGTCTATGCCAGGCGGGTGCCGTTCTTTGATGGCATGCACCGCTTTTTGCCGGCACTCATACAGTTGCAGGGGGGAAAGGTGAAACAGGTGCCGGTGCAGCACTTTGAGCGCTACGCTGGCACTTCCAAATACCACCTGTTCAACCGGCTGTGGGGCCCGTTGAACGATACATTCGCTTTCCGGTGGATGCGCAAGCGCTATATCCGGTATACCGTTGCAGAGGAGTTTGTGAATCAAAAGGCGGTAAGGCATGAGCAGGTCTGAGATGGGGGTATATGGCTTAGGCCTGGTTGCCCAGGGTCTTTTCTCTGCCCGGATTCTGGTGCAATGGGTAAAATCGGAGCGGGCGGGGCAAGTGCTGTCGCCTACTTCTTTCTGGACCTTCAGCCTGATGGCCTCCTTTCTGCTGATGGTATATGGCGCCTTGCGCAACGATTTGGTTATCATTGGCGGCCAGGTCATCTCCTATTTCATCTACATGCGCAACCTGCAGTTCAAGGATGTGTGGGTTGAATTGCCGGGCTGGGTGCGGTGGTCTTCTGTGCTGTTTCCGGCTATGGCTGTCATCTGGCTGATTTTCGGGGACGAATACAGTTTGGGGTCCATCTGGGAGCACAGCAAGGCATCGGGTGCGCTGGTAGCCTGGGGCGGGGCGGGACAGGTTATCTTCACGCTCCGGTTTGTATACCAATGGTATTTCTCTGAGCTGGCCCAGGAGTCTGTCCTTCCCAATGGCTTCTGGGTAATCAGCTTGATAGGCAGCCTCATGATAGTGTCTTACGCCGTCCTGCGCCTGGACCCCGTGTTGTTCCTGGGGCAGGTAGTGGGGGTGGTCGCCTATACACGGAACCTATACCTGGGCCTGCGTCAGCAGGCAGCGGGGCAACGCACCTAGCACACATCCCATGCTACCTCTGTTGACTGGCAAGCGCAGCCATACCCTCTTTTTTGCCCTGTTTATACTACTCCTACCGCTGCTGCTCTACAATCTGGGCGGCTGGGGGGTGATGGAGACCAGTGAGGCCCGCTATGCGGAGATAAGCCGGGAGATGCTGCAAAGCGAGGATTGGCTGCACCCCCGCCTGTTAGGTATCCAGCACTACCACAAACCGCCCATCACTTACCTGATTACAGCATCAGGCATGGGTATACTGGGCGTGAACGAAGCAGGCGCCCGCTTCTTTCTGCAGCTCTCGCTTCTGGCGCAGGCCTGCCTGGTGTACCTGATAGGGCGTGGTCTTTTCAGAAACAACACCATCGCAATGACGGCCATGGCCGTGTACATCACCATTCCGGCGGTGTTGCTCTCTACCCGCAACCTGACCACTGATTCTTTCCTGACTACGTTCGAGTTGCTGGCTATCTGGGCGTGGATTCGCTACAAACCACGAAAAACAGCAGGCTGGCTATACCTGTTCTATGGCGCGCTGGCGCTCGCTTTTCTGACCAAAGGCCCGGTAGGATTGATATTTCCACTACTGGTCGTGGTAGGGTATAGGGTAGCCACTCCTGTTAAGCCCAGCATTCCGCACCATGTCATAGGGTTTCTTTTCTTCCTGCTGTTGGCCTCGTCCTGGTATGTATACTTGATGCTGAAGAATGCGCAGTTCGTAGACTATTTCATCATCAACCATACCGTGAACCGTTATGCCAGTCCGGAAACATTTGGCCGATCGCAGCCCTGGTGGTTCTACCTCGTGCTGGCGCCTGCCCTGAGCTTGCCCTGGTCCTTGTTGCTGCTGTTGCAAATCAGGAAGCTGAAATCGTTAGATAAGCCATACAAACGCCTGTTCGGATGCTGGTTACTGATTCCGCTGGTCTTTTTCTCGTTTTCAGGTTCAAAACTCCTCCCTTACATCCTGCCGCTGTTTTCGGGGATGGCGCTGTTGGTCGCCTGGCTGCTGCAACAGTTGCCTGAAACCACCCTCAGAAGAGCTTCTACATGGACCTTAGGCTACTTTGTGGTGCTGACACTCTCGCTCGCCGTCCTGCATGTGCTGAAGACAGAGATTCCGTTACCCCTCTGGACGCTCGTCTTTCCCTTGCTGATGCTGCTTGGTCTGCTCCTAATCTGGCGGAAAGCGCAGAACCTGCTGCTCCGGACACTAGGTTCTGCCTTGCTGTTTACCTTTCTTCTGGTCCCTTACTCCAGCCATTTGCTGGGTGCTAACCCTTCCTTCTTCAACAGCACGGCACAGCTGGCGGCGGTACTGAAGCAGGAGGGCCTGCACCACCGGCCCATCATTGTGTACGACAGGCTGCTCCCGTCCCTTGCGTTCGCACTTGAGCGGGACCTACTGACGCTGCAGGACAGGAGCAAGAAGCTGAACCGGGAGACGCAGTTCGAAGCCAATGAATCCTGGCGTACTACCCTGTTGCAGATGAAGCGGCCTGAAGATATGGCCACGTTGCGGCGCCTGTTGAAACAGGAAACAGTGCTAGTTGTGAAAAGGGACCTGCCGAAGGACAGAGCCTGGCTGGTAGCACAGTATAGACATAAAAAGACCGTCGGCCTATGGACTGTCTATTATTGAAGTCCGGAAGGTATAGCCTGATAGCTAGCAGCGTATAGTGGCAGACCAAGCCTAAAATATCCCTTCAATAGCAATGCTTGCATATATTTTGTGCAAAATATAGAACCCCATCTATCCATTTTCGTTTACCCTCTGAGCTTTCGCTGCAGTCTTACTATTGGGCTGCCTTCAAAATTCCCTTGTACTAGAAAATGGAAAAATTTTATTTCTCAGGTGCTTCCAGGCTATATTGGCTTCTTGGCATTTGTATCTTTTTCTTCAACTCCCATAACTCCTCAGCCACCTCTGAACGTCCTGCTTCTCTATCTTATCTGCCTGTTGCCTCTGGCCCTACGGTGCAAGCGCGTGCCTCGCTGGTAGGAGCCGTCACTTTGGAGTGGAACGCCCTCTCCGGTGCGACGCAGTACGTGGTAGAGTCCTCCCTACAGCGGGACGGTGGTTTCCAGCCCCTTGCCACTGTAACAGCAGTCGCCGGTAAAATCAGGTATAGCCACCGCGTGACGGGTCTAGGGTATGGCGAGACGCACTATTACCGTGTAAAAGCCGTGACGGGCTCCGGCGATACGGAGTACAGCAGTCCGGTCAGCGCAACAACGCATGTACAGGGCAAGGTTTTCAACATCATGCCGCTCGGGGATTCCAATACACATGGCGCCAACTCAGCCGGCACACGCCCTGAGGCTGAAAAGATAGCCTACCGCAAGCAACTCTATGATTTGCTGACCGGTGCCAAAGCCAAAGTCAGTTACGTGGGCAGCGAACGGTCGGGCAGCAAGTACCTGGCAAACGACCAGCACGCCGGTTTCTCCGGAGCCCGCACCATGGACATCCTGAGCCTGCTCAAAACAAGTAGCTATCGCAATCAAGCGAACGAACTTGTTTCAAGAGGCTCTGGCACCTACCTTGACAAGTATAACCCTGACATCATCCTACTGCACATCGGCACGAATGGAGGCAAGTTCGGGGTATACGACGACGAGGCAACCATAGCGGAGGTAGGGGCGATTCTGGACGAGGTGGATGCCTATGAAACCAGAGCGAAAAAGGAGGTCACGGTGGTGCTGGCGCGCATCATCAACCGGGTCCCTAAAGATGCGAATGACCCTGACATTGGCCATACCACCCGCTTCAACGAGAAAGTGGCTGCCCTGGCAGAGAAACGCATCCGGGAGAAGAGCGACCGCATCGCTGTGGTGGACATGGAAAAGGGCGCGGGCATCGTCTACAAATTCGTGGGCCAGGGAGGTGACATGGAGGATTACCTGCACCCGCACACAACCGGTTTCCAGAAAATGGCCAACACCTGGTTCAAAGCACTCAAACCGCTGCTCGAGCCTGTCGCTGCCGATACCAAGGCACCGGAGACCACTATCACCGAAAAGCCTGCCGCTGTCTCTAAGAGCAAGACGGCTACTTTTGCTTTTTCCAGCAACAAGAGCCCGGTCTTTTTTGAGATGAGCCTGAATGGCGCCGCCTATACCACTACAGGCAGTCCCATCACGCTGAACAACCTGGCCGACGGAACCTATACCTTCTCGGTGCGCGCCGTGGATGCCGCCGGAAACAAGGATGCCACACCCGCCACCTATACCTGGACCATCATCACGGCTCCGCCCACAGCTCCGGTTTTCACAGCCGTTTCAGAAGATAGAGGCGCTAATCAGAACGACCAGGTAACCTCAGACAACAGCATCCGCTTGTTGGGTAAGGCGCAGGCGGGCGTGGAGGTGAGCGTGAGCCTGGAGGGGAAAGGCGAACTGGGCAAGACCAAAGCCAACAATGTAGGCGACTGGGTTTTCAATTACGAAGGCACCTCCCTGGCTGCCGGAACCTACCGCTTCACCGCCACCGCCACCGACATAGCCGGCAATGTGAGCGCAGTCAGCAAGGCCTTCCCAGTGACGATTGACACGACTGCGCCTGATGCCACTCTTTCTACACAAGCAAAAAGCCCGGTGAAGGAGGCCTTCTCCATCCAGCTGGAATTCTCAGAGGAAGTATATGGACTAACCGCAGCGGACATCACCGTGACGAACGCGACGCTAAGTGATTTGACCGCTGTAGACAAAGCCACCTATACCGCTACCATCACGCCGCCAACCACTGGGCAGGGCAACAGCACGGTCGCGCTGGCGGCCTCGAAAGTGGCTGATTTAGCAGGCAACGCCAATACCGCCTCCAACAAATTGGAACTGAGCTACGATAGGCAGCGTCCCAAAGTAGTGCTGCAGTCTTCGGCTCCCGCCATCATCAAAAGCCCCTTCACCGTGACCTTCACATTCGATGAAGCAGTGGCCGGGTTTGCAGCCGCCGACATCACCGTAGACAACGGAGCAGTAAGTGACTTTACCGCCACGAGCGGCAGCGTGTATACGGCCCAGGTGACGCCTGTTTCTGACGGGGAGGTGCGTGTGAGTGTGGCCGCTGACAAAGCGGCCGATGCCGCCGGCAATGGCAACCAGGCTTCAGCGGTGCTCCAGCGGCTGTACGATGTGGCGCCTCCAGCCGTGACTTTGAGTACCTCCGCCAAAAATCCTATCAACGGTGCTTTCCCGGTGAAGGCAGAGTTCAATGAGCAGGTGACCGGCTTTTCGCTTAGCGCCATCACGGTGACCAATGGCCGAGCCAGCGACTTGCAGAAGTCGGGCGATACGGGCTATACCTTCATGGTAACGCCTATTGCCGATGGGGAGGTGACGGTGGCGGTGAAAGCCGACGCGGCCAAAGACCAGGCGGAAAATGGCAACAAAGCCTCTAACGTGCTAAAACTACAATATGATGGCACCAAGCCAAGCGTCGAGCTGAGTACCGATGCACCGGAACTTTCCAATACGGTTTTCACGGTTTCCATACGCTTCAGTGAGGCAGTGGAGGGATTTGCGCTGAATGACTTGAGCCTAGGTAACGCCACTGCGGGCAACTTCAAACAGGTCAGCAAAGACAGGTATACTGTGGAAGTAACTCCTACAGCTGATGGTGAGGTGACGGTGCAGGTGGCCGCCGCCAAGGCAGCAGACGAGGCAGGCAACTCCAATACGGCTTCCAATCTCCTGAAGCGCCGGTATGACGCGACAGCTCCGAGCGGCTACGCTATCCGTTTCGACACCGAGAAAGTAGACGTGGCCAACCAGCAGAATGTATCGCTCACTGTGGCGGGAGCCGAAGAGGGAGCGACCTATTTCTACAGCATCTCCAGCAACAACGGCGGCGAAGCCTTATCAGGTACGGCTACAGCCGCAGCAGCAGGCTTCAAGATTCCCGGCCTGAACCTGCAGCGGCTCAACGACGGCACCCTGACAGTGACCTTCTACCAGGTGGATGCCGCAGGCAACCGGGGCAAAGAGGTGTCGGCCCAGGTGGTGAAGAACACGAAGAACGTGGTGTCGGTGCAAGTGCCCGGGCGCATTACCGTTCCCTTCCGAACTGCTTTTGAGAAACTGGGCCTGCCGGGGCAGCTGGAGGTGACCTTCTCCAACGGGGAGAAAGAGCCGCTTCAGGTAAGCTGGCAACGCGGTGACTACGATGGCATGAAACCAGGAAGCTACACACTGAAAGGCGACCTGGTGCTCCAACCGAACTCCACGAACGAGCAGAACCTGAAAGCCAGCATCAACGTGGTGGTAGAGCCCAACCTGGCACCCACTATACTGAACCTGAGCACCAATACCTTCAAGCCCAATGCAGGACCAGCGGATGTGATTGGTCTGTTCAGTACCGTCGACCCGGATGACGGGGAGCATACCTATACCTTGGTGGATGGTGCGGGAGCCCAGCACAACAGCCGCTTTGAAATCAGGGACAACCAGCTATACCTGAAGTCAAACGCTGGCTTGTCCGGCACGCCCTCGCTCAGCATCCGCGTCCGCAGCACCGACCCCTACCAGAACACACTGGAGCAGACCTTCACCCTGAAAAAGGAGGTATATCAGCCCGAGAAACTCAAATTGGTGAATGCCTTCTCACCGGATAACGATGGCGTGAACGACACCTGGACGGTGCCGGAGCTCAAGTTCTACAACGAGGTCAGCATACAGGTGTTCGACAGAGCCGGGGTGCGCCTGTTCCATACCACCAACCCCGAAGAAGGCTGGGATGGAAGAGGGCAGAACGGGCAGGTGAAGCAGGGGTCGTATTTCTACATCATCGAGGTGAAGGACATTAACCTGGTGCAAAAAGGTGTATTAACAGTATTGAAGTAATCTAAAATGAATAAGCTTAACTTTTTACCTTTCCTGTTGCTTTTTGTAGTGGCCGCCCAGGCGCAAAGCATCAAGCATGTAAGTAATTTCTCCGCCTACCAACAGTTCTACAACCCCGCACTCACGGGCAATGAGGGCTCTGTGGCGAAGTCTTTTTACAGAAACCAGTGGACCGGTTTTGAGGACGCACCCAAGACGATTTTCTTTTCCGCCGAAATGGATGCGGCTGATTTCAGCAAATCGGTTGACAAACGGAAGAACTTCCAGTTTCGGGATTCCGGAACAGGCTACCAGGGAGCCAAGCATGCCTTTGGCCTGACGGCGCTACAGGACCGGTTTGGGCCTGCGCGGGAGACGCAACTGCAGCTGAATTACGGCACAGGCGTGCGGCTCTCCGAGAAGCTGAGCCTGCGCTGGGGCGGTGCCCTGACTTACCACAACTACCGTGTGGATGGCAGCAGCCTGGTGGTGGACGAGGAGAGTGATCCGCGCTACCAGGACCTGTACGGACAGGACGCCCGCAGCAGCAAAGCGGACCTGAACCTGGGCATTGCCCTGGCTTCGGGCAACTACTACCTCGGTTACGCCATGCAGGACGTCACCAGAGGGCATTTCAACTTCAACGGCGATACCTTCTCCAAGGAACTCTATACCCGCAAGCACGTGGTGCAGGCAGGCTTCCGGACCGATTTGACTGACCAGTTCGGGATGATTGTGAACGGGCTCTACCAGTACGACCAGCAGGTGAAAAGTACCACCGAGGCACAGGTGAAACTGGTCTACCAGAACATGGTTTGGCTGGGTGGGGGCTACCGAAACGAGCTGGCCTACAACCTGGCGGCAGGTGTCAACTTCAGCCAGCTGCGCATCAGTTACGCCTATGAGTCACCTATACAGGAGGCCCGTTCCATCCAGAAATCTACGAACGAAATCGGACTTTCCTATACCTTCCGGCCAGCCACCCAAACCCGTACCGGTAGCTATAGTGTCTCGTTCTGGTAAGCGGGAACTGTTTGCCTTACCTTTTGAAAAGCTTTAGGAACAGCTGTTGGCGCTGTCCAGGGTATAGCTGCTGTAGCTGTTGCATCATCCAGTAGCCAAGTAATCCAGAAGCAGGTACCAGCACATAAAACCAGTCAGACACGAAGAGCAGCAGAAAGCATGAGCTGATGAGCAGCAGGACCAGGCTGGCCACGGAAGAGGTATTGGCTTTCATGGAGACGGGCTTGTCGATATAGATGGGTCTGGCGCTCGACCAGTACAAACTCATAGCCGTGAAGAGAAAGGCACAGCATACGTACATGCTCATTCCTGCGGTAAACAACTCGTCTGTTGAAAAGCTGAAATAAAGTAGCGAGATGGTAAAGTCCAGTGCCAGGGGCCATTTGATGAGCTGGAGCAGCAGCTTGTGCAGTTCCTTCCCATCGGTAGCGGTTCTATCGGCCAGCAGCCAGAAGTGGCGCAAATAGCCCCAGATGTTGTTGAAGACGTAGGTGAAAATGATGGCAGGAGAGGCTAATAGCCAAATCATGGCAAAATTGCCGTACATGTGCTTGCCTTGCTTGGCATAGAAGAAAGCATCCAGCGACAGGAAGACGACTTTGAACACCAGCGCCATCAGCAGCGCGATTCGGGCAGACCTGTTCTGCAAAAGTAAATCAGTGGAGAAGGACCTGCCCGCTTTTGCATTTTCCTGTACTCTCACCGACTCGCGCCAAGTATATTCTTCCAATACAAGCCCCGCCAGCAGTAGCGCCACAAAGGCCGTCGTGCTCACCAGGAGCGTAAAATTTTCCTGCACCGTCAACAGCACAAGCGATGAAACTACCACCGCAAGCAATATCGCCAGCAGCAGTCGGGTAAGGGAGGTATAGCGCAGCTTGTTCTCCAGCACCGTTTGCAGCATGCGTTGGGCGGCATGGGTGCCAATCAGCACATAGCCCATCCGTAGCCCGAAGGTATAGTCGAGTGTAGTGGAAAGGGACGTCATCGCAAGCAGGAAACCCGACATGGCGAAGAAATAGGTGGCCACCAGGTCGTTGCTGTAGTTGAGCAGAAAGCGCTGCCACGGATGGAGCGCATGGAAGCCTTTGAACCAGGTCTGCAAAGGGCGATAGCTCGGGGTGTAGTTGCGTATCAGCGTCATAAATGCGACAAGCACCAGCAATGCCTGCCGAAACACAACCTCAAAGTCCGGCGGAAACCCCTCAAACGTACCGTCTACTGCGGCCGCTGCCACCCAGCCGTAGAACAGTCCCATCAATACAAAACCAATCAGGCTCACAAAGCCCCAGGTGTTTTGGAAAGGGCTGAAAGCCTGCCTTATTTTCAGCGAGAGGTAGTAAAGAATTACAGCCATTCGATTTTCTTTTTCTGTTGTGTCTCCGGTTGTAACAGGTCCAGCAGGGCCGAGTTGATGTGGGTGGTTCCTCCGGCCGTGAAAGCCTCCATCGAACCCGCGAAGGTCAGTTGTTGGTTGTGCAGCACCGCCACATGCGTGGCTACCTGTTGTACATAGCTCAAATCGTGTGAAGACAGGAAAATCGCTCTGCTGTCGCTGCGGTAGGAGTTGAGGAAGTCGATGCTCTGCTGCGCCGCCAATGGGTCGAGGCCCGAGAAGGGCTCATCCAGGATGAGTAGGTCGGGGGTATGCAGGATGGCCGCTATTAGCCCTATTTTCTTTTTCATGCCAGTGGAGAAACCCGACAAACGCCTGTGCAGGATGTCCTCGTCAAAGAAGTAAGCCACCAGGTCCTGTATCCGCACGGGCAGCAGCCCGGCGTCAACCTGGTAGAGTTTTCCGGTGAGCTGCAGAAACTGAAAGGCAGTGAGTTCCTCTATCACTGGGTTGTTCTCTCCCATTACGCCTATCCGCCGCTTCACCGCCTGGGGCAACTGGTGGTATACCTCGCCATCGTAGGCGACAGAGCCCACTTCCGGCCGTAGCAGGGTAAGCAGTATGTTGATGAGCGTCGTTTTTCCAGCGCCGTTTGTGCCCAACAAGCACCAGACTTCTCCGTTCCCAATGGTCAGGTTGAGGTTGTCTAATATGACCTTGTTCCCAAATGTTTTATGTAAATCCGTCAGCTGTATTTCCATGCGTGGCGTGTTTAGCGGCTATAACTCAGGCCAAAATACATCTTCGCCGGGGAAATAACCAGTCGCCGAACGGAGCAGGTATAGGTATTAGACGAAAAGGCGAATTGCCTCTATCAATAGAAGTATTAAATGATACGATTCACTTGGTTCTTTTACTATCAGGCGAAGCCAAGTGCACAGGTATAGCCTTTGCAGTTAGCTAGACACATTGCAGCTTCTGCGACCAAACCTACATTTTCTTCACCTGCAGGTATTCCTGCGAGGAGGAATAAGCGACTGCCCTTGAGCCCACCTTTGACTGGTGCACCGCCAGCACGGCCAACCCGAACAGCAGCGCTGCCACGAGTTGGTGCAGCACACCAAGTACCAAGGGCACAGCCAATACCAGCGTCGCTATGCCGAGCGCGACTTGCGCTATACCTGTGAGGAGCAGCAACTGAATGGTGCGTTGTCCGGAAGCGGCGATTGGGGTGCGGGTGGACTTGTACCAGAACCAGCATAACAGGCCAAGCACCAGCAGCGCGAACCAGCGGTGCAGAAACTGCACGGCCACTCCATTCTCCCACACGTTCTGCCAGGTGAGGTGCCCGAGCAAATGGGTAGGAAAAATCTCTCCCTCCATGAGCGGATAGGTGTTGTAGGAGAAACCCGATTTGAGTCCGGCTACAAAGGCACCCAGCACTATTTGCAGTAAAATGGCGGCCAACACCCACCATGACAGTTTATATAGAGGAGCAGGACTTGTAGAACGCTGCTGGGCAGGGGTGAGGAGGTCAGCAACCGTCCAGAGGATGACCCCAATAAGGGAGAAAGCCAGCACGAGGTGTGCGGCCAGCCGGTAGTGGCTCACATGCGGCATGTCGCTGAGTCCGCTTTTCACCATAATCCAACCCATGGCTCCTTGGGCCATACCCAAGAGCAGAATCAGAAGCAGGCGTTTGAGGAGCCAGCCGGAGAGCCTTCCACGGATGAGGAAGTAGAGGAGAGGGAGAATGAAAACCATGCCGATGAAGCGGCCCAGCAGGCGGTGCAGGTACTCCCACCAGAAGATGCCCTTGAACCCGGAGAGCGTCATGCCCTGGTTGAGTTTCTGGTACTCTGGGAACTGCTTGTACTTCTCGAACGTCAGCAGCCACTCGGCTTCCGAGAGCGGGGGAAGGGTCCCGGAGATGAGGTTCCACTCCACAATGGACAGGCCTGACCCGGTCAGCCTGGTTATGCCTCCTATCACCACCATGGCCAGTATCAGGAACACGCCACTGAGCAGCCACAGCACGATAGGCATACTGTCTTCTTTCTTTTGCATCGTCCGTAAAACCGCAAAATTGCAGACGACTGCTATACCTGCTGATGATGCATCTCTTTTCAGTTAGTGATTTTCGTCAGTGCGATTCCGGAGATTTTTACAGGTGTTCTTTTCAGGTGCTGCGCACGGTCTTGAGCACCTCGGTTGGCGTACTGCTTGAGGTCACTTCCTTGAAATCGCCTCGCATGGCTTTGAGCGCATAGCGCTCCTCATCAATCTCGCGCCTGGACCGGATGCCCATGGCCCGCATAACGGGCAGGGGCGGGCACCAACCCTGCAGCCCGTGCTGGAGCAGGAAAGTAGACACAATGCCGGGAAGCAGGAACCAGCGCCTGTTCACGAAGGCACCCAACAAAGTGCCGGTCAGTGCCAACGAGGCAGCGTTCACCTCCAGGGTGCGCTCAATGCTCCATTCCTTGTCCAGTTCCCGGAGCCGTTCCGTGATGGCGTCGCTGCTCTTCACCTTGTAGCGCGAAATGCTACTTTTTATAGAATCGTCCACGGCTTCATTCGCACTGTCCAGTGAGCTTTCCCGCACGCGTCCCTGTACCTCCTGTTGGTTATTTTTCATATTGATTGTCTGATAGCTGTCGTATTCTGCTATACGCAGCAGGGTGACTTCAAAGTTGTACAAAAGCAAGGGTAGGAGGGAAAACGAAATTGATTGATATAGTTCTTACTCCTTTCAGGAACAGAACTGGAAACGATTGACATCCCTATACTCCTCCGAGGAGGAGTATAGGGAACACTGAACATCCCCCTGCCCCTTTCGAAAAAGGAATTCCTGCTACGCTAGCTGTCATTCCTCCCTTAGCTGTTTTTTATACCTCATCTGTCATTTAGGCGATAGGAGAAATCTATTACCCTACTGGCCGCACATCCAGCGCCAGCGCAGATGCGGCTTTCTATGAGCCTCTTCTGTAACGGGCCCGCATCTTCCACCGCCGGTTCAAGCGCAGCGTGAACCGGCGGTAGGTATGGTAATAGATTTCTCCTATCTAAATGACAAGAAAAAGTATCGAAATGACAGAAATGGGTAGAGGAATGATAAGAGTGTGAGCAGGTATAGCAGAAAGGGATGCGTATAGGTATAGCAGGTATATATGTAAAACTTCTTCAGAAATCTGTAAACGGCTGTTAAAGTTTATGCGGTACTTTTGCAAAAGAAACCGTACATTCGCTATACCTGAAGCAGACGCCTTGAGTCCATTACGCACCATACTGACCTTAGCACTCGCCTTGCTAGTCGTTTTCTCCTCGCTGGGGATGACCATGACGCGGCATCTGTGTGCTGGTGAGGTGATGTCGTTTTCCTTGTTTTCGCATACAGCTGAGTGTGAGATGGAGCAGCAGAAAGAAAAGCTGCCGCCCTGCCACCAGCCTGCTGCTGACGAGGATTGCTGCCAGGACCAGACCATCGAACTGGAGGTAGAGGACCAGCAGACCTTCAAGCTCTCACTTCCAGATATGACCTTTATTGCTGCCTTTGCAGCGGTTTGGACTTCCCTCTTCGAATTATATGAACCGGCCTCCGCTCTGGTTCTGGACTATTCCCCCCCCTTGCTCGCCCTGGACATACCGGTGCTCGTGCAATCCTTCCTGCTATAAATCCGCTTATTCGTTTGCGCTTAATCCCTATGGGGTTGGGCTGATTTTGTTGCTGCCTACCGGTCAGCCACTCTTTCCTGTATTCAATCGAATAAAGCATGTTAAACAGCATCATTAAATTCTTCCTGGAGCAGAAGCTGGTCACCGTACTGCTTTTGCTCCTTATCGTGGGCTGGGGCATCATCGTGGCGCCCTTCAACTGGAACGTGAGTTTCCTGCCCCGCGACCCTGTTCCAGTAGATGCCATTCCGGACATCGGCGAGAACCAGCAAATCATTTTCACCGAGTGGATGGGCCGCTCGCCTCAGGATGTAGAGGACCAGATTACGTACCCGCTGACCACCTCGCTGCTCGGTATGCCGGGCGTGAAAACCATCCGCTCCACTTCCATGTTTGGCTTCTCCAGCATCTATGTCATTTTTGATGATAAGGTGGAGTACTACTGGAGCCGTTCCCGCATCCTCGAAAAACTCAACTCGCTGCCCGCTGACCTGCTGCCGGCGGACGTCACGCCCAAACTGGGACCTGATGCCACCGCTCTGGGTCAGGTATACTGGTATACCCTGGAGGGACGTGACGAAGAAGGCAAGCCTGCCGGAGGCTGGGATTTGCACGAATTGCGCAGCGTCCAGGATTTCTATGTGAAGTATGCCTTGGCGGGTGCCGAAGGCGTGGCCGAGGTTGCCTCGGTAGGCGGCTATATCAAAGAGTACCAGGTTGACCTGGACCCGGTGGCTATGAAAGCCAACAACATCACCATGATGGAGGTGATGAACGCCCTGCAGGGCAGCAACCAGGAGGTAGGGGCCAGCACCATAGAGATAAACCAGGTGGAGTACCTGGTGCGCGGGCTAGGTTACGTAGAGGAAATCAGTGATATAGAGGAGGCCACGGTGCGGGTGAACAACAACGTGCCCATCCGCATCCGCGACATCGGGCGGGTGAACATTGGCCCCGCCGACCGCTCTATGCTGGGCGTGCTCGACAAGGGCGGTGCCGAGGCCGTGGGCGGTGTGGTCATTGCCCGGTATGGCGACAATCCGCTGGCGGTCATCAACAACGTGAAAGAGAAGCTGGACGAAATCGCGGCCGGTCTTCCCTCCAAAAAGCTGGCCGACGGGCGCACTTCCAAGGTGACGGTGGTACCTTTCTACGACCGTACCCAGCTGATAAACGAGACTTTGGGCACATTGAACTCCGCCATCCTGCTGCAGATTCTCATCACCATCATCGTCATCATCGTGCTGGTGTACAACCTACGTGCCTCGCTACTGATTTCGGCGCTGCTACCGCTGGCTGTGCTCATGACCTTCATCCTGATGAAACACTTCAACGTGGATGCCAACATTGTAGCGCTCTCAGGTATAGCCATTGCCATCGGCACCATGGTGGACTTGGGCATCATCCTGAACGAGAACATTCTGCGGCACATGGACGAGGCGCCCCTTGGCCAATCGCTGCTGAAGACGGTGTATGAGGCCACTGCCGAGGTTTCCTCCGCCATCCTGACGGCAGTCTCAACCACGGTTGTCAGCTTCTTGCCTGTGTTCACGCTGGAGGCGGCGGAGGGCAAGCTGTTCGGTCCGCTGGCCTACACCAAAACGTTTGCACTTGTGGCCTCTCTGGTATTTACGCTCCTCATCATGCCAGCCTTCTCGCACTTCATATTCGGACTGAAGTCGCGCAATATCGCTTGGTCCAAAATCATGAACTGGCTGCTGTTAGGGCTGGGGCTAGTTGCGCTGTTTATTTTGCCGCTAGCGGGTGTTACGCTGCTTCTGATTGCAGCCAACAACCTGCTCAAGTACTACCAGCCGGAGCGATTTGGGCCTTACCATACCTTGGTGATGGTATCGGTGGCCGTGCTGGCGGTGTCGTGGTGGCTGGCCTCGGAGTGGGTGCCGCTGGGGGTGTCGGTGAGTCTGTTCGTCAATTTCCTGTTCATCCTGCTGGTCATCGGGCTGTTCCTGGGCATGTTCACACTCTTCATTCGGGTATACCCGCGGGTGTTGAACTGGTGTCTGGCGAACAAAGGCACTTTTCTGCTCATCCCGGCTTTCATCATGCTGCTGGGCCTCACCATCTGGGTGGGCTTCAACGGGGTGTTCGGTTGGGTGGCCACCGGCTTTGACAAGGTAGGAGTGAATGTTCGCACCTCGTCGCCCTGGAGCGGCTTGGTGCATACCTTCCCGGGTATGGGAGAGGAGTTCATGCCCTCGCTGGACGAAGGTGCCTTCCTGCTCATGCCCACTTCTATGCCGCACACGGGCGTAGAGGCCAACACACGCTACCTGCAGCAGCTCGACATGCTCATCTCAGCCATACCGGAAGTGGAGATGGTAGTAGGCAAGGCAGGTAGGGCGGAGACGGCGCTGGATCCGGCTCCAATGTCGATGTACGAGAACGTGATTCAGTACAAGTCGGAATTCATCACGGATGCGAACGGTCAGAAGCTGCGCTTCGAGGTAGACGACGAAGGAAACTTTGTGCGCGACGAAAAAGGCGATTTGATTAAAGACAGCAATGGCGAGTACTTTCGACAGTGGCGCGACCACATCCGCACACCCGATGACATCTGGAATGAGATAGTGACGGTGGCGGACCTGCCCGGTGTGACGTCAGCTCCTAGATTACAGCCCATAGAAACTCGCTTGGTGATGCTGCAGACAGGTATGCGCGCCCCTATGGGGGTGAAGGTATACGGGCCGGACCTGCAGACCATAGAGGACTTCAGTATGCAGTTGGAGCGCTTCCTGAAAGAGGTGCCTTCCGTGAAACCTGAGGCTGTTTACGCAGACCGCTCCCTGGGCAAGCCTTACCTCGAGATAGACCTGGACCGCAGGGCCCTGGGCCGGTATGGCCTGAGTGTAGCTGATGTGCAGGAGTATATCGAGGTGGCCATGGGCGGAATGGCGCTGACCACTACCGTGGAAGGACGCGAGCGCTACTCCATCCGGGCACGTTACGCCCGCGAGTACCGCAACGACCCGCAGTCGGTGAGCCGTATTCTCATCAGCACATCCTCTGGTGCCCAGATTCCCCTGGCCTCGGTGGCGAAGGTGGAGTTCCGTCCGGGACCCATGATGATACGGGGCGAAGATTCCTTCCTTACAGGTTACGTGCTGCTGGATAAGCGCGAGGGATTTGCCGAGGTGTCGGTGGTGGAGGATGCGCTGCGCTACCTGCAGGAGAAAGTGGAGAAAGGGGAACTGGTGGTGCCGGCTGGCGTGAGCTACAAGTTCTCTGGCAACTACGAGAACCAGGTGCGGGCCGAGGAGCGACTCGCCTTCATCGTGCCACTCAGCTTGCTCGTCATTTTCCTGATACTGTACTTTCAGTTCCGGTCAGTGGCAACCACGTTCTTTATCTTCACCTCCATTGCCATGGCCTTTGCCGGCGGCTTCATGATGCTCTGGCTCTACGGGCAGGATTGGTTCCTGAACTTCTCGTTCGGTGAGACCAACATGCGGGAGCTCTTCCAGATGCGCGCCTTCAACCTGAGTGTGGCGGTATGGGTGGGCTTCATCGCCCTCTTCGGCATCGCCACAGACGATGGCGTGGTGATGGGTACCTACCTGAAACAGAGCTTTGAACGCAACACTCCCAATACCAGAGCAGGCGTTCGGGAAGCCGTGTTAGAGGCCGGTATACGCCGCGTTCGTCCCTGTATCATGACGACGGCTACCACCTTGCTGGCGCTGCTGCCGGTGCTCACCTCTTCAGGCCGTGGCTCCGACATCATGATTCCGATGGCTATACCTTCTTTCGGCGGTATGACGGTGGCCTTGATTACCCTGTTCATCGTGCCGGTGCTGTACAGCTGGCGCGAGGAACTCAAACTTAAAAAAGAGACCCTATGAATAAGATACTGGCTTTCCTAATCCTGTTGCTGGCGGCCATGCCCCTGGCACAGGCCCAGACGCTGGACGAATACCTGCTGACAGCGGGTGAGAACAACCCGACGCTGAAGGCACGCTATGCCGAGTATGAGGCTGCCCTGCAGAAGGTGCCGCAGGTCGGTGCTTTACCTGACCCGGAGGCGAACTTCAACTTCTTCCTCAAGCCCATGGAACGCTACATGGGCAACCAGGTGGGGGATGTGTCGGTGATGCAGATGTTCCCCTGGTTCGGCTCATTGGGCGCGGCCAAAGACGAGGCCCATTCCATGGCGCAGATGAAATTCTCCTCTTTCATAGAGGCCAAAATCAACCTGTACCACGACGTGCGTACCGCCTGGTACCAGCTATACCAGATTGACCAGGAGTCAGAGCTGATGGAAAAGGAACTGCAAATCATGCAGACGCTGGAGCGGCTGGCACTGGCCAAGTATAAAGCTGCCCCAGCGGGAGGCAGCAGTTCCAGTGCCGGGACCCCAGCCCGTTCCACCACCTCTGGTACCGGCTCCAGCGCAGCCGCAGGAGGCTCCTCAGGTATGGCCGGCATGGGTGGCTCTGGCAGTGGCACGCCTGCCACCAGCAGCAATATGAGCAGTGGGGCAAGCATGGGTGGTATGGCCAGCACCGGAGGCAACTCCATGGTGGACGTCATGCTAATTCGATTGCAGGTGAAGGACCTGGAAAACAGGATGCAGCTGCATCACGATTCGCGCAGGCCTCTCGAAATCAAATTCAACAACCTGCTGCACCGCAACCCTTACCTGCCGGTGGCTTCAGCCGATACTTTGCTCCCGGCGGCAATGCCGGCTTCCGTCTCACTCATACAGGATTCCATCCGCCTCAACCACCCCATGCTGAAGATGTATACCTGGGATGAAAAGGCGCGGGAGTCGCAGCTGCGCATGGCGCAGCTGATGGGCAGACCGATGATTGGCGTTGGACTGAACTACATGGTGTTCCAGTCCCGCATGGATGCCATGTCGGGCGAGATGGCCGGCGGCAATATGGTGATGCCCATGGTGAGCGTGTCGCTGCCGATATACCGTAAAAAGTACAACGCGGCCAAGAAGGAAGCGGAGTTTGCGCAGCAGGCTGCGGGCTACCAGCGGGAGGCGACGGAGCGACAGCTCTTCACGGAACTGGAGAACCTGCTCTATGACTACCAGAGCGCCGAGAGCCGCATGAAGCTGCTGCAGGAACAGGTGGCGCTGACGGAGCAGGCGCTGCTTCTGCTCACCACTAACTACTCCGTATCCGGTACGGGTATAGAGGAGATTATACGTCAGCGGCAGTCGGTGCTGAGTTACCGGCAGGAGTTGGTGCAGGCCGTCACCAACCAGAACATCACCGTCTCCGCCATCAACAGACTGATGCAGGGCGATAACTAGATTTAAGCAAACGAGCATTCGATATACGACAAAAGACATTCATACCATGACATCAAGAAATAAAAGAATCGGCACCTATATCCTGGTCGCGCTGGGAGGTCTGCTGCTGGGCTGGCTGATTTTCGGGGGCCGCACCGCGGACCAATCGCACGAACACGCCGCCGGGGAAGTGGCTGGTGCCACAGAGTATACCTGCTCCATGCACCCGCAAATCAGGCAGGATGGCCCGGGCAAATGCCCGTTGTGCGGCATGGACCTCATACCCGTGAGCAATGGCGGCGGTACCTCCTCTAAAGCTAACCGCTTCGTACTGGAAATGACACCCGAGGCCATCGCGCTCGCCAACATTCAGACCACCCCGGTGGAGCTGGTGAACCCGGAGAATGAGCTGACGCTATCAGGCAAGGTAAGTCTGAACGAGCAGGAGGTATCCTCCATCACGGCTAAATTCCCTGGTCGCATCGAGCGGCTGTACGTGAACTTCACGGGGCAGGAAGTACGGCAGGGGGAGCGGTTGGCTTCCATCTATTCGCCGGAGCTGATTTCAGCGCAACGGGAGCTGCAGGAGGCCGCCCGCGCCAGAGACCTGATGCCCGAACTATACGAGGCGGCCAGAGGCAAGCTGAAGCTGTGGAAGCTGACCGATGCACAAATCAAACGCATTGAGAACGCTTCTGAGCTGATTACGAATTTCGACATCTATGCCAATACCTCCGGTGTGGTGACGGAGCGGCTGGTGGCAGCCGGAGACTACGTGACGACAGGCTCGGTGCTGTTCCAGGTGGCCAACCTTTCCTCGGTGTGGGTGGTGCTGGATGCCTACGAGGCAGACCTCGCCTGGATAAAGCAGGACGCCAACATCACCTTCACGGTGCCAGGTATACCAGGTAAGGAGTTCACGGCTAAAGTCGCTTTTGTGACCCCGGTGCTGGACCCTACCACCCGAGCCATAGAAGTGCGCGCCGAAGTGACGAACCCGGACAAGCAATTGAAGCCAGGTATGTTCGCTGATGCCCGCATCAAGACTTCGACTGGTGCTAAGGAACAATCATTAGCCGTTCCGAGCAATGCCGTGCTATGGACTGGCAAGCGCTCCGTGGTGTACGTGAAAGCGGAGGGGCAGGAGATGCCTGCTTTTGAGATGCGGGAAGTGACGCTTGGTCCTCGATTGGGCAATCTATACCTGGTGGAATCTGGCTTGCAGGAAGGGGAGGAAGTGGTGAGCAACGGAGCCTTCGCCGTAGACGGCGCTGCGCAGCTGCGGGGTAACTACAGCATGATGTCGCCACCGCCAGCAGGTGGACCAAAAGCACCCGAAGCTTTCCAGAAACAGCTGACAGAGCTGGTGAACCAGTACTATACCTTGAAAAATGCGTTGGTCGCCTCGGATGTCCCCGCCGCCCGACAGGCTGCCGGCACCTTTGTGGTGAAATTGGGGAAAGTAGACATGGGCCTGCTGGAGGGTCCGATGCACGAGCAATGGATGCAGCTGCTGCCCGCGCTGAAATCGAATGCGGAAGCCATACAGAAAAGCCGTGATTTGGACAAACAGCGGGCAGCTTTTTCCACACTTTCCAATCACCTGATTGAGGCGGTGGAGGTATTCGGGACTCAGCACGCAGTGGCCTATAAGCAGTCGTGCCCGATGGCTTTTGGGGACAAAGGCGCATTCTGGCTGAGCGAGAAGCAGGAAATTCGGAACCCATACTTCGGGGAGGCGATGCTGGCCTGCGGCGAGACAGAAGAAACCTATAGAAACGGACAGGCAAGTGGCGCTACAGAAGCTAAACAGCCTTCCGCACCGCAGGGGCATCAGCATTGATTTTCGCTGCTAAAGCTTTGTGTCATTCCAACAAAAGGATGAGTTCTGCTGCACTGACTGCCATTCCACTTCCTTTTTGTCATTTCGGCGATAGGAGAAATCTTATTATTATCTAGCCGCACATCCAGCCCCAGCGCAGATGCGGATTTTCTGGGGTCGGCTAGGAAGGAAACAGAGGAAAACGCAAGATGCGGATTGGCTCGCATGGCTCACCGCCGGCTCCCGCTGCGCTCGCACCGGCGGTAGTGTCATAACAGATTCCTCCTATCTTCGGAATGACAGGAATGGTGAGAAGGAGTAAAGGACTGAGGAGAAACGACAGTATACGGAAGTGACAATTTCAACTACTCTCCACCCGCTGCATCACCTCCTTCATAGGCGATTTCCGTTACCTCCACTTCTTCCTCCACACGGCCCATGCGGAGTTTGACTGTTTGGCCGAGGCGGGCTCCTGTAATGGCGCGGGCGATGGGGGCTACAAAGGCAATGCGTCCTTCTGCAACGGACGCCTCATCCACGCCAACTATAGTGAATTCGCGCATTGTGCCAGGCTTGCCGCCGCTGCGGGTAATAAGCGTGACGGTGGCTCCGAATCGAACTTCGTCAGAAGTTTGGCTGAGCGGGTCAACCACCTTGGCCGAGGCTAGTCGGCCGGAGAGGGCACTGAGCCTCGCGTTGAGGACGGTGAGTTGACGGGTACGGTCTGCTTCGTTTTCCCGGTTCGCCTCCACGAGGGAGCGTTCGGCTTCCAGTTCCGCTAGTTCTTCGCGTAGCTTTTCCAGGCCGCGGGGGGTGACGTAATTGGGAGTGCCGGGCGGCAGGGCGGCACGAGGCGGTATGATGGGCGCTTCGCCTGCATCATCTTCTTTTACAAAAGCTCTGCTCATGAGAGCGTATACCGAAAGGGGGCGGTCCAAGTTGTGGACCGCCCCCTTTCGTGTTTCCGGCTATACCTGTTTTTGGTTCAGGTATGGCGGGTGTGTTGCTGTTACATCGGCATTCTCAAATCGTATTCCTTGCCTTCCGCAACAGTGAGTTTGTAGCCTCTCAGCCAAGGGTTGAACAGGCGCAGGGTCTTGTAATTGGTACCCTGTTCCAAAGCGTAAGTAGCAAGGTCAGGTATAGACGATGTAACGGTCACGTTGCGGGAAGGCAGCGGATTATAGCCTTTATCCTCGGATAGCTCAAAGCCATATTTCTGCGGATTGCCCAGCACCTCTTTCAGCGCCAGTATGCGGAAAATGTAGCGGGAAGTTTCGTCATTGAGGTATAGGTCGTAGAAGGAGGAGACGCCCTGCTGCTTCATGGCACGGTCAATGCCGGCCATACCCCGGTTGTAGGAGGCGGCGGCATCGGTCCAGTTACCGAATTTCTTTTTGGCGGTATGGAGGTAGCGGCAGGCAGCGAGGGTAGACTTCTGTACATGGAAGCGCTCATCCACCTCTCCATTCACGACCATGCCATAGCCGCGGGCGGTGTCGGGCATCAGCTGCCAGAAGCCGGAGGCGCCGGCAGAAGAGGTCACCTGGCTGAACAAGCTCTCGGCGAGGGCCAGGTAGATGAAGTCTTCCGGTATGTCGTTCTCATTCAGGATTTGCCGTATCTCCGGCAAGTAGCGCTGCATGCGTTTGAGGCCGAGCAGGGTACTGGTATGCAGGTAGGTGTTGGCCAGCAGCTCGCGGTCCAGCCGCTCCGCCACATCAGGTATGTGCAAGGGCACCGGCTCACCGGCAAAACTGATGGCATCGGGCAGGGCAGGCGAACTGAACATCTGCCGCATGGAATTCATACCCCCCTCCCCATCTTTGGAGGGAGTGGCGTTCAGTTTGCGGCTATTCTGGCTGCAAAGCTGCAGCGTGAGCAGAAGAGCCACTAAAACCCAACCGTACTTTAAAAACTGCTGTCCCATAATGTTCTCCTTTCTTGTTATGCTACCTATAATCTATAACTGTATTCTGATGCCATTCATTTTCAAGTTAAGGAAAAATCCTATCAAGCCCTAGGTGCTGGGGGGTAATTCTATGCTGAGTGCAGGTTTTGGAGCCAAAGATACCACCACCCGCACTTCTGTCACTTCCCTTTCCTGCCGAGGCAGAGCTTCAGCGCCAACGGCATCCGCTTGGCCCAGGCCGACTCAAAATGCGGTGCTTTCGGGTCTTTCACCCAGTAGTAATCCTTGCCGGGGCGGTAGCCTTTCTGTTGCAACGCCTGCAGCATGGCATCTATACCTGGCTGCAGCTTCGCCTCTAACTCAATGCCGCCGTTGTCGATGTAAAGGAACAGCTTCTTCTTTTCGCCTGCATAGTTCTGCACCTCCTGTACGTAATCGATGTGCATGATTTGAAAGGCAGGCGACATACAAATGGCCTTTGAGAAAACATCCGGATGCTCCCAAGCTAACATGAAGGAGATAGTGCCGCCGGCAGAGGAGCCGCCTACCAGCGTATGCTTCGGGCCGGGCTTGGTGCGGTAGGTCTGGTCGATGAGCGGCTTTACCGTGTGCAGCACAAAGTCCATGTAAGCTGTTCCTTTTTCGCCGGGGGTATACTCTTCCATCCGATCAGCGGTGTTGTTGATGCCGACTATAATCACCGGCGCAATCTCGCCTTTCCGGATGAGGCTGTCGGCTGTTTCATCCACCTGCCAGTCGACGCCAAATGAGCTGGTGGCAGGGTCGAAGATGTTCTGTCCGTCGTGCATGTAGAGCACCGGGTAGCGCTTTTTGCCATGCTCATACCCCGGTGGCAGCCATACCACAAGGTCTCTGTTCTGCAAACCTTTTCCGGCCACATCCCGGTGGTAGCGCAGCTCTCCCGTCACGCCTCCTGTCACTTTCCGTCCCCTTTGCTCCAGCCAATACTGCACCTCATCGGTCACAATGGTATCCTTATGTATGCTGATGCTGAAGTTTGGCAGCGGCTGTCCATTCGTGTCGGTTCCCTGCCGCTCCCAGGAGCCGAGCGTGTATTTGTATTGCACGGCGCTATCCTGCAGTTGCAGGGTCTTGGTCCATGTCTTGTCTCCGTTATAGTCCAGCAGTACCCTGGCCGGATTCCATTCACCCAGCTCCGGTGTGCTGCCGGTCAGGTATACCTGTGCTGTATCTGGCAGCGAGGGGGCATGCAGCCGGAAAGTGACGCGCAGGCCATCGGACTTGACTTGGGCGAGGACGGCTGTGCCAAGCAGGGACAGCAAAAGCAGCAACAGGTATCTCATAGGCGGAGTTCAGAGGCATCTAATGTCCAAAGTAAGGGTATCTTTCGGGCTCAATTTGTCTGTGCTGACCAGGTAGTACCCGTACACGTTGAGCGCGCTCCGGTGCAGCGCTTTGTATACGTAATCATCGGGCTGACAGCAAATCTGCAGGTAGTTGATGCCTTCTTTGTACAGTTGCAGGGCCACCGCTGGCAGAGTATGGATATTGGTTTCGTTCAGGTTGAAGGCTGTCATGGTTTTAAGCACCACATCCGGCTCAGGCATGACGCGCTGATTGTTTTTGAGCAAGTTCTCCATCCAGAAACTGGCACGGGCAAGAGGACTGATGGAAGTGATTTTCAGTTGGTATACCTGGTACGTCTTCCAGAGGCCCAGACCGTCGTCCGTCATCTGGAAGTAGTCCTGCAGCCGGGTATGGCAGGAAAGCAAATCGATGTGGAAGTTTGGCTTTGCATCTGTCACCGGTTGCACCTTGATTCCCCTGGCCGTTGAGAAGGTGAGGTAGGCGAACTCATACTGAGAAGTGTTCCGGTAAGACTTTGACAGCAGCTTGAGCACGGGCAGGTTGCTGGTGCGCAGGGTGGTGAACTGGGGGCGCAGCTGCTTGGGCTCGAAAAAGTGCGTGGCCAGATGCGCAGCCAACTCACGTCCCAACCCGTGATTCCGGTAGCTGGGCGCCACCCGCGCATTGAACCCGTAACCTGCATCCGTGAGCTGCCCGTTGTGGAGCATGGGTACCTGTGCCCCGATGGCGGAGGCTATTGGTGTGCCTGCCTGGTCTAGGGCGACATAGGACTGGTAATCGTCGAAAAGTTGCGCCCTGCTGTGAAAGTGTTCGCGTACCGTTTGTAGCTTGACCAGGTACCCCTGTGGCGACGTGCGCTCCAATTCCAGTAAGGCCTCCTCGTACTCCGGACTGTAAGGTACAATCTGGAAAGATTCCTGCATCCTGTTTTCTACAAGTGTCGAGCCCATACCTGCTGCCTTTAATGGATGTGAAACCTTCTATATCAAGGTTGTGGTTATCTGTTGGTTTGAGACTGTAACCTTTGTTTTGAGACGTATGGCTCCAGTGTGTTCCGCTTTTGCCTATAAGTCTCCTGGTCTCCGTAGAGATACACGGTGCGGCGGGAGCGGCTAGCCAGTGCTCCTATACCTGCTCCGGCCACGGCTCCCAATCCAGCCCCTATGGCTGTAGAACCGGTTTGGTCAATGATTTCCAGGCAGTCGATGAATCCGCCCTGCCCGGTAGGCTCACATGGACTGTAAGCCACATACCCAACAACCGCCCCAAGAACCAATCCAGCCAATCCGCCCAGTAGAGCGCCGCCGCCTGCTGCGTTTTTGCGGCTGATGCGCAGCAGATAGACGTCTTTCACGGCATAAGATAAAGCTGCAGCCCTGTTGTCAGGTATAGCCTTTTGCGATTCCGGGAGGGCCAGCAGGTGCAGTGTGGAATCACCTAGCGAAGTCAGGATGCCGTCTACTTTCAGACCCTTTTTCGTCGTAATTTGTGTCTGGTAGATGGGTAGTTTTCTGCTCTGCCCAAAGCCAGTTTGCAGCACCATAGAAAACAGCAGGGGCAGTAGCAACCATTTCATATGGAGGAGATAAAAAAATTTGAACAGGCACAGGGGTGGTTGCTAAATTATACGCTTTTCTGAGCATGATAGCCGAGGCACAAGAGGTTTAAAATCAGGTATAACGTGCCTTTTTATCTGCTAATTTAAAAAAGGTAGAGAGCGTAATTATTAAAAGAGGCTGCACTCTGATGGACGAGAAACGGCGTATGTTCGGGAAAAGAAAAAAGACCCTTCACAATGGGCCTTTTTCTTTAACGTTCATTCTGCTGATTTCTATGGCGTAGCTACCGCAAGCATGCCTTCAATAACCTGCAACAGACCTGTTGGATAGACCCCAATGTATACCAGCAGCAACGTCAGAATCGTGAGTGTACCCACGCTCGCCAGGTAGATAGAAGGCCGCAATCTGCCACGTGGTTCCATTTCAACCTCCGCATCCGCTTGCTGGAACATGACGGCCACGATGCGGATGTAGTAGAAGAGACCTATCACGCTGTTAAGCGCCAGCATGACCACGAGCAGCCACAACTGGGTATTCACGCCAGCAGCCAGAATGTAGAATTTGCCTACGAATCCCGCCGTGAGCGGTATACCTGCCAGCGAGAGTAGCATGACCGTGAACACCGCCGCTGTCCACGGCCTGCGCCAGAGCAGGGCGCGGTAGTCTTCGAGTTGTTCTGCATCGCGCTCTTTGTCCGAGAGCATGGCCACGACTCCAAAGGCCCCAACTGTCGTAATAAAGTAGGCTACGAGGTAAAAGGTCACTGCTTCCACACCCATCTGGTTGCCGGTCAGAAAGGCCACCAGCAGGTAGCCGAGGTGCGCGATGGAAGAGTAAGCCAGTATGCGCTTGACGTTGCGCTGCAGCAAAGCTAGCAGGTTACCGGCCAGCATAGAGGCAATCGCCACGATGGTGAAAATGAGCACGAGAGTAGGGTAGCGGAAACCGTCGACCTCCATGAAAAAACGAATCAGTACGCCCAGTACGCCGCCTTTGGAGACGGTGGCGATAAAAGCCGTAACCGGAGCAGGGGCGCCTTCATACACATCCGGTGCCCACATATGAAAAGGCACAACACTCAACTTGAAACCAATACCGACTATCATCAGTCCGAAGCCTGTTAGGAGCAGCAGCGGCAGCTCTGTGAAGTTGGCAATGGCCGTGGCTATACCTGCGAACTCCATGGTGCCTGTGCTGGCGTAAACCAGCGCCATGCCGAAGAGCAGAAAGGCCGAGGAGAAAGCCGCCAGAATGAGGTATTTTATACCTGCCTCGTCAGAGCGTTCACGTGTGCGGAGATAGGCGATTAGAGCATAAAGCGAAACGCTGAGAATTTCCAGACCCAAGAAGAGCGAGGCGAAATGAGTGCTGATGACCAGTACGCAGGCCCCGATAGTCGCCAGCAACAGCAGGATGTAATACTCTTCCTTGCGCTCTTCCCGTTGCTCGAAATACGCATAAGACAGCATGCTGATGAGCAGCGCCGTGAGCAAAATCATTCCAATGTAGAAAACCCCAAAACCGTCTACCACCAACAGAGGCTCGATGGTATAGCGCCCGACATCCCGCAGTTCAAACAGTGAGGCAAAAGCCGCTAGAAAAGAGACAGCCGTAATCACGTACATGATTTTGTGGTTGCGCCCCACGGCAATCACCAGCATGGATACCAGCACCGCAAAGGTGAGGATGAGCAGCGGCATGAGGTGTTGAAAATCAGTCAGGGTCATGGCGTGAGGCTTTTAAAATTTGGTTTAAGCGTATCGTATCAGTTAGCTGCACCTGCGGGGTGAGTTGGCTCATAGCCACAGGCGGAGGTGGCGAAGCAGTATAAGCCTGCAGTTGCTCCTGTATACTCGGCCGGGCGGTGTCGAGGAAAGGTTGCGGGTATAGTCCAAGCCAGAGAATCATGGCAACCATAGGTATAGCAATCAACATCTCACGGGCGTTCAGGTCCGGTAGGGCTTGCTCCATGCGGTTGGCTTCGAAGAAGATTTTCTGCATGATGCGCAGCGAATAAATGGTGGCCATTACCAGACCGATGGTTGCGAAAACCGTTAGCCAGTTGTTCGCCTGCCAGGAGCCGACCAGCGTCAGGAACTCCGCGATGAAGTTGCCGAGTCCGGGCAGACTGAGCGAGGCCATGACAAAGACAAGCGCAATGACGCCCATCTTGGGAGCCGTGGTCCAGAAGCCACCCATTTTCTGGATATCGCGGGTATGGAGTCGTTCGTATAGGAAGCCCGCTATAATGAAAAGCGCGCCGGTACTCAAACCGTGGGTAATCATCTGCATGACCACGCCCTGCAGCGCCCACTCGTTGAAGGAAAATACCCCCAGAATCACAAAGCCCATGTGGCTCACGCTGGTATAGGCCACCAGTCGCTTGAGGTCGGTCTGTGAGAAGGCTAGAATGGCTCCATAGATGATACCGATTACCCCCAGCAGCATGGCCCAAGGCGCGAACTCTACCGTGGCCGTCGGGAAGAGCGGAAGCACGAAGCGGAGCAAACCGTAAGCACCTGTTTTGAGCAGCAATCCCGCCAGAATCACACTGCCGGCTGTGGGCGCCTGTGAGTGCGCATCGGGGAGCCAGGAATGGAAAGGCACAACCGGCAGTTTTACCAGGAAAGCAGCCAGAAACCCGAACATGAGCAGACGAGCCGCTTCGGGTGCCAGCGTGGTGTTGAGCAGTTCGAAGTAGCTGAAGGTATAGAGGCCGGTTTGCCTGCCGTGAATGAAGTAAAGTCCAAGGATGGCTAGCAACATGAGCAAGCCGGAAGCCTGCGTGAAAAGGAAGAATTTGAAGGCGGCATAACGGCGGTTTTCGTGTCCCCAAATGCCGATGAGAAAATACATCGGGATGAGCATGACTTCCCAGAAAAAGTAAAACAGGAAGAGGTCCATGGTGAGGAACACGCCGGTTATACCTGCCAGCACCCACAGCAGATTGAAGTGAAAGAAAGCGACCTTAGTCTGAATCTCGCGCCACGAAATGAGCACCGATAGCAAGCCCAGAAAAAAAGTGAGCAACAGCATGAGGAGACTCAAACCATCCAGCGCCAGACGAAAATCAATGCCCCATTGCGGAATCCAGGGTTGGTTGAACTGAATCAGCCAGGCCGAGTCCAGAACAGGTATAGGGTTGCTCAGCCACAGGTATAGCGTCATCCCGAAAACAGCTAGTACCGAGCCCAGCGCTATCCAGCGGGGCAGAGCACGGTTGATTTTTCCGGAAATCCAGGCCAGCACGCCGCCGGCCATCAATATCACAATCAGCCAGACCAGTATCATAGCAGTAGACTTATGGTTAGAATCATAATCGCACCGACGACAATGCCCGCCACATAATTGCGCATCACGCCCGTTTGGGTGCGGGAGAAGAGCTCGTGAAAGTTTTGTGTCACGTTGGCAATGAAGGTATAGATGGAGTCGATGAAGTCTTTTTTATTCACCTTCGACAGGTAGACATAAGGCCGCACAAAAAGCGTGTCGTAGAGCTGGTCGAAGCCCCAGCCCGAATGCCAGAAACGGTGAATCGCCATGGCAAATTCGGAACGGTGAATGCTCTCAATAAGCTCCGGTTTTTTGTAGTAATAAAGGTAGGCGATGAAAATTCCGCCCAACGATACGACAGCCGCCAGCAACTGCAACATCCACTCATACTGGTTGAAATCTGGTACCATCGTGACGGCTGGCAGGATAGGAGCCAGAAAGTCTGAGAAGAGCACGACGTGCCCGAAGTTGTGCGGCAGCTCGATGAAACCACCCGCGAAGGAGAGCACGCCCAGAATGATAAGCGGTACCGTAATCGCCCAAGTCGGTTTGTGTCCGACGTGGGTTTTCTCTTCACCATAAAAAGTGAGGAAAACCATCCGGAAGGTATAGATGGAGGTGATGAAAGCGCCCAGCAAACCCGCCAGGTATAGCCAGATGTTTCCGTTCTCTCCGGCCAGTTGCAGCCACAGAATCTGGTCCTTGCTGTAGAAGCCCGCCGACACCAGCGGGAAGGCCGCCAGCGAGGCAGCGCCTATCAGGAAGGTATAGAATACTACAGGAAGTTTCTTACTCAGGCCACCCATTTTGCGCATGTCCTGTTCGTGGTGCAGCGCCAGAATTATCGCTCCGGCACAAAGGAAAAGCAGCGCTTTGAAGAAGCCGTGAATCATGAAGTGGAACACCCCCGATGACCAGGCACCCACACCCAAAGCCAGGAACATATAGCCCACCTGACTGATGGTGGAGTAGGCCAGTACACGCTTGATGTCGTACTGTGTGAGTGCCGCAAAACCCGCGATGAGCAAGGTCACAGCGCCAATCACCGCCACGGCCGTCATGGCCACCGGCGACAGTGCAAAAATCACATGCATGCGGGCAATCAGGTATACCCCGGCCGTCACCATGGTGGCCGCGTGTATGAGCGCACTGACCGGCGTCGGACCCGCCATCGCATCAGGTAGCCAGGTCTGCAACGGCAACTGACCAGACTTGCCTACCGCACCACCCAAGAGGAGCAGTGCAATAATCATCGCCGTTTCATTGCCGATGCTCCATACCTGCGCCGCTTCTGTAGAGATACTCTGGATGTGCAACGTGCCGAATTGCTGGAAGAGCATGAACAAACCAATGGCCATGGCCGTGTCACCGACACGGGTGATAATGAAAGCTTTTCGGGCGGCATAGCCGTTTTCGGGCTCCTTGTACCAAAAGCCGATGAGCAGGTATGAGCAGAGCCCCACGCCTTCCCAACCCAGGTATAGCAACAGCAAGTTATCGGCCATCACGAGCATGAGCATAGAGCCCACAAAGAGATTCATGCAGGCAAAAAATCTTGCGTAGTCCTTGTCTTCGGCCATGTACTCGGTGGAGTAAATGTGGATGAGAAACCCGACGAAAGTGATGACGAAAATGAAGACCATCGAAAGGGCGTCGAGGTGGAAAGCAATAGAAGGACTGAAGCCCGCCACATCAAACCACTGCCATACTTCCTGCCGGATAAAAGCCGGCCGTGAGCTGAGGTATTCTATACCCAACACCAGTGTAACAGCGGCTGAAATGCCGACGCTCCCGACCCCGATGACCGAGACCAGCGCACGGGAAATGCGGTTGCCAAAGAGTACCAGCAAAAGGGCGCCGGCAAAGGGCAGGGCGGGGATTAACCAGAGTAATTCTCCCATCGTTTTATCCTTTCATAAAATTAGCTGCGTCGCTGTTGAGCGTCTTCAGCTGGTGATGAATCTGCAGTATCAAAGCCAGCCCAACCGACACTTCAGCGGCGGCCATCGTGAGGATGAAGATGAACATGATTTGTCCGTCCGGCTGCGCCCAGTGACTGCCCGCCACGATAAAGGCCAGCCCGGCGGCATTCAGCATTATCTCCACCGAAATGAGCATGAAAATGATGTTGCGGCGAATCATCACACTGATAAGCCCGAGCATAAACAGCACGCCTGCGAGCAACAAACCTGTTTCCATAGGTATAGCACTCATAGCACGGTGCTCCTTTCTTTTTTCGGTTCCTTTTCCTGCAGGAAGCGGTGGATGACTTTCTTCTTCTGTCTACCCAAGTGATAGGCCCCGACTATACCTGCCATCAGGAGAATACCCGATAGCTGCACACCCAGCACATAGGGGCCGTACAGCGCCAACCCGACAGCCCGTGCATCAACATAGCTGCCAGCGGCAGGATCGGCAGGCATTTCAGCGATGACCAACAGGTATACCAACTCAGCCAGCAAGACAAAGGAAAGCAGAGCAGGACCCATCCAGAGTTTGGGCTGGAGCCATGCTTTTTCCTGTTCCACATCTTCGCGGGTAAGGCTGAGCATCATGATGACGAATATGATGAGCACCACAATCGCCCCGGCATAAACAATCACTTCAAGGGCTGCCATGAAAGGTGCGCCCATCGTCAGGAACACCACGGCCACTGCCAGAAAAGAGACCACCAGGTATAGCAGGGCATGAATCATGTTGAAGCGCGTGATGACCATAATGGTGGCTAGCACGGCGACGGCTGCGGCTATATAAAATGTGAGTTCCATAGGCTAGGGGAGTAAGCTTTTGATGTCTACAGGAGGCGCTTCGTTCTCGGCTTCGCCCTTGCCTTTTCCGCCGATGGCCAGTCCCGCTACCTTGTAGTAGTTGTAGCCGTGGTACTTGCCTTGTCCGTTGATGAGGAGGTCCTTTTTCTCGTAGACGAGGTTTTGGCGGTTGTATTCGCCCATCTCAAAATCAGGTATGAGCTGAATGGCATAAGTCGGGCAGGCGTCTTCGCAGAAACCGCAGAAAATGCAGCGCGAAAAGTTGATGCGGAAGAACTCGGGATAGCGTCGGCCGGTCGGGTCTTCGGTGGCCTGCAGCGCGATGCAGTCTACGGGGCAGGCAGCAGCGCAGAGATTGCAGGCCACGCAGCGTTCGCCCCCGTCCGGGTCCCGCGACAAGACAATGCGGCCCCGCCAGCGGGTCGGGAGAATGGCCTTTTGCTCCGGATACTGAATGGTTTCCCGCTTATGAAACGCATGCAGAAACGTGAGCCACATACTGCGCAATAAACTAAACATACCTGCTCCTTTCGTTTATTTTATTATTTATTCGTGCTACGAAACTGTACATTCGAATCCGATGCACTTCTCTCCGCAAACTCTCCCCTTGAGGGGAGTAAGAGGGGTGTTAATCATGCACGATTGTCATCCCCCTGCCCCCTTCAGAGGGGACTTTTTGTTGCCTTTTGTTCTCTCTTACCTAATTTATTAGGCGCTTAGCGATAGACTTTCCAACTGGCCTTACACCCCTATGGTCCCCTCAAGGGGACAGTCTCGTGTTATCCAATCTTCAACCTTCTAACTTCTAAACTCCCCAACTCCTAAACTCACCTATACCCATCATTCAACCACAACAACGCCCCTGCCGTCACTACCAAATTCAACAGTGTCAACGGCAGCAAATACTTCCATCCGTACTCCATCAATTGGTCATAGCGTGGTCTTGGCATGGAAGCGCGTAACAGAATAAATATACCTAGGAAAAAAGCCGTCTTCAGAATAAACCACACGATAGGTGGTAGGAAATCCGGGCCGAGCCAGCCGCCGAAAAACAGGACTACCATCATGCAGGAAATCAGGGTAATGCCCATGTACTCGCCGATGAAGAACATGCCGAATTTCATGCCGGAGTACTCAGAGTGGAAACCGGCTACGAGCTCACTTTCCGCTTCCGGCACGTCGAAGGGCAGGCGGTGCGTTTCGGCTATACCTGCGATGAAGAAAATGACGAAGCCGATGATTTGCGGCACCACGAACCATAGGCCCCGCTGCGCTTCCACGATGGTGCTAAGGTTGAAAGAGCCCGCCATCAGCACCACGCCCATAAGCGACAGTCCCATGAACACTTCATAGGAAATCATCTGCGCCGCACCGCGCATGGCGCCCAGCAAACTGTACTTATTGTTGGAGGCCCAACCACCCAAAATGATGCTGTAAGCGCCCATCGAGGACATGGCCAGGAAGAACAGCAAACCGATGTTGAGGTCGGCTACTACAATGCCCGGCGCAAAGGGAATCACTACAAAGGACATCAGCACCGTGACCACGACAATAGCCGGAGCCAGAATGAACACCGGCTTATCGGCGAAAGGCGGAATCCAGTCCTGTTTGAAGAACAGCTTGATGGAGTCGGCGGCCACAATCAGCAAACCAAAAGGGCCTGCTCGATTGGGTCCATAGCGGTCCTGCAATAAAGCCAGACCGCGTCGCTCTACCCAGATAAGCAATGCCGCCACGTTGAGCATGACAAAAAGCACGCCGCCTATAATCAGTAAGTAGTTTGGGGTTGCTGTTTCCATTTGAGTTCTCGGTTAAGTATGGCCCAGGCAGGCAGTTCGGCATATGGTATACCCGGCAATCCGGCGGGCATACCTGCGGTGCCGCTACGGATAATCGGACTTATTTTCACGGGTAGTTGGTATACCTGCCCTTCGATGGTGAAGCTCAGGGTCTGGCCTTCCTGCAGTTTCATCTGGATGGCGTCTTCTTCGTTGAGTAACACATAAGGCTCCGGCGCCCGCTCCACGATGGGTGGGGAGTGCATGCTGAGTTCTTCGGAACCAAAAATGTGGTGGAGCGGCAGCATGTACAGGTGGCCTTCCAGCGGCTGGAATTTCTGAGGCACCGTCTGGGTATAGGGTGCGGTATGGTTGGTATCGGGTTTGATTAGGCGCAAGCCCGGGTCCCCGCCTTTTAAGTGACCGCCTACTTCCTGTTGGTACTTGTTGGTGGCCTGCGCCGAGTTCCAGCCCGGTGCCCAGAAGAACGGAATCATAGACGAAGGTGGTTGGCCGCGGTAGCCTTCCATGGTATAGGAAAGCGGTGCGTCCGGGTCTACCGGCGGTTTCGGCTCGTTCACATTGATGTTGGCCAGCATGGCGGTGCGACCACTGAAACGATGCGGCGCCCGCGGTATTTTCTGTCCGGCAATGCGGAAGTCAACTCCCGGAGCTACGGCGTCAACCCCTTTAAACTCCGGCATTTCTTTCACCATGGCCTGCAGCACGTCGTCGAAGCCGTGCCAGTGACTGATTTGGTCGTGGGCCAGCAAAGTGCCCAGTTCACCCAGCCAACGCCAGCTTTCCTGCAGGTCTTCGCCAGTCGGGTATACCTGAAAGAAACGCTGCGCCCGTCCTTCGTTGTTAATCAGCGTGCCATCGGCTTCAGCGAATGTGCCAGCTGCGAGCAAGATGTCGGCTTCTTCGGTAGTGGCATTGTGCAAGTGGTCGAGCACAATCACATTCTTAGCGGTCTTCAGAAAATTGGTCACCATACCTGCGTTGGCACGTCGGTAGAGGTCATTTTCCAAAATGATAACCGTATCAGCATAGCCATTCAGCACCGCTTCGAGGGCCGATTCCAGTTTGTGGCCGCCCAGCATGGCGAGGCCCATGCTGTTGCACTCCGGCAGCGTGAGCACAATACCAGCATCCTTTTCTTTAGCTACCAGCGCATTAGTGATGTTGGCCGTGGCCATCAGTACTCGTTCGCTGCCGGAGTGCGTTCCTGAAATTATGAGTGGTTTTTTTGCTGCCATCAAGGTATCAGCAATCTCTCTAGCCAGCTGAATTTCGTCTTCATTCAAACCGGACACTTCCGGGAAGTCGGCATTTATGAAATTGGCCACGGCAAAACCCAGTCGTGCAATGGCGTCTGGGGAATCGTGGTAGGTATGGGTAGCGATTTCGTCGAGCTTGGTGTCGTGGATGGTGGCGATGAAGAGCGGACCCATTTCATCTTGCACGATTTCGCGCACGGCAGCATCCTGCCATACTGGTATATTGGCTTTTGAAATGTGTTCGAGGGAAGGTTGCATGCGTACCGATTGCCGCACGGCCAGCGCCAGGATGGGAGCGGTGTTGAGTAGGTCTTCACCCAGAATAAACACGGCGTCGGCTTGCTCCACTTCCCGCAGGGATGGAGTAAGAGCGGCACCTTCTTTCAGAATCTTAAGCGCCAGACAAACCAAGTCGTGCTCGGTGTCGGATACACCGTGGTGGAAGTTGTCATCACCTACCAGCGTCTTCAGCATGAAGTTCGACTCCAGTGAGGCTCGTGGCGAACCTATACCTATCACGCTGCCAGTCCGGAAAGCGGCAGCCGCAGCTTGTAGTGCAGTTAATTTATCGGTCGCTTCAGGTAGTTTTGCCCGTACCAGCGGCTTTCGGATGCGGCCCACATGGTTCACGTGCTCGTAGCTGAACCGTCCGCGGTCGCAGAGGAAGTAGCCGTTCACTTCGCCGTTATACCTGTTTGTGATGTTGCGCAAGCTGCCGTAGCGTTCTCCCGCCGTAATGTTGCAACCGAGACTGCAATGGTGGCAAACGGACGGCGCCATGGTGAGGTCCCATTTACGGGTATAGTGCTGTTTCAGGGTCTTGTCGGTGAACACACCAGTCGGGCAGACCTCCACCAGGTTGCCACTGAACTCACTTTCCAGAACGCCATCTTCGTGGCGACCAAAATACAGGTGGTTGTGCGCGGCGAAAACGTCGAGGTCTTTGCCGCCGGCATAGTCTTTATAGTAGCGCACACAGCGGTAGCACTGGATGCAGCGGTTCATTTCGTGGTTGATGAACGGGCCGAGATACTGGTTAACGTAGGTGCGCTTGTCGAAGCGGTAGGCGCGGTAGTTGTGGCCGGTCATCACGGTCATGTCCTGCAGGTGACAGGAGCCTCCTTCGTCGCAAACGGCGCAGTCGTGCGGGTGGTTGGTCATCAGCCAGCCAATGACGTGCGCCCGGAATTCCTTGGCTTCCATGTCGGCGATGGAGATGCGCATGCCGTCGCGCACCTGTTCCATACACGACATAAAGAGCTTGCCCTTGGTATCGTTTTCGTCCTTGTATACCTTCACGGCGCATTGCCGACAGGCACCGATGGAGCCCATGGCCGGGTGCCAGCAAAAGTAGGGAAGGTCCTTGCCAAGGGTGAGGCAGGCTTCCAACAGGTTCTTGCCTGTAGGTACTTCGTAGGGTTTGTCGTCTATATAGATGGTTGCCATACTTTTGCTTTGCTCCAAGGACAGTGTTGTTCGTGAATGTGTCGTTCAAAATCTTCTCTGAAGTACTTCAGAGCGCTCTGCAGAGGTTCCATGGCGCCGGGGGCAAGGGCACAAAACGTGTTGCCGGGGCCGAGGTATTTGGTATGAAAGTCAAGTGTGAGGAGGTGTTCGGGTTTGCCTTCGCCCCGGTCAATGGCGAGAAGGATTTTCTCTACCCAAGGCAGTCCTTCGCGGCAAGGCGTACAGAAACCGCAGGATTCCTGCGCAAAGAAATGCTGCAGGTTGTGCACAAAGCCAACCGGACAGGTCTGGTCATCGAGGATAATCATCGTGCCCGTACCCATGCGACTGCCGGCGGCCTGAATGGCGGTATAATCCATAGGCAAATCCATGTGCTCTTCCACCAGAAAATCCGTGGAAGCGCCGCCCGGCAAAAGGCCTTTGAAGAGGTAGCCGTCTTGCATGCCGCCGCCGTGCTCTTCAATCAGTTCCCGGATGGTCGTGCCCATCGGCAGTTCCCAGCAACCCGGCGTTTTCACGCGACCGCTGATGCCGTATAGTTTGGTGCCGGCGTCTCCGGTTTTGCTCAGGCCCTTAAACCACTCCGCTCCGTTATTAATGATGTGCGGCAGACAGCAGAGCGTCTCCACATTGTTCACGATGGTCGGCTTGCCAAACAAACCACTCACCTGCGGGAAAGGAGGCTTGGCTCTAGGGTTGGCCCGCTTGCCTTCGAGGGCATTGAGCAAAGCCGTTTCTTCGCCGCACATATACCTGCCTACGCCGGTGTGCAGGTGCATGTCCAAATTGAAGCCTGAACCCAGAATATTTTCACCCAAGTAACCCGCTTCATAGGCTTCGTCGAGTGCCTTGATGATTTCTCGTGCCGCCACCTTGTAGGCCCAGCGCATGAAGATGTAGGAAATGCTGGCGTCGATGGCATAGGCCGCCACAATCATCCCTTCTATCAACTGGTGCGGATTGCCTTCCAGCAACACGCGGTCCTTAAAGGTGCCGGGCTCCATCTCGTCGGCATTAGCCACGAGGTATTTGGGCTTGGCCACTTCAGGTCCCATCGGCACGAAACTCCATTTCAGGCCGGTGTTAAAGCCCGCACCACCGCGCCCGCGCAGGTCGGAGGCCTTGACTAAATTCTGCACATCGGCAGGAGCCATTTCTTTCAGGATTTTTCGCACCGACTGATAGCCGCCCACTTGCTCGTATTCTTTGAGGGAGAGCGGTGCGCGTCCGGGGACAATGTGTTGGGTCAGGGGCTTCTCCATAGGTATGCCCGCTTGGGTTTTAGGTATACTTTTCCAGAATCTCGTCCAGTTGTTCCACCGTCAGGTCACGGTACAAATCGTTGTCAATCATAAGGGCAGGGGCCCGGTCGCAGGTACCGAGGCAGCAATTGGGTAGCAAAGTAAAGCGGCCGTCTTCGGTGGTCTGGCCGTATTGGATGTTCAGTTTTTCGGAGAGGCGGTCGCGAATGCCTTCGTAGCACATCACCCAGCAACTGATGCTGTCGCACACCAGAATCACATGACGCCCCACCGGTCTGCGGAAAATCAGGTTGTAGAAAGTGGCCACGCTGTCGAGCTCCGCCGATGACATCCCTACATAATCTGCCACATCCTTCAGGCTCTCGTCCGACACCCAACCATGGCTTTGCTGCACGATTTTCAGCGCTTCGATACAGGCGTTCTTCGGCGAAGGCACTAAGCTGATTTCGTGGTCGATTTTGTGTTTTTCTTCGGTTGTGAGCATGGGTGTTAAATTTTTGAATTATCTATCAATATCTGCCAATACATAATCCATCGCGCCAAGTATGGAGAGCAAATCCGCTACGGTATAGCCGCGGGTGATGTAGGGGAGCATCTGCATGTGCGGGAACGAGGGAGTGCGGATGCGTACCCGGTAAGGGGAGGTGTTCCCGTCACTGGTCAAATAGTATCCGTTGGCTCCTTTGGTCGCTTCAATGCAGCTCATCGCTTCACCCGGCGGAATGACCGGTCCCCACGTTACACCCAAAAAGTGCGTGATTAGGGTCTCGATATCGTGCATGGTGTTTTGCTTGATGGGCGGCGTGGTAATCGGGTGGTCAGACTTGTAAGGTCCGGACGGCATATTTTTCACGCATTGTTCGATGATGCGCAGACTCTGGCGCATTTCGGCTACCCGCACCACGGCGCGGTCATAACAGTCGCCGTTGCTGGCGGTGGGCACTTCAAAGTCGAACATTTCGTAGCCGGAGTAGGGACGCATTTTGCGGAAGTCCCATTCAAATCCGCAAGCGCGCAGGTTCGGTCCGGTCACGCCCCATTCTATGGCTTCTTCTTTGGTGAAGATGCCTATACCTACCGTGCGGGCTTTGAAGATGCTGTTCTTCATTACCATCGCGTCGTACTCTTTCAGGCGTTTCGGGAAGTAGTCAATGAATCGCTGCACCAGTTGTTCCCAGCCTTTGGGCATGTCCTGCGCTACACCACCGATGCGGAACCAGTTGGGGTGCATGCGGCCACCGCAGATACCTTCGATGATGTCGAAAATTTTTTCGCGGTCGGTGAACATGTAGAACACCGGCGATAACTGGCCTACGTCCTGCGCAAAAGTGCCGTACCAGACGAGGTGACTTGCAATGCGGAAGAGTTCGCACAGCATCACCCGGATATACTTTACCCGCTCCGGCACTTCGATGCCTGCCAGTTTCTCCACTGCCTGCAGATAGGCCAAATTGTTCATTACGCCGCCCAGGTAATCCACGCGGTCGGTATAAGGGATATAGGTATGCCACGACTGGCGCTCACCCATTTTCTCGGCACCGCGGTGGTGGAAGCCAATGTCCGGTATAGCATCCACGATGTCTTCGCCGTCGAGTTGCAGAATAATGCGCAGCACACCGTGCGTTCCGGGGTGTTGCGGACCGATATTGAGGAACATGAAGTCCGTATCATCACTCTGCTTTGCCAGTCCCCATTCTTCCGGCTTAAACTGCAGGGCTGATTGCTCGAGGTCTATCTTATCGTCATAGAGTTGGAAAGGACCCATCTCGGTTGCGCGGGCTGGGTGCTCTTTTCGGAGCGGGTGGCCCACCCACGTGCGTGGCATTAAAATGCGGGAAAGGTGCGGGTGCCCTTCAAAGCGGATGCCGAACATGTCGTATACTTCGCGCTCGTACCAATTGGCGTTTTGCCAGAGTCCGCTGATGCTGGGGGCTTTCGGAAAGTCTTCACGGAGTCCGGCTTTCAGTCTGATGAAGGTATTGCGCTCAAAAGAGAAGAGATGGTAAATGAGCGTGAAGCTGTAAGGTATATGGCCGTTCTCGGGTTTGCGGGTACGTTCGTCGATGGCCGTCAGGTCGAAGAGGAGGAGGAAGGGTTGCGGGAGGTCGTGCTTCAGGAATTTGAGCACTTCCGGCACATGGTCCACAGGAAGCCAGAGGGTGAGGATGTCATCCTTGGTGGTCTGCGTCTTGAACGTATCTTCGCCGTACCGCGACCGGAGTTGCTCCAGTATGCCGCTGTTGTTATTCATGGGAGGAGGCCGTAAGAAGTTGAAGTAATATGTTAAGTCATGTACTCTCTTTCTTTTTATGCTAAGTTTATACTTGTGTCACTTTGCTAGTGTAGCAACTGCTATAGCTTGTAGCTTGCTAACTTGTTTCATTGCTTCGCCTGTGCGGCGGGCACCTACTTTTTTCCTTGATGAAAAAAGTAGGCAAAAAAATCAAGACGCTCCAAACTCGCTGACCGCTCAAACAGTGGAGCGTCGTAAAGTGCACCGTGCTCAGGCTGAATGTTTCATTGCTTCAGGGGCAAGGATATTTTTCGATGCTTGCCAGTGGACTATAAACCACTCGCAGGACTTAGACCTGAGCGCTTGTAGCTACAGAAGTCCCCCGTTGAAGGGGGAAGGTGGATGTCAATCATCTTCGAGAATCCTATAAATCCTGATACATACAAATTCGCGACCTGTCCCTACAACTCCTAAAATCCTCAAACTCCCCAAACTCGCTAAAGCTCATCCGGCGACCGGAATTCGTTCATCTGGCTCCAGCGTTCTTTCTTTCCTGCTTTTACTTCGATTTTCTCCGGTCTAATGACACCCTGATCGCCGATGGTCCAGCTGAGTGGGCGGCGCTCTTTTCCTACACGATCAGCCAGCAACATCAGGCCTTCCATAAAGGCATCTGGCCGGGGCGGACAACCGGGAACGTAGACATCCACGGGAAGAAACTTGTCGACGCCCTGCACCACGCTGTAGATGTCGTACATGCCGCCTGAATTGGCGCAGGATCCCATCGAAATGACCCATTTCGGTTCCATCATCTGTTCGTGCAGGCGCTTGATGATAGGCGCCATTTTGATGAAGACCGTTCCTGCTATAATCATCACGTCCGCCTCACGCGGGGTGCCCCGGATGACTTCAGCTCCGAATCGGGCCACGTCATACTTAGGCGTCATGCTGGTGGCCATCTCCACAAAGCAGCAGGAGAGGCCAAAGTGGAAAGGCCACATAGAATTCTTTCGTCCCCAGCCAATGAGGTCCTGCAGCGTGGTGAGCATGATGCTCTGCTGCACAGTTTCCTCGTAGGAACTGGTGCCTTTCACGGCGTTGGCCGGCTCATCTGGTTTGCTTAACCACCATTTCATATCGTAGGGTGTTTGGTACTATCTCTAAACCTTAGCCTTCTCCAATAGCACTTCATCTATCAGGCTTTTGTCTGGGTTCAATTCAATCCTGGTTTGTGTGTCAGGCGTTTATAGGCCGCCAGTATCTTTTTGCCATCCGGTCCGAAGTCCAGCGCCCCGTTGCGCCACTCGTATACCAGCACCACAACCAGCATGGCAATAAACACTAGCACGCCGAAATAGCCATACCAGCCCAGCTCGGGGAAAGCGATGGCCCAGGAAAAAATAAAGATGGTCTCCACATCGAAAATCACGAACATCATGGCCACCATGTAGAACTGGGAGGAGAAACGGATGCGGGCACCTCCTGCACTCACAATGCCCCCCTCGTAGGGTTCGCCGGTGGCACGGGCATTGCCCCGTTGGCCCAGCACATAGGAGAGGCCCAGTATCAGCAGGACCAGGCTCAGCACAATGGCTCCATACACTACCATTGGCCAGAGTAACGTCGTGTTTTGAACTGATTCCTGCATACTTTTCTCCTTCTATTAGGCGGTTACATGAAAGCAAGAAAGGGTAGATAAGATATCCGGGCGACTTATTAGACGTGCCCGGTTATGTAGTGCTCGAGGTCCTCAATAATGCATTTCTGTTCCTCTATCATGTATTTCACGATATCTCCTATGGACACCAGGCCCACTAGTTGCTGTTTGTCCATCACCGGCAAGTGACGGATATACTTCTGTGTCATCAGGGCCATGCACTGTTCCATGGTGGTGTCCGGGGTCACGGTGAGAGGATGCTCGCTCATGATTTCCTGTACCAATGTATCGCGGGAGGCCTTGCCTTTTAATATCACTTTTCGGGCGTAATCGCGTTCTGTGAATATCCCCACGAACTTTTCGCCATCCATGACAAGAAGGGCGCCTACGTTTTGCTCCACCATCATTTCCAGCGCCTCGAATACGGTGCATGTGGGCTTGATGGCAATCACCTTATTGCCTTTTTTCTGGAGAATATGCCTGACTGTTCCCATACTGCCTCCTGCTTTACTAAATTGATAGACTTGATTGTTAGGCTGTTATACGGAGTGAATTGCTAAAGGTATAAGAAATATTAAAAACGTTACAAATATGTTCTTTATGTTCTAATGGTGGGGTTGCATAAGTGCAATGTTATGGCGAACTGGTAGCTATACCTGCGGAAGAGAAGGCATGGTATTTAGACAGGAATGCCTTGCATAACGACTGATATGTCGCTTGCCAGTTGCTATGTATGGTTTGCCCAAAAAGTTATTTTACCTGCCGCACAAGCCAGCTACCTCGTGCAGCACGCTGGGCAGGTGTTGTTCCCGTATGCCCACCTGGCGGAGCAGCGCCTCGTTGTGCAACAGTTCTTTGCACAGCACCACTTTGCGGTCCAGCAGTTTTTGTTTTTCGGTGTGGGATAAGGTGGTGAGGCAGGTGAGTGGGTATAGCTCAAAAGAATCTACCATGTCCTTGATGCTGCCTTTCGCAGGGTAGTCCCAGCCTACCAGGTGCATGTGCATGCAGGTGGCGTACCGGATGGCGTCTTCAGTGAAGCGGGTGTTCGTCATCACCCATACCTGGTGGAACCTGATTTCATACTCTTTCTCCGATGGCCATACCTTCTCCACATCCTTGAACCTGGAGTGGATGTACAGCGGCACCTTGACGTCTGATTTGTTGTGGTTCAGGTTGTGGTACTTGCACTCAATCATGATGCGCTGCCCGTCTTTGGAGGCTATCACGTCAATTTCGTGGCGCACGCAATGGCCGTCCACGAACACGCCTATCTCTGTCTGGAAACCCTGCGCCTGCAGCAACTCGGCCACAAACTTCTCGAAAGGGAAGCCCGAAGGCCCAAGCTCCATGATGCCCTGCCGCAGGCTATACCTGGCAGCGGTCGGTCTGGAGATTTTTTTGAGTATGCCGTAGGCCAGCTTGTAGATTTTGCGCGTGGGTATACCTTCATACAGGGCGGGCTCCAGTTGCTGAAGCACTTCCTGTATCTGTTCCTCGTCGGCTCCCGATTTGCTGAGCGATGAGCGTAGCTTGCCAATGGAGAATGTGACTTTCTCGCCGGTCGATTTAGTCACGACCAATGGGTCTGTTTTTTCAGCCATGTTGTTTGTGTGGTTTGGCAGCAGGAGTTGGCCCGGTTGCTATCCTACAGTTGTGAAAGCAGCCAGCTGGTTCTCACTATCTTGGTATGTTTATTTTGCTGAAATACGCTCCCAGATTTCGTTCACCTTGTTGCCGGTGCTGCTTTGCCCGGTATGGTGCCACTTGCCATCCTTCACCTCAAAATTGAAGCTGAGCTGCATGCCTACCCGGCTGGAGTCGCGTGAGAAGAACTCGATGTGCTCGGTGTATTTCCCGTCTTTTGCGGTGTAGGAGCCGCCGCCTGTTCCGGAGAACTCACCTGTCTCGGAGTTGAAGGCAATCCATTGGAAGCGGGTGCCTGAAAGTACTTTCAGCGTCTTTCGCGGACCGGGTCGCATGGTGTTCATCTGTCCGTCACGTTCGCGGCCAGTGATGCGCCAGGTGCCGGCGAGAGGAGAGGTGCCCTGTTCCTGCACTTTCTCCCAAGTTTCGGTTTGGGTCGCGTTGCTGATGTGCCACTTGCCTTTCTCTAGTTTGTAATTGCTCGTAGTCGGTTTTCCCACTTTGGTGGAGTCCATGGTATCGAACTCCGGAGTAATGGTGAGTTTGCCGTTTTGGGCAATGAAGGTCCCGCCAGTAGTGCCGAGAAATTTTTTATTGGGCTGGTCGTACACCGCCACCGTAAAAAATCCGTCCTGCACCAGCATGATGATGGAGTTGCCGGAGGGGTCCTGCATGCGCCAGGCGCCTTCTAGTTGATTTGTCTGCACCTTTTTCGCGTCTGTGGTGGTTTGCTGTGGCTGCTGTATCGGGGCAGGAGCCGTAAAGCCCATGAGTAATAGGAGGCCCATACCTGCCAGTTTTAACCTTTTCATTCGTTTTATCTTGCGCATGGTGTAACGGTCTAGTAAGTACTAAATAAGAACGATCGTAATGCTATGGGGTTGGAGAAAGCGCTTTGGCTCAGCACCTTGGTATAAGAGAAGAGCCGCTCTGCAGGAAGGGCAGGCGGCTCTACATTATTTTATCTTCACAGGAAGCTCTAAATTCTCCCACCGCATCAGAATGCCGTTTTTGGCTACTACGTAGGCAAGGCGTTCCTGCATGCGTGGGGATTTCCGTGGCTTCACGTTCACGCGCAGCGCATCGCGGCGCTCGTCGTACTCGGTGCCCCACTGGCCGATAGCCTTGTTGAAAATGACCGTCCATTGGTTCTCACCGGGAATGGTATAGAGGCTGTACTTGCCCTGGGGTAGGTGCTTGCCTTCCACCAGCACATCGCGGCTGAACTCAATGGTGGTCGCTTCGTTAGCACCGGCACGCCATACCTTGCCATAAGGTACCAGCTCGCCCCATACTTTGCGGTTCTTCACTGCTGGGCTGCTATAGTCAATCGTCACGGTTGTCTCGCCTATCTTGCCGGTGGCAACAGCGGGAGGACTAGGCCGGTTCGATTTATTATTACCCTGCGCCCAACTGGTGGCCGGAAGCAGCAGGAAGGCAAGCAGAAGGGGTAAGGTGAACAAATTTGCTCTTTTCATGAAGGCGGAATTAGGGAAGTTCATACAGCTTTAGGTTTTGCCAAGATAAAAAATTATCCTCATTTATGCCCATTAAATCCATTGGTGTATAGTTGGCTTGGGCTCACGCGTTAGTATGGTATATAGACTGTTGCAGCCACAAATGGTTTAACGTTCGAAGTTGATGAATTATGATAAACAAGATGCGGCTATACCTGCTTTTTGCGAACTGAAACTAGCAGGCATATGTTCCATCTGCAAGGTATGGCAACTCATCTTTGCTACTCATTGGTTGCTGCTAAAACAATTTTTTTACCTACTCTATGCACTTTAAACCGAAAGATATTTTTGCCCGTTTTAGTTTTCGGGCGCTGCTTCCGGTGTTGGTTTTGCTCTTCCTGAGTGCAGCCGCGCTGCCCGACAACAGCACCGGCAGCCTTGTGCTGCGTCCTGAAAAGCTGCCTTTCACGCCCAAGGAGTTTTACATTGCCGATATAGTGGATGAGCGGGCCGACAAGAAGGCGGTGGCCTACCTGTTGCCTGTCGCTAGCGCTACCGCTTCTCAGGCCAAAGCCCAGCCGGTAGACCTGGAGGGAGGGGGATTGGTTGCTATACGCCAGTTCATGCGGATGAGTGTGCCCCAGAACAAATCCCTCCGGCCGGTCACCATCCGGCTCCAGGAGCTTAGCGTAAAGGAGAAGCCTGTCGCAGCTAGAAGGGTGGAAGGCACTGTGGCCGTGGTGATGGCGTATGAACTGCAGCGGGGGGAGGAGTCCGTGCCGTTGTTGCAGTACAAAGGAGGCGCCCGCTATACCCGACCGGCTGGCAAGAATGAAGTGACCGAACCCGCTTTGCGACAGTCGCTGGTGGAGGCGCTACGCTACCTCAACACCTGGATGGACCGGGAGGCCCCGACCAATGAGAAGCTGGCTAAGGGTATAAAAGTTTCGTTTACGGATTACACCACTTCCGCCGACCTGGACACGGTCTTCTACTCGCCTGACCGCCCCCTGAACTGGAATGATTTTAAGGCGAGCCCTAACACGACCAGCCGCTTCTCCGCCACCGTGTTCCCGAGCTTTTCCTACGAGGGCGACAGCAAGGTAATCAACGGCATCGTGCACCTGGATTTGAAGTTGAAGGTATACGTGCTCAAGAGTTCTTCCTGGGTGAAAGAAGCCTCCAAGGATGCCTATGGTCTGAACCACGAGCAGCGGCACTTTGATATCGTGAAACTGGTGGCCGAGCGGTTCAAGCAGAAAATAAAACCGGAGATGCTGTCGGTGGAGGATTATAACAGCATCATCCAGTACCAATTCATTGAATCGTACCGGGAGATGAACCAGTTGCAGGACGCCTACGATGGCGAAACACGCCATGGCCTAGACCAGGCCGCACAGGAGCGGTGGAACCAGCGACTGGAGAAGGAGCTAATGGAATTCGCTGTGAAGTAGGGGTTAGATTCAACTTGTTCAGACTTGGCCACAAAAGGCCGCCTTCGGGACTAAGGTGAGTTTAGCAGGCCAGGTTAAGAAACGAAACACCCGCTTCTCCTCATTGGTGAAGCGGGTGTTTCGTTTTAGGTCGCGACTATACCTAGGTTGTCTGGCTGCTCGCCGTTACATAAAAATTAGGGTCTACGGTAAAGGTGCTTCCGGCTTTCACTTTCTTGATTTCCTTCCATTCCGTCGATGGGTTCAGCCACTGCTCTTTGCCGTTCAGGTATACCTTCACCGGCATGTCAAAACCTTCCACTACATTGTTCCAGCGGTAAACCAGTTTGTTCTTCTCCTGGCGGTACTCCAGTTCCGGAATGCGGGTATCGCGCAGATACTGGTCAAAGAATAGGCTTAAATCCTTGCCTGAGTGCTTAGCCAGATAACCTTCAATTTGCTGGGTTGTCACGGTTTGGTGGTAGAAGTCCTTGTTCAGGCCGCGCAGGATGCTGCGGAATTTATCATCGTCGTTCACCAACTGGCGTAGGGTGTGCAGCATATTGGCGCCTTTGTTATACATGTCACCGGAGCCAGCATAGTTCACGTCATACAAGCCAATCATGGGCCTGTCGTTTTTAATAGTTGCCCGCTTGCCGATGGTGTACTCATTGCCTGCCTTGGTGCCATAGTGGTAGTCCAGGAACAGCGACTCAGAGTAGGCAGTGAAGCTTTCGTGAATCCACATATCGGCCACATCTTTGTAGGTGATGTTGTTGGCGAACCACTCGTGGCCTGTCTCGTGTATGATGATGAAATCGAACTTCAGGCCCCAGCCGGTGCCGCTCAAATCTTTGCCCCGGTAGCCGTTCTGGTAGCCATTGCCATAGGTGACTGAGCTTTGGTGCTCCATACCTAGGTAGGGTACCTCCACCAGCTTATAGCTGTCTTCATAGAAAGGGTAGGGGCCAAACCAATGCTCTAGGGCCTGCATGGTACGGGGTACATCCTTGAACTGCTTCTTCGCCTTTTCCAGGTTATCGCGCAGCACGTAATAGTCGCAGTCAAGTAGGCCTTTTTCTCCCTTGTACTTCTCACCAAAGTGTACATAGTCCCCAATGTTGATGTTCACCCCATAGTTGTTGATGGGGTTGGAGACAAACCAGTGGAAGGTGCGGGTGCCGTCCGGGTTCTCATCTATTTTCCGCAAGCGACCGTTGGAGACATCCGTTAGCTCTTTGGGTACGGACACGCTGATGAGCATGCTATCGGGCTCGTCGTACATGTGATCTTTGCACGGCCACCAGAGGCTGGCGCCGTCGCCTTGGTTGGAACTGGCTATGAAAGGCTTGCCGTTATTGTCGCGTCTCCAGGTGATGCCCCCGCTCCAGGGCGGATTCACGCTCACCTGCGGTTTGCCGCCGTAGTGTACATCTACTTTGTTCACGGCTCCGGGTTTTTGCTGCTCTGCCAGCTGCACGAAATAGGCATTGCCCTCTTGTTTCACTTCCAGCTGTTTCCCGTTCTGCATCACCTTTTCCATACGCATGGGCGGCTGCAGGTCAATCTGCATGACCTGGTGAGGCTCCAGCACTTTATATTGGATGGTGTTGACGCCATAGATGGTGCTGTCGGTCGGGTTTACCTTGATGTTGAGGTGGTAGTAACTGAGGTCCCACCAGGCCCGCTCCGGGGTGATGGTGCCGCGCAGGGTGTCCTGCCGGGAGAAGGTCGGCGTCTGCTGCGCCTGGGCCTCTGCAGCCCCCAGCGAAAGCAGTGCAAGGGCCAGTGGGAAGATAGCTTTATTTTGTCTAAAGAGCTGTTTCATGCGTGCTATGGTTGAAGGTTCACATTCCCAAATTACGAATTTAGCGCTAAAATCAGCATTGGTTGTGGTTTATTTGTAAGGTTGATAAGGTATAGCCAGGTATAGCTAGTCTTTGGTTATCAGGAGGGGCTTCTTCTGCGTTCACAGTCATTTTTTTTTATTTCTGTCATTCCGACGGAAGGAGGAATCTCACGCCCTACTGGCCGCAAATCCAGCGCCAGCGCAGATGCGGCTTTTCTGAGGACAACGAGGGAGGAAACAGAGGAAAACTCCAGGTGCAGACCGACTCTCATTTTCCACCGCCGGTTCCCGCTGCGCTCGCACCGGCGGGTGCAATGCTAGCAGATTCCTCCTTCCGTCGGAAAAACAGAGTGTGTTTTAGAGTGACGGGAATGGTATAAGATTGACAGAAGCGTGAGCAGGTAAAGCCTTAACACCCCTCTGACTCCCCTCAAGGGGAGAGTTGCCCTGTAGCAACAGAGCAGCGGTATGGGCCAGGTGCACCTTGTAGGCGCTCCACTATTTGAGCGTTCAGCGAGTGGGGGTAGGGCCCCTCGAGAAAGGAGCGTCTTGGCTTTTTTGCCTACTTTCCCATCAAGGAGAAAAGTAGGTGCCCGCCGCACAGGCAAAGCGATGAAACAATGCAAGATGATAGATACCAACAGTAAAAGCAGTCAACTCTCCAACAACACCTATCATCTCAGGTATAGAAAGTCTGATGGGTTGCTCACCATAGGTATACAGGTTGCAGAGCCAAGTATGAAATCTTCAAAATACAAAGGGCCTCTCATGCTGAGAGGCCCTTTGCTTGATTTTGCGTTATATATAGCTAGACTAAGCTAGTTTCACATTCACCGCATTTAGTCCTTTTTTACCTTCTTTCACTTCGAATGTTACTTCGTCGTTTTCTCTGATTTCGTCAATCAGACCTGTTACGTGTACGAAGTACTCTTCGTTTGTTTCGCTGTCTTTGATGAAGCCAAAACCTTTGGTCTCATTGAAGAATTTTACTTTTCCGTTACTCATGATTTTTTGTTGTTATTACCTATTGACACCTCAAGACGTAAAATTGTTCCTGATAGTTTACAACTTTTTGCAAATAATTTAAAAAAGTGCCTCCAGGTGCTAAAAAAGAAGCGTTTAACTCGCCTTCCATTTAATTCCTGACTCCATACAGGTTGATTATAGGCAGCCAACAAAGGGCACGGCAGCCATGCCTTAAGGAAGCTGCCGGGCCCTTTGAGGGTTAAGGAGTAGTTTAGCCGTAGATTTCGTTCAGCAAACCAGCCAGACGGACACCCGCCTGCAGAATGCGCTGCTCCACGGTGCTGAAGTTCTCGTAGCTGTAGCGGTAGCTCAACCGACCGTCCTCCGGAATCGCATATACCTGGTTTCGCAGTCCCACCGACTCATATGCCCAGTCGCGCACGCCGGTGGCTTGCCACTGTTTCACCTGCTTTTTGTCAGGACAGCCTACAAATCTGGCCAGTTCCGTGAAGCTGAGGTTCTTGCCGTCAATCATTTCGGAGTCCCATACGCGGTGCAGGTTCGAGGACTGACCGAACCACTGGAGTTTCACGGCGTTGCCACCTGAGTCGCCCTCTTTGCCCACATGAAGCGGCTGATGCAAATCGCCTACCAGGTGCACCAGATACTTCAGATACTCCTGCTGCTGTTTGTCACTCAGGTCTTCGTCTTTCAGCGCCTTTACCGCCTCCTCTATCTTCATGATGATGTCGCCGTTCGGGTTTTTCTCCGTCTGCTCATACTTCATCCCGGCAGGTATAGTCACCCAGTGCCAGTCGTGGGTATGGTCGTAGGCTTTGTCAGATTTGATGTCGTCCATCCACACCGATACCTCCGCCAGGGAATTGTCGTGCAGCACTTTTTTAATCTTCTTCTTCGCTTTTCTGCTCAGGTGCTGTTCTGCAATCAGTCCTACAGCGCGGTGTCCGTTCTGGCCCCAGGCAAATGCCTCTCCTATGAACAAAGGGAGAAATAGCAGGACGCAAATTATTTTTTTCATGGGTGATAAGTATTGGAAGGTTATAAGCTGCAAAACAAAGTCTTTTTTGCTTAATTGTGTCATCCGAAAGTCAATTCTTTCAAAGAATGAATCTGGGTAACGTATAGTTCAGCGGCTGGTAGCGTAGGTATGGTATGGAGGTATAGCTGTCTTGTCAGGAATGAAATTTATGCAATTGATATGAAGCTATATTTAATAGGTTTGCTGATGATGGCAGTTTTATTTGATGCCACCGGGCAGGAGCGTAAACGGGCGCGGGACTACGGTATCCAGATAGGGGTGCTACCTATCGGAACACACAACGCCATTACGGATGTGCCGGGCGTGCGGGTGGGGCACACCACACTGGTGCAGGGCCAGCAGGTGCGTACAGGTGTGACGGCCATTGTACCGCATACCGATAACCTCTTTCAGCAAAAGGTGCCGGCTGCGGTATACGTAGGCAATGGATTCGGGAAACTGGCCGGAACCACGCAGGTGCAGGAACTAGGCAACCTGGAATCGCCCATCATCCTGACTAACACCCTGGGAGTGGGCACTGCCCTGAATGCCGTGGTGGACTATACCTTGCAGCAGCCCGGCAATGAGCAGGTGCAGTCGGTGAATGCAGTGGTAGGCGAAACGAATGATGGGGGGCTGAATGACATACGCGGCCGCCATGTGCAGGAGAAGCACGTAACCGAAGCCATACGTACAGCTGCCACCGGCGCTGTGGCGGAAGGCAATGTAGGAGCGGGAACAGGCACCGTCTGCTTCGGCTATAAAGGCGGTATCGGGACGGCTTCGCGTAAGCTGCCTGCAAGCCTTGGCGGCTATACCGTGGGGGTGCTGGTACAGAGCAATTTTGGTGGGGTGCTGCAAATTGACGGCGTTCCAGTGGGCGAGGAACTGCAACAGTTCGCCTTTAGCAAACAGGTGTTGGGCAGCGCCGACGGCTCCTGCATGATGGTCGTGGCGACGGACGCGCCCGTCGATGCCCGTAATTTGGAACGCATCGCCCAGCGCGCCATGATGGGATTGGCCCGGACAGGCGGCATCGCTTCCAATGGCAGCGGCGATTATGTCATCGCCTTCTCCACCAACGAGGGGCTGCGCATACCCTACAGTTCCTCTGAAAAAACACAGACGGTCACGCTGCTGCGCAACGATGAGATGTCCCCACTATTTATGGCCACCATCGAGGCGACGGAAGAAGCCATTATCAACTCATTATTCATGGCAGAGACCATGGAAGGCAAGGAGCAGCACAAAGTGGGGGCCCTGCCCGTAAACCAAGTCATCAAGATTATGAAAAAATACAATGCAATCAAACGCTAAGCTCTTCGCCTACAACCTCGGGGGGGTGGTGCCACTCGACCAGGCCTTTCTCCACATCAGCGACCTGTCCATCCAGCGCGGCTATGGAGTGTTCGACTTTGTGAAAGTGCACGGCAACACGCCCCTTTTCCTGGACGATTACCTGGACCGTTTCCTTAGCTCAGCCCAGCAGATGGAACTGCAACTGCCGCTTTCGCGCGAAGAGCTGAAACACACCATCTTCCTACTCGTCCAAAAGAACGGCCTGGAGGTGTCGGGTCTGAAGATGATTCTGACGGGCGGCTACTCCGACGATGGCTTCACGCCGGTTGCCCCCAACCTGCTCATCACGCAGCATCCCCTCACGCTGCCCACCCAAAGCAAGGTAGAGAACGGCATCAAAATCATCACCCATGACTATGTGCGGGAAATCCCGACGGCGAAGACCATCAACTACTCCATGGGCATCCGGCTCATCAGCCAGATAAAAGCCAAGGGGGCGGAAGAGGTGCTCTACCACCGGCAGGGCATTGTGTCGGAATTTCCGCGTTGCAATTTTTTCATTGTGCGGCAGGACAACACCGTAGTGACCCCAGCGGAAAACGTGCTCCCGGGCGTGACCCGAAAGCGGGTGCTGGAGATTGCCGGCCGCAGGTATAGGGCTGAGCAGGCCAAGGTGACGCTGGAAGACATTGCGCAAGCCAAAGAAGCTTTCTTGACCAGCACGACCAAACGTGTGCTGCCCATCGTGCAAGTGGACGACACCATCATAGGAACAGGCAAACCAGGCGATGTGTCACTGGCGCTACTCCAAGACCTGATAGCACTCGAAGAGGAGCAGGTTTCTGTGGCCAAGGTATAGCCAAAAGCAATGGTTTGGGAGGTGAATCACTACAAATTCACGTAGTGACCTCTTTTTTTTCATAGACTTCAGATTTTCTTCAGATTCAGGCAGTATAATAGAGGTATAATGTTGTGCTTTATGCGAATAAAACTACTGCTCTCTATTCTTTTTCTCGTTCAGATTCCAGCATGGGCCCAGCCCGCGCTACCGGACAGCACCTCCACTCCCGACTCAGTACAGCTGGTCGTCCCTACTGACAGCAGCCTGGTTCAGGCAGAGGATACCAGGCGTCGCCTGCATCCCACCATCCGGAAAGCCATTATACCTGTCTTGTTGATTGGGGCTGGCATCACGCACATGGATGATGAAGGACTGTTCGAGGGAAGCAGAGGCCTCAGAAGGGTGGTGCAGCGCCACTACAGCGGCTTTGAGACCACGGTAGACAACTATACCTACTATGCTCCATTGGCGATGACTATCGGACTCAATGTAGCAGGCGTGAAAGGGGAGCACCACTTCGCTGAGCAAGCCATTCTATTAGGAATGACCTACTTCCTCAACAAGACCATCACCAACAACCTCAAAAGCATGCTGGACGTCAACAGACCGGATGGTTCCAACAACGATGCTTTTCCGTCAGGGCACAGCAGCGCGGCCTTTGCTTATGCCACTTTCTTTCACAAGGAGTATGGCCAGCGGAGTCCCTGGTACAGTGTGGCGGGTTATTCCTTTGCCGTGGCCACGGGTGCCATGCGCATCCTCAACGACAGGCATTGGCTGTCTGATGTACTGGCCGGAGCGGGCATAGGCATTCTGTCGGCTGAGGCGGTATACCTGGTGTATCCGCTTGTGCAGGAAAAAATAGCAAAAGGCTACCTCAAGAAGAAGCAAATCGGCCTGATGCCGTTTTATGGTGGAGGCGCGGGAGGTATAGCCGTTATGTACCGATTACCCTGAGTAAAACAGAAAAGCCCGGTACTAAACTGGGCTTTTCTGTTAGTATCTATTTCTCTTTATATCCCGCTGGGGTACTTTACAATCAGGCCATTCCCTTTTTTGCCGCCCTCACTGGAAATGTACATCTCTCCGTTAGGCCCAAAGGCAAGCCCCTCAGGCTGACGTAAAAGCTTTTTATCTAACGGCTGTGCCTTTTGTATGGCTCCCTTGTCGTCCAAAGTCAGCAGGCGGCTGTTGGCCGCATCCAGCATGTAATATGTGCCATTCTGAGGATGCACCTCCAGGGACGAAGGCTGCAAGGCATCAAACTTAGACTTTTTCTTCTTTTTGCCTGTAGCGCTCAGCTGCCCCTGTGACATGGAGATGGTCATGACCGGCTCTGACTGCATCTTTTTGTCTGAGAGCGAGAAGGCGTAGATGCCCTTCGCGTCTCCCAACTTCTCGTCATGCCCTTTGGGGGCCAGCAGCAGCCGGTTGTTAGAGGCATCATACGCCAACCCTTCCATGTCGATACTGGTGGGGAACGAAGCCTGATGCGTTACGGCCTTAGGCTGGCCGCCTCTGAAGTCGGGCACTTCAAAAAGACTACCGTCGCTGCGCAGCACGTAGGCATCCTGCCCGACGATGGCTATACCTTCGTAGTCCCCAGGGCCGCCGAAGCTGATTTGGTCCACAATGGATTTCTTCTCCAGGTCATACAGGAAAATCTTGCCTTCCTCATCCTGCACGCAAGCCATCAGGCCATCTTCTAACAAGGCAATGGCTGATACCTCTTGCAGCTCAGCTGGGAGAGTCCATTGGCTGGTAGGGGCGTTCAAGTCTGTGCCACTGGCAGGATCCGTCGGTGAGAGAGGAAGGAGAGAGGCAGCTTCGCGCTTAGACGCAGCGGGTTTTGAGGCTGGTTTCTGCTCCAGTACTTCGCCGGATTCGTTCATCAAGAGCCACAGCTCCTTGGTTTTGTCTTCCAACTCCACCTCAAAGTGAGCGGTTTCCCCTTTCTGCACCCGATGGGCCTCGTCTACCTTGTACTGGTTATAGCTTTGCTGTAGCAGTTGTTGCACAGGCCCAGGCAGGTGGCGTTCCTCAATCTCTTCGGTGTAGCTTACTAAGGTGCCATCGGGCCGGAACAGGGCTTTGCGCTCCCGTCCGCTTATCAGGAACTCGGCTTCATACAGTTCCGCTTCCTGGTCCCATTCCACATTCTGGGTAGAAGGGTATAGCTCCACGAATGTATCTTTTACGGCTTCCGGTACTTCTGTTTCAGGCCAGATGCTGTTGCAGCTGCTGCCCGCCAGCAGGGCTGCCAGGGCAAAGGCCATAATCGTATTTTTCTTCATTTTCGTATCAGTTTGTCTTCTTTAGATTCTTATTAATCAAGGTATACTCTGTGATTCTGAAGACAATTTGAAGAAACGGGGGTCAAGCGCGATTTTTTTGGAATTTTATGCAGAGACGGTGCAAACCATCGGTGTAGGTATAGCTGGGCTGCAGTCGGTAAACCGTGCAAATCTTGCTCACCAAGGCCAGCCCGATACCTAGCGAGCCGGCCTGGTCCTTACTGCTCATGAACCGCCGGAACAGCTCCTCGGGAGTCCCTTCAAGTGCAGAGCCGGTGTTGCTGATGCACAGCTGTTCCTGGCTGAGCCGCACCTCAATGGTACCGGCCGGCTGGTTGTGCCGGATGGCATTGAGCAGTAGGTTAGACACCAGCACCTCGGCCAGCCCCCGGTTCATGGTCAGGTATACCGCCTCGAGCTTTGGGGGAAGAAGCTCCAGGTCGTGCATCTCCATAATCTCGTGCAGCTGCTCCAACTGCTCTTTCAGGAGTTCGTGGAGTGGGAGCTGCTCCCGCTCGCTGAATTCCCGGTTCTCGATGCGGGTGAGCAGGATAAGTGATTTATTGAGGCGGCCGAGGCGGTTGACGGAACTGTACATCTCCTCCAGCATAGTGGCCTGTTGAGGCGTGAGGTTCTCGGACTGCATGAAAAGCTCTAGCTTGCTGCTCACGATGGCGAGTGGGGTCTGTATCTCGTGCGAGGCGTTCTCGGTGAACTCCTTCAAGTTGAGGTAGTCACCGTGTATTTTGTCGGTCATGGCCAGCAGCACCTCGTTCAGCTCCTGAAACTCACGCGTATTAGACGAGCGGAGGTGCAGCGGCTGAAAGCGGCTTAGGCTATACCCTTTCACTTTCGCCAGGGTATCGTAAAAATTAGCCCAGGCAAAGCGGTTGATGATGTAGTTGACTGTGACCAGGCCAAAGAGCAGTAGCAGGAAAATCCATCCCATGGCCAGCATCGTGCTCTCAGACAGGTCATCAAAGTCCATGAGCGATTTCAGGATGGTGTACTGGTAGGGCTTCCCGTCCTGGTAGGTGGTGAAGGTCAGCTTCCGGAAGGGGAGGAACTCCTCATCGTAGGCGCTGAAAATGAGCGTATCGGAGAGGGCTTCCAGGGTAGGAGAGGCCACTGTGACTTCTTTGACCAGGATAGCCTCCGAAATACCTGAGGTCACACTGGGCAACTCGTTGTTCTGCCGGATGTACTCCAGGATGTTCTCCTTGTCGGTGAAAAGTTGGTCGTCCACCTCGTCGTAAATCTCCACCTGCATGATTTTGTAGAAGCTCAGGCCACCCAACAGGAACACAATAACGGAGACGAGGAGGTAGTAGAGACTGGTTTTGGTGAGAATCCGCATCAGCTGCTGAACTTATAGCCCATGCCGTATACCGTCTGGATAGGGTCCTCGCCTCCGGCCTCCACCAGCTTGCGGCGCAGGTTTTTGATGTGCGTGTACACAAAATCCAGTGAATCCAGCCCCTCGATGTGGTCCCCCCACAGGTGCTCCGCGATGGACTCTTTGGTGAGCACCCTGTTCTTGTTGGAGATGAAATAGAGCAATAGATCGTACTCCTTTTTGGTAAGCGTCAGCTTTTGACCGTCCACCATCGCCTCGGCAGATTCCGGGTATACCTCCAATGAGCCGGCTTGCAGCACTTTCTGTCCGTTGAAGTTGCGCCTCCTGAGCACAGACTTAAGCCTGGCGTTCAGCTCCGAGAGGTGGAAGGGCTTGGTGAGGTAATCGTCCGCTCCGAGTTCCAGGCCAGCGACTTTATCATCCAAAGCGTCTTTGGCAGAGATGATGATGATGCCCGTCTCCGGGTCGTTGGCCTTGAGCAGCCGCACGATGTCCAGGCCGTTGCCGTCAGGCAGGGTCAGGTCGACCAGCACGCAGTCATAGGGCTGGTTCATCACTTTCTGCCGCGCTTCCCTGAAATTCAAGGCGGAGTCACAGGTATAGCTTCCCTGCTGCAGGTAGGTCACAATAGAGGCGTTCAAGGCCTGTTCATCTTCGATTATCAGCACTTTCATAGTTAGGGTATACGGCGAAGTATAGGTACGGAATCTGAAGGAAATCTGTGCTGTTACGCTGACTGCAGGTATAGGTATGGTGGCTTAAGCAGGATAGCTATACCTACCAACCGTTCTCTCTTTTGGCTCTTTCCCGGGCGCGCTTCTGGCTTTCCCGATTACGCTCCTCTAGTCTTTTCTGCCGTTCCCGCTCGCGCTCTTCCATCTTCTTGTCGAACTCACGTTCCCACTCGCGCTTCTTCTTTTCCGCTTTTCGCTCTTTCTTAGAACGGTTGTTCCGGCTCTGGTTCTTCCAGTCATCGTAGCTCTTTGTCACTTTGCCCGCTACGTTGTTGAACAGGCGGTCCAAGAAGTTCTCTGGCTCCGGTGCCTCCTCCCGGAAAGGGGCGCAGTCGAGTTCGGTCAGCAGGCGCGGAGGCAGTGGTGCAAAGCGGCTGCTGCGGTATTCGGCATACTCCTTGTCTTTGGTCACGCGTGCCATGAACTCGCCCCACACCGGCAGCGCCGTACGGGAGCCCTGGCCCATGGTCAGAGTACGGAAGCGCACCTTGGGGCTTTCGGCTCCCACCCATACGCCCGTCACCAGGTCAGGGGTGATGCCGATGAACCAGCCGTCGGCATGCTCCTGCGAAGTGCCTGTTTTGCCGGCTATGTCCATGCGCAGCCCATATTCGGAGCGCAGCTTGGCGGCACTGCCTTCTTCCACCACGCCCTGCATCAGGTGCAGCATGATGGCCGCATTCTCGCGGTTCAACACCCGGCGGGCATCACTTCCAGGCCGGTGCTGGCGTATGACGTTGCCGTTGCGGTCCAGGATGCGCGACACGTATACCGGTGCCGCCTTATACCCGCCGTTGGCGAAGGTGGCATAGGCGCTCACCATCTCAAACAGGGAAAGGTCTGCGGTTCCCAATGCCAGGGAAGGGACGCGCGGCAGGTCCTGCTCTATGCCAACGCGCTTCGCCAGGGCTACGGTACGGTCCACGCCGGCCTCCATGATGAGCTGTGCCGAGATTGTGTTCACGGAGTGTGCCAAGGCGCCGCGCATGGTGTACTCACCGCCATACTGCTCGTTGGCATTGCGGGGCGACCAGTTTTCGAACGCCGGGTATACCTGCTGCTCGTTGGCGAAGTAGGTACAGGGGGCAATGCCTTTCTCCAGAGCGGCGGCATACACAAAGGGCTTGAACGTGGAGCCGACCTGACGTCGGGAGCGCACATGGTCGTATTTGAACACGTGGTGGTTGATGCCGCCTACCCACGCGCGCACGTAGCCCGTCGCCGGTTCCATGGCCAGCAGCCCCGTGTTCAGAAAGCGCTGGTAGTAGGCCAGGGAATCCATCGGAGTCATGTCACGGGTCTTGTTTCCGCTCCAGCTGAACACGTTCATAGGTATAGCCTTTCGGAACGAAGCGGCAGCCTCCGCGTCAGAGGCGCCGGCCGCTTTCAGCTTCCGGTAGCGGTCAGAGCGGAGCATGGCGTTTTGGATGACGCTGGCATCGCTTCCCCAAGGTGTGCGCCCTTTCCAGTGTGCATCAAACTGCTGCTGCAACTGGGCCATCTTTCTCCGGACTGCCTGCTCGGCATGACGCTGCATACGGGAATCAATGGTGGTATAAATCTTTAGGCCATCGGTGTAGAGGTTGTAAGGCTCGCCGTTTTTCTTGCGCTGGTTGGACGCCCAGGCCACCAATTCCTGACGTAGCTGCTCCCTGAAGTAAGGCGCCATGCCATCGTTGTGAGTGGTATAGTGATAGTTGAGTTTAAGTGGGAGTTGTTTAAGGGAATCAGCCTGTTGTGTAGTCAGAAAATCGTATCGGGCCATCTGGTTGAGGACCACGTTACGGCGCTGCTGGGAGCGCTCCGGGTGCAGCCTCGGGTTGTAGGTGGTGGTGGCCTTGAGCATTCCTATCAGTACGGCGGCCTGCTCGGTTCTGAGCGAATCGGCCGTCGTGTTGAAGAAGCGACGCGAGGCCCGCTCGATGCCGTACAGGTTGCCGCCCATTGGCACCGTGTTCAGGTATAGCTCCAGCAGCTCCTGTTTAGAATAGATACTCTCCAGCTTGCGGGCGATGATGATTTCCCGCATTTTGTTCACGGGCATGGCCAGCCAGCTGCGGCTTTTACGCGGGAAAAGGTTCTTGGCCAGCTGTTGGCTCAGCGTGCTGCCTCCACCCGAGCTTTCCTGCTGCAGGAGCAGCGACTTGAAGAACACACGGAAAAGGCTGCGGGCATCCACGCCGCTGTGGTCATAGAAGCGCACGTCTTCCGTAGCGATGAGGGCGTCTACGGCAACGGGTGCGATTTTGTCATAGGATATGTTCGTGCGGTCCTGTATGTAGTAGCGCCCAAGGAGTACGTTATCAGAAGAGTATACCTCAGAAGCGGTGTTGTTCTGGAGCTCTTTCAACTCTCTTCGTGAAGGCAAGTCGCCCCCCAGTACACCCGTAAAAACCGCCAGGTAGAACATGGAAAAGGCGAGGAGCAGGAACAGGATACCCTTCAGCGAGAAGCGCAACAAAGCTCTGAACTCGGGCAGGCCGGGCTTTAGCCAGTTGTACTGCCGCAGGTTCTGCCATTTGCGATTCCAGTAGGCGGACGTCAGTTTCGGTTTCTGGCTCTGGTAAAAGAGACGGAACTGCGTACCCAGAAAACTGGTCAGTGGCACAAGTAGCCCGTAGGTAATGAATCTGATGATTTTTAAGAGAACACGTCCCATCTGTTGCGGTATATCCTTTTCCGGCCATTCTGGCCGACTATGTCTGCTGCTCCCTTAGGGCAATAATTGCGCCATTCACTAAGGTATGGCAACAATACGTCGGCAGCAGAAGCCAGGTATAGATAAGCTTGAAATGACCTGCCTATACCTAGGCTTGCGAAAACCTGCAAGTTATGAAAAATCTGATGGATGTGCGGAGTGTGTTCGGCTAGATTGTTATGCCCTGTAAAAGGCCATTAGCCGGATTACACTTAAAAGGAGGTGAGGTGTTCTGGGTCATCCTCTGATAACAGCCACTCAATGGCTTCTTCCTCGGTCAGGAAATAACGTGCATGGTGGCAGAGAGCCGCTGCTTTCAGCCTGCAGCCGATGGCCTCGCTGCTCATTTGCTGCAAGGCATCGGCAGATGTCACTACAGCCAGCTTTTTGATGTTGGTTTTGGGAAGGAGCTCAACAGATGCACTCACAAGCCATCCCTGGTCTTCCAGAGTGAGTATGCCCAGGCGCTGGTTGTTGAGCAACACGCGCTCCAGTCTATGCTCCATCAGCGCCCGACCTGCCTTCAACATACCATACCGGTACTGCCGGCTTTCAGGGCATTTTATCCAGCGGATGCTCATCAGGTTCAGGGAGTGGTCAATCGAAATACCCACATAGTCGGTGCGCAGGTTGACCAGACTGGGTAGCCTGTCCTCATCTTGTTCTAATCGGCTAACGCTTGCAGATGGATTGCTTGGTTGCTCCTGCTCCTTGTATGGGCGATTTACCTTCTGGCTGCGCAGTTTCAGGTTGAAGTTCAGCGGGATGGAGACTTTGTCCTCTACGCGCAAAGAAGACTGTATTTTATCTTTCAGCAGCCATTGCTTCGCCTCCTCCTTGCTCAGGAACAGGCCAATCTCATAGGGAAGCCTTTCTGTTTGGGTCACTAAATCCTGCATGGCGCTCTGCTGTTGCAATATGTTGGAGACCACGCGCGCACTCCGCTTAATAGAAGTCTTGGTGAGTGCCTGCAGCAAAAAGGAGTAGGTCCAGACCTGGTCTTCCCGCGACGGAATGGCTAAAGCGGTAACGTCAACTAGAAGGTACTCAGCCCGCAGAAAGGCGACGCTTCTGACAATCATCCTCACCGACTGTCTGTATTCTTCGCCTACTACAGGCCTCAGCCACTCGACATGCAGGTATTTCAGGCTGGGGCTGAAACTGATGGAAATGAAGTCAGAGGTAGTTAGGCTCTGTTGTTTCGTGTTGGTGTTAAGCTTGTTTTGCTGTGGTACAGATAAGAACGATTTTTCCATTTGGTTTATTCGGTACTTTTTTGTTCAAACTTGAATCAGTAAGTGCAAAGCTTTTTCGCCATGCGACTGATGCCTTTTTGTGTATCAGATTGGTGGTGCAATCAATCCTTTAAACTGGTTAAAAAGCCTCATTTACATAGCCTGTTTTGGACGTCATGCAAGCTATTAAATTGATGCTATGCTTGATAAACCCTATTGTAAGTATATGAGTTCAAGGAGTTTAATGATTGGTGTGCTGTTTGTGGGCCAGATGCTTCAATCACCAGTGTCAGGGGTACGTTCACCCACAATAGTCTGACGTTCCCCATAAAACCTGGCCTCTTAAGCAGATGGCACAGGGGAGGTCAATTTCCCTGCTTTTAACCCACTCATCCCTCCCCACTGCTATCACGTACTATGGTGCAAGACAATAGGGTGAACAGCATATGATAGAGAAAGACAAAGCATTGAGAGCAGATGAAGTGGATGTGGTTCTGATTGGGGCAGGCATCATGAGTGCGACTTTGGGCATGATGCTCAAGGAACTGGAGCCTGGTCTCCGCATTGCCGTTTTCGAACGGCTGGACGTGGCAGCAGCGGAGAGTTCTGATGCCTGGAACAATGCGGGTACGGGGCATTCCGCCTTCTGTGAGTTGAACTATACCCCGGAACGTGCGGATGGCACCATAGAAACCGCCAAGGCGGTCACCATAGCCGAGTCTTTTGAGGTGTCGAAGCAATTTTGGTCGTTCTTGATTGAACAGGGACACATCAAGTTGCCGGAACACTTCATCCAAAGCATACCGCACATGAGCTTTGTGTGGGGCGATGGCAACGTGGAGTTCCTCAGGAAGCGCCACCAGGCCCTGACGCAATGCCATCTGTTCCAAGGTATGGAATACTCAGAGGACTGTGAACAGCTCACTGAGTGGATGCCTCTTGTTATGAAAGGGCGCGATTTGCTGCAGAAGGTGGCTGCCACGCGGATGGAACTGGGCACGGATGTGAACTTTGGTGCCTTGACCCGCTGTATGTTTGAGCAGTTGGGGAGGATGGAAGGCGTAACCCTGCACTTTGGGCAGGAGGTGCGCAAGCTGCGGCAGGAGGAAGACATGCGGTGGCGCCTCAAAATAAAGAACAGAGAGACAGGGGAGAAGCGGAAAGTCCGGGGTTCTTTTGTTTTCATAGGAGCAGGAGGCGGATCGCTGCCGCTGCTCCTCAAGTCAGGTATACCTGAAGGAGAGGGCTTTGGCGGTTTTCCGGTGAGCGGGCAATGGCTCAAGTGCACCAACCCGGCTGTGATTGAGCAGCACCACGCCAAGGTATACGGAAAGGCCTCGGTAGGCTCGCCGCCCATGTCGGTGCCCCACCTGGATACGCGCTTCATCAACGGGAAACGTGAACTGCTTTTTGGCCCTTATGCCGGCTTCACGACCAAGTTCCTCAAAAACGGGTCCTTCTTTGACCTGCCGCTCTCGCTCAAAGTGAACAACCTGCATCCGATGCTGGCTGCCGGCGTCAGAAACCTGCCCCTCACGCAATACCTTATCAACCAGGTGCGCCAGTCTCCGGACGAGCGGGTGGAGGCGCTGCGGGAATATTATCCAGAGGCACGGCCCGAGGATTGGCAGCTGGAGATAGCCGGACAACGCGTGCAGGTCATCAAGAAGGACCCGGAGCACGGCGGCGTGCTGGAGTTCGGTACTGAGATTGTGAGCGGCGCCGATGGTTCGCTGGCGGCCTTGCTAGGCGCATCTCCAGGGGCTTCCACGGCTGTGTCTATCATGCTGAACCTCCTGCACCGCTGCTTCCCGGACAAGGTGAAGACGGAAGCTTGGCAAAGCAAGATGAAGCAGATGATACCATCCTATGGGCAATCGCTGGCACAAAACGCGGAACTGCTCCGCGGGCTGCGCGCCTGGACCAGTGAGGTGCTGGGACTGGAGAACGTGGTGCTGGAGCAGCCGGAGGAAAGTGATACTTCTGATGCCTCTAATAGAGGAATGGCTAAAAGCTAAGCTTTAAGGTATAGCCTAGCTCAGTCTGCCAGTTTCAGAAATCCAGCCGAAGTGAAATTTATTCTGGGGTTCAGTATACAGTGTATCAGTCAGATGCGTAATAAAACATAGCTATCCTGTGTGTTTTATTGCATCGCGTGATGAAGGGTATACGAGCTATGCTGACGCTGGTCCTTTGGCTGACCCTGGCTGGTGGGGCATCTGCCTCACGGCTACTCATCCCTATGGATGCCACCCAAAAAGACCACCTGAAATCCTATGGTGTGGCCTTCTGGGTGCTGGGGCAGGAGGTAGAGGTGGACTGGCTGCTGAACTACCGGGGAGGCAGCTTTGCCTTCCAGCACGCACAGCAACTGGAGATGGAGTTGATTGCACGCGGCATTTCCTACGAGGTGCTCACCGATGCGCGCTACCAGGATATCCTGCAGCAGATTGCCCACCCCGATGCCAATATGGAGGTGATGAAGCTGGAGAAAGTCCCGCGCATCGCCGTCTATTCCCCCAACACGGCCCAACCCTGGGACGATGCCGTCACGCTGGTGCTCACCTACGCCGAGATTCCGTACGACCAGGTGTTTGACGAGGAGGTGCTGGAAGGGCAACTGCCTGGCTATGATTGGCTACACCTGCACCACGAAGACTTCACTGGCCAGTATGGCAAGGCCATGGGCCGCTGGCGTAACGAGGAGTGGTTCCAAGCCATGCAGGAGGAGTCAGAAGGGATTGCCCGCAAGTATAACTTCAGCAAAGTGCCGCAGATGAAGCTGGCTGTGGCCCGTAAGATAAAGGAATTCGTGGCGGGAGGAGGCTTCATGTTCGCCATGTGTTCGGCCACCGACAGCTATGACATTGCGCTGGCAGCCAATGGCGTCGACATAGTGGGGGAGCTGTTCGATGGGGACGAGTCTGACCCGCAGGCGCAGCAGAAACTGGATTACAGCCAGACCTTTGCCTTCCGCGATTTCGAGGTATACCTGGAGCCCTACAACCGGGAATTCTCCAGCATCGACAACCAGCGGCATGAGCGGGGCATCTATCAACCGCAGGACTATTTCCAGCTATTCACTTTCTCCGCCAAGTGGGACCCTATACCTTCCATGCTCACACAGAACCATGAGACTACTATCAAAGGCTTCATGGGACAGACGACGGCCTTCAAAAACCAGCACATCAAACCTGATGTGAACGTGATGGGGGAGACGAAGGAAGCCAACGAGGCACGCTACATGAACGGCACCTTCGGCAAAGGCACCTGGACCTTCTATGGCGGCCACGACCCAGAAGATTACCAGCACATGCCCGGCGCTCCTCCCACCGACCTCTCACTATACCCGAACTCACCCGGTTACCGGCTCATCCTGAACAACGTTCTCTTTCCGGCCGCCAAAAAGAAGAAGACAAAAACCTGAGAACCAAAAACGCCACCCAAACCGAGGTATGGGTGGCGTTTCTATTAAAGGTATTTCCAATTACCAGAGACGGATTCTGTCTTCAGGCTTCTTGTAAAGCTTGTCACCAGGCTTCACATCGAAGGCCTTGTACCAGGCATCCATGTTCACCGGAGCACCGATGGTGCGGTACTGTCCCGGAGAGTGGGTGTCTGTCAGGATAAGCTGTGCTTCCGTTTCAGGCAGCGTGTTGCCTCTCCATACCTGTGCCCAGGACAGGAAGAAGCGCTGGTCTGGGGTGAAGCCGTCAATCTTCTTGTTCGACTTGCCCTGCTTCGTCATCTTGAAGGCTTCGTAAGCGGCGCTCAGGCCACCCAGGTCACCGATGTTCTCACCTAGGGTCAGCTTGCCGTTCACATGGATGGTGTCCAGCACAGTGTAGGCATTGTATTGCGCCACCAGTTGGTTAGCCTTCTCCTGGAAACGGGTGCGGTCTTCAGCCGTCCACCAGTTGCGCAGGTTGCCGTCTTTGTCGTACTGGCTGCCAGAATCGTCGAAGCCGTGGGAGATTTCGTGGCCGATAACGGCACCGATACCACCGTAGTTCACCGCATCATCCGCGTTCGGGTCAAAGAACGGGAACTGCAGGATACCTGCCGGGAACACGATTTCGTTCATCACCGGGCTGTAGTAAGCGTTCACGGTTGGAGGCGTCATACCCCATTTGGTTCTGTCAACTGGCTTACCGAGCTGGCTCACCATGTCGTTGTAGCCCCACTGGCCGGCGTTACGCACGTTCTGGAAGAAGTTGCTGCGGCTGATAGCCAGGCCTTCATAGGTCTTCCATTTCTCAGGGTAACCCACTTTCGGACGGAAGGTGCTCAGTTTCGCCAAGGCTTTCTCTTTTGTCTCAGCGCTCATCCAATCCAGACCTTTGATGCGGATTTCGTAGGCTTTGATGAGGTTGGCAATCATCTCATCCATACGGGCTTTCGCCTCCGGCTTGAAGTGCTTGGCCACGTACAGCTGACCCAACAGCTCACCAATGGTGCCGTCTGTGAGAGACGACATGCGCTGCCAGCGCGGGGTCTGTACTTTCTGTCCTGTCAAGGTCTGGGTGAAGGCGAAGTTTGCGTTCACAAAGTCGTTGCTCAGGTATGGCGCGGCTGATTTCAATACGTTCCACTGCAGGTAAGTCTGCCAGTCAGCTACTGGAGTAGACGTCAGCATACCGTTCAAATCGGTGAAGAATTTCGGGTTGTTCACCAGAATGGTGTCCTCGCCAGAAACCTTCATCTTCGTCATCAGCGCTTTCCAGTCCATGTTCGGTGTGGATTTGCTGAAGTCAGCTACGGCGAATTTGTTGTAAGTTTTGTGTGGGTCACGCATCTCCACGCGGGCCATCTGGGCCTCAGCCATTTTCTTCTCGAGGTTGAAGATGGTCTCAGCGTTCTTCTGGGCAGTGGCTTTGTCTACACCGGTCAAGGTGAAGAGAGTGGTGATGTAGTTCTTATACGACTCCTGGATTTTGGTGCTGCGGGCATCGTTTTTCAGGTAGTAGTCGCGGTCAGGCAGGGTGGTACCGCCCTGGCTCAGCTGTGGAATCATTACCTCCACGTTCTTGCGGTCCTGGCCCACATAGAAGCCGAACATAGGGGAAGCGGCTCCGGAAGTACGCAGGAATGCTGTTTCGTTCAGCACACCGTTTACGTCCTGTATAGCTTTGATGCGCTCCAGGTCTGCCTTAATTGGGGTATAACCCAGTTTCTCAATGGCAGCGCTGTCCATGGCGGCGGCATAGAAATCGCCCACGCGCTTTTCGATAGAGCCAGCCGGTGCCTTGGTGTTGGCTGCAGACTCCCTTAAGATTGTCTTAACGGCGTTGATGTTGAAGTCACGGAGCTCGTTGAAGCTGCCCCAGCGGGTTTCCTTAGCCGGGACCGGGTTGTTCTTGAGCCATACCCCGTTGGCGTAGGTATAGAAGTCATTGCCGGGCTTCACGCTCAGGTCCATGTTGGACTTGTCAATGAATTTACCCTGTTTGGTAGGTTTGCCGCCGTACTGGGCCGATACCTCCAGTGCGCAGAAAGTAGCCGCTCCGAAAAGCAACAGCCTCAGGCGGTTTTTCCAAACAGTAGTTCCTGCCGCTTGCAGCGGAGAAGAAGTGTTTTCTTGTGTTTCTTTCATTTTTGGATGAATGTGTATTTAAATGTCAAGTCGGGCTCCGTCAATATGAAGAGCATTTTTGACGGCACAAAATAAGGTTTCTTCAGGAAAAACCCGACTTTATTTTTTCTAACAACCACAGAATCGGGTCGAAAATTCGTTTTGCCACCAATTAACCTGAAAAGCGACGACTCATCAGCCGCCGGGGGCTACTGTCAAAGTAATAATCAGACTGCTCTTCCCGTACTTCAAAGCCCATGCGGGTATAGATATGGAGGCCAGAGGCATTGTCTGGATGCACGGTCAGGAAAATCTCTTTGGCTCCAAGATTTGCCATCTCCTCTACGCAGGCGGCCATCAGCTGCTCCCCCAAGCGCCTGCCTCTGAAGTTGGGCAGCACCCCCAGCGACAGCAGCCAGCCAATGGCCTGCTCTGGAGAATAGTGCGCGATGATGTAACCAGCCACCGCACCGTCCACCTCGGCCACTTTCACATACTTCGCGCTGATGTCATAAAACTGCCGCAGCACGAAGAGCGGATAACTGTCCTCCTGGAACAGAAGCTGGTCAATGGACTTGATAGAAGGGATGTCCTGCAGGGTGGCGCTCCGGATAATCGGCATGAGGTATAGGTATAGGTATAGTGTATGTTCGTAGAGGAAGCTCAGTCTCAATGGCCTTTGAGCAGGTTGATGCTGATGGTGGCCAGGTCCGAGTCTGGGAAGCGGCGGAAGGCTCCTTTCTCTGGGTATAGGCCCGCCTCGCCTGCCACCTTATGGAATACCTCCACTTCTACAATGTACTGGTCCGAGAAACCGTGGGTGGCGTCGTAGGCAGTGGCCGCCGTTTTGCCCAGATTGGCCGCGGCCAAGGCAGGCGGGATAGTATGGAGTTCCATGGCCAGCAGGCCAAACTTACCAACATAGGGCGTCCACTTTTGCAGGTGCTCCAGCAGGTTATCTTCCACCTCGTTGTTGTTGAGGCGCCTGCCCCGGAAGGCAAAGGCCCCGGTGGATTCGCTGATTCTGCCTTCGGTGCGGGTAGCTGGTTGCTCCCAGATGCGGTTGTGGTCCAGGAAGGTGCGCACGTTGAGGAGTTCCTTCAGGTCGATGTTGTAGTTCTCCAGCAGGTCGCGGGCCAGTAGGTCAGGCCGCCCGATGTCTCCCCAGATGACTTTGGCCCAGATATCCGCTTTGATGAGGTTGGCCCGGGTCACTTTCAAAGCAGCCTGGTTGAAGTCGGCCCCGACCAGGAACAACGGGTACTGGTCCAGCACCTTGCCGCGCTCCGTCTGCCGGTCTATCACCTCAAACATGTGCTGCAGGAAAGCACCGTTGCCGCAACCCATATCCAGTATACCTTTGGGCTGCTGCTCAATAGGACGGTTGAAGAGCTCGATGATGATTTCGTCAATCACATTGAAATAGGTGGAGTGGGCGCCGCCGCTTCCCCAGACGTTCATCTCGCGGTCAACGTGCAGCTCTGGTGCACCTTCTGGTTTGTTCCATAGAATGTTCGGGTCACCGAAAATCAGCTCGTCCAGGTGACGGAAGGTGGGGATGTAGGAGACCGTCACGCCGTAGGCGCTGCCCCGCTTGGCGAAGAAAATGCCCTCTTCTGTGTACTCATACTGCTCATTCACTTTTCGGAACCAGCCCAGGTGCGTGAACAGGTCCAGTATTTTGCGGAAGTCCTCGTGGTTCTCATGGAATTCCTCGGGGCTGAAGCGCGTCTCCATGAAATATTTGTGAAACATGCCGTTCATGCCCAGCAGCACGATGGTCGGCCCCACTAGCATTCCTTCTATGTGGGTTAGCAACTGCTCTTGCACTTCGCGTTCTTGGGCATTTTCAGAAAAGGGGATTCCATAGTTATGCCTATACCTGTCGGCTATCTGGGCCCATACCTGGTAAGGCTCCTTTTCGAACTTGCGGGGGTGGAATTTACCGGAGAGCTTCATCAGCCGCACCACGTCAGCGTACAGCGGAACAAGCGGGAAAGCAATGGCCCCTCGTTCGGTCAGACTGTAGGCTATTTCATCGGTGGCATTGTCCAGGTGCTGCTCCAGCCAACCTTGGGAACTCAGCACGCGCAGGGCCACATTCAGATACCCTTCATTGGCTTTGAAGGCTGACACCAGTTCTGATAGGGTAGCCTTCTTGTGGGTCAGTAAATGGGTAAGCACACCTTTTTCGTGCAGGGCAAAGGCAGTAGGCGCCGACACCAAGCCATCCAGATGCCGGAATATTGTTTCCCTTAGTTCAGCTTTGTTTCTCATGTTGTTTTTTTCAGATTCTGATGCATCCACAGCACTTGCTGCCATACTTCTTGCTAAAGCGGGAGCGGTAGTTTCGTGTCTTACGACACAGTCACACCAGGTGCCAAATACTGCATCAAAATAGACATCGCCCTAAAATAAGTAACTAAAATCATCTTTTTAGCTAAGCACCGTCATATTTCTGGACTTAGGAATACTTAATCTTTACATAACTGAAAACTAAACCGTTATACTCACATGAAAAGTTTACAACTAGCAGTAATAGCAGTGGCAGCTACCTGCCTTATTTCCTGCAACTCCTCACAACAACAAGAGGAAGTAGCGGCAGCTACAGAGGTAGAAACAACAGGTGCGGGTCAGTCTGCCGTGGCAGATGACGAGTCACAGAAAAACATCGTGCAGACGGCCGTAGGGTCTCCAGACCATACCACGTTGGTAGCTGCCGTGAAAGCAGCTGAGTTGGTCGATGTGCTGTCCAATGCCGGACCATTCACGGTATTCGCGCCGACTAATGAGGCATTTGAGAAACTACCGGCAGGTACGGTAGAAGGATTGCTGGAGCCGGCCAAGAAGAGCGACTTGCGCAATGTGCTGCAGTACCACGTGTATGTTGGCGTGCTAAACACCGACCGATTCGAGGATGGGCAGAGCCTGGGCCAGGTGAATGGCGGACGCGTGACCATGGGCGTGAACGGCGACAAAGTAACCGTGAACGGTGCCAACATCGTGGCTTCCATACCTACCTCAAACGGTGTGATTCACGTGATTGACCAGGTGCTGCTGCCCAAATAGGTAGCCATAGGCAAAATCTTATAGGCAGCCTCTAAGAACATTTTATCCATCGGTTCACACAGAAGTTACTTTATGGGTCGGCCATACCTTGTCTTAGCACATGGTATGGCCGACCCATTTTTACTGTGGGAGTGGGTACATTCAGGGTGGTAACTGGGTATGGCCACTCCTCCTACAGCTATACCTGAATCAAAGGTTGTTGAATCTTAAATGGGTAGATAAATGAACAAAAAGTGTTAAAGTTTTATAATTATGTAAAATAATTATAAAAAATAGAATATAATTTATGTGATTGCCGTAAAATGCTCAGTATTCAGGAATAGCTTATCTACAACCTAAAACGTCAGCACCTTATGTATCCTAAACTGAGTCATTTACAATTCATCCGGTATCCGCTTATGCTGTTTGTACTGGCAGTTGCCTCCTGCAGCCCGCGTACCACTCCCACCCAAGAAACGGAGGCAGCCGCAACCACGGCGGAACCTGCCAGTCCGGCGGCACCCACTGAATCTTCCTACCAAGTTCCCGTCGATTATTACAAACTGGACAATGGTCTCAAGGTCGTGCTCTCACCCGACAAAACGGCTCCCGTGGTGACGGTGGCCGTGTACTACAACATCGGCTTCCGCATTGAACCTAAAAACCGCACTGGCTTCGCCCACCTCTTCGAACACATGATGTTCCAGGGCTCCGAGAACCTGGGCAAGATGGAGTTTATCCAGTTGGTGCAGAAGAATGGGGGCGTGCTGAACGGCAGTACCCGCTTTGACTTCACCAACTACTTCGAGACAGTGCCAGCCCATAAGTTGGAGACCATGCTCTGGGCGGAGGCTGACCGCATGAAGGGCCTCAATATCACCCAGGAGAACTTAACCAACCAGCAGGGTGTGGTGAAGAACGAGGTGAAGGTGAACGTGCTCAACCAGCCCTACGGTGGGTTTCCTTGGCTAGACATGCCGCAGTACGCCAACAAGAACTGGTACAACGCCCATAACTTCTATGGTGATTTAAAAGACCTCGATGCTGCCAATCTGGAGGACGTGAAGTCGTTTTTCGACACCTATTATTCACCTAACAATGCCGTGGTGGTCGTGGTGGGTGATTTCGAAACGGGCCAGGCCAAGAACTGGATTCAACAGTATTTTGCAGGTATACCTGCCGGCAACCTGCCTCCCAAAGCCGATTTGACGGAGCCGCGCCAGGAAAAGGAGCAGCGCTTCACCAAAGACGACAAACTGGCTAACCGGCCCGCCTTGGCTTTTGCCTACCACATGCCGGAGCGCAACACGCCGGAGTATTATGCCATGGGCCTGTTGGACCAGATTCTGCTGCAGGGCAACGATAGCCGGCTGTACCAGGCGCTAGTGCAGGAGCGAGGCTACGCCGGTTCAGTGGATGGTGGCATCAACGCCTTCTTGGGCAACATGTACAACTACAACGGCCCCATGCTCTGGATGGGCAGCCTGATTCACGACAACAGCGTGACCGCCGATTCCATCGTGACGGTCCTTGACCAGGAGATACAGAAGCTGGAGCAGGGTGGCATCAGCCAGGAACTGCTGGATTTGGCCATCGTCAAGATGCGCTCTTCCCTATATGACCAGCTGGCGCAAGGCTCGGGCTTCGGTACGGCTGATTTGCTGGCCTCATTCGCCTTATTTGACGATAACCCGGCCCGCATCAACAACCTGGAAGCTGAGTTCAGAAAAGTCACCCCACAGCTCCTACAGAAAACCATACAGGAGTACCTGCGCCCGACTAACCGTACTGTACTGATTGTAAACCCCCAGGCAAAAAGCTAAACCGCTATGAACAAGATACTGATAACCGTACTGAGCTTCCTGCTACTGCAGGCAGGTACCGCAATTGCCCAGAAACAGGCGCCCCCGGAAGGTAGTGCGCCCAAAGATTTCAGACTCCCAGCCAAGCAGGACTTTGACTTGGCCAATGGCCTGTCTGCCTCCATGGTGCCCTATGGCGAGATTCCGAAAGTGACCGTGGGAATTATTGTGCAGGCAGGAAACGTGCATGAGGGTGAGAAGGAAAACGGCCTGGCTGACATTGTAGGTAACCTCTTGCAGGAAGGCACTGCTACCCGCAACGCCCGCCAGCTGGCGGAGAAAGTGGCGCATATGGGCGGCTCCCTATATGTCAGCGTTGGCCCTAACCAGACCGCAGTGTATGGCTCCGCCTTGTCAGAGTATGGCCCGGAACTGGTACGCCTGATGGCAGACCTGCTGCAGAACCCGGCCTTTCCGGAGTCGGAGGTGGAACGCGTGAAGAACGACTTCAAGCGCCAGATGAACCTGGCACGGCAGCAGCCGGGGACCCAGGCGCAGGTCAAATTCATGAGCGTGCTCTACCCGAATCACCCTTATGGTCGGGCGCTGCCCACAGACGCCATGATAGAGGGCTTCACACTGGAGCAGGTACGAAATTTCTACAACACCCACTACGGTGCCGACCGCACCAACGTGTATGTGGCCGGCAAGTTTGATGGCGGTGCCATGAAAGAGGCCATCACGGCTTCGCTTAATGATTGGGAAAAGGGCCCCGCTCCGCAGATTGCAGTAGCCAAGCCGGTAACCAAAGGGGAGATGCTGGTGATTGACCGACCCGGGGCACCGCAGTCCACCATTGTTTTCGGTTTGCCAGTAGTGGACCCAGCTCATCCGGATTACATGCCTTTGCGCATCACGAACTCCCTGCTGGGCGGCTCGTTTGGCTCCCGCATTACGCGCAACATCCGCGAAGACAAAGGCTATACCTACTCGCCCTACAGCACGCTGGCCGCGCGCTACCGAGTGGGCGATTGGTCGCAGGTGGCAGACGTCACCACGGAGCACACAGGCAACTCGCTGCGCGAAATCGTGAACGAAATAAACCGCCTGAGCAAGGAGCCACCGTCCAAGGAGGAGCTGGAGGGCATCAAGAACTACGAGGCTGGCTTGTTCGTGCTGCGCAATTCCACACCGGGAGGCATCATCGGGCAGCTCAACTTTTTGGAATTGCACGGGCTGCCGGAGAGTTTCCTGACCAACCAGGTGCAGAACATAATGGCCATCACGCCGCAGCAGGTGCAGCAGACCGCCCAGAAGTACATCCGACCCAAAGATATGACGCTGGTTGTGGTGGGCGACCGAAAACAGATAGACTCACAGCTGAAGACCTTCCAGGGCAACCTCAAGAAGAACCCACTGTAAATTGCCTAGGTATAGCGAAGGTTCCTTATATCTATTTACAAGCCGCCCGCGTACAACACGGGCGGCTTTTGTTTGAACTTCAATTCATATGTTCTTGGCATATTTGACCCTGATTTGAATTGCGGCTATATTTGCCTACATTACAAAAATCCATGTACAGGTGCCCCAGACGTTATCGGCCTCTGTGCTTTTGTCCGTTTTGCCTTGCATAGGAGGCGGATGAAGGAATCTGCTTGAAAACTTAACTTGAATGCCTGACACGACAACAAGCTCTTCTGAAGCAAGGGCGGCTGATATTTTTCGGGGTGGAGGAGAGATGGGGGCCTTGATGCAGGCCTATGATTGGGAAAAGCATCCACTCGGAGCGCCTTCTCAATGGCCGCAAAGCCTGCAGGCCAACATCCGACTCCTGCTCAACTCCCGCTTCCCGATGTTCATCTGGTGGTCTGGAGATTTCTACATGTTCCACAACGATGCCTACCTGCCCGCCCTTGGGAAGAAGCACCCAGCGGCCTTGGGTGCGAGTGCCCGCGACATGTGGGCTGAGATTTGGGACGAGGTAGGAGGTATAGCAGAGACGATTCTGCAGCAGGGTAATTCGTATTACGCTGAAAACCTGCTCCTATACCTGGAAAGGAAGGGCTACAACGAAGAGACCTACTGGACTTTTTCCTACAGTCCCGCCTTTGACGATGCAGGCAATGTGGCAGGAATGTTCTGCGCCTGCAGCGAGGTGACCGACAGTATGCTGGGTCAGAGACGTCTCAACACACTTCGGGAGACTTCTGATGCCATGACCCCAGTCTATACCTTGGACCAGGCATGCCAGCATACCTGTGACATACTGGCCAGGAACACTCAGGATATACCCTATTGCTTCATCTACCTGCTGAACGGAAGCGCCACCGAAGCAAGACTTGCCGGTAAGGCTGGTTCTGTAGCAGGAGCTGCCATACCTGATGCGCTAAACCTAAGCGATTTGTCCGCTTCGGCTGATTCTCCTTTCGCGGAGGCTATCCGGAGACGGGAGCCTGTCGTGGTCGATGACTCCAGCAGCAACACATCCCTTGAGCCACATGCCTTTTTCAGGGACTTGCCTGGAAGGACCGTGATTCTGCCAGTACATCGGCCTGACCACCAACAGATAATCGGTTTCTTTGTGGCAGGCATAAGCTCCAAGCTCGACTATACCGCTGATTACCAGAATTTCCATAGACTCATCACCGGCCAGATAGCCACCTCCATCATCAGCATACAGGCGCGCGAGGCGGTTATGAAGCAACAGGAAACCCTGCACGAGATGTTCCAGCAGGCACCTGTTGGTATCACCATTCTGCGGGGCCCTGACCACATCATTGATTTGGCCAACCCGGGCGTATGTGAGATTTGGGGCCGCCGGCAGGAGGACATCATTGGAAGACCTGTTTTAGAAGCCTTGCCTGAAGTCGCGAATCAGGGAGTAAAGCAATTACTCGACGATGTATTTTACACAGGTATACCGTTTGTAGCCAATGAACTTCCTTTTGAGTTTATGCGCAACGGAAAATCTGATACTGTATACCTGAACTTTGTGTACCAACCGGTGCGCGATGCCCATGGCGCCATTACGGGCATCATCGCCGTTGCCATCGATATCAACGAGCAGGTGGCGGCGCGGCGGGAAATAGAGACCATGAACAAAGAGCTCATGGCCATCAACGCCGACCTGGACAATTTTGTATATTCGGCCTCACATGACTTGAAGGCGCCTATCTCCAACATTGAAGGGCTGATGCACGCCCTGCTGGACTTTTTACCGAACGAGACACTGGAAAACCCTACTGTACAGCGTCTCACGCAGATGATTCACAGCTCCATTTTACGCTTCAAAAGGGCGCTGACTGACCTGACGGAGGTAGCCAAGATTCAGCGGGAGGCGGGAGACGACGTTTACATGATTAATCTGTCTGACGCCGTGTCAGAAGTCTTGCTGGACTTTGAATCTGTTATTCAAAACGGTGCCGCCATAATAGAGCTAGATATGGAAGAGGACCTTGCCCTGCAATACTCTGCCAAAAACCTCCGGAGCATCGTCTACAACCTGGTGAGCAACGCCCTTAAATACCACAAGCCCAACCAACCCCCCCGTCTCCACATTTCCACTACGTCGGGCACAGATTATATCACTTTGAGCGTCCGGGACGAGGGCCTCGGGATGAACCTGGCGGATGAGTCCAAGATTTTCTCCATGTTCAAGCGTCTGCACGACCATGTGGAGGGTTCAGGTATAGGCCTGTATATTGTGAAGCGGATTGTGGAGAATGCCGGCGGGAAAATAGAAGTGGAGAGCCAACCAGGCGAGGGGGCCACTTTCAGAATTTTTTTCAAACGATAAATACAGACAGTAACGGGAGTGGGAACACACCCGTTTTGCTGCCAATAGAACTATGAATACGAACCTCAACTCCATATTGCTTATTGACGATGACCAAGCCTCCAACTTCATCAATGAGCTGCTGATTCAGAAAGCGAACATCACACAGAACCTGCTGATAGCCCGCAACGGAAAGGAAGCGATAGACATCATACAGGAACGTTGCCTGGAGCCGGAAGGTACGCCTGCCAACATGCCCAACCTGATTCTGCTAGACATCAACATGCCCGTAATGGATGGGTTTGGGTTTTTAGAGGCTTTTGAGAATATGGACTGTCCTTCTAAAGAGTCAGCTATGATAGCGGTACTTACCACTTCGCTGAACCCTAGGGATGAGGAGCGTGTGAAGGCAGCCGGTATACGGCATTTTCTGAACAAGCCACTGACCAAGGCAGTGTTGGAGCAGCTCATTTCCGTGCGTTTCGGGCAAGGCGAGAGAACGGCATAAAAAAAAGAAGGCTCCTGATGAGGGAGCCTTCTTTATATTGAAAGGTCATTTAATAAAAAATAAACTTTTCAACTTTTAGCCATTCATTTATACGGAGTGAGTTCAGGATAGGTTGTTATTCCTTCAAAAATATTTTAAGTTTTTTCGAGATACGAATGCAAGGGGAGTATACGATTCTGGAAGATAATTGAATTCAGTCTTTGACTGGTTCCGCATGAAGCTCCTGAGAAAGGTGAGTTGCAAGTTAGGCTGGCACGTTTTTTCAGAGTAGTTTCTTCGCCTTCCAATAGTATAGCGGGCGGTAATTTCTACTGTGCGTTTTCAGGTATAGCCTGCGGGCTTGAGTAGCTTGACAAACACATCCTCTGTTACTCCGTTAAAGGAATGGTGTGTTTGGCGATACGAACGGCCTATAGGTCAAGCTGCTTCGTAAAGTATAATATAAATATATACTATTATATGCATCCTGAACGTTGTCAGTTACGTTTAGGATCATCTAAGACAGTACAATTTTTGTGATGCGTGATGAAGGCTGCTGCTGCATCAGGTCCCTTTCTGTCATAATACGGCCTTGACGCAAGCACCACAACCTTTAACATGTTTCCAATTAATGCCTAAAGCAAACAAAACCAAAGTGCATGCTTCCAAAAAAATCAGTAAGTAGCCTGTACGCGCTGTTTCTCGGCGTGTCGCTGGTGCTGTCAGGCTGCTACACCAAACAAAATGGTGAGGACGCAACAGAAACTGAGACCGCTACCGCTCCGCAGGAAAACAAGCCCGAGCAACCCAATAACCAACCTGAAGCAGAGGCCAGCCCTGCCACCGCCAACGTGAACGTATACCTGGAGGTCTCCAATGGCATGAAAGGCTTCATGCCTCCCTCGGTGGCCGGCAAGGAAGCCACACAGTTCCAGAGCAAGATGAACAGGCTGATATCGGAGGTGCAGGACGGACGCTACGTGGACCAGAAGGCCTTTTTCCTGGCCAAAGAAGACGCACAGGGCAGACCGGTGCTCGACAGCGTGTCCTACAATACCATGAAGAGCTACATCGTGAGCGGTATCAAGGACGATGTGCGCGGCACACCGCTACCCGACATGTTGCGCGCGGCGCTGCAGCAGTCTATAGAGCACGATGCAGTGAGCGTCATCATCTCGGATTTCATCCATGGACCCAGCGACCAGGGGCAGTTTCTGTCACTGGATTCTGACATCCGAAGCGCGCTGCGCGAGGCAGAACACAGGGGGCTCGTCGTGGCCGTTCTGGGTGACGTATCTGCCTTCCATGGCACCTACCACCCAGCCGTGAAAAAGCCGGAGGTGCGCAGGACACTGAAAGGGGAGCAGATTCCGTTCTATACCTGGGTGATTGGCAAACAGGAGGAGGTGCAGGTGGTCATCAACAAAGTGTTCCGCGACCTACCGGCACAGCAGGCATTTTTCGGGTTTGAGTACAAGAGCATACCTTATTCGGCTTTACTGAAGACGGGCAATTTCAAGCCAGTCGGCATCGTTTACTGCAGCAGCCGCACCGCTGACCCGTGCACCTCCGTCAACCTGCAGCCTCAGCCCAAGGAGCCCGTGGAGTTCACCGTGGGGCTGGACCTGAGCTCACTGCCGGCGAGCATGCAGCAGCCCAAGTATCTGAAGCAGCACCTGCAGGTGGTGGGCAATGGCTGCCGGGCTTCCATGGTATCGGTGACGGCGGCCGACGAAGGTATAAAAGCCACTCCGGACCTGGCCAGGTATACCCACTTTGTGCGGGTGCAGGTGCCGCAGCTGACAGCCAACACCGGTTCGGTGTACATTCAGATGCCACACGTATACCCCGCCTGGGTGAAAAACTGGACGACGGAGAATGACAACAACCCCGTGGCGGAGCCAGGCAGGACGTACCAGCTGACGAAGATAATGGATGGCGTACAAGCCTTATACAGAGACCAAAGCGATAATATTTTCAGTGTATCCATGCAATTTAACAAAGCAGACTAAATCCATATGATTCAGAAGTTCTTCTCGGGGCTGTATGAGCTCTTCCTGGGCCGGCCTATACCTGCCAACTTCACCAACGACTACCGCGAAGTGGTATTCCCCAACACAGGCCTACAGCTTTTCCTTATCACCCTCGCCATCGTGCTCCTGTACTACTATGTGCTCAACCGCATCATGAGTACCGGGCTTTACAAGACACAGCACTGGGTGATGTTCTTAATCCTGAATGCCATCATCGCTTTTGCTATACCTATCATCCAGGTCAACAGCAACGGCATCGAGACACATTCCTATACCTACATGTTCGCTTTCGTGAACACGATTTACAGCCTGATACTTTTCTTTCTTTTCTCCATTCTATTCAAGAGGGGTTCCGTGCAGGCATGGACGACCCCTATGAAATGGCCTAACAAAAAATAACAATGGCAAAGCTTTTTGTATTTGGAATAGGGGGCACAGGCTCCCGAGTCATCCGTTCGCTGGTCATGCTGATGGCGGCGGGTGTCAAAATAGAAAACTGCGACAAGATAGTACCCATCATCATTGACCCGGACACGCAGAACGGCGACATGAACCGTACGGTGGAGTTGCTCAAGACTTACAAGCACATCCACGACTCGCTTGGCCGCCGGGAGGAAGGCTTCTTCCATACTGACATCAGCACGCTGTCAAGCATAGCCGGTGACGGTACTTCCAAAATCCGTGACAGTTTCGTGTATGATTTCGGGGGCATCAACAAGCCTTTCAAAGACCACGTGGGCTACAACCAGCTGGATGTGGAGAGTCAGGCGCTGATAGATTTGCTCTTCACGCCGGAGAACCTCAACAACAGCCTGGACGTGGGCTTCCGCGGCAGCCCGAACGTGGGCAGCGTGGTGCTGAACGAGATTATCGACTCGCCTGAGATGCGCTTTTTCGCTTCCAACTTCCAGGCCGGTGACCGCATCTTCTTTGTGAGTTCCATCTTCGGGGGTACGGGCGCCGCCGGTTTCCCGCTGCTGCTCAAAAACTTCAAAGACGCGCGCACCAGCCTGCCCAACGCCGCCAGCCTGAACACCGCCCTGACCGGCGCCATGGTGGTGCTTCCTTACTTCTCGCTGGAACAGCCCGCAGCAGGCGTGGAGGCCGATTTCATCGACTCGAACACCTTCACCACCAAAGCCAAGGACGCGCTGTCGTACTATCAGAACCACCTGAACGGGGTAAACGCCGTGTATTATATGGGCGACACGCCGGACAAACCGATGGAGAATAACCCAGGACGTGCCAGTCAGAAAAACGATGCCCACTTAGTAGAATTGTTGAGCGCATTGGCCATAGTGGACTTCATGGACTACTCAGACAATGAGTTGGAAGGCAATGAGGTATACCATGAGTATGGGCTACGCGAGGATGTGAGCAATGTGCAGTTCTCCCACCTGGACAGCGAGACCCGCGACCGCATTGCCAAGCAGCTCATCCGCTTCCACTACTTCGAACGCTATTACTCTTCCCATATGCCGGATGATGCACAGGCGGCCTATGCCAAAGGGGTGGATTTAACGAGTGCCCTCCGCAACGACCAGACTTTCAAGGAGCTGAACAAATTTCTGACGCACCCGGAGTTTGGCTACCAGGCCTGGCTACGCGAGCTGAGCCGCAAAGAGAGAACCTTCGCCGCGCTCAACCTGAACGAGACCGATTTCAACCGCATGGTGTCGGACAAGCAGATTGAGACGGGTTTCCTGAACAAGGGGATTCACCAGGGCTCCTTCGTGAAAGAGCTCAACCGCGCCTCCGAGTCCATCAGCGAGCGCAACGCGTTTAAAGCTACCATCAGCGCCTTCGAAACCGCCACAGACAGATTGGTGGAAGAAAAGCTGAAGTATAGCTAGTGGAAATTATCCCCTTGAGGGGAGCACAGGGTGCTATAGGCGATTGAAGAAGCTGCAGCTTGTAGCCAGCCGATGTAAACCCTCTGTAGCCTTCTTAAAGTAACAATCTGGTTCATCTTTCAAATCAAGTTACATGCAGGTTTGAAGGCATAAAATATTGAGAGTCTGATGACTCGGTACAATACTCTAAATAATCAAACGAAAACATGCCGAAAGTACTTCGTCTTCATAAAACAGGTTCAAACGTGGAAGGCTGGGCCAAAACCAGCCAAATCACGAGTACTGAAATCAAGGATATCACCGATGGGTCAGGTGGAAGAGCGCTGAAGATAAACGCCTCCATACCTACGCCCTTTGCCCGCATGCATCTCTTCGAGACTGCCTTCGACTTTGTGAAGCGCGGTGTGGGAGGCTCAGGCACCAACACCATCTACCACCGGTTTGTGACACACTTCTGGGATTTATGGGAATTACTCTACAACTACCAGAGCTACGCACAGGCGGGCAACAAAATCATCATCCGCCGTTGGAACAAGCACCAGCAGCTGAACGCCATGCAGTCCAACCCGAACACCAACCTGCTGGGCCGCACGCTGGAGCTGTTCATGAACGACAGCCGTTTCCAGGGTGTGGAGGATATCTTCCTGATTTTCTTCGAATCGACCAACAGCCGCGGTGAGCGCCAGATGCAACTCATCGGGGGCACCTCGCCGCTGACGTTCCTTTTCGTGGCGCCGAACGTGCAGCCACTGGGCATCAACCGTGCTCAAAACATCGGCACTTACTTCGACCACAACTATGTGGGGCTGGAAGCGCGGGAGCGTGACTTCCGGGAGTATGTACACAAGCTGTTCGTGTCGAACCCGGCCATGATTCAGGCTTTTCCGGCGGTGTACAACTCACTGGACGAGAACCTGCTGCGCAACATCAACATGGCAGGTGCGGTAGGGCAGGGGGCCATCGCTTCGGAGTATCTGCAACTCGTGGATTTCCAGCAGAACCCAGTACACGTAGGCCATATCAACTTCCTGGTGAAGAAGGACCAGACTGCCGTGACGAGCAGCGATTTGTTCATACGTCCGACCCATACCGGCTTCTCCGGCGAGCGGCCAATTGTGCTGAAGCCCGACTTGCGCCTGGCCCCGAACATCAAGTATGTAAACAACTTGGCCTGGCCGGTGAACACTGTGGTAGGCTATTCAGATGAGAAGCCACTGGAGAACCGCTCCTTGCCGGGTGTGGGTTTCAACTACCCATACCTGACCATAAACGACCTGCTGCACGAGACGCTGGTGCAGGTGCCCTACGAGGTGAACACCGATCGCTTCTACAGCGGCACCGTGGTATACCAGCCAGGCGTGACGGAAAAATCTTTCAATTACCTGCTGCCGGTGACCAGCCTGTATTTCAACTACTTTTCACCACAGGATTTGGCCAACCACCTGACTTTTCACATCGACGTGAACCATGTGCGGGTAACGTTGCGGGTGCCGACCGAGAAGGGCGACGTGGTATACGAGCGCAGCTATTACGACAATCCGCTTAATTCCAAAGACGCGCACGGCAATGTGATTCCGGAGAAAGGCCACATTCTGAAATCTAAAATCGGATTGGGTGTTTTCCCTTTCTTCAAATTCGTGGATGCGCCGCAGTATAACGACTTCTTCAAGGTGATGCTGGTGGACGAGGACATTGACCCGCTGTTGGTGAACCGCAACCACTCGCTTAGCTTCTTTGCTGGCGGCAAGCAGCTGGAAGCAGGAGGAGGCATTATCTCGGCCACGGCCCACAGACGCACCAAGAAGAGCAACAGCAGCGCCGGCAGTACCTATTACGAAATCCGGGGCACGCACTTCGACTTCGCCGAGTTTATCCATGCCGGAGTCGACTTTACAGGCAAGGCGCTTATCGTTCCCAAGTTCCAGGAGCTGCAGCAAGGTATACACAACTTCACCTTCGCCATTGACTTCGGTACGTCCAACACGCACATTGCCTATACCTCTGGTCCAAACCAGGCGCCGCGCGAGTTCAACATCACAAGCAACGACCAGCAACTGGTGATGCTCAACAAGCCGTCCGATGACCCGGCTCTTACGGATTACCAGCGTTTCCACAAGCGCGGTTTCGGTCGCTTGTTTGCGGTGGAGTCTTTGCTCAAGCGGGAGTTCATCCCATTGATTATTGGCTCGGGCGGCTCGCTATACAACTTCCCAACACGTACGGCCACCTGCGAGTCTATCGACTTCGAGAACCAGATTACGAACCTGTTCGGCAACATCAACATCGGTTTCTCCATCAATACCGAAGGTACGCACCAGGACCAGTACAAGCAGACCTACCATACCGACCTGAAGTGGAGCGAGACGCTGACCAACACCGGCAAGCGCCGCATCGAGGCCTTCTTCACCGAAATTATGCTGCTCATCCGCAACAAGGTGGCACTGAACAACGGCAACGTGGCTGCCACCAAAATCGTGTGGTTCGCCCCGCTGAGCTTCGATGAGTATTCCCGTAACATGTTCCAGAACGTGTGGGACGGTGTGTACAACAACGTTTTCAAGAACGGACGCACCACCGTGTGCATCACCGAATCGGTGGCGCCTTTCTACTTCCTGTCCCGTACCGGAGCCGTGGTTCCAAGCCAGGACGAGAACTTGATAAATGTGGACATAGGCGGCGGCACCACCGACGTGCTGCTGTTCACCAACCGCAAGCCTTCTCACAGCTCCTCGTTACGCTTCGCCGGCAATGACCTCTGGGGTGATGGCTTCGCCACAGTGAAGACGAGCAAAGACAACGGCCTGCTACAGTATGGCGTGGACCACGTGCTGCGTATACCTCTGACAGAGGAAGGACGTGAATACCGCAAGTTCCTGGAGACGGCACTGGACAACCCAGACTTCAATTCTGCCGACATCAGCAGCTTGCTCTTTAACTATGACAAGGAACTCAGTTACAGCCAGCAGTTGCTGCAGGCACGCCAACTCCGACTCATGTTCTACCTACACTTCGGTTCGCTCATGTACCACCTGGCGCAGCTGGTGCAGCAGCTCGACGTGAAGGTGCCGCGCTATATTTCCTTCAGCGGTCGTGGAAGCTTGTACATCCGCTTGCTGAGCGCTGGCAACAACCTGTCCAACGTGGAGCGCTATGCCAAGGCGATATTCCAGAAAGTGACGGGACAGGAGCCGCCGGCCAACTTCAAACTGGTGCTGGTGGACAATCCGAAGCAGGTGACGGCTAATGGTGGCGCTATGGCGCTGGAAGGAGCCGACCTTAACGACCTGACTAACATACCAATTATGCGCCCAACTGGCTCGGCCAACCTGGAGCAAGCTCTCACACCTGTGACCAAAACGCAGATTGATGGCGGGCTACGCCAGGAAGTGCTGGACAACGTGATGGCCTGCCTGGAAATGCTGCTCGATGACCCGGATGTATCGCCGCTCATGCGCTCCATGGGTGTGGAGGTGGACCCAATGCGGGTACTGGAGTTCATGCGGATGAACCTGCAGGACAGCTATACCATGATACTGGAGGATACCGTACGGGGCCTCACAGACCGGGAGCCGCTGCACGAGACCATGTTCTTCATGCCGCTCAAGCAGTCGTTATACCTGCTCTCCAAGGAGTTGTACCGGCATCAATCGCAGGTGACAGCGCTATCTTAAGGTATGGCCCAACAACCTTGACTGAAATCAGCACCCTTGTTCTTCCAAAGTGGCAGGGCAAGGGTGCCTCAGTATTTTTCAGTTTTCAATAATTTACAGCATATCTTTACCATTGAAAAACAACATCGACAAACTATGGATTATGTAGCAATCATTATAAGCATCCTTGCCATGGTGGGAGCAGGTTTCGCCTTCCTTAGAGCCAGCAGTTCGCACCGCATTCTCACCAAGCGGATTGAGAAGCTGAAAGACAACAACGCCTACCTGGAAGAGAGGCTCAGAAGGGTGGAAGGCTCCGGCAACCGTGGCAAGAAGAACGTGGAAGAAGTGGGCGAAACGGTGGGACGCAGAAGCCAACCGAGACAGGAGCGCCAAGAGCAGCAACAGGAGCAGCGCAACGAGCCAAGGCAAAAACAACGTGACCGTCAGGAACGCCAACCACAGGACAGGCAGCCACAGCAAGAGCGCCAGCAGCAGGAAAGGCAACCGCAGGAGCGACCAGAAAGACGCGAGCGACCAGAACGCCAGGAGCGACAGCCACGCCAGGAGCGTCAGCCGCAGCAACAGCAACAGCAGGATGAAGACCAGCCTGGCCAGTCCAGGAGAAGAAGAAACGAGAACAGGAGACGCAACGAACCCATGGACAGAACACCCAGAGAAGAATCATCAAATGAGGAGCCACAGTTTACAGGCTCAGGTCCCATCAATCTGGAAGTGGCAGGCGGCGACTTGCTAGCCGAACTGGAGCAGGCGGCAGCCAATCAGCCTACCCCAATGGAGGAGGTTGTGCAATCCGGCAAGAAGTACGCCATCATTCCGGAAGACGGTGTGATACGGCAATACCAGCTTCAGCAGCAGCCTGATTCCGACAGCTACATTGAAGTGGATGTGCCGGCAGAGGGTGGCAGCAGGACCCACTACCGTTTCAACCTGGCAGGTAACCATGCCTTCGTCATTTCACAAGGTATAGACCGGCTGGAGAATGCCTTCTCTTTTGAAAAGCCTTCCAACCGCATGGTGAGCCAGGTGGTGCAGCAGGGAGACGGCATCCTTTCCAGAGTGGGCAACGGTTGGAAGATAGAAGAAAAGGCACGCATAGATTTCAGATAAAATCCTGGAGCGACTTCAGGTATAGCAATAGCGCCACAGCAGGGTGGTGAAGGAAAAGGAAGCACATGGGAGGAATATTTGTTTTTGAAGCGGTACTGATACTGGCTATTCTGGGTTACCAACTGTACGTGTACAGGGGCACGCGGAGCCGAATCAGGAGCATTGAGCAGCTGTTTCCTTCCGAAAGCCAACTTTCCCTGCGCGAGCATGTGCTGGACCAGCCGGCAGCCGCGGCCGGGGCAGGCAAAACCGTGGACCAACTGCGGGCAGCGTTCCTGGACGGACAGCCTTTCCGGGAGTACACACTTTCCAACCCGGTGGTGAAACGCATCGTGGCCAAGCACAATGATGTGCTGCAGGTGGAGGCGAAAGGCGGCCCGGTGCCCAGCTATACCTTGCCGCTTGAAAAATTTGAGAAGCTGCTGAGCGCCGGAAACCTGCACTTGGTATCTGGTGACCCAGAGGCGCTGGTGACGACTGCCGCAACGGGCGGCAAAGGTACCGGCACCACCGACCTGATTGAGGTGCAGCAGCCATCGGAGACATTCACCAAGATTGTCAAGAGCACCAACCAATACTTGCGGCGCAACAAAGGCGCCGCGGCTGATTTCGAGATTCTGAAGGATGTGGCCGAGCGCCACTCCGATGCACTGGATGACGAGGTGCAGTCAACCGTTGCCACGCCACTTTATATTGGTTTGCTAGGTACCTTCTCGGGCGTTATCATCGGCCTTTCCAGTCTGGTGTTCACAGGTATGGTGACGGCTGATGCGGGTGAGGCGGGTGCCGCTGGTTCTTCCTTCATCACCGACCAAAACATCCCGAGCTTTTTGTTCGGAGTGCTGATTGCCATGGCGGGGAGCTTTTTTGGTTTGCTGCTCACCTTGCTCGGCAACCATTACCTCAAGAACGCCCGCAGCATACGCGACAAACATCAGAACGAGTACTATACCTTCCTGCAGACCAACCTGCTGCCCAAGCTCAACTCCGACATGGCCGCCAGTCTGGGTAATCTCAAGTCGGTGCTCGATTCTTTCAACAAAGATTTCCTGGACAAGGTACTGGGCTTCCGACCCATCGTGGATTCGCTCTCCGAAAACATCCGCATCCAAAAGGAGTTTATCCAGAAGCTGGACGAGATTGGGTTCACGCAGATGGCCAACGCCAACCTGCAGGTGTTTGACAAGCTGAAGGAGAGCGAACAGCTGTTCCAGAACTTCCTGCAGTACCAGGTGGCGCTGAACGAGTCGGTGCAGAAAGGTGGGGAGCTCACAGAGAACATTGGGCAGGTGCTCAGCCGCCTGACGTCGCTGCAGCAGGGCTTCGACCAGGTGCCGGGCTACCTGCAGAAACACGACGAGTCCATACAGCGTCAAATCAACTTCTTTGGTCGCCACGAAGAAGACCTTAACACCATCGCTGCACGCGTGGAGCAGTACTTCGACAAGGCGGCTCTCAAACTCACCGATTTGATGGAGGCACGCCTGCAGCACCAGGAGCGTGACGCACAGAACGCCTACGAGAAATGGCAGGAACATTTTACAAGGCTCAACGAGGACAATGTGTACGAGCGCATACTCGACTACATGCGGCCTTTCGAGACCCTGAACCAGCAGCAGGACAGGCTTAACCTACAGCAGCAACAGCTGACAGGGGAGATAAAACAAACGAATGAGCGTCTATTGCAGAAGATGGAGACCGATGCACAGGTACAGCAGCAGCTTCTCCGACAGCTGCACCAGCTGAACGTGCAATTGGCCAAAGCAGCTGAACCAGGACCACTGAAAGCCGCCTTCGGTAGGATTTTCGGGAGCGGACAGAACAGCAGGAGGTAGTTGCCATGAGCAAGGAGAACAGGGACTTTTTCTGGCCCAGTTATGTCGACTTGATGACCGTGCTTTTCCTGGTCATGCTCGTACTGTTTGTCTTGAGCTTTAAGATGTTCCAGGACAAGGCACTGGAAAACCAGAGTACACTGGCCCGTCTGGAGGTGGAACTGGAAGAGAAGAAGAAGCTGGATGAGATAAAGTCAGCATTGGCCCGGTTAGATGAGCGTTACTTTCAGTACAACGAACGGCACAAACGCCATGAGCTGCTGGTGGATGTGCTCTTTGCGCAAAGCAGTTCCGTGATTCCCCAGCGCTCGCTTGCACCACTCCGCCGCGCCGGCGAGAACCTGAGCCAAGTCATCAACTCCATTGACGACGATGAGGTGAAATACCTGATTGTGATTGACGGCCGGGCCGCTAGCTACCCTAAAGGGGACCCGCGCAACATCACCGAACGAGAATACGCTTTGGAGCTAAGTTACAAAAGAGCCGTGGCGCTGATGAAGTTCTGGCAAAGCTCCGGCATCAAATTCCCGCGGGACAGAATCGAACTGGTGGCAGCGGGAAGTGGCTTTGAAGGAGCCGGCCGCACAGGTGACATCCGGGACCGGCGATTTGTTATCCAGATTTTGCCCAAGGTCGGGACTTTGGGGGATTGAACGGTAAACCGCTTGGTAACAGGTATAGCCACACACAAAAGAGCAGGCCAAAGCCTGCTCTTTTGTGTGTAATCTTTATGGAAATTTCTAACTAGCGGTTATCGTCCTTATCCTTGTCTTTATCTACGTCAACGGTCTTCGTTCTTGTGGTAGTGTCATACTCTACAACCGTCTCCGTCACTTCGTACTCAGTGGCTACCGAATCGCGTTCTACAACAGTTCCTTCGCCCTCTGTTGTGTTAGAGCTGTCTGTTGTTCTTTCACAGGCCATCATACCTGCTGTTGCCAGTACAAATGCGCCAGTATACAATATCTTTTTCATGGTTTTATGGTTTCGTTCTACAATGGGTACAATATGGAGTGCAATAGCATCCATGCTATACCTCCATTTAATACGAATTGGAAACGGTAATGGGTACAGATTTGACTATATAGTTTTTCTACCGGGTTGGAAATGTACAAATAGGTATACTGGCTATACCGGATACCAATAAACCTGCGTGCACAAATAAGGAGCAGGTATGCACCTCAATAAGTTACAATGGTTTGCGCTTGATGCCTCTGGTAGGAGGAGCAGAAAGAGGGTCTTCTGGCCAATGGTGCTTGGGATAGCGGCCGCGCAAATCTTTTCTTACTTCAAAATAGCCGTTGCTCCAGAAACTGCGCAAGTCCCGAGTGACCTGCACCGGGCGCGAAGCAGGGGAGAGCAGGTGCAGGAGCAGCGGCACCTTGCCACCACCGATGCGGGGCGTGTCCAGCAGCCCGAATACTTCCTGCAGCCGCACAGCCAGCACAGGACTGGCCGCATCCGAGTAATCCAGAGGTATACGGGAGCCACTAGGCACGTTTAGATGAGTTGGCGCCAGTCTGTCCATTTCCTGCTGCTGCTCCCACGATAAGCCGGATAGCAGAATCTGCTCGAAATCCAGTCGGGCTACTTGGTCCATAGACCGAAGCCCGTTCAAGTGAGGGAGCAACCATTCTTCCAGGCTTTCTGACAGGGCCACCTCTGATACATCGGGCCATACTGCTGGTTCCAGCAGGTGCAGGAACTCCAGTCGCTGCCTCATTTTGATTGCCTCACTTGACCAGGGTAGGCGGCTGATTCCTTTTTCCTGCAAGGCACCTAATAAGGCCCTCGCCACCTGCTCTGAGTCAGGGTTGGCCAATGGCTTTTCCTCCAACACAAGCGCACCAATCTTAACCAGGCGGCGCGCTAAGACACGCTCTTTTGCTGCATCCCATTTTACTTCCTGGCTCTCTTCCAGCTGCTCCGCGAAATGCTCCAGCAGCTCATCTGCAGAAAGGGGGGCTGCCACCAGCACACGCGGATGCTGACCTGCGTCCATATGGGCGATAGCATAGAATTCAGCCTCGCTGAATAATTCCGTTGGCAGACTGGCCCGCATGCCCGTAATAAGGCGCACTTTGCCCGATGACTCCCGCTGGGCCAGGCGGTCAGGGTAGGCTAGGGCGGTGAGTATACCCGCGTGGTCCGGATTGATTCTGCCTTTTGGCTCGCGCAGACGCTGCCGCAGGTGCTGAGCCTGTTCCTGCACACGGCGCAGGGCATTCTCATCTGTCACGAAACCAGGAGTATGGGGGCGCCGCCCGTACAGCATCTCCAGACGAAGCGGCAAATCAGGCAAAGGATTGCTTCCCGGTACCTGCAGTGGCTTCAGGATATCGCGCTCGGCCAGTAAAGCAGCCAGGGCACAGGCACTCTCCGCCATGCCTAATTCGCGCCCCCTCATGACCAGGTGGCCCAGGCGCGGCGTTAGACCGAGTGCGGCTAGTGCCTTACCATGTGGGGTGGCGTGACCGGTAGCATCCAGTGCATTGAGCCGCAGGAGCAGATCTCGTGCGAGGGACAGAGCCGCTGCAGGAGGGGTATCGAGCCACTGAAGCGAGGCGGCATCCTGTACTCCCCAAATGGCCAACTCCAGAGCCAGACCGCTTAAGTCAGCCTCCCAGATTTCTGGACTTTGCCGGTCGGGCAATTGGTTGTGGTCAGCTGTGGACCAAAGGCGGTAGCAGATGCCAGGCCCTAGACGGCCGGCGCGACCCCGACGTTGGTCTGCCGCCGCTTTCGAGACAGGTATAGTAGCCAAAGTAGTCAAGCCGGTGCGGGGAATAAACTTCGGAACACGGGAGAAGCCGCCATCCACCACTGTCTTGACGCCTTCTATGGTCAAACTGGTCTCGGCAATGCTAGTGGCTAACACTATTTTGCGTCTGCCGTTCGGGGCAGGTTGGATAGCCGCCACCTGTTTTGATAGGGCCAAATCGCCGTGAAGTAGATGCAGGTCTGTACCCAGTGGTAATTTGCCCTCCAGGTGCTGGGCCACTTTCCGCATCTCACCCATACCCGGCAAGAAAACCAGCACATCACCAGTGGCATTGTTGGCTGCCAAAGCCTGCCGGATGGCTTTTGGAACGAGATGGGTTAAGCGCTCGCCCGGACGTGTACCGGCTGCGGCGACTTCTGCGGGAGTCAGGTAATGGGTTTCAACGGGGTACTGGCGGCCCTCACTGCGGATGACCGGTGCCTGTAGCCAATTTCCGACGGTGGCGGCATTGAGGGTGGCGCTCATAACGAGCAGGCGCAGGTCGGGGCGCAACACCGCCTGAGCATCCAGGGCCAGGGCCAAACCCAAATCTGCCTGCAGGCTCCGCTCATGAAACTCATCGAACAGGACAGCGGCAATTCCCTCCAGAGCGGGATCTTCCTGAAGCAGGCGCGTAAGTATACCTTCCGTGACCACTTCGATGCGGGTTTTGGAGGAGACCACATGTTCCATCCGTATCCAGTAACCAACCGTTCCCCCGAGCGGCTCACCCAGCAAATCTGCCATACGCTGCGCAGCGGCACGCGTGGCCAACCGACGTGGCTCCAGCACCAGTATCTTGCCGTCCTGTCGCCAGTCCGCCTCCAGCAAGGCTAAGGGTACAAGAGTGGTCTTACCAGCACCCGGAGGAGCTTCCAACACTGCCCTGGAATTGGTAGACAGCGCTTGCAGCAGCCTCGGAATGGCTTCTTTGACGGGTAAATCAGGTAATCTGGAAAGCAGGTTAGGTATAGCCATAGAGCTGCAATTTCCGAAATTTTTCGGAGGAAATGGTGGGAGGAGTTTGGTAGTAGCTCTATACCTGTGTTGCCACTGTTATTGCCTACTTTTCCTGTCATTCCGACGCAAGGAGGAATCTGTTGCCACAGCCACTTCCGGTTCAAGCACAGCGGGAACGGGTGGTGAAACATGAGAATCGGCTGCAGCTGGGGTTCACAAAAAGCCCCGTTTGCGCTGGCGCTAAACTTGCGGCCAGTAGGGTAAGAGATTTCTCCTTTCGTCGAAATGACAGAACGTGTATGAAATGACAATGGTGGGAAAAAGTCCCCCATTGAAGGGGACAGGGGGATGTCAATTTTCCAAATTCTTCACCTGAGGGGAGCAGAGCATTCAAAAGCACGGACCGTTATATATTAATATGGCAGAAACCATTTTCTAGCAACTATACCTTTCTCCCTATCGTCTCAAAATAGTGGAGGGCTTCTGTGTTGCCTACCTGCTGGGCCATTTGTTCGGCAGTCAGGCCACGGCTATCGCGTAAGTCCCTATCGGCTCCCTGCTCGAGCATCAGCTTAACCATGTTGTTCCTGCCGAACATGGTGGCGAACATGAGGGCCGTGCCGCCGCTGCCATTCTGCAGGTTCAGGTCGGCGCCGTTCTCCAGCAGCAGTTCCGCAATGTCTTCGTAGCCGTTGAAGCAGATGCCCATGAGGGCGGTGTTGCCGGCAAAGTCTTGTGCGTTGATATCGGCTTTGGCCTCGAGCAGCAGGCGGGAGGCCTCCAGTTGGTTGTTGTAGGTCGCGATGATGAGCGGTGTAAACCCTCTGGGGCCATGCGCATTCACATCGGTTCCCTCGGCAATGAGCTGCTTGAGGAGGGGAAGGTCGCCTTTCCGGGCGGCATCAAATAGAACATCGGTTGATTGGGTCGAATAGAAAGTCATAAGCTATAGCGATGAAGGGTGTCCCTGCTTACTACGGGAAAGTGCTTCACAAAGCTGCGCATGAGCGAGATGCTATACCTGTCCCTCCGGCTATACCTGACCAGGTATAGCCTACTCGCTCACCTGGTCGAAAAAACGAACTTTTAGGCTGCCCGGAACCAACTTGAGTCCTTTGGGTATACCTTGGTGTGATTCTTTCATGTGCTGCTTGTACCACTCTCTATAGCTGTCTTCATCGGTCCAGGTGGTCATCACCCAAAACTCTTTGTCATTTTCCTGGGGAGTGAACACTTTCATGCCTAAAAAGCCCTTTTCACTGTCTACCATGTGTGGGCGGGCCACAAAGGCGGCTCTTACTTCTTCTGCCATGTCATTGGCAATCTCAAACGTACTCAGTGCTATATACATGCTACTCTTAATCTGTTTCTGGCTCCTGTGTTTACAGGAAAAATCTTTGTAAATGGTTGGGACGACAATAAGCTACACCTGGCTTGCTTCAACCTGCCTGCATCTTCCTGCCTCAGGCATTTTCAAGCCGGAAGAAGAGCTTGAAGGTGGTTCCTTTCGTCACATCACTCTCCACTTCTATGGTGCCTCCCGAATTGTCCATGATGCGTTTGACAATGTACAAGCCCATACCTGTGCCGTCTACGTGAGAATGGAACCGCTTGAACAACGTGAACAACTTGCCCATGTTGTCTTTGCTGATGCCCAATCCATTGTCTGAAAAGGTTATCACCAGGTGCTTGCCCTCCATTTCTGACTTGATTTGGATATGGGGTAGCCGCTCTGGTGAGCTATACTTGATGGCATTGCTCACCAGGTTGTAGAATATACTGTACAGGTTCTTCTTCGAGAAGTTTATCTGAGGAGCCTGTGCAAAATCGAGCTCTATCCGGGCGTTTTTCTTGCTTACTTCCTCTTTCAGACTCTGCAGTACCGTGTCTGTGAGTTGCTGCAGGTTTACGGACTCTGCCTCTCCGTCTACGTCGCGTTGTACCTTGGCTATGTCGGTCAGGTCTTTTATCACGTTCTTGAACCGGGCGATGGAGTCTTTTATCATGTGGAAGAGCGGCTCGGTGGGCTCACCAGGCAGAGGCGCTGCCTCCTTGATTTGCTCTTCCAGCAGTAGCATCAGTCCTTCTATGTTCGCTATAGGCGACTTCAAGTCGTGGGAAGCGGTGTACACAAAGGTATCCAGGTCCTCAATCACTCGCAAAAGGTGTTCGTTGGTGTGCTGTAGCTCCTGTTGCGTGTCCCGCAAATCCGACAGGTCAATGAACGAGCCGATGACGCGGTAAGGCATCTGGTACTCGTTGTACTGAATGTAGGCCCGGTTAGAGACGTAGGAGTAGGAGCCATCTTTGCGAGCGATGCGGTATTCGCCCGACCATTGCTCCCGGCCCTGGTTGATGGCTTTGTTGATACTGGTGACGATGCTCTCCTTGTCATTAGGGTGCAGCTTGTCAAACCAGCTGTTGATGCCTGCGCCCATCTCTTCTTCGGCAAATCCCAGCATCTTCTGCAGGCTGTCGCTCCACCAGATTTGGTTACTGGCCAAATCCCAGTCCCACACTACGTCGTTCGTCGCCATGGATACCAGACGGAAGCGCTCTTCGCTGGCTGCCAGTTCCTTGGTACGTTCGGCCACTAGTTTCTCGAGTTGGTTATTGAGCTTCACCAGGTTCTCCTCGGCCACTTTCAAGTCCTCGAAAGCCTGCATGGTCTGGTCTTCGGAGTCTTTTTTGTCGGTGATGTCGGCCATCGTAACGGTAAGTCCATCGCCCATTTTGACGGCAGCTATTTCGTACCAGGCTTTGTGTCCCTTTATTTCCAGTTTCTGCTCCAGGTGCAGGTTTTTGTCGGCCTCCACCACGGCAATGAATTTCTTGAGCAAGCCACTCGGCCGCAGGAAGGGAATTGATTTTAAGACACTGGTATGCAACAGGTTAGCGCTGGATGCACCCAGGAGCTCTTCCGTCTTCTTGTTCAGGAGTGTCCACTTGAAATCCGTGATTTCATCCCGTTCATCGCGCACCGCCTGTAAGGCCATGATGTTGTTGAGGGAGCTGTTGAGCACACCCTGCACCACGCTGCTCAGCGTCTTCAGGGTAGTGACATCCACAAAGCTGATAACCACGCCGTCTTTGTTGCCATCGCGCCGCAGGTAGGGGATGATGCGCATCAGGAAATGTCGGCCATCATTTGTCTCCACTTCCTGCTCAATCTCCTGCGAAGAGTTGTTCACCTGCTTTACATCCTCAATCAGGCGGTTGTACTTCAGGTTGTGGGAGATGTGGTGCACCGGCCGGCCAATGTCGCTTCCCATGATGTTGATGATGCTCTCTACCGTGGGCGTATACTTCCTAATGTCGAGGTCGTGGTCTATGAAGAGTTGCCCCACGTTGGAGCTCCTGAAGTAGTTGTCCAGGTCCTCGTTCAGTTCGTGCAGTTCTTTTATTTTAAGCTGGTGCTCCGAGTTAACGGTGTGCAACTCCTCGTTCAGCGACTGCATCTCCTCATTGGAGCTCTGCAGCTCCTCGTTGCTGGACATCAGTTCTTCGTTGCTCGATTGCAGTTCCTCGTTGGCGGTGCTGAGGTCCTGCACCGTCATCTGCAGGTTGTCGCGCGTCTCCTTGAGTTCCATCTCCAGAGAGGTGAGCTGCTGGTAGTAGTCAGAGTCTGACACAATGGAGAGTTCCGAAACCTTCGGCAAGGGATGGACTTCCCCCATCTCCTGTAGCAGAATCAGGATGACTTTCGGTTGGCCTTTCTCGATTGAAACCGGGCGTATGGAGACGTGAATCATCTTTTCCTTCTTGCCGAACTTCACAGCCACTTGCCGCGCTATCACGTTTCGGTTCTGCTTCAGGGCCTTGCGTATACCTACGCTCAGCGTCACGGCCAGCTCCTCGGGCACCATCTTGATGAGGTTGAAATGCAGGCGCTTGTCCGGGAACTTTAGGAAACGGTTGATGTCCCCGATGCCGTGCAGCAGCTGGTAGCTGGCATCCACGTAAAGGCCGGTCACCTTGAAGTCCTCGGCCAGGGCATCCATGAATGTGTCGTTGTAGCGGTTGAGCTGTATGGCTTTGTATTGGCTGGCCTGGCTCGGCTGTGAAAGGCTGGAAGGATAGTTGCTGATGCCGTATGTTTGCTGCAGCGCCCCCCGTTCCTTCGTTTTGCGGAATAGCTTCCATTTGCGGTCCTCCTCCGAGAAGTACTCCTTCAAATCGCCGATGTGCTCGCTGGGGCCAAGCAAGAGGTACCCTTTCGGGTTCAGGGCATAGGGGAACAGAGAAAGCACCTTGTTCTGCAGGCTCGGGTTGAGGTATATCAGCATGTTCCGACAAGTAATCAAGTCGATTTTGCTGAAGGGAGGGTCTTTCTGAAGGTCGTGGTGCGCGAATATGACCAGCTTGCGAATAGCCTCATCCACTACGTATTTATTTCCGCTGGGCCGGAAGAACCGCTGCAGTCGCTCCTGCGTCAGGTTTTTCTCGATAGAGGCAGGGTATGTTCCTTTGGATGCCTGGCGTAGGGCCCGCTGGTCAATGTCAGTGGCAAACAGTTTCACGTTGGGCTCCATTCCGAGCTTTTCGTACGCCTCAAAGAAAAGTATGGCAAGGGTATAGGCCTCTTCGCCGGTGCTGCACGCGGCCACCCATACCTTGCTCCCTTCCCCGTTTTCCTTTTCCTCAATAATCTGAGGAATCACCTGCTCTTCGAGCAAGGCAAAAGCCTCGGGGTCACGAAAAAAACTGGTCACGTTGATGAAGAACTCCTGGCAAAGCTGCTTGATTTCGGCAGGGTTTTCGTGCAGGTAGTGTAGGTATGCCTGCATGCTTTTCACCTGCAGGTGCTGCATCCGTTTCTGAATCCGGCGCTGTATGGTGGCCTGCTTGTAGTTGGAGAAATCGGTTTGGGTATGGGTGCATACTAAATCGAGTATCTCCTTCAACGTCTCATCCTGCCCCTGTTCCTCTTCCTTGTTCAGTATGGATTGGAGGAGGGGAGTTCTACGGGTGTACTCGATAATCTCCTTCGACATGTCCTCGGCCGGAAGCACAAAATCCACGTGCCCGGTGTCGATGGCGCTGCGGGGCATGCCGTCAAACTTTGCCGAGGTGGGTTCCTGCACCACCACCATGCCACCTGCTTTTTTGAGGGCTACCACGCCCTTGCTACCGTCGGTTCCCGTACCGGAAAGCACCACGCCTATGGCATAAGCACCCCTGTCCTTGGCAAGCGACTCAAAAAAGACATCGACGGCGAAGTTCGGTTCCCGGTTGCGGGGCTTCTCTGATAGGCGTAAACGCCCATTCTGTATGGTTAGCTGTTTGCCGCTCGGCAGCACATACACGCAGTTGGGGCGCGTAAACATGTTGTCTTCCGCTTCCTGTACCTGCATGCTCGTGTGCTTCGTTAGCAGTTCCGCCATCAGGCTCTTATGGTCGGGCGAGAGGTGCTGAATGATGACGAAAGAGAAACTGGAGTTGCTGGGAAAATGGTCGAACAGCTTGTGGATGGCTTCCAGGCCACCTGCTGATGCGCCAATCCCCACTAGGTAATGGTCTGTGGGCCTCACGGCTTGTTTGTTATTTAAAGTCTTGGGTGCTGGTTGTTGCATGTAGGTAATGGCAGGGGAATTGGGGTTGGCCTTAGTACTTCTCTCTGATAATCTTCTCCAGCACGGCACTGCGTAAGGCCTCGGCTGCCGCTACCTCCTCGTCCTGCCAAGGTATGGAGGTATGCTTGACCGTCTCCTGGTAAGTGGCGAAGGAGTTGCGGGGGTGGTAATGCTTCCCGTCCGGCTCCATCTGGATGGCCTGGTCCGGGTTGCCTCCCCAGTTCACCGTCTGCAGCACTTCCTCCCGGAAGCCCAGAATGTACTCGCCCTGCTCCCTGTTGATGGGAAGGGCAATCAGTCCGCTGGCCACCTGGTGGTAGTCCTGGCTATTGGGGTAGAGGCGGGGCAGTGTGTTGGTGGCGAAGGTGCGCTCCGTGCTGTTGCGGCGCAGCCACGACACGAGCTCCTTCAGTTTCTGCGGCTCCGGCGTCTGGCCGGTGGTGCGCACATCCCCTTCGTATACCACAGCAGCCCCGGTCAGCGAGAGCAATTCCAGTATGTGGGTTTCGCCCTCTAACAGACCATCAGCGAAACTGGTGCTGTTGTATACCTGCTCCAACAGGCGGGCATGCACGCCACGCAGCTGTGCCTGCAGCGTAATGTTGGACTCCCTTTCTTTGCTTGAAAGCTGGGTAGAGATGATGGCGGTAAGCAATTCCATGGCAGTGCGCTCCTCATACGCCGGGTTCTTTGCCTGTTTGTGGTGGCAGGAGATAAGTCCCCAAAGCTTGTTTTCGATGATGATGGGCAGCGACATGGAGGCCATGATGTTGAGGTTGGTCAGGTACTCCAGGTGCACTCCGGCCACACTGCGCAGGTTGCAGTCCGAGAGGTCGGTGAAGCGCTGCGTCAGCGGGTTGATGACAGGCACCAGACGGGCCGGCTGGTACTGGCGCGTCGGTATCAGGCGGTATGGGTTTTTGAAGTAGAGCTCGCGGGCCTGGCGCGGCACGTCTGAAGCGGGGAAGCGCAACCCCATGTAGTCGCTCATATCCGCTTCCCTTGCCTGCCCGATGACAGTGCCGTTCCATTGCTCATCGAATTTATAGACGAGCACCCGGTCGAACCCGGTGAAACGCTTCAACTCATCTGCCGCCATCTGAGCAATCTCCGCTGTCGAGGCGGCCTGCTTCAGACGGGAGGTGATGTACTTCACCTGCTGGAAGAACTCAATAAAGGAGTAGGCTTCGTATGGCTTGGCTTCCTCCAACTCTACCAATACATAGTCTTCCTCTGGGTGGATGAGCGCCGTGAATGTGACTTGCTGTTGCTGTGTGTTGACATGCAGCGTGAACGGAATTTTGTCCTGGCTGAGGTGGTTGCTGAGCTTGTTTCTCAGGTCTTCAAATTGGGCAGCGGGCAAGTAGTCAGCGAGCAGGGTGTGCAGTATGTCATCTGGCTGGATGTGCAGGCTCTGGGCCACGTTCTCGCTTACCTGCCTGATGCGCAGCTCCTCTTTATCGAGCATCAGCAGGATGCCGTGTGGCTGTATCAGGTTGACGAGGTGCAGGGGAATGCTGCCGCAGAATTCTGAATCGTAGTTTTTGTCTGCTGTGTAGTTTTGTGGTGATGTGGTATTTGTCATAGTCAAGCGGCCATTGCCAGGGCGGGGTATGCGGTCGGTTTCAAATTGATTCCAGTAGAAACCAGATCCAGTGTTCTCCAGCAGGCAGAAGCGTGGCAAACACACGGCGCTGCTGGTTCTGAATTCCCGTTTCTGTGGCCAGCTTATTTTACTTTTTGTGACGCTAGCAAGCTGAAAGTTACTGATTTTTATTTAAAAAAAGCCCATTACTGCCCCTTGAAATGCTTTTCTGCCCAAACCAGAAGCCGCTGAAAAGTTACCGGAATCAGGTTCTCGGTAGACCTAAAAAGACAGATTGATAGGAGGCAGTGCCACTCAAAGGCTATACCTGGATGCTTTTAGCTTAGCGTTTTACGTCAGATTCCTGCATCCGGATAACCACTTCGGAATTTAATTTTCCCAAATCGGCCTCTTTCGTTTCATAGCCGGGGCGGCTGAGGACCAATGTGCGCAAGCTGGCCGGCACCTCCAGTGCGAAATTGCCTGCCTGGTCGGTGTAGGTGCCCAGCACAGTTCCTTTCATCAGAATGCGCACGCCTTGTATACCCGCTCCCGTGGGAGAAAGCACCCTGCCGGTCACCTGTACCTGCTGCAGCGGGCTATACCTGTCGGCTTCAGCTTTAGGCTGGGTAGTGGAGGAGGGAAGGTTGTGGGACGCTGCCGGGGGAGGGGCCTGAATTTCCAGCACAAGAGCAGAGTCAATGGTCCGGGCCAACAGCTCTTCCGGCGAAGGAGGCAGCACCTCGCCAGGCAGACCAGCTGATGGGGTAGAGGTGGTATCGTCTGTCATCGTGCGGGTATAGTGGAAGAAGAGGAGGAGGCCCAGCGAGCAGAACATCATCAGTACGGCTACGGCCACGCGCCAGTCCACCAAGCCATGCAGCACCTGCAGCTTCTTCTTTTTCCGCAGCCGGATGCGGATGCGCTGCAATATCCGGTGCTTGGCCTGTTCGGTGTGGTTCCTGTCTGTCAGCGCCATACCACCCAGGACATCTTCGCAGAGTTCGCAGTCCATGAGGTGGCGCTCCAGTTCATGGCTGAGCGCGGAGGACAGGACGCCCTCCTCGTACTGACGGAGCAGTTCGACTGGTGGGTGCTCCTCTACTCCCCAATGGCTTTTCTGTATCTTATCGCTGCGCATGGTGCTTCTCCACGTAAATTTTCAAATTCCGGCGTCCGTTCTGTATGTGGCTTTTCACGCGCGACAACTCGCAGCCGGTCATCACTGCTATTTCTTTGTAACTCCTGTGCTGCAGGTAAAACAGCTCCAGGCAAGTGCGCTGCTCTGGCGGCAGCTCCGTCAGACCCTGTTCCAGCGCCTGTATCTCCAGGTCGTGCTGCTGGTCTTCGCTCAGGTATAGCGACGTGACCATCTCGGTGCTCGACTCGGCAGGTATAGGCAGCGCCGTCTTTCCCCTTGCTTTCTGGGCGCGTAGTAGTTGCAGGCAATGGTTTTTACTGAGCACGTGCAGCCAGCTTTTGAAATTGCCTACTTCATGTTTTTTAAGGGCTTCCACCAACTGCTCAAATATATGCATGGTGGCGTCTTTGCTTTCCTCTTCTTCCTGCAGGTATTTCATGCAAACCAGGTATACCATGTCGGTGTGGCGCTCAAAGAGTTTGCCGATGTAGGCCATATCACCCGTCCGCCGGTACTGTTGCACCAGTTCCGCGTCATCAGGTGGTCTCTCTTTTGTGAAAAGCTTCAGAAACATGGGGCTATACCTGTTACAAGGGCCTAAGTAAAGAAAAAGGAGAGAATAATATTGGGGTTTATCGACATTAACATGATTTGTATTTTAAGATAGCAATAGGATTAGGAACTGGTTTGAAGTCATGTTTGATAATTTAACAGATTTTTTATTATACTATATTTATACAAAACCGTAAAACAGCTTATCTATGATTAGAGGAAACGGTTTTATTTGCCATCCTTGAGCGGCTTCAGTATCCCCTTTCTGAATAGCCATTGCAAGCACAGTCGCCATTAGTAACAACTCCTCCGGTATAGCATGGATTAGTGTTCGCCGTTCCATGGCTAGGGTCTTTGCTTTTGATTCTCAACCATCTATCAACTTTCATTTATTTATCACATGATAACGCTCAGAAGCCAGTTAAGAGTAATCCTGTTTGCCGTGCTTTTGCTCCTTGCTTTCCTGTTCAGTGGCTGCGAGGCAGAAGAGGTCGATACGACCGCTCCACTTAAAGCGCAGGTGGAAGCAGACAAAAAAGGGGTTGGTCCACAACGTCCTGTATCAGCTTACCACAACAAGGTGCTTGCTCAGGTGCGGCAGGCCACTGCCCGCTACCACCACTTAGAGGCCGCCCTGGCCGATGGTTATGAACTGGGTAGTCCCTGCGTGTCGAGTCCGGCTGGCGGTATGGGCCACCATTACATCAAAGGCACGCTGGTAGATGGTACCATTGACCCGACACAACCGGAAGTACTGGTGTATGAGCCGATGAAGAACGGCAAGATGCGCCTGGTGGCGGTGGAGTTCCTGGTGGTGGCAGAACCGTGGGATGCTCAGCACGATAGCGCCCCCAGATTGGGCAACCAGGTATACGACGACCACCGCGATTTCAGCAAGGGAGGCCCTCCGTTCCCGCACTACCAGCTCCATGCCTGGGTTTGGAAGCACAACCCTTCTGGTATGCACGCAGCGTTCAATCCGAACGTCACCTGCGACTATGCAGACTAGGGCCAGCTCTTAACACAATACCACACGCGGTGCCAGCAGGTATGCTGTAGCCGCCTGGCTGCAGCATACCTGTTTTTTTGCGGCCTATCGATACGCCACCAGTTTCTCCTCCAGCAATGCTTTGTCCTCTTCCTGCAGCGCCGCCAGGGCGTACATTCTGGTTTCCGTCAGCCGCATTTCGTCCAGCACATCCACTATGTTCTTGTAACGCGAGGCTTCCGTTGCCTTGATGAGCACCACCCTGTTTTTGTTTGATTTCACCTGCTCTGTCAGCAGCAGCTTCCGAAGGCCCGTTGAAGAGTAATCCGTCTCATGGACTTCCGGCCTGTCGCCTGAGAAGCCGAAATAGTAGTATACCTTGTCCTTACCTGCCAGCACCAGAGTCAGCGCATCTTTGGCGGCTACGGCTGTGGCGTCGCCTTTTGGCACAGGCATGTTGAGCTCCATCGTCTGCAGTCTGGCAAAGGTAGTGGTCAGAATAAAGAAGGTGAGGAGCAGGGAAGCCAGGTCTACCATCGGTGTCATGTCGAGGTGCGTGGTTCGTTTTTTTGTCAGTTTTTTCCCTCCGTTCCTGGGTGCCGAATTTTCCTGAAGCTGTGCCATATCTGTTTCTCCTTTCTATTGTGGAATGGTACCCGTTTATAACATGATGCATTGGTGTGCTATATTCCATAGAAGCCGGCTTGGATTTTTTTAAAAGGAAGCCGCTAGGTATGGGATTGAAAATAAGCCTTCCAGTAGAACTTCTTATTTGGTGAGATTGGGCATTCTGTGCAGCTTTGTTAGCGAAATCCTAAACATTTGTGCAGGTTTGGTGTAGTACAGACAAAACGTATACCCCCTCTCCATGAAACTGCTTTCCTTCCTGTTACTGGCCATGCTTCCTTTCATCACCGTGGCCCAGACTGGCATCATCACCGGCACTGTACGCGACCGGAACACACAAGAGCCGCTAATCGGTGTATCGGTGCAGTTGGTGGGCGCGCAGCTGGGTACGGTCAGCAACGAGAGCGGCGCCTTCCGGATTGACAACATACCGGTAGGGAGTTACACTGTGCAGAGCTCTTACGTGGGATATGAAACCCTGAGCAAGTTCAACATCAACGTGACGGCCGGCAACGTCCAGATTCTCAATTTCGAGTTGGCGCCGGCGGCCAGCCAGCTGCAGCAGGTGGAAGTGGTGGCCAACCGAAGGACGAGCGCTGCCGTGGCCGATATCGTGACGCCACTTTCAGTGCAAAGCCTGAGTACCGAGGAAATCCGCAGTAACCCGGGCGGCAACTTTGACATCTCAAAGGTGGTGCAGGTGCTGCCGGGAGTAGCGACGAATGGCACGGGCGGCGGCTCCCGCAACGACCTGATTATACGCGGCGGTGCACCCAGCGAAAACGTGTACTACCTCGACGGCATCGAGATTCCGCTCATCAACCATTTCACTACACAAGGGAGTTCGGGTGGCGCCACCGGCATTCTGAATGTTTCTTTTATCGAAGATTTGAAAGTCAGTTCGTCTGCCTTTGACGCGCGCTATGACAATGCTTTGTCCTCGGTGTTTGAGTTTCGGCAGCGCTATGGCAATCCGGAGCGTTTTTCAGGCAACGTGCGCCTGAGTGGTTCTGAGTTTGCCACCACATTGGAGGGACCTATCTCCCCCAAAACGACCTACCTGGTATCGGCGCGGCGCTCATACCTGCAGTTCCTGTTCAAGCTGCTGGATTTGCCCATTCGGCCAAACTACTGGGATTTCCAGTATAAAGTAGACCACAAGATTGACAGCAAGACTTCCCTTTCCTTTATCGGGGTGGGCGCTATTGACGAGTTCTCGTTCGGCGTTCCGCGCAACAGCACACCGGAGAATGAGTATATTTTACGCTCCATACCTTACAACAACCAGTGGAACTACACCACCGGCGTTGCGCTGAAGCGGTTGGTGCAGGATGGCTACGTGAACCTGGCCCTGAGCCGGAACGCCTTCGATATTGATTTAGAGAAATCCGAAGCGGCAGAACGGGTGAATGAAAAAGTGCTGACGCTCAAGTCCCAATCAAGGGAGACGGAGCACAAACTGCGCCTGGACGTGAACAAATACCGCAATGGCTTTAAGTATGCCTATGGAGTGACAGGGCAGCACGTGCAGTTCACCAACGACATCTTCAGCCTGGTGCGGCAGGAGGTGCGCGACGAGTCTGGCAACCTGGTGCAGCCCGCCCTGACGGTGGACTACAACACCGATTTGAGCTTTTTCAGGTATGGCGCCTTCGGTCAGGTCTCCAAATCCGTGCTTGATAATCGCCTGGGACTTTCCTTCGGCCTTCGCACGGACATGAACACCTTTACAGAAGAAGGCCAAAACCCCTTGAACACCCTTTCGCCCAGGCTTTCGCTCTCGTACATAGTTACTGATAAATGGTCGGTCAATGCGTCTTCTGGTATCTACTACAAACTGCCCACCTATACTGTGTTGGGCTATCAGGAAAACGGAGCTTATCTGAACAAAGAGGCAGACTATATCCGGTCCATACATTACGTGCTGGGAACAGAGTTTTTGCCGCGCCAGGATTTGCGTTTCACCCTCGAGGGCTTCTATAAGGACTATGGCAATTACCCAGTCTCGCTGCGCGATGGCATATCACTGGCCAACCAAGGCGGCGACTTTGGATCCATTGGAAATGAAGCGGTGAGCACCAATGGCAAAGGCAGGGCGTATGGGGCGGAGTTCTACGTGCAGAAGAAACTGACCGGAACAGTCTTCTCAGTGCTTTCCTATACCTACGTCATCAGTGAGTTTGCCGGAACGGATGGCCGCTATGTATCCAGCGCCTGGGATTACCGCCACCTGGTGTCGGGCTTGCTGGGCAAGAAGCTGCCGCGCAACTGGGAATTCGGGGCCAAATACCGCTATGCCGGTGGCGCACCCTCCACGCCTTTCGATTTAGAGGCCTCCCGCCGCAACTACGCCTCGTTGGGGGTAGGTATACTGGACTACGAGCGGCTGAACACCGAGCGCCTGCGCCCCTTCAGCCAGCTGGATGTGCGCATCGACAAGAAGTGGAACTTCAATCGCATCACGCTGGACCTGTTCCTGGACATAGCCAATGTGCTGGCTAGTAATACGCCCGGCTTCGACCGCTATACCTTCCAGCGCAACGAGGACAACACCGGCTTCGCCACCACCGACGGTAGTCCGCTGCGCCTCGATGGCAGCAATGCCATACCTGTCGTGCTGAAAAATGACGATGGTAACCTGGTGCCCACACTTGGCTTTATTGTCGAATTTTAAAAAGTATAGCTCAAAAGCAGAAGCCCCTCCGCAAACGCAGAGGGGCTTCTGTTTTTTAAAGTAATCCAACCTCTATTAAAGTTTTAACGCGCGCTTCTTCATCAGAATGAATTCTTCTTCGGTGATGGAGCCTCTTTCGCGGAGCCGCTCCAGCCGCTCGATGGTGGCAATGGAGTCTTCCACGGTCTTCGACTTTGTTTCATCATGCAACTCTGATGTGGTGTCTACCCGGTCAGCATCGGTCGTCGTGTAGGCCGTGGTCCGGCTGGTGTCCTGGTCGGAAGTATAGAAACGGTTTTCGTTGTAGGCGTCGTTGTCGTAGAAATCCTCTGTGATGGGGCGCCGCTCCGAGTGGGTGGTTTTCAGGTTCTCGTCAAACTCCTGCTTGTAATCCGCATCAGTGGTGTTGTGCAGCGTGCTGTGCTGCGCCCGCTGTATGCTGTCCCGCACCGAATACTCATAGTCCTCGGGTATGGGGCCACCGGCGTATATTGGGTAGTTGCTGATACTTCTGGAGTCGATATACGAGACGAACACGTTTTTCCTTTTCTTGTCGAAGGCCGCCACCCCGATGGGCACCAGCATGTAAGGATCGTGGTCGGTGTTGAAGAACCTTCTCTCCGGCGCCACCGACAGGTAGCGCACCTTCAGGGCCTGCGTGTCCACTATCAGGTCATCCACCACGCCCAGGTTGTCGCCATCGGCTCCCAGCACGTTCCAGCCCACCAGGTTCAGGCTGTCTTTGGCCACCTGGTAGTCTTTCATGTCGCGGAGCGGCATCAGGCGTTCATTTCTTAACTCATTATTTTTCATGGTCTTGTTCAGTTTTTTGTTTCAGACGAATGCCAACGTGTGCTGCGGAGGCTGTGGTTTGGCAGGCTCCACCATACCGGTTGTGTTTGTGGTTGTGTCAACCGAATCAGCGGCTGGGGAACTCAGCATTTCGTAAACCGCCCAGCCAATGAGCGCGAGTATGATGAGCAGGAGAATCCAGGGCCATACCGGCTTCTTTTTCTTTTCGATGTTTATCTCTACCATGTTCGTAAGGTTCTTTTCATAGATTCATTTTTGTTATTCACCATACCTGTTCAGGCGCTGTTTGAACTAAATACGCTAATAGCTAGGCTTACGTTGAAAGTCTGCTATAAACCACATAACCAGCCGATTCATTTGCCAATCTGCACAGGCATTCCAACTGCAACCGGCATTGATTAATAAGCCGGTATACCTGGTTGAGTAGAATCTAGATTGGCTATACCTGATGGGGATGCAACTGCCTGCTATACCTGTCACAGTTCTAGAAAATTCGGTAGCCGCCAAGACAACGTTCCTGCCTCAGCATTACTTCTTTTCTTCGCCAGGCTTTGATTTCGAAACAGCTTTCCTGACCGCCGGCGCCACCACCGTGCCCAGCAACTCGATGGCGCGCAGCACCTTCTTGTGCGGCAGGGTGCCCACACTCATGTGCAGCAGGAAACGGGTGTTGCCAAAGAGTTCGTGCTCATATAGGATTTTGTCGATGACCTGTTGCGGACTGCCCACCAGCAGCGAGCCTTCTGGTTCTCGCATCATCTCGTAGTGTTCCCGGTTCATAGGTGACCAGCCGCGCTCCCGGCCAAGTTTGCTCATCACGTAGGCGTAGGGTCCATAGTACTCATCCGCCGCCTGCTGGGAATCATCCGCCAGGTAGCCGTGGGAGTTGATAGCCAGTTGCAGCTTGCTAAGGTCATGCCCGGCCTTCTGGTAGGTTTCCTTGTATAGCTGTGTGAACGGGACGAACCGCTCCGGCATGCCTCCGATTATGGCTAGGGCCATGGGCAATCCAAGCGTAGCGGCACGCACCACCGAGGCCGGCGTTCCGCCTACGGCTACCCAGATGGGTAACTCCGCCTGGTAGGGCCGGGGGTACACGCCCCGGTTGCTGATGGCCGGCCGGTGCTTGCCGCTCCAGGTGATTTTCTCGCTCTTGTTGAGTTGCAGTAGCAGTTCCAGTTTCTCGGAGAAAAGGGAGTCGTAATCGTTCAAGTCGTTTCCAAAGAGCGGGAAAGACTCGATGAAGGAGCCGCGCCCTGCTATGATTTCGGCCCTGCCTTTGGAGAGCAGGTCCACGTGCGCGAAATCCTGGAACACGCGCACGGGGTCATCGGAACTCAGCACCGTCACCGCGCTAGAGAGCTTGATGTTTTTGGTTTTGACGGCCGCCGCAGCCAGCACAACCGCAGGCGAGGAGACGAGGTAATCGGGCCGGTGGTGCTCGCCTATGGCAAACACATCCAAACCCACCTGATCGGCCAGTTCCACTTCCTCCATCAGGTTAGCTATGCGCTCGTAGGCGGGCAATAGATTGCCGGTGGTAGGGTCTGGCGTATTCTCTACAAAGCTGGTGATTCCGATTTCCATAAGTAGATTCTTGTTTATGTATAGGTATAGAAATAAATCAGTAAAAAGGTTTTAGGGCCGCTGCCTTCGTTCCCGTATCTGCGTTTATAGATACAACCAAAGTGATTCCTTATGCTGGACATCGTAATCGAAGCACGTAAAGCAGCCATCGCCCCGGGGATGGACGTGCGCCGCATCCTGCCTTTCCGCCTGCGCCGGATGGTGGGACCTTTTATTTTCATGGACCACGCCGGTCCGGTGGAGGTACAGCCTCAATTCAGCCACAATATGGACGTGCTGCCTCACCCGCACATTGGGCTTTCTACGGTGAGCTATCTGTTTGGCGGACAGGTAACGCACCGCGACAGCCTGGGCGTGGAGCAGGTGATACGTCCGGGGGAGGTGAACTGGATGACGGCCGGCAGCGGCATTGCGCATTCGGAGCGTTTCGAGGACCCGGCTGCCCTGGCAGGCGGCGAACTGGAGATGATACAGACCTGGGTCGCCTTACCGGAGAAGGACGAGGAAGCTTCGCCCGCCTTTGACAACTACAAACCTGAGCACCTTCCCGTCTATACCGATACCGGCATTTGGATGCGGCTCATAGCAGGCAATGCCTTTGGTTTGCGAAATGACGTCAAAACGCACTCGCCCTTGTTCTACCTGCACCTTGTGCTGGACCAAGGCGCCCGTTTCACGCTGCCGCTGGGGCACACGGAGCGTGGGGTTTATGTGGCAAAAGGGAGTGTGGAAGTGGCAGGCAGACGGTATAGTGTAGGGCAGATGCTCGTGTTTAACAAGACGGCCGAGCCCGTATTGATTGCCACCGAAAAAAGCACACTCATGCTGCTGGGGGGGGAGCCGCTGGGCGAACGCTTCATCTGGTGGAACTTCGTTTCTTCCCGCAAAGAGCGCATTGAGCAGGCCAAGGCGGACTGGAAGGAGGGAAGGATACAGCTACCCACAACCGATAATGAGGAATTCGTGCCTTTGCCGGAGGACCGCTCCAAACCGGCCGGCGGACCCGCCCCACAGGCGCTCTCCTGAAAAACCAGAAAGGCCATACCTGTCCTGTTATATCTGAAGGGCACATTTTCCCAGATTATTGACACAAACGAGATCATAGACAGCTATTCCTGCAGGTGCCTATTTTCTATTGTTTTATTTGATGCAGGAATAGCATATATTCGTGCCCATAGCCTTTACACTATGGAAAAGAAAATGCCTATGGCACTGTGGGTGATGGGTTTCATCCTGCTGAGCCTTTACGTGAACCTCGTGCCCCGTCTGTTTGATGCAGGCAATGTGCCGCTCTGGTTTGCCTACTGGACGGGTTTCTTTCTGCTGGCCTTCCTGGTGAGCAGGTTCATGCTGAAACTGCCCGGGCTGAAGTCATTTGGTATGGCACTGCACCAGGGCTGGCTGAAGAACCTCGGGCTCGGTTTTATGCTCGCCTTCACAGTCTATGCCCTCAAGTACTTGGTTTTCTATCAGATGGGTAAGTTTGACGTGGCCGGCGTGCGGGATGTTTCCTTCCTGCTGCCCATGCTGGGGCAGGCACTGCTGGCCATGTTCTTTTCTTCCATCCTCAACGACATCACCATACGCGGCTATTGGTATACCTTCTTCAGGCGGCGCCAACTCCTGGTGTGGTACGTGCTTACCGCCACACTCCTCTATACCCTGGACGACTTCTGGAATGAAGGCATAGACCCGCTCAACCTGGTTTTCTCTGCCGTTCTGGGCCTTGCTTTCGCCTACACGGTACTCAAAACGGGCTCCATTTGGATGTCGCTGGGCCTGCACTGGGGAGGCAACACCATGTACAGGGTGATGTACGGCTTTGACGGGCAAGGCGTGTGGGTGCTGGAGCAGGTGCGGGAGGCGCCCCTCTACGATTACATGGGACTGCTGGTGACGGCCCTGCTGCTGCCAGCCGTTTACTTCCTGCTGAAGAAAAAAAGCCCTATCGCGCAGGAAGATTTTGTGAGGGATGGACAGGTTGTAGCTTAATCGTGTGCGACAGGTATAGCTCAGTTTTTCTCGCTCCTCGTGAACGGCACAAACACCACGGGCATCAGGTCTCTAGTAATGGCCTTGCCTTTTTTCTTTTGGATTAGCAACAGCGACTGGACCATGTTGGGTGGGCCGACAGGTATGACCATCCGGCCACCTTCCTTTAGTTGCTGTAGCAAGGGAGGAGGCACTTGCTCTGCTCCGGCCGTAACCACAATGGCATCGTAGGGAGCATGTTCTTCCCAACCCTGATATCCGTCTCCTATCTTCACGTGCACGTTGTCGTAGCCTAATTGCTCCAAGCGCTTGGCCGCGGCTTTGCCATGTTCAGGCACAATCTCAATGGTGTATACCTCCCGAACGATTTCGGCGAGTACGGCGGCCTGGTAGCCAGAGCCGGTGCCGATTTCGAGTACCTTCATCTTATCATTCGGTTTGATAACCTCTGTCATGTAGGCCACAATGTAAGGCTGCGAGATGGTCTGTTCGTGGCCAATGGGCAAGGGGTTGTCGGCATAGGCCTGGGCCGCGAGTTTAGGAGGAACGAACAGGTGCCGCCTGACGGTGCGCATAGCCTCCAGCACGGCCTCTTCGCGCACGCCTCTGCTTTCAATCGTGCGCTGCACCATGGTTTCGCGCCGCTCTTTGTACACATCCTCCTGAACGGACTGCCTCGGGGTATGAGGTGTGAATAGCAGCAGGAACAAAGTCAGGATAAAGACAGGTGATAACATAGCCTGTAGGTGTTCAGCTAGATGGCAGCATGTTTTTGCAGTTGTACCCGCTGTAAGCGTACCGGGTGTATTATAGATATACTTAGCAGCTCCGATTAGGTTCTTTGGCTGACCGAGGCAAATGCCGGACTACTGCTTTTGTGCAAAAAAATTATCGGAGGTTTAGTTTTGGAGTGAAAATTCCAGGAAGTTCTCCTATATTTAAAATCCATTTCGTGTAGTTGTAAAGGTATGGCTTTTCCAAGAGTGCAAAGTTTGCTGTTTAGGTGCTTTTCGGCATCTGTTTTATCTATATCCCTGTTCTCCTGTTCAGGCTCCGAATCCAGGGAAAACAAACTGGTGGTAGAAGAGGACTGCCAGGAGCACGTGGAGGTGCCTGATTCCTTTACGCCAGCTGCTGCCAGTCAACTAGGGTCGCAGGTCGATTCCATTTTCAACATACTGCACAAGAGGCGCGGCTTTAATGGAACGGTGTTGGTGACCAAATACGACCAGGTGGTATACAAAGGCGCGTTCGGCTATGGCGATTTCATCTGCAAAGAGCCCCTCACCCCAAACACCGTTTTCCAGCTCGCCTCAGTGTCCAAGCAGTTCACGGCCATGGCCATTATGATGCTGCAGGAGCAGGGCAAACTCAGCTACGAGGACACCGTGCAGCAGTTCATCCCTGATTTTCCTTACAATGGCATCACCGTTCGGCACTTGCTCAACCACCGCTCCGGTCTGCCGAACTATACCTATTTCAGTGACCAACTTTGGCCCAGCCGCAAGGTGCCGCTGACCAACGACGATGTGCTGAGCCTTATGACGGAGCACAAGCCTGCTATGTACTTCAAACCTGGAAAGCGCTTCAATTACAGCAATACGGGGTACGCCGTGCTGGCTTCCATTGTCGAGAAAGTGGCCGAGGTGCCTTTTGCCACCTACCTGCAGGAGCAGATATTCGACCCGCTCAAAATGACGCGCACCTATACCTTCGACCCACATCTTTTCATACAGAAGGAGAAAGTGGCCACCGGCTACATCAGTGGCAGAAGAAGGAGAAGCCCCGACCACCTCGACACCGTGCTGGGCGATAAAGGCGTGTTCTCAACGGTGGAGGATTTGTATAAGTGGGATCAGGCGCTGTATACGCAAAGCCTGGTGAAGCGGGAAACCCTGGAAGAAGCGTTTGCCGGACCAGGCAAAATAGACAAGAAATCAGAGGACTATGGTTTCGGGTTCCGCCTGCGCCAGGTGGAGAACGGCGATACAGTAATATACCATGGGGGATTGTGGCATGGCTTCAATACCTACATGCTGCGCAATCCCAAAGACCACAGCGCCATCATCGTGCTGAGCAACCATACTAACGGCAGTTTGACCCATATCAAAGACGTCCGGAATTTCCTGTACCCGCCGCAACCAAGGATGTTGGCTAATGGCCAAAAGCCGTCTAAACAAAGAAGTGCCAATATGTAGAGTCCGTGTGAACTTCAGGTATAGCTACGATTTTTTAGAGCGGCTGCAGTAACCGGCAGCCGCTGTTTTTTTGCGGTGGTAGTATCCTTTTATCTTTCTGAAGCCACGCTGCACCTGTTGTCGGCTCTGAGGGTGGCTCTCGTTGTGGTGTGGCAAGTGGCAAACGGGACATTCTGGCGCGTCCAGCTTCTCCAGCAGGTTGGGCATCTCGTCTTCCACCTGTCGCAGGTAGGCCACGATGGTGAGGGTGCCAAAAACACCAATCAAGGCGAGGATAAACGTAATCAACATGGTACTCAATTTAAGGGTAAAAACAACACGCAGCAAAAGGGTCTTCAGCAGGCGCAATAGCACGGCGCGGTTAATCAATAAAACCTTTATCTTGTTTTTATTATTGTCTGCCGGTTAACTTTTTTAGTTAATGCACGTATGGCAGCCGACCTTTAGAAACAAGTACAGCAGCTATGTATAAATTGAGTAATTGTGTATGGGGCTGAAGTTCAGAAAGATGAAGTATACCGATATACCTATCAGCAAGGCATAGGACATACAGAGTTCATCCTAGCATACATGCCGTTAGAAAACCATTCATTTAAAAGTGCTACTAATAAGGGTAGTCGCAATAGTATTTATCCGATAGGGGAGTCCGGTGCGGTGAAGATTTCCTATGATAGGGTTTAGCCGCAAAAAAGCCCTTCTATACCTACAGAAGGGCTTAAGTGTATAGTTTGTTATACCTCCCAGATTCTTCTAATAACCTGACGGTATTCCGTATGAAACTAATTGCGTGGTGCGAGAATCTAGAAAGCAACCCCTAGACTAAAGCCCAGACCGCGAAGCCCATAGAAAGGAGCCTTTCCTTTTACATCTACTCCCTCGTCTGTAACGGTAGCTTTCAGGCTTACACCAGGGATTTCTTCATTCAGCGATTCGATGTCATCTTTCAGACCCATACGTTCCTCGGAAGTCATAGAACGCAGGTTGGTCAGGGCAGGCGCTTCCACATTCAGTCTGCCATAGTGTCCGCCGAGGATGTACCAGTCCAGTGTCACCCGTTTGGCAATCAGCCATTGGTAACCCACCATCGCGCCGCCGCCAAAACCTTTCATCTCCAGGTTGAATGGCAGGATGTAGGTTCTGACATCAGAGCTGTATTCATACTCATGGTAAGCTCCTTTCATGTGCAGGTACCGGCCATAGAGCGAGAGGTATAGACCACGAGCCCCAGGTTTGTCGCCCGCATAGAATCGGATTTCGCCGGTATAGGCATTGTTGCCCAAGAACACAGCATCCAGGTCTTCGCTGTCTTCCTCTTCCCAGAATTTCTCCAGCGCCTTTTTCACCAATGGGGCAGAGACCACCGATTTGACCGGCATGTGCCGGTAATCAACCACTACACTCATTTTAGGTCGGATGGAGCGCTCGTAGCTGAGGCTGGTGTTGTTCAGCGCCAGAGACGAGAGGTTGATTTTCACGATGTTTTTACGGAACACCTCCGGTTGAACCGGGTTAGCAGCTGGCTGTATCACTGCAGCTGGATTAGCAGAGAGTGTGTCTGTAACGGTACCTGACTCAGTGCTTTGTACCTGTGCCATAGCGGGGCACGCAGCCAGCATACCCAGGAGTAGTAGAATTTTCTTCATAAAATGGATTAGGGACGCAAAATTAGCATTGTTCTGCCTAATTAAAATACCCATTTCTAAGTATTTAATGCAATGTATCGCATGGGTTCCGCAATCTGTTCATAGAGGTTGTGATGATTTATTTTGTGTTAAAGCAGCCACACTCAAGCACATCCGCATGTGAGCTGACATTGCCGCTCATCTAATGGTGTGCTGTTTCTTGATTCTAATCAATGAAGGAAGGCATCTTAGTGTTGTACCTTTGTATAGACAAGAATCATATTGGTTAGGTCCTAGAGGCCCAGCCAATCCAACAAAGTATAGCCCAATCGCCTGTACATGAATCGCAAGCATTTTATCAGGACGTTAGCACTAGGAGCAGTAGGTATGACAAGTTTATCAGCATTCAGCAAATTCACCAGTACCCTTCAGGAAGATGGCGCCCTGATGCCGGTACTGTTCATCGGTCATGGAACGCCCATGAACGGCATTGAGGACAATGAATTCAGTCAGAAATGGAAGTCTTTAGCCAAAGAAATTCCAACCCCCAAGGCTGTGCTGGTGGTATCGGCACACTGGCTCAGCAAAGGCACCCGCATCACGGCCATGGATTTCCCGAAGACCATCCACGACTTTGGCGGCTTCCCGCAGGAGCTGTTCGATGTACAATACAAAGCACCCGGCGACCCTGCCCTTGCCAAGGAGACAGCCTCCCTTTTCACATCAACCGATGTGGAACTGGACCACGACTGGGGACTGGACCATGGTGCTTGGACCGTTGTGCGCCATATGTATCCCGAGGCCTCTATACCTGTGCTTCAACTCAGCATTGACTACACCAAGGGCCCGCAGTACCACTATGACCTGGCAAAGGAACTGACTCAACTCAGGCGGAAGGGGGTGCTGATTATGGGAAGCGGCAACATGGTGCACAACCTCCGGATGGTGGCCTGGGACCGGCTCGACGACAAAGAGTATGGCTACGACTGGGCCATTCAGATGAACGACACCTTCAAGGACCTCATCAGCAAGGGGCATCACGATAAACTCATCCATTACGAGAAGCTTGGAAAAGAGGCACTGCTGTCTATACCTACGCCTGAGCACTACTGGCCCTTGCTGTATACCCTCGGCCTGAAAGGCAACCAAGACGATGTCTCGTTCTTCAACGACAAAATAGTGGGCGGGTCGCTTACCATGACCTCCGTGAAAATAGGCTAATACCCCATACCTTCATTTTCCAAAGCGAGTGATTTCTGCAGCCATCTGACTAAGGTGTGCGTATGCCTTGAAGGTAAATAACGCAGGAAGGAGAAGGAGTTTTCCTTCCGTTTACGCTAAAAGATTCAAGCATATGGAATACAGAAGATTTGGCCGCACAGGCTGGCAAGTAAGCGAGATAGGGTATGGCATGTGGGGGATGGCCGGATGGACGAACTCAGACGACGCTCAGTCGGAACGCTCGTTGGACATCGCCGTGGAAGGCGGTTGCAATTTCTTCGACACGGCCTGGGGCTATGGCAAGGGAAAGAGCGAGCAAATCCTGGGTCGCCTGATCAAACGCCACCCTAACCAGCGGCTGTATGTGGCGACCAAGATTCCGCCTAAGAACATGAAGTGGCCCTCCAAGCGGGAGTATAAGTTAGAGGACTGCTTTCCTGCCGACCATATCATTTCCTATACCGAGAAGAGCCTGAAAAACCTGGGGCTTGAGACCATTGATTTGCAGCAGTTCCATGTCTGGGAAGATAACTGGGCGGAGCAGGAGGAGTGGCAGCGGGCCGTGGAGAAGCTGAAAACCGAAGGCAAAATCCAGCACATGGGAGTGAGCGTGAACCGCTGGGAACCAGAAAACGTGTTGAACACGCTGCGTACCGGCCATATCAGCAGCGTGCAGGTCATCTACAACATCTTCGACCAGGCCCCTGAAGATGCGCTTTTCCCGCTGTGCCGCGAACTGGACATTGCGACTATCGCCCGAGTGCCTTTTGATGAAGGCACGTTAACAGGCACTTTCACCTTAGAGACCACTTTCCCAAAAGAGGACTGGCGCAGCACCTATTTCGTGCCCGAGAACCTGCAGGCCAGCGTGGCCCATGCCGACCGTCTGAAGCCCCTTATCCCGGAGGGCATGACGATGCCCGAAATGGCGCTGCGGTTCATCCTCAGTAATCCCGATGTGAGCACCACCATACCAGGCATGCGCAAGCCCCAGCATGTGCAATCCAACCTGGGCACCAGCGATGGCGAAGGGCTGCCGCAGGACTTACTGGTAGAACTGAAACAGCACCGCTGGGACCGTGAACCTACGGCGTGGTCGCAATAGTTAATCAATCTTCTGTATTCCCTGCACAGCTATACTTGATTTCAACACTTACAACTTGAAGTTTTATTCGGACTAAGATTGAGGGAATCCCTGCCGTTCGGTTTTTCTACTTTATATTGGCAGGTAGGGCGGCCATAGCGTCAGGAGTCATAATCAAGGAACACAGCAGACACGGTTCATGTACGATTTATTCTTTCAGAAATTCAACGAGAAAGTGCAGTTGACGGGGGAGGAGCAGGTCCAGATTCTGGACCACCTCACCTTCAAGAAGCTCCGCAAAAAGCAGTACCTTTTGCAGGAGGGCGATGTCTGCAAAGCAATTGCCTTTGTTGAGAAAGGGGCTCTGCGGGCTTACTCGGTGGACGAGAACAGCGCCGAGCACATCATCCAGTTTGGGCTGGAAGGGTGGACCATCGCGGACCTGTACAGTTTCCTGACCGGGGAACCGGCCACTTATAACATCGATGCCTTGGAAGACTCCGAGCTGGTGCTCATCAGCAAAACCGCGCACGAGGAACTGCTGCAGACCATGCCCAAATACGAGACCTATACCCGCCTGAACATTACCGGCGCCTACCTGGCCATGCAGAGGAGACTCACCTCCATCATTGGCTCCTCCTTAGATGAACGGTACCAGGATTTCATCGCGCTATATCCGCACATTGCCCAACGCGTGCCACAGCACATGATCGCCTCTTACATGGGTCTCACCCCCGAAACGCTTAGCCGCATCAGAAGGCGCATCTCCAAAAAATAGATATACAGTTCCATACCCTGAAGCCTTGATTTGAGTCAAGGCTTTTTCTTGATTCCGCGCAATGTGCTGGGCTTTTCGTGTCCGTACCTTTGTATTGTTACAAATAGAAAGGAATCAGATGACACAAACTATAGCCATAATAGGAGCTTCCGGAAACATGGGCTCCGCCCTAGCCAAGAGCCTCTCGAAAGGCGATTACCGGCTACTGCTGTGCGCCAACAACCTAGACAAGGTGCAGGCAGTGGCGGACGAAATCAAACGCGATAACCCTGCCGCCAATGTCGAGGCGCTGGATTGCACAGTGGACGCTTCCTGGGAAGCCGACATCATTATTGCAGCGGTTCCCTACGCTGCCGAGAAAGAGGTAGCAGAGAGAATCAGACAGGTCGCCAACCAGAAAATCGTCATCAGCATCGCCAATCTGGTGAATGAGAGCTTTGATGGCGCGGTGACGGCACCCAATACCAGCGCGGCCGAAGAATTACAGAGATTACTGCCTAATTCAAAGGTCATCAAGGCTTTCAACACAACATTCGCAGCCGACTTTGCCACGCCCGTTATAGATGGGAAGCAGGTGGATGCCTTTGTGGCGGGTCAGGATGAAGAGGCGCTGCAGACAGTTTCGGAACTCGTACGCGTAGCCGGCTTTAACCCCATAGTGGCGGGTGACTTATCCGTTAGCCGAACTCTGGAGCACATGCAAATCCTGCTAATGCAACTGACCCTGAAGTATAACTACAACTGGCTGGCCGGTTGGAAAATACTGCACCAATAAGCTTATAATTTATATTTCAATTCATCAAAAAAACCAAAATTCACACACATGAAAAGAATATTCGTAATCATTTTCGCTTTCTTATCCCTTTCGGCCTTTACCACATTGAATGGCACCTGGACGAATGATGACGCACACTCCCAGCTGACCTTCACTGTTTCTCACCTGGGTATAGCCGATGTGACGGGTACGTTCAATGATTTTGATGCCACCATCACCTCCACCAAGCCGGACTTCAGCGATGCATCCATTGAATTGAAAGCCAAGACAGCCTCCATTGACACACGCGTGGAAGACAGAGACAAGCACCTCAAGAGCCCTGACTTCTTCAACGCTGAGAAATTCCCGGAGCTGACCTTCAAGAGCACCGCCGTGAAGAAGACAGGCAAAGACAACTACAAACTGACCGGCAACCTGACTATGAACGGCGTGACCAAGCCCGTGACGTTGGATATGGTATACAAAGGAACCGTGGAGAACCCAATGAGCAAGAAGCAGACAGCAGGATTCCAGGTGACTGGCACCATCAAGCGCTCTGACTTTAACCTCGGCAGCGGTTTTCCGGCTCCTATGATTAGCGACGAAGTGCGCATCAAAGCAGACGGTGAGTTTGTGCAATAATCTAAACAAAAGTGCAGAAAATGAACAAGTTGATAAGCGTAAATCAAAGTCCATCCAGCATAGATGCAGCCCTACTAATCAGTAGGGTTGCCGTTGCTACCTTGATGCTGACGCACGGTATACCTAAGCTGGTCATGCTACTATCGGGAGAGCCGGTACAGTTCCCAGCGGTGCTGGGTCTAAGTGCGGAAAGCTCCCTAGCCTTGGCAGTGTTCTCCGAGGTGATTTGCTCTCTGCTGATACTCGTTGGCTTAGGCACGAGGTTAGCCACTTTGCCGCTGATTGCAACCATGTTGGTAGCCGTGTTTTATGTTCATGGTGCCGACCCTTTCGCCAAGCAGGAATTAGGTCTGCTATACCTGCTGCCTTACGTCGTGCTCTTGCTTGCGGGCAGCGGCAAATACTCCCTCGATTACCTGTTACAACAGAAGTCTGGGCAGCTTGCCACCAGGCAGTTGGCAGTAGCCGAATAGGCGCTGTTGACTTCCCGGCAGAGGCAGCAGGGCGTCAGGTATAGCCTGCGCATGCACATCTCATAAGGTTTTCATATATAAACCAACCGCTTCCTCAAGAATAGGAGTATAATCTTCTAAAGGAAATAACCATGGAAAACAAGATACTGGGCCTGCACCACATCACGGCGATTGCCGGTATGGCCAAGAAAAACCTCGACTTCTATACCAAAGTACTGGGCCTGCGCCTGCTCAAGAAGACCGTGAATTTCGACGACCCGGGCACCTATCACTTCTACTTCGGTGATGAAAAAGGAAGCGCTGGCACTATTCTTACCTTCTTCCCCTACGAAGGAGCCCGCCGCGGGAGTGCCGGCACCGGCATGGCCACCAACATCGCCTACGCCGTGCCAGATGGCAGCTTCGATTTTTGGTTAGACAGGTTTGAGAAACACAATGTCATCTATAACAAGCCCTCAGAGAAGTTTGGGGAGAAGTACCTGACTTTCTTGGACCCCGATGGGCTGAAACTGGAATTGGTTATACCTAAATACCAGGATAATAGGAAGCCGTGGGAGACCGACGGGGTGAAAGCGGCGGTAGCCACCAAAGGCTTCCATGGGGTGACGCTGACGGTGCAAAACAAGGAAAAGACTGCGCAGGTACTGACGGATATTTTCGGCTACGAACTGCAGGAAAAAAGTGGCAACCGTTACCGTTACACCACCGACGCAGTGGACACGGCCAACATCATCGACCTGACGGAACTGCCGAATGAGGCGCGCGGCGTTGGCGGGGCGGGCACGAACCACCACATCGCCTTCCGTGTGAAGGACGAAGAGGTGCTGATGGGTTTCCATGGCAAAATCGCTGTTCTAGGTTACAACATCACCAACAAGATCGACCGCAATTATTTCTATTCGCTCTACTTCCGCGAGCCGGGCGGTGTGCTTTTCGAAATTGCCACCGACAACCCGGGCTTCGGTATCGATGAGCCATGGGATAAACTGGGCTCGAGCCTGCTGTTGCCGCCACAGTACGAGCCACGCAGAGCCGAGATAGAAGCTGTGCTGCCCAAAGTAGATTGAGTCCGAGCAAGGCGAGATTTTACAATACAAATAGGTAGAAGGAGAATACGTATGGAAGCATTTGCCATCACCCGCCTGTACGCCGACGAGAACGGCGACAGCCGCTTTGAGGATTTTTTGCAGCCCTTGGACCCGGAAGGAGAGATAGGATTTCTGTCTGAGCCAGAGGTGGCCGATAGCGTCATCTTCCGTAAAGTGGTCCCTTCCTACGACTACGACTTTCACAACGCTCCCGCCCGCCAATACATCTTTCTGCTGGACGGCGGAATCGAGATAGAGACATCGCTGGGCGAAAAGCGGCGTTTTGAAACGGGGCAGGTGCTACTGCTAGAAGACACCACGGGCAAGGGCCACAAGACGCGCAACCTGCAACAGGCTGTTCGCAGCTCCGTTTTCGTGACGCTGAAGGAAAAGCCCTAAAGCAGAAGCGCTATACCTAAGACAAACAGAGAAGACCATGTACACACATCAGAAAGACGTAAAGACGAAGGGAAAGCCGCTGTCAGAGACCGGTAAAGCACTGATTTTGATACACGGCCGTGGCGCCACCGCTGAGAGCATACTGGACCTGGCCTCGCACCTGCCGGTTCAGGATTTTAGTTTATTTGCTCCGCAAGCTACCAACCACAGCTGGTACCCTTATAGTTTTTTAGCTCCGCAGGAGCAGAACCAACCAGCGCTGGACTCCGCCCTGGATAGGCTCGATGAACTGGTGAAGAGCATACTGGAACAGAATATAAAAACGGAACACCTATACCTGGCTGGTTTTTCCCAAGGCGCCTGCCTTACCTCAGAATATTCCTCCCGTAATGCGCAAAGGTATGGCGGATTGCTTATTTTCACAGGAGGACTCATTGGCCAGCACTTGGACACTGGCAACTACAAAGGCGACTTTGCCGGAACACCCGTTCTCATCACTACTGGTGACCCAGACCCGCACGTGCCCGTGAGTAGGGTAGAGGAGACAGTAAAGGTGATGGAGAAGCTGGGCGCCAACGTGACCAAGAAGGTATACCCAGGACGCCCGCACACGATTCTGCAGGAAGAGCTTAACTTAGCTAAGCAGGTACTGACGGCACCACAAAAAGATTAGTACCATGGAGATAGAAGTGAAAAATAATACCGACCAACATCGCTTTGAGGCAGAAGTAGCAGGCAAAACAGCCTTCATCGAATATGAAGCTTCCCCAGGCCAGATTAAGTTACTGCACACCGAGGTGCCGAAGGAGCTTGGAGGCCAAGGTATAGCTGGAACCATGACCAAGCAGGCCCTGGAGCAGATAGCTGCTCAAAACCTGAAGGTAACCCCACTGTGCCCTTACGTGAAGGCATACCTGAAAAAGCATCCGGAATACGATTTTCTGGTGAAAAAGTAAGCAGGGAAGGTTAACGTTGACTGCTTTGCAGGTTCATCGCTATACCTGAACCAAAACGCTTCTTTCAATGCGTCAGTAAGTTTTGAGATGATGGCTTACGAAGAACTCTTCCATTTGCGCACCTTGGATGGCCATGCCAGTACACGTCCGTTGGAATTGAAGTACTACAACATTTTCCTGTTGGAAGGCAGCGGCACCATCAGCGTCGATTTCGTAGAGTATGCATTTCAAGGGAGAGTCGCTTTGTTCACATCGCCCTACCAGCATATACTTTTAAACGGTACTCCTGATTTGAGAATTGAGCAGCTCTCGTTCCATGGAGATTTCTACTGCATTGAGTATCACAAGCAGGAGGTTGCCTGCAACGGCTTGCTGTTCAACAACATCTACAAGCAGCCCTTCATCCCCCTGCACGACGGCGAACTGCACACCATCTTTAACCGGATACGCAGCGAAATAAAGCAGAACCAGCCCTTCTCGGAGCCCATCCTGCGCACTTACCTGCAGCTTATTTTAGCCTTTTCAAGTCGTACCAAGCTGCAGATGCAATCCCTGAAAGTCGCCGAGGCCCCATCAGGTATAGAACAATTCAAAGAGCTGCTGGAAAAACACTTCCTGAACAACCGCACGATAGACTTTTATGCAACTGAGTTGGCGCTGTCACCAACCACGTTTGCCAAAAGGTGCAAAAGTTACTTTGGCAAATCGCCCTCGCAGCTCATACAGGAACGAGTGGTGCTGGAAGCCAAGAAAGAACTCCACCTGACCCGCAAAAGCGTCAAAGAAGTGGCTGCGGCCTTACGTTTCGAAGATGAGCACTACTTCAGTCGTTTCTTCAAAAAGCACACCGGCGTCTCGCCTACCGTCTTCCGAGAGAAGGTGGGCATCTCCATTGTGGCGGATTCGTCCATGAGATAGCGGAATCTGTCCATGGCGACTGGAGAAGGTAAAAAGTAGCTTTGTGCTATGAAAGATACATTCCAACGACTGCTCCATACCCTGGCACACGCACAACGACTCTTCATTCACCTGCTACGGATTTCGATTTTCATTGTGATGGCCTGGATAGGGGTATTGAAGGCTTTTCAGTATGAGGCGGACGGCATTGTTGCCTTTGTGGCAAACAGCCCGGTCATGAGTTTTTTCTATACGAAAGACGCACCTGAATACGCCCAGTACAAGAATAAGGAAGGGGAGGTGGTTCCGCGGAACATAGCCTGGCACCAGGAGAACGGCACCTATGTTTTTTCTTATGCCCTAGGCACTGTCATCGTCATAATCGGCTTGCTCACGCTGGGCGGTTTGTTCCATGCTGGCATAGGCTTGATAGGAGGCCTGCTGACGGCAGGCATGTCACTGGTCACGCTGTCATTCCTGATGACTACACCCGAGGTATATGTGCCTGATTTAGATGGCCCTGACCATGGCTTCCCGTTTCTTTCCGGAGCCGGAAGGCTGGTGCTCAAGGATGTCATCATGTTGGCTGCCGGCCTGGTTGTAGCCTCTGATGCAGCAAACAGGTTGTTGCATCAAAAGAAGACAATACCAGCGGCAAAGGAGACAGCCATACCCGCATAGCATGGGTGCAGAAAGCCTAGCCTTTCTCTATGTCATTTCTGACAGCTGCACAGTCTGTATCAGCGGCTGCACTACCGCATCAGGAATTTGAAATTATCCAGGTTCTTCAGGGCTATACCTGTTCCGTTCACAACTGAGCGAAGCGGCGTGTCCACCACATGGATGGGGAGCTTGGTTTTGCGGGATAGGCGCTTGTCCAGGCCGCGCAGCAGCGCGCCGCCGCCAGTCAGGTAAATGCCAGACTGATGGATATCAGAGGACAATTCAGGTGGCGTCATCTCCAGGGTGAGCAGCACAGCCTCTTCTATCTTGGTCAACGAACGGTCCAGGCAGGAGGCAATGTCGTGGTGCGTAATAGAAACCTGTTTAGGCAGTCCGTTCATCAGGTTGCGGCCTTTCACCGCATACGGCGCTGGCGGCTCTGACAAATCATCCAAGGCAGCGCCTACTTCCAATTTAATTCTTTCGGCGGTGCGACGGCCAATGAGCATGCTGTGCTCACGGCGTATGTACTCCAGGATGTCCTCGTCAAAGTTATTACCGGCAATCCGAACAGATTGTGCACAGACAATACCACTCAGGGCAATCACGGCTATCTCGGTCGTGCCACCCCCAATGTCAATAATCATGTGGCCGGTCGGTTCCTGCACGTCCAGGCCCATACCAATGGCGGCGGCAACAGGCTCGTGAATCAGGTATACCTCTTTGGCTCCGGCAATGACGGTAGAGTCCCTTATGGCGCGTTTTTCCACCTCCGTTATACCTGCTGGCACGCAGACCACCATCTTGTAGGAGGGAGAAAGCCCGAATTTGCCGCGCTCGCTCAGCTTCAGCATACCTTTTATCATGTGCTCAGCCGCATGGAAATCAGCAATCACCCCATTCTTGAGCGGCCTTACAATGCGGATGTTCTCGTGTTCTTTCCCCACCATCTGCTCTGCCTGTCTTCCTATCGCCACTACTTCACCGGTTGTGTAGTTGAAGGCAATGATGGATGGTTCATCCACTATCACCTTGTCCTGGTGCAGCACCAGAAAATTGGCCGTACCGATGTCAATGGCAATGTCCTGTTGAAGAAAATTAAAAAAACGCATATGCTGGATTAAAAAGGTATGGAAGCAACTCCATCGGTTATAGGCCTATAAGCCTGTGTATGAATTCGTGCCAAGGCATGTTGGTACAGGCCACGGCACTTTGGTATGGGGTGATTTGAAGCCGGGAGTCCGGCTTACCTGTTGAAGTCCTTGGGAGAGGTCAGAAAGCAAAGGCAATACCCATTCAACTCATCCGATAACGAAACATGATGAGATGCTGCTACAAAACCCGTAAGCGGCTTTAGGAAATGGAAAAGTATGGAGCAGAATGGTAACAAAAACAACCTTCGTTTATACCTCAAAGTACGCCATTGCTAGGTTAAAATGCAAGAGATAAGATGCCAGCTTTGAAGGAATGTAATCTTTGCTCAGTATATTAAAATTGTACTAGGCTATCTTTTTCATGACAGCCGTTTCCTGGCTCAACGCAGGCGTAAGGAAATGCCTGGTGCGTCGCCATCAACCCTATATCTTGTCGGCCAGCTCGTCAATCTTGGCTGCTACAATGAAGTCGTTTTCCGACAAGCCTCCAATGGCGTGGGTATAGAGTTCCACTACGACTTTGCCCCAGGCAATGTGCAGGTCAGGATGGTGCCCCTCGTCCTCGGCGATGGCGGCCACCTTATTGGCGAAATCCATCGCTCCTTTGAAATCAGGAAAGGAGAACGCTTGGCGCAGTTTCTTGCCCTCCACCACTTCCCACTTGCTTTTAAGTTGGCAGGTGTAGCTCCCGATTGACTCCCCTTCAATAGCAGGTATACCGCCCTCGCATGGTACGCATTTTTTATCTGTAAGTGCCATGGTGTATTTTCTTAAATGATGAATGCCTTCGATAGTGTACAGTTAACGGACACCCATACGTAAAGAGCTGGTATGAATGAAGTCATATTTTGGTTTTCATATCGCTTGAACCGAGCCCGGGGTATGCTGAGAGCGAAAAGTAGCTTATGTATACGTTCCCTATCTAGTAAATTTTAAATCATGAAAATGCACTCAGTTTGTTAATGAGGATAAGAGCACAGAATCAGTGTTTTAACTTTGTATTTAACGCTCCCTCAACCACTCTGATTAGCCTCACCCCAAGGTTGGTGCATTGGGTTATGTCCAACAAGCTGTTATATTGCGTACTAGACTCCGAGAGGAACTTTACCCATAAGTTTATATAACTGCCATGAGCCTAGTGCCAGAAGTTGTTTCACCCAAGTACGACAATAGGTTACCAGATGATTATTACAGGCTGCTAGTCGATAATATAGCCGACTACGCCGTATTCATGTTAGACCCTACGGGGCACATCATCTCCTGGAATATCGGTGCTGAACTGATAAAGCAGTACAAAGCGGAGGAGATAATCGGGCAGCACTTCTCGGTTTTCTATACGGCGGCGGATATCAATCGGGATTATCCAGCCACTGAACTCAAAGAGGCTCTAAAGCACGGCAGGTATGAAGACTTGGGGTGGCGCGTCAGAAAAGACGGAACCGTTTTCTGGGCAAATGTCATCATCACCCCGATGTATGACAAAGACAAAACACTGCTTGGCTTCTCAAAGGTCACCCGCAACCTCTCGGAAAAAAAGAAAGCCGAGGAAGACTTGCAACATGCCTATCAGGAACTGAAGGAGAGTGAGGAGAAGTTCCGCCTGCTTATTGAGGGGGTGCGCGACTATGCTATCATCATGCTCGATTCGGCTGGTAACATCGCCAGTTGGAACGAAGGCGCCAGGAGGATGAAAGGGTATGAGGCGAATGAGATTATCGGAAAGTATTTCTCGAAGTTCTACAGCCGTGAGGATATAGAAAGGGGTTTCCCGGAGTACGAGCTAGGACAGGCAAAAGCGAATGGCAGGTTTGAGGATGAAGGGTGGAGATACAGAAAGGACGGCTCCGCCTACTGGGCCAACACCGTGCTCACCGCTGTGCGAGACGCGCAAGGGCAGCTGTTGGGCTTCTCTAAAATCACGCGTGACTTAACAGATAAGAAGAAACTGGAGCAGCAACTGTACCGGTCAAATGAGGAACTCAAGGAAAGCGAAGAGAAAAGCCGCCTGCTGATAAACAGCGTCAGGGACTACTCCATTTTGATGCTGAGCCCCGACGGCATCATTATGAGTTGGAACGAGGGAGCAGAGCGCATCAAAGGGTATGAGGCGAAAGAGGTTATCGGGAAACATTTCTCGGTTTTCTACCCGCGGGAGGCTGTTGCGCAAGGCTTTCCTCAGTTTGAGCTGAAAACGGCGTTGGCCAACGGTCAATTCGAGGACGAAGGCTGGCGTATCCGGAAAGACGGCACCGCCTTCTGGGCGAATGTTGTGCTTTCGCCTATTTACAACCAGAACAAACGCCTGCTTGGCTTTGCTAAAATCACGCGCGACCTGACCGAACGCCGCCGCAACGAGGAACTGATGCGGCGCAACCTGGAGCTGGTGAGAATCAACAATGAGCTGGACAGCTTCGTGTATACCGCTTCACACGATTTGAAATCACCTGTCATCAATTTGGAAGGGCTGTTGATTGCACTGAAGGAGGACTTGGGCGCTGATGTTGGGAAGCACGAAGCACTGTTCCGAATGATGGGAGGCGCCGTTGAGAAGCTTAAGAAAACGATAGACGATTTGTCCGACGTGACAAAGCTGCAGCAGGACAAGACAGCGCCTGAAGAGGTAGATATTCCTGCCATGATAGAGGAGGTAAAAGAAACCCTGAGCAGCAATATCCTTTCGAAGTCAGTGAAGATTACTACAGCCACAACAGGGTTTGAGTCGTTGCGGTATTCCCGCAAGAATGTGCGTAGCATTCTGTTCAACCTGGTGTCGAACGCCATCAAATATGCCAATCCAGCCAAAACACCAGAAGTGACCATCAGCACCTCCGTGGCTGACACAGGTGAGTTTGTATTGTCAGTAGCTGATAATGGTTTAGGTATATCAGAAGGACAGAAAAGCAAAATCTTTGGCATGTTCAAACGCGCCCACGACCATGTGGAAGGCTCAGGCGTTGGGCTATACCTGGTGAAAAAGATACTGGATAATACCGGTGACAGGATAGAAGTGGAGAGCGTCCAAAGCGAAGGTTCTGTGTTCAGGGTATACTTCAAGCAAGGACCAGCACTACCTATTGCTGCTGCCAATAACCAAGATTAAAAGAAGACTTACCATCGGGAGCATAATTTATATTGTGGCCAGGTATAGGATGGCTATAACTGTATATTTACTATATACTTCACCATAGTATCAATGCACCTCACTCCATACGATTAGGTACTTACTACAATCCATAGTTCTGGAACAACCAAACCAAAAGTATAACTCGCTTGCTTCCGAATAGGAGTGTGATTCACAAATTGAGCAGCGAGAACAGCAGCCAGTGGGTAGAAGCTAACAGCCATGGGGCTTCGTAAGGAAGCATCTTTAATTTGAAAATATTCGAAAATCAGCTTAAATTTTAGCTGTATTTGCTTCCAGCTATACCTTATATGTGCGTATACTTCAACCAAGGTATACCTAAATTGCTGGAGTTCAAGCCATAGTCAGGATTCTATTGTTTGCACAAAGATACAGCACGATTAAAGAGCATAAATGCTCCCGTGTAACCAAATAAGAATAAATGCTTCCGTATGGCCTATAGCCCTTCTTCGCAAGAGGAGAAACAAAATCAGCAATTTAGCTTCCAATCCGTTTTTGAGTCTCAAGCGGGTCTTGTTCTTGTGGTTTCGCCACAACTCATCATACTGGGGGCTACAGACGCCTACCTGCGTGAAACATTGACTCATCGGGAACAGGTTATCGGAAAATATCTTTTTAATGTATTTCCAGATAATCCAGAAGTGCCGGAAGGCGAATCAAAGAGTATCAAGGCATCCATTGAAAAGGTACTTTCAACTGGAAAGCAGCATCAAGCAGGAACACTCCAATACGATATCCCCGACCCCGATAATCCTGGACAATTCTTACAGCGCTTCTGGAGCACAACCAACACTCCTGTGCTAGACCAGGATGGGAAAGTGACGTGTGTAGTACATGAAACGGTCAATATTACGGACAGCGTAAAGGCCCAAGCGCTGTTAGAGGAAAGTAGGAGAAGGGAACAGGAAGCCCTGGCGGACGCACAACAGCAACGCCTGCGCCTGGAGCGCCTGTTCGAACAGGCACCCGCTGCCTGTGCCATACTGGAAGGGCCAGACTTTGTTTACAAAGTGCTTAACAGTGCCTACCAGCAACTCTTCCCAGGGCGCCAGATGATGGGCCTCTCGCTGTTCGAGGCATTGCCGGAGCTAAGAAATCAGATTGTGTATGATATCATCCAGAATGTCTACCAAACAGGCGAAACCTTCGAGGGGAAAGAAATCCTGATTCCAGTGGCTCGTTATGAAGGGAAACCAGTAGAAGATATCTACTGGAACTTCATTTACCAGGCCTTATTTGATGCACAGGGCAAGGTGAACGGCATATTGATTTTTGCATTGGATGTGACGGACTTTGTTGAGGCGCGCAGACAGGTCGAAAATACTGCTGAAGCCTTACAAAACTTAAACCAGGAACTGGAGCAACGGGTTGAGCGCAGGACTAAGGAGTTACAACTGGCCGAAGCCGAAGCAGAATGGCAGAGTAAAAGGCTCACCGACTTGTTTATGAGGGCACCAGCAGCAATCTGCATTCTGGATGGTCCTGAGTTAGTCTATGAACTGGTCAATCCAGGCTATGCAATGCTTTTCCCGGGCCGCGTTTTGCTGGGTAAACCTATTTTAGAGGCCTTGCCTGAAATAAAAAACAATCCTGTTTACAAGACATTCAGGCAGGTATACGAAACGGGGCAAACGCACGAAGAAACCGAAATGTTTATACCTATCGCTCGCCCTGGAGATGGCGTGCTTGAAGACAGGTATTTTCGCTACATCCAACAAGCTCGCCACAATGAAGAAGGTATAGTAGATGGCGTAATCGTTTTTGCGCTGGAAGTTACTGAGCAGGTTGAGGCTCGAAAAGCAGTAGAAGCGAGTGCAAACCAATTGCGGCTTGTCACCGACTCGTTGCCGGTGCTCATTGGCTACCTTGATAAAGAACGAAAATACCGTTTTACCAATAAAGCTTACGAAAAGTGGTTCCCAATAAAGGCTAGTGACCTAATCGGGCGGTACGTAAAAGACGTGGTGGGCCAGCAAGCCTATGATAATACAAGCGCGTACATGGACCGGGCGCTCTCCGGTGAGCGGGTCGACTTTGAGGCCTCTATGCCATACCGTGAGGACTTTAAAAAACATATTCAGACCACCTATGTACCTGATGTACAGAACGGTGAGGTAAAAGGCTTTTATACACTGGTAACCGACATTACAGACCAGGTAGAAGCACGCAAGGCGGTAGAAAAAAGTGAGCAGAAAGCTCTGGCATTGGCTGAAGAACTAGCGGCCATAAACCTGGAACTACAAACCGCGAACAAAGAATTGGGCGCAACCAACCAACGCCTGACGTACACCAACATTGACCTGGACAACTTCATCTACACCGCGTCACACGATTTGCGGGCACCGATTTACAATATCGAGAGGCTTCTGGAAGAACTGTTATTGGAGCTTTCTGCAGAAGACTATCAGCAGAGTGAAGTGAAATACATCACAAGTATGATGCAAGAGGCCGTAAACCGCTTCAAGAGAACCATCTCCAGCCTTACAGAAATCACTAAACTACAGAAAGATGAAAATCAGGAAACAACATCTGTAAACCTGTCAGAATTAGTAAGGGAAGTGGTGCTTGATTTAGAGAACAATATAAGAGAATCAGGAGCACAATTGAAAGTGAGTATGGACGAAGCTACTTCGGTCTCATTTTCAAGAAAGAACCTGAGGAGCATCATTTACAACCTTTTGGCCAACGCTATAAAGTACCATCATCCAGAACGAACTCCAATTGTTAAACTTGCCAGCCACCAGGAAGAAGAGTACCTGGTGCTGACTATTGAGGACAATGGCCTAGGAATGAGCGTCAAGAACCAAGGTAAACTGTATACCATGTTCAGGCGCTTCCATGACCATGTCGATGGTTCTGGTATTGGTTTGTACATGGTGAAAAGAATCGTTGACAACGTAGGCGGCAGGATTGAGGTAGAAAGTGAAGAAGGTATAGGAACTATTTTCAGAGTTTACCTGAAGGCAAATAGCCTATAGGTTTGACTTCATTACCTAGAATCCAGAGAAACGCCTGTGATTCAGAAAAAAGCATTTGTAGCAATGCTTATCCTTCTTGTGGCTAACGCATGAATACATTTCTTCATTACAATACAGAGTGGATACTCTATGTTGTGGTGACGGTACGCAAAATATGTTGGCGGTCTGTTCAACTTCAGGAAATCAATTTATCCCAAGGATGTTTTTACCTGAGAGAAGGAGAAACCAGGTAGAAACTTTCTAAAACTTCGGCATATTCTGCTGTCGCTATCCGTTAGGGGAAGCTATACCCCTTCTTCTCTAACCTTTCCCTTTCCATGCAGTATGAGATAAGAAGAATTAACCAGCTGTAAATTAACAGCTAAAAAACTATCTAAATGGGAATAACATTGGAACAGGCTGAAAAGGCCTTACAAGCAGCTAAGGAGAAAGCAAGGGAGTTGAACCTGAAAATGAACATCGCTTTGGTAGATGCAGGGGCTAACCTGGTGGTATTTGCCCGAATGGATGGTGCTTGGCTCGGCTCGATAGATATTGCCATCCGAAAGGCCAGAACAGCCCGCTATTTCGATATGCCTACCGGCGATTTGGGACAGGCCTCCCAACCGGGCGAATCCCTTTACAACATAGAGCATTCCAACGGCGGTTTGATTACCTTCCCAGGTGGCCTTCCTATACAAGACAGTTCTGGGCAAATTATAGGTGCCATTGGGGTATCTGGCAGTACAGTCGAGAATGACCACACAGTAGCTGAAGCGGGAATCAAAGCTGTGCTATAGTTCCTAGGAACAGGGTGGATTATACTTGTCAGACTAGTCGAATAGAAAATATGCCTGACTTTCTCTTCTCCGAAGGCAGTGTTTAGATTGCAATGAAATCGGCAGCCTTCGTATCCTTTTATACTGGACGCCACGGTAGCAAATTATATCCGCATTACGTAGGGAAAGCCGAAAGACGGACCTTCTGTAATGAGGCAGTATAGAAACGAATTTCCTAGTTTGATTGAAGCTTGGTGACAACCCATCATTAATTGCACGCATGAGAAAAGCATTTGATGGGGAAAAGAAACGATTATGTCAGTAACGAACAATACTATTTGGACCTTTGGTCATTCAACCAGAAGCCCGGAGGAATTCGTGGCGGCGCTAAAGTCGTTTCAGATTGAGGTGCTGGTGGATGTGCGTCGGTATCCTGGCTCTAAAAAGTATCCTCATTTCAACGTTTCCGCCTTAGAGACCTATCTACCCGAATCCGGTATCAGCTACATACCTGAGCAAGGGTTAGGCGGCCGTCGAAAACCCAGGCCCGATTCACCTAATACTGTCTGGAGAAGCGACTCCTTCCGTGGCTATGCTGATTACACTGAAACTAAGGACTTCGAAGAAGGAATAGCCAAGCTGACGGGAATAGCTTCCCAAAAGCGAACCGCCTATATGTGCTCTGAAGCCGTGTGGTGGCGGTGCCATCGGGCCATCATCTCAGACTACCTTAAAGAAAGAGGCTGGATTGTCATGCACATCATGGGAGAGGGAGTAGCCAAAGAACACCCTTTCACTGCGGCCTACCTGCAGACACATCCGGTAAAGGTATAGCACTGGAAGGTTTATTCTCTCAATGTGTTTCAAAGCCAAAGGTACCTCTCATGGTGCTAAATGATGGAAATTTGACGTATTCCAATCTAGCAGGAGGGAGGGATGTATGAAGTGTGTCCCTTTCATGTTAATAGTGATAGAGCTGAAACCGGATATTTTTTCTAATCAAGTATTTCACATAGCACAAAAATCCACTGGCCAATTCATTCTGATTTAGAGGATTCCAATTACCCTATCACCCTTTGCAGATAATATGTTAATCTTATTTGAGCGTATAAATAGGACTACCATGGAAATAATTGCTTAGGTAGAATCTAAAAGTAGTTACAATCAAATCACAATAGAAGATGAGTACCAGAGCAAGAGACCAACAAAAGAAACAGCGCCAAAAAGAATTTAAAGAAAGGAAAGAGCATCAGGAAGCTCTTAAGGTTGCTGCAAAAAAAGCCAAACGCGATTCAACAGGAAAAGAGGATGAAGTTAATCAAAAGCCAATAACCGAAGACTAAACCAGCTCTATGATGCTGTATACTTTATACTTCCACGGTGACAGAGCAAGTAGTTATTGTACAGCTGTAGGAAATGATTGGGGAATTTTTTGAACATTGCTTAAGGTCGTACTTCAAAACAGGAGGCGTGTATTATTTAACTTTGTAGTATAAGTATGCTACGGTATGAAGGCAACACACAAAGATATTTTTGAACGATTGAGGGAAGGCGAGATAATCAGACCAGATGATTCGCAGAGCAGCAGGCTGCTTGAAGCATCCTACGCTGCGATAAAGCTGGTTCAACAAATGAATAATTCCAGCAATCCCGAGGAGATTCGAACTATGTTGAGTCAGATTACTGAAAGTGAAATCGATGCATCAACGGCTGTATTTCCACCTTTATACATCAATTACGGGAAGAATACGAGAATCGGGAAAAATGTGTTTGTCAACTTTGGATGCACTTTCCTGGACCTAGGCGGCATTACCATTGAAGATAATGTGATGTTGGCGCCTGGTGTAAAATTGCTTTCAGAAGGTCATCCGATAACTCCCGAAAACAGGCAAGCGCTTGTTCCAAAACCCATTCACATCAAGAGAAACGCCTGGATTGGGGCGAATGCAACGATTCTGCAAGGGGTTACGGTTGGCGAAAATTCCGTGGTAGCGGCAGGTGCAGTGGTTTCCAACGATGTGACGGATAATACCGTGGTAGGAGGTATACCTGCCAAACTTATAAAGACAATTGACTAGTAATATTTAGATTGGCTCCGCACTCAAATCATATTATTTATTGGAGCATGAAAAGAATCATATTTTGGTAGTTGCCTCCCTTATGGTTTTGGGATAGGCTTATGATGAAGCAAGCGTAAAAGCCGAAAGAGACTGATAGAGCCAATCGATATCTTTTCCGCTAAGCGATTATAAGTGCAGAAGCGATTTAAGTACAACTTGTATGGCTGCTTTCTTTCAAATCACAAAACTATTATCCATAGAGTAGTCATGTGAAATCGGGTACTGTATTCATACAAGTCCGTTATCGTGAATATTTTCAATGGTGTCTTAAGTGCAAAAAAAGCCCCTCAGCGTTAACTGAGAGGCTTACTAGTAGACCGAAGGATGGAATTATCGAACCTTATCCACATGGACTTAGCGGCTTTAGCTGAGTATTTGAAAACAAGTTAGCGTCGAGATTTTTATTGTGTTTTACTACCTGATTGCTTCAGGAACCTTCTTCTTAGAAGAGGAAGCAAACTTTGTGACGGCTACTTTGTCTCCAATTGTGATAGTCAACAAGTCTTCCCCCATTTCCAAGGCTCCATCATACACTTTCTGTGTTCGGCTTATCAACTCTGCTACGGTAGGAGGTGGTATAGTGGCATCCGTAGTCAGGAGAACAATGTGGGAATAAACGGCCAGCTTTGGCTTTACCTGCTTGAATACCCTGCCTGCCTCTTCGGGTGAGGTATGGAACCCCAGTATCTGCCTGACAAGTGCAGATGACTTGCCTGGCTTGTCAGGAGCTGCCGCCACTTCTTGGATTATCACATCTGCGCCCTTTGCGAATCGTACCAGGTTCGCACTGTAGCGGGTATCGCCTGAAAGGATAACGGAACGTCCTGCATAATCAATCCGGTACCCTAAGGCAGAGTCGATGAATGTGGCATGATTCACCTGGAACGCAATGACTTTAATGCCATCCTGTTCATAGATGAACCCCTCCTCAATGTCTTGGGCATTGACCTTGGCGCCGTCTTCCGCTTTGTTTTTCTCCTTGCTGCGTGTCTGGATATCCCAAGCGAATGCCTTCTCCAGGTGAGCCATCATGTCTTTTGTGCCGGCAGGCCCCCACACTTCCAGCGGCGTGGCCCTTCTCCCATACGCGGCCGGTATCCAACCGGTGAGCCACACATCCGGGATACCCACCACATGGTCTGAATGCAGATGCGTCAAAAACAGTTTAGTTATTTGCCCTACTGGTATACCTGACTGCCAGAGCCTTTGGCTTGTGCCCCTTCCACAGTCGAACTACAGCTTGTAGCGCTGGGCTTCTACCAGAATGCTAGGTCCAAATCGCTCCATAGACGGAAGGGGTGCCCCTGTGCCTAACAAAGTGACTTTTATCTCCTGTGCCTTTGCTAGGGTAGAAGTGAAACAGAAGCCCAGCGCTACAAAAAAAGAATAATAGATTTCCCATTCATAATCCCGGATTAAACGAGTTCTAATAAAAAGGCATGAACGAGGTGTCTTTCTATATGAATTATTACTTACTGCTAGCCTTAAAACTGAAGCGATTCACCAAGACCAAAGAACATGTACTGGTCTCCGAAAACCTGCTTAAAAACAGAAAAGCCTAGGTGCCCTGTACAGTGAGCAGGAGCCACGCTTTTAACGGCATAATCTTTCTGCATACGCTTGGCCAGCTCTTCTATGTAGGCACGGTCGTAGGGAATCAGGTGGAAGCCTCCGGTCACCAAGTAAATGTTTTCTTTGCGTGATTTCAGAGTTTCTTGGATGATGGTTTCAATGGTGGAGTGTGAGCATCCAGCGATGATGATTTGCCCTTTGGGCGAAGAAAAAGAGGCAGACAACTCAGGCAAGCCAATGAACTGCGGATTGTCTGCATGTGGCGGGTATTTGATGAAGGTGCCCATCAGTTGAGATGTGGTCGGAACGATGGTCAGGCCAGGCAGCACCTCTTCGGCTTTGGTCAGATACACTGCATTTCCTCTCCAGAACCTTCCGGTCGGGACAGTCACCATGCCTTCCACTACCTGCTGCCCCCGGAAATACTGCTCGTCTTTTGGAAGTGTCTTGGCGACTGCCGTTTCAGCCTCACGAAAAGGGAACACGACCGGTGCGCCCAGGGAGAAGAAGTCGTTGGGTAGATAGATTCTTACGGCTGGATTTACACCGACCAGATAGTCCAGACCTCCCATATGGTCGTAGTGACCGTGTGATAGGATAGCAATGTCTATTGTTTTGGGGTCGATGTTCAGGGCTTCGAGATTTTGCCGGAAGGTTTCAGCATTAGTGCCTGCGTCAAATAATATCGTCTTTCCCTTATACTCGATGAGGCAGGAGAAGCCGAAGTCCTGCTTCAGCCCTGCTTTATCTGCACCGAATGCATCATATAGATTGATAAGTTTTATAGTAGTTGAATTGGGGTTTGGCTGGGCAATAGCTGTGAACCTAATCGTGTTGGCTACAAACATCATAAAGGCAAGCAGTATGTTTTTGTATCTCCCCATCTTTCGTTATTGTTCTAGTAGGCTTCTCCCTTCTAAAGGATTGATAGGTGTACGTAAATAGTTGTGAATAAATAAGTTTAAGTAGTTTTATTTACTGACTAGTTTAACAGTCTGCGGAAGCATCTAGAATTATATAGGTTGCAATATTGGCCTAGGTAGTAACCCAAGAGGGTATATATCGAACCAAAAAAGCCGCTTTTTAATAAATGAAGCGGTTTTTTTTGTTGTAGTAGACAAAAGTATTGATTTATCAAACTTTATTCACAGTGACTTAATAGCATTTCAGGATTACTTTTTAGCAGAAGACCAAAACTCGCTTTACAGTTAGCCCCTTTTGAATAGTCCCTAGTTTGTTCCTGTCTTCCTTGATATGATACTGCGTAGGCATACCTGCTACAAATTTAAGATATAGAATGGATACAGATGGCCTTCGAGAACTTCTGGACCAGAAAACAAATGACCGTTTTTCATTAGATGAGCAAACAAGAACAAGTTGCCACGGTGAAGCTGCAAGCTTTATTACGCAACTACCTTTACATTGAGTATAAGACACTGCATGATGAGTTGCTGGACAAGCTGACGGTCAAGTCGAAATTGCTTGAGCGTAAGCCGATGGTGATGCAGTTAACGACCAAGGTGCTGGGGTTTAGGGAGGCGTTTGTTAGTGGATTAAATCTTGGAGGTTAGCTTCTGTCTGCTTTCTTACTATGCATTTTTACCTGCTTTACTCTTCTTGTGATATAATAATTAGCTGAAAAGGGCCATATTTATGCTGTTCTTCACTAAAGCTATCTGTATAAGGACCAAAAGGATAATCAAATGGCTTTTTTGAAATATCAGGCCAGTCTTTGCTGATGTCTTTCTTCGGTCGAGGTAGCGAATTCACAAAAGCAGCCACGTCCCAGGCTTCTTCATCTGTAAGTTGAGGGCTGCCATACGTTGCTCCTAATGGCATATTAGCTTTCACATACTTGGCAAAGTTTGAAATACGGTATAAGCCAGCTCCGTCGTTGTAACTGTTTTCACCCCAAAGCGGAGGGTAAACATACACGGTACTACCTTCAGGTTTCATGCCTTCGCCCTCTTCGCCGTGGCATACCTGGCATTTCTGTACATATATGGCCTTGCCCAATTCCGGACTGGCCGCACGATTCAGCAGCTCTATATCCATCAAGCCAGATCCCTTTACTTTTTCTCCTTTCTTTACATCATTCCCAACCCATTGGATATAAGCGACCATTGCCTGCATTTCTTTAGAGTCTTTAGCAGGTGCAGTTCCGTTTAAACTGCGTTCAAAGCAGTCAGCTACACGTTTCGTTACATCCTCTTCCACCCCTGACCGCGCCCGAACCTTAGGATAGGTAGATGCAACTAGTGAATAGTTATTTCCAAAAGGTTTAGTGCCTGCATCCAGGTAGCAGTTCTGACAATTCATTCCGTTTGATATATGTAATACACTTCCTTCAGGGCCGAGGTATTGAGCAGTGTTCTTTACCAATTCATGGCCGTAGCGGATTAAATCACCCTCAGGTGTCGCAGGTAGCGATGCCAAATCGGGGGCTTTCCACATCTCATCGTCTGCTGTAGGTTCAGGAACTTTATCCGAAGCACTATTCTGAAATACCTGGCTCAAGTCCGGTAAGTACGTATGAGCCGGGGTGATTCGGAAGATTACAACTATAAATAACAGTAGTAACGTAGTAAGAGCACTTAAGCCTATCAAATTAGATAACTTCACTAATTGGCTTCCAAAATCTTGTCCCTGACTGATTTTCATAGTCTAATCACTTATATTGAATATAAGTACAAGCTATTGTATTGCCATTTCATAATATGTGATAAAAGTCACACGAGCCTTATTCAAATAAAAAAACTCAATATTTCAACTCCCGAAACAAAAAGAGCAGGAAGTTTATACTCCCTGCTCTAACAAACACACTAATCTAAATTCCTATCTGAAAACATAATCCACGTTTGGCAACTGCGAAAGTACCGGCGACTCCAGGTCCAGCACTTTGGCTCTTCCGTCTATCTTTGGAGATACTGTACCATTCTTTTTCAGGTATTCTTCCATTACATCGTGAACAGTATAATCCAGCACTTTCGGGTCTTTGGCGTTCGGCATGCGGCACAGCACATGGTCTGGCTCACCTGTTCTACGGCAGGCAGCCATGGTGTATTCCTTCTTCAGGTCGAGCGGCTTTCCACCAACCGTAATAGACTGTACTCGTTCACCTTTCGGGGCATTCGCATTGAAGGTCAGTTTCATTCCTGAGAACCGGATTACCCAACCACCAAAGCGCTCCAGCGGCTTTTCTGCAAATACATTATGCAGTTCCTGTTCCATCCAGTCTTTTATCTGCTGACCAGTAGCTTTGCCTGTTTTCACGTTCTCGTTCACAGGCAGCATGTTCCAGATGTCGCTGTAGGTGATAGGCGCCCTGCCTGAGGCATCCGGTACGATTGGAGTACCAAAACGGAAACCATTTGAAATGGCTATGTCAGCGCCCGTCTTTAAGCGAACCGCATCGGTGATCATGTTATCCAGCGCATTCTCCACCACCAGGTAACGGTATAGAGGCTCCGTAGTATAGCCTAGCACCCTTTCCATTTGCGCTTTGTAGGGTGCCGTCTGCTCGTCCACTATTTTCTGTACGATAGGGTCAGCCGGATATTTCTTTGGGTCTACATCCATCAGCTCATAGCTCTGGTCTACTATTTTACCATTTTTCACCTGCAGGTCCAGGCGACCAACGAAGGAACCGAACCCGCCCGGCTCTACTACCTGCGCATACTTGCGCTTCAGCGGCTTTCTGATTCTCTCATGGGTATCGTTGCCCAGTACAAAGTCCACGCCTTCAATTTCAGGTTGATCAGCAAGATAGATTTGTTTTGAAATGCCCAGGTGCGTTACCAGGAACAGGATGTCTACGCCTTTTTCTTCTTTTAGCTCTTTGATGAGTGGTTGCAAGTTGTCTTCCAGTCCTTTAAAAATAAGCCCTTTGCTGAACACCGGATTTTGGCGAACAGGCACTTCCGGGTCGTTGTAGGAGATAAATCCCAGCTTAACACCTTTCATTTCTTTGATGATGTACGGCGGGTACAGCATCTCAGAACTGGCTTCATCATAAATGTTGGCACATACTACAGGCTTGCCATACGAGGCCAGTATACTGCGCATTTTCTGGCTGCCGAAAATCACTTCCCAGTTACCGGGAATCAGGAAATCATAATCCATTGCTTTGATGACCGGGGCTATGGCATCTCCTTCCGACATGGCGGCCACGGCGCTTCCCTGTATCAGGTCGCCACCATCCACAATCACAGTGCCTTCGGGATTTTCTGCCTTTACCTGTTTGAAGAGGGTTTGGATGTTGGCCATACCGCCACGCTCTTTAAACACAAACTCACCGTTTTCTACAAACATCTCCTGGTGGGGCATCAGCTGCCCATGGATGTCTGCTGTCTGTAAGATGGTTATGATTTCGATGCCATCGTTGTTGGCTATGGTTTCACTGTTTCCTGTTGTTTGGCAACTGCTAAAAGCTGCCAAGCCAATAACAGATAGGGTTGAGAGTATGATTTTATTGAAGTTTAGCTTCATGGTCTGTAGATAAATAGGTAATGGGGATAAGCCTCATCAGTATAGGTATATCTGATTCGATTAATTGATTTTAAAGAGATGCACCGAGTCTTCAGGCTCTACACCTGAAGGAATAGCTACAAAGGAGCAGGAAGGGTGCTGATAGTAGAAGGAAACCACAGGTTTGATTATACCTGTTGCTGCCAATGAATAGGAAAATGATTAGACAAGCCGGGGCGGGTCAGGCTCTAGTAATTTGCTAAAAGAGAGGTATGTTGCCTGTTTGTATCCAGACGTGTGAAAGCCCAGGTACAGAGGCACAAACACGAATTCACTGGTAGGCGCCGTACTTATGAGTTTTACAGAACAGTGGATTTCCACAGTACCATCCTTCTTCCCTTTTTCTGTAACTGGTGCTTTAGTTAGAAGCTGCTTTACAGACTGGGTATTTTCACCCGTTGCTATGAACTGCTTTTTGGCTTCTTTTCTGAGGCAAACTTTCTTGATAGATACACCCGCACGTTCTCCAGGCACGAAGCTGATTACGGTCAGCACCGCAAGATGTAACATTAACATCAAAATAGCCCATATGTGCAGGTAGTGCTTCAAGTAAAAGTTTTATAGTTTATGACTGAGTTCTACTGTGATATTTTACAAAACAAGCGAAAGACCATGAGCTTAACTGTGACATTTGTCACATTGGTTCAGGCAACAATGTGTGTAATTGCAAACTATAGACTTATTAAAAGCTTATAATTAAACTATGCCTATGAACTATGTAGTAAAACTAATTGCTTTCGTGCTGTTTTTTGGATTTAGCAGTTGTCAGCAGGAAACAGGTAGTACAAAAGTAAACTTAAATGCAACCGAAGTAAAGCAACTCATTGCATCTGATCAGGATATTATAGTGCTGGATGTGCGGACACCTTATGAATTTCAGGACGGCCACCTGGAAGGCGCTGTTAATATAGACTATACTTCACCGGATTTTGAACAGAAAATAGCCAAACTGGACACAGCCGCTACCTACCTGCTATACTGTAAATCCGGTAACAGAAGTAGCCGTGCTACAGCTGTCATGAAGAGCCATAATTTCAATAACATTTACAACGCAACCGTAGGGTTTGATGCACTCAAATCAGCAGGGATGCAAACAAAATAAACCGTGGAGATTTCAAGCAAAAGATATATTCAACTGGGCATTTTTTGGCTGATACTGTTACTGATTGTAATAACAGACTTTATTGGTGCGCCGCTCGCTTTATTCTCAGGTATCGTATTAGGCCTGATTTTCGGTAATCCGTATCCGGCAAAGCTGAGCAAATTTACCAAGTATTCTTTGCAAGCTTCGGTAGTAGGCTTGGGTTTCGGCATTAACCTGTACCAGGTAGCTGAAACCGGCTTAACAGGCTTCTTCTATACAGCCATCTCCCTTATTGCCACCATGGTGGTCGGTTTGCTTTTGGCGAAACTGTTAGGCGTTGAGAAAAAGCTGAATCACCTTATTACTGCCGGTACAGCTATTTGCGGGGGAAGTGCCATTGCTGCCGTTGCCCCGGCTATAAAAGCATCAGAAAAGGAAATTTCTGTAGCGCTGGGTGTGGTATTCATTTTGAATGCGGTAGCCTTGTTTATTTTCCCATTTATCGGTAATCAGTTGCAGTTAACGCAGGAACAGTTCGGGGTTTGGGCCGCTATTGCCATACACGATACCAGTTCCGTCGTGGGGGCTGCCACGGAGTTTGGTGAAAAAGCTCTCGAAATTGCCACTACGCTTAAACTAACGCGTGCGCTGTGGATACTCCCAATGGTACTGATTACAGGCTTTCTGTTTAAGTCGGAAGGCAAGGCAAGCTTCCCGAAGTTCATACTTTTCTTCCTGGTAGCATCCCTGTTCAGCACTTTTCTGAGTGGCCTGAGCGAAGTGTATGGCTGGCTGACCTTGCTGGCCCGAAAAGGCTTGGTTATCAGTTTATTTTTAACTGGTGCAGGCATTAGCATGTCGTTGCTCAGAACCATAAGTATCAGGCCTTTTTTGCAAGGAGTGGTGCTTTGGTTGGTAGTAGCCACCGGTTCTCTGCTGGCAGTTTATTATGTAGTCTAACAGAGCAGGATTGCCTATAAAAGGTATGATGTAACATATTTAACTCAATGGCTACACGACTAACTAAACTTAGTGGTGTAGCCTTATCTACTTAACTATGTAAAGACAAACGAACTTAACTATTCTTCAACTCAACGATACCCATGCCTACCTGGAGCCCCACCAGGAAATGTTTTGGGAGAATGGTACAACGAAATACCGTAAAGCAGGCGGCTTTGCTAAAATAGCAGGGTACTTAAAGCAACTCCGCCATGAGAAGCTGGATGCGGTGCTGGCACTAGATTGCGGCGACACATTTCATGGCACCTTTCCGGCTGTTGCATCGAAAGGTGAAGTAATGATACCTGTGCTGAACGAACTTGGCCTGGCAGCCATGACGGCACATTGGGAATTTGCCTATGGCCCGGAGCAGTTCAGGAAACTGACTGCCATGCTCAATTATCCCATCCTGGCTATCAATGTGTATGATAAAACTACGGATAAGCTGGTGTTTGAGCCTTACACGCTGAAAGAAGTAAATGGCGTTAAAATAGGTATAGTGGGCATTGCCTGTAACATCGTTGATAAGACCATGCCACCCCATTTCAGTGAAGGCATTTACTTTACACTGGGTAACGAAGAACTTCCCGGCTACATTCAAAAGCTAAGGCAGGAAGAAAAGGTTGATTTAATTGTACTGATTTCTCACCTCGGCTTCCCGCAAAACATGAAGCTGCTTTCCGAAGTGGAAGGTATAGATGTCTGTCTGAGTAGCCACACCCATTACCGAACCTCTAAAGCCATAAAACAAGGGCAGACGATTGTGATGGAGTCTGGTTGCCATGGTTCCTTCTTGGGGCGGCTGGATCTGATTATTGAGAAAGGCAGAATCTCCAACTATAAACATGAGCTGGTAGTAGTCTCTGATAAATTACCCGACGATGCCCACATGCAGGAGCTGGTTCAGCAAGCTGTTCAGCCTTACCATAAAGAGCTAAGCCAGACAGTGGGGGAGACGGCTACGGTGCTGGACCGGAACAACATCCTGGAATCTACCATGGATAATTTCCTGCTGCAAAGTATGCTACACGCAACAGGAGCAGAGCTAGCTTTTTCGAATGGCTGGCGTTACGGAGCGCCTATCGTTCCCGGGTCTGTTACCCTGAACGACCTTTACAACATCATTCCCATGAATCCGCCTATACAAACGGTGGAACTGACAGGGCAGGAACTGCAATACATGCTGGAAGAGAATCTGGAGAAAACGTTTTCGCCGGACCCCTACGCACAGCAAGGTGGCTTTGTAAAACGGTGTATGGGATTAAGGGCCTTTATAAAAATAGAAGCACCCAAAGGCACCCGTATCCAGAAGCTCTTTGTGAACGACGAAGAACTGGACTTACAGCGAACGTATAAGGCTTCTTTCGTGACGGAGCAGGGCGTGCCTTCAGCGTATGGTACCAACCGCGCCGATGCAGGTATAAAGGCTATCGAAGCCATGAAGCAATACCTGAATAACCATTCACCAGTCCATGCAGACCTGCTGGGCACGTTCACGGCTGTATAAATCTCACCAATTAAACACTAATACGATGAGGATAAGTATGCATTTAGGAATACGCTTTATGATGGCGCCACTTATACTTGCCGGCGCCTGTACAAACTCAAACCCAGCAGCAACGGCTGCAAGTGAAATGACAGGAAAAGAACAGAAATCAATCAGCATTTTGCATACAAATGACATGCATGGAACCTACAAGCCTTTCCTGACGACAACTGATAACGCTACTGCTCAAACCGGCGATGCAGGCCGTGACACGCTTATTACGTTCAATAAAGCCGCAAGAATTGGGGGCTTCGCGTACCTGGCCAGCGCTGTGAAAAAAGTGCGAACAGAGAAAGGTGCAGATAAGGTGTTGCTGGTTGATGGGGGCGATACCTTTAGTGACGACCAACTTGGCAACCTGACCAAAGGAGAAGCCATGATCCGGTTCATGAATGCGGTGAATTATGACCTGATGGCGCTTGGAAACCATGATTTTGATTATGGGTTACAGCGCACACGCGAACTGCAGCAAATGGCAACCTTCCCGATGCGGGCAGCCAACATTACAGATGACAACACGCAGCAACCTGTTTTCGGAGAGCCTTATATTATAAAGGAAAAGAACGGGGTAAAGGTGGCGATTCTGGCACTTGGCTACCGTAATACTCCTAAAACGGGCAATCCAGACAACGTAAAAGGACTTAGCTTTAAGGTGGGCCAGGAAGTAGCACAAGCCTATGTGCCGGAGCTCCGAAAGAAAGCCGATATAGTGGTCGTGCTTTCGCATGAAGGGACGGCGGTGGATTACAAAATGGCCCGCGAAGTAGCAGGTATAGACCTAATCATAGGTGCTCATAGCCACGACATCCTGGAGCCAAGAAAGAAGATAGGGCAGACCTATGTGGTGCAGGCGATGTCAGATGCGGCAGTATTGGGCGAAACAGAACTGGTAGTCAGGGACCAACAACTGGTTGATGTGAAAACGCATCATCATTGGCTCTGGAACGAGCAGGTGCAGCCTGATGCAGCCATGCAGGCGCTGATAAACGAGCAGCGGAAACCACACCTGGATAGGCTGCAAGAACATGTGGTGGATAGCAAGGCAACTATCGGCCGTCAGTATAAATCTGAAAGTCCATTTGATAAGCTGGTAGGTAATCTTCTGCTCAAAGAATTCAAAGGAGATGTGGCCATCATGCCGGGAGTGGGTTATGGTATCTCTTTAAAACCAGGCCCTGTGACAAGTGAAGAAGTATACAAGCTGTTGCCACACCCATCTAAGATAGTAACTTTGACCATGACGGGTAGGCAGTTAACGATGACTCTTGAGCAGGCGGCCAAAAACCTGAAGCCGGCTAACAAACTGGATGCGGTAGGTGGTCTTATCCAGACAGCTGGTATTCGCTACCAAATGGACCTTACCAAGCCATTGGGAAAACGAATCAGCAAGGTTCAAATCAAAAATCAGCCTATAAATGATAATCAAGACTATAGGATTGTCACCCACAACGGTTTACTAACCGGATTGCACAACTTCGATGAGTTAGGGAAGGGGCAGAACATCAACAGAACAGCGCAACCATTAACTGAATTTATCATTCAGAAGTTAAAGGAGATGAAGACAATAGACATGCCATCTAATATGGGAGAAGTAACCATCAAACGCTAAGTATAAACTACACCCCCAACCAAAAGCCCCGTGGTAAAGATTTACTACGGGGCTTCAATTTTTATTATAGCTTTATAAGTTTAAAACTTAATGTAGCTCCAGCCTTCTTCCTGTTTGGAAACGATTTCGCCTATGCCCATTGGCACGGTAGGTATGTTCGGCAGCAGTTGGCTCTTTTCTACTTTAGCTCTTTTCATCGTATTCTCGCAAGCGGCAAAAACTACTCCTTTGGCCTGTAGTTCTTTTATGGCGTTGGCTTGGGTCGATTTTCCTGTAACAAGCAGGTTGAGTGCTTTGCCGTGCACCACCACTTCAATCTGTGCATCCGGCCAGCCACGCTTGATGTTGTTGAGTTGTCTCATCAGGCCGGCATGCATGGTGGTGTCAGCTACCGACAGATCGTATACAATCTTGCGCTGCGATGTTTGCTCAGTTTTTTTAGCTTTTGAAGTTGTCTGTGCATGGGCTATGGAAATGGGCGCTATCAGCGAAGCCAACAGCACCATTATGATTAGTTTCAATTTCATAATTTGCTTGTTTTGGTATGTGGTTAGTTAAATTCTTGAACTGGGAAGTAAAGTTTCTATAATTCAATTGGTTGTACTCCATACGCATAATCCACTTCTCGCAAACTATGCGTATGGAGTACAAACATTATTTTTTTACCATTCCCTGCAGAAACTCCACCACTTCCGGCGTATTGTAATCGGCCATACCTTCCTGCTTGGCTACAATCTTACCTTGCGGCGAAATGATGAACGTGGTAGGTATAGCATTTGAGTAAAACTCCTGCGGGAACTGGCTTGCCGGCATGTACACCGGGAATGTATAGTCTTTCTTGTCAATAAACTTCTTTACCTTCTCCATGCCACCTTCATCTACAGACAGCATCACGAAGGCAATTTTATCAGAGCCTACCTTGTCGTATAGTTTCTGGATGTTAGGCATCTCGGCGATACAGGGCGGGCACCAGGTAGCCCAAATGTTCAGGAACACCACCTTCCCCCTCAAGCTTTCAAAGGCTACTTGCTTGCCCTGCAGGTCTACCATCTGAAAACCGGCTCCCGCCATTTCAGTATTCGCCACGGCAGCTGCATCTACTACGGCTGTAGCATCCGGGTTCTGTAATGTTTCCGGTACATCTGCATTTTTGATGCCCGTAGCCAGCAGTATACGCTGCACCTGCCCGATGGCTTCGGTATGAAGACCAGTCAGGTATAAAATCCCAAAAATGCCAAGCATCACAGCCCAGCCAGGTATATCCTTTATCGAAAATTTCTTCTTATCCATGATGTGAATTTGTTAATGAAGCTAAGTTAGCTGAATCTTTTAAGATGCTCTGTGACTAAAGTTCCACAGTCGTATAGCCTTTTTGCTTAAGGTCAAACATGTAGGTCAGGCCATTCGGCGTGATTTCCACTCCATCTACCAAATCGGCAGCAATAATGTTGAACTGCTTCAGCGACATGCCGCACAGCATGTACGTAACCCCGGCAGCCCTGCCTTTGGCTATCTCTGCAGCCATCGCACCGTCTTTTTTGAAGGCTTCTACCGACTTTCCGCAGGCCATCACTACAAACGATTCACGGTTATACTTGCTGTCTTTGGTAATTGTCTCGGCGGTATTTACGGCCGCCTTCAGGTGGTTGGGTTGGCTAATGAGCACGGCATATTTCGTGGTTGTAGCAGGTAAAGATGTAACCTGTTGCGTGGCATTTTGAGCACTTGTCGTGGCGCAGGAACCAAGCAATACCATTAGCCCAATAGCTACTATCGTTACATAACTCTTGTTTTGTGCAGGTATAGGAATGATTCTCTTTTTCTGTTCCAGGAACGAATCTATACTATAGTACACAGCGCCGTTTATGATAAAGAAGATAAGCAAACCTATCAGCGCCACGTTCTTGAACAAAGGCCCGTAATCTCCGCTGCCTACCTGCACGGTTAGCGTAATCGGTATTAGGATAGCGAGCAAACCAGCAGAAGCCAGTTTGGTTTTAAAGCCAAGCAGCAGCATAAAACCACCTATCAATAGGCCAACACCTGATAGCAGTATTAGCGTTTCGGCAGGAGCCATCCAGGTGGCCAGATGCGCGAATGGCGCCTTTTCTAATCGGGCAGCTGCACCGGCAGTTTTCACAAAGTGGCTTACACCAGCCATGATAAAAATCAGGCTGCCCAAGCTACGCAGCACCAGGAATGATATTCTTTGTTTTGGAGTAGTTTCCATGCGTTTTAATTTTCTTAAAATAACTTGTTAGATAAGGTATGAGCATACCTATAGCAACTTACCTTTTGGCAAGTACAGCTATGGCAGCACCAACAGTAACTGTAATCAGTTGAGCTGTTGCTTCAATGGATAAAAGTGTATTTTAAGAAATCCGGGGCGGCTTAGGGTCGTACTCGAGCACAGGAGATAGGTGCTTCCGGATGTGTGGGAGAGTAAAATCCTGTTTAGCTGATAAAAGATTAATTAGCTCTGAATGCAGTTCGTTTACGACAGCATATACCTGCTGACTGCAATCTGCAGCTATACCCGTGGCATTGTTTTGCTGGTTGGAGTGCGTCTGGTGTTTCAGGCATTTTTTGGCGCAAGGCTTTTTGCCAAAACGTTTGCTGTATGTACAGTCTTTTTTCAGCGCTGCCTGCTGTGCAAAGCTGCGCAAACTATCGTTCTTCGGCGTTGCGAAGAGCAGGAGCGTCAGGCTTACAAATAACAGCAGGTAGTTTTTCATGTATGTTTTTTATGCGCTCTACAGTATCTGTTTAAAAAGAAACTAAACAGAAGCTATGGTAGCTTAATCTTTCCTTCAGAGTGTTATATAGTTAGGTAGCTTTAACAAAGTTAGTGCTGCATTCCTTACTATGCCACAGCAGTTTTTTGGTACAGCACATCCTGAATTCTGATAATAATCCAGCGCCGACTGTAAGTATAGCAGTGCCAAGTATAACAGCTTCCAGTCCGAACAAGTCACCAAATATACCGGCAGCAACCGCACCAGCAACGTAACCAAAATCACGCCAGAACCGGAAAATGCCCAAGCTCTGTGGCCGTTGGCTCGGATGCGTGTTCTCGGCTACTACCGAAAGGAAATTCGGGTAAACTAAGGCCGTCCCAGCTCCCAGTATAATGAGTGAAGCCACCAAAATAGGGTAGGAGCTGGCAAATAAAAGCAGGCCTATCGCCACACCCTGTATCATCATGCCCATGCTCAGCAACTGCTTTTTGCAAAGCACGTCGCCCAGTTTACCAGTTACCAGCTGGCCCAGTCCCCATACCACCGGATATATGCCAGCAAGTAAACCTGTTTCGGTCAGGGAATATCCTTTGGTACTTAACAGCACAGGCAGCAAACCCCACAAAATGCCATCGTTCAGGTTGTTGACAAAACCGTTCAGTGTAACAGAACCCAGGTTACTATGTCGCCAAGTAGTGTCTCTCCAGAGGTTGTGCAGCAGCGGGATGTTGGTCTGCTTTGTTTCTGTCTGCACATGGCTGTGCGTATCACGCACCAGGAACACCGTCAGTAGCAAGCCAATTATGGAGAATGCAATACCCGGAATAAAAGCATAGGTTACTTCGCCGGTAGTAGAAGCGATATAGCCAGCCAAGAAAGCTACCAAACCAACAGCCAGGTAACCGGCAAATTCGTTGATGCCCATGGCCAGGCCACGGTTTTTTTCACCTACCAGGTCAATCTTCATCACTACAGTGGCTGACCATGCCAATCCCTGGTTAATACCCAGCAGCAGGTTCGCAAAGATTACCCACCACCAAGCATCGGCATACAGCAGCAGCCAGGGCACAGGCAATGCAAACAACCATCCAATAAGTAACAGTTGCCGGCGGGTGTATCTAGTAGCCAAACGGCCCATCGCCAGGTTAGCGCCCGACTTGGCCAGACCAAAAGCAACTATAAACGACAAAAGCGCTGTATGCCCGTTAATACCAAACACCGTTTCGGCAAACTCTGGTATCACCGAGCGCTCCAAGCCTACCATTGCGCCCACAAAGCCATTTACGAGCACCAGCAGCCAGAACTGCCTTGCATTCTCCCGTAAGCCGAGCTTTGTTTCTGAAGGTTGTGCCATCTTACTTGTATAGTTTCTTTACCTGTTCAGATTATGCAGGAAAGCCACCAGTTACAACACCGGTGACTCTCACAACACAAAACACTCTTAGCCAAATTTCTTAATGCGGTAATCTGTCTTTTATAGCGCCGTACAGGTACGTACCGGCAATAGCACCAACTACTGCTATCAGGATAGACCAGTACTGGAAGCCGATGTTCACGAACATAGGTCCCGGACAAGCCCCTGTCAATGCCCAGCCTAATCCGAAGATGATACCACCTATCAGGTAGCGCGGAACAGACATTTCCTTCGGTGTAAAGGTGATTGGGTTGTCCTGAAAATCACGTAGTTTGTATTTTTTGATAACGTAGGTGATGATGATACCCAGTACGACAGCCGTACCAATGATGCCATACATATGGAACGATTGGAAGCGGAACATCTCCTGGATACGGAACCACGATATGGCTTCCGATTTACTCATCACGATACCGAACAGAATGCCGGCAATTATAAATTTTAATCCTCTCACGGTATAAATCTCTTTGTTTAGTTAATGATTTAGCTTCGTATTGCTTTCTTTAGAATATCAAGGGCATCAGTACCCATGTGGTGAACAAACCACCAATAAAGAAGCCGATAACAGCAATAAGTGAGGGCAACTGCAGATTAGATATTCCGCTGATGGCATGGCCCGAGGTACAGCCACCTGCATAACGTGCACCGAAACCCACAGCAAACCCGCCCAGCAGCAGAATCAGGAAGCCTTTAAGCGAAAAGGCATTCTCCATGCTAAAGATTTCTTCTGGCTGCATACCATCCGGTGCTGAAATACCAAGTGCACTCAAATCTTGTATAGTTGCCTGTGAGATTTGCACCGCTTCGCCATTTGACAAAAATTCTGAAGCGATGAAACCACCAACGATTGCACCTACCAGGAACAACAGGTTCCAGGTCTGGGAGCGCCAGTCAAAATCAAAGAACTTGACAGTTTTACCAGCACCACAAGCGGAGCAAATGGTGCGCAAGTTGGATGAGAAACCAAATGACTTACCAAAGAACAGCAGGATCAACATAACTAAGGCTATGACAATACCTGATGTATACCAAGGCCAAGGCTGACTCAAAAATTCTAACATTTCTTACTCGTTTAGTTTAGGTTTAGTAGATAGGGCAGGAGCCTGTTTCCAAACTCCCCACCTTTTCATTTTTATACTTTTTTATTTTGGCCAGGCACCGATACCGCCGGCCAGGTTATAGGCTTTAAAACCTTCTTTGCTCATGATGTCGCAAGCGGAACCGCTGCGGTTGCCGCTGCGGCAGAACACGAAATACTCTTTGTTCTTATCCATCGTTTTAAGTGCCTGCTGAAACTGCGATGATGACACATCCAGGTTCTTAGCACCTTTGATAGAACCACCGGCAAATTCACCGGCTGTTCTCACATCCAGCAGCTCCGCTTTCGCAGCACTCTGATACCTGGTTCTGAATGTAGTGCCGTCCAGGTTCTCGTAGTTTTTTGGTTTTGTTCCGAATATATTAAACATAGCTTTTCTTCTTAAATTCTTGTTGTGTTTCAATTACAATACAAAGGTCGGCATAATAGGAGCCATTGTCTGTGACTTTGGTCACGCAGGAAAGAGAAGTTCTATTAAACTCAAAGGCTGGCGCAGCATCACACTACGCCAGCTCATCAAGCGTCTTTAACTATAAGAAATTACTTCAGCGTGCTCGGGCAAACAAAAGCTGTTTTCGGTACGCTGGTTTCAGCAATAGCCTTAAAACCACCAGCCACATTCACCACATTTTCAAAGCCCCTGACTTTCAGGATAGATGCCGCAATCATAGAGCGATAACCACCGGCGCAATGCAGGTACATGGTGTCTTCTTTCGGCAGTTCAGCCAGGTGCTCGTTCAGGTAGTCTAGCGGGGCGCTTTGTGCTGTTTCCACGTGTTCTGCCTGGAACTCACCCGGCTTGCGCACGTCTACTACTTTGATAGAGTTGTTTTGCTCAAAACGCTGTGCAAATGTCTCTGCAGAGATAGAATTGATAGCATCTGCTTCTTTGTCAGCCTGCTTCCAGGCATCCATGCCGCCTTTTAGGTAACCAATGGTATAGTCGTATCCTACACGTGCTAAACGGGTCACTACTTCCTCTTCACGTCCTTCGTCTGTTACCAGCAATATCTGCTGTTTGATGTCCGGAATCAACGTTCCTACCCATGGGGCGAAGCTGCCATCTATGCCGATGTTGATAGCGTTTGGTATAAAACCAGTTGCAAATGTCTCCGGGCTGCGGGTATCCAATACCAGGGCGCCCGTTTCGTTGGCTGCCGCTTCAAAGGCGTCCGGCGACAGGGCCTGCAAGCCTTGCTCCAGCACGCTTTCAATGTTATCGTAGCCTTCCTTATTCATCTGCACGTTCAGCGGGAAATAACTTGGCGGCGGTGTTAAGCCATCTGTCACTTCTTTGATGAACTCTTCCTTGGTCATGTCGGCACGAAGGGCGTAGTTCGTTTCTTTCTGGTTGCCTAGCGTATCGCTTGTCTCTTTGCTCATGTTCTTACCGCAGGCAGAGCCAGCACCGTGCGCCGGGTACACAATCACGTCGTCCGCCAAGGTCATGATTTTGTTGCGCAACGAGTCGTAGAGGTGACCTGCCAATTGGTCCTGTGTTAAGTCAGATTTTGCTGCCAAGTCTGGACGTCCCACATCCCCGATGAACAGAGTATCGCCAGAGAAAAGCGCGTAATCTTTCCCGTTCTCGTCTATCAGCAGGTATGTGGTAGACTCCATCGTGTGGCCCGGGGTATGAAGCACTTTTATGCTTATATCACCCACTTTCAATTCTTCACCGTCTTTTGCGATGTAAGCATCATAAGTAGTCTTGGCATTTGGTCCGAAAACAATTGTTGCACCTGATGCTTTGGCCAGGTCCACGTGACCTGAAACGAAGTCGGCATGGAAGTGTGTCTCCAGCACATACTTAATAGTAGCATTATCCTTCTCTGCTTTTTCCAGGTATGGCTTTACTTCACGAAGCGGGTCGATGATAGCAGCTTCGCCCTTGCTTTCGATGTAATAAGCTCCTTGTGCCAGGCAACCGGTATAGATTTGTTCTACTTTCATGGTAGTTGATTTTATGGTTTTTGAGTTTCTAGTCTCTAAGCTTTATTATCACCCTTTCACCTGGATGACACTACAAATTTCGGAATAAGAATAGCCGAAGTCTGTGACTTATATCACGCTGTCAGGCCTATGCAAAAAATATTTCTTTGATGATGATGTAAATGCCCATCACGAGCACAAACCAGCCGAAAGAAGTCTTCAGTTTGTCGGCGTGGATTTTAGTAGATAGGTAGGTGCCAATGAAGATGCCGGCGATAGAAATGGCTGAGAAAATGCCCAGGAACAACCAGTCAATCTCATAGTTGAACACGTCGCCTATAAAACCGAACAGCGATTTAACAGCTATGATAAGGAGTGACGTACCCACCGCCATTTTCATGTCCAATTTACTGAAGAGCACGAGCGCCGGGATAATCAAGAAACCACCGCCTGCGCCAACCAGGCCGGTAAGCGTACCTACCACCAGCCCTTCAGCCAGAATGCCTCCATAGTTGAACTTTGGTTTCGGGTGCGTCTCAGCAGGATCTGTGTGCTCCACATCGAGTTCCGTGTCGATGTTCTCATCAACCACATCAGCTGGCTCTGCCGGTACTTCCTTTTTCTTTCTAATCATGGATATAGAGGCAAACACCATCAGACCTGCGAACAGGAGCATCAACAGCACGCCTTTGGTTACTGCCAAGTCACCTACTGTAAACAGGTTTTCAGGTATAGCGGGTACCAAGTAGCGCCGCGTCAGGTATACTGCGACAATAGAAGGTAAACCAAACACGACAGCCGTTTTCATGCTGACCAGTCCCTTTTGATAAAATTTGTACGAGCCTACTAAACTGGTTAGGCCAACTATAAACAAAGAGTAAGCGGTAGATATAACCGGGCTAAGGCCAAGCAAATAAACCAGTACCGGTACGGTGAGTATAGAACCGCCGCCACCAATCAGGCCAAGAGATAAACCAATGAGTAAAGCAGCGATGTATCCGAGTATTTCCATTTCTTAAAGTCTTATCTTGATTTCTAGTACAAAGGTAGGGTGGTGCAGGAGGGAGTACAGTGACTGTTGTCACATAGGAAATTTGCTCAAAATTTAAAGCAAAAGGCGACCTAATAAAATATCAGGCCGCCTTTTGCTTTTGTCTTTCTGTTTAGACTATATCTAAGTCGTGTACTTCTATGTAATTTCGGTGAAGTGTGATAGCGCCGGTTTGCTCTAGTTTTTTGAGTAGCCTGGAAATCACTTCACGGGAACTGCTGAGCTCATTGGCAATCTGCTGGTGAGATAATTTAACTTCGTTTCCGCTTACTTTTACATGGCGACGCAGGTAGAAGATAAGTCGCTCGTCTAAGGCTTTGAATGCTACACTATCCAAGGTTTGCAGGAGCTCTTCAAAACGTTGGCGGTACGAAGCAATCACGAAGTTGTGCCAGGTTTTATACTTGGCTAGCCACAGCTCTGATAGGTGCGATGGAATCAGGATAATCTCAGATTCATCCACTGCTTTTGCCATAATCTGGCTCTGTTCATCACGTGCGGTACACATCATGGAAAGGGCGCAGGCGTTTCCTGGTTCCAGGTAATACATCAAAAACTCATTGTCTTCTTCGTCTTCGCGATATACTTTCAGCAGACCTTTAGAAAGCAGCACAGTCGATTTAATGTACTGGCCGGTGCGCAGCGCTTCTTCACCTTCCTCCAGGTGCTTAAAGGTGCTTTGGGCCAGTATCTCGTCCAGCAGGGGCTGCTCTAACTGTGAGAACTTCTGCAGTAACTCTTCTTTATGTATACTTTCCATATTATCCTGTACGTTTTCCCTATTCAATAGGTCCGGTAGTATCTTTTGTGTGTTGTTTGGTCTGGGGCACGCTGCAGCCTGTTGGTCCGCAACAGCCTGTATTCAAAATAGCCTGTCCGAAAAGCAAAATGGCAAATGCACCAACCAGCACATCGCTTGTCGCTATAGCCTGTACCAGCAGTGCTATACCTAGCGCCAAACGAATCCACCTGGCCGGGTGCCAGCCAGTCAGCAGTTGATATTTTAAAGTCTTTATCATGCCTTCTCAGATAAACTAAGCGTTGCATTCTGACCCTGTTCTATTGCTTGTTCTGATTCCAGAGAGGCCAGGTAACGCTCGGCATCCAGGGCAGCCATACAGCCTGAACCAGCCGCTGTAACTGCCTGGCGGTACGTAAAATCCTGCACATCGCCACAGGCAAATACACCGTCAATATTGGTCTTGCTCGTTCCGGGTATCGTGCGGATATAACCATTTTCGTCCAAATTCAGGTAATCGGCAAATATGTCTGAGTTCGGTTTATGCCCGATAGCCACAAAGAAGCCCTGTACCGGGATTTCCCTCAACTCATCAGTCAACACATTGCGCACACGCATCCCCTGTACCGTCTGCTCGCCTAGGATTTCGTCAGTCACTGTATTCCATAGAATCTCAATGTTGCGTGTCTTCTTTACACGTTCCTGCATAATGGTAGAAGCACGCATTTCATCACGGCGTACAATCATATATACCTTGTTTGCAAGGTTGGCCAAATAGGTGGCCTCTTCAGCTGCCGTATCGCCTGCGCCTACTATGGCCACATCCTGCCCACGGTAGAAGAAACCATCGCACACGGCACATGCCGATACGCCACTGCCATTTAGGCGTGCCTCAGATTCCAGGCCTAGCCACTTGGCGGATGCTCCGGTGGAGATAATAACTGCTTCGGCTTCTATTACCTTTTGGTCGTCTATCGTTACCTGATGGGGTTTAGAAGAGAAATCGACAGCAGTAGCGATGCCATAGCGCACGTCGGTACCAAAGCGCTCTGCCTGCCGCTTAAAATCCTCCATCATCTGAGGACCATTGATGCCGTCTGGGTAGCCGGGGTAATTTTCCACGTCGTTTGTGATGGTAAGCTGACCACCGGGCTGCAAGCCCTGATACAATACAGGGTTCAGGCCGGCTCTGGAAGCATAGATTGCAGCAGTATACCCGGCAGGGCCAGAACCAATTATCAAAACTTTAACCTTTTCTTTTTCCATTGTAAATAGGTTTCTCTTAGCTAAAGACGGAATGTTTTCCCGTCTTATTGTCTGTTCAAGTTAATCATGCGAAGCCTCCTTTCCCTAAGGGGACAGGGAGCTGTCTTGCTTTACAAAGGAAGCGTTTTACTTAGCATTGGTCAGTGATTTTAGTCACATAGTATAGCAGTGAAGCCCGTAATGCTCTAGAGGCAGGACTTACTTACATACACCTACTGCCTGCACTTCTTAAGCACAGGCAGTAGGTGTATGGTCTTATTATTTTCTGTCAGCCGATGTAAACCTCCTGGAAACCAAAGCTCCCACGACAGTGCCGTATAGGGTGCTATTAAAAGGGCTGGAGCTGATGGCACAACTACCGTCACACCCATAGAAGGCATAGAAAAGATAGCCCAGTATGCTGCCGGCCAACATGCCTAACATCAGCCTGGAGCTTGCATTAGTTTTTAACTTATTCAGTTTCATAAGGCCAGTTACCTATGCCGCCACTCAGGTTATACAATTTTGTAAATCCTTGTCCTGCCATATAGTTGCAGGCCTGGGCACTTCTATTGCCTGATCTGCAGTATAGTACATACGGTTTGTCTTTATCCAGTGCATCTACTTTTTGTGGAAACTGGGCATCCATCAGGTCTATTACCTGCGCGCCCGGTATTTTGCCTTGGCTTACTTCCATGGGAGTGCGAACATCTACCACAACGGCATCAGGCTGCTCTTCACGAAGCTTTTTAAGCTCTTCTCCAGATATATCTTTATAGCTCATGATTGTTGTTATAGTTAAGGTAAACAGGAGACCCTTATTTTGGGTCTCCTGTTCTAGGTTAATTATTCTTAAGCTCTGTGACAGCTTCACTCATATCCAGCACCTTCACATCTGGTAGGGCAGACTCCACGATGCTGCTACCCGCTGCCGAGCGATAACCACCAGCGCAATGCACTACCACCGGTTTGTCAGTAGGAATCTCCTTCACTCTTTCGCGTAGCTCCGGCAATGGAATGCTGATAGCATTATCAAAGAACTTACCACTTTTCACTTCTGATGTGTTGCGGATGTCCACAATGGTATAGTCATCTTTGTTCTCTTCAAACGTTTTTCTGTCAAAATTGTCGCTCGTTTCGCCGTCCTGCTGATCGTATACAAATGCGCCCTTAATCAGGAGTTCGTAGCCGATTTTAGCAGCCTTGGAAATCAATTCCTTCAACTCCTGCTCACTTTCAGCCACCAAGTAATAACTTTCCTCTGGGCCAACGATGCTGCCCAACCAAGTTTCAAATTTGCCACCGTTCTGTATGTTGATGGCTCCTTTGTAGTGTCCTTGCTTAAATATTTTTTCGCTGCGGGCATCTACTATCACAGCACCGTCTTCCGGCTTGTAGTTCTTCTCCAGTTTAGCGACACCTTCCACGCTTGGATTATAGTCAGGCGCGCCCTGCTTGTTCAGGCTCACATCGTAGCCAAAATATTTTGGGATAAAGGGCTGGTCTTCTGTCAATACTTTTACAAACTCGTCTTCGCTCATAGGCTTCAGGGCATAGTTTCCCAGCTTCTCATCACCGATGGTACTGCTGTTGGCATCGCTCAGGCCTTTACCGCAAAGCGAGCCTGCCCCGTGTGCTGGATACACAACCACATCATCGGCCAGCTTCATCAGCTTTTCACGGGTGCTCTTATACATCTGGCGGGCCAGTTCCTCACGCTTGGCCGTTACGTTACCGGCACTCTCGCGCAGATCCGGGCGGCCCACATCGCCAATAAACAAGGTATCACCCGTAAACACGGCTTTATCCTTGCCCTCGTGCTCCAGCACTATGCTGATTGAGTCGGGGGAGTGCCCCGGGGTGTGCAGCGACTTCAGTTTTACTTCACCTAGCTGCAATTCTGCGCCTTCGTCAAACGCTTTGTGCGGATAGTCGGCACCTACCAGGCTGTGTGTGTAAATGGTAGCGCCGGTTTTCTGGTGTATCTCCAGGTGCGAGCTTACGAAGTCAGCATGGGGGTGCGTTTCAATCACCCCTACAATTTTGGCGTCGTGCTCTTTGGCGTAATCATAGTAGGGCTGCGGGTCGCGGGCCGGGTCAATCAATATTATTTCCTTTTCGCTTTCGCTTAGGATAGCGTATGCATAATGGGCTAAGCCTTTGTCTTCAAATTGTTTGATTTTCATAGATTTTCTTATTTTTTGATATTGATTTAATTTCTAATGCAAAGTTAAAGCGTACGCTAACTAAGTTCAGTGATGTTTGTCACACAACTAATTGTACTGTACATGCTTCAAATTTGATGTGTTTATAGTCATTGTGCATCACTCATAACATAAAGCTGATAGCTAAGCTAGGTGTAGCCTAGAAGTTAAGCTGCGTTACAAAGTTTACATTGTGAAAGTTGGTGTTGTAGTACATGGCTTCGAGCGGCACATCTGATCCTGGTGATGCTCTTCCTACATAAAGCAACCGAAAGTTCAACCCTTTCAGCACAGGTTTTGCAGGGCTATAACTTATGTCAGCTAACCAGCCAATATAAGGGACAGCTCTATACTTGTTGTGAATATAGTTCTCACTGCCAGGCAACCAGGTCTTGGAAGCAGCTGCTTCTATAGAGAGCCTATCTGACCAGCGTTTTTTTACTTTTGCCACCAGCAGGTCTGATTTACCTGTGCCTTCCATTCTGCCTCTGGAGAGGGTGGCGAAGAACTGCTCACGGCCCCATTCACGCGGAAACAGGAAGCGCCCATCTCCATCTATGTGCAGGTAATTAAGTGATGTGTTCCAGCTTCCGGGCTCGTATGCTAACTGACCACCTACCAGCCATTGTTGCTGATCCGGGAAATAGGTATGTGCTTCTTCCGGACTGCCCCCATTGCCTACTTGCATTTGGTAAAGCCCTTCTATACCTGCTTTCACCTGCGGTATTATTTCTATAGTTGTCCGACCATAGCTGGTGTTCGATACATTCTCGATCCAGTAGTTCCATACTTCTGCGTTAAAGCCGTGATGGGATTGATCTGAGTTAAGCTGTAGACCAGTTACGGCAACACCTTTGGTTTTAGTATGGTGGGCATAACCGGATTGATTGCCTTGTATATCAAATCCTGCAGGAAAAGTACCGATGGATTCACCCGCTTTAAACCATTCTACTGTACTTCTGGGGGAGAAATGATCAAACCAGGCGAGTGTCAGCAGCGCTTTTTCCTGTACTGGAAACCGAAAACTGATACCCTGAAAGGAGTATGGCTTCATGCGGGTATCTTGCGGGTTCATCAGGGGAGAAGTGAAACTAAAACGGCCAGCTTTTGCGTGCAGCCAATCTGTTTTGTACTCCAGGTATAGTTCGTCCAGCCGGTCCAGGTCGGCTTTGTTTTCCGGGTCTTCTACATCAAAAAGCTCCAGCTCCAGCTTAGGGTGTTTGCCTGTTACAGGGTCCTGGTGTGCCATGCCCGATGAGAACAGGTTATAGGTAAACAACCCGGCAAACCCTAGTCTGAAACCATGGAAGGGAGCTGTCTTATAGGCTATTTCTGCACCAATGGCATTGGCATAGTTATCAGAGAGTTCGCGGTGGTTCCAGGTAGCCATAAAGTAATTCCGTACATGCCCGTGCACTGTGCCTTTTGTAAAAAGCTCCTGTACATTATTTACCAGTACAGTATCTGGTTGATGTGCTTCGTGGTGTTTTTGGGCAGAGGCCGTACTCCAGGCCATACTGGCAGCAAATATAGCCGCCAGTTTAAATGTATTACGCATCGTATTTAGTGTAAAAAAGATGTGCAGCCGGAGCTGCACATTGAAGAGAAAGGATATTAGTTAAGATGATAGGTCATCAGAGGACGGATGCAGTGGTTTACAAGCGTTTCCGCAACGCTGCCATAGAACAGGTGGCTGATGCCTTTTCTGCCATGCGTACCGATCAGCACCAGGTCCATTTCAGATACTTCGTTAAAGCTGCGCACTCCCGCCGGAACCTTATAGTTGTGGTGCAGGTGCAGTTCGTAGTTTTGCAAGTTCAACTGCTCCGCGAAATCCTGCATTTTACCTTTCAGTTGGTTTAACCTGTTTTCATCTTCCTTGTTTACAATCTGCAACAGGTGCAGCCTGGCATCAAAAAGTTGCTGCAGCATTTTAATAGTTGCCACACTTTGCTCTGGTTGCTTTTCTGCTTCAAAGTCAGCTACCCACAACAAGTTCTGGATAGGGGTGATGGCTGCATTCTTGTGAACGGTGATAACTGGAATGTTGGTATACCTGACCACGTGCTGCGCTTCTGAGCCTGATACTTTCTCCAGCCAGCCATCAGCTCCATCTGTGCCCATAATCACCAGGTCAATGCTTTTATTGTTGGCATAGTCAGCGAGCACTGTGGTTAATCCACCAAATAGTACTTCGCTGGTAAAGCTAAAATCAACGTGCTGTTTCAGTTCTGCAAATTTCTGTTCTGCCAATTGCTGCTTTTGCTTTAGCTCACCTTTGTTTACTGTTTCTGATGCATCTACAGAACCGGCCCATTCAGCGGAGTTTACCTCTATGACATGCACCAAGTGCGTGTTAATGGGCGTCTTGTCCATCAGGAAAGCCAGAAATTCGATTGCTCTGTAAGACACCGGCGTGAAATCAACCGGTACCATGATGTCTAATTTATCTTTCATTTGAGTAGTGGCTGTCAGCCTTTATTTTAGTTTTTTGCTTTTTATGTTCTCTTATTTATTCATCTTCTTTTGAGCAACCATTCTGGTTACAAAGCCAGCACCGCTGTGATAGGCGCCTTCATGCAGTTGTATGTCTATCTCCTGTAGCAATTTTATATCAAGCAGTCTGTAGTCATCCTGTAGCATTTCGGCGGTATAGAGCATACTTTCATCTTTTGGTCCGCCGGAGCTATAGCTCAACTGATTTGGGTGGAAAGCTTCCAGTATCACAGTGCCTCCGGGTTTCAACCATTCAATTACCTTCTGATGCAGTTGCTGGCGCAGTGCGGGTGGGAAATGGGCATGAATCAGTGCCACTGCATCCTGGCTCTCAGGCTCACAGGAGAATTGCGCTGCATCAGTTACCTGGTAGTTGATGGTTACGCCACGCTGTTCTGCCAACGCCATGGCCTTTTTGTGACCTGCTTCACTGAAATCAAATGCTGTTACCTGCCAGCCTTTCAGAGCCGCATAGACTGCATTCCTGCCTTCTCCTTCGGCAGGTAATAACAACTTTCCGGGACGCAGGTGCTGTAGTTGCTCCCTGAAAAATTCGTTCGGCTCAGCGCCGTATACCATTTGATTCTGGCTGTAGCGTTCGTTCCAGAAGTCTTTCATAGTCATGCTTTTTAAGTTATGTGATACAAAGATGGGGTATAGCCTGCCTTGGTTCAGTGACATTGGTTACACAAGCCTTTTCTTTTTGAATAACAAGCAGACAGGCAATAAAAAAGGCTGTACTTTTCAGCACAGCCTTCTGATAATAATCTTTGGTCGAGTATTCGCTAGAGCTTGTTGATAGCAGTTTTTAGCTTCTGGCTTACTTCTTCTGCTAAAGAAGAAAGGTTTGGGTTGTCTACGGCAGCCATTGTCTCCATCGGGTTGACTGCGGTTACTTCCACTTCTCCATTTTCATGTTCCTGCAGCAGCACATTGCAAGGCAGCATGACGCCAATGTTGGGCTCCTGCTGTATGGCCTGATGTGCCAGCTTGGGGTTACAGGCCCCTAGTATCTTGTAGTTTCTGAAATCTACCTGCAGCTTCTCTTTGAACTTCTCTTTCAGGTCTATTTCACTGATTACGCCGAAGCCTTCCTGTTGCAGCGCTTCCTTTACTTTGGTGGTGGCATCTTCAAAAGAGCCGTTTATTTTCTTACTTAAGTGGTAACTCATAGCTTATTGTTTCTTGTAGTGTTTAACCGCTTACGTGTGTCATAGGGTGTTGATGTCGGCCACATCATAAGCAGGGCAATGTCCGACTGAACTTGTAAGCGCAAAGATGGTGGCTAGGCCACCTAATGCAATAGCAGCTGGTCCTTTCACTGTTTTAGTTGCAATGAGAGCTGCCGCGCCCGCTGCCAGTGTAGACCGGACAATCCGGTCTGCTGTGCCCATGTTCTTTGTCATAGCTTTCTATTTAAGTGGTTCTGATAATCAACGCTAATTAATTAGTTAACGCAGGGATTCTAGGAGTGTTCCAGGCCAATAAAATCATTGCCACACAGGTAAGCGCCGGTACTTTATGCTTTGTAGGAGAAAATGTGAGCTGAACAACACATCTTAACCCGCTTAGTAAATTAGGGTAAGTGGCCTCTCCACTAAGGTTCTGGCAGTGGTACTCCTTGAAGTCAATGCAAATCTGCTCTGTCAGATCAGCAGGCTTGATAGAATCTTTGCCGACGAACGCCTTGAAGTACTGCAGGGAGGGAGGCTGTAGCCAGACGCTTATCCTTCATGGGATAGCTCGCCACGAAATGCTCCTAGTAGGAGTGGAGATTGATGCTCTTCTGCAGTACGGTCCCGAAGTCATGCTCGGAGCTGTTAATCTGCAGCTCCCGCTTGGAACGGATACTCTCTGCCAGCCTGGTGGTGTCCTTGTTGTGCTGCTTCTCAGTTTCGTCCTTGGGTAGCTTGTAGGTGTAGAGTCTACAAAGGAACAGGTAACAATCGGATAACGGAAATTACGCAAACAAGTGCAAACAATGCAAAGGAAATAGTCGGGAAAGGGCTTAAAAATAAGAAAGGAAGGCGTTTCTGCCTTCCTTTGGTTTCTCATGTTTGCGGGCTTTGTAGTCCGTAGGGGAATCGAACCCCTGTTGCCAGAATGAAAATCTGGAGTCCTAACCCCTAGACGAACGGACCATTCTGTCGTATTGTGGTGCAAATATAGAGAGCCGGATTTATTTTGCAAAACCCTAAGATGGCTTTTTAGATAAAAAATGAGCCAGTTAATGTAACTGGCTCATTCTGAAGAGCAAAAATTTTATCTATAAACACTGTGTCAACACATAGTTTTATTCTGCTTTCAGCGAGTAGACCGGGTTGGCCATGGCAGCCCGAATAGCTTGGGAACTCATTGTTACGAGGGCAATGAGCAAGGTAACCGCTCCAGCCAATACAAAAGGCCAATAGCCAATGCTGATGCGGTACAGAAAACTCTGCAACCACTCGTCCATCAGGTAGTAGGCCACAGGGGCAGCTATCACAAAAGCAATCAGCACCAGTTTCACAAAATCCTTCGAAAAAAGCAGTGTGATGTCAAAAATGGAGGCCCCCATCACTTTGCGTATACCTACTTCCTTGGTGCGTTGTGCCGCCATAAAAGCCACCAGACCATAGAGCCCAATGCAGCCGATGAGTATGGCTATGAAGGCAAATGTACGGAAGAGTACCTTTTGCCTGGTTTCCTCCTTGTAAAAATTTGCTATCGTTTCGTCTAAAAAAGTATAGTTAAACACATCATCCGGGTAAGCTTTGTTCCATACACTCTCCAGGTGCTTAGTAGCTTGTTCGATGTTGTTCAAGTCTATTTTAGCCGTGGCGTAAAAGTACTGTTTGTGGTAACTCGTAAGCAGGGCAGGGTCTACGGGGTCACGAAGAGAATTTTGATGAAAATCCTCTATTACGCCCACAATGGGATAGTACTCTCTGCTGTTAAAGGATATCTTTTTACCGATTGCATCTTGTGGGCTTTCTATACCAAGTTTGCGGCGCATCGTCTCATTGATGACAAATTCAATAGTGGTATCGCTCTTAGACAATGTCCTACCTGCAATGAGCTTTAAATCAAAAGTCTCGAAATAATACTCATCCACAAATTTGGCATTCGCATTGACATCCACTCTTTCGCTTGAGTGATTGTAATAGAAGCCGGTGCCCATGGTCAGGTCAGAAGAGGGCGGGGCAGTGGCGAAACTGACATTGATAACTGCGGGATTTTGAAGCATTTCATGGCGATAAGGCATCAGTTTATTAGCTTCCTCGCGAGGCAGGCCCATTTGGATTATACCGTTTTTGTCGAATCCTAAGGGTTTGTTAAACACATACTGCATCTGCTCTGTAACAATCAGAGTGCAGATGATGAGCACCTGGCAAATAGCGAATTGCAACACTACTAGTACACTACGCAACGAAAAGCCTGCCACCTGCTGCACCGCCGCTCTGCTTTTAAGCGCCGCAATAGGCTCAAATCGAGCGAGCACCAATGCTGGGTATAAGCCTGAGAAAATAGTCACCACCAACACCTCCAGCACCAGGAACAGCAGTATCTGCGGGTTCTGGAAAATGTCGAATGTTAACTTCAGTTCTAGCAGGTCGTTGAGGTAAGGCAGTGCCAACTCAGCCAGAATTATGGACAACAAAGTGGCCAGGATAGTAATGCAAAGCGTTTCGCCAAAGAATTGCAGCATGATTTGCCATTGATTGCTGCCCATTACTTTGCGTACACCTACTTCTTTTGCCCTTTTTATGGCCTGTGCAGTAGCTAAGTTTATAAAGTTGATACAAGCCGTCAGCAACAGGAAAATGCCCACCAGTGCCATGCCAAAAATATATTGCATGGTTACGTTGCGACCTGCCAGGTTGAAAAGCTCATCGTTATAGTGGAGGTCGCCCAGGGGCTGCAGCACAAAGTCTGTGTCTTTGGCTTTTCGTTCTGGCATGTGTTGTTTTACAGTGGCGTTCAGCTGTTTTTCCAACTCAGCAGGATTGGCGTTCTCCGGCATCGTAATGTACAGGTTCTGGTAACTGAACGAGTAATTCCAGGAGGTGACGTCGAAGGTGCTGTATTTTTCCAGAGAGGCATAGGAAAAGAAAGCGCTGAACGGAAAATCTGTATTAGGTGGCATATCAGGTATAACTGAAATCACCCTGGCCGTAAGCCTGTTGTTAAGCTTTAGAAACTTGCCTACTGCATCTTCACCCGGAAAGTATTTGGATGCGATTCCCTGCGTCAGTACCACCGTATTAGGCTCTGCCAATCCTTTCAGCAGGTTTTTATCTGCCGGCACAAAATCAAAAATGGTAAAGTAGGCAGGCTCTACAAAGGCAATCCGAACATCCTCCAGATAATATTTAGCAATTTCACCGTTGGAGCGCACGATGGTGAATTGCGGGTCTTCCTCGACGAAAACTTCTGCATGCGCTTCTATACCTGGGTTGTTCTGCTTCAGCACATCACCTACCGGGAAGTATACAGAGGGTTCAATAAATCCTTTCTCACTGTTTGGGTACGACATGGTTACGCGATAAATGCGGTCTGCTTTGGTATGAAAGGTATCATAGCTCAACTCAAATTCTATCACCAGGAAGAGCAGAATGCTGCACGTGATGCCTAAGGCAAGTCCTGCAATGTTGAGTACGCTGTAGCTCCTGTTGCGGAGCAGTGACCGGATTGCAGTCAGGAAATATAGCTTGAGCATAGGAAAGCAGGTTTAGTGATTGTAGTGGTATTTTCCATAGTCTTTGTTTACCAGGGGCATGAAAGGTGGCTGGCCTTCAGGTATAGCCTATGCCATTGCTGTGCCAGTCGCCAGAAAGGGTTATTCTGATACAATATAGGTATAGCTACAAGCTACGCTGTCCATGTGCGGACAAAAAGTGTCCGGGATTGGACATAGAAATGAGGTAAGAGTTCTGAAAATATCTTAAATTAACCTTAGAATTGTCTGGCATCATTTTTCTATACTGCTGTACTTAAATATAACGTCTGCCATGGAACAGAACCTGGGAAAGATACTTGTAATCGACGACAACGAAGATGTGTTGTTCTCGGCCAAAATGCTGCTTCGCAAGTATGCCAAAGAAGTGGTGATGGAAAAGAACCCGAAAAAGATTCCGTTCCTGGTCTCTAACGAAGAGTTTGACATCATCCTGCTGGACATGAACTTCAGTCAAGACATCACAAGCGGGCAAGAGGGCTTCTTCTGGTTGAAGGAAGTCCTCAAGTACGACCCATCGGCGGTGGTGATTATGATTACAGCTTTTGGGGATGTGGAAATGGCGGTGCGCGCCTTGAAAGAGGGGGCCACCGACTTCGTACTTAAGCCTTGGCAGAACGAAAAACTGGTTGCCACGCTGACGGCGGCATCTAAACTGCGCAACTCCTACAAAGAGGTTAATCAGTTGAAGGTGGCCAACCGCACACTGTCTGCCGAGCTGCAAACGCAGCAGCCCATCATCACAGGGCAGAGCGGAGCCATGCGCAGCCTGTTCTCCATCATTGACAAAGTAGCCAAAACCGATGCCGATATCCTGCTGCTCGGCGAGAATGGCACGGGCAAGGAAGTCATTGCCCGCACCATACACCAGCGTTCCTCCAGAGCCGACAAGGTGTTCGTGACCGTGGACATGGGTGCCGTGACGGAGTCGCTGTTTGAGAGTGAGCTATTCGGGCATAAGAAAGGCGCCTTCACGGATGCCAAGGAAGACCGTATCGGTCGGTTTGAGGCGGCCAACGGAGGAACCCTTTTTTTGGACGAGATTGGCAATCTATCGCCTTCCCTGCAGAGCAAGCTGCTGACGGTGCTGCAGCGCCGGGAAGTGATACGCGTGGGAACGAATAAACCTATACCCATTGACGTACGCCTGATTTGTGCAACCAACATGCCTTTGATGGAAATGGTGCAGCGGCACGAGTTCCGGCAGGACCTGCTATACCGAATCAACACGGTGGAGTTGAACCTGCCCCCTTTGCGTGACCGATTGGAGGATATTCCTTTATTTGCGGAGCACTTTCTGCAGACCTACTCCCAGAAATACAAGCAGCCACTGAAGCGGCTGTCGGAGGAGGCACTGGCCAAGCTGCGACGCTATACCTGGCCTGGAAACGTGCGGGAACTGCAGCATGTTCTGGAGCGCGCCTCCATCATGAGTGATAACCGGGAACTGCAGCCGGAGGACTTCTTCTTCCTGCCAGAGGAGAAAGCGCAAACCATCACGGTTGCCCAGGTAGCGGAAACGCAGAACCTCGAAGATTTGGAGCGGCAGGCGGTGCAACGGGCCATGCAGCTGCATGAAGGCAATATATCGAAGGCTGCCAAAGAGCTTGGCCTGTCGCGGGGAGCCCTTTACCGTAGACTGGAGAAATATGCGCTTTAACCATTATAGGCTGCAGGTGGTGCTGCGGCTGGCTTTGCTAGCGCTGAGCATTTTCCTGTTGAGTCGCGTTGGCTTTCAGCCGGAGTACAGGGGCACGTTTGTAGGTATAGCCCTCCTGATTCTGTTGCAGGTGCTGCTCCTGATACGCTTCCACGAACGCACCAACAAACAGTTCATCCGATTTCTGCATTCCATCAAACACGACGATTTCACAGAGCTCATACCGGCGCATACAGGAGGCAGGCTGCAGCAGGAACTGGCAGCGGGTATGAACGAAGTGATGGCCAAGTTCCGGGATGTGCGCGCGGAGAAGGAGGCGCACCTGCACTATTATGAGGTGATTGTGCAGCACGTAGGCACCGGCATCATCACCTACAAAACCGATGGCACTATTCTACTGATGAACAATGCCGCCCGGAGATTGCTGCAGGTAGGGCAGCTGCATCAGGTACAGGACCTTGAGTCGGTGAGTACGGACCTGGTGCATCGGCTGCAGGAACTGGCGCATACCGAGAAAGCGCTGGTACCCCTGCGACAAGGCGGGGGTGTGGCTAACCTGTCGGTGCAGGTGATTGAACTGGCTATGCTGGGAGACAAAGTCAAGCTGGCATCTATTCAAAACATACAGCGTGAGCTGGAGGACAAGGAGATGGAGGCCTGGCAGAACCTGATAAAGGTGCTGACGCATGAAATCATGAACTCAGTCACTCCCATCGCTTCGCTCTCGGCGAGTGCCTCAGACGAAATCAGTGGCTACGTGGAAGATACCACAGCCGAAGAGATTACGGTGCTGAAAGACGAGCTCCTCGATATACGGCAGTGCCTGCAGACCATCAGCCGCCGCAGCGATGGGCTCATCCATTTCGTGAACGATTTCCGGAACCTCACACGCCTCAAAACGCCGGAACTTAGTCTGATAAACGTAGGGGAACTGCTGCGGGAAATAAACACTTTAATGCGGGAGCAGCTCGCCCAGCAACGCATTGACTTTCACTTGGAGCTACCCTCAAGCAACCTTCTCCTGACAGCCGACCGTGGCATGCTGGAGCAAGTGCTCATCAACCTGATTAAGAATGCCATAGAAGCCGTGCAGGAGAAAGAGCAGCGGCAGATTGTGGTGAGGGCGAATCTGGACGAACGCAGCCGTGTATGTATTGAGATACAAGACAATGGAGAAGGTATGACGCCGGAGGCTACCACTAAAATCTTCATCCCCTTCTTCACTACCAAGCAATCCGGATCAGGTATAGGGTTGAGTCTGTCCCGGCAAATCATGCGCCTGCACAAGGGCTCCATCTCGGTGCAGTCTGAACTCCACAAGGGAACCACCTTCATTCTCCGCTTCTGACCAGCCTCTTTTCTGAATATTTTGGGACGGACGGTCTGCTTGGCAAGCATTGAACGTATAGGGTAGCAGGAGCAGCATTATTCTAAATATGAGCAGTGTGTTTGTAAGTGCGGATTGTTCGGCAGGCTATGTCGCGAACATCCGGATGGAAGAGGAGTCGTTTGTGATAGACGAATCAGGTATAGAGGAAGGCGTGAAGACAGGCCCAGACCCGAATGATTACCTGATGAGCGCATTGGGTGCCTGCACCGTCATCACGCTGCACATGTATGCCAAGCGCAAGAACTGGCCCCTAGATAGGGCAGAGGTGCTGCTCCGAATGGAGCCGCTTGATTCAGGCACATTGCCAGAGCCGGAGGCGTTTGCCGGCAAGCGATTGCTCGTCGTGAAGAGGCTTCGGTTGTTTGGAGACCTGAGTCCGGAGCAGCACAAGCGCCTGGAGGACATTTCTTCACGCTGCCCGGTACAGAAAACCCTGGAAGCAGGAGTGGCCGTCCACACGATTCTGGAAGTGCAGGTATAGGTATAAGTATAGCCTCAGTTGCTCAGCTGCGGCTCCAACTCAAAGTACTCTTCCAGCGTCAATTCACCGAAGGCAGGCGCGATGCAATCCTCCTTGGTCACTGCTAGCATAAAGGCCAGCTTGTCATACAGGCTGCGGCTCACCACCTTGACCATGGGGAGCAGGGGCTCCACGAAGTGGAAAGGGAGCTTAGGGATTCTACCAACATAACGGGCCGCCTCGCAAGCTATCTGCACCAACTCCAGTCGCGTATACGTTCTTTTACCACCTAGCGGGATGACCTGATTTGGCTGTCCTATGCTGGAAACGACTGCCTTGGCCACATCTCCTTCAAAGATTGGGTTCGTCCGTTTGTCCCCGGCTCCCAAGGCGGCCACCCTGCCTCTGCGCGCAAACGCCATTATCTCCTCGAAGATTGAAAAGAGAGCCGTGGGCTGCAGTATGGAATAGGTGATACCACTTGCCTTCAGGGCGTCTGAAAAATCGGCGTGTGCTTTGAAATAAGCCAGGTGCCTGTGCTCTTCTGCTCCAAAGGCTGAAATGTAGATGAATTGACTTGCGCCTGCCTGCTTAGCCTCCTGCAGCAGGTTCAGGTTTGCCTGGTAATCTACTTCCTGAAAAGAGACGTTGTTCTGGTTGCGAAGGCTCACACTCTTGCCGAGGGCAGAAATCACCACATCAATGCCGGCACAACATCCATCCAATGACTCGGGCCTGGTGGCATCGGCAAGGACGAGTTCCTCAGGGTCGGGGAAAAGGGCTTGTGCCCGCTTGAGGTTTCGGGCCAAGGCGCGCACCTCGTACCCTTGCTGCTTGAGTTCCCGGAAGATGTACTTCCCCAATTGGCCTGTGGAGCCAGCGAGTAAAATCTTTTTCATAGTAGGGGTTTAATTTCGCGTGTCTGAATATAATGGATAACAATGTGATTAGCAACATATTGTAGAAAAATATATGTCACTTTCTTCATCTGAGGGAGGAGCAGCTTAATTTTTCCTATCTTCGAAAATCAAGACGAACCCGTGCTGTCTGCCTTGCCAGGCTATGCCGGATTATAAAAAAACGCTTCATTATGCTTCTGAGAAATACATTGGGCGGCTTGCTGGCCGCAGTGCTGACCTTGGGTATAGCAGGCTGTGTGCCTTTGGAACAGCAAGGCCAAACCAGCGCTGGCAGTACGCAACAGGCAATCCGCTACGAGGACTTTGTGTACGATACGAGTATCAAGTCTGTGCAATGCTACCGGGCTACCGGCGGTCCTGAGGCGGTGCTGGAACCGGCGGTGATTTCGCTGGGCCAGGAGCAGCCTATCTTACTGGAGTTCGACCGGCTGAACGCGGGGCCACAGCGGCTTGTGGCGAAGCTGGTGCACTGCAACGCCGACTGGACTCCTTCTGGCCTCAACGAGACGCAGTACCTCAACGACTTCAATGAATACTTTCTAAACGATGTGCAGAACTCCATCAACACGCGGGTGCCTTACGTGCATTATCGTTTTCGGGTGCCCCGTGTGAAGCTGAGCGGCAACTATGTGCTGCAGGTGAGCGAGGAGGGAGGCAACCTGTTGCTGACGCGCCGCATCCTGGTGTACCAGAATCTGGTTGCCGTGGGCGCCAAGCTGGGAGCGCCTACAGGTCCCGATGGCAAAACCGCCAGGCAACCGGTGGAGTTCAACGTGTTCTACAAAGACTACGCGCTGGTGAATCCTTCGCAGGAGGTGAAGGCCGTGATGCGGCAGAACCACCGCTGGGATAACATGAAGGTATACCCAAAGCCGACTTTTGTGCGCGACGACCAGCGCCGCCTGGAGTATGTTTTCTTTGAGCCGAAAGACCACTTTCTGGGTCTGAGCGAGTTCCGTCCGTTCGATACGCGCAGCATTCGCTTCAAGGGTTTGGGTATTGACAACATTAACCTTGAGACAAACCCCGTCGAAGTGATGCTACAGGCCGACAGGAGCAGAGATGGGCAAGCGTATAGCCAGGACCCGGATGTGGATGGAAAGCAGCTTTTTGGCAACCGGGAGTACGGCAACTCCATCGTGAATGCCGACTATACCTGGGTGGACTTCGAACTGCGCACAGGGGAAGTGAGCAACGGCAGTGTGCACATCATCGGAGGCCTGACCGATTGGCAACTGACCGACGAGAGCCGGATGCGCTATGATGCTGAGAGGCAGGCCTATTCCGGGCGCTTGTTGCTGAAGCAAGGCTATTACAACTACTATTATGCGCTCAAGCCCAGCAACAGCCAGCAGCCGGATGCCAGTTACTTTGAGGGCAGCCATTTCGCTACAGGGAACACCTATGATATCCTGATATATTATCGTCCGCCGGGTTCCCGTGCCGATTTGCTCATAGGGTATGAGGAGATATCGTTCAACAGAAGATAAGGCAAGGTATAGCGATGGACATACAAGAGGCCTACAACCAATGGGCAGCCCAATACGACAGCAATCAAAACAGAACCAGGGACCTGGAGGCAGTGGCGCTGCGCGAAGCATTGGTTTCCGTGCGATTTGATAGCTGTCTGGAAATTGGCTGCGGGACGGGGAAGAACACTGTATGGCTAGCGAGCAAGGCGCAGCAGGTGACGGCCGTGGATTTTTCTGAAGAGATGCTGGCCAAGGCAAAGGAGAAAGTCAGCTCGGAGCGGGTGAGGTTTGTACAGGCTGACATCACAGGTGGCTGGACCTTTGTGGAGCAGCAATACGATTTAGTGACTTTCAGCCTGGTACTGGAGCATATCGAGCAACTGGACCATGTTTTTGTGGAGGCTGCTAATGCACTAAAACCAGGTGGGCATGTATACCTGGGTGAACTTCACCCCTTCAAACAATACGCAGGCACCAAGGCTAGATTCGAGACAGAAGCAGGGCGGCAGGAGCTTATCTGCTATACCCACCACATCTCTGACTTTTTGCAATCGGCCAGAAAACACGGATTGACTCTGGTTGAGCTGAAGGAGTATTTTGATGATGGCGATAGATCTCAACTGCCCCGAATCCTGACGTTCCTGCTGCGGAAGGAGGTTTAGCTGTTCAGTATAATGAGGTATTTGACTAAAAGCTAGTGCTTTGTTATAATGCAAGAGGTTTTCAAACGACAGTTGATTCTAACAAAACCTAACATGCATGCTTATCAACTTTTTGTGCTAACACAACAGTGCAGCAACTATAAGATTCAAATTAAGACCATACCCAATTCATAGAAATGCAGAGTAATAGAAATAGTGCACAGCAGTCTAAAATGAAAAAAGTAGAACTTGCCATGAAGAAAGCTGTTGTTAGAGGGTTGCTTAGAGTAAAAGATTCGATTAGTACTAATAAGTTATACAGAATGTCGACAAGCCTTTCTGACAATCAGGTTTATCCTGATTTTTGTGCAAAGGCAAACATTGATGCAGCTTTGTTTTCTAATTTCAGAAGAAATGAGGTTTACTGTCTAACACTGGAGCATGTATCAGAAGAATATGGTAAGCTATATCTCGATACCATACTTAAGGAGAATGTGCACTTATTAAAGAGCATTGAGCTCTTCAAAGAAAATGATGTTTGGGGCAATCCCCGTGTTTTTGAATACGAAAATGTTGGAAAGATTTCCCCCACGACACTGCGGTATATAAAGGTACTGTCTGATTTGCTAAAGTTATTCAGCGGTTTAGATGGGATGAAGATTTGTGAGATAGGTGTAGGGTATGGAGGACAATGTAGAATCATTGATTGTGCAACTTCTCCTTCCGCGTATACTTTAGTTGACATAAAGCCTGCGCTGATGCTTACACAGCGTTATCTAGACAATTATATCCTGGATTCTGTCTTAAGTTATAAGACAATGAATGAGCTTAAGGTTGAAACCTATGACTTAGTGATTAGCAATTATGCCTTCACTGAGCTGCCGAGGAAGTTCCAGGATGTATATTTAAAAAAGATAATACTGAATTCTAACAGTGGTTATATCACATATAATGAAATTACTCCTGAAGCCTTTGAATCTTATAAGAGAGATGAACTGCTTCGTATCATACCTAACTCCTACATCATTGATGAAGAGCCTTTGACACATGCCAAGAACTGTATCATAGTCTGGAACAAATACAATTAGGATTCTTCTGTAGCTCTATCATTCAGTATAAGCACTAAAAGAAGCCCCCTTGGTTACCAACCAAGGGGGCTTCTTTTTATTTGAAATTCTCTCTAGTGCAAATTGACTTTACACGTTGAAGCGGAAGTGCATGATATCGCCGTCCTGAACCACATAGTCTTTGCCCTCTACCGCCATTCTGCCGGCTTCTTTTATCTTGGCTTCTGTCTTGTATTCCTGGTAATCCTTGAGTTTTATTACCTCGGCGCGGATGAAGCCTTTCTCGAAGTCAGAGTGGATAACACCTGCAGCTTGAGGGGCTTTCCAACCTTTCTCAATCGTCCAGGCGCGTACTTCTTTCACGCCTGCGGTGAAGTAAGTGATAAGGTTCAGGAGGTCGTAGGAGGCACGGATGAGCTTGTTCAGGCCAGACTCCTTCAAACCATATTCAGCTAGGAACATCTCTTTCTCTTCTGGGTCTGTCAGTTCAGCAATCTGTGCCTCGATGGAAGCAGAAATCAGCACCACCTGCGCGTTTTCGTTTTTCACGTGCTCCTCCAGCGCCTTTGAGTACTCGTTACCAGAAAGCATGGAGTCCTCGTCCACGTTGGCGGCATATATCACGGGCTTGTCGGTGAGCAGGTTCAGTTCGCTTACCGTTTCTTTGTCGTCTTCAGTGGCCTCCAGGCTGCGGGCATTCAGGCCCTGCTCCAGGTGGTTCTTGTATTTTTCCAGCGACGCTAACTCTTTTTTGGCCTTGGCGTCACCGGCTTTTGCTGAGCGCTGCACCTTCACCATCATTTTGTCGATGGACTCCAGGTCTTTCAGCTGCAGTTCGGTATCAATGATTTCTTTGTCGGAGATGGGGTCAACCTTGCCGGCCACGTGCACAATGTTTGGGTCTTCGAAGCAACGTACCACGTGTATGATGGCATCCACCTCGCGTATGTTCGCCAGGAACTTGTTGCCAAGGCCTTCTCCCTTGCTGGCACCTTTCACCAGGCCGGCTATGTCTACGAACTCAATCACGGTAGGCAACACGCGCTGCGGATTCACCAGCTCCTCCAGAATGTTGAGGCGCTCATCGGGCACAGTGATGACACCTACGTTCGGCTCTATGGTACAGAAAGGATAGTTGGCAGATTCTGCCTTGGCGTTAGAAATGGCGTTGAACAAAGTAGACTTGCCCACGTTTGGCAGTCCCACGATTCCGCATCTTAGTCCCATTGATTATTTTGGTTTATTATCAGGGCGCAAAGATACATATTTTCAACGAGTATTGGAGGAGAGCGTTTGATACTTTGATGCGAGGTGAGAGCAGGTATAGGTATGGGTATAGGTATGGGTATGGGTATGGGTATGGGTTTGGGTATAGGGCAAAAAAAAGCCCAAGGTTTCCCCTGGGCTTTTTAGTGTATGGTTATAAACCGTGAGTTATTCCCACTTCAGTTCTTCGTCAAACGATACCTCCGCCTCAGCGACTACAGCCACTGGGGTGGCTTCTTCGGACTCCACGGATGCCTCTAGGGCCGCTAGCGCCTCTTCTGTCAGAAGCTCGGATTTCACGTGGTCAATTGTGCCTTGCAGTGCTTCCAGAAACTTCGCGAAATCCTCTTTGTATAAGAAAATCTTGTGTTTCTCGTAAGAGAAGCTCTCATCCTTGAACTTTCTTTTACTCTCCGTGATGGTTACGTAAAAGTCATTTGAGCGAGTTGACTTCACATCAAAGAAATACGTTCTTTTCCCGGCTCTTACTCTTTGGGAATAAATCTCTGCTTTTTCGTTGTTCTCTTCCACCGTTTATAAGACGTTAAATTCAACCTTGTGAACCTAAAAGTAACATATTGTTTCGATATATAAAAATTTTCGAATTTAAAATTCACCAAATAAACACCCTATAAATAATATACTCTATATTTGGAACGGACCAAATATAGTATAGTATGAATATATGTTCACTTATACTAGTATTTCTACTGAATTACCTGCCGAGCAACGCTCTCTATTCAGCTGAGGGTAAGGCCTCTTTCTACGCCGACCGCATGCACGGGCAACGCACCGCCAGCGGCGAGCGCTACGACAAGACAAAGCTGACCGCCGCACACGCGACCTTGGCTTTTGATACCCATGTGCGCGTGACCAACCGCAAGAACGGCAAATCCGTTATCGTCAGAATAAACGACCGAATGCCCAAGAGCCGCCTCGCCACCATTGACCTATCACGAACCGCCGCACAGCAAATTGATTTGATACAGACAGGTATAGCCGCCGTGAAGCTGCAGGAACTCGATGCTGCCGAAGTTGCGCAACAAGATGCGCCTGCCGACGTTTCAGAGGTAACCCTAGCCAACAAGGACTGACGCCAAACCATGAAAAAACCCCTCACACTTGCCGACGTTCAGAAATTCGAGAACATGGAGTTTCTGGCCAAGCAGTTGGTGGAGGGTTTTATCACAGGCTTGCACCAGTCACCGTACCACGGCTTTTCAGTAGAGTTCTCAGAGCATCGCCTCTATAACAGCGGCGAGAGTACCCGCCACATCGACTGGAAGGTGTTTGCCCGAACGGACAAGCTGTTTGTGAAGCGATTTGAAGAGGAAACCAACCTGCGCTGCCACATGCTGTTGGATGTATCTCCCTCCATGTATTATCCTGTCGAGAACCGGGGCAAAATCACGTTCAGCATCCTGTGCGCTGCTGCCCTGGCTACTCTGCTGCGCAAGCAACGCGATGCCGTGGGCCTGGTCACCTTTGCCGATACCATCAAGCAGCAGACGCCCGTCCGCTCCACCGCCTCGCACTTGCATACCTTGCTCTTGTTGTTGCAGAAGCAGTTGGAAGAGGAGCCGGTGCGGGTAGAAACCAATGTGCCGGAGGTCATCCATCAAATAGCCCAGCAGATACAGAAGCGCTCTTTGGTGGTCATTTTCAGTGACATGCTGGGCCGCCATGAGAACAGCGATGCCATTTTTGCCGCACTGCAGCACCTGAAGCACCAGAAACATGAGGTGCTCATCTTTCATGTGATGGACCGCAAAACAGAAGAGGAATTCGATTTCGCTGAGCGGCCCTACGTGTTTGTGGATGTGGAGACGGGGCAGGAACTGAAACTACAGCCCTCGCAGGTGAAGGAGCATTACCGCAACGCCGTGGCTACCTACAAGCGTGAGCTGGAGCTAAAATGCGGTCAGTATAAGATTGATTTCGTGCCGGTGGACATCACCGAACCCTTCGATAAAGTGCTGTACGGATACCTGGTGAAGCGCGCTAAGGTAAGGTAACTATACTTGCAGTCATAAAAAAAGCTTTTTCAGTAGAGGGGAAGTAGACGCCTCTATTGGAACAGCTCTTGTATTATATGGCAGCAGAGATACTTTCTGTGAAGCACTGCTTGCTATACCTGGGTTATGAAAAAATCACACGTTAGCCATAGGCTTTACTTCAATCAACTACAGGTTTTCCGGACTCTTTCCAGGCTTTGAAGCCGCCGTCTAAATGTGCTACATTCTCGTATTCCATTTGCTTCTGCGTGGCTGTTGCCAGGGCCGAACGCCCGCCGGAAGCGCAGTGCAGGATGAGTCGCTTGTTCTTTTCAAATTCCGGGCGATGCTAGGGTAACGAAGAATCAGCGTAGAACTCCAACATACCGCGTGGCGCATGTACAGAACCAGCAATCTTTCCATTCTGAGTCAACTCTTCGCTTTCGCGGATGTCAATCACGGTAGCATCACCTGATGAGATTTCTCTTTCCACCTGGTCAGGTGAGATGTTTTCTATTTGCTGTTTGGCCTCTTTGACCATGTCAGCAGCGGATTTATGTGCCATCGTACCGGTATAACTAATTAATTTATAAAGAGATAAGCAGTTATAGCGTGGGTAATAAAAAATTGTTGTATTCCTTATTTTAAATTGGAAAAGATAGCGGCAGAAAGGTGAGATAGGTGTAGGCAGAGGCGCCTGATTTCGCGGCGGACAATCTTCTAGTAGCTTTTTTCAGTACCTCCAGTTAGCTGTGTCGATATTATGTCTGCGTAGGCATGTTGTTCAGTGACTGCCATAGGTACTTGCAGGCGATGGTGCGGTAGGGGCGCCAGTTCTCTGCAATCGCGTGCATGCGTGCTTTCAGCACCCTTCCAGTTTCCTCTAGTCCATAGTGACGTTTCATGGCGTTCTGTATACCTACGTCATCCACCGGCATCACATCCGGGCGTTCCAGCGCGAACATTAGCAGCATTTCCACAGTCCATCGGCCTACTCCCTTTATCTTCGTCAAGTGTTGGATGAGCGTTTCATCGTCCATGGCATCTATGGTGGCATGTTCCAGATTTCCTTCCTGTGCAAAAGCCGCCACATTTCGGATATACCCTATTTTCTGGAAAGAAAGCCCGGCGCTACGCAATGTCTCATCGGGCGTCTCCAACACCAGGTGCGGGTGCGGGTAGGCGTCTGGGTATAGCTCCGTTAACCGTCTGAAAATGGTGGCCGCCGCTTTGACGGATAGCTGCTGCGACACAATGGAGCTCAGCAGCTCGAAGTACAAATCCTCTGACCTAGTGGAAGCCAACGGCTTGCCCTGTCCTACAAGAGCCGCCAGGATTGGGTCTTTGGCTAGAACAGCCATAATGTCTGAAGACGGGTAATCAGGGAAGTGAATGGTCATAGTTTTATACAAGAGGTGCAGGTATAGGGAAAAGCCAGGGGCTGAAAGTAGCCAGCTCCTGGCTTTCTAAAAAGTAACTTTTTTAAGCCTCGACCTGCTGTTTATTGAGCGAATGCAGCACCTGCAGCACATGCTGCTGCATCTCGTCACTCACATCCAAGTGGGTCACGAAGCGAATCATTTGGGGTCCGAAGCTGGAGGCACGTATACCTTGTTCGGCCAGCGCCGCCACAAATTCCGCATCTTTGTACCTGTCGTTCAGTTGGAAGATAACAATGTTCGTTTCTACCGGTAGCACACGCTCCACGTAATCGGCCTGCAGGAGCACCTCTTCCATGGCTTTGGCTTTGCGGTGGTCTTCCTGTAGCCTTGAAATATTGTTTTCCAACGCGTAAAGTCCCGCGGCAGCCAAGTATCCAGCCTGACGCATGCCGCCGCCCAGCACTTTGCGGATGCGGCGCGATTTCTTGATGAAGGCCTTGCTGCCCAACAGCACGGACCCCACCGGTGCGCCCAGCCCCTTGGAAAGGCAGATGGAAATGCTGTCGAAGTAGTTGCCATAGGAAGTGCCGTCATCGCCGGAGGCCACTAGGGCATTGAAAACACGCGCTCCATCCAGGTGCAAGGCGATGTCGTGCCGCTTGCAAACTTCTGAGATAGCCACAATCTCGTCTAGAGTATAGTAAGCGCCGCCGCCTTTGTTGCAAGTGTTTTCCAGCGCCACCAGGCGGGTTGGAGGGTAGTGGATGTTGTCAGGGCGGATGTGCGCCTCCACCTGCTCCGGCGTCATTTTGCCGCGTTCTCCGTGCACCAGCGCCACAGATGCCGCCGAGTTGAACATAATGCCGCCGCCTTCATATTGGTAGATGTGGGCTGTTACGTCACAAATCACCTCCGTCAGGGGCTCTGTGTGGGCTTTAATGGCAATCTGGTTGGTCATGGTGCCGGAAGGGCAGAAGAGGCCTGCCTCCATGCCGAACATGGCGGCGGCTTTCTGCTCCAGGGCGTTTATGGTTGGGTCTTCCTCATACACGTCGTCGCCTACCTGGGCCGCGAACATGGCTTGAAGCATCTCAGGAGTAGGCTTGGTGACGGTATCGGAACGAAGGTCTGTTATCTGCATGATGAATTTGATTCTATAAATACTTTACTTTGTAAAAATAATAACTTACTTTTGCCCTTCAAATTAAAATTTTGCAACGATGGGAGTTACTAGACTTAAAAGAAAAGACCGTAAAAATAAGGCAAGAGCAAACAACAAGGTTGCCAGAATAAAGCAACTGCTGCTGACACCAGTTATCAAGAATGTTGACATGGACGAGCTGAGAGCTCAGTTCGGTGAGGCTCCAAAAGGCAAGAAAGAAGAAACTGCTGTAGAAGCTTCTGCTGAGTAGTCCTTTTACGGCAAAGTAAAACCATCTGCCTGCCAACGCTGTGTAAGCTGCGGTTGGCGGGTTTTCAAAAGACTTCAAAGTGTGCTTGCTCCGCAGGCACGCTTTTTTTATGCCCTTTTTCCAAGCTCCACCACCTGCAGGTCCCGCACCTGCCCCTCGGCAATGGCAAAACGCACCATGGTTCTAATCTTGTGGAAGCCATGCCTGCCTGCCGCGCCTGGGTTGATGTGCAGGAGGTTGTTCAGGTTTTTGTCCGTCATGACTTTGAGGATGTGCGAGTGCCCCGTGATGTAGAGTTTCGGCGGGTCTGACTTAATCTCCTCCCGTACATCCGGGTGGTACTTACCGGGGTAGCCTCCGATGTGGGTCATCATCACGTCCAAGCCATTAGCCTCAAAACGCAGCACCTTCGGGTATAACTGCCGGATGTCTTGACCGTCTATGTTGCCATACACGCCCCGGAGCGGTGCCACCTGGCTCAGCCTCTCCGATACCTGAGCCGTCCCGAAATCACCCGCATGCCATATCTCATCACTGCCCTCTAACAGGCGCAGTATCTGGTCGTTCAGGTAGTCGTGGGTGTCGGAGAGGAGGCCTATCTTCATCGCTATACCTTCCAGGTGGCCGGTGATTTACGCCATTCAGAAAGCGTCTGCATGGCGGCTTCCGGTATGTAGCCATTCTGGATGGCCGCCTCTGTCAGCGCCTGGTAATTGCTGAGGCAGTGCAAGGCTATACCTGCTTCTTTGAAGTTTGCTTCGGCCACCGAAAAGCCATACGTGAAGATAGCGGCCATACCTATCACGTTGCCTCCAGCTGAACGCACGGCCTCCGCCGCCTTCAGCGAGCTGCCGCCCGTCGATATCAAGTCTTCTACCATCACCACCTTCTGGCCTGGCACCAGCTTGCCTTCTATCTGGTTGGCCATGCCGTGGCTTTTAGGCTGCGGCCGTACGTACAGGAAGGGCATCTCCAGCTGGTCGGCTACCAATGCGCCCTGCGCTATACCTGCGGTGGCTACACCGGCTATCGCCTCTGCTTCCGGGAAGTTCTGCTTCACCATTTCTGCCAACTGCTGCTTGATGTAGCTGCGTATATACGGGAAGGATAGCGTGACGCGGTTGTCGCAGTAAATGGGTGAGTTCCAGCCGGAACTCCAGCGGAAGGGTTGTTCCGGTCTCAGTTTCACAGCCTCTGTCTCCAGCAGGAAAGAGGCCACCTGGTGTGCTATTGTCGTAGAATCCATGAGCCGAATTTACAGAATTATTTTAGCCTTTTTGCGCCACAGGAGCTTCTTTCGAGTGAAATATTGATTCATTTGTGTAAATTTCAAGCTGTTAAACCAGCACGATACCCATGAACGTTTTCATAAACGATATCCCGCTTATCCTGAAGAAATCAAACGAGAAGGTATACCGTCACCATTATGACCTGGTGCTGGACGCCGAGGACCATTTTTCGTCCAAGGATTTGGTGGGGGATGTGATGATTAAACGGGCGGACACATTGCTCATTGATAGGATTGTGCGCCTGATGGAGGTAAAGAAGCTCAAGAAGCTCAAGTCACTGACCCTAGTGACCAACAAAAAAAAGCAGCTGATTGAGCACCTCAAAGACCAGTTCAAGATTGTGAAGGCCGCAGGTGGCCTGGTCCTGAAAGAAGGAAAAATCCTGATGATGTACCGCCTTGGCGTGTGGGACCTGCCCAAAGGAAAACTGGACAAAGGCGAGAAGACCGTAGAAGGTGCGCTACGGGAAGTGGAGGAGGAGTGCAACATCAAGGTGCATGTGCTGGAAAAACTGCCAAAAACCTGGCACTCCTATGCGTTCAAAGGCAAAAAAATCCTGAAGAAGACCAGCTGGTTCTTAATGGAATGCACTGATGACAGCCTTATGAAGCCACAGGCGGAGGAATTTATAGAGGAGGTACGCTGGATGACACCGGAGGAGGTGCTGGAAGTGCTTCCAAAAGCCTATACCTCCATTGCCTTTATTGTGCGGGAATATCTCCAATCTCTGAAATCCGGAAAGGTATAAAGTCATCCACATTACCTCCGAAGCGGTGAATCTCCCGGATGATGGAGGAACTGATGGCCGCCAGGGCCGGTGAGGTAATGAGGAAGACTGTCTCCAGTTCTTTGTTGATGTGCCGGTTCGCCTGCGCGATAGTGTTCTCATACTCAAAATCGGTGGTGTTGCGCAGGCCGCGCAGCAGGAAGTTGGCCCCCACCTCCCGGGCAAACTCAGCTGTCAACCCTTTATAAGACTGCGCCGTGATGTTCGGCTGGTCTTTGAATAGCTTCCCTATCACCTCAATCATCCTATCCACAGGCACGTAGCGCTGCTTGCTGCTGTTGTTGCCAATCGCTATAACTATCTCATCGAACATGCGGGCTCCTCGCAACACCACATCCAAATGCCCATTGGTGAACGGGTCAAAAGAGCCTGGGAAAATAGCGATTCGTTTCATATTAATTTTGAATGAGTGACTGAGCGAATGGGTGAATTATTATTTGATGATTCGTGGTGCGTATACTGGTCCTGTACGAGCCTCGGGTGAGTGAAACAGGTTTCTATTATAGTTGTTTCCTATGATTCACTCATTCAAAATTTAACATTGGGTTTATTCACAGAAGTGCATGCTGTAGAGCTCAAAATACCGGTGCTCAAACATGTCATCGAATTTGTAGCTGTAGGAAATGTCAGCCGGTTTTTTGCCTAACCGTACCTGCCGGATATACTTCTTAAGGATGTTGAAGAGGCTGGAATCGTGGGTGATGTCTCCCCACGCGGTAATGGTTTCCTGCTCCGGATTCATCTTCTGTTCCTGCATCACAAAGATGATGTAATAGATGAAGTCTTCAGGGCTAAGGTAGTGAAACACATTGCAGAACTGCAGCCCTCCCTCGCTTACCACCACGATGGTAACATAATTCCGCTCCACGAAAATGTACATACTGTGGCCGGCTGTGCGCTCAGCCTGGTGCAGCTTGCTCTTGATGAGGGCGCTGGTCTGGTGCAGAAACTGCACGCTCCGCTCCGGGTATAGACTCTGCGCCATCCGGTAGAGCACACCGTCAATCGCAAAGATGTTGACCGCCTCCAGACTGGTATGTCGGTAAATGAGCGTCACTTCCTGCTGGGAGTTGAGATCGCTGTGCAAACGCAGGTAGTCCTCCTGGTGGGCTGGGTCAAAGAGCGTTTCCGGTACGAGTGTGAAGTGCTGATTGCTCACGCTGATGCGCACGTTCAGCCAGCGCTGCTCCTGCAGAATGGGACTTTGGTCCGCAATAAGGGTAAGTTGCTCGGCCACTTGTAGGGGCGTGAAAACCGATATCAGTTCATAATCTTCCAGTACCACGAACTTGTTCCGCTCCACATCCACCACGGCAAAGCGCACGGCCTTGGAACTGATGGAAATGTACAGATTGCAGTTACCTGCCTGGGCTAGCCGGAAGGCCTCGTCCTGTATCTGGTAAGAAAGTTGGAAGTGCGTGTTGGTTGTTTCCAATGTGTGAAGCCTGGAGTGGTGGCGTGATGTACTATGCAAGTATAAAAAAAATATAGCAATAACACAGTATAGCTGTGTTTACTTGAGGAAATGATGAGGCATACCCAGCAGGTCATCGAGCGAGAACAGGTAGTGCAGCACCCGGTGCTTGTCCGGGAGAGGCAGCTCTCTTATCTCCTCCAGTGGTAGAAAGACCACCTCCTCTATCAGTTGCTGGTCGGCAGTTGCCTCCGGGTCAGTGCCTGTCATCAGGCTTCCTCCGGTTATAACCACCTCAAAGAAGAGCTCCACCGCCTGCAGCGGGTGCTGCTTGAACTCGTTCACAAATAGGAAGCGCCTGACCTCTACCTGCAGCCCAGTCTCTTCTAAAACTTCCCGTTTCAGGCATTCCTCCACCGTCTCTCCAAACTGGAGCCCGCCGCCAGGGGGCATCCAAAAGGCCTTGTTCTGGACCGTGGCCTGGTGTCGCACCAGCAGCAACTTGTCGTCTTTTATGCAGATGCCGCAGACGCGTAGCCGCACTTTATCGGTATAGAGGGCAACGTTGGGATTGAGCGTGTTCATGTTTGCTATAGCGGGGTATTGGTGGTAAATTTACAAAATGATTCAAACGTACAACCCCGATTTCAAGTCGGATATTGTAGAGAAGCTGGAGCGCCAGGAGTTCATGAAGCTGATGGGCTTCCAGGTGACTAGCATTGAAGTAGGCAGGGTAGAAGGGGAGCTCCTTTTGGAGCAGCGGCACAAGCAGCACAAAGGCTTCGCCCATGGTGGCGTCATCGCCACATTGGCTGATATTGTGGCTGGCTTTGCTGCGGTAAGTCTGGTGCCTAAAGACCACCACGTGGTGACAGCTGAAATCAAGGTGTCGTATTTCCATCCGGGTGTAGGCGACAAAATGTTGGCAAAGGGGTACGTTATCAAGCAGGGGCGCAAACTCAACTTTTGCGAGGCGGAGGTATACGTGGTAAAAGGGGAGGAGGAGCCGCTGCTGATAGCCAAGGCCACTACTTCTATGGCTACCATCACCCCAGAGGACATTGCCAGGAGGATGAGCAGCGCCTCCTAAGTCGATTTAATTGCTTAGCTCACTATGGTTTGTGTTGCTATACCTGTAGCAATGGTTGTTAAACAGGTATGGGGCACGATACTGCTGCTTGCATTCCTAATTAGTATTTCATAATTTTTAATACCACACAATGCGCCCAGTAGAAGCATTGCGAAAAAGTTTTCCGTTTGAGGCTACAGAGGACCAGGCCAGGCTCTTTGCGAAGCTCGACGAGTTCATATTGAACAAGCAGGAGGAGAAATCTGTCTTCCTACTCAAGGGGTATGCCGGTACTGGAAAAACAACAGTAGTGACCTCCCTTGTCAAGATTCTGAACACATTTGGTTACAAATACGTGCTGTTGGCCCCTACCGGAAGGGCAGCGAAAGTAATGTCCTCATACAGCGGCAAGCCAGCGTTCACCATCCACAAGAAAATATACCGGCAAACTGCCAATCCCTATTCGGAAGGTCTGGCCTTCACGCGCCAGCCCAATAAATCAGAGAACACGTTTTATATTGTAGACGAGGCGTCCATGATATCCGACGAAAGCGGTTTTGGTGAAAACGGGCTGTTGCGGGACCTGCTGCAGTACGTGTTCGACAAGAAGAATAACAAGCTGCTGCTGATAGGTGACACGGCGCAGTTGCCCCCGGTCAACCAAGTGGTGAGCCCTTCGCTTGATGCGGCATACCTCAAACACAACTTCCGTTGCCAGGTGCAGGAGCTTGAACTGAAGCAGGTTATGCGCCAGGCTGAGGCATCAGGTATACTGATGAACGCTACCAACCTACGCAACCAGCTCAAGAGTGAGAACCCTGAAATCAAGCTTGAAACGAAAGGGTGGCGCGACATCTACCGCATGACGGGGGAGAAACTGGAAGACGGGCTGCGATACGCCTACGACAAGTTCGGCATCGAGAACTCCATTGTGGTGTGCCGCTCCAACAAGACAGCCAACCTGTATAATCAGCACATTCGCCGGCAGATTTTCTTTTCGGAGGATGAGATAGGCGTGGGCGATTACCTGATGATTGTGCGCAACAATTACTTCTGGCTTCCAAAGGATTCCAACATCGGCTTCATGGCCAACGGTGACTTTGTCGAAATCACGAAAATCATCCGGGATGAGGAGATGTATGGCTTCCGCTTCGCTGACGTGCGCATCCGGTTTGTGGACTACCCCGATGAGGAGGAGCAGGAAGTAAAGATTATGCTGGATACCCTCTATACGGATGCTCCCGCGCTTCCTGCCGACCAGAACAAGAAACTGTATGAAGGGGTGTTGCAGGACTACATGGACATCAAAAACAAGCGTGACCGGGCCAAAGAACTTAAAAAGAACCCTTACCTGAACGCTCTGCAGGTGAAATTCGCCTACGCCCTCACCTGCCACAAGGCACAGGGCGGACAATGGAAAGCCGTGTTTGTGGACCAAGGATTCCTGAAGGACGACATGGTGAACGAAGAGTTTGCCCGCTGGCTTTATACCGCGCTTACACGTTCATCGGAAGAGCTGTTCCTGCTGAACTTTAACAAGCAACTGTTGGTTGATTAGCATACGATAGAGCGTGTATAGCGCGTTCTATAACCAATCAGGAGCTATATCGTAGATTGAGAATATAACCCTAATCATATGAAAAAAATCATCTTATCGTTCGTATTTGCGGCCTTGGCGGCCAGTGGTGCCATGGCGCAACAACTTCCTGCCAAGCAGACTGCCGCGCCACAGGCACAGGCTAAGAATGGCCCTGCCATCTCGTTTGAGACCGCCGAGCACAATTTCGGGGAGATTGCGCAGGGAGATGTGGTGGAGCATACCTTCAAGTTCACCAACACAGGCACACAGCCGCTTATAATTGAGCGCGTGGACGTTACCTGCGGCTGTACTACCCCCGCCTGGACGAAAGAACCGGTAATGCCTGGTAAGACTGGTTTTGTGACCGCCAAGTACAACAGCGCCGGCATACTGGGGCAGCAGAAAAAGGCGATTACCATCCACTCCAATGCGGCTGATGGTGCTGCCTATGTATACATCATGACGGACGTGAAAGAGAAAGCTACTTCCAGCGTGAAGACACAATAAGTTTTTTCCTACATTATTTAATAAAAAGGCCCTCTTGGTAACAGGAGGGCCTTTTGAGTTTATGTGGTTCGAAAATTTAGAGTGTCTTCAAGATAGCATAGAACAAAGCAGCCCAGCCCACAATCAGCGCAGTGCCACCAATGGGTGTGATGGCGCCCAGCCACGTGATACCGGTGAGGCACAAGGTATAGAGCGAGCCAGAGAAAATAAGGATGCCGATGAAAAAAGCCCAGGCAGCTACCTGCAGCGCCGGGTGCTCCACCCGGAACAACAGCAGCCCTACCGCCAGCAAGGCCAGGGTATGGTACATCTGGTATTTGACAGCGGTTTCGAAGGTATCTACACGATTAGATGCTTGTAGCAAAGAGGAGAGGGCGTGTGCCCCAAAGGCTCCTATCATCACACTCAGCGCACCTAATGCACTGGCTATCAAAAGTATGGTTTTCTGTGTCACGTGGTAGAGTTATAATGTTGAGTTTCAACCTCCAATTTCAGACTTTAAATCCCAAAATCATAATTCCTGAAACAGGTGTGGGTAATCCGTGATGATTCCATCCACGCCTTTCTGCTTCAGGCGCCGCATCTGCTCCAACTCGTTCACCGTCCAGGGGATTACTTTGATACCGCGTTCATGGCACACTCGCACCAGTTTCTGAGTCACCAGTTTATGATTGGGGCTGTAGATGTCCGGTATAAAACCCAACGCCTCCAGATTCTTCTCGAGCCCTTTGCGGTTTTCCACCAGCAGCGAAGTCTTCACTGTGGGCCACTTCCCGTGAAGCACCTGCAGCGTGCGCGCATCAAAAGACTGGATAATGACCCAAGGCAATAGCTGCTTTTCCTCCAGAACAGTCATGAGCAGGTCGACGAACTCCGCAGGTTCAGGATGCAGCTTTCCGTCACCGGAAGGTTTCGACTTGGTTTCGATGTTGTAGTATACCTGGGGAAGCTGATGTTCCTGGAGATAAGCCTGAACCGAATCTATCACCTCAGACAGCAGCGGCTTGTGTGTCTCTAGCTTCTGCTGCTGCGGAAACTTGTCATAATACTTGGAGCCTGCGTCGAATTGGCGGATGCTGTCATACTCCATCTGATAGAGCACGTACTTCCGCCTGTGCATAAAGGGTATCTCAGTTCCATCGGGCAGCAGGTCATGCGCTGGGTTGATGTAGGGGTCATGGGAGAGCACGACTTTCTTGTCCTTGGTGATGTGGGTATCCATCTCCAACGTAGTCACGCCAAGCTCCAGCGCCTTAAGCATACCTGGAATAGTGTTCTCCGGCATCAACCCGCGGGCTCCTCGGTGTCCTTCCATGTCGAATGTCGGGAACTTGTTAGCCACGCTAGATACTTGTTTTGGCTGAGACATGAGTGGGAAATTAAGGGCGGACAGGCAGAGAAGCAGACCAAGAATTGCTGGTATAGAAGGTATGGCAAAGCAGGTCATCCGGCTTCTTGTTGTGGTTTCCAGGTATAGGCACTACTTGAAGCTTAGGCAATCAACAAAACAACTCGCCAGCTATACCTGTGCGCATAGCTGTGCCTGATCATGATGCTGGCTTTGTCTTATTCGTCACCTTCGAGCGCTTCTGTCACCTGCTCTTCAAACTCTTCCTGGCTGTCGTATTGCGTAAATTCAAGCGTTTTCCCTTTTTGCTTGAGTTCGTTTATTACATCTAGGGCTACGATGAGCGGCTCCATTTCGCGGCCTACCAGGCTGGCATCCCAATCGGGTCCGAGCAAAAGTTGGTCGCCGTACATGCCCACGCACCAGTTCTCCAGGAACTCAACCAGTGTGATGGAATCTGCTTGGTACTCGGCCCAATCGTCTTCGGCGCAGGCCTTGGCGCCTTCAGCATCTGACCAGAACAGGATGACCTCCGCATCTTCGTATTCGCCGGAGCTGGAGGTAGCCCAGGTGTCATCGTGGGTCAGGCCCCAAACAGCGTCCTTCTCAACAATGTGCTGAATGAATTTTCGGTAATTGGCCTCCATATTCCCATCTTTCTCTTGCATAATGCTCGTTGTTTAGTATGTAATCTTAGTTACGTGTTTCTAGCTTTTGCTGTAGTCGCGGGCGCCAAAAATTCCGCTACCCACCCGTATCAGGGTGCTGCCTTCTTCCAAAGCTAATTCCCAGTCCGATGTCATACCCATGGATATCTCCTTAAAATCTGGGTTGGCAAAGAAGAACGTCTCGCGCAGCTGCTCAAAATAGCCGCGCAACGTACGGAACTCGCTCCGCAGCTTTTGGACATCGCCGGTGTTGGTGGCTATACCCATCACGCCCGTTATCCGGATGAAGTGCATGCTCCGGTACTCGTCTGATTGCAGCAAATCTACTGCTTCCTGATAGTTCATACCGAATTTGGTCTCCTCGTCAGCAATGGATAGCTGTAGCATGCAGTTGACTGGGAACGTACGGTTGAACTGCTCGGCCCGTTTGTTTATCTCCATTAGCAGTTTCAGGCTGTCCACCGACTGAATGGTGTCGATGAACTGCGCTATGTGCTTGACTTTGTTCGTTTGTAGGTGACCGATGAGATGCCAGGCGATGTCGTGGGGGAGCAGCTCCCGCTTTTCGAGCAACTCCTGCACCTTGTTTTCACCGAAGATTCGGTGCCCAGCCGCATAGGCCTCCATGACTTTCTCAGGGGCGTGTGTTTTGGAAACAGCCACCAGGCGGCAAGGCGTATCCCGCAGCCTCTCGTCAAAATACCGTATGTTATCAGCGATAGCAGTCATAGTTTTTATTTCGTAGCGTCTGTTGTATATATCTGTCACATTGATTTTTGCAGCTGCATCCTTCAAGGTATACTAGCGGTAGAAGTTTAGGCTGTAAGAGCAGGTATAGCTATACCTAAAACCGCTCTGAATGATATTCTCTGATTCACCTTAGTCCTCCAGCACATTGGTGATGAACGTGTTTTTGAGCAGCATCCAAGCCACCAGCAGGAGCAGGGCCCATTTCAGGTATACCTGGTAATAGTCACGCGCATCCCGGAACCGCTTTTCCGTCACTTCCGTCTTCTCGTACTGGTCAATGGCTTTAAACACGTCCTGCAGACCCTCACGCGAATCGGCTCTAAAAAAACGCCCTTCGCCGGTGCTAGCTATCTCCCGTAGGCTTTTTTCGTCTAACTGCGTTTCCACCAACAAGGTTTTACCGGTTGCATCCACATCGTGCGGCACCAGTCCGTCTTTCCCAATACCTATCGTGTAAATCTTTATCTGATGGCCGAAGGCTAATCGGGCTGCCATTTTGGGGTCCAGGCTGCCGGCGGTGTTTTCGCCATCACTGATAAGAATAGCCACTTTTGTCTTGGCGGGTGAATCACGCATGCGGTTGATTGCCACCGCCAAGGCGCTGCCAATCGCGGTGCCATCATTAGGAATCATACCAAACTCAATGGAACCGATACTCTCGCGCAGGAGCTGGTAATCAGTTGTGAGCGGCGCGAGGGAATAGGCGTCACCGGCAAACACCACCACACCAATGCGGTCTTCCACTCGACCATCGATGAAGTTGATGGCCACTTCCTTGGCCGCCTCCAGCCGGTTCGGTTGGATGTCCTGTAGCTCCATGGAGCCCGACACATCGAGCACCAGTACGATGTCAATACCTTCCGCGGTCTGCTCCACCTGCTCGTTGATGCGTTGGGGCCTGGCAAGCGCCACCAGCACCAGCATGACGAACAAGATGTATACCACATCCGGCACAAACCGCAGCAGGCTCGTCCATTGCCACTTCACTTTCCCCTCGAACATGGCTATGTCCAACTTGTTACGTGACTTGAGGCGCAGCAGCCCTTTGATGAGGAAGAGCAGCGGAATGACCGGCAGGGCGTAAAGCACCAGCGGGTATACCCAGTCGAAGGAGCGGAGGGTACCATAGCTGAACCATTCCAGGCTCAGCCAATCCCACATATCATCGCTGATTTTTAGCATCCTTGGTTATTTCACGGTGAGTCTTGTAGCGTCCTCTGGCAAAGCGGCGCAGCATACCCAGCGCCTGGTTGGTTTCTGTGTCGGGCTCAGCAACGGCGTTGCCGTAGATGGCCTTGTCGCAGAAGCGTAAGGCCAGGTTCACCTGTTCATCATCGTTGTAGTACTCTACTATTTCTTTGGTTGTGAAGGAATTGATAGCACTGCGCTCCAGCTTGGTCAGGTAATTCTTCCAAAGAGCCACCGCTTTTTCCATACTGATAGAGGAGCCTGATTTCACAAAGCGGTCCACGTGCGAGTTGTAACGGGAATTAAAGTACAGGTAATCTTTGCGCAGGCGGTAGAGCTGGTACTTGGTCTTAATGGTCTGCCCGAACGCAAGCCCGACCAGCGCCAGGAAGGCAGCCCCGGTCACGAGCCAGAGCAGGAGGATGGGCCAATCGAAACGCTTTGCCACCGGAGCCAACGCCGTATGCGTGCGCAATGTCAGAGGCTCCTGCACCTGACTGACCAACTGCTTCAACACGACCGACTGCCTAGGGGCGAAAACCTGTGCTGTGTCTTTCCCCTGCAGTACGAATACCGGCAAAGCCAGTGCCTGAACGGGCTCCGTCTCAAAGGTGCGGAGGGTATAGACGGCGCTGTCGGTACTGATGCCGGCTTTGGTCGTGGTAGGATAGAAGCTCTTCCGCACCAACTCGAAGGGGTGAAAATTGTAGACAGAATCAGGCAGCACCACTTCCTGTGCGGCTGGGTGGTGGTGCACGAGCGTATAGCGCAGCAACTCCCCAATCTGCACCGAGTCTCGGCTGAAGCTGCCCATAGGTGGCTGCACCTGCTGTGCCTTGCCAACTAACGCCAGCAGGAAGAACGGTATGAGCAAAAGGAATCTAGGCACTTCTTTTCGTGGTTCTGTTTCGGAGCCGGAACAAGTTGACCAGCTGCGGCACGTAATCCTCATTTGTCTGTATGGCCAGGTAATTGGCCTGATATTTCTGGCAGATGCGAATCACCCGGTTCTGGTTCTCCTTGTACTGCGAGAAATAATGGTTTTGGAATTCGGCCCCGGAGGTGTTCAGCCATACCGTCCGGCCGGTTTCTTTGTCCACCACCGGCACAATGCCCAGCCCAGGTATGCTGCGTTCGCGCAAATCCAACAACTGTATCACAATCAGGTCGTGGCGCTTGGCCAGCATAGCCAGCTCCTTCTCATAGTTCACGTCAATGAAGTCGGAAATGAGCAGGATGATGCTGCGGCGCTTGATGATGTCGAGTGTGAGTTTGATGCCTGACGCCAGGTTGGTCTTCGACGACTTGGGCTGCAGTTCCTTCAGGGCTTTAATCAGGGTATAGGCTTGTTCTATACCTTTGGCCGGTTTAATGTACTTCTCCTTCTGGTCGCTGATGCAGATAATGCCAATCTGGCTTTGCTGCCGCGCTGCCGCCAAGGCCAGCACACCGCATATCTCCTTGCCCACGTCCAGTTTCTGCTGCTTCCCGGTGCCGATGGTCTGCGAGGCGCTCACATCCAGCATCAGAAACACCGATTGCTCTTTCTCCTCCCGGTAGGTCTTCACGAAGGTGCCATGGCCTTTAGCGGATACGTTCCAGTCAATGGAGCGCACGTCATCGCCGTACTGGTAAGCCCGCACGTCATCGAATTCCAGGCCGGTTCCTTTGAAAACAGAGTGGAAATCGCCCTGCATCTGGGTGTTGATTGCCTTTCTTATGCGTATCTCGTACTTTCGTAGCTTTTGTACAAGCTCCTTCATAACCTTGTGCCGTAGCGTCAGATTTTAAAATTAGGACATATTCGCGTAATTTGCATCCGTGAGAAGACTTTTCTGTATACTTTCTTTGGGAGTGCTGCTGGGTTGCCAGTCCCAGAACGACGAAATGCCTCAAAACCTGGTGCCACAGGCAAAGATGGTTCAGATTCTGGCCGACATCCATGTGGTGGAGGCGCGTATTGAGACCAGGGTGCTATACCCGGACACAGCCCTGATGGCTTTCAACAAGGAGCAGCAGAAGATTCTGGAGGCCCACGGCGTGGAGCAACAGGAGTTCCGGAACACCTACCAATACTACCTTGACAACATCCCGCAGATGGACAAGCTGTATGAAGTCATCCTGGACACCCTGAGCGTGCGGGAGGCCAAAGCACGAGCCTCGGACGGACAACCGAGCACTCCACCCGAACCCCAAAAGAATGGCATGAAAGGTGTGCCTGAGATGGCTTACTGATTTATACCTTAAATCAACTTGCTCCCGTTTGGAACGCGTCCGGCGGGCTGCGCGAGCACGATATCCCCGTTTTCATCGGCAAAGCCCGTCACCAGTACTTCTGAAACGTACTTGCCTATCTGTTTCCTGCCCAGGTTTGTGACGCACAGCACCTGCTTCCCCACCAGTTCTTCTTTGGTATAGTGCTTCGTAATCTGGGCACTGGATTTTTTTATACCCAATGGACCTAAATCCACCACCAGTTTGAAAGCAGGCTTTCGTGCTTCGGGGAAATCTGTAGCTTCCAGGATGGTGCCTACCCGTATGTCGGTCGCTTCAAAGTGTTGCCAAGAGATGGTTTCCCAGGCTTCGGATGGTGCGTACATAGTTTTCTTGTTTATCAGCGGAGCAAGATACTGATTCCTGCGAAAATCTGCCGTGCCTGTTTAGGTATAGCTTCTGTACCTTAGCGCCTTTCGAAATGGCCATTCCGAACCTGCTCAGTAACATTCAGTTTTTAGCAGCGTATCCTATGCAACCGGCTTTCTTCCTGTTTTTCAGGGTATAAGTATAAGCCTGTTTACCTGTTGCACAAAATCAGAAACTATGAAAAGAGAATCAGGAGCAAGCCTGCCCGTTTGGGTCGAGAACATCACCATGCCCGTCACCAATCCCCTGCATGAAAATGTGAAGTGCGATGTGTGCGTGATAGGTGGAGGCATTTCCGGTATCACGACAGCCTATCTGTTGGCCAAGGAGGGAAAAGACGTGGTGTTGGTTGAGGCCAAAGAAATAGGGGGTGGAGAGACCAGCCGCACCACAGCCCATTTAACAAATGCATTGGATGACGGTTTCCCGGAGCTCATACGACTGTTTGGGGTAGAGGGTACCCGGCTGGCCGTGCAGAGTCACGGCAAGGCGATTGACAAAATAGAAGAAGTTGTAAAGGACGAGAAAATTGACTGCGACTTCACCCGCGTGGATGGCTACATGTTCGCCAACGACCAACAGGAAGAAGAGCAACTTATGAAAGAACTGGAGGCGCTGCAACAGATAGGGTGGCAGGATGTGGTGCTCCGTAAAAAAGCCCCCATTGACACCTTAACTGCCCTTCCTTGTCTGCATTTTCCGAACCAGGCGCACTTCCACGTACTCAAGTACCTTTCTGCTTTGGCCAATGCCATCATCGCCAAAGGAGGCAGGATTTTCACGAAGACCAAGATAGAACGTTTTGATTCCGGCTCTGTCGTGACGGTGGTATCAGAAGCGGGCCATACCGTGTCAGCCAACCATCTGGTGGTAGCCACCAACACGCCTGTTAACGACATGGTAACCATGCATACCAAACAAGCTCCGTACCGCACTTACGTGATAGGAGCTGCTGTGCGACGCGACGAGGTGCCCGATGCCCTGTACTGGGACATGAAGGACCCGTACCATTACGTGCGCTTGCTGCGGGGTAAGGCAGCCGGAGAAGGCAAAGAGCAGCTGCCACACGACCTGGACCTGCTCATTGTGGGGGGCGAGGACCATAAAACCGGGCAGGAATCACATTTGAGCAGCAAGTTCAGTGATTTGGAGAGTTGGATGCGGCTCCGCTTCCCGATGGCTCAGGATGTGGTGTACCGTTGGTCTGGTCAGGTATACGAACCCGTTGACAGCCTTGGGTTCATCGGCCGAAATCCTGGCGATTCTGACAATGTGTACATCGCCACGGGCGACTCTGGTCACGGCATGACGCATGGCACCATCGCAGGTATGCTCATCACCGACCTCATCATGGGCCGCCCAAATCCTTGGGAGAAACTGTATGACCCGGCTCGTGTAAGCCTGAAATCATCCGGCGAGTTCCTCAAAGAAAACCTGAATGTGGCGGCTCAGTTCAAAGACTACGTCACGCCCGGTGAGGTGGATGACCCCATGCAGGTTATGCCCGGCACAGGCAGCATCATGCGAAAGGGCCTGTCGAAAGTGGCCGTGTACTGTGACCAGGATGGCATTCGGCACCAATGCTCAGCGGTATGCACCCACCTGGGTTGCGTCGTGCATTGGAACGACGTGGAAAGTTCCTGGGATTGCCCCTGCCACGGCTCCCGCTTCGATCCATTTGGAAAAGTGATAACTGGGCCTGCCATAAAGGACTTGGGGCCAGCAGAGTAACTCCTGTCTAACTAGAATAATAGAGACTGCTGCCATACCTCTCAAAGGTATGGCAGCAGTCTTTTCCATCTATACAAGGTATGTTACCGCCAGGCCTCCAATGCCGCCAGGCGCTGCTCTATGTCAGCGGCCCATACCTGCTGCACTTCGGCATCGAGCCCGTGGCGTGACAATCGGTCGAACTCGCCCTGCTCCGCTTTCCAGGTTTTGAAGGCGTCGCCTACGGTAGTGTTCAGCTTGGATTTCATGTTGTCGCAGGAGCTTCTCATGCCTTTCAGACGCTTGCGCAGGAGCCGCGCGTGTACCTCCGTCAGGTCAAAATGAAGTTGCTCGTGCGCCAGTAGTTTCTCTGATTTCTTGTTTTTGGACCAGGATTCGCCCGGCAGGAATACGCATTTCACCTCATAGTAGAACTTGTTGTTCTTGCACTTGGCATCTACGGCCAGGTTGGCGGCCGTAAGCGCGTGGTGGGGGTTATCGCCTTCAGGAATCGCCCTGAAGTCATCCCAGTTCAGCTTACGCTCAGCAGACCAGGCCAACTTGTCGTTGGTGGAAGCGGCCAGGGCAGGAGGCACCGGCACAGTGATAGCGGCAGGCGCAAGACCGGCCGGGGCTGTGTGGGGCTTCATCAGGGCCACCAACAGCGACAGGAGCAGAGTAAAGATAAACATTGGCTAAAAGTTTAAAAGTGTCTCTAACCGGGCAACACTGACCTTCAGAAATAGGTGCCAATGATTTGCACTTTTTTATCTGGTAAGTTGGTGGCTGAGCTTTTTGAAGCGCCAAAATAGTAATATAGCAGCAATACTTAGTCCTGTTAAAAGTCCAGTCCATACCCCGTTTACTCCAAATCCGGCTTTGAAGCAAAGGAAGTATCCGACAGGAAGTCCAATAATCCAATAAGCTATCAGCGATATCAATCCGGGCACTTTCACATCTTCCAGGCCACGCAGCGCGCCGAGTCCCACCACCTGCACTCCGTCAGAAATCTGGAAGAGTGCCGCTATAATGAGCAGCATGGAAGCTATCTCGATCACGGCAGGGTCATCGATGTACAAGCTAGGAATAAATTTGTTTCCAAGCACCATCAAAAGTCCGCTGGCAATCATGAACATGACGCCCATTGCAAAACTGCTGAACCCCGCTACCTGCATCGCCCGGAAATTCCGCAGTCCCTTCTGATTACCTACCCGGATGGTTGCCGCCGCTGCGATGCCGCTGGCCATCATGTAGGTGACCGCGGCTACGTTGATGGCAATCTGGTGGGCAGCCAATTCTCGTGCTCCAAGCCAGCCAATCATGATAGCCGAAAAGCTGAAGGCCCCCATCTCAAACACCATCTGCCCGGATATGGGCAAACCAAGCCGGAAGATGTGGTACATATGGACGAAGGAGAGATGGCGATAGGTTAGAAAACGCTGGAACACCGCAAAACGGCGTGAATAGAGCACATATCCTCCCATCATCAGTGCCATCACAACGCGTGAGATGAGCGTGGCCCAGCCGGCACCTACCAGCCCCATCGGCTCGAATCCCAGTTTACCGTAAATGAGGATGTAGTTCAGCACCACATTGAGGCTATTGGCCAGAATGGAAATGTACATGGATTGCTTGGTAAGCGACAGACCTTCCGCAAACTGACGGAATGCCTGAAAAACCATGAGCGGTACCATGGACAGGAAAAGAATATTAATGTAAGGTATAGCCTGCCGCACCACTTCCTCCGGTTGGTTGAGGTAGGTGATGTAAGGGGAGAAGAAGTAACCAACCCCGAACAACACGATGCCCAACAGCATGTTGGAGAAGAGTCCGTTCAGCAGCAGGAGGGAGATGCGGGTATAATTTCGGCGGCCCTCGGCGGCGGCAATGAGCGGGGTGATGCTGTACGAAACGCCCAGACCGAATACCATGGTTATAGTAAAGATGCTGTTGCCCAACGAGGCCGCCGCCAGCGGTATGGTGCCCGTTTGGCCAACCATCAGACTGTCTATCACGCTCACCATGATGTGGCCCAACTGGCTCAGCACCACGGGGAATGCCAACACGAAGTTTTTTCGAAAATGCTCTTTGTACTCTTCAGATTTCATACCGGCAGTTAAGGGAAAGGCCCGCAAAATTAGCCTTTTTTGCCTTAACCTATACCCTAGACCTGCAATTAAACTATTGCTGCCCAGCGGATGGGGATGCAGGAGTAGCGATTAAACCAACAGATTTGAAAGGGCAGCTATACCTGTTATTTGGTTCATTTCTTCTTTTGCTGGCCTTTGGCAGGTATGGCGATGAGCAGCAGGGCGGCTGTGAGGAGGAGTGTCTTCAGTTTCATAGTGTAATCTTCTCTGTACCTTCAGTAGGTTTAGATTATAATTTTAGACAGCCGTGAAGAGCACATCAGCAAAGTAACGGCGCTCGTCCTGGAAGATGGTGTCGGTTCTGAAGCCAGATTGCTGGCCTAGTCCCTGCACCTGATTCATGGTATATTTCCTGGAGTTCTCTGTATGCACGGCCTCCCAGGCGGCAAAGGTATAGCTACGGTCGAGGCTTCTCAGGTATACCTGCTGCTGTTGCTGGCTGATAAGGAAGCTCCTCATGACGCCCTCCTGCGGGTCATACAAGGCGTAGTGTCTGAACTGCTCCAGGTCGAAGTTACCACCCAGTTCCCGGTTGATGCGGTGTAGCAGATTCAGGTTGAAGGCCGCGGTTGTTCCGGAAGAGTCATCATAGGCAAGAAGGATGGTGTCTGGGTCTTTGCGCAGGTCCACGCCCATCAAGAGCTGGTCCCCTTTATCTAGATAGCCCCTTATGCTGGAAAGAAACGCCAGCCCTTCATCAGCATCAAAGTTGCCGATGTTGGACCCCAGGAACAAAACCACTTTCCGCTCCGACTTATGTACCTGCAACCACTCCAGCGCTTGTGCATATTCCCCCACCACCGCCTGCACCTGTACGTCCGGCAATTCCTGCTGTAGGCTGTTCGTGAGCTGCTGCATGGCATCTCCTGAGATATCGACTGGCACATAATCAAAGGCATGTTGCTGGTGGCTGAGCTCTTTCAGCAGGATTTTAGTCTTGAAAGCATCGCCAGCGCCCAGGTCAATCAGATGGAAAAAACCTTCCTTGGTAAAATGCTCTGTTATGTTCTTCCGGTGCTGTGTTAGGAGCTCAAACTCGCTGCGCGTCAGGTAGTATTCCGGTAGCTCCATTATCTGCCTGAAAAGTTCGCTTCCGGCGGCATCGTAGAAGTAGCGGGAGGGAAGCCGTTTCTGCTCACGCGACAGCCCTTCTGCCACATCACGGGCAAAAGCGCGTACGTCGGAGCTGCCATCGGCATTGCGGCTGAGGTCAATCATAGGTGCTTTGGGGAGGTTGAGAATCATAAAACGTTATTCAGCTAGCCGGATACCCGTGTACTGCCAGCGCTTATCAGGATGGAAAAAATTGCGATACGTCGTCCGGATATGGCTGGCAGGAGTGGCGCAGGAGCCCCCCCGAAGCACCATCTGGTTAATCATGAATTTGCCGTTGTACTCGCCTAGGGCACCGGGAGCGGTCGAGAAACCCGGATAGGGATGGTAGGCGCTGTAGGTCCATTCCCAGTTGTCGCCATACAGTTGCTGCATACCTGTACCTGGCTGTGCGGCCGTGGGTTCAAATAAGCCTGATTCCTGGAAGTTGCCTGTTGCAGGCGGGTATACCTGTGCGGCTGCCTCCCATTCAAACTCTGTGAGGAGGCGCTTGCCTGCCCAGGAGGCATAGGCCTGTGCTTCATAAAAGCTGATGTGGGTGACAGGTTTATTCAGTTCCAGTGGCTCCAGCCCATGCATCGTGAACACCATCCACTCACCGTCCTGCTCCAGCCAATAGAGGGGCGCTTTCAGGTTGTTGGAACGAACCAGCGCCAACCCCTCATCGAGCCAGAAGCGGAAGTCGTCATACCCTCCCGCCTGCATGAATGCCAAATACTCTCCGTTTGTCACCAGCCGGTTCATGACGCTGAAATCATTCAGCAGCACCTCGTGCACGCCCAATTCATTGTCAAAGCAAAACCCGTCACCGGTATGGCCTATGGTGTATACGCCCCCCGGAACCTCCAAAAAAGTAGCGGCTTCTAGAGCAGGAGAGCTGGATGGATTTTGGGTATAGTAAGCCGGCAGTAGCGGGTTGGTGCTCAGGATGTATTTGATGTCAGTGACCAGCAGTTCCTGGTGCTGCTGCTCGTGTTGCAGGCCCAACTCCAGTATCGGCATAAGCTCTGCCAGCGTCTCCTCATTGGCCTTCGTGAGCAACTCACCGATGTGCTCATTCACGTGCCTCCGGTAGGCGTACACGTCCCGGAGGGGCGGACGGGTAAGGGTGCTCCGCTCGGCCCGCTGCACCCGGTTGCCTACGGTATTGTAGTAAGAGTTGAATAGAAAAGCATAGCTGGGGTGGAAAACCTGGTATCCTTTCAGGTATGGCTGCAATACGAACTGCTCAAAAAACCAGGTGCTGTGGGCCATATGCCACTTGGGTGGACTCACGTCCACCATGGGCTGCACCACGGTATCTTCAGGTTCTAGCGGCGCGCAAATGCTTTCTGTCTGCGACCGAATCTGCTCGAATCGTTTAATTTGCTGTTGCGTCGGGGGTGCGGTGAGGGTACTCATAAGTTTGATGTCTAAAGGATAAGCAGGTATGGTGCAGCATTCGGTGAAGCATTGGAATATCAGCGATGTATGGCAGTTGGTTGATGCTGTTTTGCTTCTGTGTGCCTCCAATACCGTTTTTCCTCTGATGCTAACTGTTTTTATACGTATTTTGTTTTTAGTTCATCCCATGTGCTAACCATTCAGATTGAAAAATTATGCCGCTTCAAGTCGCCGTTACCCCGCATACCCTGCAGTTCAAGTTTGATGCCCGCACCTCCCGTGGCGCTATGGCTTTTCACCAGGTCTACTACCTTTCGTTGTGGGAAACTGATGTACCGGAGGTGGTTGGCATCGGGGAATGTGCGCCTTTACCAGGCCTGAGCCTGGATGCTCGCCCAGATTTGGAAGCACGTATTGAGGCTCTGGTGCAACACATCAACAGGGCAGGCTTTACCCCGGACTTGCTGCAACACTACATTTATAGTGAAGAACTTAACGCATGGCCCTCTTTGCGTTTCGCCTTGGAGACGGCTCTGCTTGATTTGAGGAAAGAAGGGAAAAAGCAACTCTATGACAACGCCTTCAGCAGAGGGGAGCAAGGTATAGCCATCAACGGACTCATCTGGATGGGAGACCGGGACTTCATGCAGGAACAGATAAAGAAGAAGCTTAGCGAAGGCTATACCTGCCTGAAGATGAAGATTGGAGGTCTGGACTTTGCAACGGAACTGGAGATACTGGAGCAAATCCGGGAGGTGGCCGGGCCGGAGCACCTGACCGTTAGAGTGGATGCCAATGGCGCATTCACTACGCAGGATGCTTTCCGGAAGCTGGAGCGCCTGGCCAGGTATAGCCTGCACTCCATTGAGCAGCCCATCCGGCAGGGGCAGCCGGAGCAGATGCAGCAACTCTGTGCCTTCACCCCCATACCCATCGCCCTGGACGAAGAACTAATAGGTATACAGGAGCCTGCCCAACAGGCGGAACTGCTGGATTTCATCAAGCCCCAGTACATCATCCTCAAGCCGACGCTGGTAGGAGGGCTACAGGCCACCGCAAACTGGGTAGGTATAGCCGAGCAGCGGAACATCAACTGGTGGATGACCTCAGCACTGGAGTCGAACATCGGGCTCAACGCCATCAGCCAATTCACGGCAAACTATCCAATCAGCCTCCCACAAGGACTTGGCACCGGTCAGCTCTACCACAACAACATTGCCTCCCCGCTGGATATCAATGCAGGCGAACTGTGGTTTAGCAAGTCGGGGTGGGGGCAGCTACCAGTGCAGGTATAGGTGCCACCTGCTATACCTAATAAAAAAAGGCCTGCAGTTTTTGCAGGCCTTTTTTTACATACACATTAGTTATTTCCTCTGTAACCGCCTGGGCCACCCGGACCACGGCGTTGCATGTTCTCCTCTGGAGCCTGCCCGCCGGCAAAGCTGCGAATGTTGTAGGAGAAGGTCAGCATGAAGTAACGCTGCAGCACTGTAGACTGCACATCCTCCACGTACGATTCCGTGATGTTGCGGCGAATGCTGGCGTTCTGCTTCAGCAGGTCGTTCACGCTAAGGCTAACCTCACCCAATTTGTTCTTAAAGACCTTCTTGCCGATGCTCATGTTCCAGAGCAGGAAGCTGTTATCCACTCCCGCTGACAGACCAGAATTGTACTGGTGGTTCAGCTCAGTGCGGTATACGAGGTCCTTCCACAGAATCCAGTTGTAGCGCAGGCTCGTGTTCTGGTTGAAGAAGTTGTTGTTCTGGTTTGTGCGCAGCGAGTTAGACACGATGTTGTAGCTCGAGAAAGTGGAGACAGTGAAGTCAACTTTATCGCTGATGTTGCTGCTGATGTTGAAGCCAGCGCCCAGGTTCGTGTTGTTGGCGTAATTCACCTCATTGTCAATCATACCAGGTATGCGCGAATGCCCGATGGAACCGTTCACGTTGAAGTTGGAGCTGATGAAGTTGAGCGGCTGGCCGTAGTTGAAGAACGAGCGCACGTTCCAGTAACCGTCCATATTCACCGGTCGGCTCAGGCGAGCACCCGGGCGCAATTCATAGCCAGTAGCCACTCCCTCAGGGATGGAGTTGGTATACACAGCATTGGCTATGTAGTTCTGAGTCATGGTACCGAACATGCCAATGAAGAACACCCTGTTCGTTTCCGGGTTGAAGTTTCGGTAGCGCACATTGATTCTGTTCTGGTAGTCCTGGTCCAGCTCTGCGTTACCGATTCTGGCCTGTAGTGGGTTGGAAATATCCAGCACCTCCTGCAACTGCTCCACCGATGGCACATTGGTGCTGGAGCGGAAGTTCACCGTCAGGTTACGCGAGTTGGAGAACTTGTACTCGTACTCCGCCGATGGCAGGATGTTGGAGAAGTTGCGCTTCAGGTTGTAATCAGTGGGAAACTCGCTATCGCTGTTGAGGGTGGCGTATTGGTAGAGCGTGCTCACCTGGAACCGTACCTTGTCATTGCGGTACTGGTAGCTTGGCCCCACGCTCTGCGAGAGGTAGTCGCTCTTGAACGTGCTGCTCAGCGGCGTGTTCAGGCCAGAATAAAGGCCAGCCGTCTCCTCATAGTCAAAGGTTCTTCTGTCGGAATCACGCATCTGGTTGCCGATGGAGTACTCCAGCTGCAGGCGTGACTTCTCACCCAGGCGCTGGGAATAGTTCGCGTTACCAGACCAGTTGAAGTTCATGCGGTCCAGCTTGATGAACTGGTTCCGGGACACGCTCTTGTCCGGGTTCTCGAAGTTCTGTGTGTTCTCCAATTGGTAGCCGTCACCCTCCGTGTTGCTCACGCTGGTGTTAAAGTTGGTGGTCAGGATACGGCCTGAATCGCCGAACTTGTGGGAGTACAGGATGTTGTTGTTGAAGTTAAGGCTCGTGTTGTCGGAAGTAGAGCGGTTTAAAGACTCGGACAAGTCGCCGGCAGCATCATAGGTACGCGCATCCCGCTCCGTGAAGGCGTTGATTTTCTGCAACGAGATGTTCGGCGTCACGAGGAGCCTGTTGTTCTGGTTGATGTTGTACTGAAGTCGGAAATTGAGGCGGTGGCTCTCTTCTACGTCGTTGTTGCGGCTGTTCTCCGTATACTGCAAGCCCGCATCGTTTGAAACGAAATCGCGGAAGCGGTACTGGTTGTTAATGACGTCGCGGTTAGAGTAGTTGTAGTTGCCGCTCACCTCCATCTTCTTGCCCCACATGTCGTTGTAGTTCACGCCGAAGGTGTTCGTGTTGATAATGCCGGTGGGAGAGCCGCCGCCCCAGCCTCTGCGGCCGCGCATGCCGCCACCCGGCGTTTCACCTACCGAGAAGTCGAACATGTTGATGTTGTTGGTGAGGCCTGTCACCGTGATTCTTCTGTTGTTGTTGAAGTAGTTCACCGCAGCGCCCACCATATATCTGTCGTCTGTGCCGTAACCAGCCGATATCTTACCCATATAACCTTGGCGGCGCTCTTTCTTCGTCACGAAGTTGAGGGTCTTGATGCGGTTGCCATCGTCAAAGCCGCTGAAGGCAGCTTGGTCGCTCTGGGCATCGAACACCTGCACGTTCTCAATCATGTCCGAAGACAGGTTGCGCATGGCTGAGTTCACATCCTCGCCGGTGTAGCGCTTGCCGTCAATCATCACCTGCCGCACTTCCTCGCCCTGTGCCTGTATTTTACCATCCTGCACCGTCACACCCGGCATCTTCGTAACCAGGTCCTCGGCGCTCGCATCAGGCGCTGTCTTGAAGGCCTTGGCGTTCAGCTGCGTGGTGTCACCCTTCTGTTCTCCAAGTGGCGCGCGGCCTATCACCTGTACTTCGCTCAGTCGGTTGTTCTGCTCCTGCAGGGCCAGTACACCCAGGTCCAACGGACCCTGCTGCACCTTCACGGGTCTGCTTAATAAATCAAAACCAAGGTAGCGCACCTCCAGGGTATAGTCGCCTGACTGCACTTGCTCAAAGCGGAAAGCCCCCTCACCGTCAGTTACAGTAGTCAGGATGCCCGTGCTGGCGGCTCGCTTCATGACAACGCTGGCACCCGGGAGACCGCTTTTGTCTGAAGCACTCTGAACGATGCCCGTCACGGCCTGTGCGTAAGCCTGTGATACGCTGATGAACATAATCAGCAGGGAGAACAATTTTCTCATTTGTGTTTGAATTGGGTAGTAGTGTTTTGTTTTCTAATAAACAGTCAGGGAATTCCCAGATATGCGAATTTACTTAGCCGCATTTATCCAGTAGGGAATTGGTAGCATTTAGAACAGGTCAGCGGCGAAAGGTTTAACGTTCTGGATAATTTATTTTCAGGGTTGGGTATAGGAGGAGGAAGCCCTGAGCGGCTACTCCTTAAGTGTCCGAATCAGTTTCAGAATACTTTATAGATGTTTACAGTTGCCAGTCAGATGATGAAGGCTGGGAAGAAGTTGATGAAGGAGGTGTTGAGCGACGCTTCCTGGCTGGCTGTAAGAATTCAGCTGAAAAACTATGTATGCAGGTTCTTGGGGGAAAGCACCAGCTTATGAGAGTTACAGGTATTTTTCGCGCAGCAGGGTGGCAACTTTCGGCATGCCAGTGGTGGCCTTTTCTTCGAACAGGTGCAGGTTAGGCTTGGGGCGCACGTAAGGCAGGTTCGGGTCCACGACGATGACAGGAGACTCGTTCGGCACCAAGTCCACCAGTCCGGCCGCCGGGTATACCACCAGCGAGGTGCCAGCCACCAGAAAGACATCCGCCTGCATGGTTTCCGCCATGGCCTGCTCCATCATTGGCACTTGTTCCCCAAACCACACGATATTAGGGCGCAATTGGGAACCACGCTCGCATTTATCGCCTAGCTTCAGCTCCCAACCTGCCATTTTGTACACCAGCGTTGGGTCTAAGGTGCTGCGACTCTCAAAAAGTTTGCCATGCAGGTGGATGACATGGGTAGAGCCGGCGCGCTCGTGCAGGTCGTCCACGTTCTGGGTGATAATGCGCACGTCAAAGTATTTCTCCAGTTCTGCGAGCACCTCATGTCCGGCGTTGGGTTTCACACTGATGGCATTCTTACGGCGCTGGTTGTAGAAATCTAGCACCAACTCTGGATTTTTGTGCCAACCTTGCGGTGAGGCTACTTCCATGACATCATGCCCTTCCCAAAGCCCATTGGCATCCCGGAATGTGGCTATTCCGCTCTCTGCGCTTATACCTGCCCCCGTCAATACGACCAGTTTCTTTTTTGCCATACCTGTCCTGCGTTTCGTCTTTCGCTTTTTTACCTTTTACTTCTGAATCTGCTTTGGGTTGAGCTATACCTGCAGATACAAAAAAGCCGCTCCTATTGGGAGCGGCTTTCTATATTGCCTTATTTTTTTGGGCTGGCCGCCTTTTTGGCGGCAGGCTTCTTGGATGCTGGCTTTTTCTTAGCTGCCGGCTTTTTGGCTGCAGGTTTCTTCTCGGCAGTCGCCGCCTCTGTTTTCTTTTTGAAACCGCCACGGCCTTTTTTCTCTGGTGTCTGCTCTGCCAGGTCCAGGCATTCCTGCAGCGTCAGCTCGGCCGGCTCTTTGCCTTTCGGAATCTTCACGTTCTTCTTGCCGACCACGATGTAGGGGCCATACCTTCCGTTAAGCACCTGTACCTCCGGATTTTCCGGGAAGTCCTTTATCAGCTTTTCTGCGTCGGCTTTGCGTTTGGCCTCTATCAGCGCAATAGCCTCTTCTGCCGTCACTGTATGCGGGTCCATGTTCTTTGGCAAGGAGTAGAACTTGCTGCTGTGGCTGATGTAGGGACCAAAGCGACCAATGGCGGCTTTCATCTCCTTGTCTTCGTAAACACCCACAATGCGCGGCAGTTTGAAGAGCTCCAGGGCATCCTCCAGGGTCAGGCTTTCCAGGAACTGTCCTTTGCGCAGGCTGGCATACGCTGGTTTCTCCCCAGTTTCTGTGTTTTCCTCGCCTAGTTGCACAAAAGGACCGTAACGGCCCAGTTTGGCTATTATTTTCTGCCCCGACACCGGGTCTATACCTATCTCACGAGCACCCGATACGTCGGCCCGGTTGATGCTCTCACTGCTCTCGATGCGCTGGTGGAATTTCTCGTAGAACTTCTCCAGCATATGTTCCCATACCTGCTGCCCTTGGGCTATTTCGTCAAATTCAGCTTCTACGCGGGCTGTAAAGGAATAGTCAATCACGTTCGGGAAATGCTCCACCAGGAAATCATTCACCACCATGGCCATGTCCGTCGGGAACAGCTTGCTCTTTTCGGCACCGGTCATCTCTGTCTTGGTTTGGCTTGATATCTGGTCCTTCTGCAAGGTCAGTACCCGGTACGGGCGCTCTTTCCCTTCGCGACTGTCTTTCTCCACATAACCTCGCTTTTGAATAGTAGAGATAGTAGGAGCGTAGGTAGACGGACGACCAATTCCCATTTCCTCCAGCTTCTTCACCAGGCTGGCCTCGGTATACCTGGGGGCAGGGCGGGAATAACGCTGCGTGGCCTGCATCTGGCGCAGGTTCAGTTGCTGACCGATACTCAGCGGCGGCAGCATACCTTTCACATCCTCGTCACCGCCTTCTTCATCGTCTTTAGACTCTATGTATACCTTCAGGAAGCCTTCAAATTTGATGACTTCCCCGGTAGCCACTAATTTCTCCGGCTGGGTAGAGATGTCAATTGTGGCAGTGGTTTTCTCTATTTCTGCGTCTGCCATCTGAGAGGCGATGGCGCGCTTCCAAATCAGCTCGTACAGACGCTGCTCATTTCGGTCGCTGCTCACATTTAGCGCTCCGAAATCAGTGGGGCGTATGGCTTCGTGCGCTTCCTGAGCCGAAGCGGACTTGGTCTTGAAACGGCGCGTCTTCACGAAGCGCTCCCCAAATGACTTAGTAATGGCAGCAGAGGCTCCTTGAATGGCTTCCTCAGAAAGGTTCAAGGAGTCCGTACGCATATAGGATATCTTACCGGCCTCGTAAAGACGCTGGGCCACCGTCATGGTCTGTGCAACCGAGAAGGACAGTTTCCGGCTGGCTTCCTGCTGCAGGGTAGAGGTGGTAAAGGGTGGGGCAGGACTGCGTTTGAGCGGCTTGGTCTCCAGGTTGCCAATGGTGTAGCTGGCCCCTATGCAACGCTGCAGAAAGGCCTGCGCCTCTTCTTCTGTCTTGAATTTAGCAGGGAGTTCAGCCTCCAGGTTCTTGCCGCCTACTTCAAACTGTGCGTTTATACGGAAGGCTGCTTCCGCCTTGAAACGCTCAATCTCGCGCTCGCGCTCCACCACCAGGCGTACCGCCACGGATTGCACGCGTCCGGCTGAGAGCCCGGTCTTGATTTTCTTCCAAAGCACCGGTGACAGCTCAAAACCTACAAGCCGGTCAAGTACACGGCGTGCTTGCTGCGCATTCACCAAATCCATGTCAATGCCGCGTGGTGAACTGATGGCGTTAATGATGGCGTTTTTAGTTATCTCACGAAATACGATTCGCCTTGTTTTGGCCGCCGTCAGGTCCAGTGCCTCGGTCAGGTGCCACGAAATGGCTTCTCCTTCGCGGTCATCGTCCGATGCTAGCCAGACCATCTCCGCCTCCTTGGCCAGTTTCTTCAACTGCGATACTACCTCTTTCTTATCGCTCGAAATGACATAGGTTGGCTTAAAATTGTTTTTTATATCAATGGCATTGTTGTCCTTAGGCAGGTCCCGCACATGGCCGAAGCTGGATTTCACCACAAAATCTTTCCCCAGATACCCTTCAATCGTTTTAGCCTTGGCAGGCGACTCGACAATAACTAAGTTTTTAATCATTCTGTATGTTTAGAGGCAGTTCAATTCGATTTTGCCCAAAGTTCAAATTTTTTTTCAAACAAATACAACCTGAATTTGATAACATAGGTTTAACAGGCAATCATTCATTTTGAAGTAAGACTTATTTAGTAGCTTTAAAAGTACTATACGAACCTCTTTTTGTTTTATATGCAAAGATTGTTAGTCATCTGCCGGCACGCTGAAACCAACGACCCTTATCCGCTGCAGCCAGATTTCGAGCGCGAGTTGACACGGCATGGCATACATCAGGCACATGCCACTGGCCAATGGATACGTGATAAGTATCAGAAGATAGGTGCTTTGTTAGCAAGCCCGGCACGCCGGGCTAACGCGACGGCCTGTCTCATAGCTGCTAAGGTCTACTTTGATGAAGAAAACATCAACTATCTCCCCGAGTTGTATAACGCACGCGAGAACATCCTTTTCGAAACCCTGAGCCAATTACCTGATGCTGTCTCCAAGGTGGTGCTGGTGGGCCATAACCCTGGCATTACGCGCCTCGCCCGAGCCCTCACTGACGAGCACATCGGTTACTTGGAGCCCGCCGCAGCCATCGCCATCAGTTTGGAGTTGCCCTCATGGGAGGACGTATACCTAGTAACCGGCAAGATAGACAACCAATTTGAGATAGAGTAGGAAGCTAAATTGGTAGATGAGCTATTTATTCCAGAATTTTTGATAGTTTTATCAGCTCAACAGCCTTCTAAGCTTTTATTGTTGCATCTGCATGAAAACAAAGATAGTAGCCGTCATCAACCAGAAGGGCGGCACTGGTAAAACCACTACGACCATCAACCTGGGGAGCGCCCTCAGCAAACTTGGTCACAAGGTGCTTCTGCTTGACCTGGACCCACAAAGCAACCTTTCCTATTCGCTTGCTGTTTCCTCTCCAGATGCCACTTTGGCCGAGGCCTTCCTGGGCAGTAAATCCATGCAGGAGATACTGGTGCAGAAAGACGGAATTTGGGTAGCTCCCGGTTCCAATGAGCTGGTTGATGTGGAGATATCCCTCGTCTCTCAGCCGGACCGCGAGAAGTTCCTGAAAACCCTGCTTTCTGAGGTCAAAGGCTTCGATTATGTGCTGATAGACTGTCCGCCTTCCCTCTCGGTTCTGACGCTCAACGCACTTACAGCTGCCCATGAGGTTCTTATACCTTTGCAAATGGAGGTGCTAACCTTGCAAGGGCTTGACCAGATTATGAATACTATTAATAAGGTTCAAAAGGCATTTAACCCGAAACTCAAAATAAAAGGCATCGTAGTGGTGATGTTTGATGTCAGAAGGAAGCTAAGCCTGGAGGTGTTGGAGTACCTGCGGGAGAATGTGAAAGAGAAGATTTTCGACAGCCAGATACGCCTCAACGTCAAGTTGGCCGAGGCCCCGTCTTTCGGGAAGAGTGTGCTGGACTATGATGGTACCTCAAACGGGGCAAAAGACTATAAAGCATTGGCAGTTGAATTCAGCAACGCCTAGTTATCTAATGAATAGTATTGCTATCAATCACAATAAATGACTAAATTGCAATAATATTCTGTACGCAATGGCTCCTCTCATTGGAGGTTTGAATTGATGAGAAGGATTCATACTTATTGCTACTACCTTACACAACCCTATACATATGGCCCTAGGTAAAAATTTGAAGCTGAGCAAAGACAAGCTCATTAGTGACGTAGAAACCAGCCAACCCAAGCAAGCAGCTGCCCCCAAAGCCAAGTCCAGGGCAATGGAAGAGGCTGCAGCTCCTACCGCACGCGTGGTAGAGCAGGCGGAGCCGGCAGAAGAGACAGCAAACCCTCCCGTATCTCCTGCACCGGAACCAACCGTCGCCAAAAAATCATATGGTAACACATCGCTCCCAGCCAGGAATGGGCAGAATGGCAAAGCTACACGCAAGCAGGTACTGCCTTCTAACCCCGAATATATTGGCGAGCAGCTGAACAAGGTGCTCTATGCCCTTGATGCCTTCAAGAAAGGTGATATTTCTGTTCGTCTGACGAAACAGAACGAAGATATTTTCGCTGAAATCGCCGAAGCCTATAACTCAATGGTGGAGATGATTGGCGGCGTAGGCGGGGAAGTATCCCGTATTTCTAAGGTTGCCGGAGTAGAGGGTAACCTTAAGGCCAGGGCATCAGCCGAAAACGCTTCCGGTTTCTGGAAGGACATGATTAACAACATCAATGGTCTAGTAGACTCCATCGCGGTTCCGGTACTAGAAGTGGGCAAGGTACTGAAGAACATCTCGCGGGGCAATCTGGATGAGACGTTCCAAATCCCTGTTTCCGGTGACTTCAAGGTCATGGCCGAGACCATCAACCGTACCATTGATAACCTGAACCTGTTTGCAGGGGAAGTAACCCGTGTGGCACTTGAGGTAGGTACCGAAGGTAAACTCGGTGGTCAGGCATCTGTTCCGAACGTAGCCGGTGTATGGAAAGACCTGACAGATAATGTAAATACGATGGCCTCCAACCTGACCTCTCAGGTGCGAGACATTTCCAATGTGGCCACTGCGGTGGCAAAAGGAAATCTGGCGCAGAAAGTATCAGTGGATGTGCGCGGTGAGTTTGCCCAGCTGAAGGATAACATGAACCAGATGGTGGACTCGCTCAACATTTTTGCTGACGAGGTAACCCGTGTGGCCCGTGAATACGGAACGGAGGGACGTCTCGGCGGTCAGGCCAAGGTGCCGAACGTAGGTGGTGTATGGAAGGACCTCACCGACAACGTGAACACCATGGCCTCCAACTTAACCTCTCAGATGCGTGACATTGCAAACGTATCTACAGCGGTAGCGAAGGGCGATTTGACCCAGAAAATCACGGTGAACGTGCGTGGTGAAATGGCAGAACTGAAGGACATCATCAACCAGATGGTGGACTCTCTGAATATCTTCGCTGGTGAGGTAACACGAGTTGCCCGTGAGGTGGGAACAGAGGGTAAACTGGGTGGCCAGGCTGCTGTTCCAAATGTGGAAGGTACCTGGAAGGAACTCACCGATAATGTGAACCTCATGGCTGGTAACCTGACGCTGCAGGTGCGTGACATCGCTGAGGTAGCGACTGCCGTGGCGAAAGGCGACCTGACCCAGAAAGTGTCGGTGGATGTGAAGGGTGAACTGGGTGACCTCAAGGATATCCTGAATGAAATGGTGGACCGACTGAACGTATTTGGCGCGGAAGTAACCCGTGTTGCGCGTGAAGTGGGTACAGAAGGTATACTAGGCGGTCAGGCCAACGTGCCCAACGTGGCCGGTATCTGGAAAGAACTGACTGACAATGTGAACTACATGGCCAGTAACCTGACGCTCCAAGTGCGTGACATCGCCAATGTGGCGACCGCTGTGGCGAAAGGCGATTTGAGCCAGAAAATCACGGTGAACGTACGAGGTGAACTGGCTGACCTGAAGGAGAACCTTAACCAGATGGTCGATTCCCTGAACATCTTCGCCGATGAGGTGACCCGTGTGGCCCGTGAAGTGGGTACGGAAGGACGTCTCGGCGGTCAGGCATCAGTGCCTAATGTAGGCGGGGTATGGAAGGACCTCACCGACAACGTGAACACCATGGCCTCCAACTTGACCCTTCAGGTACGTGATATTGCCAATGTGGCGACGGCAGTGGCCAAGGGCAACCTGACCCAGAAAGTGTCTGTGGATGTGAAAGGTGAGTTGAATGAGCTGAAGGAGAACATGAACCGCATGGTGGACTCGCTCAATATATTTGCTGGTGAAGTAACCCGTGTAGCACTCGAAGTAGGTACAGACGGAAAATTAGGAGGTCAGGCTGCAGTGCCAAATGTAGGTGGCGTATGGAAAGACCTGACAGATAATGTGAATACCATGGCCTCTAACCTGACAACGCAGGTGCGAGGTATAGCAAAAGTGGCAACCGCTGTGGCCAAGGGCGACCTAAGCCAGAAGATAACAGTAGAAGCAAGAGGCGAAATTCTGGACCTGAAGGAGAACCTCAACCAGATGGTGGACTCGCTCAATATATTCGGTGATGAGGTAACGCGTGTAGCCCGTGAAGTGGGAACGGAAGGTAAACTGGGTGGTCAAGCCAACGTGCCAAACGTGGCCGGTACCTGGAAGGACCTGACCGACAACGTAAACTACATGGCCAGCAACTTGACCTCTCAAGTGCGAGACATTGCCAAAGTAGCGACCGCGGTGGCGAAAGGCGATTTGAGCCAGAAGATAACAGTAGAGGCACGCGGCGAACTCCTCGATTTGAAGGAGAACCTTAACCAGATGGTGGATTCCCTGAACATCTTCGCCGATGAGGTAACACGGGTTGCCCGCGAGGTGGGAACAGAAGGTCGTCTGGGTGGCCAGGCCAACGTGCCAAAAGTACGCGGTACCTGGAAAGAATTGACCGACAATGTGAACACCATGGCCAGTAACCTGACATTGCAGGTACGCGACATCGCTAAGGTGGCGACGGCTGTGGCCAAGGGTGACCTGACCCAGAAAGTGTCTGTGGATGTGAAGGGTGAACTGGGAGAGTTGAAGGAGAACATGAACCGCATGGTGGATTCCCTGAACATCTTCGCTGGTGAGGTAACCCGTGTGGCGCTTGAGGTAGGTACCGAGGGTAAGCTAGGCGGACAGGCCAACGTGCCAAACGTGGCGGGTGTATGGAAAGATTTGACCGACAACGTAAACACCATGGCCTCCAACCTGACAACGCAGGTACGAGGTATAGTGAAAGTAGTAACCGCAGTGTCAAAAGGTGACCTGACCCAGAAACTGACCCTCGAAGCAAGAGGTGAGGTGGCAGAACTGGCTGATACCATCAACACGATGGTGATTGACCTGAACCGATTGGCTGGTGAGGTAAGCCGTGTGGCGAGAGTTGCCGGTGTGGAAGGAAAACTGACTGAGCGTGCTACCTTACAGGGTGTAGGCGGAAGCTGGAAAGAGCTGGTAGATACGCTGAACGACTTGCTGGAGTCCATCGTGACGCCTGTCTTGGAAGTATCGCGCGTAGTGCGTGCCATTTCCGAAGGTGACCTTACCCAGAAAGTAGAGGCGCACACCGCCGGGGATATCCTGGACATGGCCAATGCCCTAAATCTAGCAGTGGATAACCTGAACGCGCTATTGGGTGAAATCAATGATTCTTCACTCGTAGTGGGAAGCTCCTCAGAGGAGATGGCCGGAAAAGGGTTGGAGATGAACCGCGTAACACTAGATGTTGCATTGGCAATGCAGCAAATGGCGGAAGGTGCACAGAACCAAGCTCTTAAGACTGACCAGGCCTTCAAGTTGATTGAAGAAATCATGAAAACTACGAAGGATACAGCCGCTCGTGCGGAAGTAGTGAATAAATCAGCCACGTTGGGTGAAGAAACTTCACAGCTTGGTTTGAAAACGGTAGCGGAAGTGGTGAAGAACATGGAAGAGATTTCCAGCTCTGCTTCGCTCACCTCTAAGACCATTGAAGTATTAAGTGTACGCTCCCAGGAAATATCCAAATCACTGGGTGTTATCACGGACATCGCAGCCCAAACCAACTTGCTTGCCTTAAACGCTGCCATTGAGGCCGCCCGTGCCGGTGAGGCAGGTAGAGGTTTTGCTGTTGTAGCCGAGGAAATCAGAAAACTGGCAGAGGGTTCTCGCAAGTCGGCTAGTGAAATTGCCACGCTGGTAGAGGACGTGAAAAAAGATACGGCTTCAGCTGCTACGGCGATTTCGACTATGGAAGGCCGCGTGTTGAAAGGAAAGAACGCTACGTTTGAGGCTTCTGGAGCCTTTAAGAACATTGCTGCATCCAGTGGCGAGACGCTCCGATCTGCACAGGACATCCTGACAGCAACTGAGGTACAGAAGTCATCGATTGGTGATGTAGTAAAGTATGTGGAAGAGGTGGTAGCCATCGCTGAGCAGACTGCCTCTGGTACGCAGCAGGTAGCGAGCACAGCCAAGCAACTCTCCACCTCCATGCAGGAACTGACTTCATCTTCGCAGAACCTGAACGACATTGCGGCGGACCTGCAAATCAGTATATCGGCCTTCAAGCTGGTAGATGGAAACCTGGTATTCAATCACAGCAACAACAACCGCAGGCTTACTTCAGTGGCTGCACGGGGCAAGCATGTAAAGTCAATCAGCGGTAACGCCAGGTTAGCGACAGGCCCTATGAGCCACCGAAACGCAGAGGGGAATGTTAAATAACAGGCTTTCTGAGAGATGAAGGATAAGAGTAAGAAGAAAGAAGAACAACTAGCAGCAGACGCCGTGACAACCTCAGCCACCGATGTACAGGAAATAAGCAGCCTGGCAGAGGCCACCAAATCCACTGCAGCCGCGGAAGAGACAATACACCTTATCGTGTTCAAATTGGGTGCGGAGGAGTATGGCATCAAGATAGAGCAGGTGAAGGAAGTAACCGTGACGCCAAGCGTGACGCGTATGCCCCGCACACCTGATTTTATCAAAGGAGTTGCCAACATCCGGGGTGATATTATTGCCATCATGGATTTGGAGGAGCGCTTTGGTATACGCCCGGCACCCTTGACAAGTGACCAGAACCCTAATATCACCTATACCCTGGTGATTGAGGCAAGGGACTACAGCATCGGGGTGATTGTGCGTGAAGTGCCCCAGTCACTGAACCTCTCCATGGCCAAAATTGACAAGGCGCCTTCTTTTTTGCAGGACATCAACATCCACGCGAATTATATAGAAGGTATAGCCAAAGTGAACGAACGCCTGATTATCGTGCTGGACATGTACAAGATTCTGACACAGGATGAGATACAGGAGCTGAAAAGCTAGTTTTAGAATACATAAATAGAAGCTATACTATTATAAGGTATGAAAAGAATTCTGATTGTAGACGACTCCTTCTACATGCGCACTATGCTCAAGAACATGCTAACAGATGCAGGGTATGAGATAGTAGGCGAGGCTCCTAACGGACAAACTGCCCTTGAGCTGGCGAAAGAGACAAAGCCTGACTTGATAACTCTGGATGTTATCCTGCCTGACAACACAGGCCTGGATGTGCTGAAAGGTATAAAAGCCGAGCAGCCGGATATGAGAGTGATTATTGTGAGTGCTGTTGGCCAGGAGGTAATAGTGAATGAGGCGATGGAATACGGCGCCCTTTCCTACATTGTAAAGCCATTCTCAGAGGAGAAAGTATTGGAGGTTGTCAAAAAGGCACTCGAAGAGTAGTCTATACCTTTGTTAGTAGAAGTACGTTAGGGTTGTCGAGTTAGGGGGTGTACTTTGAAAGAGCAGAAGCATAAACTCAGGGTGCTGCTGGCAGAACGCTCCAGCTATGGTAGGTTAGTGCTTGAGGATATACTGAGTACTGAACCTGATATAGAGGTAGGCGGACTGGCAGTAGATGGCAATCAGTTGATGGAGCAACTTCAGTCACAGCATGTGGATGTGGTCCTCGCCTCGGCCAGCCTGCGGTACAACAAGCGTCTCTTCTCTTTTAAACGTGTTTTTAGCGAGCACCCAACGCCCATCATCATGTTGGTGGAAAGAGAAGAGCTGTCGCTGGACTTATTGCATGATGCGATTGATTTAGGGGTATATAGTGTGATTGTGAAGCCTGAGCCTCAATCCAGGCCAAATTACAGAGGTATAGCGGATGAGATAAGGGAAAAGGTGAGGGCGGTGCGCGAGTCGGAGTACTGGAATCCGGAAAAGCGGCTGCAAATGCTGGAGGAAGAGGTAAAGCTAGGACAATCTCCTTCGAAAAGGTCGCAATCACAAGCAGTAGATACGGTTGTGATTATAGGTGCCTCAACAGGAGGCACGCAAGCAGTGGAGGCAATAGTGAAACAGCTGGATGCTAAACTGAAGGCCTCTGTTCTGGTGGCGCTTCACTTGCCTGCTAACTTCACGTTAAGCTTTTCGAAGCGTCTGCAGGAATTGACAACACTGCAGGTGGTAGAAGGGCGAAGCGGTTTAGTGCCACAGCCCGGTAAAATCATAGTGGCTCCTGGCGGGCGAAACATGATTCTGCAGTCCTTCATGGGCAGTGCCAGCAACCTGAAAATAGGCTTCGCTGATGAGGCTGCTTCCGGTTACGACATGCCTTCAGTGGATTTACTCATGGAGTCAGTCGCTAAAAGTGGTATAAGACGCGTGATAGGTGTAGTATTGACCGGTATGGGAAAGGACGGCACGGCCGGAGCTGGAGCCATATTCAAGAGAACTGGTGGCCATGTTGTCGCTCAAAACGAAGAATCATCCGCCATTTTTGGAATGGCAAAGTCCGCCATAGAGAGCGGGTATACAAACACGGTGCTGCCACTTTCACAGATAGCATCCTATTTGAACAGGTATGTGGCAGAGCAGCAGGTCAGTTTGACTGACAGTGATACATGAAATCGAGAGAGCAGGAGTATAAAGAGATATTTATTGCGGAGGCGTTGGAGTATTTCGACGCCCTTAACAGGCTTATAAGCGAGCTGGAGAAAAGGCCACAGGACGATCAGGTACTGGCGGAGATTTTCCGTATGCTCCATAACCTGAAGGCCAATGCCAAGGCAATCGGCTACCTGCAAATCTCTGACTTGTCCCACAAGCTAGAAACCGCCTTCGGCCTGATTCGGAACAAAGAGCTCAGCTTCAGCGATGAAGTGGTGGGCGTGCTGTTTGACGGCATCGACATGCTGGGGGAGCTGATTGGCAATATTGATGGCGAGTTTCCTGTAGAGCCAGACCAGGTGCTGCTCCGCAATCTCGATATCATCGTGGACAGTCTCTCTGACAGCACCATTGAGCTGGCTAAGGTGCAGAAGTTCAGCACCTCCCGTAACCTTACCCTCTCTGACCTGATTTACATCCAAATCAGGAAGCTGGACCACCTTATGAATTTGGTAGGCGAGCTCATCATAGACCGTGACCGCATACTTTCACTCAGCCGCGAGTTGGACCACGATGAACTGAAGCAGGTGAGTTCCCACCTGTACCGGATTACCGAAGAACTGCAGTATAGCGTGATGGACGCCCGTTTGGTGAGCATCGGTACGCTATTCAATAAATTTCCGCGTGTGGTGCGTGATATTGCGAACGCCGAAAAGAAGGAAGTGGACCTGGAACTCTCCGGGCAGGACATCCAGATTGACAGGAACATCCTGCAAATCATGACGGATTCTTTGCTTCACCTGGTCCGTAATGCCATTACGCATGGTATTGAAAAGCCGGCAGAGCGCGAGAAGAGCGGGAAACCAAAAACCGGCAACCTGGAGCTTTCAGCCAGAAGCGACCGGGAAAGCGTAGTGATTACCTTGGCGGATGACGGAAAGGGCATCGACCTGAAGAAAGTGCGGAGTGCTGCCGTGCAGCAGCGGATGGTATCGGCTGATGTGGCGGAGGACCTACCAGACTCAGAAGTCTTTTCTTTTCTGTTTGAACCAGGCTTTTCAATGGCCAAGGAAGTCACAGAATTCTCGGGCCGGGGCGTAGGTTTGGATGTGGTGAAGAACGCCATAGATTCCATTGGAGGGCGCATTCGGGTAGAGTCGGAGAAGGGCAAAGGCACCACATTCACGCTGCAGCTGCCCACTTCCATTGCCGTGAAGGGAGCCCTGCTGTTTGAGGTGGATAGCATCTTCTACGCCATACCTTTGATACATACCGACTCGGTGGTGGCGCTGGATAAAGACGAACTACACGAAGTAAGCGATGTGCTCGTGGCAGACATCAAAGGAGAGACCGTGACGGTGGTATACCTGCACGAGCTCTTGAATACCGGGGAGCCTAACATGAGGCTTGGCGACAAGACACGCCTACAGGGGCAGGTACAGAACATCATCATTGTTTCGTACAACAACCGTAAGCTGGGCCTTATCGTGGACAAACTGTACAGGCAGCAAGACATAGTGGTGAAGCCACTTAGCAAGCCTTTGGATAGCATTGATTTATATGGCGGCGTGACGTTACTGGGTACCGGCAAGGTATGCCTGGTGCTCGATGTGCCGGCCATCACTAAATATTTCATAAGCAAAAGATAGGCAGTGGCGATGGACGATAAAACTATTAACACGACTACCATGATGGATACTCATGTAACGGAGTTAGAGAAAGACATTATCAAGGAGATACTGAATATAGGACTGGCACGGGCTGCTGATTCCTTTGCAGTGATAGCAAAAGATAAGGTGCTGCTGAAAGTCCCCGCCATACAGCTTATCGATGTAAAAGAGTTAATCTCGCTTGTCACCAAATATGAGGATACCCACCTGATCATCCAATCTGATATAAAAGGCGATTTCAATGGGGCCACACTCATGCTCTTTTCAGATGAACATGTGACCAAGCTCTCAGAGGTATGTCTGAGCATGTTGGATGTACGCAAGGGAGAACTGAACGTGATGCAGGAATCGCTGCTACTGGAAATCAGCAATATCATCACCGGGGCACTTGTCACGCAGCTGGCCAATATCCTGAAGAGCAACATTTACGGGTCACCCCCAAAGGCACCCAAAAGCCACATCGCCAACTCACTTAAAGACATTCTGGTGCAGCATCCGCTTTTCCAGCCGCTGGTCTTTACCGTCATCACCCAGTTCACGCATAACTCCAAAAATGTAGAGCTGCCGTTGCTGTTGTTCTTCGACACGACTACGCTCATCAAGATGCTGGACATCATCCGGACCTTCAGCACAGACAAAAACAACCTGATGGGGGAGGAATAGGCACCATCATTCGCTATACCTACCACTTGAAAAATAAGAGTACTGGTAAACTGATTTTCTTTACAGTTGTACGCTAACCTGTTCCTTTGCAGTAGCAGGAGGTAGGCTTATATGCTATACCTGTATGTCCTACTTAGGATATCCCTTCTCCTATACCTATGCCTGAGGCAGCCGAAAGCCTATTCCTTCCTGATTCTTATTCCTGCTATACCTTCCGGTCATTATTTGATTATATGTAACCTGGCTATACCTGCGCCGATAGCCGTTGCTATTCAGAGACGGCATACCCGTGTCTTTTTTAAACGCATTGGTTCACAGCTGTTTCGGCCTTGGACTCGTAGTTTATAATTTGATTATACTTTTAGATTTAGTTTTTTTGTCCCACAATACGATTTGAAACACTCATACCCCCTCAATGAACGCATTAGGAAGACACATTTTAGTTGAGTTCTACGACTGCTCCCCCGAGCTGATGAACGATGTAGTGCACATCGAAAACAGCATGGTGGCTGCAGCCGAGACTGCCGGTGCCACCGTCATCAACAGCACATTCCATCATTTTTCGCCCTATGGGGTGTCTGGTGTGGTGGTGATACAGGAGAGCCACCTGGCCATACATACTTGGCCGGAGTATGGCTACGCTGCGGTCGACCTCTTTACTTGTGGCGATTCGGTTGACCCGTGGGTGTCTTACATGTATCTCAAAGAGGCTTTCCAGTCAGGTCATGGCTCTTCCATGGAGCTGCGCAGAGGGCAATTGAGCCTGCTCAAGCGTACTGACTTCAATTTAGATGTGGTACGGGACGTGGCGCCAAAGACAATAGAGGCCGACGGCTCCATCACACGGGACGTCTGGTTCACGGAGCGAGACGAAAACATCGCGCTGTCGCTTAAACACACCGGTGACCAACTCTACAAAAAAGATTCGCCTTACCAGCGGGTAGAGGTATACGAGACGCTGGCTTATGGCAACATGCTGACGCTGGACGGTATGGTGATGTGCACCCAGAAGGACGAGTACGTGTACCATGAAATGATTACGCACGTGCCCATGTTCAGCAACCGCAACGCGAAGCGCGCGCTGGTGATTGGCGGAGGGGATGGTGGTACCGTACGGGAGCTGCTGCGCCATGAGCAATTGGAGGAAGTAACGCTGGTGGAGATTGATGAACTGGTGATAGAGGCGTGCAAACTGCACCTGCCTGAAACGGCTGTCGCCTTTGACAACCCGCGCCTCAACCTGCTGGTGGAAGACGGCATCAAGTATATCCGCGATTGTGCAGATGCGCAATATGACCTCATCATCGTAGATTCAGCCGATCCGGTAGGCCCGGGCGAGGGGTTGTTCACGGCGGAGTTCTACCAGGAGGTATACCGTTGCTTGACGAAAGATGGCGTCATGATTACGCAGAGTGAGTCGCCGCGATTCAACAGCGCCGTGTTTGTGGAGATTTACGACACCTATAAGAAGATTTTCGGTCGGGACAAAGTACACTGCTACCTGGCTGCTATACCTACCTACCCAACCGGCACCTGGAGTTTTTCCTACTCAGCCAAAGGAGATGCCCATCCGCTGCAGTTTGATAGAGAGGCCGCCGCTGCTTTCTCAAGGAACCAAGGATTGAAATATTACAACGAAGACATACATCTTGCTGCCTTTGCACTTCCAAATTTTGTGAAGGAGCTGCTCAATACTAACCCAAAAGACGTAACCGATGAATACTCCGCAGAGCCAACCAACTAACAGCAAGGAGCAGAAGATAGCCAATTTCGACCCGAATGGCGTAGGCGACGTGAATGGAGGTCTGTTCGGCTTGCCATTTACGATTGAGGAGGCAGAGGTAGTACTGATTCCTGTTCCTTGGGAGGTGACGGTATCCTACAGCGCAGGAACGGCCGCAGGTCCGCAGGCCATCGCTGATGCTTCGCCCCAACTCGACTTGTTTGACCCCGCCATACGGGATGCCTGGAAGCTAGGTATAGCCATGGAAGAGGTGTCCATGGATTGGGCTGCCACTAGCGAGCAGCTGCGACAGCGTGCCGAAAGTTACATTGAGTGGCTGGAGGAAGGAAGCCCTGAAACGGATGCAGCTGAATTCGCCAACGTGACAGAAGAAGTCAACCAAAAAGGCATGGAACTACTGCAGTGGTTGAAGGCCAAGGCCTCAGCCTATCTGGACCAGGGCAAAATGGTGGGTGTAGTTGGCGGAGACCACAGCACCCCACTGGGCCTCATGCATGCTTTGGCTGAGCGCCACGAAGAATACGGTATCCTGCAGATTGACGCCCACGCCGATTTACGTGTAGCCTATGAAGGCTTTCAATTCTCACACGCATCCATCATGTACAATGCCCTCCAGCTGCCGCAGGTGAAGAAGCTCGTGCAGGTGGGTATACGGGATTTGGCCCAGTCAGAGGCGGAGATGGCGGATCAATCCAACGGGCGGGTGACCGTTTTCTATGACAGCGTGCTGAAGGAGAACATGTACGAAGGCGACAGCTGGAAAAAAGAATGCAAGAAAATCATCGCGCAGCTTCCCCAGAAGGTATACATCAGCTTTGATATTGACGGCCTCGACCCGAAGCTTTGCCCGGCTACAGGTACGCCGGTTCCGGGCGGTCTGGAGTTTGAAGAAGCCATATACCTTATAAAAGCATTAGTGAGGTCTGGCAGGGAAATCATCGGGTTTGACCTGTGCGAGGTGGCGCCTGGCGACAGTGAGTGGAATGGCAATGTAGGGGCACGCCTGCTGTATAAACTGTGTAACTGGATGGCCGTGTCACAGAAGCGACTGGAAGCTTAATATTTTACCTTTATCGCTTTGATACCGTATAGCGTTGAATAAATACTTTAGCATCACTATATAGACAAAGTTATAATGGGACTTATTGTTAAAATTCTACTTACCGGAGTGGCGGCCCTGGCTGCTGCCTATCTTCTGCCAGGGGTTCAGATTGATGGATTTGTGTCAGCCTTGATTCTGGCTATCGTGCTGGCACTGCTCAATGCCATCGTGCGACCCATACTGGTGTTACTGACTATACCTGTCACGGTACTAACGCTGGGTTTGTTCCTGCTGGTCATCAATGCCGTCATCATTTTGCTGGCGGATAGCCTGATTGCCGGTTTCGATGTGGACGGTTTTCTGTGGGCGTTGATTTTCAGTCTGGTGCTGTCCATCATAGAGGGTATACTGGATTTGATTTTCTAGGAAAACCACTTAACGCAAGAGGCCCGAAGACTTTTACAGTCTTCGGGCCTCTTGCGTTTGCTGCTTATCGACCAGACATCCAAGCCTCACAGGCGTCGGCGCACTCGCGGCAGGCTTCGGCGCATTTTTGGCAATGGTCGTGGTCGTGCTTGCCGCACTCTTCTGCGCAAAGGCGACAAATCTCAATGCATTCCTTCATCACATGCTTGGCATGGGCAGAGTCGCGAGCAACGAAACGTGCTGTGAGGGCACAGATATCGGCACAGTCCCGGTCTAGCATGATGCAGCGCACCATCATTTTCACGTCATCTTCCTGCAGGCAGGCAGTGGCACAGGCCTCGCAGGCGGTGATACACTTGATGAGCACGTGCTCTAGTTCATTGGTTCTTTCAGATTTCATAGCTTATTGGGTTTTAGGTTATTATTCCTTAAAAGGTACGGGTGGGGCACCAGTTGGTTTGTCTGGCGCCTCATATGATGGTGATTCAGGAACCCATTTCACGTTTTTTATGGTTACCTTTGAGTAAGAATATACCTGCTATTTCAGCTAGAAATCACCCCATACAAAAGCATGAGCATAGGAATCAGAGAGGCACGCGAGGCGCTTAAACTTTACTTCGGATATGACCAGTTCCGGCCCATGCAGGAGCAGATTATCTCCGACATTTTACAAGGTAAGGACGTGTTGGTGCTGATGCCTACCGGAGGCGGCAAGTCTGTCTGCTACCAGGTGCCGGCAGTGGTGATGCCTGGATTGTGTGTGGTCGTTTCTCCGCTCATTGCCCTGATGAAGGATCAGGTAGAGGCTTTGCTTGTCAATGGCATACCTGCCGCCTACCTGAACAGCTCACAAAGTGCGGAGGAGCAATTCGAAATTGAGAACAAGTGCCTGAGCGGGGCCATGAAGCTGCTTTACGTTTCTCCGGAGAAACTACTTTCTGGTGGTTTCTTCTCTTTTCTGAAGCGCCTAAACATTTCGCTATTTGCCGTGGACGAGGCACACTGTATCTCTGCATGGGGGCATGATTTCCGTCCGGAGTACACACAGCTACGCGCCCTAAAGCAGCAGTTCCCGACTATACCTGTGGTGGCGCTCACAGCCACTGCAGACAGACTTACGCAAAAGGACATCCAGGACCAGCTTCAGTTGCGGCAGCCCGAGGTGTTTCTATCCTCTTTTGACCGGCCCAACATCAATCTGACGGTGTTGCCCGGGCAGAACCGACTCAAGAAAATCACGGATTTTTTGGAGCGCCACCACCGGCAACCTGGAATCATTTACTGCCTCAGCCGCAAGGCCACCGAAGATTTGGCCGCAAAACTAAAGCAGAACGGCTATAGCACCACCTATTACCATGCTGGTATGTCGTCTCAACTGCGCGCTAAGGCGCAGGAAGCCTTTCTGCGCGATGATGTACAGATTGTGTGTGCCACGATTGCCTTCGGTATGGGTATAGACAAGTCAAACGTGCGCTGGGTGATTCACTACAACCTCCCCAAGAACATTGAAAGCTATTACCAGGAGATAGGCCGCGCCGGCCGCGACGGTGCCAAATCAGAGGCTCTACTATTCTATAGTTTTGGCGATGTCATCAACCTGCGCACCATGCTCTCGGATAACGACAAAGCACAGGCGGCCGAGCTGCAGTTGGTGAAGCTCGAGCGCATGCAGCAGTTTGCAGAGGCTACTTTCTGCCGACGGCGCATCCTGTTGCAGTATTTTGGGGAGACCATGCAGAAGGATTGCGGCAACTGCGACATCTGCCGGAACCCGCCGACCAGCTTTGATGGGACACTGATTGTACAGAAAGCGCTTTCTGCCATTGCGCGCACACAAGAGCAAGTGAACATGGGGTTATTGGTGGATGTGCTGCGCGGCTCACGTAACAGTCAAGTGCTGTCTTCCGGCTATGACCGGATTAAGACCTACGGTGCCGGCAAAGAGATAGGCTCGCTGGATTGGCACCGCTACCTGCACCAGATGCTGAACGCCGGCCTTGTGGAGCTCGCCTATGACCAGAACTATACCTTGAAGCTGACGGATCAAAGTCGGCAGGTGCTATTTGAAGGCAGGCGTGTCAACCTGGTGAAATTTGAGGAGGTGAAACAGGCGGAGGAGCCACGACTTCGGGAGAAGCCGAAGCGCGAAATCATACGCGATGCGCTGTTTGATAAGCTCCGTGCGCTGCGCAAGAAACTGGCAGACGAGCTGAATGTGCCGCCATACGTCGTCTTCACCGACAGCACACTACAGGAGATGTCCACAGAGAAGCCCTCCAACAGGATAGCTATGTTGGCTATCAGCGGGGTGGGAGCACAGAAGTTTGAGCGGTATGGGCACGACTTCATCAATGAAATCATCGCTTTTGTGACGGAGGAGCAGGCCAAGGGCAGCACCATCAAAGGAGCCACACACTTGGTTACTTGGGAAGCTTACCAGAGAGGTTATTCGCCTGAGGAAATCGCACAACAGCGGAAATTGAACCCTATCACGGTTTACTCACATCTGGCCACGCTGCTAGAGCAGGGCTACGATGTGCCGGTAAAGGATTTCGTAACGAAGCGCGAGTACAATGCCATTGTGGAGGCCATTGAAACACTAGGACCTGACGCAAAGCTGAAGGACTTGTATGAGCACCTGGGGGAGCAGCATGAGTATTTCAAAATCAGGCTTTCGCTGGCCATGTACAAAAAGCAGTATGCCTGGTAACTGAAGGTATAGCAATAATTTCATACCTATAAAAAGAAGAAGGCCACCTCAACAGTGGCCTTCTTCTTTGATGCAATCTTATGTCTACTCAACACTTGCAATCGGGTCAGGAGAGGAGTCTTTGTCACCGGTCACAGTACCTTTCGAGTAAACAGTACCTCGCAATAGCAAGATGCCAGCCACGTGAGGGGCTGCAAAGGAGGTACCGTATTTACCCGATTTGAAGGTTCCGCCTAATACTGTTGTCGTTACATTCACACCTGGTGCAGCAAAGTCTACTGGGGCACCGTAGTTGGAGTTGGACCACAGGCGCTGGTACGAATCCATGGCAGAAATAGTGTAAACTCCTTCGGCATTAACGCGGGCAGGAGAGTTGTTACTGCAATCAACCGCACTGTTGCCGGACGCTATGGCAAACAAGATTCCTTTCGCAGCGGCTGCCCGCACGGCATCGTCCAAAATAGAAGAGACGCCACTACCCAGGCTCATGTTCACCACATCACCCGGTTTGCCGTTGTTGTTGACATAGTTCACTGCATTGATGGCACGCGAAAGGGTTCCGTAGCCGGTGTCATCAAACACGCGAAGGGCCACAATAGTAGCATTGGCAGCTACTCCAATCACACCGCTTCCGTTGTTTTTCGCAGCTATAAGGCCGGCAACCTCGGTTCCGTGTCCAAAACCATCTTCAATGGATGTGATGTTATAAATCATAGATTTGCTGCGCTCCAGGTCGATGTTCAGGTCTGGGTGGTCCGTGTCTATACCTGAGTCTACAATCCACACTGTCATGCCTGTGCCATCGCCATACCCTGTGGCGGCTACATTCCAAGATATGGTTTCACCAGGAAGGGGATTCAATTTTGCATAAGCAGGTTCAGCCGGTGCAGGCTCTGCTGGAGTAGGTTCTACTGGTACTGGTTCAGTTGGGGCTGGTTCGGCAGGTATAGGTTCAGTAGGAGCAGGGGCTGGTGCTGGTTCGGTAGGAGCCGGCACTACAGGCTCCTCTTCAATTGGATTTTCAACCTTTTGTTTGTCTTTACCTAGGCCTTTCCCATTACTAGACTTTGCTTTGTCTTTCCCCCCCGCATTGCTCTGGCCGTTCCCGGCGAAGGCAGGTTTAGAGAGCAGCAGCACACGGTCCTGCTCCACAAAGGCTACATCCGGGTGCAGGCGGACAGCATCCAACTGTTGTTTCGAAAGGCGGGCAGCAAAGCCGTTTACAACACCCGTATAGGACTGTTCTACTGCCGACACGTCTACGGCAGCTGCTTGCAACACCCGTTCACGCGTTGTTACGATTGCCTTTCGGCCTGCGGCTGATAGTTCCTGAATGTTGGTGGCACCTAGCTTGCCGCTGTTCTTGAACACCACTATGTACTGGCCAGGTATAGGTTGACCGTTCAAAGAAGAGGCTACGGCAAAAGGCTGCTGGAACTGCTCCTCCATGAGGTCTTCTTTCTGACATCCAGTCAAAAGCAATGCGCATGCAAGACCGGTCATAGCCTTGCGGAATGGGGTAAAGGTTGTAATCATAAGATAATAAAGTTGGAAATTGAAAAATATGACGTTAACCGCTCCAAAGGTCACTCTGAAGCGCTGAAAGAAGCAGTTGTAGGTAATTACTCAATTGTATAAAAGAGAGGAATCAAACTGTATTGGTGGCAGGTATGGTAAAGCAGGGAATAGTGTGTTTGCTCGAAAAGGACATGGCAAACACTTAAGCTATGCTAGTTGGAAAGATGGTAGAGGGTATTTATCATGCCGTAAAAGTTTGATTATTATACTGGTTTAAATATATATCAAAAATAAATACTGAGGTACAGTTTATTTATAAAAATTTGAATATATGATATTTTTAATAATTTGATTGGGAAAAGTTCTATTGTGAGGCATTGACATGAATTGGACTAAGGTATACTAACAGCAGTTATAGATATAATTGAAATCATAATAAAAGTGCTAACATAATTAGTAAATTACGTATACATTTAGTATATTTACAGAACTAAGTGATTGGAGCAGACCATTCACAATATCTTGAACTCTGAAATTTCAAAGTGGAAAAAGTAACATCTAACATAAGGCATTTGCGGAAAAGCGCAGGCTACACGCAAGCACAACTAGCAGAAAGGCTCGATATAAAGCGTTCGTTAGTAGGTGCTTATGAGGAGGGAAGGGCTGAACCCAAGCTTAGTACGCTTGTTAACGTAGCCAAACTCTTTGATATCTCCCTAGACGAACTTATTACCGCTGATTTGTCTGACTCTGCTTTCAAATCTGGCTCAGGCGCTTCCGCTGGTGGTAAACTTCGGGTGTTGGCCATCACCGTTGACCAGGAGGAGCGGGAAAATATTGAACTGGTTCCTCATAAGGCTAGTGCCGGTTACCTCAACGGGTATGCTGACCCAGAGTTCATAGAGGAGTTACCCCGTTTCCGTTTGCCTATGCTCGGGACAGGTGGTACCTATCGTGCCTTTGAAATTAGTGGTGACTCCATGTTACCTATTGTATCCGGCACTGTCATTGTGGGCCGTTTTGTAGAGGACTGGAGCCAACTGAAGGATGGTACCCCCTGTATTGTGGTAAGTGAGAAGGAGGGCGTAGTATTCAAACGTGTCTATAACAAGATGGAAGAGTCTTCTACGCTTCGCCTGCACTCCGACAACCCGGTATATACACCTTATGAGGTGCACCTAGAGGATGTGGTTGAGATTTGGGAAGCCAAATCCTACATCAGCTCCACTTTCCCCATTGCCGATTTGTCACTTGACAAACTCTCTTCCATTGTTCTGGACCTGCAGAAGGAAGTGCAGAAACTGAAGAAAGTTGACTAAGGTATACCGTAATCAATCACAAAACATCCTGCTCCCAAAAGGGCAGGATGTTTTGTTTTAAGGGTTGTGGCATTGCTTTCACTAACTAGATGTTCCTTTATGCGTAAAGGCTTAGCAGAACTATTTTTGAAAGGAATCTTATTGCACCAACTATACGATAAAGCGACATGATACGACTTATTACCGCTTCTGAGCGCCACCAGGCAGCCGTAGGTGACGGACTGAAATCACATTACCTGTTTTCCTTTGCAGAACACTACGACCCATCCAATATGGGCTTTGGGCCATTGAAGGTTTTCAACGAGGCTTACGTAGCACCAAAGTCAGGCTTTCCGACGCACCCGAATTCAGAAATGGAAGTCATCACGATTGTGCTGTCAGGTGAACTCACGCATAAAGACAATATTGGGAACCAGGCTACTGTTACTCCAGGTCAGGTGCAGCGCGTAACAGCTGGAACAGGTATAACGCACTCCGAAAGCAACGAGACTGATGAAGAGGTTCACTTGCTGCAACTTTGGTTTATCCCGAACAAGCGGGAGTTGGCACCATCTTATGAAGTGATGCACATTGATTTTCTGGATGAGAAAAACAAGTTGGTGCCGCTCGTGACTGGGCAGAAGGTGTTAGAGGATGTCGCTTTTCTGAATTCCAATTCCACTGTTTACTACGGAAGGCTGGAACAAGGAGAGGAGATAGATTTCCGCACATTCAAAATCAGGAAAGCCCTCCTATACCTACTGGATGGTAGCCTTTTGGTGAATAATGTCGAAGCTGATAAGGGAGACCAGGTACGGCTAGAGGACCAGGATGTCATTTCCATTAGGGCTACATCCGGAGCCTCCTTTGTGCTGGTTGATGTGCCGGCGCTGGAGGTGAACTATTAGAATCCCAGTCGTATAGAAGAGGCTCAATTACTCATAAACGAAGAGGCGGCGCGGATTGATTCAGCGCCGCCTCTTCTTCTTTTAAGCATCCTTAGTATTAGATGGTGTACTTTCTGCCTTTGTTCTGCTGCTTCAGGTAGTCCATCAGGGGCTGGAAATATTCGACCATGGCACGGGCACTCAATTCCTCACCTGTTTTCTCCTTTAGCATCTCTCGCCAGTCTGCAGACGCCCCCGGATACATGATGTCACGCAAGAAGCTGCCCACTTCCTTGCTGCCATAGTAGTTGGTGGCGTGCGGGTCCTGCTTCAAGATGTTCTTAGCGATGTGGTCGTGTAGCTGGAACAGTATGACGTAAGACATGGCATAATCATAGTACTGCGCTGGGTCATCGTTGATGTGTGTCTTAGTGGTCGCATCGGTGTATTGCTCTCCACGCTGTGCTGGGGGCTCAATTCCCTGGTATTTCTTCACCAGTTCCCACCAGCGCTGGTTCAGTTGGTCGGCGGGCAGATTCTTAGCGTAAAAATCATGCTCCCATTCGCTCATCACACCCGATGCAAACGGAATGAATACCACATAGCTGAGTGCTTCCTTCAAAAGTGTCTGTACTTCGTCTGTTTTCGCGTTCTTGTCTACCAGATTCAGACTGGCCAGGAAGGGCTTCTGCATGGCAGCCAAGCCCATTAGACTCCCGATGGCTTCATGGTATGCGCGGTTGGCACCTCCACGAAGCAGCACCGGCACATCAGGGTTGGTATAGGTCATGTAATAGTAGATGTGCCCCAACTCATGGTGCGTGGTTTCATACCATTCGGCATTTGGCTCAACGCTCATGAGGCAGCGCACGTCGTGCTCCAAGTCCATGTGCCAGGCCGAGGCGTGGTTGTTCTTTTTATAACCAGCGTTTGGCGGGAGCGGGTATAGGCTGGACTTCTCGTAGAAGGATTGCGGCAGCTGCGGAAATCCTAGGCTCATGTAAAAGCGCTCTGCCTGCTTCACCTGCCACTCGGCTCCCTTAGGTTTCAAGGCGGCTTCCAGGTTAAGCCCCTTCACCTCGGTCATGGCGCTCCAGTCCTGGCCCCATCGGTTAGGTAGCCAATGCGCCGGCAGATTGTCAGGCACCTGCTTCACGCCATACTGCTTGGCCAGTTCGTAGCGTGCATAGGTATGTAGCTCACGGTATAGCGGGCGTAGTTCCTCGTTTATCTTCTGCATTAGCTGCATCATCTCCTCGCGGGACATGTCATAATCTGAAGCCTGGTAGCTGAAGTAATCGTCGTAGCCGAGGCTTTGCACGGTCTTGTTGCGCAGGTCGCGCAGGTTCAGTATACCTTCACGCAAATTCTTACCTACCTCTTTGCTGGCATTCCAGGCAACCAAACGTTTCTGCACGTTCTTCTCTGAGCGGAGGATGTTATCGATGTCATTGGTGGTAACTGACTTGCCTGCGAGTTTGTAGTCGAAACCGTATAGTTTCTCTGTCTGCTCCGTATCAGCCTTGATGCGCGCGCGCACCAGGTCAGGCACGGTCTGGGGGTTGTTGGCAGCCGCGTAAAGAACGGCCTCTAACTGCTTCACTTGCAGGTCAGTCAGCTGGCCTTTCTGCTCCATGAGTGCACGTGCCTTTTCAATGTTCTCCACACTGCCGGTGAAAGCGGCTAGCGCTTCGTTCGCACGGCGTGTCGCCACGGCATTGGTGGTATCCCCCTCCACAATCCGCGTGTTGGATTGCCACTCCGCCTCAGCAGATGCCGTGTAAAGCTGCTGGAAGCGTTTGGAGTAACTGTCCAGGAATGCCTGTGCCTCCTGTTGCGGATTTGCTTCAGCTGCTGGTGTAGCCGTGGCTGTCTCAGAAGAGGTGTCGGTTCCGGTGGCTGCCGGCTGCTGACTGGTGCAGGAGAAAAGCAGGGCCGCTGCCAGGCCTGAGAAAATGACTTTTTTCATAAGGTATAGGAATTGTTTCCTGCACGCAGGAAATCTTGTTTATTTGTTTCCAGTACCTTTAACGTGCTATACCTAAAATGTTACAAACAGGACAGTTGATGGCAGCACTTTAAAGCTTTCGTCTAAGCAGATGGAAAGATTTCGCTCAAGGCTTTGCAGTGCCTTAGTTCAAATCCTTGGGATAGGATGTTTCAGCATCAAGGGAAACCTGTGCTTCCTGAAGTAGATTCTCATCCAGCGTTTTGCTTGTCTTGGCACCGAGTTCTTTCAGAATCTCTACCTTTCGGATGAGGTTGCCTTTGCCTTCGGTGAGTTTGTTCATGGCCGCGTTGTAAGCGCTTTGGCTACTGTCCATGTGTCTCCCAATGGTTTTGAGGTCTTCTACAAACCCGACGAACTTGTCATAGAGTTTTCCGCTCTCCTCCGCGATGCGAATCACGTTGCGTTTCTGGTCTTCCTGTCGCCATACGCCAGCCACCGTGCGAAGCGTAGCCAGTAGGGTAGAGGTAGTCACCAGCACGATGTTCTTGTCAAAGGCATCGGTGAAGATGTCATGGTCGTGCTGCAAAGCTAGGTTGAAGGCAGGCTCAATGGGAATGTACATCATCACGAAATCAGGGGAGTTGAGTCCGCTGAGGCGATGGTAATTCTTTCGGCCTAAATCGGTGAAGTGAGTACGAATGGAGGTGATGTGGCTCCGCAGATAAGTTTCCATTTGGGCATCGTCCTCGCAACTGCAGTAGGCTTCATAGGCGACTAGCGAAAGCTTAGAGTCGATAACGAGGTGTTTTGAGTCTGGTAGGCGCACGATAACGTCAGGTCGGTATACCTTGCTCTCATCGTTTTGCCGTACTTCCTCACGCTCGTAATGCACTCCTTTGCGCAATCCGGATTTCTCCAGCAGGCTTTCCAGCAGGTACTCGCCCCAGTTGCCCTGTGTTTTACTTTCGCCTTTGAGCGCCTTGGTCAGGTTGAGGGCATCCTGGCTCATCTGTTGATTGAGGGAGGCCAGTTGTGTAATCTGCTCCTTTAGAGAGACGCTCTCCTTCAGGGTTTTCTCATACGTCATGTCAACCTTGGCTTCAAACTCTTTGATGCGCTCCTTGAGCGGGGAGAGGATGCGTTCCAGGTTCTCGGAGGAGGATTTGTTGAAATGCTCCGCGTTGTTCATCAGCACCTGGTTGGAGATGCTCTGGAACTGCTGCAGGAATTTCTCGCGAAGCTGCTCCAATTCTTGCGCCTGCTCCTGCATGCGATTGCGCAGGTGCTCGTAGTCTGACTCCACTTTGGTGAGTGCGTTGGTCAGGTCCAGCGTTTCGGTTTGCGCATCGCGGAGTTGTCGTTTCAGCTGTTCAGCTTCCTCGGCTTTGATTCTGGCCTGCCCCTCCAGCACGCCCTGCGTTACGGCAGCCTGGTTGGCTGTTTGTTCCAAGGCACTCATCTTCCCCTTCAGCAGGAGAAAGGCCACTACCAGTCCTCCCAAGAATGCAGCTATACCTACGATTATCTCCATACAGTAAAGGTATTGTTTTTTAGCAATCCAAACCAGATGCTAATGGAATTAGTTTTAGAGCGTGTAGGAAAAGAAGAAACCCCGTGGAGGCAACGTTATTTTACTCCTTCCCACTCAGTGAAGAACTGCTTTAGGAAATCCTCCATGAACTGATGGCGGCCTGCAGCCATGGCGCGAGCTGTTGGAGTATGGAGACGGTCTTTGAGCAGGAGCAGCTTCTCGTAGAAGTGGTTGATGGTAGGGCCGGTGCTGGATTTGTAAGACTCAAAGCTGTCGTGATGTACAGGGGAAATGTCTGGGTTGTGAAGCTCCCGGCCTTTGTGTCCGCCGTAGGCAAAGGCGCGAGCTATACCTATCGCCCCGATGGCGTCAAGCCGGTCGGCGTCCTGCACAATGCGTCCCTCTAAGGTATGCATGGCTGAGGAGGTGCCAGCACCTTTGTAAGATAAGTCATTGATGATGGTGCAAATATGCTGTATTGTTTCTTCTTCTACTTCAATGCTTTCCAACCACTCGCGCACGAGCCGAGGCCCTACTGTTTCATCGCCGTTATGGAACTTATGGTCACCGATATCGTGCAGAAGCGCCGCCAGCTCTACTGTGTATAAATTCGCTCCATTTTCTTTAGAGGCGATGTGCTGGGCATTTTTCCATACCCTATAGATGTGCCACCAATCATGACCTGAGCCTTCGCCGCTGAGGATTCCCTTCACATGCTCAACAGTAGTTGCAATGACCTCCGTTTGCCGAGGTGTCCTTTTAAGTTGATTATTCATGCGCCAAAGCTCCTGAATAATTCCGATTGGAACAACGTATGGTTACCCGAATTCCATGGTTTGAACTGTCACAATGCCGTTCAATTTGATGTTGTGTAGCAATTCCTCTTCTAGCATGGCAGCCCAGGTATTCAGGTATAGCACGACATCATCCCGAACGTTGTGCTTCAGGTAACGCTTGTCCTCCGGGAGCGCCTCCACCACCTGCGGATGGGATAGCCGCTCCAGGTGCGTCAGGTCATCCGTCGTCAACCCGAATGATAGCATCTGGTCGATGATTTGGTCCAGTGGCAGACCGCTTTGGGGGCAGTAATCCCGGAGCTGTTCACGCCAATCGCCGTGGCGCCACATGGCGGCACCGTGAATCTGCCCTTTGGAATACTGTGTCAGGGTCTGGGCTAGGTGGCCGCAGTTACAGCTCCCCATATGTCCCCACTGGTAAGTATCTCCCTTTGCCAAACGACGGGCTGTCTGACGAATGGCCTCTACCAACTGCACTGAACTTCTTGCCATATTTTCAAGTGATTATTTCTTTAATTATAAGCTAAAATACCTAGTAAATGTTTATTGATGTCGTCTGCTTCCTTTAATGCCAACTGCATCTTGTGCACCTTTTATAATGCTCAGCGGTTTATATTAGTCGTATACGTATTCTACTTTTAGGTGCGGACTTCTCACTTTGTTTGATTGGCTGTTCACATGCATCTTTTCAATGTAATTTCCTATACAGCGGATGCAAAACAGGGTGAGCGGTGAAGAAGGAATCAACTTAATATTCGGTAACTATTACTCGCTTAGCGTCAACATCAGCTGCTCGTAAAGGACAGGCCGATTGTGCCTAACACGTTATTTATATAAGCCATGCCAATGGTGCTCTGGTGATTTTTTAGGACGATTTTTCAGGGCAACATGACCGTCAGTGTGACTGCAGCAATACCTAGCCCTTCAGTTTTATATAAAAAAGTTTTAATATAAATCGGCTTCAGGTAAACCAAGCCCTCATTTCTGGCGTAAGCAGCGGCGTAGGGTTTGATTAACACATGATGCAGCATGGCCTTCTGCTTGCTGTTTAATTGTACTTCTTAAACTTAAACTGTTATAGGTATAAAAGCCTTCCTAGTCCAATGTGTTGAAGCTTGTGTGTGACAATTTTCGACATATTTTAACTTAACCGCTAACTTTGAGTTCGATTTACTTGATTCAATTAGATACTAGTAGTAGCATTAATGAAAAAAAATTCTAGAATATACATTGCCGGACATCGGGGTATGGTGGGATCCGCCATCAAGCGCCGCTTGGAAGCTTCCGGTTATACACACCTCATCACCCGTACCTCATCGGAGTTGGATTTGCGCAACCAACAGGCTGTGCTGGACTTCTTTGAGGCAGAGCAACCAGAATTCGTTTTCCTGGCAGCAGCAAAAGTGGGTGGCATCCAAGCTAACAACACCTATAGGGCAGAGTTCCTCTATGACAACCTGATGATGGAGTCCAACGTCATTCATGCGGCCTACCTGAACGGTGTAGAGAAACTGATGTTCCTGGGTTCGTCCTGTATCTATCCGAAAATGGCGCCGCAGCCTCTCAAGGAGGAGTACCTGCTGACAGGTGCTCTGGAGCCAACCAACGAGCCATATGCGATTGCCAAAATTGCGGGTATTAAATTATGTGAAGCCTACCGCGACCAGTATGGAAGCAATTTCATCAGTGTGATGCCCACCAACCTATATGGGTACAACGATAACTACGACCTGAACAACTCGCACGTGCTGCCGGCGCTCATCCGAAAGATTCATGAGGCAAAAGACAACGGAGCAGCCACTGTTACCGTATGGGGCACAGGAAAGCCTCGACGTGAGTTTTTATTTGCCGACGACCTGGCCGAAGCCTGCGTATACCTGATGCAGGAGTACAATGGACGCGAACTCGTGAACGTGGGCACTGGGGAGGATGTCTCCGTTGAAGAACTGGCGCTTTTGATTAAAGACGTTATCGGATTTGAAGGGGAACTGGTTTTTGATACCTCTAAGCCGGATGGTACACCCCGTAAACTGATGGACGTCTCCAAACTCCACAGTCTGGGATTCCGACATAAAATAGAGCTACGAGAAGGTATAGCATTGGCCTACGCCGACTTCAAGAATAAATACATGATGGCCTAAGGCTGGCAATACATTCATTTCTGACAGTGCCATACTCACGAAGGTTGTTCCTGCACAGGCATTGTTTGACACGAGAACCCATAAACCAATCGAATAATATAATTTAAGTATACAAAATGAAGACAGCCCTTATCACTGGCGTAACCGGACAGGATGGCGCATATTTAGCTGAACTACTGCTGAGCAAAGGATACAAGGTACATGGCGTGAAGCGTCGCAGCTCCATGTTCAACACAGAACGCATTGACCACCTCTACCAGGACCCGCACGAGAAGAACATCAACTTCAAGCTGCATTACGGCGACCTGACCGACTCGACCAACCTGATTCGCATTATCCAGGAGACACAGCCTGACGAGATATACAACCTGGCCGCCATGAGCCACGTGAAGGTGAGCTTCGACACACCTGAGTACACGGCCAATGCCGATGGACTGGGCACGCTGCGCATTCTGGAGGCCATCCGTATCCTGGGACTGACGAAAAAGACTAGAATATACCAAGCTTCTACCTCAGAGCTCTATGGCTTGGTGCAGGCTGTGCCGCAGACGGAAACCACACCGTTCTACCCACGCTCTCCCTACGCGGTGGCCAAACTCTACGCCTACTGGATTACGGTGAACTACCGTGAGGCCTACGGCATGTTCGCCTGCAACGGCATCCTCTTCAACCACGAGTCTCCGCTCCGTGGCGAGACCTTCGTGACCCGCAAAATCACCCGCGCTGCCGCCCGTATTGCCATGGGGCTTCAGGATGGCCTGTACTTGGGTAACCTGGACGCCAAGCGCGACTGGGGCCATGCCAAGGACTATGTGGAGGCCATGTGGCGCATCCTGCAGCAGGACGAGCCGGAGGACTTCGTGATTGCCACAGGCGTGACTACTACAGTGCGCGACTTCATCCGCATGGCCTTTGGACACGTGGGCATCGAGCTTGAGTTCAGGGGCGAGGGCGTAGACGAGAAAGGATACGTAATCGCTTGCAACAACCCGGAGTACCAGTTGGAGATTGGCAAAGAGGTGGTGTGTGTGGACCCGAACTACTTCCGCCCGACGGAGGTGGAGCTGCTGATAGGCGACGCCACTAAGTCGAAGGAGAAGCTGGGATGGACGCCGAAATACGACCTTCAGGCCCTGGTGACCGATATGATGCAGCACGACATCGAGCTCTTCAAGCGCGACACCTACCTGATGGAAGGCGGTCACCGCATCCTCAACTATCACGAATAATATCAGATAGCAAAAACCTGAAATGGCAGCCTTACGAAAGTAGAGCTGCCATTTTTGTTTAGAGGAGTTCTCGGAGGTATAGGTATAGGTATAGGTATAGGTATAGGTATAGGTATAGGTATAGGTATAGGTATAGGTATAGGTATAGGTATAGGTATAGGTATAGAAAGGGGGGAGGCTATAAACGCAAAAAGCCCTTGAATTCTCAAGAGCTTTTTAAGCGGTCTGGACGGGACTCGAACCCGCGACCTCCGCCGTGACAGGGCGGCATTCTAACCAACTGAACTACCAGACCAATACTTTGTGATATAGAGCCGTGTGCTCTTTCTTACTAAAACCGCAGTTTTGTGCTGCGGTCTGGACGGGACTCGAACCCGCGACCTCCGCCGTGACAGGGCGGCATTCTAACCAACTGAACTACCAGACCTTTCTGTTTTCTCTAACGCTTTCCGTTAAAGTGATACAAATGTAGAGGGTTATTTTCGATTCTGCAATAGGAGGGCCGCTTTTTGGGCTTATATTTTCGGCGCCAAAATGTAACGGGCTCAAAACCAAATATTTTATTTTTAGAATAAAGGATAAATTTTTCGGTTTAGCTGCAGCATTTGCGGAAACTGTTAAATTTGTGTCAGAATTAGCGACAACGACTATGCTTTTGGACTTTGAACAACCCATTGCGGCCCTGGAAGGCAAACTGCAGGAAATGAAAAAGCTGGCCAGCGAAAGCCAGGTGGACGTTTCGGAGGCAGTGAAGGCACTGGAAGAGAAGATAAAAATCCTGAAAAAGGAAACCTATGCCAACCTTACCCGCTGGCAGCGTGTGCAACTCTCCCGTCATCCAGACAGACCCTATACCTTGGATTACATTGAAGGGCTTACCAACAAGTTTGTGGAGTTGCACGGTGACCGCACCGTGAGCGACGACAAAGCGATGGTTGGAGGTTTTGGTGAGGTGGAGGGCCGCAGCATCATGTTCATTGGCCAGCAGAAAGGCCGCAACACCAAGCAGCGGCAAATGCGCAACTTTGGTATGGCCAACCCGGAAGGCTATCGTAAGGCGCTCCGCCTGATGAAGATGGCTGAGAAGTTTGGAAAGCCTATCGTGACCTTCATCGACACGCCAGGCGCTTTCCCTGGACTGGAGGCTGAAGAGCGAGGACAAGGAGAAGCCATAGCACGGAATCTGAAAGAGATGTTCATGCTGAAAGTGCCCGTTATCTGCATTATCATCGGAGAGGGAGCCTCAGGCGGTGCGTTGGGTATTGCCATAGGAGACCGTGTCATGATGCTGGAGAACACCTGGTATTCGGTTATTTCTCCAGAATCCTGCTCCTCAATATTGTGGCGCAGCTGGAACTACAAAGAGCAGGCGGCGGAGGCGCTCAAACTCACGGCTACCGACATGCTGCAGCACAAACTCATTGACGGCATCATCAAAGAGCCTCTTGGAGGTGCCCACACGGAACCGCAGCGCATGATGCGCACCCTGAAGAAGGAGATTATCCGAATGCTGGACGAACTGGAAGCTATACCTGCAGAGGAACGCATCATGCAGCGCATCGATAAATTTTCTGCCATGGGCGTGGTGCTGGAGGGTTAACCGTCAAAAGAATAAACTGGATGAGTGGCAGTAAAGGGATATAACCTTTGCTGCCACTTTTCTTTTTGTTTAACTTAAACCCGTAGGTAGTATAGAGTTAAGGCAAGAGGCTCATCAAGTGTAACTTTGAAAACCTGATGGCCGCAACATGTAAATCATAAAACGATAAAAATCTCATGAAGCTACACGTAATCGATACAGGTTTTTTCAAATTAGATGGTGGTGCCATGTTTGGGGTGGTGCCTAAAACCCTGTGGCAGCGCACCAACCCTGCCGATGATAACAACCTGTGCACGTGGGCCATGCGCTGCCTGCTCATTGAAGACGGCAACCGCCTCATCCTGATTGACAACGGTATAGGTGACAAGCAGGATGCCCGGTTTTTCAGCCATTACTACCTGCACGGCGACGCCACCTTGGAGAAGTCACTAAGAGCAGCAGGCTTCTCTTTTGCTGATGTGACGGATGTTTTCCTGACGCACCTGCACTTTGACCATTGCGGCGGTGGCGTGAGGTACAAGGATGGCAACGGAGCCTTGGAGTTGGTGTTTCCAAATGCCACCTACTGGTCCAACGAGGACCACTGGAAGTGGGCGACAGAGCCTAACGCTAGAGAAAAAGCCTCTTTCCTGAAGGAGAACATCCTGCCCATGCAGGAAAGTGGGCATCTGAAATATGTACAACCTAGCCAGCCTTCACCGTTCTCGCAATTCGATATCTTTTATGCGGATGGGCACACGGATAAGATGATGGTGCCCGTCATACCGTATAAAGGACGTAAAGTGGCCTTCATGGCTGACCTCCTTCCTTCTACAGGCCATATACCGTTACCGTATGTTATGGGCTATGATACCCGCCCCTTGCTCACCTTAGACGAAAAAGCCCGGTTTCTGCAACAGGCTGCCGATGAGCAGTATGTGCTATACCTGGAGCACGATTCCGTAAATGAGTGCTGTACGGTGCAACATACCGAGAAGGGCATTCGTTTAGGAGAGACATTTTCACTAAACGAACTTTAACAGCATGCGGGTTGGACTGGCGCTGTCGGGGGGAGCTGCCAGAGGTATAGCTCATCTGGGCGTACTGAAGGCATTTGACGAGATAGGGATAAAACCAACCATCATATCGGGGGTCAGTTCCGGCGCCATAGCCGGGGTGTTTTATGCAGCAGGCTTTTCTCCAGACGATATACTGAAGCTCATCAAAGAGCTGAGGCTGTACCGCGTCATGCGGTTGGCTATCGGGCAGGTGGGTATACTCCATCTGGATGCGGTAGAAAGATTATTTCACAGATACCTAGGCGCAGACGCTACGTTTGAGGATTTAGGTATACCTGTCATCATCAGTGCCACAGATATGAATGAGGGCGTAACAGCCTACTTTCGCAGCGGCGACTTGATTAAACCCTTGCTGGCTTCCTGTGCCGTACCTGTATTATACCGTCCTGTGTCCATCAACGGCATGCTGCTGAACGACGGTGGGCTGTTGAACAACATGCCTATAGACCCGCTTAAAGGAAACTGTGACATAAAAATAGGAGTCCATTCCAACCCAGTGAACCACCAGGCGCGCATTACCACGCTACGCAGCATGGTGGAGCGCACGCTACATCTGGCCATCAACAACAACGTAAAGCTCCGCATGCACCAGTGTGACTTTTTTCTGGAGCCACAGGACCTGAAATACTACCGCCTCATGAGCTTTGGGAAGGCCGATGAGATATTCGATATAGGTTACCGTTATACCTTGAGTCTCAAAGAAAAACTCTTAAAACTTGTTCTGAAAAATCAGAATTTCTAGTTACTTTTATCCAAAATATAATTACTTTAGTGTAAGCCTATATAGATATCAATGAATATTTTATTCATTATATCATCCGAATATGAAAGCAATCCGTAAAAGGGATTAATTATAACTTTTCGATAAAAAAATATGCTAAAGCGCATACTTTCTCTAGCTGCCCTGTTGGTTCTTGCTCTTAACTATCAGGCTTGGTCTCAAGAAAATGAAAGCTCGCTAATACGAGCAAAAGTGAAACACGGCTCCCTTATGTTAGGTGGCAACCTGAACGGCAGCTACTTCATCACCTCCAGCGAGCTTAATAACACTGGGGAAAAAGTGGATGGCCGGCGCATCAACTTTCAGTTGCAGGGGAAAAACGGCTACTTCATCCGGGAAGACTTAGTAGTGGGACTTGATGTTAGCATACTGCACCAAAGTACCAAGCGAACAGCTGTTGGCAGTGAGTTCGAGCCTAGCCGCGAGACGTTTATGCTGGCAGGCCCTTTCATTCGCTACTATCTGCTGAATGGCGTGTTTGGTGAATTTACGGCGCTGGGTGGTCTGCACAACTTCAACGATGTAAATAGAAAATACAAATCATTAGCCGGCTCGGTAGGAGTAGGCTACGCGCACTTCATCAATGAAAAATTCTCGCTGGAGCCGGTGCTGTCGCTGCGCTACTTCCGGAAAGTAGACCGAGACGGCAGGAGCTATCAGGAGATAGGACCCATGGTAGGGTTCGGATTGCAGGTATACCTGCTGAGAAAGAAATCGCACGTCATCAAGCAAGGTCTCTAGTCCATTCCCGTTTCTAAATTTTATATAGTATATTTGAAATGCTAATCTGTAGTCAATTTGACTGTAGATTAGCATTTTTTATAAAATACGTATGTTCGCTAAAGCCCTTTCAAAACTCATCTTCAAAATCTTTGGCTGGAAACTCAACGGGAACCTAGCTCCTGAACTCCGCCGGTGCGTCATGATTGCCGCTCCCCATACCAGTAATTGGGACTTCATTTTTGCCAGAGCGGCCTTTTATATCATGGAAGCACCCATACGCTTCACCATCAAAAAAGAATTCATGCGCTTTCCGTTCGGGGGGCTGCTCAAATCCATGGGCGCTTTGCCAATCGACCGCTCCAAGAATACACGTATGGTTGATACCATGATTCGCATTTTCAAGGAGACGCCGGGCGACATGTGCGTGCTCGTAACACCAGAAGGCACGCGTAAATACCAGCCTCGCTGGCGGATGGGCTTCTACCACGTAGCGCTTGGAGCTGGTGTGCCCATCGTGTTAGGCTATGTGGACTACTCCAAAAATGAGGCAGGTATAGGTCCGGCCATTTATCCTTCAGGAGACATTGACGCGGATATGGAGAAGATATTCGCCTTCTACCGGACCAAAAAGGGTAAATTCCCGGAGCAAGGCATCAGGTAGTTTATTCATAACGGGTAAGAAATTCTGAAATGAACCTAGAATCGCTAAGAGAAATCTGTCTGGCATTGCCGGGCGTAACAGAAGATGTAAAGTGGGGAGCCGACCTTTGCTTTTTGGTTGGAGGCAAAATGTTTTGCGTGACCGGACTGGAAGGAGATACAGGCGTTTCTTTCAAAGTAAAAGAGGAAGAGTTCGAAGAGCTGTCAGTCACTCCTGCCATTATTCCGGCACCTTATATGGCCCGGAACAAATGGGTGAAGGTACAGCGATGGGACAGGCTCACGGAGGCAGAGTGGCAGCACTATGTAGCGCAATCTTACGGACTCGTGAAAGCAAAGCTGCCTAAAAAGCTAATCAAAGAAATAGAAGCCAGCCAGGTATAGCATATTTACCTGCCATACAAACAGAAAAGCCGCTGATATACTTCAGCGGCTTTTCTGTTTGTATGATCCTGATATGTCTAGGCGATTTGGCGCAAGTCCACCGGAATCACCCGGGATATACCTGCTTCAATCATGGTGATGCCGTACATCACATCCGTAGAGGCCATGGTTCGTTTGTTATGCGTCACTACGATGAACTGCGACTCATTGGAGAACGTGCGGATGATGTTGTTGAACTTATCGATGTTGGCATCGTCCAGCGGCGCATCCACCTCATCGAAGATACAGAAAGGTGCCGGCTTGAGGAGGTAGATAGCGAAGAGCAACGAAATGGCCGTCAAAGTCTTCTCACCGCCTGACAACTGGTTGATTGTCAGCGGGCGTTTGCCTTTTGGCTGCGCCATGATTTCAATGCGCGACTCGAGCGGGTTCTTGGGGTCAGTGAGCACCAAGTCGCAGTTGTCTTCTTCAGTGAAGAGGCTGCGGAACACCCGGATGAAGTTCTGCTTAATTTCGTTGAAGGAGGTTAGGAACTTCTCCTTGGCTACTGTATCAATTTCATTGATGGTGTCAATCAACGCGTTTTTGGCATTGAAAAGGTCGTTGCGTTGCTCGGTGATAAACCTGTTGCGCTCCTCAATCTCGGTATAGGCTTCGGCTGCCATGGCATTTACAGGCCCCATCTTGTCCAATGCAGTTTTCACCTCGGCTATAAACTTGCTCAGCTCCTCGTTGCTCAGCTGGAACAAGCCCTCTGGTTGCATCTCCTGTATTGGCTGCTCCAAATCCTCGGTAGCGATGTTAAACTCGGCTGCCAAACGCTCCTGCACCGATACCAGTTTAATTTTGGTGTCGTTGATGGCTTGCTGCATGCGCATCAACAGTTCATCGGCGTTCTGGCGCTTGCGTTGCAGCTCGCGTATGGTCTTGTCTTTCTCATCCAGTTCCCCTCGCAGGCTGAAATACTTCTTCTCCACGGCATCCAGTTCGTACCCAAATTCCCGGCGCGCCTCCACCATGGTTTCTACCAGTGCCTCATTCTCTTCAATGAAATCAGTGGCCTGAAGTGTTTCATCTTCGGATTTTACCAACTCCAATCGGAGTCCTTCAATCCGCTCCTGGTTTGTCTCAACCGTCTTCTGCTTATAGCTTATTTCCTGCTGCAGGCTGCCGTAGCGGTTTTTAAGTTGGTGGAACTGTATGTTTTCTTGGTTATACCTGCTGGAGATAACTGCTATCTGCTCCTGTTGCTGGTTGAGCTGCGAACTGAGCACAGCTAATTCCTCCTCCAGCCGTTTCAGTTCCTGCTGGTCTTCCGCAGCCTGAGGGGATACCTGCTGGCTTTGCACCCGCAGTTCCTCCAGTCGCTGCTGCAGCTCCTCCTGTTTCTGGTCGAAATTTTTTCTGTTCTGTTGGTGCTGTTCGTTTTTAATGCGGATGGTGAGAAGTTCCTGCTGTTGTTTGGCCACTTCCTTCTCCAACTGCTTGATAGTTTCCTTCTGTGATTCGCTCCTGTAGCTGAGCAGAATCTGCTGCTGGGTGTTGATGCGACTCTGCATTAGGTCTACCTGGTAGTTAAGTTCTTCCAACTCCTTTGCTAGATTCTCCAGGTTCTGCTTGCGACCCAACCGACTGCCGTCGAACAAGCCCACTGAACCGCCAGAAAGGCTGAGGGGCTTCTTGATAGCGGAACCGTCCTTCAGGATGATGGTTCGGTAATCCTCTGCTGAGAAATCTTCTTCCGTTTCGTCGCTGATGTACACGTTGCGGAGCATGTACTTGAGCAGACTGCCATACTTCTTGTCGGCAGAAACCACCTCAAAGGCAGCCTTCAAATTACCGTCGGTAAAGGTTGCTGTAGGCTCTAGTTCCTCAATCTCAGAGAGGATGATGAAGTTCGCCCTTCCTTTGTTGTGCTGCTTGAGCAAGGCAATGGCCTCCACGGCGTCCTGCAGTTCCTCCACCACAAAGAAGTTCATGTAGGGCTCGAGGTAGCTTTCAATAAGTGACTTATAATTAGGCTCGCAAACGATAATGTCAGACAGAAGAGGGGCCGGTTTGCTCCAGCTGTCTGATTGCGCCAGGTACTTGATGGCCTCCGGGAAACCTTCCATGTTCTCCACCAGCGATTTGGTCAGGTTATACTGGTTCTGGCGCGCATCCAGGGCTCTGTTGAGTTCCACCAGCTGCTCCTTCAGTGCCTCAATGTCACCTTCGGTTTTCTCAATATCCTGCAGCAGCGACTCTTCTTTGGCTTGCAGTCGTACTAGTTCACCGGTCTTTTCTTCCAACTCGGTCTGTGCCTCCTGCAACTGTTCTTGTAGCAAGCCTGCGTCTTCGTCAGCTGTCAATTGCTGCTGTTGCAAGCGATTCAGGTCCTGTGTCAGGTTATTTATCTGTACCTGTGCAATCTCCAGTGACTTATTAAGCTGGAAAACGGCATTCTGCTTAGTGCGTTGCTGCTGTGTCAGCTCCTGAAAAGCCTCCTGCAGACTCAGTTTCTGTTCGTTGGCTTCCTGTAGCTGTTCCTTCAACTCGTTTACCTGCTCTTCGGCACCGGCAAAGCTGTCCTGTACCTCTTCCATCTCCTCGCGCAAATGCATAATGCTCTCCTGCGTGTGCTCCAGGTTAGCGGTGTCCTGGCTTATCTGCTGGCGCAGCTGCAGCATGCGCTCCTTGAGGAAGTTGCTGCGCTCCGACTTCAGTTTGATGTCGTTCTCCAACTGGCGCAGTTTTGCCGTTTGCACCTGCATGGTCTTCTGCATCTCGGCCAGCTGCTCCTGTGTCAGGTTCAGTTCCGATTTTTGGTCTGCTATAGCGTCTTCAGCCTCTGTTACAGCAAGTACATAACTCTCTTTAAGGGATGTTTCCTGCTGCACGTCCTGTTCCAGTCGCTGAAGCGATTGTTGGTACTGTGTAATATTACGGCGAGAGTACTCCAGGCTATACCGCTTGTAGTCATCCTTGAGCTGGAAGTACTTAATAGCCTGTTTTGCCTGGCGTTCCAGCGTTTTCATGTTCTTGCCAATCTCAAAGAGAACGTCCTCTACGCGCTCCAGGTCGGCATCTGTTTCCTCCAGTTTCTTCAGCGTCTGCTTCTTGCGTACCTTGAATTTGGAAATGCCAGCGGCTTCCTCGAAAAGCAAACGGCGCGAGTTTTCTTTATCATTGAGAATCTCATCCACCATCTTGAGCTCGATGATGGCGTAGCTGTCGGAGCCTATACCTGTATCGAGGAAGAGTTCATTGATGTCTTTGAGGCGGCAGGTGACGCCGTTGAGCATGTACTCGCTGTCGCCGTTGCGATAATACTTGCGGGTGACGGTCACTTGAGAGTACTCCGTGGGAAGGATGCCTTTGTTGTTGTCAAAGGTGATGGACACTTCAGCCAATTGAACCGGTTTGCGCGTTTTGGAGCCGTTGAAAATCACGTTCTCCATTTTGTCTGAGCGTAGGTTGCGTGTTTTCTGCTCTCCCAACACCCAACGTATGGCATCTACGATGTTAGACTTGCCGCAGCCGTTAGGCCCTACGATTCCGGTTATACCTTCGTCAAAATTGATAACGACACGGTCGCCGAAGCTTTTAAATCCCTTGATTTCTAATCTTGATACTTGCATTCGCGTGAGCGGAAACTATTCGATACAAACTCAAAAATAAGACTAATTTGTTTACTATGGCGCAAGGAAGCAGTATAAATATGCAGGAGGATTGGCCGCGGCACACATAATTTCTGCTATATTTGATAAGAGACTGACACCATGGAAGATTTTAAGCTCATACTATACATCCTGGCCATTGTGGCATACTTCATTTACACTGCCTGGCGCAAAGCGTTCAAAACGCCTGATGAGGATGTGGCCCCTAAACAGGAGAGACCAAAGCAGGAGAGAGCTATACCGAAGCCTATGCCGGGGCCGGTGCAACGGCCTCAGCAGCAAAGGCCTGCTGCTCCGGCTACCTCATTTGAGGACATTCTGCGCGAGATGCAATCAAAGATGGAGCGGGCTAACGAGCAGGCCCAGCAACCTGTAGAGGTGCCAAGACCAATTTCCAAACCCGTACCACATCAGCCTTACAAAGAGCGCGAGACGGTTCGGGTGCTATCACAGGAGAATCCCGACCAAGCGAGGATATTGAACCAGAGAAGGAGGGAGCGAAGAGAATCGGATGAAGCTTTGTCCGAAATCAAACGACAGAAGTTGCTACCACAGACGAATGTATACGCTGAACTGCTCAGAAACCCACAATCCGCACGTCAGGCTTTTATCTTCACAGAGATTTTCAACCGCAAACAGTATTAAGCAGCATCTATTATAGATACTGAGTAAGGGCATAGGCCAAAATGTTGGCGCCCATACGCAAGGCATCCTGCCGCTTGTTCTCCGGGTCGTTGTGCACCTCGGCGTCTTCCCAACCATTGCCTAAATCTGTCTCGTAAGTATAGAAGCATACCAATCGGCCTTTGTGCATGATGCCGAAACCCTGCGGCGGCTTGTTGTCGTGCTCGTGGATTTTAGGAAGTCCATTGGGGAAGGGGTATTTCTGTTTGTAGATGGGATGGTCGAAGGGCAGTTCCACAAACTCGTATTCAGGGAACACCTTCTTCATCTCTTTGCGGATGTACTGGTCCAAGCCATAGTTGTCGTCAATGTGCAGGAAACCGCCGCTGAGCAGGTAATTGCGCAGGTTCTGGGCTTCCACATCTGAAAATACCACATTGCCATGCCCCGTCATGTGCACAAAGGGATAACTGAACAACTCCACGCTGCCCACCTCCACCACTGCCTCTTCTGGCGCGATGTTCATGTTGAGATTCTGGTTGCAGAACCTGATTAGGTTAGGGAGAGAGGTCTTGTTGGCATACCAGTCGCCGCCGCCATTGTACTTCAGTTTGGCAATTTTGAAGCTATACTTCTGCTGCGCCAACAAAGCACCACAAAGCAGTAGGAGAGGAAGGAATAAGAGCGCGCGCTTCATGTTTTTCTGTTCAACTATAACGGTGCGTATATATCGTGTAGTACGTGCAGGGTATGGCAGGCTACCAAAGCCGCCGTCTCGGTACGCAGCCTGCTTTGGCCCAGTGTAATAGGCTTAACCCCAGCTTCGTAGGCCGCTGTAATTTCCCTTGGGGAGAAGTCACCTTCGGGGCCAATCAAAATACAATGCTGCCTCCCTGGCTTATAGTACTCCTTGATGGTTTTAGTTGCATCATCTTCTAAATGAGCGATAAACGTATCGGCAGGTATGCACGTTTGGATGAAGCGCTCAAAAGGAGTCATGTCGTTCAGAAGTGGCAGGAACCCTTTTTGGGACTGTTTCATGGCGCTTACAGCGATTTTCTCAATTCTGTCGAGGCGCAGCTGCTTACGCTCTGAGTGCTCGCATTCCAGAAAAGTAATGGCGCTCACCCCAATCTCCACAGCCTTTTCCACGAACCATTCCATTCGGTCTATGTTCTTGGTAGGAGCCACTGCAATATGCACGTAGTAAGGCAGTTTGCCGTACTCCACCTGCTTGTCTATCACCTGCAGCTGGCACCGCTTCTGATGTGCATCCTGAATGATGGCGGTATACAGGCCACCGCGGCCATCCACCAGGTATACCGTATCGCCTTGCTGAAGCCGCAGCACGCGGGTACAATGCTTAGATTCTTCCTCAGGCAAGGTATAGAGTTCAGAAGCTATGTCAGGGGTATAGAATAGATGCACTGTTTCAGTTTATGGTTGGAAAATAACTTTGAATTTGGGTCTATACAGGTATACGAAAATAAGAAATCCGGAAACAAAAGGATGCCTTGCCACATAAAAAAGCCTTCCTGCCGTAGCAGAAAGGCTTTTCTTAATCCTATAAAGGAATCACTAGTTAATGGATACCTCCACTTGTGGAGCACCGGCCAGAATGTCTTCGCTAGCACTTCCCGCGTACTTGCTGAAGTTCTTGACGAATTTTGAGGCAAGGTCTGTTGCCTTGGCATCGTACTCCTCCTTGTTAGACCAAGTATTGCGTGGATTCAGGATTTCCTCCGGCACGTTCGGGCAGGAATTTGGCATCTCTACACCGAAGATAGGGTGCTTGGTATAGGTCACGCTGTCAAGCTGACCTTCAAGCGCTGCTGTAATCATAGCGCGGGTATACGGCAGTTTCATGCGTGAGCCAATACCGTATGGACCGCCTGTCCAGCCAGTATTCACCAGCCACACGTTCACGTTATTCTCACTCATCTTCTGGCCGAGCATCTCAGCATACTTGGTTGGGTGCAAAGGCAGGAACGCCGCACCGAAGCAGGCAGAGAAAGTCGTCTGAGGCTCAGTCACACCCACCTCAGTACCTGCCACCTTAGCAGTATAGCCTGAAATGAAGTGATACATTGCCTGGCTCGTGTTCAATCTGGAAATTGGAGGCAATACTCCAAAAGCATCTGCTGTCAGGAAGAAGATGTTTTTAGGTATGTCAGCTCTGGACGGTTCTACGGCATTGTCAATGTGGTTGATTGGGTAGGCCGTGCGTGTGTTTTCTGTGACCGATTTGTTGGCATAGTCAACCGTGCGTGTTCCCTCTATAAAGCGGGTGTTTTCCACGATGGCGCCAAATTTGATGGCATCCCAAATTTGGGGCTCTTTTTCGCGGCTCAAGTCAATCACTTTAGCATAGCAGCCACCTTCAAAATTGAAAACGCTGTCTACTGTCCAGCCGTGCTCGTCGTCGCCAATCAAACCACGGTTCGGGTCAGCAGACAGAGTAGTTTTGCCTGTGCCGGAAAGACCGAAGAAAATGGCTGTGTCGCCGTCTTTGCCTACGTTGGCAGAGCAATGCATAGACAGTGTGTTTCTTTCTTCTGGCAATATGTAGTTCAACACGCCAAAGATGCCTTTCTTCATTTCGCCTGCATAGCCTGTGCCGCCAATCAGGATGATGTTGCGGGTAAAGTTGATGATGGCGAAGTTTGGCTGACGTGTGCCGTCTACCTCTGGGTCTGCTTCAAACTCTGGTGCGCAGATAATGGTGAACTCAGGGTTATGGTCTTTAAGCTCTTCTGCCGTAAGACGCAGGAACATGTTATTGCAGAACAGGTTATGCCATGCCTGGGTGTTAATGATGCGCAGGTTCAGGCGGTAATCCGGGTGGGCTCCTGCATAGGCGTCGCGCACGTATAGTCTGCGACCTTTCAGGGAGTCTGTCATCTTGTTGTAAAGGCTGTCGAACTTCTCCGGGTCAAACGCAATGTTGATATCACCCCACCACACGGTGTTTTCTGTTTTGGCGTCTTTCACCACGAAGCGATCCTTTGGTGAGCGACCCGTGAATTTGCCTGTGTCGCACATCAGTGCGCCAGTGTCAGTCAGTACGCCTTCGCCGTTTTTCAGGGCCTCCTCCACCAGTTCGGCAGGAGTAAGGTTCCAGAGAACTTCCTGCGCTTCTTTGATGCCCAGGCTTTCAAGACCAACTGTACCTGATTTAATACCAGATTCTTTCATTTGAAAATAAAGGGTTTATAAGTGAACTGTTTGTTTCACAACTGTGGTACAAAAATATAAAATATTAGATATTAAAATATGATTAAGTTCCATTAATAAATGTGAGGTCTCTCTGGGTCCTTTGTTGTGGCGTAGGCCCTAAAAAATTTGTCTATCTCTGTACAAACCGATATATTTACCTTCTTTGTATGGTCAACTAGTCTAAAACAATCAACAACCAAACCCCTATGTCTTATAAAGAACACACGCTAACCGACCAGGTCAGCGAACAAAATGCCCCCTTGGGAGCAGACCCGGCAGGTCCGGAGATGTTTGGGCACCCGAAAGGACTGTTCTACCTGTTCTTCGCAGAGCTTTGGGAACGCTTCAGTTTCTATGGTATGCGTGCCCTGTTGGTTCTGTACATGGTTAACAACCTGTTCGAATCGTTTGCAAACCGTGACGAGATAGCTTTCGGTATCTACGNAGCCTATGGCGCCTTAGTTTATGCCACTCCTGTAATTGGCGGTATGATAGCCGATAAATTCCTGGGCTACCGCAAATCCATTATGTTGGGCGCCGTTCTGATGGCTCTAGGCCACTTTGCACTGGCAATTGAGCACCCACTTTTCTTTTACGGATCCCTTGCCCTTTTGATTGTAGGTAACGGTTTCTTTAAGCCAAATATTTCAACGCTGGTAGGAACTCTTTATAAGCAGGGTGACACGCGCCGAGACGCGGGCTTTACCATTTTCTATATGGGCATCAACATTGGTGCTATGTTGGCTCCGCTCGTTTGTGGTTGGTTAGGCGTTAATTATGGCTGGCATTATGGCTTCGGCGCTGCCGGTGTAGGTATGTTGCTCGGGCTGGTTATGTTCTGGCAAGGTAGCCGCAGCGGTGTGTTCGGTGACAGAGGCCTGCCTCCTAACCCGGCGGCTATCAAAGAAAAAGTAGGCGGCATCACCAAGGAGTGGTGGGTGAACATCTTATCCGTTGCGGCGCTGCCTTTCCTGGGCTTGATGCTGTTCAATGGCACCATCACACTTCCTGTACTGGGTGAAACTGTGTTTGATGGCTCTTTGATAGATTATGTGATGTATTATGCCTTGCTGCCAATCATTGCCATTATTCTCATCATGAACCTGGTTAAGGCTGAGAAAGTAGAGCGTGAGCGCCTGATTGTCGTAATTCTGTTGACGTTCTTCATTACGGTATTCTGGTCATTTTTTGAGCAAGCTGGTTCCTCACTCACGCTGTTTGCTGAGNGTAACGTGAACCTGACGTTCATGAATGCGGCACAGACTAACTCCATCAACCCTTTCTTCATCGTGCTCTTCGCGCTTCCTTTCTCTGCCATGTGGCTTCTTTTCTCTAAAATGAGAATGAACCCATACACGCCAGTGAAGTTCGCCTTAGGTATAGCGCAGCTTGGCTTAGGCTTCCTGGTTTTTGCATGGAGCGCCGATTTCGCTGATGCAGATGGAAGGGTTTCTATTTGGTTCCTGATTCTAGGTTATATGTTCATCACAACAGGTGAGTTGTTCATTTCACCAGTGGGCCTGTCCAAAGTGACGGAGCTTTCCCCTAAGAAGATTGTGGCCTTTATCATGGGTATCTGGTTCCTGTCTTCTTCATTCGCGCACCACATTGCTGGTATCATCGCCAAGCTGACTTCTGTGAGTGGAGGAGAAGGCGAAGCGGCGACCGGCATGGCTTCTTTGCTTGTTTATACAGGCGTTTTCGAACAGATTGCTTACGTAGCCTTCGGTTTCGCGGTATTGGCGCTGTTGCTTACCCCATTGATGCGCAAGTGGTCGCATGGTATACACTAAGTGGTAGACCTTCCATAATAAAAGTCCTGTGCTGATACCAGCACAGGACTTTTTGTTTTAATAAGACTTTTAGGTTATAGTTGTTCATCATATTAATAGAAATAAGGTATAACTAACCTCCATCAATTTAGGCAGTCATGAGCATACCTATACCTATACCTAAAGGAGTTTCATCTATAGAGTATAGCTATACATGCAAAAGCCCCGGACCAGTAGGCCCGGGGCTTTTTAATTCAACTATGGGAGTCGATTACATCATGCCGCCCATGCCGCCCATGCCACCTGGCATGCCAGCAGGAGCTCCACCTTCTTCTGAAGGCTCCTCAGATACTACGCACTCTGTAGTCAGCAGCAGACCTGCGATTGAAGCGGCGTTCTCCAAAGCAAGGCGAGTCACCTTGGTTGGGTCGATGATACCGGCAGCAAACATGTTCTCATAACGGTCGTCGCGGGCGTTATAACCGAAGTCAGCCTTGCCCTCACGAACCGCCTGTACCACTACTGAGCCCTCGCCACCTGCATTAGAAACAATTGTTCTAAGCGGAGACTCCAAGGCAGTCTTGATGATTTGAACACCAGTCTGTTCATCAGCGTTGTACACGTCGACGTTGTTCAGGGCATCGATGGCGCGGATAAGGGCAACGCCACCACCTGCTACGATACCTTCTTCAACGGCAGCTCTTGTAGCGTGCAGCGCATCGTCTACACGGTCTTTTTTCTCTTTCATCTCTACTTCAGTAGAAGCACCGATGTAAAGAATAGCCACACCGCCAGACAGTTTAGCCAGACGCTCCTGCAGTTTCTCTTTGTCGTAGTCAGATGTAGTCGTCTCCATCTGCGCCTTAATCTGGTTGATACGCGCTACGATATCATCTTTCTGACCAGCACCGTTCACGATGGTGGTGTTGTCTTTGTCGATGATTACTTTCTCAGCCTGTCCTAGGTAATCCAGGGTAGCGTTCTCCAGTTTGTAGCCACGCTCTTCAGATATCACAGTACCACCAGTCAGGATGGCGATGTCTTCCAGCATAGCTTTTCTGCGGTCACCGAAACCAGGAGCCTTCACAGCAGCTATCTTCAGGGAACCACGCAATTTATTTACCACCAAAGTAGCCAGCGCCTCGCCGTCTACATCTTCAGAAACAATCACAAGGCCTTTGCCTGTCTGGACAACCTGCTCCAACACCGGAAGCAGCTCCTTCATGGTAGAAACCTTCTTGTCGTAAATCAGGATGAAAGGGTTGTCAAACTCAGCTTCCATCTTCTCTGGGTTCGTCACGAAGTAAGGAGACAGGTAACCGCGGTCAAACTGCATACCTTCTACTGTCTTCACCTCGGTCTCAGTGCCTTTTGCTTCCTCTACTGTGATGACACCATCTTTGCCCACTTTGTCCATCGCGTCGGCAATCATTTTACCGATTTCAGCGTCGTTGTTGGCAGAGATAGTACCCACCTGAGAGATTTCAGAAGAGTTCTCGATTTTCTTGGACTGCTGACGCAGGTTCTCCACTACGGCATGCACCGCTTTGTCGATACCACGCTTTAAGTCCATTGGGTTAGCGCCAGCAGCTACGTTCTTGATACCTGCGGTATAGATGGCCTGAGCCAATACAGTGGCCGTTGTAGTACCGTCACCTGCCTGGTCAGCCGTCTTAGAGGCTACTTCCTTCACCAGTTGGGCACCCATGTTCTCGATGGCGTCTTTCAGCTCGATTTCTTTCGCTACGGAAACACCGTCTTTGGTGATAGTAGGGGCTCCGAATTTCTTGTCGATGATAACGTTGCGGCCTTTCGGGCCTAAGGTTACTTTAACAGCATTTGCCAGTTTGTCTACGCCAGACTTAATCTTGTGGCGAGCATCGGCATCAAATGTGATGTTCTTAGCCATAGTTATATTGCTTTTATTTTTGTTTAAAAGGAAATGATTAAAGGATAGCCAAGATATCGGACTCACGCATGATTAGGTAATCGCTGCCGTCTACTGATATCTCTGTACCTGCATACTTGCCATACAACACTTGGTCACCTACCTGAACCTGAGGCTTCATAAGAGCGCCTTGCTCAGACACTTTGCCTTCGCCAACTGCCACCACTTCGCCGCGCTGTGGTTTTTCTTTAGCAGTGTCCGGGATGATAATGCCAGACTTCGTTTTTTCCTCTGCTGCAGCAGGAGCTACAATCACTCTGTCTGCTAATGGTTTAATGCTGATTGACATAGTTTGTTATGTTTTTAGTTTTTGTGGTTAATATGTTAACGTTGAAACCATACTCTACCTATCATTTCTTGTGCCAAGCCCCGAAACCTGCCATTTTAAGTCAATTTTGCAGCTTTGGCAGTGGCTATACCTGACAAACTTGACAGAAAGTGTCAGAGAGCGGGAACTAAACAGACAAAAGGTGTCACACAGTAGGAGAGGGTATAAATGAAGAAAGCCGGCTGTCGGGCCGGCTTTCTAAAATCGTTTATGTGCTTACTGAGCGGTGTCTGTCATTGTAGGTATTTCCGCTGCAGACGGAATAGACATGTCTTCCTGTCCTTCAGCTCCCTCAGCGCCTGGTAAAGTAGCAGGGGCCGCCGGCATGCCTGACTGGCGTGCACGCTCTTCGTTGATGCTTCTGTTTACGCCTGCATCTCCGCTTGAATCAATCAGCATGTGGGTGCCTAAAGTCAGAACAACCAGTGCTACTGCAAATCCCCAAGTCAGTTTCTCCAGCAGGTCACCGGTACGCTTCACGCCCATCAGCTGGCTGGCTCCACCGCCGCCAAACTGGCTAGATAGTCCGCCTCCTTTAGGGTTTTGTGCCAGTACTACTAGGATGAGCAGTACACAAATGAAAACAATGATACTGATTAGGGCGATATACATTTTAGGTTATGTTTTGTAATTTCTCTATCTGTTGGGCAAAGTAAGACTTTTTTTCCGGATATTTCAAAATTAGCTGTTCATAAATTTTGAGGGCTTTCTTTGTCTTGCCTTGCTTCAGGAAGATATTGGCCAGGTTTTCAGAGGCCATTCCTTTCTTTATTTTGGAGCTCTTCAAAGACAAGTCCTCTTGGGGTTCCGGCTTCAGTTTCATGTTGGCCATGGTTTTGAGGCGCGGATTCAACTTCAGGAACTGGTCAATGATATCCAACTGCTGGCTGAGCACATGCTTGCTTGGCTGTATGGCTTTCTCTAGCTCATGTGTTTTGCTATACTCCAGGATAAGCTCCGGGTGGAAGCTCTGCGGCCGTTGCCGGGTATAGTCGTCTTTCAACTGTAGGACTTCACCCATTCGGCTGGAACCCATCCAATAACCCAGTGAATCCTCTGCATAGAGCCGGTCTATTTCATCCGTCGTATAGTTGATTTCGGCATCCTCGGGATCATCGGTAAAGTCAGGTTGTTGAGCTAAGCCATTGTCTTGGCTAATTTCAGGTTCAAAGTCACTCTCATCAGCGTTTGCCGGCTCTTCTGAAAGCTCATCCGAGGGAGTAGCTACCTCAGTAACTTCAACTTCTGTTACATGTAGTTCTTCTTCCTGCGGCTCATCAACAGCTTCGTATGCATCGACTTCAGCCAGAGCTTCATCTGTTTCTGAATAGTGGTTTGAAACAGGTATAGCCTCTGCTTCCTCTCTGTGGCTCAGCAAGTCGGTGGAGGAGGAGCTTATGCTGTTGAAGGTGAATAGCAAGGCCAGCTCTGAATCAAGCATTTCCTCCGCTTGTGCCTCTTCGGCAGTTGCATTTTCTGAGGCATCCTGCTGCATTTCTGCTGCTATACCTACCGCGTATACCTCGTTCAGGTCTTCCTGAGGTATAGCTTCAGCCTCCGGAACGTCTGCTGTTATGATTGCCTCCTCTACTGGCGTACTTTCAGGCAAGGCAACTTGTTCATCTGCTTTTTCGGGTGCTTCCGCCTCCTCAAAAACAGGTTCTGGCGATGGGGAGGTATAGATGACACGTTTGAGCAACTGCCGGTCAGTGGCGTAGGAGGAGGCACGGCGAAGGCGCTGTGTAGACAGCATGCTGCCCTTATCAAAAGCTGATTTTGCTAACAGCAGGTGCGCTGTCTGGCAATAGGGGAAGGCTTCCGCCACCTTCTCCAGCTCTTCAGTCTGCTGGTCGGAGATGTTGGATACCTGTTGTATCAGTTTTATAAAGGCCGATTTATTCATGAAAAGGTTGATAACGCAAAAAATTAAGGCCTACCAGTTGGCTACCGTTTTGTTGAACACATCAGCCACCAGGCGCTCCGTCAGCTGGTCTATGGTAGCCGGCGGAATGCGGGTAATGTCCACGTCCTGCGGGAAGTCCTGTGTGATGGTGAACTGCTGATCGAAGTCCTGTTCCGGGTCTTTGGTATTGGTAAAACGAATCTGCACCCCCAGCGTCAGGCGGTTCAGCGTGGCCTGGTCAATGTTGCCCTCGCGCTGCACGGCGGCTGGCGTCAGGGTAAAGCTAATAATCTGTCCTTCTAATTGCAAGTCGCCTTCGCGCTGCAATATAGTCAGGTTGGTGTTGCGCTGGTAGTAGTTCTTGAAGTTGTTGGTCACCAACTGCGTCAGGTTGGCTGGACCCTCACCAGAGCTGTTCTCGAAGTTCTGAATCGATATCGTCTTGATATCCGGTGATATAGAGGTACCGGTGAAGGAGTAGACGCCGCAGGCGCTGCAAAAAACGGCCAATAACAGGATGGCGCTCTGTGCCAGGGCGCGCTTGTTAATCTTCGATGTCATACTGCTTCAATTTGCGGTAAAGGGTTCTTTCGGATATGCCCAAGTCATTGGCGGCATACTTCCGCTTGTTGTTGTGCTTCTTGAGCGCCTTCAGAATCATTTCCTTCTCCTTGGTCTCCAGGGACAGGCTCTCTTCTTCGGTCTCGTGTGGAATGTCCTCCACTTTCTCCTCGTAGTCGTCTTCATGCGACGATTGATTCACTGGCAGGTAGAAGGGTTCCGGCTGCTCTGAGGACTTGTAGGAGCGCATTGTGCCTACCTGCTCAATATTTTCAAAGAGATGTCCGTGCTCTTTGAGGAGTTCATGGTCATTTGGCTGGTGGGTAATGAGCTCAAACACCAGTTTCTTTAATTCAGAGACGTCGCGTCGCATGTCAAACAACACCTTGTACAGCAGGTCGCGTTCCGAGAAGGATTGGTCCGACCCGTTCTCTTTGGCCATGATGGCAGGCAGGCTGCTGGTCTGTTCGCGTGGAAGGTACTGGCGTAGTTTGGTTACGTCAATCTCACGCTCGTACTCGAGCACGGAAATCTGCTCCACGATGTTCTTGAGCTGGCGTATGTTGCCCGGAAACCGAAAATTGAGCAGTTCCTGCACCGCTTCTGGCGTCAGCGTGATAGGTTTGACCCGGTATTTCTCAGCAAAGTCAGAAGCAAATTTGCGGAAGAGCAGGTAGATGTCCTCTCCGCGCTCACGCAGAGGCGGCACCGTGATAGGCACCGTGCTAAGGCGGTAGTACAGGTCCTCACGGAAACGGCCTTTTTCCACGGCATGCATCAGGTTGACGTTGGTGGCGGCCACTACGCGTACGTCGGTTTTTTGAACCTTAGAGGAGCCCACTTTGATGAACTCTCCGTTCTCGAGTACCCGCAGCAGGCGGGCCTGTGTACCGAGGGGCATCTCGCCAATCTCATCCAGGAAGATAGTACCGCCATCCGTCACCTCAAAATATCCCTTGCGGGTATCGGTGGCGCCGGTGAAAGAGCCTTTTTCGTGGCCGAACAATTCAGAATCAATCGTGCCCTCAGGTATAGCCCCGCAGTTGATGGCAATGAACTGCCCGTGCTTACGGGGGCTCATGTTATGGATGATTTTAGAGAAGGACTCCTTTCCGCTGCCGCTCTCTCCAGTAATCAGCACCGTCATCTCGGTCGGGGCCACCTGTGCCGCCACCTGTATGGCGTGGTTTAGCAGGGGAGAATTCCCGATGATGCCGAAGCGCTGTTTTATACTTTGAATATCGATGTTGTACATGCAATCAGGTATGGAGCTTGGATAACTGACAGTTGGGTTGACTTTGTAATAGAGGTATACCTTACTTAATTTGCTATACCTTAATTGGTTACAAATTCAACCTTAATCTACTGCTTCACCGAAAAGAGTGCCTACGGAACAGTCGTTCACGAACACATTCACATAGTCGCCCTTCTTGTAGTGCTTCTTCGGGAATATGACCACCTTGTTCTGGTCGTTGCGTCCACTCAAGAAGTCACCGGACTTCTTAGAGAAGTTCTCTACCAGCACACGGTGCATGCGGCCTATGTCCCGCTTGTTGCGGTTTAGGGAGCATTCGCGCTGCTTTTCAATGATTTCGGCCAGGCGGCGCTTCTTCACCTCCAGCGGAACATCGTCTTCCAGCTTGCGTGCAGCCAATGTGCCGGGGCGCTCTGAGTAGAAGAACATGTAGGAGTAGTCGTACTGCACGTAGTCCATCAGCGAGAGTGTGTCCTGGTGCTCCTCCTCCGTCTCGGAGCAGAAACCGGCTATCATGTCTGAGGAGATACCGCATTCCTCACCCAGAATGGCGCGTATGGCATCTACCCGGTTCAGGTACCAAGCACGGTCATAGGTGCGGTTCATGAGCTCCAGTACACGGGAGTTGCCGCTTTGGGCAGGCAGGTGTATGTATTTGCAGATGTTGTCGTACTTCTTCATGGTGTACAACACTTCGTCTGTAATGTCCTTGGGGTGTGAAGTAGAGAAGCGTACGCGCAGATTAGGGTCTAGGAGCGCCACCTGTTCCAGCAATTGGGCGAAGTTCACGTGCTCGTTTCCATCCTCAGAGGTCCATTTATAGGAGTCCACGTTCTGGCCCAGCAGTGTCACCTCTTTGTAACCCTGCGCAACCAATGCCTCCGCCTCCCGCACGATGGAGTGGGCGTCCCGACTACGTTCGCGGCCGCGGGTGAAGGGCACCACGCAGAAAGAGCACATGTTATCACAGCCCCGCATGATGGAGATGAAGGCGCTCACGCCGTTGCTGTTCAGACGGATAGGGTTGATGTCGGCATAGGTTTCTTCGCGTGACAGTAGCACGTTCACTGCTTTCTGTCCCCCGTCTACTTCGTTAATCAGGTTCGGCAGGTCGCGGTAAGCGTCTGGCCCCACCACCAGGTCTACAATTTTCTCTTCTTCCAGAAGTGATTTCTTGAGGCGCTCGGCCATGCAACCCAATATGCCAATCACCATAGCTGGCTTCTTGCGCTTGTAGTAATTGATTTGGCCCAAGCGATTGCGCACGGTCGTTTCCGCTTTCTCGCGGATGGAGCAGGTGTTGAGGAACACCACGTCTGCGTTCTCAATACTGGAGGTAGTGTCAAAGCCCTGCTCATGCATGATGGAAGACACAATTTCACTGTCAGAGAAGTTCATCTGGCAGCCGTAACTCTCAATGTAGAGTTTGCGCGACTTGCCTGTGTTTGACTCCTCTGTCACTTTGGTGTCACAGGAGGCCACAGCAGTCGCTTGTTCCGGGGTACGGTTATCTATAAAATCTAAATCAACGATTGGGTCCATGCTTCAAATAATCTCTTTCAGCTGCAAATATACTACATCCTCCTAAATAACGTGACAGAATGTCAGAGGAATTGAGTGGAATAAATTTGAAGCACGAAGCCTAATCTAAATTCAGCTCATTAGGCATTAGCCTGCCCAAGCACGCGCATCATGGCCTGAGCCTTTAGCAGACACTCTTCATATTCCTTTTCAGGTATGGAGTCGAAAGTGATGGCGCTGCCTACCATAAAGGAGAGGTAGCCTGTTTCAGCGTTGTATTGCAGGCTGCGGATAACTACATTGAAGTCGAAATCCTGGTTAGGTTGAATATATCCGAATGCACCAGAATAGAGACCACGACGCGTAATTTCCAACTCCTCAATCAATTCCATGGCTCTGATTTTGGGCGCACCCGTCATGCTGCCCATTGGGAAGGCCCCTTTGAAGGCATCCACTATACTGCACTCGGGGCGCATCTCGCCGCTGATGGTGGAAATCATCTGGGAGACCTGCCGGAAGCCGTAGATGCCGAACATTTCCTCTACCCGTACGGTGCCGGTGGCGCAGGACCGCCGAAGGTCGTTGCGCACCAGGTCTACAATCATCATGTTCTCAGCCAATTCCTTCTCATCGTGCCGGAGCTGGAACTGCAATCGCTGGTCCTCTTCGGGCGTTGCACCGCGGCGGATGGTGCCCTTGATGGGTTGGGAGATGAGCTTACGGCCTTGTTTTTTCAGGAACCGCTCAGGGGAGGCGCACATCAGAAAGCGCTGGCCATACTTCAGATAGCCCGAGAAAGGAGTAGGAGACTGCTCGTTCAGGGCCAGGTATAGCGGCAAGGATTGAAGCTGCACCTGCTCCGCGAAGAACTCCATGCAATAATTCAGTTCATACACATCGCCAGCCCATATATGCTGTCTGATGCGCTCTACCTGTCGCACATACTCCTGAAAAGAGACACGCTGCCGTACTTGAACTTCAGGGACAACAAAGGCTGCAGGAGCGGGTGTAGACAGAATGGTTCCAATGAGTTCATCTATTTTATCTGTTGAGCTGTAGATAAGTATAGTATCGTCCCTGAAGTAAAGGTATAGCTCCGGCTCAAAGAAAAAAACAGGTGGAAAGCCAATGTGGTCGGGGTTTTGGCTACTGAGTTTTTCGACCTGATTTTTCAAATCATAGGCCAGGTAGCCGCACCACAAGGTTTGCTGTTGCTTCAATTTCTCCTGCAGGCTTTCAAAAGCCTTGTCACATTCAAAAGCTATTGGAGCGCGGGCAGAAACCGCTAGCAACTCATCAAACCCCTGGTATGGGTATGGAATGTGGTTGGAGGTATAGTAGGCAACCAGTTGGAAATGTTGCGCCCAGGCTAGCGCCTTCACCCGGAACTCAGGTATAGAGATGCCTAACTCTGTAACTTTAACCGTTGTGCTGTAAAGCATTGTGGATGAGGGATTATAAAATCAATAAAGCTAGTTTAGCCTTCGCGTCTATGCTGCTTTTGTATTCATGTCCTTTGTAGGCTATGGCTTTGTTGAAATAGGTTCTTGCCTGATGTATGTTCTTTTCCTCCTGGTATAAGTAGCCTAGTTGCAAGGCGGCATGTGGCGCAAAATAGAGTGTAGTGTTTCCACAGGCGCTGATGGCCTGCTTGTAGGAACGTTTCGCTTGTTCCGAGTTCTGCAGACCGTGGTGGATGCGCGCCCTTCGGTAATGATATTCTGCCACCTCAGCCTGCGGAGTATTATCGTGGAGCTGCATCCGGCTCAGGGTGGCCAGGGCCTGCTGGTAATAGCCGCCATCCGAGTGCAAGCGTGACAGCAGGAGCCAGCGATTGGGTTTTGTCTGCTGCTCCAGAAAGCGGGCGGCGTAGGCGTCTTCCTCCACCACCGGCTGCCCTACCTGTGGAATCATGCGGTAATGGTGCCCTGCCTGCCTTTCGTTGTTTTGCAGCCAATGGGACAGGTATAGCTTGAAATGCGCCGCTTTCAAATAATGGTTGCCTCTGTGCTGCTGCAGAAACAACTGGTTCTCGTGGATTGACTCGTTCAAATCGCCTTTGTACAGGTATAGGTCAGCGGCCATGTGGTGCAGGTAGGGGAAAGCCAGGTATGCCGGACCTTTGGGAAGGCGCTGGTATACCTGTAACGCAAGCTCGCTTCGCTTGTTCTTTTTGAGGATGTGCATCGAGACGAAGGCAAACAGCAGGTTATCCGGATGTGACTGGGAAAGTTTTGATATGGTTGTCTCAGCGGCCTTGTTTTTGTCTTGTTCGAGCAGGTGTTGAAGCAGCGCATGCAGCAGTATTGCCTCATCCTGAAAGGGGTTCTCTTTTGTAGCGGCCTCGCGTAGGTTGGCCATACCTGACTTAATATCGCCTTTCATCCCGATGATGTTCAGAAACACCTTGTACGTATCGGGCACGGAGCCAATGAGCACCTGCAAGGTGCCCAGGGTCTTTTTGTTGGGAATAAAAGAGGGATAGCGCTTGGTATTGGCCACGTACTGCAGGTAGGCTTGCCGGATGTCCCAGGCTGCAGCCAGTTTGTGGTCGAACAGCAGCCTGCTCAGGGCGATGTGCAGCCGTACCTCCGCCTTGCTGTAATCCACCCAGGCAGAGCGCTCCTTCAAGTTGTTGATTTGCTGCAGCCGCTCTTCCTGCGCCTTGATGAGTGTGTCGTATACTTTGGGGTCCTGCTGCACACACAGCGTCAGAAAATCCTGCTGGTTTTGTATAAGCAGGGCGGCGGCGTTGGCAGAATTGCTCTGCAGTTCCTTCCGAATCAGGTTTCGCCCATTTGCTAATTTGAGCTTGAGTGTCTCGGCGTGGGCGCGGCTGACGGTCTGGTTAAAGCTGGAACTGGAAGCGCCGGCCGTGTAGGAGAGGAGCAGCCAAAGCAGCACAAAAAAAGGATGGGGGTTAGCCATCCTTTTGTATGTTATGTTCAAGCGAAATCCGCTGAGCATCATTTCATTTAGTAAACGCGCTGCTCCACACCGGCCAAAATACGGCCGCAGTGCTCACATACAATCACTTTCTTCTGGGCAGCGATGTCTGCTTGACGTTGAGGTGGAACCGTGTTGAAACAACCACCGCAGGCGTCACGCTTCACCTGCACGACGGCCAAGCCATTGCGGACATTCTTGCGGATACGGCTATAGGCACTCAGCAGGCGGTCTTCAATCTGCTCAGACGCAGAAACGCGCTCCTGCTCCAGTTTGTTTTCCTCTTCTTCGCTCTCTGAAACGATTTGGTCAAGCTCGTGCTTCTTGTTTTCCAGGTCCTTGCGACGCTCTTCCAGACGGTTTTTAGTGCCTTCTATTTCAGCTATTTTTTGCTCAATCTGGTAGTGTGCCTCTTTTATTTTCTTCTCGGAGATTTGAATCTCCAGTTTCTGAAGCTCGACTTCTTTGGTGATGGCATCGTACTCACGGTTGTTACGCACGTTTTCCTGCTGCTCCTCGTATTTTCTGATGAGGCCTTCAGAATCCTTGATGGCCTGCTTGCGCTGAACGATAGCGTCGTTGAGGGCACCTACCTCATCATCAAACTTTCGAACCCTTACCTCATAGCCTTCAATCTCATCTTCCAGGTCCTGCACCTCTTCCGGGAGGTCGCCTCTTACGCGTCTAATTTCATCAAGCTGCGAATCGATGCTTTGAAGCTTAAGCAGTGCTTCTAATTTGCTGGCTACCGTACTTTCCATGTAGTTAATAGGTGTATCTGATAGGGTTAGTGTTTACTTCCGATAAATAGACTGCAAAATTAGTAAACTTTTTGGAAATAGTATCATAAAAAATCTCCTTTGTAAATACCTCACTCTCATAGTGCCCGATGTCCGCAAGGAGCAGTTTGCCCTCAGCGTCGAAGAATTCGTGGTACTTTACATCGGCCGTCACGAAGGCGTCCGCACCTTGACGGATGGCCTCTTTGATAAGGAAACTGCCCGAGCCGCCACACACGGCCACGCGCCTTATGGTCTTGTCTCCTATCGGGGTAAAGCGAACGCCTGGAATCTGCATATGTTGCTTTAGATAATCCAAGAAAGTCTCCTCTTGTAGCGTCTCCCGCAGTTCGCCAATCATACCAATGCCAACCTCCTGGTTCTGGTTTTCGAGCAGGGTCAGGAAATGGGCCACTTCTTCGTAAGGATGTGCCTGCAACAGCGCCTGCATGATTTGGTTCTTTTTATAGGCCGGAAACACGACTTCTATACGGTTTTCCTGTACCTGTTCCGGTTTGCCGGGTTGGCCAATGGTTGGCTCGGCGCTATCGGAGGGGAGGAAGCGGCCAGTGCCCTGCACCTGGAAGCTGCAGTCGCTGTATTCTCCAATCTTTCCGGCACCCGCCTGGTGTATGGCCTTCAGCACCTCCTCCGTATTCTCTACTGGTACAAAAAAAGCCAGTTGCATCAGTGTTTGCGGCTTGTGAGATAGTATGTTGACATTCTGTAGTTGAAGCTTTTCTGCGATTTTGGCGTTCACCCCGTTGTGCACGCTGTCGAGGTTGGTATGGCAGGCGTAGATGGCGATGTCGTGTTGGATGGCTTTGATGATGGTGCGCTCCACATAGCTTTTGCCAGTCAGACTTTTCAGGCCTTTGAATATGACCGGATGGTGGGCCACTACCAAGTTACAGCCTTTGATGACAGCTTCCTCAAGCACGTTCTCAGTGCAGTCGAGCGTCACGAGCACCCCCTTCACTTCATCATGGGGGTTGCCTGTCTGCAAACCGGAATTATCATAGCTTTCCTGGTAGGGCATGGGGGCATACTGCTCCAACAGCCTGGCAACGTCGCCTATGGTAACTTTTTCATTCATCTCCCTGCGGTGGCTTTTGCCTTTGTTTTGGGGCTAAAGTATCAACTTTGGCTTAGAGATAAAAGCATTTTAGTTTAAAACCGCCGTCTGTCCAAGCTGGCTGGCGTCCTCCTGTAGTGCCAGTTGCAGATGTCCCGTAGTGGGGTCTGGTTCGATTTTCTTACCGTTGTAGTAGATGGAAGTATAGCTGTAATTGGTAAAGCAGGGGGTTCTTTTGAGGCTATAGCTTATGTCCAAGGTATCGGTATTCTTTTTACGGTGATGCAGCATCAGGCGCACGCTTTTTTTGTGGTACATAACGGGATAGGTCTCAAAGACGATGTTATCGAGGCTCTCGTCCCGGCCACTGAACAAGTAGGTGAAAGGCTCCTGGTCAAGTGTGAGTCGGAGGGAATCCGGGTGGTACTGGGCGTTAGATGCGCTATACAGACTGTTTCCCCGCTCGTCTACTAGATAGAAGGATAGGGGAGCCGGTGTCTCTGGTCTGGTCGTCACACACCTGTTGCAGCCTGTAACCGAGGCAGCCAGAGGTATAATCATGGCAAGAAATAGTTTTGTTGTTTTCATGTAAATAGAGGTATAGAGGCGTAAACATATTGCAAGCTGAATATAGTTGTTTTATATTATTCAAAACAAGGATTTGTACTGATTCATTGATATGGTTTTAGTTAAATTTGCCTTACTTAACCCAGATGGATGAAATATCTTAAATTGCTGCTGTGGCCTTTCTCCCTGTTGTACGGGGGCATCATGCTGCTGCGGAACTACTTGTATGATACGGGAATGCTGCGCTCCACCCGCTTCAGCCTTCCTGTCATAGCCGTGGGCAACCTCACCGTTGGGGGTACCGGCAAAACGCCCCATGTAGAGTATCTGCTGCGGTTGTTGAAGGGGTATCCAACTGCTACCCTGAGCCGAGGCTATAAGCGTAAGAGCAAAGGCTTTGTTTTGGCAGACCACACGGCCTCAGCCGCTACGCTAGGAGATGAGCCTTTCCAGTACCACCGGGACTTCCGGGGTGTGACAGTGGCCGTGAGCGAAGACCGCGTGGCAGGTATAGCAAAGCTGCTGAAACTTAAACCTGAGCTTGGGGTGGTTGTGTTGGATGATGCCATGCAGCACCGCCCCGTACAGCCTTCGCTGAACATCCTGCTGACGGATTATACCCGCCCGTTCTACAAAGATTTGGTTTTGCCAGCCGGTATACTGCGTGAGCCTAGGCAAGGAGCCAACCGCGCTGACATAGTGGTGGTCAGTAAATGCCCACCTGCCCTAAAGCTGGAAGAGGAGCAGGCTATCAGACAGCAAATCAGCAGGTATAGCAGGGCAGATGCACCCGTCTTTTTCTCGTCATTTAGTTATGGCGAGCCTGTGCCCATCGGTTCTGCAGGGAGTTTGAGTAAGCGTATCATCCTAATGACAGGTATAGCGAATGCTGCTCCGCTCGTACGCTATCTGGAGGAACAACATTACATCATCCACCGCCATTTAGCCTTTGCCGACCATCACCATTATACCCAGAAGGACTTGCAGCTGCTACAGGAATCCCTGAATGAGGACCAAGTAGAGAGCCTAAGTATCCTGACCACCCGTAAGGATGCGGTGAAACTGCAGGAGGGAGAGCTGCTAGAAATTACCCACCAGTTACCGCTGTTTTACATACCTGTCGAAGTCGCGTTTCTGAAGAATGGCGAGCAGTTTGATGCCTTTGTTCTGCAGCATGTAGCCTCCTTCTGAAAACAATAATCCCTGACTTGCGTGCTCATACCAAGTAATGCGCGTACCTATACCTTATACTTTACGCTGGCCGGTATGGCTGTTGTGCGAAAATCACTAATTTTGGACTGTGAAAAGTAAGCTACTAGCAGGAATATGGCTCCTTTTGGGCTTGATGGCAGGCACGGATGCCTTCGCCCAGATTATTGATGATACCACGCGCGTCCTTTACAGCCCCAAAACGACGCTCCGTCTCTATGAGAACGATGTGCTGGAAGGGCGCTACCTGCAGCAGCGCATTGACACGAGCCTCCACAACATACACAACGAGCGCTTCTGGTACCAGGACACTGCGTACTACCAACACCTGGGTAACATCGGAACAGCCTCTCGGCCCATCCTCTTTCAGATGCCGAACAAGATAGGGGTCCGTATCGGGAAAAACGCCTTCGAACGCTACGCTTATAACCCGGAGACCATCAATTATTACGACACCCGTTCTCCTTATTCGCACATCTATTATATCCAGGGGCAGCGCGGTGAGCAGGTGTTTGAAGGCACGCACGCCCGCAATATTACCCCGCGTTGGAACATCGGGGTGGCTTACCAGATAATGACAGGCAATCGGCAGATTGGCGTTTCCAACCTACGCCGGGATGGCTACCTAAGCCACCAGGCCGTGAAGGCCTTCACACATTACCGCTCTGAAAACGGGAAGTACGACCTCTTCGCCAACTACACACACCTCAATCACGAGCAAATAGAGTTCGGGGGCATACTGCCAGGCCCTGATGATACACAGGACGACCTGTTCCGGTATCAGGCAGAACTGACAAACCTGAGTCAGGCCGCATCACGCGAATTCCGGAACAACTATCACCTGCTGCACATCTACAAACTGGCTGGCGAGGGCATGAAACTGTACCATTCCTTTGACTGGAGACGCCAGCGCGACCTGTACCAAGATGATGCCATACCGCGTACAGCCGATTCGTTGAGGACGCTGCTTTTCTACCCCGAGGCTACCTTCCATCCCACACAGACAGACGACAGGAACTTCTATAGGGAGCTGCAGAACGTATTTGGTGTGACCGGAAACAGTAAAATCTCCTTCTACAAAGCTTACGTAAAGCAGCGGAATTCTAAAATCGAGTACAATGTACTGGAAGCATTTGTGCTGAACGATACCCTAAGGGGGCGTACCCTCAGCGATTCAGATAGGTTCAATCAGCTGTTCGTGGGAGGGCAGCTGCGGTTTAACTATGGTCCTGCTTTGGTTTCAGTTGACGGAGAGTTCCAGATGACCCGCGACTACAACGTGAGTGCCACCGCAAAACTTGGGCCGCTGCAAGGCAGAGTAGCGCGCGTGCTGCGTTCGCCTTCGCTTATTGAACAGCGCATGTGGAGCAACCATTTTACATGGGGCAACAACTTCAACAACTCGGTGACCGATAGGCTGGAGGGCACTTTAACTGGCAAGTTAGGCGAAAAGCAATTCGTGCGGCTGACGGGCCATTACAACAACATAAAGCGCCACGTTTACTTCAACACAAATGCAGAACCAGCCCAGGCAGTCGGCAACCAGCAACTGTATGGCGCAGAGTTGCAGCACCACATTCAGTTTGGACCTGTCCACTTTGAGAACTTCGTAGCTTACACCAATACAGACAAAGCCGAGTTCATCCGAATACCGGAGTGGCTTGTGGACTCCAAACTATACTTTCAGGGCAACCTGTTCAAGCGGGCGCTCCATACCCAATTCGGGGTGCAGCTATACCTGACCACCAACTATGAAGCCTACGCCTACATGCCTGTGACACAGCAGTTCCACCTGCAGAACGGCTTTGTGGTGAAATCATACTCTTTGTTGGATGTCTTTTTGAATGCCGATATCAAGAGCCTGAACGTGTTTCTGAAGATGTCACACATCAATGAAGGATTAACGGCTCCTGGCTACTTTGTGACGCCTTACTATCCAGGTATGCGCACCAGTTTCATCTTCGGCATCAAGTGGATGTTCTTTGATTGATTTGGATTGTTAATTGCCTGATTGTAAGGTTTTCAATCGTTATATCTTTAATAAATTCTTTTAAGTGTCAATACCTACCAAAACCATACTTCGCCTACAGCTTCCCACCGACCCACGCTGGGTGAACATCGCCGAAAAAAACATAGAGGAGATTCTGGTAGACCACGCCTACTGCGAACAGAAGGCAGCCACATCTGGCATCTCACTCATTGTGAAATACCCGGACAAAACCCGCCTGGTAGAGGAGATGACGGACCTGGTGGCGGAGGAGTGGAGCCATTTTGAGCGCGTGATGGCTGAACTCAAGAAGCGGGGTTATGGCCTGGGCCGTAACCGACCGGATGAGTATGTGGTGGAACTGACGAAGCACATCCGGAAAGGCGGGCTGAGGGAGCGTCAACTGATGGACCACCTGCTCGTGAATGCTTTGATAGAGGCCCGCAGCTGCGAACGTTTCAAGCTGCTCTGGAAAAACATACAGGACGAAGACCTGCAAAAGTTCTATTACGAGTTGATGGTGTCTGAGGCAGGACACTATGTGAGTTTTGTGAAACTCGCCAAAGAATACATGCCTGCCGATGTGGTGGATGCCCGGCTGAAGGAGTTGTTGGAAATAGAGGCCGACATCATCAGCAAACTGGAGCCACGCCCCGACAGAATGCACTAGTTTAGTTAAAAGTTGATAGAAGCACTCATAACTTTAAACTCTTAGCTTTTAACTAAATATTATGTTTTCTGCTTCTTCTTTTTAGCAGCTGGGAACAGAATGTTGTTCAGGATGAGGCGGTAGCCCGGTGAGTTGGGATGGAGAGCGAGGTCTGTCGGGTCTTCCCCCACCAAGTGCTGGTAGTCTTCCGGGTCGTGGCCGCCGTAGAAGGTCCAAGTGCCCCGTGCGTAGGTGCCATGCATGTACCGAATCTCGCCTAATTCCTTGTTCTCACCCATCACCACCACTTCCGGCTTCACCAGATTTTTACGGAAAGCGGTTGTCTGCCCCATGAAGCCTTTGATGGTTTTGGTGTGGTTCTGCGAAAGCATGGTCGGGATGGGGTCCCACTTGGCTGAAAAGGTGAACAGCTGGAAAAAGTCATTTGCCTCAGTCAGGCTGCGCTCCTGTGGCTGCATATCAATATCAGAGTACTCATACTCCAGTGGGTTGCGTACAATCCGGAAGTCTTTAAAAGCAAAGGTCTTATCGTAGTTGAGTTTACTCTGTGCATTATGGTCTGCACCATCGCCGTCGTACATGGCTTCAATGAAGTCTATACCTTCAGCGGCCAGCGCGATGTCGTAGGTATCGGTGGCTGAACACATGGCAAACAGAAAGCCCCCGCCCGCGCAGAAATCTTTAATCTTCCTTGTCACAGCCCCTTTTAGTTCCGATACTTTATTGAAACCCAAGGATTTGGCAGAGGACTCCGCTTCGTTTTGCTGCTCCTGGTACCAGGGGTAATGGCGGTAGCTGGAGTAGAACTTGCCGTACTGGCCAGTGAAATCTTCGTGGTGGAGGTGCAGCCAATCGTACTTAGGCAAATCACCGCGCATGATTTCCTCGTCATAGATTTTGTCGTAGGGAATCTCAGCATAGGTGAGCACCAGTGTAACAGCATCGTCCCAAGGCATCTTGGATTTGGGCGTATACACGGCAATCTTAGGTACCTTCTCCAGCTTCATCACGTCCATGTTCGCCTCTGGGTCGCTTATTTGGGTCAGGATGGTGTTGTATTGAGCGTCTGAGATGACGCTGTAGCTGATGCCCCGTACCACCAGTTCGTTCTCCAGCTGTGGCGCGTGTTGGAAGGCGAAGCTGCCGCCCCGGTAGTTGAGCAGCCAATCGACAGGCACGTTTTGAGAAAGCGCCCAATATGCCGCTCCATAAGACTTGAGGTGGTCTTTCTGCGTCTCATCCATCGGAATAAGCACCGTGGAGGCTGTCGCCTTCAGCACAAGCAACAGGCTAAAGGAGAAGGAGAGAAGGTAGCGAACGAACATCATCAGGTATAGGGGCTTAGAACAAATGTATTGAAATACGTTCTTTTTTCAGATATTGGAGCTAATTTAGAAACTTAGCGCGCTAATTTTATACATAACGTAATTATTGGCTGTTGCGCATATAAAAATCTGATTCATGAACCTGCTCGAAAACATCCGGGAAAGTATACGCGCCATCAAAAGCAACCTGCTCCGCACCGTCTTGACCGGCCTCATCATCTCCATCGGCATTATGTCATTGGTAGGCATACTCACCGCTGTGGATGGCATGAAGCACTCGCTCAATCAGACTTTTTCCAGCCTGGGCGCCAACTCATTCGATATCCGGAAGAAGCGTAGCAGCAACGACAACAGGACAGACAAGGTATACCCGGACATTACGTATGAGCAGGCCATTCAATACAAGCAGCTCATGGAGTCCACTTCACAAGTGAGCCTTTCGGCCAATATCTCCAGTGCCACGATTGTGAAGAGTAACAACGATAAGACGAACCCCAATATCAACATAGTGGCCGGAGACGAGTTCTACCTCCAGAACCAGAACCTCAACCTGGAGCGTGGCCGTGGTTTCTCTTCCTATGAACTGGAATACGGGAATAATGTGGCCGTGATTGGCAAAGAGATTTCAGACAAGCTTTTCCCGAAGATAGAACCCATTGGCCAGTATGTCTCATTTTTGGGTCGCCGGTTCAAAGTGGTCGGCGAATTGGAGAAGCAAGGCAGCAGCATGGGGGGCAGCGGCGGAGACCGTACCATTGTGATTCCGCTTGAGACCGGCCGACAGATACCGCGCGCAGGCGGCTTCTCGCTCACATATAACATCAAAACTTCCATAAACCGAGCAGAAGAACTTCCTTATGTGATGGGAGAGGCAACAGGCATCATGCGAAACGTACGGCAGGACAAGCTGGGGCAGGAAGAATCGTTTGAAATCAGACGGAGCGACTCGCTCATCCAGAGCCTGAACGAAATATCCGGCTATCTGAAAGTGGGCGGTTTTGTGATTGGCTTTATCACCCTGCTGGGAGCATCCGTTGGGTTGATGAACATCATGATGGTATCGGTGAACGAGCGTACACGCGAAATAGGTGTGCGCAAGGCCTTGGGTGCCACTTCCCAGCAGATTCGGCTACAGTTCCTCATCGAAGCTATCGTTATCTGCATCCTGGGAGGTTTTGCAGGGATTTTCCTGGGTATACTGATGGGCAATGGCATCGCCTCCATGATTGGCGAAGGCGGTTTCATCGTGCCGTGGCTTTGGGTCTTCGTTGGTCTGACCATCTGTGTGGTGGTCGGCGTTCTCTCCGGCTACTACCCGGCGCACCGCGCCTCCAAACTCGACCCGATAGACGCACTGCGTTACGAATAAGCCATACCTGCCAGTGTTCCAGATGATAGAAGTCTCAAACACTAGTGCATTGCTAGTCTCTCATTTTGAAGACGGTGAAGCTATTCATTTGCAGGTAGCACACAATTTGGCTCAGCACAGGTATAGCTGAACTTGATTAAGAATCAGCAGACTTGCAGGTATAGCTTGAAACAGGAGGAACAAAAAAAGGCGGGTGATTAACCCGCCTTTCCTGTTTGTATAGGTATAGCCTATTTCTTTTTAGCTTCCGCTTCTTTTGGTTTGGCTGCCTCTTTTTCCTGGCTGTATTCGTTGTTCAGCCCTTCCAGCACTTCGCTGGTGATATCCAACGTAGAGTCTCCGTACAGGATGGCGCTCTGGCCTCTGGAGTACGTGAGTACCATTTTGTAGCCTCTTTCCTGGCTCAGCTTCTGCAGGTATGCCTCCACACGGTCATAGATTTTCTTCATCTCTTCCGCTTCCTCGTTGGCCAGCTGATTGCCAGTTGTCTGGCTCTGCTGCTGCAACTGCTGCTGACGCTGGGCCAGTTTTTGCTCAGTGGAGGCGCGCTGCTCCATGCTCATGTTGCCGCCCGTGCGCTGGTATTGCTGCACGTCTTTTTCAAAGGCAGATGCTTTGGACTGGAGGTCTTTCTCGGCTTTCTCTGTTTTAGCCTGGAAACGGGAACGGGCATCTTTGAAGTACTCGTACTTATTCAGGAGGGAATCCGAATTGATGTAAACGATGCCTTGTGGGGCAGTGGCCACGGAGTCAGAAGTGGCGGCCGAGGTAGTGGCGGTTCCAGTTGTCTGGGGTTTCTGGTCGGTGTTACAAGCCGTGATAAGAGCCGCTGCAGCTACTCCCAATACAATTTTAGATAGGTTCACAATGAATGGATTAAAGCTTTGTTGATTGTTTCAGGATGAAAATATAAGGCTTATTTTTAAAAATTCAGAATTTTTAATGTTTCAATACCTCCACATACGTCTCTTCGGCCTCCATTAGGCCTAGCTCGTTGATGCCCGTCAGGCGAACGTGTTTGGTCTCATTCACCAGCACCGGGTCGTACTTGGCCACCACGCGCACATAGTTTTCTGTCCAGCCTTCCATAATGCCATCCTTCACGTCGTCTTCAAACAGCACCGTGAACTCACGTCCGATGTTCTGCTCGTAAAAGAAACGCTTCTTTTTCTCGGACAGGATGCGAAGCATGTCGGCTCGGCGGTTCCGGTCTTTGATGCTCACTTTGCCGGGCATGTCCGGGGCCATGGTGTTTTCGCGCTCCGAATAAGGGAACACGTGCAGGTAGCTCACATCCAAACCGTTGAGGAAGTTGTATGTCTCCAGGAAATCCTCTTCCGTTTCGCCTGGGAAGCCTACAATCACATCTACCCCGATGCAGCAGTGCGGCATCAGCGATTTGATTTTGGACACGCGGTCAGCGTATAGCTCGCGCAGGTAGCGGCGGCGCATCAACTTGAGTATCTTGTTGGAGCCCGACTGCAGCGGCACATGGAAGTGCGGCATGAAGCGCTGGCTCTGGCTCACGAATTCAATGATTTCGTCTTTGAGGAGATTGGGCTCAATGGATGAGATGCGGAAGCGGTCTATACCTGCCACCTTGTCCAATTCCTGCACCAGCCCAAAGAAAGTCTCTACGCGCTCGCCATCCTGCAGACCGAAGTCACCGGTGTTCACGCCCGTCAGTACGATTTCCTTCACACCTGACTCGGCAATCTCATGGGCAGAGCGCACCACGTTGGCGATGCTGTCGGAGCGGCTGTTGCCACGGGCCAAGGGTATGGTGCAGAAGGTGCAGGAATAATCGCATCCGTCCTGCACTTTAAGGAAGGTACGGGTGCGGTCACCGAAAGAGTAGGAGTTGTGGAAGGTGTTTGCCTCGCTGATGGCGCTGGCGTATACCTGCGGCTGCTCCTTTTTCTCGAAAGTCTCCAGTATGTCGACCAACTGGAATTTCTCGGCTGCGCCCAGCACGGCATCCACTCCCGGTATTTTGCTTATCTCTTTTGGTTTGAGCTGGGCATAGCAGCCTACTATGGTGATAAAGGCATTGGGAGAATGCTTCTGTGCTTCCTTCACAATCTTGCGGCACTTTTTGTCCGCGTTATCGGTGACAGAGCAGGTGTTGATGACGTAGATGTCAGGCGTATCGGTAAACTCCACCTTCTCAAAGCCGCGCTCCTGGAAAATCCTCCCGATGGTGCTCGTCTCTGAGTAATTGAGTTTACAGCCTAGTGTATAAAATGCTACCTTTTTCATAATCAGGGGGCAAAGATACAAATTTTAATTTTGAAAGAAGGAAGGCAGGGTTGGATGAATGTAAGTTTACTGCACCCTTTTTAGCCTGTCCCTATCTTGTTGCTTCCTACCGCTATACCTGATGAAAGCGTATAAATTAAGCCACTCCTATACCTTATTTTCGCACGAAATCTTCGAAGGAATGCTGCATGTAGGCCTTTCCATACTCCAGTTGCCTTTCATCTACGCCTTTCCCAAGAATGATTGGTTTCTGAGACACGTTGTCAAATGACAGCACGCGACCGGGGGTGATGAAGGCGAAGCCATCGTTAAAGGCATAGAACGCAAAGTGATAGGCAGTTGGTGCCAGGATGTTACGCCCCCACTTGAATTCAGAATGGGGCAGATTGAGCTGGTAGAGCAGGGTAGTAGCGATGTCGGTCTGGCTGGCCAGTACATCCACTTGCTTGCCCTTCGTTTCCACCAGCGCACCTCCTGACAAGATGAAGGGTATCCGGAACTTGGTGCTGCGGTAGTTCGCGTCGTCATACGGCAGCGGATGGCCGTGGTCTGCTACCAACACCACCAGCGTGGAGTCCCACCAAGGCTGCTTTCGCGCCTCCTGCAGGAAGTTGCCCAGCGCCCAGTCGGTATAGTGGATGGAGTTCCGAAACTTATCGGTCACGGTGTTGCCCGGGAACTTGGCTGGTATGGGAATCTCGAACGGCTCGTGGCTGCTCAAGGTATAGATGGTGGTGAAAAACGGCTCCTGCGCCTGGTTCAGGTCTTGCAGCACGCGCTCGAACAACACGTGGTCGTGCGCTCCCCATTTGGTGTTATAGCTCTCTTTCGGAAAATCGTGCTTATCGATGAGGCGGTCATAGCCGCCGTTCTGCAGGTAGGACCGGATGTTGGCGAACTCCAACTCGCCGCCATAGTAAAAGCTCGTGCCATACCCGTTCTGCTTGAACACCCTGCTCAGGTGGGGCAACTGCTCGGTTTTTTTAGGATTTTTGATGATGGAGGTGGTTGGCTGCACCGGATACCCACTCAGCAAGGCCACCATCCCTTTCTCGCTGCGGTCGCCGCTGGAGTACGTCTTGGTGAAGCTGATGCCCGTGGCTGCCAGGCTATCCAATTTAGGGGTGACACCCGCCTCGCCTCCCAGGCTGCCCACAAATTTAGCGGTGAAGCTCTCCAATATAATAAAGAGTACGTTGGGCCTGCTGACGGAAATTAGCTTCGGAGCATCCTGCTTTGCTGGGGTGTAGAGTTCCTCCACCAGCGCAGCTGCCTCTGGCGCCTCCATGTACTGGTAGGGGTTCTTGGTCTCCTTGTTATACTTCAGCATGGTGTCCATGAGGTTCCATGGCATATTAAGTCCCGCGTGGTTGGCATAGGGGTTCTCAGAGAAGTACACCACGCTTTGGTTGATTGGAATCTGTTGCCAGCCCCCCCGCATAGGGAGGATGAGCACCGCCAGGAAGGCCATTGCTATACCTGCATAGCGCCATTTGGAAAAAGCCAAATGGTAATTGCGGTAGTCGAAGGTATAGCGAAACAGAAAAGAGAAGGCGACTCCGGTCAGGAGGGCAATCAGGGAAAGCAACAGGATAGGGGCCGCCGCCGCAGAGGCCGCCATCTCACCCGGCGTGTTGAGGTAGAGCAGGGGAGAAGAATCCAGCCGAAAGCCCCAATAGGTATAGAGCTCCAGGTCTACGGCCATCAGCACCGACAGCAGCGCCAGCACCACATAGGTATAATAACGGATAAAGCGACGGACCTTCAGGCCAGGGAAAAGCGTGGTGGCCAGTATCGCCAGAAACGGGATAGCACAGATATAGGAACTGAACGAAAGGTCGAGCCGGAGCCCCTTCGCGAAAATGGTCAGTATATCAGCTTGAGAAAGTTCCTGAGTACGCTTGGCGTGGTAAAGCAGAAAGATAGCCCGGGTGGCTATAAAATATAGGACCCAATACAAAAAGTAGAGAGGCTGGTAGAATAGGCTTCGTTTCACGGCTGCAAATATACAACATAAGTGCTGCTACATAGAACGGAACAGTTCACCCATTGATTCACTGATGTTGCTTTTAAGTCCAGTGCGGATTTAAATAAAATAGTAGTAAATGTAAATAGCCCCTATAAAAACAGAGGGGCATTAGTTAAAAAGTAAAATATTTTTTACTACACCCCCTTAAAAACATACCCCTCCTGCAAACAACATATTTATTTTGTCAATACCTTTGGTCAGAATTTATACCCTAACCCAAAACCCCATGGCAATTCTTAGATTCAAAGCGCTGGAACTGGTAAGTCAGCGCAAACCTGCTGAGGTATCCTTACCTTCCAGCAAAATCAGTGAGTACTTTGGTGAAAACGTGTTCGGCTTCTCGGCCCTTCGTTCCACCATGTCCACTGAGAACTTCAAGAGGCTCTGCAGCACGATTGATGCCGGTGAGAAAGTAGACCGCAATTTGGCAGATGCCGTGGCGGCTGCCATGAAGACCTGGGCCATGAGCAAAGGAGCCACCCACTATACGCACTGGTTCCAGCCACTTACAGGTTCCACTGCCGAGAAACACGATTCCTTCTTCGACCTCAGCAGCGACGGCGACGCCATCGAGAGCTTCAAGGGAAGCGCGCTCGTGCAGCAGGAGCCGGATGCCTCCTCTTTCCCGAGTGGCGGCATACGCAATACCTTCGAAGCCCGCGGCTACAGCGCCTGGGATCCCTCTTCCCCAGCTTTTTTGATTGAGAATGCCGGTACACGCACGCTTTGTATACCTACTATTTTCGTTTCCTATACCGGTGAGGCACTGGATTACAAAACGCCCTTGCTCAAGTCGCTGCACCTGCTCAACCAGGCGGCCGTTCCGGTTTGCCAGTACTTTGACAAGGATGTGGTAAAGGTGAATACCACCTTAGGCATAGAGCAGGAGTATTTCCTGGTGGACCGTGCCCTGTATGAGGCGCGCCCTGACCTAATGATGACCGGCCGTACCCTATTTGGACATGCCCCGGCCAAAGGCCAGCAGTTAGAGGACCATTACTTCGGCTCCATTCCGAGCCGTGTGCACTCCTTTATGGTTGATTTTGAGAAAGCCGCTTTTAAACTGGGTATACCTTTGAGAACCCGCCACAACGAGGTGGCTCCCAACCAGTTTGAATGCGCTCCTACTTATGAAGACGCCAACCTGGCCGTAGATCACAACCAACTGCTTATGGACATTATGGACCGTGTGGCAGAGCGCCATGGGTTGAAGGTGTTGCTGCACGAAAAGCCTTACAAAGGCGTGAACGGCAGCGGCAAACACAACAACTGGGCCATGAGCACGAACACCGGCGTGAACCTGCTTTCCCCCGGCAAGAAACCAAAAGAGAACCTACAGTTCCTGACCTTCTTTATCAACACCGTCATGGCGGTACACAAGCATGCTGATTTGCTGCGCGCCAGCATCGCCTCGGCCAGCAACGACCACCGTCTGGGTGCCAATGAAGCGCCACCGGCTATTATGTCGGTATTCGTGGGGCAGCAACTGACGGCTGTGCTCGAAGAACTGGAGCGTACGGCCAAGGTACCTATGGAAAAAGGTGACAACATGTACCTGAAACTAGGTATAGACAAAATTCCTGAAATCCTGCGCGACAACACCGACCGTAACCGTACCTCGCCATTTGCCTTCACCGGCAACAAGTTTGAGTTCCGGGCGGTAGGCTCTTCCGCCAACAGCTCTTCTTCCATGACAGTACTCAACACCATTGTGGCTGACCAACTCATGCATTTCCGTATCGCAGTCGATAAGTTGATTGAGGAAAAAAACATGAAGAAGGATTTAGCCATCATCCAGGTGCTGCGTGAGTATGTAGTAGCTTCCAAGGCCATTCGCTTCGAAGGAAACGGCTATTCAAAAGAGTGGGAGGACGAAGCCGCAACCAGAGGTTTGTCCAACATTAAATCGACGCCTTTGGCTCTGGATGTATACGAGCGTGATGAGGTGAAGGAACTGTTCACGCGCCACGGCATCCTTTCAGAGAAGGAACTTTGCGCCCGCCACGAGATTTTGCTGGAGGAGTACATCAAGAAAATCCAGATTGAGTCCCGCGTGATGGGTGACCTGGCCATGAATCACGTTATCCCGACAGCCGTCGCTTACCAGAATAAACTCATCCAAAACATTCGCGGTTTGAAAGACTTGGGGATGGAGGAGGAGTACATGGAAACCACGATTGAGTCTATCAAGCGTATCTCCAGACACATCAAAAACATACAGGTGAACGCGGTGGAGATGATTCAGTCCCGCAAGCAGGCCAACAAGATAGAGGACGTGCGGGAGCGAGCCATCTATTACAACGAGAAAGTGCTAAGCTATTTCGAACCTATCCGCACCAGCGTAGACAAGCTCGAACTGATGGTGGATGATGAGGATTGGCCACTGGTGAAATACCGTGAGCTGATGTTCAGACGCTAATTCTGGCTTTCCTATACCTACTACCGCAAAGAGAGCACCCGACCAGGGTGCTCTCTTTGTTTAGTGCCGGTTCCTCATCCAACCGATGACCTCGCCTGCTACTTTTGCCAGTATGAGCGGGAGCAGCACGACAGCCAAGCCCACGGCAATCACCGGCCGAAGGCCCAGACGCATGATGAGTTTCCGGACCACCTTCCCACGCAACTCGTCGAGCAGGAAGCGTCCAGCCTTCGTCATGGGCTTGCCCTTCAGCACTTCCTGTACCTCCCGCCAGTTTCCGCGCTCAATCTGCCGCCTCAGGAAGCCCAGCACGGTGTCTTTGGTGATAAAGACAGCCTCACTGAACTGCTCCTGACGCATCCTGGCCCACTGCATGAGGGCACGCAGCCTAGCGTCCGTATCCTTGGGTATGAAAGTACTCATGTGTATCATTAGTCTAGTTTTTTCTGTCTTTGCCAGGACCACTATGTAGAAATTCCGCGCCCGTCATCCCTTTAACGTTTATTTCTGAAGTTCTACGATACATAGAGAAAATAAATTCCATACCAAAGTATTTGGAGGTCAAACGGAATGGCTCTTCGAAGCCCAAAGGCAGTTTCTCTTCTGCACCTAACGCCAGCAGGAACGTCTGCTTTCCTTTCATCTTTCTCCCTATGGCTTTCTGTGTCGTGACCAAATCCGTCAGTCGGTCAAAGAACACTTTCAGGACGCCGCTCATGGCATACCAGTACACCGGCGTGGCGAACACCAGCTGCTGGTGTTGCAGCAGCAACTCCACTACTTGCATGAAATCATCGTCTTCTGGGTATTGCCCGTCGTAACGGTAGTGGGCGACAGAATAGTCAAGGAGGTCCACCACGGTAGCAGAGCCTCCCGGGAATAGCGTACGGACGAATTGGCTGGTGTCACCAGCTTTGCGCGAACTGCCCAGCAAGATGAGTGGTTTGACTGACATGCTATACCTGGTATACTTCGAAAAGAGCGACAGGTATACGCTAGCTATACCTGCAGACGAACACTAAAATACAAAAACCCGCCGACTTGTGTCACTTTGGAATAATGGTGTTAAATTTACAGGTATGGCCCAATGAACAAAGCCAGCCTGACATTAGTTAAGAGAACGAAGCACCAGCTTACGCTTTTATGAACAAGAACTATAGCCCCAGCCTCACGGAGTACAAACGCAGAGAAACCATTGTCGTGAACATTGGCGACGTGCCCATGGGTGGCAACCATCCCATCCGGGTGCAGTCCATGACCACGGTCGACACCATGGATACCTTAGGCTCTGTGGAGCAGTGCATTCGGATGATTGAGGCGGGCTGCGAATACATCCGCATCACGGCACCCAGTATAAAGGAAGCAGAAAACCTGCGCCACATTCGAGAGGAATTGCGCCGCCGCGGCTATACCACGCCTCTTGTAGCCGACATTCACTTTACCCCGAACGCCGCTGAGGTGGCAGCCCGCATCGTGGAAAAGGTGCGCATCAACCCCGGCAACTATGCCGATAAGAAGAAATTTGAGGTTATCGAGTATAACGACACTACTTACCAAGCAGAGCTGGACCGGATACGGGAGCGTTTTGTGCCGCTGGTGCGCATCTGCAAGGAACACGGAACTGCCATGCGCATCGGGACCAACCACGGCTCGTTGTCTGATCGTATACTGAGCCGCTACGGCGATACCCCGCTCGGAATGGTAGAGAGCGCGCTGGAATTCCTCCGTATCTGTGAGGATGAGCAGTATTACAACATCGTCATCTCGATGAAGGCCTCTAATACGCAGGTGATGGTGCAGGCTTACCGGTTATTGGTACAGAAGCTCGAGGAGGAAGGTTTAAAGCCGTACCCGCTGCACCTGGGCGTGACTGAGGCGGGAGAGGCTGAGGACGGCCGCATCAAATCGGCCGTAGGTATAGGCACCCTACTGGAAGACGGCTTAGGCGATACGGTACGTGTTTCCCTGACCGAGGCGCCTGAGGCCGAAGCCCCGGTAGCCAAAGCCTTGATTGACCGCTATACCCATCGCGCTGAATTAGCGCAGCCCATCCAGCCCATCTGCAACGTACCCATAGACCCTTTCCAGTACCACCGCAGAGAGACGACTGAGATAGCGAACATAGGAGGGACCAATGTGCCGCGGGTAGTGGCAGACCTGAGCCGCCTGACAGCGGTGCAGTATGCTGACCTGAAGTGCGTAGGCCACCTGTATTCCATGCTGCTCGACAAGTTCAACATGAACGATTTAGGGGCTGACTTCATCTATACCGGTGACAACCCGATTCAGTTCATGCTGCCGAACGGCCTGAAGGAGATTGTGAATTATGTGCCATGGCAACTGGCGGAAGACCAGGAGAACAGGCACCCGCTATTGACGTCTCGCCAATATGTGGAAGCTGAAACCCTGCACCCAAAGCTGAACTTCATTGAAGCGACCATTCATGACATCACGGATACGCTGATGGAGCGCCTGAAGCAGGACGCTACGGCTGTTCTGGTGCTGTATACCGCTAATGAACATGCCATGCCGGAACTGCGCAAATGCTTCTTCAGGCTGATGAACAACGGTGTGGCGAACCCCTGCATCGTCAAGCGCGCCTATGGCCAGCTGACCTCCGACGAAGTGCAACTCTACGCGGCTACCGATGTAGGCGGACTGCTTATTGATGGCCTGGGGGATGGCATTCTGCTGGGCACGGAGCTTCTACCGCAGCAAGAGAAAGGAGAGTGGCTACAGACGATAGATAAACTCAACAACCTGAGCTTCGGGATACTACAGGCTGCCCGCACCCGCATGAGTAAAACCGAGTACATCAGCTGCCCAAGCTGCGGCCGTACCCTGTTTGACCTGCAGGAAACTACCGCCATGATACGTAAGCGCACAGACCATCTGAAAGGAGTGAAGATTGGCATTATGGGCTGTATAGTGAATGGCCCCGGCGAAATGGCCGATGCGGATTATGGTTATGTGGGTGTGGGGAAAGACAAAATCGCTCTCTACCGTGGCCAGACCGTTGTCAAGAAGTCCGTTCCAGCTGACCGTGCCGTGGATGAATTGATAGAACTGATACGTGAAGATGCTAGGTGGATTGAGCCGATGGTGCTGGAGGAATAAACCTGTTCTGGGCTAAATCTTTTATCCTTTTTGGATGTTGATTATATAGCAGAGCAGCCACAGCATTACGTCTGCTGCTCGAATTTCTTTAGACCGATACCCAAGATTTTATGAAAGGATTGTTCGATTTCACTGAAGTAGCCACTTACTTCTTCCGCAAGAAAGACCCTAATCGCAAGACGAATTTCAATCTCCGTGCCATGCATACCATCAACAAGATATCCATCTTGATGTTCCTGGCTGCCATGGTATACTTCGTTATCAAGCACTGGTAACATTATTGGTGCTATGAACATTGAGGAATTCAGAGAGTACTGCCTGGACAAGGCCGGCATCACAGAAGAGCTTCCTTTTGATGAGGATACGCTCGTCTTTAAGGTATGCGGCAAAATGTTTGCCTTATGCAGCCTCTCTGAATTCCAAAATGGCATCATATTAAAGAGTGACCCGGCTAATGCAGTGGAACTACGGGAACAGTACCCGCAGGTGAAGGCGGCATTCCACATGAACAAACAGCACTGGAACAGTGTGCTTCCTGAGGCAGGGCTGCCAGACAGCATCATCCGCACTTGGATAGATGATTCCTATACCTTGGTCGTCGCGAAGCTATCCAAAGCCAAACGCGAGGCGATAAAATAGCTGAACCGCCCAAGCAGTACGAATACGCCTATATCCTTTTTCAGCAGTAAAACTCTATTCCGCCCTTTTTCGTCGCAACTCTGGCGTAACCTCCAGAAAAAAAATTCCTATAGATATTGTGCAATTCAGCACAAAAACGCAATCTGCAATAACATAGGTTGCATGTTTGCGCATGCAGTTAATCGAATCCTGCAAAATGTAGCTAGGGGTGTTCTAAATAACGATTTTTTTGTTTCAATATTGCTTCTAACCTGCAACTTGTGTTATGAAATCTCTGTATATTAAGACCTATTTTTTGCAACTCTCACCTAACTAACTATGCAATTGGAAAGCGAAACCGGAATCAAGACATTTCGGAATGACTGGCAGAAAGCTAGCATGAACATCATTCTTACCTATGGTTTGTTGTACAACAGCCATGAGGACTTCTTCAGGCAATATGACCTGACGGCACAACAGTACAACATCATGCGAATTTTGCGTGAGGCTTTTCCCAAACCTATTTCTACGTCGGTGCTGCGCAACCGTATGCTGGACAAGATGTCTGACACCTCCAGACTGGTCAGCCGCCTAAAGTCCAAAGGTTTGGTGGAGGTATGCCGCAACGCAAGTGACAAGCGCCTGGTAAACATCGTCCTCTCCACCAAAGGCCATAACCTGCTCGCTGCCATAGATGGTGAATTGTACAAGCTCGACAACATGCTGCAAGGACTTTCGGAAGAGGAGGCAGTGCAACTCTCGCAGCTATTGGAGAAAGCCCGTAAATCCCTTCAAACAGCAGATAAGCGCATCAAAGCCCTGGCTGAGGTCGAGCAGACGGCCTAATCAACCGATGCTGTTCCCGCTGTCACTCTCAGGTATAGCCTTACCTGAAGTGAATATTTTAAAATGCTTCGTTAAAGCGCCTTCATCTGAGGCGTCAGAATATCACTGCTCTCTTAACTATCCCTATTAAATACGCATACTCCTTAACTAAACCAGTAACATTAAAAACCGAAAGCCGCCAACATTGCTGTTGAGCGGCTTTCGGCATAGTTAGTGGTAAGATGGAGGTAGTTATACTACCACATTGATGATTTTGTTAGGGACTATGATGACTTTCTTTGGTGCTTTTCCATCAAAGAATCTGGTCACCTGTTCGTCTGCCACAACGGCCTTTTCTATGTCCTCGCGTGGGGTGTCTGTGGCGAACGTAATCTTCGTGCGCATCTTGCCATTCACGGAAACCGGGTACTCAAAGGTATTCTCCACCAGGTATTTCTCCTCCCATACAGGGAAAGGAGCGAAGGTGATGCTCTCAGTATGGCCCAGTTTCTCCCAAAGTTCTTCAGCGATGTGTGGCGCGTAAGGCGCCAGTGTGATGGTCAAAGGCTCCAGGATAGCGCGTTTGTTCGTCTTCAGCGCTGTCAGCTCGTTCACACAAATCATGAAAGTGGATACGGAAGTATTGAACGAAAACCGCTCAATATCTTCTTCTACTTTACGAATGGTCTTGTGCAGCGATTTCAACTCAGCCGAGGTTGGCTCCTCGTCGGACACGGCAAAGTTGCCGTCGTTGTCGTGGAAGAGTTTCCAGAAACGCTTCAGGAACTTATGCACGCCGTCCATACCGTTGGTGTTCCATGGCTTGAACTGCTCCAGCGGACCCAGGAACATCTCGTACATGCGCAGCGTGTCTGCTCCCTGTCGCTCCACAATGATGTCCGGATTCACCACGTTGTACTTCGATTTGGACATTTTCTCGATTTCGACGCCGCAGATGTACTTGCCGTCTTCGAGGACAAACTCAGCGTTTGCGTTCTCAGGTCGCCACGCCTTGAAGGACTCCAAGTCTAGTTCATCGTTCTCCACGATGTTCACGTCCACGTGCAGGGCAGTGGTGTCATACTGGTTCCGCAGGCCGTATGAGACGTAGGTGTTGCTGTCTTTGATGCGGTATACAAAGTTGGACCGGCCTTGAATCATGCCTTGATTGATGAGCTTCTTGAATGGCTCCTGTTCCACTACCAAGCCAAGGTCATACAAAAACTTGTTCCAGAAGCGGGAGTAGAGCAGGTGCCCGGTGGCATGCTCGGCTCCACCCATGTACAGGTCCACGTTGCGCCAGTAGTCGATTTTTGCTTTGTCCGCGAAGGCATTGTCATTCTGCGGGTCCATGTAACGGTACCAGTACCAACTGGAGCCGGCCCAGCCAGGCATGGTGCTCAACTCATACTCGTATTGATTCTGGTATTTCCAGTCCACGGCGCGCCCGAGTGGCGGCTCCCCGGTCTCAGTGGGCAGGTAGGCATCGATTTTAGGCAACTCCAGTGGCAGCTCATTTTCTGACAGTAGATGCGGAATCCCTTCTTTGAAATACACGGGCACCGGCTCACCCCAGTAGCGCTGGCGGCTGAACACGGCATCGCGCATGCGGTATTGCGTCCGTCCTTTTCCTACACCCAGTTCTTCGGCTTTGGCTATACCTGCTTTGATGGCGTCTTTCACCTCCAGGCCATTGAGGAAACCGGAGTTGATGATTTTACCTTCTTTGGCTGCATGGGCTTCCACCTCCAGGTTGCCGCCTTCTACCACCTGCGGTATAGGGAGGTTGTAATATTTTGCGAAGGCATAGTCGCGGGAGTCGTGGCCTGGAACGGCCATCACGGCACCGGTACCGTAGCCGGCCAGCACGTAATCCGCAATCCAGATTGGCACACGCTCGTTGGAAATCGGGTTGACGGCGTAGGCTCCCGTAAACACACCGCTCACAGTTTTTACATCCGTCATTCGCTCCCGCTCCGAACGGTTTTTGGCAACGTTGACATATTCCTCCACGGCAGCACGCTGCTCATCTGTTGTAATCTGGGCAACCAGCTCATGCTCCGGGGCGAGCACCACGAAGGAGGCTCCGAAAATGGTATCGATACGGGTGGTGAATACCTTGATTTTCTCAGAGGCACCGCCTTCCACAGCAAAGTCCAGCTCGGCACCCACTGATTTGCCAATCCAGTTTCGCTGCATCTCCTTTACCGGCTCCGGCCAGTCAATCTCCTCCAGTCCCTGCAACAGGCGCTCGGCGTAGGCAGTGATGCGCATCATCCACTGGCGCATCAGTTTGCGTTCCACCGGGTAGCCGCCACGCTCTGACAGACCATCCTTCACCTCGTCGTTTGCTAATACGGTGCCCAGGGCCGGGCACCAGTTCACCACTGCGTCGGCTACGTAGGTCAGTCTATACTTCAGCAAGAGCTGCGCCTTTTCCTGCTCGTTCATGTTCTTCCAGGCTTCAGCGGTAAAGACTGGCGTGTCTTCGTCGCGGGCGGCGTTTATACTGGCGTTTCCATTTGCTTCGAAATCAGCCACCAGTTTTTCAATCGGTTCTGCTTTGTCGGTGTTATAATTGTAGTAGCTGTTGAAGAGCTGCATGAAAATCCACTGCGTCCATTTGTAGTAGGAGGGATCAGAGGTACGCACCTCGCGCTCCCACTCATAGGAAAAGCCAATGTTCTTGAGCTGCTCAATATAGCGCCCAATGTTCTGCTCGGTAGTGATGGCCGGGTGCTGGCCCGTCTGGATGGCATATTGCTCGGCCGGCAGACCGAAGGCGTCGAAACCCATGGGGTGCAGCACGTTGAAGCCTTTGGAGCGCTTGTAGCGGCTCACGATGTCAGAGGCGATATAACCCAGCGGGTGCCCCACGTGTAGCCCTGCCCCGGAAGGGTAGGGGAACATGTCCAGCACATAATACTTCGGTTTATCTGTATTTTCTGTGGCTTTAAACGTCTGGTTTTCTTCCCAGTAACGCTGCCACTTCTTCTCAATCTGGTTGAAATTATACTCTGACATCGGCTCTGTGTTAATCGCTTGTTCTTTCTGAAACCGCTAATATACTCAATGGATGGGGTATTGTGAATTCCTGGAGGCGTAAAAGTGGGTATACATCAGTTGAAGGGGTGCACGCGTGGGTATGCTGAATTATAGCTACCTTTGCCGCAGATAGCCAAAAACAGACGAAGCGATGGAAAAGTATGATTTGCTGGACGTGCCTCACCTCATCTATGTGATGGACCCTATGTGCTCCTGGTGCTACGGATTCGCCCCCGTTTTGCACCGTCTCAAGCAAGTGCAGGAAGGAAAACTCAACTTTAAACTGGTGCTGGGTGGCCTGCGACCCGGTACGACAGAACCCATGGACGAGCAGATGAAAGCTTCCATCCAGAACCACTGGCAGGAGGTGGAGAAAGCCACCGGGCAACCTATCGATTATACCTTCTTTGACAGGGACGAATTTGTTTATGACACCGAGCCATCCTGCCGTGCGGTGGTGACTATGCGCTATCTGCATGCCGACAAAGAGCTGGAGATGGCGGAGGAAGTACAGAGCGCTTTTTATGCCCGCAACAATGACGTGACCAAGCCGGAGGTGCTGGCCGAAATCGCCTTCAGGCTAGGTATAGAAGAGGAAGCCTTTCTTGAGAAGTTCAACTCAGAGGAGATGAAAGAGAAAACGAAACAGGATTTCCTGATTGCGCGCCACCTGCAGGCTGTCGCCTTCCCGAGCGTATACCTGCTCAACGGCCATCACGTCTACCTGCTCAGCAGAGGCTACCGCCTATATGACGCGCTGCAAGCCCGCTTGACCGAAGCCCTGAAGGCTTCTCCCCAGTAAGGACACTACGGAAAACCAGTTTTCGATTTTTAAACTGGCTTTTCACTTTAAGAGGTTTGATTACGTATGTATCGGCAGGATTGGAAACCAGGTATAGCTCTTGGTTTCGATTTAGATTACGGCAACCATACCTGCAACGGCCTCTTGAAAACCGCTATCTGCCACCTCACAAAAAGGCACCTGCCTCTCTCGCAGCTGGTGCAGGGGGCTGCCATTCGGCGCCCTATTTTCCAGCTGATTCAGTCTGACTTCCCTGATTTTAAGGATGAATCTTACATTGCGGTCGGTAACCTCAATGGCTACCGGAAAAGATACCTGGAGGTGATGCTGGAGAAGGAAATAGGGGAGTTAACCGAACTGGAGAAGGAGGTGCTGGAGAGCATCCACGAGAATGAACTATTGTCTTCGAACGTCGAGGCGGAACTGGGGGAGAACCTGCGGCTAGGGGAGCGAATGGCCGATAATATTGCCACCTTCGGCGGTAGCTGGACCTTCATCATTTTCTTTTTCCTGTTCATCCTGCTCTGGATGGCCGTCAACGTATACCTGCTGGCGTCTAGACCATTCGACCCCTATCCGTTCATTCTCCTCAACCTCATTTTGTCCTGCCTGGCGGCGATACAGGCCCCCATCATCATGATGAGCCAGAACCGAAAAGAATCAAAAGACAGGCAACGCTCCGAATACGATTACAAAGTAAACCTGAAAGCGGAGCTGGAAATCCGTTTGCTCCATGAGAAAATTGACCACCTCATCGTGCACCAGAACCAGCGCCTCCTGGAAATCCAACAGATACAGGTGGACCTGATGGAGGACATCCTCAACCGGTTCAAAAAATAAGCCCCTTTGTTGCGCCTATTGGTTTTTGTGTGCCAAAGAGGGATGGATGATTCTACCTATACCTGCTTTGTTAGTAATGTGGCAAGTGGATTTATGCCGTTCCAGGTGCCCATGCTCTCCACAGGTATGAACCGGGCGAAAAGCTCTTCTTTATACCACTTCTCGGAGCGGGTGCGGCGGATGACCTCCTGGTGGAGCGGGTCTTTGTAAGCGTATTGCTTCATCGCCTCCACCGATTCCCATACACTAAAGGTAGCCTGTCTAATCAGGGGGAGTTCGCCTAAGCCGATGGAGCAGACCAGTCCTTCGGCATTATCCAGCGCTTTGCTTGTTTGGGGAGTGAAACGCCAGAACTGCGGCAGGGCCCGCCAATTAATGGAGGCCCGGGTGAGTACCGCCACCGGTCCATTGGCCTTCTCCTGACCAAGTTGCGGTGTGAAGGGCTGCTTTCCGTCCCAAAGGCCGTGCGCCTGCAGCGGAAGCAGCTTCACTGTCCAGATTTCGTAAGAGTGCACGCGATACTCCAGCATCAACTCAGAGCGCTCCAGAAACTCATCGGCGGCTTCTTCGCTCTCCCAGGTGCACAGCAGGCCGTAGCGCCTGAAGTTGGGCTTGATGCTGAAGCCACGGCCCAGGCCGCTCCCCAGCAACTTGTAGAATAGGAGGCCCGGCACTTGGTTAAGGTGTGCGGCGGAGGTGCCCATCTGGGCCAATCCCCAGCGGATGTGCCCTTTCCTGAAACCGAATAATGTCAGGGTGGTCAGGCGGTCGGTTTTGCTGGTAAGAGGTCGCAAGGTAAGCAGGATTAAGGGGATGTGTGTTGAATGCCAAGTTAAGAAATGGCTAGAGCAAAAACACCTGCTAAGCGAAATTGTTTAGCAGGTGTTTCTGGTTCCTGAGTAAATCGAAGCTATCGTCTACAGGTTGATTTTTTTGTTTTCACCTGGGTCGTACTGCTCACCGGTTACGGTGGCCTTCACCATCCCAATGAGGTGTACCACGGCGCTGTTAGGTGAATCCCAGTACTCTGCTTTGTCAATGGTCACTTTGATGAGCGCAATATTGGGGTCTTCCTTCCCTTCTGGAAACCAAGCTTTCAAAGCTGGGTTCCAGAGTTCTTCTATCTTAGCTCTGTCTTTCACCAGCGAAGCCCTGCCTGAAACCGATACATACAGGTTATCAGACGGCTTGGCATAGCTCAGGTTCACGTGCGCGTCCTGCTTGATTTCATGTGACTTGCCCGACTCATACCCCGTGAAGAACCAGATGACGCCATCTTCCTTTATTTGCTGGTTGCGCATCGGTCTGCTTCGCAGGCTGCCATCGTCGTCTACGGTGGTCATCATGGCCGTATCAATGTCTTTTAGCTTATCTATCAGTTTGTGCAGATTTTCTTTTTGTTCGTTGTTCATAGTGCAATTAGTTGTAAGTTGGATGTGTATTGGAGTACGGGCTACAAAGCAAAGGGTTTATGGCTTGCGCCTGTGTTCACTTACAACCAAAAGCCATTGAATAAGTTTATACCTACTGGCAAACCATACCTATACCCTTGAACTACCTGGCCCATACCTTCCTTTCCGGCGATGACGAAGAACTCCTGATTGGCAATTTCATAGCGGATGCCGTGAAGGGAAAACAGGCGGCGCGCTTTGCTCCAGGTATAGCCAGAGGTATCCGCCTCCACCGCCTCATTGACACCTATACCGATACCCACCCAGTAGTTGCCCAGACCAAAGCCCGCCTTCGCCCACGCTATAAAAAGTACGCACCCGTCGTAGCCGATTTATACTTCGACCATTTTCTGGCGAGACGCTTTGGGGAGTTCTCGGAAGAGCCGCTGGAGCGCTATACCGCACGTGTCTATACCTTGATTGATGCCCATTTTGAGTTGCTGCCGGAGCGGGTGCAATATTTCTTCCCGTACATGATGCGCCAGAACTGGCTGTTGTCTTATGCCGAAGTTGCAGGTATAGGGCAGGCACTGGGCGGCCTCAGTCGCAGGACTTCCTTTGAGTCAGGTATGGAGACGGCGGGAGAGGAACTGCTGGAGAACTACTCGCTTTACAACGAAGAGTTTTCGGCCTTCTTCCCGGAACTCATAGCCTATGTGAAGCAGATGATTCAGGAGCTGGATTGAGCGCCAAACAAAAAGGGGCCACCTCAACGGCAGCCCCTTCTCTAATAAGTTTTAGTTCTGATTAATGGTGGTGTACACCGCCTTCGCCGTGCACGTGGCCGTGGTCCAGCTCATCTTTGGTGGCTTCGCGTACTTTTTCCACTTTGCCTTTGAAGTTCAGCTCTTTGCCAGCCAATGGGTGGTTAAAGTCCATAGTAACGGTGCTATCGCCTACTTTAGCCACACGGCCCTGTAATTGGTTGCCTTCGCTGTCCGCCATCGGGATGAAGTTACCTACTTCCAACATGTTGTCCGGAACATTGCCTTCAATCTCGAATACGCTCTTTGGAAGTTCCACCACAGCGTTCTCATCGAAGTCACCGTAGCCAGCCTCTGCCTCCAGTTTGAAGTCAAAGCCATCACCCGCGTTCAGACCATCCAGGTTCTCTTCGAACTGGTCCGGCAGGCCGCTCATGCCGTAGATGAAGACCATCGGGTTTTCTTCATTTGCTATTTCCACGAGGCTCTGCTCACCGTTTTCGTTTTGGATACGAAGCTCATAGGAGAGCGTCACCACTTTGTTTTTCTCGATTTTCATGTAATGTGCTTTTGTTTTGATACCAGAAAGGTAGAAATATAAAGTTTAGGTCCATAGTCCGACCGCCACTAAATCCCGTCACCTTCTGATTTTTTATACAATATGTTTCCTTCCCTAGTACCTACGTTAAGGAAGGCACTCTGTTAATTCCCAGGCACTTTTATATGCCCCAATGCGCTCTGTATAGGCAATCAGGTCCGCAAAGAAAGGGTGCAGGGAAAGCGTAGCGCTGTCGCCGACAATCACCAGTTTCTTGCGCGCGCGTGTCATACCTACGTTCATTCGGCGAACATCTCCCAGAAAACCAATCTCGCCTTTCTCGTTGCTGCGCACCATGCTCATGCAAATAATGTCGCGCTCCTGGCCCTGGAAACTGTCCACGGTGCCAATGGTGAGCTGCCGTTTTTTATAGAGCTCATGCAGCCGCGGCGTATGCTCCACTTTGTCCTGGAGATAGTTGATTTGGGCACGGTAAGGTGCGATGACCCCAATCCGCAGCGGGGCTACGGCCTCCTCTTCGTTATAATCTTTGAGCAGGAGCGAGAGGTGGTTGAGCAGCAAATCTGCCTCTTCCGGGTTTGCGGCGCTCTGGCTCTCGTTCATCTCGGTTTCATTGTAGCCACAACCGGCAGTGTCAATAAACTCTACTGCCTTGTCAGGAGCGAAAATGGTGCTATACCCGTGCAAGTCGCTGCTGTGCACACTCTCATGAGCCACTAACTCGCCGTGGTAAAACTGCTGGTTCGAGAACTCCATAATCTGGTGGTGCATGCGGTACTGCGTCTTCAGCATCACCGATACCTCCGGCTGCCGCTCAATGCACTTCTCAAACAAGGTGATTCCCAAACCGCCTTTCTCAGCATCTAAAGACTTAACCGTAGGGGGCAGCTGCCGGTGGTCGCCAGCCAACACCACCCGGTTAGCGCGTGTAATGGGCACCCAGCAACCTGGCTCGAGGGCCTGCGCCGCCTCATCAATGAATACGGTGTCGTAGCTCAGGTGCCGGATAGCCTTGTTGGCCGCACCCACCAGCGTACACGTGATGACCTGAACATTGTCCAGTAGGTCGTCGGTGATGTAATGCTCCACGTTGTCTGCCTCATCCAGCAGCCGGTGGCTTTCCGCTTTGTACAGTTGCCGCTGTGCCCGCTCCTGATGCCCAAAGTTGCGCTTGTACTGATGCGCCATGCGCTTGTACTCCTCGGCGGTTTTGCGAAGGCTCTTCAGGTCCTTGTACGCCCGGTGGGCCATAATCTGGGCATCCAAGGTATGCTCGAGCAGCACATCCGACACGCGGGACGGGTTGCCTATGCGGATGACATTCACACCTTCGTTGGCCAATTTCTCAGTGAGCAAATCCACAGCTGTATTGGAAGGTGCGGTCACCAGCAGTCGTTTCTGCGTTTTCAAGGTATGCAGAATGGCCTGCACCAGTGTAGTGGTTTTACCCGTGCCCGGAGGACCATGTATAATGGCTACATCTTTCGACTGCGCAATCTTCTGCACCGCCTCGTTCTGGGACGGGTTCAGTGTCGGAATCTCTTCTACTGGCTCATTGGTGAAGGAGGGGGCCTTGATTCCCAGCAGTATGTCCCGTAGCTCCGCCAGGCGGGTGCCTTTGGCTTCCTGCACTTTCTTGATGGCATACTCCATCTCGCGGTAGCTCATCTCGTCAAACGTGAGCTCAATGCCCAGCTTGCCGCCGTCCACCCAATCCGGAAGGTCTTCTTTGTTAGTAGCGAAAAGCACTTTGTTACGCTTTAGGCCCACTACCACGCCATTCAGGTTGGCCCGCTCCCCGTTATTTCCAAAAAAAGACGCTGCTTTGCCGGTCTGGAATAGGTGCAGCTGATCACGGTCGGATGTGCGCTCCAGTTCCAGCACCACCTTGTTACCAAAGCCGATTTCCTCCTTGGAAATAACCACCGGATACCAGCACAGCCCCATGGCTTTGCGCTCCGTGATGGAGCTTTTGAGTGCCTTCAGCTTGTATTGCTGCCGGTCTTCTTCCTGTTCTATTTTAAGCAGTTCCTGTACCTGCTTCAGTTCATCGAAAATGTCAATCATCTGTATCAAAAAAGAAAGGCTGGTATGGGTATGCCAGCCTTTTCGATTAGTAAATTTTATGTACTTAAACCCGCTGAAAGGTATGCATTCATAACAAATGACGTGCTATAAATAATTCCTGTTCAGCTAGCTTGAATTAATGGCTTTGTTTGTTGTCTGCCATACCTGTAGGAAGCCATTAGGCACCCGCTGCATTACGAGCTCAGGCCTTTTTGCGTTTCTTGGGAGCGGCTTTTTTGCTCAGGCGAATCTGCAGGAAAACGGCGTATAGGAAAAGCACGAAAGCCGCCCCAGCCAGAATGGCAATCACCCTGTCTTTGCCATAGCGCACCTCATCGGCGGCCTTAAGCTGCTCCTGCACGTCCAATATGACGCGCTCGCGCTTCTTGGCCTGACTCTGCAGTGTTTTAATCTGGCCTTGCAGGTCAGCTATCTGGTTGTTTATCAGGCGCTCGTCCTGCACAATCTGCTTGCCGGCCCGCTGGTTCTCCACGGTGCTTTGGGCAATCTTCCTGACGCTGACCTCCTTGACGGCATTGATGAGCTCCGAGTCCTTTCGGATGATTTCCTTGAGGGTGTTGACAATGTTGAGCAGGTCTTTTTTGGATTGCTTGCCCCAGAAGTTGCTGTTCTGCTGGCTGTAGTACTGGTACTCAAGCACCAGCTGCTCCCGCTCGCTCATCAGGCGTGCGAGTTTGTCTTCTTTTTGCTGCTGCTGCTCTTGATTTTGTTCCTGCGCCTGAACACCCACAAACCAGAGGCAAAGTGCTAGTGCTGCCAGTAGTTTCTTCATCATCATAAAAAGGATTGGTATACTTATTACACGCAAATATGGCCATCCTTATTGGATTAGGCCAGTTTTATTTTCGGGGCGGGCGGTAAAAGAAGAGGATGAGCACCGGCAGCAGCAGCAAATCGGCAAGCAGGGCAAACACAAGCGTCAGGCTAACGAACACGCCCACATAGAAGGTAGCATCGAAAGTGGAGAGCACCAGCGTCAAAAAGCCAGCCACCAGAATGCAGGAGGTGATGATGATGGCCTTGCCTGTAGAGACCAGCGTGCTTTTAATGGCATAGGGCAAGGTCTTCCCTTTCCGCAGTTCCAGCTTGAGCTTGCCCAGGAAGTGGATGGTGTCGTCAACGGCTATACCGAAGGCAATGGTAAAGATGATGGAAACAGACACGGTCATGTTGATACCCAGGAAGCCCATGATGCCGCCTATCATCATGAGGGGGATGATGTTAGGGACAAGCGAAATGATGACCATGCGCAGCGAACGGAAAATGATGCCTACCAGCAGCGCTACCACCAGGAAGGCAATCAGCAGTCCCTCCAGCATGTTGCTTACCACGTACTCATTGTTCTTGTCCAGCATCACGGCACTGCCCGTAATACGCGTCTGCAGCAGTGTAGGGTCTATCTGCTGGTCAATGAAAAGCTGCAGGGAATCGTTAAGCTCAGCGGCCCGCGCACTGCCTACGTCCGTCATCTTACCAGCGAGACGTCCTTCTTTCATGTCGGCAGTCACGACGGAGCGGAGCTCGCTGCGTTTGTTGAAGGCATCGAGTCGTCGCTTTACTTGATTCATCTCGTGCGGGGTATCCGGCAAGGTATAGAAGTCGCTGAGACCGCCATTCTGTGCACGGTGGAGTGTCTTGACCACCGTGACAGGCGAGCTGATGAAGTTGAGTCCGTAGGTGTCGTAAAGGTAGCCCTCGATTTGGTTTACTTCCTGCAGCACCTCCAAATCATACATGGTTCTACCGGGTGCCGCCTTCAGGTGCAGCTCAAATGGCCTCACGCCTGAGAACTTGTTCTCGAAATACTGGAAGTCCTGAATGATAGGGTCGTCGTCTCCCAAATCCTCCAGCAGCGTGGTGTCTACCTTTATCAGACTGAGCCCTATCAATGAGAGTAGCGCAATGCCCATACTAGAGTATAGGATGAGCTTGGGTTTGCGGAGGATAAAACGGTACAGACGCCGCATCAGCACAGGCCAGGAGAATTCGCTTCGCCGGGTTAGTCTTTGACTAGGCTTCTGGATGAGCAGCAGGATGGCGGGGAGCACGGTAAAGGCCAGTACAAAGGCAAGCATCACCGAGATACCTGTATAGAGTCCGAAGTTCCGGATGGGCACGATTGCGGTAGTAAGCAGGGTCAGGAAACCCACGGCGGTGGTAAGGGAGGTCAGCAGGGTAGCCATACCTACCTCGCGCAACGTGGTGCGGATGGCCAGGAGTTTGGAGGCGCCAGCGCCGACAGCCGTGATGTAGCGCGACTGGATGTGGATGACATCGGACATACCCACCACAAACATAATAGTCGGCAGCAGCACCGTCATGATGTCAATGGGCTTATTGAACATGCCCATCACGCCCAGGCTCCACAGCACCGACAGCAGCACGACCACCAGTGGCACCAGCACACCCCATGGGGTCCTGAAGGCTATCCAGAGAAAGGCAATAACCAGCACGATGGAAGCTGACATAAAAACGGCCAGTTCTACCTTCATTTTCTCAATGAACACGGATTGCGCCAGGGCCTTGCCCGCGATGTGATGGTCGGAGAGTTGCAGGAGGTCCAACTGCTGGTACAGGTATGCCAACAAGGTATCGCTGTCGGCTTTGCCCAGGTTGTCGGATGTCTGCACGAAAAGCGACACAGCGGTCGCATCCTCTGAAAAGAATGTCCCGATTAGCTCTCTGTTGCTGTAGATGCGGGCGGAGTCCTCTGCGTAGCGATTGGGCTCGTCAGCATGCAGGTATGGAATCTCAAAATAGCCGAACTGCTCCACCACTGGGCTCCGGAGCGTGGTGGGAGAGAGCACAGACTCTATATGCGGCTGCCCCAGCAGCAGCTTGGTCAAGCTATCGACGCGCTGTAGGAACGAGGCCTCGAAAACGCTGTTGCCCCCATTGTCCAACCCGATGAGCAGGTAGTCGTTGTCGTTGCCGAACTTGTCGCGGTAGCTGTAGTAGTAGGAGAGGTCCGGGTCCCCTTCCGGGAAAAAGTTGTCGAAGTTGTAGTCGAAACGGAGGCGGGAGGCAAAGATGCTGCTGGCCAACGTGAGGACTGCCACGAGGGTGAGTACGAGGATGCTGCTGGTCTTGTGGTTCAATTGAATCTGAATGTGATGAAGGTCATTTTGAGCTTTCGCCGGAAATGGTAAATTTACTCTCAGAACAACCTACGTGCATTTTCTGTTTAAATTTTTATCAATTGACAATATGAAAAGATTCATTCTAACGATTGCCCTGGCTGGATTCCTGGGAGCAGGTATAGCCAGCCCAGCCCTAGCCTGTGAAGGCGGCAAGTGCAAAATGGAGCACAGCGACAAAACCGGCAAAGCCAAGAAAGGCAAAAAAGGTGCTCAAAGTGAAAGCTGCCACGCCACGACGGCCACAGCCAGTACTTCGGGAACTGCAGCCGCCAAGTCCTGCTGCGCTAAAAAGGATGCCCCTAAAGCAGAGGCCGCCAAAGAGACTAAAGCACAACGCTAAACCGCTTTAAGAAGAAAAGGCCTCCAGATGATTTTGGAGACCTTTTCTTTTATACAAGGTATGTAAATCAGGTATGGGTGAATCCGCCATACCTGCCATTATAATATTTTACTTCACCAGGCTCACCTTAAACTTACGTCCCTTTATCTTGCCGTTGGTCAAGGCCGTGGCTATCTGCTGACTCTGCTGCGCAGGTATGGCCACGAAGCTGGCTTTGTCCTGCACCTCAATTTTTCCTATTTGTTCTGCTGTCAGCCCGGCTTCGGCAATCAGGGCGCCTACGATGTCGCGCGGGCTGAGCTTGTCTTTGCGGCCTGCGTTGATGTGCAGCGTCGCAAAGGCCTCAGAGGTCTCCGGCGCTGCGCCAGCTGACTGCTTGGCCAGTGATTCCGCCGATAGCCACTCATCCATGCGTACCAGTCCCCAGTCACGCAGCTTTTTCTCGTCGCGCTGGGTGGCCATGGTATAGACCACGCCGCTTCGGCCGGCCCTGCCGGTGCGCCCGCTCCGGTGCAGGTAGGCTGCTTCGTCGTCAGGCAATTCATAATGTATGATGGTCACCAGCGAGGCGATGTCGAGGCCGCGTGCAGCCAGATCCGTTGCAACCAAAACCTGTGTGGTGCGGTTGCGGAAGAGCGTCATTACCTTGTCCCGGTCCGGCTGCTCCATGCCACCGTGCAGTGCCTTGGCCACAAAACCCTCCTGTTGCAAAACGGCTGCTACCTCATCAGAGGCGCCGCGGGTGTTGCAGAACACCACCGTGCCTGCCGGGTTGATGCTTTTGAGCAAGTCAATCAGAGCCCGCTGCTTCTCGGGTTGCTGTACTTTTATACCTACCAGCTTCACTTGGTCAGGTATGGCATTGGGCGACACCTGCACGAACTGCGGATTTTTGAGCGATTCAGCAATCAGCTGTTTCACTTCTTCAGGCATGGTGGCAGAGAAGAGCAGTGTCTGGCGTTTGGGCGGCAGCGCTTCCATAATCTGGTCTATCTCATCGGCAAAACCCATCTCCAAAAGTTTGTCGGCCTCGTCCAGCACCAGTTGCTTCACCTGGCCCAGGTCCAGCGTGCGGCGGTACAGGTGGTCGGTGAGGCGGCCGGGGGTGCCGACCAGCACTTGCGGCGGGAAAGCGAGCGAGGCCCGTTCCTGTGAGAAGGCATGGCCTCCGTAGAAGGCACTTATCTTCAGGTTGGGGATTTGCTGCGCCAGCTGCTTCAGTTCATGGCGCACCTGCAGCGCCAGTTCACGGGTGGGCACCAGCACCAGGGCCTGAACGGCCTGCACATCTGGGTTCACCTGTTGCAGGATGGGAAGCCCATATGCCACGGTTTTCCCGCTGCCGGTCTCGGCTTGTCCGGCCACATCGTTGCCTTTGAGCAGGAGCGGTAAAGCAGCCTGCTGAATGGGTGTAGGGGTATGGAAGCTGAGCTCGTCAAGGCGCTGCAGCAGCGCGGGAGAGAGTTTGAAATCTTGGAAACCGGGCATAGGAATGGATACGTTCGGAGCAAAGGTACGGATTTTAATCGCCAACCTTCAGCCGGATTATACACGCCTCCTTTTCACAAGCCTGCGATGCAGCACCGGCTATACCCTTTGTGCTAGCATTTCAGTATGAGGAGTATGGAACAGCGATACGACACCATCAAACGACTGACTTATTGGCTGCTCTTCCTTATACTGCTGGTGTATGTGCTGGTAGAAGCACGCGATTTTCTATATCCCCTGGTGATGTCCCTGCTCTTCGCCTACCTGCTATACCCTGTCGTGAAGCGGCTGGAGAAATGGGGGGTGCCTCGGATTCTGGCCAACCTGATTACCATCGTCACGGCTGTGGCCATAGCGGCGGGGCTCCTGACTCTGCTCTACAAACAGCTTTCCATTTTCATCACCGATTTCCCGGACCTAAAGGAGAAGGCGCTCCGCAACATCGACGAACTGCAGGCGGTCATTGACCAACGTTTCGGGGATGAGAACCAGAAGAACGAGCGTTGGCTGCGGTTGCAGGTCAGCAGTCTTTTTGACCAAAGCGGGAGCCTGATTACGGATGTGCTGCTCGCCACCACCAACACCCTCGTCAAGTTCGGGCTCATGCCGGTATACATTTTCCTGATGCTCTACTACCGCAACAAATTCGAGAGCTTCATCCTTCGCGTAACATCGCCGCAAAGCCACCTGAAGGTAAAGCGCCTCATTGACGAAGTATCGCTGGTGACTAAGCGCTACATGAGTGGTGTCGTGATGGTGGTGCTGATACTGTGCGTCATCAACTCGGCGGGGCTGCTCATCATTGGGGTCGAGTATGCGGTATTACTTGGAATCGTGTCTGCTTTCATCAATTTCATTCCCTATTTCGGTACTTTGATTGGCGGAGCGGTACCTTTCCTCTATACCTTGGTAGTACAAGGCGACCCACAGAAGACGCTGGCCGTGCTGCTTTTTTTCCTGGTGGTGCAGTTCACCGAAAACAACATCCTGACGCCCAACATCACCGGCAGCAAAGTCAACATCAACCCCATGTTCACCATCCTGAGCATTATTGTAGGCGGCATGGTCTGGGGACTGCCTGGTATGTTCGTGTCAGTGCCCTTGCTGGGCATGTTCAAAATCTACTGCGAGAATGAAACCAGCCTGTCGGCCTACTCCTACCTGCTGGGCACGAACGGCACCGAAGAGCACGCCCTGACCCTGGACAAACTGTTGCGCTTTGTAGGCATCCGCAAGAAGGCAACATAAACCTAACGCTAGCTGAAAGCAGTGGCAGGCGCGGACGTCTCTTGCCGCATCAGGATTTTTTGGATGGAGAATAGGTGCATGGTGTAGGCGATGGGGACCAGTAAGGCCGGCAGCAACACAGTAGGAAAGGTCGCTACGATGGTGTTCGCCGGCTCATTGAAGAACATCCGGAAGGGGGAAGGGGTAGAGAGCATGGCTACAGAAATAATGTTGAGCAGTAGCGCCATACCTACCAGGTTCCAAATAAGTGCCAGCTGCCTGCGCTTCCGTCCTTGCCCAAAGCAAACATAAGCGGCTAATGGGGCTGTCAGACCAGTCAGCACGTCCCAGTTTCGACCTTCAAACGTCATTTGAACGGGAATCAGGTTATCGAGGAACAACAGCCACAGGAACAGCTCTACCGGCACACGGAAAACCTGTATGTAGCAAAGCCAGGAGTCGGGTACGTGTGCCAGGAAATTCTTGAAAACCGGCCAACGCATGAGCAGCACCACAGAAACCAATGGAGCCACAATAACAATGGCAAACTTGGGTGGTATGGACGCAAAGTCGCTTAGTATACCAGAAATTGCGAGGGCACTTGCAATGCCTATCCAGATAAGAAGCACCACAGCCACCATGAGATTTCTGCGTCGCGCCTTTCTGTCAGGTATACCCATCCGGATAAAGGTTTTATATGTGCCTGCCAAGAGGCATACCAGGCAAACAATGGCCAGCGCAACAAAGCCAGCGGCTACCATCGGATAATAGGTCTTTTCCATAAGCTTGTAGGTATGGTTACTCTGCAAATATCGGCATGTAGCCAGCTTCTTGTTTGACAAAAATTGCTAATTCACCTGCAGCCTGTACTGGTGTGGCGTAGTGCCCATCGCTTTCCGGAAGGCTCTGCTGAACGTGGATACCTCCGGGAAACCACACAACAGTGCAATGTCTCCCACGGCTAGCCTAGTTTTTGAGAGCAGGCGTTGTGCACGCCTGAGCCGTTGCTGGAGCATGAATTGGTGCGGTGTTGTGCGATGTATGCTCGTGAAGGTGCGCAGGAAGTGGAATTTAGAAAGACATGCCATAGCAGCCAATCGCTCCAGCGGCGCAGTTTCCGTGGATTTGGAAAGCATATAATCTGTAGCCATACAGACACGGCGAAATAGTTCCTGCCGGGTAGCCGGCCTGAGCGTAGGTATGCGCAGCACCTGCCTGGTCAGCTCTTTTTTCTGGAAGGCCAAGCCCAGCAATAGGGGCAAGAGGGCTTCTTCTATTTCCAGGCTACCGCTATGTGGTTGTTTGGAAAGCTGGTGCAGGTGCTGGATAGCTTTTGACATCTGACTGGTCTGAAGCTGCAACAGGTTGGGAAATTCACTGACAGCGGATGTACTGGACTCGAAGGGGTTGTCGAGCAGGGTGGTTTGCTCCAGTGACTGACTGTAAACAAAGTCCTCCCACACGTCCCGCCCCAGGTGCATGTTGAACGTCTCCACATCCTGCTCGCTGTCCACTTCCAGCGAGTAGTACTGGGCGCGGTTCGTGATAAAGAAACTGTCTTCATCTACCTGCACCCGTTGCCTGCCTGTGCTGACGGTGGAGGTACCGCTGATGTTGGTGAAAATGGTGAATGGGCCTTTGATGTTCTGACGGTGACAGTGGCGTGTGTGGGTGTTGAGGATGACGAGGGGCCAGCCGTCTTTTTTGAGTGGTGCTCCCTTGACCACAAGCCGATTCTCAAAGGCCGTCTCCGCCTGCCTTTTCAGCCATGCATAGTCTGGGAACTCCTTCAGGAACATAGGCTTTCATTAAGGTATAAATACATCCTAAAATAACTTATTTACACGCATTCATCTCATCAGCTATTCTTTTTTTAGCGACCGCACCATTATAGCGGATTAAACTGCCTGTACCGGTGCTGGTTCAATAGCGGCAGGTTTCTTTTTCTCTGGCTTCAGCCCGAATGGCACCCGCAGCCAAATCACTTTCATGATTACGAAGCGGGTCAGCACGAAGCAAATAAGGAAGGTAGCAGTCACCAGCAACGCGAATTTGGCAGCCACAGGCCAGGGCCACTCCCGCATGTAATAGCCCAACACCACTATCACCGTTTGGTGCAAGATGTAGAAGGGGTAGACCATCTGGTTGGCCAGCGGCAAGTACCGATGCCTGACGTTCAGGTGCTGCATGGCAAAGCCCAGTATGGTCATTATCCAGCCCCACCGGTTAAACGATTTCAGCACCCAGTACAGGTTCAGCTCCATACCTTCCAAATCTGGGTCGGGGAGCCAGTAGCGGGTATAAAGCACCGTGACCAGCAGCAGCGAACCGCCCAGGCTATACCACCGAGCCTGCCTGATTTTATCCTGTAGAGTAGGAGAGGAGATGATGCCAAAGCCGAGCAGGAAAAGGCTGCCATACAGGAAGTGGTTCGCCCAGTCATCTACCAGAGCGTTGGTGGCATCAAACTTCTCCCGGAGCAGCATCTCGCCGACGCTCAGCAAGAGAGGTACCAGCAGCAAAAACCAGCCTTTGCCGTGTGTAAAATCGGTACGCTTGCTGCGTAGGAAGCGCAACAGCGGCAGCAGCAACAGGCTATAGGTAAAGATGTAGGCCAGGTACCACAGGTGGTGCCAGCTGAAATTGCCTTCGGGATAGGGTATGAACTCGAAGATGGTGGGCCAGAAGGAAGCATAGCTGTAGGTATGGCCTTGGGTGAGACGCTCAAAGTATACCTGGGGCGGCACCACAACCAGGATACCCACTAGCAAAGGAACCAGGATGCGCTTCACCCGGTCCATTGCAAAGGCCCCTGCGCCCCGGTAACCCATAGCCAGGTATACGCCCGCCCCTGATATCAGGAAGATGAGCGACATGCGCCATTGGCTCAGGAAAAGCATGGGAAGCTCCAGCGTCTCGCTCAGCACATTGTTCTTGACGTGCCACTCCCAGGACACGAAAAACATGCCGGTGTGGTAGAAGATGAGGAGCGAAAAAGCCAGCACCCGCAGCCAGTCCAGCTCGTAACGTCTCGTTTTCAGTTGATTTTCCATAGTAGATGCTCTTTTGTGGACCAAACATAACCAAGAGATACTCTGGACATGGCATCTGCCGGCAGGTGCGAGGTGCTAGTTTATAGGGAAGCACCCACAGAACTGCTGTTTTTGCGGAATTGCCCCGGCGTGAGCCCCGTCTGCTTCTTGAAAGCGGAGCTGAAGGCGGACTTGGAGAGGTAGCCCGTCTGCTCGGCTACTTCCTCAATCTTGAGGTGCTGCAGGGTGGGGTTTGAAAGGATGTGCTGCGCCTCCTGCACACGCAATTCCGCCAGGTATTCAAAAAAACTCTTGCCCAGGCACTCATTCAGCGACTGCGACAAGTAGTGTGGAGAGGTATGCAGTTGGCTGGCCAGACCGGGCAGACTGGCAGAGGGCTGCACAAAGAACTTTTGTTCCTCAGCAGCCCGCAGCCTCTGCAACAACGACTGTTTGGCCTCCTCGCTTAGCGCCGATTTCTCATACTTGACCTGCACCACCGGGCGGAAAAACGCTGAACCCGTCAGCATCTTGTAACTTATGAAGAAAAGCTGACCCGTCATGAACACGGCGAAGAGATGGTCGCCCAGGTCTTGCTCAAAGGTGAGCTTGAGCAACAGGAAAAGCAGGATGGTAGCGGCGTAGAAGAAGAGCAGCATCCTCGACCATGAGTAAAAATAGGTGTTCAGGCGCTGCGACTGCCGGGAGGCACGCAAGTGGAGAAAGGAAACTACCACATAGGCGGTGATATGCACCAGTGTCATCTCATTCACCCACTGGGACAAGTATAGCGGGTCCGGGTTCCAGGTATAGGCGACATCCAACCGGGGCAGGTGCGGGAAATACGCGTTGATATAGGCGTTGTACTTGACCGCCTCAGGCTGCAGCAGGAAAGACAATCGATAGAGGCTGTAGAAGGCAAAAGGAAGGAAGTGAAGCCACTGCTTTGGTTTCCAATCCTTGCCACACAGGCTCCTCAGCAGCAGGTATGTGACAGGACCCAGGGCAAAGTTGAGCGGCTCCGAAAAATTGACGAGCGGCAAGGTACGGAACATGAGCCCCGAGTAACACAGAAAAATCTCCAGAATGACGCTGGCAAAGGAGGCTACCAACGCAGCCAGCAGCAGGTTGTGATAGGGCTGGCGGTGCGGGCGCCGGAGCAGGAACAGCAAGGTCAAGAAAAATCCCTGAACGACCCCTAGCAATAGCACGGCGGCATACAAATCTATCCGGAGAAAGTGTTGACCCATAACAGCTGCTAATGTACTCTTCAGAAGAACAAATTGCAATACGCCCAGGCTATACCTGTGCTTTGGGGCTCACCGCATCCTGCTGCTCATGCCGCCGTCTATTATGAAGGTATGCCCGCTCATGTACGGGCTCTTGCCGGAGCAAATCCACATTATGGTGCTGGCAAATTCTTCTGGATAGCCGATGCGCCCTTTTGGTATCAGCTGCTCGTACTGCTGTCGGATGAGCAGGAGCTTGTCGGGGTCGCCTCCTGTCTGCGTTTCCATGGCTTTTTGCAGTAAAGGCGTATCAAAGGCCCCCGGTACCAGCACATCCACCATTATGTTGGTGCCTACCAGTTCCAAGGCTGCTGACTTGGCCAGCGCAATAACGCCTGCTTTGGTGGCCGCATAGATGGAACCGTATTCCACTCCGCCCAGACCATTGACCGAAGACACGTTCACGATGTGGCCACCGGCCTCTGGGTGCTGCTGCATGAGTTCTATCTCGCGTTTCATGCAGAGCCAGACGCTTTTGAGATTGGTGTTGATGGTGTTGTCAAATTCAGCCTCTTCAAATCTGGATAGCGGCTTTCCTATACCTGACTCGCCTGCCGCGTTGTTGATGGCGATGTCTAGCCTGCCATAGCGGGTGTTTATCTCGTCGAACAAGTGGTGCACGTCTGCCATTTCCGACATATCAGCTTGAATGAAATGAACTTCTCCATCTATTTTTTCAATGGCTGCTTGTGATTTGGTTTGGCTGCGGGAGGCAATGAGAACGGTGGCGCCGTGTTCTGCCAAGGCCTTTGCGGTGGCAAAACCCAGCCCTGAGCTGCCACCGGTCACCAAAGCGAGCTTTCCTGAGAAGTCAAATTGAATCATAGCCTAATTTATCTCTTATGTGGCCTAATTAAAAAAAGCAGATTGAACAAAAGCGACTGCCGTAGGTTACTTCTGCACCAAACAAGTATTAAAAGAAGCTTATATAGTGGCATAATTTATGCTGCCTTGTTTGCAACTGTTTAGTACGGTTAGGCGTCTTCTAGTAGAGGGGTGTTCTCCTCATGCATCCATCCTCATTTATTACGGGTTTAGTCAAAGGTTTGTCATCTTCCATCATCATCGGTTTTTTCAGGCGCAGAATCGTGCAGCCCGTGCTCCAGTTGCTTAAGCAGGGTATGACGCCGCATAAGCTTGCCGTTACCCTGGCGCTGGGTACAGTGGTGGGCATTCTGCCGGCCCTGGGTGTCACGACGGTGGTGGGAACTGCCCTGGCAGCCCGTCTGCGTCTTAACATAGCGGCCACTGTGTTGGTCAGCTACCTGGTGCACCCCATCCAATTACTCCTCATCATCCCGTTCATCAAGGCAGGCATTTTCCTGTTTGGGTTGGATGAACTCAAGCTTTCGCTGGATGAGATGATTGCCATGTTTCGCTTGGATTGGCTTGAGGCGCTCAACAAGCTTTGGATGGCTAACCTGGCTGCTGTTTCTGCCTGGGCTATTTTGGCCCTGCCTGTCGGCGCTGCCCTCTATTTCCTGTTTCTCCCTATCCTGCACCGCGTGCTGCCCAAACCGGCACCAGTCCTGGATGTGCCTGCCGCACCGCTAACAATCGAGGCGGAGGTATAACACGATTTCTTAGCTGTCAAGTATATATTGTACAAACACAAAGGCCAGCCTGGTGAGGCTGGCCTTTTGCATGGTATACAGGTATGACTTAGGCATTCTCCAGAATCTGGAACAACTCATCCAGCTTGGGCGTCAGGATGATTTCGGTGCGGCGGTTCTTCTGACGGGCCTCCTTGGTCTTGGCGTTGTCAAGCGGCACGTAGAGGCTGCGTCCCGATGGCGTCACGCGGTCCGGCTGCACGCCGGATTGGGTCAGAATGCGGGTGATTTCTGTAGCACGGAGCACGCTCAAATCCCAGTTGTCCTGCATGCCCACGGTTCCTCTGGCGATTGGCACATCGTCGGTATGGCCTTCCACCACCACGTTCACATCCTGTTGCTCTTTGAGAACGGCAGCCAGTTTCTTCAGGGCTTCTACGCCCTTAGGGTCCACTTTAGTAGAGCCGGAGTTGAAAAGCAGCTGCTCTGCCAGCGACACGTATACCTTGCCGTTGCGGATATTCACGGTCAGGTCCTTGTCGTTGAAACCCAGCAATGCGTTGCTCACTTTAGAACGAAGAGCGTTCACGGCTTTGTCCTTTTCGTCTAATATGCGCTGCAGCTCTGCCAGGCGCTGCTCCCGCGCCTTCAGGTCGGCGTTGAGCTTGTCTATCTGGCTCTTGTTCAAGTTGAGCGTCTCGCCCAGAGCTTTGCCTTCTTTCAAGGCCTGTTGCAGGCTCTGTTGGTACTCGGCCTTCTGGCGCTCTAACTCGGCGCGCTCCTGCTCTAGTCTTGCCTTTTCGTCTTCTAGAGACGCCTTCTGCTGCTCCAGACCAGATTTGTCTATCTCCAGGGAGTTTTTGCGAGCCAGCAGGTCATCGTACTTCTTTTTGGATACCACACAGGAGGAGAGCGCCATGCTTCCTGCCAACAGGTATACCGATGCTCTGTAAAGATTTTTCTTCATATCACTATACTAAAAGGTTGGTTCAAGGGTGTCTGAACAAATATAGGAATAAAAGGAAAACAGGAAAGGCCAAAACTGCATATTTGCCCGCTTTAGGTAATCATTTGATACCGGAGCTACGGTGTCTGCCCACCTCAGGTATTACGGTTTTTGGTATGGCATGAAATGAAATCGCCCCGACTGGTTTGCCGGGGCGATGCTTTTACTGCTCTTCTCCTTTAAACAGTCCCGTTGGGTCGGGCATCTGTGCCATGAGATTGGCTAAGTACTGGTAGTCTAGCGTGCGCATGTCTATTTCCCGGCTCTTGTGCAGGTAATCCCAGGCATCGGCGTATTTCTTTTCATGGAACTTTACCTGCGAGAGGTTGAAGAGGGCGTAGGCGTTCTTGCTATCGGCAGCCAACGATTGGTCCAGGTATGCCGTCGCTTTTTTTAAATCCTTCTTCTTTTTGTTCTCAGTATACAGCTTGAGGTAGGCACCGGCGGCATCGGACAGCAGCAATGAATTTTTGGGCTGGTACTTCAAGGCACGCTCGTACAAGCCAATGGCATCCGCTGTATTGCCTTTGCTGTTCTCCACCAGTCCAAAGGCCCAGTAAGTATTGACATTGTCAGGGTTCAGGAGCCAGGCCAGGTTGAAGCGGTATACGGCTGTGTCAATCTGACCTTCGTTGAAATACTCCCAGCCGCGCTCCATAAAGAAGCTGCTGGCCTCGGTTCTGCTCGAGAAGCTTTTGTCGCAGCTGCTGAGGAACTTCTCATCGGCCTTCTGCTCCGCCTCCGTTTTAGGAACGTTCCCAAACATAGGCAGTACCTTGGGATGTGGTGTGCCAGGTTGCTCCTGTGCAAATGCAGTGGTGGCGCAGAACAGGAGCGCTGTCGCGGCCAATAGTAATTTCTTCATGTGGTGCAAAATCAGGTCGGTCGTTGTGTCGGTATTCTCCGTCTAAAATACTGCTTTGAGCCGTAATACACAAACTAACGCTGGTATTTGCCCTGCGGGTCCTGCTGCTTCTCGAGCAGGGCGGCAATGAAGGTGGGCTCGGCCAGGCTCTCGTCCTTGCTCAGACTCTTATGCAAGTAGCGCCAGGCACTGCCATACTCGCGCAGGTAGTAAGAGTTGATGGCCAGCTTGTAGTAGATATCCGCCTTGTCAGGTGAGTAGGAGGCCGCTTTCTGCAGGAGTTTCCTGCTCTGCAGCAGGTCTTCGGGGTTGCTCTCCTCGTAGAACCGACCCAGGTGCGTGGTGGCCACATCGGTGAGCAGGCGGGGGTTGTCGTTGTCGCTGTCCAGCGCTTTGTACAGGATGAAGAGTGCTTTGTCAAACTCCTTCTGCTGTCCGTATACCAGTCCGTAGCCCCAGTACACGTCCTGATTGGTGCTATCCAAGAGCCAGGCGCGTCCGAAAAGATAGCTGGCGGAGTCTAGTTTCTCCTCATTGAAAGTACGCTTCGCCTCCATCACGTAATAGGTCGCCGCCAATTTACGGCTCTTGAAGCGCTTCACATCCCTCTGCAGCAACTTCTGACGCTGCTGTTTTTCCTGCGTGGTTCTCGGCTTTGAAACCGTCACCACGTCTGACACAGTGAAATTTTGCTTGGGTTTCTGTTTGTTCTCGGTGAGGGCACTTTGGGAGTTGCAGGCGCCAAGACCCGCTGCTACGAAGCCGACTGCCAGTATCCAGAGTCGCATGTTGTGAAAGGTTGGTTTGGGTACTAACGCCGGAGCAAGCCGAAAAGTGTGTCTTTGGGTGCAATTCCTGTGTGCTGACTTCAGGTAACTTTGGCTTGAAAGGACTTAACTACATACTGCTATACCTAACCAGCTATACCTGCGACAATTGACAGCCTCACTAGCTCAGGAGGTAAATGGATAATTTTTAAACTTTTAAAGCGACAATTGACGTTATTTTAATGACAACTTTCGTATATTTGAAAAAGTAAAGACACACAGGTATGGGACGCGCATTGAAACTAGAGGACAGCCTCAGTTACAAATTAATTGACGACAAGGATGTATTCATGCTCATCAGCACGGTACGCGAAGGTATTAAGTATGCCATGTTCCAGAACATCGCGGACAAAAGCCCCTTCAGCACGAGCGAATGGTCTAACTTCCTGCACCTGTCTGAGCGCACGTTCCAGCGTTACAAAAAGGAAAAGCGCAAGTTCGACCCGCTCCACTCGGAGAAGATTCTGGAGATAACACTGGTGTACAACAAGGGCATAGAAGTGTTTGGCGACAAGGCGAACTTCGATGCCTGGCTGGAGGCCAAAAACGTGGCGCTGGGCAGCATCCGGCCCAAGGAGCTGCTGGACAGCACTTTTGGCATCGGCCTGTTGCGCGACGAACTGACCCGCATAGAGCACGGTGTGCTGGCATGAGGGTATACCGCCTGAGCAAAGGATTGTACCGCAACGACCTCTCCGGAAAGGGAGCCGAGCTGGCGGGAGGCCGCTGGAACAGCAAAGGCATCGCCATGCTGTATACCAGTGAGTCTATCGCGCTCTGCACCGTAGAGGTGGCCGTTCACATGCCGCTCGGCATCGTGCCAAAAGATTACCACTTGGTGCACATTACGCTTCCAGACGATGTGCCGATGAAAGAAGTGACTGAAGACAGCCTGCCCACCACCTGGAAATCGTTTCCCCACCCGAACATCACGCAGGAGATTGGCGATGCCTTTGTCCTGGAAACAGAGTTCCTGGTGATGAAGGTGCCTTCTGCCACGGTGCAAGGTACGCACAACTACCTCATCAACCCTAGGCACCGGGATTTCGGGAAGGTACAGGTCGCGGCTACAGAGCCCTTTGAGTTCGATAAGCGGCTTTTCGTCAAATAACCAATATCCTTACTGCAAATCATAGGTGGTGCCCATTTCCGCGATAGTCACTGGCCAGCCTAGTGTGTCCGTTATTTTGAGTCGGAAAGCCTCCAGAGCCTGCGCTTCCCCATGGTTGAGGAATATCCGCTGCGGCGCATCTTTCAAGTGACTGAGCCACCATAACAGGTCCGATTGGTCCCCATGGGCGGAAAGCGTAGAGATTTGCCGCACTTCCGCCTTCACCTGGTAGTAGCGGCCCTGCATTTTCAATTCGGTTGCGCCGCTGCGCAGGAGGTTACCCCGGGTACCCGGCGCCTGAAACCCTACCAGCAGCACCGTGTTCTGGCTGTCGCCCAGCAAGCGCTCCAGGTAGTGCATCACACGGCCACCCGTTACCATTCCGCTTCCGGCAATCACGATTTTTGGACCCTGCTTATCCAACACGTGCATCGATTGTACGTAATCCCGAATGACGTGCACGTTGTGCATCATGGTGCGGCACTCGGCATCGGAGAGACTGTGCCAGTCGCGGTACCGTAGGTATAGCTCCGTCACGTCAATGCCCATGGGGGTGTCCAGGTAGATAGGTATAGCCGGTATGCTGCCATCCTCGCGCAACGTGTTGAGCAAGAGCAGCAGCTCCTGGGCCCGCTCCACAGCAAAACTCGGAATCACCAGCACACCGCCTTTCGCCACTGTATGGTGGACGATTTCCTGCAATTCATCATAGGGCGAAGTCTGGGCATGCAGCCTGTCCCCGTAAGTGGATTCCAGCACCACGTAGTCAGCTTCCTGCACGAAAGCGGGCGGCTCCATGAGGATAGGCTGTCGCCGGCCCAGGTCGCCGGAAAAGACGAATTTGCGCCCCTGGCACTTGAGCTCCACAAACACCGACCCGAGTATATGCCCACTCTTGCGGAAGCAAAACGAGAAATCCTCATTGATAACCACCCATTCCCCGTCATCATAAGTCTCGAACAAGGGCATGGTCATCTCCACATCGCCCGAGGTATAGAGCGGCTTGGCCGGGTGGTGCTTGGAATACCCTTTGCGGTTGGCTGCAGCAGCGTCCTCTTCCTGTATTTTGGCGCTGTCCAAGAGAATGATGTTGGTTACATCACGTGTAGGCGGGGTAGCATAGATAGGGCCATTGTATCCATTTTGAACCAGCACGGGCAGATAACCGCAGTGGTCCAGGTGGCCATGCGTCAGGATAACGGCGTCCAGTTCATCCGGGTCTACGCGCAGCTTTTGCCAGTTTAGGAGCCGGAGTTGTTTCAGCCCTTGGAAGAGGCCACAGTCTATGAGGACCTGGTGCCTGTCCGTCTTAACCAGGATTTTGGAACCGGTGACAGTGCCGGCACCGCCAAGAAACTTGATTTGGATGGGAGAGGGTTTCTGGAGCATAGTTTTTTAGTTAGGGGCAGACGAGGTATAGCAATGGTCAAACCTAATGTATGAAAATCCTTTCATATATAGAATGTATCATCATACAATCAGGACAATACGACACATATAAGGAGTAGGAAGGGCGGATTTAACGATGAAATAACACGCAGGTTTGTAACAATAACTGCAATCGGAGTAACTTTGCAGGTATGAAATCATTCCTTATTGTTTTAGCCTGCGTACTCAGCCAAACCCTGGCAGTTGCGCAGGTGGATACCACGCAGCGCGTAGCGCCTAACAGAAAAAACAGCCCGGAGCAGCAGCAGAAGCCGTACGTCATTCTTATCTCGGCAGATGGCTTCCGCTACGATTATGCCGATAAATACCAGGCCAAGAACCTGCTGGCGCTGCGGGAGCAGGGGGTGCAGGCAGAATCCATGGTTCCTGCCTTTCCTACCAAGACATTCCCCAACCATTATTCCATTGTGACAGGCCTATACCCGGCGCACCACGGCCTGGTGAACAACTATTTCTATGACCCGCAGCGGAAGGAGTCCTATTCCATGCGTGAACGCAGTAAGGTGGAAGACGGCAGATGGTATGGCGGCACTCCGCTATGGGTACTGGCCGAGCAGCAACAGATGCTGTCGGCGAGCTTTTTCTGGGTAGGTTCCGAGGCGCCCATACAAGGTATACTGCCCACTTACCACTACCAGTATAGCGAGGTGATGCCGATGGAGAAGCGTATACAAACCGTGGTAGACTGGCTAAACCTGCCAGAGGAGCGCCGGCCGCACCTCATCACTTTTTACCTGCCGGAGGTGGACCACGCCGGCCACCGCTACGGGCCCGACGCCCCGGAGACCAAACAAGCCGTGCAAGAACTAGACACCCACATGAAGCAGCTGACCGATGCCGTGGCGACTACTGGCCTGCCAGTCAACTTCATTTTCGTGTCGGACCATGGCATGCTGCACATCGACACCGAGAACACGTTGCCGCTTCCTGCTGCTATCGACACGGCCAAGTTTATGGTATCAGGTGGAGGCATGGTGGTGGAACTGCACGCCAAAAACAAAAAAGCCATCCGAAGCACCTACAGGCAATTGAAGGAAGAGGCGACTAAGTACCAGGTATACAGGAAGAAGAACATGCCGCGACACTTGCGCTACGGCAAGAAGGATGACAGGTATGGCCGCATTGGTGACATCCTACTCTTGTCAGATGCCCCAAAGGTTTTCCATTTCTCTTCGCGCAAACCCTCACCGGGCACGCATGGCTACGATGCCTGCCAAGTGAAAGAAATGCACGCCACTTTCTACGCCTGGGGCCCAGCCTTCAGGAAAGGGGTGAAAGTGCCCACGTTTGAGAATGTGGAGGTATACCCACTTATTGCCAAGCTATTAGGCCTGACCTTTGACCACAAGATTGACGGCAAAGGGAAGCTTTTGAAAGAAGTACTGTAGCCTAGATACACATGAAAAAAAGCCTGCCTAAACTTATGTCTGGGCAGGCTTCTTCTTTTCATGTGCTATACCTTAGCGGTTCGCTCTACCCGGCAGGTATATCTGGAAACCCAAACCGAGGGAAAGACCAGAAGTAGCCGTACCAATGGAGATATCGGCGCTGGTGCGGGTGTAGTTGAGCGTCCCTTCCAGGGCTACATGGCTCGCCACAAAGTGCGCATATCCTGCTCTTAACCCCAATACAGAACCGAATATTCGGTCACCGTCGCTGTCCTTCAGGGAGCTGCCGGCAAAGCCCGCCACCGCCTCTCCAAACCAGCGGTGCGTGGGTGCGGCTCCCTCGGGGAAGTAGTAGCGGGCAAAGGGGGTCAGGCCATAGCTGAAGTTCTCTCCACCATCATAAAACTGGAGTCCCAACTGCGCCTGCGCGCCTATGGCGGCATTATCACTGATGAAGAATCCTGCTCTCGGCTCAATGGCCAACTGAAAAGTCTCGGATTTGAAGTTGTAACCTAGGGAGCCGATGGTGGCGCCCACCAGCCAGTTACCTTGCTGTATGGCATCCCCGGCCACTGGTGCCGTCGTTTGCGGTCTGCTGATGTCCACGTCCTGCGCAAAGGCGCCGGTTACCAGGAAAAACAGAAAAAAAGGAATGAGAAGAAATCGTTTCATAGTCGTAGGCCTCATAGATTGAATAAGAATTATTGTATTATTTATACAATATTGAACGAAACCTACATATCATAGTTAGGAAATTCACGTTAATAATCTAATTTACAATACTTTGGGCGTCTGTAACATGAATGCCTATACCTGCAAGTGACCATCTTATCGAAAGGGATTTGGATGCAGGAAAAGCCAGCGCTTACCCATAAAACCAGAAGGAGCAGCCTGTGAATGGGCTGCTCCTTCTGGTTTTACTTGGAAGTATAATCGGACAAAAGGCCTTCGTAAATCCAGTTGGCGAGGGCTTGCCGGTTGTCTGCTATGACGAAGCGTCGCTGGTCTTTGTCGTTGCGGATGTTGCCAAGCTCGATGAATACGGTAGGGGGATGGCTGTACTTAATCACATAGAGGCTACTGCGTTGCGACACATTGCCCGAGTAATCGCGGTTGGGCTGATAGCGCCTGTATTTCGACGTGAAGGTTTGGTGGATGTTCTTGGCCAACTGCTCCCCATCACGGCTGTTTTCATGGTGGTAGAAGAACACATCAATGTTCTGGCTTTCGCTGCGGCTGTCTACGTGTATGGACAGCATGCGCTGGTAGGCCCCTTTGTGTTTCGAGTATAGGCTGTTGACTGCCTCGGTGCGCTGGCGCAGACGGGCACTGTGGTTGAGCGGAACCTTCTTGTTCGGGTAGGCCACCTCGTCCCAGTCCATCTTCAGCACACCCTCATCACGGATGCCATCATCCGGGTCTTGCAGAATCATGTAGACGGTGGCGCCATGCTCCATCAGCACCCGTGCCAGGCGTATGGTGACATCATAGGCGTACTCGTCTTCGGCCAGGTCGTTGGAGCCATACTTGCCTACGGCCCCCGGGTCAGGCCCGCCGTGACCAGCAGAGAGGTAGTATACCGCCCCCTGCAGCTTCTGGGACTTTATTTCCACCCGCTCATACTTCTCGCCAAAAAGTGGCATGGTGAGCACTCTGGCAGCTAATTTCTTCTCGGGCTCGGCGGCCTTATATTCAGGAGATACACCCGTCTTGTCTGGGGCAGAGGACGCTGCAGGAAGCACATACTCCTTGCCTGCAATCAGGCCATTGTCCTTTCCGAAGCGTTCCTTGTTGAGTTCCATGAATCTGCTCAAATGCTCGGAGGGGCTGAGACCGTGGCGTCGGAGCAGGGTATAGATGCCATCGCCGGGCATAGCCACGACCTGGAGACTCGGGCTCTGTCCGAAGGTATGGAAGCAGACAAGGAAGAAGAGGAGGTTGAGAGTAATCGTACGCAAAGCAATAAATTTTACCGGCATATATTCTGAATCCGATATTAGTAAAAAAGGGTGAGGGATAAAAGAGATTCTTTAAATACTGCTAAAAATACAGGTATAGCTATATAAAAAACACCTAATGTAAAAGGACATACGAAACCGCTGCTTATGGGTTGGAGCATCAGGTAGGCTTTGGTTGGCAACGATATAGCATCCCTTTATAAAATGCATAGCATCAGTCATTTATTTATCTCTTTTATTTCAGTAGCAGCCACAGTACCACTTGCCTGGTCAATAGTGAAAAAGAGGCATGATGCGTTGGGTACCCGTGGCTGGTTTAGTCCATCTTGAACAAATTCATTTCATTCCAGCTGATGCCATTTCTGCCTGCCTCGTCCGGGTAGAGGGTCATCACCTTGTCCGATTGCCATACCTGTTTGGTGTCGATGTCCATAATTGAAAGACAGCCGGTAAACCCAGCGCCGGTGTCTAGGAGCCAGACGTTTCCCATCTGCAGCGGGGTAGTCTGCTTTCGGTTCAGCAGGAAGGTGGGCGTGTGGCCAATGTAGACTTCTTTGTAGGTTGTGACGGTGGCATCCTGCTGCTGCGAGAATCTTGTAAAGCGCTCCTCCACGAAGCCTCTGCTCCAGAGCAGGGTATAGACTGTCGACATCTCGATGGCTTGTTCTATGTCGAAGCCGGCATGAACGCAGAGGATGTTGTCTTCGGTAACATGGTATAGCTTTGCGCGCTGCAGCAGTCGCAAGTGCTTGGGGGGCATACCTGTGCCATGTCCGTAGGAGGCAACGGTAGCCGTGCCCCCCTGCCGCAGCCAAGCCTGCTGCACCCTATCGTTGCCTGCCATTTTGCCTGAATAGAATTCCAACGCCCACTGGTCGTGGTTGCCGAGCAGGTATACCAGGTGCTTTAACGTCAGCAGCAAATCTATGCTCTCTTTCGTCTCCGACCAGCCATCCACTACATCCCCCAGGAAAATCAGCTGGTCATTATCCTTATCAAAACTACAACGCTCCAAGCACTGCACCAGTGCTTTGTAACCACCATGGCTATCGGATGTAACGAACCGCTTCATACTGTCAAAAGATTACATTATGGGCTATACCTTCATCTATAAATACGGTACAGCTTTGTGCTTGGCGGGGCTGGCCAATCATGTCACCTTTCCGTCTCAGCCACAATGCGGCTCAGGTCAGTCAGGATGCTACCCACATCGCGCAGTGCTTCCAGTGAGGTGATATGGGCAAGAGACTGCAGGCACCGTTCCTGTTCTACCAGTGCCTGTTGGTTCGCCTCCTTCAGTTGAGCCAAATCAGCTCCTGAATCTCCTACCACGCTTTGCCCATAGGCGGCGATACAAAGGGCGGTAGCTTCCATGGCACGTTTCAGCTGCTCTTTTCCTGTATATTCAGTCCGGAAAGCTTTTATCCTTTGCAAATCTGCCAGGCTTCTGCGGATGCCCCTGATTTGGATGGTGATGCTCTCCAAGTTAGCAATATGGACGGCAAGGCGGTTCAGAGCGATTCGGTTGTGTGTGAGTAGGAGGTTATACTTAAGGCTTTGCTCCGCCAGGTCGAGTGTTTTGCGGCAATCAGCTGCCTCTTTGATGAGGGCGTCCACTTCGGCACGGCCAAATCGTTTGCGCTTGCTGGTCGTGTCCATCAAGGCACTGAGGCTCCTCAGCGTCTCCGCCGCCAACTGGCTATACCTGAGTACACTCCGCTCCACCTCCGGAATCGCGTTTTGCGGTACAATCAGGGCGTTGATGGCCACGGCTATACCTGAACCCAGAACCGTCTCCACAATCCGCTCGTAGGCGTAGCCTTCTTCGCTCTGCCCGAAGGCGAGCACCAGCAAAGAGCTGATGGCCACCTGCGAGATAATCTGCGGGTTCATGCGCAAAGCCTTAGAAATGGCCATGCCAATCAGGATGACGAAGAAGATGGAAAAAGCATTCACCTTGAACCAAAGGCCCAGCAGCATGCTCAGCAACACGCCGCCGATAATGCCGATGATGCGCTGAGAGGCCTTGTTGACGGAGTCCGCCACCGTGACCTGTACCGTGATGATAGAGGCGATTGCTGCGAAGTAAGGGTACTCCGATTGCAGGAGGGTAGAGGCGATGAACCAGGAAAGTGAAGCGGCAAAGGCTGTTTTCGCGATTTGCAAGGTCAGACCCAGCTTTTCCAGTATGTCTATGACTCTATCCATTCCAGACTATTACTGAAGCCGCTGCAATTGGTTAGCCTGTGGCCGAGTCTGCATGTGTCTGCTACTGCTGAGAGAGTGGAAGACTTTCTATTTTGCTGCTTTCTTTTTACGCTGCGGTAAGCTCAGGTTGATGGGAACGTTGTAGGCAACATCCACAGCTTTCCCGTTTTGGAAGCCCGGCACCCATTCGGGCATACTCGCAATGATGCGAACTATCTCCTGGTCCAGGTCATCTCGCACACCTTGTTTCACCTGTACGCTCCCTACTTTACCGCTTTTATGCACGACAAAATTCACAATTATCTTGCCCTCTATTTTGTCGCGAAGTGCTGAGGCTGGATAGCTGAAGTTTCGGATAATGAAGGCGAGCATCTGACTTTCACCTCCGGGGAATTCGGGAACGCTTTCGGTATAGGTATAGCCATCATTGGAGTTTGTGACAGAACCGCTCTTAGGAAAATCTGTGATTGGCGTTGAGACATAAGCTTCCTGCAGTCTGTAGATATCTGCCTCTATGTTGAAGCACCCTCTGCCATTGGCTGGCGACTTGATAGACGTGACGTAGATGGCGTTGCCACCTTTTTCAGCCGCCTGTGCTTTTGCCAGTGCCAGTAAATCATGGATGTCGCAAAGGGTTTTACGGCCTTTTGTGAATCTTACTTCACCTAACTTCTCACCAGTGGATGGCAGGCTTTCCTGGCTGTAGATTACCTCCACCTCAGAGGGCGCAGTAGCTGTGGCCAAATTGGCTGGGCTACCAATTTGTGCCTGCGTATGGTGGCCTGTGAGGTGGAAGGCTGTGAAGAGGAGCGTGGCTATACTTTTCAAATCTACTGGTGTATGTGAATAATTGAGTTGGTATTATCTATTACTTGGCTCTATCAGCGCTACCTCGCGCAGATTCCTCTATACGGGCAATACTGGCATATCTCCAAATCCTTGGTTTTGCGTATCGGCTCCTCCGGGTCTAGCAGCCGGTTCACGAAGGCGGAGAGAATCTCTTCGGAAGCCGCCACGAAATCCTTGCCTGTCGCTTCTTTGAAAGGAAAATCTGAGGAGAGCACGCCAGCGTCCAGGTTGCGAAACGATAGAATTCCTGACTTAGGCACGATGCTTTGCAATTGAACATGTCGCCCGTTGCGCAGGATGGTCTCCGGTTGCTGCTGCAGGTTGCGGTGCAGGATGTACTCGTATAGCCACAGCTGTCGTGCCTTGTCATACTTGGGGTCTGTGGTGAAGTGCAGTTCCACCTCGTCCGGCTTTACCGTCACCTGGTTCCTTTCAACCTTCCCAGTCTTATAATCGATGACGCGCAACTCATGACCTTTCAAGTCGATGCGGTCGGCCTTGCCGGCCACTTTCACAGGTATAAGTTCGTCGCCCACCTGCACCTCCAGCACCGTTTCCAGCTGCTCTTCCAGGCGCAGCACATAGAGTGGCAGTTCGTCAGGGGAGCTTAATAAACTATCCAAGTATTTCTCCAGCACCTGCACGGCCACCTTGTAGAGTAGAAAGTTCATGCCGCGCTCCGGGCTGGCGCCACGTGTCACTTTCCGGAACTCCAGTTCCACCTGGTTCGGGAGCTGTGCCAGCATCTGCTCGACATGCATCCTTTCAATGGGCTCGCCGTTCTGTTCAAACGGCCGGAAGAAATCCTCCAGCACCTGGTGCACGATGGTACCGAATTGGTCGGCGCCGAGCTGCTCTTCCACCTCATCCATCTCCCTGATTTTAGCGATGCGGCTGAAATAGTACTGCAGCGAGCAATTGATGTACATGTTGAGGTGCGAGGGGTACAGGCCGCGCCGCAGTTCCTGCTTGAGCTGCTCCAACGTCTGGGCGTCCTTCTGTATCACGATGTCCTCGTCATACTCCTTGGTCTGCTTCTGCTCCACGGCGGCTGTCAGGTCCCGGAACCTAATGCCCGGATTGCGTAGGGCCAGGTCGTTCTGCAGTTGTAGGATGAAGCGGCTTTTCTCCCCGGAGCCATAGGTGTCGGAAGGGAGCACATAGAGCAGGTTCACGCGCTTGGCGCGCTGCAGCAGGCGGTAGAAATTATAGGCCATCGCGCCTTCCGTCTCGGCGTAGGTCGGCAGTCCGAACTGCTTCAGCACATCGTAGGGCATCAGCGACTCGTGGCGCTTGGGTGCCGGCAGTGTGTTCTCGTTCACCGACAGGATGATGAGGTTCTCGAAATCCAGCGCGCGCGTCTCGAGCATACCCATAATCTGCACGTCCGAAATCGGCTCGCCGCTGAAGGGCAGGCGCTGGGAAGCGATGAGTTCGTTGAGGAACTTACGAAAGCTGCGCACCGAAATCTTTTGCTCGCGACAGTCAAAAATGGTATCGAGTCGCTTGACGATGGTATAGAAAATGTACAGGTACTCCGTCTCAATGGTGTTAGGCTGGTGGCTGTATACCTCGCGGAGCATGTCAATCAGCTTGTACAGCGACGCGATGATGTCGTCACAGTCGCGCCAGGACTTGAAGAGCGTCTCGAAAAGCGGCTGGTGCTCACCCAGGCGCAGCAGTTCGTTAGCCGTGATGAGCACGCGGTTGTCCTGCAAAATCTGTCCAAGCACTTTCTGGATGAAGCCGTGGTATTTGGCCTGCTCCGGTTGTTCGTTTAGGTATAACTCATACCTGCGAATGAAGGGGTGGGTGAGCAGTTTTGTCACCGAGAGGTGGTGGTACTGGTATACCTTGTAGCCCGACTCCTGCAGCTGCGTTACGCCGGTCAGGTGCACATCGAACAGCAGGTCAATCAGGTTGTAGAGAGGCGTGCCCTTGAAGCTCAGGCCCATGGTCACGTTGTAGTTCGGCACCTCGTCGGGTATGGAGTGCAGCACCGGCAGGAGCAGGGTCTCGTCGGGCAGGATGATGGCCACCTGCGCTTGTTTGTCCTGCTGCCGAATCTCCTGCAGCAGCTGCCCCGCTAGCTTGCCCTGCATGCTCGCGTTGGCCACGCCAATTACGTTTATCTCCTTCTCATCGGTCAGCAGCATGTTCTGTTGCCAGCGCCATTCCGGCAGTTTCCAGGTGCTCTTGTACTGGCGCAGGAAGCTGCCCGCCCGGTTGGGTATGCCTTCCTCCATGTAGAAATCATCGGAGTCGAACAACACCTCGGCCTTGTCGTGGCGTAGCAGCGTCCGGATGATTTTCTCCTCAGAGCTGGTGAGGGCGTTCAGCCCGATGAAGATGTACTGGGCGCAACCCGGGTCTCTGGCTATACCTTCAATGGTATCAGCCACCTTACGGAAAGCCATACCGGTATAGGCCTGCTTGTTCTCCAGCAGGCGCTTGCGGAGGTTGTGGTAGGTTTTCTCGACGTTGTCCCAAAGGCTGAAATACTTCTTCATGGTCGGGGAGAGCTCCTTGCCCAGGTACTTTGGGTCCCAGCGCTCCAGGGCCTTTGCCTCCGTGAGGTATTCAAACAGCTTGCCCGTGTCCACCAGGTTCTGGTCGATGCGGCTGAAATCGTCGAGCAGGGTGCCGCCCCAGGTCACAAACTGATCGAAGTCCAGGGTAGGGTCCTGCTCCCGCATCAGGTCATAGAGCTCCAACTGCAGGTTGATGGGTTCCAGCACATCGGTTTTGGCCAGACGTGTGATGAAGTCCTCCATACCTGACACCTCCGGCGACCAGATGGGTTCCGACGCCGCCTGCGCCAGCGCGTTCTTGAAGAAGAAACTCGCACGGCGCGATGGCAGGATGATGCACAGGTCGCTGATGTTCTCCTTGTACTTCTCGTAAACGTATTTCGCAGTTAGCTCCAGGAAAGTCTGCACGGGTATTTTTGAATAGGTGAAAGAGTGTCTGAGTGATTAAGTAGAATCTAGATAATATGCCTTGATAGGAACAAAAGATTTATACCTGCTAAAAGAATCACGGCATAAGGCATAACAAACAAAAATTTAGAGCTATACTTCAGATTTCTAAATGGTACAGCCGCAACAAAAGAAGCAATTAAGCATGCTACAAGTGCAGTCATAAACACCTGTACAAAACCGTCTACAAAAAGGATGATGGATTCGGCTGATTTAGTAAAAAAGGTGTAATCTAGAAGGAGGTGCAGGATTATCATAGCAAAAGCAATAGTCCAGCTTACCTTGTAAAATTTCATCATGATGTTTCTAAAAACTAAATGCAATCTACTTCTTCTAGGTGTTAATTCGTTCCCGAATTTGTATTACCTCTTTCATCCAACGGCATGAACGGGTTGTAGGCTATCTCCCAGAGGTTGTTGTCCGGGTCGGCGACGTAGCTGCTGTACCCGCCCCAGAACACTTTTTCCGGTTGCTTGAGCACGCGCACGCCTTTTGCCTCCAGCGACGCCACCAGCTCGTCCACTTCCTTTTCGGAGCGGACGTTGTACGCTAACGAAAAGCCTCGGAAGCCTTTGCCGTCAGCCTCCACACCCGCATCGTCGGCCAGCGACTCCTGCGGGAAGAGCGCCAGCTGTAGACCGTTCAGCTGAAAGAACACGATGCTCTCGTTGCTGCTCTCCAGTGGTTGCCAGCCCAGGATGTTCTGGTAAAAGTCTTTGGAGCGCTGCAGATTCTTCACGCCCAGTGTAATCAAAGTAATTCGTTGTTCCATATTGTCCTCCGCCTAATCCCTTGGTAATTGGAAGGGAATAGGTTATCTTCTGTCTGATGTATATCTATAAATGTGACTATACCTGCGCCAAATCTCGCAGACTATTTCGCCTGCTCATAAGCTACCTTCAGCCATCCCAGCAGCTCGGCATCAACGTCGGCTAGAGTTTCCAGCCGCACGCGGTGCGAGCACATGGCATTGAAGCTGCCCGATTTCTCCAGTCGCCTTGCCGGTTCTATACCTTTCAGATTGATTCCCACATCCAGCCTGGTTTTGGTGGACGGCTGTAGCAGTGCGAACTGCTTTTTGGCACGAACGCTGACGTAGGCGTTCTTGGGCGCTAACTCCACCTCCTCACCGAATTGCCTGATTTCTGTGACCAGTTTTTCATAGAGCGGCAGCAGAGTTTCTTTTCCTACGTACTGCTGCTCCACCAACTGCTCCGTACTCTCAGCCGAGCCGGCATCAGTGCCACGGAATTTAAGCGCCACCATGTTGGCAAAGCCATGTGTGAAGCCATGGTCGGTCTTCAGGAACTTGATAATGTCGTTGTGCTTTTGAATCCCGGAGTCGGATACAATCTGTTTCCATTCTTCCAGCGATTTACCTGTGTTCTTCTGCAGGTTGTCGAGCATGGTCTGCGCTGCCTGGTCCATTTAGCTGTTGTTTATGTTTGGTTGATACTATTGCCTGGAATCTATGCTGTAGGTATAGCTCCTCATAGAATCAGCAATTCATAATTATTTAATCTTAACCCAGCTCAGAGCACTAGTCCCATTTGCAGGCTCTTCCCGCCGTAGCCCCATTCCAGGATTTCCTCGGTGTCGAAGTAATAGAGGATGCATTTTACCTTCTCGTAGCCTAGCTGCTTGAAACGCACGGCATAATGGTCGAGCTTGTTGCGGTGCTCCGGCTGGGGCGGCGGCAGCTTGAACTCCAGCAGCACGACTTGCTGGCCATCAAACACCACACGGTCGGGCTTGTAAAGGTAGGCGCGGGCATCAAGGAGCTCCTTCTCATGCTCCACTACCACCTTATCAGAAAAATAATGCTGCAGTTTAGGGTGCTGCAATACCTCTTGCAGCCGCTCGCGCAGGGCGGGTTTCTCCCGCTCGCTGATGATGCCTTCGTATACCATCTGACGCAGCACGGTGTCCAGCTGCGGGGTAGTGATGACGCGCGCCAGCGCGTAGTGCAGCTTCTTGTTCAGGGCGCGCTGCAGGGCCTGCGTCTCGAAGTCGAACACGTTGTTGGCGTGCTGCTTGAGCTGCAGGCGCTGCGCCCAATCGGTGGTCACCAGATGCTCCAGGTGGTAGGTATGCTCCGAGTCAATTATCGTGTGCTGTAGCTGTTGGGCATTGCCTTTGTGTAGCTGGTAGCACAGCTGCCCCCCTAGCCACATGTCCTTGTGCACCAGGAAACGGTAGAGCAGGTGACTCACGTTCTTGGCTGTTCCCTCCAGCGCCCGCTGCGCTTTCTTCTCCTCCAGCAGGTCCTTTCCGTTGCCAATCAGGTATAGCCTGTCGATGGGGCGGGTGAGGGCCACATAGAGCATGTTCAGGTTCTCAATGAAGGTCTTCTCAATCTCGGTGCTGTACTGCTTGGCCAGCACCGTCGTCTCCAGTTTGGAACTTATGTTAACTGCTACGCTGCGTAGCTTACCCGTTACGCTCACCTCTTCCGGCAACTGACTCCACATAAGCGCTCGTGTCTGTGGTTCTGTGCTCCAGTCGGCAAAGGGGATGATGACGATGGGGTAGGCGAGGCCTTTGGATTTGTGGATGCTGGTGATGGTGATGGCGTTGCGGTCCTTAGGTGTGTTGATGCTCAGCTTCTCCTTCTGCACATCCCAATAGGCCAGGAAGTTATTGAGGTTGTTGCTGTTTTTGAGGCTGTACTCCAGCACCAGGTCCAGGAAGCGGAACAGGTACTCGCATTCGTTGTTATGGCCCAGCAGGTCGAAGATGCGAATCAGCTGCTCGGTCAGCTCGTAGATGGAAAGGTTGCCCGTCTCGCGTTCCTTCACGTCAAAGCCGAAAGTGCGCAGCTGGTCGTAGAACGCCTGCGGTTCCGGCTCTTTGGCGATACGCGCAATGGTCTGCGTCATCTCTGTGTCAGGTATAGTCTCCAGCGCAACGGCGCAGACTAAATAGAGTGCCTCTGATTTGGCTAACGTGTCATTGGGGCGGTTGAAGACCCGGAATAACGCAATAACGAGGTTGATGACCTCCGCGAATTGCAGCGAGAGCGAGTCCTGCGAAATGATATCGTACCGTTTCTCCTTCAGGAAATTAGCTATCTGTTTACTCCTGACGTTGGTTCGGCACAGGATGGCCATGTCGCTCAAGGTATAGCCGTCGGCTAGGCCCTGCTGCACCAGCTGCAGCACCATGTTCAGCGTGCTCTCTTCGTAGCTCAGTATTTTCTCATGGGTATACCCATCATAGAGTTCTTCGGAGCGGGTGCAGCTGTCCAGGTTATACCTGTAATTGGTGTCATCGGGGTGCGTGAACAGAATCTGGACGTGCCCACCTCTCTTATCGCCATCCGGCACCTGCTGCTGAAACTTGTCGTCGTAGATGGAGGCGAACATGCCGTATACCTCGTGCTCCTTGCTCACATAGGTGAAAAGCTCGTTGTTGAACTGGATGATTTCGGCACGGCTGCGACGGTTGACGCTCAGTTCGTCCGGGGCCAAGGCCTGGTCCACCGACTCGTAGCGCTCCCGTATCAGGTGGCCGTGCCGGCGGTTCAGGTATAGCTTCTGCGTGTTTCGCTTATAGAGGTGCAGAATCTGCTCCATCTCGCCGCCGCGCCAGCGGTAGATGGCCTGTTTGGCGTCGCCCACCACCATGCTGAAATGGCCGGAGGCAAGGGCATTGTCCACGAGGGGCAACAGGTTGTTCCACTGCAGCACCGAGGTGTCCTGAAACTCATCAATCAAAATGTGGTTGTATTTCTCGCCCAGCCGCTCATATATAAAGGGCACCGGCTCCTGTAGCACAATGTCAATGATGCGCTTGTTGAACTCAGAGATATGTACCGTGTTCCGGTCCAGCTTGATTTCCTGCAGGCACTTCTCCAGCTCGTTCAGCACCGACACCTTGTACAGGTGCGGCACAATGGCGTTGATGAGCGTGAAGGTGCCGGCATACTGCGTTTTTATACCTTCTATGTTGTAGTAAAGCTCCGCCAGCAGCGGCTTGATGCTATCAATCTGTTTTTTGGTGTGGGTGGACGCCTTGCCGGCATACCACTTGTCTTCTTCTATGGTCTGGCGGGCGTAGTTGTTGCCATAGTTCAGGTCAGCGTCTTTGTTAAACTTATTGAAGTAGCCCCACAGGCCTCGGTTCCCTTGGAAGAAATCAGCAGGGGAGAGGCCAGCCTTATCAATGGCGGCCAGGGCCTTGGCTGCATCCTCGTGCAAGGCTTCCGCTATACCTTGCTGCAGCTCTTTCAGCTGGGCGCGTATCAATTTGAAATCCTCCAGCGTCAGGCTCTGGATGTCGGTTACCGCTTCATATACCTGTTCGTTGAGCAGGTTCTTAGCGAAATCAGCCAGGTCTTCGGGGAGGGTGTTCCAGCTGCGGCCTTCTCGGGCCTTCTCTAAGGCATACTGCTCCAGCGTCTCTGATAGCAGGTCGTCTTTCCGGTTGGTCACTTTGTCGAGCAGCAACTGCACCGCTGTGTTCACCAGCGTCTGCGAGTCCAGGTCCACCTCGAAGTTGTAAGGGATGTTGAGTTCCCGCGTGAAGGCCTGCACAATCTTGTTAACGAAACTGTCGATGGTGCTTACTGAGAAGTCGCTGTAATTATAGAGAATCTGGGTGAACAGCACCTGCGCGCGCCGTCGCACCTCCTCCAGACTGAAGTGCTCCTCCGGATAGTCTTGTTGTAGCTCTTCAGTTATTTCCTGCAGCAGCGCTTCGCTCTTAGCCTTGTCCTTGACTGACAGGCCAGGGTCGTTGAAGCCACGCAAGGCTCCCAGGATGCGGTCCTTCATTTCGGCGGCGGCATCGTTGGTGAACGTGATGGCCAAAATGGAACGGTAATAGTCCGGATTGGGCGTATGCAGGGCAAGCTTCAGGTATTCCTTTGTCAGCTGATACGTTTTGCCCGAACCGGCAGAGGAGGAGTATATCTTGAAGAGAGATGGCATAGAGGTAATCCTGTGTTAACCGGATTCTAAAGATACAGCGGCGAGATGTGTAATACCAAACCGGGAGAGCAAAAAAAGCGCTCAGCACAAGACCGCTGATGCTGCAGGTATAGAATAGAAGAAGCCCCTCCGGAACTGGTCTGGAGGGGCTTTCTGCCTTTCTATGTTGTCTGAAATGGCTATGCCACGTAAACTATTTCTCCTTTTTTAACTTCTTTCTCTTTGGCCACATGGTCGCTCACGCATACGTTGCGCATGATGCGGGCCATAGAGATAGAATACTCCGTGATGATGCAGTGCTGCTGCTCCGTGCTCATCAGCGCCTTTCCGCCTCCCAACGTCAGTTTGTTCAACTCAATCACCTCATCAAAATTCTGGCGCAGCATCTTCAGGGCCTTAAACGATGGCTCATTGTAGTACATCGGAATCACCTGGCACACCGCGTAGCTTCCCTTGGCTCGTTCCTTGGCAATCATGTTGCACAGCGACTCAGCGTTCATCTTATCTAAATCAGATATGATGACGAAGAAGACTTTCTTCTGGTCTGTGTTCTCAGACTTCAGTACCGCATTGGTCTGCAGCAGGGCGCGCGTCACCTTGGTGCCTTTGATGAAGGTCTCGTCCTTCAGAATCTTGTTGTGGATTTTGAAAGCCAGAGCTCCTGAGGCTATCAAGTTGAGGTCCTTGTTCTTGGTTGAGATTTTGGAGAAGTGTAACATAGTAGGAAAGGAGTTAAAGGGTTAAAGTTCTTTTAAAATCTACCTGTAAAACCCCGCAGGCAGGCTTGGTTTTACATAAGCTAAGTTTTCATCGCTAAATAGGTGCAATTGTAGCAGGCGGCAATTCCATCACCAGAAACCCAACTTGTCTCTGTACCAAAAAGTCTCTATTAGTGGAAAGTAATCCAAACGATGCTTTGTGTGGCAGGCGTCTGTACAAGTTTACGACCTTTAAATAGGATATACCAACGATTAATTATAAAATAAGCGAAAGAACCTATTTTGATAGTGAACTAACCCTTTTTACGGGTGTGCAAAACCGATGTTCCTTATTTTTATATTAAATTGGAATATAAGAAACAAAATAAAATTTTTATTTCAAATTAATCTAACATAAGTGAATATTTTTAGCACAAATTTTAATCTAAATTTAATTTGACTAGAAATATGAGGCCCTTCAAAACGAATAGAAGAATAAAATAAGGTATGTCGATTATTATGCGTATCTTTGCACCCGATTTGGAATCAGTCTGATTTTTGTAAAGGATACTCCGTTTTTTGGCATAACCTGGTTGATTTTAGTTTCGCTCGCTCTTTTCTTTCGTAAAAGAAAGGCTTAAGGACAGGCTGCCTCCAGACGTGAAGTATTAAAGAATAAAAAAACAGAATGAACAAAATCAGATTTGACGAGCTTCCGCTTTCGCCGGAAGTACAGCGTGCTATCGCTGACATGGGCTTCGAAGAAGCCTCCCCCATCCAAACAGAAGCCATCCCGGTTGTTTTAGAAGGTCGCGACATCATCGGCCAAGCACAGACAGGTACTGGAAAGACTGCTGCCTTTGGTATTCCAACTATTGAGAGCATAGACGAGAGCGACCGCAGTGTGCAGGCGCTCATCCTGTGCCCAACCCGTGAACTGGCTATACAAGTAGCCGGTGAAATACAGAAATTAATCAAATACAAGCCAGGCATCAGCATTGTGCCTATCTATGGTGGACAGGCTTATGACCGCCAGCTGCGTGCCCTCAAGCAGGGTGTACAGATTGTGATTGGTACGCCAGGCCGTGTGATGGACCACATTGAGCGCGGTACGCTTAAGCTTGATAAAATCAAGAAAATCATCCTGGACGAAGCGGACGAAATGCTTGACATGGGCTTCCGTGAGGACATCGAGTTCGTGCTGAGCAAGATGCCCGAGGAGCGCCAGACCATTTTCTTCTCGGCCACCATGTCCAAGCCGATTATGGAGCTGACCAAGCGTTACCAGAACGACCCGGTGATTGTGAAAGTGGTGCACAAGGAGCTGACGGTGACCAACATCGATCAGGTATACTTCGAAGTGCGCAACAGCATGAAGCAGGAAGTGCTTTCCCGCATCCTGGACATGCACAACATGAAATCGGTTATCATCTTCTGCAATACCAAGCGTATGGTGGACGAACTGGTGACCAACCTGCAGGCACGCGGCTATTTCGCTGATGGCCTGCACGGTGACCTGAACCAGAACCAGCGTACCAACGTGATGGGCAAGTTCCGTAACGGCATGCTGGAGATACTGGTAGCTACAGACGTGGCCGCCCGTGGCCTGGACGTGGAGAACGTGGAAGCCGTGTTCAACTACGACCTGCCGCAGGACGAAGAGTCTTATGTACACCGCATTGGCCGTACGGGTCGTGCCGGTAAGTCGGGCCGTGCCTTCTCTTTCGTGTCTGGTCGCTCCGACATGTACAAGCTGAAGGACATCATGCGCTATACCAAGGCCAACATCCAGCTGCAGCAGGTGCCTACCTACGAAGACGTGAATGAAATCCGTACCAACCTGTTCCTGGACAAGGTGCGCGAGGTGTTGGAGAAAGGCAACCTGAACAAGCACATCAACAGCATAGAGAAGCTCGTGAACGAGGAGTATACCTCGCTTGAAGTAGCTGCCGCCTTGCTGAAGATGAGCCTGAAGGAAGCCAAGACCAAAGAAGCCGGAAAAGAAGCGGAGAAAACGATGGGTGCGACCAAAGACGGTTATGACCGTCTGTTTATCACCATTGGCAAGAAAGACCGCGTACATCCGAAAGACCTGATTGACCTGTTGAGCCAGAACGCTGACATCCCTGCTTCCAAAGTAGGCGACATCGATTTGTATGACAAGTTCAGCTTTGTGGAGGTGCCAACCGAATACACAGCTGACATCCTACAGAAAGTAGGTCGCATTGAAGTGGAGGGCCGCATGGTGATTGTGGAGAAATCGCAGAAGAAAGAAGGCGGTGCTGCCGGTGGCCGAGAAGACTTCGGCTTCGGTGATCGCGACCGTGGCGGTGACAGAGGTGGTGACCGTGGAGGCAGACGCTTCGGTGGCGGTGACCGCGAAGGTGGTGACCGTGGCGGACGCCGTGATGGTGGCTACGGTGGTGGCGGAAGCCGTTTCGGTGGCCGTGGCGACCGTGACTCCTTCAGAGGAGGCGATCGTCGCAGCAGCGGTGGAGACCGTGGTGGTTTCCGCAAAAAAAGATTCTAGGTTATACAACCTGTCGCTTGGCAGGTCGTATAAATAGGCATACAGTATTAAAGTGTAAAAAGCTTTAGAATTGTTAGAAAAGGTCGACTTGAAACGTCGACCTTTTTGTTTTTAGAAATTTTCATAATCCGCGCAACCTGCCCATACCTGGCCGCGTTAAAGAAGGTATCATAAAAAGGTTGGAAGATTATTCTACTGTTTACGCAGTTAGAAATGATAAGCCTGACATCAGACGGATGTCAGGCTTATCGCTATTATAGGCTCACCGTCAGGTATAGCCACAAAAAAAGGAGCCGAAGCTCCTTCCTGTTATTTGAATCTGCTAATAGTATTATGCGTTTTCCCTTGCGTTGTCACGTAGGGTGCGGATGTGGTCATGTGCATTTTTGACATCCCGGTACTGTTGTTCCACAATCGGTTTCAGTTCACCTGGCAGGTTCTTCTGCATGGCCTCCTCATAGGCCTTCACCGCATAATCCTCGCCACGCTCACACTCTTCCAGTATGCGTTTTCTATCTTTTGATGACAGGGCAGATTTGATGTCAATCCAGGCGCGGTGGATGGTGCCTTCAATAGAGCTGGACTCATCGTCGGTCTTGCCCATCTTGTGCAGTTGGTCCTGCAGCTCCGTAATCATACTGTCGCGCTGCACAGCGTACTTTCTGAAGAGCTCTTTCAGGTCCTGGTCCTCTACATCTTCGGCCGCCGTCTTATAGCCCTTCACACCGTCCTTGCATCTTTCGATGAGGTGGTGCACAGTTGAATAGACTTCTTTATTAATTTCCATAGTTATATTTTTTTAATGTTTGGTATGCTGATGTACTGTTGTAAAGTACTTTTTGTTACCAACTATGGATATATGGCTATGCTACAATATGGAAGCCGCTATGGCTTTGCCGGCCAGGAAACCAGTTGTCCAGGCGGCCTGAAAGTTGAATCCTCCGGTGATGCCATCCACATCCAGCACCTCACCGGCGAAGTATAACCCAGGCAACCGTTGGCTCTCCATCGACCTCTTGTTCACTTGGCTCAGGTCGATGCCGCCGCAGGTCACGAACTCCTCTTTGAATGTGGTTTTGCCTTTCACTTCCACCGAAGTCCGCAGCAGGGACTCCACCAGTTTGTTCGTGTTCCTGGCGGGCAGCTCGGCCCACTTTGTATCATCCGGGATTTCTGCCATACCTGCCAGTGCCTTCCAGAGGCGCTGCGGCAAACCGAACAAGGGGTTAGAAGAAACCAGTTTCTTGGGATGTGCTTTGCGGTAGCTCTGCAGCTGCTCCCGCAGGCTTTCCTCGCTGCGCTCCGGAATCCAGTTGATGAGGGCGGTGAAATGGTAGTTCTGCTCATGGAACACGCGCGCTCCCCAGGCCGATAGCTTCAGCACAGCCGGACCGCTGTAGCCCCAGTGCGTGATGAGCAAAGGCCCTTCATACTCGAGTTTCTGACCAGCTATACGCACCCGTGCGTGCGGAACGGCTATACCTTGCAACTCTTTGAGCGGGGAGGCAGGCACATTGAACGTGAACAGGGAGGGCACCGGTTCCTGCACAGCATGACCTAACTCACGCAGCCAGTCATACCCCTGCAATTTAGGATTGCCCCCGGTGCTCACCAGCAGCCTGTCTGCTAACAAAGTGCTTCCATTGCTCAGGTGAAGTAAGAAGAAGGGATTGCCGTTCGCGCCCGTTTGTGGCTCGATACGCTCCACGCCCATACCTGTCTTGATTTGTACGCCCGCTTTTCGGGCTGCCTGCAGCAGGCAATCGATGATGGTCTCGGAGGAGTCGGTGACCGGGAACATTCGTCCGTCCGGTTCAGCCTTCAGTTTCACTCCGCGCTTCTCAAACCATGCAACCGTCTCAGCCGCCCCGAATGTCTTGAAAGCGTCCTTCAGCAATTTGGCTCCCCTAGGGTAGTGCTGGGAGAAAATGGAGGGCACGAAGCAGGAGTGCGTGACATTGCAACGGCCGCCCCCAGAAACCCGCACTTTCGACAGCAGCTTGTTTGTCTTTTCAAGCAGGGTCACCTGCAGCTGCGGCTTCGCCTCCGCGCAGGCAATCGCCCCGAAAAAACCAGCAGCGCCGCCGCCTATTATTACTACTTGCATGCAGAGGATTGTAAGTTTGATTTACTACTGTCATTTGCTTGATGAGAACACAACCATTAACCATCAGCAAACAACAAATGCCCACAAAGTTACTAAAAGAAAGCCATAGGGTCAGGGTGCTGGAAAACGTAGGAGAGCTGTTCTTTCAGTTTCTGGCTGCTGATGAGCTTGAACTTGGTTTCCTCCATGTCCTTAAAGGTAGGGGGGACCAACCCGATGGCTGCCGCCGCCGCTTGGTAAAACTTTCTTCGGTGAGGGTGCTCGTCGGCACAGGCGTTATATACCTGCCCCCACTTCTGCAGTTCCACAATGCGTTGCAGCACTCCCAGGCAGTCTTCCAGGTGAATCAGGTTGACAGGAGCATCGCCATTGGGCAGGTTGTGTTTGCCCGCCATGAACCTTCCCGGCTGCCGGCTGCCGCCTACTAGTCCGCCAAAACGGACGATGGTAGTCACCCAATCCTCCTTGTCCTGGAAAAGTTTCTCGACCTGCAGCAGGGTGTTTTCAGGATTTTGTACGTCAGTATAAGCAACATCCTCTTCCGTCACAACCCGGTTCAGGTCTGGATAGACGGAGGTGGAGGAGACAAACAGCAGCCGGCTGACAGGAGACTGGCGTAGGGTTGCCAGGAGCAGGTGCATCTGGCGCAGGTAGCTTTCGCCACCGTCGGAGCGGAGTTTGGGTGGGATGTTGAGCACCAACAAATCTGTATTCAGGAAATCCTGTAGGTGCTGCTCCTCCAGCTGTTGTCCATCCAGGTTAATCAGGAACGGTGCTATACCTTTCGCTTCTAATATCCCCAGCTTTTCGGTGGAGGTGGTCGAACCGTTGACCCTAAAGCCCTGGTGCACGAAGCGTTCCGCCAAGGGCATGCCCAACCAACCACACCCCATGATGCTGATATCCGCTTTCTCTTTCATAGTATGTCGGTATAAAGATAGTTCTTGTACTTCGGGTTAGCGGTAGTTCCAGTAGAAATCCAGTGCCGTATCCACAAGCACGGGCAACAGGAATACTAGCACAAACACCACGACAGCGGCAGCCACTTTGACGTGAAACTGCTTGCCTTGCAGCCTCTGCACCAGCAGGTACCCAACCGCTATACCTGCCAGGGCCAGAACAGCCGTAATCAGCACCATGAGCATGAGGTCATTGGTCAGCACACGGGCGATGAGCCAGGAACTGAGGGCAGGCAACAGCAGTAAAATCTGGTCGATGCGGGTGTTCGGCATGGTGTGCGTCGTATGTATAGTATCCTGTACTTATCGCCTAACATTTCGTTGGGCTTTGTGTTAACCCTGGCAGATGTACATGGGCAACAGGACAAAGTAACGCATAAATGAAGTATGATGTCATAGTAATTGGCTCCGGCTTTGGGTCACTCACGGCTGCTGCTTTGCTTGCTAACCGCGGGCTTCAGGTATGCGTGCTGGAACAGGCCAAGTATCCAGGTGGCTGCTCCTCGTCCTTCAAGCGCAAAGGCTACTGGTTTGAAACCGGGGCCACCACCCTGGTAGGCTTGGACGAGCACATGCCCCTGCGCTACCTGCTGGACAAAACAGGTATAGAAGTGCCACTCCGGAAGCTGGAGGTACCCATGCAGGTATACCTGCCGGATGGACAGGTACTCACCCGGCACAACAACCTAGAGGAGTGGATAGAGGAGGCGGAGCGAGTGTTTGGCGAGTACCAGCAAAGGCCTTTTTGGGAACATTGCTACCGCATCAGCCAGGAGGTATGGCGCACATCGCTGGGGCAGCTGAGTTTCCCTTTTTCGAATATCAAGGATATGCTTCACGCCGCCCGTAGCGCCCGCCCGCACCAGTTGCGGCTGATTACGGCTGCCTTCCGCACCATGGAGGATGTGCTGAAGGCGTATGGGCTGCTGGAGAACAAGCTATTCGTGGATTTTGTGAACGAACAGCTGCTGATTACTGCCCAAAACCACCTTGGGGAAGTAAACGAGCTGTTTGGCGCCACCGCTCTCTGCTATACCTTGTATGGCAACTACTACGTGGATGGAGGCCTGATTAACTTGGTGCGGCCGCTGGAACTGTACTTATTGGAGAAAGGCTCCATCATACGCTACAGACAAGCAGTGCAGGAGGTCGTTCCGTTGAAGGAGGGGTATGAGGTGCGTACTATGGGTGATATCTTTCGGAGCCGCTTCGTCATCAGTGGCATACCTCTGAACGATACCTTGGGTCTGTTCCAGGATGAGCGACTGCGGAAACGCCTAAGCAGGTATACCTTACCCTCCGAGATGCTGAACGGCGCCTTCACGATGGGTCTCGTCATCCGCAGTCAGGAGCCGCGGCAGGTGCTGCACCAGCAGGTGCATGTGCCAGAGGGCTTGCCTTATACCGGGAGTAAAAGCTTCTTCGTCAGTTTCAGCCACCCCGAAGACACGCAGCGTGCTCCAGCCGGCGAGACCGTAGTCGCCATCAGCACACACGTGCCGGACCCGGTACAGACCTACATTTCCGACAAAAAACCATTGGAGGAGGCCATCCTGCAGGTGCTGGAGCAGCGCGGGATTCTACGGCGACAGGACATCGTATACCGCGACTCGGCCACGCCCGGCGCCTGGATTTTCTGGACACAACGGGCATTCGGTATGGTGGGAGGCTACCCGCAGTACAGCCATGTGAAGCCCTGGCAGATGAAAGATGCACGACTTGACCACAAAGGGGCGTATATTTGCGGTGACACCGTGTACCCGGGGCAGGGAATCGTAGGCACCTGTCTAAGCGGCATCATCGCGGCGCACAAGCTCCAGCAGGACCATCTTTGATATTTTCCTGCCATACCTGCATACTATACCTGCTGCCGGTGAGTTAAAGGTTCAAGGACTGGCTCGCTATGCTTTAGAGAGCGATAAACTCTACTATCATTTTCGTCTAATACACCTGGCAGCATCGGCTGCCATACCTTATGCTGAATCAATTACGCAAGTGGGCTTCACTTTCCCTTCTCTGCCTGGCCCTTGTTTCCTGCTCCGACGAGGAGGTAAAGCCAGCCAGCAGCCAGGACAACAACCTGGCCATGGGCAACCCAAGCAATGCCGGAACCGGTTTCGATAACTTCCTGATAGAGAAGCCACAGTATGCCTTGTCCTACAGCAACTACCGGGGTACGCCTAACTGGGTAAGCTGGCACCTGAGTCCAGACTGGATGGGCAATGCTTCCCGTCAGGATGACTTCCGTGGCGACAATACCTTGCCCGCCAGCTTTCAGCGGGTCATCCCCAGCGACTATACCAACAGCGGGTTTGACCGAGGGCACAACTGCCCCTCAGCCGACCGTACCCGCACAGAGGACGACAACTCTGCCACGTTCCTGATGACGAACATGATTCCGCAGGCGCCTGACAACAACCAGGAAACCTGGGCCAATCTGGAAAACTATAGCCGCAAACTGGTGGACCAGGGAAATGAGCTGTACATCATCATGGGGAGCTACGGCAAAGGAGGCACCGGGAGCAATGGCTTCAAAGAAACCTTGGCGGACGGTAAAGTGACAGTGCCCAATCGCATCTGGAAAGTAATTGTAGTACTGCCGCAGGGACATGATGATGTAGGCCGTATTACGACAAACACCCGCATAATTGCCGTAGATACCCCCAATTCAGTAACCGTCAACCCCGACTGGGGCGGCTACCGCACCACCGTAGATGCCATCGAGAAGAAAACCGGCCACGACATCCTTTCCAGCGTGCCTGCTGCCATACAAGATGTGCTGGAGGCGCAGGTAGACAAAGGCCCGACTTCCTGATGGGACTCCAGGTATAGCGAACTAGGTTCTAGCGCATTTCAGCTGCTAATCAAGTCTCGACTACGACGGTCTTGATGCCGGCTATTTCTCCGTTGGGCGTTTTTCCAAGTATCAGCACCGAGATGCGGTCTTCGCCCACTTTGTACACCTTCACATCCTGTAGCAGTTCCTGCAGCTTTTCCTGCAACTGCCGGAAACGCTGTGCCTGTTGCTCGCCTTCGGTCCCGTTCTCAGGATTTACTTTGGTCATGTTGCGGAAGAAGTAGTCTACCTCCACCACCTCCAGCGGATATTCGGCCGGCATACCTGCCAGTTTGCGCACCGTGTCTTCGTTCAGCTTATCGGCAGTATTTTCTTCGTCATAATAGAATTCAAAGGGCTCATCTGTCTCGCTCCTCATGAGAAGCCCGTTGAAGGCCCTTTTCAGTTCTTCTTCAATCTGTTTCAGTTCCATGGCTGTTGGTCTGCTTTCAAAAGAGTATATCTTTTCCTGAATTTAATGCCCCGGTTGCTTATCTTTAGCATGACCGGGGTGATGGTGTTATACGTTACCTGATAAACTATAAACGAAGCTACGCTTATGAAAGCAGAACCGATGCTGAAAGAAGGTGCTCTGAAAGGCAAAACAATTGTTGTGACCGGTGGCGGCACCGGCCTTGGCCGCTCCATGGTGAAATACTTCCTGGAACTCGGGGCCAATGCCGTTATTTGCAGCCGCAAGCAAGACGTGCTGGAGCAGGCTGCGCAGGAACTCATGCAAGAGACAGGCGGACAGGTGCTACCTATTGCGTGCGATGTGCGCAAATACAACGAGATTGAAGCCATGCTGCAGGCCACACTGGATAAGTTCGGCCGGGTGGATGTGCTGGTGAACAACGCCGCCGGCAACTTCGTGAGCCCAACCGAGCGCCTCAGCCACAAGGCCTTTGACGTCATAACGGATATCGTGCTCAAGGGTAGCTACAATTGCACCCTGGCGCTGGGCAAGCATTGGATAGAACAGAAGCAGGAGGGGACCATCCTCAACATTGTGACCACTTACGCCTGGACCGGCTCTGGCTACGTAGTGCCATCGGCCTGCGCCAAGGCGGGTGTGCTGGCTATGACGCGGTCGCTGGCATCAGAATGGGCCAAGTATGGCATACGCTCCAACGCCATCGCACCGGGACCATTCCCCACAGAGGGTGCCTGGACGCGCCTGTTTCCGAAGCAGCTCGCCGATAAGCTGGACCCGGTGAAGCGTATACCTGTGGGGCGCTTCGGCGAGCACCAGGAGCTGGCGAATCTGGCAGCATACCTGGTGTCGGATTATGCGGCCTTTGTGAATGGCGAGGTGGTGACGATTGATGGGGGCGAGTGGCTTTACGGTGCCGGAGAGTTCAACGCCTTTGACCAGATACCGCAGGAAATGTGGGACGCCATGGAAAAGCAGATGCGCGGAAAAGGGCAATAGTAGAAGTTAGCGAGTCAAGAAGACTCAATTGACTGGCTATCCCTTACATATAGTTGTTAAAACTAAACAGAATCGGCCATACCTGATTTGCTTTTGGCAATGGATGGCCGTTTGCTGTAAAGTTGCACTTTAAGAGACAAGTATCACCCCGACAGGTTTCTTATACCTTCCAATTAGAGTGGAAGTGCTCTCCTGAGGGAGTGTCTTTGCGCCGGTAGGTATGGGCCCCAAAATAGTCGCGCTGCGCCTGAATCAGGTTGGCAGGTGAGTCGGCCGTGGTATAGCCCAGGAAGTAGTTCAACGCCGCAGACATAACGGGAAGTGCAACCCTATGTTGCATCCCCTGCGACACCAAATAGGCGAAATCCTGTTGCCAGCTACGCATACGCCCCGCCACGTCGGGAGCGGTAAGGATACACTGTTGTGTTTTGTAGAGCTCGGCCAGCTCTTCCATCAATTGGGAACGGATGATGCAGCCGTTGGTCCAGATGCGGGCAATCTCACTGAAGTTGATATCCCAGCTTTGCTGCGCTGACACCTGCTGCATCAGTCTAAAGCCAATTTCGTGGTTGATATAGCGGGTGGCCTGGTAAGCGTTCTTCAACTGTTTCACAAACTCCTCCTGATTCACATCGATTGATTTAATCTGCTGCCCATAGAGCTGTGCCGCCTGCACCCGTTCTGTTTTCATGGCTGACAGCGCGCGCGCCATCACCGCAGCCGATAAGGAGTCGTACGGAACACCATATTCCAACGCCACACCTGCCGACCAGCCACCGGTGCCTTTCTGCTCGGCCTGGTCCAGCACCTTGTCCAAGAGCAGTTCTCCATCTTCCTTTTTTCGGAGGATGTCGATGGTAATTTCCAACAGGTAACTGCCTAGCCCGCTTGTCTGCCAGCTACTGAAGAGGTCGGCGATTTCAGCAGGTGTAAGCTGGAGCATGTGGCGCAGCAAATGATAGGCTTCGGCCAGCGCCTGCATCTCGGCGTACTCAATGCCGTTGTGCACCATCTTCACAAAATGCCCGGCTCCCTCCGGACCCACATAAGTAGTGCAGGGCTTGCCTGTTCTGTCGCGGGCAGCAATCAGCTCCAGGTATTTCGAAATGAGTTGGTAACCTGCCTTAGGGCCTCCGGGCATGATGGAGGGGCCTTTGCGTGCGCCCTCTTCGCCACCCGAAATGCCAGTACCCACAAAATGGATTCCTTGGCTGGTGAGCAGCTGGGTCCTTCGGGCTGTATCTTTGAAGTAGGAGTTTCCGCCGTCTATGACTACGTCGCCAGGTTCCAGCAACGGGAGCAGCGCGTCGATTTGAGTGTCTATTACCCCGGCGTAAATCATGAGCAGCACCTTGCGGGGCTTCTCCAGCGACTGCACGAACTCATCCAGCTGGTCGAACCCTTTTATGTTGGTGAACGATGGATTTTCCCGGATGACCTGCTCGGCTATACCTTCTTCCTTGCCCGCGACGTGGCGGTTGAACATGGACACACTGACGCCGTGGCCGGCCAGGTTCAGCGCCAGGCTTTTGCCCATCACGCCTAAGCCAATCACGCCGAATTCAGAGAGAGGAATCATATGTTTTATTTTGGTTTCTACTTGATTTACAATCTGCTCCGGGCTCATGGAGACATCTACATGGATGCCATACGCTGGTTTCTCCAAGGCCTCTAGTTGTGAGTCGAGCAGGACGGGGGGCATGAAGTGTGCATTACGGGCCTGCAGCCGCTCCAGGATAGTGTCTCGTGTCCCGTCCAGGTATATCCAGGTGATATGGGGAACGGTCATGAGGAGTTTCCGGTAACTTTCTTTAAGAGCAGAACAGGCCACGACAGCGCCGCCGGCCTCTTCCCAGGCAGGTAGGGCAGCTGCCAGTTCATTTAGCCAGGGCAAACGGTCCTCGTCAGTCAGCGGTACACCCTGGCGCATTATGGCTATACTGGCCGGGGAGTGGTAGTCGTCTGCATCATAGAAAGGCAATTGCAGCCGCTCAGCCAGCATCAGTCCAACGGTGGTTTTGCCACTTCCCGAAACACCCATCACGATGTATATCATGTCAACTTGTTTTGTACAGATTCAAGAGCTCAGCGGCTGCTTTACCTAGTGTACGATTATGTTGAAAGGGGTTTACAATTGAAGCGCAGGAGCGAACTCAGCTGCGCAAGATATAATGCAGCAGCATCCAAATAAGCAGGCTTTTACCCGGGGCTATTTAAAACAAAAAGCCCCGCCTGATAACCAAACGGGGCTTTCAAAATTGGAGAAACTGGGTTAACCCTAATCTACCTCGACGGCTTCTTTGGCTTTCTTTTTGGCTTCTTTCTCGGCTTTGCGCTTTGCCTTCTCGGCTCTGCGTAGCTCCTTCTTCGAAAGTTCTGGCTTGGCAGCCTCCACTTTCTTGCGGGCATCCACTTGCGGCAGGCCAGAAGTGTCATCGGAAACAAGTGTCATCTCCTGCACCAGGTGGCCGGCTCCTGCGAACTTGTCCACAATGAACAGCATGTAGCGCACATCCACCGAGATGTTGCGCACCTGGTCCGGGTTGTAAGTCAGGTCGCTCATGGTGCCTTCCCAGTTGCGGTCGAAGTTGGTGCCGATGAGCTGGCCGTTGGCGTTGATGATGGGCGAACCGGAGTTTCCCCCAGTGGTATGATTCGACGCGATAAAGGCAACCGGCATCTGGCCATCTACGCCGTAAGGGCCGTAGTCCTTGGCGTCGTACAGTTGCTTCAACTTGGCAGGTATGGCGTAATCTTCGGCGGCGCCTGAGGCGGCTTTCTCCATGATACCCTCCAAGGTGGTGTAATGCTTGTACTTCACGCCATCTACCGGCTCGTAAGGCTCCACAATGCCATAGGCCACACGAAGAGTGGAGTTGGCATCCGGGTAGAACTTGCGGTCCTGCTGCATCTGGCGCAGTCCGGCCACATAGCTTCTGTAAAGCAGGTTCAGGTTGTCGTTCACCTGCGTATAAGTCGGCAGCACCTGCGTGCGGTAGTACTCGTTGATGCTGTTGGCCAGTTGGAAGCCCACATCATTATTCAATGGATTGGCTTTGCCCGCTTTGATATCGGCCAGGGCTTTGCGCACGCCTGCCTCTGAGGTGAACAGGGACTTGCTGTATACCTCATCGGCATACTTGCTGAAGTCGCCTTTGTACTTCTGGCGCACCATTTTGAGGGCCTCCGGATGCAGCTTCTGGTCGATGTCGTTGTAGTAAAGGCTCAACAGGGCCACAAACACCTTCTTGTCGGTAGGGGCGTTGTAGTTTTTGAAGAAACCGGCTATACCTTTCTCCAGTCGCTCCAGCTGCGCGTTGATTTCCTGCTGTGGCGCCTTCGCCTCCAGCAACTCGTTCAGCTTGGTAAAGTCGGTGGCGTATTTTATGAGTTCCACACCCTGCGCTGCCTCCAGAATGTAGTCGCGGGAGATGGTGATTCCCTCCAGCGCCTTGTAGTTCTTCTCAAACTGCGCCATCAAATTGCCATACTGCTGCTTGCGCGCCGCATCGGCTGATGCCCACTGGTTAAACTGCTTCTCCAGTTCCTGCTTGCGGGCGATGGTGTTGGCTTTGCGCAGGCCGCGGCTCTCGCCAATCCACTTTTTCCAAGCATTGGCCACACTCGCGTGCTTGGCGGCATACTGAATGCGCACGGCATCAGACGCTTTCATGTCCTCGTTGAGGATGTTCAGCTTCGTGTCGCGTATCTTGATTTTGGCAGGATTGGACACCTCTTGTATCTCCTGGATGGCATGCGAGGTCAGATACTCATTGGTGCGGCCCGGGAAGCCGAAGACCATTGTGAAGTCACCCTCGTTCACGCCGCTGAGCGAGATGGGCAGGTGGTGCTTGGGCTGGTAAGGCTTGTTGTTGGGCGAGTAATCGGCTGGTTTGTTGTCGGCCCCGGCGTAGATGCGGAAAAGCGAGAAGTCACCGGTATGGCGTGGCCACATCCAGTTGTCTGTGTCGCCGCCGAATTTGCCGATGGAGGAAGGCGGAGCGCCCACCAAGCGGATATCACGGAAGGTCTCGGTGATGTACATGTAATACTCGTTGCCATAGAAGTACGGTCGGATAACGGCATCGTAATGCGTGCCGGCCGTAGACTCCTGGCGTACCTTGGCGATGTTGCGCTGGATAGCCGCTTCACGCTCGGTCTCTGATGCGTTGGCAGGTATACCCGCCAAAATCTGCTTCGTCACATCGTCCATACGCACGATGAAAGTGGCCGTCAAACCTGGATTCGGGAGTTCCTGCTGGCGGTTCATCGCCCAGAAGCCCTCCGTCAGGTAATCGTTCTTCACGGAGCTGTGGTTCTGAATCTGGCCGTAACCGCAGTGGTGGTTGGTGAGCAGGAGCCCTTCAGCGGATATCATCTCACCGGTACAAAAGCCACCGAAAGACACGATGGCGTCTTTGAGGCTGGACTGGTTGATGCTGTAGATATCCTCTGCAGAGAGCTTCATGCCCTTTTTCTGCATTTCCGACTCGTTGAGCTGCTTTAGGAGCATAGGCAGCCACATGCCCTCATCGGGGCGGGCGGTGCTTATACCCAGACTCAAGAAAGCAGCGGCAAAAAATGCTACGATGCGTTTGCTAATCATGGTTTAGAATAAGAGTTGATTTCAAAAGCCGAAGATAAGCATTAATTCAGGAATGCGATTCGGAAACCAGGCTGAGGCTGCGGCAGACGCCATACGCTACAGGTATAGCCAAAAAAAGACTGGCCAATGCCTTTGAGGCACCAGCCAGTCTGTTATTTAACACCAGGTATAGCAGCTATACCATAGCCTTCATTATTAAAGCGTACCGGGGGTAGGAGTGAAGTTTGAGTTGCTCTCCCAGGTTCTGAAGTTGGTGATTTCCTTTTGGAAGGAATCAATGAACCAGGCCATCAAGCTGATATCATCCAGAAATCCTATAAAAGGTATAAAATCGGGTATGACATCGAGCGGGGTGACCAGGTAGAGGAGCACGGCTACGCCTACGAGCAGTGATTTATTCGAAACGTTGCGGTAAGAGCCATTCGAATAAGCCTTTACCAGCCGGATGAAAGTCTGCATGAAGTCCTTCACCTGCGCGAAGCCACTTTTGTTACTGTCCACATCCACCAGTTTGCCATAGGCCGTCGTGAGCAACATGCCCAGTTTGACAGGCTTCGACATAAAACCGCCTGCCTTTCCCAAGAACCGCTTGAACATGCTGTGCTGCGAGAGTTGCAGCCCTTTGTTTATCAAATCATTAATCATAATCGTCGTTTTAGTTTTGCACTTATACGGCATGGTTCCCCAATTTGGTATGAAGGGAGAAGGTGTGGCAAATCAGCCTGGATAAATATATTTGAAAATAAATCTACAGACACTTGACTACGACCTGTATTCTCCTTTAAATTGGAGTACTTTTACCACTCCATTGTGCAAAGCCTAATCTAACTCTACCGCTTATTTTATGAAGGCGCTCATCATCCTGATCGTGTCACTGCTGGTGACAGTGGCCGCGGTTTATTCTGGTTCTTTCCTGTTGCCTGTTTCCTCGGAGGTGACCAAGTCGGTGGTCGTGCAGGCCCCGGCCGAGAAGGTGTTCCCCTACCTCAACAACCCTACCCAATGGGAAAAATGGAATGCCTGGAACAAAACCTACGACCCCACCATGATTCGCCTGTATGGCGGTCCGATGACTGGCAAAGGCGCTTACCAGCAGTGGAACGGAGACAAACTGGGAATGGTACAGATGCACTTCACGGAAAGCACGCCTCCCTCACAGCTCTACTACAAACAGCAGGTGAAAGGCGAGCCCTATGAAACGATAGGCGTATTCAGCCTGCAGCCGATGGCTGACAGTACACGCGTGGTATGGCAGCAGAAGACCAGCCTGGAGGACAACCCAATGGCGAAGTACAAAGGGTTTTTCAGAAAACTGCAGACAGAAAACGAAACTGAACAGAGCTTAAGCTCCTTAAAAAGCCTCTTTGAGGCACAAAGCTCCACTAAAGCCCTGTGAGCCTGCTTTAAGTGACACTGCTAATTCTAACAAAAAGGTTAATTCTCTACTAACTTAAAAAAGCCGCAGCTATACCTTAGCTGCTGCTTTTTCTTTGCTGCCATCTGCTGTGCATCACAGAAGTTCGTTTGCCAGGTTCGCCAGTTCAGACCGCTCGCCCCTCAGCAGCGTGATGTGGGCGTAGAGCGGATGGTTGCGGGCCCGGTCAATCAGGTAGGAGAGGCCGTTGCTTTGCGAGTCGAGGTAGGGTGTGTCAATCTGGTAAATGTCACCGGTAAAGACGATTTTTGTGTTTTCGCCCGCCCGTGAGATGATGGTCTTCACCTCATGGGGCGTCAGGTTCTGGGCCTCATCCACGATGAAGAAGATGTTGGAAAGGCTGCGCCCTCGGATGTAGGCAAGCGGCGTAATCACGAGTTTCTCCAGGTCTAACAGTTCGCGTATCTTCTGGTACTCCTTGCTTGTCTCGGCATACTGGTTCTGGATGTATTTCAGGTTGTCCCAAAGCGGCTCCATGTAGGGATTCAGCTTCGATTTGATGTCACCGGGCAGGTAGCCGATGTCTTTGTTGCTGAGCGGCACAATGGGGCGGGCCAGGTATATCTGCTTGTACTCGCGGCGCTGCTCTAAGGCACTGGCCAGTGCCAGCAGCGTTTTGCCCGTGCCGGCTACGCCCTGTATACTCACCAGCTTGATGCGCGGGTTGAGCAGCGCGTGCATGGCAAAAGTCTGCTCCGCGTTACGCGGCTTCACCCCAAAGGCCGACTGCTTGTCCACCCGCTCAAACTGGTTCTCAACCGGATTGAAGTAGGAGAGGACGGAGTTCTTGAAGCTTTTAAGCACATAATAATGGTTATCAGGCGGCGTCTCTTTGATTACATTGTCGCTGTCGCTGCGGCCTTGCTCATAGAGGTCGTTGATGATGTTGGCGGGCACTTCCTCCAACGTGTCGCTGCCGGTATAGAGGCCGGCCACATCCTGTATCTTGCCCGTCTCATAGTCTTCTGCCGTCAGGTTGAGGGCGCGCGCCTTGAGGCGCAGGTTGATGTCCTTCGTGACCAGTACCACATTGCTTTTGGGGAACTCCTGCTGCATCTGCAGCGCTGAGTTGAGGATGTGGTGGTCGTTCTTCTCCCCGAATATCTTTGTGGCGTCTACGTTGGAGTTGTTGTGCATGAGCACCTTGAACTTGCCTTTGGTCTTGCCGTTGAGCGGAATCCACTCCTGCAGCATGTGTTCCGAGGAAAGTTTGTCTATGAAGCGGATGAATTCTCGCGCCTCGAAGTTCTTAATGTCGTTGCCTTTCTTGAAGTTGTCGAGCTCCTCGAGCACCGTGATAGGTATAGCCACATCGTGTTCCTGGAAGTTCTGGATGGCGCTGTGGTCATACAGGATGACGGATGTGTCGAGGACGAATATCTTTTTGGCTTTGGAATCGGCTGCCTTGGCTTTGCCGTTGGCAGGTAGTGGAACAGTAGTGGCTGTTGACGTTACAACTTCTGCATCGTTAGCCTTTTGGCTCTTGGTGTTTCTCGGCATAAGGGATGGGCTAAAGGGTGAAATGGATAGCAACTGTCTTCTGCCTCTGTGGACGATTGGGAACAGAGGCTGTCCCTCCAATCATACCCTTTTTACGCAAACCATATCACTTCGTCTATCTTCAAAACACTATGTTATATCCTGTGTTTGGAACGACGACTGCATTGAATAATCTATTTTCACTATATGCTACTGAATGTGAAAACATTACGTATTTAAATAGAGTATAACTAAACTATTAGTTTAAAAAAAATATTTTTTAATTTTGGTGCGGTTGTAGTTGTTTGTTTTAAATGTTAGCTGTATGGATAGGCGAATCTGCATCTGTTTCTTTCTCCTGTTATTGCCCCTGCTGACACTGGCAGAGCCGCGACCTAAAAAGCTGTGGCCTTTTGGGAGGAACCGCTTCGATAAAGAAGGTCAATACCATGGCCGATGGAAAATATATACGGCAGACAACGCCACGCTGCTGCGAAACGGCAGGTATAGGCACGGGCGGGAAACAGGCGTTTGGCGCTACTACCACCCGAATGGCCAGCTCCGGAAAATAGAGTATCACAAGCGGAAGTCGCCTTTTTTCCTGACCAAGGTATACCACGACAACCGCCAAGTGGAGCGGCAAGGCATGGCCCGGGTGGTGGAGACGGAGCGGGACATCCATTATTTCTGGACTGGTACCTGGCAGGTGTACGACCGGCAGGGACAGTTCAGCCACGCAGAATACTATGAGAAAGGAAGGGAGATACGGCTGGAATTGGCTACAAAGTAGGTATAGCCTGTAGGATTCTAATAACCTAGTAAAGCTTTCCTTTGATGGCTGTTCGGCAATAAACCGAGGAACCCATACCTGCTCGGCATTTAACTCAAGGTATAGTATTCTTCCTTTTCCTTGTCGTGCAGGCGCAGGTAGCCGTGCAGCACCAGCTTGACCAGTATGCGGTAGGCTCGTCTTTCTGACAGGTTTGCCAGCTTCATGTACTGACGCAGCGTAACACGACGGTTCAGGGCCAGGTAGTCGAGGGCCGCTTGCTCGTGGCGGTCCAGCGGAATGTGCTCAAATGCCGGCTCCTCTGCCTGCAGCACCTTATCCACCATTTTGCTCGTCTGCACGCTGGTGTCTTTCACCCGCACATAGCCGCGCCAGTCATCTTCCTTCACCTTCGCGAAATGCGGCTTGTGCCTGCTCTCCGGAATGATGACTTTCAAAATGGTCAGCCCATCCAGTTCCACTTCCTCATATAATAACGCCAGTGGCGGGTCACAGTAGAAACTGGCGGCAAGCTGCAGGGTATGCTTTTCCTCTTCGGGGTCTACTCCGCATACCCGGCCGTTGTCCTTCACCCCGATGAGGATGGTACCGCCACGTGTGTTGGCGAAGGAAACCAACGTACGGGCTATTTTGTCGGGCTGCGTCACCCGCTGCTTGAAATCAACCTGGTCGTTTTCTCCCTGAAGTATCAGGCGCTGAATATCATCCATAGTAAGTGCTTCTTGACAGGTATAGGCGAATGAGCCTGCTATACCTGCCACTGTTCAGTTGCAGCATGTGTGCTTCCCGGTGCAGCAGTCGGAACGGATACAGGGCTATACCTGAAGACCGGGAAGGACATAAAAAAAGCGAGCCGGTGGGGCTCGCTTTTAGTGTACGTATTATCAGATTAGAAAGGCAAATCATTGTCGGCATCGCTGCTGTAGAAGGAAGGAGCCGAGGACTCCTGAGCCGAGGAACCAGCAGGTGCACTGAATCCACCACCGGAAGCCGCACCTTCTATGCGCCAAGCCTGCAGGTTGGTGAAATACATGGTTTGTCCGTTTTTCGTGAAAGGCTTGCCTGTCAGGTTGAAGGTAACTTTCACCTCGTCACCCGGCTTGTACTGGTCTACCAGGTTGCACTTGTCCTGCGTGAGCTGAAACTTGCAGTACTGTGTGAATGAGCCATCCGGAATCTCGAGTACGAACTCACGCTTTCTGAATTTCTCGCTTACTTGCTGCTCCTCAAATACCTCGTACAGCTTTCCTTGAATATCAAACGACATAAAATAAACTTTAGAATTAATAGATTGATCTACGTACAAATATACAAAATCTTTGCCTTTTGAGCCCGGATTACTGCCTTTCGGGATAATATTTTTAGCTGTTTCAAGAGCTTACAGAACAGGCGTGCCAAATCAGGCGTAGGAGGCTAACGACCAACAACAGCAAGACCATGTCCAACATTGCCCTCGCCATACACGGAGGAGCGGGCACCATCACGCCTGCCTCCATGACGCCCGAACTCGAAAAAGCCTACAAAGCCGCTCTCTCCCATGCGCTGGACGCCGGTTACCAGGTGCTGGAGGCTGGGGGCTCTGCGCTGGATGCTGTGGAACTGGCCGTGGTGCGCCTGGAAGACTCTCCTTTGTTCAACGCCGGCAAGGGGTCTGTCTTCACCAAGGATGGGAAGCACGAGATGGATGCAGCCATTATGTGCGGGAAAACCATGCAGGCCGGCGCGGTGGCAGGCGTGCGCAGCATTCGGAATCCAATCCAACTGACGCGCGCCATTCTGGAGCATTCGGACCATGTGTTCATGAGCGGCTACGGCGCAGAGGAGTTCGCCCGGAAATACGACATCTCCTTTGAGCCGGAGGAATACTTCTATGACGCACACCGCTACAAGCAATGGCGCGAGGTGCGTGACACCGACGTCTTCATACTCGACCATACCCACGACCGGAAATTCGGAACAGTGGGAGCCGTGGCCCTGGACGCAGAAGGCAACCTGGGTGCCGCTACCTCCACGGGCGGCATGACCAACAAGAACTACAATCGGATAGGGGATACGCCCATCATCGGGGCTGGCACTTACGCCAACAATGCCACCTGCGCTATTTCCTGCACCGGACACGGCGAATTTTTCATTCGAGCCGTTGTGGCCTACGACATTTCGTGCCTGATGGAGTACAAAGGCTATACCTTGCAGGAGGCCTGTGAACAGGTGGTGCTGGACAAACTGGTGAAGTTCGGGGGAGAGGGAGGCCTTATAGCCGTGGACAAGGTGGGGAACATCGCGCTGCCCTTTAACTCCGAAGGGATGTACAGAGGCTGCAGAGCATCAGGCAAAGAGGCCCTGGTGGCCATCTATAAATAGTGGGGCAGGAGCGAAAGCAGAATTACGACTGCATCTCCTGCTTTTCCATTCGCTCCAGCGTCTCCAGGCTTTTGTGGAACTCACGCGTCTCCATATTAAAGACATTGCCTTTGGCTAATACGTGCATCATCATACCGGCTATGGAAACGGGTTTTCCAGGCTCTACCTCATCTATATTGGTATAGTTCACGTGGTGCCCATCTGCCACTACTACCAGGTTTGAGCCAATTGTCTCAATGATGTGGCCTTCCGTAATTAGCACGCCCGTGTCTTCGCCCAAACCTATGCCTACCGTTTTTGGGTGGGTGACCACCGCCTCCATCAGCCTGCCAAAACGCCCGCGGATAACGAAATGAGAGTCAATGATAACGCCTTCAATCAATCCGAAGCCTTGCCCGATTTTAACAGAGCCGCGCAGAAGCGATTCTGTGGAACTGCCTCCTTTAATCATGATTTGTGACATGGCCATGGCGCCCGCGCTGGTGCCGGCAATAACGAATTCCTCGTTCCAGTAGCGCTGCTTGAGGATGTCCAGTATTTCGGTGCCACCGAAGATGCGAGTCAAACGCGATTGGTCGCCGCCACTGAACATGACTCCGTCCGCATTGCGGATTCGTTCTATGTACTCGGGTTTGAAGGCGTCTTCCTCTTCGCGGATGTGCATCAGGTTCATGGTGCTACAACCCAGAATACCAAATGCGCTCTCGTAGCGCTCACCTACCTCCTCAGGTATAAGTGAAGCCGTCGTGATGACTTCTATGGAAGGCTGCTTTGCGGGTATCTCAGTCAGGAAGCGCTTGAGTATGCCCAGTTCAAAAAAATCCAGGTAGTACTTCTTTTTAGACTTGGGGTTGGGGTACGACCCCTTGTCTTCGTTCCCTCCAATTGCAAAAAGCTTTCCTTTTGGTCTATCCACGTGCGTTTAGGGTTATAAGGGTTATAGATAATGTATGAGCAAAAAATGTGCAGGTTTCTGCCTGAGCAGCAGCTACCCAATAAGAGTACCCTGTTTTCTGAAAATCGTTACGGCTTCCTTCCACAATTAAAGCTCTAGGAGCCTGCAACAGCTGCCAAACTACTGGTTTTCTGCTAGGATACCAACCTTATTATATATTTAAAATCATATACATAACCTTTTCAAATGTATAAATATAGATTTTATCTAATAAAAGTTATATTTTCTAACCTAAGCAAAAAGCTGCCGTATAGTAAACCCACAAGCAATTGTAAATTTTTTAACGACGCTAAACCTTTCCAAGCTATGAAATTAAACAACTTAAATGACCTATTCATCCATGAGCTAAAGGACCTGTATAACGCAGAGAACCAAATCATGAAAGCTCTTCCTCTAATGGCCAAAGAGGCTTCCTCAACTGATTTGAAGAATGCCTTTGAGATGCACCTGCGTGAGACCGAGAAGCAGATTGAGCGCCTGGACATGGTCTTTGAGAAACTGGGACAGAAAGCCACTGGCGAGAAGTGTAAGGCAATGGAAGGAATCATAAAGGAGGCGCAGGATATCATGTCTGAAAACGCTGACCCTGATGTGATGGATGCCGCCTTGATTGCCAGCGCACAGCGTGTAGAGCATTATGAGATTGCCGGCTATGGCACGGTTTGCACCTTTGCCAAGCAGCTCGGCCATACCGAAGTGCTTAACCTACTGCACCAGACTCTTGAAGAAGAAAAGTCAACTGACATGAAATTGACCAGTATTGCCGAAAGCAAAATCAATATCAAGGCCGAGAACAAAGGCGGCCGCTAATCCTTAAAGCATAACGGAAAAAACTCCGTCCTTCCCCACGCTAACCCAGCTGGTCAGAAGCAGACGGAGTTTTTCGTTTTCAGGCACCAACAGAAAGCCCCAGTTTTTGAACTGGGGCTTTCTTATTTCCAGGTATAGCAATCGTCCTTGCTACTTCAGCATGGCATCGAGGGTACTTGTGGACACGGCGTGATAGTTGGGCTTAGCTTTTGCGTAGATGGCCAATGCCTTCTTCTTGCCCTCCGGCGTCGCAGCCAAAGCCTTGTAGATGGGAACCAGGAACTTGCGGCGGCCTACGTTGGTCAGGAATGTTTCCAGCGCTTGGTCGGCGGTGGTGTAGTTGTTGCGGATGGTATGGATGAACCAGGCCGCCAACACCTCAGAGTTGCCGGAGTTGGTGAAACCGAACGCTTTATCCAATTCTGCCAACTGCTGCTCGCTCATCTGCTCAGGCAGCATCCGGATGAAGTGCAGCCATTCATGGCTTGACCACTCCTTGGTGTTTAACTGCGCGGCAGGCTTGCCACTCTTCCAGGAGGTATACGCCTGCTCCACCTGCGCGAAACGGCTGGAGGTAGGTTTCTGGAAGCCTACCGGCAGACCAGGAGAGTATACCCAGCCTTCGATGTTTATTTGCTCAGCCAGTTTCTCATCTCCCTTTATCAGCTCTGAGCGGAGGAAGTCCAGGAACAGGTCGGTATTGGTGCTCTGGAAGGCGAAGGTCTGGAAATACTTGTTGACGAACTGGTCGAAGCACTCACGCCCCACGGCTCGCTCAATGTTCTGCAAAAAGAAATTGCCCTTTTCATAGGCAATGTCGGTCAGGCCTTCATCAGGGTCACGGCCTTCCAGGTCCAGCTTCAGCCTGGTGTCCTCACTGTCTGGACCCAATTCTTCCAGCGTGTTCTGCAAATCCTGAAAACCCAGCACGTTGAGCATGTCAGCATACTCCTTGCCATACAGTTCTTCCATGATGCGGCGCTCAAAGTATACCGTGAAGCCTTCGTTCAGCCAGAAATCGTCCCATGTGCCATTGGTCACCAGGTTGCCGCTCCAACTGTGGGCCAGTTCATGCGCTATCAGGCTGGTGAGCGAACGGTCTTTGGCCAGGACCGTGGGTGTCACAAACGTGAGGCGCGGGTTCTCCATACCTCCAAAAGGGAAGGAAGGCGGGAGCACCAGCAGGTCGTAGCGGTCCCATCGGTACTTGCCGTACAGTTTCTCGGCTGCCACCAGCATCTTGTCCATCTCAGCGAACTCGTACACCGCCGCATCAATGGTGGCTGGTTCGGCGTAGATGCCCGTCTGCTGCCCGATAGGCTTGAACACTAAATCTCCAACCGACAGCGCCATCAAATAGGAAGGTATCGCCTGACGCATTTCAAAGGTATACTCGCCGGTGCTGTTCTTCTGCATCGGGTTTTCAGCACTCATCACGGCCAGCAGTTCCTTAGGCACCTTCACTTTAGCGCTGTAGGTGATGCGTATACCTGGGCTGTCCTGAATCGGAATCCAGGTACGGGCCAGGATGGCCTGCGACTGCGTGAACAGGAACGGGTGCTTTTTGCCAGCCGTCTGTTGCGGGCTCAGCCACTGCAACGCGTCGGCGTTCGCTGTTGTGTTATACTGTATCGTCACCAGGCGTGTGTCTGGTTTTATATCCACTTCCAGCGGCCTTCCCAGGAATTTGGCTTCGTCACCTAGACGGAAGGTGGTGGGTGTCTGTTCTTCGCCCAGGTATACCTGTTCAATGTTGAGACCTCGGGTGTCGAATACGATGCGGTTGCCCTTTGCCAGGTTCTCAATCTGGTAGGTGGCTTTGCCGCTTATTGTCTTCTTGTCGAAGTTGACGGCAATGTCCAGGTCCAGGTGTCGGGCTACCGCCTCTGCCGGTTTGGCGAAGCTGTGCACGTCGGCAGGGGCCTGCGCCATGTCTTGCTGCTGGGTTGTCATAGTTTCTTCGTGGCTCTTTGTTTGGGTGGAACAGGCCGCCAATTGCAGGCAGCTCGCCAGACCTAAACCGAGTAGACATTTACGGTATGGAGTCATAGTCGTTTGTATATGCAAACGGAAAGATACATCATTTGCCTCAAATGTTAAAAACAAGGTATAGCGGACTGCAGTAGATGGGATGTTATGTGGAAAATCAGGTATAGCCAATCAGCTATACCTGGTACTGTGCCATAATTCAAGTCACTAGATGAGAAGCACTGCCTTGGCTGGCAGAACATTTTAACGCCTATTGAAGTACATAAACCAAAAGCATAGACAGAAAGCGATATGCTGCGGCAAATAGTACAATTTAAAGCATGTTCCTGCCATTGCAGGCCACTCTCCTGAATTAGTTTGCACTGCCTGCAGCATCATTCACCAAAAACCAGCACCCATGAACCCAAATAAATTACTGCAACTGAAACAATTCACCCTAGGCCTTTTGTGCCTGTTCCTGTTCGCCTCCTGTAACCGCAGCGGCGATAACAAAGATGGCGAGGGCTCCGGCGTAAAAGATTTGCTCGGATTGGAGACGCTGTCTCAAAGCGCCACCGACAGCCTCTTCATCAAAAGCTACATTGACAAGCAACCAGCCTTTAAAAAGCATGAAGACCTGATATACCTCTTTTACGGGGAGCGGGACTACAACCTAGCCTGGTTCAAAGACACGGATTTGGTACCGCAGTCAGACAAGTTGCTCTCGACGCTTAACAATGCCGCCAAGGAAGGCCTCGACCCTAAGGAATACAAAGTGGTCGACATAGACAACATGATAGCGCGCTACAAAGAGATGGGCCGCAAAGACTCTGCCCGTCTGGAACTGCAGCAGCAGATTGATGTCGCCTTGACAGGCACTTACTTCAACTATGCCTCCGACTTCTACCGGGGCCGCATCAACCCTAACGAAGTGACGCAGGTAGAGTGGGGCGTGAAGAAGAACAAGATAAAGCTGCACAAGGCCCTTCAGACCATTCTGAAAGAACGGGAGAGCACTTATCCGTATTACGAGTTTGAGGCGCTGCACAAAGGCTACATAGACCTGCGCGATGCCCTGCAGAAGTATAGAGAGATTGAAAAGAAAGGCGGCTGGTCCAAGGTCGAGCTGGGCAAGCGGAAGATGTTGCAGAAAGGCGACACAGCCGCCGCAGTGCTGCAGGTGCGCAAGCGTTTGAACCCCGATTTACAGCTCAACCCGAATGACTCCACCATGCGCCGTTTTGATGAGAAACTGGAGGCAGAGGTGAAGAAATTTCAACTGCTGCACGGCCTGAGCCAGGACGGCAAGGTGGGGGGTAACACCCTCAAAATGATGAACGTGCCGATTGAGAGCCGCATCGATCAAATCATGATGAACATGGAGCGCTGGCGCTGGATTCCTAAACGACTGGTGCCCAAGAGCCAGGACCAGCGATACATCTGGGTGAACATACCGGAATATAAACTATACATCTACGAAGACCCGGACAACGACCCCGAAGCCGAGCGGGCCTATAAGAAAGTGATGGAAATGAACGTGATTGTGGGCAAGACGCTGAACTCCACACCCATCTTCAGCGATAAGATGGAGTATGTGGTACTGGCGCCTTATTGGAACCTGCCAAACAGCATTGTTGAGAAGGAAGTGGCCCCTGCCATGTTGCGTGATTCCGGTTGGCTGGAAAGACAGAACATGGAAATCGTGACCAAGGAGAAAGACCCGAAACCAATTGACCCTTTCTCCATTGACTGGGCTTCTGTCACGGAGAAGAACTTCCCTTACATGGTGCGCCAGCGTCCTGGGCCTAAGAACTCACTGGGCAGCATGAAGTTCCTTTTCCCCAATGAGCACGCCGTATACCTGCACGATACCCCATCAGGCCAGCTCTTCAGCCAGACGCAACGCGGCTTTAGCCACGGTTGTGTGCGACTGGAAAAACCTATGGAACTAGCCAAGTACGTACTGCAGGACATGCCGGAGTGGGATGAGAACAGGATTCGGGAGACCATAAACGGAGGGGAGGAAATATGGATAACGCTCCCTAAAAAGCTGCAGGTATACCTGGTATACTTCACCAGCTGGGTCGACGAGGCCGGGAATGTGCACTTCCGAGAGGACATTTACGGGCACGACAAGAAGCTTGAGCAGGAGTTCTTTAGCTAATTCCGCAGAAGCTAACCTATCAGTATAAACACATGAACTTCCGTACTATAGTTTATAGTCTATTAACTGGCCTCTTTCTTTTTGCCTGCAATGGCGGTAGCTCCGAAGATGTGACGGAGAAACCGGAAACCATTGTGGAGGAGCCCCTGAAGCAGGAAGAAACAGAGCAGGACACCACTTTGCAGCCCGTGCAGGAACTCTCCATACGAGCTGTTGGAACCGAGGAAGAGAGCATGGCATTCGACCAGGACACGCTGGAGGTGAAGGCCAATGCGCTCGTCAAGCTGGAACTCATCAACGAAGGCAGTGACCCTAAAATGATTTATAACATCGTGTTCACCCAGCCGGGGCAGTACAAACGAGCGGCGCAGGAGGGGAGCAAAGCGGGCGCCACTGCCAATTACCTGCCCGACAGCTCCATCATCATAGCGGCCTCGCCGCTGGCGCTTCCGGGCCAGACCGTCAAACTGGAGTTTGTGGCGCCGGAGAGCACGGGCACATACGACTTTGTCTCCACTTACCCCGGAGATTATGAGCGGATGCGAGGCACACTGATTGTAAAATAACAGTATGTTCACAAGGCCCTCCACAGAGGGCCTTGTTTTTTCCCAGGCTAGCGCAAATCTACCCCAGTGCGGCAAACGAACGATTCCGAAAAAAAGCCTGTTATATTGCGTACTTCCTATCGGCTGAATGTATATTTTTACGGAATACTGATTGCATATGAAATTCACCACTCCTGATTGCAAGAACTGCACCAGCAGAGCCTCTTCCTTGCTAGGCTGCTGTCGCGGTGCCGAGTTGGAGCAACTCTCTGCCACCAAGTCTTGCTATGCCTATAAAAAGGGGCAGCTGATTTTTCATGAGGGAGGGAAGCCGAGCGGACTCTACTGCATCAACTCCGGCAAAATAAAAATTTCTAAGATGGGCAGCGACGGCAAAGAGCAAATCGTGCGTTTGGCCAAGCCGGGCGACGTGATTGGCTACCGCGCCCTTATGGCTGACTCCAACTATTCGGCCTCGGCCGTGAGTCTGGAAGATGCAGTGGTCTGCTTTATTCCACGCTCACAATTTCTGGAGCTCATCAGCCATAACGTGGATTTTGCCAGTGGCTTGATGAAGTTGCTCTCCAATGCGTTGGGTGAAGCCGAGGAGCGTATGGTGCAGATGGCCTACAAACCAGTGCGCGAGCGCCTGGCCGAGGCCCTGTTGCTTCTCCAGAAGACTTACCAACAACGCGAAGGCGAGGATAACTTCACCATCTCCATTTCCCGCGAAGACCTGGCCTCCATAGTGGGCACCGCCAAAGAGACCACCATCCGCCTACTATCTGACTTTAAAGACGAACAGGTCATCACCACCAAAGGCAGTTCCATCACCATCCTGGACCAGGAGAAGCTGTATAAGATAGGTCACCTCTACGACTAGGCAGAGACGCTACAACAGGTATATATAAAAAGGCAGGTGTAAGACACCTGCCTTTTCTGATAGAGCACAGCTTGGCTCCAATCACCTTATACTAAAACACTAAACTTTAATCACAAAACAACTTATATCTGCCTCGCCTGCCGCACTATGGCTATACCCTGCGGAAGCGTTTCTTTCATTCGATATGCTCGGGCTAATAGTACCACAGGCTTTTCTTGCCCTTGTTTCTGTTACAAATATCCTGGTCTTCCTGAACCTATGCACTGAGTAGAATCACTTTAGAAAGTGATAAGCGTCATCTTTTAGGCTATACCCGCCAATTACCTTTGTATCAGACTAAAAAGGATAATTGAGATGGAAGCCGCACTCCAAACCAATATTCAGAACTGCTACCATTGCGGGGATTCCTGCAAGGACGAACCCATCCTGGCGCACGACAAGGCGTTTTGCTGCGATGGGTGCAAAGCCGTTTATGAACTTCTCGAAGAAAACAACCTCTGCACCTATTATAACCTGGAGGAAAACCCAGGCCTCACGGGCAAGAAGCCGGTGTCAGAGGCCCGCTTTGCCTACCTCGATGACCCAGGTGTAGAGGCACAGCTGATAAATTTCCGCAGCGACAAAATCTGCAAGCTTACCTTTTACATCCCGCAGATGCACTGCAGCTCCTGCATCTGGCTGCTCGAGAACCTCTTCAAGCTGAACCCAGGTATAGCCGAGACGACCGTGAACTTCCTGCGCAAGGAAGTGGCCATCACGTATTTCCATGAAAGGACGAGCCTTCGGGAGGTGGTACAGTTGCTCGCCCGCATCGGGTATGAACCCGCTATCACACTAGCAGACACGGATGGAAAGAAAACGAGCAAGCAGAGCCGCACCATCATCTACAAACTGGGTCTGGCCGGCTTCGCTTTCGGCAACGTCATGTTGCTTGCCTTTCCGGATTACCTCTCCTTCACAGAAGAACTGCAGCACAGCTATGGCTCCTTCTTCGGGTACCTGAGCATCCTTTTATCCATACCTGTGTTCTTCTACAGCGCACGTGGTTTCTTCACTTCAGCTTGGCAAGGCATCAGACAACGGATGGTCAACATCGATTTGCCTATCTCTACGGGTCTGCTGGCGCTCTTCTTTGTAAGTATATTCGATATTGTGACAGGGCGTGGCCCAGGCTATCTGGATTCCTTCACGGGTTTGGTGTTCTTCATGCTCATCGGCAAGTATTTTCAGCAAAAGACTTACGACACGCTTGCCTTCGACCGCGACTATACCTCGTACTTCCCGGTATCCATTACGGTGATAAAAGAGAATAGGGAAGAAGCCTCCACAGCTGTACGAAACCTTAAAGTAGGCGACCGTATCCGTATTCGTAACCAAGAACTTATACCTGCAGATGCCATCCTATTGCAAGGCCGCGCCATGATTGACTACAGCTTCGTGTCCGGTGAATCGGAGCCGGTGGAGAAGGTGATGGGCGAGGTGATTTATGCCGGTGGCCGACAGGAAGGCGAGAGCATTGAGCTGGAAGTGGTAAAAGAGGTATCGCAGGGCTACCTGACGCAACTCTGGAACGATACTGTGTTCTCCAAAGATGAATCGCAGAGCCTCCATACCTATTCTAATATCGCTGGCAAGTGGTTCATCATCGTGACGCTGCTGGTGGCCGCTGGCGCGCTTTGGTACTGGGTGCCGCGCGATATGGATATGGCCATGAAAGCCTTTACCTCTGTACTCATTATTGCCTGTCCTTGCGCCCTGTCATTGGCCACACCTTTCGTTCATGGCCATACCATGCGGGTGTTTGGAAGGAATAAGTTCTACATCAAAAACGCAGCAGTCGTAGAGACGCTGGCCAAAATTGACACCGTGGTGTTTGACAAGACCGGTACGCTCACCGAACCTAGCGAGGCTGAGGTAACCTACACAGGGAAAACACTTTCCAGCGCACAACAGCAAGCGATACTGTCAGTGCTGCGCCACTCTACTCACCCACTTAGCCAGCGCATCAGCCACGCTTTGACAGGAGACACTGCTCAGGTGCAGCACTTCCAGGAATATGCAGGCAAGGGACTGGCAGGTGAGGTGAACGGCATGCTTGTCCGCATCGGATCTGCCGCCTACTTGGGTGTGCCCGCCGACAAGCAGCAGGATACTCTCAAGACGACGGTATATGTATCTGTGGACGGTACGTTGCTGGGATACTATACCTTCTTCAACGTGTACCGCGAAGGGCTGCGTCAGGTACTGCAGGGACTCGGCGATAAAAAGATAGCCGTCCTGTCTGGTGACAATAACCACGAGGAGGCACGTTTGCAAGAGTTGCTGGGCCAGGAGGCGGAACTGAATTTCAACCAGTCGCCGCTGCAGAAACTAGAGTACATCCAGCGCCTCAAGCAGGGGGGGCAACACCAGGTATTGATGGTGGGCGATGGCCTGAATGACGCAGGAGCCCTGAAGCAAAGCGATGCAGGTATAGCCTTGAGCAACAGCGTGACTAACTTCTCACCGTCCTGTGATGCCATCCTGGATGCTGGCGCCTTTGACAAACTAAGCACGTTCCTCAACTTCTCCAAAAAGTCGATGAATCTCATCCTGCTGACATTCGCTGTGTCCTTAATCTATAACGTGGTGGGGTTAACTATTGCTGTGCAAGGTCTTTTTACGCCCATTGTATCTGCTATCCTGATGCCCATTAGCACGCTCAGCGTGATGGCATTTGCCACACTTTCCGTTAGGTATGCTGCCAAAAAAGCAGGCTTATAATAATCAGTAGGTATGGTGCTTTATATTTATCCCTCACGCTCAAACCCTCTAACTCCTAAACTCTCATGCATATCATATTCATTTTAATAGCAATAAGCGTCGTGGTGGCGGCGGGTTTCCTGGCGGCATTTCTGTGGGCGGTGCGCTCCGGCCAGTACGACGACGACTATACGCCAGCCGTGCGCATGCTGTTCGAAAACGAGTACAAGCCAGCCGGCAAATCCGAAAAGCTGGAACAGAAGACTTCCTAGCCTGCCATTACTGATGACAATCACTTCCGAAAGTGACCTAGGTCATCTTTTGGGCGGACGCTTATTTAGAATTTTGTAACACTAAATCACACAGAAATCATCAACACATTACTCAACACAATCAAACGAATGGAGGACACCGCACATGTCAACTAAGGTAGAAAGAGTCTTGGAACATGACCCACAACAGGTTTCCCCGCCGAAGGGGAATCATCCTGGGGTTACGGAAACGTTTTTTTACGACAACACCATAGTCCGCAACTTTGGTATAGCCACCATCTTCTGGGGTCTGGCCGGTATGATTATCGGTACGCTGATTGCCTTCCAGCTGGCTAACCCGGAGGTGAATATGGGCAACCAGTACACCACCTTTGGCCGCATCAGACCATTGCACACCAACGCGGTGATTTTCGCATTCGTGGGCAACGCTATCTTCATGGGCGTGTACTATTCGCTGCAGCGTCTCTGCAAGACGCGCATGTACAGCGACAAACTCAGCAAACTCAATTTCTGGGGCTGGCAAACAGTAATCCTGGCTGCATTAATCACCTTGCCGCTAGGCATCACCACTTCCAAGGAGTACGCTGAACTGGAGTGGCCAATTGACATCCTGATTACACTGGTATGGGTGGTATTCGGCTGGAACATGTTCGGTACCATTGCCAAGCGCCGCGAGAAGCACATGTACGTAGCCATCTGGTTCTACATCGCTACTTTCCTGACTGTGGCTGTGCTACACATCGTGAACTCTTACGAGATGCCGGTTACATTCTGGAAAAGTTACTCTGGCTACGCTGGCGTGCAAGATGCACTGGTACAGTGGTGGTATGGCCACAACGCGGTAGCATTCTTCTTAACTACTCCTTTCCTGGGCCTGATGTATTACTTCCTGCCGAAGGCTGCTAACCGTCCGGTATACTCGTACCGCCTGTCCATCATCCACTTCTGGTCCCTGATATTTATCTACATCTGGGCTGGACCGCACCACTTGCTCTATACCTCTCTGCCTGACTGGGCTCAGTCGCTGGGTGTGGTGTTCTCCGTGATGCTGATTGCGCCTAGCTGGGGCGGTATGATTAACGGTTTGCTGACGCTGCGTGGTGCCTGGGACAAGGTGCGCGAAGAGCCGGTACTCAAGTTCATGGTGGTGGCCATCACCGCTTACGGTATGGCGACCTTCGAAGGTCCGATGCTTTCCTTGAAAAACGTGAACGCCATCGCCCACTTCACCGACTGGATAGTGGCACACGTGCACGTAGGTGCCTTGGGCTGGAACGGCTTCCTGACATTCGCGATGCTGTACTGGTTGTTCCCTCGACTGTATAACACCAAGCTACACTCCAAGAAGCTGGCGAACGCACACTTCTGGCTGGGTACGCTGGGCATCCTGTTCTACGCCATACCTATGTACTGGGCTGGTTTCACACAAGGTTTGATGTGGAAACAATTCACTGCAGAAGGAACGCTTCAGTACTCTAACTTCTTGGAGACTGTGCTGCAAATCGTGCCGATGTACTACCTGCGTGGTATCGGTGGCGTGCTATACCTGAGTGGTGTATTCCTGATGGTGTACAATCTGTACAAAACAGCCAAGTCTGGTGCCCTGGTAGCAGATGAGGCAGCAATAGCTCCTCCGGTTGTGAAAGAAGAAAGCCACAACGCCGGTCACTGGCACAGCTGGATTGAGAAGCGCCCAATGCAAATGGCCGTATGGGCAACCGTTGCAATCCTGATTGGTGGCCTGGTAGAATTCATACCTGCCTTCGTCATCAAATCAAACGTGCCGACTATCGCCAGTGTGAAGCCTTATACTTCACTGGAATTGCAAGGGCGAGACCTGTACATCAAAGAGGGTTGCGTGAATTGCCACACCCAGATGGTGCGTCCGTTCCGCTCAGAGACAGAGCGCTACGGAGAGTACTCCAAAGCAGGCGAGTTTGTGTACGACCACAACTTCCTGTGGGGCTCCAAGCGTACCGGTCCGGATTTGCACCGTGTAGGCGGCAAGTACCCGCACAGCTGGCACTACCACCACATGCTCGACCCGACTTCCATGTCACCAGGATCTATCATGCCGGCTTACCCATGGCTGTTTGAGCAAGACGTGGACATGAGCACCACAGAAGACAAGCTGAGAGTGCTTAAGAAGCTGGGTGTTCCTTATGAGGAGGAATACATCGCCAATGCGAACGAGGAACTCATGAAGCAGGCCAACCAGATTACCGCTGACCTGGCCAAAGAAGGACTGGAGGTACGCCCTGAGACTGAGATTGTGGCTCTGATTGCCTACCTGCAACGCCTGGGAACCGACATTAAGGTGAAAGCTGAAGTAGAGGAATAATTTAGGACAAAGGACGATTTGACGAAAGACAAAAGGCGAGCTTTCAAAAGTATCAGAACAGCAAGGCCTTTTGTCCTGAGTCACAAAGTCAAAAAACGCAAAAGACAATGTATAAGAACGTTTTGCAAGCCATAGACGGCATCGAAATATACCCGCTTATCTCTTTCACGATATTCTTCGTGTTCTTCCTGGGCCTGCTGGTATACGTGGCGCTAATGGACAAGAAATATGTGAGTACCATGAGCAGCTTCGCCTGCTCTGTGGATGATGAAACCGAACCAAAGCTAGGAGGCACTAGACAATGAACGCTGCATTAAAAACCATCCGCAACAGTGGTCTGGCCCTGGTGGCTGGCCTGCTTCTCATGAGCGCACCGGCCTTAGCGCAGGATGCGGTCGAGGGCAAGAAGATATTCGAAGGCAACTGCGCCGCCTGCCACAGCCTGGATGCCGATGTAGTAGGGCCTGCCCTGAAGAACGTGCACGAGCGTCGCGGAGACGAATGGCTGCTGAAATTCATCAAGAACTCACAGGCGCTCGTTGAATCAGGTGACAAGGATGCCGTGGCGGTATACGAGAAGTTCAACAAGATGCCGATGCCGGCCTTTGGGAGCTCGTTGTCTGACGGTGAAATCTCCAGCGTGATTGCCTACATCAAAGAGGCGAGCGCACAACCCGCAGCGGCTGCCGTAGCAGAGGCTCCGGCCACTACAACTGACGCCGCGGCGGCTCCGGCCGCACCTGCCGAAGTGGCCTTCCTGGACCTTCCGCCCGTGATGCTGATTACATTTGCCCTGGCAGGCCTGGTGGCGCTGCTAGTTGTCCTGACGCTAGTGATGCTGTTCCGCCTGCTGGTGCCTATGATGGGTGATTCCATCTATGACGAAGACTTCCGCGCCTCATTTGCCGGCCGTATGCTGTTCCTGCTCAAAGGTGACACCACCGTGATGACGGGCAAGGCAAAGGACGTCATCCACTCGAACCACGACTTCGACGGTATACAGGAGTACGATAACGACCTGCCACCTTGGTGGAAGTACATGTTCTATGTGTCCATCGTATTTGCGGTAGGCTATATGTTGCACTACCACGTGTTCCGCACTGGGGCCCTGCAGGAGGAGGAGTATGAGATGGAAATGCAGGAAGCCGCTCTGATTGCCGCCCAGAACGTGGAAGACCCGAACGCTGTAACCAACTTTGAGGTTTTGACGGAGGCTGCCGCGCTGGAGTCTGGCAAGGCTATCTATCTGCAAAACTGCGCTGCCTGTCACGGCCAGGCCGGTGAGGGTACCGTAGGACCTAACCTGACAGACGAGTACTGGCTGCACGGTGGGGATGTGAACGAAATCTTCAAGACGGTGAAGTTTGGCGTACCGAGCAAAGGCATGGTGCCTTGGCAAGGCAAGCTGACCAAAGACCAGATGCTGGAAGTAAGTAGCTACATCCTGTCCCTGCAAGGCTCCAACCCAGCTAATGGCAAAGAGGCGCAAGGCGAGAAGGAGTAAGCGCTAATCCATGATAGTGAATCTGAGGGTTATAGGCATCTGTAGAGGGTGCTTATAACCCTCAGGTCTTTTACAGTAGGTATAGCCGAAAGCTAGATTGAGAGTTGATGCCCATTACTGATGACAATCACTTCCGAAAGTGACCTAGGTCATCTTTTACGAAGGGGCATTTTCGGAATTTTGTCACGGTGGAGATGACCGCTTTACGGATTTCCGCTTTCAATTTTTCATTTAAAGGCAGGATTAATATCCGCACAAATTAAACTGCCATGGCAAGTAAAGTACAGACGTCCCCGGACGAATTCCGCGACCACATCTCGACGGTAGATGAGCATGGCAAGCGGGTTTGGGTATACCCCAAAAAGCCGAAAGGCAAACTCTACGACTACAGGAAGTGGGTCAGCTATGGCCTGCTGACATTGCTGTTCGTAGGCCCTTTCATCAAAATCAACGGATTGCCGCTGCTCATGCTCAACGTGGTGGAGCGCAAGTTCGTCATCTTCGGCGTGCTCTTCTGGCCGCAGGACTTCTTCATCCTGGTGCTGGCCTTCCTGGCGCTCGTCGTGTTCATCATCCTGTTCACGGTGGTATACGGCCGCCTGTTCTGCGGCTGGGTTTGCCCGCAGACCATCTTTCTGGAGATGGTGTTCAGGCGAATAGAATACCTGATAGAGGGCGACTACACGAAGCAGCGGGCCCTAGACAAGATGCCTTGGAATACCGAAAAGATTCTCAAAAAAGGGAGCAAAACGGTCGTATTCCTGCTTATCTCTTTTATTATCGCCAATACCTTTCTCGCCTACATCATCGGTATTGATGCGCTGAAGCAAATCGTCACGGACAATCCTATGAACCATTTGGGTGGCCTCAGTGCTATCGTTGTCTTCACAGGTGTGTTTTACTGGGTGTTTGCTTATTTCCGGGAGCAAGTATGTACCATCGTTTGTCCGTATGGTCGTCTGCAGGGCGTGATGCTCGATAAGAAGAGCCTGACCGTGGCCTACGACTATGGACGTGGCGAGCCTCGCGGAAAGTTCAGAAAAGGGCAGGAGCGGACGGAAGGCGACTGCATCGACTGCCACCAGTGCGTGCAGGTATGCCCGACAGGTATAGACATCCGCAACGGAGCGCAGCAGCTGGAATGCATCAACTGTACCGCCTGCATCGATGCCTGCAACGACATCATGCGCCTGATTGACAAGCCGGAAGGCCTCATCCGTTATGACTCAGAAGAGGCGATTGCTGAAGGGAAAAGCTGGAAGCTGTTCACGCCACGCGTCATGGGGTATAGCGCTGTGCTGGCACTGTTGCTGTTGGCACTCTCTGCGCTGCTCATAATCCGTGACAATGCCGAGGCCACCATTCTGCGTACGCCGGGCCAGTTGTATCAAAAAACAGAGCAGGGCACGGTGAAGAACCTGTATAACATCTCCGTCATCAACAAGACCAATACCGAAATGCCGCTCACGCTGAAGCTGCTCTCCTCAGACGGGACCATCAAAGTGGTCGGAAATGAATTGGTGCTGCCAGCCCAAGGTATAGCCGAAGGCGTGTTTTTCGCTGAGATTCCGAAGGAACAGCTGACAGGTATGAACTCCGAGATTGAAATCGGGGTCTTCCACAACGATGAGCTGATTACGACACAGGAAACCAAGTTCCTGGCACCGGCAAAATAAGTGTAACTGGCTGTATAACAACGGCAACTACTAAAGACGACCACAATGACAACTGATAAAAACAAGAAATTCACATACTGGCCTTATGCCATCGTCATAGCCATGGTACTGTTTATGGGCTACATCGCCATGTTTGTCTACAGAGCCATGAACCAGGAAGTAGGCCTGGTGAGCAAGGACTATTACCAACAGGAAATCGCTTACCAGGACCAGATTGACCGTGTGAAGCGTACGCAGGCGCTGGGTGACGTGATGATAAACTACAATGCTGAGGCTGAGACCATCCTGCTTCAGCTGCCCGCTACCTACCGAGACATGAGCCTGAGCGGCACCATCACGCTGTTCCGCCCGTCAGACGACAAGCTGGACAAGCAGTTCCCGCTGCAGTTGGGCCGCGACCAGAGCCAGCTCATAGAGGCCTCCGGCCTGGAGAAGGGCGTCTGGAAGTTGCGCGTGAACTACAGCTCAGGCGAAGAGACATTTTATTCAGAGAAAACCATCCAGATAAGATAAAGCCATGATTTGGGCAGGACTTCTTTTCGGATTATTAGGCAGTTTCCATTGTGTCGGGATGTGCGGCCCTATAGCAATGGCTCTACCATTTGTCGGGAGTACCGGCTGGCGTTATTACGCTGGCCGGCTCCTGTACAATGGTGGGAGAATCGTGACCTATGCCGCACTTGGTGCCCTGGCGGGTGCCTTTGGACAGTCGCTGCAGCTGGCTGGTCTGCAACAGACCGTTTCCATTGTGTCAGGTATACTCATCCTACTCTTGCTAGTGTTGCCGGCGGCCTCTAAAGGCAAGGCAGCGCAGGTGCTGGGCACAGATAAAATCATGGTATGGGTGCGCCAGAAATTGGGCTACTACTTCCAGAAAAACTCTTTGGGCTCCCTCTTCACGGTAGGTATGCTGAACGGCCTGCTGCCCTGCGGGTTTGTTTACATTGCGTTGGCGGGCGCCATCAGCGCGCCAGGTATAGGCGGTGCCATGCTCTACATGACCTTGTTCGGGCTAGGCACCTTCCCACTCATGTTTTTGGTGTCCCTGTCTGGCAAGCTCATCAGCCTGAAGGTGCGGGCTACGTTCAACAAGGCTGTGCCATACGTAGGCATGTGCCTGGCGGTGCTCTTCATTGTGCGCGGCCTGGGACTGGGCATACCTTACCTCAGCCCCAAAGTGGTGCATACCGAGCAGCACACCACGGAGATGAGCTGCTGCTCCAAGCCGAAATAGGCAGCCACCTCGGCCAGCCATACCTGGACATGGCCTTTCCTTTTCTAGCGATAACTAACATAAGTCATTTTTGCAGCTGACTTGGCTCACTGACTTTTCATTGCCGGACCTATACCTTTATACCTGATAAAAGACGAAAGAAATGAGCAAGCCATCACAAACAAAGCGGATACTGGTTCCAGTTGAACTCAACCAGACGGGGGAAGACTTGCTGTATTATGCCGGGCAACTCGCCATGGCCATGGGAGCGGAGCTATACCTGTTCCATGCCTGCAAGACACTCGACCTGACCTTCACCCAGCAGAGCAACTGCATCCAGAAGCTACGCGCGTTCGCTGAGCGCGTTTTCAGCAGAGAGTTCAACTCAGCCAAAGCGGCAGCGCCTTTTGACTGCGTCGTCCGGCCTGGCAACATCCGAGATAGCATCCAAAGCGTGGTGCAGGAGTACCAGATAGACCTGGTGCTGATGGAGGCTGGGGTTACACCGCCACACGCTATACCTGCCGAAGCCGCGAATCACGCCTCGGCCATCATGGAACTGGTGTCTTGCCCGGTGATGGTGCTTCCAGCCTCTGTGCGCTTCAAGAAGCTGAAGCACCTGGTATTCGCCACCGACTTCACAGACCAGCAGCAAACCGTACTGTTCCAAATCGCCGATTTCGCGCAGCAACTGAAAGCCCGTCTCACGCTGGTGCAGGTATACGGTCCCGATGAACGCTCTCAGTTGTGCAGCTACAAAGCGGCCATGCTGGAGGTGGAGAAACAGTTGTTGGGCCGGAAGGTGACGTGCAGGCTACTCGAGGAAGAAGATGTGCTGGAAGGCATCGGTGAATTTGCTGAACTGGCATCAGCTGACATGCTCGTGCTGGCCACCCAGGACAGTTTCCTGATGGAGCGCCTCTTCAGCAGCAACTACACCAAAACAATGGCCTACCATACCCGCATTCCGCTGCTCACTTTCCGCCAGCTGAAGAAGAAGCCCTGCTCCGGCTGCTGTGCCAACTGCACCAGCAAGCAGCGGGAACAAGAAGTGCAGCAACTCAACGTGCTGATGGGATAACCAGATTTTCACTGTTGTAGGCTTTTAGACAAGTTATTCATAGGCTTCTGTAAAGTAGAGGAGGTATGGTAGTCAGGGAATTGATAGAGAGCGGGATGCTGAAAGGAAAGCCGGAGAGGCTCCAGCCCGGAAGCTGTCTCTTCAAGGCAGGGGAGCAGCTGGAGTGCTTTTACTTCGTGATGTCAGGGAGTGTGAGTCTGACCCCAGCGGTGGATGCTCCATTGCCAGCCATCGCCTCTGAAAACAACCTCCTGGGCCTGCCTGACCTCATGAACGAACGCTATAGCCACACGGCCAAAGTACTGGAAGTCACGGATTGCGTACGGCTCCAAAAGGAGGACCTGCTGGAGGCACTGCAGTGCATGCCCCACCTGCGCCTATACCTGCTCAGACAGATGAGCCGGCAGACCACCTTGGCAAATGCCGCCTTTGAATAGAATAAGCCGATAAACCGAGTAAAGAAAAGCCACTGTCTCCAGCAGTGGCTTTTTTTTGATTTACAACCTGCGGGGCACCGGTACAGTAAACCAAACAATACCTGAAAAGACAGCGCCCGCACACTATGACCAACCTCCTAAGCCGGTTCAGACATGCCTTCCAGTTCATCGTCACCAGCATTGGGTTTTATCCGACTCTTATTTCGCTGTTGTTCTTTGCCTTAGCCGTGTTCACCATATACCTCGAAACACAGGGGCTCAGCAACAGCCTGAAAGAAGAAATGCCCTTCATCATTATTACCCACGGCGAAACAGCCACCATGATTCTCAGCTCCATTGCTACTGGTGTGTTTTCCCTCATCGTCTTCAGTTTCACCATGGTGATGCTGGTGCTCAACCAGGCTAGTTCCAATTTCTCACCCCGGGTCATACCTGGCCTCATCTCCTCTAAATCTAACCAGAAAGTGCTGGGTATTTTTATGGGTACGCTCATCTATACCTTGGTGGTGATGGTTAACATACGGTCTGAGTATTATGATGCGGACCTGCCTGGGCTGGCGGTGTTTCTGGCGATGTGTTTTACCTTTCTATGTCTCGCATCCTTCGTTTACTTTATCCACTCCATCTCTACCGCCATACAGATTGACAATATCCTGGAGAGCATCTACAAAGTGACGTTGGACAAACTGCGGCAAGAAATCGAGCAGGATGAGGGGGTTGTGCCTCCCGGTGCGTCTGAGGTCAAGGACTGGCACCCGCTCAAGAGCATTTCTTCTGGTTACCTGCAGGAGATAGACCGAGAGCCTATCATTAAACTGTGCCAAAAACACGATGTGGTGCTGGAGTTTCTGCAGCCACTCGGCCAGTTCGTTGTCAAGGGCATACCGTTTGCCCGCATCAGCAGAAAACTGGAGAGGGAAGCGGACTTCTGCCAAGCGCTCAACAGCCACATCAACTACTATCAGGAAGAACTCACCAGCCTCAACTACCTCTATGGGTTCAAGCAGATTACGGAAAGTGCCGTCAAGGCTCTGAGCCCGGGCATCAACGACCCAGGTACGGCAATCCGGGCCATTGACTACCTGACAGACTTACTGGTTGTGCGAATGCAACTGACGGAGGAGAAGGTATTCCATGACGAGGAGCAGGTATTGCGCCTCCGACTGGATGAAGTGAAGTTTGCGGACCTGCTGTCGCTGTGTCTCGGTCCGGTACGGACTTACGGAAAGTCTGACCCTATCATTTTGCAGCGTCTGCTTCACCTGCTCCAAAACGTACTATTTTTGGCACCCGATTTCAGAAAATACATCCCTGCTCTTCACAAAGAGGCGCTGTTGGTGATACAGGATGCCGCTTGCTCCATCCACAACCCCGGTGATATAGAACTGCTGAACAACAAACTCCGTGAGATGAATGCCTTGGAAGCGCTGCACCCGAAGCTGCCGCTCCTGAAGGTGCCACCTCTTGCCTTAATGTCATAAGAATAAGTATACAGGTATAGCACTGCCCCGCCAGGCTTTCAAACCTGTAAAGAGAAATGGCCTCCACATTGTTTTCACACCCCTTCAGACACAAGCGGTAGCAGAAAGCAGCAGAAACCGTATACAGCACATGAGCCAGACAGGACAAAACACGCTTCAGCGGAGGCTACACACTATCATATTTGAGGCAGAGACTCCTGCAGGCAAGACTTTTGATATCCTGATACTCATGCTGATTCTGGCCAGCATTGTGGTGGTTTCGCTGGAGAGTGTGGTGGAGATTAGAAGGAAATACTTACCTATCCTGCAGGGCTTGGAGTGGGCATTTACCGGGTTGTTCACCATAGAGTACCTGCTGCGGATAGTCTCAACTCGAAAGCCTTTGCGGTATATCTTTTCTTTTTTCGGGATTATCGATTTGCTTGCCATCATCCCTACCTACCTCAGCCTGTTTATCCTGGGGTCTCAGTACCTGTTGGTCATCCGGGTGTTCCGCCTGCTGCGCATAGCCCGCGTTTTCAAGCTCACTCGTTTCGTTACGGAGGGCCAGGTACTATCCCGAGCACTGGGAGCCAGTCTGACAAAAATCTCGGTTTTCTTAGGAGTGGTGCTGATGACAGTAGTGGTGGTAGGCGCCTTGATGTACGTGATAGAAGGCAAGGCAAGCGGCTTCTCCAACATCCCCATCAGCATCTACTGGGCCATCGTCACACTCACCACAGTAGGCTTCGGAGACATCACACCGGTGACTCCGCTTGGTCAGTTCCTGGCCAGCTGCCTGATGATAATGGGCTACGGCATCATCGCCGTGCCAACGGGTATAGTGTCTGTTGAACTGGCCAGAGCAGACCGTCTGGATGCAAACACCCGTTTATGTCCAAATTGCCATAAAGAGGGTCATTCAACAGGAGCCAATTTCTGTGACAATTGCGGATATAGGCTCAGGCCGGAGGAAAGGGAGGTATAGCTACTCAGTCGATGATGTAGCGGGGGATGTTCATCGGGAGCCGGGTGAGCAGTTCGTAGTTCAGCTGGGTGCTCAACTCCGCAAAAGAGGCGACGGTGATGTTCTCTTCTCCCTGATGCCCCAGCAGTACCACCTCATCATTCAGCGCTACATCTGGTACGCTGGTCACGTCCACCATCAGCACGTTCATGTTCACAATCCCAACGACTGGCACCCTATGCCCCCGAATCAGCACCTCGCCCTGGTTGCTGAGCGAGCGGCTATACCCCCAGGCATAACCCACCGGCACCGTCGCCAGCAGCATGTCCTCTTTGGCTTGGTAGCTGTTCCCATACCCGATAAACTCGCCTACAGCCACCAGCTTAATGGTCATGATGTGGCTTTTCCAGTTTATCAGTCGCTTGAGTGGGTCTGCTTGTTCTCCATTTTGTTGCATATAGCGCTGGAAAATTTCAGGACTGGACCAGAAACCATATTGCATAATGCCCACCCGAACCATGTTCAGGTGTGTTTCGGGGTAGGCCACCACAGCGGCTGAACAAGCTGTGTGCAGCGCGTCGGCGGCAATATCACTGGAAGAGAGGTAGTTAACGGTAGCGCTGTACTTTTCTAGCTGACTAGTGACGCGCTCATGGTTCTCGCTGCTCTCGGCGCCTGCAAAGTGTGTGCAGATGCCGGCTATCTCCACCAGCGCTTTGTTTTGCTGCAGCATTCTGACCACAGCCTTCAGTTCTGCACCACCCAACCCGATTCGGTTCATGCCTGTTTCTAAATCCAGGTGGATGCGGGCAGGCTTTTGCAGCTTGCGGGCAACCTCCACGGCGCGCTCCAAACGGTCTATATGGAAAACATAGAACTCAATTCCGTTGGCAATGGCCCATTCCAGCTGCTCTTCATCCAGGAACCCCATTATCATGATAGTCGTACCAGGGGAAGCCACCTGGAGCAAGCGGTATGCTTCATCCGCGCTGAATACGGAGAAGTGGTCAATGCCACATTCCTGTGCCAACTGCCCGAACTCCTCTATGCCATGGCCATAGGCATTTCCCTTGACTACTGAAGAAAGCCGCACCCCTGGTTGAAGCAGCCCTTTCAGGAAGGCAATATTATTGTGTAAGGCTGACTTACTTATCTCAATATAGGAGCTGTAGAACATGTTAGATTAGGATTTGGTAAGGCGCTGCGCGATGCGGTATAACAGGGAGCTGCCTGTCGGGATGAGTTCATCCGGAAAATCGTAGTTAGCATGGTGCAACTCAGGGTGATTCAAGCCGGACCCCAGGCAAAAGAGCGCGCCTGTGTAGGTATTCGTGATGTGACCAAAGTCCTCTGACCACCGCATCGGCTGCTCAACTTGCTGTATATCTAGATTCAAATCCTTCGCTGCTGCGATAATCACCTCCACCGCCTCCGGCGCATTCACCGTAGCCGGAAATTCCTCCACAAACTCATGGCTGTGCTTCAAGCCGTACTTCTCGGCAATGGCTTCAACTGTGTGTAGGGCAAGCTGTTTTAGTTTATTCAGGTCCTGTTGTTCAAAAGCGCGTAAGGTCGCCATGACCGTGGCAAAACCCGGGTTCGTACCAAAAGCGACCTCTCCTAAACGGGCATGGACTACAGTGAGCAGGGTCAGGCTCTGGAATGAACGCTGATCCTTCACCAATGCGTTGAGGGTCTGAATCAGTTCGCTCATACCTTCACCGGGGTTTAGGCCTTTGTCAGGTTCCGCCGCGTGCGATTCCTTGCCCCATAAAGACACCTTGAGCCCAACGGAGGCCGCCGCGAAGGTATGCTCGCGCACCAGCACCTGGTGCAACGGGACACCTGGCAGGTTGTGCAACGCAAACACGTAATCCGGCTTCAAATCCTTGAAGCGTTCCTCCTGTAAAACTTTCCGGGCTCCTGCGCCTGTCTCTTCAGCCGGCTGGAACAGCAAAATAGCCTTTCCTGCTGCCAAAGGCTGGCTATGCAACAGACTCGCCAAGCCCATCAGGATAGCCATGTGCCCGTCGTGACCGCACTTGTGCCCTATGCCCGGGCTAGAGGAGGTATAGGGGAGGACGTTGGTCTCCTTTATAGGGAGTGCATCCAGTTCAGCCCGGAAAAGGAGGGTAGGTCCAGGCGCACCTGCTCCTGCAAACATCACGGCTATACCTGTTTCGCCCAAATCTGCCACTACCTCAGTGGGTTGGTAGCGCTTCACGAACTGCCGGATGGTATGGCTGGTATTGTGCTCACTTCCCGACAATTCAGGAAAATGGTGCAGGTGGTGACGCAGTGCTGTGATGTTGTTCAGGTCTTCCAGAGTTGGGCTGACAGGGGTTGTTGACATAGGTATAGCTGGCAGGTATGGCTTAATATACTCAATACGAGCGAAGAGTGCAAAAATGGAAACGGCTGCCTTACCGTCTCAGGTAGGGCAGCCGTTTGGAAGGTGATAGGGTTAGTTTAGTTCCGGAATGTTCTCGCGTACCTGGTCCACTACCTGCAGCATCACCTGGCAGAGCTCCTCGACAGATGTGCTTACTTCTGAGAGATGGGTTTGCTGCCTCGCATTTCCTTCAATGAACCGGACCATTTCGCGCAACTGCCCAATCTTCATGGTATCGATGGTGGATTTCAGCTTGTGGGCCAAGGAACTCACCTGCTGCCAGTCTTCCCGCTGCACAGCCAGGCGCATATCCTGAACAGTGCCAGGTACCGTGTCAGTGAACAACTGCATGGCCCTGTTCAGGAAGGCCGTGTTGTTGCGCGACATTTTCCGGATGACATCTAAGCTGTACATGGGTTCCAAGGTGCTTGTTTGGATTGCTTTTCCAGGCACTGTCAGCTTGCCGCCGCTCAGCTTGTGGGGCAGGAGCGCCGCTATTTTAGAAAACAGCACCTCTTCCTCAAAGGGCTTGGACACGTAGTCATTCATGCCGGCATTCAGGTATTTCTCAGCGTCTCCTTTTAAAGCGTTGGCTGTGAGAGCGATAATAGGCAGCTGCGCTATCCGCTCATCCTGGTGCTCCCTGATGATGTGGGTGGCGTCAATACCACTGAGCTCGGGCATCTGTATGTCCATCAGGATGATGTCGTAGGTATGCTGGTTCACCAGTTCGACCGCTTCCTGTCCATTGACGGCCACATCCAGCTTGAATCCCCAATCCTCCATAATGGCTTTTGCCAGGAACACGTTCACTTCGTTGTCCTCTGCCAGCAGCACACGCACCTCGCCCAGGCTCCTGAAGTCAATGGCAGTCTGCTCAGTGGCTTCTGGCAAGGTTTTGCTGCTCTTAGGGTACGTCAGCATGAACTTGAAGGTGCTGCCTCCGGTAGGGTTATTCTCCACCCAGATGTCACCGCCCTGTCGCTCCACCAGGTTCTTACAGATGCTCAGTCCGAGGCCGGTGCCACCGTATTTGCGGGTCGTGCTGGAATAGGCCTGCGTGAATCCTTCAAAAATAAAGTCCTTCTTATCTTCAGGCACGCCTATACCTGTATCCGTCACGGCAAACTCAATGGTGAGGGTAGAGGAGGTTTCTTCTAGCGTGCGGGCGCTCAGCGTCACGCTTCCTTCGTCGGTAAACTTGATGGCGTTGTTGAGCAGGTTCAGCAGAATCTGGTTCAGGCGGTAGGGGTCGCCTTCCAGCACGGTATGGCCAAGCTGCTGGTCTCCCAGCACCAGCGCTATTTCCTTCTCTTCGGCCTTGTACCGCAGCGTCTGGAAAGCGGCTTGCACTGTTTCATCAACATGGAAAGGGATAGACTCCAACTCCAGTTTGCCGGACTCAATCTTGGCTATATCTAAAATGTCGTTGATGACCACTAGCAGATTGTCGGCGGACTGGTTGATGATTTTGAGGTAGTTCTGCTGGTCTTCCTTCAGTGGTGTTTTGTTCAGCAGACCCGCCATACCCAGTATACCGTTTAATGGCGTACGGATTTCGTGGCTCATGTTAGCCAGGAAGTTCTCCTTCACCCGCGCCGATTCTTCGGCGGCTTCCTTGGCTTTTTTGAGCTCCCGCTCGGTCTGCATCCTATCCGTTATGTCCTGCGCGATGCCAATCACATAGGCTTCCTGTCCCTCTTCGCTCACCTTGTAGTTCTGGTAGTAGAGGTAGCGTTCCTCTTTTTGTTTGTTGAGGATGCAAAGCACGCCATCCACCACGCGGTTTGTCTGAATCTGCTCCAGGTAGGCGGGGAAGTGCTGCCGGTGCAGCAAGGGGAAAAAGTTTTTCAGCTCTTTGCCCACTATCTCCTGTTCTGTGTAACCCAGCATCTGCATCAGGTATGGGTTAACGGCCAGAATGCGCCCTTCCATGTCATGCGTACAGATGTAAGCCTGGCTGTACTTGATAAGGTCCCGGTACTTTTTCTCGCTGTTTTTAAGCGCATCCTCTGACAGGCGGCGGTCAGTGATGTCACGCGAGGCCGATTGGAGCTTCATTACTTCACCGCTGCTGTCCATAATCGGCCGAATGCTGGTCTCCATCCATACATAGGTGCCGTTCTTGTGGCGCAGGCGGTGCTGTATGATGATGTTGTTCCGCGTCTGGATGGTCCGCTCGTGTCCGTTCACCAGCACGTTCTGGCTGTCCTGCGGGTGCACGATTTCATAAGGGGAGGTACCTACCAATTCATCTGGTTTGTATCCCAGCATCTCTTCGGCCGCTCTGGACACGTACAGGTAAGTGCCATCCGGGTCGTGCAGGCAAATCAGGTCGCGTGAGTTCTCAGAGAGGAGTCTGTGTAGTTCCTCGCTGCGCTCCAGCCGCTTACGGGCAGAACGCTGCTCGGTGATATTGGTGGAAATACCTAGCACATGCACCTGGCCGTCGCTGGTCACAAGCGGCTTTTTGATGGTGTTGAACCAGACCACGCTGCCAGACGGCAAGGTGAAGCGCTCCTGCACCTTGACCTCTTTGCCATACTTTATCACGTGCTGGTCTATCGCATTGAAAAAAGCCACTTCTTGCTGAATGGTATGAATTTCGCTGGTGTTGCTGTCTATCATCCGCTCCGGCGTTAGGCCGAACAAGGCGGCGCACTCCTGGTTAGCCAGTTTGAAATGCCCTTTCCCATCCCGAACGTAGATCAGGCTCGGGCTGGTGTCTAGTACTAATCGTATGAAATCGTTCTTTTCCTTGACTTCCTGCGCCGCCTGCCGTTCTTCGGTAATGTCCCGGATGATGGCCAGCACTCTGTCGTCGCTATACTTGACTATCCTGCCTTCATAGTAGCGTGTTCCAATGGGCAAATCCAGGTGGTAATCAATGGACTCCATTTGGTCTGTCCGCAGCACCTGCTGTACCCGCTCATACAAATCCTGACTTAGCGAGTCGGGGTGCGTGTCGAAAATCGTTTTACCAATGATTTCCTCCGCATCGTATTGCAGGTGGGCCTCGTTCTCGTTGTGCATCTCCAGGTATACCCCGTCTTTGTCGATGATGAACATGAGGTCAGGTATAGCCTCCAGTATGGTCCTGACTTTGGCCTCGCTCTGCTTTATCTCCTGTTGCGCGTGGTGCAACTCCGTGATGTTGAGGCCATGCCCGATAATGAGTTTGACGTTCCCTTCCTCATCCAGCACGGGGTTGAGTCTGCGCAGGTGGTAAGAGGCTTCCCCGTTTTTGTCTACCAGGTTTTCCTCAAACTCAACGCGTCTTTTCTCCTCCAGCACCCGGTGCAGGTGGCGGCCCCTCGACTCGATGCGGTGGAGCGGCACGTTGCGGTAGGCGCAGTACTCCTCATTGGTTTTGTTCACAATCCATTCCCTAATAGCGGGGTCGCCCACAGCGGCGGGGTTCACGAAAAGGTAGCGCAAATGCTCGTCGTACACCGCGACGTCCGAAGGGATATGGTTGAGTATGGACTCGTAAAAGTCTTTCTGCCGGGCCAGTTCCCGGCTTTTCTGGCGCAAACGGGTGATGTCCTCAGCCGACCCGATAATTTGCTTCACCTGCCCGTTGCGGCTGCGCTTGAACACACTTTCGCGGCAGCTGAGAATCTTGACGGAGCCATCTTTCGCCAGGACGTTATATTCTACTTCGTGTATCTCATTATCGGATGCTATCCTCATACGCTGCGCGTGCGCATACAGTGCTTCCTTGCCCACCGGCTCCACGATGGAGCTGAAGACGTGCCCGTCCATGGCCGTGATATCGGCATCAGTATACCCCAGCACATTGCTGATTTGCTTGTTGAGGTAGATAGTCCGGTCCGCTTCGAGGTCATAAATGTACACGATGTTGGGTATGGTGCGCGTGATGTTCTGCACAAACATCTGGCTTTCCTCCAAGGCCTTCTCTGCCAGCCGGCGCGGAGTAATGTCGGTCAGGAAGAAGTTCCGGTAGCCTTTGTCGGGGCTGGAAGTCAGGTGCAGCAAAAAGTGCTTGCCGCTGATGCTCGCCTCCAAGGATGCCGGAGCTCCCAGGCGTTCCAGCCGCTTGGCTTTGTTCAGGAGCAGATTCTGCAATGCCGGGAACCGTCGTGCTCCCAGACTTTCCAGAAACTGATGGCCGGAGGCATTGGCGTGTAGCAGCTCTCCTTGGTAAGAGAGGCGCAGCATGGGTTGGGCATGCTCCAGCTCTGGAGCGGACTGTGCCTGCTGGAGGCGATGCAGTTGCCGGGTCAGTTGCGCGACCTGCTGTTCTGCCTGCAGACGCGCCTGCCGCTCCTGTTCCAGCTCCTGTAGCACCTGTGTGTTATTGATTGTTTCCATCTGAACTAGCTAGCAGAGAAAATGATACGATACTAAGGGTATATCTGAAAGCATCAACAGACAAAATGCCTCAATGATTGCTTACAGGTATGGAAATGTTCCGCTATTCAAGCGGAACATGCCGCAGATAAAATTTGCCTAGGGAAATTATTTCACAAAGAGCTCACGGCTCTGTATCATGCGATAGATGGTGGACTTGCCTATACCTAGCTTATCGGCCACCAGCAGCACATTGTAGTCATACCTGTCGAGGAAGCGCTGGATGATGGCCGTGGTATAGTCCTTCAGACTCCGCTCTTCCGCCAGAAAATCTCTGTCGGTGTGGCTGGCTGAGAAATTGATTTCGTGCTCTTGCACAACGTCTTCGTCCGCCAGCACGACGGCCAGTTCTACCAGTGCCTTCAGTTCGCGCACGTTGCCGGGGAAAGGGTAGGAGAGTAGCTTCTGCTGAGCAGCCGGCGAGAGCGATTTCCTGCCCATCCCATTTTCCTTCGCGAATGCGTCCATGAAGTACTTGGCTAGCACTAGTATGTCGCTGCCACGTTCGCGGAGGGGCGGCAGTTGAATGGGAAGTCCAAGCAGGCGGTAGTACAAGTCTTCGCGAAAGGTGCCTTTTTTGACCTCCTCTGCCAGATTTTTGTGGGTAGCCACAATGATGCGCACATCCACAGGCACCACGCTGTTGCCGCCCACGCGGGTGATTTCTTTCTCCTGCAGCACCCGAAGCAGTTTGGCCTGCAGGCTGATGTCCAGTTCGCCTATCTCATCCAGGAAAATGGTGCCCTTGCTGGCCTCTTCAAACCTGCCCAGCCGTCTGGACAACGCGCCAGTAAAAGCGCCTTTCTCATGGCCGAACAGTTCGCTTTCTATTAATTCTCGAGGTATAGCGGCCACGTTGACCGCCACGTAAGGCTGTTTCTTGCGGGTGCTGTTGTAATGGATGGCCTTGGCTACAAGCTCCTTACCGGTACCAGTCTCGCCGTGTATCGAGACGGTGATGTTGGTTTTGGTAGCCTTATCCATGAGCGAAAATACCTTGCGTATGGCTTCACTATTGCCGATGATGACTTTGCTGAAATCGTATTTCTGACCGATTTCTTCCTTGAGCTGGCTGATTTCCTCGCGCAGCGACACGTTCTCACGAATCTTGTTGATGGTGTTCCAGAGCCGCTCCGGGGTGTCTTCGTCTTTGACAATGTAGTCGTAGGCGCCTTGCTTAAGCAGGTCTACGGCAGTGGCGACGTCTTCCTGGCCAGAAATCACCACCACCTGCACGTCCGGGTTCTGCTCCCTTATTTTCTTGAGCACCTCCGCGCCGTTTTTGTCGGGGAGGGAATAGTCCAGCGTCACGACATTGGGGCTCTGGTACAGGTTGGAAAGGCACTCGTTGGCAGAATGGAATTTCCTGATTTCGTAATCCGGATTGAGGGACAGATGATACTCCAGCAACTCGCTGTACCACACGTCGTCATCCAGTATGAATATCTTAAAAGAGTCGTTTGTCATCTAGCCAGTTGGAGTTTCCTTGCAAGCATCAAATATAACAGGATTGTCGTACCTTCTGAACAGTTTGGCCGGCTAAATTGGTTTACCCTGAAACAGGTATGGCCAATTCGAAGGAACCTATACCTGAAGCCGCAGCATGAAGTCTTTAATCAGAGCACCATGCATGAGAAAACAACAGGGGATGGTAAAAGTAGAGAAGTTCTAAAAGCGGGCACTCGCTTTATTCTATACCTGCCGCTCAGGCTTTGATAGCCACTCCAAAAAGACCAAAGCTGCTTAATGAAAACTGGAAGAAAAAGAAGAGCCTCTCGTTTGGCTTAACAAATGAGAGGCTCTTCAGGAAAGCAATACAGGTATAGTGAGGCTACAGCCCTAGAACTGAATACGCATCAATTGGCATTGATGACTTCGCACTTGGCCCGCACGAACATGAACACGCCGTAGCAAATCAGCCCCAAGGCCACAGCCCCTAGCAGGAAGGATCCATAGGAGCTATTCTCCAAGAATTGGAAAGCACTTGCGCTGCCACCCGCTTCCTGCGAGTCCGATTCCAGAGCGGCTTTGAGCAGCAGGTAGCCGATAATCAGCCAGACGACTCCACGGGCTGCATACCCCACCTTTCCGGCGCGAATAAGCGTTTGCTGGAGTTCTGGCTGTAGCCTTGAGGCCTGCACCTTTTTCATGTATTTGCCGGAGAACGCCCTGTAGAACTGGTAAATGCCCACAGCCATGGTGCCCACGGCTACCGCGCCCAGCAGCCACTGCCCGAAAGGCTGGGAAAGAAGCTCCTGGGCCATCGTCTGACGTGAGTCTCCGTTGCCTCCGCCGCCATTGCCCATTACGAGCTTTGCCGCGTAAAATGCCAGCGCACCATACACTAGGCCACTGAACAGATATCCGATTCGCCTTCCGATGCCTTTGGCGTCATCGCCTTTGTCTTCAGTGTCCTTGATGGCTTGGATAATGCGCCACACGGCATAACAGAGCATGCCGAGCGCCACCAAAGCCAATATGACCTTGCCGTAAGGCTGCTCCAGCAGGAACTGGAAAACGCCAGTCTTCCCGGAGTCCTGCGTGGACTTGCCGCCAATCTCGAAGGCTGCCATAAAGGCGAGCGCCCCCACCAGGCAGTACACAATGCCTTTGGCGATGAGGCCCACACGGGCAAAACGCACCACCCATTCCGGGCGGGGTGAAGGTATATGCGAAGAAACAGTAGATATATCCATAGGAGTGAGTTTGTTTCTCCCATACACGCAAAAAAACCCGCAAGGTTATGGCACTTCCTATATAGTCTTAAAACGTTTGAAAGCCTCCTCCTCCAGTCGTTCGCGGTGGTCTGGGTGGGCAATCTCAATCAAGGCCTTAGCTCGCTGCCGCAGGTTTTTGCCATAGAGATAAGCCACGCCATACTCCGTCACTACATAATGCACGTGTGCCCGTGTGGTCACCACGCCGGCACCCTGGTTGATGTACGGCGTGATGCGTGAAATGCCTTTGGCGGTGACAGAAGGCAGCGCGATGATGGGTTTGCCACCTTTAGAGAGAGCGGCTCCCCGTATGAAATCCATCTGACCACCTATACCTGAGAACTGATACGTTCCGATGGAATCGGACACCACCTGGCCTGTCAGGTCGATTTCGATGGCGCTGTTGATGGCTGTCACCTTCGGGTTGGAGCGGATGACGGTCACATCGTTCACATAATCTGAGCTGAGCATGGTGATGAGCGGGTTATCATCCACAAAGTCATACAACTCCCGGTTCCCCACAATAAAGCCTGTCGCGATGCGCCCCTTGTGTTTCGTCTTGAATTCGTTCGTGATTACGCCTTGCTTCACCAACGGAAGTATGCCATTTGAGAACATCTCGGTATGGATGCCAAGTCCTTTGTGGTTAGTGAGGCTCTTGAGCGTGGCATCCGGTATGCCGCCTATACCCATCTGCAGCGTGGCGCCGTCTTCCACCATCTCCGCGATGTAACGCCCTATCCGCTCTTCCGTCTCAGAGATTTTGAGGCTGTAATCTACCACGGGCAGCGCTTCGTCCACCTCCACCAAGGCATTAAAACGCCGGGTATGGATGAGGGCATCGCCGTGGGTGCGGGGCATTTGCGGGTTCACCTGCGCGATGACATGCTTAGCGCTGATAACGGCCTCGCGGGCAATGTCCACTGACACGCCGAGGGAGCAGAAGCCGTGCTTGTCAGGTGGCGACACGTGTACGATGGCGACATCCAGCGGCATGATGCCGGAGCGGAACAGGTTGGGGATTTCGCTCAGGAAGATGGGCACGTAGTCGCCGCGGCCGCTGTTCACGGCTTCGCGCACGTTGGCCGACACAAAGAGGGAGTTGATGTAAAAGGCGTCGCTGCATCTTTCCTCAGCACAGGGCATGTCGCCGAAGGTGGAAATGCTCACCAGTTCCACATTCCGCAGCTCATCGGCCCGTTCCGCCAACTTGCGCACCAGGTACTGGGGCGTGGCAGCACTTCCGTGTATAAACAAGCGGTCGCCTGACTTGATGGCCGAAAGGGCTTCCTCAGCAGAGGTATAGGGGAGGTGTGGATGGTTCATATGTAAATCTCTTTATGGTTCAGGACTAGGTATAGCTAAGGGGTACGGAGCCAGCACGCTTCGGTTATGGTGCGGCACAGGCTCAGGCCCCGGCTGAAAATTTATTCGGCAAAGGATATATAAATTTGATTCGGAAGCGATGATATTTGTCACTGTTACCAGCACAACCCCTCAAAATGAAGCAAACTGTACAGAAAACGACTCCCCTCAGGCTATTCAAGTGGCTACCTGCGCTGCTCATCAGTGTACTTTTCAGCTCCTGCGTGACTACCTCCGTCGTAGAGCGCACCAATACTATTATGTCGCCGGACAAGTCCCTGAGCAAACAGCGCACATACAGCTGGTACCAGCCCAAACCCACTGCCCCGGCTACCTACGGCAAAGACTACAGCCCGGAATTGCACCAACACCTGACAAAGGCCATTGAGGCGGAACTGGCTGAGAAAGGGTACCGCAAAACCAGTGTCAACCCCGACCTGCTGCTGGCATACGACGTGAGTGTTTCGGTTCCGGTTGAAAAGGATGTGCCCGAGCTGTATGGCAACGGGTTTGGGTATAGCTATGCGTATATGGGCGGTTACCGCTATACCTATGGCAACACCCAGATGCCTGGCTACCGTGCCGTGGACCTGTTCAAGGAAGGTACCGTGATAGTGGACCTGATTGACCCGAAAACCAATCAACTTCTTTGGCGCGGCTGGACCGAGGGCGCTATCAGCAATTTCAACGCCGGCTATGGCAAAGTCTCGGGCATAGTGCGTAACATCATTTCCAAACTGCCTGCTGCAAGCGGCAATTAACTGAAACATGGCTTTAGGAGCCCGTCTAGTCGGCGCGTAGAAAACTGTTGAAAAGCGTGACGTCTTTTGGTCTACCAACCACATACACCACATCGCCTCTTTCCAGCGTGGTGCGCCCATTGATTTCCAGCAGCGTAGCGCCATCGCGCTTGATGGCTACCAGCGTTACGCCAAACCGACTCCTTATATCGGATTCGATAAGTGTTTTGCCTACCAGCGAATCATCTTTGGTAAAGATGCGCAGGCTGGCTACCTCAATATCCGGCAGTTCAGTTCCTATACCTATGGAAGGGCGCTTCGCATTCGTGAGGCTCCGCAGCATATCGTAGTTGTCTGCCCGGATGCTGTTGGTGAAGGCTTCTATCTCGTCACGAGGCAACAGGTACCTGTTGAGCACGCGGGTAAAAATCTCAACGGACGTCTCAAATTCCTCTGGAATCACTTCGTCGGCTCCTGTTTTGAAGTTCTCCTCCATCTCCTGCACAAAACGGGTACGCACGATGATGTGCACTTTGTCATTTAGCTCCCGGATGGCGGTTGTTACACGTTTGGTGGCCTCAGCATCTGAAATCGCAACAACCACCACACGTGCCTTGTGAATGTTGACGTGCGACAAAATCACACCATGCACCGCATCGCCGTACAGGATGGCTTCTCCTCGCAGGCGCTCCTCTCGCACCATAACAGGATTCAACTCCACAATCACATACGGTATGTTAGCGTGCCGTGCCGCTTTGGCCACATTTCGCCCATTAATACCATATCCAATGATAATGATATGGTCCTCCAGGTGAATTAGCTCGTCTGTCGGCGCCCCTTCAACAGGTTCGTTTGTGTGAGAATTTCGGATACGCAGCACCTTAGCACCGATAAAATTGGCAATAACGTGGAAATTGCCTATCACAAAGGGGGTGATGGCCATAGTCAGAAGGGAGACCGACAGGAAAAACTGGTATACCTCTTTGCTCAGGAGCCCACTGCTTATACCTGTTTTGGACAAGATAAAGGCGAACTCACCCACCTGAAACAGCGACAACCCTACCAGCAGCGAGGTGCGCAGCGGGTACTGCAGTATGCGGGCAGCGATGGTGGCTACCAGGCTCTTGAGCAGGAAGGTGCAAACAGCCAACACAGCGACCAGCAGGAAATGCTGCAGCATGAACTCAAAGTCGAGTAGCATGCCGATGGAAACGAAGAAGAAACTGGTGAATATTTCGCGAAAGGGAAGTATGTTGCTAGTGGCTTGGTAGCTGTACTCCGAATCTGAGATAATCAGACCTGCCATAAAGGCACCCAAGGCCAGAGACAAGCCCAGACTCTGCGTGAGCCAGGCCACCGCAAAACAGATAACGACGATACTCAGGATGAAAAGCTCCTTGCTTCTGGTGCTGGCCACCAAATATAGGAGCCTGGGCACCAGGTAGCGGGCACTAATCAGAACGAACACAATCACAAAAATGCCTTTGAGCAGCATCAGCAGCAGCTTCAAAGCTACATTATCCGACCCACCTGCCATCAACGGGGCTACCAGCATCATCGGCACCACCACGATATCCTGGAAAATGAGAATGCCTAGCACCACCTTGCCATGCGGACTACTGATTTCCCCTTTATCCTGCAGGAGTTTGAGCACAATGGCCGTGCTGCTCAGGGCAACCAGGAAACCTACAAAAAAAGCCTCACCGGCACTGAACTCGAACATCATCAGGAACAGGCCCACCAGCAGTATGGTAAGGACCACCTGTGTAGCCCCCCCCAACAGTACGGTTCGTTTGATGAGTGCCAGTCTGCGGAGCGAAAACTCAATTCCGATGATGAAGAGAAGCAGAATGATTCCTATCTCGGCAAGAATCTCGATGTTATGCGCATCCGCCACAAGGCTCAGACCATGTGGGCCCGCTATCACGCCCGTCACCAGGAAGCCCAGAATAGTAGGCAGTTTGATGCGCTGAAAGAGCAGTATAACCACCACAGCAAGACCTAAGATGATAACGACGTCTGATAGTAAAGGAATCTCCATTGCTCTTTTCTGCTATAGACTCTGTTATTCGTTATCTTCTAAAATCGAGTTGAAATATACAATAATAATACTGCAACTCAGATGAATTTAGTTGGTATGGGCTAAGGTGCAGTGAATTAAATCACTACGCTTTATTTGCTGTTAGGCTCCTCCAAATCCATTTATAAATTCTGATATTTCCCCTATATTTAAGCTTCCGAATCACACACAACATACTTAGTAGCCATGAAACAATATCTAGACTTGATGCAGCACATCCTGGACAAAGGGGTGAAGAAGGAAGACAGGACAGGAACAGGCACATTGAGTGTTTTCGGCTACCAAATGAGATTCAACCTGGCGGATGGCTTTCCGTTGGTGACCACCAAGAAGGCACACCTGCGCTCCATCATACACGAGTTGCTGTGGTTTCTGAAAGGAGACACCAACATCGCATACCTGAAGGAGAACGGGGTGACAATCTGGGATGAATGGGCCGATGAGAACGGTGATTTGGGTCCTGTGTATGGCTCGCAGTGGCGCAACTGGCCAACACCAGACGGCCGCCACATCGACCAGATTTCGCAGGTGGTACAGCAACTGAAACGCAACCCGGACTCCCGCAGAATAATTGTAAGCGCCTGGAACGTAGCGGAGATAGAGAACATGAAGCTTCCGCCTTGCCACGCCTTTTTCCAGTTCTATGTGGCGGAAGGGAAGCTTTCCTGCCAACTGTACCAGCGCTCCGCCGATGTGTTCCTGGGAGTGCCGTTCAATATTGCCTCCTACGCCCTTCTGGTGCTCATGATGGCGCAGGTCACCGACCTGGAACCTGGTGAGTTCATCTGGACCGGCGGCGACACCCACCTATACCTGAACCACTTGGAGCAGGCCAAACTGCAGCTTACCCGCCATACCTATCCGTTGCCTACCATCAGGATTAACCCGGACATAAGAGACATCTTCGACTTCAAATTCGAGGACTTCAAATTAGAAAACTACATTTCGCATCCTGCCATAAAAGCACCGGTCGCGGTATAGAAGGAAAGGGGATACTGGGGAAACGGTATCCTCTTTCTGTATTTAGAAATGGATTCTAAGTAGCTGCAAGATGGAAAGGGAGAAATCTTACCATTTCATCCATGATAGGGTAGAGTGCGTTTTTCGGCGCTGCTCTGCATGGCTAGCTCAATGATGCGGATGGTATTCCTAGCCTGTTCCGGCTTCACTACCAGTTCTTCATTCCCCAGAATAGCCTGGCTGACGTTCTCATAGAAACCGCGGTAATCACCCGTTTCACTTTCTATCTTGCCTGATAGCCGCATCCCGTGCAGTTCCGTGTCCACCTGCCCCCAAAGCTCCGTAGGTTCCACTCCCCACTCGGACGTAGTGGCCGGCGAGAGTCCTCTTTTCAGGGCCACCTCCTGCACGTCCAGTCCATACTTCACAAAAGAACCTTTGTCACCCGACAATATGAATCGGGGACCTGGCTGCTTGACCAGCATACCTGCTTTCAGAATGGCCTTGAGCCCACTTCGGTAGTGCAGTGTCACGTCAAAGCTGTCCACGATTTTACCCTCCGGGCGCTGTATGCGCAGGTCGGCAGTAACTTCTTCCGGCATCCCGAACAGGTATAGCGCCTGGTCTATCAGATGGGAACCCAAGTCGTAGAGCAGGCTGGTGCCCGGAACATTCTCCTCTTTCCAAGTGTCAGGAGACAGTTTATTCCGAAACCTGTCAAAATGTGCTTCATACTCCACCAGAGTGCCCAGAAGGTTGCTTTCCAGCACCTTGCGTACTGTTTTGAAGTCGCTGTCCCAACGCCTGTTCTGGTATACCGTGAGCACCTTATGCTGGTGCTTGGCCAGGGCGATGAGTTCAGTCGCCTCGTCGGAGGTCACTGTGAAAGGTTTCTCCACCACCACGTGCTTGCCAGCCAAAAGCGCTTGCTTGGCCAGACTGTAATGCGTGGCATTCGTGGTGGCCACAATGACCAAGTCGATTCCTTCATCATCCAGTATAGCCGCATCGTCTTGCACCACCTCTGCAGTGGGGTAAGCTGCTTTCGCCAGGGCCACGCTCTCCTGCCGATTTGCCCTTATTTTCTTCAGTTCCAATGCGGGAAGGATGGAAATGAAGGGCGCGTGAAACACCCTGCCAGCCATCCCGAAACCTAACAATCCTACGCGTATCCTTTTTTCCATAGCGGTAAGTTTAACACTCCTGTACCGGGAGCTTCCCATAATAAGAAAGGCTTATAGACCTACTACGAGGCCACGATGCAATCCAGTTCTGGAACCGGGACAAATTAACAAAACACCTACCAATTCCAATCGATTCTTTGCCCGTCTTCTGGTTCGGTTCACCAACATTGTTTGTATATTCTGTCTAGAGAAAAACCCGAATTAATCGTGTTGTGTTATAGAAACGGGGGCAAATCAATAGCATAAAGAGGAGGTTGATATGGAATTGTCGATGAAGATAAGGTATTTGCTCCTGGCCCTGTACGAGCACAAGTACAATGGAAAACTCTACGAAGTAGGGGAAGTGTTTGCCAGCAGTGGCATCAGATGCAATCCCATTGAGTGCCGTGAGATTGCAAGAACGCTGGAAGAGGATGGCTTGGTTAAAACATTGACGGTGGAAGACACCGTGTATGCGCAGATTTCAACTGACGGTGTTGAATTTCTCGATGAGAATAACTTTTTCACCGGCAGCAGTTATTTGCCACAGGACAGAATCAAACCCTTGCAGCGGGAAGTACTAGGGAACAAACTGGATGAGCTCTGCCAAAGATTACGAGAGTCGAGCCTAGGCAAAGTCATATCCGATGCCACGCTGGACCGTGAAATGGCTGAACTCAGGAGCCTACTCAACCTACTGGGCAGGCGCAGTTGGGTGCAGATTCTGAAGGGCAAGGTGTATGAACTGGCAACGGGGAAGCTATCGCAAGAGGAAATTAACCACCTATTGCAGGACTTTGACGAGCGTCCCACCCTCCAGGGCGTTCAAGTACCGGATTACAATATATAGGTTAGCCGTATGTGGCTCCGCTAAGCCTATTGCTTAAACTATCTTATGGCTTTTTCCTAACTTCTGCTCGGTATAGGCCGGACAAGATTATTTCTATAGGTATAGCGCCTTCCTGATTTGGGAGATGAGCGGGTGTTGTGTTGGCAGGGGGACAGCATCTATGGAAGCGATAGCGCGAAGGCCGGCTACATTAGAAGCAAAAACCGCTTCTGCCTCTGCCAGCTGCCCGACTGCACACTGCAACTCCCGCACCTCCATGTGCTGCTCCAGGCAGTAGCGCAGTATGTTCCGTCGGGAAACGCCATTTACGCAGCCTGTGTCCAGTGTGGGTGTGTAGAGAACGTTCTCCTTTACCCAATAAATATTGGATGAAATCAACTCAGATACATAGCCCTGTAGGCTGAGCAGCAGCATGTCGTCCTGCTGCTTCTGTTGCTTTTCTATACCTGCCAACACATAAAGAGGGGCCTGTGGACCTTTGACATGGGAGAGAGCTGAGTGAATGCTTCGCACTGATTGGCATACCCCTATATGAATCGGTTCCTCCGGAGCAGGTGCTGCCTGTTGCACCGTCGCTAACCACTCTACCTGGTTTGTCTGAGGGGTGTAAAGGCCGGAACCAGCCCGCCATACCTGAAGCTTCAGGCGCCCTAGCGAGACCTCATTCTGCTGTGTCAATTCCAGCAGTTGCTGCTCCAGAGTACCATCCCAGAAACAATCCGGCAACTCCAGGTGCAATGCCAGCTCCGCCTCCCGCATCCGTTCCTGGTGGTCTAGCCAGAACCGCAATCTACCGCCTTCCATCATAATGGTCTCAAAAAACCCATCATTGTATTGGAAGGCCCGGTTGGAAAGCGACAGTCGGACGTCCTCTTCTGGCATTGGGGTGCTGTTGTAAATCACTTGCATGGCAGGAGCTAGGAGGGTTGGTTATCGTATGAGGGCAAAGCGTTTACCAGGAATAGCCTTGACCATTCCTTTAAATTCCAACGCGAGCAGCACGGAGGCCAACTGACTCACCGGTACCTGAGCTTTCCAGCTGAGGTTGTCCATGTGCTCTTCACCAGCCTGAATGAGCACCTGCAGCACCTGCATCTCTTCCGGAGTGAAGTCTTTTGGATTGAGAACAGGTATGGCTGCGGCCCGCTTCGCCGCCAGGCTGTCCTCCACGTCCCAGTTCAGGAGTTCCACCAAATCCTGCGAGCAGGTATAGACGGCGGCTTTATTCGATTTGATGAGGTGGTTCGTGCCTTCCGACACGGGGGAGTTTATATTGCCCGGCACGGCCATCACTTCTTTGTCATAGCTGTGGGCAATATCGGCGGTGATGAGGGTGCCGCTCTTGAAAGCCGCCTCCACTACGATGGTACAATCCGACATGCCGGCGATGATGCGGTTTCGGGCTGGAAAGCGGGGTGCGTCGGGTTTGGTGCCGAATGTATTCTCCGTCAGCACGCCGCCCTGCTCCAGCATTTTCTCCGCATACTTCTTATGTACACCCGGGTAGATGATGTCTGGCCCAGAGGCCATTACGCCAATCGTCGGCAGGCCAGCTTGAAGAGCTGCCCGGTGCGCCAGGATGTCAATACCGTACGCGAGGCCGCTCACAATCATCACGTTGAGGGGCTTTAAATCTTCGACAATCCGTTCCGTCACAGACATTCCATAAGAAGAAGGTTTGCGTGTCCCCACCATGCTGATGATGCGGCGGTGGTTCAAATCGGCATTGCCGCGGTAATAGAGCAGCGGGGGAGCGTCCGGCAATTGCTTGAGCCGGTTCGGGTATTTTGGAGAGGTATAGAACAGCAACTGCACCTCTTTCGCCTCCGCCTGCTTGAGCACCTGGTCGGCCTCTAGCAGCGCCTGCCGGGCATTGTCGCGGATGCTGTTGGCCACCCGTTCGCCTATACCTGGAATCTTGACCAGCTTGGCGGCAGGGGTAACAAAAATGGCCTTGGCTGAGCCACAATAACTCACCAGCACCTTTGTCAGCTGTGGGCCGACATAAGGCAGAAAGGAAAGGGCTACTTCGAACTGAGCTTCTTCAGACATGCACCAAGGTACGCAGGCTTAGCTTTTGGTGTTCAGCTGTTCCTTTATCCCGACCAGGAAAGAGCGCACTTTCTCCAGTGAGTTGATGATTTCGATTTTGTCTTTCGTCTGTACCGATTTGTTCTTGAGCACCTCCCTGGCGCCCTGAATGGTGAAGCCGCGCTCCTTTACCAGGTGGTAGACTGAACGTAAATCCTCGATGTCCTTGGGAGTGTACTGGCGGTTGCCTTTCTTGCTTTTCTTTGGCTTTAGTTGCTCAAACTCTGTTTCCCAAAAGCGGATGAGGGAGGGGGCAACGTCAAAAATGGCAGCTACTTCACCTATCGTGTAGTACTGTTTCTCGATTTCTTTTTCTTTATAAGGCATAATGTCGGTTTCAGGGGATGGCAGCCACAGCACGAATTTTCAGGTATAGCGCAAGAAATACGGCTAAAATATGCTACTTTTGCCTTATTGCAGGCCCATGAAGCATAACCTGTAGAGGCTGTTTCTGTAAGGCAAAAATTCTATATTTTTTGTTATTAAACAACAAGTATAGCAGATAGTATCTAAAGGCTTAATACTCATAGATGAACTCAGCTGAGATTAGACAAAAGTTTCTTGACTTCTTCGCGCAACGGCAGCACCAGATTGTGCCGTCGGCCCCCCTTGTGGTAAAAGATGACCCCACCCTGATGTTTATCAACTCAGGTATGGCGCCCTTCAAAGATTATTTCCTTGGCAACAAACCGGCTCCGTCCAAGCGTATCGCCGACACGCAGAAGTGTCTGCGCGTTTCGGGAAAGCACAACGACTTGGAGGAAGTAGGCTACGACACCTACCACCACACCATGTTCGAGATGTTGGGCAACTGGTCATTCGGTGATTACTTCAAGAAAGAAGCTTTGGCCTGGTCATGGGAGTTGTTGACGGAGGTATACCAACTGCCGAAAGACAGGCTGTATGTATCAGTTTTTCAGGGAGATAATTCTGAGAATCTGCCGATGGACCAGGAAGCGTTTGACATCTGGAAGTCTATGATTGCGGAAGAACGCATTTTGATGGGCAACAAGAAGGACAACTTCTGGGAAATGGGCGATACGGGCCCGTGTGGTCCGTGCTCGGAGATACACGTGGACTTGCGTACCGACGAAGAGCGTGCGCAGGTAGACGGCAAGACACTCGTGAACGCTGACCATCCGCAGGTAGTGGAAATCTGGAACAACGTATTCATGGAGTTCAACCGCTTGGCCGATGGCTCGCTGGTAAAACTGCCTGCGCAGCACGTGGATACAGGTATGGGCTTCGAGCGTTTGTGCATGGCCATCCAGGGTAAGCGCTCCAACTACGACACGGATGTATTTCAGCCGCTGATTCAGTTCATCGCCAAAGAAGCCGGTGTGGTTTATGGCGAGAACGAGCAAGTAGACATTGCCATTCGTGTAATGGCTGACCACATCCGTGCTATTGCCTTTGCGATTTCTGACGGACAGCTGCCGTCAAACAACAAAGCGGGCTATGTGATTCGTCGTATCCTGCGCCGTGCCGTCAGGTATAGCTTCACCTTCCTGGACTTCAAAAAGCCTTTCCTCTACAAACTGGCAGCCGTGCTCGCCGACCAGATGGAAACCGTATTCCCGGAACTGAAGGCACAGCTAAGCTTTGTGCAACGCGTGATTGAGGAAGAGGAAAATGCATTCCTGCGTACGCTGGAGAACGGACTAAAGCGTCTTGATGCTCTGGAAGTTAAATTCAAAGAAAATAACAACATCATCGACGGCAAAACCGCCTTCGAACTATACGATACCTTCGGTTTCCCACTCGACCTGACTGCCCTGATAGCCCGTGAAAAAGGCCTGAAAGTGGACGAGACTGGTTTCGGGGTGGAGATGGAGCAGCAGAAGAACCGCTCACGCAACGCTTCGGCTTCAGAGCAAAGTGACTGGGTCATCATTCAGCCAGATGTGGAGACGGAGTTCTTAGGTTATGAGCATGACGTGGCCGATTCGCACATTGTGCGTTACCGTCAGGTTAAGACCAAAAACAAGAGCGAGTACCACCTGGTGCTGGACCGTACGCCGTTCTATGCCGAGAGCGGCGGACAGGTAGGCGATACCGGTTACTTGATTTCTGATTCCGAGCAAATCGAGGTGCTGGACACCAAAAAGGAGAACGACCTGATTCTGCACATCACATCAAAAATGCCTCAGAATATAGAGGCTGCATTTAGAAGTGAAGTGGATTTCGAGCGCCGCAACCTGATTCGTAAGAACCACTCGGCTACACACTTACTACACGCCGCTTTACGTAAAGTTTTAGGTGAGCACGTGCAGCAGAAAGGCTCTTTGGTGAACGAGAAAGTGCTCCGTTTTGACTTCTCTCACTTCGCTAAAGTAACCGACGAGCAGCTGCGCGAAGTAGAGACCATTGTGAACCAGCGTGTGCGTCAGGCTATACCTTTGGAGGAGCAGCGCAATGTGCCGATTGCCCAGGCAAAAGAAATGGGCGCGATGGCGCTATTCGGTGAGAAATATGGCGAGTTTGTTCGTGTTATTGCTTTCGACCGCGACCATTCGGTAGAGCTTTGCGGTGGTACGCACGTGTTTAACACCGGCGAGATTGGCTACTTCAAGATTCTGTCTGAAAGTTCTGTAGCAGCAGGTGTGCGTCGAATCGAGGCTACCACGGCGAGCTCGGCAGAAGAATACATGCAGCAGCAGTTGAACGAGCTGAACGCCGTGCGCGACGTGCTGGGTACACATAGCAACATTTCAGGTGCCGTACAAAAACTGCAGGAAGACAACAAAGCCCTGCAAAAGCAACTAGAGCAATTCGAACTGAAGCAGTTGACTAGCCTGAAGGAAAGCCTGGTGCAGAAAGCGCAGTCGATTGACGGGGTTAACTTCGTGGCAGAAAAGGTGGATGTGTCCACTGCGGATTATTTGAAGAAACTGGCATTCGATATGCGTCAGGCAGTCGAAAACCTGGTGCTGGTGCTGGCCGCAGAAATTGATGGCAAGCCACAAATTGCGGTGATGCTATCAGACAACCTGGTAACTGAACGCAAATTGAACGCCAGTCAAATGGTGCGCGAACTAGCTAAAGAAATCAAAGGCGGAGGCGGCGGACAGCCCTTTTATGCCACGGCAGGCGGTAAAGAAACAGCCGGACTACATGCTATACCTGCCAAAGCCCAGGAACTTGTAACGACATTGATGAATGCTTAAACGATAGCAGCGCTATACCTGTAGACAGGAAACTTACGAAACAGGTATAGCGCACCTTCAAAATCAGATAATGAACAAAGAGATAAGAGACAAATACCAGGCGATTATCGGCCTGGAAGTGCACGCGCAGCTGCTGACGGAGAGTAAGGCCTACTCGTCTGACTCAACTGAATACGGCGTGATGCCCAACACCAACCTGAGCGTGATAACATTGGGCCACCCGGGCACCTTGCCGCGCATCAACAAGCGGGTAGTAGAGATGGCCGTGAAGATGGGCCTGGCCACCAACTGCGACATCAGGCGCTATAACCTCTACGCACGCAAAAACTATTTTTACCCCGACCTTCCGAAAGGTTACCAAATCACGCAGGACAAGACACCTGTTTGTACGGCTGGCTACCTGGACGTGAAAGACGCGGCCGGCAACGACAAACGCATCGGTATCACGCGCATTCACATGGAGGAGGATGCCGGCAAATCCATGCACTTGCCCGGTGAGACGGAAACGCTTATTGACCTGAACCGTGCCGGTGTGCCGCTGATTGAGATTGTTTCTGAGCCGGATATACGCGATTCAGAGGAAGCCTATAATTACCTGACCGAAATCCGCCGCTTGGTGCGTTACCTCGAGATTTGCGACGGCAACATGGAAGAAGGCTCGCTGCGATGTGACGCCAACATTTCGGTGATGCTGAAGGACTCGCCGCTTTGGGGTACCAAGGTCGAAGTGAAGAACATGAACTCCTTCCGCAACGTGCAGCGCGCCATTGAGCATGAAATCGAGCGTCAGATTATGGTACTGGAGAACGGGGGCCAGGTAGACTCTGAGACACGTAACTTCGACGCTAACACGGGAACGACCACAGCGATGCGTTCCAAAGAGACGCTGAACGACTACCGTTACTTCCCGGAGCCGGACCTGCCGCCATTGGTCATCGAACAAGAGTGGCTGGAGCGCATCAAGGCCACCATGCCGAGCCTGCCGCAGGAACTGTACAAACGCTTCACCGAGCAGTTCGGCTTATCAGAATACGATGCAGGCGTTCTGACCGACTCCAAGGAGATTGCCTTATACTTTGAGGAACTCTGCAAGTATACCAGCAATTACAAAGGCGCATCCAACTGGGTGATGGGTCCGGTGAAATCTTACTTGAACGAGCTTCAGCTGCACATCAAGGATTTCCCGCTGCAGCCACACAGCATTGCGGAAATTATCGCACTCGTGGACGAGAACAAGGTGAGCCATTCGGTGGCCGCCAAGAAGATTTTCCCCTACATGCTCGAGAACCCCGGACTGGCGGCGCACCAGGTGGCCGAAGAGCAGAATCTGTTGCAAGAGTCGGATTCTGACTCACTGCAAGGTATAGTGGCCGAGGTATTGGCTGCCAATCCGCAGAAGGTAGAAGAATACAAAGCTGGGAAGCAATCTCTCATCGGTATGTTCATGGGTGAGATAATGAAAAAGACAAAAGGCAAGGCAGACCCGAAAGTGGCAAACAAGTTGCTTCAAGAGAGCCTGAATGCTTAAATTATAAGACAAAGCTCTGAATCAATTATATTTTCATTCAGGAATAGATAGTATAAAGCCTAAACCTTGAATTATAAAGTCGATTGTAAAACAGCCCTTTGTCAAGTCATCAAATCTGAAGTGATATGAACCTAAGAAAATTTGCTATACTGCCGTTGGCCATTGCACTGTTGGGCAGTTGCCAGGGGAATAAGTCAGCTTCTAATGGCGGAAGCGCCTACACCATCCAAGGGAAACTGCAGAATGCCTCAGCCGGACAGATATACCTGTATGAATTGGGGGAACAGCAGTTTGTAGCCCGCGACACAGCCGTCATCAGCCAGGACGGTACCTTCACCTTTGAAGGAGAGGTGAAGGAGCCCACTTTCTACCGGGTGGGACTTGACCAACAGAATGGTTTGATGCTGGTGCTCGACAACAGCACCATCAAAGTGGAGGCGGATGCCAGCGATTTGAACGGGACAGCCAAAATTGAAGGGTCTCAGGATTCTGAGCTGTTCCAGCAGCTAAACAAGATGGTGACGGAGTCGCGGCAAAAAGAGGCGGAACTGAGCCAGCAATTCAACCAGGCCATGTCAGAGGGCAAGACCGAGGAAGCAGAAGGGTATAGGCAACAATACCTGGCGATGCAGAAGGAGCTGAAGAACTTTCTGGCGCAGCATCCTAGTTCCATCGTATCGACATTCGGCACGCTCAACCTCATCAACCCGACGACCGACTTCAGCTTTGCTGACAGCATGGCTACCCTGTATTCCGAGAAATTGCCCGATTCCAGGTATACCGCTTTGTTGAACAAGCGATTGGAGAGCCTGCGCAGTACGGCAGTCGGCTCAGTGGCACCGGATTTCTCATTGGCCACACCAGAAGGCGGCAGTATAGCACTGTCATCGCTGCGTGGCAAGTATGTGCTCATCGACTTCTGGGCAAGCTGGTGCGGTCCGTGCCGCAAAGAGAACCCGAACGTGGTAAAAATGTACAACCGGTATAAGGACAAAGGCTTCGAGATATTTGGCGTGTCGCTGGACCAGTCACGCGAGAAATGGCTGAAAGCGATTGCGGATGACAAGCTGACCTGGCCCCAGGTATCAGACCTAAAAGGATGGGAAAGCCAGGCGGCGCAGCTGTATCAGGTAGATGCCATCCCGCAGACCATCCTACTTGACAAGGAGGGCAAGATTATCGCCAAAGGCCTGAGAGGCGAGGAACTGGAGAACAAACTGGCCTCCCTGCTACCGTAGATTAATGAACAGCTATAAACAAGAAGGCCCCTCTAAATTAGAGGGGCCTTCTTGTTTATAGCTGTTTCGCTTTTATTTTTTGAAAACCCGCTGTAGTGCGTTCCAAAGAAGTTTCTTTTGCTCCTGGTCGCCATCCAGCACGGCCAGTGACTGGGAGAACACGACGGGAACATCGTCCAGGAGCACCGGGTTGTACAGCGTGAACTTCTCGTGCGGCAAGTCAGTATCGAGTCGGCTGGCAAAGCTGATGATGTGTCTGGTCAGAGTGGCTTCGGAGAGTGCCTCGAATCGGGTTATTGTTCCCGAGACGTTGTTCACGAAGGCTACATCGGCGGGACCAAAACCGATGGCGGCCAGTATTCGCTGCAGGAACTCTGACTGGGGCAAGGTCTGGAATTCATTGGCTGGAAGTGTCACCAACACGACAAGTCCTTTCCGGTTCTCACCAATCACCTCAAAACTCTTCGGCACCTCAACCGACTCCACTTTTGGAAGCTTCGGTATAGCGGGAACCGGAGCAGCGGGTGGCGTGACGGGAGGTTTAACAGGCGCTTCGGCTATAGGAAGCGCAGGAGCAGACTCAGCGACAGGGGCGAGCACAGATTGCTCCGCTACCGGCAGGGCAGGAGCGGGCATTTCCTCCTGCACCAGGTATAGTGTCTCGGTGAGGAAGTTCTTGTAAAAGGCTGCGTTCGGATGTTCTGTCGAGAGTGGTGCCATGTAGCTTTGTTATGGATTCTGTTGCTGCTCTTCCTTCAAATCGAAAATGGACTTCAGCTCATTGGCTTCGCTTGGCTTCATGCGGCCGGCAAGCACCAGACGCAACTGGCGGCGGCGCAGGGCACCTTCATACAGCTTCATTTCCTCTTCCGTCTCCGGCACGGCCTCTGGTACGTCAATCGCTTTACCGGATTGGTCTACCGCTACAAACGTGAAGAAGGCTTGGTTAGACTTCACTTTCTTGCCACTCGGAATGTCCTCGGCATACACCACGATGTGTACCTCCATGGAGGAACTGAAGGCGCGCGTCACTTTGGCCTCGAGCGTCACGACATTGCCCAGTTTTATGCTTTCAGCAAACGAAACGTTGTCTACCGATGCCGTCACCACGATGCGGTTGGAGTGCTTTTGCGCGGCAATGGCCGACACGATATCCATCCAATGCATCATTTTTCCCCCCATCAGGTTGTGCAGGGTATTGGTGTCGTTGGGTAACACCAGTTCGGTCATGATAACGTATGATTCGCTTACTTTTTTCTGTTTACGCATTCGGTATAGGCTTTTTTAGTGGTACAAATATAGTCCTCAAAGGGCAATGCGTAAAATATACTTTCGCGTCAGGTGCAAATTCATCTGACCTTGGATGCAGGTATAGGGGGATAATGGAGTTTGCTAAAAACGCTCCGCCTCCCAGCCCGACTTGCCTAGGAGCGGCACGAACTTAAAGTCAGAGAACTCCTCCTTGGTGAACTCGTTTTCGCCGGTTCGGGTGATGCGCAGCATCTTCTGGCTTGATTCGCCTCCTACCGGAATCACCAGGACACCCCCTGTGTTGAGCTGCTTCACTAGAGCGGTGGGCACGCCTGGCGCTCCTGCCGTCACGATGATTTTGTCGTAGGGCGCATGGGCCGGCAGGCCCAGGGAGCCGTCTCCATGGAAGGTATGGGGGAATAGGCCATAGGTCCTGAAGAACTTAACCGCCTTTTCGTAAAGCGTCTTTTTGTATTCGATGGTATAGACGTGGGGAGTGATTTGTAAGAGCACGCAACACTGGTAGCCGGAGCCGGTCCCGATTTCCAGCACCTTGTCGGTAGGCTTGAGTTTCAGCAGTTCCGTCTGGAAAGCGACCGTGTAGGGTTGGGATATGGTCTGTCCTTCGCCAATCGGAAACGCTTTATCCTGATAGGCCTGCTCCAGGAACGCCTTCTCGAAGAAAAAGTGACGCGGCACGGTTTCGATAGCCGCCAGCACCCGCTCGTCCCGGATGCCTTTTTGCCTGAGCTGGCTGACCAACGCGCGACGCATACCTTTGTGCTTGTACAAATCTGTTTGCATTTCCGTTTGTTTCAGTACGTTAACAAAATAAGGGTGAACCGGCCCCTTGGCTGACTCCTCGTGCACCACCTTCCGCCGTAGAGGAAATATGGTAATTGAATCATGCGAAAATAAGCAACCCGGGCCATAATTACCTCATCTGGTTTGCTTTTATAACGTGTGCATGTGACATAAAGGCGGGGCCGTCAGCGGTTTTAAACCAAATCATGGCTAATTTTGCAGCTCCAATAACCAGAAAAAACGATGTTCACAGGTATAATAGAGGCCATGGGCCAGGTACAGTCCATTAAGGCAGAGGGAACGAACAAACACTTCACCGTTTCGGCGCCTTTCACGCAGGAACTGCAAGTAGACCAAAGTGTGGCGCATAACGGCATCTGCCTGACGGTGGTGGACATTGCCGGCGAAACCTATACCGTGACTGCCATTGACGAGACGCTCCAAAAAACAAACCTCAACGCACTACAGGTAGGAGACAAAGTCAACCTGGAGCGCTGCATGAGCGCCAATGGCCGCTTCGACGGCCATATCGTGCAGGGCCATGTGGACCAGGTGGCTGTTTGCGAGTCGGTGACAGATGAGAACGGAAGTTGGGTATTCACTTTCCGCTACGACCCTTCCTTAGGTAATGTGACTGTGGAGAAAGGCTCCATCACCGTCAATGGCATCAGCCTGACGGTGGTCAACTCCCAAGAGGACCGTTTTTCAGTGGCCATCATCCCCTATACCTACGAGCATACCAACCTGCACCAGGTAAAGCCCGGCTCCACCGTCAACTTGGAATTCGACATCATCGGCAAGTACGTAGCGCGACTCCTCAGCAAAAACTAGCCTTACTCTATGATAATCTGGTGGTAGGTGACGCCATAGCCACCCCATACACCCATACCGCCCTGTATGTTGGAACGGGTGGTGTTGGGAGAGCCAATGGGGCTGCCGTTGTTGTTCCGTTCATTCTCCAGGGTATACCAGAAGCGGTAGTGGTCGAGGTCGAGGGCCGCCCAGCGCACCACCACCGTATCCCCTTTACCGAAGTAGCTGTAGGTGTCCAGGTCTGGGTCCTGTCCGCGAGGTTCGCCACGGTCGAGTGGGTACGAAAGCGCCTGCACACCATTAATGAGTTCATCATTGAAAACGGAGGCGAAATAACCGGGGTAGAAGGGCTCGCTGTTGCGTTTGGTGAAGTAGCGCACGCTGTTACCCAGTGTGTCGGGGTCGCGGTAGCGGTAGAAGAGGGTGAACAGGCTGTCCTGGTCTGGGTCGGGGTGCGGCTGCAGGAAGAGCGCATCCAGCGGGTTCAGCTGCGGAATGGTGGTAGAGGCAGACAGCACCCGCCCTTCGTGGCTGATGCGCAGCTGGTAACTCTTACCCACCTCGCCTAACAACTCCCTAGATGTATAGACATAGAAGATAAAGCCACTGCCGTTGGTGAGTTGGTCCTCCGGTATGCCATACTGCTCCGACACCACGCGGCGGAGTTCCGACCAGAAGGCTGCGGCAGGGATTTCCTCTAAGGTATAGCTGCGGCCTCCGCTCGACACCACCACCTGCGCCCCATGCACAAAACCTGCTTCGGTATCGGCAGGCGAAAAGCCTTCGAACACGGGCAGGCTGCGCGTGAGCACCACCACCGGCGGTGCCCCTTGCTCTATGTGCCCCTCCACCACCAGTTGCTCCTGTCCTTCAGGTATATCCAGCGTTAGGTTCTCTTCGCAGGAAGCGAGAGAAAAGAGCAGGAGCAACAACAGAATATTTATCAAACGCATAAGCATCACCATTTGAAATTGAACGTGACAGACGGCAGTGGGAAAGGTATAAGCGAGACTTTTTTGGCCTGTACCGAGGTATCTGTGCTGTAAGGCGGTCCTTCGCTGTCGATGTAGTACAGGAAGGGGTTGCGACGGCCGTAGACGTTGTAAATAGCGAAGGTCCAGCTCGACTGTAGCCTGCCATAGGATTTTCCATCTAAAGTGGCCGACAAATCGAGCCGGTGGAAAGGCTGCATACGGAAACTGTTGCGGTCGCCATACTGGTAATTCACCGTTCCTTCAATGAGGTAGCGCCGCTCGGGCATGGTGGTGGCTTGTCCGGTGCCGTACACAAAACTCCCGCCAAAGGTCCAGCGCGGGTTCAGCTTAAAAGTGCCCACCAGCGAGACGTCGTGCCGCCGGTCAAAGCGGGCGGGGAAGGCGCGGCTCTGGTTAATGCCAGCGAAGGTGCGGTCGGTCCAGGATAAGGTATAGCCGAACCACCCTTGCAAATCGCCGTAGTTTTTGCGCAGGAAAAGTTCCACCCCATAGGACTCGCCGCTGCCCTGCACAAATTCATACTCTAGGTCTCGGTTAGAGGGGCCTGCCACAAATCCCTCGCGGTACTCCAGCTGATTTTCCATGGTCTTGTAGTAAAGCTCCACCGAGCCTTCGTACATGTTCTGGCGGAAGCTTTGGAAATATCCGGCTGCATATTGGGTGGCCCGCTGCGGCTCCACGATGGCCGAGCTCGGCACCCACACATCCAATGGCAAAGTAGTATAGGCATTGGAGACCAGGTGCAGGTACTGCGCCGAACGGGTATAGCTGGCTTTCACAGAGGAGGAGGCACTCAAGGTATAGCGCACCGATACACGAGGCTCGAAGGCCATAAAGTCCTTCACGCGCTCACCCGCCGCATACACCACCGAGTCTGTGGCCCGTTGATTATCATCGAATTCATAAAAAGTGAACGGCCCCATCTGCACGAAATAACTGCCCCGCAGCCCCAGGCTCAGCAGGAGCCGGTCGGTTACGTTCCAGTCATCAGACAGGTATAGCGCAGCCTGGTGCGCCGATTTGGAGAGGATGCGGTCCGTCGAGAACACATCGCCCTCGGCCGTTTCGGCGCTGCCGGTGCGCGGGCGCAGGGTATGGTGGGTATAGTGCAGTCCGTATTCCAGCTGATGCCGCACCGAAGGGGTATAGACGAAATCTGCTCTCAGGCTATAGTCCCGCACGCCCGTCTCCACGGTGGTGGTGATGTCGCCGAAGTCCCAATCAAAGTTGAAGGCGTAGTCGCTCAGGATGCCAGAGACATCTACCTGATGCCCATCAGAGAAGCGGTGGTTCCAGCGGGCCGTGGCGGCGGCGTTGCCCCATTGGAAATCCGCCACAAACTTGCCAGAGGAGAGCTTGAGCGAACCAACATCCTTGCCGTAGTAGCCGCTCAGGTATAGCCGGTCCTTGGGCGACAAGGTATAGGAGAGCTTGCCGTTGAAGTCATAGAAATAATACGGTACGCCACCTTGCTCCGTGTTGCGCAACAAAGGACTGAACAAAACATCCACATAAGTGCGGCGGGCGGAGAAAATGAAAGCGGCCTTGTCCTTCACCAAAGGCCCCTGCACGCTCAGGCGGGAGGCTATGAGGCCGATTCCGCCTTCGGCCTGCAGGCTGTCTGGGCTGCCTTCGCGCATCTCCACGTCCAGCACTGAAGAAAGCCTACCGCCATACCTGGCCGGCATGTTGCCTTTGATAAGCGTAGCATTGCTAATGGCGTCGCTGTTGAAGACGGAGAAGAAGTTGAATAAATGCCCAGGATTGTATACCACTGCCTGGTCGAGCTGCACGAGGTTCTGGTCCGCCCCGCCGCCGCGTACGTAAAAACCCGTGTTTCCTTCACCACCCGACTGCACACCCGGCAGCAGCTGCACGGTTTTCATGATATCCGTCTCCCCAAACAGCACAGGCAGTGTTTTGACAGACTCCATCGGGATATCCAATTCCCCCATGACGGCTGTCTGGGTGATGGGCTTGAGCCGCGTGCCGATTACCTCCACTTCGTTGGTACTATAACTGACCGGCTTCAGCCGCAGGTCCTGTGTCTCGTTCCGGAAAAGCAATAAGGTGAGTTCTTGCTCCTCATAGCCAATGTACCGCACCAACAAGGTATAGCTTCCCGGCGGAGCGACCATACTGTAGCGCCCATCGGGTTCTGAAACGGATCCTACCGAAGGCCGCTCTTTCAGGCTGACAGAGGCTCCGGCCAAGGGCTCACCTGTGCCTGCATCCAGCACCCGGCCGCGCAACACAAAGCCATCCTGTGCCCAGACCGACGGCGCAGACAGCAGGATAAAGGCCAAAAGAAGGTATAAGAAGTGTCGTAGTCGCAAAACCGGGAATCAACTGTTCTAACAATACGTCAGAAACAGCGGACTATGACGAAGGTTTGAGCTGAAAGCGGGTATATTTTCGGAGCCAGAACCGGTAGCCCACCACTGCCAGCATAGCCGTGCCGGTGCCCACCAAGGCGCCTCCTATAATGTCGCCCGGAAAATGCACCCCCAGGTAGATGCGGCTGTACGAGACCAACGCTGCCCAGACCACCAGCAGGATTTTAAACACCAGGTAGCGGTCAGAAAGAATCAGGTTGAAGAACACCGCCAGCGCGAAGCCTGTGGAGGCATGGGACGAGAGAAAACCAAATTTGCCTCCGCAGCCCTGCACGATATTCACCAGCGCCGAGAGCTCCGGATCGTGGCAAGGACGCAATCGGGCAAAGTATGGCTTGAAAATGCCGGAAGCCACATAATCCGCCAGACCTATGCCGACAACCGCCATCAGGAGCATGGGAATGCTCTGCAACCGGTAGCGGTACACGATGTAGCCTACCAAAAGAAGGTAAAAGGGAATCCAGAAATATTTGTTCGAGACCGTGACCATGACGGTGTCCCAGAAGGGACTGTGCTGGTCGTTCAGGTATAGGAACAGCTCCTGGTCCAGCTTCTCCAATCGTTCCAGCATATCAGGCAATGTTTATCCAGTCAATTTCCTTTTTGAGGTAGCCCAGCGTCCTTTCCTCTGGTCCGCCCGGCTCTGGCTTGTGGTTGTACACCCAGGAGGCATGCTGGGGAAGGCTCATCAGGATGGATTCGATGCGCCCGTTGGTGGCCAGCCCGAACTTGGTGCCACGGTCATAGACCAGATTGAACTCCACATAGCGGCCACGCCGGATGAGCTGCCACTGCTTCTCGCGCTCACCGTAAGGTAAATCACGGTTCTGGTTGATGATGGAGGTATAGAAAGGGGCGAAGGCGTAGGCCACATCGCGCACAAAAGCAAAGCGCTCTTCCATGCTGATTTGGTCGGTCGCCATCAGGCGGTCAAAGAAAATGCCGCCCACGCCACGGGTCTCCTTGCGGTGCTCGTTGTAAAAGTAGTCATCGGCCCATTTCTTGAACTCGGGGTAATAGGAGGGGTGGTGTTTGTCGCATACCGCCTTCATAGCCTGGTGGAACTCCCGCGCCTGCTGCACATCCACATAAATAGGAGTGAGGTCTATGCCGCCGCCAAACCAGGCCTTGCCATCGCCGGCTTCAAAATAGCGCACGTTCATGTGCGTAATGGGCACCATGGGACTGTGCGGGTGCATCACCACCGACACGCCCGTGGCGAAGTACTTGGGGTCAGGCATCTGGAGCATCTGCAGGAACTGGGGCGACAACTCGCCCTGCACCGCTGAGAAGTTGACACCGCCTTTCTCGAGCACGTTGCCGTTTTCGATGATGCGCGAAATGCCGCCACCGCCCTGTTCGTGCTGCCACTCATCCTTTTGGAAAGTGGTGCCGCCGTCGCAGTTTTCCAGGTCACGCACCAGGTCCAGCTGGAACTGGCGCATAAAGGCTTCAACTTCTTCTCTGAACATTTTACAGTCGTTACATGTATGACACAAGACACCAGAATTTTGGCTCGCCGCTATACCTGGAAAACAAGGTATAGGGCTTTGGGCTCAAATTCAAACCACAAAATTACCAAATAAAGCCCGCTCTACCGAACCTTCTCCAGGATTTTAGAAGTAGGGCTTTATTTAGTATCTTCGGCCAATAACACAAGCGCAACCTATGTCCAAAGAACTGATGGAGGCCTTTAAGATTGACACAGCGATTCTTAAGAAAGCCTACCGCCTGATGATAACTGCCAAGACCATGGCAGACACCTACGAAGAAAACAAAACCATCTGCAGCAAGTACGTACACAGCACCTCACGGGGCCACGAAGCCATACAACTGGCGACGGCCTTCCAGCTGAAGCCCTACGACTATGCGGCCCTCTACTACCGCGACGACTCCATGTTGCTGGGTATCGGTATGCAGCCCTATGAGCTCATGCTGCAGCTGATGGCCAAGGCCGGCGACCCATTCTCGGGTGGCCGTACCTACTACGGTCATCCCTCGCTGCGCCGCGAAGGCTTCCCGACCATCCCACACCAAAGTTCCGCCACCGGTATGCAGGCCATTCCGGCAACAGGTATGGCACACGCCATCGCTTATTTTGAATCGCAGGGGCTGTCACAGCCTGAGGAGAAGCCGGTGGTGCTTTGCTCGCTGGGAGACGGGTCTGTGACGGAGGGCGAAGTGGCTGAGGCTTTCCAGATGGCGGTACTCAAGAACCTGCCCATCGTATACCTGGTACAGGACAACGATTGGGGCATATCGGCCACCGGCAAAGAGATGCGCGCCATGGATGCCTATGAATATGCAGCCGGCTTTAAAGGTATGGAGCGCCTCCGCGTGAACGGCTCCGACTTCGCTGAGTCATATGAGGGTATGCGCATCGCCTTTGAATATGCGCGGGAAGTACGAAAGCCCATTCTGGTACATGCCAAAGTGCCGCTGCTGGGCCACCATACCTCCGGCGTGCGCCGGGAGTGGTACCGGGGAAACAACCTGCAGGAGCACAGCGTGAACGACCCTATACCGAAACTACGCCAGGCGTTGCTGGAAGCGGATGTCACGTCTGAGGAAGTAGAATGGCTGGAGAATGAAGCCCGTAAGACGGTAGCCGAAGATTACCAGCGCGCCCTTGACGCACCCGTACCGGACCCCAGCACCTTCGACCAGCATGAGTTTGCCCCTACGCCAGTGACAGAGGAAACAGGTGAACGTAACCCCGCCGGTGCAGAGAAAACCATCATGGTAGACGCGGCGCTACATGCCGTGGACGACATCCTGCGCACCTATCCGGAAGCCTTGTTCTACGGCCAGGACGTAGGAGGGGAGCTAGGTGGTGTGTTCCGGGAAGCAGCCTTGCTAGCCAAGAAATATGGAGACTCGCGCGTGTTCAACACGCCCATCCAAGAAGCTTACATTGTGGGTTCTACAGCCGGTATGTCCGCGGTAGGAGCCAAGGCTATTGTGGAGATACAGTTCGCCGATTACATATGGCCTGCCATGAACCAGCTGGTAGAGGAGCTTTCCAAGAGCTGCTACCTGTCCATGGGTAAGTTCCCGGTGCAGTCGCTGATACGGGTACCCATTGGGGCCTACGGCGGGGGCGGGCCCTACCACTCTGGTAGCATTGAATCCACTTTGCTGACCATACGCGGCATCAAGGTAGTATACCCGAGCAACGCTGCCGATATGAAAGGACTGATGAAAGCTGCCTTCCTGGACCCCAACCCGGTTGTCATGCTGGAGCACAAAGGCCTTTACTGGTCTAAAGTCGCCGGTACGGATGACGCCAAAACCGTGGAGCCGGACGAGGATTACATCCTGCCACTGGGCAAAGCCAACATAGTGCAACAGGCCAGCGACGAAGCATTGCGAATGGGGAACAGCATGACGGTCATCACCTACGGTATGGGCGTCTACTGGGCCAAGGCCGCTTCCAGGAAGTTCAATGGCAGCGTGGAAATACTTGACTTGCGCACGCTCAACCCACTCGACTTCGAGGCGGTGGTAGCCTCTGTCCGCCGCCATGGTAAGGCTTTGGTACTGACAGAGGAGCCGTTGATGAACTCCTTCGCTGAGTCACTAGCCGGGCGTATCTCCAAAGAGTGTTTCCAGCAGCTCGATGCGCCGGTCTATACCTTGGGTGCCGCCAACCTGCCGGCCATACCGCTCAACGTGGAGTTGGAGAAGATGATGCTACCGAACCCCGACAAAGTAGCCGCGGCCATGGAGGAACTCCTGAACTATTAAATCAAATCAGGTATAGCAACAATAAAAAAAGCCCTGTCATAAGCGACAGGGCTTTTTTTATTGGGATTGAATGCTAACAAGGCTAGAATGGATAGCCAATGCCTATGTTCAGATTTGCCTGGTTGCTCAGCTTGAAGAACTCCGAAAAACGGAAATCCCGGATAACAAACTTGCTTCCGTCAGTGACTGCCGGGTCGTATACCTTGGTGGCGAAGTCAAACCGCAAAATCATCACTGAGAAGTCCAGGCGCAGTCCGAAGCCAGTACCCACGGCCAGCTCTTTGTAGAACCGGTTGAAGCTAAAGCCGGAGCCGGGTCTGTTGGTATCCTCACTCAGCAGCCATACGTTGCCGGCATCCAGGAAAAACGCCCCGTTCAGGAAACCCACCATATTAAACCGGTATTCGGCGCTTCCTTCCAGAATCACTTCTCCAGGCTGCTCGGGTTCCAGTTGGTTGTCTTCCGCTCCGTTTTCTATAAGCGTCTGGTATGAGCCGGGGCCGAGCCTGCGCGCGCGCCAGGCTCGCACACTCGAGGCGCCTCCCGCAAAAAAGTACTTGTCATAGGGAATGGCATTGGAGCCAAACAGGGGACTTGCCACCCCGGCATTCACCCGGTAAACAAAGTACTTCTGGCCACCCAAAGGGATGTAGCGCCTGTAGTCGGGGTTGAGTCGGGCGTACTGGTACTGCCTCAGATTGCCCACATTCGGCATGATTCCCAGCTTCGAGGTAAGACCTCCCACCTCTGTCAGCACACGCAGGTAGCGCGCATTGCGGGTCTGGTTGAAATCGTTGGTGTTGTAGATGATGTTCATCCCGATGAAGGAAATGAAGCCACTCTGGAAACTCTCGCTAAAGGAGCGGGTTCCGCCTTCTTCTTCCCCCGTGCTGATTCTGCCCAGGAAATCCTGAAAGGAGGAATCGATGCGGCCCACCTGAATCACATCAATGTTGATGGGAGAGAAGATGTACTGAACCGTTGGAGGCAACAAAGGGCGTGGGTACTTCTGCCAGATGTATTCCAGCGACGACTCGTACAGCGTGCGCTGAAATTCAGCCCTATCCACGTTGGTATAGCCTGTATAGATTCGGGTTCTCGGGTTGAAGTCCTGCAGCACATCCTTTCCGCCGAACGGTAGAAGAAACAACGGAAAAGACAGGGCCGCATCGCCGCCATATTCCCGAATCATAACCGTAGCGTCTGTGGTCAGGTTTATCTGGCCCTCCAGACCGCCTCGCACACCGATTTCCAGATTCTCGGCCCCGCCAAACACGTTGCGTATTTTGAGGCGGATACTGGAATACGGCCCCGGGCGTCGCTCGGTGAAGTTCATACCCAGCTCCGTTGTCTCTTGGAACTTCTTGGAGGGTACGGCATTGATGAAGGCGTTCAGCTGGTAGCCAGCGGCAAAATCGGTGGGATTGGTGACCTTATTGTAGCTCAGGTTGTTGAACTGGAACACATCCATCTCGGCCAGTCGCCTTTGGGTAAGCGAGGTGCGGAACTGGCTATACTTTTGCCCCGGGTATACTGACACTTTCTTGTCCAGCACCTTGGGTGAGAAGTTATGGTCATAGGCCACATACTTCACATTGTTGAAGAATACTGTATCCCGAGCAATGCCAAAGCGGTCAGCGTCAGTCTTGAAGTATACGTTGCGGATGGTATAGGCTTTGTGTGAGGTGCCATCCTCCGGGTCTTGAATCACAGTGCGCATCCGAACGGTATTGCCACCATAGCTGGTGTCAGGCTCAAACACGATGTAGGCCCGTGCAAAGTCAAAGTAGCCGTTGTGCCGGATCATCTCATACAGCCGGTCACGCTCAGCACTGATGACTTGCTCATCGTAAATGTCACCTACCTGCAGCAGCGACCGGTTCTCGTATCGCTTCACCACGGCCAACACCGAGTCATCCCGAATATTGTAGTCGAGGTGGCTGTAACGGTAAGGTTCGTTTTCGGCGATGTTGATGGTGATGTATACCTTCTTACCCTTTACTTGCTTTTCATAATCAGCCTCATGGTCAAAATAGCCTTTGGTGTTCAGGAAGATGTCTACCTGGTCCATCGTCTGCTCCATGAGGGTGGAGTCGTAAATGGCCGGGGGTTCACCTATACGCATCAGGAAATTGCCTTCCTCTTTTTTCTTGCGGTGGCGGGCAATGCGGCGGTCATACTTGTCCTGCTGGCGGCGCACCTTGGTTGAATCGGTTCCTGCCTCCCGCATTTTCTCGGCACGCCTTGCCCGCTGCTTCTCTATGCGCTCGTCAATCTTGGCCGGGCTGTAGAATTTCTTCCCAAAGTTGTATAGCGCCAGGTAGGGCGTGGAGCCCAGGAAGGTTCGGTTGGGCTGCTGCTGGTAGACAGCCTCAATAGCAGACGGTTCGATGTTCTGCAGCCCCATGGGTTGGATGCTCACCAGCAACTGCTCGTTCTCCGCCAGGTGCTTGGTGGGGACACAGGCCTGGAAACTTATAATTGTAATTACCAGCCCGAATATGTAAAATCGTGATCTCAAACGATTGTCAGCTATGTTGTCGAAAGCAGTTGTAAAGTACGCGAACTCTCTGCAAGTAAAAAAATACCGCAACCAACACCAAGCCTTTGTGGTGGAGGGTGCCAAAAGCGTGCTGGAGCTCCTGCAATCGGATTTTGAGCTGCAACATGTGTTCGTGACGGAGGAATTTTACCAGAAGCACGCCAAAGCATTCCCTAAAAGTACGCATTATGATGTGGTTACGGAGCAGGATTTAATCAAGGCCGGCACTTTTTCCAGCAACAATGCCGCGCTGGCCATCGCCCACATGCGGCGGTTACCCGAGCTGCGCTTTCAGCCTTCCGATTTCGCCATCGCCTTGGACGACATACGTGACCCGGGCAACCTGGGCACCATCATCCGCATCGCCGACTGGTATGGCATCAGCACCATCGTCTGCTCCGACACTTGCGCCGACTTCTACAACCCCAAAACCATCTCGGCGACCATGGGCTCCTTCACCCGCGTGAAGGCGTATTACCTGGACCTGGCGGATTGGCTTGGCGCGCAGGCAAAGGAGGTGGCCATCTACGGCGCCTCGCTCGAAGGTGACAACATCCACCGCATGCAACTGAAGCCACAAGGTATAGTCGTGATGGGGAATGAAGCCAACGGCCTCAGGCCCGAGGTGGCGCAACGCGTGAACCGACTGATAAAGATTCCGGCTTTCGGCAAGGCGGAATCCCTGAATGTGGCCACCGCTACGGCCATCATCATCGACAATTTCATGCGCACAGCCGGCTTGTAAACAGAAAAGGCCCCATCAGGGCCTTCTCTGCTCGTTCACATTTAATTAGTTTAACAGTCTGAAGCCGAAGCTGATGACGTTCACATCGGGACCGCGGTTGTCTTTGAACAAATCGTTCATGTTGTACTTCACGAACAGGTCCAGGTTGCCGTAGCCAATCACGCCGGTCAGGCCGTACTGGAAATCCGACAGGTTGTAGCTGCTGCGGATTTTGTCCTTCTGCGATTTGCCGCCTTCTTCATACTTGAGTTTGGCGTGCGCACCCAACCGATAACCGGCAAAACCACCAGCTCCTATCTTGAAGCCATCCTTGCCGTTCTGGCGCTTGAACTTGAGCATGGGCATGAGGGGAACATTCACCGAAGACATGGTCAATTTAGACTTGTCGTAGTCAATCTCGGTTTCGCGGCGGAAGTAGGTCACCTCGTTCACGTCTTCCTCAATCACGTAGTTGCGGTCGAACATGTAGTTGTTGAAGGCGAACTCAAGACCTGACACCAGGTAGAAGGGGCTGGTGCGGCCGCCAATCTGGGAGTTCAAGTGTGAGTTGAGGCTGACATAACGGGAGCCCATCGGCTTCAGGTCAGGCACCAGCTGGTCGTTCTTCTCAATAAAGTTGTTGAGGCCCAGGTCCACGTCAAAGTTAAAGCGGGTAGACTTGTAGGTGTCTTTCTTGGTATGGACACGGATGCTGTCGCGCTCTTCCCGGTTGGGCACATTCACGTCTACGCGGGTGTTGCCGTCTTTCTCCTCAATCTCCACATCTATCTTGAACTTCTTGTTGATGCGGATTTCGTGCTTTTCCTTGCTCACCTTGCCGTCCTGATCGGTTTCCTGCACCGTGATGGTGACTTGCTCCGGGTCGTCGGAGTCGCGGCCGAAGGTTACCGTTGTTTCCTTGGACTTGAGCTCCTTGTTGGCTTCATCCATCTTATCCACCTGGTCGACATACTTGTTGAGCACCCGCATGAGGGAGTCGAGGCTGTAGTTTTCGAAGGCCTTGAGCTGTTCGATGTTCTGCAGGTATAGCACCATTTTGGCGCCGTTGGCCATTTTGACGACAATGGTATCCTGCTGGCCGAGGCGCTGGCCGATGGTTTGTCCGCCTTTGGCAGACACACCGGTGACTGCGGCTATGATGATGGCCGTTACGAGAAGTAGTACTCTTTTCATGGTTTTAAAGGTTAGAGATTGATGACTTTGGATATTTTCTGTTTTCCGATTTGGGTTTCGAGTGCAATTTTGTCAGCGTTGATGCCGAGTTCCGAAAGCTCCACCCGCTCCCCGTTGGAGAGGTTGCGCACCTGCTTGAAGATGTTCTTGGCCAGCTTCTGCTTCTTCTCAAAGCCATTCGGCTCAGCTTCCTCCTCCGCTTGCTGCACCGCCACAGCGCGCTTGATGATGATTTCGACTGGTTGCGCATCCAGGTTAGAGTTGCCTGCCGATGCAAATGTTGCCGGAACAGGTTCTCCTGTGTTATAGTAGGAGCCCTTTTCAGCCTCCGCAGGTATAGCGGGTTTCTCTACCTTGGCGACCTGATGGCTGGAAGGTATAGGGGCCGCTTTCTGCTTTTTAGGTGCCGCCGCTAGTACATTTCTTTTGGTGGTTGCTGGTTTGGGTTCTGCTTTGGCCACTGTGTTTTGAGGTATGGCAACCGTGTTATCAGGTATAGGAGCGGGGGCAACGGGTTGCTCTGTCACCTCAGGTATAGCTACTGGCTCCGTGGCCTCGGCAATCGTCTGCTCCTGGGCTGGGTCTGCGATAACGAGCGGCTGCTCCGCCACCTGGCTGTTGTCATGGGCCATACCATCGAAGGGCACATTGTTGTGCTTCACGTTGTAGAACACGATGCCCACCGTCAGAAGCAGCGTGATGGCCGCCGCAATAGAGTAGGACAGCCACATATAGCCTGCTGGCTTGCGTTTTTCGGCTTCCTTTTCTGGCATTTCGGCTTCCATCCTGTCCTGGAGCCTGTTCCAGAGGTCAGCGGGCGGGGTAGGGGACGAAGGCCCCAGGCGCTCTTTGAATAGCTTGTCTATGTCTTCTGGTCTCATATGTACCTCCTTTTTTTAGCTAGCGACTGCTTCTTGTCCGGTCAGTCTTCGCTGCAGCATGGCACGTGCCTTGCTCAACTGCGATTTTGACGTCCCTTCCGTGATATTCAGCAAATCGGCTATTTCTTTATGGGAATATCCCTCTATCGCATACAGGTTGAAAACTGCCCTGTAGCCGGCAGGTAAAGTGCGCAACAACTCCAAAAGCTCTCCCTCGGCCAAGTCCTGATCAGCTCCCATACCTCCGGCCACTTGTACGTGGTCGTCCTCAATGGACAGGTATAGCGATTCCTTTTTCCGAAGAAACCCCAGGGCCTCGTTTACCATGATGCGTCTCACCCAACCCTCGAAGCTGCCTTTGCCCTCAAACCGATTTATGTTTTGGTAGATTTTCATAAACCCGTTGAGTAGAGCCTCTTCTGCGTCCATCTGGTTTTTGAGGTAACGCAGGCACACACCGTACATCGGCGAGGCGAAGCGCTCGTAAAGGCATTTCTGCGCTTTACTCTCGGCCTTCTGGCATCCTGCTATTAACTCCTGTTCCGTCACGCTGGGTAAAATTTTATCAAATCAATTTGCTTTCCTGGCCTTAGTGGGAGCTGTTTCGTTGCTCTTTACCCCTTAGATGCAGATACCCCATGGGGAGGTTGCCTAAGCAGGAATAAATTTGCGCTATTTTTTTCAGATGGGGTAGCTCTTCACGGTAATTTATTGACTGTCAGCTATATTTTATTCCATCTTTTTAAGAATAATTCTGAATTGCGGCTTCAGGAACCCGTTTCCATAATTATGGATTATATTTGTAGTGATGCGATTCGTGGCTATTTTCTTTTCTCTATACCTGTGCTGGATGGCTTGCCTGCCGTGCACGGATAAGATTATGGATACCCACGAACACCACCCGAGCATGACGGACGTAGCCGATACCACCGGCAGTTCCCCTTTTCATGACGACACTTGCCCGGTGTTCTGCGGCTGCGGCTGCTGCGCCACCTTCACCATTGCGATGGAGCCGGAGCTGATTGTGTTCCGCTTTCCCGTCGTTCCCCAAACCAAACCACTGGTATACCCTGAAATGAGCGAAATCAGAGTGGCCTCTGCCTGGTGGCACCCTCCACGGCTGGTAGCCTAACACTTCCTTGACGCGGCGTTGGCAGCCATACCTGGTTGTCAAGGCAGACCTGCATTCCACTGGCTGCCCAATTGCCGCATTTCCAATCAACCAAGTATAACCAAAGCTTACCATGTTCAATAGAATCATCGATTTTTCGATTCATAATAAACTGGTGGTGGGGCTGATGGTGCTCGTGCTTATCGTGTGGGGGACCTATTCCCTGACCCAGCTGCCCGTTGACGCCGTGCCCGACATCACCAACAACCAGGTACAGGTGGTTACCTCTTCGCCTACCCTGGCCGCACAGGAGGTGGAACGTTTTATCACTACACCTATCGAGATGGCCCTGGCCAATGTGCCGGATGTCGAGGAGATGCGCTCCGTTTCCCGCTTCGGACTATCCGTTATCACGGTCGTGTTCGACGATGATGTGGACCAGTACCTGGCCCGCCAGATGATAACAGAGCGGCTCGGAGACGCCAGCCGACAGATTCCCGAGCAGATGGGCACGCCTGAGTTGGCCCCTGTCACCACTGGCTTGGGCGAGATATACCAGTATGTGCTGGTACAGGACCCTGAAAGTCCAAAGAAATATGACGCCACCGAACTCCGAACCATACAGGATTGGATAGTACGCCGGCAACTGCTGGGCACACCTGGCGTAGCCGATGTGAGCAGCTACGGCGGCTTCCTCAAAGAGTATGAGGTAGCCGTGAACCCCAACAGTCTGCGTAGCATGAACCTAACAGTAGCGGACGTCATAGGGGCATTGGAGAAGAACAACGAGAGCACCGGTGCCGCCTACATTGAGAAAAACCAGAGTGCCTACTTTATCCGAGGTCTGGGGCAGGCAAATACGCTGGAGGACATCGAAAAGATTGTGGTGAGCAGCCGCGACGGCATGCCGGTGCTGGTGCGCGACGTGGCCCAAGTGCAGTACGGACATCCCGTCAGGTATGGCGCCCTCACCCGTAACACCGAAGGCGAAGTGGTAGGTGGCATTGTGCTGATGCTCAAAGGGGCAAATTCTTCGGAGGTCATCCAGAATGTGCAGGACAAAGTGGCGGAAATACAGGAATCGCTCCCGGAAGGAATCATCATCGAAGCCTACCTCGACCGTAGCGACTTGGTGGAAAAAGCCATCAACACAGTGGCAACCAACCTTATAGAAGGAGGCCTGATTGTGATATTCGTGCTGGTGCTGTTGTTAGGCAACCTGCGGGCGGGCCTGGTGGTTGCTTCGGTTATACCACTTTCTATGCTGTTCGCCTTAGGTATGATGAACGTGTTCGGGGTATCGGGTAACCTGATGAGCCTGGGCGCCATAGACTTTGGCCTGATAGTGGACGGAGCGGTGATTATCGTGGAAGGCGTACTGCACTTCATTGCAGTCAAGAACAAAAATCTCCCTCTGCGGCGACTGACCCAGCGGGAAATGGATTTGGAAGTAAAATCAGCCGCCTCCAGCATCATGAATTCCGCTGCTTTTGGTATGCTCATCATCCTAATCGTATACCTGCCCATCATGGCGCTGGTAGGTATAGAGGGCAAGATGTTCAAGCCGATGGCCCAAACCGTGAGCTTTGCCATCCTGGGAGCCTTCATCCTGTCCCTTACCTACGTGCCGATGGTGTCCACGCTGCTTCTGAGCAAGAAGACGAAGCACAAACCCAATATCTCGGACCGCATCATGGCGGCCATTGAGCGTGCTTACATGCCGATCATCCGCGTCGCATTGCGCAGCAAAGCACTGGTGGTAGGGGCAGCCGTGTTGCTGTTCGCTTTCAGTCTGTTGGTATTCAGCCGCATGGGCGGGGAGTTCCTGCCGGATTTGGAGGAAGGTGACTTTGCCATGGACCTGCGCCTGGTGCCGGGGGCTTCCCTAACCCAGACCATTGAAACTACCACCAAAGCCAGTGAGATTCTCCTGACGCAGTTTCCGGAGGTGACGGAGGTGATTGGCAAGATTGGAACAGCCGAAATCCCAACAGACCCGATGCCGATTGAAGCCGCCGACGTAATGATTCTGCTCAAGGATAAAGACGAGTGGACCAGCGCGAGTACCAGACAGGAACTCGCCGCCAAAATGGACGAGGCGCTCAAAGTGCTTCCAGGCGTAAATTACGGTTTCCAGCAGCCCATCCAGCTGCGCTTCAACGAATTGATGACAGGAGCGAGACAAGACGTAGCCATCAAAATTTTCGGGGAGGACCTCGACCAACTGTCTGATTTGGCAGACCAGGTAGACAGACTCATAGCTCCCGTTGCTGGTGTGCAGGACATCTATGTAGAGGAAGTGACGGGTCTGCCACAGATTGTGGTAGATTATAACAGGGCCCGCATGTCACAATACGGCCTGCAGGTGGCAGATGTGAATGCGGTGCTGCGTACTGCCTTCGCGGGACAGACGGCAGGTGCCATCTACGAAGGTGACCGTCGATTTGACTTGGTAGTTCGGATGGAAGGCACCGCCCGGCAAGACCTGAAAGACATTGAGAACCTGTTCATACCACTGCCAGGAGGTGGGCAGGTACCGATGCAACAGGTGGCTGACATCCGGTTTGAAGAAGGACCTATGCAGATTTCTAGAGAAGAAGGACGTCGGCGCATCGTGGTGGGTTTCAACGTGCGGGAACGTGATGTGGAGTCCATCGTTTCAGAAATACAGCAGAAGCTGAACCAGGAATTGCCCCTGCCGGTGGGATACTACATCACCTACGGTGGACAGTTTGAGAACCTGGTGGCCGCCAAACAGCGCCTCTCTGTGGCGGTGCCTGCCGCTTTGCTGCTTATCCTGGCGCTCCTCTATTTTACCTTTAACTCCGTAAAGCAAAGCCTGCTCATTTTCACCGCTATACCTTTGTCGGCCATCGGTGGTATCTTCGCCCTCTGGCTCCGCGACATGCCTTTCAGTATATCGGCCGGCGTTGGTTTCATCGCCTTGTTTGGTGTGGCCGTGTTGAACGGAATCGTGCTGATTGGCTACTTCAACCAGCTCAAGAAGGAAGGTATAGAAGATGTGTACGAACGGGTGCTGTTGGGAACAAGCGTGCGACTCCGGCCGGTTATCATGACTGCCTCCGTGGCTGCGCTGGGCTTCTTACCGATGGCACTTTCCGGGTCTGCCGGGGCCGAGGTGCAGCGCCCACTGGCTACAGTAGTGATTGGTGGCCTGTTCACCTCCACGCTGCTTACGCTGGTGGTACTGCCGGTGCTCTATTATATTTTCTCTTCCAAGGAAAAGCCTTCCAAAGAAGAACCAGTACGCAGGGCTGTACCGGCACACGTGATTGCCTGGTTCTTGCTTGGTGCAGGAACGTTGGACACTTATACCGCTCAGGCACAGGAGGCAAAGCAGCCGCTTTCGCTGCAGCAGAGTATCGAATATGCCAAGACGAACAACCTAGGACTGAAGAGCGCGCAGTACAGTGTGGAGCGGGAACAGGCCCTACGTGGTGCGGCCACCGATTTGCCCAAGACCAACATAAACTACAGTCGCGGACAAATCAGCACCATGAACCAGGATGAGTACATATCCGCTTCCCAGCAATTCGCCTTCCCGACGGTATACCGTGACCAGGCAAAGCTGGCGGATGCCACCATCCAACAGGCGGAGGCCCAGAAGCACATTGTGGAGCGGGAACTGGTACGGGATGTGAAGCTGGCCTGGTACCTAATGCAGTACCACAACGAGCGCCTGCAACTGCTGCAACAGCAGGACAGCCTGTATGGTCGCTTCACGCGTGCCGCCACCATTCGTTTTAAAACAGGTGAGACAGGCTACCTGGAGCAGGCCACGGCTGAGACCCGCAGCCTGGCTATGCGTACTGAGCTCCAACAGGCACAGGCAGACTTGCAGATAGTTGAGCGTCGCCTGAGACAGCTGCTGCAGGCGCAAGAACCGCTGGCTTTCAATCTGGAGGAGTTGACGAAACGTGAGCTGAAGGTGCTGACTGATAGCACTGCGGCCTCAGCCAATCCTTATGCTGCCTTCCTGCAGAGCGAACTCAACCTGGCCCAGCGTCAGAAAAAACTGGAGCAATCGCGTATTCTGCCTGACTTTACGGTGGGCTACTTCAACCAGACCTTTAAAGGCGAGACTCCCCGAGACACCCCGGGCAGGGTGTATACCTCCAGCGACCGCTTCACAGGTATAGAGGCAGGTATAGCCATACCCCTGTGGTTCGGTGCGCAGAAGTCCCGTATCAAGGCGGCAAAACTGAATGAGGAGGCGGTGAAGAACCAGGTGACCTACCAGCAGCAGCTATTGCTGACTGAACTGCAGAACCTGACGCAGGAACTGCAGAAGCACAGTACGACGCTCTCCTTCTTCGAACAGGGCGCCCTAAAGCAGGCCGACCGATTGTCCAAAGCCGCTGAACTCAGCTTCCGTACCGGCGACATCGACTACGTGGAGTATGTGCAGGCGCTTGACCAGGCCTATCAGCTTAAGACGAATTACCTCAACGCCCTGAGGGATTACAACCAAACCATCATCAGCTTAGAATTCACAGCAGGAATCGAATAACATGACAGTATCAACCATAAGAATCATCGCCCTTTGCGGTCTCCTCAGCTTGTTTGGCTGCTCCGAGCAAGAGCAGGCTAAACAGCCAGAGGCCGCCACGGCAGAACCAGCCGCCACCACGTCGCCCTTTGTGGTAGCCTTTTCGGCGGAACAGCAGAAAGTAAGCGGCATCGAACTCGGCTCCATCCAGAACCACAGCCTTTCGGCACGGGTGCCGGCTAACGGCCAGCTTCAACTGCCGCCCCAGAACATAGCCAGTATCAACCCGTTAATGGGCGGCGTGGTGCGCAGCATACCTGTCAAAGAAGGGGACTACGTGCAGAAGGGGAAAGTCCTGGCCACCATCCAGAACCCGGAGCTCATCAAATTGCAGGAGGAGTACCTGACCACTCGGAACCAGCTGCGCTTTGCGGAGCAGGACTATGAGCGGCAGCGCACCTTGAATGAGGAACAGGTAGGTTCCCGCAAGCGGTTTGAACAATCTGAATCTGATGTGAAAGTGCAACGCGCGCGCCTACAGGCCTTGCAAACGCACCTAACCGCTATGGGCGTTTCGCCCAAAAACGTAGAAGCGGGAAGAATCACCTCTACCTTGTCCATCACAGCCCCTATCAGCGGTTATGTGCAGGGCATCGATGTGAACATGGGCAGCTACGCACAGCCAGGCCAGCAGATGTTCCAGTTGGTGGACAATTCCCACCTGCACCTGGAACTGAATGTCTTTGAGAAGGACTTTGGAAAGATGGAGAAAGGGCAGAAGGTGCTCTTCACGCTTCCTAACGTGGCAAGCGAGCCGCTAGAAGCAGAAGTATTCGCGCTTGGGAAAGCTTTTGAAGGAGACTCGCGTATGGTAATGGTACACGCTGAGTTGGAGAACAATAAAAACGCGAAGCTGCTGCCAGGCATGTACGTGAACGCCCAGATACTGGCAGGAAGACAGGAACTGCCGTCCCTGCCCGAGGAAGCGGTGGTTCGCTACAAGGGCAAGCACTATGTTTTTGTGAAGGAAGGGCCGAGCACCTTCCGGATGGAAGAGGTAGAGACCGGTGTAGCCGAAGAAGGCTTTACGGAAGTCAGGCCTATTAAAGAATTGCCACAGGATGCACAGGTGGTGACGAAGGGCGCGTATTACATTCTGGCCGAGAAGATGAAATCGGAAGTGGCCGAGGATTAAGCTCTGGCAATAAAACTGCCTAAAATAAAACAGCACCGGTCCACAAGTGAGCCGGTGCTGTTATTATGTGAAAGGATTTATTCGTAAATAAACTTTCAACTTTTAGCCGTTCTTTTATACGGCTATTAGATTGTGTAGGGTTACAAACTTTTGAAAATAATTTACTTTTTCAAAAAATAAGGGTTAGGAGGCTCTGTTGGCTACCAGAATCGGCTCTAGCACGGTCCAGACATTATCAGCTAAAATCCTTTGCCCTTCTATGGTAGGATGTATGCCATCGCCTTGGTTCAGTGCCCGTTCTCCGGCAACGCCCTCCAGCAGGAATGGAATCAAAGCTACCTCCTTGTCTTTGGCCAAGCGCGTGTATACCTCCTGGAATTCCTTGGTAAACCGCTGCCCCATGCTCGGTGGCATCTGCATACCTGCCAGAATAATCTCCGCTTCAGGGTTCTTCTCCCGCACCTTGTCAATGATTGTAGCCAGGTTGTCGTAGGTCGAGGCCGGGTCTATACCTCTCAAGCCGTCATTCGCTCCCAGTTCAAGTACAAAAACATCAATCGGCTGTTTCAAAAGCCAGTCAATGCGGCTTTTCCCGCCAGCGGATGTCTCTCCGCTCAAACCTGCATTCACTGCTTTGTAAGGGAGCCCCAGCGAGTCTATGCGCGCCTGCAGCAAGGCGGGAAAAGCCTGGTCGGGCTCCAATCCGTATCCTGCCGTAAGGCTGTTGCCAAAAAATACAATGGTCTTGGTGCGTTCGGTTTTGGTGTTCTCACCCGCCACAGTGGCCTGGGCGCCTGCTTCCTGCTCGGCCTGCACGCGTTCCGTTGTGCCGGCCTGCTCGCAGCCGGAGGCAAGCAGCAACAGGGACAGGAGCAGGGAGATAAGCTTGCTATTTTTCTTCATGTATGTGATTTTTTCCTAAATTTAGTCTTAACGTATGTAAAACCTATAACGTCCTGTATTAGTTATTAGGTTCGGGGCGCAGCAACCGGCTCCAGACAGTGAAACAGGTGCTGGCCCTTTCGTCCATCAAACCAAACACAAACAGCGTGTCTACTATACTCGAAATAAACAACCTACGCAAAACCTACGACAGTGGCGACCGCCACCTGACGGTGCTGGAAGGCATCAATTTCAAACTCCAGGCGGGCGACACCTGCTCCATCGTGGGCCCCTCCGGGAGCGGCAAGACCACTTTGCTTGGCCTATGCGCCGGCCTTGACCGCGCCAGTAGCGGCTCCGTCATCCTAAACGGTGTTACCCTCGACAACCTCAGTGAGGACAAACGGGCACAGGTTCGAAATCAGTACGTTGGCTTTATCTTTCAGAACTTTCAGCTAATACCTACACTCACGGCACTGGAGAACGTAATGGTGCCGCTGGAGCTGCGGGGCGAACGCAACGTGCAGCAACAGGCAATGGAACTGTTGGCCAGGGTAGGGCTGGCAGAAAGGCATGACCATTACCCGACGCAGCTTTCAGGAGGAGAGCAGCAGCGCGTGTCACTCGCACGGGCCTTCTCAAACAGACCCACCATTCTCTTTGCAGATGAGCCCACCGGCAACCTGGACGAGGAGACAGGCGAGAAGGTAGAGCGGCTGCTCTTCGACCTCAACCGTGAGGCGGGCACCACCCTGGTACTGGTGACGCACGACCTGGAACTGGCCGAGAAAACACAGCGCATCATCCGCATCAAAGGGGGGCACGTTGTATCTGACACGGGAGCCCCGGAAATCGTGCAGCAGCAGAACGGAGCCCCACAGCTGTAGCTATACCTTACATCAATACATCAAGTTAACCTTCTTAACTTCAAGTATACCTTGCCTGAACAAGACCTTCAATCAGATAAAAAACCTAAACTGAACATACCCTGGCTGCTCAAGATGGCCTGGCGCGATACGCGCCGAAGCCGTGGCAAACTGGTGCTGTTCCTTTCGTCCATTGTGCTGGGTATAGCCGCCCTGGTGGCCATTAACTCTTTCCGCGATAGCCTGCAGGTAGCCATAGATGACAAAGCAAGAACGCTGATAGGGGCAGATTTTGTGATGGGCATGAACAAAGAGCCCGACTCCCTGTCCATGGCGCTGATAGACTCAGTCAAGACGCTGGGGGAGCGCTCCGATGAGAACCGCATGCTCTCCATGGTCTATTTTGTGAAAACCAATGCCACCCGCCTTGTGCAGGTGCGGGCTCTGGAGGGTGGCTTTCCTTATTTCGGGTCCATTGAAACAGAACCGGCAGCGGCGAGCCGCACCTTCCGGGAAGACAGACGCGCCTTAGTAGACTACAACCTGATGTTGCAGTACGAGGCCAAACCCGGAGATTCCATTCGGGTGGGAAACCTGACTTTTGCCATTGAAGGAGCGCTCCACCGCATACCTGGACAGACAGCCATGACGGCCGCCGTAGCGCCTGTGGTGTACATCCCACGACAGTACCTGCCGGAAACGGGCCTGGTGCAGCGAGGCAGCCGCGTCTCCTATTACTATTACTATGACTTGGATAATAGTGTCCAGCCTGACACGCTGGGCAGCCGTCTGGAATCGCGTATGGAGGAATATGGCCTCTTCTACGACACTGTGGAAACCCGGAAGCAGAGCATGGGGCGCTCCTATGACGAATTGGCCCGTTTTCTGGCGCTCGTCGGCTTTGTGGCGCTTTTGTTGGGTTGTGTGGGAGTAGCCAGTGCCGTGCACGTATACATGCGGGACAAATTGGCTACCATTGGCATTTTGCGTTGCCTGGGCATGAGCGGGAAACGGGCCTTTCTGGTATACCTGTTCCAGGTGATGGGTATGGGCTTACTGGGAGGACTGGCAGGCGCCGCCTTGGGTAGTGTGGTCCAACTACTGCTTCCCAAGTTGTTCCAATCCTTCCTGCCGGTGCAAGTAGAGGCCTATTTCTCATTCACGGCGGCGGCACAGGGCATTATGTTAGGTGTGATTGTGTCGGTGCTGTTTGCCTTGCTGCCGTTGCTCAGCATCCGGCAGGTATCGCCGCTCATCACCTTGCGGGCCAGTATTGAACATTTAACGAACCAGAAAGACCCGTTACGCTGGTCCGTTTATGGTTTGATTCTCGCTTTCATTCTCGTGTTTTCACGGTGGCAAATGGGCACTTGGTGGCAGGCGCTGGCGTTTACAGGTGGGGTGATTGCCGCTTTCCTGGTCTTGGCGCTGCTCGCAAAAGGCCTTTCTTGGACGGTGAAACGCTATTTCCCAAAGCACTGGGGCTACGTGTGGCGCCAAGGATTGGCGAACCTATACCGCCCGAACAACCAAACTTTGCTGCTCATGGTCTCCATCGGGCTTGGTACAGCGCTGATTGGCACGCTTTACATGGTGCAGCGGACACTCCTGAGCGAGGTATCCATTGCAGGCAGCGAAGACCAGCCTAATCTGGTACTATTCGACATCCAGAATTCGCAGCGCGATCAGGTGGCGGAGCTAACGAAAGAACAAGGCCTTCCTATCCTATACTTCGACCCGATTGTGACGGTGCGGCTGGAGCAGATAAAGCAACTGACCCTAGCCGATGTCCGCAAAGACACAACTCTGGATATCGGCCCTAGGAACTTCACCCGCGAGTACAGGGTGACCTACCGCGACCACCTCAGCGACTCAGAAGAAACAGAAAGCGGAACCTGGAGCGAGAACCAATACCAAGAGGGGGAGCTGGTGCCGGTGTCGCTGGAAGAAGGTTATGCGGAGCGAATCAAGGTGCAGGTAGGGGATTCACTCATCTTCAATGTGCAGGGAGCTTCTATACCTGCCCGAGTAGCCCACCTGCGTCGCGTGGACTGGAATCGCGTCCAGACCAACTTCCAGGTGCTCTTTCCGAAAGGCGTGCTGGAGGAGGCGCCGCAGTTCCATGTGCTCATGACCCGGAGCGACAATGAGCAACAGGCGGCCCAGTTCCAGCGGCGTGTAGTGGAGACCTTTCCGAACGTTTCGGCCATAGGCCTCGATTTGATTCTGCGCACACTGGATGAGGTTGTAAGCCAGATTTCGTTCGTCATCCAGTTCATGGCCCTTTTCAGCATTTTCACGGGCTTGCTGGTGCTGGTGGGTTCGGTAAACGTAAGTAAATTTCAGCGAGTGCAGGAAAGCGTGCTGCTGCGTACTTTAGGGGCTAACAAAAAACAGATTTTGGGTATAACCTTCATGGAGTACCTCCTGTTGGGCATCCTAGCCGCGGCAACCGGCTGTGTCATTGCTTTTGGAGCCGCTTGGGCTCTGGCCGTCTATAGCTTCGAGATGGAATTTGTGCCGGTACTCTGGCCGATGGTCGTCATCTTCGCGCTAGTCGTGCTGCTCACTGTGGCCGTGGGGCTTTTGAACAGCCGGGGTATTCTCAACAGACCACCGCTGGAGGTGCTCCGCCGCGAAGCATAATCCTTCTAAAACAAATTTTAAAACCAAAAGAGGTATAGCTTCGCCGGCTATACCTCTTTTGGTTTTTTTGCTCTGTTGTAAAGTGGCTCATATGCTATACCTGCTAGGGAATGCGAAACAGATATAAAATAAAAAAGGGATCTCTTGAAAGATCCCTTTTCCCTAAATAAACATAGACAACCAATGCCATCTGTTTATTTTGATTATACTAGCTTATACGACCCAGGCATGCACAGGTTTAGGTCTATCTGAAATATTTTAAAAATTTTAGTAGGTATCAGAAGCCAGCATCACGAGGGTACAATGGTGCAGCGTCTCGATGTTGGCATCTTCCGCCATCTGCTCTAGTTCCCTGTTCTCAGTACCTGGATTGAAGATGATGCGCTTGGGCTTGAGCGACAGGATGTAGTCATACCAGGAGGGCTGATTCTGTGGGCCTACGTACAGCGTCACGGTATCAACCCCTTCAATCGTCTGTTCCTTGTCCGTGATGATGGCTTGACCGCCTACTTCCCCTTTTCTAATGCCCACTGGCACCACCTCATGGCCGTTCTGCTGCAGTTTATGTATGGCTTTGTAGGCAAACCGGGATGGGTTATCCGTGGCGCCTAATACGAGTGTCTTTTTCATAGCTTTATTCAATGATTGGTAATTCAAGCTTATTTAACAGGCGCTTTACCTAAAACGTTACAAAGCAAGGCAGTATGAGTTGAATGCTATGCCTGTTCTTACACCACCCGCTTTACCTTGGCGGCAATCATCTCGGCGCAGCGCTCACCGTCCATGGCCGCCGACACAATGCCTCCGGCATAGCCTGCGCCCTCGCCACAAGGGTATAGGTTCCGGATTTGCACATGCTCCAGCGTCTCCCGGTCACGTGGAATCCGGACAGGGGAGGAGGTACGGCTCTCCACACCTATAATCTGCGCCTCGTTGGTCAGGTAGCCGCGCATTTTGGCTCCGAAAGCTTTAAAACCTTCCCGCAACCGATAGGCCATGGCTGTTGAGAACAGTTTATTCATGTCCACAGGAGTGAGGCCTGGCTGGTAGGAAGTTTCCAGCAATTGACCGCCTGTTTTGCCCTGTGTGAAGTCGAACAGGAGTTGAGCCGGGGCTTTCTGGGTGCCGCCAGCCATGTCACAGGCTTTACGCTCCAGCGCCTCTTGCATCCGAAGGCCGGCCAAAGGACCGTATTTGTCGAGCTCCAAATCCTCCAGCTCGATGGCCACCACAATGCCTGAGTTGGCAAAGCGGGAGTCGCGGCGGCTAGGCGACATACCATTGACCACCACCTCGCCTGGCGCGGTGGCCGAGGGAACGATAAACCCGCCCGGGCACATGCAGAACGAGAAGATGCCCCGTTGCTTCTTATCGTATACCGTCTGGTGCACCAGCGAATAGGAGGAGGCCGGAAGCCAGCAGCCACGGTCCTCGCACTTATACTGTATTTTGTCAATCAGGCGCTGCTGGTGCTCCACACGTACGCCCATGGCAAAGGGCTTGGCCTCAATAGTGACACCTTTCTGATGAAGCAACTCAAAAATATCACGGGCGCTGTGGCCGGTAGCCAAAATGACGCCCTCGCCGACATACTCCTGCCCATCCTGCGTCACCACGCCCTTCATCACGCCCTGCTCTACTATGAAATCCGACACCCGCTTATCGAACAGCACCTCGCCTCCGGCGGCTATCACCGCTTCACGAATATTGGAAATAATGACAGGCAGTTTGTTTGTACCGATGTGCGGATGGGCATCAAATAGAATGTCTTTTGTGGCGCCATGCTGCACGAAAATCTCCAGTATACGCTGCACATCGCCCCGCTTCTTGGAACGGGTATAGAGTTTTCCGTCGGAATAGGTGCCGGCGCCGCCTTCCCCGAAACAGTAATTGGAATCGGGGTTTACGATGTGCTCCTTGTTGATGGCTGCCAGGTCGCGGCGGCGGGAACGCACGTCTTTGCCGCGCTCCAGCACGATGGGCTTCAGTCCCAATTCGATGCAACGCAGGGCAGCAAACAGTCCAGCCGGACCGGCGCCCACTATAATTACTTTTTTGGATTGGCTTACGTCCGGGTAGGTATACCGGTTCAAATGGATATCGGCAGGAGGGGTGTCCAGGTATAGGTCAGCTCTGATGCGGAGTTGCACCTGCCGCCCGCGCGCATCAATGGAGCGCTTGATTCTATGGATGTACTTGACATCTTCCGGTTGTACGCCGGCACTTTTGATGAGCTCACGCTCCAGCAGGTCGTTGTCATACGCCACTTCAGGCGACAACACCACTTCAATCTCTTTCTTTCTCATTCACAACAGGTAAGGTAGTTAACCTTAAACTTTTAATTTCTATTGATGGGTAATTGTAGATTGTCTGTTCAACATGTTTAAGTCGGTTGTAGTTCTGTTCATCGGGTGAAAAGATTGGGCCTATATTTCAAAAGAAAATTAGCCTACCTATACCTCAAATCTATACCTGAACCATTCAACTGATTGTATACTCCAAACTTATATATCCCCATTCAGCACTTTCTCAACCCAGCCTTTTCCCCAGTTCTGCAGCTCTTCCTCCGACCAAAGTTCCGGGTAGAAGATGCGTTTCTGGAACTTGGGAGGCAGGTACTTTTGCCAGTTGGTGCCGCCTGTGGCCGCAATCACCTCCGGGTCGCGTTGCAGGTAGCGCACCGCTGATTTGTAGTGCATCAGGGGCCAGTTCACGTTCACGTTGCTGTCCAGTTCGCGCATTTGCCGGATTAGCCGTGGGTTTTGCTGTGCCTCTTCTGGCAGGCGCTTGTACACGCTCCAAACGTTTTTGTGTTCATACTCCCGTGCGAACTGAATCAGCTGTGGCGTATACTTCTCTTCAAAACGTATCAAGGTGAGTGTCTTAGAGCCGGAGGATACCTCGGTAGCGCCCTCTTTCCAGTAGATGCATCCCATCATCTCCTCGTGCGTACTTTGCAAACCAAGCGCCTTGCGTTTCTCTTTGTCGGTGAGGTTGCGCAATTCTGTGGAAGCAATTTCTATCATGCGGTACTGCACAGACTGGAAACCACTCGCCGGCATCAGTGCCATACGGAACTGCAGGAACTGCTTCGGGTCCATACCGTCCACCATCACATCGAAGGAGTCAATCAGGTTATCGAAGTAGCGGTTGATGCGCTTCAGGCGTTTCATCAACACATCGGCCGTAATCTCCTTGTCCTCACCAATTTGTCGGTACTCCTCCAGGCAAAGCTTGAAGTAAAGCTCCGTAATCTGGTGATACATGATGAAAATCTTCTCATCCGGTATGGAGGTACGCGGGTTCTGAAGGCTCAACAGGGTGTCCAGGTGAATGTAATCCCAGTAGTTGAGGTAGTCTGTGTAGTACAGGCCTTCCAGGTAAGCCGCCAAATCCTGACCGAGGGGCACGTATTTGGCCTCCAATCTCCTGAGTTGCTCCAGTACTTCCGGCTTAAACGCTTGTTGCTCCATGGTGTACAAATGCTTGGTGATGTCAGATGCTGCAAAAAGTTGACACAAAGTAACTAAAACTATCCATCAGAAGTCCTAGCCGCAGCAGAAATTTGGCGCTCCCTATGGTTAAACGCAATCACCATGGATTACGCTGCCGAAAGCCAGGCAACCATCCCTGCAGTCTGTTCATCTCATCATTGTTAGGTATACCTGCAAAGGCAAGGTGTTGTAACACAGCCTTGATGGAGGCAAATAGAGGCGACACGCTAATAGGTATAAAGATAACATTTATAGAGTAAATAGGGCGGTTGGTAGAATTAGGCACAATATACCCGCCAAAAAATGTTATACTTCAGCTAAATTGCTAAATTTGGGTTTTACGATATTTGCCCGCATAGATTCCAATGGCCGAAAAGAGCAGTGTTTTTGATATGATAGGACCGATTATGATTGGCCCTTCCAGTTCGCATACAGCTGGCGTCGTGCGCATAGCGCGTGCCGCCATCCGGGTACTTGGCGCCGCTCCCGAAGAGGCCATCATCACCTTTTACAATTCCTTTGCCCAGACCTACGAAGGGCACGGCTCAGACAGGGCCATCGTGGCCGGTCTGCTGGACTTCAAAACAGACGATAAGCGCATCAAGGAGGCCTTTGACCATGCCAAAGAGCGTGGCCTTAAGTACACCTTCCGCTCGGTGGGCAATGCCTCCACCATGCACCCCAACACCATCAAGCTCAACCTGAAGGCAGGCGAGCGGAATGTTGAGGTAATCGGACAAAGCCGGGGCGGTGGCGTCATCAAGATTGTGGAGGTCGATGGCTTCTCAGCCAACTTCTCAGCCAACCTGCACACCCTCATCATCGATGCAGCTGACGTGAAGGGAAGCATTGCTTTCATTGCTTCGGTCATTGCACACGACGATTGCAACATCGCCACCATGAACGTGTCCAGAAAGGGGAAAAACGAGTTGGCCCGCCAGTTCATCGAGATGGACTCCGGCATAAAACCCATCACACTGGAATACCTGAAGCAACTGAGCTGGGTGAAACATGTCATCTACATACCCAACATCGACCTATAATCTTCCCACTATGAAAAAATTATCTAAGAAGGCACTGCTGCTCGCCTTGGGTCTGAGCCTGGCAGGTGCGCCTATCGCCATGGCCCAGCAGCAGGGAGCGGGTGGTGATGGCATCTGGTCTCTGGAAGAGGCCATTAATCACGCCAAAACCAACAACCTGAACATACGGCAGAGCAGCCTGAACCGCGATCTGGACAGGGCAGACCTGAATCAGGCAAAGTTCAGCCGGCTGCCAACCATCAACGCGAACGGGAATTACAGCTTCAACACTGGTTCTTTCCAGGACCCGGTTACGTTCAGTCTTCTCACGCAGAACGCGCGCACCGCCAACGCCTCCATCAATGCAAACCTGCCATTGTTCGCTGGCTTTCAGACCGTGAATCAAATCAAGCAGAGCACGCTTAATGCGGAGGCAAGTGAGCAGGAGTTTCTGTCAGCGCAGAATGACATTACCATTCAGATAGTCACAGCATACCTCAACATCCTGTTCGCCAATGAGCAGATGAGTATCTCGGAGCTGCAGCGCGGCCTGACCCAACAGCAACTGAACCGGACGCGCACCCTCTTCAAAGCAGGAAGCGTGGCTGAAAACGCGGTATTAGACATTGAGTCGCAATTAGCCACAGATGAGTTGAATTTCATCACAGCCCAGAACCAACGAGACATTGCGCGCCTCTCGCTCATGCAGCTGCTCAATATCCCCACGAATCAGGAATTCCAGATAGAGATACCACAGATTCCGGAGCCGGATGAAAATCCTGTCATCGTGGACGGCGGCCAGGTATACGATGTGGCGCTGCAGACACTGCCTGCCATACGTGCCGTTGACTTACGCCTGCGCAGTTCCGAAAAGGGCATTGATGTGGCACGAGGCGCTTACTATCCACGTCTAAGCTTGTTTGCCGGCGCAGGTAGTCGTTATGCCAGCACCAGCAGAAGGCTTTTGGGTTTAGAACAGGTCAACCAGGGTCTGCAGCCTCAAGTGGTTTACTACGACGAAGCTGGTACTCGCTCTGAGACACTCTACTTTCCTCAGTTCGGCGTGCAGCGCATCGAATCGGATTACCCGCTCTTCCGACAATTCGACGATAACCTCTCGACCCAAGTAGGCTTGGCGCTGCAAATCCCAATCCTGAACAGCTTCCAGACAAGGCTGAACGTGCAAAGAGCCAAGATTTCGCAGCAGAACGCACAGTTGAACGCTGACATTGCTCGCAACAACCTGCGCCAAACGATTGAGCAAGCCTACGTAGATGCGATTGCCGCACAACGCCGTTACGCCGCCGCCAGAGAGCAGGTGAACGCCTCCGAGAAGAATTACAGAAACGCTGAGCTGCGACTCAACAGCGGCATCATCAATACAGTTGATTTCAACGTGATAGCGAACTCTTACCGCACGGCGCAGTCAAGCTTGGTGCAGGCTAAATATGAGTATACCTTCAAGCTTAAAGTATTAGACTTTTACCAAGGCAAAGACCTTTCTTTATAATCAAACACACTATGGCGACTAAAAAATCGAATAAGCTTATTTACACTCTGGTAGGCGTACTGGTATTACTGCTTGTAGGCGCACTCGTTGCAAAAAAAGCAGGCTGGATAGGCAAAGAAGAAGGGGTGGAGGTAGTGCTATCCGAAGCGAAGAAAATACAGATTACTGAAAAAGTAAGTGCTTCGGGCAAGGTGCAGCCTGAAACTGAAGTGAAAATTAGCCCGGACGTTTCAGGTGAAATCATTGAGCTGCACGTGCAGGAAGGCGATTCCGTAGTAAAGGGTCAGCTATTGCTGCGCATCCGCCCGGACAACTACCAGTCGTTGGTGGAGATGCAGCAAGCCGCTGTGAATCAGTCGCGTGCCAACCTGGCGCAGTCAAAGGCACGTCTGGCCCAGTCACAGGCTAACTTTGAGCAAGTGGCACAGAACTACAATCGCAACAAAACACTCTATGACCAGAAGGTGATATCACAAGCCGAGTTCCAGCAGATAAAGGCAAGCTACGAAGCCGGTAAGCAGGAAATCCAATCGCTGGTTCAGAGTGTACGGGCCGCTGAATTCAACGTGCAGAGCGCCCAGGCCTCCCTCAATGATTCACGTGAGAACCTGAACAAAACCACCATTTATGCCCCAGTAAGTGGCACAGTATCCAAACTGAACGTAGAGCGCGGCGAGCGCGTGGTGGGTACCTCACAAATGGCCGGTACCGAAATCATGCGTATAGCCAACCTCAACAACATGGAGGTCCGCGTGAATGTGAATGAGAACGACATTGTGCGCGTCGACTTGGGTGACTCCGTAGTGGTGGAGGTGGACTCCTATACCAACCGCGACGAGAAATTCAAAGGGGTGGTGACAGCCATCGCCAATACCGCCAAAGACGCTACCACCTTGGAGGCCGTGACAGAGTTCGAGGTGCGCATCCGCCTGCTCAACGATTCCTACGCTCATTTGTCAAAGAACAGCGCCCGACCGTTCCGGCCAGGTATGACAGCCTCGGTGGATATCATCACAGAGCAAAAGAATAACGTTTTATCAGTACCTTTGTCCGCAGTGACGACTCGCTCCAACACGCCTGCTGAAGGCGAAAAGGCCGAGGGTGACGATGCCGACGCAGAGAAGCAGGAGGCCGCCACGCCGCAGCCAGCTCCTGCCGGACCAATAGAAGAAGTTGTGTTCGTGTATGACAGCGCAAACACCGTGAAGGCCGTTAAAGTGAAAACCGGCATCAGCGACTTTGACAACATCGAGATTTTGAGCGGCTTGCAGGAAGGCCAGAAATTGGTGTCTGGTCCATTCAGAGCAGTATCTAAGACACTGAAAGACGGCGCCAAAGTAGCGGTGAAGGATGAGAAGTCACTAAACAAGTCAGCACTTGCTGATGCGAATGGTGAAAAATAAAAACTATCCGGCTTGGAAAAAATAGCAGTTATAGGAGGGGGGAGTTGGGCTTCGGCCCTGGTGAAAATCCTTTCTGAGAATAAATCACAGGTACACTGGTGGATGCGCAACGAAAACGACGTGCAGCACCTCATCAATTACAGACATAATCCCCGCTACCTGAGCGGCGTGACTTATGACCTGCAATACGTCAAACCCTCCACGGACCTGCAGGCGGTGGTGGCTACGGTAGACTGGGTGGTATTGGCCGTTCCGGCGGCCTTTGTGCAGGAGGCCTTGAAAACATTGCCGACTGATGCGCTGAGAAACAAAGTGCTGGTATCTGCGATTAAAGGAATGATTCCGAAGGAGAACATCCTCATTACGGATTATCTGGAGAAGCATTACCAGGTGCCCAAAAGCCATTTATTGGTGGTTGCCGGCCCCTGCCACGCCGAGGAAGTGGCCATGGAGAAGCAGTCGTACCTCACTATCGGGTCTCACGATTTGGCTACGTCAGAGCGCTTCTGTGAACTGCTGCGCAACCGGTACGTAAAGGCCAACCCGCTTGATGACCTGGATGGGGTGGAGTATTGTGCCGTTATCAAAAACATCATAGCGCTTGCCTGCGGTATAGCTCGCGGACTCAACTACGGCGACAACTTCCAGGCGGTGCTGGTGTCGAATGCCATGCTGGAGATTGAGCGCTTCCTGCACGCCATCATGCCCATGCACCGCGCCCTCAGCGGCTCCGCCTACCTTGGTGACCTGCTGGTGACGGCCTATTCGCAATTCAGCCGTAACCGCACATTCGGCAACATGATTGGCCACGGCTATACCGTAAAATCGGCCCAGATAGAGATGAACATGGTGGCTGAGGGCTATTACGCCGTGCAGAGCATTTACGAACTGAACAAGAGGCTGAAAGTAGACATGCCCATCACGACGGCGGTGTATCTGATACTGTATGAGCGCATCGCACCTGCCGTGGAGTTCGAGATTTTGAAAGAGAAGCTGAAATAAATTAAACGCATAATAAAACAGAAGGCATGCCGGCAGGTATGCCTTCTGTTTTTATCGGGCAGCAGGCAGTGGTATCGCCTGTTGTTCTTGCACAAAGCTCATGAAGCAGCATTTCCAGCAAATAGACATTCTGAAAGGGCTGGCCATCATGGCCGTCATTCTGCTGCACACCTTCTCCAGGGAGGAGTTGCAGCAGAGCTATGCTGTGTTCCATATTTGGCAGGCCGTTCCTGTGTTCCTGGTCATCATGGGCTTGAACCTGGGACTTTCTTACAGCAGCAAGACACTTCGGTTCCGTCACATTTATACCTGGCATTACTTTCAAAAGAAGGGGCTTCGCATCCTGCTCCCGTTGCTCCTCATGTATGGCATCGCGTTGGTGGCCGGTTTTATCTGGCAGCGGCTGTATGGCGAGGACGTCTATACATTGGGGTGGGAGAGCTTCGTCGGTGTGCTGCCAGTGTCAGGCAAAGGCAACTACTTTATTACGCTGGCGCTGCAGTCGGTGCTGTTCCTGCCTTTCATTGGGTATGGCTTCTTTCGGTGGCGCTTGGTCACTACGCTGCTACTGGTGCTGGGTGAGGTTGTGTTTCTGCTGGCGGCTTTCCGGATTGACTATTTTGATACGGAACGCTATCTCTACGATGCCGCCTTTTTCCGCTACCTGTCTGCCATCGCCCTGGGGCTTTGGCTGTCGGTGTTAATCACCTCGGAACGGAAAAGCGGCAGGTGGTTGCTGCTTGTGCTGGCGATGGCCAGTGGGGTATACCTGTACTATTACCAATACCAGGGCCTGCTTTTGCCGCACATCCGGCCGGAGTGGCAGGCGCAGCAGGTGTTGACTTTCCCGTATGCCGCTTTCCTGGTGTATCTGTTCATGCTGGCTTTCCCGCAACAGTCTGGTAACAGGCTGCTGGCCACCATAGCGTCCATCGGCAAAGCCTCTTACCACATCTTCCTGGTGCAGGTGCTATACTTCGGGCTGCTCCCGGACAGTTCTAACCCACTGCTCAACCTGGGTACTTGCCTATTGCTCGGCAACCTGTTTTATTATTTAGAGAGTGCCTTGGCGAAAAGATTTTCTGCATGATGTCCGGAGGCTTCTTTGGCGGAAATCTATAAATTGGCGCCATGATTATTAAAGTTACCTGTGCTATTATTGAGCAGTATGGGCGGGTGCTGGTCACCCAGCGCAGCGAATCGATGTCACAAGCACTGCTCTGGGAGTTTCCTGGAGGCAAGCTGGAGGCCGGTGAGACAGAGAAATCGTGCCTCATCAGGGAGATACAGGAAGAGCTGAACTTAAATATCACTCCATCCCGTCGGCTGACGCCGGTCGTGCAGCAATACCCAGATAAAATCATTGAACTCATCCCATACATGTGCGAGTACAACGGCGGGACAATCCAACTGTTGGAGCACCGCACCTACCATTGGGCTACGCAGCAGGAACTACCCAACTACGACTGGTGCCCGGCGGATGTGCCCATCGTGGAAGAATACCTTAGGTTATTGCAAGCTGAACAGGGCTAGGTATAGTATTTCCGCTTGCCCTTGTCTATACCTGACACCAGGGTACATCTGTATTTTCCGCTGAAATAGCCGTACCTTTGTGTATGGAACTACCAATCTCCTTTGTTGAGCGCATGCAGCAGCAGTTAGGCCCTGCCTACGCCTCTTTTGCGGCAGCCCTGCAGCAGCCGGCGCCGGTCAGCATCCGAGTGAACAACCTCAAGTTACAGACTCCTCCGGTGCTTCCGAATGTGCCTTGGTCGTCCACAGGCTTTTACCTGCCGGAGCGGCCGCTCTTCACACTAGACCCCCTGCTCCATGCAGGCGCCTATTATGTGCAGGAGGCAAGTTCCATGTTCCTGGAGCAGGCATTGCGGCAGACGGTAGACCTGGAGCAGCCCCTCCGGGTGTTGGACCTCTGCGGCGCTCCCGGAGGCAAATCCACCCACATCGCCAGCCTTATTTCGGAAGACAGCCTGCTGGTGGCGAATGAAGTTATCCGTAGCCGAGCCTCTATTCTGGCAGAGAACGTGACCAAGTGGGGGAGCGGCAATGTGCTTGTCACCAGCAACGACCCACGTGAATTTGGCCGTCTGTCAGAGTTTTTTGATGTCATGGTAGTAGATGCTCCCTGTAGCGGCGAAGGGATGTTCCGCAAAGACCCACAGGCGGTGCAGGAGTGGTCTGAGGAGAACGTGAACCTATGCGCACAACGGCAGCAGCGCATCCTGATGGATGTGTGGGGTGCTCTGAAACCGGGTGGCACGCTCATTTACAGCACCTGCACCTGGAACGAGGCCGAGAATGAATGTAACATGGCCTGGTTGGCAGAACAGGAAGATACCCAGAGCCTGCCGCTCGACATTGACCCGGCTTGGGGTGTGGTCGCCTCCGAATGGAACGGGTTGACCGGGTACCGTTTTTATCCGCATCAGGTACAGGGGGAAGGCTTCTTTCTGGCTGTAATACGCAAAGCCGGGGAAGCGCAAGAAGTGCATGGCTCTGGCAAAAGAAAAAAATACAAACTGACACCAGCCGGCAAGAAAGAGCAGGCACTGGTCCGGGAATGGTTGTCACAGCCTGAGCGCTTCGAGTGGCTGCAACACGGGGAAGTGATATCGGCTATACCTGCCAACCTGTTCGAAGACGCGGACCAGGTATACCAGAGCTTATATGTGGTATACGCCGGCACTGAAGTAGCCGAGGTGAATGGGAAAAAGCTGAAACCGCTCCATGCCTTGGCCTTGTCCCGTCACCTGAACAGGGATAATTTCAAAATAGCGGAACTTGACCTGGAGGCAGCGCTTCGTTTCCTGCGGAAAGTAGACATCAGCCTCGACAGCAACGGCACGGACTGGATTTTGCTAACGTATCTGGGCCTCCCACTCGGATGGGCGAAGCAGGTTGGAAATCGTTTGAACAACTACTACCCGAAGGAATGGCGCATACGGATGGAACTGCCGCAGCACATTACAAATGGCACCCTCTATACCTTGGCGCAGTACCAATTACGCACTATTTGAATAAAAAAGGCAGGTGCTTTACCTGCCTTTTCTGTTTCTATACCTTACTCGACAAACAGTACCAGTCCTTTGAGGTATTCTCCTTCCGGATGGAAAATGGAGATAGGGTGGTCTGCCGGTTGGGAAAGGTGGTGCATGATTTTGATGCTGCGGCCTGCCTCTATAGCGGCGGCCATCACCGTGTTGTTGAACAGGTACTTGTCCACCACCTGTGAGCAGGAGAAAGTGAAAAGTATACCGCCCGGCTTTATCTTCTTCATGGCCTCGGCGTTCAGGCGTTTGTAGCCCATTACCGCGTTGTGTCGTACCTTCTGGCTCTTGGCGAAGGCAGGCGGGTCTAGGATAATGACTTCATATTGTTCTTCCTTGCCTTTCAGGAATTCAAAGGTATCAACTGCATAAGCCTCGTGCCGCTCCGGCGCCTGACTCAACTGGGCATTCTTCTCCGTGATTTCAATCGCCTTCTTCGACACGTCCACGGAGTGCACCAGACTAGCACCTGCGTTCAGGGCGTACACAGAGAAGCCGCCGGTATAGCAGAAGGTGTTCAGCACTGATTTGCCTTTGGCGTAGCGCGCCAGCAGGTCGCGGTTCTCACGCTGGTCAATGAAGAAGCCTGTCTTTTGACCGCTTTCCCAATCCACGAAAAACTGGTTTTCATTCTCCTTCACCACAACGCCCCCAGAGGAATCTCCGAACAAATAGCCGTTCTCCGCCTGCACAGGCGCCTTAGGTGGCAAGGACTCTGCGCTCTTGTCATACACGGCCCTCAGTCGATTGCCATAGATTTCCCGCAGCGCCCTGGCCACGTATTCGCGCACGCCGTACATGCCTACTGAGTGCGTCTGCACCACGGCCGTGTCTTTGTACACGTCCACAATCAGGCCCGGCACGCCATCGCCTTCTGCATAAATCAGCCGGTAAACGTCAGTATGTGGGTTTTCTGCAAGGCCCAATCGACTACGATAGTCATAGGCCTGCTGCACCTTGCTTCGCCAGAAGGCGTAGTCAGGTTCGACCTGTTCAAAGGAGAAAATACGCACGGCGATAGAGCCCGGCGCCCAATGGCCCATACCCAGAAACTCGCGCTTGCTGGAGTAAACCTCCACGGTGTCGCCCTCCTCAGGCTCAGGTCCCTCTAATTTTTTGATGGCCCCGGAGAAAACCCAGGGGTGAAAACGTTTGAGCGAGTGCTCCTTGCCTGTCGCCAGGTATAGCTTCGTGAATGACATCAAAGATGGATTGAAATGTGGTTGCAAAGGTATAGCTTATACCTGCAAAAGAACAAGAATAGCCGGAATCAGTTCCAACAGGTATGGCGAGAGCAATATTAGGAGCAGAGTGCCAGCAGGTGCGTATAGAGTTTCTGGACCGGAAGGCCCACCACGTTGAAATAAGAACCTTCTATCTTCTCGATGCCTATCATCCCAATCCATTCCTGTATGCCGTAGGCACCGGCCTTGTCGAAGGGCTTGTAATGCAGGATGTAGTAGTTGATTTCTTCGTCCGTCAGCTCCTTGAAGTATACCTTTGTCACGTCATGGAAAACGGTTTTGCCTTCCTGTGTAAGCAGGCAGACGCCAGTGATGACCTCGTGCGACGTGCCGGACAAGGAACGTAGCATTTCAAAGGCCTCCGCAGCATCGGCTGGTTTGTTCAGGATGCGCTCTCTCAGGCACACGATGGTGTCGGCCGTAATCAGCACCTCGTCCTGCAGGTCAGCGGCGTAGGCCTCGGCCTTGTGTGAGGCCAGATATTCCGCTACTTCTTCGCGCCGCATGTGCTCCGGGAAATCTTCGTTCACCTCCTTCACACGCACGTCAAAGCTGAGCCCTAGGCTGGCCAGCAGTTCCTTGCGGCGCGGGGAGTTAGAGGCAAGCAGTATGGGCCGAGATAAATTCATCTTCTTTGATTGAACTGAACAAAAACCCGCAGATGACCTTCGGATAGAAAAACGTGGATTTCTGCGGCATGATGGCACCACTGAAACACACCCGCTTCACTTGCTCCATCGACACGTCGTTGGTGATAAGTGCCAGCCGCGACTTGCCTGAGTCCACTTGGCTCACGCAGGCTGTGAAGTTGCGCACGTAGCTCAGTCCGCTGTAGTTGCGCTGCTCCTCGCGGTTGATGCCCAGCACCTTCTCAAAAATGAAGTAGTGCATCACGGTCAGGTCCAGGTCCTTCACCTCCTGCGGTACCGGCCAGTCAATGAGGGGATGGACCTCGGGTTTGAGGCGCAGCTTATAAGCATTGCCCGCCAGGTATAGCCCGAACGCCCAATTCTTGCCTACTATCACCTCATTCAGTTCATACACGTCCTCCTTCGGGGTTACCACAAAATAGGAACGCAGCTTCTCCAGAAACTCCTCATCGGTATAGTCCATCTGCTCCAGCACGCGGTGCGTCGGGAGGATGCGCAAATCATCGGCCTCGGTATTGGTCAAGTACATCAAATGGTAGTTATAGGGCTCAAAACCGGTATGCTCCGGATTCTGTGCTATCCGCTTTTTGCGGTACTCCAAAGAACCTTCGTAGCGGTGGTGGCCATCGGCGAGCAGCACCTGCCTTTCCTCTAACACCTCCACAAACCGCCTGATGATGTCATGGTCATGAATGACCGCCAGCACATCGCGCACGCCTTGGTAGTCTTCCGTCACATAGAGCGGCGTCTTGATGCTCTCGTCCATGTACGACTCCAACACGAACTCGGGGTCTGTGTAGAGGCCGTGGGTAGGGCTAGTGTTCAGCTGTGTCTTATCCAGCAGGTCAATCCGGTCATTCACGGCGCTGGGTATGGTGTTTTCGTGGCGCAGCAAAACGCGTTCATCCCAGTCATAGGCTTTGATATGGCAGATAAAGCCCTTGCGGCAATGCTCTTTGTCTGTTCCCGTCAGTCGGAAATACTGGTAGTAGACATAGATGCCCGGCAACGGGTCCTGCGCCAGTATACCTTTGTCCTTCCATTCCTGCAGAAGGCGGGCCGCTTCCTCAGCCGGACTATCGCCACGCGGCACCGACAGGTGTATGCTGTTGAACTGGTTCTGGTACAGTGCTTCCCGCTGCTTCGCCGACACCACATCAAAAAGAGGAGAAGTCAGCTCCTCTATCGACTGGTCCAGCGCCTCGCTGTAGCGCCAAGCTTTTATGGGTAATATTTCTGCCATCGGATGGTCTTAGGTGCGATTATAAGTTGATATCAGGGAGCCAGGCGTTTCCGGCTCCACGTGCCGCCGTGCTGCTCAAACAGAATGCGATCGTGCAGGCGGTTGGGGCGTCCCTGCCAAAACTCGAGGCGCTCCGGCAACAGGATATACCCACCCCAGTGCGCGGGCCGGGGAACCACTTCCTTCTCGGCAAACTCTTGGGTATAGCGCTTGTCGGCCTTCTCCAGTTCCTCGCGGCTTTGTATAATCTGGCTCTGCGGAGAGGCCCATGCCCCAATCTGGCTGCCCCTGGGGCGACTGTGGAAATAAGTATCCGACACCTGCTCTGGCACTTTCTGCACGCTTCCTTCCACGCGCACCTGCCGTTCCAGCTCCGCCCAAAAAAAGGTGAGTGAGGCAAACGGGTGCTCCGCCAGGTGCTGGCCTTTGCGGCTGTCGTAGTTCGTGAAAAAGACAAAGCCCTGCCCTGAAACTTCCTTCAGGAGCACCACACGAGCCGAAGGACGGCAGTCGGCGGAGACAGTAGAGAGCACCAGCGCCGTAGGCTCCAGCACCTCCGAGGCGATGGCTTCGTTCAGCCATACCTTGAACTGGTTCAACGGGTCTTCCAGAACTGATTCTTCCGTGAGAGCCTGCCGGGAGTAGTTTATCCGGATAGAGGCGATGTCATGTAGGAGCGACATAGGCGATACCAAAGGTTTCCCAAAATTATAAAATATTCCGCTGCACGTAAATATTAATTGACATTGTGAAAATTTCCATTATTTTTATAATCCTGCGTAATAGGTTCTGTCCATAGAGAGGTATGGAAAGGGAAGTACAGATAAAGGTAATCATTGCCAGAATCGTGCATTCGATACCCTATCGTCTTCTTTGCGTAAGAGAGGATAACGATGCAAAGTGTTGCAGAAGATTTATCTGAACGCTTTTCCTGACAAGACTCAAAAGCCTTACGATACATGGATGAAGACAGCTTAAACAAGCCGCAGAACGGCAGCATACTCATATCGGAGCCATACCTGGGAGACCCGAACTTTGAGCGGACAGTGGTTCTGATTTGCAGCCACAACGAGGACGAGGGAACCTTCGGGCTGGTGCTCAACCGCATGTCTAACTTAAAGCTATCAGATGTGATTGACATCTACAACGATTCCTTTGAAGCAGAACTAGGTATAGGCGGTCCGGTTCAGTACAACACCCTGCACTATGTGCACCGGATTTCCCAACTCACGCAGGCGGTCAAACTAGGTGAGGAAGTGTACTGGGGCGGTGATTTCGAGATGCTGCGCACCATGATAGCCTCGGGTGTCGTTTCGACGTCAGATATCCGGTTTTTCCTGGGCTATTCCGGCTGGACGCCGGGGCAACTTCAGGAGGAAATAGATAAAAATGTTTGGATTGTGAACAACAATGCTACTGATAAATTATTTAATTTGGAGGCAGATACCTTGTGGCGAGGCATTTTGCGCCAAATGGGGGGCAAATACAAGGTGCTGTCCAATTACCCGGTAGACCCCCGGCTAAACTAACGCTTCTAACGTTGTACCAAAACCTGAAGTCATGACAACTGAGAATCAGCACACCATCCCTAATGGGGCTGAGGCCAACAAGCCCCAGCAGCAAGGCGACGCCCAAGCAAACCAGCAGCAGGCGGAGTCCCCGATGAACATCCTGGAGAAACGCCTTGCAGAGATAAACGCCAAAAATCAAAGCGGGCAGGAACCAACGGATGAAGGTGTGCCTAAGGAGGAGCAACCGGAGATGCAGCCAGACCTAACTACCGACGCTGAAGAAGAGCTCATAGAAGAGAAGATACAGGCCTCTGCCGAAGCGAACCTTCCAGAGGAGATTCCTACCGAAGCGCCTTCCATACAAGAAACCTCCGAAGTTATTCCTGTAGCAGATGAGACCGAGTCGGCCCAGACAGATGCCACTGCTGCACCTTCGACCCATACCGGAGAGGAGTTACATGACGAGGAGGAGCACGAAGAAGACGAAGCCGCGGATTACAGCCACATGTCCATTGAGGAGTTGCGCACGCAGCTCCAGCAGATGCTCAAGGGACCTGACGCCCGAAAAAAATACAAGAAGGTGAACGAGCTCCACCGCTTCTACGACCAGTCTTTTCAAGCGGAGAGGGCGGAGGCCTTGGAACGCTTCAAGCAGGAGGGGGGGACGGACGAGGACTTCGAATACCACGCTCCTGTGGAGCACCAGGAACTGGAGCAGCTTTTCACAGCCTACCGCGAGGCCCGTTACCAGGAGCGCCAGCAAACTGAGGAGCAGCGGCACCGAAACCTGGATCGTAAGCGCGAACTCCTGCAAAGGCTTCGTGAACTGGTGGAGTCCGCCGAGACCAAGAGCAGCAGCGAAGAGCTTAAAAAGCTACAGTCAGAGTGGAAGACGATAGGGCCAGTGCCTCCAGGCGAGGCCCAGGAGCTGTGGGATTCTTACCACGCCTTGCTGGACATCTTCTACAACAACCGCAGCATGTTCTTCGAGATGAAGGAGCTTGACAGGCGGCGTAACCTGGATGCCAAGCTGCAGTTGATAGAGCGTGCCGAAGCATTGCAAAACGAGCCGTCCATCAACAAAGCGCTGCAGGAGCTGCGCCACCTTCATGAGGAATGGAAGAACATAGGACCTGTACCGAACGAACAGCGTGACCCTATTTGGGAGCGTTTCATTCAAGCCTCTGAGCGGGTGCACGAGCACCGCCGTACCTACATGGAGGAGCGCAAGACACATGAAACTGCTAACCTGGAAAAGAAGCGCGCCCTGCTTGAGCGACTGCGCGAGTTCCAGAACTTCAACACAGACCGTATTAACGAGTGGCGTGACAAGACGGATGAAATCCAGAGACTGAAGGAGGAGTGGGACAGCGCCGGTCTGGTGCCGAAAGAATATGCAGAGGAGATTAACAAGACCTTCTGGAGCAATTACAAAGGCTTTTTCCAGCACAAGAACCAATTCTTCAAAGGCTTGGATGAGCAAAAACTGCAAAACCTACGCCTGAAGACCTCCCTGTGTGAGGAGGCAGAAGCTCTAAAGGAAAGCACCGACTGGAATGCCACCAAGGAGAAGATGATTCAGCTCCAGAAAAAATGGAAAACTATTGGGCGCGTGCCGGACAAGCACTCAGACAAGATATGGCAGCGCTTCCGTGCGGCCTGCAACGAGTTCTTTGACCGCAAGCAGGTACAGGAACAACAAAAAGGCGCTGAAATGGAGAAGCTGTCAGCTGAGAAGATGGCTTTGTGTGACCGAATCACCGAAGAACTGTCACAGCCGAACACCACCACCACGCTGGAGGATTATAACAGCATTGTGCAGGAGTGGAGTCAGTTGGATGCTGGCAGCAAGCGTTCCAGCACCAAAGTGGAGGAGAAATTCATTGCCTTGATGGAGCGCTACCTGGAGCGCGTACCGAACCTGTCATACGATGAGCGTACCTCTATGCTCGTGCAGTTGCAAGTGGAACGCCTGAAGAGCAGCCCGGATGCATCGCACAAGCTGCACCAGAAGGAACAGACGGTGCGTCGGGAGATTTCCCAGTTGCAGAACGACATCCAGACGCTCCGCACCAACCTGGAGTTCTTTGCACGCTCCAAGAACGCGGATAAGCTTCGGGAGGAGTACGAAGGACGTATCGAGGACGCTCAGAAGCGCATTGATATTCTGCAGCGGCAATTAGCAGCGTTCAGAGGGTAAAAAATTATTCCTGATACTCAAACCCTTATCCAATATAGCAGAAAAACATGCAACAGGTATTTGCAGATTAAAATATAGATTATACCTTTGCAACGCTTTAGAACGATAGGGCACAACAAATAAGAGTACGCCTCCTTAGCTCAGCTGGTAGAGCAACTGACTTGTAATCAGTAGGTCGCTGGTTCGATCCCGGCAGGGGGCTCTTCTTTACCAGATTTGTTGTTTGTTTCAAAGCCTCCTTAGCTCAGCTGGTAGAGCAACTGACTTGTAATCAGTAGGTCGCTGGTTCGATCCCGGCAGGGGGCTCAGAAACGGAAAAAGCCTTCAGAGAAATCTGGAGGCTTTTTCTATTTATACCTTTCCCATATTCTCGTCTCACCAATTTTCGTAAGGTCCTATTGCCTCTTACCAGTATGCTTAAATAGCTATGCTTTCTCAAGTTTTATGAGTTATTTTGGGCTTTCACCCAACGCTACAGAACAGCCATGCAACTGATAGAAGTGACCACGCCTGCACTGGCAGAAGAATTCCTGAAAGTACAGCTGAGGTTATACAAGAAAGACCCCAACTACATCCGTCCGCTCGACAAAGACATAGACCAAGTCTTCGACCCAAAGAAGAACAAACTGCTCCGTGACGGCGAGGTTATACGTTGGATACTGCGCGACAAAAGTGGCGTGGCGGTAGGACGTGTGGCAGCTTTCATCAACAAGAAAACGGCCAACACATATGAGCAGCCTACCGGAGGCATGGGTTTCTTTGACTGCATCAACGACCAGGCAGCCGCCAACCTGCTTTTTGATGCCTGCCGCGCCTGGCTGCAGGAGCGAGGTATGGAGGCCATGGATGGACCTGTCAATTTTGGGGAGCGCGACAAGTGGTGGGGACTTATGGTAGACGGCTTCCTGCCGCCCACCTACTGCATGAACTATAACTACCCCTACTACCAGCAGTTGTTCGAAAATTATGGTTTCCAGCTATACTTCAACCAGTATGTGTACTACCGGACTGTAGAAGATAAGCTTACTCCTGAGTATTACGAGAAGTCCCAGCGCGTGCTCAACGACCCTGATTACCACTTCCAGCACATGGACAAGAACAACCTGGATAAGTATGCAGAGGACTTCCGCACCATCTACAACAAAGGTTGGGTGAAACACGAGGGGGTCAAGGCCATGGGCGAGGCGCAGGCTAAGTCCATCATGAAGGCACTCAAGCCGGTACTTGACGAGCGCATCATCTGGTTCACGTACTACAAAGGCGAGCCGGCCGGTTTCTTCATCGCTATACCTGAGTTGAACCAGCTTTTCAAATACACCAACGGCAAACTAGATTTGTGGGGGAAAGTCAAATTCGCGTTCCACCGCTGGAGGGGCGCCTGCAAGACTATGTATGGGATCGTGTTCGGCATCATACCCGAGTGCCAAGGAAAGGGCGTTGAGGCGGCTATGGTGGTGTCCGCATCCAAAGTGGTTCAAAACAACCCGAATATTCCTTACGTGGACCTGCAGATGAATTGGATTGGCGATTTCAACCCCAAGATGATGAAAGTGGTGGAGCAGGTGGGCAGCCGTGTGCTAAAGACCTATGTGACTTACCGCTTCCTCTTCGACAGAACCAAGGAGTTCAAGCGGGCGCCTATTATCAGGTAGCAGCAGGCGAATTAGAGTCAAACCATGGATTCACTGACACAGATAGTGCTGGGCGCCGCGGTGGGCGAGGCAGTAGCCGGTCGGAAACTGGGCAACAAGGCCCTGCTCTGGGGGGCCATAGCCGGTACTATACCTGATTTGGATGTGCTGGCCAACCCCTTGCTCGACATGGTGGGGCAGCTGAGTTTCCACCGTTCCATCACGCATTCCTTTTTGTTCGCCTTCGTGATGTCTCCGTTATTGGGATGGATGCTCTGGCGACTCTACCGCAATGACCACGCCACCTGGCGGGACTGGACACTGCTGTTTTTCCTAGGCTTCACGACCCACGCCCTGTTGGACAGCTTTACGACGTGGGGCACACAGCTCTTCTGGCCTTTCAGCAATCACGGCGTAGCCTTTTACAACCTGTTTGTAGTGGACCCCCTGTATACCGTCCCTTTTCTGGTGTGTGTGGTGGCAGCCGCTTTTTATGACAGGCGAAGCAGCACCAGACGGACACTCAACTACACGGGGCTAGCTATTAGCACTGCTTATGTGGCTTTCTCATTCGTTGCGAAAGCCTATGCCAACAGGGCTTTTGAGGAGAGTCTGCAACAGCAAGACATTCGCTATACCTCCTACATCAGCAAGCCAACGCCCATGAACACCCTGTTCTGGGCAGTTACTGCAGAGAGTAAGGACGGTTACTATACCGGTTTCTACTCATTGCTTGATAAGGACAATGACATCAATTACGCTTTTGAGCCCCGTGAGGCGCACCTGCTGGAGCCATACCTACCTCACCCCAGGTTAGAGCGCTTGCTGGAGATTACCAAAGGCTACTATGCCGTAGCAGAGGCTGAGAAAGGAATCTACATCCAGGATTTGCGCTTCGGTCGGTTTGATGGCTGGCAAAAGGGAAAAGGACAGTACGTGTTCGTATACCATGTCTGGCGCGGTGATGACGGAGAGCTGCACTTCGATGAAGTCAACAACCGACCAAATGTCGACAAAGCCTATCTGCAGGCATACCTGCGCCGCATCCTAGGCGAGAAGCCATAACAGAAAAGGCACCTGATGAAGGTGCCTTTTCTGTTAAAAAAAATGCTATCGAATTCCTATAGTGTTTCGTAGTGAGCCAGTGCTTTAACCCAACCATCTTCGGTAGTTGCGTCTATCTTCTCTTTCCCCAGGAAAGCCTGCACCTCAGCCTGCTTATCAGAGAGGGCCTTCAACAGGTTCTTCTTGTTAAGCTTCACCTTCTCCATCTTGTTGTTGTTCACTACGTAGTAAGTGAATTCATTCACCAACTCATCATATGGTTTGTCAGCATTGTAGGCACCCTGGTAGTTCGCCTTCTTCATAATCTTCTGCGGCATGGTGGCCAGTTGGGCTTTTTTGCCATCATGCAGCATGATGTAGAAGTTATAGGCGAATTTAGGGTCAGCCCCTTGCGCCTGGTTCAGGTGCCGAAGCGTGTATACCTTCCCGCTTGCCGCGTCCTTCATGGTGAAACTCTGGATGCGGTGGGAAGGAAGCAGCTTTTCAGCGCCTACTGTCTCACGGTACAGCAACTCGTTGGCGTACACGTTATACAGAATCTCCACATCCTGGTATACCGCATTGTCTGCCATCGTGATAGTCGACTTCGTCCAGCTATCCATGAAGTAAGGGGAGCCTTTCACGCCTTCGTACCGGGAGTCGAAGGTCATGATAGTACTGTTGGCATTATTGGCGCCCTGGTTAGCCAGGTTCAGTTCAGCTGTGTTGCCCTGAAGCGCCCTGCTCTGAGCAAAGGACACATGCGCCGCCACAGTCAGTGAGGCAAAGAGTAGTAGTTTCTTCATTTGCAATCGATAGATGAGGTTAAAAATAATTCAAGGTCTGCCGATGTTGTAGAGATAAAAAGACCAAGTTTACATTAGAGTTATTAAATTAGTGAAAAACTATATTGAATCACAACTTTCAGCACGGAAAAGATAAAAAATTGGATAAGGAAACATTTCAGAACCGTTGGCTCCTGACAGGCAAGAAAGCGGTTGTAACCGGTGGATCGAAAGGGATAGGGGCCGCCATTGTGGAAGAGTTCATACATTTGGGCGCAGAGGTGCTGGCCGTGGCCAGGAAGCAAGAGGACCTGCAAACCCTACAGGAGCAGTTTCCGGAGCGGCTGCATACTTTGGCCGCCGATGTCAGCACGCCAGAGGGACGCAACAACCTGGTTGAGAAGGTGGAAGCTACCTGGGGCGCATTGGACATCTTGGTGAATAACGTCGGCACTAACGTACGAAAACCGACCACTGCCTATACTTCCGAGGAATACGATTTTGTGATGGCCACTAACCTGCGCTCCGCATTTGAGTTGAGCCGTCGCCTACAACCTCTGTTACAGCACTCCGACCAAGGTAACATCATACAGGTGACTTCCGTCGCTGGGCTGACGCACGTGCGCACCGGAGCCATCTACGGCATGACCAAAGCCGCACTCGTGCAGCTCACCAAAAACCTGGCAGCGGAATGGGCAGGAGAGGGTATACGCGTCAATGCGGTAGCCCCCTGGTACATCAGTACGCCTCTGGCGCAGACAGTGCTTCAAAATGAGGCGTACTACAACGAAGTGATCAGCAGAACCCCTATGCGCTCAGTAGGCAAACCGGAGGATGTGGCCGCAGCGGTAGCCTTCCTTTGCATGCCGGCGGCCGCCTATATCACAGGGCAGACGCTGGCAGTAGACGGTGGCTTTACCATCAACGGCTTCCATCCCGCTTAAGCTATACCTGAGGGGTTTAAAAGGGGGGAAACTATGGCGTAAAAGCTGGTTTTGTAAAGCAAAATTTCGTACTTTTGTATGATACGGATGTAAGAGCAACACCCATATTTTCGGTGCTCTTTCTAACCCAAACCACATGGCAACTACCCGACTGCTTTTACTTCTCAGCACTGCTCTGCTGTTATTTTCTATCTCTTCCTGTAGGCCCCTTTGCCCTATATCTGCTTGCCAAGTGCGCATGGTGCACAGCCACGGCGGCGAAGAGCAATTCAGAGGCATGCCCCTGCACAAGAAGCAGAACCCTAAAATAGGGGAGAGCCTCCCGAAACAGACGGGGGAGGTGCACAAGCGGAACAACGACAAGAGCAGAAACAAGAACTAGCATAAACGGCTGACAGCCTGATTGTATAACCACACTAACTATTATTTAGACCTTGAACATGAACGAAGGCGAACGAATAATACCGATTAACATTGAAGACGAGATGCGTGGTGCATACATCGACTATTCAATGTCTGTCATCATTTCCAGAGCCTTACCCGATGTAAGAGACGGCCTGAAGCCGGTGCACCGACGTGTGCTGTACGGTATGTCCGAACTGGGGGTATCCTATAACAAAGCCTATAAGAAGTCTGCTAGAATCGTGGGAGAGGTGCTGGGTAAGTACCACCCACACGGTGACTCTTCCGTGTATGAGACCATGGTGCGTATGGCGCAGGAATGGTCTTTGCGCTACCCGTTGGTAGACGGTCAGGGAAACTACGGCTCCATCGACGGTGACTCACCGGCTGCCATGCGTTATACCGAGGCGCGCCTCAAGCGCATAGCCGACGAACTGCTGGCCGACTTAGAGAAGAACACCGTGGACTTTGTGCCCAACTTTGACGACTCATTAAAGGAGCCGTCTGTGATGCCTGCCAAATTCCCGAACCTGCTGGTGAACGGAACTTCTGGCATCGCGGTGGGTATGGCCACCAACATGGCGCCGCATAACCTCACAGAGGTCATCAACGGCACCATCGCCTACATCGATAACAAAGAGATAACCGTAGCCGAACTGATGCACTACATCACGGCTCCTGACTTCCCGACGGGAGGCATCATCTACGGCTACGATGGCGTGAAATCTGCTTTCGAAACGGGCCGAGGCCGCGTGCTGATGCGCGGACGAGCCATCTTCGAGACCACCTCCACCGGCAAAGAGCAAATTATCGTGACGGAGATTCCGTACATGGTCAACAAGTCGTCACTCATCGAGAAGACCGCTGCGCTCATCAACGAAAAGAAAATTGAAGGTATATCGGATTTGCGCGACGAATCCGACCGGGACGGTCTGCGCATTGTATACGACCTAAAGCGCGATGCTATACCTAACGTAGTGCTGAACAACCTCTACAAGTATACGCAGCTGCAGTCTTCGTTTGGCGTGAACAACGTGGCACTGGTGAAAGGCCGCCCGATGACGCTGAACCTGAAAGAGCTCATCCACTACTTTGTAGAGCACCGCCATGAGGTGGTTATCCGCAGAACACAGTATGAACTGGACGAAGCCAGGAAGCGCGCTCACATCCTGGAAGGCCTGCTGATTGCGCTCGACAACCTGGACGAAGTCATCAATCTGATTCGTTCGTCGCGTGACCCGGAGATTGCCCGCAACGGCTTGATGGAGCGTTTCGCCCTGTCAGAGATTCAGGCACGTGCCATCCTGGACATGCGTCTGCAACGCCTCACCGGCCTGGAGCGCGATAAGATTCAGGCGGAGTACCAGGAAATCATGAAGCTGATTGATTACCTGACATCTGTCCTGAACGATGAAGGCCTGCGCATGCAGATTATCAAAGACGAACTCACCGAGATAAGGGAGCGGTACGGCGACGCCAGACGCACCAGCATCGAGGCCTCAACCGGCGACATTTCCTACGAGGACATGATTCCGGAAGAGAACATGGTTATCACTATTTCGCACGAAGGATACATCAAGCGCACTTCCCTGAGCGAGTACCGCAGCCAGAGCCGCGGGGGCATAGGCTCCAGAGGAGTGGCTGCCTCCAAGGAAAGCGACTTTACGGAGCACGTATTCATCGCCAGCACACACCACCACATGCTGTTCTTCACAGAATTTGGCCGCGTGTTCTGGATGAAGGTGTACGAAATTCCAGAAGGAGGGAAGACGACCAAAGGACGCGCCATCCAGAACCTCATCAACATCGAAAAAGAGGACAAAGTACGCGCTGTGATAAATGTGCGTGACCTGAAAAACCAGGATTTCGTTCTAAACCACAATCTCGTGTTTTGTACTGAGCAAGGCACTATCAAAAAGACAGTGTTGGAAGCCTATTCCCGTCCTAGAACGAACGGTATAAACGCCATCACTATCAACGAGGGCGACAGATTGCTGGATGTGCAGCTGACTACAGGCAACAGCGAAATCATCATAGCGCTGGAGTCGGGCAGGGCCATCCGCTTCAACGAAAGCCAGGTGAGACCGATGGGCAGAAACGCCGCCGGTGTACGGGGCGTGACGCTGGCAGGAGCAGAGGATAAGGTAGTTGGTATGGTTTGTGTAGAGAACGAGAACACCGAGTTGCTGGTGGTATCAGAAAACGGTTTCGGAAAACGCTCATTGCTTGACGAATACCGTATAACGAACCGCGGTGGTAAAGGTGTGAAAACACTGAATGTAACAGAGAAAACAGGTAAACTGGTAGCCATAAAAGGAGTAATCGATACAGATGACCTCATGATTATCAACCGCTCGGGCATCACCATCCGGCTTCGCGTAGCCGACATCCGAGTGATTGGACGCGCTACGCAGGGAGTTCGCTTGATTAAGATTACGGAAGGGGACCAGATTTCCTCTGTTGCTAAGATTGAGATGGAGAACGAGGAAGAAGTGGTATTGATGGAGTCTGAACTGCAACCGGAAGACTCGCTGCAACCTGACACCATGACGGACCCTGAGGCGCCCGAAGAAGCCTAACCGTAGAGAAACTGGAATTTTATTTCATTAATTTAACGTTTAACAAACACAAACCAATTTCTGAAAAGTATGAAGAAAATACTTATGACAGCCTTGGCAGCCGCTAGCATACAGGTTGCTGTTGCGCAGAACTCAGCAGTTAACAGTGCTGTTCTAAACCACAAGAATGGGGTTTTAGACAAGGCGCAGGCTGACATCAACAAGGCCATAGAGCACCCAAAGACCAAGGACAAAGCGAAGACTTGGTTCTACCGTGGCGTCATCAACCAGGACATGTTGGGACACCCTATCTATGGCAAAAACGCTACAGCGCAGACGCCTGAAGTGGTAGTGGAGTCTTTCAATAAGACATTGGAACTGGACGGCAAAGACGGACAGTTTGGCAAGCAGGTGCCGGAGCGCATGCAGATGCTGTACGGCCAGGTGCTGAACCAGGCGGTGGAGTACCACAACAGCCAGGACTGGGATAACGCCATAGCTAAGTATGACCTAGCTTCTAAGGTAAACCCAACCGATACGACTGCCATACTGTATGCAGCCTATGCGTCCACAGCCAAGCAGGACTACAACGGCGCTATCAAATATTATGATAAGTTGCTAGGTATAGGCCACACGACAGAAGACGTATACAAAGCGAAGGTACAACTGCAGCAGGCAGCAGAGTCCAAAGACGAGGACATTATGGCTACCTTGTCAGCTGGCTTGAAGGAGCATCCGAATAGCGTATACCTGATGCAGGAGGAGCTGAAGTACTACCTGAAGAACAACCGTGCCGATGAGGCCATGGCTAAACTTGACAAGGCGATTGAAGCTGACCCTAAGAACGCCAGCCTATATGCTGTACGAGGCAACCTGCAGGAGCGCAAAGGCAACATCGAAGCAGCCTACAAGAACTACAAGATGGCAATCGAGGCTGACCCGAACAACTTTGACGGTTACTTTAACTTAGGTGTATTGGAATATAACAAAGGCAGCGAGTTCAACAACAAAGCAGCTAAAATGGACTATGCCACTTATAAGAAGCAAGGCGCTGGTCTAGAGGCTCAGGCCAAGAAGCACTACGAGGCATCTTTGCCTTACTTTGAGAAAGCACTCCAAATCCAGCCGGAAGACCAGGCGACATTGGCTAACCTGCAGCGCGTGTACACACGACTGAAGCGAACTGCTGATGCAGAGCGAGTAGGTAAGAAGCTGAAGAACTAATCACAGTAGGATATCATCTTTAATAAGAAAGGGAGGTTTACTGAGCCTCCCTTTCTTATTGTCACAAACATTATTTAACATAATATAAATTATAAGACTGATTATATACGAGGATAATCCTCTATAATAAGTGTCACTAATAATATACTTTATGTTAAACAGCATTGTCTCTTAGAATTGACCCTATAGAGAAACAAAACCCATTATATATAGTTGCACCAAATAAACAAGGAGCCGATAATTCAATACCGGCTCCTTGTTCTATTCAAATACAATTTTTTAGTGCTTATTGCAGCACCACTGCTGTGTTTTCGCTAAGCTCTTCCTGCTTGGCAAATAGCTGCTCCGTTTTCGGTTCACTTTCTAGATAGCCGTATTCTGCCTCATCGGCTCCGCCACGAGCATAACTCAACAGCGCCAGCGCGACACCTGTCGCCAAGGCAATTACCAGTGCTGGCCACCAGCCATCCACTTTGAAATTACGCACGAGTTTGTCTACCAGCTTTATCATGAGCGTGGTCACAATTAAGCCTATGATGGCCTCTAGCAGGAAAAAAGATACAAGATTAAGGATTCCGCGCAGAATCCAGCCTATGGTGGCATTGAGCAAACCAATCAAAAAAGCTACCCACAATGCTGTTAGGAAACTCTTGACGTGCACCTGTGGCAGCAGGTATGACAGTAACAAGATGACGCCGGCGCTCACCAGCAGATTGAGTATAAAGTCCATAGTTCGTAGTGTTTTATATAGGTTTCAAGTATATTTCACCTACATACGAGCCATAGTTGCTTTTTGATAATTAAATTGAATTCTTTAACCATCCCCGACAATTTTGCACGGGCATCGGGCCTTTAGGAATTACCGTTTCTGGGCGCTTTCTCGGTAACTCTTCTTCAGCTTATCTCGATAAGCATCCTCAAATTTGATGACCTTCGGGCGGGCCACTGCAACCACATACGGGTCGTCAGGGTTGCGGCTATAGTAGTCTTGGTGGTACTCCTCAGCTACCCAGAATTTGGATGCAGGCTGAAGTTGCGTCACAATCCGGCTCCGGTACGTTCCCGCTTCCTCCAATGACTGCATGTACTTTTCGACTTGCTGTTTCTGCTTTTCGTCGTGGTAATAGATAGCAGAACGGTACTGTTTTCCTACATCAGGCCCCTGCCGGTTCAATGTGGTGGGGTCGTGGGTAGCGAAGAACACCTCTAGCAATTCCTGATATGAGATAATCTCTGGGTTGTAGAATACTTGCACAGCTTCGGCATGCTCCGTCAGGCCATTACTCACAAGTTGGTAAGTCGGTTGCTCCTCCCTCCCACCTGTGTAGCCCGAAATGACCATGTCAACTCCATGCAAACGCTCAAAGTAAGCCTCGGTGCACCAGAAACAACCGCCAGCAAAAGTGGCTTTCTGTAGTGAGGTCGTGTCTACGCTATCGCCGTAAGAAAGGGAATTGGCCTCCAGTTGGGTCTGCTCCGAAGCAGATTCCGTGCAAGACCACAAAAGCAGAAAAGTAGCGAAAAGATAAAAAGTAAGTGTATTCTTCATGAAGTTGAAATGCCTATACTTAGGCTACGGTAAATATGAGGAAACGGTATGACTGTATCTCAAAAAAGATGCTGCTATACCTTGCTATTCCCGGCGAAGTAGCCAAAACCATACCGAAAGAGAAGAGAAACCTACGTTTGACCTTACACACCATGTTTTTTATCCGCGATAACCTTGTCGAAATCCCACTCCACCAGGTGCTTGAACGGCTTGCGACGTGCTTCGCAATGTAAGTTGGGGCAAACGGAGCAGGATGTATCTACGCAGGGGTCCGTATGAATGAATAGCTCGATATCGGGGTCAATCTTCTGTTTGATTAGCTTGCCCACCTCTTCCACCTCCTCGTGTGCCTGGAGCACCGTCAAGTACCATGGCACGGTCAAGTGGCAGTCTATGTGCAAGGTGGTACCATACTTGATGACGCGCAGGTTGTGGATGTCAATCCAATTTTCGCGGCGGTTCTCGTTGAGCACCCGCACGATGCGCCGGAGCAACTCATAGTCAGCTTCGTCCATGATACCCGCCAGAGATGCCCTGAGGATGCGGTAACCGGTATAGCAGATAAAGGCGCCGAAGATGATAGCCACCAGGCTGTCCAGCCATACCTGGCCGGTAAAGTAAATCAGGACGAGGCCCACGATGATACCAGCTGTGGAGTACGCGTCTGTTTTGAGATGCTTCCCTCCTGCCACCAATACCAGGGAATTGCTCTGGTTGCCCCGGCGCTCAGTCAAGTGGCCTACCACGAAATTGATGATACCGGCAGCTGCGGTAAGAAATATACCTACGTCGAGGCGGGAAAGCTCTTGAGGGGCGAAGAGATTGTAAGCCGATTTGAGGATGATGGCTCCGCCGGCTACCACGATGAGAGAACCTTCGAGCGTAGCCGCCACGAATTCAATCTTGCCATGGCCATACGGGTGGTTTAAGTCTTTGGGTCTAGCCGAAACCACCAGACTGTAAAGCGACACAGTGCCCGCCACCACATTGATGATGGATTCCAGGGCATCGGTCAGGATGGCGTTGGAGTTGGTGAGGTAGTAGGCGATGAATTTGCCGAGCATCAACAGCACGCCTACCAGCACCACCAGGAGCTGTAGCCGCACGTTCTCACTTTGTCGCAGCAGCATTTTTCTCATTTGTTTCTCCTCTCCTGCTTCACCGGCTGCTTGCATAAGCATGTGTCCGGGAACAGGAGTTGTGCTCCTATAGCAGGCAATATACGGCTTTTCATGAGAGGTTAAGCACCGGAAAAGCAGTATAAGCCTGTTAGTTCATAGGTATAGACAGCAGGTATGGTGGTTTGGTTTCCGGTAGGCAAAAAGATTAGAAAGCTGTATGGGTAACACACAGGCAGATAACTGTACCTATAGAAAGAGAGGTATAGCGTTAGTAGAGTGTATCGGTCAAATCCAACCAGTTCGGGTTCATAGACTCCACCAGGCGCGACGTCTCCTCCGGGCTGCAGGCTTTGATGTGCCGCTCGCGGACGAGCGCTACCTCCCGCAGGTCGTAGTGCTCGTAGTAGACCAGCTTATGCCCTGTAGCAGGCTTGTCGCTCGCCTGCACATATTCCTGCAGGTCATCCGATACGCCAATGTTGAGTTCAGACTTCGGCTGATTGCCAAAGATGTACACGAAGAAATGCCCTTGCTGTGCTTGCATGATACGTAGCGTTTAGGACTTTTTATACGCAGCAGCAGCTACCTCGTTCAGGTATAGCAGCAATAATAAAAAAATGAAATACGATTGGTGTTATGGATGTTGCATTAAAACATAAACCAGATTGATTTATCCCTTTCCAGAGTATAGGTATGGCAGAGAATCAGTATTGTTCCAGCCAGATGCGCGCCTCCTCGTCAGCAAAGAATGTGCGTATCTCCATCTGCTTGCACCTCTGGATTACGTTGTCGATTTGCAGCTGGGTGAAGAACTCGCGCGGGTATACCCACGTCATGTAGCGTACGCCTGCATCGCTGAGTGCAGGGAGCCAAACATCACCCAACCAGTCTGACGCGCCAGAATGTCCTGTCACTTTTGAGTTGCTGTTCAAAAGCTTGGGCACACCATATTCTTTTACAAGTTCTAATAGCAGATTGCAGCCCTCAAAGCCCCTTCTAGAATTGAGCCAGCCACTCCATACTGCCGTCATAATCCTGCATTCAGGCTCCCACTTCACTTCGAGGTAGTCCTTCTTAATCAGTATTTTTGTATTTCCATCGCTCACACACAACATACAACACAGGTGTTAGGCATTCTTGTATTTTTAACATGAGATTCAGAGCCGAGGTTGCTTATCCAGAAGCAATCGTTGAACAATCCTAATAAAACATTTTTAAGTTGAATTATTAGCAGCCCAGATTGTTCTATAGCAGTATACAAATTTTTTTTTCTGCTACGGGCAAACCTTCATGATTATTTTCAAGAATTTCTTCTGCACCATCTTGCTCCATCCTCAAGAGCATATGCTTCATCTGGTATGGTTGCAGCAACCAGATACATCCAATCTCCTCGCCATCTACAACAAGGCCATTGACTTGAGCATTGGGCATGCAGTGAAGTTTTGGATTGCTGATAATCACAGAGGTTTTAACTTTGATGTGTGCATGCAGCGGGCGCTCGCAGAGTTGTGCGCCACCCGACTGTACGATACGCAGGTGCTCCGCTTTGCCCGAATCATTCCCATGGATGTGTTCCAGGAGTTGGTGTCACACAAGATGCGCAACATGATGAACCAACTGGTGGTGAACGAAGTGGAATTCGAGGTGTTCAGCCAGGTGGAGGAAGCTAAATTCTGGTTGCAGCAGGTGGATGCGCTCTCAGCCATCGCCTGAGTGGAACGTACAGGTAGCGTGTGCGTATGTTCTAAAAAAATGAAACACCATGTCGCTCGGCCCTAAACTGATAGAGAAACTCAACAAGGTATACCCTCCCGATACCCGCCAGGACACGCACTACAACGGCAAGGATTTGACCTTCATCACCAATGAACGGGGGGAACCTGTTACCCTGTTCATCGGGAAGCGGAACGAGGACGGTTCCATTGCCGGTGAGCGCTATGTGCGCACCATCGTGCGGGACCAGAAAACAGATAAGGTTCAGCGGAGCCACTGGGACCTCAAAGGCAAAGTAAGCCGCAGCAACTGAGCCAGCAGCCTACAACTCCTGCATATCGAAGTCCTTGCCGCGTCCGTACTGCAGCAGGTCGTGCAGCAGGAAAGTATCCAGCGTGTTCAGGTCCTTCACCAGGTAGGCTCCCTCCTCGGGCATATCCACCACCTGAAACTCAAACTTCTCCCCGAAGTTCTGCAGCACGTATTTCTTCCCTCTTCTCAGGTTGTCGAATGATATGGCCATGCATTAAAATTTTTGTCGTCTTTTCAGGCAGCAAGTATAGGCAGCCTTTTTATCAATTCTATGGCTTTACGATTATTTGCTGAGGTAGGTATAGCCGCTCATGCCTGAACAGTGAAAGCCAGGTATAGCCGGAAATCGGAAATTGGCTATCTTTGCACGAACGAAATTTTGAGCCTGTGCTGGAGATACTGTATGAGGATGAGCGCTATGTGGCGGTGAACAAGCCCAACGGGCTGCTGGTGCACCGCACGCGCATTGCTGAGGAGAAGAAGGAATTCGCCCTGCAGATGCTGCGCGACCAACTGGGCTACCAGGTATACGCCGCCCATCGCCTGGACCGGGGCACCTCGGGTGTGCTGCTGTTCGCCAAGAGCCCTGAGGCGACCGGCCCGCTGGTGAAGGCATTTGAAGACCGTTTGGTGAGTAAGACCTATTACGCCATCGTGCGCGGCTATACCGCACATAAGGAGACCATCGACAGCCCTATCCGCCCTGACAAAGACCACAAGCACAAAGCGCCGCAGGAAGCCGTTACCCATTATACCCGATTAGCTACCGTAGAGCTGCCTATACCGGTAGGCAGGTATAGTACGGCCCGTTACTCACTGGTGCAGGTGCAACCGGAGACGGGGCGCATGCACCAAATCCGAAAGCACTTCGCTCATATCCGGCATTATATTATTGGTGACAGACGGCATGGCGACTGGCGCCACAACCAGATGTTTTGGGAGGAGCTGCACAGTCCTTTTCTGCTGCTCCATGCTGCTTCGCTGGAATTAGTGCATCCGGTGACTGGTCAGCTTTGGGTCATTCAGGCGCCTATGCCACAGAACATGCACCGCCTGTGCCTGCAGTTTGGTTGGGAAGAAGCCCTGAATGAAGCTGGTTTGACGGCAGTGGCTGTTGGTTTATGATTGGTCCAGCATACGCTTCACCACCTCTACCTGCAGGTTGGCAACGAAGGCATTGTGCGGGTCTGAGTTGAGGGCAGTGAGCAGATAAGCCATGGGCGAGAGCCGCCAATCCTGCACCACCTCGCCATTACGGGACCTGTACACCACCTTGAAGTTCTCCTGCAGAGGCAAATGCATGCAGTTGCAGGCCTCCGTTGCCCTTTTAACGGCAAAGCTCAATTCGTGCAGGCTCCTACAACCGTTCTTTTCCAGTAGGTCGCTGGCGTAGTGGGTGAGGTTGCGGTCGGCTAGGCTGTCTGCAAAGTTTTCAATCGTGCTGTGGAGGCTCACATGGTCTAGGGTCATTAACATGGCTAATCTGGCTTGATGGTGATACATAGTTATACATTGGCCGTTTTCCGCTGGTGCAAGTCCCGCAACTGCAGCATCAGGCTGCGCTCCTCGTCTGAAAGGTGCACCGGAAGCTGTACCTCTATCTTTACGTACAAATCCCCGTGCTGGTCCGGTTTGCCATAGACAGGCATGCCCTTGCCGCGCAGGCGCAGGGTTTTTCCATTCTGCGTTCCGGCAGGTATTTTCAGCTTCAGTTTACCGGTAATGGTGTCCACTTCGGCGTCTCCTCCTAGTATGGCAGTGTACAAATCTAGGTTGAGCTTTGTATGCAGGTCATCGCCTTGCCGGTCAAAGTTAGGATGCGGCTGCACCAGCACCCGCATGAACAAATCGCCGGGAACTCCCCCTCCTACCGCTGGCCCGCCTTTTCCCTTTATCCGGAGCACCTGGCCGTCGGCAACCCCTGGCTTGGTGGTGATGCGCAGCTGCTGCCCATTCACGGTGAGTAAGCGGGAGGTGCCACTGTAGGCCTCCTGCAATGAGATGGCCATTTCACCTTCGTAATCTTGCCCTTTGGTTGCTCGTCCCCGGCCCCGGAAATCGCCGGCCTGCTGCGCGAAGCCACCTCCGAAGAACTGCTCAAAAAAATCAGAAAAACCGCTGCCCCCAAACATGTCGCTGGCATCGCCCTGGCTGTAGCTACCTCTGAAGCCGCCGCCCGGCTGCCCCCTGTACTGGCCTCCCCCCTGCTGGAACTGTCGCCAGTTAGCACCCAATTCATCGTACTGCTTGCGCTTCTGCTCATCGCCCAGCACCTCATAGGCCTCGCTGATGTCTTTGAATTTCTCTTCGGCCGCCTTGTCGCCTTTGGTTTTGTCAGGGTGAAATTTTTTGGCAAGTGCACGGTAAGCCTTTTTAATGTCGGCCTGCGAAGCTGACTTCTCTACACCCAGTATCTTGTAGTAGTCCTTGTATTCCATGCCTTGTGTGGTTTTTGCTTCTGAATTGGAATCAGTAGTTTGCTTTACAGGTATAAAACGCAAATGCAATAGAGTTGTTAAGCAGGCCAAGTGCAAAAAAAGAAGCACCGCTGTAGAGCGGTGCTTCTTCAAAGGTGGGTATGCTCACCCAATCTAAATCGTATCCGTCACAACGAGCAGAGCGTAGATGATGCCCGGAATCACGCCCAGCAACCACAGGATGATGCTAATCCAGAAGGAAGTGCCGATGCCGTCGTGCAGGAACACGGCCAGTGGCGGCAACAGGATAGCCAAAATGATTTTGATAATGCTAGTGCCTCCGCCTCCGTCCTGCTTCAGCGCTTCACGCACTTCTTTTCTAAATTCCTTTTTCTCGGCCTTTGTCATGGAGGCGATACGCTCTTTGGCCATGGCTAGCGCCTCAGCCTCAGTCACCTTCACTTCTTCCACAGGAACAGGAGCCACAGGAGTCACTTTTGGAGTAGCTGCGGCTACCGGGGCAGCTACGCTCGCTTCCAGCACAGGCTCCTCAGGGGCTTTAGCGGCCTCTTTCTCCTCAACAACCGCCAGGGCTACATCAGAGAGTAAGGTTTCGGGCGCTACCTCTTTCTCATGGGCAGGCTTGGTTTTCAGTTCATGGTAGGGTGCAGCCTTATGCGCTGCAAATTCATAATATTTGGCGGAACTACAGGCAAACATCAGCTGAGCTGCCACTAGTACCAATACCAGGTTGAGTAAACTTTTAATCTTCATAGTTTTAGAGGTTTAGGGTAATACAAATGATAGACAGAATATTCCGCTGTCTGCGGATTTGGTGAAGTGTATACGGAGCACCGACAGGAATAACATGCAGTTCTCTTCATATATATTCCTACTACTGTTTAAACCTGCATTTTGTTATCCTTATTCATAAAAGGGTGCAACGACTTTAGCTGCTAGAAAACTCCTCCTGCTTCTCCAGGAGTAAGACTTTAAGGGTATCTGAAAGCAACTGTTTCAGTTGGTGCCACCTTTCGGGGTGATGTTCCTGGTACTTCTGGTTCACCTCCAGCTCTATACCAACGTACTGGTCGGCCGTGAATTTGCGGCGCATGTATGAGGTCAGTCCATCCGCTATACCCAGATAAGGGTAGTTGAAACGGACCAGCAGCTTTTTGTCCTGCCGGAGGAGCGCGGCTTTCCACTCGCGGCTGAAGGCGCGCTCCTGTTTCCGTTTGGGGTCATATAGCAACCCAATGTCAGCCTGCCGCTCCTCGCCATCCAGCACAGGCGTAAAGGTATGCACGGACAGGTGCAGCACCTGCCTTCCCGCTGACACAAAGTCCTGCACCATTTGCTCCACCTCCTCACGGTACGGTAGGTAATGCTGACGTAGTAAGCGTTGTCGGTCCTTCTCAGGCAGCATACTGCTGAACTCAGAGAACAGCTTGGGGTGGCCGATGGAACGGTTCAGCTCCACGAGAAGACGCGTCGTCTCAGAATAGAAGCCAACGTCGGCCACTGGCCTGAGGGACTGGTAAAGGTCCAGCGCACCAATGTCATAGCCGCGGTGAGTTTGTAGTATATCTTCTTGTCCGTTGAATAATGCTTCATAGGCTGGAGGCACTGTATTTCCTCCGTGTTCACATGTCAACAGTAGTCTCAGCATGGTTTTTCAGGAATAAATACGCCCCCAAATTCCAGGCAGCGGGACAGGTTCAGGTATACCTGGCGGATTTCTTTCTCGGACGGACTTTCACCAAGCGCCTCCAGGATGCGTTTGGATAGGCAGCCTCTGGATAGGATGACATTGAGAGCGTAAGCGATTTCAGGCTGCTCGTCCAGGTTGAGGGTCTCTTTTACCAGGTGCTTCCAGAGCTCTCCTACGGTGCAGTTCTCGGAGCAGTCGTGGCCGAAGCTGCGGATAAACTCCATATCGGAAATGACCGTCTCCTGTCCCGTCCGAATCACCTGCAACAGTAAATCGGATAGCTTGTTCTCGTCCCAATGCTTCAAATCAGCCATGCTCACCCAGCGCTCTGCCGCCAGCGCCTGAACCACAGCCACCACGGCTTGCAGCACAGCCAGGTCCACCAACGGACTCTCCTGTATGTCTATCAAGCGTATTTCGATGGCGTTCCGGTCAAAACGTGCAATGGCGCCGCGGGAATTCAGGAATTCCTCCTGCAGCTCCCTCTCCTGGTCGTAAGGGGCCACGGCATCGTACATTTTCTGCAGAATCTGCTCTTCGTACTCTTTTTTGCTGAACACCGCCTCAGGTATGACCTTGCCCGCTATGGCTGGAATCTTTTGCTGGTTGTTCCGGTATACCTCCAATCGCGTATCGAGAAGGCCGGATATTTTGCCATCCAGTATGGGCGACGAGGCCGCTATGGCTGGGATAAGCGGCAACACCATACGGATGGCGGCATGCAGCTTCTCAAACTCTTCGTCGTTGCCGAAGGGCAGGTTCAGGTGTGTGCTCTGCAGGTTGGCCCAACCGTGGCCACGGCAGTCGAAAATGCGATTGTAAGCTTCGTATACGGCGTTGTGCTCGTGCGGCCACAACTTGGTGTCAGTGTAGGGGTCCATCAGCGGATGCGCTCCTGTGGGGAGCAGCATGGCGTTGTGCTTCTCGAGCATCTGGTTTATCTTCTGCACGTGCTCCTGGAACTGGTGTTGAAGCCCGATTAGTGTCCGGACAGGCTGCTGCGTTTTGAGCTCCACCACGTGCAGCACCAATTCGTTGGACCAGGCAATGTCGCCGAATTCCACATCGGATACATAGGCCCCTACCTCATCGTAGATGAGCTGGTCGGTGATGGGCTTTACCTGGAGCGTGTCTTTGTCTACAATCATGTACTCCATTTCCACGCCATAGCCTTCAAACAGGTGCAGTGTGTTGGTGGCGTTACTCATCTGTTCTAACGTTTTTGTTGTCATCTATGCGTTTCTTTATGGATTTGAGAATGGACAGGTATAGGTCTTTTTTCAGTATCTGGTCTTCGCAACCGGAGTCGATGCTCGGGTTGTCGTTCACTTCAATGACATAGGCCTTTCCGTCAATCTCCTTCAAATCCACCCCGTACAGCCCGTCGCCTATCAGGTTCGCCGCTTTGATAGCTGTGTGCAGCACCGGGAAAGGAACATCCTCGAAAGGCACCGTTTCGTGGTCTCCTTCGGTGTCGTTCTTCTTGCCGTTCCAGTTGTAAATCTGCCAGTGCCCCTTGGCCATAAAATACTTGCAGGCATAGAGCGGCTGCTTGTCCATGATGCCGATGCGCCAATCAAAGTCCGTGGGCGTGAATTCCTGCCCAATGATGAGCTCAGAATCGGCCAGCATCTCATCCAGCTCCCGGTGCAGGCTCTCTTTGTCCTTGGCTTTCACCACCCCCTGCGAGAAGGAGCTGTCCGGCTTTTTGAGCACGCAAGGTATACCCAGTTCGGCCTCCACCTGCTCCCGGTTATCCTTATGGATAATCATGGTCTTGGGTACGGGTACTTTGGCTTTTGTGAGCAGCTCGGCCAGGTATACCTTGTTCGTGCAACGCAGAATCGAAACCGGGTCGTCAATTACCACCAGCCCATCGGCGTAGGCCTTGCGGGCAAATTTGTAGGTATGGTGGTTGACAGAAGTGGTCTCCCGGATAAAGAGAGCATCGAACTCGGGCAAACGACGGTAATCGTCTTTGGTGATGAGCTCTACGTAAAATCCGAGCGACTCGGCCGCCTCCACAAAATACTGGATGGCCTTTTTGTCGGATGGCGGCTCTTTCTCCTCCGGATCCACCAGTATGGCGAGGTCGTAAATCTTGTTCCGTCCGATGCGTGCGCCGGAGAAGCGGTGACGGGCGAAGTAAGACTTGGCGAAGCGCATGAGGTAGCGCCAGTGGTGGTCCGGCACGTCATTGATAGGTATAGCCGAGATGCTTTGCAGCACCCACTCGTCCTTGAATACGAACTGCGCCCGCAGCAGCGGTGCCTGAAACAAATCGTGGAGCTGCTTGCAGAGCTTTTCGTACTTCTGGGCTACGTTCTGGCCGAAGTAGATACTAAGCGTAAAGGACTTGGAACGCAGGCTGCCCAGCGTTTTCTGAATCAGGTCATTCAGCTCCACGGTGATGGCCCGCACGATGGTGGGGCTCTTGAGGTCCTGCATGGTGGTCACGCTCGGAATCGGTTTGTGGCCTCTGGCCTCGGCCAGCAGCGACACGTAATAGCCGGCGGTCTGGTACCTGTAGGAGCGGCACAGGTTGAATATACGGGCGTGTTTTATGTCAGTGTATGCGGTGTCGGTCAGGTAGGACTGCACATCCACCACCTCCACGTCTTCTATCGCCACATCCCAGTCCTTGGGATAATCCACTACTACAATCTTTCGCATTTGTTATTCCTCGATGGGTGGTTCGGGTAAAGCCGGTTTGATGGCAAGCAGGTTGGCGTCGTAGGTTGCCATGCCCAGCATGATGGAGTTGAGCAGGTGAGACGCCTTCACCTCGTAATAGTTGTTATTGAAATAAGGGTTCTCCCGGTAAGGGTCAGCTACCACAATGTGTCGCTGGTCCTCAGCAAAGCCACAGAGCACCACGAAATGTCCCATCGGGAAGCCGCTCACATCATCATACACGGAGTTGCCTTCTTCGTTGACCATTTCCCGTGCGCTCTGGTACAGGTAGGTGGCGCTGAGGCCGGTCAGCAGCGGAATCCCTTTGTCGAAATACTCGCGCAGCAGGCCCTTGGTAAGGTCGGTGCAGCGCAATTCGCCGCCCAGCCGCAGGAACTCAATGTAGGCTTGGGTGGCACGGGTGAACTTGCTCCCCTTCTTTACCTCCAGTTGCAACTCCAGTTTCTCGATTATCTCCTCGTTGTTTAGTGTGAACCAGGTAGGGTCAAAAATGTGCAGGTTGTAGGTATAGATGCGTGCCAGGTAGCCGCGTTTGAGCGCATGGCAGGCGAGCAGCGCCTCCAGCGTCCCGCCTTCGTCCAGCGAGGGCACTTCCTTGATAACCTCCCCGAGGGGAATGCTGTCTTTGAAATACCGGTATACCGCATGCAGGCTGGTGGGCCCGCAGGTGGAATCGTCTGGCTGCGTATGAATCTTGATTGGAATCACGTGCTTTCGCTTTGGTTTCGGCTCATAGGATGTGCCTCTTATACGCTTGCCACTATATAAGTTATCTGTATTTTAAGAAGAAGAATGTAGCACTTTTCTAAAGCTGATTGCTGCAATTCGCACCAGTTTATGCCATAATCCCTTGTAGCCGAGCAGATTTCCAGTATATTAGAAGGAGAAACAGCCGACGCGACATGAATTGGGCCTATAGAATTACGAAACGAGACAAGATTGCCTTTGCGTTGGGCTCTGTTTTTGCCATCATCCTACTGGCGACCTGGTTTGCGAGCTACAGCATCGGGCAGGTGAGCAAGCAGTTCCGGTCTGTATACCAGGACAGGCTGGTCCCTTCGTTGCTAATATCGGAGGTGATGGAGCGCTCTTACCAGAACCGCATCATGTTGGAAGAACACATTCTGTCGTCTTCGAATAATCGCGAGGACAGCCTGGAGCAACTGGTGCAGGTCAATACGGTAGGTATAGATTCTCTAATTCAAAAATTTGAGGCAACCTACCTGATTGAGCGGGAAAGCCGAGGGCTGGCGCAGTACAAGCAGCAGTTCAACAAACTGGTGGAGGTGCAGGACCGGATTCTGGATTTGAGCAATTCAGGTAACAAGTTCGAAGCCGAAAGCCTATACCGAACGGGCGGGCATGAGGCATTCCTGAACCTGCTAGAGCCGCTGCACAGTCTGATTCAGTTGCAGGGCGAGGTGGGACTGGAACTGTACGAGTCGGCGGACCGGCAAGTGAAGACGCTGAAGGTTCTGTCCTACCTGGTCATCGGGATGAGTGTGTTCATCGCGCTGCTCATCGCCACCCTGCTGCAGGCCACACGAAAGCTGAACAACATCAAGCCACAGAATTACCGGATGAACTAGCGTTCCTGATTCTGGGTATTCAGGAAGCGCACAGCATACCTGTATTAACTTAAGTATATAATTGAGGCGCGCCCTTCGATTAGCTCGAAGGGCGCGCCTTTTTCAGTGGTAAGTTATTTTATTTGACTAGTTGCTGCAGGGCCTGCTCCGCCCGCTCAAAGTGAAAGTCTGATATAGCCTCTTGCATGAGTTGTGCTATCTGAACATTGCAGAGGTTGCCGATGCTGCCCTCATGCGTATGCGTAACGGATTCAGGTATGGCAAAAGTACCCTGCTCGATGCTCTCCCCTACTTTTTTATACGCATCCCGAAACGGCAGGCCCGCCAGCACTTCAGCATTGACAGCATCCACGCTGAAAGCATATCTGTACTTCTCTTCCTCCATGATGTGGTTGCGCACCTGCAGCTGCGGCAGCATGAAGGCCATCATCTGCAGGCACTCCCGCAGTTCTGTGAAGGCTGGGAAAAGCGATTCTTTCAAGAGCTGCAGTTCGCGGTGGTATCCGGAGGGCAGGTTGATGAGCAGCATGGAAATCTCGGTGGGCAGGGCCTGCAGCTTGTTGCACTTGCCGCGCATGATTTCAAATACATCGGGGTTCTTTTTATGTGGCATGATGCTGGAGCCCGTGGTCAGGTTATCCGGCAAACTCACGAAAGCGAAGTTCTGGCTCATGTACAGGCACAGGTCCATGGCCATGCGCGCCAGCGTAGCCGCTACCGAGGCGATGGCCGTGCTCACGACCCTCTCCGTTTTGCCGCGGCCCATCTGGGCGTATACCACGTTGTAGTTCATCGTCCCGAAGCCTAGCAAATCAGTCGTCAGCTGGCGGTTGAGCGGAAAGGAGGAGCCATAGCCAGCGGCGGAACCCAAAGGGTTTTTATCCGTGATTTTGTAGGCCGATTGCAGCAGCAGCACATCGTCCACTAAGCTTTCGGCGTAGGCGCCATACCAGAGGCCGAAGGAGGATGGCATGGCCACCTGTAGGTGGGTGTATCCGGGCAGCAGCTTGTCTTGGTGCCGTTCGCTCTGCTCCTGCAGTACATCAAACAATACTTTCACCTCCTGCACCAGTTGCTGCAGTTCATGGCGCAGGTATAGCTTCAAGTCCACCAGCACTTGGTCGTTGCGTGAACGGCCGCTGTGGATTTTCTTGCCAGCCTCGCCCAGCTTGCGTGTCAACTCCAGCTCCACCATCGAGTGGATGTCCTCCACTCCTGGTTCTATGGAAAAATCGCCGGCTAGGATTCTCTGGTAAATGTGCTTCATCTCCTGCTGCAGCGCATCCAAATCTTCTTTTCCAAGCAGCCCCACCTGCTCCAGCATGCGGGTATGCGCCAGAGAACCCAGCACATCAAAAGCGGCCAGCTGCAGGTCGAATTCCGGGTCGCGGCCTACGGTGAAGAGTTCGATTTCCTTTTTGACGTCGGTGTTTTTCTGCCAGAGTTTCATGATGCTGGATTTGAAAATTTGTAATTATGATGATGTAAGTTGAGCTGTTAAGCTCTGTTGCTAATAACCTTTCTGTCATTCCCACGAAAGGAGGAATCTATAACTCTTCCGGCCGCGAATCCAGCGCCAGCGCAGATGCGGCTTTTATGAGAACGATAAGGAAACAGAGGAACCCCCCTACATGATAAACTGTCCGGCATCTTTCACCGCCGGCTCCCGCTGCGCTCGCACCGGCGGCAGGTAGCGTATCAGATTTCTCCTATCGTCGAAATGACAATTGATAGGAGGAAATGCCAATCATGCTTTTACAACCCGCTCCAGTATGTCAATGTACAACCCTATACCTTCCTCTATCTCATTCATATAGATAAATTCATCGGCCATGTGCGAACGGGCCGAATCGCCTGGGCCGAGCTTGAGGGAGGGTATGGAAAGTATCGCCTGGTCGGAGGTGGTCGGCGAGCCGTAGGTATGGCGACCCAGTTCCAGTCCCGCCTGCACCAGCGGATGTTCCATAGGTATAGACGAGGGTTTGAGACGCATGGAGCGCGGCACCACCTCCGCCTTCACCTGCTGCCGAATGACCGCCAACACTTCCTCCATGGTATAGGCATCTGTGAGGCGCACGTCCACTGTGAATTGGCATCTGTCCGGCACTACGTTGTGCTGGGTACCGGCCTGCACCATCGTCACCGACATCTTGACCGGCCCCAGGTGTTCGGATTCCTTCGGGAAACGGTAGATCTGGAACCATTGGATATCCGGCAGCGCCTCATAGATGGCGTTCAGTCCTTCCTCGCGGGCAGCGTGTCCGGAGCGGCCGGTGGCGATGCAATCCAGCACGAGCAGACCTTTCTCGGCTACTGCCAGCTGCATCAGCGTAGGTTCGCCCACGATGGCGGCTTCCAATTCGCCCAGCTCTGGCAGTATCAGCTCCAGTCCGTTTTTACCGGAAATCTCCTCCTCCGCCGTGGCGGCATACACCAGGTTATACCTGAGATTCTCTAGGTCATGAAAATACAGAAATGTAGCCAGCAGCGATACCAGACACCCGCCCGCGTCATTGCTGCCCAGCCCAAAGAGTTTGCCATCCTCCACGGCCGCAGCGAAAGGGTCACGGGTGTAGCCGGTGTTGGGTTTTACCGTGTCGTGGTGCGAGTTGAGCAGCAGCGTAGGAAGTTCCGGGTTGTAGTGTCGGTTAAAGGCCCAGACGTTGTTCAGTTTGCGGTACACCTCCACACCTTTCGCTTCCAGAAAGCTAGCAATTGCATCGCCGGTCTTGTCCTCTTCTTTGCTGAAGGAAGGTATAGCGATGAGCTGTTTTAGCAGGTCAAGTACTTCCAGGTATAGCTGCGACTTAGTCATGGCTTAGCTTAATTGTGGTGCCTGAAAAAGCTGTTTCAGAAACCAGCGTAGGCAAGGCCTCCGCCTCTCCTATTAGTACCGCACTTACGCCCTGCCGCAGCGCTGCGAAAGCGTTGTCCAGCTTGGGCACCATACCGTCTTTCACTATACCTCCGGCTTTCAATGAGGCATACTCTTCGTTGTCGATTTCAGGTATAACCGAGTCATCCTTTTCCGAATCAGCCAGCACGCCTTTCTTCTCAAAACAGTAGACCAGTTTAACCTGATAGTGCGGAGCAAGTGCCGTGGCCAGCACCGAGGCAATGGTATCGGCGTTGGTGTTGAGCAGACTCCCGTTCCCGTCGTGCGTGAGCGGCGCGAAAACTGGCGTCAGCCCCGCCTGCAGCAGTGCCTGTAAAGCAGCGGCATTGATGGTCTCCGGACCGCCTATGTCACCGGCAAAGCCATAGTCGATGGTGGTAACCGGACGCTTGGTGGCGGGTATGGCATTGGCGTCTGCACCGGTAAGACCGATGGCGTTGCAGCCCAGCGCCTGCAGCTGCGCCACCACGCCTTTGTTGATGAGCCCGGCGTACACCATCGTAACCAGCTTCAGAGTCTCAGCATCGGTCAGGCGGCGACCCTCCACGTATTGCGGCTGTATGCCCAACTGCAGCCCGATGGTGGAGGCGATTTTGCCACCGCCATGCACCAGCAGCTTGGGCCCCGGCAGCTGCGCGAAATCAATCAAAAAACGCTGCAGCCGCGCGGGGTTGTCCAACACGTTTCCGCCTATCTTGATAAGGTGTAATGTCTGCATCTATACCTAAGCTATACCATCGAGCATGCGTTTGAGAACGGCCTGAGCAGCATACAGGCGGTTGTTGGCCTGCTCAATTACCAGTGAGTTTGGCCCGTCCAGCACCTCATGGCTCAGTTCCAGCCCGCGGCGCACCGGCAGGCAGTGCATCACCTTAGCATTGTTGGTCAGCGCCAGCTTCTCATTGGTCATCATCCAGCCCTTGCCGTCCGTCAGCACCTGGCCGTAGTTCTCAAAGCTCGACCAGTTCTTTACGTACACAAAATCGGCACCTTGCAGGGCCTCGTCCTGGTTGTGCAGCACCTGTGCGCCACGGGTGAACTCCTCCGCCAGGTCGTATCCTTCCGGGTTCGTAATCACCAGCTCCACATCGGCCTGCTGCATCCACTCCGAAAAAGAATTGGCGACACAGTGCGGGATGGGTTTAATATGTGGGGCCCAACTCAGCACCACTTTCGGACGCTTCCCAGCCGCGGTTTGCTCTTTAATTGTTACCAAATCGGCCAGACTCTGCAGCGGGTGGCGTGTCGCCGATTCCAGGCTCACCACCGGCACTCCTGCCAGTTCGATAAACTTGTTCAGCAGGTCTTCGCTGTAATCCTCCTCCTTGTCCTGCAGCTTGGGGAATGAGCGGATACCGATGATGTCGCAGTACTGACCCATCACGGCGGCGGCCTCCCGGATGTGCTCCACCGTCGTGCCATCCATCACCACGCCGTCCCGTGTCTCCAGCGCCCAGCCTTCCTTGTCCAGGTTCATCACCATCACGTTCATGCCCAGGTTCATGCCGGCCTTTTGGGTACTCAGGCGGGTGCGCAGACTCGGGTTAAGGAAAATCAGGCCGAGCGTCTTGTCCTGACCCAGCGTCTTGTGGGTGTAGGGCGCTTGTTTCAGTTGCAGGACCTCCTCTACCAGGGCCGCTACGTTTGGCACATCGTGCACAGAAGTGAATTGCTTCATGATGCTAGTACTTTTTTGGAAAGTATGTTGGAAAATGCTTTCAGGAACTGGTCCGCCTCCGCTTTGCTGATGGTCAAGGCGGGCAGCAGGCGCAGCGTGTTTTTGTTGGACGAACTGCCGGTGAAGATACAATGCTCACTGAGCAGCTCTTTACGTATAGCCGCACAAGGCTCATTCAACTCAATGCCAATCATCAAGCCTTGTCCGCGCACTTCTTTCACGCCCGGCATACCTTCGAGTTTCTCTTTAAGGTAATGCCCCATGATGGTGGCGTTCTCCAGCAGCAACTCATGCTCCATCACCTCCAGCACCGCCAAGGCGGCAGCGCAGGCCAGGTAGTTGCCCCCAAACGTGGTACCCAGCATGCCGTGGCGTGCCTCCACTTTCGGACTTATCAGCACACCTCCCACCGGGAAGCCATTGCCCATACCCTTCGCCACCGTTATCAGGTCGGGTTGGATGCCTGCGTGCTGGTGCGCGAAGAATTTGCCCGAACGCCCGTAGCCCGACTGCACCTCATCCAGAATCAACAGGGCTCCTACGCGTGCGCAACCCGCAGCCAGCGACTTCAGGAAAGCCGGCTCCGGCACGTTCACACCCCCGACGCCTTGTATACCCTCCACAATCACCGCTGCCAGTTGCTCTCCGTGCTCCTGCAGTGCCGCTGCAAAAGCCGCCACATCGTTGAACGGCAGGAAGATGATGTTCTCTGTCTCATTGATAGGCGCTATGATAGAAACATCATCTGTGGCAGCGACAGCGGCGGAGGTACGTCCGTGGAACGAACTCTTGAAGGAAATGACTTTTTTGCGTCCGGTATGGAAGGAGGCCAGCTTCAGGGCGTTCTCATTTGCTTCGGCGCCAGAGTTACACAGGAACAGGCTGTAGTCTTCGTAGCCGCTGAGCTTGCCCAGCTTTTCGGCCAGTTCCTGCTGCAGCGGCATCTGCACCGCGTTAGAGTAGAAACCGATATCGTATAGCTGGCGCGCTATGCGCTTGAGGTAGTGAGGATGGGAGTGGCCGATGGAGATGACGGCGTGGCCACCGTAGAGGTCCAGGTATTTTTTGCCTTCCTTATCCCAAACGGTAAGGCCGGAGGCTTTGACTGGCTCGATGTCGAAGAGCGGGTATACGTCGAAGAGGTTCATGGCGATAGAACTAGATATAGGAGGTTAGGAAATAGATGTAAAACAAGGTTTTAGGGTACTGTAGCATGGTTTAGTTGCTGAATTGTTGCTTGTTATACTTAGTTGTTATTCTCTAGAAAGCAGCAGCTTTCAGTTTCAGTCCTGTAGTTTCTTCCAGTCCGAACATTAGGTTCATGTTCTGCACGGCCTGGCCGGCGGCGCCCTTCAGCAGGTTGTCAATCAGGCTGGTGATGACGAGCATGTTACCATGCTTCTGCAGGTATAGGACGCAACGGTTCGTGTTCACCACCTGCTTCAGGTCCGGGTTCTGGTCTGAGACGATGGTAAAGGGGTGTTCGGCATAGTATTCTTTGTACAATGCCTGCGCCTCCTCCAGCGACAGTTCCGATTGCAGGTATGCCGTGATGAAAATGCCACGCGCAAAGGGTCCGCGGTAAGGTATAAAGTGGATGGCTGGTTGGTCCTCCGGCTGAAGGCTCAATAGGCTTCGTTTGATTTCACGCAGGTGCTGGTGCTCCATCACTTTGTAGGTCGACACGTTCTCGGTGCGCCAGCTGAAATGAGAGGTGGCGCTCAGGCTTTGGCCGGCCCCAGTGGAACCCGTGATGCCGCTTACATGCACCTCCGAGGTCAGCAGGTTTTGCTGGGCCAAAGGCAATAGCGCCAATTGTATACCTGTGGCAAAGCAACCCGGATTGGCGATGTGCTGCGCCTGGCGTATCTGCTCACGCTGTAGTTCCGGCAAGCCATAGACAAAGCTCCGACTATCGGCTTCCACGTTAGCGGTTGCCGTGCCTTCGTTCCAACGGAAATCCTGGCTCAGGTCGATAATCTTCGTCTCAGCAGCCACTTGGTTTTCTGACAGGAACTTCGCTGCTTCGCCATGTCCGGCGCAGAGGAAAAGCACATCGACAGGTATAGCCGCCTCGGCCGTGAACACCAGTTCCGTTTCGCCAAGCATATCGGGGTGTGCGGCATAAACCGGTTTGCCCGCCTGGCTGCGGCTTTGCACGAAGGCCAATTCCACGTTGGGGTGCAGCAGCAAGAGGCGCAACAATTCGCCTCCGGCATACCCTGCTCCGCCTACAATGCCTGCTTTTATATTAACCGCCATTAGAGCTCCGTATTGTTGATTTTGTGGTACATCATGGCCTGGTTGCCGAATATCTTCGAGAAGCCTTTCACATCCTCACCCGACCAGGCATTGTTCATCTCTCCGTAGCTGCCGAATTTAGAGGACATCAAATCATGCTCCGACTCAATGCCTTCCACCTGGAAACGGTAAGGTGCCAGGAGCACATGTACCTTACCAGTCACGTTCTCCTGTGTCTCCTGCAGGAAAGACTCGATGTTCCGCATAGTCGGGTCGATGAACTGCCCTTCATGCAGCCAGTTGCCATACCAGGTCGCCAACTGATCTTTCCAGTACAATTGCCATTTGGTGAGCACGTGCTTCTCCAGGGTATGGTGCGCCTTGATGATGACCATGGGAGCAGCCGCCTCAAAACCTACACGGCCTTTGATGCCGATGATGGTGTCCCCCACGTGGATGTCACGGCCGATGCCAAACGGAGCGGCTAACTCCTGCAGCACCTGAATTGCCTGTACCGGGCTTTCGAAAGTGGTATCGTTAAGACCTACCAGTTCGCCTTTTGCAAAGTGAAGCGTCACACGCTCAGGCTGCTCTTTCGTCACCTGCGTCGGGTAAGCCGACTCTGGCAGTGGCAGGTTTGAGGTCAGGGTTTCCTTGCCGCCTACCGAGGTGCCCCAGATGCCTTTGTTGATAGAGTATTGCGCCTTCACAAAGTCATACTCCACGCCGTGCTGCTTCAGGTACTCAATCTCCTCCTCGCGCGAAAGCTTCATGTCGCGGATTGGCGTCAGGATGCCGATTTCCGGAATCATCACATGGAATATCATGTCGAAGCGCACCTGGTCGTTGCCGGCGCCCGTGCTGCCGTGGGCCACGTAATCAGCGCCCAAAGCCTTGGCGTGGCGGGCAATGGCCATTGCCTGCGTCACGCGCTCCGCGCTCACCGACAGCGGATAGGTGTTGTTCTTGAGCACATTCCCGAAAATCAGGTACTTGATGCAGCTCTGGTAATAGTGCTCCGTTTCGTCCAGGTTGGTATGCTGTGTCACGCCCAGGTCATAGGCGCGCTTCTCTGTCTCTTGCAGCTCTTTTTCTGAAAATCCGCCTGTGTTTACAAGAACAGAATGTACTTCCAGACCTTTCTCCGCTTTCAGGTACTTCACGCAATAGGAGGTGTCGAGGCCGCCGCTGAAGGCTAAAACAACTTTCTTCTTCATGGTATCTTTAGATGCTTGTCGGGTTGATGTTCTGGCTGCCGGAGCCAGCGGTATAGCTGCCATACACGGCAGTTTTGTGTTCCTCTATGGGCGTGAGGATTTGCAGCTGCTCGCGCGCAATGGGCTTCTGCTCCCGTGCCGGGTCGTAGAGCATGGCGGTGCACAGGCAGTTGCTGCGGTTCTTCATCAGCAGGATTTCGTAGTTCACACAGCTCTTGCAGCCGTCCCAGAACGCGTCATCATCCGTCAGCTCCGAATACGTCACAGGCCGGTAACCCAGGTCCGAGTTGATTTTCATAACAGCCAGACCGGTGGTCAGTCCGAAGATTTTGGCATCGGGGTACTTGGTGCGCGACAGCTCGAAAATCTTCATCTTGATGAGTTTGGCAAGGCCGCTCTTGCGCAGTTCCGGCGACACAATCAGGCCTGAGTTGGCCACGTATTTGCCGTGGCTCCAGGTCTCGATGTAGCAGAAGCCAGCCCAAACACCGTTCACATCGTGCGCGATGACGGCCTTGCCCTCCAGCATCTTCTGGGCGATGTATTCCGGGGAGCGTTTGGCTATACCTGTGCCTCTGGCCTTGGCCGATGCCTCCATCTCATCGCATATCTGGGCGGCGTAAAAAGTGTGTTGCGCCGTGGCAACGGTAATGACAAAAGGAGTTTGGTTGTTCATTCTGGAAAAAATATACCCGGGCTATACCTGCGCACAGCCAATTTTTACAAATGAAAAAATACAGGAATACGTCAGAGGCAGGCGATACGTCTCCGTTCGTCCTCACTCTTGTGCTAATTCAATAAAAAAGGGGAAGGATGACCACTGCGTAGGCGGTCAGGAAGCATGTCGGCCTAGGGCCTGTAGCGGACTATGGCGTTAATGGCCCTCAAAACTACCCTTGCTGGAAAGATAGAAAAAGACGCACCCTTCAGAGAAGAGTGATTTACCATCACAGATGATAAAAACGGCTTTTTTTTCATTTTACTTTCGTCGTTCTTGAAATTTAAAGGGCCTTCGCCCATTCAGAAAGCAAAGGTTTGGAATTAATATCGATTTATACAACAATTGGTTTTAATTTATGATAAAGTTTACACACTTCCCCTGAAATGTTACAACATTGACTTCATCTGAGCTGTGCCAAATCCGCATAGTACACTTTTCTGTTCAGACTCTGGCTTTATAGGTATGGCGGTTACTGCCTGTTTGTGTAACTTGCGTCGCGAGCATGGGCAGCTGCAACAGCTAGCCGCCCCTATAGCATACCTGCATGAAGAACCTCTCCCTTAGCGTCATCATTGGCATCCTTTTCTCCGCCATCGGAACCGCCTCCTTGTTTCTGACGCGTGACCCGCTGATGGCTGCCATCTGGCTGAGCTTTGGCAACGGACTCATCGTGTCCAACCTGCGTTTGAAAAGAATGGATGAACAAGGCAACCTGGTGGTGGCGCCCGTTCCGAAGGTGCGGCTGTACGTGGGGCTGGGATTGATTGTGATGGCGGTGCTGCTGCTCCTGTTCCAGGTATACCTCGACCTGACACACGCCTAAAAGCCCCCTCCTAAATACGGCTCTGGAGTACCATTTCCACGTTCAGGTATTTGGTATCGCGCTTAAGCTTGAGCCGAATCCGGCGACCGGGCTTGCTGTCGAAGAGCTCGAGCAACTCCTCCATGTTCATCTCTTTGCAGTCGCGCCCGTTTATGTTGAGGAGCTGGTCTCCCGGCAACAGCCCTATCTGCTTGGCTGGCGAGTCTTCTATGACGTGCGACACCACATAGAAATTGGCCCCAGGCAGTGGCGTGCTGATTTCAAACCCGGTCATGTTGTAGTAGAAAGGCTGCTTGTACTTTTTGTTGGGCACGAGCATCATGCGCTGGTGCGGGTAGTCGAAAATGACCGTGAAGCGCTTGAGGATATCGGAGCCGATGTTGCCGTTGCGGTTGGCCAGGTTGAGTGCCGCCCGGATAGATTCCTCATCCGGGTAAGAGGCGGGCAAATCTTGTAGCACGTACTTGCCTATTTTGAAGCTGTTGATGCGCCCGATTTTCCCGTTGATATCCCCGCTCAGCCCTCTGCCCAGGTAGGCTTCCATGACCTTGGGGGGCAGCAGCAGGCGCTCGTCTGTGGGCAGGTATAGCGAAATGGAATGGCTCGCGCCTGTGTCAATCACCAGCTTCACTTTGAGCGAATCTCCGTTATACTGCCGCACGCCGGCCTCCACGTAGGCCTTGGTGTTCTCAATCATGAGCGGGTATACCTCTCCCCGCTTCGGAACCTTCAGGTTCAGGTCAGGGCGGTACAGCGTCAGGTGTTTGGTGTCGTAGTTTATTTTGACGATGAAGTTGCGGAAAATGTCATAGCCGATGATGCCATGCACCGACATGCCCATGCGTGTGGAGAGGTTGAAGATATCCTCCATAAGCACGTACACCTGGTGATTATCGCCCCGTATACCCGGCAGCTGCAGGTTGTTTCCCCTCGAATAAAGCGCCTCAATCTCATGGCCGGTGCCCAGGCCCTGCAGCGTTATCTTGCCCGCTTGGTTCAGGCTGAGAGAATCTGAGTAGTGCAGGCGCGTGATGAGCGTGTTCTTCACGCCGGAATCCAGTATGAAATGGAGTGGCTGGGAGCCATTTATTTGTACCGGAATGACGATGAGGTTGTGCACCAGCTTGAACGGGATGGTGATGCTCTTGCGCTTGGATGTGAAGTAGACGGTGTCTTTGGCAGCAGGCTGCCCTGTCGCTTCGAATGTGGCGAAGCAGAGGCAGAGACAAAGGAATACAAGAGTGGAAATCCTTGCCATGGCACGAAGAACTTAAGGCGCAGAAAATCAGCTTGTTTTATATACGCATTTTTCAGGATTAGATAACGTGAATACTGTATAAACTTGCTATTATCCTATCAAGATAACTGCATAGTTTATTCATAATGAATTGCGGGCTCCTCAGCCCCAGGTATAATTCGATAGTGGCTAAGCGGAGGTATGGCTAATTCTGAAGCCAGTATGTGGAGACTTTAGATAAGAAAGAACGAGTGATGTTAGGAGCTACTCAGCAGGCAGGTATAGTTTCACCTTGCCTTGCTTGAATACGACCTCATCCAGGTGCCCCATTTGGGTTTTGTCATCCGTCATCAGGTGCATGTGCAGGAAGGTGTCGTGGTGGGTGAAAACGGCCTTGTGCTCCGTCGAGAAAAAGCCTACGACCTGCACTTGTTTATCTTTCAAGGAATAATCCACCTGCCCTTGGTGGGCCTCAGTGGGCGAGCTGACTTTGGAGCCTTCAGGCAGGTTCACGATATGGATGGTCGCCTGCTCCACCTCCCCCTCCACCCGGAAGGCGAAAGGGCGTTTGGACGTTTGGGTCGTTTTGTTCAGGTATGCCTCCAGTTGCTGCAACGTTTGGACTGAGTCCGGCGGTGTGATTTCACGCCAGCCCCGCACGTGGGCATAGACGAAGAATGGTGCTTTTACCTCAAACGTCTCCTCCACCAGCATGGTCGTGTCTGTCAGCACCGTGGATTTGTAGGATTTGCCATCCACGATGAGCAGCTCCCCGGCCAGGTACTCTACCGGACCAAGCCCGTACAGGTGCTGTTTGTTTCCAATGGTATCCAGGTTGATGGTGCCGCCCAACTCCCCTTTCCACATCACATTCTTCATGGCTCCCACCACTTGCACCGCTGTTGAAGCATTGGTCTCTTGCTGCTCCTGCACCGAATTGCAGCCCATAAGGAGAAGGGAGGCAGCTATACTTAAGGATGTTGTCAGAAAAGTGTTTCTCATGGTTATGGAAAGGGTTAAAGAAAAATGAAGAATCCGGCAGGCTATACCTGACCGGATTCAAAGACTAATTTTTCACCTTCGCTCCCGACTCCACCTTTTTCAGGTATGCCATGGCTTCCTCGGAGAAGACGTAGGGTTTGGCTTTGTCTTTTCTGGCGGCTTTGTTGTAGAGGTAGATGAACTGGAAAGGGTTGTCAATATGGGCGACCAGTTTGTTCCTTAGGCCATTCCGCTCGATGACGTCGGCCATGTAAAAACCGGGAACGTGCCCGCTCATGCCTATCACCTGCTGCTTGAGTTCCTGGGAGGTATAGGTCCGGGTGCCGGCGGCCATCTCTTTGATGGCGGCATCCACTTTGGGCATCTGCCTCTCCCCCAGCTGCAGCAGGTAGGTGCCATACTGGAGTTCCTCGGGCACGTTCGGACTTACCAGATACTTCTTGTCAATCAAATCGGGCGCTCCCTCATTCAGGAGGAGCTGGAGCATCAGGAGCAGGCTCTGGTCTTTCTCGGCCACCTCGTATTTCTTTTGTCTGGAGAGCAGGTGGTGCAACTCATGTCCTCCTACAATGCCTGGTTTTGCTTTGTCGAATTGATATTCGCCCCACAGGTTGAGCACAAAGTTGTCTCTGTTGGCCACGGCATCGTTGTTCAGGGCAATCAGGTATACCGTGAAGTCCGGTTTTTTGGTGTGCAGGCGCTTGGGCAGCATGGTATAGGTAGACGCATACATGGACTCCAAGTACCCTTCAGGGTTTGCCGTGACGCCCTCCAGGTATGTCCGCAGTGCCGCCTCATCCTCTTTGTAGTGGTGAATCAAATAGGTCAGGTAATAGTTGTGTGGGTCCTTCAGCCGGGCCTGCAGCAGGCTGTCGTTTTCTGGCATGTAGACCACCTCCATCGCCTTCCTGTAATTATTGAGGTACTTTTCGTCATACGCCTGATTGTCGATGTACTGGCGGTTGCCATCCATTTTAAAGAAGCTGTTCCAGGTGCCGTCGCTGAGGCGCTTTCCGGCCTTCAGGCTGTCGGTCAGTTCGTAATAGCGATGGGCTGCTGCGGCGTCGATGGTCTGGGCGTTCAGGCTGTGCGAGGCGGCAGCCAGAAGCAAAAGCGTAAAAAGTTTTTTCATGGGGGGGTACAGTTTGTTTCAGGTATAGGAGCCTGCTTGGGCGCCAAGGTATAGCATATCCCGAATATAAGGATTATGATTAAATAGGAGGCCAGGAGTGAGAATATATTTGTGGTTTTGTTCTGTTTATTGCGCTGCCTTTTCGCATTTCAGTGGCTGCGGCGATTTGTTTTCATTCAGTTCGTTGCTTTAATGGAGCCAGAACAAACATCCTCGCCCACAGTGCCCGTAAGCCACCGCTTCAGCTTCTCCAGCCTCTCGCAAGTCAACTGTTCCAGGTAGTCTGCCCTGCAAATCGCATGTACAGAGCCATAGTAGCCGACTTCTCTCTCGGGGTATAGCATGTTCAGTTCTGCATCGCGGAAGCTTATCCATATCCTTTGGGAGGCTTTCAGGTCTTGTATGAACGTTACATCTGCTTTGTATTCCTTCAGTATGCGCCGGTATACCTCATTGAGTTCCTTGTCGGCTTGTTGATAAGCAGCGTAGGCCTGACCATTCATTTCGGCTTGTGTCTGCGCTGTGGCCGTGTGCAATAGCAGGAACAGGAAAGCAGCAAAAAGATGTTTCATCAGGCAAGCGTTTGGCATAGTCGAATGGAAAGCGTTCATGAGTTCCAGAACCCTAAGATAGCAAAGGAATTCTGTTGGTATCAGTTACAGATGCTGCTCCAATATCTTTCTTAACTTCTCTTTGTTGCCCGCTAAGTTTATGAGGCTGCTGTAGTAGTTTTCCGACACTGCGACGAACTGTCTGGCCTCATTGGCTTCGGTCCAGGCGCGTTTCAGCTGCACAATCGTCTCCGGGTTTTCTTCGTGGGCCTGGAGCAGTACCTTCAACAGCTTTTTCTGTTGCCTGGCTGGCATAGAGGCTTTGCACACCACGGGCCCTTGCAAGATGGCTTCGGATTCCCAGAGTTTGACCACTTCATGCTCCTTTAGCTTCCCGCTTTCAAGCTGCTTTTCATACTCGCCGGTGCCGAGTGCCGCTATGTCAGTTGCGCCATTAAGCACTTCCTGCATTGCGTCGGCGTGGCTGTTCAAGAACTTCACCTGGCCAAACTGCTCTTCCGGTTCAGCTATACCCAATGAACTCAGGAACAACCTCGGAATCAGATTGCCGGATGTGGAATGGCGGCCAGCAAAAGCAATCGAATAAGCCATGGAGTTGTTGCGTAGCTGCTCTGGACTCGTAATGCCGGACTGCTTGCTGGCTAGCAGGCAGGCGGTATAGGCATCCATTGCGTCAGCAGGGACTTCAAGGGCAGCCAAGGGCACAACAGACGTTTTGGCATCCGTTTGCAGCAGCAAATAGCCGAAAGTATTCATTATGGCCACATCAGCCTCTCCACACCTCAGTGCTTCTACCAACTCACCAATGGTCGGGTAGCTTTTCAGATTTAAAGTTGCGCCAAGTGATTTCGCCATTTGCAGGGCTATGGGGCGAATGTTGCCAAGGCGGTCGTTTTGGCCATAGGTATAGGTAGCTACGGTTAACTGCTTAGCAGTCTTTGGCGCAGTTGCCCATGCCGGAATGCTTGTGAGCGATGTCACGAACAAAAGGCACATCAAAAGGAAAACTCTTTTCATAGTCAAATAAGGATGCGGTACTTAAAGGGAAACCCGCAGTACTCCGGCTATATTGTCGGAACAAATAATGTAACGCCTTTGCTTCTACCTAAAAGGAATACATTCTAATACTTCTCTCAAAGGGCATTATATCTCCTTCAGCTAATATAGCTAATACCTGCAGATTATTTATATCATCTTATAGATTAATACAAGGATTCTACATCTAAGAGCAGCTGTGCCTCTTCGTGCATACCTGAGAAAAGCGCACCTCCAACTGCCCGACTTAAATGTTACTATCCTAACAAAAAGAAGCAAAAGCATCACTGTTCCTATAGTCGGGAAGCAGGGACCAGCAACTGGTTATATTGCACATTAACAGCAACCATATTCAAGCGCATGGACTTGCAGTACCTGTTTTTCAGGTTAATACTTACTTCTCAGCTCAATTTTGAGTATATTCAACATTATTCATACTTGCAGCGACAAAGAAGACTTATACTTTTCCAATACATGCACCTCCTCAACCTTAGCAGCTTTATCGTATACAAACTAAGTTTAAGTGTATGTTTATCCAAAGTGAAATCAGGCTGTACAGGGTTTTTCCACAGCGCTATACCTATACCGCTTTTAGCGCTACCCTCCCACTACCGTACAGCCTTGACCCTAATTTATTCAACTTGACCGCCGCAATTATCCGCTTCATCACGTTATTACAATCAAACACTAACCAAAACTGACAAGAAACTATGGCAGAAAACAACTCCGTCCACTACGACATCTACACCCCCACCAATCAGCAAGGCCTCAACCGCGACGAGGTGCTCGACTTCCTGTTCCACCACCTGGACCAGTACGGCGACGCCCGCGAAGACATCGCCAAGTGCATGGACTATGCCCTGTCAGAGGCAGCCGGCAAAGGAGGCGCTGTACTGGTGGCCCGGGAAAACGACCTGGTGGTAGGGGCATTGATACTGAACAATACTGGCATGAGCGGCTACATACCCGAGAATATACTGGTTTATGTGGCTGTGCACAACAGCCAGCGCGGCAAAGGCGTAGGCAAAAAGCTGGTGCAACTGGCCACTGAGAACACAGAAGGCAGTATTGCCCTGCACGTGGAGCCCGATAATCCGGCCCGGCACCTCTACGAGAAGATGGGCTTCACGAACAAATATTTAGAATACAGACTAATCCGATAAGGTATGGCAGTATTGAAACTGTACCGCGAACGACTCCAGCACAACTACAACCACCTTAACCGCGTGTTCCAGGAAAAGGGCATCGACTGGGGCATCGTCACCAAGCTGCTCTGCGGCGAAGAGACGTTTCTGAAAGAAGTTCTCTCACTAGGCGTGAAAGAGGTGCACGACTCGCGGGTAACCAACCTGAAAGCTATCAAAAACATGGCGCCCGATGTGCAGACTGTCTACATCAAACCGGCCCCTAAAAAGAGCATACCTGAAATCATTCAGTACGCCGACGTGAGCTTCGAGACAGAGCTCGACATGATTCGCCTTTTGTCGGAAGAGGCCGTGCGGCAGAACAGGTTGCACAAAATCATCATCATGATAGAGATGGGCGACTTGCGCGAAGGCGTGATGGGTGACGACCTGGTGGATTTCTATGAGCAGGTGTTTCAGTTGCCCGGCATCTCCGTCATTGGTCTTGGAGCCAACTTCAACTGCCTGCACGGCGTGATGCCCACACAGGACAAACTCATCCAACTGAGCCTCTACAAGCAAATCATCGACGCCAAGTTCAACATCGAGATTCCTTGGGTTTCGGGTGGCACTTCCGTCACTATCCCGCTCCTGTTCACGCACCAGATGCCCAAAGGCATCAACCACTTCCGCATTGGCGAGGCTTTATTCTTCGGTCTGAACCTTTTCACCAACGAGACATTTGAAGGCATGCACGCCAATGTGTTTGAGTTCACGGCCGAGATTATCGAACTGAACCAGAAGCCTATGATTCCAACGGGCGTATTGGCGGAGAACCCCAGCGGCGAGAGTTTTGAGATTGACGAGAGCCTGTATGGCAAAACATCCTACCGCGCCATTCTGGACGTGGGCCTACTCGACATCAACCCGAAGTACCTGCTGCCCCAGCAGGAAGGCCTCACCGTCATCGGGGCCAGTTCCGATATGCTGGTGGTGGAGCTGGGCGAGAATGAACTCAACTACAAAGTAGGCGATGTACTCCACTTTGACCTCAAGTACATGGGTGCCCTCAGCATCATGAACTCCAGATATATCGCCAAAGAGGTGGTTGCCTGAGACGCAAAGGCGCCACACCTGTAGACGTGCTGGTTACAGAAGGCCAGGAAACAAGGCATTAAGCTATATTTCGGATATTTTTCAGGATTTAATCTGAGTTTAATCTTCTATCCCTACCTTCAGCACGAATTAAACATACGCGCTAACTATGCTATACCACTCGTACGAAGAACTTATCAAAAATAACCTGGAATGGGCAGAGGAGAAACTCCAGCAAAACCCCGCCTATTTTGAACAGCTGGCGACAGGCCAGAAGCCTCCTTTTCTGTTTATCGGCTGCTCCGATAGCCGCATGCCGCTCAACAGCTTCACCAAGACCGAACCAGGCGAGCTTTTCATTCACCGTAACGTGGCCAATCAGGTATCGCTGACGGACATGAACCTGCTGGCCGTGCTGGAGTATGCCGTGGAGGCGCTGGGCGTGCAGCATATTGTGGTGTGCGGCCACTACCGCTGCGGCGGCGTGGAAGCTGCCTACCGGGGCACTGCCACCGGCGTAGTGGAGAGCTGGGTGAACCCTATTCGCGAGCTATACCTGCAGAATCGCCAGGAGTTGGATGCCCTTCCATCGGACGAGGAGCGCCTGAACAAGCTGGCTCAATACAATGTGTTGGCCCAGGTTAAGAACATCTGCAACACCTCTGTTATGCAACGTGCTTACCAGAAGGGCAACTACCCTAAGGTGCACGGCTGGGTTCTGGACATTCACAAAGGACATATTATTGACCTGCCCCTGCCGGTGCAGGACTGGAAAGAACTGGGCTGCGTTCCGGATTCCTTCTAAACCAAGCCCGCTAAGGGTATAAAACTTTTCAGCTGCTGGTACGTCTTAGGGTAAGATTTATATAGCTATATAGTCTTATATCCTTTGGAACCAGCAGCTGATTCTTTTTTGCACCGGCGCATCGTCTACCCTTTTCAGGAGTTTGGAAACGTCATGTCGCGGGGTGGCACTTTGGTGGTGGTGGTTGCGCTGCTGGCATTGGCCTGGCTCAATTCACCCTGGGGAGCGTCTTATTTTCAGGTATGGCACACGCCGCTGACTGTTTCCTTCGGAGGCACCACTCTCGCCAAACCGCTGCTGTTCTGGGTCAACCATGCCCTGATGGCGCTGTTCTTCCTGGTCATCACGCTGGAGCTGAAACGCCTGTTCCGCACCGGTGAACTGGCCGCTTTCCGCACGGCAGCTTTCCCGGTGGCCGCTGCCTTGGGAGGTATGGCTGTATCAGCAGGGCTATACCTGTATATGAATGAAGGCCTCAGCAGCGAACGGGGCTGGACAGTTCCCATGGCGACCGATGTGACGGCCGCTCTGGCCGTACTGGCTGTTTTTGGGCAACGCCTATCTTTGTCCCTTCGGCTGTTCCTTTCCGCTGTCACCATCTTACAAACCATTCTCGCCTTGTTGCTTACAATTGTCCTTTATACCTCTATTGCCAACCTGCTGAGTCTGTCGGTGGGCACGGGTATTTTTGGTTTGCTGGTGGTGCTGCGGGCGCTGCGCAACCGGAGCATGTGGCTGTACCTGCTGCTGGGTTTGGCTATGTGGGGAGCTTTTCTGGTGGCGGGCGTGAACGGCGCTGTAGCGGGGGTGCTGTTGGCGCTGGTCATCCCGGTGCATGCGCGTGTGGACGAGGAGGATTTTATCACTTCGGCCGACACCGTGCTGGGGGAGCTTCATGCGCTGAAGATGGTGAAATTCCCTGGCCCAGGCGAGGAACTGGAAGAAGAATACCAGGCAACCGTACATACCTTGCGCGCCAACTGCAACCGGGCACTTTCGCCTTTGCGCAAGCTGCTGCACCAACTCCTGCCCTGGGCCGCATACGCTGTGCTGCCCCTTTTCGCGCTGGCCAATGCCGCCTTCGCCTATAACAGCTTTGAGCTGCAAGAGCTCGGAAGCCCTGTCGCGTTGGGGATATTTTTGGGTCTGGTGCTCGGGAAACCCTTGGGAGTACTCCTGTTCGCCGGCTTGGCCACTCTGGTACGCCTCACCGACAAGCCCACCGACGTGAGCTGGCTCCAAGTGGCGGGTGCAGGTATGCTGGCAGGTATAGGCTTTACGATGTCGCTGTTTATGGCACTGGAGGTATGGGGGGAAAGCCAACCGATGACTATCCTTAAAATCAGCCTGTACGGTGCCTCTGCTTTGGCTGCCATTTTGGGCGCTATTCTGGTTGCCTTTTCAAACCGAGCTTCACGATAACTCTTCCAACTAATAGTAAAAAAGCGAAGCAGGCAGGGCGCCGACTTCGCTTCTGTATCAGGTATGGCTTCCTTATGTTGCCTTACTCATCGCTGAGCAGCGCATCCAGGAAACCGATTTCTTCTTTTGCCTTTTTGTACACAATCATCGGGATGTCGCTGTTGTTCCGCAGGATTTTCTCGGTTACGCTTCCCAGCACAAACAGGGCGGCGGCAGATTTTCCTTTGGCGCCAATCACGAGCATATCGGCTCTGGAGCGCTTGGCCTCCAGCACAATCAACTCACCGATTTCGTCCTCATCATCGAGCTTCACCAGCTTCAGTTTGGCGCGCTCTGCCAGCCCGGGGAACTGGGCCAGCACCTGCTCGAACTTGTCGTGGGCAAAGCCCTGCATGCGCTTGTCAAAGTCTTCGTAGCTGATGCCAAGGGTGATGTATCCGGTCGGCACCTGGTATACGTGCAGACAGGTGATTTGCACTTCAGGCCTGGCCAGCGCGGAGTGCAGGATGCGGTCTAGGGCCATCATGGAGTAATCTGAGAAATCCACGCTTACCACAATGTGGTTCAGCACAGGTTCTGCGGTTTCCGGCACAAATAGTACGCTCACCCTGCCGGTGCGCAACAGCTTCTGGGCCAGCACGCCGCTGCCCCGCAGCCGCAGCTTGCGTCCTACCAGCACCATGTCTATCTGCTTCACCTTGGACCAGTGCAACAACTCCTTCAGCGGAGACCCTTCCACTACCTGCACCTCTACCTCTACCTCTACCGGGCTACCGGGGCTGAAATACTGCGCCACACGCTGCTCCACCATTTCCTTGATTTTCTCATCGGTCGGCAGGTGCCCTTGCGGAAAGGATGCTACCAGTTCATCGGGTAGTTCCAGGCTCTTTTCAGCATGGATGAAATACACTTTCTCAATCTGGGATATGGAGCAGAGGAAGGCCGTGTAACGGATGAGGGTCTCATCCATCTCTGTCAGGTCGAGCCCAATCATAATACGTTTCAGCGTGTTCATGGTAGTGTAGGTTTAATGGAAAATCAAAAATGACGAGCTATGCGAAAACCGTTACCCATTCCCTGCCTTCCTGCCCCGACGTAACATTAATCACTCAGATTGGTAACTATGTGTGTCACCAACCCTAAGATAAGAAGAATACCGATACATTTCTAATCAGAGTAGATGATTCTAGCCATACTAGCAGGTCTTTTGTTTGCCTTTGCTGCCCCCTTCCTGTACCGCTGGCTGGGGAAATGGCTGTATGTTCCCATGGCGCTGCTGCCGCTCTCCATCTTCGTATACCTGCTGACGCTGGCCCCTGCAGTGCTGGGCGGAAACCCTGTCAGCCAGGTGCAGGCATGGACGCCGAGCCTCAACATCAACCTGAATTTCTACCTCGATGGCCTTAGTCTGCTTTTCGCGCTGCTCATCACCGGTTTCGGAACACTCATCATGGTATACGCGGGAGGCTATCTGAAAGGCAACCCCCTGCTTGGGCGATTTTACCTATACCTCACTTTGTTCATGACGGCCATGCTGGGGCTGGTCCTGTCGGGCAACCTGCTCTCCGTTTTTGTTTTCTGGGAGCTCACGAGCATCAGTTCCTACCTGCTCATCGGGTTCGGGCATGAGAAGGAGAGCTCGCGCGATGCCGCGTTGCAGGCTTTTCTGGTCACGGGTCTAGGTGGGCTCGCGCTGATGGGCGGGCTGATACTGGTAGGTATAGCCGGTGAGACGTTCTCGGTGAGTGAACTGCTCACACGCGGCGATATGGTGACTTCGCACTCCTATTACCTGCCGGCCCTGGTGCTGGTGCTGGTGGGCGCTTTCACCAAATCGGCGCAGTTCCCGTTTCACTTCTGGCTACCCAACGCCATGGCGGCACCTACTCCCGTCAGCGCCTACCTGCACTCAGCCACCATGGTCAAGGCGGGAGTATACCTGCTGGCGCGCCTTACGCCGGTGATGGGCGGCACGGACTACTGGCAGTATACGCTCCTGCTGGTGGGTGGCATCACTACGGTGCTGGGCGCGCTGCTGGCCATGCAGCACACCGACCTCAAAGCCATCTTAGCTTATACCACCATCAGCGCGCTCGGCACGTTGGTGACCATGACCGGCATCGGCACGGGACCGGCGCTGCAGGCCATGGTAGTGTTCCTGCTCGCCCATGCCCTCTACAAGGGGACGCTGTTTTTGGTGGCCGGTAACGTGGACCATGCCACCGGCACCCGCGATTTGGCGCGGCTCAACCGCCTGGGGCCGGTCATGCGCTTCACGGCCATCGCGGCCTCGCTGGCTGGACTGTCTATGGCCGGCGTGCTGCCTTTTTTTGGCTTCATCGGGAAGGAACTGGTATACGAGGCGGCATTGGGGGCAAGTGCCTTTCAGTGGCTGCTGTTCGCCGTCGTGTTCTTCTCAGGGATGGTGTTTGTGGCCGTGGCGCTGGCGATAGGCTACCACATTTTCTGGCGGAGCAAAGGCGAAGTGACGCCTATTGAGCATCCGGATTCGGCGCTCCTATACCTGCCGCCGGTGGTGCTTTCATTTGTAGGACTCACCTTCGGTCTGCTGCCTGGCCTGCTGGCGACTCCCCTTCTCCGCAGGGCAACCGAGGCCATGCTGGGCGAGGAGCAGGTGTTTGAGCTGGCCCTCTGGCATGGTTTCAACCTGGTGCTGGGGCTGAGCCTGCTGACAATGGCATTGGGATATCTGGCTTACCGTTTTTCCGGCAGGCTGCAGCAGCACGCCTCCCGCTTCAACCGACTCTACCTGTTCGGCCCCGACAACCTCTACCAACTCTTACTGAAAGGACTCATCACCGGTGCCACCAAACTGACGGCCACTATTCAGAACGGCTACCTCCGCAGCTATATTACCACCATCGTGCTCACGCTCACCGGGCTGTTGTCGCTGACACTTTGGAGGAATGGCCCCACGCTGGATTTAGCCGACCGCGTGCAGCAGCTGCAGGGTATACGCCTGTATGAAGTGGTGCTGCTTTTGCTGATGATATCAGGACTCGTGTTTTTATTCAGGACCAGGTCCCGGCTCACCTCCATTGCCATCATGGGCATTATCGGGTATTCGGCCGCGCTGTTGTTCATCCTGTTCGGAGCCCCGGACGTGGCCGCCACCCAGTTGCTCATCGAGACACTCACGGTTGTGATATTCGTGCTCATCCTGCACAAGCTGCCCCCTTTCCGCTACCTCACGCATGCCGGGCAAAGGTATCTGTACATACTCGTGTCACTGGCCTTTGGCGCCATGATGACGTACGTGCTGCTGCTGGCGAAACAGTACCCGATGGACTCGAAACTCAAATCCTACTTTGGCGAGAACAGCTATGTGCTGGGGAAAGGGCACAACATCGTGAACGTCATCCTGGTGGATTTCAGGGCGATGGATACGATGGGCGAAATTGTGGTGCTGGCCGTTGCCGCCATCGGCATTCTGGCTTTGCTCAAATTGCGCATTCAGAAAGGAGGAAAACCATGAAAACAGTCATACTGGCCACGGCCATCCGTATCCTCATCCCCATCTTTCTCCTCTTCTCCGTCTATACCTTATTCAGGGGGCACAACCATCCGGGCGGAGGCTTCATCGGGGGGTTGATTGGCTCTATCGCTTTCGTGTTTCACACCATGACGCACGGCCCGCACCACACCGTGGATACCTTCCTGAAGGTGAACCTGTACGGCTACCCGCGCCAGCCCAACCAGAGCCGCTCGCTTTACCTCATGCGCATGATGCGCGTGAACGTATGGCGCAGGCGCAGGCAGGCTTTGCACCAGGACATCAGGACGCACATGGTCCGCATCGAACCTATTTCCATCATCGCCACGGGATTGCTGCTCGCGGCTAGCAGTGGATTGCCTGCTCTGCTGACACAGCAGCCTTTCATGACGGCCTTCTGGACGGATTTCTACCTTCCTATAATTGGCAGGCCGGGCACACCTATTCTGTTTGACATTGGGGTATACCTGCTGGTGATTGGTATAGTACTGAAAATAACATTCGTCATGTCAGAAGAATAGCCTATGGAACTGATACTCCCCTTTTTGATAGGCATCCTGTTTGCCGCCAGCCTCTACCTGATTCTGCACCGCCACTTTTTCAAGCTCATCCTAGGGCTCATCATCTTCGGGTTGGCCAATAACCTGTTCGTGTTTGTGATAGGCAGGCTGACAAGGGGTGGTTCCGCCATCATCCCGCAGGAAGACTCCGTTGCTACCGAGCCCTTCGCGGACCCCGTGCCGCAGGCGTTGCTGCTCACGGCCATCGTCATCGGGTTCGGGATTCAGGCGTTCGCCATCGTGCTCATCAAACGGGTATATCAGGCCTTCGGCACCAACGACCTGGATGACATGAATTCTACGGACCAGATAGAGGAACAAGAGAAATAACCGATGAACCACCTGCTCCTCCTGCTTCCGCTGCTCATTCCGTTGTACGCTGCCATCCTGTGCCTTTTCTTTTGGAGGTATGTGAAGGTGCAGCAGTACATTGCCGTGCTCGCGCAAGCGGGGCTGCTGGTCTCCACGTTTCTGCTGCTGCTCGAAGTGAACACCAACGGCATTGCCACTACCCAGATTGGTAACTGGCCGGCCCCCTTTGGCATCACGCTCGCCGCAGACCTTTTCAGTTGCCTGATGGTGCTGACGGGTTCTATCGTAGGTATGGCGATTCATCTGTTTTCCATCAAGGGGCTGGACAGGGGCCGGCAGACGTTTGGCTACTACCCCATTCTGTTGCTCCTGCAGCTAGGTATAGGCGGCGTCTGCCTCACCGGTGACCTGTTCAACATGTTCGTCTGGTTTGAGCTGCTCCTGATTTGCTGCTTCGTGCTGATAGCCTTGGGCGGAACCAAGCCGCAACTGGAAGGGGCCATCAAATACGTGACCATCAACCTCCTGGCCTCCGGATTCTTGCTCACAGGTATAGGTTTGGTGTATGGCATAACAGGTACTCTGAACCTGGCGGAGCTTGGCCTGATGGCGCGTGCCCCTATGACGCACCCCAGCATGGTAACCTTAGCGGGCATGTTCTTCCTGGTGGCATTTGGTACCAAGGCGGCTATTTTCCCGCTGTTCTTTTGGCTGCCGGCCTCTTACCATACGCCTCCCATCGCCATCTCCTCTTTCATTGCCGGCCTGCTTACCAAGGTGGGGATGTATGCCATGATACGCCTGTTCACACTGGTGTTCATACAGGACAAAGGCCTGATGCTGCCTTTGTTCACGGTATTGGCTGGGCTTACAATGGTGATTGGCGTGTTGGGGGCGGCCTCACAGAACGACTTCCGGAAGATTCTCTCCTTCCACATCGTGAGCCAGATTGGCTACATGCTCATGGGGTTGGCCATCTCTACACCGCTGGCTTTGGCCGGGAGCATCTACTTCATCATGCACAACGTGCTGGTCAAGACGAACCTCTTCCTCATCAGTGGAGTGGTGGCGCACCGGCATGGCACGTACGCCCTCAAGAAACTAGGTAGCGTATACCTGCAGCACCCGTTCCTGTCGCTGCTATTCTTCATTTCCGCCTTCTCGCTGGCAGGTATACCGCCTTTCTCCGGCTTCTGGGGGAAGTTCATGCTGGCAAAGGCAGGCTTTGAGGCGGACTACTTCGGTTTGGTCCTGACATCGCTTGCCGTCAGCCTGCTCACTATTTTCTCAATGACCAAGATATGGAACGAGGTGTTCTGGAAACGAAAACCGGAGACAGACCCGCTGTTGGAGGTGATGACCGAGGCGGACCTGCGCGTGAACAGGCTGCTGCACCTGCCGGTGGTGTTCCTGGTGGTGTTCATCCTGTTCATCGGGGTGTACGCCGAGCCGACAGTAGCGCTCGCGCAACGGGCTGCTGAACAGCTCCTCAACAGCGAAATGTACATCAACGCCGTATTGAAAAGATGATATGAAAACTTTTCTCCTGCATTCCATTTCCGCTTTTGTGCTCAGCTACCTGTTCTTCAAATACTTAGATTCAGGTGTGCCCTACAACGCTCTGACTGCCGTGGCGGTTGCCACATCGGTGCTGTTCATGCTGTGGCTGAGTTCCCTGGCTTACAACAGAACCTACTTCCGGAAACTGCCCAAGGCCCTCAATTTCCTGTTGTACTTCCTCAAAGAACTGATAGTGGCCAACCTGCGGGTGGCCTATGATATCCTGACGCCCAGGTACCACATGCAGCCCATTGTGATTGCCCTGCCTCTCACAGTCAAAACCGATTTGGAGATTACACTACTCACTGGCTTTATCACCCTCACGCCTGGTTCGCTCACCATTGATTTGAGCAGCGACAGGAAATTCCTCTACATGCATTCGCTATACCTGAAGAACGGCGATGTCGAGGAACTGAAGCGCAGCATCAAGGAAGGATTTGAACGCCGATTACTGGAACTGACAAGATGAGCATCTTTTCCGTCACCCTCATAGTCGCGATGGCGGCGCTGAGCATCTGCCTGGTGCTGACGGCCATACGATTCGCCTTAGGCCCGACACTTCCAGACCGCATCACCGCCTTTGACTTGTTCGTGGCCAACGTCATCGGAATGGTGGCCATCTATACCGAACTGACGGGCAACGCCGACTTCATCGATGTGGCCATCATCCTTTCTCTGTTCGGTTTTCTGGGCTCCATTTCGTTTGCCTACTATCTTATGAAATCTACCCGATAAGCCATGTTTGAAAACATCAACTACCTGCTGCTGCGCGAGATTGTCTCCTCCGTCCTCATTATGCTGGGCGTGGCGTTCATGCTGATTGCCACCATTGGGCTGTTGCGGTTCCCCGATTTCTACATCCGGATGTCGGCCATCACAAAGGGGGCCACGCTGGGGCTCACCCTGATTCTGACAGGTATGGGCATCTACTTCAACGAGGCGGATATGCTGATCAAGGTGCTGCTCATCATCGGCTTCACTTTCATCACTTCCCCAGTATCGGCCCACGTGATAGGCCGGACGGCCGTGCGGAACAAGATACCTTTCTGGGACAGGACGAACCTGGATGAGTTCAAGGACTACCTGCACAAGGAGCACATGGCCCGGGACCATGAGAAAGACGGGAAAGAGTAAGCGGGCTTAGTGAGGGGAAGGCTGCAGGAACGGACGCACCGATTCAGCATAGGTACCGAAAGCCTCCACCTGCGTGAGGATGTGGTCAGGGTACGTGAGGGAAGTGAGTTTGCCACCGAATACGCAGCCCGTGTCAATGTTGATGGTATTGTTCTTCCAGCGGGGCTCCTGCACCGGCGTGTGGCCATACACCACCACCGCCATACCTGAATAATCGGCTGCCCAGTCCAGGCGAACCGGCAACCCGTAGGAATCGACCTCCCCTGTGGTAGGGCCGTACAGGCAGAGGTCGCGCACCGATTTGCTGTGCCGTCCGTGTAGCTGTTCTTCCAGGCCAGCATGTGCCACCACCAGTCGCCCCTCGTCGAGTATGATGTGGTGTGGCAGGTGCCCCAGGAAATTCCGCACGCGATCATGGAAGGCTTTATCATAATGCGCAAGCTGTGCCATGGTCAGTTCCAAGCCATGCCGCACCTTCACGTTGCGGCCCATCAGTTTGCGGAAAAGCTTGTCGTCGTGGTTACCGCTCACGCACAGGGCCACCTCCTGCTCCACCATGTCCATCACCAGCCGCAACACCTCCGGAGAGTTAGGGCCCCGATTCACCAAGTCTCCCACAAAAATGGCCATGCAGCCTTCGGGCGGGTATACCTTGAATCGGTCGGTCTCTCGGTCATCCACCACCTGATATCCCAGTTTGTGCAGCAGCGCCAGCAACTCCTCAAAGCAGCCGTGCACATCGCCGATGATATGGAAATGCCCGTGCAGGTCTTTCAGGATTAAATTGCCGCTGTTGTCTGGTTCTTGTATCATATTGCCCTCCTGCAAGTGTTGTTATAGAATCCGGGTTTCTATAATAACTAGAAAAATAGGCTGCAGGTTAGAACTTGGACCAGTTTTTTTAAGCAGGTGATTGTACTTGATACGCGGCTGTTACTGAGAACAGGCTCCAGTAACCATCAACTTTGAGTTTTTGGAAACCCCTTTGTATACAGGGTATAGGCCTTGAAAGGCTGCTATTGCTAGCCACTGTACAACGAGAAAAAGGATAGCGCTAAGGTATAGATATGCTTAAATTACATTGTTCATCCCCTATCCGGGTCATTCAGGTCTTCGCCGAAACCCTCTATACCTGCCGCGCTTCTGAAGCCGCTCACCAGGCAATCCTTCCAGTAGTTGAACACGGAGCGGTTTTTCGCGCGCGTCACTTCTATAGGACCGGTGCGCAGCTCCTCCCCTTGCTTCGGGTTGTCTGAGGCTATCACGAATTTATTGGCCACTTTGGAGAGAATCTTCTTGCCCAGTGACTGTCTCCTGTCTTCCTCCTGGGTCAGGATGTCCACCTTGAAATTGCTGTAGCGCGCATTAAGATGCCCAGTTGCCCGGTTGCGGTATACCTCCAACCTGAAATCGCTCTTATGCAGCTGCCCTTCCTTCACGCTCAAAAAAGTGGTGGGCTCCAGAATGGGGTTCATCGTGGCCGGGTCTGCTGGTCCCACGCTTCCTTCCAGGGTATGGAAAGCGTTCTGGTCCAGGAGGTTCATCCGGACGGTCACAGCCATGGGCGCCTCGCCGTTGATACGCGCTTTCACATCCACCACGGCAGGGCTATCGGCTGACATCCGGTTCTTGTCATTGGTTAGATTCGTGATAGTGGCATAGAGATTCTCAAATGTGATGACACCGGTCTCCACCGCCTCCGGAGCCAGCTCCTCGTAGCGAACGTGCATCCCCTTCACCTCGATTTTGTTTACTACCAACAGGGTCTTCAAATCCTGCACCAGGTCGTGCGGGAGGGGCTTGTCTCCCTTCTGGGGAAAGTTCTTCCGGTCCATGTACGCACTGAAGGTGGGGCTTTCTACGTTCACCAGTTCCGCCACCAGGTGGCTATACCTGGAGTAAGCTTTGTAGTCAACGCCACTGCAGTTGATTTCCGGCACATCCACTTTCATGGTGGAGACAGACATACCTTTCTTTCCGGCCATGGCGGCAGGCTTCAGCAGCGGAATCACCTCCAGTTTTCCGATGTTGAGCGTACCGTCTGAGGTGTTCGCTTTCAGCGCGCCGGCCCGAAGCCGGTAAGTGCCATCAGGCAGCAGATAACTGGCCATACCTGTTTCCAAAGCGATGCTGCTGGCATAGAAAGCCCTGTCTTCGGCCTGGAAAGAGGTGCTGTCCAGTTGCAGGTTTTTCACGTCCAAGTGCAGGCCCTTCACTGTGAATCTATCCACTTCCGATTCTTTTCCCTGCCTGAACCTGAGGGCACCGTCCTCTAGTTGGATGCGGCCGATGCGGGCCTCCCGCGCTATACCTTGCACCGTCTCATGTAGTGCTTTATCCTGTTGGGTGGTGTCCTCCCGCATCTGGGTTATTTTCAGGATGGGTTGCTGTAGCCTTAGCCGCGACACATCCAAAGGCTTGCCACGCAGGATACCGATAAAGTTCACGCCGCTCAGCTTAAAGGTACGGCTTCGCAGGTCGATGAGCATGAGCGGTAATTCGGCTTGTCCCGTGTCTTTCTGCGCAGCAGCCGCTCTGGCTTCCCATTCGTCATAATTCGGAGTGAAGTGCAGGCTGTCAGCCGATATGCTCCCGCCCAGCAGCGATGCATCCAGTCCGTGCAGCTGCAGACTGTAGAGGCCTTTGCTCTGCTCCTTCACCGTCGTCACGAGCTTGTCCTGCAGCCAGGGAATGAAGTACCAGGAGGTGAGAGCCGATACAAAAAGCAGCAAAAGAAAGAGAAGGAGCAGGAGCCATACCCACCCAGAACGGAAAAGCGTTTTGAAATTCACGGGAGTCGATTGGTTTATGCGTTCTTACGGACAACCGTGCCCTGCGTTAAAAAAGACGCCACTGTAGAGGTATAGAAAAACAGGCAGGAAGAGGCCAACAAAATTATTGAACAATCGTTCATTAAATAAGATGAACAAGTTTCAGGAGAAGCGGGAACAAAGTGTCGGCACCTTGGTGGAGGTGGCGCTCCGGCTGTTTGCCCAGAAAGGCTACGAGGCGACATCGATTCGCGCAATTGCCAGTGAGGCGGGCATGTCGTTGGGGCTGCTGTACAATTACTTCAGCGGGAAAGAACAACTGCTCGAAGAGATTTTCCGGCAGGGCATCCGGGACGTACAGGCTACCCTCAGCAACCAGACAGAGCAGCAAACAGACTCTCGCATTGCGCGTCATATACAGCAGACGGTGCAGCTGCTCAAGGAGAAAAAGGACTTCTGGAGGCTGCTGCATGGCATCCGGATGCAGTCACCTGTGGTGAAGCGGCTGCTTGTCAGCATGCAGGCGGAAACAGAGGCGATTGAGACCAGTATCCGACAGAACCTGGAGCAGGACGGCTTCGGGAATGTGGCGATAGAAGCGAAACTGCTCTTCGCCGCCATCGATGGTATGGCGCACCACTTCCTGCTGTTCGACGATTACCCGATAGACGAGGTAGCCCAACTGCTCATACTTAAATACAGCAAAGGCAAGAAATGAAAGGAAAGAAAGAACGCACTCCCAATCATAAAATAATTCAGCACACGGTATGGAAACTTATAGAGAGACAACGGCAGGCACCATGAAGTCCCCCAAGTGGCTGGACCGGATTCTGTACCCCTTCGCGCACCACACCCTGACCTTGCCGAACGGGCAGATGCACTATGTGGATGAGGGTCAGGGCGAGCCTATTGTTTTCGTGCACGGCACGCCTACCTGGTCGTTTGTGTGGCGCCAGCAAATCAAGTCCCTGAGCAGAAGGTATCGTTGTATTGCACCTGACCACCTGGGCTTTGGCCTGTCAGAAAAACCTACGTCGTTCAGCTATACCCCAGAGGCGCACGCCCAGAACCTGGAGCAACTAATAGAACACCTGCAGTTAAAAGACATCACACTGGTAGTACACGATTTTGGAGGCCCTATTGGTTTGAACTACGCCCTGCGCCACCCTTCTAACGTCAAACGGATTGTTATCCTGAACACCTGGCTGTGGAGCTTGCAAGAGGAGAGACAGATGATGAAAATCAGCGGCTTCCTGAACGGCGCTCTTGGCCGCTTGCTATACCTGAACCTGGGCTTTTCGCCGCGCCTGTTGCTCCCCAGAGGCTACCACGAGCGTCGCCACCTCAGCAAAGATGTTCACCGGCACTACCTGCGGCCCCTGAACAAAGCCAGCAACCGCATCGGGACCTGGCACTTCGCTGTGGCGCTGAAGGAGTCGGGAGATTGGTTTGAGCAATTGTGGGAACAGCGGGAAAATATCAGGCCTATAACCAAGCTCATCCTGTGGGGAGAGAAAGACGCGCTGCTGCCCCTCCACCTGCTGGACAAATGGCAAGAGGCTTTTCCGGAGGCACAGGTACAACGTTACAAAGCCGGCCATTTCGTGCAGGAAGAAAAAGGCGGCGAAATAGCCGACTCGATTTTAAAATTTATATAAGTAATATATAATATTGGCACGATAATAGGTATAGCTTTTTCAAATGGTACTTATAATTAATCTATGAAAAAGCTATTTCACTACGCCTGCCTATTGGCTTTGCCGCTTCTACTTGGCGCCTGCGACGAAGAGGAGAAAGAGACTCCCTTGCCTGAACCGGAAGCAAGCCTGAACAGAACCTTCGACTTTAAGAACGCAGACGAAGACGAGAAAGCCACCTATACCTTGGGCGCTTTTGAATCGCATTTGGTTTTGGAGAATGGCAAACTGGAACTGGCATTCTCCCCTGCGGCTCCCACCGGCAAAGATGCCCTGGTCTTCAAGATAAAGAGCACTGATATACCCAGCGGGTATGTAGGGAAGTATAGCGTCAAATCACTGCCGGAGACGGAAGCCGGAAAGGCGGAAACCACCTATTACCACTACCTGGGCACAGGCGGCGGAAGCGCCCTAATGAGCGGGGGCAACACGATGGCAGGAGAAGTAGAAATCACCGCCTTTGACACCCAGAACCAACTGGCCAGCGGCAAGTTCGAGATCACCATGCCTGACGCCTATGACCCTACCCGCTACAACCCCAACCTGGACGATGCCCGTAAATGCGACATCACAGTGACAGGTTTCTTCAAGAACCTGCGTCTCGTACGTCTCTAAACAGCAAAGCCCCCCGCAGCTATACCTGCGGGGGGCTTTGTAGTAATTCTAAAGTAAAAGCTATTTCTTGTGTCGCTCCTGCAGCACAGCCACCACATCACTCAGTTGCATGCCTGTGGCTGCCAGCAGCACCAGCAGGTGGTAAAGCAAATCGGCTGCTTCGCCTTTCATGGTATCCGTTTTTCCCGCCACGGCATCAATCACCGTCTCCACGGCCTCCTCTCCCACCTTCTGCGCTATCTTGTTCACGCCTTTGTTGAAGAGGAAATTGGTATACGATGCCTCCGAAGGCTTTGCCTTGCGTTCCTGAATCACCTCTTCCAGCCTGGCTATGAACTGAATGGCTGCCATCCGTTTCGCCGTGTCATCCTCGCCAAAACAGCTTGTATCACCGGTATGGCAAGTGGGACCATTGGGTTTCACTTTGATGAGCAGGGAATCGTTGTCGCAGTCCTCCATGATGCTGAGCACGTGCAGCGTGTTGCCGGATGTTTCGCCCTTGGTCCAGAGACGGTTCTTAGAGCGGGAGAAGAACGTGACCAATCCCTCTTTCTGTGTCTTGTCCAGCGCCTCCCAGTTCATGTAACCCAGCATGAGCACCTGTCCGGTTTGCCCATCCTGTATCACCGCCGGCACCAGGCCGCTCATTTTGTCGAAGTCAATGTTCAAAATCAGTTTGTTTTGAGGTTAGAAGGTAAAGAGTAAGGAGCGTGTGCCTAAACAAGCGGCCTTCACGATTCGGCAATTTAACAATCCCTGATTAAATCCGAACATCTACCCCCTGATTTTTGAGGAAGTGCTTCAGGTCCGGTATTTCTAGCTCCCGGAAGTGGAACAGACTGGCTGCCAGCGCGGCATCGGCCTGTGCCTGCAAGAAAACGTCAGCAAAGTGCTGCTTATTGCCCGCCCCTCCCGAGGCGACTACCGGCACTGTCACAGCGCGTGCTACCTCCCCGGTGATATCCAGTGCGAATCCAGCCTTGGTACCGTCGTTGTTCATGCTGGTCAGCAGTATCTCACCTGCGCCTAAATCCACTACCCGTTTGGACCAGTCCACGGTAGCATGCTCCGTCTCCACGGTACCAGCCCGGGTGTATACCTTCCAGCCGGTGGCGTCGGTGTGCTTCGTATCAATGGCTACGGTCACGCACTGGCTCCCGAAGCGCTTAGCCAGGTCCTCCACCAGTTGTGGGTGGCGGATGGCAGCCGAGTTGATAGACACTTTATCGGCGCCAGCCTGCAGCAGCACCTCCACATCGGCCACGGAGCTTATACCTCCACCCACTGTGAAAGGAATATCGATGTGTCGGGCAATGTCGCGCACGAGTTCCGCGAAGGTCTTACGTTCTTCATTGGTAGCGGTGATGTCGAGGAATACCAGTTCATCAGCACCTTGTCCGGCATACCACTTGGCCAGTTCCACCGGGTCGCCGGCATCGCGGATGTTCTCGAAACGGATGCCCTTCACAGTACGGCCGTCTTTGATGTCGAGGCAGGGTATAATGCGTTTGGTTAGCATAGGAATCGTTCTAAGTCTTTCAAGGAAATGGTGCCTTCGTATATGGCTTTGCCGATGATGGCGCCCCTCACCCCGATTTCCTGCAGCTCCTCCAGGTCCCGCACGGTGGTGACACCACCACTCGCGATGATGTCCGCCTCTGGCAGCGTGAGCCGCAGGTGGCGGTAGGTATTGTGTGAAGGCCCCTGCAATTTGCCGTCTTTGCTTACATCGGTGCAGATGAACACTTTAGCGCCTGTTTTTACATACCCGGATATGAACTCCTGCAGTGGGTATTTGCTCTCCTCGGTCCAGGCGCTGATGGCGATGTTCGAACCCTTAAAGTCAGCACCAATAATGATTTTGTCGGCCCCGTAGCGCAGCAGCCAGTCTTTCACAGTCTCTGGTTCTCGAACGGCGATGCTGCCCGCCGTAATTTGCGCTGCACCTGCGTCAAATGCCTGCTGCACTGCCTCATCCGACTGCAAGCCTCCCCCAAAATCTATGATTAGGTTCGTGTTGGCGGCTATACTCTCCAGTACGTTCAGGTTCACCGGCTTGCGCGCCCGGGCGCCGTCCAGGTCCACCAGGTGCAGTCGCTTGATGCCGTGCGCCTCAAAGCGCTTGGCCACCTCCAAAGGGTTGCTGTCGTAGGTGGTCTGCTGGGCGAAGTCGCCTTCGGTGAGGCGCACGCACTGGCCGCCGATAAGGTCTATGGCTGGGGTGATATCCATCATAAGGCTAAGAAGTTTTTGAGGATTTGTGAGCCGGCAGGTCCGCTTTTCTCCGGGTGGAACTGCGCGGCATAAAAGTTTTTAAACTGAAGGGCAGCCGAGAAGGGCTCCGGGTAGGACGTCTGGGCAATGGTGTACTCTGACAGCGGCACGTAGAAACTATGCACATAATAGGCATATTCGCCTTCGGCTATACCTGCAAATAGCGGTGTCTGCAGCTGCTCCAGTTGGTTCCAACCCATGTGCGGCACCTTCAGGTCGGTCTGGAAGCGCTTGACCGGCAACGGAATGATGCCCAGCATATCAGTATCTCCTTCATCGGAGTGCTGGCAGAGCAGCTGCATGCCCAGGCATACACCAAAAAACGGCTGCTTCAGCGTAGGCAGCAGCTTGTCCAGGTTGCGGGACCGGAGCTGGGCCATGGCTGATGAGGCCTCTCCCACCCCTGGGAAAATCACCTTGTCGGCCGACTGTATAGTCTCAAAGTCGGCGCTCAGTGTGGCCTGCACGCCAAGCCGCTCCAGCGCAAACTGCACCGACTGCACATTGCCCGCTTTGTAATCCACTATAACTAGGTTCATGCTGTTGAATTATGAATTAGATTTTACGAATGATGACTGCAACAGAGCCACAACCACGATTTCATGCTTTGGTTTGAATCTGTCATGAATCAAAAAAGCCTGACTCATTTCGGAGTCAGGCTTTTGGAATAGGGTATAGCTTAAACTATTGGCAAATCCATAGGCAGACGGCTCCGAAACGTTCGCTTCGTGCATGATGATGGTGCAGATGTGCCAGTGTGCCTTTCATGGAGGCAAATATAAAACAGCCTGCTTACAGTTACTATTTATTCTTACTTTTTCTTACCTCCCATACCTGCGACTGTGATTTTAGATTTCCGCCAATTGCCTTACATTTGAAGTATGAAAAAGATACTAGTACTTGCTGGAGTGTTTGCCGTAGGTATGGCGCAGGCACAGCAGCGCATGACCCCAGAACTCCTCTGGAAGCTGGGCCGCGTCTCGGCCGAAAAGGTAACGCCTGACGGTAAATCGGTCATCTATGGCGTTGGTTACGTCAACATGGAAGAGAACGGCAGCGAACGCAACCTCTACCGCATACCGGTGACCGGCGGACAGCCAACGCAACTCACGTCTACCAAAGGCGGCGAAAGCGTGGTGCACATCGACAAAGCTGGCAATATCATTTATCTGCACAAGGGCCAGCTGTGGCAGCTTGCGGGTGGAAAAGGCGAACCAAAACAGCTCTCCAATATAGAAGGCGGCCTGACCAATGTACGCATCTCTCCGGATGGCAAGCACGTGCTGTTCTCCCGCGATGTAGAAGTGAAAAAGATGCACAGCACTGATATCTACCCGGAGCTGAAGAAATCGAACGCATACGTGTACGACGACCTCAACTACCGCCATTGGGACACTTGGGAGGATGGCAAGTTTCAGCACGTCTTCTATGCACATTACAACGATGGCAAGCTCGGCACGCCTGTTGACATCATGAAAGATGAGCCCTTTGATACGCCCCAAATGCCTTTCGGCGGATTGGAGGACATGATTTGGAGCCCCGACAGCAAAGCCATCCTATATGTGAGCAAGAAGAAGTTCGGGAAAGCGTATGCCGTCAGCACCAACACCGACATTTACCGCTACGACCTGGCCACGGGCAAAACAACCAACCTGACGCAGGACAACCTGGGCTATGACACGGCTCCGTCGTTCTCAGAAGACGCTTCCAAAATAGCCTGGCTGAGTATGGACGAAGACGGAAACGAAGCCGACCAGAATGAACTGATTGTATCCGACATCAAATCAGGAGAGAAATTCAACCTGACCAAAGACTGGGACGAAACCATCAACTCCTTTGAGTGGAGCAAAGACGGCAGCAAAATCTGGTTCGTGGCCCCTACCAAAGGTACCATCCAACTATTCGAGATTTCGCTGCCGAAAAACCTGGAGAAGTTCTCCAATAAAAGCATCAAACAGGTGACCAAAGGACAGTTTGATGTAAATGGCATTGTGGGTCAGTCGGGCAACAGTCTGATTGTATCACGCGCCGACATGAACCACGCCGCGGAGCTATACCGGGTAGGCCTCAAATCAGGGAAACTGACGCAGCTGACGAACGTGAATGACGCCATTTACAGCAAGCTATCACTAAGCAAGGTGGAGCCACGCACGACAAAGGCTACTGATGGCAAGGACCTGCTTTCGTGGGTAGTGTATCCGCCTGACTTCGACCCGAATAAGAAATACCCGACACTGCTCTACTGCCAGGGTGGCCCACAGTCTGCTCTGACGCAGTATTACTCCTACCGTTGGAACATGCAGCTCATGGCAGCCAATGGCTACATCGTGATTGCACCGAACAGACGCGGCATGCCGGGCCATGGCGAAGAATGGAACCGCCAAATCAGCGGCGACTGGGGCGGACAGGCAATCCGCGATTACCTGACCGCCATTGATGACTTGGCCAAAGAGGCGTATGTGGACAAAGACAGACTGGGTGCAGTAGGTGCCAGCTACGGCGGCTACTCCGTGTTCATGCTGGCAGGTATGCATGAGAACCGCTTCAAGACCTTCATCGCCCACGACGGCCTGTTTGATATGCGCAGCTGGTATGGCACCACGGAAGAGTTGTTTTTTGCCAACAACGAGCTGAAAGGCCCTTACTGGGAAACCAAATCCCTGGAGTCCTACAAGCAGTTCAACCCGATTGAGCACGCCAACAAATGGGACACGCCGATTCTGATTGTGCAGGGCGGGCAGGACTTCCGGGTAGGTATAGAGCAGGGCCTGCAGGCCTTCCAGCTGGCGCAGCTGAAAGGTTTGAAGAGCCGTCTGCTATACTTGCCGGATGAAAACCACTGGGTGCTGCAGCCGCAAAACGCCATTGTTTGGCAGCGAGAGTTCTTCAAATGGCTGGATGAAACGCTGAAGCCGGCGAACAACTAAAGTCTATTAACTCTAAAACAAAAAGTCCGGTGCTTAAAAGCACCGGACTTTTTGTTTCTACATGTTTTTGCTTTGATACAGTCTGTCCCATTGAGTGGACAAAAGGGTTGTTAATTCGTTCATGATTAACATCCCCCTGGCCCCTTCAAAGCGAGACTTCTCCTTTAAAATTTTAAAAACTCTTTTTACTGGCGCTGCTTTGCAACTCTGCCTAGCCTTTGACCTTAACAACAGGCCAGCTACGAGCTAGGACGCTTGTGCGATAGCTAATCTAAAAACTCTCCCGGAGTTCGTACGCCTGGCGCATGCGTTTTATCAACCGCTCCGACTCTTTGAAATTCACCGTCTGCTGCCCATCTGAGAAGGCCTCTTCCGGTTTCTGATGCGTTTCGTAAATCACGCCGTCCGCACCGGCCATCACCGCGGCCAGCGACATCTGCTCCACAAAATCGCGAAGGCCGATGCCGTGCGAGGGGTCCACGATGACGGGCAGATGGGTTTTGGCCTTGAGCACCGGCACAGCGTTTAGGTCCAGCACGTTGCGGTATGCGGTTTCATAGGAACGTATGCCGCGCTCGCAAAGCATGATTTTCTCGTTGCCGTTGGAGAAGATGTACTCCGCCGCCTGCAGCAATTCTTCTATAGTCCCGGAGATGCCGCGCTTTAGCAGCACCGGCTTCTGCGCCTCGCCCAGCGCGTCGAGCAGGTTAAAGTTCTGGCTGTTGCGCGCGCCCACCTGGAACACATCCACATAGTCTGCCATCTCCTCAATCTGCGACACCTGCATCACTTCCGTGATTATTTTAATGCCGTTTTCGCGGCAAATCCGGTGGAACATGCGCAGCCCATCCAGCCCCAGCCCACGGAAAGCGTAGGGTGAGCTGCGCGGTTTGAACACGCCGCCCCGCATGATGCTCACATTATTCTCTTTGAGATGCTGTACCACCAGCTCAATCTGCTGCTCGTTCTCGATGGAGCACGGACCGGCCATGATGCTGAAGCTGCCTTCGCCTATGAGCACACCATCACCTAAGTCAATGCGCGTGGGGTTCACTTTCCATTTGCGGGAAATCAGCTTGTATTCGTCTGACACACGGTGAATGTCTGCCACGCCCGGCAACTGTCCCAGCGTACGAATGTCGAAGTCTTTCTTGCCGATGCCCACAATGTAACTCCCCTCCTGCGTCTGCACCTCGTTGGCTTTGAATCCTACATTCTTAACCTCTTGCAGGATATTCTCTTTGATATCAGCAGGTATACCTTGCTGCAACTGTATAATCATACTTTCTCGTTTTCTCTGATGCTTTGGATGAATGTACGGACGTTGTCCTGCAGGCTTCCTTCTTTCGCCAAGGCCTTGATGAAGGCACTCCCGATGATGGCCCCTCGGGCATGGGTGCAGGCCTGCGTGAAGGTGTCGCGGTCGTGTATGCCGAAACCGATGATGCCCGGGTTTCGCAAACCCATACCTGCCACACGCTGGAAGTAGTCTGTGTTGGAGACCCCTTTGGAACCGGTGCTTCCCGTCACCGATGCCGACGACACCATGTAGATGAAGCTGTTGGAATGGCTGTCAATTTCGCGAATACGCTGCTCCGGCGTCTGAGGCGTCACCAGGAAAACGTTGCTCAACCCGTACTGCTCAAACAGCGGCTTGTACTCCCGCACATAGTCTGCCAGCGGTAGGTCGGGTAGGATAAGGCCATCTATACCTATTTCACTGGCTTTCTGCAGGAAGCGCTCCACTCCGTATTGCATCACGGGGTTCAGGTAGCCCATCAGCACCAGCGGAATCTGGGTATGCTGCCGGATGTCCTGCAGTTGCTCAAAGAGTTTGGGAATGGTCATGCCGTTGCGGATGGCCACTTCGCTGCTCTGCTGAATGGTAGGACCGTCGGCTAGCGGGTCGGAGAAAGGCATACCGACTTCAATCAAATCAACCCCACTCTTCTCTAATTCCAGGATGATGGGCACCGTGTCGTCCAGCTTGGGGTAGCCGGCCGTGAAGTATACCGAAAGCAGCCCCTGCTGGTTCTGCCCAAAGAGCCTCTGTAATCTAGTTGCCATGGAGCCCGAATCTGTCAAGGTATGTCGTTAAATCTTTGTCGCCGCGGCCCGATAAGTTCACCACCACCACATCCTCCGGCTTCGCACCGATGCGACCAAGAGCCGCCAAGGCATGGGCCGACTCCAGGGCAGGTATAATGCCTTCGAGCCGCGTCAGCTCCAGTACCGCTTGCAGCGCCTCTTCGTCGGTGATGCTCTCGAAACGGGCGCGGCCGGATTGGTGCAGGTGCGCGTGCAGCGGTCCTACGCCGGGATAGTCCAGGCCAGCCGAGATGGAATAGGGTTCCGTCACCTGCCCGTCATCGGTCTGCATGAGCAGCGTACGGCTGCCGTGGATAATGCCTTCCTTGCCCAACACCGACGTGGCAGCAGACTCACCAGAATCCACTCCCAGTCCGGCTGCCTCCACGGCTACTAGCTTCACCTCCGGCGTATCCAGGAAGTGGTAGAAAGCTCCGGCGGCGTTGCTGCCGCCGCCTACGCAGGCCACCACATAATCAGGGTTCTCTTGGCCAGTCTTCTCCAGCAGTTGCGCCTTCATCTCCTCTGATATAACGGACTGGAAACGGGCGACCATGTCCGGGTATGGGTGTGGCCCCACTACCGAACCGATGATGTAGTAGGTGTCTTCGGGGTTGTTAATCCAGTCGCGAATTGCCTCGTTGGTGGCGTCTTTTAGGGTGCGGCTGCCGCTGGTGGCCGGCACCACCGTGGCACCCAACATCTTCATCCTAGCCACATTGGGCGCCTGACGTTTGATGTCCACTTCACCCATGTACACGATGCACTCCAGGTTCATGAGCGCGCAAACCGTGGCGGTCGCCACGCCATGCTGTCCGGCGCCCGTCTCGGCGATAATGCGGGTCTTGCCCAGACGTTTGGCTAGCAGCACCTGCCCCACCGTGTTGTTTATTTTATGCGCGCCGGTATGGTTGAGGTCTTCCCGCTTCAGGTATACCTGGGTATTGTATTTCTCGGATAGCCGCTTGGCAAAGTACAAGGGCGTTGGTCTTCCTACGTAGTCGCGAAGTAGCCCCTGCAATTCCTCCTGGAAATCCGGCGCGCTCATTATCTTCAGATAATTCTGGCGCAGCTCCTCCACATTGGGGTATAGCATCTCGGGGACATAGGCTCCTCCGAACCTGCCATAGAAGCCGTTTTCATCTACTGTATATTTCATAATCTTCTGTTATTTGTATTTCGAGTTCCCTAGAGGTGCCATCGCAGCTGATAAATCCAGACTTACTAACCGAATATGATTTTTAACAGCCGCGCCGGCTCACGCCTATAGAGTAGTCGAAACGACATTACTTTATTACTTATCTTTCACAAAGTTAATCAGGTCCCTCAACTGCTCCACATCCTTCAGCCCCGGTTCCAGCTCGAAGCCACTGTTCACATCAAGGGCAAATGGTCTGGGTCTCAGCTTCTCGAATTCTTTGCTCTGCAGGTTCGCCAGGTTCAGGCCACCGCTCAGGAAATAAGGCTTGTCTGCCAGATAGCCTTTGAGTAGTTCCCAGTCGAAGACGGTGCCGTTGCCCCCGTAGTTATTCCCCCGCGTGTCAAACAGAAAGTAATCGCAGTATCGCTCATAGAGCAAGGTGTTTTCGAAAGCGAAGCGGTCATCCACGGAAAAGGCCTTAATCATGCGTATGCCTGCCTCACTGAGCTCCCGACACTGGACCGGCGTCTCGTGGCCGTGCAACTGCACCAAATCAAGGCCATACTTCCGCTGGGTGTGCCGGATGTTGTCCGTCGATTCATTCACAAACACCCCCACCTTCTGGATACCTGCCGGAAGTTCCGCCAGCAGTTCAGGCGTGATGTGACCTTCACAGAAGCGCTTGGAGCCCTCGTAGAAGATGAAACCCATGTAATCCGGCTCTAATGCCGCCACCTGCTGGATATTTTCGGGCTCACGCATGCCACAGATTTTCACTTCCATCGCCTAGCTTTTAACAAGATTCTCTTCCTGTAACTGGCGGAGCTCCCGTATGAATTCCATGGCAGCACGTTCCGGACGCCCGTCTGTCATAAAGCTTTCACCAATCAGGAAACCGTTGTAACCTGCCTCCTGCAGCTCTACCAGTGTCTTTGGCTCTTTCAAACCACTTTCTGAGACCTTGGTCATACCTGCCGGAATATGCTGTGCCAGTTCGAATGAGAGCGCTACGTTGGTCTGGAAGGTCTGCAGGTTGCGGTTGTTGACGCCCACCACCGTCACATTGTCGCACAGCGTCTGCTGCAGTTCCTCCAGGTTGTGCACCTCCAGCAATACCTCCAAACCAAAGGAGCGGGCAAAAGCAGCCAATTGCTTCAGACGGGCCGGCTCCAATGCCGCGGCAATGAGCAGAACAGCATCCGCGCCTATGGATTTAGCCTCCACGATTTGGTACTCGTCCACCGTGAAATCCTTGCACAGGATGGGGCAGTAGTTGTACTTCCGGGCCGTCACCAGGTCCTCATTCTTTCCACCAAAATAGTGCGTGTCTGTCAGGATGGAAAGTGCTGATGCCCCTGCCTGCATGTAGCCAATCGAAGTTCGCTCCACCGACACATAAGGGTTGATGTCTCCTTTGGAAGGCGACTTGCGCTTGATTTCTGCGATGATACCGCTCTTGTCGGGCCGCAGCAGGTAGCGCTCCAGCGACAGGCAGGGCGTCTCGAAGTACAGGCTCTTCTCCAGCAGCTTGACCGGGTATAGCTCCTTACGGTCTGCCACCTCTTTGTATTTATGCGCGATTATTTCGTCGAGTATGTTCATGTCTGATGTTTTACAAATGAAAGGTATAGAAGTTCAAAAAGGCCTAAGCCATGACAAGGTTCTTATCCGCTATTAACCTGGAAAATAGGGTGTAAGCCCTACCTGATTCCAGTGTTTCTTTTGCCAGTTGCACGGCCTCAGGTATAGCTATCTCAGGTCGGGCGCAATGGATGGCCATACCTGCGTTGGCCGACACCACATCTGTCTGGGCGGCTGTCCCGGCTCCTTTCAGCACATCCAGGAAAATTTTTGCGGACTCGGCTATACCTCCTCCGCCCTGGATTTGCTCGTGCTGCAGGCGCGACAGACCCAAATCCGGCGCATCAAGCAACTGCTCCTTGCTATCGGCAATCACCTTGAAGGGGCTGGTCAGGGAAACCTCATCGTAACCGTCCAGGGTATGGAGGATGCTATACCGGAGCTCCGGCTGCTGCTGGTACAGGTAGCCGTACATACGGGCCAACTCCAGGCTGAACACCCCAACCAACTGCTTCTTCGGGAAGGCTGGGTTCACCATCGGGCCCAGCATGTTGAAGAAGGTCTTCACCCCCAGGTCTTTGCGAATGGCCCCCACCCCTTTCATTGCCGGGTGAAAAAGTGGGGCGTGCAGGAAACAAATATTATAGGAGTCTATGCTCCGCACCAGTTTGTCGGTATCGGTTGTGAACCGGATTCCCAGCGCTTCCAGCACATTGGAAGAGCCGCAGGACGAGGACACGCCATAATTACCATGCTTGGCCACCGGTATGCCATTAGCCGCTACCACAAAGGAAGATAGCGTCGAGATGTTGAAGGTATCCTTTCCGTCCCCACCGGTGCCGCAAAGGTCAATCGGGTCGTAAGCCTCCAGGTCGATGCGGTGGCAGGTGTCCAGCAGGGCGTTTCGGAAACCCTCCAACTCCTCTACCGTGATGCTCCGCATCATGTACACCGTCAGGAAGCTGGCGATTTGGCTCTGGTTGTATTTGCCGGCCGTCACGTTCAGCAGCACCTCGCGCGCCTGCTCCTTGCTCAGCGTCTTGTGTTCAAACAGGTGGTTCAGTATCTCTCTCATTAGTTTCTTACAAAAGAATTAGGTATAGCAAAGGATTCTCAGGCCCTGTTTCTAGAGGTGCAGCCAGTTGCTCATGATTTGCTTGCCATGCTCCGTGAGCACCGACTCCGGGTGGAACTGCACGCCCCGCACATCGTGCTCGCGGTGCCGCAGCGCCATGATGTGGCCAGCCGCGTCAACCGCCGTCGGAACCAGGCACTCAGGCAGTTGCTGCTCCACTAACCAAGAATGGTAGCGCGCAGTGCTGAACTGCCGGGGCATGTCCTGAAAAAGGACTTCCTCTTCACAAATCACCTGTACCGGCGTTGCCACCCCATGCCATACCTCTTTGCTGTTGAACAATTTGCCACCATATACCTCTCCAATCGCTTGATGTCCGAGACACACGCCTAGCAGGCTTTTGCTTGACCCAAATGTTTGTATGATTTCCTTCAACATACCTGCCTCATCGGGTATGCCAGGACCTGGTGATAGTAGGATTTTGTCATAGCGGCTCACCTCCTCCAAGGTGGTTTTGTCGTTGCGGCGGACGGTTACCTGGGCGCCCAGTTCCTGCACCAGGTGCACCAGGTTGTAGGTGAAAGAGTCGTAGTTGTCGATTACCAGTACGTCCATATCAGTTTATCTCCTGTGCTAAGGTCAGGGCTTTTCGCAAAGCCATAAGTTTGTTGTCCACTTCCTGCAGCTCACTCTCTGGGTTGGACGCCACCACGATACCTGCACCTGCCTGGTAGAAGAGCTTGTAGTCTTTGCTCAGGAAAGAGCGAATCATGATGGCGCTGTTAAAGTTGCCGTTGAAGTCGAGGAATCCGATGCAGCCGCCGTAAAAGGACCGGTTGGTGGTCTCGTATTTATCAATTAGCTGCATGGCCTTGTGTTTTGGAGCACCGGAAAGTGTACCCGCCGGAAAGGTACTGGCCACCATCTGAAGCGAATCTTCCTGCCGGTGCAGCTGCCCCGACACCTTCGACACCAAGTGAATCACATGGGAATAGAATTGGATTTCCCGGAAGGTCTCTACCTTCACGCTATGCCCGTTGCGGCTCAAATCGTTGCGGGCTAGGTCTACCAGCATCACGTGCTCGGCGTTCTCTTTGGGGTCGGCCAGCAGGTTCTCGGCCAGTGCGGCATCGGCGGCATCATCACCTGTCCGGCGGAAGGTGCCGGCAATCGGGAAAATGCTCGCTTTCTTGTCTTTGATGACGAGTTGCGCCTCCGGGGAAGAGCCGAAAATCTTGAAGCTGCCATAATCGAAGTAGAACAGATAGGGCGAAGGGTTGACGGAGCGCAGTGCCCGGTACACGTTGAACTCGTCTCCCTGAAAAGCCTGCTCAAACCGGCGGGAAAGAACTAGCTGGAACACGTCGCCTCGGAAGCAATGCTCCTTCGCCCGCTGGATGTTCGTCAGAAAGCCCTCCCTGCTGATGTTGCAGTCCTCTTCACCGCGGGTTCGGAAGGTATAGCTGGGTATGTTGCGGCTGTTGAGCAGCGCCTCCAATTGGGCTATACCATCTTCTTCCTCAGGCCTGCAGGTATGGGAAAAAATATAGGCCTCGTTAGTAAAGTGATTGATGGCGATGATGTAGCGGTACACGGCATAGTACAAATCCGGAATCTGCTGACGGCCTGGCCGCAGGCGCAGGTCGACGTCCTCGAAGTAGCGGACGGCGTCATAGTTCATGTACCCGAAAAGCCCGTTGCTGATGAAGCTGAAACCGCTTGGCTCCGTCTCAAATTGATTCGCGAAAGCAGCCAGTTGAGCGGGCACATCGGTAGCCTTTGTAATGGGGGTAAGCGAAGAGTTTCCGTCCGGGAAAGTCTCCGTCAGTAGCTCGTTCTCGGCTTTGATGCTGGCAATGGGGCTACAGCAGATATAAGAAAAGCTGTTTTCGGCGCCATGGTAGTCGGAACTCTCCAGCAGGATACTGTTCGGGAAGCGGTCGCGCAGCTTCAGGTATACGCTCACCGGCGTCAGGGTATCGGCCAGCAGGCGCTTGTGGGTGGTGTGTATCTTATATTTCTCCATCGATTCAAAAAGGGATTAAAACAAAAAAGCCTGCCATTCATGTGAACAGCAGGCTTCTATACCTTTGGTTGTTTGCTATATCTTCTTATCTCTTCTCATACATAGCAAGGCTGTTCACGATACGGATTGTAACGTGCCACCACCATGCCATATGAAGCGATTGAATCATTTTCCTCTATTGTAATGACGAGAACTCAAATGTAGTCCTCTGTCACAAATGTAAAGACAATATTCAGAAACGCAAGCAGCATGCGCTTTTTTATTTCCAAGCTGTGTCTGCATAACCCATGCTCCTATGCTGTCTATTCTGTCTGCCCTGCAATTTAAGATTTGGGAAAATCACCTGCACACTTTTCCATTATTGGGAAAAATACTTTATCCATGTTCTAACACAGGTACTTTAACTACATTGTGATTCAGCCTATTACAATAATACCACCATCACAGCTGTATTAGGACTAATTTTTGCTCCTGTCGTAAAGCTACGCCTCAATCTTATTTATGACGTATAGCATTTTGAATTTTTCCTTTACAGCCAACACTTTATCCTAGTATGGATATTGAGGAGGCAAAACTCGGTACACTTATATTCCGGACAGTATGGCTATGAAACTGGTAAGAAATGAAATTCTGCACAGAGAGAGCAACATATTGATTGAGTACAACCATGCTGATGACTGGATTTACATCAACTGGCGTGGCTTCCAAAGTTACGACAGCGTGGTGGCGGGTTGCGAAAAGATTCTGGAGTGTATGCAGGAACGGCAGTGCACCAAAATCCTCAACGACAACACCAACGTGGAAGGTATTTGGTCGGGTGCTTCTAAATGGGTGGGTCAGGACTGGATGCCGCGCATGCGCGCTGCCGGATTGGAGTGTTTCGCCTGGGTGTATTCCCCTAGCACGTTCAGCCGACTGTCCACTGATAAGACCTTGAAGAACACGGAGGATGCGAGTTTTATCAAAACTTTTGATGACATAGAAACCGCTACCGATTGGCTACGCACTTGCTAAAAGGGTATTTTTTATAAAACGAAAGAAGGGGGCCTGATTGCCCCCTTCTTTCGTTTTAATGCAATTATAAGGTTCCCTTGGTGCTAGGTATGGAGCTGTCGTTGGGGTTGCGCTTCACCGCCATTTGTATCGCCTTCGCGAATCCTTTGAAAATCGCCTCGATTTTATGGTGCTCGTTCTGCCCCTCCGCCTTGATATTGAGGTTGCACTTAGAGGTGTCGCTGAAGGATTTGAAAAAGTGGAAGAACATCTCCGTGGGCATGTCGCCTACTTTCTCGCGCTTGAACTCCGCCTCCCACACCGTCCAGGGACGGCCACTGAAGTCGATGGCCACTTGCGCCAGCACATCGTCCATGGGCAACAGGAATCCGTAGCGGCTGATGCCTTTTTTGTCTCCTAACGCTGCCAGAAACGCCTCTCCCAAAGCCAGACCGGTGTCCTCAATGGTATGGTGCTCGTCTATGTGCAGGTCGCCTTTCACCAGGACGGTCAAATCCAGTTTGCCGTGTTTGGCCAACTGCTCCAGCATGTGGTCGAAAAAGCCAAGCCCGGTATGGATGTCCATTTTACCGGTGCCGTCCAAGTTCAGGTCGATGGCGATATCGGTTTCGTTGGTTTGGCGGCGTATGCTGGCGCGTCGCTCGGGCAACTTCAGGAAGGTATAGATGTCATCCCAGTCATTAGTGCTCAGCGCCGCCTCCGGCACCGGTTGCTCTCCAATGAAGATGGCCTTTGCACCTAGGTTCTTCGCCAGTTGAACATCCGTCAGGCGGTCGCCTAGCACATAGGAATTGGCCAAGTCATACTCCCCTTTGAGGTATTTTTTCATCATACCTATACCTGGCTTGCGCGTCTCCAGTCCCTCGTGCTCAAAGCTGCGGTCAATCAGGATGTCATCAAACTCCACGCCCTCTCCTTTCAGAATGTCGAGCATCTTGTTCTGGTATGGCCAGAAAGTATGCTCCGGATACGAGTCAGTCCCGAGCCCGTCTTGGTTAGTCACAAGCACGAACTCATAATCCAACTCTGCGCGAATCTTGTACAGGTTGCGAATCACCTTCGGCAGAAACTCGAACTTCTCAAAAGAGTCCACCTGAAAATCCGTTTTAGGCTCCACTAATATGGTGCCGTCACGGTCTATAAACAATACTTTTTTCATTATTGATAATTGTGTCATGTATCCCAGGCGACCAGGATATGTCTTATTTGCTAAATGCTGCTATTGCCTGAAACAGCTGCTGATTCTCTTCCGTGGTGCCAACCGATATACGCAGGCAGCCCTCGCATCCAGGAAGGCTCGAACGGTTGCGCACCACAATGCCCTGGTCCAGCAGGTGGGTATACAACCCAATGGCGTCCTTCACTTTGACCAGCAGAAAATTGGCATCCGACGGGTATACCTTCTCCACTGCCTCCAGGGTTGGAAGCGCGTGCGCCAGCATTTCCCGTTCCTGCACAATCTCCTCCACCATGTACTGCAGCTGTTCGGTCTGCTCCAGTGCCCGCAGCGCCATCTCCTGCGTTGCCTGATTGATGTTATAGGGCGGTTTGATTTTGTCGAGCAGCGCGATAATTTCCTCGGAAGCGAAGGCCATTCCCAGACGCAGGCCCGCCAAACCCCAGGCTTTAGAGAAAGTCTGCAATACCACCAGGTTCGGAAACTCCTCTAGTCTGGTAGTCCAGCTGGGGGTATCAGAAAAGTCAATGTATGCTTCGTCCAGCACCACCAGTCCATCAAAGCCTCTCAGTATAGTCTCGATGCGATGGGCTTCTATGCTATTGCCGGTTGGGTTATTGGGTGAGCAGATGAAAATGAGTTTGGTCTCAGGCTTCACCTGCGCCAGCACCTCCTCTACCGGCACCTGAAAGGCAGTTGTCAGCTGCACGCTCTCCAGTCGCACCTCGTTCAGGTTGGCCGACACCTCATACATGCCATACGTGGGTGGCAGGTGCAGCATGCTGTCCATACCCGGGCGACACACCATCCGGAACAGCAAATCAATGGCTTCATCGCTGCCGTTGCCCAGGAAAATCTGCGATGGCCTCACGCCTTTTATACCGGCGATCACTTCTTTCAGCTGCTTCTGGTGCGGGTCCGGGTATCGGTTGTAGTTATCGCCAGCCAGGCTACCCAGATTGTTTTCATTTGCGTCAACGAATACGTGGGCTGTTCCCTTGAACTCATCGCGTGCTGAAGAATAAGGCTTCATCTTCAGCACGTTCGGGCGCACTAATTTCTGTAGGTTAAACATTTCTTATCTCCTTCAATCTGATACTTACAGCATTTTTATGGGCGTCCAATCCTTCCGCGCCGGCCATCACCTCGATGGTACTGCCTATGTTCTGCAGTCCCTCGGGCGTGATGTACTGGAACGTGATATTCTTGACAAAGCTATCGAGTGACACACCGCTGTAGGCGCGGGCATAGCCGTTGGTAGGCAAGGTATGGTTGGTGCCGGAGGCGTAGTCGCCAGCCGATTCCGGACTGTAGTTGCCCAGGAACACAGAGCCTGCATTTGTTATCTGGTCCAGCACCTCCTCAAAACTTTGGATGGAAAGTATCAAGTGCTCCGGTGCGTATAGGTTGGAGAAACGCAGCATCTCCTCCTCGTCGTGCAGCAGGATGCCCAGGCTGTTCTGCAGGGCTTTTTCAGCGAATGCCTTTCGCGGCAGCACCTCTAATTGTGCCTGCAACTGCGCCTCTACCTGGTTCAGCAATTGTGCTGAATTGGTAAGCAAAATTACCTGTGAATCGGCTCCGTGTTCAGCCTGCGACAGCAAATCAGCCGCCACAAAGGCCGCATTAGCCGACTCATCAGCGATGACCAACACTTCGGACGGACCGGCTGGCAAGTCGATGGCCACACCCGTTTTGCTCAACATCTGCTTGGCCACCGTCACATACTGGTTACCCGGACCGAATATCTTATCGACAGCCGGTACGCTTTCCGTCCCGAAAGCCATAGCCGCAATGGCCTGTGCTCCTCCCACTTTCACCACTTTGGCTATACCTAGCACGGAGGCCGTGTACAAGATGGCCGGGTGTACACTCCCATCTTTGGAAGGAGGCGTACAGAGCACCACCTCGCGACAACCCGCCAGTTGGGCCGGAACCCCGAGCATGAGGAGCGTGGAGAACAGCGGCGCTGTGCCACCCGGTATATACAAACCCACTTTTTCAATGGCTACACTATTGCGCCAGCAGGTCACGCCGGGCATGGTCTCCACCTGCTTTGGCTGCTCGGCCTGCTGCGCATGGAACAAGTGGATGTTGCTATAGGCTTGCAGAATCGCCTGCTTCAGTTCAGCAGGTAACTTGGATTCTGCTGCGGCTATTTCTTCCTGCGAGGCGAACAGGTTGTCCAGCTGCACTCCGTCGTACTTCTGTGTTAATTCTAGTAACGCGGCATCGCCCTGCTCCTGCACTAACTTGAACGTCTGCGCTATACCTGCTTCCAGGTCTTCATAGTTCTGGGTGGGTCGTTTCACCAGTTGCTGCCAGTCGGCAGTGGACGGATATTCTATCTTGCGCATCATACAATCATCTTTTCTATCGGTACCACCAGTATTCCCTGGGCTCCGGCGTCTTTCAACTTTTCTATGATTTCCCAAAAATCGTCCTCGTTCACCACCGAGTGCAGGGAGCTCCAGCCTTCTTCGGCCAATGGCAAGATGGACGGCGACTTGGCTCCCGGAAGCAGCCGGCTGATTTCCGCTATCTTCTCATTGGGCGTGTTCAATAATATATACTTTGCTTTCTGGGCACGCTGCACGGCATGTATCCGGAACAGCAGTTTTTCCAGTATCTGCTTTTTATCCGCGTTCAGGTTTTCATTCGCAATCAGCACCGCCTGTGATTTGAACACGCGTTCCACCTCTTTGAGGCCATTGCTGATGAGGGTGCTGCCCGAACTCACAATATCACAAATAGCATCGGCCAGGCCAATGCTGGGTGCGATTTCCACGGAGCCGCTGATGGTGTGGATGTGCGCCTGCACCCCCTTTTCCTGCAGGTATGACTGGAGCAGGTTGGGGTAGGACGTAGCTATGTTTTTACCCTCCAAATCGGTTATGTCGCTGTACTCGTCGGCTTTCGGAACAGCGAGTGAAAGTCGGCATTTGGAAAAACCCAACTGCTCGACGGCCAGCGCCTGCATGCCTTCCTCCACCAGCACGTTCTCCCCTACTATACCTATGTCGGCCACGCCATCGGCCACATAGCCTGGTATGTCATCATCGCGCAGGTATAGGATTTCAAGTGGGAAGTTAGTGGATTCGGTTTTTAGCTTCAGGGAACTGGATATGAATGTGATGCCGCATTCACGGATAAGCTTGAGTGAGTCTTCGCTCAAACGGCCGGACTTCTGTATTGCTAATCGTAGCATAAAGTGTGTGTTAAGAATACAAATGAGAACAACCTGGCCTGTGGCAAGGTAAAGGAAGGGTATACGAACCCTTCAGGGGGCTATATGGTGCTGTGATTCCTCTTACGAGGAATGATGGAAATGATGATGCGCAGCAGAACCACAGGCAACAGGCGCTGCCGGAGTTGAAAGGAGGATATTTAGCGGGTTCTTGCTCATTCTGCGTTGCAAATGTAACAGGGATTTCAGGTTTAACAAAACTCCTGGCGCTTTTGTTGTAAAAAGACTCTAAAAGCAAAAGGCACCCGTCAATTACGACAGGTGCCTTTTGCTTTCTGGGGCCGAAACCCCGCTGTGTCAATTTACTTCTTCAACAGCATCTTGATGGTTTGCATGCGTGAGCCAGTGGCCAGTCGTGCAAAGTATACGCCTTCAGCCATGTTACGGGCATCCAGTTCAAACTCGTATACCTTGCCTGCCTCTGCAACGCCGTTGCTCACCTTCTTCACCAGAGCTCCTCTGATGTCATAGACCTCCAGCGCAAAGTTCTCTTCTGTATCCAGGGAGAAGCGGATGGTCGTGCGGTCAGAGAACGCGTTCGGGTAGTTGTCGAAGCGGGCCGTGGAAGCAGTTACCAGTTCTTCAGAGATTACCTTAGAAGACTTAGGCGCAGTGGCAACGGATTTGGCTTCGTGGATTACGATGGAGCCGCCACCGAGTGCTGTCGCCGGTTCAGCACTTTCATCTGCGTTGAGAACGTTATTGTCATACACCACAGCATCTCCGTTGTCTCTGTCCCATATCTTGATACGGAATTTGTCAACACCGCCACCACCATTGGCCTGGCCATCAACCGCCGATACCATGAAGCCATAGTTGCCAGCACCATTGATTTTACCGGTGCCTTTGTAGTTCGCTTTGGCACCTGCAATCACCAAGCGCATGTCATCATAGGCAGTGCTGTTGAAATTGAGGTTGCCCGCCTGGAACTGGAACTCCGTGTTGCCATCCGGAACGGTAGAACCCTTCTTATACTTGGCTACAAAACCAAAATGTGCTTTACCGGTCAATCCCTTATCGGCTTTGTAGGCACCAGCAGGAGAGTCAATCCAGCCACCTCCGGTCACGAAGCCTCCGTTTGGATCGTACACTGGCAGATATACCGTAGTCTCATTGCATCCAGCACCAGCCTCTGTTCTGATTTTGTAAACGCCCGTCTGCAGAATCCCCACATTGAAAGATGCCACACCCGATTCGTTGGAAGCCACCTCTTGGACTGCTTTGTTATCAAAGTAAAGCTTAACCGGTACGTTGGCAGCTGCGCTGCCTGTAGCGTTAGTGACCTTGATAACAACTGTAGTTGCAGTACTTTTAACAGCCTGCGGAGTAGAGTTTGAGGATGCATCGACCTTCACGCTTCCAATAGTCAGCACGCCACTCACTAGGGTTACCTCATAATTACCTAAGTTAGCTCCTAACAGCGCCGGAACAATGGCATAGGTGCCGGCCGGACTCGAGGCATCAGCATCAGAGGAATAGGTAGCCGTAATGATATCGCTTCTCTTAATTCCAGTGATTGTTCCTGTGAAGGTATCATTTTGTTGACCACAAAGGCGTGAGGCATTATGCGCTGTCACAGTCAGAGGGGCTTTCGTGATTACCAAATCAGCACCTGTGAACGTTAAAGCATAGTTGCTTCCTGCTGTGAGTGTGTTTTGCTGGATAGCGTACTTTCCAACGTTATCGCCAGGTTCTCTGACAAGGATACCACTAAAGTCTTCGCCTTGCACCAGTTCACCAGATGTAATTGTAAAGGTCAGCGCGGGGTCAATGTCTCCGTACACCTTGCTTTTCGCATCGGCAACTACTGTGATTGGCCTGGCAGTGATTGAGGCTGTTGTAGCGGCAGAGGCACTCACGCTATAGTTGCCTGCGTCTGTACCACTAATCCTGATGTCAGCGGTTACACTCTTTCCATTCCCGACATGCTTATCAGCGAAGGCTCCACTAGAAGGCGTAACCACCACATTGTCTTCACCAACAACTCCTTCCAGACTCGCGCTTACTGTGGCGGCGGTACCACCATCGTATACCTTGTCTTCGGCTGAAATGGATGCCGTCAGAGCTTTCTGAGCAATGATTGCTGTTGCCGGAGTGATGGATGCCAGCTTATAGTTCGCTTTGTCCGCACCGGCCAACTCGACGTTAGCTGTCACAGTTCGCTCGCCAGCGGCGGCGGCACTGAACGCTGCTCCAGATACTGTAGCGCTTACCACATCAGGAGAAATTATGCCTTCCAGAGTGGCTGTTGTACCGGTGGCTGCAGTAGTTCCATCGTAAGTTTTGCCGGAGTTGGCCAATTTGGCTATTACCTCTTTCTGATTGATCACCAGCGTGCCTATAGCGTTTGCAGCGCTGTAGTTGCTGTTGTTCAAAGCCGCTACTACCGCATAAGAACCAGCTGCTATTGGCACTGTAGCAGAACCATCATACGTCACTGTAACGTCTATACCGGCAGGTGAAGTAGTCACGGTAGCACCTTGGGCAGAACGGTTGTATGTCTTCTGCAAATCAGCCAGCGTGGTAGTAGCCTGAGCTTGTTCAATTGTTAGGACACCTGGTGTATTGGTCACCTTGTAGTTGCTCAGCTTTTCGTCAGGGTCATAAAAAGTTGCCGTGATAGGATAGCCACCAGCAATCACGTCACTCGTTTTTATAGCAGTAGTGCTGTAAGAAGCAGTGATGTTGTCATTGTTCTTAACACCAGATAGAACACCATCCAATTCAGGATTATCTTCGTTGTATTTTCTGGTTTTGTTGTTGACAACAACTGTTAAGGTGGCATGTGTAACGGTCAGAGTACCGCTTGTCGCATCCACTGTATAGTTGTTTAGCACAGCACCACTCAGTACAGGAACAATGGCATATGTAGCTACAGGGCTTGCAGCTGTTGCTTCTGTGTTATAAGCTACTGTGATAGCGTCTTCACGTACGATGCCTGCTACCAAACCAGTGAAGGCAGGGTTCGCATCACCGTAGACCTTACTCTTATCAGCGGCTACCACGGTTATAGTTGCAGGCGTAATCTCGAATTCTGCTGTCTTGTAAGTGATGTCGTAGTTGCCAAGAGCAGTTTCAGGAGAAAGGATGGCGCTAATAGTATAGGTGGCAACCGTTTCGCCCGCTTCGCGTGAGTAGGATGCAGTAACTTTATCAGCATCTAAGAAACCAGCTGTTTCACCTCCTAGCGTTGGCTCAGCACCACCGTATACCTTGGTATTAGCAGAAGGTGTGACTGAGGCAAGCTTTTGCTCTATGTCAGCTGTTGCCGTGCTAACCATGGTCAGGTTGTAATTGCCTCTGTCATCACCTGCTAGCTCAGCCCCAACTAAAGTCACTGTCTTACCTGCACCAGCATTCTTATCTGCGAATGTTGCAGTACCTCCTACTAAAGACACTTTATCATTTTCGATAAAATCAATCAGGCTTCTGTCTGTCACAGTTGCATCCGAGTTGCCATCGTAAACTTTATCAGCCGCCGCGAATTCTCCAGAGATGCTCTTTGGCGTAATGTCTGCTGTAGTGGCAGCCGTTGTCGATGTCAGGCTGTAGTTGCCATCAGAGATGGAGACGGTTGCAGTCACTACTTTACCGTTACCAGCTGCTGCACTTGCAAATCTGGCTTCCGACACGTTTACAGCAACATCAGCATTGTCTACACCCTTTGCACTACCAGTGGCCATAGCTGCATCAGTTCCATCATATACCTTGTTAGAAGCAGTGATAGAAGCAGTTATTGGCATCGGTGTGATTTCGAATTGAACACCTTCCACCAGGTTCAGTGTGTAGTTGCTGCTAAGTTCAAGCGAGCCAATGCTGATGGCATAGGCACCAACATTGTCGCCAGCCGCTCTTGCTAATGTACCTGTGAATGAGTCGCCTTTAACTAACTCCGTATTGTCATAGGCAAGTACAGGGTCAGAAGTACCGAATACTTTGCTCTGGTTGCTTTTTGGATTAACCGTGATAGCCCTTGGCATGATTTCCAGGTTGGCTGGAACAAAAGTCATATCATAGTTAGGACCTGCACCCAGGCTGTTTTTAGCGATTGCGTAAGAACCAATGTTCTCACCAGTTGCTCTACTTAATTCTCCCGATAGGGCATCGTCCTCTACTAAGTTTCCTTTTGTGATTCGGTAGGTGAATGCAGGATCTTCATCCCCGTATACCTTCGTTTTTGCATCGGCAGTAACTTCAATAGCACGCTGCGTGATTGAGAAGTTGCTACCTACAAAAAGCAAATTATAGTTGTCTGTGGCTGCCAGCGTGCCTTGTGTGATGGCGTAAGAATTAACATTCTCACCAGCTTCTCTGTTCAGCCTACCGCTCAACTTATCGCTGTTCACCAAGCTACTTGACGTAATAGAATAAGTATAAGCAGATGGCTCGTCGTCACCATACACTTTCGTCTGGCCTGCGTCTGCTGTAACAGTTATTTCTCTAGCTGTAACTGAAAGTTTTCCATTAACAGGAGTTACGGTATAGTTCCCTATTGTAGTGCCTGACACTGTCGGTACTATGTCATAGGAACCAACCGAAGATGTAGCTGTAGCCGCAGTCGTACCACCAACTGTGAATGTCTCACCGTTTTTGGCACCTGCTACAGTTCCTGTGAAGCCTGGGTTAGTATCGCCGTACACGCGGCTCTCGTTCTGAGCTGTGACAGTCAATTCAGCCTTTCCTATTGTCAGCGTACCCTCTTGGTATTTGAAGCTATAGTTAGCTGCTTCGCCGCCTGCCACTGTAATGGCATAGTCATTTACAGCACTCGTGCGTGTGGCTTCGGTGGTAGCTGTAGGTGCTTTGGCAAGCGCAGAGGCGTTCTGGCCCAGTACAAATCCAGAATAGCTAATTGTAAGTTCTGGATTATCATCACCGTAGGTGCGGCTCTTGTTATCTGCCTTAGCTGTGAGCTCTCTCTTACCTATGGTTAATGTACCGCTGGTAGCAGCCACTGTATAGTTATCGATTGTAGTGCCGCTAACTGATGGCACGATGGCATAGGATCCTACCGCTGAATTTTCATCTGCAACAGTAGAGGCAGATAATGTAAAACTCTCGCCTTCAACGGCACCGCTTACAATAGAGGGCTTCAGGGACGGGTTGGCCTCACCGTATACCTTGCTAGCATCTTCTGCTTTGATTGCTAAAGTTGCTTTGGCAATAGACAAGGTGCCCTTAACTGGAGCGGCTGTGTAGTTGGCATTTTCTAAAGTAGCCACTACTTCATAAGAATCAGCAGCGGTTTTGCCGTTGTTGCTGATGCTCACACCCGTAAGGTTGGCTGGTGAAGTGGTGACAGTGGCGAATTTCTCGGTGCCGTCATACACGTGAGAGAGGTTGGCAAGCGTGAGCGTAGCTGTCGCTTTGTCAATGGTGAACTCTTCGCTGTCGGAAGACGGGAGGTAGTTGTCATCACCCGCATAGCTATAGCTGGCAGTGGCTGTGCCCGCGTTCACGTTGTTGGCGTAAACGGCATCCGGAGTCAGGCTCAAATTACCAGGACCGGTTACACTTACCGTGGCTGGCTTGATGGCTGAGCCGGTGTAGGTGAATGGACCGGCAGCAAGCGTTACTAAGGCAGTAGTGGCGGCCTTAGTCACTGTTAGGTTACCATTACCAGAACTAGCTGCATAATTACCGCTTCCAACGAAGTCAGCCCTTATCATATATGAATCAGCATTCACTCCACTTAAACTTAAGACTTTAGTAGCAGTACCTGATATAACTGTGGAACTTCCTGCTGAGACTCCATTCACAAAAAATTCTATATTACCTGTAGCAGTAGAAGGAGAAACAGAAGCGCTCAGAGATACTGAGGCATCTCCATAAACAGCTGTTGCGTTTCCAGTAGTTGTTGTAGTAGCAACTACACTGCTAAATGAAATTGATACATCATCCGATGATATACAGGCACCATTAGTAATAGTCCATCTCAAAACATAAGAAGTCCCTGCAGTTCCAGTAAAAGTTGCTGTAGGGCTGGAAGTTGAACTAAATGAACCACCTGTACCACTTAATATACTCCAAGAACCTGTACCAACTGTAGGAGTATTACCTTCTAGTGAGGTTGAATTACCTGTAACCTCAAGTTGGTTATTTCCTGCACGAGCTTCAGAAGGCTTTGATGAAATCGAAATTGGTTTTGAGATTTCAGGTGCATTAGTTACAGGGTCTGTTGATACAACTCTAATTTTGTAGTTTAAACCAGGTGCAGTATTGGGAGGAATAGAAGCTTCAATTTGCAGAACTTGATTAGAAGCTCTACTCTTCAATTCTCCAATTTTGATAGGCGAACCAAAACTACCTGATGCATTACTTAACTGAGCGTGGAAGAAATTTTCTTGGTTAAAATTGCCAGTACTACCTGTTGGAGAAATGTTTGATACGGCTTCGAATAGTACAGTAATACTTTCACCTGCACAAAAGGAAGTACCATTAACAGAAACATTTCTTATACCTGCATCTGTAAAATGTGTAACAGCTGTCAATCCAGAAGACTGACCTGTAGCCGTTAAAACAAACGCTACTCCCAAATGCTTTTCATTTATCAAAAACTGGTCATATAGAATAGTTCCATCTTCCTTCGCTATAGTGCTGCGAACATGGTGGTCAGAAGTACACACCTGCGGTGTTTCATGAAAATCAAATGAAACGGTTTCTCCTGGTTGCCAGCCTGTACCAGTTACAATTACATACTGTCCAGGTGAATAGTCATCCTTGTCTGTTGTGACCGTAGCAGCGCTTTGTGCCTGCACTCCGAATGATCCTAATAATAGGATAAGCGTGAAAAGCAGCGACCGCTGAAAAGCAATATATTCTCTTGCTTTTAGTTCTAGTAAAATTTTACCATTCATACATTTTTGATAGAGGGTTTATTTAGTAGGGTTGTGCAGTTTTCTCACTATGGCTGTAGCCATAGTGCGCCTAGGTAGACAGTCTTTTTCATAGCATGAGTGGCAGATGTAAAGCAGGAGGACATACCCTTCCCATTGTACCTGACAGGCAGTTAAGGATTAGGTGGCACTTGCAGCATGAAATAGTCGGATTATTTAATTAATTAGTACGATTATACAAATCTATAAACAAAAGGTTATATCAAACAAATATTTTTTTTAACTTTAAACATAGAATTCTTCTATATTAGGCTATTATATGCGTTGTTGTAACATCTAAAATGCTATCTATTGCAGCTGTTACAGCTTTTGTTATACATCTGAAGGATTAGCGTCAGGGATTTGATGGTGAAAACTTTTTTTATCTTTGCATTCGAATTATGCTATATGCTGGGTCAACTGGCATAGTTTTTTCGGTAATCAGCTAAAATGAAGAATACTCCACACGTATACATTACCATGAAGAAGTACCTGCTACCCCTTACTATACTGCTATTACTACTCGCTTCGAGCTTTGACAGCGAGGCACAGCTCAAGCTGCCACAGGCTAGCCCGGAAGCTATGGTGAAACAGACGATTGGTTTGACTGAAATCTCAATCCGCTACCATGCCCCTGGTGTGAAGGGACGAAAGATTTTTGGTTCGCTGGTGCCATATGGGCAACTTTGGAGGGCCGGTGCGAATGAGGCGACCCTTATTAAATTCGAAGATGACCTATACCTGAACCATGAACGTGTACCGGCAGGCACCTACTCTTTTTTCATCCTTCCTGAAAGCGATACGGTATGGAACATTGTCCTGAATAAGGACACGACGCTATGGGGCTTGGAGGGATACAGCGAACTAAATGACGTGGCCTATCTGCGTGTTCAGCCGAAGGCTATCCCTTTCCAGGAGACGCTGCAGTTCTCCTTCGGGGATATTGGCACCAATACCGGTACCCTGAACTTGACTTGGGAAAACTCGCTGGTATCAATCCGGATTGAGACAGAGATAGAGAAAAAGGCTCTGGCCAACATCAACAAGGCACTTGCTGAAGCCGCCCCAGACGATTGGTATACCTGGGCTCAGGCCGCCAGTTACATGATTCCGAAAAAGGAACACCACCAGAAGGCGCTTCAGTGGATAAATAAATCTATTGCCATTAAAGAGAATTTCTTCAACAACTGGGTAAAGGCCCGTCTGTATGCCCAGAACAAAGAATACGAGGCGGCGGCCAACCTGACGGCTAAAGCCATGCAACTGGGCAACACGGAGCCAGAATCGTACAAGACCTACGCGAAAGAGATAGAATCAGCCTATAACGACTGGAAGAAAAGACGCTAGGCCACCCTAATATAAAAAGCTGCGAGGGAGCAATATGATTCTTGCACCCCCGCAGCTTTTTCAGGTAGAGCGGATTAGAATTTTGCAATGAAATGCAAGTTTAAGCGTCTACCCGTCAGAAAGTTAGGTACGGCATAGGTGATACCATTCACATCGCTCACGTAGCTGTAGGAAATCCTGTTTTTGGCGTCAATGATGTTGAGCACCTCCAGGCCTATCCAAAGGCTTTCCATTGACACCTTGTTGCGGGCTGTGAGTTCGTCTCCAAGGGCAATCAGCTTGGAGAAGCCAATGTCGACTCGCTTGTAAGATTTTCCGGAGAAGGCGTTGCGGAAGTCGGGTCTGCGCGGCGGACCAAACGGAAGGCCGCTGCCATACACCAGGTTCAGGTACATCCGGATGGTTGGGTTATCGGGCAGGTGGTCCTGGAAGAACACCCCTACATTCAGCAGTTGGTCCGTCGGGCGGCTCATGTAGCCCCGGGGTGTTTTGCCCAGCACTTCTCCTGTATCACTGTTTACCTGCGTAGAGTCACCTTGCAGGTCTTCCTTGGTAGTGAGTATACCCAGGCTCAGCCACGACTCCGCTCCCTTTATGAACTCCCCGTTGACGCGCACATCAAAACCGGCCGCATAGGCTTTGGCGTTGTTGCGGGCGTAGTAGCGTAAGCGCACATTGTCCAAATCGTAAGGGATGACGTTTGTCATGTGTTTGTAATACGCCTCTGAGGTCAGCTTAAAGTCGCGGCCCCAGGCTTTGAACAGGTAATCGCTGCCAACCACGGCATGCACCGAGCGCTGTGCTTTCAGTTCCGGATTCAGTTCCCCCTCAAAGTTGCGCAGCTCCCGGTAAAATGGCGGTTGGTAATACAAGCCAATGGCTGCCTTGAATGACAGATTGGGGTTGCGGCGGGTGATGAAGGAATACTGAATGCGTGGGGTAATAATGAGCTCTCTGTTGTAATCCCAGTAACTTGCCCGGAAGCCGTAGGTAATCGTCTTGAGAGAATCCAACTCATAGGTATGCTGCACATAGGCGTTATAGCGCTGCGTGTTTAGGTTGAGCGCGGAACTGAGGTAATAGCTGGGCGTCACAAAATCAGAGGAATCCACAAAGCCATACTCGGCCAACCGGTCTTCAATCCGCTCCAGGCTTGCTCTGGCCCCTGCCAACACCGTGCTGCGGGAGTTGATGCGCCAGGTATTGCGTGTTTCGGCTGTCAGGACCATGGCTTTGAGCGCATTGCGGGCATGGTCAAACTGGCTGCCAATCCCTCTGTCGCGCAGGCACTCGCCCATGTCGTTGCGGCCCAGCGTGTTCACATCGCAGAGCCTATATGCGGCTTCTATGTCCCGGAACTCCCGCTCCAGAGAGTGCACTCCGGATAAGATGAATTCTGTCAGGAGCTTATCGGAGACCTGGTGCGAGAGGTTGGCTCCCGCCTGGTATGTTTCATACTCCATCTTCTCCTGCCCATCATAGCCTACGAGCAGACGCAAAGGCGTCTGCCGGGTTCCGAAGGTGGTGGTACGCGACTCCGGCTTGACCAAAAAATCATTACGAGCATAGCTGCCCAGTATACCTAAGGTGGTACGCTCCGGCTCTTTGCCCAAATCAAAACTGATGTAAGCTTGGCCATCGGTGAAATTTGGGCGGTACTGGCCATCTACCTGCAGCCCCTGTAACATGTATTGACCGTTTTTGTGGCGCAACCCGAGCAGGTAAGATACTTTCTTGTTCTTTGACGCCTCCTCCAGATGCAAGGCGCCACCCGTCAAACTTCCTGTGACGGAGGCGGCGAAACCGGTCGGGCGCTTATACTGTATGCTGAGTACCGAGGAAAGCTTGTCGCCATACTTGGGTTGCCAGCCACCGGACGAGAACTCGATATTACCCACCAAATCCGGGTTCACGAAGCTGAGTCCCTCCTGCTGTGCCGCCGAAATCAGGAAAGGCCGGTAAATCTCGATGCCGTTGACATAGACCAGGTTCTCGTCATAGTTGCCGCCTCTGACCGAATAGGTAGAGGAGAGTTCGTTGTTGCTCGATACGCCGGGCAGCGTGACCAGTATTTTGCTGAAGTCCCCGAAGGCGGAAGGCAATGTTTTGGTCAATGTCGGGTCCAGCCGGGTGACGCTGACCTGCTCACGGGTATCATTTTCGTTTTTGCCACGCACATCGACCTGCCGGAGTTGTTGCGGGTCGGGCTCTAGTATAAAATCCAGGTTCAGTTCCTGCGCTGGCTGCAGCCGAACCGTGCGTTCCTGCACTTTGAAACCGAGGTAGCGCACCACCAGCACCAGCTCTTTTTCGGCAGGAAGCTGCAAGCGGTATTTTCCCTGTGCATCCGTCTGGGCGCCCAAGGTATAGCCCTGTACCCCGATGGTGGCGAGTTCCAGCGGCTGCCGTTTATCATCTAGTACAGTACCCGACACAACTCCCTGCTGTGCTACAACAGCTGCCGGCAGCAACAAAAGCAGCCATACCAATAGATATCGTAGCATAGAAGAGGCCAAGTGGGTTTATAGGTTTTTCAGATTGGCGATGGTCTGCAGCGGGTCTGATGAGCTGAACACGAAGCTGCCGGCCACCAGAGCATCAGCGCCTTTCTCGAGGAGCAGCGGTGCGTTCTGCTGGTTGACGCCTCCGTCTATCTCTATCAGCGCCTGTGAGTTGCGTGCTATGATGAGGTTCTTCAGTGATTCTATTTTTCGGTACGTATTCTCGATGAACTTCTGCCCCCCGAAGCCTGGATTCACGGACATCAGGCACACCAAATCCACATCGGAAATCACATCATCGAGGAGTTGCACGGAGGTATGGGGATTGAGGGCTACGCCCGCCTTTGCGCCAGTGGCTTTGATTTGCTGGATGGTGCGGTGGAGGTGGTTGCAGGCCTCCAGGTGCACGGAAATGATTTCGGCTCCCGCTGCTCTGAACTGCTCAATGTACAGTTCCGGCTCCACAATCATCAGGTGCACGTCCAGTGGCTTTTTAGCATGGCGCTGTATGGCCTGCAGCACCGGAAAACCGAAGGAGATGTTGGGCACAAAACGGCCGTCCATGATGTCGATGTGCAGCCAGTCGGCCTGGCTCTGGTTGAGCATCTCTACCTCCGATTGCAGGTTGGCGAAATCAGAAGCGAGTACAGAAGGGGCTATAATTGGTTTCATGAAACAAATATAGAAATTAAGATAGAATCGGCCCTAGCTATTCCTACAGCTTTAGAGTTTAACGAAGCGCAAGGTGATGCGCTGCTCGCCAGAAGTCACCTGGCACAGGTATACGCCCCGCTTCAACCTCCCCGGCCTCAGTTGGAGCACATGGCTCCTGTTGTTGGACGGCAGGTTCTGTTTCAACAGGAGCTTGCCTGTCGCGTCGAACACCTGCACCACGCTCTGTGCCTTCTGCCAGCTCTCCCCCATGGTTAACACGATGTCTTGTTCGGTGACGGGGTTGGAGATGGCAATGCCATCGTTCACGAATTCCGGCAGGCCCGTAACCGTCTCATTGTAATGCGGCACACCATACCCTATGTTGTTATTAGGGTTGCTGGCGTTGCTGCCCATCTGCCGTACCAATTGCAGCAGCTGCATGTTCGATAAGGTATTGTTGGCCTGCCACAGACAAGCAACCATACCTGCCATAATGGGCCCGGAGAAGGAAGTGCCGTTTGACCTTACCAAAGCGCCGGAGGGCGTAAGTACATAGGCCTGCTGCCCCATCGCCACCACGTCAGGTTTGATGCGTTGGTCGGCAGTAGGACCTATAGAGCTGAACGTCGCACGATTCGCCAGTGAGTCCACCGCCCCAACAGTGAGCACCGAATCCGCATCGGCGGGGGCAGACACATAGCGCCAAGGTTTGTTGCCTTCGTTGCCGGCGCTCACCACCACCAGCATACCTGTGGCGGCAGCATAATCAGCAGCACGCGTCACAATCGAGGTGTTGCCGTTCAGTTCCTCGTAGGTATAGCTGTAGGATGGGGAGTCGAACAAGGTATAGCCGAGGGAGGAGTTGATAACATCCACACCGGCACTGTCGGCAAACTCTGCCGCCAACAGCCAGTTCACTTCCTCTATGTTGTGCTCTGTGGCGGCATCTTCTGTCCGGAAAAGATAGTAGTCCGCTTTGTAGGCGGTGCCAATCAGTTTGCCTGGCTCGTAGGCTGCCATGGTCGAGAGTACAGAGGTGCCGTGGGAACTACTGCTATAAACATCCTGCTTCCTCGTCACAAAATCGAAAGTAGCCTTGATTTGATTGTTCTCGTGCAGATGCGCAAAAGGGGTTGCCGAATTCACTCCCGGGAAGCCAGCATCCAAAACCGCAATGGCTATACCTTCGCCTTTGTAACCCGCGGCTTGTAAGGCAGGAACACCCAACATGTTCGCCTGATGGAAAGCAAGGCCGTACTCCTTGGCCTCGGGGGCGATGATGGTCATCTCCATGCTGTCCGCTGATTGCGTTCCACTCTTGCGCGAGGTCGTATTGGCGAGCCGATTTAGGGTCTGGGAAGAACGGACAAAAGGAAGTGCCTGCAGTTCAGCCAATTTCTCAGTGGAACACTGCACCATAACAGCATTGAACCAGCGGGAGGTATACAACACCTTTGCCCCCTGGTCTTGCAAACCTTTCACGTACTGTGGGTTAACCGGAAAATCGCGGGGAACTACTGGTATACCCTGCTTGCTGCGGCGCTCAATGGCCTTTGAGGACAGGAATTGTGTGGCTGCGTCTGTAGAGAAAGGTGAGTCAGCCTTGTCCTTGAAATAAACCAAGTGCTTCTGCTCCTCCTGGCCGGGCCCACTGCCTGATTGTCCTTTGGCGAGTGAAACCGTCAACAGCAAGCAAGTATAGAGAAGCAGAAGTCGCATGGCTTTTACATTTTACCGTGTGATACGAGAACTTCGTGGCGTTCGTGGCCAGATACTATATAATCGGTTCCATAAGAGCATTGCTTAGACTCTGTGTCTTCGCAGTACCTCAGTCTATTAGCCAGTCGGTATATTAGGCCTACTGCTTCAGCATATACCTCCTGTCGTTTGTCATAGATAACTGTAGAACTGGTACTATCTTGAGACACAGTTATAGTGTTAGGATAATTTAATCCCCACTCTTGGTACGGACGTCCTACACTAGAATAGGTATACACTTCTTTATCATTTCTGATTTTAGACTGTCTACCACCTCCCGCAATACGGTCATTGTACAAGTCTCCTATCCATTCGCCTCCTTCTTTCACCGGAAAAACTAGCTTCACATACTTGGTGTTGTTCTTCGTCAGGAGCACCATGTTATCCAGTTTTGCGGCCACCAACACAGAGTCATCTATCCAGGCGCTGTTTGGGTTGAAGCGGATGGACCGCACTACTTTGTAAACAAGCTGGTTCGTTTGGTCAGTGAAGCTGGTATCCACCCGCTCCCGCATCTGGAAACGGGTTGTGTCCCCCACGTTACTGGTGAACCGGATGTCCGTCACATCATAGATGCGGTAGTCCCCGATTTCCAGCGGAAAGTATTCGTAGCCCATGGCCTGCGGGTCCGGGTCTTTGTACTTGTTCTCACACCCGGCCAGAAAACCAGCCAGCACGACCAAAAGCAACAGCGCTTTCCTCATTATTGTAGCACGTTCAGGTTATAATCTGAATTATAGTTCGATTCAATCCAGCCGCCACCCACTACATCGTTGCCTTCGTAGAAAACGGCCGCCTGCCCTGGCGCGATGGCATGCACCCCGCTGAGGAAGTGGACTTTCATCTTGTCTCCCTCCTGCTCAATGATGGCCTCCGTACCTGGGTCGTTGTAACGCACCTTCGTCACCGTAGGTATAGGTTGACCAATCAGGTTGTCGTACTTCACCATGTTCAGCTTACCGACCGTCATCGCATTCTTTGCCAGGTCTTCGTAATTGCCCAGTATCACCCGGTTTGTCTCCCGCTCGATTCGCGTCACATAGGCCGGGAATCCCAAGGCTATACCCAGGCCTTTGCGCTGCCCAATGGTATAGAACGGATAGCCCTCATGCTTGCCTACCACCGTGCCGTCCTCCAGAACGAACTCGCCTCCGGCTACCTGCTCCTCCAGCCCTTCTACCCGGCGCTTCAGGAAGCCTCGGTAATCGTTGTCAGGTATAAAGCATATCTCGTAGGACTCTGGCTTGTTCACCAGTTCCGTGAAGCCACGGTCTGTTGCCATCTGCCGAATCTCGGTTTTGCGCAGTTTACCCAACGGGAAAATCGTGCGGCTCAGGCTTTGCTGAGAAATCCCCCAAAGCGCATACGACTGGTCTTTGTTCTCATCAAGTCCTTTTGAAATCACATAGCGGCCGTTTTCCTCGCGGATGTTGGCATAATGCCCGGTGGCGATGAAATCACAACCCAATTGGTCGGCTCGGCGCAACAGCGCATCCCACTTGATGTGCGTGTTGCACAGTACACAGGGGTTGGGCGTGCGGCCAGCAATGTACTCATCGGTGAAGTGGTTGATGACGAAATCGCCAAACTCTTCACGTATGTCTATGATATAATGCGGAAAACCCAATTGAACGGCAATGTTGCGGGCATCGTTGATGGAATCGAGGCTGCAGCAGCCGGTCTCTTTCTTGCTAGCCCCGCTGGAGGCATAGTCCCAGGTCTTCATGGTCATGCCCACCACTTCGTATCCCTGCTCGTGCAGCATCACTGCCGCCACCGAACTATCGATGCCCCCGCTCATGGCTACCAATACCCTTCCTAACTTACTCATCTATTTTATAAAATGTAAGGATGATCGAATATAAATTTTCTACAAAGATAGTAACATAGCACCAGTAATAAAGATTCAGCCACCCAAATATTGGACCGAGCGTACATACGGACGTTCTGACTTGCTTCGTTGTTATGCAAAAAAAAGCACAAAAAAATGGCTTTGTACCCAATTTGGGACTTACTTTGAAACTCGAACCATCTAACCTTACCTGCGGGTAACATTAAACAATAGATTGCTATGGGCTTACGTACCTCCGTGATAGTAAACGGTATAAATAATTTGAGTGACGCGCGCTATTGCGCCGGAATGGGTGTTGACATCATCGGGTTCAACCTGAAACTAGATGCCGCGGACCGCATGTCTTCTGAGACATTAAAGGAAATCGTGGGATGGATATCCGGCGTGAAGCTAGCCGGCGAGTTTGAGCGGGCGAAGCCTGACATCATCAACCAGTATGCCGATGACTTCGGACTGGACTACATCCAACTCGACACGCCATACCTTATCGACGAGATAGAGGAAATCAACCGCCCAGTCATCCAGAAGGTGTACATCAACAAGGACACCGTTGAGAGCGAGTTACTGGAGATGATGGAACTCTACAGCCCATCGGTAGACAGTTTCCTCATCTACTCCACTGACTTTGACAGCATCGACGGCACGAACACCAAGTTCCTGAAAAACCTGGCGAAAAAATTTCCGGTATACCTGGGTTTCGGTCTGCACCGCGACAACATCAACACCATCCTGAAGGAGGTGAAGCCAACCGGCATCGGCCTGCGAGGCGGCCACGAAATCAAGCCCGGCCTGAAAGACTTTGATGAACTTCAGGAGATTTTCGAGGAAATCGAAGAAAATTAGAAAATGCGGGCGCAAGTTTCAGCTCAGAAAGCTATTCCCAGTTTGCCATAGCATCAGTAAATTAATCCTGAGGTCTCTCAGCAACAAAACAATGGCCCGCTATACTTAAAGTGTAGCGGGCCATTGTTTTATAGGTAAGGCCAAATTCGTTTGCTTTACAAACACCTATACCTTGAACTGCAGGTACTTGATAGCGATTCCTTCTTCGAGGTAGCGTCTTTCGTAGGTGGTGTAAATGCCCATTGTATGCTCCTGTAGGTCGGATCGATATAGGTCTGAGGTATAGAGTAAGTCTTTTGGCTGCCGTTCCTGCAGCACTTCCAAGGTATATTCAAAAAGCATCTGGTTGTCCGTCTTCAGATGCACGGTGCCACCCGGCTTCAGGATTCTAGCATATAAATCCAGGAAGCGAGGCGACGTGAGTCGGCGTTTAATGTCGCGGTCACGGGGGCGCGGGTCCGGGAAAGTCACCCATATTTCGTCTACTTCCCCTTCAGCGAAGTTCTCTTCCAGGTTCTCGATGAATGTCCGGAGGAAAGCCACGTTTTCCAAGTCCTCCTCTTGCGCCATGGTGCTGCCCTTCCAGATGCGTGCTCCTTTGATGTCCAAACCTATGAAGTTCTTCTCGGTGAACAGGCGGGCCATTCCGACAGTGTACTCACCGCGGCCACACCCAACTTCCAGTACCAGCGGGTTGTCATTGCCAAAAAACTCTTCTCTCCACTTCCCTACTAGTTGTCCGTACAGCTCATCACCGGCTTCCACTACGTTCTCGCGCTCGGCTATGGCTGCGAACTTCTCTAATTTCGATCTTCCCATTACGTGTTATAGTTCTTCAATTTCTGCGACCACAAAGGTACTACCTCCGATAAAAATAACCTCATCGGGCGCCGCATTTCCCCTGGCTGCTTCTATAGCGGCTGCAACCGTTCCAAAAGCCTGCCCGCTCAACCCAATGGATTTGGCTTTCTCCAGCAGTTCTGCAACGGGAAGCGCGCGTGGAATCTGTGCCTGGCAGAAGTAATAGGTATAGCTCTTTGGCAGAAGCTGTAGGATGGAAGTCACATCTTTGTCATTCACAGCTCCGAAAACCATGTGCACATTGGTCGGGTTCAGTGCCTGCAACTGCAGAAGTATCTGTTTAATTCCATCTGCGTTATGGCCCGTGTCACAAATAGTTAAGGGGGATTCAGACAATACCTGCCAGCGTCCTTTAAGACCGGTTATGGTTTTAGTATGCGCTATACCTTTACGAATGGCTGACTCAGGTATGGTATAGCCTTTCTCCTGCAGAACAGCAAGCGTCTGGAGCACACCGGGAAGGTTGTACTGCTGGTACATTCCTGCCAAATCCGATTCAAGGCGCTCCAGGTACAGCTGCCCTTGACGGTATACCTGGTAGAACTGCCCCTGCAAATCCTGTGCGACAGGCTCCACCTGAATGGCATCCGTGGCGAAATACAAAGGGGCATGAACCTGTGCTGCTTTCTGTTCAAACACATGCGCCACTTCGGACTGCTTCGTACTGATAACGACAGGCGTGTTTCCTTTGATAATGCCCGCCTTCTCCCCTGCAATCGCCTCCAAGGAATCTCCTAAAAGCGCCTGATGGTCAAACCCGATGTTGGTGATGAGGGATACCTCCGGCTGTATGATGTTGGTTGAGTCCAAGCGCCCTCCCAGCCCAACCTCAATCACCGCTATATCAACCTGTTCATCGGCGAAATATTTAAACGCCAGTGCCACCGTCATTTCAAAAAAGGAAGGCATCACCTGCTCAAATAGTGGCTTATTTCGCTCCACGAAATCAATGAGGTACCGCTGAGGCAGTTCCTCACCGTTGATGCGGACGCGTTCAGTGAAGGATTTAAGATGTGGTGAGGTATAGAGGCCTGTTTTGTAGCCTGCTTCTTGCAACACGGCTGCGAGCATATGGGAGCTGCTGCCTTTGCCGTTGGTGCCAGCCACGTGCACTGACTTGAACTGGTGCTGGGGCTGGCCAAGCGCATCGCATAAAGCGATGATATTGTCCAGGCTCTTCTTAAAAGCAGCATTGCCGATGCGTTGATACATCGGCAATTGCTGGTATAGGTAATCAAGGCACTCTTGATAAGTCATAGAATACAAAGAGAAATTAGCGGGAGCGAATCACGAAAGTCACCGTACCTGTTGCGCCTGAGGTGCTTCGGCCGCCTCCTGTCCTGCTGAAAGTCGTCTTCTGCAGTTGGTCTTTGTACCATTTCTCCACATGCGGCGACACCGTGCTTTCCAGACGCTCCACCGCAATCAGGTTGCCATCTGCGTCAATGCGGATGCGGAACTTGATGAAGCCCGTCTCGTTGTCGTATGGGTCGCGTTTCGGGGATACGTCGTAGCGCCAACCGGCCATATCCAGTCCATCGCCACCGCCACCGCCGCCAGGTTTACCGTACATGTTTCTGGAATCAAGCGTTCCGGCAGGGTCACCCTTGTCGCCTACTTTGTTGGCGTCATCCCCGTTGTTGTTTCCGGTTGCCTCGTTGGAGGTTCCGCTTTTGCCGGTACCAGTGCTTTCAGTAGGTTTACCGGGGTAAAGCGAACGTGGTTTTTCAGGCTCAGGCTTCTTTACCTCTTCCTTCGGCTGCTCTACCGGCTTTTTCACCTCTTCCTTTGGCTGAGGCTTGGGCTGCGGCTTCACTTCCTCCTTTACAGTGACAGGGGCATCAGCAGTAGTGGTCACCACTTTAGGTGCCTCAGCAGGTGTAGGAGGAGTTGGTGTGGCAGCTGCCACGGGCTTCGGCTCAGGCAGTGGGTCGGGCTGAGTGGGTGCCGGTTTGCTGTCCTGCACATTCTTGGACTCATTGGGAGTAGCCTTGGACTGTACATCACCGCTTCCTGCGGCATCCATGCCAAAGTTAAGCTCAATTCCCATCTCCTCGTCCGGTTTGCCCGGAGCCCCATTCCACACGAGCACATAGAACAGAAGCAACAGGATAATAGCGTGCAGGGTAATGCTTATACCTGCCGCTATCTTCTTATTCTTCTCCTCTTCCTTTGTCAGTGCTATCTCCATCTTATTCTGTTTACTCTGCTGGCACAGTGGCCAGCGTCACTTTCGCGTTAAGGTTGGCGGCAATGCTGGCGACGTTCACCAAATACTCCACCGGCACACTCTTGTCAACATGCAATACCACAACGCCTTCATCAGCACCCTGCAAAAGTGTTGCCAACTGTGGCTCAATATCTGAAAGGACCACTTCCTTATCGTTCAAGTAATACTTTAAGTCAGGTGTGATGGTCACGCTTATCTTCTGCATCACAATGGCAGATGCCTTGCTGGTTGGCAGGCTCACAGGCAGACCGGTGGGTGCCACGAAGTTAGAGGTAAGCATGAAGAATATGAGCAACAGGAAGATGATGTCGGTCATTGACGACATACTGAACTCGGCACTAATCCTGTTTTTTGAGCGTAGATTCATGCTTACAGTTGTGGTTCTTGTAATAGGTCAATGAATTCAATGGAAGAGTATTCCATACCATGCACGATATTATCAATCTTGGATACAAGGTAGTTATACCCTACATAGGCTGGAAGGCCGATAATCAAACCAGCTGCCGTTGTCACCATGGCTTGGTAGATACCGCCTGAAAGCAACTGCGGGCTGATAGAACCTTCTGCCTGCGCAATAGCGATAAAAGCTTGAATCATACCTGTCACCGTACCCAGGAAGCCCAGCATCGGAGCTGCGCCTGCAATGGTGGCCAGGGCCGCCAAGTTGCGCTCCAACTTGCTGATTTCAATTTTGCCAACGTTCTCGATGGAAGTCTCGATATTCTTTAGTGGATTACCGATACGGCTCACGCCCTTGCCCAACATTCGGGACACTGGGGTGTTTGTCTGGGCGCACAGCATTTTTGCGCCATTGATGTCACCGGCCAACACCATGCTTTTGATGCGGTCATTGAATCCCTCTGGGTTTTTAGCGGCCTTCTTAAGCGTCAGGTAACGCTCAAAGAAGATGTACACGGCTGCCAGCGACAGGAGCGCCAACGGAATCATCGCCCAGCCACCCGCCATGGCTAAATCTAGCAAAGAAACAGAGGTTTCTGCTGCTTCTGCCCCTTCTGCAAGAACTGCTGTCGTGTCAGAAGGGGTAGTTGTAATCTGTAATAAGAGAGATGTCATGTTAATTATTAAATACCCAAATTGTTTCTCCGAATGATTTTCTTAATTCTCTTGCAGCAGCCTGCGCCTCCTCGGGCGTGGCAAAATCCGCAACCGATACTTTATACAGCCTGCTGCCTTTGCCCGGTACCAGCACCTTCGCCTCATGACCTTTCTCAGCTATCTCCTGGCGGCTATATTCGGCATTGTCCATCTGATTATAGCCACCGGTAATGATATAAAAGCGGCCGTCTTTGCCACTGATTTGCGTAACCGGCGTCTTCACTTCAGGCGCAACGGCCACAGCTTCTTTTGCTTTAGAAGCATCGCTATTTTCTATAACGTTTTCTATTGCAGCATATTGAGATGCAGCTTCTGAAGTTTCGGTTTCTGCGTCCACGTCAGTTGTAGCTACGCCACTGCTAGCCATTTCCACTTCACCAGCCTCTGCCGGTGAAACAAAGGCGTTGCCATACCCTGCCGCAGCCTCCTCTAATGCCGTTATTGTGGGCTCAACACTTTTTTCTGTTTCTACCTTTTGAGTACCTATAAAGGAGATGGGGCTCAGGCTGCTGCTGGTATAATCAGTCTGAAGCGACAGCATGTAGAGGCCCGCGCCTACCAAGCCAGTCAAGGCAAGCCCAGCGGCCACGTTGTATGCCCGCTTGAGGCGCTTGCGCAGTGGCTGCTTGATAACGACCGGCTCTGTGTTACGTTCTTTCAGCAGCGTGCGTAGTACTGCCGGTTCTTCTGGCCGTATTGGCCTTGCCACCAGTTCGGGGAGCCCGAAACTAGCTTCCAGCAGATTGTCTGCCTCCACATATTCAAACTCCAGCTTTCGCTCGGCATTGTAGCGGAACACGCCAATGTCACCCAGTTCAAAGCGGTTTTCGCCGTCAAGCCGGGTGCGGGCCTGGTGCACGAATTTCATCACCAGCTGCTTCGCCTCCTCCTTGGATATACAGTTGGCGTGTGCAATCGTGCTGATGAGCAGGCCATCGTTCAGAACCAGCTTCTCATTGAAAGCTATCTTCTTGGATGGCGGCACCAACGAATGCTTCACCGGGTGTATCCTGGCGGAAACATAACGGGTTATCAATCCCCCAAAATCAGGGATGATAACGCAGTCGTGGTTATAGAGCAGGGACTTGATGTGCTTTTCTACCATGGGCGCTTAGAAAGAATAAGAGACTCCTCCTATCAGATTCAGACTTTTGTTCGGGTAATTTACAAACCTTTCGTACTTCTGACCAAACAAATTATTCACCATCAGGAAAGTCGTGAACCGGTTGGAGAACCGGTAGTCGGCCTTCAGATTCAAATCAACGATGGTGTCGGTTTCCCTTAGCACAGGAGTACCATCCGGGCTGGTTATGCGCCCAAATGAACTCCCAATATAGTAAAGTTCTGAATTAAACAGAATCTTATCATAGAAGTTGTAGGTGGCGAAAACGCTGCCCATCAGCTCCGGACGGTGGAACGCTTTCTCTAAGCTGGCGGTGCTATATTTATTATAATCAGCCTTTAATCCTACGCGCAGCTCATCCGAATAATTGAACACGGCCTCTGCATAAAGATTGAAAACATTTGTAACTCCGTCGTCATACACCAAATCAAACTTGGTGGAGTCGCTCGCTGAGTTGTTGTAGAAGTACATGTTACGGAAATTCTGATAGGCTACGCGCCCGGTCAGGTGCACAAAGTTGGCAATATTAGCCTGCATACCTCCGTATACCTCCAAACCCTTGTTCAAATCAGCCACACGCACGTTCGGCGCTAAGAAAGGGTTCTCCTGTGTGAGGCCATATAAAGAAACCCTTTGCAAATCACCTCCTATACCTGCGTAAATCAAGAGGTTATCCTTTATCGGCTCCACTCCTACACGCACGGTTGGATATACATTGAACTTGCGGGCATCATTTACCGTGTCAGCCGTATGGGCTATGTTGGCACCCACCGAAATCCGGAGGGAATTAATCTGGCGCTCGTAGGTAGGATGTAATTTAAAGAAGCTGCGGCTCACTGTGGTCGAATCTTTGTGCGACAACAGCGACAGGTCCGCCAGCACTTTGATGCCCGACACTTCATCAATGCCATACTCACTGTCCAGGCTCAAGGCGATGTTGGTCTCCCGCATGTCATACCTGTCGTTGAGGTAGTTCACGTTCAAACCAGCCTTGTAAAGCAAGGGGGCACCAGAATTATGGTTCTGCAGATAGCCTTCCGCGTTCACGCGATTGAACACCTGGCTGATGGTGTCTTTGTCCACGGCCACTTCCCGAATGGGATTGTAGCCATAGAAATGATATTTGTCACGGCCATAGCCCAGGCGTCCGCCAACGGTCAGGCCCTGCAGGTAGGTCTCGCCGTGCACATTGATGGCAGAGTTCGTCACGGCCGAGTTACCCTTGTCGACAGGGCCTCTGGCAGAAGTGATGTGGCTCACATCGGCCCCATAGGAAGCCACATCGCTGCGCTTGTTATGGAAGTACCCTTTCAGGTATAGCGTGCCATAGTTGCCCAGGCCCGCCTTGATGTAGTTGCCATACAGTTTCATCAGCTCATCCTGCTTGATGGTCAGCACCTTCATTTGCAGGTCGATGTCTTGTGCCGGCAGCTTGTAATCAGTGAAACGGTAACGCACGTTGCGGTCGCCGGGCTCGGGCGGAACTACGGTGAACTTCTGGTAGTTGCGGCTGGCACGCGGCAATTCAATCTTGCGGTCCTTTTCAACAACTACTTCCGCATCCTCCAGCTTAGCGCCTTCGCCCCAGCCTGTTGTTTGCGCACTGGCATTGTTTAGAAAGCTATACCCAACACACAATACTAAGGCGAGCGAGGCTTTTTTGAATTTATTCTTCATGATGATGTTTCTGTTCAGCGAATTCTGATGAGTTAGTTTCTACTACCTTCCTTCAAGGTATCGGCTGGAGCCGCCTCCTGTTGTATGGTGTCAGCAGGGCTGCCTGTTTCTCCGCCGAACTTGGCCAATTTCTGCTTCGCTTCGGCCACTATCTCCGCCTCTGGTGAGTTTTCGATAATGGAGTTGAGCGTGGCACGCGCCTGGAACATCTCGTTCTGGGCAGCATAGTTGTCGGCAATAATGAGGAAGGATTTGCCCAGCCAGTAGTCGTAGCTCGAGAACTTATTGTTGAAGGCATAGGCCGCATCCACTGACTCCTTGTGCTTCTTCTGCTTGAACAGAATCTCAGCCACCAGGTACTGTGCCTCGGCACCGTTTTCATCGGCAGCGGCATTGGCAGCCTCCTGCAGTTCCTTCATGGCCTGGTCCAGGTTACCTTCCGCGTAGGTTGATTTGCCTTTGTAAAGCAAGGCTGTGTTGTAGGCATGCAGGGCAGCATTACCCTGACTAATCAACTCATTGGCGATGCGCTTGGCTGAGGTATAGTCATTTGTCAGGAAGTGGCTCTTCATCAGGCCTGTCAGGGCTGTCTGCTGCTCACGGCGGTTGCTGGCCAGGTCGCGCAGGCGGCTGTAGTACTTGATAGCCTCTGGATAGTTCGCCTGCTCAAACTCAACATCCGCCACTTTCTGTATGGCCCGGTTCACGTATTCCGTCTTGTTCTCGGCCACTACGGCCTTCATGCGTGTAAGACCCGCCTCACGGTTGTTCTCACGCAGGTATGAATCGGCCAGGAAATATTTGGCGTCGCTCACAAACGGGCTGTTCGGGTATGTCTTCAGGTAGTTCTCCAGCTTGGCAATCGCTTCCTTGTATTTCTCATTGAAGTAAAGGGTCTTAGAAGCTTCGAATTCAATGCTTTCCAAGGCGTTGCTTTCCGGGTTAGCAGCTTTGAACTTGGCCGCGTATTCGTCAAACTCGCTGGTGCGGTTCTGAGTAGCCAGCACCTCTTGCAGGCTGTAGAGGGAGCCACTGGCAGAACGTGAGTTCGGGAATTCGTCGAGAACGCGCTTGTAGTCGCGTGCTGCGTCGGCGTGTTGTCCCAGGTTGGCGTAGGCTATACCTCTTTTCTCCAGTGCATTCGGTACCAGGCGGCTGTCTGGACGGTTCTGGATGAGGTTGGTAAAGCCAGCCACAGCTGGCTGGTAGTTACCGGACTCAAAATCAATGAGCGCGCGCTGGTATATGGCGGCATCAGCATATCGGGATTTCGGGAATTGCGACACCACCGTTTGCAGACTCTGCTTAGCCTGCTCCTTGTTACCGCTCAGGCTCTGCACCAATCCTTTCTGGAAGTAAACATAGTCTTTGTCTGGAGAGTTGGAAGCAAGCACCTTGTCGTAGAGACCAAGGGCCTGACCGTATTGCTTGTTCACGTAGTGCAGGTCAGCCAGACGCACCATAGCATCGAAGTGGTTCGGGTCGCTTGCATTGGTCCCGTCCACATAGGCTTTGAAGTGTGGCATCGCCTTATCATACTCCTTGGAGTTATAATAGGCGTAGCCGATGCCATACCTGGACTTCATGTAGTAGTCAGACTTGCGGGCCTCGCTGTTGCGGAACACGGCTGCATAGCTGTTGATGGCATCCGGATAACGCTGCCCAATGGAGAAGGCCTCTCCTTTCATGAAATGGCTGGCGGCCGTAATCTCCTTATCGTATGGGTACTGCAGGGATTTGTCCAGCATGGCCACGGCTGCCGGGAACTTCGCCTCGTTGAACAGGTTCACCCCGTGGTGATAGGTCACACGCTGGTAAGTCTGCAGGATGCGGTAGCTCTTAGTGGGCATGGCCTCGATATGACGAATGGCCTCCGGATAGTTGTTGGAGTTGAAGTACGCTTCGCTCAGCAGGTTGTCGGCCTCCGCGCTCTGCTCTGAATCCGGGAAATCCTTGTTGAACGTCTGCAGCGAGCCCAGCACCTCCCTAAAGTTGCCCAGTTCGTAGCTCACCTGCGCATACTTGAGTGTGGCGGCTTCGGTGATGTCTTTGTCGTGGTCATTTTTGCGCGCCTGGTCAAAAGCGGTCAGCGCGAACTGCTTGTTGTTCTCTCGCAGGTAGCTCAGACCCAGATAATAGGCCGCGTTCTGCCCCAATGCGTCTTTCTTGAGGGCTACTTCTTTAAAGTTGGCAATCGCGTTTTTATAGTTACCGTTTTTGTAATCCGTGAACGCGATTTTGTACTGAATCACCGGTTCAAGTTTGCGCTTGCCCTGGGCGAACTGGCTGAAATACTTCTCCGCCGTTTTGTAGTCGGCCCGCTGGTAATAGGCGTCGCCTACGAGCAATGCGATTTCATCCGCCTGCTGCACCTTCGGGGTTTTGGCAAGGGCTGCCTCGCCGTAGCGAATCACCTCGTACACATCATTCTCCTTGTAGAGAATCTCTGTAATCATGTAAGGCACAATCTGGGCGTATGCCTCGTTCTTCTCCGCTATGAGCAGGTCAGCCTTGGCGGCCGCATAGTCGCCTTCACGGTAGGAAATATAGCCCGCATAGTAGTTGGAGGCATAAGCGAAGCGGTGCTCATCCTCCCGGAAACCGGTGGTCTTGTTCTTGTCGAACCAGATTTTGGCGTTCTTGAAGTCTTTGGTGGCGAAGTAGGAATAGCCCAGCCGGAACTCCAGTTCCTTGTTCTGCTTGATGCTCAATAGGTGGGTGGGCGCCTTCTCGAGCAGTTCCACGGCTTTCTTGTAGTCCTTCTGCTCGAAGTAGTACAGACCTAGCTCGTAGTTGGCCAAAGCCGTTTTGGGGTGCGTAGGGTACTTGCGCGTGAAGTTCAGGATGAGCTGCTCGGCGTTGGGGTGCAGCAGGTATAGGCCGCTGAGAGCGTAGTAGTATTGCGCATCAGCCGTCTTGGCATCGTCTCCTATCAGGTTGATGTACTTCTGGAAGGCTTCCTGGGCCGCCCCATACTTGGCCCGGTCAAACAACTCCACGCCTTCATGATAGTACTTCTCCTCCGAGGTGAATACCTGTGTGTGCTGGGCTACAGCCATGTGGCTCCCTCCAGCCAGTACCGATGCAAGCGCTACTTTATAGGCTATCTTCATATTATTCCGTTTTGCCCCTCTCGGAGCCAATCATGTGTCTTGTTCAAGAGGCCGAAGGTGCTCGGCCTCCTTATGCGCTACAGGCGATATGCCCCACTCAAAGTTAAATAAAAATTGACAACCCACCGTACCCTCCGCCCATAAACCTGTGACGGCCCTTGCGGCATTCCCTCTCACATCCTATACAATGCGGGTCAGGCGGTAAATATTGCACTGAATACTTAAATTTCGATTTATTGAAATGTTAAAGTTCTGGGGACGGGATGCAATATCTTAAAAACAAGCTCTTTGAGGATATCCGCCTCGCTCATGTCACCTCCCGTGATGCCTTTCACCTGCAGGTCGGCTACCCGGATGTGGTGCAGGATATCCACTACCCTGCCCAGCGGAAACACCCGCAGCGCCAGCATGTACTCCTTCACCAGAAAACCTCGGTTGCCCAGGCTCTTCCGCACCCCCGACTCTGTCTTGTCCGCGGATTGGTGCAGGCAAAGCAACTTGGTGAAGAAGGAGAAGAGCAGGCTCAGGTTCGGTATAAGCGGGTTGTTTTTGGGATTGGCTTCAAAATACTGGATGATGCGGTTGGCCTTCAGGGCATCCTGCGCAATGAGGGCCGACTGCAGCTCGAAGATGTTGTACTCTTTGCTGATGCCCACGTTCTCCTGCACCACCCGCTCGTCTATCGTCTGGCCCGGCTGCAGGTTGATGAGCAGTTTATCTATCTCGTTCGCCTGGCGCGACAAATCGGCCCCAATGAACTCGCTCAGCAACATGACCGCCTTCGGGTGTATCTGCAGACCTTTGGATTTCACATAGCCATTAATCCAGGTAGGCACCTGGTTTTCGTAGAGCTTTTTGGTTGTGAGCAGTACGGCGTGTTTCTGCACCGCCTTGCCCAACGATTTGCGTCCGTCCAAAGACTTGTGCTTGTGGCAGAAGACGAGAATAGTGGACGGGAGCGGGTTCTGTAGGTATGCCTCCAGTTGCCTCATTCCCTCCTCCTTCTCCAGGTCGAGGATGCTCTGCGCCTCCTTCACAATCACCACCTGCCGCTCCGACATCATCGGGAAGCGCTTGGCCTGCAGCAGCACCGTGGCCACATCCACGTCCTTGCCATACACCACCACCTGGTTGAAGCCCTTCTCGTGCTCCTGCAGCGCGTTGGCCTCTATGTAATCGGCAATCAGGTCGATGTAGTAGGGCTCTTCGCCTTGCAGGAAGTAGATGGGCGCGAACTGCCGCTTCTTGAGCTGCTCTAAAATGCCTTCGGGTGTGTGCGACATGGTGGTTATCAGGTATAAGCGAGTCAGGTACAGGTATAAGGTATAACCAGCATACCTCTCTCCTACAAAATTAACGTATAGCCATCAAAATGAAAGAATTAAATGCTATTCGAGTTTTCCCCTAAGGAAATCGGGATAGCCTTTCTAATCATATACAAATTGACTCGAATAATCGGCAACACGTCAGGTATAGCAGGTATAGAACACATTCACAGAGGGTAAAACAGCAACATCTAAACCATACATTAATATGCGAAAAACTCTACCCACAGGTATAGCCTTACTTTTTGCAATCCTCTTCCTTTGCCTGAACTTACCTTCCTTCGGCCAGAACACCAACGCGGTATATGTCGATAAGCAGGGGGTGCTGCGCTTGCAGAAAGGCAATGCAGAGGCGAACTTCTTCGGCTTGAACTATACAGTCCCCTTCGCCTATGGCTACCGCTCCCACCAGGCATTGGGCGTTGACCTGGAGAAGGCCATCGACCAGGATGTATACCATATGGCCCGGCTGGGGTTCGATGCTTTTCGGGTGCACGTGTGGGATACGGAGATAAGCGATTCGGTGGGAAACCTGCTCGAAAACGAGCACCTGCGCCTCTTTGATTACCTGGTTTATAAGCTTAAACAACGCAACATCAAAATCCTCATCACGCCCATTGCCTTCTGGGGACCCGGTTATCCGGAGCCGGACATCAAAACCGGAAGTTTTTCCAGCATCTATGGCAAGCAGAAGGCCGTAACCGAGGAAGCCGCTTTCCAGGCGCAGGAACGGTACCTGGAGCAGTTCTTCCGGCACGTCAACCCCTATACCAAGCTCACCTACCAGAACGACCCCGACGTGATAGCAGCCGAGGTGAACAACGAGCCGCACCATTCCGGCCCCAAGGAACGCGCAAAGGAGTATGTGAACCGCATGGTGCAAGTCATGCGGAAAACTGGCTGGACAAAGCCCATCTTCTACAACATCAGCGAATCGCCGCGCTACGCGGATGCCGTCTCACAGGCCAATATTGACGGCGTGAGTTTTCAGTGGTACCCTACCGGGTTGGTGGCCAACCGCACCCTACAGGGCAATTACCTGCCCCACGTAGACAAATACGTCATTCCGTTTGACACCATACCGCAATTTGCCGGTAAGGCACGTATGGTGTATGAGTTTGATGCCGGTGACATCGCCAGCCCCATCATGTACCCAGCCATGGCCCGCAGCTTCCGGGAGGCGGGTTTTCAGTGGGCTACCCAATTCGCTTATGACCCCATGGCAACCGCCTACAGTAACACCGAGTACCAGACGCACTACGTCAACCTGGCCTATACCCCCGCCAAAGCCATCAGCCTGATGATTGCCTCCAAAGCCTTTCACAGCTTGCCTAGGTTGAAGAGCTACGGCGCCTACCCAGAAAACACGAAATTCGGCGCGTTCCGGGTGAGCTATGAGGAACAGCTGAGTGAGATGAACACACCGCAGGAATTCTACTACTCCAACTCCACCCGCACGAAGCCTGCCAATGCGACTAAACTGCAGCGTATTGCTGGTGTGGGAAGCTCTCCCGTAGTGCAGTACCAAGGCCTGGGAGCCTACTTTCTGGACAAACTGGAGAATGGGGTGTGGCGATTGGAGGTGATGCCGGATGCTATACCCCTCCGCGACCCCTTCGCCAAGGCCTCTCCCCAAAAGGAGGTGGTGCGCATACAGTGGCAGCCACACCCGATGCAGGTACGACTTCCCGATTTGGGTGATAAGTTTACAGTGGAGGGGCTGAACGAAGGAAACCAACTTTCAACGCAGGCCAGCAAAGGAGTCTTTACTATTCAGCCGGGCACGTATCTGCTGACGAAGGGCGGAAAGAAGCGGAGGAACGCTAAAACTGGTGTAGCAAATCTACAGCTCAGCGAATTTGTGGCCCCACAGTCCCGCTCCACAGAGCAGCACGTTTCGATTGAAGCTATACCTGAGGTGACGGCAGGCAAACCAGTAAGTATAAAGGCTATAGTCGCAGGTATTGGCAGAGAGGACAAAGTGTCCTTGCTCCTGCACCACCTCTCCGGCATCTGGAAGACAGTGGAGATGAAGCCACAGGACGCCTATACCTATACGGCTGAGCTACCCGCAGACATCTTGTCGCCTGGGCTCCTCCACTACCGCATCCTGGTGCAGAAAGGCGAACAGGATTTCACTACTTTCCCCGGAGGCCACAAGGGCGACCCTTTTGCATGGGACTATTACCAGACAGACAACTGGCAGCTATTTGTAACCGCTGAGAACGCGGCCCTGCAGCTATTTAATGCCACCACAGACCGTAACCTGATGGTATACCCCAACCTCTGGCGCAGCGATGAAAGGCAGCTGGTGACAACAGAGAAACCCGGACAACTGGTGCTGAAACTGACGAGCAAAGACCTCCACATGCCGGAGCACGTCATGGGCTTCCAATACTACATAGGAGACAAACTAATGGGAAGGAAATCAGAGCTAGGTAACTTCAAAAAGCTGGTGATAAGGGCGCGGACCAGCAAGGCAGGAAAGGAACAGTTGCGGGTGACGTTGGTTGGTTCAGATGCCACAGCCTATGCGGCTACCGTTCCATTGTCAGATATAATGCAGGAGATAGAAATACCGCTGAGCAGCTTCAAGCCAGCAGCGTTCATGCTCCTGCCTCGGCCATACCCTGGCTTTCATCCGTTCTGGTTTAAACGTGCCAAGCCTGGAGACATGCGACTGGACCAGACAGAGAAAATAGAAGTCAGCATCGGTCATGGCGCCACCCCAGCGGACTACGCCAAGCCGCACAGCCTGGAGGTAGAGTCCATCTGGCTCACCAAATAGTGGGAAGCCTGCGACTACTGCTTCTAGGTATGGGACTACAGCCTATACCTGTGATTCCTGTTTCTTGGCTCATATGCTCATCAATGTCACAGCTTCCCCACGAATCTGCCAACTCTTTTTTATATTTGCCCTGAATAGACGAACAAGGCGTACATGAACCTGATAGAAGAATTAAGATGGAGAGGCATGCTCCACGATTTCATGCCTGGCACAGAAGAACAACTCGCATCCGGCATGACGACGGGCTATATCGGTTTTGACCCGACGGCCTCTTCCCTGCACATCGGCAACCTGGCCACAATCATGTTGCTAGTGCATCTGCAGCGCACAGGCCATAAGCCAGTTGCCTTGGTTGGCGGTGCCACCGGTATGATTGGCGACCCTTCCGGCAAATCAGCCGAGCGCAATCTATTGGATGAAGAAACTCTCAATGCAAACCAGGAAGGTATACGCCGCCAGCTCGAGAAATTCCTCGATTTCAACAGCGGCGCTAACTCTGCTGAAATTGTCAACAACTACGACTGGTTCAAGGAGTTCAGCTTCCTGGGCTTCCTGCGCGAGGTGGGCAAGCACCTGACTGTGAATTATATGATGGCGAAGGATTCGGTTAAGAAGCGCATCAGCGCCGACGAGGAAGGTGACCGCGCCGAAGGCCTCTCCTTTACTGAGTTTTCTTACCAGCTCATCCAGGGCTACGATTTCTACCACCTGTACAAGAACAAAGGGGTACGTCTGCAGATGGGCGCGTCTGACCAGTGGGGCAATATCACGACTGGCACAGAACTAATTCGTCGCATAGACGGAGGCAAGGCCTATGCATTGGTCGGAAAGCTGGTGACCAAATCAGATGGTACCAAGTTTGGAAAATCAGAGGGTGGCAACGTCTGGCTCGACCCGAAGCTGACCTCCCCATACAAGTTCTACCAGTTCTGGCTCAACCTCTCCGATGAGGAGGCAGAGAAGCTAATCAAGGTATACACTCTGCTCCCTAAAGAGGAGATAGAAAGCCTAACCGAAGAGCACAAACAGGCACCGCACCTACGCGTGCTGCAGAAAGCCCTGGCTAAGGATGTTACAATTCGCGTGCACTCCGAAGAAGACTACCTGGCTGCTGTGGATGCCTCACAAATTTTATTCGGAAAAGGCGATTTAGAGACCCTAAAAGGCCTACAAGCCGATGTTTTGCTGTCTGTTTTCGAGGGTGTGCCGCATATTGAGGTGACACGCACCAACTACGAGACGGCTGCGACCGTGAGCGATTTGTTGTCTGACATTACAGGCGGGCAGATTTTCGAATCAAAGGGGGAAGCCAAGCGCATGATAAAGAACGGAGGCGTGAGCATCAACCGCCAAAAGGTGCAGGGACCGGAAGAAGAGGTGAAATTCGAGCTCCTGCAGCAGAAATACCTGGTGGTACAGAAAGGCAAGAAGAACTATTATCTTATATCTGTTAACTAACAGATAAACAGGGGGGTTACAAATAAAAAAGGTGGACTTTACGGTCCACCTTTTTTATTTGTCTTGTCTAAAGAGCTGCTTATTTCTTCTCAGTAGTGGTGTTTTTCATGTCTTGAACCTCCTTACGGATGTCCTGCGCCATGTTCTTCAGGTCTTGCATACCTTTGCGTACACGAGTACCAGCAGCGGCATTGTTCTTGTCATAGAACTTTTCGAAGTCAGATTCCAGCGACATAACCAAGTCCTTGAGTTTGCTAAAGTTGTTGTTCATTGGTGCTATTATTATAGTGAAACATTTGTTTTTACTGCTCTAATATACACATTAAATGATAACATGCAAAGATTAGCAAACTTTAATATAGCCCCTACAAGCAATCTAGGCGGTTACAGTCGACTTAGAGTATAGACCTTTATCTAGTTTTTGTGCAATCTTCTCAAAAGCCTCAATCGTCTCTTTCACATCGTCCAGCGTGTGCACAGCCGTAGGTATAAGGCGGAGCATAATCACGTCCTTCGGTACAACTGGGTACACCACAATAGAGCAGAAGATGTTATAGTTCTCACGCAAATCCAGCGTCAGTTGCGTCGCATCTGGAATCTGGCCGTTCAGGAACACAGGTGTAACCGGAGACTCCGTAGTTCCGATGTTGAAGCCCTTCTCGCGCAGGCCGCTTTGCAGCGCACGTACTACTTCCCACAGTTTGTCCTTCAGTTCAGGCTGGGTGCGCAGCAGCTCCAGTCGCTTGATGGCTCCAATGGTCAAAGGCATAGGCAGCGATTTGGCGAAAATCTGGGAACGCATGTTGTAGCGCAGGTATTCCACCACTTGCTCGTTTGAAGCAACGAAGGCTCCAATGCTGGCCATGGATTTGGCGAACGTGGAGAAATAAACGTCTATACCGTCCTGGCAGCCCAAGTGCTCACCTGTTCCGGCACCGGTCTTACCCATGGTACCAAATCCGTGCGCATCATCCACAAACAGGCGGAAGTTGAATTTCTCCTTCAGCTTCACCACCTCGTCCAGCTTGCCTAGGTTACCAGACATACCAAACACGCCTTCCGTAATCACCAGGATAGCGCCGCCAGTGTTTTCAGCCCAGCGTGTGGCGCGCTCCAACTGCTTCTCCAGGCTAGCCATGTCGTTATGCGCGTATACAAAGCGCTTGCCCTGGTGCAGACGAACACCGTCAATGATACAGGCATGCGACTCAGCATCGTACACAATCACGTCGTGGCGATCAACCAGTGCATCAATGATAGACACTACACCCTGGTAGCCAAAGTTCAGCAACAGCGCATCCGGCTTCTGCACGAAATCAGCGAGTTCCGACTCTAACTGCTCATGATAATTGGTGTTACCAGACATGATACGGGCTCCCATTGGCGTAGCCATACCCCAGGCGGCAGCGGCTTCAGCGTCAGCTTTGCGAACTTCCGGGTGGTTTGCCAGTCCTAGGTAGTTGTTAAGGCTCCAGGTAAGAACCTCCTTGCCCCTGAACTTCATGCGCGGAGCGATTTCCCCCTCTAGCTTCGGAAATGTGAAATAGCCATGCGCATAATGTGAGTGGCTGCCTAACGGACCTCTGTTGGTCAACAACTTTTCAAATAAATCCACCTTGTGTTTAATTAAGTTAAGGGATAATTTAAGGTTTTTATGTAGTATGTGATACTATATATTCAGTTCTAAGTATAATGCCTGCAAATTTATCATTTTATAGATTCATAAACAATTTCTAATACTCCGGCGGCCCCTTTTTCACCTACTCATTTTTAAGTTTGGCCCGTATGCTGTTTCTTTGAAGAAAATATAGCCTAGCCCCTGCATGAAAAAAATCAACAAGATTCTAGTTGCCAACCGAGGTGAGATTGCGCTGCGTGTCATGCGCTCAGCCAAAGAAATGGGAATCAGCACGGTAGCCATCTACAGCGAGGCTGACCGCAGTGCCCTGCACGTACGCTATGCCGACGAGGCCGTGTGTGTGGGTGGCCCCAAGTCAAGCGAGTCATATCTGCGCGGCGACGTCATCATTGAGGTATGCAAGCGGCTGCAGGTGGATGCCATTCACCCAGGTTACGGATTCTTGTCAGAGAATGCAAACTTTGCGCGCCAGGTGCAGGAGGCAGGATTGATTTTCATAGGCCCCACGCCCGAGGCAATTGAACTGATGGGCAGTAAGCTCGCCGCCAAGGCTGCCGTTGCCAAATACGACATACCTATGGTGCCGGGTACCGAAGAAGCCATCACTAACGTGGAGGAGGCCAAGATAATCGCGCAGCAGGTAGGCTTCCCTATTCTGATAAAAGCCAGTGCCGGTGGCGGCGGAAAAGGCATGCGCGTGGTGGAAAGCGTGGACGTGTTTGAAGAGCAGATGAAACTCGCCGTAAGTGAGGCTACTTCAGCCTTCGGCGATGGCTCCGTGTTCATCGAGAAATACATCGGCTCACCACGCCACATCGAGATTCAGGTGCTGGGCGACACGCACGGCAACATCGTACACTTGTTTGAGCGGGAGTGCTCCATCCAGCGCCGCCACCAGAAGGTGATTGAAGAGGCGCCTTCCGCTGTCCTGACGCCCGAACTGCGCGACGAGATGGGGCGCTGCGCCGTCAATGTGGCCAAGGCCTGCGACTATGTAGGTGCCGGCACCGTGGAGTTCCTCGTGGACGAGAACCTGAACTTCTATTTCCTGGAGATGAACACACGTCTGCAGGTGGAGCACCCGGTAACGGAGCAAATCACAGGTCTGGACCTGGTGAAGGAGCAAATCCTTATTGCGGAGGGTAACCCATTGAGCTTCCGCCAGGAAAATCTCCAGATTTACGGACATGCCCTGGAACTGCGCGTATACGCCGAAGACCCCACCAACAACTTCCTGCCTGACATAGGCCGCCTGGAGACGTACATCCGCCCGCAAGGACTGGGCGTGCGCGTGGATGACGGCTTTGAGCAAGGTATGGACATCCCGATTTACTACGACCCGATGATTGCCAAGCTGGTGACCTTCGGCAAGGACCGCCAGGAGGCGATTGACAAGATGCTGCGTGCCATCGATGAGTACAAGATTACAGGTATAGAGACGACGCTTTCATTTGGAAAGTATGTGCTGCAGCACGAGGCCTTCGTTTCCGGAAACTTTGACACGAAGTTCATTGAGCGCTACTTCACCCCAAGCGTACTGGAGCATAAAGCGACAGGTGAAACCGAAGAGATTGTAGCAGCGCTCGCCGCCTTACTGCTGACAAACAACAAGCCGAAGGTGACAGCTGCCTCAGCCACAAGCAATGGCACCAGCTCCAATTGGCGAAAGAACCGGCTGAAATAGAAGCCGATTTTGACTATAAACAGCGAGGGCGCTGCAGGTATACCTGCAGCGCCCTCGCTGTTTATGATAAAGGCAAATTAAATCAAGTCGTACAGGCTCCTCACTCCTATTTTCTTAGCCGAGGTGAAACCCTCTCCATACGTCACGCCAATGGCATGCCCATATTCGCGGGCACGTGCATCGATGAAGTCCAGGAACTCAGGGGAAGAGATGTAGGTGTTCGGAGAGGTATCGTCCGGGTTGAAGAACTGCGTCCGGAAGGCGCGTATGGCTTCCAGTTTCTTATCCCAAAAAGGCGTCACGTCCACCACGAAATCAGGCGTGATATACCTGTCCTGGATGAAGTTGTACATGGCACCTGGTCGCCACGCCTCCTGCTCCAAGCCACTGTCCCCAAGTGTCTTTATCATTTTAAGGCCAGACAGAAAGCAGGCCTCAGCTACCACAGCGGCTCCACGGCCATGGTCCGGGTGACGGTCGTGCAAGGCGTTCATCAACACGATGTCCGGCTGGTACTGCCGCACTTTCCGCACAATCTGCAGCTGATGCTCTTTGTCATTGGCGAAGAAGCCATCGGCAAAGCCCAGGTTATCTCTTACCGAGAGTCCCATTATCTTGGCGGCGGCTTCGGCCTCTTCCACTCGCTCAGCCGGCGTGCCTCTGGTACCCAGTTCGCCTCTCGTCAAGTCCACTACTCCTACTTTCTTTCCCGCCGCTATGTGGGCCAGAATGGTGCCTGCACAGCCCAATTCCACATCATCTGGGTGCGACGCAAAAGCAAGTATATCTAATTTCATGGGTATCGTTTTATTTTATGCGAAGGGAACGCCCTAGCTTCAAAGTGGTACGGGCACTGATGCCATTCAGTTTAGTTATCTGGCTCACTGAGACGCCGTACCTTTTGGCTATACCTGAGAGAGTATCGCCGCTCCGCACCTTGTGGTACATCGCCTTGCGGGCGCTGCCACTGCTTGAACTCCTGGATTTGTTGTAGTAATTGAACAAGGCGGAGGTAATGACAAAGCTCTGCCCTTTCAGCAGGTAGTCCGGGAAGTCGTACATCAACTCTGGGTCAAGCGGGTTCCCTTGGTAGCGCACCTCATAGTGCAAATGCGGACCTGAGCTACGGCCGGTGCTACCACCTAAGCCTATCACCTCACCTGCTTTCACAAACTGACCCGTCTGGGCAATGGTCTTGCTCATGTGCCCATAAAGCGTTTCCAACCCGTTGTAATGACGTACCACGATGTAGTTGCCATATCCTCCGCCGTCCCACTTGTTGATTCGTACCACGCCATCAAAAGCTGCATAAATGGAGTCGCCGGTGTTTAGGTCAATATCAGTGCCGTAGTGCCAACGGTAGCCCCTGTGCCCAAAACGACTCGTAACAGGTGTCTTCTCCAGCGGCATCTTGTAATCTCGTTTGACGCGTGGGTCATACAAGGTGATATCGACCGTGTCTTTCAGCTGACGGCCGTCCATGCGGTATGGGTTGATGTTGCGCGTATCCCAGATGGCGTAGTAGCCCGCAATCTTAATCCAGGAGGAGTCAATCAACACTTCCTCCGACACCTCCACGATGTGCTGCTCGCCCATGTCCAGTTCTGAGGTATCCTCGCTCACAATGGACAACTCCTTCTTGGGGTTGAAGAAGATGGATTTGCCTGCATCAGACTCATCATCCGGAAACTCCTCGTACTTAATCAGGATGGTAGTGTCAGGGCGTACGTAGTCAATCTTAGGTGACTTGACCTTGAACAGGTCTTTCACCCTCCCTTGTGCAAATGCACCTTCCGCTCCGCATAGCAAGCAGAGCAAAAAGAGTGCAATTGAAATGGGTGCTTTGAACTTTAGCATTGGAATCGGAATATGGCAGCGCTATGGATTCAATCTCTATATCGCATTCTTTAACTATAGCTGCGCCGTTTTATTGTGGGCATGCCCTTAAGGCAACACAAATTTGCCAAGTCCAGACAATTTCCCTCATTTCTTTTTAATACAAATCCTGTGCGGCCAGGTAACGTTCTGCGTCTAGCGCAGCCATACAACCCGAGCCTGCGGCAGTCACTGCCTGGCGGTAGGTGAAGTCCTGCACATCGCCGCAGGCAAACACGCCGTCAATATTGGTCTTGCTGGTGCCCGGAATTGTCCGGATGTACCCGTTCTCGTCCAGGTTCAGGTAATCGGCGAAGATGTCAGAGTTTGGTTTGTGGCCAATGGCCACAAAGAACCCTTGAACCGGAATCTCCCGCAGATCATCGGTCAAAACATTCCGTACGCGCACTCCCTGCACCGTGTCTTCCCCCAGAATTTCGTCCGTCACGCTGTTCCAGAGTATCTCGATGTTCTGTGTCTTCTTCACGCGTTCCTGCATGATGGTGGAAGCGCGCATCTCGTCGCGGCGCACAATCATGTATACCTTGTTACAGAGGTTGGACAGGTAGGTTGCTTCCTCAGCCGCCGTATCGCCGGCGCCTACGATAGCCACATCTTGTCCACGGTAAAAGAAGCCGTCACAAACCGCACAGGCGCTTACACCATTGCCATTCAGGCGTGCCTCTGACTCCATACCTAGCCATTTAGCGGAGGCTCCCGTTGAGATGATGACCGTATGGGCCTCTATCACCTTTTGTTCGTCAATCGTAACTTTATGGGGCTGTGAGGAGAAATCGACGGCTGTGGCAATGCCATAGCGCACATCAGTGCCAAATCGCTCGGCTTGTCGCTTGAAGTCCTCCATCATCTGCGGCCCATTGATTCCGTCAGGATAGCCTGGATAGTTCTCTACGTCGTTGGTGATGGTCAGCTGGCCTCCTGGCTGGAGTCCCTGGTATAAAACAGGGCTTAGACCGGCCCTGGAAGCGTATATCGCCGCTGTGTAACCAGCCGGACCTGAGCCTATGATAAGGCATTTTACTCTTTCTATTTCCATTGGTGTTGGGTGCAAAAGAAATTTGGTTGCAAGTATACGAAAAATCTCATCCTCTGCCTGCATACCTTCTCGGTTAATTGTATTGGTGAGGACTCCCCTATAACAGAAAAGCCCTGGCAGCGTGGCCAGGGCTTTTCTGTTCCAACTAGGTCAACTTAACCTAGGTATGGTTTCAATGCTTTGCTTCTGGAAGTGTGACGAAGCCTACGGATGGCTTTCTCCTTAATTTGTCTAACACGCTCACGGGTCAGGTTGAACTTCTCGCCTATCTCCTCCAGCGTAAGCGAGTGCTCGCCATTCAGCCCGAAGTAGAGCGTGATGACGTCAGCCTCACGCTTGGTAAGCGTAGAAAGTGCGCGCTGTACCTCTTTGCGAAGCGAATCATTCATCAACCCCGTGTCAGGTGACTCTTCGTCCTCATTTTCCAATACGTCGAGCAGACGGTTTTCTTCGCCTTGCACAAACGGGGCATCCACTGACACGTGGCGTCCGGAGATTTTCAGCGTATCCACTACCTCGGCTGTTGTTAGCTCCAGTACCTCCGCTATCTCCTCCGGCGACGGCTCGCGCTCAAATTTCTGCTCCAGTTCTGAGAATGATTTGGAAATCTTGTTTAGGGAACCAACACGGTTAAGCGGCAGACGCACGATACGCGACTGCTCAGCCAATGCCTGCAGGATTGACTGACGAATCCACCAAACGGCGTAAGAGATGAATTTGAAACCCCTTGTTTCATCAAAGCGCTTGGCAGCCTTAATCAGACCCAAGTTTCCTTCATTGATAAGGTCGCCCAAAGATAGGCCTTGGTTCTGGTACTGCTTGGCTACTGACACCACGAAACGCAGGTTAGCTTTCGTCAACTTCTCAAGCGCAAACTGATCTCCCTCTTTAATTCTCTGTGCTAACGACACCTCTTCATCTGGCGTAAGCAAATCAACTTTACCAATCTCCTGCAGATATTTATCAAGCGATTGGCTTTCACGGTTGGTAATCTGTTTGCTTATCTTGAGTTGTCTCATCAGAGTATAATATTAATGCAAAAATGTGAAAATCTTAATTTCGGGCTCGGAGTGGTAACATCAGAAAATCGCGCAAAGTTCTTACTTATTGCGAATAAAATCAAGAGCCAACGCCTGTAATGCAAAAGCAAAAGCTCCTGACACCGCCCCGCCTATGCGGAACGGGCATCAGGAGCTTTTGATAGTTATCTTAGTTCTGCTCTGGAGCGCCAGGCTTAGGCAGGATGGCCTTGCGCGAAAGCTTGAACTTACCAGTCTTCTTGTCGACATCGATAAGCTTTACTTTCACCTCTTCACCAATCTCCAGTACACCTTCCATTGTCTCCAGGCGCTCGTGCTTAATCTCAGAGATATGCAGCAAGCCATCTTTGCCAGGCATGAACTCCACAAAGGCACCGTAAGGCTGAATAGACTTCACTTTACCAATGTAGGTATCCCCTATCTCAGGCTGGGCTACGATACCTTTGATTTTGCTCACCGCGCTGCTCATGGAGTCCTGGTCGCTCGCGAAGATATTCACATGGCCTTTCTCGTTCTTCTCCTCGATAATGATAGTAGCGCCCGTATCCTTCTGGATTTGCTGTATCACTTTACCACCTGGTCCGATAACGGCACCAATGAATTCTTTGTCAATCACCATGTTGAAGGAACGTGGTGTGTGTGGCTTGTAGTCAGGGTTTGGAGAAGAAAGGGTTTTGCTCATCTCGTTGAGAATGTGCAGACGACCCTCTCTGGCCTGCGCCAGTGCCTGGTTCAGCACGTCGTAAGACAAGCCCTGTACTTTGATGTCCATCTGGCAAGCAGTTATGCCTTTACGGGTACCAGCCACTTTGAAGTCCATATCGCCCAAGTGGTCTTCATCACCCAGGATGTCAGAAAGAACAGAGAATTTGCCTGTCTTCTCGTCAGTAATCAAACCCATGGCTATACCTGAAACGGCGTCCTTAACAGGAACACCTGCATCCATCAGGGCCAATGAACCGGCACATACGGTCGCCATAGAAGATGAACCGTTAGATTCCAGAATATCAGACACGATACGGATAGTATATGGGTTCTCTGCATCCGGTGGAAGCACTTTCTTAAGCGCTCTCAGGGCCAAGTTACCATGACCGATTTCGCGACGGCCAGGGCCTCTGTTTGGCTTCACCTCACCCGTTGAGAAGGCAGGGAAGTTGTAGTGCAACAGGAACTTGTTCGTGCCAGACACCATGGCGCTGTCAATCATCTGCTCATCCAGCTTAGTACCCAGGGTCACCGTAGTCAAAGACTGAGTCTCACCGCGCGTAAACAAAGCGGAGCCGTGCGTAGCTGGCAGGTAGTTCACCTCAGACCAGATAGGTCGGATTTCATTTAGTTGACGGCCATCCAGACGTACACGGTCATTCAGAATCATGTCACGTACGGCGTCCTTCTCCACATCGTGGTAGTAGGTCTTAATCAAGCCCATGTCATAGCCATGGTCTTCACCCAGCGACTCCACGAACTCGTTCAACACAGCGGCAAATCCTTCTTTACGCTCTGATTTGTTCGCTCTGCCTCTTTTGGCTACCTCGTAGGCTTTGGCATAAGTGGCCTGGTATACCTTCTCACGCAGCTCAGAGTCATGTGTTTCGTGGGAGTATTCGCGTTTCTGCAGTTTGCCTACCATTTCGGCAAGCTCCATCTGCGCCTGGCACTGTACTTTAATGGCTTCGTGTGCGAAAGCAATCGCCTCGAGCATCTCCTCTTCTGACACTTCGCTCATTTCACCTTCCACCATGGCTACGCTGTCCATAGAGGCACCTACTATCATATCGATATCGGCACGCTGCAGGTCAGAAACCTTCGGGTTGATAATCAGTTGGCCGTCAATGCGGGCCACACGCACCTCAGAGATAGGTCCGTTGAAAGGGATGTCAGAGACAGCGAGGGCAGCCGAAGCAGCCAGCGCAGCCAAGGCATCCGGCATGATTTCCGCGTCAGCTGAAATCATATGTATAGTCATCTGCGTTTCGGCGTGATAGTCTCCCGGGAACATAGGTCGCAGGATACGGTCCACCAAACGAGATATAAGAATTTCGTAATCAGATAGTCTGGCCTCTCTTCTCAGGAAACCTCCTGGAATTTTGCCAGAAGAGGCAAACTTCTCCTGGTAGTCAACGGAAAGAGGCAGAAAGTCAACCCCTTCGCGGGCTTCTTTGTTAGAGACAACGGCTGCCAGCAGCATGGTGTTACCCATTTTCACTACTACAGAGCCGTCAGCCTGTTTGGCTAGTTTACCAGTTTCGATTGTTATCTCCCGGCCATCCGGAAGAAAGATTGTTTTGGTTATTGCGTTATAAGACATCTTCAATTATTGTTTAGCATCAACAAAGACAGGGCTGCCAATTGCGGCCACTGTCAGGTACTGGCAAAGAGGAAGGGAAAGGAATGGTACTGAAAAAATTAGGGAATCCCTGTAAGAAATTCCCTAATGCACTAAAAAGCTTATTTACGTATACCTAGCTCACCGATGATGGCTCTGTATCGCTCAATGTCGTTTTTCTGCAGGTAGTTGAGAAGTCTTCTTCTCTTACCTACCAGTTTAAGAAGACCAAGGCGAGTGCCAAAATCCTTCTTGTGAATTTTAAGGTGCTCTGTCAGGTCAGCGATGCGTGTGGTGAACAGCGCAATCTGAGCCTCGGCAGAACCTGTATCAGTCTTAGACTTAGTCAGGCTGTACTTTTCAAAAATTTCTTGTTTCGCTTCAGTAGTTAATTTCATTGCGTATAAAAAATATCAATCTATTATTTTCGAGGATAGATACTTGTATAAGCCGCAAAGTTATACAAAATATCTATATTAAAAAATAAAATGCACACTGTTCTTTCGCCCCAGCACTACATTTTATTCCTTTTGAGACGGGTCATCAACTTTCGCCAGAAGTCTACTTCCAGCAGGCTGGAGTCGTTCCGGGCCTGGTACAGGAAGAACAAACCGATGGGCAGCAGGATAGCATTGGCTCCCCACATACCTATACCTACCGGCAGCAGCCCCTCACGCGCCCACTTCTCCCCTAGTATGGCCAGCACGTACAGCACGATGAAGAAAATGATGGATATCAGAACCGGTACGCCAAGGCCGCCTTTCTTGATAATAGCTCCCAAAGGCGCACCAATCAGGAACATAATCAGGATGGAAACTGATTGGGTATACTTGCGCCAGATTTCAATTTCGTAGTTATTGGCATCGCGTGCCAGCGTATTCACCCGCTCCAAGTAACTAGAAGTGAAACTTTTCACGTTCCGGGCCTTGGTAGTAGCCGCCAATAGCACATCTGCAGTCAAGGGCGCTATCTCTTTCTCCTCTTCCAACACCTTGCCGGTTAGCTTCAGACCATTCTTCACATCCCCGGTATCCGCCTTGAAGTACAGGTAGAACGGGTCTACATTGGGAGCATACATAGCCTTCTCACGGACATTGTAGCGGCGCAACGAATCGGTGACAGTTGCTAGCTGGTCTATGTTCTTCATCATCTTGTTGTCAGAGAACAGCTCCTCGCGCGTCCTATCGAGGTTAAAAGACGACAGGCTGAAAATGATTTTGCTCGCATCGAATTTCTCGCGCACGAACTGCTCCGATGAACTTCGGAAACTACCGTCGTTCTGGTCTACGTAGGTCTGGCCTTTGAAAAGCTCCAGGACCAGGTAATTGTCGTCATACTCGGTGTACATCTTGCCTGAGTCAGCCAGAATGACGGTGGTGTTGGTGCCGCCCTTCGAGTGGTCGTAAATCATGATATCGCGCAGCGTCTTGCCGTCGTTGAGCTTCTCGTTGATTTTGATGCTATACCCAGGTAGACCATTGTAAAAGGCCCCTTCCTTGAAGTTCATAGAAGGCTTTTTTTGACGGATATCCCAAAGCAGGCTGTACGCCTTCAGGTTAGCCTTCGGCACAGTGTAGTTGTTGAAGAAGAAGGCACCAATGGAGATGGCAATAACCACGAAGGCAACAGGACGGAGTATACGCGGGAGTGCTATACCTGAGGTTTTGATGGCAGTCAGTTCATGGTGCTCTCCCATGGTGCCGAAGGTCATCAACGACGACAGAAGCACCGCGAGCGGCAAGGCCATGGGCGCCATATTGATACTGAAGTAGAACAACAGCTCAGCAAACACTTCTATACCTAAGTCCTTGCCAACGAGTTCGTCTAGGTATTTGAGCATGTACTGCGTGAGCAGAATGAACTCCACGATGGCGAACGTCAGTAGGAAAGGACCGGCAAAAGACCGTAATATCAGCTTATCTAGTTTCTTCATGTGAGCCTGATAGCATTGGGGCAGCAATGATGCCCGAGTATTTTCACTTAACACCCGGGTCCCAAAAATCGTGCAAAGATAAGCAGTTCGTGTGTAAGAACGGGTTAACCTCCCACTATTTCCCGCAGCTTTTGCAGCAAATGCTCCCAAAGCTCAGACAGCTCCTCTACGTCCTCCTCTTCGGAATAGTCAATCACCTTCAGGAACTGTTCCTGCGTCAGCTCGCTTGACTCGATGGAGAAGTCCACGTAGGAAGCGTCAGAGGCATGGTGCTTGTTGTTGTCGAGGAAAAGGAAGCGCACGGAGCGGTTGGTGCGGTGGCTCGTCATTTCCGCATAATGGTTGCGGCCGTCCCACACAAAGTTGAACAACTTGTCTTCGTCTACCAGCACGTCATCGCAGAACCATTGCGAAAGCCCGCTCGCCGTGCTCAAGTATGGGTATAGTAGCTTGGCAGAGGCATTGATGGGGTACTCACATATGAATTTCGTCTTGGTTGCCTTCATTATCACGTATTGTAAGTGTCTGAGTAAGTATAGTATTTATTTCCGATTCCTTAAATATAAGGAAAACAAAATATTTTTTTATGCATTTGCAGTTGCTTTCTTCGAAATTTATCAGCTATATTTGCACCACAATTCGGCGGGGTAGCTCAGATGGTTAGAGCGTAGGATTCATAACCCTAAGGTCGGCAGTTCGATTCTGCTCCCCGCTACAGAGCCCTGGATGTATATCCTGGGCTTTTTTATTGTCCAAGGCTTCTTCCCTCCTTCCAGCAGTATAGCCTGCATTTCCGTACAATCCTCCTTCATACGGCCTCTCAAGCTGAAGTCATGCCTATACCTATACCTGCGAAGAACTATGCATTAAATATCAAGCTAGATATCCTCTAAAGACCTTCTCTAATCAGCATTAGAAGCAAAGTCCACTAACACACAATAGTACAGGATGAGCTTCGAGATTAGAATAAATAATCAGGTATAGCATCCATCAATGGAGAGCTGGGGGCAGCAAATCGGTCTAACAGTGGCCTACAAAACAAAAGAGGCTTGGCGCATTGCCAAGCCTCTTGCTATAATATGTAGGAAGCAAATTATTTTACTTTCTCAACGATGCTTTTGAAAGCCTCTGGGTGGTTCATCGCCAAATCAGCAAGTACTTTGCGGTTCAGGTCGATATTCGCCTTTTTCAGGGCACCCATCAACTGAGAGTAAGACAGGCCATGCTCACGCGCGCCAGCGTTGATACGCTGAATCCAAAGGGCACGGAAATCTCTTTTTTTCGCTTTTCTGTCGCGGTAAGCGTAAAGCAAACCTTTTTCAATTGCGTTTTTTGCAACTGTCCAGACATTCTTGCGACGGCCAAAGTAACCTTTGGCCATTTTCATCATTTTTTTTCTCCTGTGTCGTGCTGCGACGACGTTTACCGATCTAGGCATTTCTTTAAAGTTTTAGCGGCTGGTGATTATGACAATCTTCAAAAGACCAGACACCGGGTTCGTACTAATAAATTAACCGTCTAATTGTGAAATTAGATTTGAAGCATCAACTTCACTCTGTCCATATCAGCAGTGCTAACAAGGCCAGCATGTGTCAAATTACGCTTCTGTTTTGTCGTCTTCTTGGTCAGGATGTGGCTTTTGTAAGCGTGCTTGCGCTTAATTTTGCCAGTACCTGTCAAAGAAAAACGCTTCTTTGCACCAGATTTAGTTTTAACTTTTGGCATGGGTATATAATTAATTAAACAAATTACTTTTTAGGAGGCGCTGCCACCTTTGGAGCAAGAATCAGGAACATCCTTTTTCCCTCCAGCTTAGGCAGTTGCTCTACTTTCGCCACATCCTCAAGCGCCTGGGCAAACTTAAGAAGCAGAATCTCACCCCTCTCCTTGAACACGATGGTTCTGCCGACAAAGTGCACATACGACTTTATCTTGAAACCGCTTTCGAGGAAAGACTTGGCATGCTTCAGTTTGAACTCAAAATCATGGTCATCTGTGTTAGGGCCGAAACGGATTTCCTTGATGACTACTTTCTGAGCCTTCGCCTTCAGCTCCCGCGTCTTTTTCTTCTGCTCGTACTTGAATTTCGAGTAGTCGATGATACGGCATACCGGTGGATTAGCGGTCGGCGAAATCTCGACCAGGTCCAGATTCTGCTCATTTGCTATTTTTTGTGCGTCCCGAGTAGAGAACACACCCTGCTCTACATTGTCACCAACTAACCGGACTTCTCTGGCAGTTATTTTCTCATTGACTTTGTATGGCTCCTCCACTTTTCCGCGTGGGATGTAGCGCCTGTTTTGAGTAGCTATAGTCTTACCTCCTTAATTTAGTTTCTACAATTAGGCTGCGAATATCGCAATTAATCTATCAAGAAAAAAATATCTCCTCTTAATTGTTCAACATTCCGGCAACTTTGTCCTTGAACAGCTGGATGAACTCCTCCACTGCCATCGTGCCCAAGTCCCCTTCGCCGTGTTTGCGCACAGAGACTGCATTGCCCTCCTGCTCTTTTTCGCCTACAATCAGCATGTAGGGCACTTTGCCCACTTCGGCATCACGTATTTTGCGGCCGATTTTCTCGTCGCGGTTGTCTACGAAGCCACGGATGTCTTCCTGCTGCAGCGCATCGTATACCTGCTGTGCAAAATCCTGGTATTTCTCCGAGATGGGAAGTATGGCAAATTGCTCCGGGCTCAGCCACAGTGGGAAGTTTCCGCCGCAGTGTTCAATCAGAACCGCCACAAAGCGCTCTAACGAGCCGAAAGGCGCACGGTGAATCATCACTGGACGGTGTTTGGCGTTGTCGGCACCGATGTATTCGAGCTGGAATCTCTCTGGTAAGTTATAATCCACCTGAATAGTTCCCAATTGCCACTTGCGGCCCAACGCGTCGCGCACCATGAAATCAAGCTTAGGACCGTAAAACGCAGCCTCGCCCAACTCGGTTACGGTGCGAAGGCCTTTTTCGGCGGCCGCCTCAATGATGGCGCTCTCGGCTTTCTCCCATACCTCATCGGTACCTATGTACTTGGCTTTGTTCTCTGGGTCGCGCAGCGAAATCTGGGCGGTATAGTCTTCGAAGCCCAAGGCCTTGAAGACATACAGTACCAGGTCAATCACCTTGATGAATTCTTCTTTCACCTGGTCGGGACGGCAGAAAATGTGCGCGTCGTCCTGGGTGAAGCCTCTTACCCTGGTCAGGCCATGCAGCTCACCACTCTGCTCGTAGCGGTAAACGGTGCCAAACTCTGCCAGCCGTACCGGCAACTCTTTATAAGAACGCGGCCGTGTTTTATAGATTTCGCAGTGGTGTGGGCAGTTCATCGGCTTCAATAAGAACTCTTCGTTCTCATTAGGCGTCTTGATTGGCTGGAATGAATCCGCGCCATACTTCTCGTAGTGGCCCGAAGTCACGTAAAGCTCCTTGCTGCCGATGTGCGGAGTAACAACCGGCTGGTATCCGGCCTTTACCTGCGCCTTGCGCATGAACTGCTCCAAGCGCTCGCGCAACAGGGTGCCCTTTGGCAACCACAGCGGCAAGCCCATACCTACCTTTTCAGAGAAGGCGAACAATTCCAACTCTTTACCCAGCTTGCGGTGGTCACGCTTCTTAGCCTCCTCCAGGCGCTCCAGGTACTCTGTCAGCTCCTTCTGCTTCGGGAAGGTCACGCCGTAGATGCGGGTGAGCTGCTTTCTGGATTCGTCGCCGCGCCAGTAGGCACCGGCCACGTTCATGAGCTTAGCCGCCTTGATAATCCCGGTGTTCGGGATGTGCGGTCCTCGGCATAGGTCCACAAAGTTGCCTTGTGTATAGAAGGTGATGGTACCGTCCTCCAGGTCTTTGATCAGGTCCAGCTTGTACTCATCCCCTTTTTCAGTGAAATAGGCAATGGCCTCGTCTTTGGAAACCTCGCGGCGCTGGAATTCACTTTTATTACGGGCTAGTTCGAGCATTTTCTGCTCCACTTTGGCGAAGTCGTCCTGGGAGAAATGCCTGTCACCCAAATCCACGTCATAATAGAAGCCATTCTCTACGGGCGGTCCTATGCCGAACTTTACCCCAGGGTATAGCTCTTCCAGTGCCTCCGCCAACAAGTGAGCCGAGGAGTGCCAGAAGGCGTTCTTTCCCATATCATCATTCCAGGTGAGCAGCTGCACGCGCGCGTCTTCCTCAATGGGGCGTGAAAGATCCCATACCGAATCGTTCACTTTCGCGGCCAGCACATTCCGGGCCAGGCCCTCACTGATGCTGGATGCAATCTCATAGCTTGTCACGCCTTTTTCATATTGGCGCACAGAGCCGTCTGGCAGTGTGATGTTAATCATGTTTTATCTTAGCTATTGTGTAAATAAGTCCCGCTGCCGGACAGCCATGCTGTCTAGTACAGGTCTTGGTCTCTCTATTCTATACCTCAGCCTGGCCATACCCTGTTGTGCCGCTGTATGGTTGGGTGCAACGGCCACAGCACGCTGATACAACTGCAACGCTGTCTGGTTATCCCCTAACCGCTCATAGCTGCTGCCTTTGGTGGTCAGGTAACGGATGTTGTCGCCATACCTTGGCTCAGCCATTTCCAAATGCGCTAGTGCAGCATTGTAATCACCGTTGCCGTGATGCAACAACCCAAGCTGAAAATGGGCCGCATGTAAGGTATCTGCAAGTTCCACTGCCTTGCCAAAACTGTAGAAGGCACTGTCCTTCTTCTGTGCCTGGATTAGCAAAAGCCCTTTGTAATACCAAAGCATCGCATCGTCAGGTGCCAGTTGCTCTGCCCGCTGCAGGTGCGGCTTAGCCAACTGCACTTCGTTCTTGGCTAGGTATAGCCCTGCCAGTTCCCGATGAGGGTGCATGAAATCCGGGTTCTGCTCCAAGGCCAGCCTATAGCTTCGCAGTGCTTTCGCTGTGTCACCGGTCTCTTCCAAGATGCGCCCTCTGTAATAAAAGGCATACTCACTGGTGGGTGACAACTCGAGCGCTTTGCTGATATACTGGTTCGCAGGTCCGTACGCTTTTCGCTGCAGGTATAGCTCTGCCAGCAACACATACAATGAGGAACTCTGGTAAGAATTTCGCGCGGCCTGCAATGCCAACGGCAACGCCTCTCCACTCCTACCCATCAGGTAAAGCACCTGCGCCTTCACAAAGAAGTTGGCTGGGTCGCTCTTGGACAGACTAATGGCTTGGTCCACATCCTCCAGCGCCTGCTCCAGCTCCCCTTTTCGGAGTAGCACCATGGCTCTTCTTGTATAGAGGCTGCCGTCGCGTCCTGAACGGCCTATGGCCTCATTCAGATTGGCGAGTTCAATGTCTGGGTTGTCAACCACGGCCTCGAGGTTTACCATTCGTTCACGGCTATCCTCTTCAGAGATACAGCCTGAAAAGCAGAGCACCACAGCCATCACACACCACCAGCAAACCCGTGACATCATCCGCAAAAAAATACTTTTCTATACAAGTGCGCTAAATTATGGATAATTTGGGTAAATAACGATACCTCCCCCTGCTATACCTTTAAAAAGCGAGAGGGCCTGCTCCTTTCCAGTGGCAGGCCCTCTCGCTTCAGTTTATGGTCGGATTACCTTTGCTGACTATCCAACATGATTTTGCAGCGCCTGCTCAGTTCCAGTTCCTCCTTCGTCTGAAGCGTTTGGTTCAGGGAAAGGGCACGCTGCAAGGTAGACGCGCAGGCTGCTTTGTCTTTCATCTCCTGAAAGATGCAAGCCAAATCATAGTAGTACTGCAAGTTGTTTGGGTTCTGAGTGATAGCAGCCTCAATGGCACTGATGGCATCCTGATTGGTCACTTTCTCTCTTATCCCACCAAATAGCATCTTAGCGGCTGCCACTTCAGCGAAGTTGAGGTTAGCCATTTTGAAATACCAACGGCCAAGCAAATGCCAGGCATCGGCATGGGTTGCATTGCGCCGAAGCGCGGCATCCAGATAGTGCTTCACCTGATTTGTAACCGCCAGGCGCTGCTTTGGCCCTGACATCATGGCCAGGGAAACCAGCGAGAGCGCCATCGCATAGTTGGCATTCGCATCCAGAGAGTCTATCTCATAGGCACGAAGGGCATATGACTTGGCTTGGTTGAAATGGTTGAGTTTGCGGCTGTCATCAGCATAGCGCTCGCCCATCCGGTTGTGCAGCAGACTGGCGCTACATAAGGCCTCAAAATTATCTGGAGCAGCGGAAATTATTTCTTCATACAGCGCCAAGGCCTCTGTTTCCTTGTACTGCTGCTTTAACTCAGAGGCGCGTTTTAAAAGCAAATCGTGTTCAGAATCCCCTGCTGCCTCACACGGAGAGAGCAGGAGACTGAACACGATTATAAAAGAAATTGCCTTACAGATTCTTTGCATACAGTAGTTTAAGCAACCTAATATATTGCTCTGGAACAACTTATGCAAAAAAAGAGGACTAAATCTAGAACAAATCCAACTGCTTCTTCTCTTTCAGCACTTTTCTTGCATTTTGCTCTTCCGTTACTTCTTGTACGTCTTCTTCTGTAACAGGTTGAGTCCCACTTGCCTTAGCGGCCGCCTCAGCCAACTCTAAAAGTTCGGTAGGCAAGGTGACAGCTTCTCGCTTCGTAGAAACTTTCTTAGACTTTGGTTTCTCCTCCAGTTCCACTGCCTCCTGCTTAGGCACCGTCACATCGTAAATCTTGAAGTAGCTGAGTTTGTTACCCATTGCCTTCCAGCCTTTCACATCAATGAATTCGTTAAGCAGCAGTTTCTCAGTCTCCTTCTCTCCACGCAGTGCGCGCTTGAAGGAGATGGTAGCTAGCGGCTCCGGATGCGTGGACACGGCCTCAAGTCTTGAATTTTTGGTCTCAGGTATAAACGGAAAGCGTTTGCCAACTGTCGTGGTCTCTATCTTGAAGCGCTTCACATAATAGGTTTTATTTTCGCCTTCAAAATATATGGCTGACACCACTAGCTCCGGCTCGAACTTCTGCAGCACCTTGATTTTCTCTACGGTATAGTGGTTGCTCAAATCAAAGGAGGTCTGCTCGTAGGTTCCGTCTTCGTAGATGACCAGAATCGTATCTTCTGTATTGAAGGAGCCAAGATAACGGCCGCGTCCTTCCGTGTTCAGCCTGCCTATCACTTCGTCATAGAATATTTCACGACCACCCAATGTAGAGTCACCCAGGCTCTTCTGCACCACCTTCTTGATAGGGTATTTGGTCACGGTGTTACCATTTGACCCTTTGCCTTTTATCATCAGTTCAGCGAAGTCATAGTCGAAGACTTTGTTGCGTGCAGAGGCGTTTGGAGCTAGCGTGATGGTTACCACCTCTGACTCAGAATTCGGGTTGGCTGTCAGGTAATGCACCTTGGAGTTTTTGTTGCCTTTGGTCAGGTCGTACTCCTTATCACGGGTGATAGACTTGACAGAGAATCGCTTGGCAAAAGATACACCGGTCTTGCCATCCACATAAATCATGTTGTAGACCATGTGCTCGTCGTTCTTGTTGTACACGCTGGCCATCACGATGTCTTTGCCTACGAACGTCTTATCGGCCACTTTGGTCACCATGAACTTACCGTCCTTGCGGAACACGATGATGTCATCCATGTCAGAGCAGTCGCACACGAACTCGTCTTTGCGCAATCCGGTACCGATGAAACCGTCTTTCGCATTCATGTAAAGCTTCTGGTTGGCTATCGCAACTTTCTGTGCAGTAATTACATCAAAGGTTTTCACCTGTGTCTTGCGGTCACGTCCCTGGCCATACTTCTTCAGCAAGCCTTCGAAGTAAGCAATAGCGTATCGTACCAGGTTTGCCAAATTGTCGTCCACTTCGGCCATTTCCTCTTCTAGCTTCTTGATGTACTCATCCGCTTTGAAGGAGTCGAACTTAGAGATGCGCTTGATTCTGATTTCCGTCAGGCGGATAATGTCCTCTTCGCTCACCTCACGGCGCAGAAGGTGCTTGAACGGATCCAACCCAGTGTCTATCGCGTTGAGAACCGCCTCCCAAGTCTCGCACTCCTCAATATCGCGGTAGATGCGGTTCTCAATGAAGATTTTCTCAAGCGACGAATAATGCCACTTATCTTCCAGTTCACCTTTGCGGATTTCCAACTCACGCTTCAGCAAGTCTACGGTTTTAAAGGTAGAGAGGCGCAGCAGGTCGTCCACACTCATGAAGTGCGGCTTCTCATCAATGATAACGCAAGTGTTAGGAGAAATGGATACCTCGCAATCCGTGAAGGCATATAGCGCATCCATGGTCAGGTCAGGCGACACTCCGGGAGGAAGCTGTACCTGTATCTCCACATTGGCAGCCGTGTTATCGACTACCTTCTTGATTTTAATCTTGTTATTCTCGCTCGCCTTCACGATGGACTCCATCAAACCGGTCGTTGTAATGCCATAAGGCACATCCCGAATGATGAGCATAGTCTTGTCCACCTTTTCGATGGTAGCACGCACCCGGATGCGTCCACCGCGCATACCGTTGTTGTAGTTGGTCACGTCTACCAGACCTCCGGTTGGAAAGTCAGGCAGCAACGTAGTCTTGCGACCCTTCAAAACATCAATAGAACCTTTAATGAGCTCCTTGAAGTTGTGCGGCATTATCTTGGTCGAAAGACCCACGGCTATACCTTCCACACCCTGCGCAAGCAGCAGCGGGAACTTCACAGGTAGCGTCACAGGCTCGTTTTTGCGGCCATCGTAGCTCAGCTGCCACTGTGTCGTCTGTGGATTGAACACCACATCCAGCGCGAACTTAGACAGACGGGCCTCGATGTAACGCGCGGCTGCGGCACTGTCTCCTGTGCGCACATCGCCCCAGTTACCCTGTGTCTCAATGAGCAGGTCCTTCTGACCCAGGTTCACGATAGCGTCTCCAATGGAAGCGTCGCCATGTGGGTGGTACTGCATGGTCTGTCCGATGACGTTCGCCACTTTGTTGAAGCGTCCATCGTCCATTTCTTTCATGGCATGCAGGATACGACGCTGCACCGGCTTCAGGCCATCCTCAATGGCGGGTACGGCACGTTCCAATATAACATAGGAGGCATAGTCGAGGAACCAGTTCTCGTAGAGTCCGGAGACAGGCGTTACGTTATGGATTTTCTCTTCCTCTCCGTCGGTGAACGCAATCTCCAGCTCGTCTTCTCTTTCTATACCTTCGTTGTTCAGTTCGTCGTTATGCATAAATCTCTTCTACTATGTCTTTCTCAATCTTCAAGTTCTCGATGATGAACTGCTGGCGCTCAGGCGTGTTCTTGCCCATGTAGTAGCTCAGCATTTTCTGTATCGTCGTGTCCTTCTGCAGGAACACAGGCTTCAACTTGATGTTTTCCCCGATGAATTTCCCGAACTCGTCCGGTGATATCTCCCCAAGTCCTTTAAAGCGGGTAATCTCAGGTCGCTTACCCAGTTTCTCGATGGCTGCCTGCTTCTCCGTCTCGTTGTAGCAGTAGATGGTGTCCTTCTTGTTGCGCACCCGGAAAAGCGGCGTCTCCAGAATGTACACGTGGCCGTTCTTCACCAAATCAGGAAAGAACTGCAGAAAGAACGTGAGCAGCAGCAGGCGGATGTGCATGCCATCCACGTCGGCATCAGTCGCGATTACCACACGGTTGTAGCGCAGTCCTTCCAGGCCTTCTTCTATGTTGAGGGCGTGCTGCAGCAGGTTGAACTCCTCGTTCTCATATACTACCTTCTTTTTGAGACCAAAACAGTTGAGTGGCTTTCCTCTTAAGCTGAATACAGCCTCTGTGTCCACGTTGCGGGACTTGGTGATGGAGCCACTCGCAGAGTCACCCTCTGTGATGAACAGCGTGGAGATGGCTGCATTCTCGTGCTTGTCTTCGTTGAAGTGCAGGCGGCAGTCGCGCAGTTTGCGGTTGTGCAGGTTGGCTTTCTTGGCGCGCTGGTTAGCCAGTTTCTTCACGCCCGCCATATCCTTGCGCTCCCGCTCACTCTGCTCGATGCGCTTCTTCAGAGCCTCCGCCGTGGTCGGGTTCCTGTGGAGGAAGTTATCGAGGTTCTCCTTGATGAAATCATTGATATAGGCACGCACCGCTGGTCCGTCAGGCCCCATATCAATAGAGCCCAGCTTTGTCTTGGTCTGTGACTCAAACACCGGCTCCTGTACACGCAGCGAGATGGCGCCCACAATAGAGCCGCGGATATCGGCCGCATCGTAGTCTTTCTTGAAGAAGTCGCGAATCGTTTTCACAATCGCCTCCCGGAACGCTGCTAGGTGCGTACCGCCCATGGTGGTGTACTGGCCGTTTACAAAGGAGTAGTACTCCTCGCCATAGTCGTTGCCGTGCGTCAGCGCCAGTTCAATGTCCGCTCCCTTCAGGTGGATGATGGGGTAGCGCATACTCTCTTCATCGGCCTTGTTGCGGAGCAGGTCCAGCAGGCCGTTCTCGGAGTAGAACTTCTTGCCGTTGAAGTTGACGGTCAGGCCGGCATTCAGGTATACATAGTTCCAGATTTGGTTCTCCAGGTAATCCGGGTTGTACTGGTAGTTCTTGAAGATGGTATCGTCTGGCGTGAAGATGGTCAGGGTGCCGTTTCGCTGTGTTGTTTCCTGCAACTCAGAATCCAGCGTCAGCACGCCCCGCTCAAACTCAGCGGCCTTCATCTTGCCATCGCGCACCGACTGGATACGGAAGTGGCTGGATAGGGCGTTTACCGCCTTGGTACCCACACCGTTCAGACCAACCGACTTCTGGAAGGCCTTGCTGTCATACTTGCCACCCGTGTTGATTTTGCTCACACAGTCAATCACCTTGCCCAAAGGTATACCCCGACCATAGTCGCGCACCTGCACCTTGTGGTCCGATATCTTGATGTCGATGGTCTTGCCGAAACCCATCACGTGTTCGTCAATGGAGTTGTCAATCACCTCTTTCACCAGGATGTAAATACCGTCATCGGCCGAAGAGCCGTCTCCCAGCTTGCCGATGTACATACCAGGTCGTAGCCTAATGTGCTCGCGCGGCTCCAGCGAGCGAATGCTGTCTTCGTTGTAATTATGCTCTAACTCTGCCATTCTGTAAGCGTAAGTGTAATTGATTAGGTGGAATTACTCGGAAATATAGAAAAATAAAAGAAAACAGGCGGGGCAAATAGTTCCAGCCTCCTGATGTTCTCGCCACTCAAAGGGTATTTTGCTAATATATTTAGCCAACAAATTTAATCAAATTCTGCGTCAATCTCAAGCATATATACATAACTTCTATTTTGCCTCTACAGTTCACAAAAAGACAGATTTTATCACGCGCCCTTATGCTAATACAATTAGTAATAATATATAAAATTTTTACTATACCTAAGCAGGACTTTTACTTATTTTGGCCCGTGTCCCTACAAGGACAAGCAGCACCTAAACCAGCGTTTCATGGAAATTAAATTACCGGGCTATTTCAAGTATGTGGTTATACTTTTGGGTCTCATCCTGCTCATCTGGATTCTGCAGACATTTAAAAGTGTCCTGATGCCCCTGGTGTTCGCCCTGCTGTTCGCCCTGCTGCTCCTTCCCCTGACGCGCGACTTGGAAAGATTTCGCCTTCCGCGTGCTGTGGCCATCATCTGTAGTATTGTGGTGGTCATGGTGGTGCTGGGGCTAGTCATCTGGTTTCTGTCCATGCAGGTGATTAGCCTGACCTCGGAGCTGGAGACGATTGGCAAGAACATCGACGTGCTCTTTTTCAAGACGCAGCGTTTTCTCTTCCAAAACTTTGGCGTAGAGCCTTCAAACAAAAGTGATTTCATCCGGAGTACTATAGGCAACCTGCGGGAGCTTACCACCACCTTTCTGGGTAGCACCATCTCCATGACAACTGGCGCGCTGGCCGTGCTGACGGTGGTTCCCATTTTCGTGTTCTGTTTCCTGTATTACCGCGACCACCTGGAGCAGTTCATGTATAAGTTCGTAGCCAAGGAGCGTCGCAGCGGCATGAACCATACCATTAATAACATACAGAGTGTGGCACAGAGTTATATTTCGGGTTTGATGATTGTGATTGTCATTGTCTCGCTGCTCAATTCTGCCGGCCTGCTCATATTGGGGGTTAAGTATGCCATCTTCTTTGGGGTGTTTGCCTCCATCCTGACCATCATACCTTATATAGGCATTATGATAGGCGCGATGCTTCCGGCTCTCTTTACGTTGGCTACCACCGGCAACCTGTTCGATGCGGTGCTGGTCGTCCTGGTGTTCATGTTCGTGCAGTTCCTGGAAGGTAATTTCATTACGCCTTATGTAGTAGGTTCTAAAGTGAGCATCAATCCCTTTGCGGCCATTGTGGCCTTGCTGATTGGTGGCGAGATTTGGGGAGCGGCCGGTATGATTATTTCTATACCTATGATTGCGATTCTCAAAGTGCTTTTTGATGCCTATGAGCCCTTGCAACCTTTCGGCTTCCTGCTGGCGGACATTGATGATGTGAAGGTGAAGAAATCCAACAGGTTCAACCAGATGTTCGACAAGCTTAGGAAAAAGGCCCGTAAAGAACGGGAGGAACTGGAGCAGGAAGAGCCGCAAGAGCAGGAACAGGAGCAATAAAAGGGTATTCGTGCTAACTGTATTCGCATCGGTAGCAATTTGAAACGTATTGCTAATTATGTTGGTTTATAGGATAGCCTCCGGCGCTGTGCCAGCGGCAATCCAAAAAGCATAACCCAGACACATCTTGTACGCCATCATAGATATTGAGACGACAGGCAGCCAGCCTACTCAGGACAAGATTACCGAGATAGCCATTTTCATACACGACGGGCAGCAAATCGTGGACAAGTATAGCACGCTCATCAACCCGCAGCGCCCTATACCTTACTACATCTCCCAACTGACCGGAATCACAGACGACATGGTGCAGGAGGCCCCTAAGTTCTATGAAGTGGCGAAAGAGATAGTGCAGTTCACGGAAGGCAAGGTATTCGTGGCCCACAACGTACGCTTCGACTACTCTTTTATAAAGAAAGAGTTCGCCGACCTGGGCTTCACCTTCCAGCGCAAAACGCTTTGCACCGTGCGCCTCAGCCGCTCGCTTATACCTGGCCTGCCATCCTACAGTTTGGGCAAACTCTGCAAGAGCATTGATATTCCGCTGGAGATGCGCCACCGTGCCATCGGAGACGCCGAAGCCACGGCCAAATTGTTCGATAAGCTAATCAAAATAAACAGGCCTGTGATAGATGGGGCCCAGCACATGGCCGACCCGGCAGAGCAACTTAAAAACGAAATCAAGGCCTCGCTCCTGCCCCCCGCCATCAGCAAGGAGCAGGTGGATGCGCTGCCGACTGTGCCGGGGGTATACTACTTCCACAACGAAGCGGGTGAGGTGATTTATGTAGGCAAGAGCATCAACATCCGCAAGCGCATCATCCAACACTTTAACATCGATTACAAGAGCCATAAGTCCATTGAGTTCAAGAACCAGATTGCCGACATCACCTACGAACTGATGGGCAATGAACTGGTGGCGCTTCTGTTTGAGTCATCGGAGATAAAGCGCATGAAGCCGCATTACAACCGGCAGCAGCGCCGCAGCGTGTTTAACACCGGTATATTTGTATATGAAGACGACAAAGGGTACAAGCGCATGACTTTTGGCAGCATCAATAAGGCCGATAACATGAGCATGACGCCGCTGGTGGCGCTCTCCAACCACTACAAAGCCAAAGGCTTCCTTTTCCATAAGGTGGCCAAGTATAACCTCTGCCAAAAACTGTGCGACCTGTACAAAACAGCGGGTGCCTGCTTCGATTACCAGGTACACCAGTGCCAGGGCGCCTGCATTGGCAAGGAGAGTCCGGAAGAGTACAACATGCGGGTAGACGCAGCCATCGACTCCATCACTTATGAGCACAACACGTTCGTGATAGTGGGCAAGGGCCGGGAGCTAGGTGAGAAATCTATAGTGGTGGTGGAGCATGGCACTTACCTGGGCTTCGGCTTCGTGGATGAGTATTTTTCGGCCCATACCCTGGAGGACTTTAAATCAGAAATAACCCGCTACAACGACAACAAAGACATACAGCAGATTATACGCGGCCACATGCGCGGCAAGCACAAAGACAAAGTGATTGTGTTTGAATGAAGCCGGATTGCTGCTTGTCAGAGGTGCATTTTCGGTTTATAGATATTTATGCGTAATTTCCTCTCTGTAAAAACAAGAACTACAACATGGAAAAAAGATTCAGAGCAGGCGTGCTGTTCGGCGATGAAGTGACAGAGCTGTTCAACTACGCCAACGAAAATAACTTTGCCCTTCCGGCTGTCAACGTCATCGGCACCAACTCCATCAATGCGGTGTTGGAAACAGCCAAGGAGCTTAATTCCCCTGTCATCATTCAGTTTTCACATGGTGGCGCCCTGTTCTTCGCTGGCAAGGGACTTGCCAACGAGGACCAGAAAGCGGCTGTTGCCGGTGCAATCTCCGGCGCGCAGCATGTGCACCTTATGGCAGAGGCCTATGGCGTTCCGGTGGTACTGCATACCGACCATGCGGCCAAAAAGCTTCTCCCCTGGATTGACGGACTGCTTGATGCCGGCGAGAAATACTACGAGCAGCACGGCAAGCCCCTATACAGTTCGCACATGCTGGACCTGTCCGAGGAGGAGATAAAGGAAAACATTGAGACCTGCGCCAGCTACCTCCAGCGTATGGACAAGATAGGTATGACGGTCGAGATTGAACTGGGTGTGACTGGCGGCGAAGAAGACGGCGTGGACAACAGCGGCGTGGACAGTTCCCGTCTCTATACCCAACCGGAGGAAGTAGCCTTTGCCTACGAGGAGCTGAACAAAATTAGTCGCCGCTTTACCATTGCTGCGGCCTTTGGCAACGTGCACGGGGTATACAAGCCAGGCAACGTGGAGCTACGACCAGAGATATTGAAAAACTCCCAGGATTTCATTCAGCAGAAGTACGGCACAGACGCCAACCCTGTGAACTTCGTGTTCCACGGCGGCTCCGGCTCAGAGAAAGCTAAAATCACGGAAGCGATTGGATATGGTGCTATCAAGATGAACATTGACACGGACATGCAGTGGGCGTTTTGGGACGGTGTGAAGAACTACTATGAGTCCAAGCGCGACTACCTGCAAGCACAGTTGGGCAATCCAGATGGTGCAGATGCCCCAAACAAGAAATATTATGACCCGAGGGTATGGTTGCGCGAAGGCGAAAAGAATTTCATTGCCCGTCTGAAAGAAGCCTTTGAAGATTTGAACGCCGTGAATCGGAATGCCTAAGGTATAGCGAAGGCAAACAAAAAGGGTGAGGCATGTGCCTCACCCTTTTTGTTTCGCTAGATTATATTTGATTTCGGCTTTCCCAGGTCCACCCATCTTTGCTCCGCCGAAGAGAGGAATTAGGAACGATTAACATCCCCCTGCCCCCTTCGAAGGGGGACTTTCTGCCGCTACTGTTCGTCACATGGAAACGTTGTGGCACATGAACACTGGCAGGTATAGCAAGGCATACTTACCACAGAAGCTACGGAGCTATGGCACTAGCCAAGTGCGCCTATTGACGCTCCACTGTTCGAGCGTTCAGCGAGTTTGGAGCGTCTTGGCTTTTTTGCCTACTTTTTTTGCCAAGAAAAAAAGTAGGTGCCCGCCGCACAGGCGAAGCTATACAACAACTCAGCGAGCAAAAAGCAAAGCAGCAGCTACGAAGTATAAACATCCTCTACTTATGCTTCAACAGCCACTGATATATCTCCTCCACATCCTCCTTGCGGCACAATTCTGAGCCCGACGTCATGGTGGCGGCTGTTCCGGCGGCAACACCATAACGTACCACCTCCTCCAGAGGGCAACCCTGCAACAGACTCATCGCCATACCCGCCACCATGCTGTCACCGGCCCCTACGGCGCTTTCCTGCTTCACTGTAGGCGGCACCACATAGTGAATGCCCGTTTCCTTGGAGGCGAGCATGGCGCCGCGGGGTCCGAGCGAAACCACCAGGACCTTACATTTACCCTCCTCCAGCACCTGCATGGCAAAATCCTCCTGCTCCATGGCAGAAATGTGCTCTTTCCCTGCCAGCTTCGCCAGCTCGCCCAGGTTGGGCTTAATGAGGTATAGCCCCTCTCCTGCCGCTTTAAGGAGCGCTTCTCCCGACGTATCGACAATCAGCCGAAACTGGTGCTCATGGGCAAGTTTGGCTAGTTGCTGGTAGTAATCATCTGGCACACCAGGAGGCAGACTGCCACTGGCTACCACATACTCCGGGAACTTTTCCAGTGATTGCAATTTCTCCAGTACCTGCCCCCATTCCGATTCCTGAATCTTAGGGCCCGGCATTCCGAAACGGTATTGGTCACCTGTGCTCTCCTCCATCACCATCAGGTTCTCGCGGGTCCAGCTCTCGGTCTGACCCGACCAGAATTCCACCCCTTCTTCCTGCAGCAGCTCACAGAGCTTTTCACCTGCCGGGCCGCCCGAGAGCAGCCAAGCAGTGGACTGCCCCCCGAGCTTTCGGATGGCACGCGAGACATTGATACCGCCTCCACCTGGCTCGTACCGAGGCTCACCACAACGTAGCTTCTTTTCAGGCAGCACCCGCTTTACATAGCTGCTTTTATCTAGTGCAGGATTGAGTGTGATGGTGAGAATCTGTTGCATTGTTTGGGAGGTGTAGGTATAGGTGTAAGTATAGCTGAGCAGCGGATGGTGCATTTGTTAATGCCTAGGCACTGGCTTCTTTCAAAGAAGGCCGGCTGATGTCGAACTCGCGCTTGTCGCCCGTTCGGAAGGCGTAGACTTCCCCTTTCACGCCTATCTTCACCTCCTTCGACCAGCCTCTGTCAATGCTGATGGTCAATTTCTTATCTGTGAGTAGCAAGGCAATCCAGTGGCCGCGGTAGCGCAGCTGCAGGTTCAGGCACGGCATTTCGTCAGGAAGCACAGGGTTGAGCCAGAGAACGTCGTCACGAATCTCCAACCCGGTAAAGCCCCGCTGCACCAGGTCTACTGTTCCCGCCATGGCTCCCAAGTGGATGCCTTCGGCAGTCGTTCCGCCCTGAATATCTTCTACGTCGCTCGTCAAGGCTGTCTGGAAGTTGGTCCAGGCACGTTTGCGGTCTGAACGGGCGAGCACCCAGGAGTGCACAATCTTACTCAGTGTAGAGCCATGGGAGGTGCGCTGCTCGTAGTAGGAAATGTTTTGAGGAATAATTTCGGGAGTACAGTCATACCCCAGCCTATCGAGAATCTGAAGTAACTCCTCTGTAGAAAACAGGTAGAACAGCATGAGTGCATCGGCCTGTTTGCTGGCTTTGTACTTGTTCACATTGTCACCTTCGCTCTCCAGGATGCGGTCAAGCCGCATGGCTTCGCCATACCTGGCTCTGTACTTCTCCCAGTCAAAGTCTAGGAGCTTCTCATAACCATCAAATTGGGCGATGATGGAGGTACCTTCTATAAAGGGGACATACATGCGCTTGCTTATATCCTGCCAACGCGCCAGGTCTTCCGGTGTGATGTGAAGCTTGGTAACCAGTTCCTCATAACGTGAATCGTCTATCACCTCCTTCAGGTCGAGCGCACGCTGAATGACCCATACCGCCATCACATTGGTATAAGCGTTGTTGTTCAATCCGATTTCAGTAGAGTCCGGATATTCTGTATGGTATTCATCAGGACCCACTACATGCAGGATTTCATAGCGGCCTGTCTCCTCATTTAGATCAGCGATAGTGGACCAGAACTGGGCAATGTCGAGGATTAGTTCTGCCCCGTAGTAACTCAGGAAATCCATGTCCTCGGTAGCCTGGTAATATTGCCACACATTGTAGGCGACGGCAGCGCTGATATGCCGCTGCAGATAGGTATTGTCTGGCAGCCACCTGCCCGACTGTGGGTTGAGGTGAATAACCTGGCTTTCCTCTCGGCCATTGCTGCCACTCTGCCACGGAAACATGGCTCCCTTGTAGCCCGCTTCTTTGGCCGCACTCCGCGCCTCGTTCAGGCGGCGGTAACGGTACATGAGTAACTCCCGCGTGATGGCAGGCAACCGCAGGTTCAAAAATGGAAATATGAAGAGCTCATCCCAGAAGATGTGTCCCCGATAGGCCTCGCCGTGCCAGCCGCGTGCAGGTACGCCCACGTCCAAATCCACGGTATGGCCTGACACGGTTTGCAGGAGGTGGAAGATGTGCAGCCTGAGTATGGACTGTGTCTTGTTGTTGCAGGCCGTGTGCAAATCGCAACGGTTCCAAAGGCGCTGCCAGGCCAGCTTATGCTCCTCCAGCAGCTCCTCAAATGCACCTTGGCGGTGAACGTTGGCACAGGCATCCAGCAGGGGTTCTGATGTGGCCCAATCCCGAGAGGTATAGAAGAGAACCGTTTTCTCCAATCTGGTTGGCTGCCCCTGCTCCAGTTGCACCACCAGTTGCTGCCGGGTATAACCTGTTTCAATTTCTGTATCGGGATTGGACTCCAGGAGTTGCCCGTTTTGGAAGAAACGGGTGCGGGCCACCTGCGCCATCCGTGTCTTGGACTGTGTGGTCTGCACCACCAGGTACATCGTTTGCTCATCGTGCTGCCCCTGCTCCAGAGGTTCCAGGTGTTGGCTGGAAAGCGCTCTATAGCGGGCCACGCCACTGTTGATTACCCTGCCGTCCAAGGCTGAATGAATTTCTATCTCACCTGACCAGTTGATGGGTGTCAGTTCCCATTCAATGGCAGCCAGATGCGGGTTGGCCATGCTCACCAAGCGGCGTGTCTTTAGTTCTGACTCACGGCCTTGCTCATCCCGGAAATGCACTTGCCGCGTCAGTAGGCCATGCTGCAACTGCAGCTCCTGACGGAAAGCCAGCACTTCTACCAAGCTCATATGAAACCACTCCCCACCTACAGACCGGAAAGAGATAGGTAACCAGTTGGGCCAGTTGACCAAATCCTCATTCTCTATTTGCTTGCCAGAAACCTCTGACGTGAGCCTGTTGTAGCCGCCCGCCAGGTACGTGCCGGGATAATGGAACTCGGAATCTGCAACGGCTTCCTCAAAAGCACCACGCGTGGCGAAGTAGCCATTGCCCAAGGTGCACAGGGCTTCGCGCAAAGGCTGCTCCTCCGGCACCCACTCCTCATAAGCGATGCTCCAGTCAGCCATCACTCCTACGCTTTACGAAATCCGTCAGCTCCTGCAAGAAAGCCCGCACCTCTTCCACATCTTCGAGCCGGTACGTTGCTGCGGTTTTATCATCATGCTCACCTACTAGTATACCTATACCTCTGCCTTGTAACGAGGCGAAGGCGTCCTCATCTGTTATATCGTCTCCGATGTAAATCGGCAGCGTGTTCTGCTTATCCAGTTGCAGCTCTTCCATGAGCCACAGCACTGCCTTGCCTTTGTGCCAGTCCAGGTTAGGCTTTAGTTCGATTACCTTCTTGCCGAGCCCCTTTTTGAGCTGGGGCTGCTCTGCCAGTACAGCATCCACCGCCTGCTCCACATCACTTACCTGCTCCTCGGCTACATTACGGTAGTGTACTGCAATGGCGTAACGCTTCCGTTCTACAAGACTGCCTGCCACGTGCTGCAGTTTCGCCTGAAGCAGTTTTTCTGATTCATCCAGGGCGGCCAATGCCGCTGTGGCACCGCCTGGTTCTGCCTGCATGTTGCCCGGGCCAGTGATGTCGAAACCGTGGGAGCCGGCAAAGTAGAGGTTGTCGAGCTTTACCAGCCGTTCTACGTTCTGTCGGTCGCGGCCGCTCACTACGGCCACCTTACATACGCCTGCCAAATCGTGCAGTACCTGCCGCATCTCCTCTGACAGAATGGCCATGTCCGGTTCCTTTACAATGGGGGTCAAGCAGCCGTCGTAGTCGAGGAAAACAGCGGGATTTTTGTTCTGTAGTTTCGCAAGCAGTTCCTCTCGGTTTTGAAGTGCGGAGGGGAGCTCGTGTGCCCCACGTTTCTCTATCATGTCGTCTGTAGTTGTGTGCATTAAACCTCCGAGGGAAATTCTTGTATGACCATGTCGGCTCCACTCGCCTTCAGACCTTCCGCATCACGCGTGCGGTCTATACCTACCACCAGTCCGAAACCACCTGCCTTACCTGCCTGTACCCCCTTTCGGGCATCTTCGAAGATAGCCGCTTCCTGTGGGGAAACACCCAGCCGTCTGGCTGCTTCCAGAAAGATATCCGGTGCAGGTTTGCCTTTCAGTCCCATCTCTGCCGACTGCAGTCCGTCCACATGCTCTTCAAACAGCTTCGCTATACCTGCGGCATGCAGCACATCCACGCAGTTCTTGCTGGCAGAGATAACGGCTGTGCGCATTCCTTTACTGCGCTGTTGCTGCAGCCAGGCGATGGTGTCTTTATACTCATCCACCCCATCTTGCTTCAACAGTTCCTGAAAATACATGTTCTTGAGGTTGCCCAGGCCGGCTACCGTCTCCTCTCCAATGTCATCGGTGGGGTCGCCTTCGGGCAACGTGATGCCACGGGACTGCAGGAAATTGCGCACCCCATCGTAGCGCGGAATACCGTCGATATGCTCCCGGTAGTCTGTCTCTATTTCAAGTGGTGCATAGTCCTTCCCTTCCTCTTCGCCTCGCTTCTTCAGGTAGGCATCAAACATACGTTTCCAGGCCTGTGCATGCACCCGGGCCGTTTGCGTCACCACACCATCGAGGTCTAGTATGAGCGCTTTGATGTTACGGTCTTTGAGAGTTTGATTGAGGGTACTCATGGTGCTAAATTATAGATTCTGCCGGTTCAGGCTGTCGTTCAACTTAGTGGCTATACCTGGTTATAGACAACCGTTGAACTGGACATTCCTACCACGGATGCCCAGTTCAACGGTTGTCCTGTTTTGTAGCTTCAAAGGGAACGCAGGGCTACGGAATGCCTTCTGTCTGCTCATGTGGCGGCACGTCAGGCCCTTGCTCCGGCCGGGTGGCATGGGTATCGCCGCCGGTCACATAGTTCCTGTCGGCCGGGGGTGTGCGCTTGCCATCGTCCTCCCGCAGTATCTTTGCCTTTGGTTGGCCTTTGCCTTTTGGTTGGTTTTGGTCCTCTTTCATAGTGGATATACTCTTGGTTCGGGTACTCATTCATACGGAATACGGTTCCGCTGGTAGCACTTCGGGCTGTATAGACCTACGCAGCCGGCACCTAAATGATACCTCACCTCCCTCTCCACCTAAAAATTAGTGTATATTTATGCCCACATAGGCGTGCCCTGTCCTGATAACAATAACCTTGCAGGCACTTTCACAGTAGTTCCTGCCGTAACCACTTCTGCAAAATAAAACATGCTACAATCTCATAACCCTACCGCCACGCAAGCCTGGAAAAAACTGGAAGCACACTTCAAAAGCCTGCAGCAGGAGCACCTGCGTGATATGTTTCAGGCAGACCCGCAGCGCTTCGAAAAGTTCTCTTTCCAGGTGGAAGACACCCTGTACGATTTCTCTAAAAACCGCATCAACGAAGAAACCCTGGACCTGCTCACACAGCTGGCTGAGGAGACGCAGGTGCCTGCCGCCATTGAAAGCATGTTCCGGGGCGACAAGATAAATGCTACCGAAGGCCGGGCGGTGCTGCACACGGCGCTGCGCAACTTCTCAGACCAAGAGTTGATGGTAGATGGTGAGGATGTGCTGGCGGAAGTACGTGATGTGCAGCGCCAGATGAAAGAATTTTGCGACAGGTTGCACAGCGGCGAGTGGACGGGTTATACCGGTAAAAAGGTGCGGCACGTGGTGAACATCGGCATCGGCGGCTCCGACCTGGGGCCGAAGATGGTATGTGAGGCGTTGAAGAAGTACCAGAAGCCCGATATAGAGGTACACTTCATCTCCAACGTAGACGGCACGGATGCCGCAGAGGTACTGCGAAAAGTGGACCCGGAAACGACGCTCTTCATCATCGCCTCGAAGACTTTTACCACAAAGGAGACCATCACGAACGCGCAGACGGCACGAAGCTGGTTTTTGGAGGCGGCGCAGGATGAGGGCCATATCAGCAAGCACTTCGTAGCACTCTCCACCAACACCGAAGCCGTCTCTAAATTCGGCATAGAGCCGGAAAACACGTTCCGCTTCTGGGATTGGGTAGGTGGTCGCTTCTCCCTCTGGTCGGCCATTGGGCTGTCGGTGGCCTGTGCCTTGGGGTATGACAAGTTTGAGGAGCTGCTGCGTGGGGCCGAAGGTATGGACAAGCACCTGCGGAATACTCCGCTCCGCCAGAACATCCCGGTGCTGATGGCCTTGCTGAGTGTCTGGTATACTAACTTCTTCGGAGCGCAATCGCATGCAGTGCTGCCCTATGACCAATACCTGCGCCTGCTGCCCGAGTACCTGCAGCAACTCCAAATGGAAAGCAACGGCAAGTCAGCCGGACGCGACGGTGAATTCGTGAACTATGAGACCCAGCCCGTGATTTGGGGAGCCGCCGGCACCAACGGACAGCACTCCTTCTTCCAGCTTATCCACCAGGGCACGGTGCTGATACCTTCTGACTTCCTGGCGCCGGTGAACAGCCACAACCCCATTGGCCAGCACCACCCCATGCTGCTTTCCAACTTCTTCGCCCAGACGGAGGCGCTCATGAAAGGCAAAACTGCCGATGAGGTGCGCGAGGAGCTGCAGCGGAAAGGTATGGCCGGCGAGGAACTGGAGCAGCTGGTGCCACACAAAGTGTTTGAGGGCAACAAACCCTCCACCTCCATCATGTTCAATCAGCTCACCCCCTATACCTTGGGCAGCCTGATTGCCATGTACGAGCACAAAGTGTTTGTGCAGGGCGTCATCTGGAACGTGTACAGCTTTGACCAATGGGGCGTGGAATTGGGCAAGCAATTGGCCGGCACCATTGAGGAGGAACTACTCAGCAACAAAGAGGCCGACCATGACAGCTCTACTGCCGGGTTGATTCGCTACTACAGACAAAACCGGAAATAGCGAAAACCTTATACTTCTGCTGCGTTAAAGGGAACAGACGCCCTTTTAAATGCATACCTACAAAACCGCGCTTCTGCTGCTACTCACCCTTTTGCTGGGCAGCTGCGCCGACAATGACTTCTTTCAGAAAGATGCACTGGCAGAACCAGGAGAGGCAGGTATAGCCACTGCTCCTGGTCCTGACAGCGTGTGGGTGGTGGCCGGCCGGCATTATGAACGGGGCTGGCTCCACCGCCTCTTCTGGGGCAGGCACAACCGCGACCTTTGGACTACCCCTGTCAAGCTTCCTGTTTTTGATTTGGCTACCATGAACGGCGGCATGAAGGTGCTCAAAAAGTTAGGTGGCTACCAAACCAGCAGCTTTCACCTGCAGGACAGTCTTGGCCGCCTGTACGCCTTCCGCTCCATTGACAAAGACCCGGTGCTGGTGCTGGCCAAATTCTGGCGCCCTACTTTCGTGACTAACATCCTGCGTGACCAGACCTCGTCGGCCAACCCGTATGGCGCACTGGTGGTGCCTGTGCTAGCCGAAGCGGCCGGCATGTACCATGCATCTCCTATTTTGTACTATGTCCGGTCAGACGACTCCTCTTTCGGAGCGTATGCCGATGCCGTGCAGGGAAAGGTGTTTATGCTGGAAGAGAAGTTCAAGAGCGCCGCGAATGTGCTTCCTGCCTTTGCAAACGTAGCTACCTTTGAGGATTCGGATGATGCGTTGCGGAAGCGCTACGAGACCAATACCCACCACTTCAATCAGCGTGCCTTTGCCCGCGCCCGGCTGTTGGACGTGCTGCTGGGCGATTGGGACCGGCATAAGGGACAGTGGGACTGGGCTGCTTTTCAAGAAGGTAAGGATGTCCGTTATGAACCAATTCCCAAAGACCGCGACCAGGTATTCCTGAAGATGAACGACGGTGCTATACCTTTCCTGGCGACAAGCAAGTTAGTCGCTCGCAAGTTCAGTTCCTTCGGCCCTCAAATAAAGGATGTGAAAGCGCTCATGATTAACGCGGAGTTCATAGACGAGCGCCTGCTCAACGAAATCAGCCGGCAAGAGTGGCAGCAGGTGGCACAGGAACTGCAGCAAAAGCTGACCGATAGCGTCATCGAAAGAGCTGTGAAGCAACTGCCTGCGCCGGTATACAAGTTGGTGGGTGCTGACATGACGGAAAGCCTCCGGAACCGCCGCGACCAGTTGCCTGAGGTGGCCAGCAAAATGTATGAGGTATTGGCAAAGCACGTCACCGTGGCAGGTACAGACAAACAAGACAACTTCCTGGTAAAACGGCTTGATGATGCCCGTACGGAATTAACTGTAACGCGACCTGCTCAAGACAGCCTGCCCGAAAAGGTCCTCTACCAACGCATCTTTTCCCGGAAAGAAACAGAAAAGATAACCCTGCACGGCCTAGGAAATGACGACACTTTCCTTTTGGAAGGCAACACAACAGACGGCATACTGGTGGAGGTATACGGCGGTCTGGGCGAAGATGAAATCACAGACAAATCATCCGTGAAAGGCAGGCGCAGGATGACGCACATCTACGACACCGAGCGCGGCAATGAGATAGACTTCGGCACCGAAGCCAGGGACTTCACCACCCGTGACGTACGGGTGCACGCCTACGACAGGGAGGGAAACTAGGCTGCCTTAGCGGCTTCTTTCGCTACTCTCTCCAGCATCTTGAGTACGAACTCCTCCATACCTGTCATGTGCTCTGACTTGGAGGAACTGGCATCGTGCTTTTTGAGGTAGTTCAGCAGTTTGTCTTCACGGAACAGGTTCATCACCTCCGGATGGATGTAGTACTTGCTGCAGACACTGGGCGTGTTGCCCAAGCCCTTCGCCACCTGCTTCACCGCCTCCTTGATGCTTTTCTCCTTATCCATCTCCGGGTCCACATCCAGCACCTGTTCCAGGCACTCCACCATGCGCACGGTGCCGCCCCAGGTTCTGAAGTCCTTTGCTGTGAAATCGTGTGAAGTGATGTCGCGGAGGTACTCGTTTACGTCGCCCGACTCCAGCGTTTGCCGCTCTCCGTTTTCATCATAGTACTGGAAGAGGTCATAGCCAGGAATCTCCTTGCACTTCTTCACCAGTTGAGCCAAGCGGCGGTCCTTCAGGTCAATTTCGTGCTCCACCCCTTTCTTGCCCTTAAAGGCGAAGGTAACGGTGCTGCCATTGAATGACACGTGGCGGTCGCGGAGGGTGGTAAGGCCGTAGGATTTGTTTGATTTGGCATAATGCCGGTTGCCGATGCGGATTAGGGCGCTGTCCATGATGGAGAGTACCAGGGCCGTCACTTTGCGCTTGTCCAGTTTTCGGGAATTTATATCTTCTTCTATCTGCGCGCGCAGTTTTGGAAGCGTCTTCCCGAAGGTAATCATGCGGCCGAACTTGGTCAGGCTCCGCGCCTGCTGCCACTCCGGGTGGTAGATGTACTGCTTGCGGCCTTTCTGGTCGCGGCCTGTCGCCTGCAGGTGCCCCTTTGCGCTCGGTGAAATCCATACCTCGGTCCAGGCCGGGGGTATAACCAGCTTGTTGATTCGTTCCAGCGTCTTCTCATCCGTCACTTTCTCACCTTTGCTGTTCAGGTAGGTATAGCCGGAGCCAGCTTTTTTTCGAGTGATACCGGGCTTTTCGTCAGAGGTATAGCGCAAGCCCGCCCACTCGGCTGACAGGGCGGGGTCTTTGTATAATTGGTGCAGTTCGTCTTTCTTGGTCATAGTGCGGGGTTTTAGGCGCCCCATCAGGATAATACTTCGGTTCCGCCCAAAGGTTGTAGCCCTGCAGCCGACTTGTCGGGACGCAGGTATAGCTCCTCAACATTTCCCGCTATATTTGCTTGTAGCAAACACAAGTCTTATGACCATACACAAACAGATTTCCTACCTCTACGCCTTCTTCGGCGTGTTCATGCTCGGCTGCGGCGCTGTCGCCGTGGATGTGGCCGGCGAACAAGCCCAAACGGCCCTTATCACAGGTATAGCCGGCGGCTTGCTGGCTTTGGTGGCCGGCCACTTCCTCAACCGCCGGCACCGCTGGGGCTTCCTGTTGGGCGCAGGAGAGGCTGCCCTGCTCACGCTGCTGTTGGGCTGGCGCGCCGGCACGTACTTCATCCGCCTGCTGGAGATGGTGCAACAGCCCCAAGATACAGCCGCCACCCAAACCTCAGGTATGGCTTTTCTGGTGACCACGGCCATGCTGGTGGTGGCGCTGCTGACGCTGGCGGTGTCTGTGATGTTCGCCAAACAAGTGTTAGCCGAGACAAAATAGGCGTTCGTCTATATTATGACACAGCATTAAACTAAATTGGCTTATATTGGTCTTACCAATCGTTCATCTAAACAAATCAACATGCTACAGAAAATCGGTCTGAGTATTGTGCTCACAGCCAGCGTGGTCAGCGCGGCGGAGGCTCAGACAAAACTAGTGGAGAAGGTTACCAAGAAAGGCAATGAAGTGGTAATCCCTTACGAAAAATACAAGCTCTCCAATGGCCTCACGCTCATCGTGCACGAGGACCACTCTGACCCGGTGGTGCACGTGGACGTGACCTACCACGTGGGCTCGGCCCGCGAGGAAATCGGCAAGTCCGGTTTCGCCCACTTCTTTGAGCACATGATGTTCCAGGGCTCCGACAACGTGGCCGATGAGGAGCACTTCAAGATAGTTTCCGAAGCAGGCGGCACGCTAAACGGCACCACCAACCGCGACCGCACCAACTATTTCGAGACACTGCCGAGCAACCAACTCGAGACGGCCCTGTGGCTGGAGGCTGACCGCATGGGCTTCCTGCTGGACGCCGTGACGCAGCAGAAATTCGAGGTGCAGCGCGAGACCGTTAAGAACGAGCGTGGCCAGCGAATAGACAACCAGCCTTACGGCTTATCTGGCGAGATTATCGGCAAAACGCTGTACCCTTACGGACACCCTTACTCTTGGTCGGTAATCGGCTACATGGAGGACCTGAACCGCGTGAATGTAAACGACCTCAAGAACTTCTTCCTGCGCTGGTATGGCCCGAACAACGCCGTGGTGACCGTGGGTGGCGACGTGAAGCCAGCCGACGTAGTGAAGCTGGTGGAGAAATACTTCGGCTCTATACCTGTCGGCCCGGCCGTGCAGAACATGCAGCCTAACATCCCTACCCTTACCAGCGACCGCTATGTGTCTTACGAGGACAACGTGCGCTTCCCGATGCTGCGTATGACGTACCCAGTGCCTCAGTCCGGCCATAAGGACGAAGCTGCGCTGGACGTGCTGGCGCAGGTAATCGGCCAAGGTAAGAATTCCATCTTCCACAAGAACTTTGTGAAAGAACAGAAAGCCATCAACGCCGGCACATATAATTCCGCCTCTGAACTGGCTGGTGAATTCATAGTGTCTGTAACGGCGTTCCCGAACCAGGGCCTTGCCAATACCGAGGCACTAGTGCGCAAGTCGTTTGAAGATTTCGAGAAGCGTGGCATCACGGACGAGGATTTGATTCAATTCAAAGCCTCAGCAGAATCTGGCCTGATTAACCGCATGGCGAGTGTGAGCGGCAAGGTGTCACAGCTGGCTGCCTATGAAACGTTCCAAAGCAATCCGAACTTCCTGCAGGAAGAGCTGAAGCGCCTACAGGCGGTGACGAAACAAGATGTGATGCGCGTGTACAACCAGTACATCAAAGGCAAGAGCAGCGTCATTCTGAGCGTGGTGCCAAAAGGCAAAAGCGAGCTGATTGCAAAAGCCGACAACTTCACGCCTACCAAAGAGGGCTACACCCCAAGCACAGAGAACTACAGCAACCTGGCTTACACCAAGGCGGTTGATTCGTTTGACCGCAGCAAGCGCCCTGCCTCTGGAGCCAACCCGGTGGTGACCGTGCCCGACTTCTGGACCTCCAAGTTCAAGAACGGCCTGAAAGTAATCGGTTCCAAGTCTGACGAGATTCCGACTGTAACGATGCAGCTGACCATCAAAGGCGGCCACCGTCTGTCCATGGCAGACCCATCTAAGGCGGGCATCAGCTCCCTGACGGCATCGCTCATGAACGAAGACACCGAGAACTACACCTCAGAGGACTTCAGCAACGCACTCGACAAGCTTGGCAGCTCTATCCGTGTGATGAGCGGCACCAATGAGACCACCGTAGTTGTGCAATCATTGAAGAAGAACCTAGACGCGACGCTGGCCCTGATGGAAGAGCGTATGTTCCGTCCTAAGTTCGCGCAGGACGACTTCGACCGCCTGAAGAAGCAGCAACTGGAAGGTATAGCCAACCAGGCCACTCAGCCTACGGCAATAGCTAACAATGTATACTACAAACTGCTTTACGGTGCAGGCCACATCGAGTCTATCCCTACTTCTGGTACTGCCGAAACAGTTAACAGCATCACGCTGGATGATGTGAAGAAGTTCTACAACGACAGCTTCTCCCCTTCCGTGTCCCAACTGGTAGTGGTAGGCGACATCGACGAGAAGGAAATCAAGAGCAAGCTCGGCTTCCTAAACAACTGGAAGAAGAAGAACGTGAAAATCATGGCCGATACCAAAACACCGGCTATCGACAAAACCCGCATCTACTTCGTGGACAAGCCGGACGCCGCTCAGTCTGAAATCCGTATCGGTTACGTGGCTATGCCTTACGATGCAACAGGCGAATACTATAAAACAGGCCTGATGAACTTTGTATTGGGTGGTGCATTTAACAGCCGCATCAACCTGAACCTGCGCGAAGATAAAGGTTATACTTATGGTGCTCGTTCTAATTATGCAGGCAGCAAACATGTAGGTCCGTTCACGGCAATGGCCGGCGTTCGTGCCGATGCCACGGCTGAGTCGGTTACCGAGTTCATGAAAGAATTGACCGACTACAGAAACAACGGCATCCGAGAAGACGAAATGACCTTCATGAAGAGCTCCATCGGGCAGTCTGACGCCCGCAAGTACGAGACGCCGGCCCAGAAGGCTGGCTTCCTGGGCCGCTTGCTGGAGTACGACCTCAAGAAGGACTACGTGAACAAGCAGACCGACATCCTGAACAAAATCACGAAGCAGGAGATAGACGCGCTGGCGAAGAAGAACCTGCCGGTTGACAACATGCACATTGTGGTGGTAGGCGACAAGAAGACCGTGTTGGCCAAGCTGCAACAGCTTAACTATGAGGTAGTAGAGCTCGACTCAGACGGAAACCCAGTGGGTACTTCCTCCGTTAAATAAGCTATTACTACACTTGGAAAAAGCCCTCGATTTTCGGGGGCTTTTTTGTTTGCCCTGTTTTTTCGGCAAAAACGACCGGGCTATACCTATCAACTAAGCGAATTTTAATCCGTAAGGGCATAATAAATTTCGATTTCGTAGGTTAAAAAGCCGGTTGCCAGGTATAGAAAGGGACATAAATCCAAACACAGCGACTTATTTAGCTTCACATTCCGTATACCATGATTCCATTTAAAAACCTTTCCCGCGGCTTTGTCATCCTTTTCAGTCTGTTTGCTTTCAGCAGCTGCGAGGACAACGAAGGCGTGATTTTCTCAACTCAAGACGACATCCGCTTGGGTGAGCAGGTATCGCAGCAGGTAGACTCCACTTACCGAGCCAAAGGCCAACTTCTGGAGCCCAACAGCAGCAATGCCAACGTGCAGAAGGCTTACACGCACCTGAACCGCATCGTGAACCGGGTACTCAACTCCGGAGAAGTAAAATACCGCAATGATTTTGCTTGGACCGTTAAAATCATCGATGACCGAGAGACTCTGAACGCCTTCGCGGCACCCGGCGGCTACATCTATGTATACACTGGCCTCATCAAGTTCCTGGACGATGAAGACCACCTGGCGGGCGTACTGGCCCATGAGATTGCTCACGCCGATAAACGCCACAGCGTACGGCAGCTGCAACGCGACTATGGCATCGCGCTGCTGCTTTCCGTGGCGCTGGGCAACAACCCGGGAGCGCTGCAGCAGATTGCGGCGCAGCTGGCCGGCACACTGGCTGGGCTCCGCTTCAGTCGAGAAGCGGAGACGGAGGCCGATAACACCTCCGTGCTATACCTGGGCGGCACCAAGTACTACTCCTGCGATGGGGCAGCTGGCTTTTTTGTGAAGCTCAATTCCCAGGCCCAGGGCAGCAACCCGCCTGAGTTCCTGAGCACCCACCCCAACCCAGACAACCGCGTAGAGAACATTCAGCAGCAGGCACAACAGCAGGGTTGCTCCACCGACAACGCACCAGACAATGATTTCAATGAATTGAAGAAGAGCCTGAATTTATAAGCCTTGGCGCTGCCTGCCCTACCGCGGGCGGTGCTGTTTTATACCTGAGCACGACTATGAAAAAAATTAAAACCAAGGCAGTCAAAACCGTACTGAAGGCAGAGGAACAGTTTGACCTGCTCTCCTTCCAGCTTCGGCGCAAGCTTAACATGTTCGGGCCGCTGCACATTAGAGTTTACCGCAGCTACGGCACCCCCACCCGCTTGTATGTCAAAGGACGTGTGATGGAAGACAAAGGCATCACCGTTTCAGAAGCAAATGATACGCTGTGGGAAAACCTGATGAACATGTACCGGCGCTTCAACAGCAACGAAATCCCTGGTGCGCGGGTGGAGCTTTGCCTCGGCGACCAAAAACATGAGATTACCACCGATGCAGAAGGCTATTTCGTGCTCAACCTGGCGCCGGAAAAGCCACTGGAGCTGGAGGATATCTGGCATACCATCGACATCAAACTGACAGAATCGCCGGTCCCATTTGAGGGGGAGGTGACGGCGAAGGCGCACGTGCTGGTTCCCCCACCCGATGCGGAGTATGGCATCATCAGTGACATAGACGATACCATTGTGCGCACTGGTGCCACCAGCCTGCTGCAGACCGGCCGGAATGTGCTCCTCAACAACGCGCACACCCGCATCCCTTTCCACGGGGTTGCATCTTTTTACAAATCGCTGCAGCTGGGGCGCAACGGCAAGCGCAACAACCCTTTTTTCTACGTTTCCAGTAGCCCCTGGAACACCTATGACATGCTTTACCATTTCCTGGAGCTGAACGAGATACCGCAGGGCCCGCTCCTGCTCCGCGACTTCGGTATCGACGAGAGTAAAATCGGGAAATCGGACCACATGAGCCACAAGTACAAGGAAATTGAAAACATCCTGATTACCTACCCCAAGCTCAACTTCATTCTGATAGGCGACAGTGGGCAGCAGGACGCCGCCATCTACAGCGAAGTCGTGAAGAAGCACCCCGGCAGAATCATGGCCATCTACATCCGGGATGTGAACGTGGAGAAGCACACCAAAAAAGTCGTGTCGATTTTTGATGAGCTGAAGGATTCGGGCGAGGTAGAGATGGTACTGGTAAAGGAGACGCTGGAAGCCGCCGAACACGCCGCTCAGTGCGGGTACATCTTCACAGAGGAACTCCCTGAAATCGCCAAAGAAACGGAGATAGACGCAGCGGGAGACGAAGGTTGAATTGACATCTAGCTAGTTATGTGGTCCCTGGTCCGACCAATTTGCCACTTAGTGGGTGAGAACCCCGCAGCTACAAACATCCCCCTGCCCCCTTCTAGGGGGGACTTTCTGCCATTACTACCTCAAGGGTATAGGCGCTGTAGCGCAGAAGATTGGCAGTTATAGCCTCAACACCCCTCTTGCTCCCCTCAAGGGGAGAGTATCCACAGCAGTTACGTAGCAAAGACATCAGCCAGATGCACCCCGTGACGATTTTTTGTTCGAGCGGTCAGCGAGTTCAAAAGCGTCTTGATTCTTTTGCTTACTCTGGGGGTAGGCCCCCTCGATTTTCATCAAGGAGAAAAGTAAGGCCTCACCGGCGAGGTGAGGCTATGGAACAACAAAGCGAGCAATTAGCAACAGACGCTGCTACACTCGCACAAGACCACACTACATTTGCAAACTAGCTCGAATGGTCAGCTATAATCTTCCAGCCTTCTGGGAAGTGTTTGAAAATCACTGAAAAATGCCCTTCCAAGTCACCTAATTTTGCTTCGCGCTGCAAGTGCCACTTCCCTACCACCAACATGGTCTCAGCCGACAGCGGCCGCATCTCCTTCAACTCAAACTCTAGCTTGCCCATGGCAGACGTGTCTGGATAGTTCTTTCGGTAATTGTCCAAGGTCTGCTGCCAGCCATAGGTCAGGCCGCTCTTTCCTACGAACAGCAGAGAATCGGATTTCCAATAATCAGCCATGTAGCACTCCAAGTCACCCCGGCTCCAGCAGGCAGACTGGTTTTGCAACACCTCCCGCACTTCTCGTTTGGCGGTTTCAATACCCTTCGCTTCATCGGTTTGAGACGGGGCTGTTGTCACCTGGCGTTCCTCCTTCTGCCCGCATGAAAACAACAGGAATCCGGCACATAGGACAATCAGAAGGGGGTTATTAGCTTTCTTCATTTTCAGGAAGTATAGTTTTGATATAAGTGGTGCCACCAAGCCTTCCCATGGCCCGGGCTATACGCACTCGGCGCCCTAAAATGTAGGAGGATGGTCTGGCCGCAGAATAGCGTATAGGATTAGGCAATACCGCCGCCAACAAGGCCGCTTGCTGACGCCCCACATCCGCGGCTGGTTTCTTGAAATACTTCTGGGAAGCCGCCTCCACACCAAATACCCCATCGCCCATCTCGGCAATGTTCAGGTATACCTCCAAGATGCGCTGCTTGCCCCACAGCACCTCAATCAAAAACGTAAAATAGGCCTCAACCGCTTTGCGCAGGTAACTGCGCCCGTGCCACAGGAACACGTTTTTCGCCACCTGTTGGCTGATGGTGCTGCCTCCCCTTATGTTTTTGCCCTTTTGGTTGCGCTTAAAGGCATCCGCTATGGCATCAAAGTCAAATCCGCTGTGCTGGAGAAAAAGCTGGTCTTCCGAAGCTATCACGGCCAATGGCAGTTGAGCCGACATCTCCTCTAACTTCACAAACCTATACCTGATGGCAGGGTCTTCTTTGCCGGCAGAACCGGCCTCGGCACGGCGCTGCACCATGTGCAGCGTGGCAGGGGGCGCCACCCAGCGGTATACCAGCACCCATACCACACTCAGCAGGAAAAGGCTGAGGATGAGCTTTAGGATAATAAGCTTGAACTCACGAAGCCCCAGCCGTTTTTTCATAATTGCAATGCGCTAAAAATAAGTGGGCAAAGCTACATCATTTGCATCATATTTCCAGTAGCCAACTCACCTCCTGGCTGGCCAACTTAACACAGGCAGGAACAAGGCCGTATTCCCAATAGAGAGCAACCAAACGTAGCAGACTCGACTGACCGTACACAAAAAGCGCCTTTGTCTGTTAATACCTCAAAAAGCCAATGACAAAGCAAAAGTACCTGCCCCTTTTCCCGTTGAACATTGTGGTGTTTCCGGGTGAGAAGCTGAACCTGCATATATTTGAGCCGCGCTACAAGCAGCTCATACAAGATTGTATGACCAGCGGAGGCACCTTCGGCATACCTACTTACATCAACAAAGGTGTGGGGCTGTTTGGCACCGAGGTAAAAATCCTGAACGTGGAGAAGACGTATGCAACCGGAGAGATGGACATACGCACTCAAGGTATGGGTATATTCAAGATAGCGACGTTTGATAGAACGGCTCCCGGCAAACTGTATGCCGGCGGTATGGTGGAGGAAGTAGAGAACCAGCAGGACGAGGACATAGTGACTAAACTCAAGTTGCAGGAAAAGCTAAAGGAACTCTACGAGGCGCTGGGCATCAGCAGCATATTTCTGGACTTGCCTGAAGATTTTAAATCCTACGATGTGGGGCACCACCTCGGCCTGAACACCGAACAGGAATATACCTTGCTGCAGTGCCAAAGTGAGGCGCTGCGCCAGGAGATGATTTTGCAGCACCTGGAACAGGTCCTGCCCATTGTGGCCGAAACCGAAAAACTGAAGGAGCGGGTGAAGCTAAACGGTCACTTCAAAAACCTGACACCTCCCAACTTTTAAGTTACGTGCATGCTTATATATTTCCTCATCATTACCACCGTCCTCTTCACAGTCTTTGTGCTGTTTAGCTATTGGCAGGAGCTCAAATACCGCAATAAACCTTATTACAGGCTCTCGGATGTGGGGTGGCGCAAGTGCCAGCCCAGCCCGCAGGCGGAGGTGGTGCACAGCATTGCTTTTTTGGGGGATGTAGGCGCCGTGTCCATTGATGGCACAGACCCGGTGCTAAGGCTCCTGCAGGAATGGCAACACAGCGCAGGCGCCAACGGGAGTGTCCTGTTTCTAGGCGATAACCTATACCCTGTCGGGTTGCCAGCTGAGGATAACCGGCACTACCACACGGCTAAAGAAAGGCTGGACCACCTGCTGGGCATCGTCAAATCATATGACGGCAAGAGCATTTTCCTGAGCGGCAACCACGACTGGAACAAAGGCCGCAAAAGAGGCCTGGAGTACGTACTGCGCCAGGAAAAATATGTGGTGGAGGCCCTTCAGGACGAATGCAGTTATCTGCCGCGCCACGGCTGCCCAGGGCCTGATGCCATACAACTGGCAGAGGGGCTGCTGCTCATCATCATCAACACGCAGTGGTGGGTGCAACGTGGCGAGAAACCGCTAGGCAAGGCGCAAGGCTGCCAGTATAATAACATCGAAGAATTCTTCCTGCGCCTGAACAAGCTGCTACGCCGCAATAGGCACCAGCGCATCGTGATAGCCGCGCACCACCCTCTTTACAGCAATGCACTTCATGGCGGCAAATTCACTATGAAGCAACACATTTTCCCGCTCACGGCGGCGCACAAGCGCTTTTATATTCCGCTGCCCATCTTCGGTTCGCTCTTCCCCTTCTACCGCAAAATGTTTGGAGCCTACGAGGACATGTCGCACCGCAAGTACCGCAAGATGCGCAAGCGGCTGCTCAACATCTTTCACCAGTACAGCAATATCGTTTATGTGGCTGGGCATGACCACAACCTGCAGCATTTCGAAGTGCGCCAGAACCACTACATCGTCAGCGGGTCCGCCAGCAAGACTTCTTTTGTGAAGAAAGGCGGCAAAGCCACCTTCACAATTGAGCAGAAGGGCTTCTTTGTGCTCAACTACTACAATACTGGGGAACTGTGGCTGGAGGCAGTGGCAGCTAATTCCGATGAGGCGTCTTCCAAGCCAGGCTTTGTCTTGTTCCGAAAGGAACTGCACCCGATGCTGCAGCCAGTGGAGAAGGTATCGGAATAAGGGACAAGTATAGGTATAGGTATGGCTATGACTCAGTTTCGGGGGCTGGCAGGATTACCTTCAGACTCTTCGGGTGCATGGTTACTTTGATTTCCTTGCCTAATACCACATCTTCTCCATCTACGTGCGACACTTCACCATCTACGTTGTAAATGGTGGCCGTCCTGCAACTTATGCGGCGGGTATAGACGGAGCTGTCAATCGTGTCAGTATACATTCTGTACAGGATGCCCAGGCCTGCCGCCTTCGGGAAGGGTTCAATCAAACATATTTCAAAGCGGCCGTCGTTCAGCACCCCGTTCGGATTGATAGCTGCATTGCTGCCAAAGGCATTGGCGTTGGCGATGGTCACCATGAACGCCTCTCCCTCGAAATTTTCGCTGTCTGTCTCGATGCGATAGAACTTGGGCTCGTAGTTCAAGTACTCTTGCAGGGCTATCCAGGCGTAAGCGCCGGGTCCGCGGCGGTCTCCTTCACAGAACCGTTTCACCACCAAAGCATTGAACCCAAGGTCACTCAGATGGATAGAAGGATGGCCGTTCAGGTCGATGGTATCAATGTTGCGGATGACGTGCGTGTGGATGAGCTGCAGCGCTTCCTCTGTATCCTGGGGTATGTTCAAGTCTTTAGAAAGACCGTTGCCGGAACCAAGCGGAATAATACCGAGCGGTATGTGTTTGCCAATCAGCAGCGCCGCGACTTCATTTACCGTGCCGTCTCCGCCAACTGCAAACACCGCATCATATTTTTTTCCCTTTAGCATTTTGGCAATCTGCTCTTTGTCGTTATCACCTGTGGTTTTGTATAACTCACAGAGCAGGCCATGCTCCTGGCAAGCGACTTTTATTTCTTCTTCCAGCTCCTCTTTGTCGATGTCGCCGGCTATGGGATTGATGACAAAGAGCAGGTGCTGGAGTTTAATTGGATTTTGCATACGTTGACGGTTGGTATTCCTAAGATGAAACAGTGGGTAGCTGTAATCAGGTATGGCTAAGGTAAAAGATTAGCAGGCAGGCCATTGGGGTATTCCTCTTGAATGGCTCGCTCTATCTCGGCCACGCGGTTGCCTGGGTTAGGGTGCGTCTGTGTGAATTCAGGTCCCCGGGCTCCCCCACTCGCCTTCTCCAGAATGCGCATCACTTCCACCATGGCACGCGGGTCGTAGCCAGATTCTCCGGTTAACCGCACCGCCAGCCTATCCGATTCCAGCTCATCGTCGCGGCCGTAACGCATGTTCACCAATTTGCCTATCATGGCAGCCGCTATGGCTCCGGACTGTGTAGCCGGGTTCTCAGGGTCATACATCGCGATGGCGGCCGCTCCCGTCAGGCCCTGCGTCAGCTTAGACTTGGCCAGTTGCTCTGCGGAATGCCGGCCCACCACGTGGCCTATCTCATGGCCTAGCACCCCCGCCAGTTGGCATTCGGTGCTGAGTTGGCGCAGTAGTCCAGCCGTAATGAACACCTGCCCACCAGGCAAGGCGAATGCATTCACAGTTTTCTCATCCGCCAGCAGGTGAAAGTCGAATTCGTAGGGCGTCTCATTAACTTTGGTGTTGCTCACGATACGCTGGCCCACTTCCTTTACTTTGGCAGCCGCCTGCTCGTCGGGGTGCAGGCCTCCGTACTGTGAGGCCATCTCAGGGGCGGCTTGTAGTCCCAGGGCTATCTCCTGCTCCACCGTTATATCTACGTGCTGCACTTCGCCGGTGTACTCGTTTTCCTGCCTGTTGCACCAGTATGTGACCAGTGACACACCTGCTATCAGGAGCGCTGCTATAAACTTGATGATTATTCTCATACTCAGTTGGTTCTGATTCTCTCAATTACCCCCTGAAGGTCCGGGTGCTATACCTGCCCGACGGGTAGTAAAGTGTTGCATAAACATATACTTTCAATGCCGTAAAAAGTATATAGAAAGAAAAGGAAATTGCGAGATAGAGTCAACGCAGGAGAAACCAGGAATGTAAAGTGACATCCAGGACACCCGTAATGTAGCGTAAAGTAATAAACAGGAGCAGCAGGCAAAAATTAAAAAATACCTATCCTATTCTATAGGATTTTCGTAATACATTACATTCGCTGCCGCGGCAGCACAAACTAAATCGAGACATATGAACATGAAACGAACATTCGGTGCCTTATTGACCATACTGGGTATAGTAGGCATCATTTGGGGAGCATATGCCTTCGTGATGGGAGGAGATGGCGTGGCCATAGGCAAATTCACTGCAGCCGTACCTTTTGTAGTTGGCCTCATCTTCTTCTTTGCGGGCATCAACCTGGTCAAAACGACCAAAGACCAAACTTAAACGAGTATTCGATAAAAAAGAAAGGCCCCCGCTGATACACACAGCGGGGGCCTTTTTGTATAGGTATAGCCTGGTTTGTCAGGCGAGGGTTCAAACAGATTTATCCAGTAATTCGGTAGCCTCCAGGGCGTACGCCTCTACCGCAGCGTCTGTATCCAAATAAGTAGAAGTATACTTTTTGTCACCAGAGTGAATATATAGCACGGTGTTATCCTTAATCAACTCAATCACGTCACTGGATATGGCGCGAGACACCGCAGGGCAACCAAGGCTTCTGCCGAGCCGACCGTACTGTTTCACAAAGTCTTCGCTCACGTAGTCGGCACCGTGCAACACAATAGCACGTTCCATGGCATTTGAATTATAAGCCTCATCCATACCTGACAACCGAAGTGACAGGCCATGTTTGCCATGGTAGGTCTTGTCCGTCACATAAAAACCAATGCTGCTCATGTTGGAGTTTGGCTCGTTGGAGAACTTTTCAGCCTTCACATTGCCCGTATTGCGGCCATGCGCTACTAAGGTGTTGTACAACACTTTGCGAGACTTCAGGTCTATAATCCACATGCGCTTCGAGTTGCTGGGCTTGCTGAAGTCGACCACTGTCATCACATGTTTGTCAGCCGAGGCCAGGTTCTGCTGCCTGAAATTCCGGTAGCCGGTATAGGCCCGTTCAAAAACCGTAAAATCCAATCCTGTTTTCTCCAGTCCGGCCTGCTCGTATACCTCCTCTACATGCTGTTCAAAAGCGAGCTTTTTCTCAGCATAGGAAAGCGCAGCGGAATTCACTACTGAAACGGTAGACTTGTTGTAATCGGAAGATTTGGAAGCATCACTGTGAGCGCCACCTGGGGTGGACATCAGCAATAAACTCAAGGTAAAAGAGGTGATGACTGCTTTTATCATAGGGTATTATTCTGGTTCTGTTATACGCAAGTAAAGTATCAACAGGATTCGCAACGGAAATTGTTCCATCTGCAGAGGCAATAGCAGAAACTAACGTTCCTGAAAAAGGACTATTGTAGGTTCAGAACGTTCAAACCCAAGCACTTTAGTATATGAACTTACTGAAATTTAAGTGAATGTACGGCAATCATATAGGAAAAACCTGATTTCTCTTGTATCAGACAGCACTAAGCTGCAATTTTGGGACAACAATCATCCGCATGAAAAAGCTTCTACCCTTCGTCTTCCTCCTGGCGGTGCCCTTCCTGCCTAGCTGTTCTGAGCCTGCCAGCATACCTGGCTTTGATAGTGAAACCTGGCAGCAGGACAAAAAAGGTTGCCAGGGAAACCGATTCGCTATGACCGCAGAGTTTGACGCTATTCGTAAGGAACTGTATGGCAAGCCGGAAAACGAGGTGAAGGACATCCTAGGGAAGCCCGATGCCGAGCAACTCATGAGCAGAGGGCAGCGCCTGTTTATTTACTACTTAGAGGCCGGCAGCCAATGTGAGAAGCGCAACCAACTCTCCAACGCCAACCGTGCCGAAGTACGCTTCAACGCGCTCAACAAAGTGAGTGAAATCACCTACCTGCGCCCGATACAGACCACAAAAAAATAGCCTGACCAAAGCCAGGCTATTAAATCATAATTCTTCTTTATATCAGCGGCTATCCAGTCTATTCCTCTTCTGCTTCGCTCAGGTACCGCACAAATTGGCGTCCTTCCAATTCTAGGAAATGCTTGAGCTGTTGCTCGCTCAGTATAGTAGTTAGGGCTTTGTCCAGTTGCAGGCTCATTTCCCTGTACTTTTTCTGCCGCTCCAGCGGGTCCAGAAAAGCAGCCTCCACTTCGGACATGTGCTGGTAATGCTGTTCGTTTAGTAGTTCTATTTCGGCAAACTGCGCTTCGGAAAGTTTCAGTTCCTGTTTCATCTCCAGCGTGAGCATTTCAGGACCAGTCAGTTCTACAGCCAGCACCATATTATCCAGCTTCTCCTCTGTCTGTTTTAACAACTGCGCCTGCCCGGCTGTTGCGGTTAAAAAAAAGGCAATAAAAAAGGGTATAAAGTATTTCATGTCTGTCTTAAGGTATAGTTCGTTGGCTTATCGCCTCTCTCCCCTGTTGAACGGATTCTACCTACCTTGGTTAAGCAATTGCCAGTATATTTGTTATATTTTTCTAATAAGTAAGAATCCCTCTACAACAGCATAAATATACCTTTTTGATAAATAGTTAAAACTATATAAATAAGTTACCTTTTATTCGCTGCGGTATGAAACTATACCCCTCAGGAGCAGTATGAATTTATATATCCTTGAAATAGTATTTTAACCAGTGTTGCCTCACTTGGATGAATAGCGGCACCTCCACATGAAATTGAAAAACCATGAAGACGAAAAATTATAATCCAAGTACCTTGGAAGTCAGTTTTGCCAAGGCATTTAAAGAACTTGCTCCCCAGTTAGAAGATAGATTAGCATCAGGCAAGGTGGTAGGCATAACCTCCATACTTGACACAGACAACCCAATGGTGATTTATAAACTTAAAGATGAGGAGGACGATTTACATGAAGTAGTTGTACAAATCATACAGCGTCCGGATGGATTGGTAGGCTAGAGATTGCATAATTTTTAAAAGAGGCGGGCCATGCAGTTGCACGGCCCGCCTCTTTTTGTTTGCGCGTAGAAATCACCTAAACCAGTTCTCAGGGGCTGCCGGGCACCTTGTGGTCTCGGCGCTTGAACCACTGCATGGCAATGAAGGCAATCATGAAACCGGAGATGAGGCCTTCGAGCATGAGCACCATGAAGATGACGATGCCAGGTGTGATTTCCATTCGTTCGCCAAAGTATTGATTCCCCGCCAGCACCTTCAGGAGCCTATCGTCAAACGCTTTGATATAGACTAGCATAAAAGCTGCAAAAATGATGGTAGATACCACCCCTGTGATGATGCCGACGCCCAGACCTTTGAAATAGCCAATCTCACCATTTCTGCTCTTCTTGTAGTTCTTGATAGCCATAGTGACACCAATGGCCATGATGATACCATTCAAGAAGCGAAGCGCCACCTTTTGCTCCAGGCCAATGAGTCTCATCAAAAGGAAGTAGCCAATCAGGCCAAGGGCAGTGAAGAGGCCATACTTAAGGCCGACTTTTTCCATAGTTAGCGGGGCACAGGTTGTTGGTTGATGAAGGCAGGCTGCTTGCCTACCTGATTTGCTCAGCGGTGGTATGGTCAGGGCGCTTGAACCACTGCATGGCGATAAAGCCTATGATGACGCCAGGCACCGTGCCATACAGGATAGTCATGACGAACACAGACAGGACAGACAGGCTCTGCGGAAACAGAGAACTGACCTGCAGGCTCTCCAAATACTCTGTATCCAACACGGTCAGGTATACCACCAGAAACAGCGCCAGTATTACTGAAGAGACCACGCCAACAGTCCCTCCTATCGCAAGACCTTTGAGATATGGAATCATGCCATGGACGGCACGCTTATAGCTCGAAATAGCCACCACTATACCTATCACCAAAAACAAACCGCTCAAGAGGGAAAGCTCCACCCTGTTCTGCAGGTCCAGGACCCGCATCAGCAAGAAGAAAGCAATATGAGCCAACCCCGTGTAGATGCCATACTTAACTGAAATCATGCGGTACGATACTTTTCCAGATGCCATGTCTTATTACTTTATAACAATATCTATTATTCTTGAAATGAACATATTAAGTGCGCGTTTGGTTATCATCTGTAGCTGACGATTCAGCCAGAACAGAAGAAAAGCGTGCAATCTGTTGTATATTATTAAATCAATATACTAGAGAAGGTAGGGTGGCGTTGTGATTTGACTTATAATTTTTTCGCTTGCCACCCGGAATCCGTTCATTTCAAAGGAATTAGCAAATGCTAAAAATTAGGCCTGACACCTGTGTACGGCCGCTCTGGACAAACACGGGTTTTATTTCGTAGTTTTGCACCGTAACCGTTTTACATACTCATTTTAAGCTATCTATGATCAGTACCAGCAATGTAAGCCTGTCCTATGGCAAGCGTACTCTGTTTGAAGATGTAACCATCAAGTTTTTGCCCGGCAACTGCTACGGCCTCATCGGCGCTAACGGCGCAGGCAAGTCTACTTTCCTGAAAATCCTTTCCGGAGAGATAGACCCCAACACTGGTACCGTGGATATACCGGCCACAGCGCGCCTGGCCGTGCTGAAGCAGAACCACTTTGAGTATGACGAGTACCCGGTTCTGCAGACCGTCATCATGGGCCACAAGCGCCTGTTCGATATCATGCAGGAGAAAGACGCCATCTATGCCAAAGCCGATTTTACGGAGGCTGACGGTGAGCGTGCCGCCGAACTAGAAGGCGAGTTCGCCGACCTGGAAGGCTGGAATGCAGAATATGAGGCAGCAGAATTACTGAGCGGACTGGGCATCAGCGAGAACCTGCACTACTCTCTCATGAAGGAACTCAGCGGTAGCGAGAAGGTACGTGTGCTCCTGGCACAGGCTCTCTTCGGCAACCCGGATATCCTGTTACTGGATGAACCTACCAACCACTTGGACGCCGAGTCCATCATGTGGCTGGAGAACTTCCTCGACAACTTCCAGAACACCGTTATAGTAGTGTCGCACGACCGCCACTTCCTGGACGCCGTGTGTACGCACGTGGCCGATATTGACTTTGGCAAAATACAGATGTTTGCGGGTAACTACAGCTTCTGGTACCAGTCTAGTCAATTGGCGCTGAAACAGCGTTCTGACGCCAACAAAAAGACAGAGGACAAGCGCAAGGAACTGGAGGAGTTCATTCGCCGATTTAGCGCCAACGCTTCTAAATCAAAGCAGGCCACTTCCCGCGCCAAGTTGCTGGAAAAGCTGACGGTAGAGGACATCAAGCCTTCTTCGCGTAAATACCCATACATCGCCTTCAAGCCGGAGCGTGAGGCGGGTAACCAGATACTGAACGTAGAGAACCTGAGCAAATACGTGGATGGCCAGCCGATTTTCACCGGCATCAATTTCATGGTGGACAAAGGCGACAAGATAGCTGTGATTGGCCGCAATGACCTGGCTGCCTCCTCCTTCTTTAAGATACTCTTCAACGAAGAGCAGGCCGATTCCGGTGACTTCAAGTGGGGCACTACCATCACCGCATCCTTCTTCCCGAAAGACAATCAGGAGTTTTTTGCAGACGGTAGCCTGAACCTGGTGGACTGGCTGCGCCAATACTCCGTGGAGAAAGACGAAAGCTTCATCCGCGGCTTCCTGGGCCGTATGCTTTTCTCTGGCGAGGAGTCGCTTAAGAAAGCCAATGTGCTCTCGGGTGGTGAGAAGGTGCGCTGCATGTTCTCCCGCATGATGCTACAATCGGGCAACGCACTGGTTTTTGATGAGCCTACCAACCACCTGGACCTGGAGTCCATCACGGCTTTGAACAACTCGCTGCGCGATTTCGATGGCACCATCCTGTTCTCGTCCCATGACTTGCAGTTTGTGGATACCATTGCCAACCGCATCATTGAGCTGACACCTGGCGGCATCATAGATAAGCGCATGGGCTACGAGGAGTACCTCAACGACGCCAATATAAAGGAGCTGCGCAAGAAGATGTACGCCACCGAAATGGTATAAATCACAAATATAGACTTGCGTATACCTGTAAAACGATAGCTATGTTCCTGCGATTACCATTGCTACGCCAGCTTACTTTTCTTGTATTAATAGTTTTGTGTTGCTCCACTGCCTTTGCGCAGACGGAGCCTGATACCGTACGCCGTAAACGCGAGTTGCCAACAGGCCCTCCTGCGCAGCAACAACCACAGCAGCAAAGGCCGCGGGTGGTGCAACCGCAGAACGGGGTTATCTTGCCTGAGGTAGTCAAGCCTGAAGATGAGGAGCAGCAGACGCTGCTTGACCGCATGTTTTGGGGCGGTAGTTTTGGCTTGCAGTTCGGTACGTACACCAACGTATCGTTGCTTCCGGTGCTTGGCTTCAGAGCCACCGAGACGTTTTGGGTGGGTGTAGGCGGTGTGTACCATTTTCAGCGGTACCAGCGGGAGAACCTGAACAACTACGGCGGACGAGCCTTTGCGCAGCAGCAGGTTTTCAATAATTTCCTGGTTCATGCTGAGTACGAGCACTTGAGCGTGGAGTATTTCTGGAACAACGGCACAGGTATAGCGGACCGCAGAAGACAATCAAAAGGTATACCTATGGCGGGTCTGGGGTATAGGCAGCGGATTGGAGCAAAGGCAGCGGCAGACATCCTGGTGCTGTATAACTTCAACGATACGTTCCCATCGCCTTACTCAAACCCGGTCATCCGGGCAGGCTTCAGTATTCCGTTCAGGTAAGAACAGACAGGTATAAAACAAAGAGGGGCTGCCAATTGCTTAGCAGCCCCTCTTTTGTTTTATGTGTTTAACGTTAACCGCGTATGAGTCGCAGCAGCACCACGATTACAGCGATTACAAGTAGGATGTGGATTAGACCACCTACGGCATCAGGGAATCCAAGGAACCCGATGAGCCAGAAGATTACAAGCACTACTGCTATAATATACAATAAATTTCCCATAGTTTTAAGTATTTTTGTTTGTCAAAATAATGATTCGTTACCTGTACTAACGTAGTTTCGCTATATAGGTTAAGCTCTCCGTATTAAGCGCAGCAAAACTGCGATTACGGCAAGCACTAGTAATACGTGGATGATTCCACCAACGGCATCAGGAAACCCTAGGAATCCGATAAGCCAGAAAATCACAAGCACAACGGCTATGATGTAAAGTAAATTTCCCATAGTTTTCTTTTTTAATTTCTCCTTTTGTGTTGTATCAGGGCAGGAGCCGGCTGCTCCCCCACTTCTACAGGCCGGTCTTAGCCGACTTTGTATTTTTTTGTTTTAGCTTTTTACGGGGCTCGCTAAATAAAAGATTTGGATAAACTCGAAATTTTGTATATAGTTATAAACAATTTTAGGTGTCGTAATAACCGCAACACCTGAAAAACAAGCCCATATCACACATTATCAATCAAATACAGCAGGTGCTGACAGGTCCACTCTATCCAAATTTTGACACATCAGCACCAAGCCTCCTTCTCCACTCCTTAGGGCGAACCTCTACCTGCAAATCTGAAAATTGAAGTCTTCCAAGATAAACGTTTTTTAAAACATGGTTTTACCTATTTATCTTAGATTTGTATTCTATTTTAACCCTAGAACAGACAGAACCTATGAAAAAAGTAGCAGTTATCGGTTCCGGCACCATGGGCAATGGCATCGCCCACGTTTTTGCGCAGAACGGCTTCCAGGTCTCCCTGATTGACATATCCGAAGAAGCCTTGAACAAGGCCCTCGCCACCATCTCCAGAAACCTGGACCGCATCGTGGCAAAAGGCAACCTGACCGAGGAACAGAAAGAGCAGACCCTCAGCCACATCGCCACCTATACCGACATGCGGCAAGGCGTGCAGGAGGCTGACCTAATTGTGGAAGCGGCTACCGAGAACGTAGACCTGAAACTGAAAATCTTCAAGGACTTGGATGCCTTTGCCAAGCCTGAAGCCATATTAGCTAGCAACACCTCTTCTATCTCTATCACCAAAATCGCCTCAGTCACCAGTCGGCCGGATAAGGTGATAGGCATGCACTTCATGAATCCGGTGCCTGTCATGAAACTGGTAGAAATCATCCAGGGCTACTCGACTTCAGATGAGGTGACCAGCCAGATAATGGACGTCTCCCTGCAATTGGGCAAAGTCCCGACAGAGTGCAACGACTACCCCGGCTTTGTGGCCAACCGCATCCTGATGCCTATGATTAACGAGGCAATTTACTCGCTCTATGAAGGCGTGGCCGGAGTGGAAGAGATTGACACTATCATGAAGCTAGGTATGGCGCACCCAATGGGCCCGCTACAACTTGCCGACTTTATTGGTTTGGACGTATGCCTTTCCATCCTGAACGTGTTGCACGACGGCTTTGGCAACCCGAAATACGCCCCGTGCCCGCTGCTGGTGAACATGGTGCAAGCCGGTCACAAAGGCGTTAAGACCGGACAGGGTTTCTATACCTGGACTCCCGGCAGCAAGGAACTGGTGGTAGCGGACCGATTCAAGAAGAAATAAGATAAAGCTATACCTATGAAACAAGAAAAAAACAACGTAGTCGGCTGGTTCGAGATTCCGGTCAACGATATGGCACGCGCCATCCGGTTCTACAGTGCTGTATTCGATTTTGAAATGGAAAGCCAGCAGTTTGGTGATGAAGAAATGGCCTGGTTTCCGTGGAGCGAAAGCGGCTCGGGAGCTTCTGGGTCGCTGGTGAAGCACGAAACGCTTTATAAACCCTCAGCCGACGGCACCATCGTATACTTCAGCTCTCCATCGGGTGACCTGTCCCATGAACTGGCCAGAGTCGAAAAAGCCGGAGGCAAGGTGCTGCGGGAAAAATCACTGATTACAGAAGAAATCGGCTATATGGCCCTCTTCCTAGACACTGAAGGAAACCGCGTAGCCCTGCACTCTCGGGTGTAGACAGTAAACACATAGCTGTTAACAGTTAGGTATAGCTATAAAAGAAGGAGCCGTTGCAGACTGCAACGGCTCCTTCTTTATTATTGGTAACTGCTAGGTATTAATTGTTACACGGCTACCGCATTCTCCCGCAGGGCATCGTTCAGGGAAGTCTTCAGGTCTGTGCTCTCCTTGCGCTGACCGATAATCAGGGCGCAAGGCACCTGAAAGTCACCCGCTGGAAATTTCTTGGTATAGGAACCCGGAATCACGACTGCACGTGGCGGCACATAGCCTTTGTACTCCTTCGGCTCAGAGCCTGTCACGTCGATTATCTTGGAGCTGCCCGTGATGGTCACGCCCGCTCCAATCACTGCCTCCTTGCCAATGCGACAGCCCTCTACCAGAATGCTTCGGGAACCGATAAACGCGCCATCCTCGATGATAACAGGAGCAGCTTGCACCGGCTCCAATACACCGCCCAGGCCTACGCCCCCGCTCAGGTGCACGTGCTTGCCCACCTGTGCGCAGCTGCCAACCGTAGCCCAGGTATCGACCATCGTCCCTTCGTCAACATAAGCGCCTATGTTCACATAAGAAGGCATCACTATCACGCCTTTTGAAAGGTATGCGCCGTAGCGGGCTACGGCATGCGGCACCACGCGAACACCCAGTTGGGCATAGTTCGTCTTCAGGGCAATCTTGTCATGGAATTCAAAAGGGCCTACCTCAATGGTTTTCATGGCTTGGATTGGGAAATACATCAATACCGCCTTCTTCACCCACTCATTCACCTTCCAGTCATCGCCCGCAGGTTCTGCCACACGCAGCCGGCCTTTGTCCAGTTCCTCAATCACGGCACGCACTGCCTCCACAGTCGCCTGCTCCTTCAATAACTCCCGGTTCTCCCAGGCTTGCTCTATAATTTGCTGAAGCGCCATATTATGTTCGGTTAGTAAAAATACTGCGCAAAAGTATTAAATTTAAGCGATGTCTGAAAAGAGAATCCTCTTAGCCTCTTTACTCAAGCCCATCAGTGACACCCGCATGTACGAGAAGCTGGGCCTGTCTCTGAGCAAAATTCCAGGAGCTACTGTCCATATCTGTGGCTTCCGGGCTACTGTTCCGGCTGGCGCGCCGCCTAACATCGTTTTCCACTCAATATTTAATTTTAAGAGGCTCAGCCTGGGGAGGGCAAAGGCACAACTGCAGTTTTACCGTCTGTTGCTTCAAGTAAAACCTCAACTCCTACTAGTTACTACGCATGAACTCCTGCTGGTTAGCCTTCTGTACAAGAACAGGTATGGCTGCCGCCTCATCTATGATGTGCAGGAGAACTACAGCCTGAACCTGCGGGCGCAACACAATTACAATTGGCCCCTGAAGCAGCTGCTGGCATTAGGCGTCCGTTCAATGGAACACCTGACCGCCACTGGCACCGACCATTTCCTGCTGGCCGAGCGCAGCTACGCGCAGGAGCTGCCTTTTTTGAAGGGTCGCTATACCTTGCTGGAAAACAAATTCAAAGCCCCGTCAGCGCATGCACCAGCGATTACGCCTGTAGCTATACCTAGTCAAGGTCCGCTTCGGCTGCTCTACAGTGGCACCATCGCCGAGGAATATGGCGTTTTCGAGGCCATTGAGCTGGCTGAGAAGCTATACCTGATTAGACCTGAGACAACATTGACCATCATCGGATACTGCGCCAACACCGCTACCTGGGAAAGCATTTTGCAACGAAGCAGTGGCAAATCGTATATCAAGCTGATAGGTGGAAATCAACTGGTCCCGCATCAGCAGATACTGGAGCAAATCACGCAGAGCCATGTAGGGCTGCTGCCCTACCGCCCCAACGAGAGCACATTCCGCTGTATACCTACCAAACTGTTTGAGTACATGGCGCATGCGCTTTCCATCCTCATCCAGCAAAACCCTTTGTGGGAGACCTTAGTAGATGAAACTGGAGCAGGTATGTCAATTGACTTCAGTCAACCTGATTTAGAGGCGCTTTACTCCCAAATGTTACAGCAACCCTTTTATGCAACAGGAATACCAGCGGACATCTATTGGGAGACCGAGGAGAAAAAACTCCTGCAGGTGGTACAGCCCCTACTTGCATGACTTATTAAAATAAAAAATATTTTTAGACGAATCTAAATTCACTTGATATCAGTATATTTGTAAAGCTAAACCCCTTTATATGCGAAATTCTAGAATAGCCGGTGTAGGTCACTATGTACCTGAGAGAGTCGTAACGAATAAAGACCTGGAGAAACTCATGGACACGACGGATGAGTGGATTCGGGAGCGGACAGGTATAGTAGAGCGCCGCTACTTTGTGGAGGGCACGGACACGACCGCCAACATGGGTGCCAGGGCCGCAGAGAAGGCTCTTGAAATGGCCAACCTGCAGGCGGAAGACCTCGACATGATTGTGTTCGCCACCCTCAGCCCCGATTATGTGTTTCCTGGCTCTGGTGTACTCTTGCAGCGCGAACTGGGCATTAAGGAGATTCCGGCCCTGGATGTACGCAACCAGTGCTCTGGCTTCATTTATGCGCTTTCGGTGGCCGACCAGTTCATCAAGACAGGCATGTACAACAACGTATTGGTGGTAGGCTCTGAAATCCACTCCAGCGGTTTGGACTTCAGTACACGCGGCCGAGGCGTATCGGTGATATTTGGCGACGGCGCTGGTGCAGTGGTTCTCACCCCTTCACAAAGCAGCGAAAGCGGCATTCTGTCCACGCACCTGCACGCCGATGGAGAGTTCGCCGAGGAGTTGGCCGTGCTGGACCCAGGCAGCAACAAGCAAGAACGCCTCACGCATGAGATGATTGACGAGGGGACCATATTCCCGCACATGAACGGCAACATGGTGTTTAAGCACGCCGTCACCCGCTTCCCGGAAGTAATTGAAGAAGCGCTTCATAAGAATGGATACAAACCTGCTGATATTGATATGCTTATACCCCACCAGGCCAACCTGCGCATCACCTCCTATATACAGCAGAAGATGGGCTTGCCGGTTGATAAAGTCATGAGCAACATCCACAAGTATGGCAACACCACCGCAGCATCTGTGCCCATTGCGCTGAGCGAGGCCATGGAAGAAGGGCGCATCAAAGAAGGCGACCTGGTATGTCTGGCAGCGTTCGGCAGCGGCTTCACCTGGGCTTCCGCCTTAATCCGCTGGTAGTTTAATGAATTATGAATGCTGGATTATGAATTATGAATTATGTACGTGAGGACTGCTGGTTTTCCATTCATAATTCATAACTCATAATTCATAATTGACCAAAGGACTTGCACAGCTTTACTGAGGAGAACTACATCAAGGCTATCTACAAGCTTTCGGCTAACGGCACACAGGACGTGAACACCAACGCCATTGCGGAGGCGCTCGACACCAAGGCGGCCTCCGTTACAGACATGCTGCGGAAGCTGAGCAAAAAAGGCATTGCTGACTATGTGAAATACAAAGGTGTCACCCTCACTGCCAAGGGGGAGCATGTGGCCCTGCAGATTATTCGCAAGCACCGGCTTTGGGAAGTGTTTCTGGTAGAGAAGCTGAAGTTCAACTGGGACGAGGTGCACGAGGTGGCTGAGGAACTGGAGCACATCAAATCAGACCTGCTCATTAAGCGCCTCGACGAGTTTTTAGGCTACCCCAAGTTCGACCCGCATGGCGACCCTATACCTTCTGAGAACGGAGAGATGAACGTGAAGCAACAGAAGCTGCTGGCAGATATGGAAGTGAGCGAGGCTGGCATCGTGGTGGGCGTGAACGACTCGCAGCCACTCTTCCTGCAGTACCTCGACAAGATGGGCATATACCTGGGTGCCAAGATTAAAGTGATAGACAAGATGCCTTACGATAATTCATTAGAAATCAACCTTGAAAACAAAAAGAACCTAATCGTTTCGAGTGAAGTCTCCAGAAACATTTTCCTCTCTGCTTAGCATGAAGCCTGCTCTCCTACTATTAGCAGTTTGCCTGCTCCTGTCACTTTTCCTGGGTGCCTGCACCCAGACCGAGAGCAAAGGCGAAGTGGCTCCAGGCCAACGCATGAAGGTGGTCACCACGACAGGTATACTGAAAGACGCCGTAGCTAATATCGTTGGCGATGCGGCGGAAGTAGAGTCCATTATGGGCAGTGGCGTGGACCCGCACCTGTACAAGGCAACACAGGGTGACCTGAACAAACTCACGGGAGCCGATGTCATCATCTATAACGGCCTGCACCTGGAGGGAAAGATGGGCGAGGTACTGGAGAAGCTGAGCCGCCAGAAGACCGTCATCGCCGCCGGTGAGGGTATACCTGAAACCGACCTCCGAAGCTCCACGCAGTTTCAGGGCAGCTATGACCCCCACCTTTGGTTTGATGTATCGCTCTGGATGCAGGTTGTCATTTACATAAGTACCGAACTGCAGAAGAAGGACCCGCAAAATGCAGAAGTGTACCAGCAGCAAACTGCTGCCTACCTCCGCAGGCTTTCAGAGCTGCACAATGAAGTGAAGGCAGCGGTTTCCGCTATACCTGAATCACAGCGCATCCTCATTACCGCGCACGATGCCTTCGGCTACTTCGGAGAGGCCTACGGAATACAAGTGCGGGGGCTGCAGGGAATCTCCACTGTGTCTGAATTTGGGCTGCAGGATGTATCGTCGCTTGTGAAGTTCATTGCCGATAACAAGATAAAGGCGGTTTTTGTAGAATCCTCGGTATCGCCCAAAGCCATTGAAGCGGTGGTGGAGGGTAGCAGGCAGCGGGGCCACGATGTCAAAATCGGCGGTACGCTCTACTCCGATGCGCTGGGCGCAGATAGCACTCCTGAAGGCACCTACGAAGGTATGGTCAGATACAATGTGAACACCATCGTATCTTCCTTAAAATAAGATAAATATTACATGATACTTCAAGTAGACAATCCAGTAGTGGAGGTACACGACCTCACCGTGAGCTACGACCGGAAACCGGTGCTTTGGGGCATTGACCTGACGCTGCCGGCAGGCGCCCTGGTGGGCGTTATTGGCCCGAACGGTGCCGGCAAGTCTACGCTAATCAAGGCCATGATGAGCCTGTTGCCCATCAGCAGCGGCTATGTGCGCATATTCGACCAGCCCCTGAAACAGGTATACAACCGCATCAGCTATGTGCCGCAGCGCGAGTCGGTGGACTGGGATTTCCCGGCTTCTGTGTTTGATGTGGTGCTCATGGGCCGCTATGGAAATATGGGGCTTTTCAAGCGGCCTCGCAAAGCCGACAAGGATGCCGCTATGGAGGCACTGGAGAAAGTGGGCATGCAGAGTTTTGCCAACCGGCAAATCTCGCAGCTCTCCGGCGGGCAGCAGCAGCGTGTGTTCCTGGCCCGCGCCCTTGCCCAGAACGCTGACATCTATTTTATGGATGAGCCTTTCGCCGGTGTGGACATCGCGACCGAAACCGCTATCATCCAGCTGCTCCGCCAGATGCGGGACCAGGGCAAAACCGTCATTGTGGTGCACCACGACTTGCAATCGGCCTCCGAGTATTTCGACTGGGTGGTGCTATTGAACATGCGCTTGGTAGCCTCTGGCCCAACCGATAAAGTGCTGACACAGGAGCTGCTGGAGCAGACGTACGGAGGCAAGCTCACCCTCCTCTCCAAAGTGGGCGACCTACTGCGCAGACAGGAATTCCCAGCCCGGGAAACGAAGGTGAAGTGAGCTTAGGAGTTGGGAGATTTGGAGAGTTATACCTGTTAAACAATCAACAATTAGTACATGCAGGAGTTTCTGGAGTTTTTCTCGTTTGCAGACGCCAACATCCGCTATGTCACGCTGGGCTCCGTTTTGCTGGCCAGTAGTTCAGCGGTAGTGGGCTGCTTCACGCTGCTCCGGAAGCGGGCACTGGTAGGCGATGCCGTAGCGCATGCGGTGCTGCCGGGCGTCTGCCTCGCCTTCATCCTGTCGGGCACCAAGAATCCCTTTATCCTGCTCATTGGCGCCTTTGTAACCGGTTGGCTCTCACTGGTGACGATTGACTTCATCACGAGCCGCTCCCGCATCAAAGAAGACACAGCCATTGGGCTTGTTCTGTCTGTGTTCTTTGGCATCGGCATCCTGCTGCTCACCTCCATCCAACATTCCGGCAACGCCGCCCAGAGCGGCCTCGACAAGTTTCTGTTTGGAAAGGCAGCCTCACTAATCGGCGAAGACCTGATTACCTTCAGTGTGGTGGCTGTGCTGCTGCTTCTGGTGGTCATCCTCTTCTATAAAGAGCTCACGCTGCTGTGCTTTGACGAGGCTTATGCCCGTACTATCGGTTACCCAGTGCGGGCACTGGAGCTGCTGCTGACTACTTTAACCGTGTTTGCCGTGGTGGTAGGTATACAGGCGGTAGGCGTCGTGCTGATGGCGGCCATGCTCATCACGCCCGCCGCCGCCGCCCGATTCTGGACCGAAAACCTGAAGGTGATGCTGCTGTTGGCTGCCCTAATTGGTGCTTTTTCAGGTATAGCCGGAGCTTATGTGTCGTATACCGCGCCGGCCATGCCTACAGGACCCTGGATTGTGCTCATTGTATCCATGATAGCCATATTCTCCTTTGCTCTGGCTCCTGGCCGTGGCTGGGTGGCTCGCCTCCTGCGGCAGCGCCGCAACAGGACCCAGATTCTGGAAGAGAACCTGCTCAAGCTACTTTACCAACTGGGCGAGTTGAAGCAGGATTTCTATACCTCCCGCAGCCTGTCGGAGTTACTGGAGCGTCGCAGCATACCTAAAGGAGAAGCCATAAGTGGCTTGCAGAAACTCAAACGACAAGGCTATGTGAAGCGGGACCATCAAAGCTGGACTCTGACGACGGAAGGGAAAAAGCGCGGGAGACGCGTGGTGCGCCTGCACCGGCTATGGGAGCTATACCTGACGCAGTACCTGCATTTGGCAGCTGACCATGTGCACGAAGATGCCGAAACCATTGAGCACATCATCACGCCGGAGCTGGAAAAACGCCTGCTCGAGGAACTGAACTACCCCGACCTAGACCCGCACAGCGCCAGGATTCCATGATGGGAGTTCTGAATCTTGAGTTCTGAGTCACGAGTCAATCATTCGTAATTCATAATTAGTAATTCATAATTAAAAATAGGTGAACGCATTCTGGATAATACTGACCGGCTCTTTGGTAGCGACCTGTTGCAGCTTGCTGGGTTGTTACCTCATTCTGCGTCGCATGGCCATGGTGGGCGACGCCATTTCCCATGCCGTGCTGCCGGGCATTGTCATTGCCTTCCTGCTGACGGGTTCCCGCGATTCGGTGCCCATGCTCATTGGGGCAGGTCTGCTGGGGGTGCTTACCACCTTCCTCATCGAGTTCTTCCACCGCTACGCACGGGTTCAGGCCGATGCTGCCATCGGCGTTACCTTCACCTGGCTGTTTGCCATCGGCATCATCCTCATTTCCGTCTTTGCCGGACAGGTGGACTTGGACCAGGATTGCGTGCTTTATGGCGAGATAGCTTACGTGCCGCTCGACCTCTGGATAACTGAAAGTGGCCTGAGCATGGGACCGCGCACCGTCTGGACGCTTAGTATCACCACGCTGCTTATCATCCTGTTCATCGTGCTGGGCTACAAAGAGCTCTTCCTGACTACCTTCGACCCGGCGTTTGCGGCTGCCATCGGCATCTCCACGTCGCTGTGGTACTACCTGCTCATGACGGCGGTGTCGCTCACGACGGTAGCCTCATTTGAGTCGGTAGGCGCTATCCTGGTGGTGGCCTTCCTGGTGGCCCCTCCGGCTACAGCATACTTGCTGACGGATAACTTTAAAGTGATGCTGGTGCTATCCGTGCTGCTGGGCATACTGGCCTCAGTGGGGGGGTATTACCTAGCGGTTTGGCTCGATGGTTCTATTGCCGGTGCCATTGCCACTGTGACAGGTATGGAGTTTCTGCTGGCAATCCTGTTCTCCCCTTCACGCGGGCTGCTCATCAGGCGAAAACAACTGCAGCCGGTATAGGTATGGCATTCACTATACTGAGGCCATCAACTTGTCGTTTGACTAAAAGAAAATTAGTTTTATGATTCGAAAAGTGTCGCTCCTTCCGCTCCTTATTCTGTTGTTTCTACTGACGGCTTTCACTTTCCCTGACAAGGGAGATAAGTCTAGATCGCCTAAAATCAACTGGTTGACGATGGAAGAGGCCGAGGCCAAGATAAAAAAGCAGCCCCGCAAGGTCATCATTGATGTGTACACCGATTGGTGTGGCTGGTGCAAGAAAATGGACAAGTCCACTTTCACCGACCCGGCTGTGGTAGACTACATTAACAAGCATTACTACGCCGTGAAACTGGATGCGGAAGGAAAAGCGCCTATCACTGTGGGAGGTAAGACCTATACCTACAACCAACAATATAGGTCGCATGAGTTGGCCGTCGCCCTGCTGCAAGGGCAGATGAGCTACCCCACCACCGTATACCTGGACGAACAGTTCAACATGCTTACCCCTGTCCCGGGCTACCTTGATGCCCCTACCCTCACCAAGATTCTCACCTACTTCGGCGGCAACCACCACAAAAGCATGACGTGGCAGGAGTTTGGAAAGCGAAAATAGAGCATGCATATTTCGGTAGTAGTGATTGATATACCTGTTTCAACCACCCCTTCTGAGAGGGAGAATCTCATACCCTTGACCGCACAACTAGCGCCAGCGCAGATGCTGCTCTTTTGAGGACTTCTGTAGCCATCTCATGTCTCACCGCCGGTTCACGCTGCGCTCGAACCGGCGGTGGGCAGCGTAACAGATTCCTCCTTTCGTCGGAATGACAGAAACTACAGTAGCTAATCCAGAGGTATAGGCGCGGTTGCATCTGAAACTCCTTATACATAACACTGGCAGGTATAGCAAGGCATACTTACAACAGCAGCCACGCAGCCAAGACAGCAGACAGGTGCACCACTTGGCGCTCCACTGTTCGAGCGGTCAGCGAGTTTGGAGCGTCTTGACTTTTTTGCTTACTTTTTGTGTCAAGACAAAAAGTGAGGCCCGCCCGGCCAGGGCAAGCTACAGAGCCAACAGCTACAAACAAAATAGTAGTTCCACTGGTAGTAGTTCTTATGCATTAGCTTTTAAGCTACTATACCATAAAACCATCATCTAATAAGAATTCACTAATTTTGCATAAGCATAAAACAGCATTATCTTGACAAACCATTTCTTTAATACCGATACCATTGTAGCCCTAGCCACCGCGTCAGGCACAGGCGCCATCGCCGTCATACGCCTTTCAGGACCCGAAGCCATAACGTTGACGAACTCCGTTTTCAGAGGTAAGGACTTGAGGCAGCAGGCTAGCCATACCATCCATTTCGGCACCATACGCGACAAGGGAAAGATTCTGGATGAAGTGCTGGTGTCGCTTTTCATCGCCCCACACTCTTATACCAAAGAAAATGTGGTGGAAATATCTTGCCATGGCTCAGATTTCATCGTGCAACAGATTGTCAAGCTTCTATTAAAAAAAGGCGCTCGTCTGGCAAATGCCGGTGAATTCACCAAACGCGCATTCCTGAATGGGCAATTTGACCTGGCACAGGCCGAAGCTGTTGCCGACTTGATTGCTTCGGACTCCGCCTTATCGCATGATGTAGCCATGAAGCAGATGCGTGGTGGCTTTTCGCAGGAAATCAAGCGACTTCGGGCTGAGCTGGTGCACTTCGCCTCTATGATTGAGTTAGAATTGGATTTCGGGGAGGAAGATGTGGAGTTTGCTGACCGCGACCAACTCCGTGCGCTCATACTGAACATACAGCACATCATCCGGGATTTGCTCAAGTCTTTCGAACTGGGCAACGTGATAAAAAACGGGGTACCAACTGTAATTGTGGGCAAACCGAATGCCGGCAAATCTACCCTGCTCAATAAGCTTCTTAATGAAGAGAAAGCCATCGTGTCGGATGTGCCAGGCACAACCCGAGACTTCATAGAGGACGAAATAAGCATCGAGGGCATCACTTTCCGTTTCATCGATACGGCTGGCCTCCGCGAAACAACAGACAAGGTGGAGGCTATCGGGGTAGAGCGTACCATGCAGAAGCTGAGCCAATCATCGCTCATCATCTACCTGTTTGACGTGACCACCACTACTCCAGCGGAACTACAGTCAGAATTGGAACAACTAAACCCGAAGGAACGGCCCCTGCTGCCGGTGGCTAACAAAATAGACGAGGCTTCTCCGGAAACGCTGGCTTCCTTTGCAGGTATAGCCGGCCTGGTGCAGATATCCGCAGCGGACGGTGCCAACCTGGAGGTTCTGAAAAAAGCCTTGGTAGAACGCGTCAACCTCGGTAAACTCAACACTCAACAGCAGACTATCGTGACAAACCTGCGACACGTCGACAGCCTGAACAAAACCTATACAGCCCTTGATGACGTGCTGAATGGAATTGGCTTAGGAATGAGTGGTGATTTGGTAGCGGCCGATATCCGCCGCGCACTTTACAGCCTGGGTGAGATTACAGGCGAAATCACAACTGACGACTTATTGGACAATATCTTTACCAAGTTCTGCATCGGAAAGTAATTCTTACAAACAGCACAATACCATACTTATAACAAACCCCTTAAACGTCTGGTTTAGGGGGTTTTTTATTTATTAATTTAATAGCTTATATAATTCTGTTATCCGTATATTTATATCGGTTTTGTCCCTCATTTGTCCCCTACGGTCTGAGTTTGTCCCCCAGACCGTTTATTTGGCGAAATCATGCAACATATTGCACCATACAGCAACAAGCTGAAACGTATAGCAACAGATTAACATGAGTTCAAACATATTCTTACGGCGTATTTGCCAGCACTGCGGAAGTGAGTTCACCGCTAGGACCACCGTAACCCAGTATTGCGGGGATTCATGCGCTAAAAGGGCTTATAAGGCCCGACAAAAAGCCGTCACTATTGAAGCAAGCAATCAGGTAACCAAGAAGATGAAAGAGAAGCCATTGCAGGATATTAAGAATAAAGAATATCTTAGTATTGCGGACGCTTGCAAGCTTTTAGGGCTTAGCCGCTGGACTATCTGGAGAGCCATCAAGAAACGAGAGCTTACAGCCGCTAAGATTGGTAGGACGACCATCATACAGCGGACAGCAATCGACAAACTCTTTGCATTGCAACCACTCAATACAGGCCCGAAAGAGCCTGCACAACACACGTTCAACGCGGACTACTGTTACACTATATCACAGGTGTTGAGCCTTTACACTATATCAGAAAAGGCCTTATACGATGTGATAAAGCGCAACAACATTACCAAGCACAAGCAAGGACGCATTAGCTATGTGTCGAAATCTGAGATTGATATTATCTTGACCAATCAGCTTAAACGCTAATCACACAAAGGACGACAAATAAAAAGGACGATGACAAAAGTAACGCTAAGGCTAAAGCCTATCAGCAACGGTAGGCAGTCGCTGTTTCTGGACTATTACCCACCTATCCCCCATCCTGAAACGGGTAAGCTAGTACGCAAGGAATACCTGGGCCTGCACCTATTCGATAAGCCCAAAAGCCAGCTAGACAAACAACACAATAAAGACACCCAAGCTTTAGCCGAAAACATCAAGGCAAAAAGGCAGCTTGCTATTCAGAATAAACGGTATGGATTTCTACCATCTGAAAGCCAGAAAACGACCTTAGCGGACTACTATAAGGCACAAGCGGCCAAACGCTCAGGCACGAATAGCGGTAACTGGCAAAGCTCGCTTTACTACATAAGTCAATTTTTTGACGATGGTGTAAAACTATCTGAGCTTACGCCTATGCTATGCACTGAGTATAAGGAGTATCTTCTAACAGCCCCCAGCCAAAGGACAAACAAGCCCCACACGAAGACTAGAATCATATCTAGGAATACAGCTGTTTCCTACTTTAATAAGCTAAAGGCGGTCCTTAAACAAGCTTACAAAGATGGCCTATTAGCTAAAGACATTAACCCGCAGATTCCTAGTATAAAGGCTGGCGAAACACAGCGGCAATACCTGACGCTTGAAGAACTGCATACTCTTAACCGTACCAATTGCGCATTACCTATTTTAAAGAAAGCCGCTATTTTTTCTGCCTTGACTGGCTTACGCTTTTCCGACATTCAAAAGCTCACATGGAGCGAAGTTCAGCACAGCAAAGCCGAGGGGTATTACATTCAGTTCAGACAGAAAAAAACGCAAGGCACAGAGGTTTTACCCATATCCGAACAAGCTTTTGAGTTATTGGCAGACCGTGGCAATCCATCCGAAAAGGTCTTTGAGGGATTAGAATACTCAGCTTACATCAACGGGATTCTAAGAGACTGGGTAAAGCTCGCAGGGATAGAAAAGCATATTACCTTTCACTGTTTCCGACATACCTACGCCACTCTTCAATTATCCTTAGGAACCGACATTTACACCGTTTCCAAAATGCTAGGACATAGGGAATTGAAAACTACACAGGTTTATGCCAAAGTAATTGATAAGGCTAAACGAGAGGCCGCAGGAAAAATTAAACTAGAATTTTAAGCTATTTTGAAAAGGACGAATTATGCTGAATGTATTCACCCCATTCACTCCTAAAGTTGATATCAACGATTATTTGACTAATCCATACAATCAACTCATAAAGGATTACTATAGCAATTTAGCTGACTTAGAATTTTATAATCTCATTCATAATCAGTTAGCAATTATATTAAAGCACAGTTCATCTCCAGATGAAGTTGTTGAATATTTCGAGTGGGTTGAGGATTTACCTTTCGGAGATAAGGACATTGAGATTTATTATGCAAGTCCACAACGCTTTTGGGAATCTCTGTTTTGCATCCTTATTGGCGAGACAGGAATTTCTTCTAATCCTAAATTTGATATCAATTTAGCCATCATTTATAAACTATTGTATAGTAAGTATGGTCATCTAGCTAGCAACAAATTTTTAGCTCCTGAATTCTTATTTATAAAAGCTGAAAGAAGTATAGATAATTATTTAGTCAATGAATTTAATACAGATATCTATTATGATTTAGAAGAAAGATATGGTCATGCATTTCAGCCCCTCCATTTCCTTAATGAAATTTATGAATCTATTGAATTATCAAAAGCCTTATTTGATAAACCTGCTACACTATATAAATTACTAAAATTACCAAAGGGAAATGAAACACCTAATGAAGCTGGGAGAAGAATTGAAGCTTTATTCTTTTGGGTACTAGTAGCAATTCATAATAAAATAACATTTAACGACTGGCAAAGCAAAGAGCCTAGTAGGATTAACTACCATAATGTACTATTCAGGTTCTTAAATACTGCATTCGACCGAGAATACCCTCATGCACCTAATGTTATGAATTCATACTTTAAGTATGATATTGAAGGTTTCAAACCTAACGATACTAATAACAAACAAGATGTGCATGAGCAGATATCTACACCTACCTTAGAACCTTTGTTTAAGCTTAATCAAAGCAAAAGAGGCGCAAAAACAGACATAATAAGAGTATTTAACGCTTTATATGAATTGAGATATTTTGAGACAGCTAACGGCCAAATCCCTACTAAGGCCGAGTTTATGAAGCATATAGGCTCTGTTTTAAGTGTCGATTTATCCAAATATGAAACCGACCTATCACAAGCTTTAAGGAATACTAGCCTTGAGGCAAATTTGAAAATTTTTCAGGATATGCAAAAAATCACTCAGGAAAAACATTATGAGGCTAAAGAGTAATAGCAGCTACTATTGACTTGATATTTACTCTATAAAGCCCACTGGTTAATTGCAACACCTTTGAAGCATAATCAAACCTTCAAAGGATATGGTAATTATTCAACTAGACAGCGAACAGCTCAGCGCTTTGATACAAAGAGCAGTTCTCAAAGCAATTGGCAAAACAGCCTCAAACCTAACCCCCGCAACTGATGAATTACTATCAGTTCAACAAGCGGCCCAATTTCTTTCCCTTTCCCCCACCACTATTTATGCAATGGTGCAACGTAGGGAACTGCCAGTTAGTAAGCGAGGGGGCCGCTTGTATTTTTCTAAAACGGAACTGATTGACTATGTAAAGGCAGGGCGAAAGAAGACAGCCGCAGAAATAGCGGAACAAGCCGCCGCTTATGTAGGAGCTAAAAGAAAAAGGGGGTAAGGATATGCGGACGAAACATAGCCTATCCCCCTATCAAAAAGGACAGGGTAAATATACGAAATTGCGCCATTTCCTGCAAGCTGCACCCTACCTCACCCTATCCCCTACAGCGTTAACATCAATAGCTAAACGCTTTAGCATCAACCCCGAAAAGCTAACGCAGGCAGTAGAACGCCAAAGGAAAGGAGGCCACCACAATGGATAAGCTTAACCCTACCTTTAACTTTACGGCAATAGGTTTAGACGAAATCAAAGCAGATGCGGAACAGCTTGCAAACTACGCAACAGAAGTCAGTGAGAACAACGGGTTGTTTTCTATCAGGACTGCTAATAGATGGATAGAACAAGCCAAGAAAAGACCTATCCCCCGAAAGCTATTTGATGTGTTCTTTCACGAGGGAGAAATCTGCATACTGTTTGCCGATACCAACTTAGGCAAATCAATACTCGCAGTACAAATAGGCAACAGCATAAGCACAGGTGAACATATCCTAGGGTTCAGACTGGAAGCCCCAAAGCAAAAGATTCTTTACTTTGATTTTGAACTATCAGACAAGCAATTTGAGGTAAGGTATTCTTTAGATTTTGCTCAGCACTATAACTTTGATAGTAATTTCTACAGGGCCGAAATAAACCCAGACGCGGCCTATCCTGACGCCTTTCCCACCTTTGAAAACTATCTGAATTACTCTTTAGATAAATCAATAGTTGAAACAGGTGCAAAGGTTCTGATAATAGATAACCTGACTTATCTAAAGAATGAAACTGAAAAGGCAAAGGACGCTTTACCCCTGATGAAACACCTAAAGGCATTAAAGAGCAAATACGGCCTATCGGTTTTGGTTTTGGCTCATACCCCTAAACGGGATTTATCAAAGCCCCTTACCCGCAATGACCTATCAGGCAGTAAAATGCTGATGAACTTCTGCGACAGTGCCTTTGCAATAGGTGAAAGCCACAGCGACAAGAACATACGGTATATCAAGCAGATTAAAGCCAGGAATACCGAAATAGTCTATGACGCTGATAACGTAGCCTTATGCCAGGTAACCAAAGATTTAAACTTCCTACAGTTTGAATTTATGGGTATGGCAGCGGAACGGGAACACCTACGGGAACACACCGAAAAGGACAGAGATACTATTATAGAAAAAGCTAAAGAGTTAAGCCAACAAGGGAAAAGCCAAAGGCAGATTGCAACAGAGCTTAGTATTTCTCTAGGAGCTGTAAACAAGTACCTTAAAAGCTGATGTTCACACTGTTCACGCTGTTCATAATGTGAACAGTGTGAACACCTTGAACGCCTATCTATTCATTTCTATCAACCTTTAGCCATGCAATCACACCCTTTTATACTGGAGCCTTATAAAGGCAAGGCAAGCCGCTACGCTTGTCCGAACTGTAACAAGCCCCGAACCTTTGCCCGTTACATTGACACTGATACAAGGCAGCATTTAAGCCCATACGCAGGCCGCTGCAATCGCGAAGACAATTGCGGTTATCACTATACTCCAAAGCAATACTTTGAGAGCAATCCCGATAAACTAGAGCTTTACGAGAAAGACCACAGGTCGCAACCCTTACCCCAGCCAAAGCCTATCAGCTACCTGACAGGCGAAACACTGAAAGCAAGTTTGCAGGGATACGGTTCAAACCACTTTACCAACTACCTGCAAGGGCTATTCGGTCCTGATATGACAAGCCAGCTTATAGGCCGCTACTTTATCGGAACATCAAAGCATTGGCAAGGTGCAACGGTCTTCTACCAGATTGACAGCAAAGGCAGGATAAGAGCGGGTAAAATCATACTTTATAATCCTAATACAGGTAGAAGGATTAAAGAGCCACACAATTGTATAACATGGGTTCACACTGCCTTACAGATACCAGATTATAATTTACAGCAATGCTTCTTTGGCGAACACCTTTTAAAAGCAGAACCATTAAAGCCCGTTGCCATAGTGGAAAGTGAGAAGACCGCTATCATAGCCAGTATATTTCTACCTGATTATATTTGGCTCGCAGCGGGTAGCAAAGGCGGGTTAAATTCTGATAAATGCCAAGTATTACGGGGCCGAAAAGTTATGCTTTATCCTGACCTAAAAGCCTATGACGATTGGAGCGAGAAAGCAAAGAAGCTATCAGGAATAGCAACCTTTGCAGTTTCGGATTTGCTGGAACGAAAAGCAAGCGAAAGCGACAGGGCCAAAGGATTGGATTTAGCAGACTACCTGACACAGTTCAACTATAACCAATTTTTAAAGCCGCCATGTCCCAAAAAGCCTGCACTAGCAAGAGAGTTTTACCACTGCTCTTTTGACGAACTTACAGCGGCTTTAGGCTACGATAAGGCAATAGAAAAGGTAAGTTACTATCAATCACTTTCAAGACAGTACAAGAACTGTAAAACCTTTGTAGTACATAATTGCAAGCTATTGCAAAGCTTTCAGGAACAGTCCCAACCTTTACCCTTAACAGCTTAAATAGCTTTCTAGATAAACTAGTTGTCATTATTGATTTCTATTTCATCTACCAACTACTGCTTGTTTTGGGCGACTTTTTCTACTGATTTAGTAAAATTAACAGAAGGCAAAATAACTGGAGTATAACCAGCATTTAGTGTGAGCGTTGATATAAATGACCTTAAGTAAGGGAAAGCTATTGCAGGTGCATTTACCTTCGCAAAACCAGAGCCTAAAAAGTCGTCATTTACTTCTTTATCAGATTCAAATATAGCTGTAGCTTCTATCTCTAGATTTATAGCACCATTAACATCTACTATACTAGAAGTAAATTGAACTCCGAAATGATGCTTGTCCTTATCAGTAACTGATTGAAGCGGGATAGGACGATACTCAAGTTCGAATTTTATTGACTGAGGAGTTGCATCAATAGTAGGAAACTCTTTACCAGTGAAACCAACTTTTGTGACTTGAAGAGTTTCAAGACGAATTGAACCAGGAGTTAATGGCTCTTTATTTGGGTTATTCATGTTAGGCAGCCATAGCGTAATTAATCTCCCCTGCTAGGAAATCGCTACTTAAATCTTCAGGAATTTCTACATAAGGAGAAGTTAAATATTCAGACAATAAGCTGCCAGAAAGCTTTCCTTCTTCTTGAATCTGTTCTTGAAATATTCGAACTCTATCCTTTTTAACCCAATTATCTAATTCTTCAACTGTCAGTTTAGATAAACGAGACTGGAATTCCTCGTACAGTTTTTTATAATCTAACATTGCTCTTCTAAATGGATGTCAAAGTTATGAATCTTTGTTCGTTCAAATACAACTATTTGAATTCTTTTCTTATAATACAGAGGATGTATCTCTGATAGTACTCTGTTTTTACCTTTAGGGTTATTAGGTGTATCATCATAGATTATGCCTGAAATACCCATTGGCTCCCAGAATTTTTCTTTTAAAAGCCTATGTACCTCTTGTAATGTCAATTTACGATTTAGGCTGTGTATTTGCTCAATAGTTTCGTTAACAATTTTATAGAAGAAGTTATAGCCATCTTCACTGAAAACAGTATTCCAAAGCTTGTCTTCTTCTATAAATCCTATGTAGATATCATAATAACCAGTGGTATCTTTTTTAAAGTCTTCCCCCCAGTAATGAGCAAATTCTAAATCAACCCAAAAATAAAATCCAATACCTAGCCACGCATCTTTAGTTTTACATACTATTGGATTATCCAATGTGCCTGTATATCGAAACTCTTGAGTATGATACCCTATAATACAAGGCTTGCCATCATAATCTAATCTTTCAATCATCTAGCCTAAGGTAACTACTATATATTAAGGGTGCAATATATATACAAACATTTACACTTTTCTATCATTTACAGCAATTCTTCAACTAGGCTATCTTTAAAAGATATTACACCAACCGCATAATCATATTCTTTTCATGCTGCTAATTAAAAGTCTTAAGGGGGTGGGGCTATTAAATCTCTACAGTTATTCAAAAGCCCCGACCGCATGATAACTATTTAGACACACATCCAACTTAAAGGTAAGGGGGGAATTTAGATAGGCTTAGATTTCATGTTTGAGAAAGTACATATTACTTTTCAACAGTCCTGCTTCTTTAAAAGCATTAAAAAATATGTAATCTTAAACTAGAATGTTCGAAAAAAACCATACAAATGTTTGAATAGTAAAAATTTTTTACTATATATTAGTAAGAGTATGTTATGTATAATACACAGGAATGCATTTCAAGTTGTAATGTGTATAGAAACCTATTCTAAAATAAAAATGGAAAGATTAACACAATTAGGGTTCAACCCAATAGGTAAATGGTTCTTAATAAATGAACATTACCTTCAATTTAGCTTCCTCAACGAAAGCTGGCGAGAAAAAAACGCTCTTTATAGCTTTATAATTGATAATGAAATCAAATATATCGGGTTATCCCCCACGACTCTAGGCAGCCAAATGTATAAATACAAAAGACCTGATTTAACACAGATAATCAATGTTGAAATTAGAAGCTTAATTGTTGAATCGCTTGAGCAGAATATTCCTGTTAGCATTTTAAGTTACCCTGATAATAGACTTTTAAATTATGCGGGTTACAATATAAGCCTAACAGCAGGCATTAAAGGTTCATTGATTAATGAGCTACAGCCTTCCTGGAATTTCATTGATGAAAACGCTTTAGCACCAAATATGAATTTTGAAGCCCATCGAGATTAATAAGAAAACAAACATGGACATCATAAAACAGCAGTTATTAAACCGGCCTATTCTAAAATCCCGACAGGAAGTTTTACAATCCCCCTGCCCTATCCCGAAGGCTCCAGGCATATATGCTTGGTACTTTAAAGAAGTTCCACCTGGAGTTCCCACCGAAGGCTGCCATTGCTATAACGAGTACACACTGCTTTATATAGGTATTTCACCGAAAGCCCCTCCTGTGAATGGAGGTAAGCCCAGCAGTCAGACCATAAGGAGTCGGCTGCGCTACCACTATAATGGCAACGCAGAGGGATCTACACTTCGACTTACGCTTGGCTGCCTGTTGAGCGATAATCTTAACATTCAGCTTCGACGAGTAGGTAGTGGTAAGCGACTCACCTTTGGCCGTGGTGAGGAGGCTCTGTCGGATTGGATGAATCAAAATGCGTTTATTACTTGGAGTGAATATCCGACACCATGGGAACCTGAGGAGGAACTAATCAAAAGTTTATATCTTCCGTTGAATTTGGACCAGAATCAGCATCACCCCTTCTACAGAGGGCTAAAAGAGATAAGACGGCAGGCAAAAGCAGAAGCCAAATCTTTACCTATAATATAATATCATCATGGCTAATGTTTATTTGGTATCCTGTGTCAGCGTAAAGCTTGATAAAAAAGCAGCTGCAGCAGATTTCTACTCCTCCAGTTGGTTTAAGAAAGCAAGAGCATACACTGAAGACCATGCTGATTCGTGGTTTATACTGTCTGCTAAATATGGACTTTTAGACCCTAAGGCATTGATAGAACCCTATGATAAGACCTTAAACTCTATGCCTAAGAAAGAGCGATTAATATGGGCAGAAGAAGTACTCTATAAAATTTTAAGTAATACAACTTCAGCAGATAATATCGTTTTTTTGGCTGGGAAGCGTTACAGAGAGTTCTTAGTGAGAAGACTTAACGAGTTAGGGTATAATGTGGAAACACCTTTGGCTAATATGGGAATTGGGAAGCAACTCAGCTGGCTAAGTAGAAATATGAAATAAAGCCAAGGTCGTTAGCTCCAAAGAATACACACTGTCAACCCAAATGCAGGGGGTAGGGCCTAGTAAAACCTTACCAGTATCAGCATATTCCCGACCGTAAGCCCATCAAAAAAAACCGCTGTCATTATTGAGGTAAGGGGGGTATATTGAATCTCAGGGCGGTCCCAAAACAACGACCGTTAGCCCCTAAAGCGGGTTTGTATGCAACTGAGAAAGAAAAAGTGACTAGTTAGGCCCCCTAAAAAGGGCCTATTTTTGTTATTATCGTGGTCAAAAACAGCCAAAAAAGGCTACAAAATGAATCATATTGATTTAAATAATACCTATAGGCTGTATGCTTTCCCTGATTACTGGAGCATGAGGGCGGCTAGGGATAAACTCAGACGGGTGGTGATGGCTAAGGAGTTCAAAGAGGTAAAGGAGATTGAGGCAAAGCACTATGTAGAAAGGTATGGGGACTATGCCTATAAGAACTATCTGAGAGCGGATAAGAAAAATCTTAAGGAATCGGGCCTGAAATCACTCATAACCGCTTTACAGGCTCTTTATAAGCTCAATGGATACCCAGCAAATTATATTATAATAGCAGGCCTGTATTAGTTGCGGTTAGTAAAAGTTAGTATTCCCTGCTACACATAAAGGGAGTAACAATAAGCTGAGCTATCATAAACTTTTAAGAAAAGAGGGGTGTTAGTGGCACTGATAGAAATGCCATCGTTAGCCATCTCATGAAATACCTTTTACTACTTAGCTTTATTACTTTGGGCGGGGCACTAGTCAAAGTACCCAAAGATTTTGTTACCCACCAGACACTCAAAAAGCCGACCGTTTATATTTGCGAGGGTAGCTTAGCTTATGCCTACCACAAAAAGAACAATTGCAAGGGCCTGCAATACTGCACTAAAACTATAACGGCAATCTCAAAGAAAGAAGCAAAAGAAAGTTATAAAAGGCAGCCCTGTAAGATGTGCCACAGGTGAGGATTAAACTTGTCACAACTTGACATTTTCGGAAACCATAAAAGGGGACCTTACGCGCGCGCGTTAGTTAGGAATCTGACAAACTGAACACACTAAAAAAGGTTAGCGGCTCTTTACATAAGGGCTTATCAAAACCTTACACATCGGACACCTAAAAAAGCTCAGTTATTAGACAGTAGAAGTGAGACAAATCAACAAAATTCAACACTATAAAGAGTTCACATAACTTGCATATAAAGAGGTAAGATTTGACCAGTACGCGCGCGAGGGATTAGCTACATCTTCATATTTAAAGTAGAATGAAGTAGAAAATAGAAGGTAATTAATCCGATTTTCCTCCTGTTTTGCACATAGACGGCACCCTAGTTTTCTATGATGCTCTATTGGTACGGGGCTTCAAATATCAAAAATTTTTTTATAAAGACACTATCAATTTATTACAGTAAAATTAGGTAATCACTGTGCATGAAATGTATATATGTATGTATAAATCTTATTGCTATCATAAACATTTTCAGCGCTATATTCAATAATTAGCTGTGAGTGTGTTAATGCTTTAATTCTTGCAGGATTCCAATTAAAAGACACCCCTCCACTCTTATCGCAAAATGGAATAACCCATATCAATGTATTTGGTTCAAGTTTTATAATGGCAGGATTATCTGAGAGAGCAAAACCTGAGAAGGAATATATGTTGCCCCTAACAAATGTAAAGATTATTCTATCATTTGGTAGTGTATAATATGTCCAAGTACTGTCAGATAACATTGTCAAAGTCATTAAGCGCCATTCTTTTTGACCACTTCCAATCAGTAAATTAAGTTGTTCATCTGGGATGCACGAAATAGTAGAAGAATCTGAAGGAGTTGCAGTAGCTGCAAAATCAAGAGGGGCGTTATTGATACTTTGACCATTAGCTGTTTTTGCAGACACATTCAAATGTTGAAGGGAAGAAGCCGCAACGCCAAGTGTCCAGGTAGCTTCGGCAAATCCATTTGCATCTGAAAGTACACTGGTAGGAGTTACACTGCCATTAGCAGGCACAAAGTAGACAGGTACATTTCTCTGTGGATTACCTTTTGAATCAAGCACCCTTACTTTAACCGGTAGTGGAAGTGGTTTTCCCTCCTGACCAGTTTGGTTATCTCCTGATATACGCTCCAGTCGCTCTGGAGTCTTGTATGAAAGCTTCTCAGTATCCCAACTTATTGAGAAGTCAGGCAACTCTTTACTAAATATTTTCCCTTCGATACCGGCTTTTGACTGTAGCCATACATCGGCTCGAAAATCCCAATTGAGGTCTGGGGATGTTACTGAAGCATTCAACTCTTCCTGTAAACCTATTGAAGCGTAAGGACCTACAACTCCATAAAGCTGGAAACTAATTTTAGGTACAAGGGCCATCTTTACATTGGCACTCGCACTGCCACTAACAGCCCCAGTTTCAAATGTATTATTGGGTGATAAGTCATAGATACCTTGCCATTGTCCATTTTTACGTAATACACCTATATCAAAATGACTTTTGTTGCTAAAAGTGGCGTTTTGATTCATTTTCCCATTTATAGCTGCGCTGTATTGTAGGTCCAAATTAATTAACATTCGAACTGTAACCGGTATTGCTACTGGTATCCCAAGGATTAGTACTGGCACCCATCTAGTAAAGTCTTTGTGGTATTTTTTTAATGTACTGCTACGTTCTATTAATGTAACAGCTTGATCAGCTGTTACATTGAACTCAAAATTTCCTTCAAGTGGGGCATTATAGGTCGCTATTTCAGCATCATAAATATAATTAGGGTTAAAATTCAGTTTAAACACCCAATCTGGATTCATGCTCACAGAGCCTTTTTTTAACAACAGGCTTAAAGCCCCCTCGTTGTAGACCGTTACATCTTCAAATGAGTAGCTAAAGCCTTCACTACTTGTTTTTCTTCCTTCAACTAAGCTATCAGATGCCGTGCTGAGATTAAGCATACCGCTCTTGAAGAGCTCATCTAAGCTCGCTTGTTCTGTTTGTAGTGTTGTCTCATTATTTTGAGTATTGATAGCGGTTACACGACGTAGAAAACCTCGGCCTTGCGCTCCAACTATAACTGTACCCACAGGAGCATTCAAGGCCGTGCCAGAAGAGATAAACCGATAGGTTCCTGCTGATAAAAGTGCAGAATCAAGAATAAGACTATATCGGGAGGAATCTACAACTAGAACATTATCATGCACAGTGAGTGCATGATTTGGAATTACCTGTGGAGTTGGTTCTTCTTTCTTTGTGTCACAAGAAACTGCAAAGAATATTATTGTCAGCAGGAGGTTGACTGCTAGTTTATAATAAAATTTCATTATGCAGGCATAAATAATTAGAATCTACCGCTACATTCTGAAATCATGCAATTGTACAACATAATATATACTAACCAAAGATGGCAAGACTTTGGCTAGTATATATTAAACAAATTAATACTGCATAGCAAAACGCTTCAGAATGTATCAAATTGATTTACTGTTGTTTCTATCACTAATGGAGAAATCGGTTAGATAGATATAAATTTTATACAATATCATAACCAATATAATGGGGACTTAACCGCGTTAGAACAATTCTAAAAGGCAGAAGTTAAGTTTTAGTAACTATGTACTTAGCTTCAGTGCATAGATAGTTTCTAATCATTTTGAGTCAGTGGGTACCTTATAATATTATTACTATTCTAACTATAATTAGTTCTTTAACTATTAGTATAAATAAGTCTTAGATGAGAAAAGTTAGTTAAGGAACCCTTTTTAACAGTTAAAATGTATTAGCGCATTCAATAAATACACCATTAGAATGAGTAATAGCCAATAGATACTTTCAATGGTATTCTTGTATCTCAAGCAAAATAGCTCAAAACCACAGTGTTTTAATCATTCTGTCCCCTATTTGTCCCCTACAGATTGACAACAAGTTGCAAAACGTTGATTCATAGCTAATTGCTTATATTAATTACATTCTGCATCGGGAAATAGTAGTTATTAATAGGAGCAAGCTTCTGGTCAAGCAGACTTAGTAAACAATTTACAATTGGTAAATATAAATTAAGAACAGCAAAGGTATCTTAATCCGCGCAGTTAGAATTGACAACTGGAAAAGCTTTAATAGGACATCCTTGAAGTTCGGCTTTGATACCTTTAATACTAAGTATACCTATTTGATGCTTCCGAGTTCATGCTTGTTTGCATTATTCTTTTTGTCATTGTACTTGTGAAATAAGAAATGAAATCATCAAAGCTACAACTCTTTATTACAATACAGATTCAGTTTAGTAACCACAGAAGTGTTGTGCTCTTTTCAAAGCATGTTGCATATCTTCCTTTCAACCTAGTCATGCTCCTCTAGATTTGGGTATGGTAAATTTTTTCGTCTGATTTGCTTATTATGTGATAAAACAATATAAAATGTGATAAAACAATATAAACCAGTAACATAATACAATGGAAAAATGTAATAGCATATAATCCCTAGTTTGTATATAATGAAGTTTGGATTATAACATTTCGCCAATAACATAGAACATATGTATTACATTAAGCAGTTGGATAGCATAAGGGCAATTGCAGTAATACTTGTAATAATCTCGCACTGGTTCCCGTACAATTCTAGACTCCTTTTGTACTCCAGCGTTTTTAATGGAGTTGATGCCTTCTTTGTATTGAGCGGTTTCCTTATTACTAAAATATTACTTGAAAATAGGAATGATGCAGAACGGTTACGGACAGATAAGCTATCAATATTAAAAAGCTTCTTCATACGAAGGTCGCTTCGTATTTTCCCCATATACTACATCACTATTGTTATTTTGTATGTCTTAGGTCCAGCAACTGGTACTGCTATCAGAGAAAATTTCGCCTATTTTCTGACCTACACATCTAACCATTATTTTTACAACCGTCAGGAATGGGATGGCATACTGTCCCATCTTTGGTCATTATCTGTAGAAGAACAATTCTATTTAGTCTGGCCTTGGTTAATGCTTTTTCTAGAGAGGAGGTATCTATTATTTGTTATCCTGACTTCCATTTTTGTAGGTATACTAGGACAGTTATATTTGGAAGATGGAATAATATTAACAATCACCTGTTTTGACGCACTTGGTATTGGAGCTTTAATAGCTTGGATAGTTGTTTATAAACCCGCACTCTTAAACAGCTCCTACAAGTTTTGGAGTATATTAGCTATTCTAGCTCTTGGCATTCAACTTTTAAGGGTATCAACTCCTATTGGCGGAGAGTATATATCTTCCAATCTTTCCAGAAGGACTTTAACAGCTGTTTTCACTGCTTGGGTGATTATAGGAATTCTAAGACATGCCGATAAAAAATCTTTATTTTTTGATTACATCCTCGGTAACAGCTTTCTAATTTTTATAGGCAAGCTGAGCTATGGAATTTATCTGTTTCACCATATACTACCCTACTTTTTTTCCAGCTATTTCATCCAGATGAATGAATACCTGCCACCTTACTTCTATGAATACAAGTTTTACATCCTTCAAGTGGAAAATTTCACATTTGTGGTCACAATCGCTTTTCTATCATGGAAAATCATAGAGATGCCCTTTCTGAAATTCAAGAAGTACTTCAGGTATCAAAAGAAACCTTTAACTCCCTCCTTTAGTAAAGGGTAAAACGTCCACTCTGGATTTCTAAATTTACACTCTACAAGATTTACCTCTTCTAGAATAGAAAATATTTAGGATACAGCAGCCACTTCAATTCCAGGATTAACGCGAAAGGCCAATCCTCGTACTACTCGGAAACCACCTGCATCAATACGTAAACTCAAAAGTCGAAACAAAGTGTATGGCTAAGAAAAAACCAATTGCTATTGTGGTGCATGGCGGCGCAGGACCAGACTCCGAACATATCCATAAAAACAAGAAAGGCTATGAGGAAGGCCTGAGAGAAGCTGTAGACACCGGCTATAAGATACTTGAAGAGGGCGGTTCGGCAGTAGACGCCGTGGAAGCGGCCGTGAAGAAGCTAGAGGACAACCCGCTGTTCAATGCCGGCCGCGGCTCCGCGCTAAATGCAAATGGAGAAGTAGAAATGGATGCAGCCATTATGCGCGGCTCTGACCAATCTTCAGGGGCCGTGGCCTTGATTCGGAACATCCGTAACCCCATCTCGTTAGCGAAAGCCGTGATGATGAACACCAAATACCGTTTCTTAGGGGATATGGGAGCCCTGGAATACGCCAAACAATTGGACATCCGGCTGGAACCTTCCTCCTATTTCATCACGGAGCATCAGTACGATGCATTCTCTAAAAAGCGTGAAGAAGAATTTACCAGCAGCGATAGAATTGGCATGGACCAACTGAATGCCCGCATGCACGGCACTGTCGGAGCGGTTGCCTTGGACCAGGAAGGTATGGTGGCGGCGGCCACCTCCACGGGCGGAACGGAAAACAAAAAGATGGGGCGTATTGGCGACAGCTGCATCATTGGCGTTGGCTGCTATGCCAACAACAAAACCTGCGCCATATCCGGCACGGGCGATGGTGAGTTGCTGATGAAGAACATCATCGCCTACGATATCTCCGCCTTGATGGAATACAAGGGCCTAACTCTCCAAAAGGCTTGTGAGACGGTGGTGCTGGAACGCACTCACAAGCAAGAAGGCGATGTGGGTGTGATAGGTGTAGACGCAGCAGGCCACATCGCCATGGTGTTCAACAGCGACCGCATGCACAGAGGCTGGAAGACGAACTCCAGACAGCAGGGAATCGAGATATACGACAAGAAGTAAGGAACAGGCGGGTGTTTAGGTATAGATGCCGTATATTCACGCGCTATACCTATACCCACCACCTTAGCCCTGCAAGGGCACGCTTTACACCCTGATGAACAGAACACTCAGAATCACGCTTTACTTCATCTGTTTCCTTATCCTGTTGGTTACCGTGGCCGGCTGCTCCTTCCTGCGGCTGTCGCCACAGTTTGGAGCTGAGGCTGACGGAGCCCGTCTAAAGGCCATGCAGCAATCGCCGAATTTTGCCGATGGCGTATTTCAGAACCCGGTGGAGACCAACATGGACATGGCGTTTACGGACATGGTGAAGTTGTTCTACGAGCGGTTTTTCGGGGATACCAGTAACCAGACCCCGGACTGGGAGCTGCCTGTGGTCAAACTGAACCCCGACAAGCCGGACGCTGTGCAGGATACGGCCACAGTTGTTACCTGGCTGGGGCATTCTGCCTTTCTGGTGGAAGTTGAGGGCAAGCGACTGCTGCTCGACCCGATGCTGGGCGACGTAGCCTCCCCTGTCAGTTTCATTGGCCCGAAGCGCTTCGCCGCCTTGCCTATTACCGTAGAGGAGCTGCCCCACATAGATGCGGTACTCATTTCGCACGACCACTACGACCACCTCGACTATGGCTCCATCCAAAAGCTGGCCGAGAAAGCGGACCACTTTTTCGTAGCCTTGGGTGTGGGCGCGCACCTGGAGCGTTGGGGTATACCGGCAAATAAAATCACGGAGATGGACTGGTGGCAGGAAGCAAATTTCAAGGACCTCACCTTTGCCGCTACACCCGCCCGGCACTTCTCTGGCCGCGGGCTGAACGACCGGATGAAAACACTCTGGACCTCCTGGGCCATTGTAGGGCAACAGGACAGGATTTTCTTCAGCGGCGACACCGGCTATTTTGATGGTTTCAAAGAGATTGGCGACAAGTATGGTCCTTTCGATATCACGCTGATGGAGTGCGGGCAATACAATGAGCTATGGTCCAGCATACACATGATGCCGGAGCAGACCGTGCAGGCGCACCTCGACCTTCAGGGCAAGCTCCTCATGCCCATACATTGGGGAGCCTTCTCACTGGCCATGCACAGCTGGACCGACCCTATTGAGCGGGTCACGAAGGAGGCGGAAAACCGGAAGGTACCCATCACGACCCCGCATATCGGGGAGCCGGTAGTGCTGCGCCAGTACGTGCCCCGACAAAACTGGTGGAAAGAGTAATCACGTCACCTAAACAAGTAACACAGCATGTCCCTATTCAAACAAGACCTCAGCCAGGAAAGCATCTTGCAGCGTTTCCTCGACCTGAAATATACACAGGCAGACATACACTTCTGCAGGCTGCATGAGCCGGAGTTTCAACAAAGAGGCGTAGATGTGGTGCTGCTGGAAGGCGATAATCTGCTCAAGGTTGATGAGAAAGCGCAACTACACTACCTCAACAAAAGCCTTCCAACCTTTGCCTTCGAATTAGACTACCTGAAGAATGGAAAATTGAAGGAAGGCTGGTTGTTTGACCCCTCTAAAACCACAGAGGCTTACGCATTGGTATTTGACATCCAGCTTTGTCCCGGGCTCAGCAAGCTGACCCAACCCACCGACATCGCTTCGTGTGAAGTATTGTTCCTGAACAGGCAGCATCTCATTGACACGACCCAGCAGCATGGCCTCACCCGCGAATTCTGCCAACAGCAAAGTTACATGCTTCGGCAGAATCCCGAACAACGGAAGATAGTCGTGAGCCCCAACTTCAATTTCCAGATTTCGACGCAGTTAGCTGAGGCCCCGGTCAATCTAATCGTCCGGCGGACCTTCCTCAAGTCCATCAGCTGGCGGGTGCTCTAACTAGCTCAGAGAGGTATAGATTTCTTTGATGTAGCTATTGTTGAGCCAAAAGGATTTTTTCACTACAAGCTGACCGTCGGGCGTTTCGTTGGTATCGTGGCTGTTGCGGGCGTGGGGGCGCACGTGGCAGACCCGGTTCTCTGATTTCTTCGGGAGCGTATGCGCCTGCCCCCTCCTGATGCGGCGCACTGTCTCCAGCCATACCTTGCGGGCCTCCTCCAGGTCGGTATAGGGCATGTTCCAGAAGGCTGCCTTTTGTAGGTATAGCCCGCCGCTGCTGTCATACTTATAAAAGACGAAGAAAAACTTCTTCTCCAGGTCTTCCTTCAAATCAGAAGTATCCCAAGACTGCTCTACCAGCTCCTTGTATCGGAAGGCCGGAAAGGAGATATCCTCGGCGGCATTGCCATTGGGCTTCAAGCGAACCGTGCGAATGACAACATCCCCTTTCTCGAACTCGTCTATCTGCTCGTCCGGCTGTATTCCTAAGACGACTTTGGTTAGGCTGGCATAAAAACCTTTTGCGCGGGAGTTCAGGTCGCAGCCTATTTGCCGCACTATGGCCTCCACTTCCATTCCGTAGAAAGGCCTGAAACGCTCCATCACCACCTCCTCCAGTGGAACAGAGGCGGTTCGCTCCTGCGTTTTCAGAATGGTGCCATAGCGCTCGCGCCCGCCTTGGGTCAGGCGGTGCAAAATGTGGTTTACATAACCCTGCTTTAGCGAGAAGGCTCTTTGTTTTGCCTGAATATGACTGAAAGGCTGTTGCCGTCGGTTGCCTCCTTTGGCTCCTTTGGTGCAGGCGCCCAGATAGAAGGTGTCGCCTTCTGACAGCTCATGCGCCTTCCCCTGCCTTACCTTCGTCACAATGGTCTCCCAGTCGGCCTTTATCACCGCCAGGTCCTCCTCCGGAAACTCCCAGCTTCCCACCACCTTGATGTCATAGTCCAGGAGTGTTTTCTCTTTGTCGTGTAGGTAAAAGACGAGCAACAGTTGGCTGTTCTTCTTCCAGAAAGAGCTGTCAGCAAATGTCTCCTTCGTCAGCTGCACATAGTTAATCAGGTTGAGTACCAGCCGCTCCTTTGACACCAGCCCTGCCTTTGCGTGCTTCTTCAGCGGTGTGGTTTTCAGTTCCAGACCCGCTTCCGGGAAATCAGGCTGAGCGTCAGAGTTGGGTTCGTAACCGAAGTAATGCTTTTCGAGCAGGCTCCCGAAATTTCCTTTGCCCCCAATCTGGTGCATTCCCACGGTTCCGCAGGCCTGCCACAGTGTTTTACCCTCCAGCCTTTTAGCAAAGGCAACGATAGCGTGCTTGTCTTTCTTGTTATACAGCACTTCCACCTACTGCTGATTGATGCGTTCATATAAAGCAGCTCCCAGTCGCTCCACCACACCTACCACCAAGGCGTTGCCCATGAAAAAGGCGCGGCGCACGTCGGACATGCCTTCCAGGTGGGTATGGTTGTCGGGGAACATGTTGAGGCGCTCCAACTCCACGGGCGTGAGGCGGCGCAAGCCTCTGTCGGTGCGGACCACGTGCTTGAAACGGGACGGCGCCTTGCCTCCTTCCCCGGTAATGATGGTGCGGGACGGCGCCTCCAGGTTATCCGGAAACACCATACCCCCTTCGCTATACCTGTACTCGAAGCCTTCTTTGCTTTTACGCACCTCGTTCTTGCCGCCCTTCAGGTACTCCCACTTGCCCAGGTCCTCTTCGGGTATAAAGTACTCCTCGGTCACCTCCCCGTTTTGCAGCACATCGCGCAGGAGCACGGCCGGCCCGTCGTAGAGCGGCTGGGTTTTGGCTGTGTATACCTCCCCTTCCACCATCACGCCAGCATTTTCAAATGGGGTTGCACCGCCCCCGGTGTTGAACGTTTCGGATATCGTCACCAAGTCTTCCGCTATGGAAAAAGACTTCAGGGCTGGCTTCTCTGGGAAAAGGCTGAGGCTGGCTTTCCAGGAGGTGGCGCTTGTTGATTTGATGCGGCATGGGAAGGCTGTCGCCAGTACCCCCTGCTCCTCCAGCCAGTCGCTTTTGTCGCACTGCTGCAGCGCTTCGTAAAGTTGGGTGCCTTGTCTATACCCCATAAAGAAGACACGCCTCCTGCGCTGTGGCATGCCGTAGTCGGCTGCGTTCAGGATGCGCCACTCCACAGCATAGCCCAGGTCGTTGAGACTTTTGAGGATGAGGGCGAAGTCGCGGCCGCGTTGTTTGGCAGGCGAGTTAAGCAAACGGTCTACGTTCTCGAACAACAGGAAATCTGGTTTCACCTCCTTTTCTGTCAGGATGCGGTGAATCTGCCACCAGAGCACGCCCTTCTTGCCGATGAGGCCTTTGGAGTTTTTGAGCGTAGTGGCTACAGAGTAGTCCTGGCAGGGAAATCCGCCTACAAGCAGGTCATGGTCAGGTATAGCGGCTGTCGGTACTTCGGCAATGTCCATGTTGGTATGGCCCTCGCTGCCCCAGCGCGCCTCGTACACCTGCGAGGCATGCTGCGCCTTGGTAGAAGGCTCCCATTGATTGCTAAATACTACCTTATACTTGGTATTGTCTGGCGATTCAGGAGAGCCTTCCAGCCCCAGCCTAAACCCACCCACTCCTGCAAACAACTCCGCTACGCGCACTACCTTATCACTCATAAAATGGAATCCTTATACCTTCGCAAACCCAAATCTAACGCTTTTTTTCATGCGTTGGGACATGCTCTTCCAGTACAGCCGCAAAGGTTGTGGTTCCACTTATCCGGACAGGTAGTGTAGGGGGAAATACCGGATTAGGAATGCTGCGTCATCAGTTCGGCACAGGCATAGGCCACTGCACCTACCAGCAGCAGCGAAAGTATGGTTTTTGGTTTCATAGGATTTCAAGATTTGGTTAAACAGATAACAGGCAAGACATCAGAAAGTTATAGGTACAACTACTACATTAAATTCATACGCAGCATAGAAAATTAAGTACTCTTGACTGATGTAGGAGATTCTTTCTATTGTATTGGCTGCCAGTAGTGTAACAGCCGATTACGGATTAGCACCGGCTATTGCTTGGACTGCCCCTGCCCCGCCTAAGAAGGAATACCCCTGCACGAATCTTTATAGGTATAAATATACATGCCGTCAGTCCGACGACAGGAGGGGTTCTGCTGCACTAAGTGTCATCCCTTTTCATTTTTGTTGTTCCAATCTCTGTCATTTCGACGATAGGAGAAATCATATACCCATCGAGCCGCACATCCAGCGGCAGCGCAGATGCGGCTCTTTTGATTACTTCAGTAGCCATCTCATGTCTCACCGCCGGTTCCCGCTACGCTCATACCGACGGCGGGTAGCGTAACAGATTCCTCCTTTCGTCGGAATGACAGACAGTGCACGGAAATTACAGGAATGATTACAAGCCTGGTGAGGAAGGTATAGGATAATTATAGGAGCCGTGTCCAACTGCCCCTGCCTCTCCGAGGGGGAATCTGGAACGATTCACATCCCCCCTGCCCCCTTCAAAGGGGGACTTTCTGCCGCTACTGCTCGTCACATTAAAGCGCTGTAGCACATGAACACTGGCACGTATAGCTTCAACACCCCTCTGACTACCCTCAAGTTGGAGAGCCTCCACTGTAGCCACGGAGCTAAGACAACAGCCAGGTGCACCTAATGACGATTTTTTGTTCGTGCGGTCAGCGAGTTCAAAAGCGTCTTTGCTTTTTTGCCTACTTTTTTTGCCAAGAAAAAAAGTAGATGCCCGCCGCACAGGCGAAGCGATGAAACAAATCAGCAAGCAAACAGCAAAGACTGCAGCTCCATGGCAACTCACTTCTTCTTGTAAGGCCTATACTGAAACTGACACCTGACATCCAACACTTCCGCTATTTTGTTGAAGACGATGGTAGGTATCTGGATGTCGTGGTCTGCCAGCGGCACCTGAAATTTAGAGTCCAACCCAATTTCCTGATTCCCCACCGTGATAGTGCCTTTTATTGTCCGGTTTACGCTCTTCCCGTGGATGTGGAGCACGCCGCTGGCCGAGGCAGGGTAGCTACCGGGGGTATCCCAAGGTATGGCCTCGTTGATTTTGCCTTTGAAAGTGGCCGTCGGGTGCTTGTCCGACTCTAGGTAGTTTTCGTTGAAATGCTCCTGCATCAGCTTGTTTGGAAAATCAAACCGGCTGATAGTGACCCGCACCACAATCTCATTGTTGACCGTGTTGATGAGCGATATCGCCGCTTTGTTCTCTGCGGTGATATCCTCTAGGGGAGCCTTCGAGAAAAACACGACCGTGCCCTTAGCAGTTTGGTATATGCCTTGCTGCGCCAGACAGCACACCGGCAACAGCCAAATCACAATACCAAAGAGGAGAATCCTACGCATATCACCATTTTTTTCCTGAGGCCTGCTTCTTCTCGAAAGAGAAGGTACGGGTGATGTTGAAGCCAAAATGAATATCACCGTCCGTCCAGCTGTCCACGGTCTCGGTGATGAAGTAGCGCTCGGTCATGCCATAGGAGTTGGTGAAGTGCAGCTGGAACACGTGCCCTCCTGTTTCGATGTCGAACCCGATGGACAAGGCATTGGTATACGCTCCATTAATCTGGTCAAAGGGTACATAGAAATACTCCCCGTTTAACGAGATGCGTCTGGTGAGGCTATACCTCCCTCCTATGCCCAAAGCGAGAACCCCCTGGTCATCCAGTGAAGGCTCCGGTCGCACCCGGTATACGTACGCGGGACTCAGCTGTAGCGAGAAGGCATCGATAAACCTGCGGGCCAGCAATAGCTGCGCGGTATAGGTCAGCCTGTCGGTACCGGACAACTCGTCGGGAGGGAGCAGCTTTTGGGTGCGGACATTGATGCTGGCGAAGGCCGCCGCTGTGAGCGGCATCCGGTTGTCAGTCGTTTGCCTGAGGAAGCGGTACTTGGCATAGGCGTCGTATGTTTTGAAGTAGCTGCTGCGCCCCACTCCGATGGTGATGCCATCCGTCAGCCCGTAGTCCAGCCCGAGGCGGATGAGTGCCCCATCCAGCCCGAAGAGGTCGTAGGCACCACGATTGAGCCGGTCGAAACGGTGGGAAACAGCAAATTGCAGGTTTTTACGCCCGGCCATCTGCACCGATTGCCCATTGATGACGCGCAGGCCCTTGAAAGCCGGCAAGGCGTATTCGCCGGGGCTGGCACTGTCTGTGGCCAGCGACATCAGGTCATCTTGTGCGGCGCTGCTTTGCCACCAGGCGCACAGGATGAGGCAGAGCAGGAACCGCTGTATCATGGTTCAAATACTCTGAGGTTGTTTCCGTTGATTTGGGTGCTGTATTTCTTCAGGTTTGAGCTGGCCGGTCCCGCAATCCGCACCCCATTGGCGTCGAAAACAGAGCCGTGGTCAGGCCCCTGCTGTGAACAAGGGAAGTTGTTATCGCCAGCGTTGTAGGTAAGGGGGTTGCCCTGGTGGGTGCAGTTGGATTGGTAGGCCAGGTAATTGTTTCCGGACCTGGCAATGATGACTCTGTTCCGGATTGTCCAGCCATTGTTCACCAAATTGGCGTCACTGGTGACGTCGAAGGTGAAGTCCAGCTTGGTGGTACCCGGAGTTGTGGGAGCGGGGTCATCTTCGGAGTCGGAGCCTGAGCAGCCTCCCACGCATGTCACAAAAACGATAGCCCCGGTGCCCAAGCCTATCGTCCTAATAAACTGTTTTCTGTCCATTGTGGTATCGGTTTAAGTATGAGTAATTTCTAGTTATCTTCTAAAACCAAATGCATGCGCAAGGCCTTGTGGCAAGGGCCTGCTGCATTTTGCGCTAGGCTCCAATCCGTGTGCTTGCTGTTATAGGCAGCGTGCTTTAACAATTTCATTCCGCCGCAGGCAGCAGCCCGCGCACCCACCAAAAGCAGGGAGAATACCATTTGCTTCCATACTTAGATGCAGATAAGAGAGAAAGGTTACAAAGTAGAAAACGGATGAGCGAAGAGTTTAAAGGGGGCACTAAGTGTGTTGTAAGAGCGTGTAGGAGATATAAGTATTTATACGAAGCAGCTGTTCAGATGTATTTTGAGACAGGTATAAATTTATTACTATACCATGTTATTTTTTAACTTGACTGTAGGGAATATAATTCTGCCAGTACCAGGGCGTGAAGGTGTCGCCAATGGCAGTCTCGAGTAGCTCCCTGAACATGCTCCCGGCGTTGTCGCTGTTGCTCATCAGGATGATGCCTGTTCCTTGTTCTGGGAAGATGATGGAGTAATGTCGAAAGCCATCGCCGTGCCCTTCCTTGAAAGCGCCCGTGCCGTGTGGCGATTGCAGCAGCCCCCACCCCAGCCCGTAGCTTAGCCGGATGGCGTCGTTGGCAGTGGTGTCGCGTTGGCTCAGAGGACCGAACTGCTGCACAGAGCGCAGCCTGATTTGGGGCGAGAACATTTCCTTGGTAGAAGCTGGTTTGAGCAGTTTATTCTGCAGTACCGCCTGTGTGAACAGGGTATAGTCGTCGAGGGTGGTTTCGAGGGTGCTGGCCGAAAGGGCTTCGTTGTCTTTGTCTTTCTCGTAGAGCGTGCCATCGGCTTTATGGCCCAGTACATAATCCTGCTCAAAGGCCGGTTGCCAGGTATAGGAAGAACGCGTCATACCCAAGGGAGCGAAAATCCTTTCCTGCATCAACTGCTCCAGTGGCTTGCCTGTCATCTTTTCGAGCACCACCTGCAGGTATACCAGCCCCTCCCCCGAGTAGCTATACCTGGCGCCGGGCTTGAACTTCACCCGCAGCATCTGGTCCGACTCAAACCAGCGCCAGTTGGGGAAACCGGACGTATGCGCCAGGCACATACGAGCCGTGATGTGCTGGTAGAGCGAGTCCTGCTGCAGGTCGCGGTAATCGTCATGCCACTTGGTTTGGGGGGTATAGGTATAGATGGGTTGCGGCAGGTAGTCCTGCAGCGGCTTATCCAAATCCAGCGCCCCCTCCTCCACCAGCTGCATCACCAGCACCGCGAACACCGCCTTGCTCAGCGAAGCCCCATAGAAGTTGGTGCTGGTCTTTATAGGCTCCTTCGTCTGGAAGTTCTTGTAGCCGAAGGTCTTCTTGTAAACCGGCGCATTTTTGTTGAACACCGTTACCGCCAGCCCCTGCACTTCCGCCGCCTGCATCAGCTGCTGTATCTTCTGGTCAAGTGCCTTAGCGGTGATTTTGCTGCCATCCAGACGGGTGATGGTCTGTGCCTGCGGGTTGCCTGAGACAAGGAAGAAAAGCAAAAGAAGGCGGAAGAGGTTTTTCATAGCCTGTCGGAAGGTATAGTATTTCCTCTATAGGCGTGTGGCAGTGGCTTGTAGGCACCTGAAGCTATAAACCGAAAGCAGCCACCGCTCCTCTAGGGAACAGTGGCTGCTTTCAGAAAGAAACGTTTCTCCGCTATGCAGGAGGCACGGCAACTCTTAATAGGTATAGCGCTCTACGAAAGGCGGCACGTGCGGGTAGGCCTGTAGCTTTGTGTTTCGTTGCGCCGGCATACCGGATGCATGGTAGGTATAGCTGTAAATCTCCTCATCGCGGAAGCCCGGGTTGTTCTCGAACAGCTTCACCCCGGGCAGGTAGTAGCCACTGTCCGCATACGGCATCGGGTTGGGCTTGTCATCGTAGCCACCCCAACGAATGGTCATCGGCCGGCCCAGGTCCTCGGGTTTGCTACTCGTCGACCAGGCCTGCGTAAGCTCCGTCAGGTTACCCGCCGCATCGTACTTGTATTCTTCTATCCCCAGCCTGCCATCATCAGAACGGGTATAGCTCATAGAGGTCACCTTTACCAGCTTATCGCCCCTGTACTCAAAGTTGTAGCGGTAGTTGACCAGGTTCTCGCCGTAGTAGCGAACAGCCTCCACCACTTTGTCACCCGCATAGGTATACAGCATGAAGTTGTTGCCCGCTTTAAAGTTCAGTCGCACTAGTTTGTCTCCCTCATACACCACCGTATACCCCAGATGCGCCTGGTCGGTATAACTCAACTCCACCAGCCGGTTCTGGCCGTCGTACCGGAATACCTTCGTTCCGAGCTGCTTCAGCTTGCTGTTTATGGTAACAGGTGGCGGTGTTTGGTTGGTAGGAGGTGGTGTCGTAGGTGGCGGCGGTGTGGTGGAAGGAGTACCGGTGGTTGGTTTGCCTGGTACAGTGGGCCATACTTCCTCCTTGTCGCAGGAGGTGAAAGTTAAGACGGATAATCCCATCCCAGCCAACAACAATAGCAGCTTCGGTTTACTAGTAGACTTTTTCATAGTTTTATTTGTAGCATATAAATTCTTCCTTAGCAACTCCTGTGCCAGAATATAGTAAAGTTGAATATTTGATATTGAATGGATTATTAAGAAGGGAGTAGTGACGGTTGGTGTCCAGTAGTGGACGGGAGGTGTTCCGATTTGTAGCAGAGGCTGTCCGCAGAGACAGCCTTAAATGTTTACCGAAATATAAGTATTGGCGATTTTCAGAAACATACTATAGCTTCAACATATCAACTAACTCACTTTTTTATTCTGAATCGTTTCCGAAAAAATTAAAGAATAAAAGTTTATATTGTATTTACTATATTTAATATCATCTGATAGCTTTGGAAGCTTATGAAAAGACACGTACTTTTCGCCCTGTTCCTGCTTTTTGCTATAGTCTGTCAAGCTCAAACGGTATACAAGACCAGAACCGGTGCCAAATATCATGTACAGACCTGCAGATACCTGAAAAGCTCTTTTAAGACAACTGTTGCAGAGGCACGGGCTGAAGGACTTACTGCCTGTAGTGTTTGTAGACCGTCAACAGGTACTTCCACTTCGTCTTCTAATACTTTAGAGTACAGAAGTGAAACAAGTCCAACGTACCAATCCTCAGCAAGCACTAATTCTTCAAGTAGTGTACAATGTTCAGGCACTACGAAGGCTGGCGCTCGATGTAAGCGTATGACTACGAACTCTAGTGGAAGATGCTACCAGCATTGATAGCATAAAGAAAGAATAATTCCATCGAAGTTTCTGCCTGCAAGAGAATTTCTAGAATATCATAATAGTGAAAGATTTATCTGCTGATGAAAAACTCAGACCTCATCTCCCAATTCCAAAACATCAACACCTGGAAAAGCAAGGGTACACGTGCCCCGCACAAGCCGCTGCTGATGTTGCTGGCATTAGGTGAAATCCAGAGAGGAAACATGGGTTTTATACCTTATACCACTATTGAACCGAAACTAAAAGACCTGCTGCTCGATTTTGGACCTCAACGGAAGACACTATACCCTAATTTCCCCTTTACCAAACTTGCCAATGACAACCTCTGGCAGTTTAACAAACCCGAATTACTGGACACGAAGCAGGACTACACTTCTAAATTCTTACGCGAACATGACCTGCAGGGAAAATTCCCGGATGAGGTAACGTTGCAACTGAAACAAGACCCTGAGCTACTCAGAAGTATAGCCGAACTGATATTGGAGCAGAATTTTCCGGACACGCTTCATCAAGACGTATTAGATGCAGTCGGGCTGAATATTGCTGCGGTTGCTGCAACCAATCAGAGTTTGAAGACAGCAAGGAAGCGGGACCCACATTTCAGGGAAAGCATACTGAAAGCCTACGAATACCAGTGCGCCGTTTGTGGGTTTGGAGTGCGGTTGAAGCACAAAATATTGGCACTTGAAGCGGCCCATATCATGTGGCATCAGGCAGGGGGACCAGATGAAGAAGTCAATGGCCTGGCACTTTGTGCCACACACCATAAGCTTTTTGATTTAGGAGCTTTCACCATCAATGCTGACTTGCGGATGCTTGTTTCCGATGAAGTGAACGGCTTTGGGGCAAATGAATGGCTCCTTCAGCACCACGGCAAATCCATCAACCCTCCCCAAAAGAAATCATTTTACCCCGACCCGGAATTCACCATCTGGCATGTGAACGAAGTGTTCAAAGGCAGCTATAGGGAGGTATAAGTCTAGCCATAACCACGGCTAGTTACTTGCTCAAGCTTGCAGCTCGTGCTCCAACTCATCCATGCAGATGGACCTGCTTGAATAAGATGTACGAACTGTAAACTCACACTAGCTTAGGATGCAAAAAGCCTCTCCATAAATGGAGAGGCTTTTATTGCTACTACTCTATAGCTCTCAATCTACAACTCGGTAGCGTTGAAGGTATCGCCTTGATTTACATCACCAGTCTCATAGCCTTTTCTAAACCAGCGCACCCGCTGAGCGGAGGTGCCGTGCGTGAAGGAGTCTGGTACCACCCTTCCGGTGGCCTGCTTTTGCAGGCGGTCATCGCCAATGGCACTGGCTGCATTCAGGGCTTCTTCCAGGTCTCCGGGCTCCAGCACTCCTTTTGCTTTCTGGGTATGATGTGCCCACACACCAGCATAAAAATCAGCCTGCAGTTCTACCCGTACCATGAGTTGGTTGAATTCTGTTTGGGATAACTGCCCGCGCATGGCATTTACCTGGTCCATGGTACCCGTGAGTTTCTGCACATGGTGGCCCACCTCATGGCCCACCACATAGGCCTGCGCAAAGTCTCCTTCAGCACCCAGTTTGCGTTCCATCTCGCCAAAAAAGCTCAGGTCGATGTACAGTTTCTCATCGCCTGGGCAGTAAAATGGTCCTGTGGCCGAAGAGGCGAGTCCACAGGCTGAGTTTACCTGGTCCGAAAACAGCACCAGGGTAGGCTCTCTGTAGCCTTGCACAATCTTGTTCCAGACATCTTCGGTATCTGCCAGTACTACAGCCGTCTGCTCGGCCAGCGCCTGTTCCTCCGGGCTTGGTTGGTAGTCTGTTGATTGTGCGTACTGCGGTTCACCACCCACAAACTGTTGCAGGAGCGTTAGGGGATTGGTACCTGTCAGAAATAAGATGAGCGCCAGCACTGCTACTATTATCAATCCCGTTTTCGAGAAGAGGAGCCGGAACAAAGGGATGAGCAGCATAGGACTGATGCCCCTGCCGCCCCCTCCAAAACCGCCTGCTGATTGACCTCTACGGTCTTCTATATTGGTGCTTTTTCGTCTGCCTTGCCATTTCATAGTAATCTTTTTTAAGGAAGTGGATGATGGTTGGTTTATTTGTTTTCTACCTTGCTGTTGAAAGTATATACCGATATTCGCGGTTTAACGGTGGGCAGCTTCACTTAGATACGCATAAGTTGAACAGAACGCCTATACCGATGCTTTCACCGTATAGTACATGGCTTTACAGCTTATACCACCTATGACAAAACAAGCGCAATACACCGGCTTTGCCCGCGAGATATTCAGCCAGTACCTCGACAAGCAGATTGATTTGGACGTCCTTATAACTCGGCTCCGGGATATGGAACTGCAGGTAATGTCGGATGCCGATGACGAGGAGGAAGAAGAAACCGGTAAGCGCCTGTGGTTCCGCTTTTTCGAGGGTGACACCCTGGCTACCACCATCAGCGACATTGAGAAGGACCTGGCCGACACCTCCCACCCCAATGCCGACATCCTGCTGCGGGGCATTACCTTCGGGCTACAGACCGATGAGTTGGAGGTGCATTATTCCTGAATTTCAGGTATAGCATTTATCTTATAAACTATTATCCGTATAAGGGGTATCAGGTATAGCCTTATTCCTTTACATGAAACAGTTTCTACTCTTCTTCGCCTTTGTGGCGGTATGTGCGCAGCCGCTATTTGCGCAGCAGGAAACTCCTCCGGCAGGCGGACCGGATTTGACCTTGCATTTCGGAATCTACCACGGCGGCTCGGGCCGCTCCATCGTCCGGCAGTTCCAGGACAGCGGATTCGGAGAAGAAGGGACTTCCAGTGCTTTTTTTGGGCCGGAGGAAAACCCGGTAAGAAGCGAAGGGTCGGTACAGTTGGGTGTGCTGTTCCCAATCCGGCAGAACTTCCGCGCCAAAGGTCTGCTCCTGTACCGGGATACCGAGGTGGAGGGCACGGCCATCTTTTTTGAACCCCTCTTGCTCAACACATCAGTGCTGACGGCGGCTGCCTTGGGCTACCTGCCCCTACCCTCTCGGCTTTTCAGGCTGGGCGTTGGTCCGGCCGTTCATGTGGCTAGTTCCAAGCTGGAGTATGGTGGAGCGGAGCAGGCCGAAGAAAATGGCGCCAAGGTGGGATTTGCCCTGGAAGGCGGTTTCAGCTTTCCGGCCAACAAGCGCTTCTATGCCGACCTCCAGGCGCAGTATATGTTTGTGGGCAAAACCGACTTGGGCAGCTATAACTATACAGCCACCATCACCGAGAACAGCACCCAATCTAAGTCAGTTGACCTCAGCAGCACCAAACTCAGCACCTTCACCCTGAGTCTAGGCGTAGGCTACCGGCTGTACAAAATGTGACGGGTTATCCTATCCTTTGGTAGTCTCCTGCAGTTTATTTCTGTTGTTCGTTTCCATTCCTGTCGGTTTCCATATAGGTTCTGTCATTTCGACGAAAGGAGAAATCTTATACTCTTCCGGTCGCGAATCCAGCGCCAGCGTAGGTGCGGCTTTTCTGTGAGCAACAAGTGAAGGATACCGAGGACAACGCCAGGTGCAGATTGGCTCGCATGTCTCACCGCCCGTTCCCGCTACGCTCGCACGGGCGGTGGCTGTGGTAACAGATTCCTCCTTTCGTCGGAATGACAGAGGAGAAAGTCCCTCCTTTGAAGTCAGCAAGCTATCGTTCCAAGTCTTCCTCTTGAGAGAAGCTAGGGTTGTATCAATCGTGCACAGGTATACCTGAATTGCCGGCCACCATAACGGTTCCAACACCTAAGGGGATAGCGGCGGCTGCCTTGTAAACAGGTATAGCCATTTAACACCGGCTATACCTGTTTTGCATGCGCCGGGAATAGGACGATTTTTCAGAAGAAACACTATATAGTTATCTGCCTATCTGTATATTTGCGGTTCTTACATCCTGTGTTCCTCCTACCATTGGCCGCCTATGAAACGACTTTTACGCCTGCTCTTTCTCTCATTGCCATGCCTGCTGCTGGGCTGCGACTACGGTCCCTCAGGCAGCAACTTCAAAGACATCAACCCCGACCCGGAAGTCATTGCTGATATCACCCTGCACGAGCAGGAGGATACGGTGGTGGCGCGGGGAAACCTGAACCTCTTCTTCAAGCTGTTCCTGCCCGGACGCGAGTTCTACGGCCACAAGCTGGAGCTGGACGGCAAGCTGCTCTCGGAGTCCACTGGCTCCGGTGGCTATTATTTCGAGTCAGAGAAATTCACGGATGGTTACCACGTGCTCAAATATTCTGCCTACGCCAACTCCGGCACTGGCAGCCTCGCCGACAGGTATAGGGCCGAAATGGTGGTAGTGTCCCGCACCTGGGTCGTGCTCGTGGACAATGCCTCGCCGGCCGTGCCTGTCATCACGAGCATCAAACCCGAAGATGGGCAGCTACGCATCTCCTGGAAACCCTTCAAAGGCCGCTGGTTCAAATCCATGGAGCTGCGCCGCCAGACAAACGACTCGGAGTACCGGACACTGGCCACTTTCAGCAACCCCAACGACACCACCTGGCTCGACAACTCCTACATTGGCGGCCTGGCATCCTATAACATAGTGGTGCACCTGGAAGAGAAACAGTATACCGACGGCACAGCCGGCCCCGCCACCTCCTTCCACCATCCTTTGCCAGCACTGCTGAGCACGACCTACAACGCGGCGAACGAAGCGACCCTCACCTTCAGCTCCACGCCTTTTTACAAGAACTTCGAATACTACCACCTGAGCACCCAGGATGGCCATTTCACCTTCCAGAGTTATGAGGTGAAGGATACGGTGAAGACCTTCCCTGACCCCGGCTTCGGAAAAGACTTCTACAGCAGCCTGGCGACCAAGCCCAAAAACATCAATTACCACCATCTGCATGAAAGGCCCACTTCCTGGTTCCACATACCCGGGCGGGGCAAAGCCTGGGGACCATACCACGATGCCCTGATACAGCGTAGCGTGGGAACAGACCGCTTCTACGTCTGGAACCAAGGTACGCTGCACCTGGTAGATGCCACCACCATGGAGGTCCTGCACAAAAGGGATGTAGGCGCCACGACTAGAGAAGCCAATTTTCCACAGGGTGCTTTCTCAGTGAACGGCCGCCAAGCCTACCTGATTCTGAACAACGACATCCACCAGTTGGACCCGGCCACCCTTCGGACCACGCGCATCTATAAGCTGCGCGATTTGCTGCCATACGTCAGCTACTACACCAAAGGCATCAGCGTGAGCAACGACAACCGCCTGCTCATTGCGTCGCCCATAGGTTGGGACTCAGGACGTGACACGGTATACGTAGTGGACATGAATACCCGGAAGCTCCTCACTAAAATAGCAACTGATAACGGAGCCCGCTACGCCGCCCTCAGCCCTGACGGAAAAGCCATGCGCGTGTACCCCTACCTCTACGCAGAGCAGCCAGACGGCACCTGGCAGCCGCACACTCGCACCTCGAATTACACCAGCGATTTCAGGTTCCACCCGACCAAACCCTGGTACACAGTGAAAGAAGAACGCATGGTCAGCTTCTACTCCATCCAGACAGGTGCCAAGATGAAGACCCTGACCACCGAAACGACATATGGGCGCCATGAGATAGACCCCGCCTCCGGATACTTGTATGAGAACACGGAAACCTTCCCAGCCCAGCGGCACCTGCACATCTACAACATTGAGACAGGTCAGCTGGTGCGCAAGCTGAAACTGGCTCCTGATGTGACGGCCTTTGTGTACAAAGACAGGATTTTCTCACCCGAACGCTACATTCCCCTCTAAGCTATGCGACACTTTTCTTTTTCTATCCTGGTTGTCCTGTTACTCTTAATGGTTGGCAAGGCAGTGGCACAACCCACCCTATACCTGGAGCCGCGGTTGGGCTACGGCTCCTTCAGCATGAAGCACATGCAGGAGTTCCAGCAGACGCTTATGGATGGAATTCTGGTGGATGCCGAAGCCACAGATGAGTTTGGGGCTTATTTCCAATTTGGCCTGAACGTGGTGGGCTACCTGAGCGAGCACAGCCGGGCCGGTCTTTTCTTGGAACGGGGTTCTACGGGTGGCCGCGTCATCTACGAAGACTATTCTGGCGAGATACGGTATGACTCCTTTGTGAGCTATAATGCGCTGGGCCTCCTGTATTATATACAGAAGCCGTTTGGTGCTGGTCCGCTCCATTGGGTGGCCGGTGCCGAGACCAACTTTTTCATGAGCCGGCTGAAAGTGGCAGGCTATACCCGCATTTACGAAAGCTCCGATTCAAGCGAGGAAAAATTCAACTCCTTTGGGCTCGGCCTGAAGCCCTACCTGGGTCTGCAGTACCCGGTGCGCAACTTTCCGGTGCAGCTCACCCTGGGCTACCTGGCCAGTATGAACGGACCGTTCCATGTGCCGGGCAACCCCGACCACTACCTGGTGCGGAATCACAACAACGACAAACTCACTCCTAACTGGAGCGGTGTGCGGCTGAATTTGAGTGTTTCTATACCCATCAGCAGGTAAGGGTGATGCCGCCTCACCGGTGCTCGGTATACCTGTTAGGCGGTAGCAACTCTCGTAGGGTTTGCATTTCCTGCTGGCTCAACGCAACCGACGATGCCGCTGCCAACGCATCTTCCAGTTGCTCCTTGGTCCGGATGCCGAGCACGGCCGAACTCACCACCGGATGGTGCAGCACGTACCGCACCGCCACCTCAGCGAGCTTGCGTTTTGTGCCCGCCACACCCTGCACAGCCTCGGCTGCCTGTCGCACCTGCTCGGAGGTATAGCCCAGGTAATCTTTGGCAGGCTTCCCGGCCAGAAGCCCCTGCGCCAAGCTGCCGCGTGCCAGTACCCCAATCTGGTGCTGCTGCAACTGGTCCAGCACCGTCTCCTCAGGCCTGCGGTCCAGCAGGCTGTATTGCAGCATGACACTGGTGATGTCGGAGCGTTTTATATATTTGCGTATGACGTTGGGCCGGATGGAGGAGATGCCGTAGTACCTGATTTTGCCTTGCTCCTTCAGTAGCTCGAACGCTTCAATCGTTTCGTCCATGGGGTCGTCTATGGTGCCGCCGTGCAATTGGTAGAGGTCGATGTAGTCGGTTTGCAGGCGATGCAGGCTTGCCTCCGCCGCCTGCAGAATGTAGGCTTTGCTCGGGTTCCAGTCCCAGCCGCTGCCATCGGGCCGCCACTGGTTGCCCACTTTGGTGGCGATGATGACCTTCGCGCATACCTCGGAATGCCTTTCCCACGGTCTCCTCATTCTGCCCTTTGTCGTACAGGTCAGCCGTATCAAAGTAATTGATGCCTTTGTCCAATGCCTGGCGCAGCAGTTTGGCATTGTCGGAGTCGCTGTTGCCCAGCGACATGCAGCCAAAGCTGATTTCACTCACCCGCAGGTCTGATTTTCCGAGTTGGTTATACTTCATAGTTTTCTCTATATTCGGCTTTGTAACAATTATCTACACTATAAGCTACTCTGGAAACAGCCAATGGTTCTGGAATAGTGATTCACCGACACAAACAACAAACATAACAATGAGCCAATTAACCATCAGGAGCCTGCAGGAGCTGGAACAGTACGAGGGCAAGGAAATGGGGGTATCGGAATACCATACCATCACGCAGGAACAGATTACCAAATTCGCGGAGGCCACCCTGGATTACCAGTGGATACACCTGGATGGGGAGCGCGCTAAAACGGAATCGCCATTCGGAGCCACCATCGCGCACGGCTACCTGACTGTTTCGCTGCTGCCCTACCTGTGGTCTCAAATCACATCCATCGAGAACCTGAAGATGCAGGTCAATTATGAGATTGAGAGTCTCCGTTTTAACCAGGCCGTGACCGTGAACAGCCGCGTGCGCCTGCGGGCTATGCTCCTATCGGTGAAGAACCTGCGCGGCATCGCCAAAGCCCGTCTGGAAGTGACGCTGGAAATCGAGGGCAGTAAGAAACCTGCCTACACTGGCATCATCACGTTCCTGTACCATTTCAACGATTAAAGATTCGTACGTCAGTTTTACACCTTCCGAAGCGTATATGAGGGAGGTGGATTCAGAGGCTAGAATTTCTGTCATTCCGCCCTGCTCATGTCATTCCGACGAAAGGAGGAATCTGTTACCATAGCCACCGCCGGTTCGAGTGCAGCGGCAATCGGCGGTGAAACTATGAAGAGTCGGATATAGAAGGGGCCTACAGAAAGCCGCGTTAACGCTTCGCTGAACTTGTGGCCGGAAGAATATGAAATCCTCCCTATCGTCGGAATGACAGTTTGTGAAGAGAGAGGTCACAACTCCCAATACTCTTGTACCCGAATATTTTGCTTCAGGCATTATTCTAGTTATTCATTCAAGACTTTCAATCAGAAGCAATATGAGTCATTTTTCAGTAGAGCAGCTGCGTGCCCAGTTTCCGGCACTGAACGAAACAGCAGACAAAAAGCCTTTCATCTTTTTTGACGGACCGGGTGGCACCCAGATGGCCCAGCAGGCGCTGGAAGGTATGACAGCTTATATCACTGGCGGTATGGCCAACCTGCACGGCGCCTTCCCAACCAGCGTGGAAACCGACAACCTGCTGCTGGAAGGCCGTAAGGCGGTGGCCGACCTGCTGCACTGCGCTCCTGAAGAAGTGGCCTTCGGTCAGAACATGACGTCTCTCGCCTTCTCCATCGCCCGGGGTCTGGGAGCATTTTTAACCTCAGAGGATGAAGTTGTCGTGACCGAGCTGGACCACCGCGCCAACGTGGACCCCTGGGTGACGCTGGCCAAAGACAAAAACTCTAGAGTAAAGTTCATAGAGGTGAATCCGGAAACCTATACCTTGAACCTGGAGAACCTGGAGGAAATCATCACGGATAAAACAAAGCTGGTGGCCGTGGGGATGTCGTCTAATGTGACCGGTACGGTATCGGATATAGAGCGCATTATCGCCCGGGCGAAGGAGGTGAACGCGCTGGTGGTGGTGGATGCCGTGCACGCGGTGCCGCACCTCTCCATCGATTTCCAGACGATAGGTTGCGATGTACTCCTCTGCTCCGCTTACAAATTCTTTGGCCCGCACATAGGTATAGCCGTCATTGCGGCCTCGTTGTTTGAGAAGCTGGCCGTATACAAACTCGCACCTGCACCACAGCAAATTCCGGATAAACTGGAGACAGGCACGCAAAACCATGAGGCCATCGCCGGTCTGATTGGGGCCATTAACTTCATCGAAAATCTGGGGCAAGGCGCTACCCGAAGAGAGCGGCTGCAGTCAGGTATGCAGCGCATAGAGGCGCACGAGCAGGAACTGACCAATCGGCTGGAAAATTTCCTGACGCAGCTACCGCATATCAAGTTGTACCGTGCCCCGCAAGGTTTCCACAAAACGCCTACCTTCGCCTTTACTGTGAATGGCGTGAAAGCCCGTGAGGTAACCGGTTGGTTTGCTGAGCGCTACCGCATGTGCATCGCTGATGGCCACTTCTACGCCTCCACCCTGGCAGAGAAGCTGGGCGTAAACCCCATGGGCGGCTGGGTCCGAATTGGATTAGCTCCTTATAACACTATGCAGGAAGTTCAGTTGTTTGAGCAGGGCCTGCGGGAGTTCCTGGAACAGCGGGTGAAAGGGTAAAAGAGTCCCTCCTTTCATTCTGCTCCACATTTTCATTGCATACTTCCCCTGTGCATTCCTACCACCTTTGTTGTCATTTCGACGATTGAGGAAATCTCATACGCTTGCTGCCGCACATCCAGCGCCAGCGCAGATGCGGCTTTTCTGAAGGCGGTAAGGAAGGGAATAGAGTTAAAATGCCAGGTGCAGGGCGTCCGGCAGAATTTACCGCCGGTTCCCGCTGCGCTCGTACCGCAGTGGCTAGGGTATAAGATTTCTCCTTTCGTCCAAATGACAGAAGCGGCAAGGAATGACTACTCTCCTACTTCACCTCAAAGGAGCTCTCGTTGATGCCCAGTTTATTTTTGGATTGCAACTCTACTGGGAAGCCCCAGAGATAGCGAATGTACTCCAGCGTCGCTTTGGCACTTTGCGAATCCAGCCGACGGTCCTTTTGGATGTAGTGGGTCAGGTATAGCTTACTGGTTTGGTGCAGGTCTACTTTGGTCACCTGTATGTTGGGCACATAGGAGGAACGGTCGTACTGGTGGCTCAGTTGCTCCCGTACCTTGCGGTAACCGCGCTCGTTATGGATGGCGCCAATCTCAAACTTTTCGTCGTTCTCGTTGTCGATGAGCGTAAAAAGCTTCATGTCGCGGATGACCTTCGGGGAAAGGTACTGCAGGATGAAACTGTCGTCGCGGAAGTTCTCCATCACATAGTGCACCTGCTCCAGCCAGTCCTTCCCAATTAGGTCCGGGAACCATAGCCTGTCCTCGGCGGTAGGCTGCTGACAGATGCGCTTGATATCCATAAAAATATTGAAACCCAAGGTATAGGGGTTGAGACCGGAGTAGTACTTGCTGTTGTACTCGGGCTGGTAAATCACACCGCTGTGGCTCTTGATGAACTCCAGCATGAAGCCATCGTTCACGTAGCCCTCCTCAAACATTTTGTTGATGATGTGGTAATGGACGAAAGTAGCAAAGCCCTCGTTCATCACCTTGGTGGCACCCTGTGGATAGAAGTATTGGGAGACCTTGCGCACTATCCGGATGATTTCGCGCTTCCATTGCGGCAGCGCCGGTGCGTACTTCTCAATAAAGTACAGGATATTCTCCTCCGGCTCCTTCGGAAACTTGTGCTCCTCCCCCAGCCCTGCAACAGGTATAGCGGGCGCTTTGGGGAGCGTTTTCCAGATTTCGTTGTAGTTTTCGCGCTTGACGGACGTCAGCATTTTCAGCCGTTCGTTTTCCTCTTTGGCCGATAGCTTGGAGGGTTTCTTGTACTTGTCTACGCCATGGTGCATGAGGGCGTGCGCCGCATCCAAAACCATCTCCACCTCCTCTTCGCCGTACTCCTCCTCGCACTTCAGGATAAAATCGCGGGCAAACACCATATAATCGACAATAGAATCGGCGGACGTCCAGTCCAGAAACATGTAGTTGTTGGCGAAGAAGGCATTATGGCCCTGGCAGGCATGGGCAATCACGAGCAGCATCATGCAGGTGGAGTTGTTCTCCATGTTGTAGCTGATGCAGGGGTTGGAATTAATGACCAGCTCGTATGAGAGCCCCATTCGACCCTTGGTATAGTTATTCTGGTTGAGCACGAAGTCCTTCCCGAATTTCCAATGCGGGTAGGAAGTCGGCAGACCGGTCAGGGCGTAGGCATCGAGCATCTGCTCCGAGGTCACAATCTCAATCTGGTTTGGGTAAGTCTTCAGCTTGAGGTATTCTTTTCCGATGCGGCCAATCACTTCGTCCGCCGCCTCCAGCGTCTGGTAATCCCAGTTGGGGTTGCAGAACATGGCCTTGTATTTCTCTTTGTCTGTCATGGCGTTTGAAAATGCATGTTCGATGAAAAAGTGTAGCGTCTTTGGGTTCAGCTACCCTCCTATTGCACGATTGACGTCCCCCTGCCCCCTTCGAAGGGGGAGTTTCTGCCGCTACTGTTCGTCACATAGAAGCGTTATAGCACATGAACACTGGCAGGTATAGCAAGGCATACTTACACCAGCAGCTACGGAGCAAAGACAACTGCCAGGTGCACCTAGTGGACGCTCCACTGTTCGAGCGTTCAGCGAGTTTGGAGCGTCTTGATTTTTTTGCCTACTTTTTTCATCAAGGAAAAAAGTAGGTGCCCGCCGCACAGGCGAAGCGATGGAACAACAACCGGACGCTGACAGCAAAAGCAGTTGCTACGAACTAAGGTATAGCATAGCTAAATCACACCTCCTGCTTGCGCTCACGCCTCTACCTCACTCCGTTTCCGAAACAGCCCTTGAAAGACCGGCCAAATCTCATACACTTCATAAATGTGCCTGATGGCGAAATTATCGTCGTTGCTGATGCGATTGTACGCCTGCCACAGGTCACTCTCCCTGTCCCTGCTGTTGATTTCGATGTAGGCCATATACTGGATGGATGGGAGTATTGTCTCCTGCACCAGGTTCTTGCATTGCATGGCATCCTGCTTCGACCAGACATCGCCGTCTGATGCCTGGCAACAGTACACGTTCCAACTCTGGTCATAGCGCTCGCGCATGATTTTGTCCATCAGTTTTAGAGAAGGCGCGACCACAGTGCCGCCGCTCTCGCGGGAGTTGAAGAACTCCTCTTCGTTCACCTCTTTGGCCTCGGTATGGTGCCTGATAAACACCAGCTCCACATTCTTGTACTGGCGCGTCAGGAAGATGTAAAGCAGCGTGAAGAAGCGCTTGGCAATGTCCTTCTCGTGTTGTCCCATAGAGGCCGACACATCCATGATGCAGAACATCACGGCTGAGGTGACAGGTATAGGCACCCGCTCAAAGTTGTTATAGCGCAGGTCAATGTCTTCAAAAAACGGAATAGTAGCGGCCTGCCGCCTTACCTTCTCAATTTCCACTTCCAGAGCTGCTCTTTTCAGCTCATCGCTGGTGTTGTCTAACTGCTCCAACAGCTTCCTGAGTTTTATTTCAAAAGCCCCCTTCAGAGCCAGTTGCCGCCCCAGCGACTGCTGAAAGCTGGTCTTGATGTTGAGCCGGGAAGGGACACTGTCGCGGGTATAGCCGGCCCGTTTCATCTCAAAGCTCTCGGTGCTCTCCATCATCTTCTTCACCAGGTTGGGCAGTTCCAGGTCATCAAAGAAATACTTCAGGAACTCTTCCCGCGACAAGACCACCGTAAACTCATCCTCTGTTACCTCCGGACTGTTGGAACCCTTGCCGTTCCCACTGCCCCCGCCACCGCCTTTGGGTTTGGGGATGCGGTCGCCTTCGCTGAAGCGATCGTTGCCGGGCTTCACCACCTGCTTTTTGCCGGTCTTGGCATCGTGCCGGAAGCTCGGCTCATCCAGACGGCGCACGGGTACCTTCACACTGCCGCCCGTGTTGCTGTCCTTGATGCTCTCCTGACTGATGATATCCGGTATGGCCTTCTTAATCTGGCTCTCCACCCGCTTCAGGAACTTCTGCCGGTTTCCGGTAGACTTCCCCTTGTCGTTCTTTCTCCTATCGATGATGTGGGACATTTGAGTTTTGGAGTTAAGAGTTGAAGTTCTGAGTCCAGAGTTCTGAGTATTGAGTCAAGTAGGAAGTAAGAGAAGCCATGGAATCAGCCTGCATAAAATGATTACACATAGCTTATAAACCATCAATCTACCCTAGTTACAACTCATACCTCGAGACTCAGAACTCGAGACTTTTTTAAGCCATTGTCTTTCTGACACGCATGAACCAGTCTACCAGGATTCGAATCTGCTTGTCGGTATAGCCGCGTTCCTTCATCCTTTTGGTAAAGTCCCTGTGCTTCTTCTCATCCTCCTCGTTTGATTTGGCATTGAAGGAAACCACTGGCAAGAGGTCCTCGGTGTTAGTGAAGATTTTCTTCTCGATGACGTTCTTGATTTTCTCGTAAGAATCCCATCGTGGGCTCTGCCCGCCATGGTTCGCCTTGTAGCGCAACGTAAAGTTGGTCACCTCGGAGCGGAAGTCTTTCGGGTTGGCTATACCTGCCGGTTTCTCTATTTTCTCCAGCTCTTCGTTGAGGATGCTCCTGTCGAAAATCTCACCTGAATCCGGGTCGCGATAGTCGTTGTTCTGCATCCAGTGGTCGGCGTAGATGACATACTTCTCAAAGATGTTCTGCCCATAGGAACTGTAGGATTCAATATAAGCCTTCTGAATCTCGTCAGAAATGAAGGCGGCGTATTTGCTGGCCAGCACCGACTTGATGAGGTGCAAATACTTCGACTCCGTCTCCGGTGGTAGCATCATCTTAATCACCTCCTGCTCCAGCACATACAGCAGGTGCACGGGGTTGGCGGCTATCTCCTCGCTGTCGAAGTTGAACACCTTGGATAGAATCTTGAAAGCGAAACGGGTAGAAATCCCTTGCATACCTTCGTTGATGCCGGCATCGTCGCGGTACTCCTGAATGGACTTGGCGTTCGGGTCTGTCTCGCGCAGCGTCTCGCCGTTGTACACCCGCATCTTAGAGTAGATGCTGGAGTTCTCCGGCTCCTTCAGGCGTGACATGACAGAGAATTCGGCCAACAGCTCAATCGTTTTGGGCGCGCAAGGCGCGTCGCGCAGCGAGCTGTCGCGGATAAGCTTTTCGTAGATTTTGATTTCTTCGCTTACGCGCAGACAGTACGGCACCTGCACCTTGTAGATACGGTCCAGGAAGGCCTCATTCTTCTTGTCGTTGAGGAAGCGTGACCACTCCGACTCGTTAGAGTGAGCGAGAATAATGCCGTCGAAAGGTATAGCGCCGATAGGTTCGGTGCCTTTGTAGTTCTTCTCCTGGGTAGCAGTGAGCAGTGGGTTGAGCACCTTGATGGGCGCTTTGAACATCTCCACGAACTCCAGCAAGCCTTGGTTAGCGAGGCACAATCCGCCGGTATAGGAATAAGCGTCCGGGTCGCTCTGCTGGTACTCGGCCAGTTTGCGGATGTCCACCTTGCCTACCAACGTCGAGATATCCTGGTTGTTCTCGTCGCCCGGCTCCGTCTTGGATATGGCAATCTGCTCCTGTATGGAGGGGTATAGCCGGATGACCTTGAAGCGGTTGATGTCGCCATCGTACTCGCGCAGGCGTTTGGAGGCCCATGGACTCATGCAACCCGGCACGTAGCGGGCTGGTATGTTGTACTCCTGCTCCAGTTCATCGGTATAGTCAGCGAACAAACCGAGTGGGCTCTCGAACACAGGGCTTATCTGGTCATCGGCCTTGAGCACATAGATGGGGAACTGCTGCATGAGGTGCTTCAGCTTTTCGGCCAGCGAGCTTTTTCCACCGCCAACCGGTCCCATCAGGTATAGGATCTGCTTTTTCTCCTCCAGTCCCTGCGCCGAATGCCGGAAGTAGGACACAATCTGCTCGATGGTGCTCTCCATACCATAGAAATCCTTGAAGGCAGGGTAAATCTTGATTTTCTTGTTGGAGAAGATTCTGCTCAGCACCGGATCCTGGCGGGTATCCACTATCTCCGGCTCCCCGATGGCATCCAGAATCCTTTCGGCGGGTTTGGCATACAGCTTCGGGTCTTTCTTACACTCCTCGAGATAGGCAGCTACTGTCATCTCGTTCATTGAAGCACTGTAATTGGTCTTTATCTTTTCTAAAATGTTCATAGGGTGTGTCTTTATAACATAGTCAGAATCATTTTATAAGTATAGAGCCATAAGCAGTATCTCAACTGGTGGGCGCGTAAGGGCTACTGCTAAGCAACTATGCTGGTCATCGAAAAACTGGCTTGTATCGGTTCTGTCATTTCATCAAAAAACGGAAAAACGTGCCGTTCTTGTCTATGCGCGTTTCAAATTGTCTGTCATTGATTTTCCATATCGGGTGCCGGCATGGTAAAATTTACCGTTGTGGATGGTGCGCAACGGCTTGGAAAGAGGCTTTGGAAAGAGTAGTGGTACCTGCTGCAACAGTACTTCCTTCCTATCGCCTGAAGTAGGGCACAGACAGAATTCGGTTTCTCGAGATTGCCTGGCTTGTACCCTATGTTATTCTATATGTATACGTAAAACTTTATTGGCCGCTATACCTTAGCCACAATCGTTTTGCATTTCGGCACAGGATGGAAAGCGGCTACATTGGAAACATTGCTTTCAATTTTAAAATTCAAAATCAACAATATTTTATACTAAAATCTTACAGCTGCATCTTTTAATAAGAATATAATTACGTACTAATCGGGGTTGAGAGCAACTGCAAGTGCGGTGTTATACCTTAAATCAGGCTTTGGTTACACTCGAACAGTCCAAATAAAATTCTAAAAATAACGTACCTTTAGCTAAACCATAAACCTATACCCATGGCAAAGTCACAAGACGCAAAAAAAGAAGCAAAGAAAAAGCCAGCTAAAACCACAAAAGAAAAGCAGGCTGCCAAGCAGGAGAAGAAAAAGAACAGCTACGATTAGGCTACTTTTCCAAGGCACATAGTAGTGGGACAGTCCGAAACGGATTAGACGCGCAACAACAGCAAAAGCTAGCGGCTTGATTTCTCAGTCGCAGCTTTTGCTTGCTTCGCTTGGTGCTTTCCTTCCACAACTGAGGTGTGGCTTTACCAATCAGTCGACGTTTCTCTATACCTCTGAATAGGTCGAGCTAGCCTTTAAATTAAATCACCGGAGCTATCTACATCATAATTGGATACTACTGAACTCGGAGTAACATGAGCTTTTGAGCACATCAATAAGTACGTGATGCCTTAGGTCGTTACAGGCGCTGTTCCTGAGTCAGGACGATGGCATCAAACTAAGGAAGGACATCGCTTCGCTGTAGGCACTTTACCCGCCTGACACACAATTCATGACAGGAGCAGGATTGCTCAAAAAACCAAAGCCTAAGCTCTCCCCGAAAACATTTAGGTAGTATACTTTCGTTACAGTAAACAGACAATCTGAAGCGCATGGCTAAACCAGACATGGAGAAGTGGGATGAGGAAAGGTATGTAGAACTGAACACGTATTTCAGAATTCGTATTCAAGGTATGGTGGACTCAGACCCTTACATCAAGGACCTCATTCAACAGGCACCCGGGCTGCAGTTGCAGGACCTGGTGGAACGTATGACGGAACAGGACCAGGGTCTTTGGGTGGAGTTTCTGGAGTTGGACCGCATCAAGCTTCACATAGACATGCAGAACCACCTCGAAGGCAGAGGCAAACCTTTCAGCCCAAGGACCGGGTTTGGCAGTAGCTCCCCCGACGAAGACGAAGGCTTCAGCACCTGGTGATGGCCCGTTTTGTCTAGGCGCTGATTGAAGTGCAATAGGCGGGCAAAAGCGAAAACTTTTTTTGACATCAACGTTTATACAGAGGTTGGGATGTCATCGCGGCTAAAACATTGTTTATTTACCATATATAAGCTCTTCCGCGTTTCATTTTATTACATTTTATACATAATTTCGCTCCAACAAGAGACACTATCAAGGACATAAAAAATCATACGCATGTCAGACCACGCTGAAATAATTTTAGAAGGAAAATCCTACAAGCTTCCAGTTGTTGTAGGTTCCGAGGATGAAAAAGCAATCGATATTTCTTCTTTGCGGGCTGAGTCAGGCTACATCACGCTAGACTCAGGCTATAAAAATACTGGTGCTACCACTAGCGCTATCACTTTTTTGGATGGTGAGCAAGGTATACTGAGCTACAGGGGCTACCCTATTGACCAGCTTGCCGAAAAATCCAACTTCATTGAAGTAGCCTACCTGTTGATTTATGGCACATTGCCAACCCAGCAGGAGTTGGATGACTTCAGCGGTAAAATCAAGATGCACACGCTCGTAAACGAGGACATGCGCAAGATTCTGGATGGCTTCCCGTCTACTGCGCATCCAATGGGCATCCTGTCGGCGCTCATCAGCTCACTCACGGCCTTCTACCCGGAGTCGCTTAACCCGAACCAGTCGAAGGAAGAGGTAGATTTGTCTATCATTCGTTTGATGGCTAAACTCCCTACCATAGCGGCATGGTCTTATAAGAACTCAGTGGGTCATCCGGTGAACTACCCTAAAAACAAGCTGGACTATTGCTCTAACTTCCTGCACATGATGTTCGCCTTCCCGACGGAAGATTACGAAATGAATCCGGTGGTAGTGGATGCACTGAACAAGCTACTGATTCTGCACGCAGACCATGAGCAGAACTGCTCTACATCTACTGTGCGTCTGGTAGGCTCTGCCAATGCCAGCCTTTACTCTTCTGTGTCTGCCGGCATCAGTGCCCTGTGGGGTCCGTTGCACGGTGGCGCCAACCAGGCGGTGATTGAGATGCTGGAGGCTATCAAAGCAGACGGTGGCGACTCTAAAAAATTCATTGCGAAAGCGAAAGACAAGGACGACCCTTTCCGTCTGATGGGTTTCGGTCACCGCGTCTACAAGAACTTCGACCCTCGAGCTAAGATTATAAAGAAGGCAGCTGACGAAGTATTAACAGCACTTGGTATAAACGACCAGATTTTGACTATTGCGCAGGAACTGGAGGAAGCTGCTCTGAACGATTCGTACTTTGTGGAGCGCAAGCTATACCCGAACGTTGACTTCTACTCCGGTATCATCTACCGTGCATTGGGTATACCTACCGACATGTTCACGGTGATGTTCGCGTTAGGTCGCCTTCCAGGTTGGATTGCCCAGTGGAAAGAGATGCGTGAGCAGAAAGAGCCTATTGGCCGTCCACGCCAAATCTATACTGGCGCGACAGAGCGTAATTACGTTCCAATGGAGCAGCGTTAGTCTGCACCGGTATCTTACCAGACGGGCCAGCTTCTTTATAGAAGCTGGCCCGTTCTTTTTAGGCATACCATCCGGCAGCTGCTATCCAATACATTAGTTATACTATGTTACATGAGAGTGGCAGGAGACTCGTTGCCATACCATAGTACTTGACGCACCCCTGCCCCTCCCATAAGCGGAATTTTCTTTCTGTCATTCCGACGAAAGGAGGAATCTGTTACCCTTTTGGCCGTACATCCAGCGCTAGCCCAGATGCGGCTTTTCTGAGGACGGCGAGGAAGGAAAATGTGGAGAACGCAAGATGCGGATTGGCTCGCATGGCTCACCGCCGGTTCCCGCTGCGCTCGAACCAGAGGCGGGCAGCGTAACAGATTCCTCCTTTCGTCGGAATGACAGAATAGGCGGATTGTGAGCAGGTATAGCAGACGAAAACTTTGTATAGGTTCAGGTATAGGTATAGCAAGGCATACTTACAACCTAGCCACAGAGCAGCAACATCAACCAGGTGCACCTAATGACACTCCACTATTCGAGCGGTCAGCGAGTGGGGTAGGTTCCTCGAAAAGGGAGCATCTTGACTTTTTGCTTGCTTTGGGGATAGGGGTCCTCGCTTTGTGTCAAGACAAAAAGTAAGGCCCGGCCATGGTAAGTTATACAACAAGGTCATGGTATGAAGCCTGAAGTAATAAAATATATTTAGATAGATGTTGCCCCTTCAGTTCAAAGCATACTACTAGAACAGAGCCATGGCCTACAACACCCGCATTTCAATGCGGCGGTTTTGGCTGCGGTTTTCTTCAGAAGTATTGGGTTTCACGGGTTTGCTTTCTCCGTGTCCGATGTGGGTGATGCGGTCTTTGCGCACACTGTTGCTGCTCAGGTAATCCACCACCGACTTTGCCCTTCGTTCGGATAGCATCTTGTTTGCCTGGTCTGAGCCTACATCATCGGTATGTCCGGATATCTCGATTCTAACAGATGGATTCTGGCGCATGAACGTAATCAGCTTGTCTAACTCTGTTTTGGAGTTGCGCTCTAGTTTGTATTGGTTCGTGTCGAAGAAGAGGTTGTTAAGGACAATGGCAGCCCCCGACTTGATGGGCTTCAGGTATACATCCAGCGCCAGCGGGCTCAAAGATTTGGGCGAGGTATAGTCAAAGCTCAGGCTGTTCATCAGGAAACCAGATGCCGAAACATAGAGAGCATACTGCCTGCCTTCGGAAAGCACCACGGTATACTCCCCTGACACCTCATCTGAATTTACCTGCTGCACCAGTGAATCGTTGGCCACATCATACAGCTGCACGACGGCACCCAAAGGTTTTTTTGTATCGGCATGGTATACCCGGCCCTGTGCGTAGGTACTGCTCACTTTGCTACGCCAGCCCATCGGTACGTCCAACTCATAAAGCTGTATGGTGAAAGCACCGGCCTCTGTCATTTCCTGGCGGGAGTAGTAGCCTTTCTGGTTGTCTGCCGTAATGAAGAGGGAGCCTTCGTCAGCATGGGTATTCAGCGGATAACCCATGTTCTCTGGCAGCGACCATTTGCTGCCAGGGCCTTGGCTGGTCATAAATACATCCAGTCCGCCCATACCTAGGTGGCCGTCGCTCACAAAGTACAAGGTGCTGCCACTCACATGGACAAACGGTGCCATATCGCGGCCTTTTGAGTTCACAGGTTCGCCCATATTTTCCGGTTTCAGCCACGAGCCGTCCTCGTTCAGGTAGGTTACCCAAATGTCTTCTTTCCCGATACCGCCGCCGCGGGTTGAGGTAAAGTAGAGCGAGCGTCCGTCGGCGGAGAGGCTTGGCTGCGAGTCCCAAGCTCTAGAGTTTACCACATTGCCCATGTTCTTGGGTTTGCTCCATTCATCTCCTTTGCGGAAGGAAATGTATAGGTCGCAATCGCCTTGGCTATCGGGACGGTTGCAGGAGGTGAAGACCAAGGTTTTGCCGTCGCCGGAAATCGTCGCAGCTCCTTCATTCGCAGGAGAGTTGATGGCTCCCGAAATGGAGGCAGGCGGGCTCCACGTGCCGTTCTGCTGCTGGCTCACATAAATGTTCTCGTCCTGGTCTGGCCGGCTTCCTGCCCGCGCCGTGAAGATGAGTTGCCGCTGGTCGGCTGTGGTGGAAGGGAAGTACTGGAGCTCGAATTTATTTATGTCGCCCGGCATCCGAACGGGATTGAAATTCACTGGTTTCTGCATGGCCTCTGCGGCAAACTCGGCGGACTGAATCTGCTGACGGGCAAAATCAACCATTTTGGCGTTTCGGGGCTTCGCCTTCAGGAAGGTCTCATAGTATTTGCGCGAATGTTCGTAGTCGCCCCGGTCGAAGTACAGCTCAGCCAGGTCAAAGTAATTGTTTGATTGAGCTGGGCTAAAGGGCAGCAATTCAAGCCCTTTCTGGAGGTTTTCGAACACGGCGGGCTTGTTGCCCATGAGCTTGTGCAGGTGCGCCGCCTTGACGTAGGCATCGCCGTAACGCGGGTCACGCTTGACAGCCTCACTCAGCATGCTGAGCGCCTTGTCGAAGTCCCGGGCTCGGGCGGCTTCATCGGCCTTGTAGAACAGACTCTCTGCTTTCCTGTTGTTGGTGCCTGACCTTCCGGACTGAGCCAAGGCGAAAGTCACTGTGCTCAAGATGAGGACAAGTGTGAAAAGCAGCTGTTTGAACATAAACTGTTACGGGATATCCATGTACTTATGTGTCTGCAGCGACACACGCCATTGGGGATTGTTTTTAACGTACTCAACTATCAGTGGCATCAACTGCCCGGCCTTGCTCCACTCCGGCTGCAGGTATAGCTTGGTGTTGGCTCCTACCCTGGCAGCATGTTCCTCAGCCCACGCAAAATCCGATTTGTTAAATATAATAACTTTTAGCTCATCTGCAAAAGGATAGACCGATGCATCCGGCGCTTTGAATTTTTTGGGTGAAAGGCATACCCAATCCCAGTGCCCACTGATGGGATAGGCACCCGATGTTTCAATATAGGTACGGATTCCGCGCTCCTGTAGCTGTGATGTCAGCGGGCCGAGGTTGTAGAGCAGGGGCTCCCCTCCCGTCACGACCACCGCCTTGCCTGGAAAGGCCTCCGCCATATGGACAATTTCCTCTACAGAAGTGAGCGGATGCAGCTCAGCGTCCCAGGATTCTTTGACATCGCACCAGTGGCAGCCCACATCGCAGCCTCCCAGCCGAATGAAATAGGCAGCCGTACCAGTGTTGGCTCCCTCTCCTTGTATCGTATAAAAAGCCTCCATCAGAGGGAGCTCGCTGCCGTCCTTGGGCACCGTATGGATTGAGGCGGTCTTGTATGCTTTTGCTGTTTCCAAATCTGTATTCCTTCCCCCATACCTGTTTTGAGGTATAGGGCTATCAAAAAAAATCGTGTAGGTATACCTGTGCAGGTATAGCCCTCTGCGAACCTGCAAAGTTAGTTAAAAAAGCAACAAGCCAAGCAAGCTGTTCCGTTCCGTTTCGAGACTGCGACTGCATTATCAGGATGAGTGGGTTTCGTCCAAGCCTTTAAAGGATTTGGTGGGACTTGGTTATTTGTCGTTGCTTTGTCAGCGTGCACGGTTAGTTGTTTCATCGCCAGCCCTGGTCGGGCGGGCCTTACTTTCCTCCTTGATGAGAATCGATGACCCCTACCCCAATGCAAGCAAAAGAAACAAAACGCTCCTTCCTCGGTGCCCCTATCCCCACTCGCTGACCGCTCGAACAGTGGAATTTCATTCGATGCACCTGACCCAAGCCATTGCTCTGTGGCTGCTGAGGAAACTCTCCCCCTGAGGGGAGTCAGAGGTGTATTAAGACTACACCTAAACTTCGCCTGCTATACCTGCTCACGCACTAATCATGCCTAGTCTGTCATTCCGACGAAAGGAGGAATCTCACGCCCTTCTTGCCGTGAATCCAGCGCTAGCGCAGATGCGGCTTTTATGAGTACTTCTGTAACTGTTCCGCATTTTCCACTGCCGGTTCCCGCTGCGCTCGAACCGGCGGGAGGTATAGCAACAGATTCCTCCTTTCGTCGGAATGACAAAAGAAGAAAGGAAATGGCAGAAACTCCATTTTCCATTTCCACCAGCGGGAGAAGGCCGCTAATCATCCTCTGCTTAAGAGGCTCACTTCACACCAAAGAAATGCCCTCACCTTGTCACAGGAGAGGGCATAGTAAAAAATTCTTCTGAGTGAATGTTAAGCGTAGACTTCTTTGCGGGCGGCTCGCAGGGTATTTTTCAAAAGCATCGCGATGGTAAGCGGACCAACGCCGCCTGGCACTGGCGTAATGTAGCTGCACTTCGGTGCCACGTTGTCAAAGTCCACATCGCCACGCAGCCTGTACCCTGATTTTCGGGAGGCATCCGGGACGCGGGTGGTGCCCACGTCTATGACCACGGCGCCTTCTTTCACCATATCGGCAGTCACCAAACCAGGCAAGCCAACTGCGGCGATGATAATGTCAGCTTGGCGGGTATGGTAGCTCAGGTCAGCGGTGTTGCGGTGGCAGAGCGTGACAGTGGCGTTGCCAGGATAGGCAGCCTTCGCCATGAGGATGCTCATAGGTGAACCCACAATGTTGCTGCGGCCTATCACTACACAGTGCTTGCCGTTTGTCTCGATGTTGTACCGCTCCAGCAGTTGCAGGATGCCATATGGGGTAGCAGGCAAAAAAGAAGATAAACCCGCAACCATACGGCCTACGTTTGCTGGATGGAAACCATCCACGTCTTTTTTAGGGTCTACCGCTTCCAGCACCTTCTGCGTGTTGATGTGCCTGGGCAGGGGCAGCTGCACGATAAAGCCGTCTATCTCATCGCTCTCATTCAGTTCGTGAATCTTGTATAGCAATTCTTCTTCGGTCACATCGTCATCGTAGCGCACCAGGGTAGAACCGAAGCCAACGCGCTCACAGGCAAGCACCTTGTTGTTCACGTACGTAACGGAGCCTCCGTCATTACCCACCAAAATAGCAGCCAGGTGCGGCACCTTGCCTCCGTTGGCTTTTATATCAGCTACCTCAGCAGCAATCTCTTGTTGAATGGCTTCCGATGTTCTTTTACCGTCGAGCAGAATCATTTTTATAGTTAAGAATTATGAGTTGAAAGTTATGACTTGTGTTAAGTAGTAGAAAAGTAGCTTCCTAAAACAGCTTGTAAAAGCGACAAGCCCCGGCGTGCTGGGGCACGTCGGGGCTTGATACTGTTAGTCGAGTTTGAGCACGGCTAAGAAGGCTTCCTGCGGAATCTCCACGTTGCCTACCTGGCGCATGCGTTTCTTGCCTTTCTTCTGTTTCTCGAGGAGCTTGCGCTTACGCGAGATGTCACCGCCGTAGCACTTGGCCAACACATTCTTGCGCAGGGCCTTCACTGTCTCGCGGGCGATGATTTTCTGACCGATGGCCGCCTGAATGGCTATTTCGAACATCTGGCGTGGGAGCAACTCGCGCAGCTTCTCACAAAGGCGTTTTCCCCAGTCGTAGGCCTTGTCGCGGTGCACGATGGCCGACAGGGCATCAACAGGTTCCCCGTTCAACATTACGTCCAGCTTCACCATGTTCGACTGGCGGAAGCCAATCAGTTCATAGTCAAGGGAGGCGTAACCGCGTGAAATGGTCTTCAGCTTATCGAAAAAGTCGAATACAATTTCCGCCAGCGGCATCTCGAACGAAAGCTCTACCCTGTCGCTGGTCAGGTATGTCTGGTTCTTGAGCACACCACGCTTGTCCATACACAACGTGATTATCGGCCCTACGAACTCAGACTTGGAAATAATCTGCGCTTTGATGAACGGTTCCTCAATGTGGTCGATATAGTTTGGCTCCGGCATCTCGGAAGGGGCACTTACCTTAAGCAAGGCGCCTTTGGTGGTGTGCACATGGAACTGCACCGAGGGCACCGTGGTAATCACGGTCATATCAAACTCGCGCTCCAGGCGCTCCTGCACGATTTCCATGTGCAGCATACCCAGGAAGCCGCAACGGAAACCGAAACCGAGGGCAGCAGATGTCTCCGGCTCCCATACCAGTGAGGCGTCGTTGAGCTGCAACTTCTCCATGGAGCTGCGCAGTTCCTCGTACTCGCTGGTTTCAACCGGGTAAATTCCGGCGAACACCATTGGCTTCACATCCTCAAAGCCCTGTATACCTTGTGCCGGTCGGTCCACATGGGTGATGGTGTCCCCTACCTTTACTTCTTTGGCATTCTTGATACCGGATATGAGGTAGCCCACGTTACCGGCAGACATCTCCTGGCGCGGCTCCTGGTTGAGCTTCAGCACCCCAATCTCGTCTGCCTCATAGGTTTTGCCGGTGTTGATAAACTTCACCTTCTCCCCTTTCCTCAAGGTGCCGTTGTAAATGCGGAAATATACCTCAATACCGCGGTAGGAGTTGAAAACTGAGTCAAAGATAAGGGCCTGAAGCGGAGCGGCAGGGTCGCCTTTGGGCGCAGGTATGCGCTCGCAGATGGCGCTCAGAATGGCTTCTATACCGATGCCCGCCTTACCGGAAGCATGGATGATGTCCTCTTTGTCGCAGCCAATCAGGTCGATAATCTGGTCCGATACCTCCTCCGGCATGGCGTGCGGCAGGTCAATCTTGTTCAGTACCGGTATAATCTCCAAGTCGGAGCCGATGGCCAGGTATAGGTTGGAAATAGTCTGCGCCTCTATACCTTGAGAAGAATCCACAATGAGCAACGCGCCTTCGCAGGCGGCAATGGAACGGGAAACCTCATAGGAAAAGTCGACGTGGCCCGGGGTATCAATCAAGTTCAGGACGTAATCCTCGCCCTTGTAATGGTAATTCATCTGGATGGCGTGACTCTTGATGGTGATGCCGCGCTCCCGCTCCAGGTCCATGTTATCGAGCAGCTGGTTTTGCATCTCGCGCTCCGCCACCGTGGAGGTGAACTCCAGCAGACGGTCTGCCAAGGTACTTTTACCATGGTCGATGTGGGCGATGATGCAGAAATTGCGAATGTTCTTCATAAATATCTATACGAAAAACAAAGTTAAGAAGAAAGTGGGTTTGTTGCTGCTTTCCGCACTCAAGATTTATCAGATTGGGCCCTATTCCTGCTCTTCCATACCTGTTCAATGTCTACATCCTGGCTGCTCCACGTGCCTTTTCCCGTATAAGACTTCACAATAGCTTACATTTTATGGCAGACAAACCAAGCATACAGACTGCCCCTGACCATGCAGGAAGCATGACGCAGGTGGTGGAACGCAATATAAAAGCCCTGTTGGAGCGGAAAAAGCAGGAAGACAGGCGAAGAACCGCCGAGAACCGGATAGCAGACGCCATCACCGGCTTTGTGGGGTCCATGACCTTTGTGTACATCCACATTGTCTTTTTCGGGGTCTGGATTCTCTGGAACACCGGAGCTCTGGGCTTGAAGCCTTTTGACCCTTCTCTGGTCATCCTGGCCATGGAGGCCTCTGTGGAGGCTATCTTCTTGTCAACCTTCGTACTAATCAGCCAGAACCGGATGTCGGCACAGGCCGATAAGCGCGCGGAACTGGACCTGCAGATAAGCCTGCTGACGGAGCATGAAGTGACACACCTGATTAAAATGGTACGGGCGATTGCCCAGAAAATGGAAATTTCGGAGTCAGATGACCCGGAAATAGACGAACTGGAGAAGAACGTGGCACCGGAGAAGGTCATGGACTCCATGGAAAAGCACCATGAAAAAATAATACGCCAAAATCCCTCTTAAGCAATCGTGCTCCTGGTCGCCATAGGGCTCAGCCAGGGGCACGAATGTTTTTATAGATTGATTGGGCTGAAGTTACTCTACCCCAAGCCGGCTTCTTTGGCCAATGACACCAAATCGGCTACGTTGGCCGTGCCTAGCTTTTGTTGTATATTTTTGCGGTGCGTGCTTACGGTGTTGGTGCTGATGTAAAGTTTGTCAGCAATGGCTTTGGTGCTCAGACCCTGGCATACTAGGCTCAGCACTTCCAGTTCCCGCTTGCGGAGCCCCTTAATCAGGAGCCTGTTCTTCAGCTTCAGGTTTTCGCGGAGCGCCTGTATGAGCTGTTCCTCTGTGTTCATGCGCGGGCTCATGTCCACGTCCACGCATAGCAGTTCCTCCACTTTTCCCTCCGAGCTCTTCCCGAAAGCCTTGGCCCAGCCCATGAACCATTTGTACTCCTGCTGCTCCCGGTGCTTGGCCCGGAAGACTCCTCCAAATTCTGCCCCGTCAAACTGCTGGTAGTGGTCGATGCTTTCATCAGGTATAGCCTGGTCCTCAGGGTGCACAATGTTATACAGGTACTCCATACCGCCCATCTTCCGAATCTCCTCCAAGGTATAGCCCAATGATTCCTCGTTCGTCCTGTTACACCAAATCACACCCTCCTTCAGGTTAGAGATGTAAATATTGGCTGGCACTTCGTGCACCACCCTTTCCAGAAATGCGCATTTCTCGCTTAAATCCGCGAGTTGCTGCTCTAGTTCGCGCAGTCTCTCCCCGCTGGTAACAGATAATTTTTCGTCAGGCATAGAAAGTATAGACAGATTCACAACCGTGGCTGCAAAATCATGTAAGCTTAGTAAATGCTTCGTATGAGGTATGAATGTCTAAATATACCAAATGCTATCTAAAAAACCATACTTCTTCTTGCTTGTATGAACAAACCCATACCTGAGACACCTTGGGCAGAGGCAAAGTGTTAACCACGCGGGTAAGTTTTTCGCATAGTAACAGTCAGGCTATACCTAACTGCTACATCCTCCTATCCTTCCAATTCTGTCTTAAAATTGACTATATTCGCATCAAATTTGAAAAATCCTTGTTAGTAACCTATGCAACTTACTACAGTAGAACCATACAAGCCTGTCAACCATATCCGTATCGTGACAGCAGCCTCATTGTTTGACGGCCACGACGCGGCCATCAACATCATGCGCCGCATCATTCAGGCCTCCGGCGCGGAGGTGATACACCTCGGTCACAACCGTTCGGTGCAGGAGATTGTGGACTGCGCCATACAGGAAGATGCGCAGGCTATCGCCATCACCTCTTACCAGGGTGGCCATATCGAGTATTTCAAGTACATGCACGACCTGCTCCACGAGCGCGGCTGTGGCCACATCCGCCTGTTCGGTGGCGGCGGCGGTGTGATTCTGCCTTCTGAAATTGAGGAACTGCATGGGTATGGCATCGCCCGTATCTACTCCCCTGACGACGGACGCGCCATGGGCCTGCAAGGTATGATTAACGACATGCTGCAGAAGTGCGACTTCCCAACGGGCAAAGACCTGAATGGAGAAGTAAACCACCTGCGCGACAAAGACCCAAAGTCCATTGCCCGCCTGATATCTGCTGCCGAGAACTTCCCGGAGGAGGCCCGCAGCATCCTGAACCAGGTGAAGGAGCAGGCGAAAGAAGTGAAAACCCCGGTGCTAGGTATAACCGGTACTGGCGGCGCCGGCAAGTCGTCGCTGGTGGATGAACTGGTGCGCCGCTTCCTGATGGACTTCCCGGAAAAGAAAATCGCCATCATCTCCGTGGACCCTTCTAAGCGCAAGACAGGTGGAGCCTTGCTGGGTGACAGAATCCGTATGAACTCCATTTCCAACGAGCGGGTGTACATGCGCTCGCTGGCTACCCGCCAAAGCAACCTGGCTCTGAGCAAATATGTGCAAGATGCTGTGGACATCGTGAAGGCAGCCGACTTTGACCTGATTATCCTCGAGACATCCGGTATAGGCCAGTCCGACACGGAGATTATCGAGCACTCGGATATGAGCCTGTATGTGATGACGCCGGAGTATGGGGCCGCCACCCAACTCGAGAAAATCGATATGCTGGACTTTGCTGATGTCATCGCCCTGAACAAGTTTGACAAGCGCGGTGCACTCGACGCCCTGCGTGATGTAAAGAAGCAGTACAAGCGCAACCACCAGTTGTGGGAAGTAAACGATGACGAGATTCCGGTATTCGGGACCATCGCCTCTCAATTCAACGACCCGGGCATGAACCAGCTATACCGTGCTGTGATGGCGAAAATCTCGGAGAAGACAGGTATAGCATTTGCCTCCAACTTACAGACTTCCAAGGAAATGTCGGAGAAGGTGTTCATCATCCCTCCTGCCCGTACCCGTTACCTGTCCGAGATTTCGGAGACCATCCGCAACTACGATAAATGGACGAAAGACCAGGCCGAGGTAGCCCAGAAACTGTACGGTATCCGCAAGTCTATTGAAGCAGTGCAAGGTATAGTCCTAGAGGACAAAGAGCGTTTGGTAAAGCAGCTGGAGCAGGCGTATGCCGAAGTGGAGCTGAGCCTGGACGGCCAGAATAAGAAAATCCTGGAGAACTGGAAAGAGAAAGTACAGGCCTACAAAAATGAGTTCTATATCTTCAAGGTACGCGATAAAGAACTGAAGATAAAGACCCACACCGAGTCGCTGTCGCACCTGCAAATACCGAAAGTATCTACGCCACGCTACGAGGCCTGGGGTGACTTGCTGAAGTGGAACCTGCAGGAGAACGTGCCGGGTGAGTTCCCTTATACAGCCGGTGTGTTCCCATTCAAGCGCGAAGGCGAAGACCCTACCCGTATGTTCGCGGGCGAAGGCGGACCGGAGCGAACGAACCGTCGCTTCCACTACGTGAGTTTAGGAATGCCAGCCAAGCGCTTGTCTACCGCTTTTGACTCCGTGACGTTGTACGGCGAAGACCCGGATTACAGACCAGACATCTATGGTAAAATCGGTAATTCTGGCGTGAGCATCTGCTGCCTCGATGATGCCAAAAAACTTTATTCCGGCTTCAACCTGGCCGACCCGATGACTTCGGTTTCCATGACCATCAACGGCCCGGCTGCTATCCTGACCGGCTTCTTCATGAACGCCGCCATTGACCAGCAGTGTGAGCTGTACATCAAAGAAAACGGCCTGGAAGAGGAAATCAATCAGAAGATTGAGAACATCTACCAAAAGAAAGGCGTGGAGCGTCCACGCTATCAGGGCGAACTGCCCAAAGGCAACGATGGTCTGGGCCTGATGCTGTTGGGCGTGACCGGCGAACAGGTACTGCCGGCAGAGGTATACGAGCCTATCAAGACCCGCACACTGGCAGCAGTACGCGGTACGGTGCAGGCCGACATCCTGAAAGAAGACCAGGCGCAGAACACCTGCATCTTCTCCACGGAGTTCTCGCTGCGTTTGATGGGTGACGTGCAGGCGTACTTTATCGACAAGAACGTGCGCAACTTTTACTCGGTATCTATTTCCGGTTACCACATTGCAGAGGCGGGCGCCAACCCGATTTCTCAGCTGGCCTTCACGCTGGCTAATGGCTTCACCTTTGTAGAGTATTATGTGAGCCGCGGCATGGACATCAACAAGTTCGCCCCTAACCTGAGCTTCTTCTTCTCCAACGGCATCGACCCCGAATATGCGGTGATTGGTCGTGTGGCCAGAAGGATTTGGGCAAAGGCGATGAAGCACAAGTATGGCGCCGATGCCCGTTCGCAGATGTTGAAATACCACATCCAGACGTCCGGCCGTTCGCTGCACGCGCAGGAGATTGATTTCAACGACATCCGTACCACGCTGCAGGCACTGTATGCCATTTACGACAACTGCAACTCGCTGCATACCAACGCCTACGATGAAGCGATTACTACTCCGACGGAGGCTTCTGTTCGTCGTGCCATGGCGATTCAGCTTATTATCAACCGGGAGTTAGGTCTTGCCAAAAACGAGAACCCGCTGCAAGGCTCCTTCATCATCGAAGAGCTAACGGATTTGGTGGAAGAGGCCGTATTGCTGGAGTTTGACCGCATCACAGAGCGTGGCGGTGTGCTGGGTGCCATGGAAACCATGTACCAGCGCGGCAAGATACAGGAGGAAAGCCTATATTATGAGACGCTGAAGCATACCGGCGAGTATCCGATAATCGGCGTAAACACCTTCCTCTCCTCCACCGGCTCCCCTACTGTCATTCCACAGGAGGTGATTCGCGCTACGGAGGAAGAGAAGCAGTACCAGATAACCATGCTGCAGTCGCTGCACCAGCGCAATGCAGATATTTCAACTGAGATGCTGAAGCGGATACAGCAGGTGGCCATCAACAACGGCAACATCTTCGAGGAGATGATGGAGACGGTGAAGTTCTGTTCACTGGGGCAAATCACGAATGCCTTGTTTGAAGTAGGCGGCCAATACCGCCGAAACATGTAACCGCTACCACAATAGCACGATTAACCAGACATTTAAGAAGTGACAAAGGCCGGGCGAGAGTTCGGCCTTTGTCTTTATACCTCTTGATAACCAATGGCTTCTAACACCTAAACTATACCGAGCCGTATACTCAACCATGTAACCCCACGACTATGGAAAAAGACCAACTCACAACACTGCCTGTCATTTTATTGGGAACTACCCTCCTGCTGTTGGGAGCGGCCACCTACCTATACCTGAGTACCCGCATCGAAGAGGAAGACATAGACTTCGACCTATGGGATGAGGATGTCAGTGACTATGCCTGACACAAAAAGAGCGGCCCGCTACACCTGATAGTATAGCGGGCCGCTCTTTTTACGTCATCATGCGGTAGCCAGGTTTTGACGATACCTGGCCACAGCACATGGAACTGCTATAGGTTGTAATTGCCTGCGGATTCCGGCTGGAATGTTACCTTCTCAATCTTGTAGTGAATGGTTCCGGATGGTACCGGCCACTCCACCTCGTCGCCTTCCCGGCAACCAAGTATGGCGGTGCCCACAGGGGCGAAAATAGATATCTTGCGGGCGTTCACATCCGCCTCTTTCGGGTATACCAATGTAATCTCCATTTCTTTGCCACTCTGCAGGTCGCGCAGCAGCACACGGGAATTCATAGTCACCACATCGGCCGGAATTTCTTCTGAGGCTACACGCTTGGCGCGCTTCAGCTCCTCGCCGAGTTTACCGATGTTGGCAGGAGCTCCTGCTCCCTGCCGCTGCAGTTGTATCAGGTCCACCAGGCGCTTGTAGTCCAGTTCCGTTAAATAAATCACATTTTCCATATTAATTGAGCACATAGTTCCGACTGATTTGGCTGGGCAAAGCGTTCGACGGGAAGTAAAGCTCCTGAAAGCTCACGCTCCTGCCCTGCTCCACACGTCTGAAAATTTTATCCGGCGTAATCTGTTCCAATCCGGCAAAGCCGCAGGCCTCCATCACCTCAATGGTCGACTTGATGGTGTTGCCATGGAAATTGGCCACCCGCACCCGCTTCTCCGCCACATCCAGTCCGCTGTACAGGTGCTTGTCCTGCGTGGCTATACCTACCGGGCAACGACCGGAGTCGCACTGCAGCGCCTGGATGCAACCCAGCGCGAACATCATCCCCCGGGCGCTGTAGCAAATATCGGCTCCCAATGAAACCGCCTTGATGATATCGACACCCGTTATTATCTTGCCTGCCGCAATGAGTTTTATCTCATCACGCAACCCGTACTTCTGCAGCATGTTCTGCACAAAGGCAAGGGCATCGTAGAGCGGCATACCTAGGCTGTCTGTGAACTCCAATGGCGCAGCGCCGGTGCCACCCTCAGCTCCATCTATGGTGATGAAGTCCGGGTAGATTTGGTTGTGCATCATCTCCTGGCACAGGCGTTCAAACTCCTGCTTGTTACCAATACACAGCTTGATACCGATAGGCTTTCCTTCAGACAGCACCCGCAATTTTTCAATATAAAGCAGCATCGTGAACTGGTCCTGGAAAGCCGAGTGCGCGGGCGGAGAAGCCACAGTAGTATACGGTACCACTTTACGGATAGCCGCGATTTCAGGTGTATTTTTGGCAGCTGGCAATATACCTCCATGGCCCGGCTTGGCACCCTGCGATAGCTTTATCTCCACCATCTTGATGTTGGGGTGCGCCACCTGCTCCCGGAACAGCTGCTCCGAGAAGTTGCCGTCCTTGTCGCGGCAGCCAAAGTAGCCGGTACCTACCTGCCATATCAAATCCCCGCCTCCTTCTATATGGAAAGGACTCACGCCACCCTCGCCGGTGTTGTGCGCGAAGCCGCCCAGTTTGGCGCCGGCGCTCAGGGCGGTCACAGCGGTTTTGCTCAGCGAGCCGTAGCTCATAGCGGAAATGTTGTAGATGCTGGCGCTGTAGGGCTGGCGGCAGCGGCTGCTCCCCACTGTCACGCGCAGGTCCTGCTCCCGCACATGCGCTGGGAACATGGTATGGGCTATCCATTCAAAGCCCACCTCCTGGCTATTGGCCTGCATACCGAATGGCACCGTCTGGCGCACGTTCTTAGCGCGCTGGTAAACCACAGAACGCTGGCGGCGGCTGAATGGCTTGCCATCCAAATCAGACTCAAAGAAATACTGGCGCAGCTCCGGGCGGATGCTCTCGAAGAAGTAGCGCAGGTAACCCACTAGCGGATAGTTGCGCAGAATGGTGTGTTTGCCCTGCCGTATATTGCGCAGGTATACCAGGTGCAGCGGCACAATAGCGACCAGCAGCCACAGGTACTGCCGCTCAAACACCGATAGAAACAATGTGATAAGATAAGCTGCTAGAAAGGCATACCCCATGGTTTGCCTCACACTGACATGACTTGCCATAATTCAATAAGGAAAATGTTAAGGATTTTTACTCTTCAGGCGTTTCCGGAATTGTCTGCCTTGGTCAAGTGATGAACGCTGCAGGCAACCCCGGAGTACTAGTTGAAGGCTTTGGGGGAGGTGAAAAAATGCAGGCAATAGCCGTTCAGCTCATCACGTAAGGACACGTGATGAGAAGCCGCCACCAATCCAGAAAGGGGGGCTGCCCATAACAGAGCGCTGATACTTCTAAAAGGCCTCATATCTTTTTGACACTGCAAAGGTATAGGAAAGAAACTGACAATACACCACCTTCCGCATTGAAATAATTACTTCCGCAAAATGCGGGCCATACAGGTCTCTATACCTACATTCTTCCAATTTTGGCAGAGAGTCTTTCAAAGGGCCTAGGTCTTAAATTTATCCTAAAAACGATGACAACCTTCATTGCTATATAGCGTTTAGGAAGTAGGTTTAACTCTTCAGGCAAAAACACCATGATGCGCATTACGACTATATCCTCGCTGCTGCTTATTGGCACCACATTCGGTTACCTCATGAAAGGATGGCTGACGCCAGGCGCGCTCGACATTGACCTCCACGAAGAAGATATTCATCTATATCTCTAGACTTGTGAACGTTGTTTTGATAGCGGAAAAGCAGGCCTCCGGTCTGCTTTTCTGTTTTACAGGAGGGGCTGTTTAGGTTAATCCCGCCTGAAGCCGTACTTTTATACTTTGTATCCATCATTAAACTACCTACATGACATTACAGGAAAAGATAAGCTACATTATTGGCCGCGATATGGCAGCCAACCTGAAAAAACAGGGAATTGAAATCCAGGCCGAGCCATTCATGAAAGGTTTGAAAGAAGTGCTGGCAGGACAGCCCTCCTCTCTATCGGAGCAGGAAGTGCAGCAGGCCATGATGCAGCTTCAGCAGGAGATGACGCAGAATCAAGGCGCTAAAGGCTCTGAGAACCAGAAAAAAGGGGAAGCGTTCCTGGCTGAGAACAAGGGCAAAGAAGGTGTGAAGACATTGCCGAGCGGGCTCCAATACCAGGTGCTGCAGGAAGGCACCGGCAAGTCGCCAGCTGCTTCCGACAAGGTAACCACCCACTACCACGGCACACTCATTGACGGCACCGTATTCGACTCCAGCTATGAGCGGGGACAGCCTGCCACCTTCCCGGTGAATGGCGTGATTGCAGGCTGGACAGAAGCCTTGCAACTGATGAAAGAAGGCGCTAAGTGGAGGCTTTTCATCCCGTCTAACCTAGCCTATGGCTCACAAGGAGCCGGCGACGTGATAGGACCGAACACAACGTTGATATTTGATGTAGAGCTGATTTCAGTTCATTAATCTTCCTTAACGAAGCGGGGGTATGGCTGTACAGCCATACCCCCGCTTCATTTTGATAGTGGCCTATACCTCTACATACTAGCCACTTTCATATCAGTAGTTGACATTTCATGTAGCCAACGGCGGCTCTCCTCCCGGTATAGGAAGTGGTTCAGGATTAAAAAGTTCTCTCCATCCATCATCTCATCCCCGTCAATTTCGTGTACCAAGCTGTTGTAGGCAAACACTGGCATGATGATGGCGATGAAGACATTCTTCTGCACAGCGCGCAGCACCTCCGGGAAAATGTATTTGAAAACCCATTGCTGGTCCTCCTTCTCAATAGTTACCCGTTGCTGCAGGTCCATCACCCATTTCTGGGGTTTGTACACATGCACCATGTACATGATGTGCGCATAGCCTTGCCTAAGCTCCACCGAAGTCACTTTACCGCTCCACTTTATATACAAGGTCTCCTCCTCCTGGTTATAACTCAGCGTCAGGTTCTCCTGCAGCACCTTCCTCTCCAAATCGCTTACAGTGAAATGTTTACTGAAGGCAGTAGTGCCTTTTAGATTGTCTGTGAACATACAAATATGAGTAAACGCCTTGTAAAGGCTTTGTTTAGTTAGATTGGCTTAGTTCTATACCATGGCAGCAACTGCAGTCAGGGTATAGGCAAAGATGCGATTAACACTTCAATATTACAAGAAATAATAAAACTAAATATGGAAATATAGAATAACCAGCAGCTAATTAACTCGCTAGCAGGTGGTAGACTGTGGCATAGGTTCTATCTGTAAACAGCTGTAGCGTTAGCACGGCACCTCCTATAGAACAAAACAGGCTGCCAGCCGTTCTAAAGTCATTTAGTGCATTCACCAAAATTCTATACTTGTATGGCAAACACCCAAAATGAAGGCAAGAAATTCCTGGACAGCGTGCATCAGTTCTTCGACCACGCTGCCAGCTTTTCGAGACTTGACCCAGGTATACTCGCGCAGATAAAGACCTGCAACAGTGTTTACAAAGTATCGTTTCCTGTTGAGATTGATGGGAAAATCGAAGTATTTGAGGGAATACGTGTACAGCATAGTCACCACAAACTCCCGTCAAAAGGTGGTATCCGTTTCAGCATGCAGGTAGACGAGGACGAGGTGAAAGCACTGGCCACGCTGATGACGTTCAAATGCGCCGTGGTGGACGTTCCTTTCGGAGGCGCCAAGGGAGGTGTGAAGATTAACCCACGCACCAGCTCCGTCAAGACGCTGGAGAAAGTGACCCGTCGCTATGCCGCTGAGCTCATCAAGAAGAACCTCATTGGCCCAGGTATGGATGTACCGGCTCCTGACTATGGCACAGGTAGCCGTGAAATGGCCTGGATTGCCGATACTTATCAGGCACTCAAGTATGGCGAGACCAATGGCCTGGGCTGTGTGACCGGAAAACCGGTTGGGCAGGGTGGCATTAGGGGGCGCGCCGAGGCTACCGGTCTGGGCGTCTATTATGGCATCCGGGAGGCGCTGGCCGATACTGACATGCTGAAAAGCACCGGCATCAACGGCAATACCATGGAAGGCAAGCGCATTATTGTGCAGGGTCTGGGGAATGTTGGCTACAACGCTGCGCACTTCTGTCAGCAGGACGGGGCCATCATCATAGGTATAGCAGAGCGGGAAGGCGGTATCTACAACTCCAACGGCATTGATGTGGCTGAGGCCTTCAAACACCGCACCGAGACGGGCTCCATCCTGAACTTCGGCAACGCGAAAAACTTCGAGAACTCTGCCGCGCTGCTGGAGGAAGAATGCGACATCCTAATACCGGCCGCACTCGAGAACCAAATTCATGCCGACAACGCCGGACGCATCAAAGCGAAGATTGTGGCCGAAGGTGCCAACGGCCCGGTAACCCGTGACGCTGAGAAAGTCATGCTCCAGAATGGCATTATCATCATACCTGACCTGTATATCAACGCAGGTGGCGTAACGGTATCCTACTTTGAATGGCTCAAGAACCTATCCAACGTGCGTTTCGGGCGCATGGGCAAGCGCGCGGAAGAAGCCAGCCACCGCCGACTGGTGAACGCCATCGAGAGTTCCTCTGGCAAGAGCCTGACGGCAACGGAACGAAGCCTGCTCATTCAAGGTGCGGACGAGATTAGCCTGGTCCGCTCCGGCCTGGAGGACACCATGATAAACGCCTACCATGAGATACGGGGTGTGATGATTAAAAAGAATATAGAAGATATGCGGACGGCCGCTTTCCTTTCGGCCATCGAGAAGATTGGGGTGAGCTACGAGGCGCTGGGAATCTTCCCGTAAACTGAAGACGAGATATATAGAAAACTAGTGAGTCAGGACGTTGCCGAGAGTGCGAAGTCCTGACTCTCTTGCATATAGGCAATCCAATCCCAAGCTTCGTCCGGGTTCGTGAAGTAGTTGAAGTGGATGAACTCGTGCAGGGGCAGGAGTTGCGTTGCGACATAATTGCTGACCAAAGCTTTGAAATGGCCTTCAGAGAAAACCACCGCGGCATAAATATCCGACTGTATGCAGTCAAACACTTTTGGATAGTATTCGGCGTTCAACCAAGCTTCCTGCTCTGAATCAAAGGGGCCACTCTGCGAGATGTCAGTGCAGTAAAAGCAAATACGAGGGTTGTTCTTCACAAACTGCAGCACCTGCCAATACACGTCAACAAACTGCTGTGTGTCTGGCTTCGTCTTCCATTTTATGAAAAGGGCCTCCGGTTTCCTTGAATACGTTATGCTAGCAAAGCATGTCTCGCTTATGACCATGCAACTAATAGGCAGATGTCTTGTAAATTAAATATTCGAAATATAAAATATATTTAAATAACTCACAAGACCTAACACACCTAAATCACTTAAAATCAATACAAATCACTTTACCCTTAAAATTGTGCTGGAATATTGAAGTTTGGAACTAGCATACAAGCGATACACTTGCACTTTTTATTTTACTGTTTATTTGAATCACAAACTTTATATTTTTGTGCAGTATACCTAGAGAGACTCTACTCAACCAACATGAAAAACAACAACGCCTTCGTACTACCGGCAGCCATTGTGGGGTTGAGCCTGCTGCTGTGCATGCTGCTTTTCGTCACTTTCTGGAGCAAGCGCGGCAAGGAGAACCAAACCATCACGGTGACCGGCTCTGCCAAGCGCGAAATAGTCTCTGACTTTGGCATACTGCGCGGCAATGTGCAAGCCAGTGCCCCTACCGCCGACGAGGCCTACCAAAGCCTGTTGCGTCAGCGGCCCCTTGTGATTGCTTATCTGAAAAAGGCGGGATTTGGGGAGGAAAGCATCGACCTGACCACCATCAACCTCAACCCCATCTATGAGATGAGCAGCCAGGGTTTTCAAACCAGTAATATCATACGCTACCAGGGCAACCAGATGATTGAGGTGCGCTCTAATAACGTAAACAAAATAAAGGAGGTATCGCTGAGCATAACGGAACTCGTCAGCCAGGGAGTGGACTTCTCGGTGATGCCGCCGGAATATTATTATTCCAAACTGGCGGACCTGAAAATAGAGATACAGGCCGATGCTGCCAAAGATGCCCTAAACCGTGCCCAGAAAATAGCCGAGGCTACCGGAAGCCAATTGGGGCCCATCAGCAATGCCCGGATGGGGGTGCTGCAAATCACGCCTGTCAACTCCAATCTGGTATCTGATTATGGTATAAACGATGTCAGCTCCATAGAAAAGGAAATCACGGCCGTGGTCAATGCCTCTTTCCGGCTCGACTGAGATAATGCTATACCTGAAAACGAAGCGGCAGCACCTGATTTGGTGCTGCCGCTTCGTTTTCAGGTATAGCCCAACTTTTCCAGGTATGGTTCTGGATTATACTTCTTTCAGTTTGAGCCATTTGCTGTAGATTTTCTGCTGCAGGGCAGTTGGGTTCTCCACACGCTCCAAGCGGTAGCGCACGTTCTTGTCCTCCACAATAGGCACCTCTAGCGTTAGCAGTTTGCCGTCGCGGCTCACCGTCACGGGCAGTTTCTCTCCTATGGCGCGGCCACTGATGAGGGGTTTGATGTCATCTTCTACACGGTAGCCATCTATGGCGATGATTTCATCGTTCACGTTAAGACCGCCCTCCCAGGCACTGCTGCCACGCGAGACGCTCTTTATGACCATCCGGCCGTTTTCCATGGCCGTGCCGGCGCCCCAGTTTAGGTTCAGCACATCTTTGTTCAGGTCTACCAGTCGCAGGCCAGCCGCCTCAAAGTAGCTGTTGTAGTCAGGGGTTCTGGTGCCGTGGATGTAGTCACGGAAGAAGTCGTCGAACTTCTTGCCAGCCGCACGCTCCAAAGCCTCTTTGAACTCCTGCTCCGTAAAGGCACGGTCCAGCTTTTTGTAGTAGCGGTCATACATGTAGCGCATCACATCGTCCAGGCTCTTCTCCCCTTTCGTCGACTTCATGATTTCCATGTTCAGCAGCTGGCCCATCACGCCCCCTTTGGTGTAGTAGGAAACTTCCGCGTTGTTGGAGTTCTCGTTGCGGCGGTAGTACTTAATCCATGCGTCGAAGCTGGACTCGCTCACCGACTGTATCTTGTTCCCGGGTGTGTTCTCCACCGAACTGATGCTGCCGGCAACAACGTCCAGGTAGCGCTGTGGCTCCATAAGTCCCGCTCGGCGTGTAATTAAGTCATCGTAGTAACTGGTGATGCCCTCCGACACCCACAGTAGGCGAGTGTAGTTCTCTTTGTCATAGTCGAAGGGTCCAAGCGGCGCCGGCCGGAGGCGCTTCACGTTCCAGAGGTGGAAATACTCGTGCGCCACCAGGCTCATGAAATTGGTATAGCCTGTCTCGGTGCCATAGTTCCAGCGGCTGGTCTGCAGCGTGGTAGAATTGAGGTGCTCCAGTCCGCCTCCACCCTTGTGCAGGTTGTGCACGATGAATACGTAGCGGTCGACGGGCAGTTCACCCATCAGGCTGATGCACTCCTCCACCACCTTTTTCATATCGGCCAGCAGGCGCTTTGGCTCATAGTTGCCTTCGTCGTACATGGCTACTTCATGCGGCACACCGCCCGCCTCGAAAAAAAGCACTTCATGGTTTCCTATCTCCAGCGGCGAATCGGCCAGCACATCATAGTTAGGGAAGGTATAGGTATAGGTGCCGGTGCTCTTCAGGCCGGTAGACACTTTTTTCCAGTCTTTGTAGGGCTGCACGACTAAAGTACCACTTTGGTTCTGAAAACCATCCGGATACATGAACATGCTGGTGCCGTTCACATAACCGTGGGCAGCGTCCAGAAAACTGGTGCGCACGCTCATCTCGAAGGCGTACACATTGTATTTCACCCGCACCGCGTCAGCCTTGTTGCTATACACGCGCCAGGTGTTCTTGTCTATCTTTTCAGAACGAAGGGTTATGCCAGCTTTGTCAGTGGCCGTGAAGCTGTCTACATTCTTGGCGAACTCCCGCACCAGGTATGACCCCGGAGCCCAGACAGGCATTTTATAGTCGATGTGGTTTTTACGCGCACCGGTCAGTTCTACCTCCACCTGAAAGTAATGGGTGTGCGGCTCTGGCATGGAAAGTGTGTACTTCAGGTCAGCGGCGAGTGCCGCGACCGTATTGCAGCATAAGAAGATTAAAAGAAGGAAAAGGATGAATTGCTTTTGTTTAAGCATGCGATATAGGGAGTTTAGTGAAAGCTTGAGGCATTTTACAACAAAAACCGTGCTTTTCAAAATCCCTGCCCTGCTCAGGGCGATGCAATGAGCGCCTCAGGCGCAGTTGGCCTGCCTACCGTCCAGCCAGGCGACAGCGTCTTCCAAATGGCAAAAGGTGTTCATGATGATGAAGGAGTTGTAGCTCTTCAGTCCCAGTAGCCCGGACTCATTGACCCGCTGTGCGTAACAGCGCTCCGACAGCACCACGGCGATGTAGTTGTCGGCGCCCAGGTACATCATAATCTGAGGGAATAATTGCAGTTGCACCCAAGTTTCCTCCTCCTCGCTCAGCTCCCCTATCTGGCGTACGTCCAGCAGCCATTGCTTGACCCGGTGCCGCCGCGCATACTCAAGTGCCAACATCAGACCCTTTCTGAAATCCGCTGAATTCAGGGTATGCTCACACTGGAGCAACAGCCTCCTTTCCGCCACACTATGCTCAATCCTACAAGAGTCTGATTTGTATACCTCCATTCTGGCTACCTCTAAAGAATATTACAAAGTTATAAATATTATACTAATATATAATATAATTATACCAAATTATAATATTACTTGGCAGCATTTAGATGAATAGCTAAAATAAAGGGATGAACAGGTCCACTATACCTGTCAAGCGCCGGTTGCCGTTTTCGATAGGGGCGGAATGTTGAGGTAATTTGGAAAGTGTGGCACGATATTCTCATGTAAGTTGTTGAGAACTAAACCCGAAACTGCTATGAAAAAGATATTCTTATTATTTGCTGCTCCCGTTGTCCTGTTGTTATTATGGCTGACGCTGGCTCCTGGCCAAGTCGCTGGACCTTCTCCCGAAGCTACTCCTGTATACCTGACAGCTGCCATAACTGAGCCTCAGGCAGAACAACCCATTAAAGCCAACAAAAGAGATTCCAGGAAAGCAAAAGCCGATGTGCAGCAATGGTACGCTGCCAAGTCAGCCGATTCCGAACCGTTGGTGTCGTACGCCCTGGGCCTGATTGGAAGCCCTTACGTGTATGGCGGCACCAGTCCAAATGGCTTTGACTGCTCTGGCTTCACCTCGCACGTCTTTAAAGAATTCGGGGTGCCGGTGACGCGTTCATCTGGAACACAGTCACAAGATGGTATATCGGTGGAGCGGGAAGACGCGCAGCCGGGTGATTTGGTGATTTTCACTGGCACCAATGAGGAGGTGCGTGAGCCGGGTCATGTTGGCATTGTCATCTCTGAGCCAGGCGATACCATTTCTTTTGTGCATTCGTCATCGAACGGAGGCGTGAAGATTAGCCAGGTGGAAGGCACTGGTTACGAGGACCGCTTCCTGGATATCAGGCGTGTGCTCTAATAACAGCCTGACTTAACTTTGTAACACCCTCTTTACGTAATATACACTATATAGCAGGACAGGTGTAACGCCTGTCCGATTCTTTTCATTAAAAGACTTGCTCTATGGTGCATCCCTATGTTGCCAATACCATCAATGGCCTGGTGCTTCTACTAGGCGGTTTTATCGCTTACGTCCTGGTTCCTGAGCGTGGGCTGGCACTGCTTCTAGCGCCCGCTTTCGGTGTGTTGCTCCTGGCCTGCACCTATCATCTGCGCAAACACAACCGCTTCGTTTTCCACACCGTGACGGCACTCACCTTGCTGGTTGGATTCGTGCTGATAGTGCACATCAATCCGGATACATTTGAATGGAATGCTGAGAATGTGCTATACCTGCTGCTGGGAGTGAGTTGCTTCCTGGCTGTGCTTTCCTTTGTGGCCACATTCGTGCAAGAGCGCAGGCTGAAAAACAACACCGTGTACAAAGAGGATTTATAAGGTATAGCCAAAAGAAAAAGCGCCTGATGTAGCCCGTCAAGTTACATCAAGCGCTTTATGAATCCTTCAAATCTTAACAAGCGGCGCCCTGTTTTGCAGCAGCACCATCACTGAAGACCAAAGGTAATAATTACTGCATAAGCAGTAGCTAATCACTGCTTACTAAGCCAGTTCACTGTTGAGGTGAACACTATTACCAAGGCTTACTAAGACGACTGATGGATTAGACATAGCACCTCCTTTCTCTTTAGTCCGACATGAACCCTGCGCTTTTGGCCGACTATGTTAGTGGCTGCCGGAGCAGAGCCGTAGCACTCGCTACATAACTGATAGTATAAAGATAAATGAACGCAGATAAGTTCACAAGGTTTGGCACTTATTTTTACCTCTTTTATCTGTGTCACTTCCTGCATTTCTGATTCTATGACTACCAGAATCCTGCTAAAAAGCACAGTGATTTTATTATCAGTAAGTTAACCTTTCTACAGCAATTGCATCAACTAGGCATGAGTATTGATAAGTACTAGACCAAAGCCCATACCTATAGTAGGTTTTATGAAAATCGACTGAAGTCAGGTTGTGGTTGAAAAATGAATTATTTTATCTATATTTCGTTACTCATATCAACAAACAAACCAACATGAAAAAGCACCTGTTAACTCTTGCCGTGCTTATGCTCTTTTCTACTGTAGCATGGGCTCAGAAAATGTCGCCAGTGGGAACCTGGACAAACGAGGAGGGCAAAGCCCGCTTCGAGATTTACGAATGTGGCACCAAGCTATGTGGTAAAATCGTTTCCCTGAAAGAGCCTATGCGCAACGGAAAACCAAAACTGGACGACAACAATCCTGACAAGAAGCTGCGCAACCGTCCGTTGCAAGGACTGGTGTTCCTGCAGGGCTTTGAATACGATGGTGACAACAAGTGGGATGAGGGCACTATCTATGACCCCGAGAGCGGCAAGACCTACTCCTGCTACATGAAAATGAACGGCAAAGACAAGATGGAGGTGAAAGGCTATATTGGCATCTCACTCATAGGCAGGTCGCAGAACTGGACGCGCGTTAACTAAGCATATAATTTCTACAAACGAAAAGGGCTGGCCACATGTGGCCAGCCCTTTTCGTTTGTGATAACCTGATGGGTCAGCTTTCTTTCAGAATACGCGCCTTAGCACGTACCTGAAGATCTTAGAACACCTGCAGTACTTTGTACTCTTTGTCTCTGAACACGAAGGTCTCGCCGGTAGTTTTGCCGGCCATGGCCTTGTAGAGCGGGGACATACCCGAGATGGCATAGAACGACTCCCCTTCCACTTTGAGTTCGCCCAAGCTCACGCCTATAAAGTAATTCTGCAGTTCCGTCATGACCACGGCGCCAAGCGACACCTCCCGGTTCTCCCGGGTGGCGTTCACCCGTTTCAGAAGGCCCATCGTGGAAATGAGTTCATCGAGTTGTCTGGCGTACATGTCGCGCTGTATCTGGCAGGCCTCCCGGAAGGATTCAAATTTATCTTCAATGGCGCCGTGGTGCTCGTTGGCGCTCTCCTGCGCTTCGTCCATGGCTTCCTTGGCCGCTTGAATCTGCTGGTTCAGCACCTTGGTAGATTCCTGTAACAGCTTTTTCTTTAGTTCGAGTTCTTGTGTCAGCATGTTCATAGGTATAGCTTCAATGTTATAGTAAACCAGCCTACAGGTAAGCAGCGCATACCTCAGGTAGCTGTTCGATTTCTTAACTGAGCGTGCAAGTTATTGTTTTCATAGTCCTAACTTTTTTCAAGGGTAATTATTATATCCGCCTGAAAATTTATGTCAGTTAATAAGGTATTGTGTATGGGAGTGGCAATACTTAGAAGTCCGTATAACGTATTTCTGAGCCGAATGTTAGGGAGAAAATCAACCAATCTTTTGCTTTAGGAATCATACCTAAGATGACAGAAAACTAGTATAGAATTAGTTATAAATCATTAATAATCAGTCTGTATACTTCTTAAGCTATAATACCCCATAACTTAATTCTGCCTTTCATTCAATTTCTGCTATTCTAAAGCAGATATAGCTTTTGGATGACGTTACTAAATTTTCTATTAATCGTACTATCTACTATTGTTTCACCCTTTTCCTTTCTGCACATCACATGAGGCTACGTATACTCCTGCTGGTATTCCTGTTGCTGCTTAGCTTGAGGGGCTTTGCCACGCACATAGTGGGCGGAGAGTTTGAGATGGAACACCGGTCAGGCTTTACGTATCGCATCACTCTCAACCTTTACTTTGATGACATAAACGGCAGTCCCGGCGCCCTGGACCCCAGCATTCTGGTGCGTATATTCGACAAGCAAAGTAATAGGGTGCAGGGGGATGTGCGGCTGCCGCTGCGCTCCGACACCTACCTTACGTATACTGACATCGCTTGCACCACCGGCGAACTCCGTACCCGCAGGCTGGTGTACTACCAGGATGTCATCCTTCCGGCCAATGTTTTCAGTAGTCCACAAGGGTATTACATGGTGTGGGAGCGCTGCTGCCGCAACATGACCATCAACAACATCCAGTTTCCGGGTGAGGCTGCCCAGGCTTTCTACATGGAGTTCCCAGCTATTACATCTGGCGGAGTGCCCTTCGTCAATTCTTCTCCCAGGCTGTTCTCCCCGCTCAGCGACTATGCCTGCGCCAACGAGCTCTTCTACTATGATTTCAGTGGCACCGATACCGATGGCGATTCGCTGGTATACGACATGGTGACACCGCTTAACGGTTTCAGCAGCAGCGCCACCGGCAATGAAGCGCCTCTTCCCCGCCCGGGTCCTTACCCTGAAGTGAGGTGGCTGCCCGGGTATGGCAGCACGAATCAGATACAGGGTTCCCCTCCCATCCGCATCGAGGCGCAGACAGGGCGGCTGACCGTGCGGCCAGCGAGCAAAGGCCTGTTCGTGTTTGGCGTTCGGGTGCAGGAGTTCCGGAACGGCATCAAGATTGGGGAGGTGCGTCGCGACTTTCAGCTGCTTGTCAAAGACTGCCCGCGCAATGATACTCCGGCGGTAGTGGCCAAAGTAGCTGGACAGAAGAACCTCTACAGGCAGGGCGAGGTGCTGCGCATCACTCCGGACGATGCCCGTTGCCTGAACATTGTGTTTACTGATGCCGACCCCAGCTCCTCCCTCACGTTGTATGCGCGGCCAGTCAACTTCAACAGCAGCAACTATACCTTCAGTGGGGTGACTACGGGCGTGGTGAACACCACTTCTGTGTCTGACTCCTTGAAAGCCACCCTCTGCTTTGCCGAGTGTTTTGATACGGAAGGCAAGGTATACCGGCTGGACCTGATTGTGAAGGACAATGGCTGCAGTCTGCCCAAACAGGACACGCTGCAGGTCAGCTTCGTGATTGAGCCCATTCCCAACGCGCCGCCTACCATCAATCTCTCCAAACCAGACAGGGTGTTCTTTGTGGAGGAAGGGGATGTAATTGATTTCGATGTGCTGGGTTTTGACCCGGATGAGGAAGAGGTCACTCTCTCCGCCGCCGGCAAGGACTTTGACATCAAAACGCATCAGATTGAATTTGAGAACCGCAGCGGCGTAGGTCGGGTAACGTCTCCCTTTTCGTGGCAGATAGATTGCCAGGCGCTGCAGAAAAAGTCATACCAGATAGAGTTCACCGTGACGTCTGTGGTGTGCGAGAAGCCTGTGACACGGACGGAACTGATAGAGGTGCGCACCAATTATCCGAACAACATACCTGTGCTGACTACGGACAAGGAGGTGCTGACATTTGAGCTGGAACTGAACGAGGCGTTTGAGGCGAAATTCAACGGCACGGACCTGGACCTGCACCAACTAGGTATGGCGGCGGCCGGTGAGGGCTTCACCCTGGAAGAGTTGGGCATGAAATTCACTTCCATTGGCGGCAATGGCACAGCGCAAGGGCTCTTCAGCTGGGTGGCCAATTGCAACGCTTTCAACCAGGAAGTCACGCGGGTGACATTTTTCCTGAAAGAGAACGCCTGCGTACCCTCCCCTGACCAAACCATCACGATGGAGTTCCGGGTGAAGGTGCCTAATCTCAATGCCTTTGTGCCTCCCAACATCTTCACACCAAACGGCGATGGGTTGAATGATTATTTTGAGGTGCCAGGTCTGCCAGCCGATGTCTGTACAGGCGCCTTCGACAACGTGAAAATCTACAACAGGTGGGGCAAGGAAGTCTTCGCGAGCACGAACACGAACTTCAAGTGGGACGGAAAAGGCGTGAATGACGGGGTTTACTTTTATGTGATAGACTACCGCTCTGAACGGTTCAAAGGTTCTGTGACGCTCGTACGCTAAGGAAGCTTAGGACATGAAGAGGATAACGAGGTAGAGCGACAGCCACAGCATACCCATGAAATGCCAGTAGCTACACAGCATGGAGAGCTGCAGTCGGCGGTAAGGGTCGCGTATGAAGATGAGGCTGCGCACGCCGTCGCTAGCCATGTGGCCCGTCTTGAAAAGCAGGAAAGCCAGGAAGATGATGCCACCCAGCAGGTGCAGCAGGTGCAAGGCCGAAATCAGGTATAGGTAGGTTCCAGACGCCTTATCGGTGAAGTTCGCCCCTGAATCGGACAGCTCGCGCCAGCCCAGCAGTTGCGCCCCGATGAAGGCGATGCTCAACCCGAAGGTAAAGCCCAGGTAGCGCGTCATCTTGTGCAGCTTGTCTTTCTTATAGATGCGGGGAATCTTGCTGATGGTATAGCTGCTGAAGAGCAGGAGAAGTGTGCTGATGCTGAAGAATTTAGGCAGACTGAACTGCTCGCTCTCAAAGCCACCGGTACGTATAAAGGCAATGACCAATATGAAGAAAAGCACCCCAATGCCAATCATGCTCAGGTATAGCAGCATGCGGATAGGGTGCATGTGCTCCATTTTGCCGAAGGCCGAACCTTGGCGGGAGTCTACTTTATTCTTTCTATCCTGATTCATGATTTGCCTTCTCCCGGAGCATCACCGGCCTGCCAGACGAGGACACTCAATTGCAATGGATTAAAGGTAATTTTTCTATATCTGTATACCTGTTCAGCCATGTTATAGTTTTGTAAATGCCCCACAAAAAAATTCACTTTGGCCCTTTCTCTCCCACCTGCCCACCTTTGGGATTATCTGCTGTCAGTTCGTGGCGGTAGCAGCGTGGCCTGACAGTAGCCTCAAATAGTATAAATAACAGAGGCCGAAGCAAAAAGCAATCGCTCGCTTTATCTTTCCTGCCTGTTTTGCGTTAGCAGGTATACACTCCTTGAATGCGCCAGGTATGCCAAAAGTTATACTCTCTTTTCTGCTGCTGCTGCTGCTGCTCCTCGCTCCGTGGGCGGAGGCCCAGCAGAACAGGACGCCCTATACCGCCAATAACACCATTCTGGTGAACATGGAAGGACAAACAGGCACGTATGACTACACTTCTGACAGGCTGCTGGTGCGCTACAACAAGGAAACCCGGAACCTGGAGTGCCTGCTCCCGCTCAGTTACCTGACGGCCGCCAACGACTCCACCCCCCTTGTGATGGCGCATGATGTGTTCTTCACTTCGCGCTTCCCCGAAATCTACATCCAGATAGAGGCGCCCATAGACAGGATAAACGCCGGCAAGCGGAGCCCGCAAACCATGAACAGTCGCCTTTTCATCAACATACAAGGTATAAACAAGGAAATCGTGACGCCGGTCACGTTCACCCCAGACCGGAACACCATCTCGTTCAGTAGCAGCTTCGAGGTGCTGCTCGATGACATGCGCCTGACCATACCGGCCAAGTACGTACCCATGCTCACCGGACGTATCGTTTTCACCATTCACAATGCACGCTGGGCCGACCTCAGAGGGGCCCGTTAAACGCTGGACATGCTTCACCCCATGGCTGACGATAAAAAACAGAGAACCAGGTATACCTACTGTCTCCGCCTGCTGACCACCCTACTTCTGCTGGTGGCCTGCACACAGGCCCCTGCCCAGAAGGTGGCGCTGGTGCTGAGTGGCGGAGGTGCCAAAGGCATAGCCCATGTGGGGGTGCTCAAGGCGCTGGAAGAAAACAACATCCCCATCGATTACATCGTGGGCACTTCCATGGGAGGTATAGTGGGGGCGCTGTATGCTGCCGGCTACTCTCCTTCTGAAATTGAGTATCTTATCAGCACGGAGGCTTTTCAGGCCTGGGCCACTGGCAAACCAGAGCAGAACTACCTGTACGACTTCTCCTCCCCCGACCACAACCCCGCGCTGCTGAAGCTCCACATCTCCTTCGACACCACCCTGCAGGCCAAATTGACTTCCAACCTGGTTAATGACGCCTCTCTCAACTTCGCGCTGGCGCAGCTGTTGTCACAGCCTGCGGCCCGGGCGGGTTATGATTTTGACAAACTGATGGTGCCCTACCGCTGCGTGGCTTCCGATATTTTCACGCAGCAACAGGTAGTGCTGCGAAAAGGCCAGCTGGCCGACGCGGTTCGGGCAACGCTCACGGTGCCGCTGTTCTTCAAGCCCATCCGCATTGAGAAGCGCCTGCTCTTCGATGGTGGGCTCTATAACAACTTCCCGGTGGATGTGGCGAAGAAAGATTTCAAACCGGACGTCATTATTGGGGTGAACGTATCCTCCAAGGTATACAGCGAGTACCCCTACGACAAAGACGAGTTCGACCTGGCCCACACCCTGATGTACGCCATGATGTCCAACTCCGACTCCACCGCCCTCAGCGACCGGGACGTATATCTGCAGCCTGATGTAGGCAACTTCACTTCCCTTGATTTCCATCAGGTCAGCGACCTGTTCGATGCCGGCTATGCCGAGGCCAGCGCCAAAATGGAGCAATTGAAATCCAAAATCAGCAGGCGCAGCTCCCAAGAGGAACTCGTCAGCAAGCGTGAGCGGTTTCGTAGCGGCTTTCAGCCCCACACCTTCCAGGACATCCAAATCCAAGGCCTGAAGGGGTACCAAAAAGGCTTTGTAGAGCGGTTTTTCAGGGGCGCCGAGGACGGCATTTATAGCATGCAGGAAATCAAGAAGGGCTATTACAGGCTGGCGGCCATCGACAAATTCAGATACCTATACCCTACCATGCGTTACAATGCTACTGGTGGGCATTACGACCTGCTGCTGGACGTGAAAAAAGAGGATGGCCTGAAACTTGAATTGGGCGGAGTGCTCGCCTCCCGACCCATCGACAACATCTTCGCGGGGGTCGAGTACAGCCTGCTCGGGCGGCAACTCTATACCTTCTCGGCGAACTTTCATACCGGGCGATTCTACCAGTCGGCCAATCTCCGTACCCGGGTGGATGTACCCGCTCGTATCCCTTTCTATGTGGAGCCAGCCTTCACCTACAATAACTGGAATTACCTTTCCACGGCCGGTTTCTTGATGGAGCGCAACAAGCTACCCTTCATCGAGCAGTCGGACCGGAGCTATGCCCTGAACCTGGGCTTTACCAACACCTATAAAGACAAGCTTGTACTGGGCACTGCTTTTGCCCAGACCATTGACCGCTACAGCAATCGCCTCGAAATCCTGAGTTCTGACACGCTCGACCGCACCGACACGGAAGCTTTTACAGTGGTGAGTTCGTTCCGGCGTGGGCAGCTCAACCGGCGGCAGTATGCCTCTTCTGGACGCATGTTCACCGCCACGGCCCGCTATGTGAACGCGACCGAAAGGCACGAACCGGGCTCTACGGCCACCGTTTGGGGTAACAGCACGCGGCAGCATGAGTGGTTTCTGGGCAGGCTGCTCTTCGAGGATTTCCACGGCAACAGCAGACACCGCTTCGGGTATAGGCTGGAAGGGGTGTTCTCCACATTGCCCTTCTTCCGGAATTACCGCTCCACCCTCACCGCTGCGCCTGCCTTCTACCCCCTCACCGACAGCAGGACATTGTTTCTGGACAAGTTCCGGGCACATCAATTCGTAGCCGGCGGTCTGCAGTACGTATACCTGGCCACTACCCGTCTCGAGTTCAGGGCGGAAGGCTATGTGTTCCAGCCCTACCGGCCCATCCGGCAAAACGAGGAGCAGCAGGCCTATTATGGCAAACCTCTCACTGGAACCGAACTGGCGGCTACGGCAGCCGTTGTGTTCCATGGCGTGTTGGGTCCTGTCGCCCTGAACCTTAACTACTACACCGACGATGCCAAAAGCTGGGGCGTACTGTTCCACATGGGCTTCCTGCTCTTCCAAAACCGGGCACTGGAGTAAACTTACTGCTAATCAGGTATAGACAATCCCGACCACGTTACTCCTATACCTTGCTGTGTATAGAAAATCTAAATTATTTGCTACATTTGGTCTTCAACCTAGAATCCAACCGTTATGAAAAAATTGCTTGCCCTTGCCTTGATAGCCGCTTCCTGCTATGGTTGCTCCCAAACCAAACCGGAAACCGAAGTGACTGAGGCGACAGAAGCCACTGCCAGCGAAAATACCTACGGTGCCGCCTTCGTGGAAGACAACGTGCTGACAGCATCGCAACTGCAGCAGGCCGTGACTGGGCAGGACTCCATACAGGCGACCGTTACGGCGGAGGTGGTGGAAAGCTGCCAGTCCAAAGGCTGCTGGATGGATGTGAAACTAGAGGACGGCAGCACCATGAAAGTGACTTTCCGCGACTATGGCTTCTTCCTGCCGGTAGAGGATTTGTCTGGCAAAACAGTCGTCTTCACCGGCACGGCCAAGCATGAGGTGATATCGGTAGAGGACCAGCGCCATTTCGCCGAAGACGCCGGAAAGTCAGCAGAAGCGATACAGGCTATCACCGCACCCAGAGAGGAACTCCGCTTCGTGGCCGACGGTGTGATACTGAAGTAATACCCAAAAATATTCAGGTATAGAAGGCTGCTCCCAAGGCAGTCTTTTTCTTTTTAACTGAGGCACATGGGCTTAGCAGGTATACGGTAAAATATTCTGCTGCCCTGGCTGCTATTTGCGCTGATAGGCCGATCCCATACTTGGCAACACGGCCGGCATTCGGTATTTTTACAGGAGTATAACCACAACCCTATGGCATTAGAGAAAGACCCTGCTGCTGAGATTCAGGAGCTCACCCACCGTATAAACTACCTCAACTTCCAATATTACCAAAACAGCGTATCCGAAGTCACCGACTACGAGTTTGACATGATGCTGGAGCGGCTGCAGCAACTGGAGCAGCAGCATCCGGAACTGCGCCAGTCCAATTCCCCCACCATGCGCGTGGGCGGCACCATTACCAAGAGCTTTAAGACGGTATACCACAAATACCCGATGCTCTCCCTGAGCAACACCTATTCTGAAGAGGACCTGCGCGAGTTTGACAAGCGGGTGCGAAAGGTGGTGGGCGACGAGGTGGAGTATGTCTGCGAACAGAAGTTTGACGGTGTGGCCATCAGTCTGACCTATGAGAATGGCAGTTTCGTGCAAGGGGCCACGCGCGGCGACGGCACCCGCGGCGATGACATCACCGCCAACGTGCGTACCATCCGCGACATACCCTTGCAGGTGCATGGCCAGGACTTCCCGGATTTATTTGAGGTGCGGGGCGAGGTGTTTCTGCCCCTGCAGGTGTTTGAGCAATTGAACGTGGAGCGCGAAGAGGCAGGGGAACAACTGCTGGCAAACCCCAGAAACGCGGCCTCTGGCACACTCAAGCAGCAGGACTCCGCCATTGTGGCCAGCCGCAGGCTCGGTTGCTTCTCCTATGGCTTCATGAGCTCCTCCAATCCTTTCGATACGCACTCCGAAAGCCTGCAAGCTATCCAGAAGTGGGGGTTCAAAGTATCGGATACCTGGCGCAAGTGTACCTCTATCGATAAAGTGCTGGAGTACATCACCGAGTGGGAAGGCAAGCGCCATGAGCTGCCCATCGCCACGGATGGCGTGGTGGTGAAAGTGAACAGTTATGCTCTTCAGGAAGAACTCGGCTATACCTCGAAGAGCCCACGCTGGGCCATCGCCTACAAGTATCCGGCCATGAGCGCAGTAAGTCGCCTGCTCGAAATCCGCTACCAGGTGGGCCGCACAGGTGCCGTCACCCCAGTTGCCCACATGGAGCCGGTGCTGCTGGCCGGCACTGTCGTGAAGCGGGCTTCCGTGCACAATGCCAATGAGATACAGCGCCTCGACCTCCGCCTGGGCGATATCGTATTCGTGGAGAAAGGCGGTGAAATCATACCTAAAATCACGGGAGTAGACTTCAGCCAACGGCCTGCCGATGCCATACCTATTGAGTACCCTACCCATTGCCCTGCTTGTGGCACCTTGTTGATACGGGCCGAGGGAGAAGCCAACTTCTACTGCCCCAACGACGAAGGCTGCGCCCCTCAGATACAGGCGAAGTTGGAGCACTTTATCTCGCGCAAGGCCATGAACATCGAGGGCATCGGGCCAGAGACTATTGAGCAGCTCTACCGTACCGGACTGGTGCGCAATGCCGCCGATTTGTACGACCTGCGCTTTGAGCAGCTGATAGAACTGGAGCGTATGGGTGAGAAATCCGTTAACAACATACTGGAGGGGCTGCAGAAATCTAAGGAAGCGCCTTTTGACCGGGTGCTGTTTGCGCTGGGTATCCGTTTCGTCGGCAGCACGGTGGCTAAAAAGCTGGCGGAGCATTTCCCCGACATCGAGGCTTTGCGCAGCGCCATCTATGAAGAACTGATTGCCGTGAACGAGATTGGCGACCGCATTGCGCAGTCGCTGCTGCAGTACTTCAGCGAGCCGGAGCACCAGCAGCTGATTGAGCGCCTCAAGGCAGCCGGACTTAACTTCAAGTTCGAGAGCACGGCCCCTGAGATGGAGAGCGACAGGCTAACGGGAAAAACCTTTGTGATATCGGGGGTGTTCGAGAGCGTGAGCCGCGATGAGCTGCAACGCATTATCACCAGCCATGGCGGCAAGGTAGTCAGCTCCATCTCTGCCAAGCTCTCCTACCTGGTGGCCGGCGACAAAATGGGTCCATCCAAGCTGGAGAAGGCGACAAAACTAGGCATCACGATACTCTCCGAGGACCAGTTCCTGGAGATGGTGAACAGCTAACGGACCTTCTATACTTTGTTGTAAAAGAGAATCGCCGGGCTATGGGTAGTCCGGCGATTCAACCATTAACAAACAAACAATACATAAAACAACTAGCTAAACTCACACCGGGTTTATGTCTTTCCGGTGACACAAAGAGAATCCATTTCCGAGACATAAAAAAATGAATTAGACGAACGGCAGGAAACCCTATACCAACAACCACATTCCGGATTGTTCTGTTTTGTCTGGCAAAGAGTATCCTTCATAGTCCCAAAGCAGCCCTTGGTATAGAGGGCCCTCGGCTATACCTATAAAACCCTATTATTTCTTTATCTTTAGCTTGAATGACAGAGGTCCTCCAGAAAGCAAGAGGCTACCACTGTCCTGCCACTACCCTTAAAAATCAGCGAGTTGAATACATTTGCCCTCCCAGAGTTCTCCATGAAGAAGCGGTACAAGCTGGCCATACACGTTGCGGCGTGGGCGTTCTTTGGCGCCTGGATTTTCTACATCCAGTTTCAGCGCGGCCTTACCCTGGGCAAGGCCATCGACTCGCTGGTGGGACTGAGCTTTGCGATGCTCATCTTTTATCTCAACTGGTACGTGCTCATTCCCCGCTACCTGGCCCGCAACCGTATCTTGCTCTATATCGCCCTGATTCTGGCCACGCTCACCACCGTGGCACTCGTGCGCTCTCCTCTTGACTTCTTTGTGTTCCGGGAGTTCAATCCGGGCATGCAGGTGCTCTACTCCTCTGACCGCATCCTGAACTATGTGCTGGCGGGCCTTATAGTGGTCTTCATCAGTTCGGCCCTCAAAGTGACGGGCAATTACATCCGAAACGAGCGGCGAAACAAGGAACTGGAGAACCAGAAACTGACGGCGGAACTTAACTTCCTCAAGTCGCAGGTGAACCCGCACTTCCTCTTCAACACGCTCAATAACATCTATTCCCTGGCCTACAAGCAGTCCCCTGAGACGCCCGACGCCATCATGAAGCTCTCGCTCCTGATGCGCTACATGCTCTATGAAAGCAACGACACGCTGGTGAGCCTGGAGAAGGAAGTGGACCATATTCACAATTTCATTGACCTGCAAAAGCTGCGCCTGCGGGAGCAGACGAGCATCCGCTTCAACATTGACGGTGAATTAGCAGGCAAACAGATTGCCCCCATGCTGCTCATGACGCTGGTGGAGAACGCCTTTAAACATGGACTGGTGAGCCGCAACGAGATTGGCATCGGGCTGGACCTCAAGGTACAGGACGATGCGCTGCTCTTTACCACCGTCAACAACACCAGCAGCCACAAAAAGCGCGAGTTTGGCGGCATCGGCTTGCAAAACCTGCAGCAGCGCCTTAACTTGCTGTACCACAACCGCCACGAACTGAACTTTGAGGAGAAAGACGGCACGTTCTACGCCTCGCTCAAACTATACTTCCAACCAAAAAAATAAACCTATGACCATCCGCTGCCTTGCCGTTGACGACGAACCCCTGGCCCTCGATATCATTGAGAGCTACGTGGGCAAACTTCCTTTCCTGAAGCTGGTCAAGACCTGCTCCAGCGCCACGGAGGCCATGCAGGTGCTCCAGACCGAGCAGGTGGATTTGATGTTTCTCGACATCGAGATGCCAGAGCTGACGGGTATACAGTTCTTGAATATACTCAAGAACCAGCCGCTCATCATCTTCACCACCGCTTACCCCGACTACGCGCTGGAGGGCTTCAACCAGGATGCAGTGGACTACCTGCTCAAGCCCATTCCCTTCGACCGTTTTCTGAAGGCGGTGACCAAGGCGCAGGAGCGGCTGCAGCGCAATGGCAAAGCACAGGACACACAGGCTGCCCCAGCCCCGGCTCCGACAGCCGAGCATGATTTCATGTTCGTGAAGGCCGACTACAAAACCGTGCGCGTCGATTTCAGGGACATTTTATGGGTTGAGGGGCTTAAGGACTACATCATCATCCAGACGAAGGACCAGAAAATCATCACGCTGCTTTCCATGAACAAGGCGATGGAGAAGCTACCGGAATCGAAATTCCTGCGGGTGCACCGTTCCTTCATTGTGGCGCTCCAGAAGATTGACAGCATCGAGAAAAGCCGTATCCGTATCGGCAACAAAGAGATTCCGATTGGCGAGGTATACAAAGACCAGTTCCTGAAGTGGGTGGAGGAAAACAATATACAGTAGAAGCTTTGAGAGTTGGGAAAGCCGGGAGTTAGGTATTATCCGAAATCTGGTTTGTTATTCATGCAATGTGAAATACGTTGGCTGAAATAATACAACTCCAATAAGGCAGTGTCAGCACACAAAACTTTTAGTGCATAGGAACGAAATAATATTTTATTTTAACAAACCAATACTATTCGTCTACCCATGCTTTTGTATCTCTTGCTATTATTAATTTATATCTAATAGGTAAAAACTCACATATCCTATACATAAGCGTATTCAAAGTATAAGCGTAGTTAAACGAAACACGTTTAACTACGCTGAAATTGGCCTTTCACTCTGCCTTTGATATGTTCTGGAATCCCGTTGCAGACCCCCTCCTAAGGCTGATATTCTGAGTGTTCCTCTAGCTTTTAAACCTTTCTCGAAAACTCCCACGGAGGGTGCAATAAAACTGTTACACAAAACATGTTTTATGCTGCCCTAATCTACTGCAATAGGCCATGTGCAGTATCAGAAGAAAATCGCGTTCAAACTGCTATTTTGAGTACTGGAGTTCTGTCTCCAAAGTAGTTACTCCCCCTACTGCTTTGCTGCATTTTTGATGCCTATACCAAGGCACAGTCACAAGGTATAGCTCTCCTTCGTTGGTCGATTTAAATCGACCGTCAGGCCCCAGAAGTCTATACCTATTGTCTCTTCTAGCAAAGATGTTCTACCTGCTTACCGTGTTGCATTTGGTTAAACCGAGATATTGTAGTTTATGAAAACATTTATTAAACTTTTTGGTGTGCTAATACTTCTTGTCGGTCTGGGTTCCTGCGAGAAAGATGAATTTGACTCAATGGAATTGAGTGCAGAAGAAACAGACGAACATAAACGCGGTCGCTATGATGTCCTGACCGATTCTTATAGCCCTGCGGTTGTAATTCAATGGTATGAGTTAATAAGCCAGTCCATAGACAATCGCGTGTCTCTAGCGGTAGAAGCTAAGATATATGCCATGACCACGTTGGCTATGCACGATGCTTTGAACAATGTAGTGCCAAAATATGAGACGTATGCATTGAATAATTCGAGAGTTGATATGAGAGGCGTTACCAAAAAGAACGTTCAATCAATGGCAGACGCTGCGGTCTCACAGGCGGCTCGGGACATGCTGGTACAGCTTTATCCGTCTGCCACTGTAGCTGCTGATGACCTTTTGAGTAGAATCCTTTCAGAGATTAAGGATTCGGATTACAAAAAAGGTGGGAAACACAACTTACATATAAGTGGCATTCAGATTGGACAGGAAGCTGCCGCTGCTGTTCTGTCTAAACGAGCGAATGATTTTCAGCTAGCCTTTGCAACACACGTGGGAAGTACAGCGCCGGGCCAACATCAATCCGATTATATGCCGTGGATGGTGGCGAACCCTCCTGTTTGGCCTGACAACGCAGTTTTTGCCCCTAATATGGGAAGCCTTACACCATTCGGAATCAAATCTGGGGCACAATTCACAGATGTGGCTCCGTATCCTTTAAACTCAGCTGAATATCTGGCAGATTATAATGAAGTTAAAGAACTTGGTTGTAATAATTGCCCTTTGAGAACAGATGAACAAACGCAAATCGGTGCCTTTTGGATAGAAAGTGTGTCAAGCTCTATGAACAGACTGGCACGGGCGCTGATTGTTCAGCGAGAACTAAATGGATGGGAAGCGGCAAGACTGGTTGGGCTTATCCAAATGTCTCAAATAGACGCTTGGATTGCCTCTTTCGATGGCAAATACCACTTCAATTTCTGGAGACCTATTACAGCCATTAGAGCAGGGAATTCTGATGGCGTGGAGGCTACAGAGGGCGATGCTTCCTGGACGCCTACTTTTACTATTTACCAGCCTTTCATGGCACCAACGCCCCCCACTCCGGAGTTTCCGTCCACACACGCCTATAATGCGGGCGCTGCTGCAGCTGTTTTTAAATCCTTTTTCAGAACCGACTATATTGATTTGAACCTTACCAGCCCATACTATTTGCCTGGAATTGAGCGTAATTTCAGCAGCTTTTCACAAATGGCTTTTGAAAACGCTGTATCGAGGATTTACATAGGATATCATTTTAGAAACGCCGTCGAGGTTGGTAACAGGCAAGGCAGGGAACTAGGAAATTATGTGTATGGGAACAATCTGAGAGAACTCAAAAAGGTTCTTTAAGATACAGATAATCTACAGAATCGTCCGGCCTCTACTAGGCCGGACGATTGCTTTTAAGCCGCATCAAGTGTGTAGATACCCCCTAAACTTGGTATTCAAATAAAGAGATTTCAGATTCCCCTCACGGCTAAGATGCACATTGACTTAATTGAGACACCATAGGTCATACCAATACCAGACAGTTAAGCTGTAATATACTATAAGCCAAAACACTACAGGTTTGCTGATTCCTATTGCTGTTAACTGCACATGCGTTTGCAGATTCCGTTGGATAGTTCGAACTTCGTGCTTTAGAAAAACAGCGCATGATACAAGATAAACTAAAAGGAACAGGCGTTGCCCTGGTTACCCCATTTACCAGCAACCTGGCAGTGGATTACGACGGCCTGCGCCAACTGCTGGATTTCACGCTGGAAGGTGGTGTAGAGTACCTGGTGGTGAACGGCACCACCGGCGAATCCGTGACCACCACGGCGGCAGAGAAGGCCGAAATACTGGCTTTTGTGAAGAAACACGTGAACGGCCGGGTGCCCTTGGTGTATGGCCTGGGCGGAAACAACACACAGCATATATTGGCTACCATCCAGAGCACTGACCTGGAAGGTATAGCCGCGGTGCTTTCCGTGAGCCCTTACTACAACAAGCCGCCGCAGCAGGGCATTTACCAACACTACGTACAAATCGCCGACGCCTGTCCGGTTCCGGTTATCCTATACAACGTGCCGGGCCGCACCGGCAGCAACATTTCTGGGGAGACTACCATTCGACTGGCGACGCACCATAACATTGTGGGCATCAAGGAAGCCTCCGGTAACCTGGAGCAATGTATGTACATCGCCAAGCACAAACCAGCTGATTTCCTGCTCATCAGCGGAGATGACCTGCTCACGCTGCCTATGATGGCTTTTGGTGCCGTGGGTGTGATTTCCGTGCTCGCCAATGCCTTCCCCGAGAAGTTCAGCAACATGGTCAGACTTGGGCTGGAGAGCAAGTTCGCCGAAGCCTCCAAGCTAATTTTCGACTTCGTGGACATCAACTCCATGATGTATGAGGAAGGTAACCCTGTAGGTGTGAAGGCCCTTCTGGAAAGATTTGGCGTATGCAGCCCAGCCGTCAGACTTCCCTTGGTCGAAGCATCTGCCGGCCTGAAAGACAGACTCTACAGGCAGCTATAACAGGTATAGCTACCTTTCATCTACTAAGCAAGGCCGGACAAACACCGGCCTTGCCTGTTTTTCCGGTTGCCTACTGCAGGTTAGGAGGCTGGTTAAATTTTGCTATATTAGCTTTCCTTTATGTTTTAACCTTACCCTTATGCGTCAACCGCTGCTGATTCTGTCGCTCCTGAGCCTGATTGCCTGCAACACTTCAACAGACAAGGCCACAGAAAACCAAACAGACCATACGCACCTGCTCGACTCTACGGCGCAAGAGGCTGAGACGGCAGACACTACCACGATTCCCTCTGACGAAGAACTGCAAGACTATACCATCGACACGACCGGCTTGACGCCTGAACCCGCAGCGGCAGTCAAAATCCTAATCGAAGGGCGCTTTCACAAGCACGAGGTATGGCAAGGGGCTGAGCACAAGCAGTGGATGGGGCTGGTGTACCAGGATAGCACGTTTCAACTCCTGCCGGCCGCTGTGACGGTAAGCCCATTTTTTGACCCCGTGCTGGACAGCAAGGCTGCTAAAACCATGTCGGGGCGTGAAGTGGGCGGCGCAATACCAGGAACGCTCTTCTTCCTGACAGGTATGCCGCAACTGAAAGCCGGCTCTATAGATACGGTTGGCTTCTCCAGTTCCGTTGTTTTACCTAACACTTCGCTCCACCTGAGATTCCGGGACAAGACCTATACCTTGGAGGCGAAGGGTGACAGTGTGCAGGAGGAAAGCTCAGAATCCTACTCCCTGAAGAACTACAGCTGGCGAATAAGCGGCACCCGGAACGGCAGGAAAATAAGCCAGGAACTGGCCAGCGACACCGACTTTGAGAGCGCCATATACGTGCTGCTGTGGGCCGGAGACCTGGACCGCGACGGTATACCTGATTTGCTGGCAGACCTGTCCAACCACTACAATGCCTCCGAGGTCACCCTCTTCCTCTCTTCCAAAGCTGACAAGGGAAAACTGTACAAAAAAGTAGCCGCCTTCCGTTCCGAAGCCTATCCCGCAACTGCCGCTTCTGACAGCCTGCAGGCGCCTGTACTATAGCTGCATCCGGCATCACAACCATAATCCGTTACAAGCGTTCTATACCTGAATATTCTAATACAGGTATAACGCTATGAGAAAGCATAATCAGGAGCTTGAAATAGACGAAGATATCGAGCTGGAACGGAAGAACTGGGCTGTGGAGCGGGTGGCTTGGGTTTTTATGGCTATCGTAGTACTAGCTGCGCTGCTGGGCTTTACCGGCAATGGCGGCCTGAAAGGCATCAATCTTCTGACCGCAGGTAGCCAGGCAGATGGTGTAGAGGTAGAATACGAGCGCTACCTGCGCCGCAAAGCACCCTCCGAACTGAAAGTGACGCTGTATCCTACAGCCACTTCCCCTGAAAGGGAACTGCAGTTCAGCAAGGACTTTTACGATAAAGTACAAGTGGAGCAGGTAGTACCAGAACCTTCGGAGGTCTACACGCACGAGCAAGGCATCACCTATACCTTCTCGGGTGCAGGCAGCACATCGCCCATCATATTTTACCTGAAGCCCAAGCACATGGGCAGCCTGGAGGTCAGCCTGAAAACCGGCGAAAAAAGCCTGGCTATTTCACAATTCGTATACCCATAACCCAACGAAATGGAAACTGTTATCAGAGGCTTGGTACTCTATCTTTTCCTGATGATTTTATTCCGGATAAGCGGTAAGAGGACTTTAAGCGAAACCACGGTATTTGATTTTGTGCTGCTGCTCATCGTTGCCGAAACAGCCGAACAGGCGCTGCTAAGCGACGACCATTCTATGACTAACAGCCTGATATTAATCGTCACACTGATTATCACGGATATCTCGCTTTCTTTGGTCAAACAGCGCTTCAAGCAGTTTGGCAAAGTAGTGGATGGCGTCCCTATCATTCTGCTCGACGATGGTAAACTCCTGCATGACCGACTCCAGCGGGTACGTGTAGATGAGAACGATATACTGGAATCGGCCAGGGAAATGCAGGGGCTGCAACGGCTCGACCAGATAAAGTATGCCATACTGGAAAAAGACGGCAGAATCACCATCATTCCCAGAAAAGAGGAATAAAAAAGCAGCAGGCGTAACCCCACTCTTTGCTGCCAAAGGTATAGCGGAAGCTTATGCGGTCACTTTCTCCGGCTTGTCATAGAATCTGCGTTTCAGCCAGAAAGCCACGTTCACCAGCAGAATCAGGGCCGGCACCTCCACCAGCGGCCCCACCACGCCGGCAAAGGCCTGGCCTGAGCTTAGCCCGAACACCCCGATGGAGACGGCGATGGCCAATTCAAAATTGTTACCCGCCGCTGTAAAGGCGATGGCGGCAATCTGTGAGTAGTCGGCTCCTACATACCTGCCGGCAAAAAAACTGACCAGAAACATGATGGCAAAGTAGATTACCAGCGGCACGGCTATCAGCAGCACATCGAAAGGTATGGCCACAATGGTATGGCCTTTCAGGCTGAACATGACCATGATGGTGAACAGCAACGCAAGCAGCGTAATGGGGCTGATGGCAGGTATGAATTTCTGCTGGTACCACTCCTCCCCCTTCAAGCGGCGCAACACCAGCCGCGACAGGAAACCAGCCAGAAAAGGTATACCCAGGTAGATGGCTACACTCTCGGCCACAGCGCTCATGCTTATTTGAATCACCTCGCCTTTGATACCGAAAAGTGGCGGCAGCACCGTGATGAACACGTAGGCAAACAGGCTGTAGAACAGCACCTGAAAGATGCTGTTGAAAGCCACCAGCCCGGCTGCGTATTCCCGGTCTCCTTCCGCCAGCTCGTTCCATACAATCACCATGGCGATGCAGCGCGCCAGACCAATCATAATCAAACCCACCATGTACTCCGGGTAGTCGCGCAGGAAGAGCACGGCGAGCAGGAACATGAGCACCGGCCCCAGTACCCAATTCAGCACCAGCGATACCAACAGCACCCGAATGTTGCGGAACACCTTCCCTAACTGCTCATACCGTACCTTGGCAAGGGGTGGGTACATCATCAGAATCAACCCGATGGCAATGGGTATGTTGGTGGTGCCGCTCTGGAAGGAATTGATGAACCCCTCGGCCTCAGGTATAAAATAGCCCAGTGCCACTCCTGCTCCCATCGCCAGGAAAATCCACAGTGTCAGGAAGCGGTCGAGGAAGGACAGCTGCTTTCTTTTGATAACCGGATTGCAGGTATTGCGCATCGTATTTTGGAGTTTTGGGAATTACTTAATGGAAGGTATACCTAATTTATCCATTTACTCTCAATAAGTTATTGGCCTGTAGTTCAGCGCTTAATAAGCTTTGCGGAGCATGTCAGCGAACTCGTTTGGCAAAGGACTTTCCTCTATCGCTTTGGCGGCCTTCTCTACATCGTAAGCCACGCGCACGAACTCCACTTGTATGCTGGAAGGATGGGAAGCACTGCTTTGCTCATCCAGCGTCAGGAGCACGTAGCAGGCACGGGTGTCACTGTCTTTCGGCTTGCCCACAGAGCCCAGGTTAATGGCATGCCTATACCTGGTTTCGCCATACGCTTCGTAGGGCAATTGCCGGTGATAGGGCTTGTGCGTGTGGCCGAAGAGCAGCACATCGGCCTGCGCCTCCTCCAGCAATCGCTGCAGGCTCTTCTCCGGCCGGTCTTCAAACAGGTACTCGTTTATCTTGCGCGGGCTTCCGTGCACCATGAGCACACGCAGCGGCTTCCCATTCTGTTGTTCAAAGTCCAGGCGCATGTGCCGTGGCAGCAGGCGCAGATAACGCCGGTTCTCTTCTGTGATGATGCTGTTGGTATAGGCGATGGACTGGTTTCCGCGCTCCTTATCTTCATCCGATTTGTAGGCGCAGCCACAGTCCCCACTATCGAGCCCCACCCCTTCGTCGTAGTTGCCAGTAAGTGTCGGTATATACCGTCTGCGGATAGCCTCCACGACCTCATTGGCCCACACGTTGTAGCCAACCAAGTCGCCGAGGCAGTAGATGAAGTCGGGCTGTTTTTGGTCCATGTCCTGCAGCACGGCCTCCAGTGCCGGCAGGTTGGCATGAATGTCACTGAAAAAAGCGATGCGCATGGTCTTTTAAGCAGGTATAGGATTTGGTTGGCAATCACAGTCATAACTTGAGGCCACCTGCTGTAAAAAGGTGGCCATCATCGCAGCAGCCTTAGTAAACTGCTCCTTATCGATGCAGTAGCAAACGGTAAGGCCGTCTATCTCTCCTTTTATCAGTCCGGCGCTTTTGAGTTCCTGCAGGTGCTGCGATACCGTGGTGCGGCTCAAGGGTATTTCCTGGGCGATATCACCAGAAATGCATCGTTGCGTTCTGGCCAGGTGTTGGAGAATGGCAATGCGGGCTGGATGCGACAAAACCTTGGCCATCTTCGCCAGTTCCTGCTGTTCTTCCCCAAATGCTGTTGCCTTGGTATAGGTCATAATTGCAAAGTATGTCGCAAACATACGTCATACTTAAGAAACAGTCAAATCTTATCACAGCGTCTCGTGCTCTACTTGCGTTTCTAGCTAGGGAGATTAAAAAATGGTTGCTTGAAAGGCATGAATAAATCGATACCTTCAGGTATGGCAGGTCTACTTGTATAAACGAACTGTATGGATTGCCTCAGTTTGACACCCTTGTCAGCGACTTTCGGCGGGACTCCACTTTCTTCTTTAGGTTTTCGAGTCCTTTTTCAAAGTCCTCCCCCACCGTGCTGTTCACCAGCAGGCCTGAAAATTTGTCGATGGGGTGGCTGCCCATGTACTTGTCTAAATACCAGGTCACCTTGGTGCCCTCCGCTGTCTCCTCGAGGGTGAAGGTGCCATTGGCGGTGTCGTCCTGCTGAAATGCGACATTGGTCACCAGCCGCTTGTTGGGTTCCACTTCCACAATGGTCACGACGCCTGCCTTTGGGTTGGCATGCTGGCTTCTCCAGCTGTACTGCGCACCCTCGCCTCCGGCCGGTCCTGAGAAAGTCAGTTCCATATCCGGGTCTTCGAGGTGCCAGGGAAACAGCTTGGTCCAGTTGCGCAGGTCTTGTATTTGTTCAAAGGTATCTTCAACGGGCGCTTCCACTATAACGTGGCGCTGGATGTGTATGTGGGTGGGCAGGCAAATCGATATGATAGCCAGAATGGCGGCAAGCGTCGCTGCACCAAGGACAAAGGAATTCAAGACATTCATCAGCCTTATTCTATTTTGTAAATTTATTTCTATATGATTTCGTATTAGTACAATTTAAATCTTCACAGAAAAATGAAAAAAACCACAGCTGACGCTGTGGCCTTTCTCAGATGGAAATTCAATACTAATGTATACAGCTGTATACGGTGGTTTTCGGAATAAGTATTCAAGGGCCTTTTAAAACGGTACAATTTCACTAGTACCTGTTTCCTGTGTCGCCGCTGCCGTAGCGGTCATCACCAAAGTCCCGGAACTCATCGGCGTTGCCATAGGAGGCATCGTGCCGGTAGCCAAAGTTGCCGCGGCTGTCAAAGTTCCGGTACATGTCGCCTTCCTCGGGATTGTCGTAGTTGGGGTTGTAGCCGGCGCTGTAGCGGTAGCGGGTACGCTCAAAATCGTTGGGGTCGGCGTGCAGCGGGTTGCCGCGCCGTACCTGGTCCAAGTCGTTTTCGGCACCGTAAGGTAGGCCATAATCGTCCTGGCGCGGTACACCGGTATAGTTGGTGGTGTCATACACTTGGTTGTAGTAATCTTCGCGCATGCCCTGGTAGCCGCCTCTGCGACCATATTCCTCGCTGTGCGGCGCGCGATAGCGCTGGCCCGGGCCGCTGTCTTCACCTCTCCAGTCTGGCTGGTTCCTGTCGAACCTCGGCTGTTCGGGATGCTGCTGATAGCGTCGGCTGAAGCCGCCGTAGTTATTCTCTCTGTTATCTCTCATAGCTTTTGTCTTTAGAATGAAACGGCAGGAGCCATGGGGCTCCCGCCGCTGTAGTTTCTGCTTTCAATATAGATTAATGGCGATTGTGCCGGTCTTCGTAGCGGTCATGGCGCCGTTCGCTTCCCTGGTTCCATCGGTCCAGGTTGCTGTAGCTGCTGTCCTCCCCAAAATGGTCTCTGCCCTCGGTGTGGTTGCGCCCTGCGAAGCCGCCACTGTAATCGTTGTCATACATGCGGTTGCCGTGCTCATAGCGGCGGTAGGACTCGTAGTCGCCCATGGAGGCGTGGCCCAGGTAGCTGTTCTGGTCCCGGTTGCCCCGGCTCACATCATGCCCAAAACTCTCATCAGGCATACCTCGGCGCTCACGGGAGCGGCCTCTCTCGCGCAGGTCATCGTAGTCTCGGTTGCTGTAGTCGGCACGCGGGTCATAGTGGCGGTCGGAGTTGTGGTCATCATTCGGCACATAAGTCATGCCATAGGGGTTGTCCTGTCCGCCCCGGTTCTGCCTGGTGTAGTCCTCGCCGCTGTACTGCGCGCCTCCTACCTGGTAGCGCCCCTGCGGATAGGTATAGCCGTGGTCGGTGTTGGTGTTGAAGCTGCGGGTGTCATAGAAGTCGTCTTCCTGCTCGCCATACCCTGCGTTGAAGTTTGAATCAACGGTGTAGTTGCCGCGGTCCGAATTCTCCCCATGGTGGTGCCCATGCACCCAGCGCGGCTCTCTGTTACGGTTGTCACGGTTCTCTTCTCTGTTGTCTCTCATAGCTTTTTGGGTTAAAAGTGTACATGCTTACTCCATGGTTCTACGGTGGCACCCTTGCTTAGGGTTAAACCCGGCTGCGTAAACTCATACCGGAAAAGCCCGTTTATAAAGAGGAACTTAACAACCAGAAAGCTATGGAAAGACATAATTGGCAGTACCGGGAAGGCTACCGCGACAGTCGCAGAGGCGACTTCCGCGACGACCGGAACCGCCCCGACGAATCGAGTTACCGCGGTGCCTATCGCCTGGACACCGACAGCAGGCACCGGAACGAAACCACCTTCGACGGCTTCGACATGAACGACAGAGGCACCCGCCAACAAGGCGGCGACTACGTGTTGCGCCGAAGCCGCAACCTGCAGGACAACGACGACTATACTCAAAACCAGTACCAGCAAAGCTACGGCGACAGCCGCGGCCAGCAGCAGTGGAGCGACCAGCGCCGCTCTGACCGCGAGGGTTTCGGAAGCCGCTACGGCGGGGCCGCAGGTATGGAAGACCGTAGGACCAGCTTTGGCGGCAGCCGCCAAGACGATGACAGACAGCGCTTCGGCGGAGGGGCCGGCAACTTCAACAACAACTATGGACCAGACAGGTATAGCAACCGCCGCGGTGAGAACTATGGCAACATGGCCGGCTCGCTCAGCTTTGGGTATGACGGCGATTACAACTCAGACCCGGACTACAACCGGCACTACAACCCGCTGAGTGGCGAGATGCGCAGCTACCGCGACCACTACACGGAGCGCCACCCACGCCGCTATGGTCCGCCAGACCGCACCGGCTCCAACCCCGACTATGACCGCTATTAGGTATAGCCGTGGGACCAACACGATTCTAATAGAAGTGAATAAACCTAAAAAAGCAGATTATGAACACAGATAAGAATAAGGACAAACTCAAAAACGAGAACACTAACAAGACAGTGAACGAAGGCAACAAAGTACCCAACATCCACCCGACTGGAAAGAGAGAGACAGATGACGTGAACTTCAGCTCCGAGGAGGAGGACCAGGCAGGCCGCATGAACACCAACCAGCCGAAGAGCGGTGGCCGCCAAGGAGGCAAAAGCGTGGAAGATGGCGGTCGTGATATGGGCAGCAGCGCCGGAAGCCACTAAACATTTGATACCATACCACTGACAGAAGGCCAGGCTATACCTGGCCTTCTGCATTTTTGGCTCTATTCCCTTAACTTTGTCTCGCCATCTTAGTTAATGTGCTGTCTGCCGGGCACATTCCTGGCAGGGATTACGTTTCAATTTCAGGGTGACCAACCCTATACCTAAACTATAAGCTGACCGCATGCTGCTTTCCATACGCTTCCTGCATTTTTTGCCTCTTTTCGCCTTGCTCCTCTTCGGGCCAGTCTCCTGCCTCGGCTCCGCTCCTGCCGGCGCCAGCCAGGCTATAGCGAAGCCCGACCACCAGCGCTGGACACAGCTCCTGCAAAAGCACGTGGCAGCCGATGGCGATGTGGACTACAAAGGCATGAAGCAAGACCGGAAAGAGTTGCAGCTATACCTGAACCAGTTGAGCAAGGGTGTACCTGACCCCAAGACCTGGAGCCGCGAGGAGCAGCTGGCCTACTGGATTAACGCCTACAACGCCTACACCGTGAAGCTCATCGTAGACAATTACCCGCTCAAGAGCATCAAGGACCTGAATGCCACTGTCTCGGTGCCGCTCGTCAACACCATTTGGGACGATAAATTCATCAAGCTGGGGGGTAAGGAGTATTCTTTGAACGACATCGAACACCGCATCCTGCGCAAGGAGTTTGACGAACCACGCATTCATTTCGCCGTCAATTGCGCCTCCAAGTCCTGCCCCAAACTGAGCCGGGAGGCATATACCGCCAGTAAACTGGAGAAACAACTGGAGGAGCAAACCCTTGGCTTCATCAACGACCCGAAACACAACCGCATCACGCCAGACAATCCGAAAGTTTCCGCTATCTTCGACTGGTTCGGCGGCGATTTCAAGAAGAAGGGCTCGCTGACCGATTTCATCAACCGGTACTCCAAGGTGAAAATCAAGCCCGGCGCCAACATCACCTTCCTGGACTATGACTGGAATTTGAATGAGTAAGCTTATGCGGCAGGAACAACACTTGGTCATCATCGGGAACGGTATAGCGGGCGTCACCCTGGCGCAGCACGTGCGGCGGCACAGTGCATGTCGCATCACGCTCATCTCTGCCGAGTCGGCCACGCACTTTCCCCGGACGGCGCTCATGTACGTGTACATGGGCCACATGCGCTTCCAGGACATCGTGCCTTACGAAGACTGGTACTGGACAGAACAAGAGCTGGAGTTGGTCCACGATTACGTCGAGCAGGTAGATACTGCGAAGAAGACGCTCTCCCTCCGCTCAGGTGCCTCTCTTTCCTATGATGTGCTGGTACTGGCCACCGGTTCCAGCGCCGCCTTCTACAACTGGCCGGGCCAGCACCTGAAGGGCGTGCAGGGCCTGGTGACGCTGCAGGATTTGGAGCTGATGGAACAGAACACCCAGGGTATCAAGCAGGCGGTGGTTGTGGGCGGCGGACTGATAGGGATTGAAATGGCCGAGATGCTCAAAAGCCGAAACATAGGCGTGACCATGCTCGTGCGCGACAAGCTGTACTGGCAAAACGTGCTGCCCTTGGAAGAGGCGCAAATGATAACTGACCACATCCGGTCCCACGGCATTGAACTGCTGTTGCAGGAGGAACTGCAGGAGATTCTGGCCGATGAACACGGTGCCGCACGTGCCATCCTGACCAGGAGCGGCAAGGAGATTTCCTGCCAGTTTGTAGGCATCACCACTGGGGTAAAACCCAACGTTGCTTTTCTGCAAGATTCAGGTATAGACACAGATAAAGGCGTGTTGGTGAACGAATACTTTGAAACAAACCAGCCGGATGTATACGCCATCAGCGATTGCGCCCAATTCCGGAATCCTGCTCCGGGCAACCCGACTATGGAGCAGCTGTGGTACACGGCGCGCCTTCATGCCGAGGCCCTGGCGGCAACGCTGCTGGGAAAACGCACAGCTTATGAGCGAGGCCCCTGGTTCAACTCAGCCAAGTTTTTGGACATCGAATACCAGACTTACGGCTTCGTGCCGGCCCGCTTCAAAGAAGAGCAGGAGTCGCTGTACTGGCAGAATGACGAAGCGACCAAGGCCATCCGCCTGGTGTATGATAAAAACACGCACCTGCTGCTGGGCATCAACCTGCTGGGCATACGCTACCGCCACGACCTGTGCCACCACTGGCTGAAGCAGGGCTATACCTTGGATCAGGTGATGCAAGAACTGCCGGCTGTCAACTTCGACCCGGAGTTTTTCCAGCGCTACGAGCAAGAACTTCTAAACCAATACTATACTCGTTTTCCTGAGCAAGCGCCGCCGGTGCACCAGAACACCTGGTGGCAGTTGCGCAAGCGCTTCGGCCTTTTGTCTGACTCTGCCTCCTGCTAATTCTAGACCCATGCAAACCACTACGACCACCTTAGCCCCTCCTACACAGCAATTCAGTAAAACCGCCGGCCTGCTGCTCATCAGCCTGGGCCTATTGGGTGTGCTCGTGGCTGCTGTTGGAGCGCAGGCGGTGAGCCCGGTGCTGACCGGAGGGGGAGGTATGTTGGTGTTTACGTTGGGTAGCCTGCTCTACATCTGGCAGAGCCGCCAAGGCAAAGCGCTGTCGGAGCAGAACAACCAGGTATGGCGGCAGGACGCAACTGCCCGGGGTGCTTCGGCATGGGTCATTGGCTTCGTGCTGACAGGTTTCTACGTGCTACTCTACTGGTTTCCGGAAACGCTGCAGGGGCTGGTACAGGCGGTGGAGCCGTTCAGCCAATGGCTCCGAAACAGGCCCGCTGACCAGTGGTTCCTCTACGGCACCTTCTATACCCTGGCGGTGCTCATCATGGGGGTGTTCGCCCTGCTAAAGTACCGCAGCAGCCGCTACCACATCATCCGGACCATCTCGGTGATGTTCTTCCAGTTGGGGTTCGCCTTCCTGCTGCCTGGGCTGCTGTTGCTGCTCAACAAGCCAGAATTCTACTTCAGTTATTTTTGGCCCCTCAAGTACGATTACCTTTTCCCAAGCACAGTGGGGTATCTGGTGCAGGATGGTGCGGCGCTGGGGGTGTTCATGGTCTTCTGGGGAGCAGTGCTTTCTTTCCTGGCTACGCCGGTGCTCACCTACTTCTACGGCAAACGCTGGTACTGCTCCTGGGTGTGCGGCTGCGGCGGTCTGGCCGAGACTGCTGGAGACCCTTACCGCCATCTGTCTGACAAGAGCCGCTCGGCCTGGCGCTGGGAAGTGGCCATCCTCTATCCTATCCTAGGCTTCGTCATCATCACGACGCTGGCGCTCTGGGTCAACTCCTGGAGTGAGGGAAAACTGCTGGGAGATTTATCCGGCGGCTTCGCCAGCACTTATGGCTTTTTTATTGGGGCGATATTCTCGGGAGTGGTTGGCGTGGGATTCTACCCCATCATGGGCAACCGGGTATGGTGCCGCTTTGGCTGTCCTATGGCAGCATACCTGGGTTTGCTGCAAAAGCACTTCTCCCGATTCCGCATCACCACAAACGGCGGCCAGTGCATCTCGTGCGGCAATTGCTCCACCTACTGCGAAATGGGTATTGACGTGCGCTGGTACGCGCAGCAAGGCGAGCCCATCATCCGTGCCTCCTGCGTCGGCTGCGGCATCTGTGCCCACGTTTGCCCCAGAGGCGTGCTGAAACTGGAGAACGGCCCGCGCGAGCACCGCTACGCTGCTACCCCTCTCATCAAGCGGGATGACCTGCAAATTCTCAGTTAAGGTGCTGTAGCGACAATCTTTCCTGCTACTGGTTAACTCACCCCCTCACCAGAGGGGAATCGACTGCGAGAATCTTATTAGACGATGTTGTCATTCCGACGAAAGGAGGAATCTTATACCTTTCGAGCCGTACATCCAGCGCCAGCGCAGATGCGGCTTTTATGAGGACACTAGCGAGGAAAGTAGGAATTATACCAGGTACAGACTGGCTCGCATGTTTCACCGCCGGTTCCCGCTGCGCTTGACCGGCGGCAGGCAGGGTAACAGATTCCTCCTTTCGTCGGAATGACAAAGAGTGTATGGGAATTGCGGGAAAGGGTACAAGAGTGACAGGAGCTTGAGCAGGTATGGCAGGCGAAGGCTAGGAAAGATACCGCTGGCATGTATAGCCTTGACACCCCTCTGACTCCCCTCAAGGGGAGAGTCTCCAATGTAGCCACGGAGCGAAGACAACAGCCCGGTGCACCCTTTGGCGCTCCACTGTCCGAGCGGTCAGCGAGTGGGGGTAGGGGCCCTCGAGAAAGGAGCGTCTTGATTTTTTTGCCTACTTTGGGGGTAGGGGCCCTCGATTTTCATCAAGGAAAAAAGTAGGTGCCCGCCGCACAGGCGAAGCTACAGAGCAACTCAGCGAGCAGGCAGCAAAAACAGCTGCAATAAAACAATAACTCAGAAGAAGCAACTGCCAAGAAAAGCATCAGAAAGATATTCCCTAAAAATGACAAACGCGGGCATCTGTTCTTCACAAATGCCCGCGCCTGGGGTTTGATTCTGAAACCGGCGCTAACCGGAATCAGCAGCTGTTACTGTAATTCTTCCTGCTCCATGTACTCCCACATCGCGTCCTCATTGGCGCCAGTTCTGGCAGCGTAAATCAGCATGGTGGTATACACACCGATTAATAGGAAACTCAATGGAATGGAAAATACAAACGATACTATCAGGGTCTTTACCGGGTCTGGCTTCGACTTCATCTTAGTGGATGCATACCAAAAGAAACAAATGTTGAAGATTCCGGCAAGGGCAACGAAATTGATGATATCTAACATTGGCTAAAAGTTAAATTTTTGTTGGTATAACCAACTAGCGTGCCATAACTTGGCTATGGCTTCAGCTAATCTTTGGCTATATCAAAACCCTAAATAGTTGGTTAGAAATGAATTACAGCATGCGTTTTATCAAACTGCATAGTGCAATTTAGGAGGCTAGCTTTTAATTCACAAGCACCTCCCCCAAAAAATTTAACAAAATTTTAACTTTGTCGTAGAAACGGGCCTATTCGCAGTTTTTTTAGGCTGATTGGTGGATAGCTTTTCACTATACTTGACTATAGTAGCTACAACTTTTCCCGGAATAGGCCAACCTTACCCCACATCCTTATATTATAACTACCTCATCTGCACCCGCTTATATATTAATTTCAAGTTAGAGCTATGAAAGTATACTTGTTCGACCCTGACCATAAGGATGGGATAGGTACTATTAAACTCTCGGTGCAGTCTTATAATGCAACTTTGTTTCCCTTAGGCGAATGGCTAGCGAAGACAGTTGCTCTCTGCCTGTGGGTACGTCCAACGCACCTGATAGCCTCTCCTACCTCCTTCCCCACCATAGGAGCAGTCTGCCGGAACTGGAACTTCAGCCAAAACATTGCCGCACCTTTCTAAGCCTTCGCTCCTACGCAGGTTTTGGCCCATTCAGCACGGTGGGTTCTTCAGTGAAACAACACGCATAAACAGCTGATACGTGCTTTTTGTCCTCTGCCGCGGGTGAAAATAATGGCGGCCGATAGACAAAATTTATAGGCTTCTGTCGTACTTTTGGCGCCGCATCAGGCGGCTATACCTTAACCCCGCACCCCTGCCGCGCGTTACTCTCTCCTATGGAAGTACAGACTGAAACCCCAAAAGACATCCGGCAGAGCATTATCCGGCAGGCCCGGGAGCTTTTTTTCACCCATGGTTACACAAAAGTGCTCATGGCGCAATTGGCCAAAGAACTGGGTATGAGCAAGAAAACCCTGTATCAATACTTTGATGGTAAAGAAGACGTGCTGAAAGCCGTGATGAAAGAGTACCTGGCAGAGAGCACGCGCAAGGTGGAGCGCATCCTACAGGACAGGGAACTGGACTTCAAGGATAAAATCAGCCAGATTTTCAGCTATGTGGGTACGCGTCTTTCAGCGGTGAACGGACAGTTTATAGCCGACATCAAAAAGAACGCCCCCAGCAGCTGGCAGTTGCTCCAGAACTACAAGGTAGAAGCTGCCTTTCTGCGTTTCAACGCCCTGCTGGAGGAGGGGGTGCAGAAGGGGCATGTGCGGAAGGATATCAACCGGCCGCTGGCTGTCGTGCTGTACGCCAGTGCACTTGAAACCATTTTCAATCCGGATTTTACAAAGCAGGTGCCCGATGAACTGACGCGCCAGATGCCTGAGGGTTCTGCCCAGGTGTTCGATGGCTTGGTCAGAGTCATCTTCGAGGGTGTGCTGCAGGAAAAGTAAACCTTCCTGTTGATTTCCCCAGCCTATAAAAGCCCTGCCTACACGCGAGGGCTTTTTGCTATACCTGCAATTGCACTCCTTGAAGGCATCAAAATTAGCCATAAGCGCAGCAAAACATGTTTTACCATAGGCTTCTTTCCATAAAACCGTCCCTGTTCTTCTCCAGCTATCCCAGATAAAACAAAGCGCTAATCAGTATTATCCTATACCTGCTTCCCAAGACCAAAGCCATCAGTTACGCATAATCTAACTTAATAAGCAAGTCCATGGCTCTTTACTAAATTATGGTCAAATAAAATAACTATATATAATTTGGAGCGTAACAGAAAAATACAAAACCCCTGCAATAACTCTCATCAACAGGCGTTGTTGTTCTTTAAACTGAAATCAAAGCCAGGATGATTAGCAACACGGTATTGCTTTACACTCCATTCGGCTTTGTATCGTTGCACTTTTTAACTAATTAGAAACGAGATGGACATAACCAACCACACCCACCACAACCGCCACATCACGTTTGTACAAGGCCTTGTAAAGCAGCAGGCTTTTTCCGAGATACGCCAGGCGCTTGCCACGGCGCCACAAGCCGACGTCAGGCAGCTTTGGATAGACTGTTCCCACGTAGACCGCACCCAACTTACCACCAGCAACCTTTGCCTGTTTGTAGGCGAGCTTCTCAAATTCAAGAATGAACAGGTACAGGTCGTGCTCTGCGGTATGGACCAAACAACCGAAAAGCTATTCATCCTACTCAAACTGGATATGCTCTTCGGGAAAGCCCGTAGCCTGCAGGACGCACTCGTTCCAGATAAACAACTAGTTGCCGCCTGAGCGGTAACTCCACCGATAAACGAGCGGGTGCCCTTGGTTGCAGGGGCACCCGCTCTGCTTTACTGCCTCCCCCCCTTTCTGGGCATACCGCTCCTACACCTCTTCCCTATGCCTACCACTTCTGAAATACGCTGCCGCACTGTGCCGCATCTATACCTATCATTTCAAAAACTAGTTGACTTATTATTGATATAATACAATATTTTACAAACCGCACAGAAAAACATCTCAGTATATAAGCTGATTCTGTTTCGCATATACACTGATTTACAAGCACAGGCCATTACTTCTCCTGTTCTACCCCGTTTAATAAAATACAATTACTACCAACACCTAAATCAACAGTTCAGAAAGTACGGGAACGGCAACTGTGTAGGTCATCACCCTTCATCAGCCTGTAGAGCAAAGCAATCGCCTGCTATACCTGCCTGTCCTGAGTTCTGACTTAACACTACAAAAATTCAGGCGCAATGGACATTACAATTCAGACATACAACGGGCTAACAGTAGTTGTGGCACAAGGACTGCTTAGCGAGAGCACTTTCTCAGAAGTAAATGAGAAGGTCAGAAATGCTCCCACGGAAAACACAAAACAGGTATGGCTTGACTGCACACACTTACACCGCGTTCAGCTTACACAGACCTGTTTCAGCTCATTTATCAGCGAATTGCTGCAACTCCGCAGGCAAGGTATAGAGGTCGTGCTGTTCGGGGTGAGTGGCCACACCCAGCACTTGCTGCGGCTACTTCACCTGGAGAAGATGTTCAGGCAGGTACCCACCCTGGAAGACGCCTACCTGCTCATCAATCAGCCGCAAGGAAATTCAGAAATAGAAGTGAGTGGGCCAAACCAGAATCTCGCCGTGGCATAAAGCCGATTATCCACCAATGCTAGGATGACATGACAAAGCTAAGGATGCACGCACTGGTGTGGGGGGTGGTCATGCTGCTGGGCTCCTGCTCCAAGGATAGCGTGGAGGCAAGCAGAAGTCCGGAAGTGGAGATTCCGGCGGAGGCCATCTCCAAACTGGACACAAAACAGGACCTGGATGTGCTGCTGAACGACATAGGCGACGCACGTTACGTGCTGCTAGGCGAGGCCTCCCATGGCACCTCCGAGTACTATACCTGGCGCGCCGCCATCACCAGACGCCTGGTTCAGGAAAAGGGATTCAAGTTGGTGGCCGTAGAAGGAGACTGGCCGGATGCCTACCAACTCAACAGCTACATACGCGGCACCGGCACGTCAGGCAGCGCCAGGGAGACATTGGTGCAGAGCTTTGAACGCTGGCCCACCTGGATGTGGGCCAACGAAGAGGTAGCGGAACTGGCCGAGTGGCTGAAAAGGCATAACCAGGCACAGGCGACTGACAGGCAGGTGGGTTTCTATGGGCTGGATGTCTACAGCCTGTGGGAGTCTATGGAGGAGGTGCAGCGGTACATGCGTCAGACGAACCCTGGCGGCGCGCAGGCGGCAGCGGCAGCCCTGCAGTGCTTTGCCAGCTACAACCGCGACGAGTGGGATTATGCGCAGGCCGCTACCACCATTGCCTCCGCCTCCTGCGCCGATGAACTGGAGAACCTGCTGAAGGTGGCACAGCAACAGGCCGAGGCGAGCCCCGCCGGAGATGAGGCCGCCTTCAACGCGCTGCAGAACGCCCTAGTAGCCTTGAACGCTGAACGCTACTACCGCACCGCCATCAAAAGCGACGTCGAATCCTGGAACGTACGCGACCGGCACATGCTCCAGACCATTAACAACCTGGCGCAGCACCATGGGCCAGATGCAAAAATCGTAGTCTGGGAACACAACACCCACGTTGGGGACGCGCGCTATACCGACATGGCGAACGCAGGCATGGTTAACGTGGGGCAGCTCGTCCGGGAGCAGCACGCCGCTCAGGGGGTATACCTGGTGGGCTTTGGCTCCTACGCTGGACGCGTGATTGCCGCCGAACGCTGGGGAGCACCGCTTCGCGAGATTCGCGTGCCGCAGGCACAACCAGGCACCTGGGAACACATCCTGCACCAGATTCCTCCGGCAAACAAAATCATGCTGCTGAGGCCACTTCGGCAGGACCCAAACCTATTGCAGCGGCGGGGGCACCGGGCCATTGGCGTCTCATACAGCCCAGGGGCAGAGGCAGGGAACTATGTTCCCACCATACTGCCCGAGCGGTATGATGCCTTTCTCTTCATTGATGAGACTTCCGCCCTCCGCCCACTCAAACAATAGCCCACTTCTAATTGTTGGAAACCGCCCGACCTGAATAGCCCGGCGGTTTCACTTTTACAGTACTTCCATCAGATTTCGAAGATTGGTTCTACCTTATTGGCCATACTCAGCCACTTTCACGAACAGCTTACCCGTGTTCTCGCCTTTGAAGAGGCCGAAGAAAGCCTGCGGCAGGTTGTCGAAGCCCTCCACGACGTGCTCTTCGTATTGCAGCTTCCCGGCCTTCACCCATGCCGCCAGTTCCTGGGCCGCCTCCCCGAAATGAGCGGCATAATCCCCCACAATGAAGCCTTTCATTAGGGCGCTCTTAGTCAGCAGGATGGGCTCCACACGCGGACCAGTAGGGCGCGAGGTGGCGTTGTAGTGCGCAATCTGGCCACAGATGGCGATGCGGGCGAACTTGTTCAGCCGGGCATAAACGGCATCAGAAATCTCCCCGCCCACGTTGTCGAAGTAGATGTCCACCCCATTGGGGCAAGCGGCCGCTATGGCTTCGCGCATGTTCTGGGTGGTCTTGTAGTTGATGCCCTCGTCAAAGCCTAGGTCGTTCAGCAGGTAATCTATCTTCTCATCGGAGCCGGCTATACCTACCACCCGGCAACCTTTCAGCTTGGCAATCTGTCCGACCACCGTACCCACCGCACCTGCCGCACCCGACACCACCACCGTCTCCCCTTCCTTCGGCTGCCCGATGTAGAGCAGGCCGCAGTAGGCGGTGAGCCCCGGCATACCCAGTATACCCAAGTGGTAGCTCAGCGGCGCCAGGTGCGGGTCCAGCTGGCTGAGGCCTTTGCCGTTGGAGATGCTGTAGGTCTGCCAAGGAAGGTTGCCTAGCACCACCGCGCCCTTGCTATACCGCTCATGGCGGCTCTCCACCACCTCTGCCACCACACCCCCAGCTATGGGCTCATTCAGGTTGTATGGTGCCACGTACGACTCCCCTTCGCTCATGCGGCCGCGCATGTAGGGGTCTACGGAGATGTAGAGTGCCTTCAGCAGCACCTGCCCCTCCTCCAGGGGCGGCAGCCGCTCTTCCCTGCTTTCAAAGTTCTCCTCCGTAGGCATGCCCTGTGGGCGACTCTTCAGTAAAATGCTCTTCGTATTCATAATCTGCTCTATGGTATACCTACTTTTATGCGAAACACACTGCCTGGGTTATGGTATTGTCAGAAAAAGCGCCTCCGCGTGCACACGACACACAAATAGGATGAGCAGAGGTCCCGAAAACAAAAAAGGATGGCGCCGGCTCTCTGAAGCCGGCGCCATCCCTCTCTTGCTATACCTAGTTGTTTACTTCTGAATAGTCCGGAGTACCATGTGGGTCAGGAAATCCTCCAGCTTGTCCTCGTTGCTATCGCGCAGGTCAGTCAGCGAGGGCAGGTGCAGAGCGAAGAACTTCTGGTAATGGGCGCTCTCCGCTACCGTAGACACCAACGAGGCCGGGTACTTGTAGTCTGGGTTGATTTCCAGCACGATGTCGGCTATGCGCTTGCAGAGCCGCTTGTAACTCAAGAAGAAACCCTCTTTGTTGTTCTCGTCCACCTCCTTGTTCAGGTAAGCCTTGGCTGACTCCGCCACCACGATGCGCTGCAGCGCCGCCTCGTCGATGTGTCCGAACTCCAGGTCGTTCTCCACCTTGCCCGCTAGGATGCGGATGGCGATTCTGAGCCTCTCCTCCGGCGGCCGGACATTGTTGGTGGCAAACACCAGCCGGTATTCCAGCCAGTTCCAGTACCAGGAAATCAGGTAGGAGAGCAGCATGTGTTTGCTCTCAAAATACCGGTAGATGGTCGCCTCGGTGGTTCCTATCCTGTCCGCCAGCTTTTTAAAAGTGAAAGCCTCCAGCCCCAGCTCGTCTATCAGCACGATACCGTGCCGGACGATGTCGCGCCCTTTTGCAGAGGTCTCCGGGTCTTTGAGGTATACCTTCTCCTCTACCCTGATTTTAATATTCGCCAGCAAGTTCTTCATTCAATACCTCGCTTATGCCCTTAGTATGGTCGTAGAACGTGACAATACCTGTCTCCACATCGTACATGGCGCCCACGATGCCAATCTCACCGCTCTCAATCATTTCCCGGAGGATGTGGCTCCTCTTCTTGATTTCCTCCACCATACGCAACACGTTGACCTCGGCCACCTTCTCCACGAACTCCGCGTTCTGTGCAGTTCTGTCCCCCGCGTACGCCACGGCTTTGATGGCAGGCTCTATCTTGTCGAGCAGGCCGGTCAGGTTACCTAGCTGCACATGGTCACAGGCGCCTTTCACGGCGCCGCACTTGCTGTGCCCCAGCACCACAATCAGCTTAGAGCCAGCCACCTTGCAGGCAAACTCCATACTTCCCAGGATGTCTTCGTTCACGATGTTGCCGGCGATGCGGGTACTGAAGATGTCACCCAGGCCTTGGTCGAAAATCAACTCAGCGGAGGTGCGGGAATCTATGCAGCTCAGCACGATAGCGAAAGGATACTGCCCTTCGGAGGTCTCGTTGACCTGCTGCAGCAGGTTGCGGTTCACCTTCAGGTTGCTCACAAACCTTCTGTTGCCTTCCAGCAGGATTTCCTTTGCCCTTTCCGGCGTCAGTTCCGCCTGCGTTTCTCTGTTCTGTGTTCTCATCTATTTGCTATATCTATGGTGGGTTGCTGCTGCTTTTCAGTGGGTAGAGGTGACCGCCTGCTGGTAATCGCCTTAAAACAATAGCTTTACTATTACAATACAAAGTAAAGCATTGATATGTTCTGAATCCAAATCTATTTTTAATGATGCATGTCATTGCTTTTGGTCAAGCATACCTTTAAATCGCAGCCTGAAACATTATGCTTGATTATATGCAGCAGTGGCCAAAACTCAGCAAAGACACCATCCGGACCATCGTGTTCAATGCCCTGGAGGAGAACGTGAACTTCTATGAGGAGAACATCCTGGGTATACCCGGCTCCCACCTCGACAACAAAGTATTTTACCAGGACGCCCCTTTCCTGAAGGATGCCCCTTACCTGACGGCGCTCATCCACAATCCCAACCACATCGGCTGCCATACCCTCGAGAAGTCGGAGTCGTTTTTCAAGGGCACCCACCAGCTGGAGCGGGAATTGATAGCCCTGTGCGCCGAGCAGATTCTGCAGGCAGAGGCAGAGAGCTGCGACGGCTACGTGGCGGCGGGCGGGACGGAGGCCAACCTGCAGGCCATCTGGATTTACCGCAACTACTTCCGCAACCGCTACGGTGTCAGCAACGACAGCATCTGCATCCTCTGCTCCCGCGACAGCCACTACTCCATGAGCAAGGCCGCCAACGTATTCAATCTAGATATCGCTTTTGTGCAAGTAGAAGACGACACTCGAAGCCTGAACGAGGAGCACCTGCAGCAGGTGATACAAGAGAAAAAAACACAAGGCAAGAACCATTTTATTGTGGTGGCCAACATGATGACAACCATGTTTGGCTCAGTGGATAACGTAGACACGTATACAGCAGCACTTGAAGCCCATGGCTGCCTGTTTAGGATGCACGTGGATGCCGCCTTCGGAGGTTTCCTCTACCCTTTCACCAACCCGGACAATACGCTCAACTTCCGGAATAAACATATTACCTCTGTCACGCTTGATGCGCACAAGATGGTGCAGGCACCCTACGGCACAGGCATCTTCCTGATACGGAAAGGCTTTATGCAGCACGCCAACACCAAGGAGGCCAGCTACGTCGAGGGCGAGGACTATACCTTAATTGGCAGTCGCTCCGGTGCCAACGCCATCGCCGTGTGGATGATTCTGATGACCTACGGGCGCTACGGCTGGGAAGAGAAAACCACCACCCTGCTGAATCGGGCCGCCTGGCTGACCCATGAACTGGACAAAGCAGGCATCGCCTACTACCGCGACCCCTTCTCCAACATCATCACCATCCGGAGCGGGTTTCTGAACAAGGAAATCGCTACCCGCTACGGCCTTGTGCCCGACAACCACCAGCAGCCTAACTGGTACAAAGTGGTGGTAATGGACCATGTCACCATCGACCGGCTACTCCCGCTGCTGCAGGAACTGCAAGCCTACCAGGAACAGAACTGCTTGCTGGAACGCGAGCAGGTATAGGTATAGGTATAGGTATAGGTATAGGTGTAGAACAGGCGAGGCTCCCATTGCAGGAGCCTCGCCTGTTTTTTGTATTGTGCAGTGTTCTTAAGCCAGTTCCAGCGCCTGCTTGCCGGCCGCCGCACCGGTTCCCTGGTAGTGCTGCAGGAAGAGGGCCAGTTTATCCATGGTTTGGCTCAGTTCCTCCGGCTGCGGCAGGTATACAATGCGGAAGTGGTCGGGCTGCGCCCAGTTGAAGCCGCTGCCCTGCACCAGTAGCACATGCTGCTCCCGCAGGAAGTCCAGCACAAAGGCCTGGTCATCGGCAATGTTGTAGCGTTTCACATCTATCTTCGGGAAGAGGTAAAAGGCGCCCTTCGGCTTCACACAGGTGATGCCGGGTATAGCGGTGAGTTTGTCGTAGCAGATATCGCGCTGCTGCCGGAGCCGGCCCGTCGGCAGCACCAGATCGTGCATGTGCTGGGGCCCCTCTAGGGCGGCCTGTATGGCGAACTGCGCCGGCACGTTGCTGCACACCCGCAGGCTGGCCATCGTGTTCAGTCCGTCGATGTAGCTTTTTGCCTTAGCTTTGTTGCCGCTCACCAGCATCCAGCCCGCCCGGAAGCCAGCCGCCAGGTAGTTCTTGGAGAGGCCGCTGAAGGTTACGGTCAGCACCTCGTCGGAGAAGGTGGCCGTGGAGCGGTATTCTACCTCATCGTACAGAATCTTATCGTAAATCTCATCTGAGAAGACGACCAGGTTGTGCGCTGCCGCCAGTTCCACCAGTTCCTGCAGCAGTTCCGGCGCGTATACCGCGCCGGTTGGGTTGTTCGGGTTGATGATGACGATGGCCTTGGTGCGGCTCGTGAGCTTGCTTTTGATGTCGGCCAGGTCCGGGTTCCAGTCCGAGGCCTCATCGCAGAGGTAGTGTACCGCCTTACCTCCCGAAAAGCGCACCGCCGCCGTCCAGAGCGGGTAGTCCGGCGAAGGCACCAACACCTCGTCGCCCTCGTTGAGCAGCCCCTGCACCGCATGCAGGATGAGCTCGCTCACCCCGTTCCCGATGGAGATGTCGTCGGTATGGATACCGTGTATGCCTTTGGCGGAATAATAGTCTTTGATGGCCTCGCGGGCCGACAGGATGCCTTTGTGGTCAGAATAGCCCTGGGCCTGGCGCAGGTTCTCTATCACACTTTGGGTCACTTCCTCCGGCGCATCGAATCCAAAGGGGGTCGGGTTGCCGATGTTCAGTTTGGTGATGCGGTGGCCTTCAGACTCCAGTTCTTTCGCCTTCTCATATATAGGCCCGCACAGTTCGTACTGAACTGCATCGAGCCGCGTGCTGCGCTGTATCATGTAGGTATAAATTTCTCCAAATTTAGCGCTTTAGGCCATATTACAAACAAAGAGCCTTGGCTAAAAGCAGGTGTGCTATCCGGCAACAACAAAGCCTCCATCTAAGATTCCCCGCAGCGTCTCCCGTGATTAACAATAGATGCTATGCAGCGGTATGGCTATGCAACGACTCATGTTAAACCTAGGCTTTATCTGAATTCCAGGTATAGCATGTCTATTAATCTCTTATACAAGCATCACTAAGCTATCGGGTCAGGCTCTTCCTTCTCTGCTATACCTGCTTGATTTTTTCCTAACGCGCTTCCTCCGAATGCAAGGGCACCACTTCGTACCCGCCTTCCGGGAGCAGGCGCACCAGGTATAGCCTGTCAAACCCCTCGTCGAGCGTGGGCTTGACGAGCCGCTTCAGGGTACCGTAGATGCCGCGCTCCGGAATCAGGTGCCTGCCACTGCGCTGGCTGTTGCGCCCGACCGCCTCCTTCACCCCCGTCTCAAAGTAATAGCCCACCACCTCGTAACGCGCCGCCTTCGCCCAGTCAATGTACCGCTTCCGCTCCTCCAGCGTGGGGTTGGTGTTGTCCACCACGAAGCGCATCTGGGTCTTCAGGCAGCTTGTCAGAAAGAGGTGCTCCCGGTGGCGGGTGCGCAGCAAATCCAGGCTGATGCGCACGTGCGTGTCAAAAAAGTGCTCCTTGTAGAAGGAGGACTTCCCACTGGCTTGTATTCCGCAAAAGATAATCGCCTGCATGCCCTGCTTTCCCTGGTTTTCTACTCCCTTTACTGGCATGGCTGCTGCTGAGTTGACATCCTGTAAAACTAAATACTAAAAATTTTAGTATAAAATGACAACTATATTAGCAAAACCTATATATATTTGAGCCTTGTGCCGCGAGAGCGGCCTCACCAAACAACACTATGGAAAAAATACATACACCCTATCCCCTGCCCTACAGCCTGGAGCTGCTGCCCCTGCACCCGGCGGAGTTACTGGAATTGCCCATCAGCCAGAGTTACGTGGCCGCCGGTTTTCCCTCACCCGCCGATGATTACCTCGAAGACAAGATAAACCTGCAACAAGTCCTCATCCACAACCCCACGGCCACCTTCCTGATGCGGGTGCGGGGCGAGTCGATGCGCGACGCCCGCCTGCACGATGGCGATATACTGGTGGTGGACCGCTCCCTGAAGCCGCGCGACGGGCACATCATCATCGGGGTGGTGGACGGCGAGTTCACTGTAAAGCGGCTGCTCCAGAAAGGGCCCAAGCTATACCTGCAACCGGCCAACGAGGCCTACCCGCCCATGGAGATAACCGAGGAAATGGATTTCAAACCCTGGGGCGTGGTGGTATGGTCGCTCCACAAAGTGAACGGCTGCCATGACTAGTCTCTTCGCCCTTGTGGACTGCAACAACTTCTACGCCTCCTGCGAGCGAGTTTTCGACCCAAAGCTGGAAGGCAAACCCATCGTGGTGCTCTCCAATAACGACGGTTGCATCATCGCGCGCTCCAACGAGGCCAAGGCGCTGGGCATACAGATGGGCGAACCGGCCTTTAAAGCAAAGGATGTGATAGAACAGCACAACGTACACGTTTTCAGCAGCAACTATACCTTGTATGGCGATATGTCGGCGCGGGTCATGCAGACGCTAGGGCAGTTCACACCTAACCTGGAGGTATACTCCATCGACGAGGCCTTCCTGGACTTGGGCAACTTCTACGGCCGCGACCTGAACCAGTACGCCGGGGAAATGCGCCATACCGTCAGGACCTGGACAGGTATACCGGTGTCGGTGGGTGTGGCGCCTACCAAGACATTGGCGAAGCTGGCCAACCGGCTCTCCAAGAAATCAAAAAAGGCGGATGGGGTGCTGGTGCTAACCGACAAGCGGCACATCGAGGAAGCTTTGCGGCGAACCGAAATCAGCGACGTGTGGGGCATTGGCCGTCGCTACGCCAAAAAGCTGGCCGGCTTCGGCATCCATACCGCGCTGGATTTGCGCAACGCCTCTGACACGTTCGTCAAGAAGCACCTGACGGTGGTAGGGCTGCGCACCGTGCGGGAACTGCGTGGCGAGCCCTGCCTGGACCTGGAGCTGGCAGCGCCGAATAAGCAGAACATCTGCACCTCCCGCTCCTTCGGCAGCGCCGTCACCTCACTTTCGCAGCTGCAGGAGGCCACAGCCAACTATGCCTCGCGCTGTGCCGCCAAGCTGCGGCGGCAGAAGAGCTGCGCGGGCGCCATCACGGTGTTTTTGGAAACCAACCGTTTTCGGGAGGCAGACGCCCAGTACTTCAACAGCAAGACCATCGCCCTGCCCACAGCCAGCAGCAGCACCCTGGAGTTAATCCATTATGCTAGTCTGGCCTTGCAGGCGCTCTATAAGCCCGGCTACCGCTACAAGAAGAGCGGTGTGATTGTGTCGGAGCTGCGGCCGCAGAACCAGGTGCAGGCCTCCCTCCTCGACACCATAGACCGCGACAAGCACCAGCGCCTCATGCAGACCCTCGACAAGCTCAACAGCGCCTGGGGCCGCGATGCGGTCACCTGCGCCGCCCAAGGCACCACCCGCCCCTGGCAACTGAAATGCGAGAAGAAATCTCCCTGTTATACCACGCAGCTAAAGGGACTCCTGTGGGTTGGAGCAGGGGCAGAACTGCACCTACCGTTGGCACCGCAGCTAGGCTATACCTGACATGCATGATGCTACTCCTGATTTAGGTTTCGTAGCGGGAGCTTTCCCAGTTGCTCGCTGAATCGTTTCATCGCTTCGCCTGTGCGGCGGGCACCTACTTTTTTCCTTGATGAAAAAGTAGGCAAAAAAAATCAAGGCGCTCCAAACTCGCTGAACGCTCGAACAGTGGAGCGCCACAAAGTGCACCTGGCCCACGCCGCCGCTCTGTTGCTGCTGTTGTAAGTATGCTTTGCTATACCTGCCAGTGATAATTTGCTACAGCGCCTATACCTTAGAAAGAGCTATACCAGAAAGTCCCCCTTCGAAGGGGGCAGGGGGATGTTAATCGGTGCGCGGGTTCTGCACTAGAGAGGGAATCAATACCAGTCGCGCAGCCAGAGCCTGCAGCTAAGAAGTGTCCTATCCAATCCTCAGGTGGAGCGCGAGCGGCAGCCGATAGACAGGCATGATACACAGCGCGAGGCCAAAGGACGAAACCCCCGCGGCTGGAGCGCTCAAGCTAGAGCCATGAAACGATAGGTATAGGAGCACCGGGAGAGCGCGGACTACGCCAGCAGCAGACTTGCAACGAGACTTGAATAAACGCTAAAGAAGTAGCAGCCGGCGACTATGAAGCATGCCAGATTTCTCGTTGCTACCGAAATGACAAGATTAGAATCAGTGAAACCATCAAACATGGACACTATGAAGGCAGAAGAATACTTGAAAGGACGCGGCGCGCAGTACAATCCCGCTAACCCATACCTCAAACAGGAATACGTGGCCGCACACATCGAGGGGCTGGACGAGCCGATGCTCTCCAACAGCAAAACGGAGTTCTTCACCGAGCACCCCAAGAAGATTGTGAATAAGGTGGACAGCCCGGACTTAGGTCTCACCTATTCCATGAATCCCTACCAGGGCTGCGAGCACGGCTGCATCTACTGCTATGCCCGCAACACGCATCAATACTGGGGCTACGGCGCTGGTCTGGATTTCGAGCGGAAAATCATCGTCAAGGAAAATGCGCCGGAGGTGTTGGCCCGGCAACTGGAGAACCAGAAGTGGCAGGTGATGCCCATCATGCTAGCCGGCAACACCGACTGCTATCAGCCCATCGAGGCGAAGAAAAAGCTGACGCGCCGCATGCTGGAAGTGCTCCTGCAGTACCGCCACCCGGTGAGCATCATCACTAAAAACGCGCTCATCCTCCGAGACCAGGACCTGCTGCAGCAACTCAATCAACTGGACCTGGTCCACGTGAACATCAGCATCACCACCCTGGATGAGCAGCTGCGACAGAAACTGGAGCCCCGCACCGCCTCCAGCGTCAAACGCCTGCAGGTAGTGAAACAACTGGCAGATGCCGGTATACCTGTCAACGTGATGGTGGCCCCCATCATTCCCGGCCTCAACGATTCCGAAATCCCGGCCATCATCAAAAGCGCGGCGGAGGCAGGTGCCAGCAGCGCCGCCTATACCATCGTGCGGCTCAACGGCAGCATCGGCCCCATCTTCGAAGACTGGATTCGGCAGGCCTTTCCCGACCGGGCAGACAAGGTGCTCAGCCAGATTGCGGACTGCCACGGCGGGCAGCTCAACGACAGCCGCTTCGGTACGCGCATGCACGGCGAGGGGAAGTTTGCCGAAGCGATAAGCAGGCTGTTCAAGATGAGCCGGAACAGGTACATGGCAGGCCGCAGCATGAAACCCTACAACTATAACCACTTCTGTACCAGAGCAGGTATACAGACCTCCCTGTTCTAAAAGTTGAAGCGGATGCAGGTAATCTAGACCTGCATCCGCTTCAACTTTTAGGTATAGCCTCAAGCTTAGAAAGCGCCTTTTATCTTGTTAAAGATGCCGGCCCGACCGTCTAGCTGCTCCACCTGCGCATGGCCGCGTGGGTCCGGTGGGCTGAGCTTTGGTTCGCCCCCAATAGGGTCAGCAGGGATTACACTGAACTCGCCCTTGCCGTCCATGGACTTGCCTTTCGCCCATCGGGCGTCGGTCTCGGACATGCGGTCGATGTGGGTGCTCACAAAGGTATAGTTGAAATCCTGGTTCTCCTGTGCCTGCGGAAAGCTGTTCGGGATGGGATGTACGCCGTGCAGGCCCCCAAGTTCCTCGAGCACCGCCAGCCACTGGTTCTGGTGCATGGTGTCACGCGCAATCAGGAAAGAGAGCATGTCCTTCATACCCGGGTCATCGGTGGCTTCCCACAAGCGGGTGGCCAGCAGGCGTCCGGTCGATTCGGCCATCACGTTGGCGTACATATCGGCGGCCAGGTTACCGCTGCTCACAATCCAAGAACCGTTGAAGGGGTTGCCGTTGCTGTCCACGGCCATGGCACCCAGCCCCGCCGACAGCACGTGCTGTGGGTTCATACCTCCCATGACGGCCCCAATCATCTTGTCTTTGGCCATCTCCTCCTTCAAGGACAGGGGTGCCCCCTCCAGGTTGAGCGCCACGGCGGTGGCCAGCATCTCGATGTGGGCTATCTCCTCTGTGCCGGTCTCCAGCAGCATGTCGCGGTATCGGGCGGGCCCCCTGCTGTTCCAAGCCTGGAAGAGGTACTGCATACACACCCGCATCTCCCCTTCTATGCCTCCAATGGCCTGCTGCAACATCCTGGCGAAGGTCGGATTGGGCTTCTCAACCCTTACTTTGTACTGTAGTTTGTGATCATGATAAAACATAGGCTTAGAGCTTATACATAAAACATAACCTAAACTTACGGTAATCAGAGTGGCTCGTTATCGATTAAGTACAAATACGCATCGAAATAACAATAAACATTATACTATTCGTTTATAGGTATAGCTATATAAAAAGTGCCCTTGTGGGGTAGATACACGCACAACATTTATGCCTTGCGGGATGTATACGCTTAGGCACCCAATCGCCTGCCGGAACATATCAGAAAAACCCTCTGGATGGAACAAGGAAAAGACCTCGTAGTGAATAGTTGGGCGGAAGTACAGTCCGCGCTGTTTGACCATAGTTGGAACGAGAAGCTCCAACGCTTCCGCTCCTCTTATGTATACCGTGGCAGTTGGAGCAAGCACTACAACCTGAGCACGAGCCTCACCCGGCTGGGCAGCAGCTACCATGAGTTGGAGCCGCACATCCTGCGCAACTTCAAGAAGTACGCCCACAGCAACGCCGCCCCCGGCGACTCTATCTGGAACTGGCTAGCCGTGGCGCAGCACCACGGGCTACCCACCCGCCTGCTTGACTGGACCTACTCCCCTTACGTGGCACTCCACTTCGCCACCCAGGACCTCTCCAAGTACGATGAAGACGGTGTCGTATGGTGCGTAGATTATGTTAAGTCCAGTGAGTTCCTGCCGCTGTCCCTGAAGACGGCCATTGAGGAAGAAGGCTCCAATGTGTTCACCCCCGACATGCTGCAGCCTGTCATTTCCTCGCTCAAGGAACTGGCGCTGTTGCAGGAGAAAGAGTATGTGGTTTTCCTGGAGCCGCCTTCGCTAGATGCCCGCATCGTGCACCAATACGCCTTATTTTCACTGATGTCCACGGCGCAGGCCAACATGAGCGAATGGCTGGAACAGCACCCGGAGCTATACTTCCGGGTCATTATACCTGCCAAGCTGAAATGGGAAGTGCGGGATAAACTCGACCAAGCCAATATTACGGAACGGGTGCTGTTTCCGGGTCTGTCGGGCCTGAGCCAGTGGCTGAAGCGTCACTACACCCACGACTAGGGGGCGGCAGGCACTTTAACTAAAAAAGAGGCGCTGGGCGCTGCTTCTTCATATAATATCCATACTTTGAGTAACAGTTTCCCGACATCCTTTACACCCAATACATGAGTCCTTTAGTACCGCTTAAAACCAAAACCCTTAACCGCTTCGGATTAAACGCCTTACCCCATCAACGTTTCAACCATTACCTGAAGCACAGCACACGCGCCATCGCTGCCGCTCTCCTACTGACCTCCGCCTCCTGCACGCAAGAGAAAGAGGCGCACTCAGCCACCCTGCCAGCCCAGGTCGAGGCGTATGAGGTACCGGCCACACCAGCGCTGCCAGATACCACAGCCACCGTTTCAGCTGACACCGTCACTGCCACAGTGTCAACAGCCGTACCTGAGGCGACCGCTGCACCCGAACCTAAAACCTATACCTACCCGGGGCCGGAGCCGCTGCCGGGTGCCATCCTGCCGCACAAGCGCATACTGGCCTACTACGGCAACCCGCTGAGCAAACGCATGGGCATACTGGGCGAGCTGCCGCCGGAGCAGATGCTAGCCAGACTGGACGAAGAGGTAGCCAACTGGACCAAGGCCGACTCACTGACGCCTGTACAACCCGCGCTGCACGCCATTGTGGTGACGGCACAGGGGCACCCAGGCCGCGGTGACAAATACCGCCTCCGCATGACTGACAAAATGATAGAGGATGTGCTGGAAATGGCTAGGCAGCGGGATGCCATCGTGTTTCTGGACGTGCAGGTGGGCCGGAGCACCCTGCCAGAGGAATTGCCACGCCTGAAGCAGTTCCTGCAGCTGCCCAACGTGCACCTGGGTATAGACGCGGAGTTCGCCATGAAAGAGAACGGAGTGCCCGGCAGGAGCATCGGCAGCTTTGACGCGGCTGACATCAACTACGCCACCGAACTGCTGGCTGACATTACAAAGGAGCACAACCTGCCTCCCAAGTTGCTCATCGTGCACCGTTTCACCCAGCGCATGATCACGAACCACCAAGATATAGTATTGCGGCCAGAGGTGCAGGTAGTGATGCACATGGACGGATGGGGACCTCCTGCCCTCAAGCGGGACACCTACCGCCGCTTCATCGTGAAGGAGCCGGTGCAGTACACAGGCTTCAAGGTCTTCTACAAAAACGACACCCGCAACAACTCACGTCTGATGACGCCACAGGAAATCCTGAAGCTGAACCCGAAACCACTCTACATCCAATACCAGTAGGTATAGCATAAAGGCCGAAGCCCCCGCACTTGCGGGGGCTTCGGCCTTTTATAACATGGTTGACTCATTCAGGACCTGCAGCGGCAAGGGGCCGTTCCGGAGAAACTGGTCGTGAAACTCACGTAGGTCAAATCGTTGGCCCTGCGCCGCCTCCGCCTTTTGGCGCAGCTTCAGGATGGCGTCAGCGCCCGCTTTATAGGTATGCACCTGCACAGGCCAGCGCAGCATCCGGTTTATTTCGCGCAGGGCAATGTCGTCTTGGTTAGGAATGTGCCGCTTCCAGAAGGCCAGCGCCTGCTCTTTCGTCCAACCTTCGTAGTTCAGGCCCACGTCCAGCACCACCCTGACCGACCGCACTAGGTCCCACTCCAACTTACCGTAGTAGTCATAGGGCGTTTCGTACAGCCCCAGCTCCTGCCCCAATTCCTCGGAGTAGGCTGCCCAGCCCTCCGAGTAGCCAAAGTACCAGCACAAATCCTGAAAAGGGTTCTGCCCTCCGGTTGCCACTACTATACCTGCTTGGTAGTGGTGGCCGGGTATACCTTCGTGCAGCAGCAGGAAATCAATGGACCGCTTGTTGTGCCGCCGCTCGTAAAAGTTGAAGAAGAAGGTATGGTTGGCTTGCGAATAGAGGCCGGGCGGTGTGTCCTGGTTGGCGTCCGCCACTGGGGAGAAGGCAAGTCTGGGCACATCCGTGACTTTAAACAACCGGGGCAGATGTTGCAGCACAGTAGCGCATTTTGCCTGGTAGGCCTGCACAACCTCCTGCTCATCAGTCAGGAAGAAACGCGTATCCTGCAAGTGCCTGTAGAAGCCGGTGCTGTCCTGCGCGAAACCCGTCTCCTGCTGCACCCGCTTCATTTCCTGCTGCACCTGTTGTATCTCGCGCACTCCAAAGGCCTTGAGTTCTTCGGGGCTGCGGTCCAGACTAAGGAACTCCTTCAGGAAATAGCGGTACCACTCCTTGCCCAGCGGCTGACGGAGCAGACCCTCCTCCGTCACATCCGGTTTGACGGCTCTATACCTTTGCTCCAGCGCCACCCGCTCTTGGTGGAGGTCCAGTTCATACAGCCACTGTCGGTAGTGGAGCCGGTTTATACCTGTCAGTTTGTTTTCCTGCACCTGCTTTGCCTGCTCAGCCGCCTGTGCGAAAAAAGCAAGCTGCCTGGCCAGCCCTGCCGCCTGCTGTATGTTCCGCAGGTTCTGGGAGTAACTAAGCGAACGGTTGGCTATACCTAGTTGTCTATACCCACTGGCATACTCCTGGAGCGCCTGTTGCAGTTTCTGGTCTTCGCTGACTAACCCGCCGCCGCTCAACACGAACAGCAGCAGGAAGGAAAGCGCATATCGTAGGACGTTCCGCAAGCTAAGTTCTCTTGATTTTGTCTTTCATCCAGGCATCCACCAACTCTACCAACTTCTGGTTGAACTTTGGGGACTGCTGCGGGTTCTCCTGACTACTCAGGTACTCTTTCATAGTACCCACCTCCATAAAACCGTGGTCGGTGCGGGGCAGAAACTCATAGGTTCCTTTGCCTGGATAGTAGTTGTTCACTAAGTTAGCCAACTGCTGGGCACCATCCGGGTCAATGGCAGCTACATCGGCTTCTCCGTAAATAGCCAGGGTATAGGCGCTGGCATCGCGCCAGGCTTTGCTCATGGGCATGTCCTGCAGCTCCTGCAGGAAAGTATAGTGACGGCCATACAAGTGCCCCTTGCCATCATAGTCGAGGTGGCTCTCCAAGTAGGGGCGATAGGTGGCGTTCTGGGCCAACTCCTCTGGCGTCTTCTTTAAAATCATGAATTCATAGAGCAGCGGCACCAGGGTACGCATGTCAGCATCTACCTGCACATGGTCGGCGCCCGTCATGATGCGCTGGTCGCGGTATACCTCCAGCAGGTACTCAAACCACGGCTTGCCAGCGATGCCATACACCACGATGCCCTTCACCTTCTCCTCTGCCGCAATGAGGGGAGCCGTATTGCCACCGAGGGAGTGGCCGAACAGGAAGACGTTATCTGTGTCTACATTGGGGTGCTGTTTCAGCTGTTTAAGGCCGGCGGCAAAGGCAGCCATTTCTTCCTTATAACCGATTTCGGTGCAGGGTTGGGTACCCTGGCTGTCGCCTGCCCCGGGTTTGTCCATGCGGTAGACGGCATATCCCTTCTCCACCAGCCCGTCTATCAGCTTCCGCTGCGGGTCCTGGTCGGGCAGGTTGTCTAGGCTGCCGCAATTGAATCCTTGTATGAAGAATACCGCCGGGTACTTGCCTTTGCCTTTGGGCTTCTTGAGGATGGACCGGGCATACCTGTTTCCTTCCAGTGGCACTTCGCCATATACCACATCAGCGTTGGGGTCGGTCTCAAACGGCATGGGCTGCACCTTGCCTTTCATGGTGGTGGTCTTGCCGTTGCGGGCAAGCTCCAGGGTGACGTTTTCACCGGTCTTGAGTTGGCGGGCCATCACCGTCACATCCAGGAAATTTTTGACAGGTATAGCGTTCACCCGAAGTATGACGTCACCGGGCTGCACCTTGAGAGAGGCCGCCGTGCTGTTGGGCACGACCCGCTGCACATAGGCCCCGTCCGTGCTCTTCAACTTGGCAGCCCGCGCCACCGAGTCTGCTACCGGTGACACCTGCACACCCAGGAAGGGGCGGCGTTGCAGGTTCTGACCCAGGCAGGCGGAAAGGCTTCCCACCCATAGCCAGGCCATCAGGACGAAAATCTTTATTTTCATAGTTCTCTTCTGTTTGCAGATACTATACGTAACTGTAGTATTTAAAGAAAGCATTGCACGCAATACCACCTGCCATTTAACAAAATTTTAACCTTTTGTGCCCCCGGCTTTCGAAACAAGAAAATAATGCCGAAATTATTACCGAATCGGCAGCGCGAAAAAACATCAGGAATTTGAGCCAGAGAATGAGTAGAAAGGCCCGGGTTTTGCGTTACAGGTTTAAAGCTATTTTTTATTGATGCAGTTTTAAAGCCAGAAGGGCCTTAGGCGCCAGAAACCACGAAATTTGGGTAATCATGACGCAGCTATTCAAGCTCTCCAATCTGACTAAGTTTATAGTTCGGTTTGTTCAGATCATCATCGTCTTCCCGATGGCGGTCCTGATTAGTTTCTATCTTCCTCCTATCAGCTTCATCGACTACGAGCTGAACTTCCTGCTGTGTGTCATACTGGCGGCCATCATCTCGGTCATCATCACCACCATCAACCAAAAGCTCATCCTGCTGCTGTTTGTGGGCATCATGGGGGCCATGTTTTTCAACAGCACCTTCGACGACTATACCGTAGAGAACCTCTACGCCGACTACAACGCCATGCTGGTGAACATGACCAGCAACTCGAGCAAGGTATCCTACTTCAAGCCCGTGCGGGGAACCTATTTCCAGGAGCGCCGCGTCCGGAGCGCCATGCAGCCGACGCACCCCGCCGTGCGTGCCTTCGGGGTAGAGAACTCCACCCGCTTCTTCCATGACGAGTACTACCGCAAGTACGGCAAGATGGTCCGCTACTTCTCGCTCTTCAAACACGTGCGCAACAGCTGGCGCTACGTCAACGACCCGCTCGGCCTCGACTACTACTCCCCGCCTACTGAAAGCGTTAAGTTGCTGGCCGGCGACTGTGACGACTACGCCATCCTGATGGCCTCCTCCATCATGGCCATAGGCGGTGAGGCACGCATCGTGATTTCACCCAACCACATGTATACCGAGGTGAAGATGGGCACAGTAGAGGACCTGGACAAGGTGAGCCACGCGGTGCGGTCACTGTTTCCGGACGAAGTGACAGGCGGCAAAATCCACTTCCATGAGACCGACGGCGAGCTTTGGATAAACTTTGACTATACCGCCGGGTACCCCGGAGGCCCTTTCCTGGAGCCAGAGCTGTACAGCGTCATCAACTTCACCAATTCGTGAGAAGCCTGGCTAGGTATAGCTTAATTGGCAAATATATCGTACAAATGCAGCGGCCGCTTGATTAGCGGCTGTTTATTTTATATACTTATCCTCACAGATTATAACGAGAGAAAATATGCCCAAAATCCTGATTATAGATGACGAGCGGGCCATCCGCAGCACCCTGAAGGAGATATTGGAGTTTGAGAATTACAATGTGGATGAGGCCGAGGACGGCATCAGGGGACTGCAGCAACTGGGAAAGACCAGGTATGACGTAGTGCTCTGCGATATCAAAATGCCAGGTATGGACGGCATAGAGGTGCTGGAGAAGGCCATGGAAATGAGCCCTGATACGCCTTTCATCATGATATCGGCGCACGGCACTATTGACACCGCCGTGGAGGCTACCAAAAAAGGCGCCTACGATTTCCTGCAGAAGCCACCGGATTTGAACCGCCTGCTGGTGACTGTTCGCAATGCACTCGATAAATCGAATCTGGTGACGGAAACGAAGATTCTGAAGAAGAAGATTTCCAAGACCTACGAGATGGTGGGAAGCTCTGACGCGCTGGGACGCGTGAAGCAGGCTATTGAGAAAGTAGCCCCTACCGATGCCCGTGTCCTGATTACCGGCCCCAACGGCTCGGGAAAAGAGCTTGTCGCGCGTGCCATACACGAGTACAGCAACCGCTCCAATGGTCCATTGATTGAGGTGAACTGCGCCGCTATACCAAGTGAATTGATTGAGAGCGAGTTATTTGGTCACGAGAAGGGCTCCTTTACCTCGGCCGTGAAACAGCGCATTGGTAAGTTTGAGCAGGCCAACGGCGGCACCCTTTTCTTGGATGAGGTGGGCGATATGAGCCTATCGGCACAGGCCAAGGTGCTGCGGGCGCTGCAGGAGCATAAGATTACGCGCGTTGGCGGCGACAAGGACATACAGGTGGATGTGCGGGTATTGGCGGCCACCAACAAGAACCTGCTGGAGGAGATTGAAGCGAAGACATTCCGGGAGGACTTGTACCACCGCCTGGGCGTAATCCTGATACACGTGCCGCCGCTCAACGAGCGACGCGAGGACATCCCAGACTTGGTTCAGAAGTTCTTGCAAGACATCGCCAACGACTATGGCAACAAACCCAAGGCCATCACAGCCGATGCGCTCGCCTACCTACAAACGCTGGACTGGCGCGGTAACGTGCGGGAGTTGCGCAATGTGGTGGAGCGACTGGTTATCATGAGCGGACAGGAGATAACGGCTGAGGATGCCAAAGCCTACGCTAGGCCAGTAGTTGCGTAAGACTTTAAAATCTTCTGTTTTTACCTTTTTTGATTGCCTCGGCTGGATAGTCGGGGCAATCTGCTTTTATGTCTGCTGCTTATGCATCCTCAACTTAATATTGTCTCATAGCCTAGCCTGTGCGGCGGGCACCTACTTTTTTCCTTGATGAAAAAAGTGGACAAAAAGGTCAAGATGCTCCTTTCTTGAGGGCCCCTACCCCCACTCGCTGACCACTTGAACAGTGGAGCGCCATTTAGTGCACTTGGCCGATGCCGCTGCCATGTAGCTGCTGTAGTAAGTGTGCTCTGCTATACCTACTCGCACTCCTGTCGTTCCCCTCTCGTTTCTGTCATTCCGACGGAAGGAGGAATCTGTTACCATAGCCACCGCCGGTGCGAGCGCAGCGGGAACCGGCGGTGAAATATGCGAATCAATCTGCATCTGGCGCTCCTATCTTTCCGCTTCCTCCCTTGTTGTCCTCACAAAAGCCGCATCTGCGCTGGCGCTGGATGTGCGGCCGGAAGGGCATGAGATTCCTCCTTTCGGAATGACAGCATGTGTACTTGTCCATGTGTGGATTCATACTGAGGACAAGGGAGGCCAGCAACGAATTAGCAAACGTATAGCGGACATACTACACCAACAGCAACCAGCTATTGCTGGCTTGAATCATTTATACCTAAGCAGCCGCCGCTACAGCAGCTCCCTTTTTCAGCAGACAGCAGTTCTTGTACTTCTCCCCGCTCCCGCAAGGGCAAAGTTCGTTACGGCCAAGACGCTTTCCGTAAGGGCTGAGCAAGTTCCGGAAATTGAGTCGGAAGCGGCGTTTGGGGTTCTGGTGGAAAATCTTTGTCAGCATCTCATACAGACGCGGGTGCTCCTCGGCCAATTGGCCTGGCTTCTCGAAGAAATATTCTGTGACCACGGCAAAGAATTCGGCCTCGCTGGTAGCGCCGTAGGAGTTGATGTCGGACTGTCCTTTTTCAATCTGGCTGATTTTACGGTACATGAGCTCCTCCCAAGGTCGCACCAGTTCCTCGGGCAAATAGGCCTTCGGTATACCGTCTATCTCTCCGTCGGCCTGGTCCAGCATGTGCGCGAATTCATGTATGCCTACGTTCTTACGGTCGGCCATGTCATTGAAGCCCTGCTCCAGCGCCGGCTTCGACAGCGTCACATAATGGTCGTTCTGGAAAGGGTTCACCCGGCCTAGCACCTCCGTAACAGCTTCGTTGTCCTGATTTTTATACTTGTGGATGCTGCCGGGGAACACCAGCACCTCGCCCAGGTTGTGGTACTCCCAATCCTGAAAACCGAAAATCGGGATGATGGCGCTGGCTCCTACCAGTACCTTGGTTGTATCATCCACCTCGGTCTGTATACCTGTGATGCGCTTCTCTGACAGGAAAAGCAGGAGCATCCGCTCGAAACGTTCCTTTTTCTCCTCGTCCAAGGTATGGTAGAAGCCGACGCGGTCCTGCAGGATTTTGCGCCACTCCGCCGGAAAGCCCTGTGCCAGCACCTGTCGCCGTCTCCGCTCCTTGCGGGTGGCCCATCTGTAAAAAAGGAGGACCATGCCTGCCACCAGTGCTAGAAAGAATATGTAACCCATGAGGAGCTTTAACGCAGGTATAGCAGATAGGATGTCAGGCAATCAAAAGATTGCAGCCCCGGATGTCGGAGTTGTCGAAGCGGCCGAGTACCTCAAACTCGCCAGTGGGGCATAAACGACCAATGTCCTTGGTCTCGATAAAGGCACAGGAATCCACATTGGCCAAGTCAATCACATTGATGCCGCCAGAACGCAGGTCCGTCCGGATGTCGAAAGGGTCGTTGAGGTCGCGTAGCAGCACGCGCAAGGTATAGCCGGGTCTGAAAACGCCATCTCCTAGGGAGTATGCCTGCGAGAGCAGCTCCGTCATGCCGTACTCCGAGTGGATAGCCTTTACCCCAAATCCTTTTCTCAGGTAAGCGTGCAGTTCTTCCCGAATCATCTCGCGGCGGCGGCCCTTCATCCCGCCTGTTTCCATGATGGTGACGTTCGAGAAATCCTCTTTGCCCTGCAGTTCATCTGCCCAGTCGAGCAGCGCATAAGACACCCCAATGAGCAACACCTTCTTGCCTCGCTGCTGCACCGATTGGATAGTCTGTAGCAGTTGCTGGTGGTTGCGCAGGTAAAAGCCTTCCTCCTGCTGCCCCGTCTGCTTCACGAAGAAATCGACCATGGCCACCAGTGAGGAGCCGCCCTGCTCCAGGTAGGATGGCAGCAGCGCCAGCACCACGTAATCTGTTAAAGAGCCATAGAAGCTCTCGAAAATCCGTTGGGTGGTGTGCGTATACCAATCCAGGCTCGCCACCAGGTGGCGGCTGCGGGAGGTTTGGGTGGTGCCGCTGCTGTAGAACGTCACCTCCGGCTCAAAGTCACCGGTTTTCACCTCATGCGTCTTGAAGAACTCGATGGGCAGGAACGGAATCTCCTCTAGCCGACTCACCTGCTGCACGTCTCTTCCAAGTTGCTGCAGAAAAGCCCTATACACAGCGTTGTGCTGAGCCTGATAGCGGAACAGTTCCAGCGCAGCTTGGTCAAAGTCAAATGGCTGGTTCTGGTGCAATTGGCTGATGTGTCGGGCTTTGAAATCCATCCAAATTATTTATAACAATTCCTGTATCTGTTCGTTTGATTTAGTAAATTTAGCTTCATTTTCCGACATCCCACATGAGATACATGCTAAAGTATGGTATGGCCTGCCTCCTGCTGTTGCTGACCCTCAGCTCCTGCCGCAAAGAACCTGTATACGATGTGGTACCCGAAATAGAGTACAGGCGGGTGGAACAGTATCATTTTGAGGAATTTGGCGTGAAGCGCGACTCCCTGGTGCTGGTAGTAGGTTTCAAGGACGGCGACGGCAATCTGGGCCTTTCCAGCGACACGGCCTCTTCAGATTGGCAGGCACCCTTCAATCCCGGCTCCATCTACCACGACAATTTCGTGACCACTATGTATGTGCGGGTGCAGGACGGAGCGGGCGGTTTCCGATTCGAACCATACCCCTTCCCGGTACCGGGCTTTCAGTTCTCGGGTCGCTTCCAGCGCCTATCCGCCGACGAGAGGCCAGAGCCACTGGAAGGCGAGATAAAGTACACCATCAACGAAATTACCTCAGACCTGTTCTTGCTCGGGCCTGGCGCCGTCATCAAGTTCGACATCCATATCTATGACCGTAATTCTCCTGTACCCAACAAAAGCAATGTGGTAACCACGGAAGAGATAACGCTGTTTCAGCCAGAATAGAGCAATTCACTTGAGGCATAGAAAAGGAAAGGCCCTGTAGCTGATACTACAGGGCCTTTCCTTTTCTGCTTAGTAAATCTTAGGATATGTCGCAGGGTCGGCTTCGTGCAGGATGTCGTACACCGCTTCGAACACATCTTCCGGGTTAGGCTTGGAGAAGTAGTCGCCATCGGAAGAGTAGGGCGGACGGTGCGCATGCGCCGACAGGCTCTGCGGCTTGGAGTCGAGGTAGCGCCAGGCACCCTGCTCATCCACCACCTGCTGCATCATGTAGGCAGTTGCACCGCCTGGCACGTCCTCATCGGCGAACAGCACCCGGTTGGTTTTGCGGATGGAGTCTGTAATCGTATGCTCTAAGTCGAATGGCAGAAGCGACTGTACGTCAATCACTTCTACAGAGATATTAAACTCCTCCAGCTGACGGGCCGCCTCCATTACGATGCGGCACATGGAGCCATAAGTCACCACCGTGATGTCTGTTCCCTCCTTCAGCACCTCCGGTTTACCCAGTGGCACTGTGAATTCAGCAATGTTGCTAGGTATACGCTCCTTGAGGCGGTAGCCGTTCAGGCACTCAATTACCAGCGCCGGCTCATCTGCCTTCAGAAGCGTGTTGTAGAAACCTGCTGCCTGCGTCATATCGCGCGGCACCAGCACGTGCATGCCTCTGATACTGTGCAAAATCATGCCGATGGGCGATCCTGAATGCCATATACCTTCCAGGCGGTGTCCACGCGTACGTACAATCAAAGGTGCCTTCTGACCTCCTTTGGTACGATATTGCAAGCAGGCTACATCGTCAGACAGAATCTGGATAGCATATAATAAATAGTCTAAATACTGTATCTCGGTGATGGGGCGCAGGCCACGCAGGGAGGCTCCTATACCCTGCCCGATGATCGTGCACTCGCGTATACCTGTGTCGGTCACGCGCAGCTCGCCATGCTTCTCCTGCAAACCAGCAAAGGCTTGGTTCACGTCACCGATGCGACCCACGTCTTCCCCGATGGCGAATACACGCGGGTCACGGGACAGAATAGAATCAAAGCAAGCCTGCAGCACTTCGCGACCGTCGACTACTGGAGCATCTTCTGCAAACTCTGGTTTCACTTCCTCCACCAGCAGAGCCGCCTCATCGGATTGGCTGTACAGGTAGGAGTTGAAACGGTCGGCGTTCTCGCCCATCGTCTGCTCCAGCCAGCCTACCAGTTCACGCTTGGCTTGGTTGTTTTCATCGCGCACGTAGCGCAGGGCCTTACGTACGGCTCTCACCGCATCGCTTCGGATGGGAGTTGACGTTTTGCGTAGTTCCTCTGTGATGGTGGCGATTTCGGTGATATGTTCGCTGGCGGCTGCCAGGCTGTCCATCAGTTTCAGTGCTTCTTCATGATCGGCCTTGATGCCGTCGGCAAAGGCGCTCCAAGCAGCGCTGCGGGCCTGCCGAACAGCTTCTTTGGCTTCTGCCTCAATCTGGTCCAACTGCTCTGCGGTGGCTACCGCTGCACTTAGCATCCACTCGCGCATCTTCAGCAGGCAGTCGTATTCCGCTTCCCAGCCGAGGCGCTCTTTGGACTTATACCTTTCATGTGACCCGGAAGTCGAATGACCTTGAGGCTGAGTGAGTTCTTCTACGTGCACCAGAACAGGCACGTGCTCTTCCCGGCACACCCGTACGGCCGCTTCATAGGCTTCGCATAGCGCCAGGTAATCCCAGCCTTTCACCCTGAAAATCTCGTACCCCTGTTCCTCGCGGCTGTTGCGCTGGAAGCCAGCCAGTATCTCCGAGATGCTGCCTTTGGTAGTCTGGTACTCGGCCGGTACCGAGATGCCGTAACCGTCGTCCCATACAGAAACCAGCATAGGCACCTGCAGCACGCCGGCGGCGTTAATGGCCTCAAAGAACATCCCCTCAGAGGTGGAGGCGTTGCCAATCGTGCCAAAAGCGACTTCGTTTCCGTTCACCGAGAACTGAGTCATGTGTTGCAAATCCGGGTTCTGGCGGTATAGCTTGGAAGCGTAAGCCAAACCGACCAGGCGCGGCATCTGAGATGCTGTCGGGGAAATGTCAGAGCTGGAGTTCTTCGACTCGGTCAGGTTTTTCCATTTGCCTTCCTCATCAAGTAGGCGGGTGCCGAAGTGTCCGTTCATGGCGCGGCCGGCTGTGGAAGGCTCTGCTTCTACATCGGTATGCGCATATAATTGTGCAAAGTATTGCTGCAGCGTCAGTTCACCAATAGCGAACATAAAGGTCTGGTCGCGGTAGTAGCCGGAACGGAAGTCACCGTTCTGGAAAAACTTGGCCATGGCCAATTGTGCCACTTCTTTCCCGTCACCAAATATGCCGAACTTCGCTTTGCCCATGAACACCTCCTTACGGCCGGCGAGACTTGCCTGGCGGCTCTCCCACGCGATGCGGTAGTCGTTGAGTATTTCCTGGGTGCTTAGTCGTTGAGTTATAGATGCTTCAGCAGTCTGCATGTCTTCTCTATAAAGGATTTTATTTGTTTTTACCATCAAAAGTACTCAAGATTAGCCGAAATTCAAATCTGAGGTGACCTCAGGCGGACCACGGCTTGGTTGTTGATACTGTTTTTTTGTTAAAAGAATTTATATCTTTGTTTGCTTTGTAAAACAGGAGCAGCTTACTTAAATTACCGGTACATGAACAGAAAAATTTACTTACTGACAATGCTCAGCCTGCTTTTGGCAGGTTTCAGTGCCTCCGCACAGGGCGAACTCAAATTCGAGAAGGAGACACACGACTTTGGCACCATAGCCGAAGGAGTGCAGGCAACTTATGAGTTCGTTGTAAAGAACGTGGGCGACAAGCCTGTGGTTATAGCGAATGTACAGCCTTCGTGTGGCTGCACTACCCCGGACTGGACCAAGGACCCGATACTGCCTGGCAAAACAGGCGTCATCAAGGCTGCCTATAACAGCACCGGCCGTCCCGGCCCGTTCCACAAGTCTATTTCAGTTACCTCCAATGCGGCTACCCCTCATGCCGTTATCTTCATCAAAGGGGAGGTTGGGCCAAAAGATTTAAAAACAAGTCACACGCCGGAACAAAAAGCAAATTCGCCGCGTTTGGCTGTTGGTAACACATCGTACAGCTTCGGAAAACTTGAAAAAGGACAAAAAGCTGTAGCCAAGTTCACAATCAAAAACACGGGTCGGCAGGACCTGGTGATACAGGGAGTGAAGTCCAAATGCAACTGCGTGAGCTACAGAGTATCGGAGCCATCAATAAAGCCTGGACAGCAAGCGATTTTGGAACTAACCTATAATCCTACAATGTTAAAGGAGCAAAGCGAGGTAGTTTCTATTATTTCAAATGATATAGTAATGCCAGACCTGAAGCTCACGCTGAAGGCGACAGTGGTAGAGAGTCTGGCTCAAAAGAATATGTTAAGGGAGGGCACACAGCCGGTACCTTTCAGATAGTTTTTTTCATAGTTTTATTTTGTACTAATGGCAGTGATTCTATCACTGCCTTTTTTCATTTTATATCTACCCACTTCCCCTGAGCAGTGCAACTGGTTGAACTGCCCCTATCAAATAGCCTATCCATGCAGGTATAGCCTCTGCTGACTGCGGCTGCGCGTCGGTTCAGGCCCTACTTAAACTCCCCTTGCTCAGCTACCTGCGGTTGCCAATACAATGTTATGACACCCTATTGAATTAACCTTTTATTTCAGGATAGATGTGGTATATTTGCGCAGCTTTTCCAATAACTAATTTATAAACAGAACGACATGATTATTGGTGTTCCAAAGGAAATCAAGAATAACGAAAACCGCGTAGGCGTAACCCCTGCCGGTGTAGTTGAACTGGTGCGCAACGGCCACTCGGTATACGTGCAGGCTACGGCCGGCGAAGGCAGCGGCTTTGCCAACGAAGATTACGAGAAGGCAGGCGCCACTATACTTCCGAGCATTGAAGAGGTATACGGCATCGCTGAGATGATTATCAAGGTGAAGGAGCCGATTGAGTCGGAGTACAGCCTGATTAAAGAAGGCCAGCTGCTGTTCACGTACTTCCACTTTGCCTCTTACGAGCCGCTGACACACGCCATGATTGAGCGTAAGGCCATTTGCCTTGCCTACGAGACTGTAGAGAAGCCGGACAGAAGCCTCCCTTTGCTGGTGCCTATGTCTGAGGTAGCCGGTCGTATGTCCATCCAGGAAGGTGCCAAGTACCTGGAGAAGCCATTGAAAGGCCGTGGCATCCTGTTGGGTGGCGTACCAGGTGTGCGTCCCGCTAAGGTGATGATTCTGGGTGGTGGCGTGGTAGGTACCAACGCCGCGAAAATGGCGGCAGGTATGGGAGCCGACGTGACCATCCTGGACACGAACCTGGCCCGCCTGCGTTACCTAGACGACATCATGCCAGCCAACGTGAACACTTTCATGTCGAATGAATACAACGTACGTGAGCTCCTCCCTACGCACGACCTCATCATCGGTGCCGTGTTGATTCCGGGTGCTAAGGCGCCACACTTGATTACACGCGACATGTTGAAGGAGATGCGACCAGGTACGGTAGTAGTGGACGTAGCCGTTGACCAGGGCGGTTGCATCGAGACCTGCAAGCCAACTACGCACGAGAACCCGACCTATATCATTGATGACGTGGTGCACTACTGCGTGGCCAACATGCCAGGTGCCGTTCCTTATACCTCTACGCTAGCACTCACTAACGCTACCCTACCTTATGCGCTTCAGCTAGCCAACAAAGGCTGGCAGAAAGCCTGCTCTGACAGCAACGAGCTAAAGCTGGGCTTGAACGTGGTAGATGGCAAAGTTGTTTACAAAGGTGTGGCCGAGGCCTTCAACTTGGAGTATGTACCAGTTGATTCTGTGCTGTAGTCACTACATTAGCTTCACGAGCATATATTGTAGAGCGCCTTTCTGAGAAAATCGGGAAGGCGCTTCTGTTTTTGGCCTGTCTTGAGTGGGGAGGCGCCTACCGGCTATACCTAGCCAGGCCGGTCACTTTCTAGTCAGCATCCTTTTAGGTACCTTTGCAAGATGCTTGGGCGGCAGCTATACCTGTAGAGGCCCTGGCAGGCAACCGAATGATTTCAGAATTCCTTGATGTTTGATAGTACATTCCGACTGCTGTTACGCCGGCTAGGGTTCGTGTTCCTGCTGTATACGCTGCTGCGGGTCGTCTTCTATGCTTTCAACTATGGCACTTTCGCGGAGGCAGACGCCGGGCAGATAGCCCTGGCCTTCGTTCATGGCTTCCGTTTCGACGTGGCCGCGCTGGTCATCATCAACTCGCTGTTCATCCTGCTCTCCCTCCTGCCCCAGGGCAATGTGCAGCACCCGAGATACCAACTCGCGCTGAAATGGCTCTTTGTGCTAACAAACGCTCCTTTCATTGCGCTGGCCCTGGCCGACGTGGAGTTCTTCAAGTTCATTGGCAGGCGCTCTGGCAATGAAGTGTTCACCATTACGGGCGATATTCTGGACCAGTTGGCGCAGCTAGCGCGCTACTACTGGTACCTGGTGCTGGGGTTTGTAGCACTGGTGGTGGCCATTGCCAGAGTCTACCCGAAGGCTGATGCTATACCTGCCCAGGCGCCAGCCGTTTGGTTGCGCTACCTCAGGCTGCTGCTGGTGGCGGGCTTTGTGGTGCTGGGCATACGCGGCGGCATACAGCTCAAGCCGCTCAGGCCTGCCCATGCTTTTGTGCTGGAGCCGGCGGCGCTGGGGCATCTGTCCCTGAACAGCCCTTTCACGTTCATCAAGAGCATAGGCAAAACCCAGTTGGAGGAGAAGCACTATTTCGTTACGGATGAAGAATTGCTGGCAACGATTGACCTCAACCCCTACAGGTACAGCCAGCCGGACGGCCCGCCGCTGCAGGAGAACGTGGTCCTGATTATACTGGAGAGTTTTGCGGCCGAGTATGTGGGCGCTTTGAACGGTGGACAGGGTTATACCCCTTTCCTGGATTCGCTCGCGCAGCATGGCCTGCTTTTCCAGAACAGCTTTGCCAATGGGCGCAAGTCCATTGAGGGGCTACCCTCCATCCTATCAGGTCTGCCTTCGCTTTTGCAGGAACCTTACATCATCTCGCCTTACCAATCCAACACGCTCTACAGCTTGGGCCATCTGCTACAGGAGGCGGGCTATGAATCGGCATTTTTCCATGGCGCGACTAATGGAACCATGGGTTTCAATCAGTTCACGCAAATGGCTGGCATTCAACGCTACTATGGTCTGGATGAATATCCGGCAGACCGCCGCTCACAAGACTATGATGGCAACTGGGGCATTTTCGATGAGCCATACCTGCAGTACGTGGCCAAGGAGCTGAATAGGTTCCGACAGCCATTCTTCACCACGGTCTTCACGCTCAGCGCGCACCACCCCTATACCGTTCCTTCGCAATACAAAGGCCGATTCCCGAAGGGCGAACTAGAGATACATGAATCGGTAGGCTATTCGGATTACGCTTTGAAGGAGTTCTTCCGGACCGCTTCGCAGCAGCCCTGGTACGAGAACACGCTGTTCATTCTGGTGGCGGACCATACCCAGAAAAGCGTGCGGCCGGAGTACCAAAATGAACTAGGCTATTACCGCGTGCCCCTGCTGCTCTTCCATCCCGGTAAGCAGCTGCAAGGGGATGAGCAGAAAGTGACGCAGCACGCCGACATCCTGCCTACGGTAGTGGATTACCTGAACCTGCCTACCGACAAGGTGCTTCCTTTCGGTGAATCCGTACTGGACACGACCCGCTCTGGCCGGGCCTTATTCTACAACGGTGCCTCTTACTTCCTGGTGCAGCAGCAAGGTATAGCCGAGCTCACCGCCGATGACCAGACCCGTTCCTATACCTTCCCGGAGATGAGACCTACTTCCGCAAATGAGTCACAGAATCGGCAGCTGAAAGCCTATGTGCAATATTTCCGCAACAAACTGGTACAGAACGATTTGTATTTCTGGAGGAGGAAGCAGTAGTTAAAAGCCGGACTGGAAAGGCGGTATTTCCTGCAGAGGCTTGAACTGGCGGGTTACAAAGTCCACCTCCCAGCAGTAGTGCTCCAGCCCGTTGGTGATGACCACATACCGTGCCTGCAGCACCTGGTTGTACACCGACACCTGTTTCACCACATCCTGCGTAATGGGCACATGGGCTGCCTTGCACTCCACCAATAGGTGCGGCTTCCCCTGCTGGTCATAAACGCACAGATCGGTGCGCTTCTGCAACTTGTTATATGTGGTACCCCGTTCAATACTGATGAGGCTTTTGGGGTAGCTGAGCGTTCCGGTGAGGTAATAAAGGAAATGCTGCCGTACCCACTCCTCAGGCGTGAGCAGCACATATTTCCGGCGGAGCAGGTCAAAAATCAACGAGTTTGCGCCAGATTGCTTAATTTTATACGCAAATGGCGGCAGGTTCAGCGTTTCCATACCGCAATTTACCGTTTTTTGCCGCCCCGCCCCAGCGACAAAGCTTGCCGAGGCGGCTTTTTTATATCTTATTCTATATATTTAACCCATGAAGACGAAAGAGGAAATAGTAGGCGACTGGCTTCCCAGGTATACAGGAGTCCCCCTGAACGAGTTTGGAGAGTACATTCTCCTGACCAACTTTATCAATTACGTGCGCATGTTCTCCGACCGCTTCGGCGTCGAGATGAAAGGCCTGGACAAGCCCATGCAAACGGCCACGGCCAACAACATCACCATCATCAACTTCGGGATGGGCAGTGCCATGGCAGCCACTGTTATGGATTTGCTTTCCGCCATCAAACCAAAGGCAGCCCTGTTTTTAGGCAAGTGCGGCGGCCTGAAGCGGAAAACTCAAATCGGTGACCTTATATTGCCTATCGCGGCCATACGCGGCGAGGGTACATCCGATGACTACCTGCCACCAGAAATTCCGGCTCTGCCTTCGTTCCGTCTGCAGCGCGCCGTCTCGTCCATGATCAAGAAGCACGAGATGGACTACTGGACCGGCACCGTGTACACCACCAACCGCCGCGTGTGGGAGCACGATGAGGACTTCAAGGAGTACCTGCGCCAGATTCGGGCCATGGGCATCGACATGGAGACGGCCACTATCTTCACGGTAGGCTTCATCAACGAGATTCCACACGGCGCCCTGCTGCTAGTATCGGACAACCCGATGATTCCTGAAGGTGTGAAGACCTCTGAAAGCGATAAACTGGTAACCACAAACTATGTAGAGAAGCACCTGAGCATAGGTATAGACTCCCTGATAGAACTCATCAACTCGGGTGAGTCAGTGAAACACATGCGCTTCGAATAAACCCATACATGAAAAAAACGCTACGCACCTTTGCCGCTGCTGCCCTGCTGGGCACCTCAATCCTGAGCAGTTGCACCAACACCGAGTCCGTTGACCTGGTTGTGTACAACGGCAACATATACACGGTAAACGACAACTTTGACCAGGCCGAAGCCTTTGCCGTGAAGGACGGCAAAATAGTGGCAGTAGGCACCACGGCCGACATCCGTAAGCAGTACTCGGCCTCCGAGGAACTGGATGCCGAAGGACAGACCATCTACCCTGGTTTGATTGACGGGCACGCCCACTTCTACCGATATGGCCTGGCGCTGCAGTCGGCTGACCTGGTAGGCACTACCTCTTACAAAGAAGTGGTGCAGAAGGTGGTGGACCAGCAAAAGCAGTACCCGGACGCCGACTGGATTGAAGGCCGCGGCTGGGACCAGAACGACTGGCCTGTGAAGGAATTCCCGACAAAGGACACGCTGGACCTGCTTTTCCCGAATACGCCCGTGCTGCTTACCCGCATCGACGGCCATGCGGCCCTAGCAAACCAGAAAGCCCTTGACCTGGCAGGCATCACGCCTCAGACCAAAATGGTGGGCGGCCTGGTGGAGGTGGAAGGCGGCCGTATGACCGGCATCCTCATTGACAACGCCATTGATTTGGTTTCTTCCAAGATACCGGAGCCCGATGAGCAGGAACAACGCCAGGCACTGCAGAAAGCCGAGAAAAACTGCTTCGTCGTGGGCCTCACCTCAGTAGCCGACGCAGGCTTGGACAAGTCCACGGTTGATTTGATGGAAGCCATGCACAAGAGCGGCGACCTGCAGATGCGCGTGTACGCCATGATGAACCCCGGCAAAATAAATCAGGACCACTATTTTAAGAGCGGCCCTTACAAAACGGACCGCCTGAACGTGCGCTCCTTCAAGGTGTACTCCGATGGCGCCTTGGGCTCACGGGGTGCCAGCCTGCTGAAACCGTACAGCGACCGCCACAACCATTTCGGTTTCCTGCTGGCCTCCGAGAAGGAGTTCCGTGACATAGCCGCCCTGCTCAACCAACATGGCTTCCAGATGAACACCCACGCCATTGGTGACTCCGCCAACCGCCTGTTACTCGATATCTATGGCGAGGTACTGGGTGGAAAAAATGACAAGCGCTGGCGCATTGAGCATGCCCAAATCATCAACCCGGCTGATATGGCCAAGTTCGGGAAGTTCAGCATCATCCCGTCGGTGCAGCCGACCCACGCCACCTCCGACATGTACTGGGCCGGTGACAGACTAGGAAAGGAGCGCATCGCACACGCCTATCCGTTCAAGGAGTTGCTGGACCAGAACGGCTATATCCCGTTGGGCAGCGACTTCCCGGTAGAGGATATCAACCCGGTGTATGGCTTCCATGCAGCCGTGGCGCGTCAGGATGGCAAGAACTGGCCGGAAGGAGGCTTCCAGATGGAGAACGCACTGAGCCGGCAGGAAGCCATGCGAGGCATGACCATCTGGGCCGCCAAGGCCGCTTTCGAGGAGAATGAGAAAGGCAGCCTGGAGCCAGGCAAGTTCGCCGACTTCATCCTCGTAGACCGTGACCTGATGACCGTAGCACCTGACCAGATGCGCGGCCTGCAGGTGCTCCGCACTTATGTGAATGGTAAAAAGGTATACCAGAAGTAATCTAGAACCGGATTTCACAATCATGCAAAAGCCCTCCTACATCTAGGAGGGCTTTTGCATTTTAAAGCTATACCTGTTATTTTAGTTCAGAATGCCGAGAGCATGGAGCAGGAGCAACTGCTCTTAGCTATACCTTGTTTGGCTTAGTTTACAGCTGGCTGCGGCTCCAGTGACTTCTTCCCCTTAATCAATGACAGGAAGATAAGGCCAACTGCAAAGAACAGGATGAGGGCCAGGATGCTGTAGCGCATCGACCCAGTTACCTGCGCAATGGCGCCGTAAGCGAGGGTGCCCAACACAATGGAAACCTTCTCCGTCACGTCATAAAAACTGAAAAAGGAAGCATGGTCCTTGGTGGTTGCCGGTATAAGCTTCGTGTATGTAGAGCGGGACAAAGACTGTATACCTCCCATCACAGAACCCACTACAGCGGCCAATACATAAAACTCCATGGCCGTAGTGATGAAATAGGCCGCCGCACAGATGCAAATCCAGATGATAACAGCGACAATCAGTGCTCGGATGTTGCCATACCTCGATGACATAAAAGCAAATCCGTAGGCTCCGGCTATAGCCACCAGCTGGATGATAAGAATAGTTATGATGAGCGCGTCATCGGGCAGTTGCAGCACCTCAATTCCAAAAATAGTGGCCACATACATCACTGTCTGCACCCCCATATTAAAGAAGAAGTAGGCCAACAGGTAGCGTTTGAGCAACGGCAGCCCCTTCACCTGGTCCAGCACCTTCCGTAGTTCCCGGAAGCCATTCAGAATCCAGCTGCCCCGCGGAGTGCGCTGGTACACATTGGCTGGCAGGTGATAGAAGGTATACTGGGCAAAGCCAAACCACCAAAAGCCCGTAGTCAGGAAGGCGATGCGCGGCGGCAGGCTGGTGTTATCAGCCGCAATACCAAACCAGCCTGGCTGTAGAATCATGGCCAGGTTGAAGATGAGCAGCAGCACACTCCCGATGTAACCCATCGCAAAGCCACGCGCGCTCAGCCGGTCGTACTGGTCTTCCGTGGCAATCTCGGGCAGATAGGAGTTATAGAACACAATACTGCCACTAAACCCGATGGAGGCCAGCATGAACAGGACAACAGAAACCGAGAAGGTATCCCGGGTGAAAAAGAACAGGGCGGCGCAGGAGAGTGAACCCAGGTAGCAGAACAACTGCATGAACAGCTTCTTCCGGCCACTGTAATCGGCAATGGCAGTCAGAAAAGGGCTCAGCGCCGCAATGATGAGGAAGGATGCCGATACGGCATAGGAAAAGAGCACGGAACTCTGCATCCCGAACCCAAAGAAATCCACCATCGTGGAGCCGGTGTCTGGGTTTTTCGCGACCGCACTGTAGTAAATCGGGAAAATCGTGGAGGTGATGACCAGCGAGTATACCGAGTTGGCCCAATCATAAAAGCACCAGGCTCTTGTGATGGTAGGGTTGTTTTTTTGCATAGCTGAAATATATGTAAAAAACTATTCAGCAGAATCACCGGGAAGCACAAATACTTCCGCAGCAGGTATGGACTTCTCCCAACCTCCCTTTGCATACTACAGCCACCTATAAGCTGCTCTTTACCTGGACTTGGCTTCCATCTGGGTCTCTTTTTTCTGGAGTATTCTCAGTATAAGGTCCCACAGGTGTTCGTACGGCACTATCTCTATCTCAGCGTAGGCGTCGCCGGGGGCGGGAGTTTCCATCAATTTCTTGTATAGGGCATTCCCCTTCTGCCGACACTGCTCCACGTCGAAGTCCTCGGTTACGGCCAGCACCAACAGCTTGAGGAACAACTTGCTCCGTAAGCTGAACACGTCTTTCAGGTGCGTGGAGATGTACTTCTTGAGGCTCTCGATGCGGTATAGCAGCGCCTCTGCATCCCCTTTTTCCAGCAGGTAGATGAACTGCAGCGTCAGGATGGCCACGTTGAAACCGAGCTTATCTTTGCTATATTCTGGCAACGAAAGCAGGTATGGATTCTTCGCCTCACTGCGAATGGGCGAGGCCTTTGGATGTATCAGCCTGAAGTAAGCTTGGTACAGCATCCAGCGCTCCTTCGCTGTGGTAGGTATGGTACCGAAGGCATGACTGTCGAACACCTGCTGCAGCAGTACATTTCCCAACTCGTATTGGCGGGCATGCACGGCCAACAGGAAGTAGTTCTCCATGTAAGCAAACCAGTTGAGCGAGGAAGGATTGTAGAGGGGCAGGTTCTTCTCGGCATAGGCCAAGCCATTCTGAAAATCCTTTGCCCGCAGGTGTGCATATACCAGGATGTAGTTGTTGTACATCAAATCAAACCGGTGGGCGTTCACCTTATTGTCCTCCACGTTCTTCATCGAATCAACCGTGATGTCAATGATTTTCTTGAAGTTTCCTTCCAGTTCGTGGTACCAGATGTAGGTTCTGTAATAGGCATTGAAGGCACTGAAGGTCCCCGAACTGAGCCAAAGCTGCTCTAATTGGTTGATGATTTCGGGCAGAAAAGGCAAAAACTCCTTTCTGGTCTTGGTTGACTTCTTTAGCTGAACCCCCACGTGCTGCAGCAGCGCTACCGCCTCCCGCTCCTGTATGAATTGATTCAACGTTGCCTTGAGCTCCTTCTGGGCCAAAGCGAGTTGCTTAGCCATACCTCGCTCCGAATAACTCAGGTTCAATAATTCCAACGCCGATACCTCCAAGTCAGTGAAGTCGTACTCTCGCGCAACGGAAAGAGCTTTATTGGCCAGATGCGCAACCAGGCCCAATTCATACTGCCAACGGAGTATGTTTGCCTGGTAGAGCAGATTGTTGCATTCCAGCTCCTTCTGCTGTACATTATTCAGGCCTGCTTTGTCAGGGTCCACATAGTTCAGGCTATTGAAGAGCTTGGTCTTGACTCTGTGCTTGAGCATCTTATACCTGAAGTCATTGGGGCCAGCATCATATAAGTCAGCGGCGGCCTGTTCATCCGTCTTATACAGGCCCTTTTCTATATTACTGATAAACAGCTCTTCCTTGCTCCCCTGCTTTTTATCCTTGGGGCCCACTTTAGCTGCATTGGTGCAGTTAGACACTATCTTCAGAAGTTTGGCAAGCTCTTCCATCTATTTCACTTAAGAATATTGGCAGAAAATTCAACCGAATGCAGTAAACTTACTATAGAAATACTATATTCACAGAGCCTTAGCATTCAATTGGACTGTGAGAGCCTAATATTAAAAAGAAATTCTCTTGTTGCGTTACTTTTATTCATATTTGTTTTAAACCAAATAATCTATAACTGCGAAACGAGTTAGATATCGTCATATAAATAAGTCTTATTTAAATTTTAATCGATATTTTATAAGTTACTTTTTGTTATAAATATTCCTTTAAATAATAACACAACGTTCTAATCTTTGCCTCAAGAAGTTTACACCCTTTTATCTCAAACCCCATGACCGGAATCATCATTACCATCGTCCTGAACATGCTTGTTGGTACACCATCTACTACTGACCAGAAAACGACCACGACAACTACGACTACAACTACCAGCACCACAACCACTACAGGCACTGCTACTTCCATGGGTGGCTCGGGCGCTTGGACGACCACAGAGAAATAGCATTTGCCGGCTGCGTTGAGATTCACCTCATTTTGCCTATATTGCCTTTGCCTTATTGTAGCCAAAGGTATATAACACAAGATGCGGAAAACCCAAGCAGTTCTATTCAGCTTACTTTTACTACTCAGCTTTTGCAGTCAGCCGGAGCGCCAGCCGGACGAGGTTCGTGTACGATTGGCAGTAGACCCTGCTAACCTGAACCCAGTTAACTATAGTGAGCTGGAGGCGCTGCAAATCCTAAACCTACTCTACAACAGTCTGCTTGCACCAGACCTGTCTTATAACACATTGAAGCCTAGTCTAGCCTCCACCTTACCTGAGGTGGAGCGTACAGATTCACTTACCTACTTCACTTATCAGCTACGGGAGGAGGCCGAATGGCCCAATGGAGAAGCTGTGACAGCCGCGGACGTGGCCTTTACCCTGAAGGTGCTCAAAGCTCCTTATGTGGACAATGAGAGTGTCAAACCCCAGGTAGAGTTTATCCAGGATATCGTGCTCTACGCTGACAGTCCAGGAAAATTCACTTTTGTGTGCACGGGGTATAGCCCGGAGATGGAATTGTTGACGGGTGATTTTTTCATCCTTCCCTCCTATCTTTTAGACCCGGAAGGGCTGCTGAACCCATTAACGTTACAGCAGCTATCAGATACGGTTGCCGTGGCGCATAACAATAGCCGTATACAGGAATTCGCTAAGCGTTTCAACACGCTGGGGTCTTCACAGAGCACAGAACAGCTGCAGGGCAGCGCCGGCTATACTCTAGAACGTTGGGCACCCGGACAGTATATTACCCTGAAGCGCAAAGAAGACTGGTGGGGCACCACCATAGGCAAAGCCAGCGAATATCTGACAGCCAATCCTGCCCGCATCAGCTTCCAAATCATCCCTGAAAACACCACCGCCTTACTGGCTCTGCAGAATAGGCAGCTTGACGTGCTCGACAACATCCCCGTCGCAGAGTTTGAGCAGCTCAAACAGAACAAAACGTTCCAACAGGATTACGCACTTCATTCGCCACAAGGGTACGAGCTGGTGTACGCTGGCATTAACACACGCCAGAGCAAACTCAACGATAGGCGCACCCGCCAGGCCCTAGCCCACCTCTTCGATGTGGGGAATCTGATAAAGGTAACACAGCAGTCGTATGCCATACCTACGGTTGGACCTGTTCCACCTGATGCAGAAGAATTCTACCACACCCGCCTCAAACCTTACACTTTTGATGTGCAGCAGGCCGTTGCGCTGCTGAAGTCAGCGGGCTGGGTACAGTCATCTGAGGGTTGGCACAGGAGTCTGAACGGAAAACGCGAGGCACTCACCCTTGAAATCATCTACCGGGCCGGGAACACTACCTATGAGCAATCAGCCCTCATCTTCCAGCAGAACGCCGCGAAAGCGGGTATACCTGTTACCGTGCAGGCGCTGGAGAGCAGTTCCCTGAACCAGCGTTTGGCCGCCCACGACTTCGACATGTTTTTCAGGGCCATCTCGGGCAACCCGTTCGTCTTCAACTTCAAGCCACTGTTCCATACCTCCTTTGCCGCTCCAGGCGGATTCAATGTAACGGGTGTTGGCACGACCGAAAGCGACCAGTTGCTCGAAGGCATCAACGCGGCTGAGACACAGGAAGAGAAGGCGCAACTGCTCAAAAGGCTACAGGAGGTGCTGCACGAAGAGGCAGCTTTCCTGCCGCTCTACTACCGCAAGGAGAAACTGGCGGTGCACAGGCGCTTCACGAATACCAAAATATCAGGTTTGCGCCCTTACTACGATGTAAGCTCATTCCTGTTGAAGAAGTAAACCACCATGGCATCGTATCTGCTGAAACGGATATTGCTGGCTATACCTGTCCTTTGGGGCATAGCCACGCTTATTTTCCTGCTGAGTAGGCTGATGCCTGGTATATATGGGGCTGAGCTGCTGGGCCAGTCCGACAGCGGCTACTTTGGCAAGGCCGATGCCAACAGCCGTGAAAAAGCCTATCGACAATTCCTGCACAGAACAGGCCAGGACCTCCCCCTCTTCTACTTCAGCCTGTCACCGGCTACCGAGCCCGATACGCTGCACCTGATTTTCCCGGAAAGTGAAAGGCTATTCTTGAAACGCCTCAGCTGGCAGTATGGCGATTGGCAGCTGGTCTCCTCTTTTCACAACAGCCTGAAATACGTAGAGCAGGCAACACCTGTCGCACAGCGAAATCGGCTTGCGCCATACCTGCAGACCATCTACCAGAATCCAACGCCAAAAGGTATAGAACGTGCCGTAACGGCTCTATCTAGTCTGGCACCAAACCAGGTGGCACAAAAGAGCCAGTTGCAGCACCACACGGCTCAGCTACTGGAGGGACAAAATCCTTACGCCTACCTGATGCCCGCACTGCGCTGGCACGGAACCGCCAACCAGTACCATCGCTGGCTGGTTGGGCTGGCCCAAGGAGAATTCGGCACTTCTTTCCGCTTGAAAAGGCCGGTCAGCGCGGTTCTGTTTGAGGCGGTGGGCACCACCTGGTGGCTCCTACTCATTAGTATGGTAGTGGCCACGGCTATTGCTTTGGAGTTGTCCCTTCGCATGGTGAGGCGTGGCGGACACAGCTGGAGAAAAGCTGTACTGCCTTCGTTGTTCCTGCTGGACAGCATCCCGCTTTTTGTACTGGCGATGCTCTTATTGGTGCTGCTGGCCAGCCCTGCCTTCCTGCAGCTGTTCCCGGTGTACGGCATGGGCTACTTCCAGGAAGCGCAGCTGACGAAGGCACAGGCACTGGGCCAGTGGCTGCAGTTCATGGCGCTGCCCCTGCTGTGCCTGGTGCTCGCTAACCTGCCCTACCTAACCAGCCAGTTCTACCATGCCCTCACCGATACCGCCAATCAAGACTATATCCGGACGGCAAGAGCAAAGGGGCTGTCTGAAAGCACCGTCATCCGGAAACATATGCTCCGGAACGCCCTGTTGCCCGTCATCACGCTGCTGTCTGATTTTCTGCCAGCCCTGGTGGCAGGCGCCGTCATCATCGAGACCGTTTTTGCCATACCGGGCATGGGCCGCCTTCTGATTGACTCCGTCCTGGCACGGGATTATCCGGTTATCATGGGCATCGTTGTCCTGGTGGCCGCTTTCAAGCTGCTTTCCCACCTGCTGGCCGATTTGCTGTACGCCACGGCTGACCCTCGCATAAGACACGCCACCACATGAGTCGCCTCTTCCATACCCTCCGGCAGGCTTGGCAGGAATTCCTGGCGTTTCGGGTGGCGCTGCTATACCTGTTGTTGCTCACGTTGCTGGTGCTCGTGCTGCCCTGGCTGCCACTGCCCTTCCATCCCAATGAGCTGGACCTGGAGCATGTGTTTCAACGTCCGTTTGATTGGGAGGCCTACCAGCAGGGCCGCCCTTTCCATTGGCTGGGCACCGATACGCTGGGAAGGGACGTGCTGGCGAACACACTGTTTGGTGCTCGCACTGCCTGGGCCATCAGCTTTCCGGTAATGGTGCTCACCACGCTGCTGGGGGTGGGACTGGGGACTTCGGCTGGCTTGTACGGCGACAAGAAAGCACGCATGAGCCGTGGCAGAGCGCTGATGCTGTTGCTGGCTGCACTGGTGGCGTTCTATTACGGCATCTATTTACCATTGCAATTGACCAGCCTGCGCTTTGATACCACAGCCTATACCTATGCGTTAACACTTGCTTTGCTGCTTCCCGGGATATTGGTATTCGGAATCACTCCCCTACTGAAGCGATGGGACTTTTTCTGTGAGGAAATAGCCTTGCCGGTAGACCAGGCGGTGCTGCGTCTCATCGAAATGCTGACCAGCATACCCCGGTTGATTCTGATACTTGTACTGGCATCTTTTGCGCCGCCTTCCCTCCTGCTACTCTCGCTCCTGCTCATATTCACCTTCTGGACAGGTATAGCCCGACTGGCCCGAGCCGAGACACTGCGCATCCGGGAGCTGCCTTACTTTGAGGCGGCTACTGGTATCGGGGCTACACAGGCCCAACTCATATATAGGCATGCGCTGCCCAACATGCTGGCCCCTATTCTGGTGTCCTCTGTGTTTGGCCTAGCCAGCCTGATGTTGCTGGAGTCCACGCTCTCTTTTCTGAACATAGGCGTCTCTACGGATTTGGCAAGTTGGGGCAGGATGATTTCAGGTATACGCTCCAATACCTCCGCCTGGTGGCTGGTAGCCTTTCCCGGAGCCTTGCTTTCCCTTACGGTGCTCGGACTCCAGACCCTTAGCCATTATTTCCTGAAATCCTCCAGAGGAAACACCCGGCTATAACTGTTACTTTTTTCTAGCTTGTTCGCTTCTAGCACAAGAACCAAAGCGCAGTTTTCTAACGAAAATATAACATATAAGGAATAAACGATATACTTACGCCAGCCATGCAGGTATTTTTCTGGCGAGATAACCCGATTTATAGATGTTACTTTTTCTAAAAAACATTCCTCTTTTGTGATAAGGCTACTCTGTATTATTGTCCTATACAAACCCTTAACCCTACGTCACATGAACATCTATGGAAACCCTGCAGCAAAAACCAACTTCGAGAGTGGTAGCTGCCCTCTAGTGACTACCTATTCTGCTTCGTCCTGGCAATCTTATGTGGAGGAGGAAGCAGTAGAGTACTCTACCATTGATGGGGAGGTAATAACGTCAATGGCCGGAACGAGCGCCTTGCAAAAGGGAGCTGGCATTTTGATTGGAGATTATTTTGTGGGCATCTCGGAAAGCCTGCAGGGTTTCACGAACAGGCCCTTCTTAAGGTATTAAATGGAAATGGATTACCCTTGTAAAAGGGTTAGAAGATATTAAAAATGTTGGTTGTTTGTGTTTAGATTGACAAGTCGCCCTGTAGTTCGCTGCAGGGCATTTGTTTTTAAAAGGGCGGATGCTATACCAGCATCCGCCCTCTCTGTTTTGAATTATACCCAGCGCTTACGCTCGCTGAAATGATTGCAGCCGAACATAGCGCCCGTAATCATCTCAAATTGCCTTGGCTTCCTGTCTTCCGGCCCTTCATGCACCAGGGGCAGCACATAGGCTGGCTCCAGGGCATGCTGCCCGGTCAATTCGTCGCATACGCCAAAATCTTTGCTTTGCAGCTGTACTTTATTGGGGTCTTGCTCCCAGTGTGTGCAATGATTGCAAGTAGCTTCCATAGTATTATAAGTTAGATTCAACATCAGTTTATAAGACTAATACTACTCTTTTACCTGCCCGGGTTTCAGAATGCGTCTGTTGAGCAGCAATTTAGAATCTGACCAAATAAGCAGAATGCAATTCATTGTCTGAACTTCGGCCTACCAGCCAATGCCGTAATCCTCGCCATGGTTGCTGGAGCCCCCCCAGAAGCTACCATGCTTCCAGTCGAAGAAGATGGCGTTGATGGGTCCGCTGGTGCGGTCACCGAAGCTCAAGGTATAGCCCATCTTCTTGAGTTCGTTGCGCACCGAATCCGGCGTGCTTTCATTCAGCAGGATATGCCCCGGCTTTGGTTTGCGGTCATCGGTCTTGGAGCCGCCCAGCGAGAGCCAGAGCTGGTTGGTGTTGAAATTGGCCGCTTCCGCCGCCTGTTGCACAGTCATGTCAAACTCGACTACGTTGAGGAAGAACTGCAACAGGTTCTGGTCCTGCGTATCGCCGCCCTGCACCGCAAAGGAGAGGAAAGGCTTGCCGTCTTTCAAAGCCATGGAAGGCGTCAGAGTCACTCTTGGCCGTTTGCCAGGCTCCACCACGTTGAAGGGGTTCAGGGAAGGGTCGAGCACAAAACTCTGCATACGCTGGCTCATGCCGATGCCTGTGTTGCCTGCAATGCAGGCGGGAAGCCAGCCGCCGCTCGGTGTAATAGACACCACCCAGCCTTCTTTGTCAGCGGCCTCCACGGTGGTGGTTCCCCGCCAGAGCCTGTCCTGGTACTCTTCCAGGGAGGAGCCGTTGCGCTGGTCGTGCGTAGGTGCGAAATTGCGGCGGGCCGTGTCGGGCTCGTAGCCACGTTGCTTCAACAGCTTCAGGTATGGGTTCTTCTTGCCTTCGAAAGGATAAGGGTCACCGGGACCGATGTTGGCGTCGTTTTTTTCAAAGTTGATGAGGCTGGCACGTTGCTTGGCGTAGGCCTTGCTGAGCAGCCCCTTCATGGGCTCCTGCGGCGCGAAGTAGGAATCGCCGTAGTAAAAATCGCGGTCGGCAAAGGAGAGGTTCATGGCTTGGTACAAGGTATGGATGTACCGGGCGCTGTTGTAGCCCATGCCTTTCAGGTCGAAGTTCTCCAGTATGTTGATCCCTTGCAACAGCACGGGTCCCTGCGTCCACTGCTGCAGCTTGTATACCTCTATGCCTTTGTAGTTCACCATCAGGGGCTCCTCTTCCAAGGGCTTCCACTTGGCCAGGTCCTGCATCGTAATCAGACCGCCCTGTTCTTTCGAGCCGCGCACAAACTCCTCGGCAATGTCACCTTTGTAGAAACGGTCATAGGCTGCCATAATCGCCTCTTTGCGGCTCTTGCCTTGTTTCAGGGCGGCTCGCTCGGCTTCCACGAGTTTGGTGAGCGTTTGCAGCAGGTCTTTCTGCACGAATATCTCACCGGCCACAGGCGCCTCTCTTTTCTCACCAGCATGGGTCAGGAAAACCTTCTTGGAATAAGGCCACTGTTTGATGAGTTCCTTGTTCCTTTCGATGCTGTTGGCAGTTTGCGCTTCAATAGGATAGCCGGCCGCCATGTCCATGGCAGGGGCCAGCACCTGCTCCAGGCTCAGGGTGCCGTAGTTGGCCAGCATATGCATCAACCCTCCGGCGGTGCCTGGCGTGGTAGCCGCCAACGGACCGTTCTCTGGCGGGAAGTTGTAGCCTTTGCCCTTAAAGAATTTCGCCGTGGCTCCGGTGGGGGCTACCCCCATGGCGTTTATGGCGATGACCTTCTTCGTCTTCGGGTTGTAAATCAGGGCCTGGGTCTCTCCTCCCCAACTTAGCACATCCCACATAGTGCAGGTAGCCGCGAGCATGGCGCAGGCCGCATCCACGGCATTGCCCCCCTTCTGGAAAGTCATGGCACCGGCTGTGGCAGCCAAAGGCTTTCCTGTGATGGCCATCCAGCTTTTGCCGTGCAAAGCGGGTTTCTGGGTTTGCTGCGCCTGCAGCAGCAAGGGGAAAGCGCTCAGAACGAGCAGCAGGCTCAGGATTTTTTTCATACCAGGTATAATCGCGTTATTTCAAGATTCTAGTTAAAGGGTATGCCTTTGGCTGGCGTATAGTCAGGGCAATTATCAAAAATCACCAGGCGCCACAGCCGCATCAGTGGATAAACTGTCAACCGGTAAGAGCGTACCCCCTTTCTTTAAGCAGGTACGGCCGAGGCGCATCCTTGGCTATACCTGATGGAGCCGCACAAAGAGACCCGAAGCCCGCTCACCGATACGGGTATACAGCTTAAAGGGAAAACCCTTATTATTCATAAACTTACCGGCGTTTAATCAGAGCAAGATAGGCGAGATTGGTTTAACTCCAAAAACAAAAATATCAGCCTTCCAAAATATGTAGGGCAGCAGTTATACCCAGTAGTCAGAATCACTTGCAGTCACGCTTACTGAATTGTGAAAAAGCACGTTTGTCTCCGTAGTCGTGTATACTTCAACCATGATTGGAAATCTAGAACTGGCTGAGATGGGCAGCACTGGAACCACAGCATACCTCAACAGTAGGGATGCACTGCTATACCCTAACCTTGGGGCTGCGGCTATACCTGATAACCGTTTGTTTTACTTATTTTTGCAGCGATTTCACTACATAATCCAAGGCTTATAAGCTCCTCGAAATTGACTTCCCGAATCAAAAACCAAATCAGAGCCATCGCCCTTTACCAACTAGTGGGTGGCATCCTCGGCATTGTGCTGACCGTTTGGGTCATGTTCAGCGGCGAAATGGTCGTGGACCAGCAGGCGCTGCGGCTGGGGATGCTAGCCGGCGGCCTATTCCTGTTTTCCATCCTCTGCGGCCGTATGCTGTTCCGGAACCCTACCCGTGGCCTGCGGCTTTCGCTGGTCAACCAAGTGCTGCAGGTGCTGTATTTCGCATTCGGCTCCTACGGCTTCCAGTATGTGGCCGGCCTGCGGATTGGTGTTGGGGTGGATGTGTTAGAAAGCTGGACATTTAAATTCAGATTGGCCCTCTCCTCTTTCCATTTCAACTTCGGCACAGAGTCAGGACAGCAGTTCATCGGGCTCAACCTGGTGGCGCTCTTCCTCATCTTCTGGATAGAGCGGCTGCTGGAACAAGAGAAAGCAGGCAAGGTGCTCAGAAAGTAACCGCGTTCTCCATACCTATAAAAAAAGCCCCGGCTGTAAAGGCCGGGGCTTTTCTTTTGTTGCGTTTAAATTTTATCAGACATGCGGGTTGGTATAGGCTGGGTCGCCTCCCTCGTCTCCGCCAGAATTGTAGTTCCTGTTTCGGAGTTCGGCCAGCCCCTTTTTGCCATAGGCCAGTCGGGTGATGACCACGTACAGCACCGGCACCACAAAGATGGCCAGGAATGTAGCGGCCAACATACCGCCAATCACCACCCAGCCAATGGTCTGGCGGGACACGGCACCGGCGCCGGACGAGAGCGCCAGCGGCACCACGCCCAGAATGAAGGCCAGCGAGGTCATGATAATAGGCCGCAGACGCAGAATAACGGCTTCAATAGTCGCCTCTATCAAATCCATGCCCCGGTCCACCCGTTCCTTGGCGAACTCCACAATCAAAATGGCGTTCTTGGCAGCCAGACCTATCAGCGTAATCATACCTACCTGCGCATACACGTTGTTGTCCAGTTTAGGTAGTAGCGTCAGCGCCAATATAGCCCCGAACATGCCCAACGGGATAGCGAACAGAATCGAGAACGGCACCGACCAACTCTCATAAAGCGCTGCCAGCAGCAAGAGAACCAGCAGGATGGAAAGCGAGAAGATGTAAATCGTACTGCTTCCGGCTGCCAATTCTTCACGGCTCAGACCAGAGAACTCATAGCCATACCCAGCCGGCAGTACTTCCTGGGCCACTTCTTCGAGCGCCTGCAGGGCCTGGCCGCTACTATAGCCGGGAGCCGCACTACCGTTGATGTCCACGGAGCGGAACAGGTTGAAGTGCGAGATAACCGGCGCGTTCTCCACCACCTCCGAAGTGACCAGCGCACTCAGAGGCACCGACTCGCCTTGCCTGTTCATCACATAATACTGCCGCATGCTTTCAATGTCCATCCGGAAAGCGGTGTCCGCCTGAGCGACCACCCGGAAGTTGCGGCCGTAGCGCGTGAAGTCGTTGATGTAGCGGCTGCCCATGTACGTAGACATGGTGGCATACACATCGGCGATGTTCACACCCAGGCGTTTCGCTTTTTCTCTGTCTACTGTCAGGTGGTATCCGGGTGTCTTGGCCGTAAAGAAGCTGTAGGCCATTGCGATTTCCGGGCGCTGGTTGGCCGCTGCCAGGAACTGCCCCATCACCCGCTCCAGGTCCTTCACATCGCCGGCACGCCGCTGCTGCAGCACGAAGCTGAAACCACCCGATGCACCCAGGCCAGGTATGGCAGGCGGTGCCACCAGAATCACGTTGGCCTCTTTGATACCAGCAATTTTCTGTTGCACCTCGGCCATCACCCCGTTCAGGTGCGAGGCTTCATCGGTTCGCTGGTCCCAAGGCTCCAGCTGCACGAAGAAGGTACCGCTATTCGACTTAAAGGAGAAGTTTATGGCGTTCAGACCGGCGATAGAGGTATAATTGCGTATGGCATCCACGCTTCCCAACTGCTCCCCTATTTGCGACAGGATAGCAGAAGTCCGGCTCATAGAAGCACCTTCCGGCAACTCCACTGACACGAACATCCGACCCTCATCCTCGGTAGGTATAAAGCCCGTCGGTTTAGTGGCAAACAGGCCAAACGTGCCCACATAGAGGCACACCAGCAGGATGAGCACCAACGGCGTAGCCTTGATGCTCTTGCGGACGCCCACAGAGTAAGACTGCGTGGTGCGGGCAAACCAGTTGTTAAACTTGTAGAAAAACTTGTTGATGCCTCGGGAGTCCTTGTTCACGTTCATCGGCTTGAGCATCAGCGTACAGAGCGCCGGCGTCAGCGTGAGGGCCACAAAGGCAGAAATAAGCACAGAAATAGCGATGGTGATGGCAAACTGCTGGTACAGTCGGCCTACTATACCGGGTATAAAGCCCACGGGTATGAATACCGCCGCCAGAATCAGGGCGATGGCGATAACCGGCGCTGTGATGTCTTTCATCGCCTTTCGGGTAGCTTCCCTAGCCGAGAGCTTCTCGTGGTCAATGTAATGCTGCACCGCTTCCACCACCACAATGGCGTCGTCCACCACAATACCAATGGAAAGCACGAAACCAAACAGCGTGAGCGTGTTGATAGTGAAGCCCAGCGGGATGAAGAACACGAAGGTACCGATGATGGAAACAGGTATAGCCAGGATAGGCACCAGCGTCGCGCGCCAGCTCTGCAGGAACAGGAACACCACAATGATTACCAGTATGAGCGCTTCTACCAGCGTCATCACCACCTCATTGATGGACACCTGCACCACCGACACCGTCTCAAACGAAACTATGTAGTCCACATCGGCCGGGAAAGATTGCTTCAAATCGTCAAGCGCCGCATAGATGCCTTCGGCCGTCTCCAGGGCGTTACTGCCCGGGGCCTGGTAAAGCAGCATCATGGTAGCCGGGTTGCCGTTTATCTTGGACTCCCGCCCATAGTCGAAGCGTCCGAACTCGATGCGGGCCACGTCGCGCAGGTATACGATAGAGCCATCGGCCGGATTGGTGCGCACGATGATGTCGCCAAACTGCTCCTGCGTCTGCAGGCGGCCCGTTACGGTAATGGGATACTGGAAAGCTTGCGTGCTGTACTGCGGCGCTCCGCCCACCGTACCGGCCGCCACCTGCAGGTTCTGCTCCTGTATGGCTGCCGTAATCTCGCTGGCGCCAATGTTATACTGCGCCAGCTTGTCGGGCTGCAGCCAGAGGCGCATACTGAAGTCCTGGCCAATGGAGGTGATGTCCCCCACCCCGCTCACGCGCATGAGCGCATCCTTCACATAGATGTTGGTGTAGTTGTCCAGGAACTGGATATCGTGTGTGCGTTTGGGCGAGTAGATGCCAATCACCATCATGATGCTCGGGTTTCGCTTCCGCACCGTCACGCCCAGTCGGCGCACCTCTTCCGGCAGCGTCGGCTGCGCGATGCTGGCGCGGTTCTGCACATCCAGGGTGGCAATGTCGATATCGGTGCCTACCTCAAAGGTCACCGACATGTTCATCTGCCCGGTACTGGTGTTGGTGGAGGTGATGTACGCCATACCAGGTGTACCGTTAATCTGTGTCTCCACCGGCGTGGCCACGGCCTGCTCTACGGTGAGCGCATCGGAGCCGGTATAGTTAGCCGACACAGACACCGTTGGCGGCGATATGTCCGGGTACTGCGTGACCGGCAGGCTCATCATGGCCAGTAAGCCCACCAGCACAATCACTATCGAGATGACGATGGAGGTGACGGGCCTTCTTATAAATACATCTGAAATCATGTTTCCTTGCTAAACTTCTGAAACTTGTACGAATTGACTAGCGGGCGCCGCCTGCCGGTGGCGCTGCTCCCTGCTGCGGCGCGCCCACCTGTACTTTGGCTCCCTGGCGCAGGCGCTGTATGCCTTCCACCACTATCTGCTGTCCGTCTTTCAGGCCCTCCCGTATCACGATGTTGCCGTTCACGCGGGTTCCCAGCTCCACATTCTGCTGCACCGCCGAGTCGCCCTGTACCACATACACATAGAACTCACCCAGCTGCTCGCTCACCGCTTTGAACGGAATCACCAACTGCTCGCCTATATCCTGGTTCAGCACCTGAAGGCTCACGGTCATACCAGGTATAAGCACTTCTTTTGGGTTGGGAAACTCTACCCGTACCGTCGTGGTGCCGGATTGCCGGCCAATGGCGCGGTCAATGGCCCGCAGCTTGCCGGTGTGTGGGTATACCTGCCCGTTGTTGAGCTGGATGGTGAAGAGCGAATCGGGCTGCTTGCCCTGCTGTAGGTTGCTGAAGCGGGTGAGTTCCTGCTCGTTTATCACAATGTCCACGGCGATGGGGTCGCTGGAGGAGATGGTATTGAGCAGTGGCTGCCCCGGCGACACCTGCGCCCCCACGCGCACCTGCGAGATGCCGATGGTGCCGCTGAAAGGCGCGTTAATGACCGAATAGCCCAAATCGGTGGATACGCTCTGCACCTGCGCCTGCGCGGAGGCCACCTGCGCCCTGGCCGTCTGCACCTCAGTACGTGCATAGTCTACCTGCTGCTTGGCAATGGCATCGCGCTCGGCCAGTGTCTCATAACGCTCCAGGTCTTTCTCGGCACGGGCCAGGTTGGCTTTAGCACTTTGCAGGTTGGCCTGCGCCTGCTGCAGCCCTGCGCGGTACTTGCTCTGGTCTATCTCATACATGCGCTGCCCCTTCTTCACGCGCTGCCCATCCTGCACGTAAATGTTGGTGATGTAGCCCGACACCTGCGGACGTAGCTCCACTTCCTGCAACGGCACCACCGTGGCCGGGTAGGTGTCCTTGCCTGTCACGCGCTCCTGTTTCACCTGGTAGGTATTGACCGGAACGGCCATGGCGGCTGGGTTCACCGGTTGCTGGGCCGCCTCGTTGCCGCCGCAGGACATCAGGACGACCGGGCTCATCATGGCCGCAAAAAGCCACGTATATCTTTTCTTCATGCTCTTGTTTCTCTGAATTTATGGGTAGTTAGCTCTTTTACCGGATGTCGATGTCGCCCAGGGCACGCTGGTAGTCCAGTTTGCTGGCCAGCACGTTGTAGAGGGCGTTGTAATAGTTGAGTTGGGTGGTGCGCAGCTCGCTCTCTGCCACTATCAAATCCACGTAGGCCTTCACCCCCTGGTCGTATTGCAGCTTGATGATTTCATATACCTCCTCGGCCATGCCCACATTCTCCTGCAGCGTGCGCCACTCCACCAAATCGCTTTTGTAATTGGCGAGCGCTGCCTGGTACTCCGTGTTGATGGCTTTGCGTGTATCCTCTATCTCCTCCTCCAGGCGCTCCTCGCGCAGCTGGGCGATTTTGATGTTCTGCAGCCTGCGCGTGCCCTGGAAAATAGGCAGGTTCACCTGCAGCCCCACGGCGGAGGTAGGATAACTCTGATTGTAGAGGTTGGAGAACTCGTTATTGAAATAAAGCAGGTTGTAGTTACCGAAGGCAGACACCGTAGGCAGGAAATTCCATTTGTTGAAGGCTGTGTTCAGCAGGAGTAGTTCGCGCTGCGTCTGCAACTGCTGCAGCTCTATCCGGTTCTCAAACGCGATGACTTCCGCAGTATCCACCAGCACGGCCTGTTGCATGCGGGTATAGTCGTAAGCGAGCTTCAAGTCCTGCTCGGTTGGGTAGCCCATGAGTTGCTTCAGGTAGGCCTGCTTGGCTTTGATGCCTTCTTGTGCTCGGTTCCGGTCGCTGCGGATGTTGGCCAGGGTGATGGCGGCGCGCTGGTAATCCGTTTTGTCCACCAGCCCCACGTCATACCTGCTGCGGGCGTCTTTGTACTGCTTCTCCTGGCGAGCCAGGTTCACATCCAGTATACGAAGCTGCTCCTGGGTGAGCAGGATGTCGAAGAAAGCCTTGCTCACATCCACCACCGTGTTTATTTTGGTATTGGCGATTTGCTGCTCCAGCTGCTGGCGGGAAAAGCGGGCCGCTCTGGAAGCGAGCAACAGCTCGCTGCTGTACAGCGTCTGGGTCGCCTCCAGGGCCACGTTGGAAGTAAAGCGCTGGCCTAGCGTTATAATCTGGTCACCGAAAGGCTGTTGCTGCAGCTTGATGTTGTGCGTACCCCCGAAACGGGCCCCTACCTGTGGAAACCAGCCAGACAGGTTGGCCTTTATCTCCCGGTTGCCGATGGCTTCATCCAGCTGCGCCTGCACGACGGCGCTCCTGTTCTCCAACGCGAAGTTGACGCATTGCTCCAGCGTGAGGCTATCCGGAAGATTCTCCGGGGCACGCTGGGCCAGTAAAACAGAAGGGAACAGCAGACAGGCTGGCACCAGCAGCCTCAAATATTTCTTCAATTTCATGTAGCCTAGGAAAGTATGGTGAGTGGATGATGGGTATTAAACGGCTGCAGCCTCTGCAGGATAACTGCTTTTGTTCCAATATTTTTCATAGTTTCTGAATACGATGGTTGTTTAGACATCAATATAAGCGCAAGGTTTAACGGGTATAGCTGTGAAAAACACACAGGCTTACCTGCTCCTCATGCCATCCCAAAGTATCTGCGGAATCTGTTTCAGCTCGTCCTCCTGCAGTTTCACCCTGCCCATGGCCTCCACTTTGACGGTGGAGATGACATTGCCGTGGGCGAGTATACCCAGAATTCGGGGGCTCAGGTTGCGCAGGTGCCCTTCCTGTATGCCGCGCTCAAAAAACCGGTGCAACTGGCGGTGGAGCTCGTCCTGCTCCTGGTTGGAGTAGCCGCTGTAAGGTGAATTGGTGAACTGCTCGAAGAAACGGAGCACGTACAGGTTGTCAGTATAGTAGGCGTAAAGTCCGAACCACAGATTGAAGAAACACTCCTGATATGGGGTGGTGCTGCAGTCTTCCCGCTCCACCACCGCCGACACCTGCCGCCGCACATACCCAAACAGCTCGCACAGCAGCTTGTCTTTGCTTTCGAAGTAGTGGTAGATGGTGCCCGCTGCAACACCCGCCTTCTTGGCGACCAGGCTCATGGGCGTGCCATGGAAGCCGTGCTCCTGCACCAGTTCCAGGGTACTTTCCAGTATCGCCCGCTTCTTTTCTGCTAGTCCCTCCATGCGCCTCTTTTTATTGACCGAACATTCATTCGGGTGGCAAAGGTAAGGAGAAATTCTAAAACGGCAGGTATAATTTGACTTTAAAGTGCAGCTGAAGGGGTATGGCGGGAGTAGGATTCAACCGGCAGAGTGGTTCTACGCGTATATAGAAATAGAGCGATTTTTTGTACCTAACCCCTATTCCTATGGCTGTAGCACATCAAATCCAAGAGAGCAGGCGCTTGAACAGCGCCTCCAACCCCGTCTGGATGGATGGCCTGCGCATACTGCTCGGGCTGTTCCTATTCCTGAAAGGCATTTTGTTTCTGGAGCATACCACCGATGTCTTCCTGATTTTTAGCGAAAGCCAGGATGTGCTGTCGGCTGGCAAAGCGCATTTGCTCACGAGCATGGTCCATATTGTGGGCGGGCTGATGATTATGGCAGGTATGCTGACGCGCCTGGCCCTGCTCTGCCAGATTCCCATTCTGCTGGGAGCCCTGCTGATTGTGAACCCGCAGCGCGGTGGGTTCACGGTGTCCAATGTCGAGCTGGTGGTTTCGCTGCTCGTGACGGGCCTGCTGCTTTTCTTCATGATTGTAGGCCCCGGTCGCTATTCTGTAGACAACAAAATACTACGCCAAAGGAAAGCAGATGAGACAGGAGCGTAGCTTTCAACCGGGAAGCAGGTATAGGAATCTAAGAATATCCAGCCGCGAATAATCCTTTAGTCCAGATGTAGCTCCCCTATCAGGTATAGCTTGCCCTGCCCGCTTATCTCTACCCGGTCTCCCAGGTGCTTGCAGTGCAGGAAGCCTTTGCGAGCCGACAGTTGTATGGCCGACAGTTCAGTCTTCCCAAGCCTGTTCGCCCAGTATGGCGTCAGGGTGGTATGGGCCGAGCCGGTTACAGGGTCTTCGTCCACGCCTACCCGTGGACCAAAGAAACGGGAAACGAAATCAACACTTTCTCCTGGAGCAGTCACTATGACGCCACGTGCCTCCAATCTGGAGATGCTGCCGAACCTGGGTTGAAGGGTTCGTATGTCTTCCTCCCTCTCAAACACGAGCATATAATCCGTTTTGCCCTTGAAGGCTGCCGTAGGCTTGGTATTGAACGCGGCCAGTATTTCCGCAGACACCTCCACTTCTCGCAGCGTATCGGTGGGGAAATTCAGGGTCAGGAGCTCTCCTTGGCGGGTAACCGTCAGTGTTCCGCTTCTGGGCGAGTGGAATTGGATGGTGAGGCCTGTATGACCTTCGTGGTGGAACAGCACGTAGGCGGCCGCCAGGGTGGCATGCCCGCAGAGGTCTACCTCCACGGCCGGTGTGAACCACCTGAGTTCGTACTGGCTTCCCCGCTTTACATAGAAAGCCGTCTCCGCCAGGTTGTTCTCCATAGCGATATTCTGCATCAGGTCATCCGCTAGCCAGTCGTCCAGCGGGCAAACGGCGGCCGGATTCCCTGAGAATACTTTGTCAGCGAAGGCGTCTATCTGGTATAACTTCTGTTTCATACAGGTAAGCGTAGGTAGGTTTGATTTTTTGGATTTCTAACGGTTGGTACAGGCTATGGTGAGGCATAGCTGAGACTAAAGCCTGTGCAGGGTTAGCGAAAGGAGTTCTTATAAGTTTTCAAATCTTTCTTCCACATTGGCAATAACTTCACAATCGCAATACCCACCGTTTTCTTCAAGCCAAGAAACTACTTCTTCATACTCAATACCCTGTTCGTCTAGGTATGATTCTGTCAGAGACAGTGTATCGTCACAACCTTCCTGTTGAAGCTGTTCGTCAAGGTAATAAAAGAGTTCTCTGAATTGGTCAGTAGACATAGGCAGACTATTTAAGAAGTTTTCTTTCTCCTTTCTTTTCAATTCTGCCTTAAGCTGTTTTTGTCTGTCTTTCTCTTCGCCTGTTTTCATTTTGTCTTAAACTTTCACCTTCAAAGGTTTTAGGAGACTAGCAAGTTTTTGATTACCATCACAATCAAGAGCACTACTGCCCAGATGGCCTTTATCTTAAGTGCTTTATCCTTTACTATAAAGACAATTGATGCGGTAATGATACCTGAAAAAAAGCCAATCAACATGGTAAGAGTAATCGGCAAACTATCTTCTAACAGGTGATTTTCAAGTGCTAACCTAAGTCCATAAAATAGGATAAAGAAGTAGGAAGCAACCAAGGCATTCTCCCAAGTTTTAGTTTGTTCACTTTTCTCCTTTACTTCACTCATATTGATATTATCTATGTTTACTTTTAGCGCTAACTACCTTGAAAGCGTGAACATACGGTTAATGGCACTATGTGCGAAGGTGTAATTTGCCTTTTTCATCCGTTTCGCAGCACCATTATACCCATTCCTCACTTCTCCCATCTTTTTATATTTACTACAGCTAATATACGTTATCCCTATAGACAGTCAAGTGGGCTTGTGATTTTATCGAGCGCGTAGCTTGTGAAGTGGGTGTAAATCTCTGTTGTTCTGCTGGAGCGGTGCCCGACCAGGGTCTGGATGTAACGCAGGTCCGTGCCCTGCTCGAGCAAGTGCGTGGCGAAGCACTTGAGTTCTTTGAGCCAGGTGCAGCCGCCGAAGCGCCAAAGGCAGTAATAGATTTCTTTGCTGTATTGGAAGGAGAGCTGAATGAGCGTCCTGCCTTCGTGCTCGAGCGGCTGCAGACGTATGATGGGAAGCTCTGGCTGCGGCTTTAGCGCTGGGGGCGGTTCCCCTCTCAAGAGGGAAACCGCCCCCAGAGGTTGCCTCCTGAAGCAGAACTCTCACAAGTTTGTCAGCAGTGCAAGGCCATCACCTATTGGCAGGTATTGCATCTGCCTGGCTTCGACTTCCGGCACTTCACCCACCTCTACCGCACCAAACAGGGCAACACCTACCACTTCTGCTACGATTACGGCTATCTGCTGCTGCCCGAGGAGAAGGTGCTCATCGTGAACTGGCAGCCCTACATGGAGCAGCACAAGGTATAGCGCCAACCTAAAAAGCCATACCTGCACCAGGTATGGCCTTCTATATTCAGGTGTAGTTGAAACAAAAAGAGCCTGTAAGTTTCTCGCTTACAGGCTCTTTCATGTATTCAGCAGAGAGCAAGGGATTCGAACCCTTGATACCCTTTTGGGGTATACACACTTTCCAGGCGTGCTCCTTCGACCACTCGGACAGCTCTCTTTTTGTGGTGCAAATATACGCGATAAACTTACACTATCGCAAATTTTCACTCCCTTATACTGCAAATATATTAAATCGTTATTTCTCCCCGCAGGTTGCTTGCCAGCATTTCCTTCGTCTGCTGCACCGGCAGCCTAAGCCCCAGCACGAACATGAGTTTGGTGATAGCAGCCTCCGTGGTGATGTCGTCCCCTCCTATCACACCCATGTTGAGCAGGTATTTGCTTGTCTCATAGCGTCCCTGGTCCACGCGGCCTTCGTCGCACTGCGACACGTTCAGGATGTAGATATCGCGCGCCAGCGCCTCCTCCAGCTGCTCCAGAAACCAGGGGGCGGTTGGCGCATTGCCCGAGCCGTAGGTCTCCAGCACCACGCCCTTCAGGCCCGGCGCCTGCAGGATGCTGCTCACCACCTGCGGCGTAATGCCAGGGAAAAGCTTCAGAATGGCCACGTGCTCATCGAGCTGGTGGTGCGCCCGGAAAGTCTGGTCGGGATGCGGCAGGATACCGTCCGGACGGAAATCGATGTCGATGCCGGCCTCGGCCAGGGGCGGGTAGTTCTCCGACTTGAAGGCATCAAAATGGCTGCTCTCCACTTTCTTGGCCCTATTGCCGCGCAGCAGCAGGTTGTGGAAGTACACGCATACCTCCGGCACCATGCTCTTGCCGTTCACCTGGGTAGCCGCAATCTGTAGCGCTGTGATGAGGTTCTCGCGGGCATCGGTGCGGATGAGGCCGATGGGCACCTGCGCCCCGGTGAAGATGACGGGTTTCTGCAGGTTCTCGAGCAGGTAACTCAACGCGGAGGCGCTGTAGGCCATGGTATCGGTGCCGTGCAGCACCACAAAGCCGTCGTAGTCGTAGTACTGCTCCTCAATCAGGCGGGCCAGCAGCAGCCAATCGGCCGGCGAGACGTTGGAGGAATCTATGGCAGGCTCCAGGCTCACCACTGTGAGCAGGTAGTTGAACTGGTTCAGTTCAGGCACCTTCTCCAATATCTGGCTGAAGTTGAAGGGCACCAGGTGCTGCTGCTCGTTGTCGAACACCATGCCCACCGTACCACCGGTATAGATGATAAGGATGGAGGCCTCTGGGTCGGCTGGTGTCGCCGTGTCGATGTTCACTTTGATGAATTCCATACCTATCCGTTGAAGAGTGCGAGGGCGTTTCGGGTGGTCGTATCAGCCACTTCCTCTATTGTCTTATCCATGAGTTCGGCCACGCAGCGGGCTACCAACGGCAGGTATACCGGCTCGTTCCGCTTGCCCCGATGCGGTGTTGGCGCCAGGTACGGACAGTCGGTCTCCAGCACCAGGTCCTCGAGCTGCACATGCGGCAGCACCTTGTCCAGGCCGCCATTCTTGAAGGTGGCCACGCCGCCAATGCCCATCAGGAAATTCAGCTCTTTTACCTTGGACGCCTGCTCCGGCGTGCCCGAAAAGCAGTGGAAGATACCGCGTAAGGTACCGTCCTGTGCGGCGGCTATGATGTCGTAGGTTTCGTCGAACGAGTCGCGGGTATGGAGCACGATGGGGAGGCTGTGTTTTTTGGCTAGTGCCACCTGCACCTTCAGTGCCTCCTGTTGCTGCGGCAGAAACGTCTTGTCCCAGTACAGGTCGATGCCGCACTCTCCTACCGCCGCGAACTCCCGTTTGCCCAGCCACTCCTCCACCAGGTATAGCTCCTTCTCAAAGTCTTTGTCCACAGAGGTGGGGTGCAGGCCCATCATGGCGATGCACTGCTGCGGGTGTTTGGCCTCGGTCTCCAGCATCACATCGATGGAGGTATGGTCGATGTTGGGCATGTAGATTTTCTCCACTCCCTCGGCCAGCGCCCGTGCCAGCGCCTCGTCCCGGTCCTGGCTGAATTTCTCGGAATAAATATGTGCGTGCGAATCAACTAAAATCATAACTGTACTCTATGTATTGTACTCAGGTATAAGCAAAGGTCTGAAAAATGAATTACGAATTACCAATTATGAATTGGGATACTTCTCAACTCCCCAAATCTCTAACTCCTAAACTTACTCGCTTTCAATATTTTCTCCCTTTCCAATTTACTTTTGTTGGGAGGAAGAAGTAGATAATGAGAATGATGCTGGTCACCACCATGAACAGCTCGAAGACTACGTATTGCCACCAGGGTATGCGCAGCCCGAGGCGCCGGAGGCAGATGTGCAGGTAGACGCTCTGCAGCAGCAGTTTGGCCAGAAATACGACACTGGCTATACCTGCCGACGACTGCCAGAAGTAAGGCAGCAGCACGGGGTAATAGGCCGAGTGCATCGCCAATATGGCAAACATGTAGAGGGGCAGGTGTACGGCGCCGCGCATCCAACGCTTGCGCTGCTCCAGTAATTGCCAGAAAGTGGCGGCAGGAGCCGACAGCGCCAGCACGCCGCGGTCGTAGATGTTCCGGTAGTCGAAGCCTTTCCGCAGTATCTGGTTGAAGATGGCCACGTCTTCGGTGATGGAGAACTTGATGTTCTCGTAGCCGCCTACCGCCTCATACGCCTGGCGCGTGAGCAGCATGTTGTTGCCCATGGTCGTGACCGGCAAGCCTACGTCGCTGACGGACTGCATGAGCCCGAGTGAGTACAGCCAGTCCAGACTTTGCATGCGGGCAAAAAAGCCATCGCCCGCCACAGTAGTCAGCCCAGTCACTACGCCTACCTTGTTATTGTCCAAGCCTGCCAGCATCGCCTGCACCCAGCCGCGTGGCACCTGGATATCAGCGTCGGTGTACAGAAACAAATCGCTGGTGGCACGGTGCGCCAGTTGCGCCAGCACGTTGGGCTTGCCTTTGGCCTTTCCGATGGTACCCGTGATGGTGATGCAGGTATAGTGCGGCTTGTCCTGGATGAAAGCATCGACCATAGCACGGGTCCTGTCCGTGGAGCTGTCGTCACCGATGAGCACCTCCATCCTGTCCTTGGGGTAGTCGAGGCGCTCAATGGCCTGCAGGCAGTTGAGGATGTTGTGTTCTTCGTTGCGGGCGGCAATCAGGATGCTGACGCGGGGAGTCTCATGGGGCCGTAGCGGGTAGCGCCTTCGGTTGAAGAGCAGCAGGGCCAGCAGGACCAGGAAAAGCGTGAAGTAAACGATGAAATAGGCTACCGATACAACAGTCATAGGGTCTCGAAGGTGTAGCCGGCAGCCGTAAAATGGTCCAGGAAACGGGGCAGGGCGTACATCATGTTTTGCTTGGCCTTGAGGCTGTCGTGGAATACGATGATACTGCCGCTTTGGGTATGCTTTAGCGTCTGCTGCAGGCACTTCTCCTGGGAAAGGCTCTTGTCGTAGTCGTTGGTGAGCACGTCCCACATCACCAGTTCGTAGGTGCCGCGCAGGGCGGCGCTCTGTCTGGAAGTGATGCGCCCGTAAGGTGGCCGAAAGAGCTTTGGTGCGGCGGGAGCCAGCTTTTCCAGTTCCTGTTGGCACTGCGCCACATCGTGCAGGTACTGCTGAAGTGGCGTTTTCCAGCCCTTCAGGTGGTGTTGGGTATGGTTGGCGAGGCGGTGCCCTTGGGACAGCGCCTGCTCCGCCACCTCAGGGTATTTGACTAGGTTATCGCCTACGGTAAAGAAAGTGGCCTTGGCGTTGTACTGTGCCAGTTGCTCCAGCACCCAAGGCGTGACCTCCGGTATAGGACCATCGTCAAAGGTGAGGTATAGCTTCTTTGTCTGCTCCTCCTTTAGCCAGGTATAGCCGGGCATGAGCTTCCGGAGCAGCGCGGGTGTCTTGTAGAGGCGGAGCACTTGACTTACTTAAACCTGCACGAAAGCAGCGTGATGTCGTCGTTGAAAGAGGCTTCTTCGTTGTAGAGGTTGATGGCGCTGAGCAGCTGCAGGTGCAGCATCTTGGAACTCAGGAACCGGTGCCGCTGCAGGAACTCAATGGTCCCCTCTATGCCGAATTCCGCCTCGTCCTCGTCAAACACCTCAGTCAGACCATCGGTATAGCACAGCACGATGGAGTTCTCTGGCACGTGTATTCTGCCTACGTTCATGAACGGGAGCACGTCAAACACGCCCAGCATGGTGCAGCCGTCGTTGAGCAGGTCGTGTGTGTTGTTCTCGTACAGCAGGACGGGTGCATTGTGGCCGGCGTTCACGTAACTCAGTTCGCGCGTCTGCCGGTTGTAAATGGCCAGGAACGTAGTGATGAACTTCTCGGCAATCGCGTTGCGGTATATCAGGTGATTCAGTTCCGATACCACTTTGCTCAAATCAGAGGTCTGGCGCAGAATGGTGCGGAGGCCTGCCTGAAAGTTGGACATCAGCAGCGAAGCAGGTACGCCCTTGCCTGACACGTCGGCCACGCAGAACAGGAACTGGTCTTTGTCAATCTCGATGTAGTCGTAGTAGTCGCCCCCGATGGAGGAGTGCGGAATGTAGCTGGCATGGATGGCCACATCCTTGTCGTTGGGGAGCTGCTTGGGGAACAGCATGGACTGCACCTCGCGGGCAATCTCAATCTCGCGCCGGATGGACTCCTGCGCCAATCGCTGCCGGGCCATGCGGTGGTTTTCAATGGCCACCAGCATGATGTTACTCACCGTCTGCACGAAGTTCAGCGCCTCCAGGTTGGTGTAATAGGGCTGTATTTTGCCAATCATCACAAAGGCCAGCACTTTGCCGTTGTGCAGAATCGGAATCACGATTTCGAATGCCCGCCACTTCTTATCGACGCTCAATTTGGAGGTGCGGGTTATTTCCTTCAGCTCCAGGATTTCAGCCGGCATGTTCTGCTTGATGAAATCCTGCTCTGTGCCGAAGCTCACCTTACAGTCCCACTTCTCGTCGTGCACGAACAGAGCCAGGCGGTTAATCTGCAACTGCGCCAGCAGCGTGAAACGATAAATTTTATACAGCGCTTCCTCTGGCAGGTTGTCGTTGATAGCCTGCGTTATCTCTAGCAGAGCCGATAGCTCCAGCTTCTTCAGGTTCAACTCCTGCTGTATGTTTGGCGTTATTAATTCCGGCATTCGTGTTCATAGTTTAGGGCTCAGATTTCGGCCCGGTATCATGGGCAGGCATTGTACCTAGCACTCGAGAGTCTGGCATGCGCCGCGTAAATTTACAAAAAATCAACTGCAATTGTACTAATCGCGCTTAATCCTTTGTATAACAGGTATTCAACGCAAATTGCTAGCATTAATTACGCACCCACTGCCAAACATCAGCAGCAGATAAAACGCATGGCCAGCTACATAACCACGTCTGGCAAATGCTGACTTAGTTTATAAAGAGCTATACCTGAACAGGATAAATAAAGGCATTTTAAGTAGCGCTGCTGCTCAGATAGAATTATGCACCACGAGTCCGGCTTTGGTGGCCAGGAAGTAGAACTTCTGGCAGTGCTGCCCGAAGGTATGCTCATCGTAGTCGTGTTCGGTGTCCTGGTCCGGGTATAGGATTTTGACGTAGCCTCTCGAAATCAAGCTTCGCAGCGCCTCGCACAGCTCAGCGTCGGTCAGGGAGACGGTGGTTTTCAAGTCGGAATAGGACGTCACGAAGTAAAGTTCGTCCAGGATTGCGAATTCGTTATCGGTCATGGTTGCGGATTGTTCTGCCTTTCCATTCGTATCGGCCTAATAAGCCCAGAATGGCAGTATATAGTACGTATGGTATGTAAACTAGCTGTAGCGGGAGCATATATTTTAAGAACATCCCTCTCCCCATAAAAGCCAGGATGCGCTTTAGAAACAGGAAATCCACCACGAACTTTGCTGCATACGCCCCGATGAGTGTTCCCAATCCCATAGAACCGAACAGGGTGGCAGGTATAGCCAGGAACAAAAGCAGGTTGACAGCGAACACCACCAGCGCCACCAGTTGCACATGCCACTCCTGATAGGCTTTCCATTTGCTGGCCCAGCGCACCCGCTGCGCCAGGAAACTGCTGACGGTTTTCCGCGCCTCGGTGTGCACGATGGCCTGCCCGTGCTTTAGGAAGACGATGCGGTCTGGGTATAGCCGGCTCACCTTGTGCAACAGGAACTCATCATCGCCACTTGCAATCCCTTCGTTTCCGGCAAAGCCCCCCACCTCCTCAAACACCTGGCGGGTATAGGCGAGGTTGGCCCCGTTGCACATGTTGGGTTGCCGCAACCCAATGGAGGCACCGCCCACGCCGATCAGCGAAGCGAACTCCACGAGTTGCATCCGCTCCAGCAAGGTATGGGTGTTATGGAAGCAGACCGGGCCGGAGATGAAGACCGCCCGACGGGTTTCGAAGGTATAGGCGAAGAGCCGCAGCCACTCCGACTGCACGCGGCAGTCGCCGTCGGTGAAGGCGAGCAGCTCGCCCTGCGCCTGCGCTATACCTTGCTTTACCGCCGCCTTCTTCCCGAAGCCTCCCAACTGCTCCCGCAGCGGTACTAACCTGATGCGCAGCGAGGAGGTTAGTAGAAATTGCTCTACCAGTGCGGCTGTTCCGTCCTCCGAGTGGTCATCCACCACCAGCACTTCTAGCAGTTCTGATGGATAATGCTGGCGCTCCAGGTCCTGCAGCAGTGCCAGAATATGCCGCGCCTCATTGCGAACCGGGATAATGACAGAGATTTGGGTGACAGGCACGTAGTCGTTGGGAAGTTCAGGTATAGGCAGCCGGCCCCAGGCCAAGAGGCAGCTCAGGATGACGAAGGCGTAGGCCAGCAGCGAGAGCACAAGCAACAGGGTCATGCCGCGACACGCTTTTTGGTCAGCTGCAAGCGCAGCACGAAGAACAAGCCCAGGGCACTTGGCACCACGATGTTGAGCAGCCACAGGCTCAGGCTGGCACTCAAGACTTGCAGGCGCTCCTGCCCCAGCAGGCTGAATACGTACATGGCCGATAGTTCCCGAACCCCCAAATCAGAGAGCAAAGACACCGACGGCACCACGGATTTGAGGAAGAAGGCCGTTGATACCCCACTCACATACTCCAGCGGGCTCAACCGCACGTTGAACAAGACGAGCAACAACACGAACTGCAGCAGGAAAACGAAGTAGCGCGCCAGCGAGAGCAGCAACACCCGGTACATCTCGTGATAGGTATAGCGCCCCATTATGGCCAGGTACTTGGTCAGCTTTTGCAGCGGCCCCACGGCTGACACCAGCGCCACCATGGCGCGGGCATGGAAGAGCAGCAGCAGCAAAGCCAGGTTGAGCACCAGCAGCAGCAACACCAGACTCAGGCAGATAGCAGGGTAATCGGCCCAGTACAGGAGCCAGATAAAGTACAAAAGCCCCAGTGAGCCGACCAGCACGGTGGCGACCAGTTGGCAGAACCGGCCGATGAAGACCGCCCCAATCGCCTCCAGCCTTTCCTTGCTTTTCAGCTCCAGCACCCGCCCGGCGTAGTCGCCCAGTCGGTTGGGGGTGATGAAGCCGAGTGTGAGCCCCACCATCACGGCCCGGAAAGCGCGCAGGTACGACAGCTTTTCGAGTTTCTGCCCCAGCAATTGCCACTTCCAGGCCTCCAGGCCCCAGTTGACAGGTATGAGCAGCGCGCTCAGAATCAGCAGGAAGGTATAATCACTTTTGCGGGCGGAACGGAGTATGCCTCGCCAGGAGAGCAGCGTATCGGGCGCCGTGAAGATGGCCAGGTATAGGAAGTAGAGCGTGAGCGCCACCACCACGGCCTTGCCAATTATCAAAAGGAACCTTCTGTTGCGGGTAATGTTCAAGATATTGTCTTAATTTGCAGCTCTTATGGTTTACTCTCCTGCACTTCCTCCCAATAAACTGATTCTTGGCATTGACCCGGGCACACAAGTCATGGGCTACGGCCTGATTGAGGTGACGGGTTCAAAGGTGCAGGTAGTGCAGTATGGTGTCATTCACCTGAAAAGCTACAGCAACCACGCCATCAAGTTAAAGAAAATTTTTGACCGCATGATACAGCTCATCGACGAATACCTGCCCGACGAGCTGGCCATTGAGTCACCCTTCTTTGGTGTGAACGTGCAGAGTATGCTCAAACTGGGTCGTGCCCAGGGGGTTGCCATCGCCGCCGCCCTTTCCCGCGACATTCCCTACGTGGAGTATGCGCCCAAAAAAGTGAAGCAGTCGGTGACCGGAAACGGGAACGCCTCCAAGGAGCAGGTGGCCAGCATGCTGGTGCAGATTCTCAAAATACAGCCCGACCCGAAGATGTTCGACGCGACCGATGCCCTTTCTGTGGCGCTCTGCCACCACTACCAGAAAGGCAACAACGCCAAGCAGGGCGGCAAGTCATGGAAAGGCTTCCTGGCGGACAACCCGGAACGGCTGGCCAGCAAGTAAAACAAATCGTTTTGCTCAATTCAGGGGCAGAAATTTGGGCCTGCAGATTTTTGGTCCTCAAATTATTTTTACAATTGTTACCTTTACCCCCTCGTAAGCCATCAGGTGAGGTATAGCGTAACAACCTAAAGCTCCTTGTAGGCCGTATGATGTGGTAAAATTATATCAAAGATTTTCCTGCTGCCGGTTTCATGAAAGGTCTAACCGGATTTCAGCCCGTCGAAATGGATTCAAGCAACAAGAATACTGAAAATACCCGCTCGCGCCGATACGTCATCTCTAAGAGGCTGGACAGAATTTTTCTGGAGCTCGGCCACGTCTTTGCCTTCATAGCTCGTTTTTTCAAAGAGGTATGGTTCCCGCCTTATGAGATAAAGGAGGTCATCAACCAATGCTACGAAATCGGGGTACGCTCGCTCCCGCTCATCTCCCTCACCGGATTCATTATCGGTATCGTGTTCACCAACCAGTCGCGCCCCTCGCTGGCTGACTTTGGCGCTACCGCTTTGTTACCGGCCCTGATTTCGGTGGCGATTGTAAGAGCGATGGGTCCACTGGTGACGGCGCTGATTGCGGCTGGAAGGGTGGCCTCAGGCATCGGGGCCGAATTGGGCTCTATGCGCGTGACTGAGCAGATTGACGCCATGGAGGTATCGGCCACCAATCCTTTCAAGTTTCTGGTGGTGAGCCGGGTGCTCGCTTCCACCCTCATGATTCCGGCCCTGACCATGTACACCACGCTGGTATCTCTGCTGGGCGGCTACCTGAACGTGCATCAGAACGAGCAGACCACGCTGATTACGTTTTTCTACCAGGTGTTCGAGGCCATCACCTTCCTGGATATTGCCGCTTCCTCCGTCAAGTCCGTTATTTTCGGTTTCACTATAGGTATGGTAGGCTGTTACAAAGGCTATAATTCCTCCAAGGGCACTGAAGGCGTGGGCAAAGCGGCCAACTCCTCGGTGGTGACGGCCATGTTCCTTATTTTCATTGAGGAATTGCTCATTATGCAGGTTATCAATGCCTTACGTGTATTCTAAGTAGGCTATGAAAGAGATAAACCCTAAAATAGATAGAACAAAGAAGGTCATCGAAATCACGGGGCTGAAGAAGGCCTTTGATGACTTCGAAGTACTCAAGGGCGTGGACCTGGAGCTGTACAAGGGCGAAAACCTGGTGGTGCTGGGTCGCTCCGGCACAGGTAAGTCGGTCCTTATCAAGATTATCTCCGGCCTTCTGAAGCCCGATGAGGGGCGCGTGAATGTGCTGGGGGAGGAAGTAGATAGACTATCTCCCAAGGAGTTGGACGCGCTGCGCCTTAAAATAGGTTTCTCGTTCCAGAACAGCGCCCTTTACGACAGTATGACCGTAAAGGAGAACCTGGAGTTTCCGCTAATACGGCATTCCAAGGAGCTGACTGAGAAGGACCGCGACCGGATTATCCGCTTTGTGCTGGAGGCGGTGGGCCTTTCGCAGGCGATGAACCAGATGCCGTCAGAGTTATCCGGTGGCCAGCGGAAACGCATCGGCATTGCCCGTACGCTGATTCTCAAACCGGAAATCATGCTGTACGACGAGCCTACCGCCGGCCTGGACCCTATTACCAGTATTGAGATTAACAAATTGATAAACGAGGTGCAGCGCCGGTTCAACACCTCTTCCATCATCATCACCCACGACCTGACCTGCGCTAAAGCCGTTGGCGACCGCGTAGTGATGCTCCTGGATGGGCAGTTTCAGCGGCAGGGTACATTTGAGGAAGTATTCGATACGGATGACGAACGCGTAAAAGCATTTCACAATTACAACTTTATAGAATAGATGAGCACTTCAGAAAATAAACGTTCCATCATAGTTGGCGTCTTTGTGTTCTTGGCGATTGTCATCCTCCTGGCTGGCATCTTCACGCTGGGCGGGCAGCAGAAGCGGTTTATGGAGAGCATTGCCGTTCGGGCTGTTTTTGATGACGTGGCAGGTCTTCGGGCAGGGAACAATGTGTGGTTTTCCGGTGTGAAAATCGGCACCATCAAAACAATCAACCTCTACGGCGACTCGCAGGTGGAAGTGGTGATGAACATTGAGCAGCGCGTGCAGGAGTACATCCGCAAAGATGCCTTGGCCCGCATCAGTTCCGAGAGCTTCATTGGCAATAAAAACATCGTGATAGATGGCGGCACACAACAGGCTCCGCCGGTGAGTGATGGTGACGTACTGAAAGCCGTGAATCCGCTCAACACCGACGACCTGATGGAGACGCTTCAGAAAAACAACCAAAACCTGGTGGCGATTACGGGTGACTTCAAGGAACTGAGCGGCAAGATAGTGCGCGGCGAAGGAACGGTGGGTGCGATTATGACGGACTCGACGCTGGCCAACGACCTGCGCACAATGGTAGCCAACCTACAGCAGACTTCCCGCAGCACGGTCAACGCATCGAAGGCCCTCTCGCAGTTCACCTCCAAGCTGAACACGCCGGGCGGACTGGCCAACGAACTGATGACGGACAAAGAGGTATTTGAGCAATTGAAGACATCCATGGCGCAACTGGAAGAAGCAACCGCTTCGGCCAATGAAATCACAGAGAACCTGCGCACGACTACCAACAGGTTGAACAACAACAACAACGCGGTAGGTGTGCTCCTCAACGACCAGGAATTCGCCAAGCAACTGCAGAGCACGATGCAGAACCTGGAAACAAGCACGCAGAAATTCGACCAGAACATGCAGGCGCTGCAGAACAACTTCCTGCTGCGTGGCTTCTTCCGAAAGCAGGCCAAGGAAGAGGCCAAACGCCTGGAGCAGCAGCCGGTGCAACCTGTACAGCAGGTGCAGCCACAGGACACCATCCGCCAACAACGGCAGGACACGCTTCAGCAGAAGCAGTAGTTCAAAACATAAAACGAGAAGGGGCGAATCGTTGAGATTCGCCCCTTCTCGTTTTATATACCTGCTATACCTTAGGATGCAGCGTATGCCTGGCGGATTTTCTCCGCCACTTCTTCAAATTCTTCTTTGCTGAACTTCTGCTTGTTGGCGAAGTTCATGTCTGCCATCTTGTTGATGGGAATCAGGTGCACGTGTGCGTGCGGCACTTCCAGCCCGACCACCGCCACCCCAATGCGTTTGCAGGGAACGGCCTTCTCAACGGCTGCCGCCACTTTCTTGGCAAAAGCCATCAGGCCCAGGTATAGCGCATCGTCCAGGTCGAAGAGGTAGTCAATCTGCTGCTTTGGGATGACAAGCGTGTGCCCCTTGGTAGTCGGGAACACGTCGAGAAAGGCCAGGTAGCGGTCATCCTCGGCAATTTTGTAGGCCGGTATCTCGCCGTTTACAATTTTAGTGAAGATGGATGCTTCCATACCTATTAGCGGCTTATTTCCAGGATTTCGAACTCAATCTTACCTGCAGGTACGGTAATGTGCGCAATATCGCCGACCGATTTACCTAAAAGGCCCTTCCCAATTGGTGATTTAACCGAAATCTTGCCGGCGGCCAGGTTCGCTTCTTCCTCTGCTACCAATAGGTAATCCATCACCATGTTGTTCTTCAGGTTCTTGATTTTCACCTTGGACAGGATGAGTGCCTTGCTCGTGTCCAGGTTCGTCTCGTCGATGAGGCGGGCGTTGCCCACCACTTCCTCCAGCTTGGCGATTTTGAGTTCCAGGTGACCCTGTGCATCCTTGGCGGCGTCGTATTCGGCGTTCTCGCTGAGGTCCCCTTTGTCGCGTGCCTCTGCCAGCTGGCGCGCCACCTCGGCACGGCCTTTTGTTTTGAGCTCGGCCAGTTCGTCCTTCAGTTTCTGTAAACCTTCTGCCGTGTAATAAGAAATGTTGCTCATGTTTGGTCTTGACGTTTTAAAACACAAAAACAAAAAGAACGGCTATGTCGCACATAACCGTTCTTTTTGCCAAATATGTTGGTGATTAATGAAAGCTTCTCTAAATCTGCCCCATCAGAGGAGGCAGCTGTTCCATGCTTCAGAACCTTTATTCTGTTCAGGAAGTGGTTTAGCGGGCTTCCCCCGCACCTTCCGTCTGAGACAAATATACAAAGTTTTTATTTACAAGTATATTTTCAGGATAGTTATTCTTGCCTACCTGCACCAGTTAGAAGGTGTTTTCACTCCTTGTTATACGACTGAGGGGATAAAAAGTAGGCAGTCAGATTTTCGGTAGCGCTGACATTTCAATGGCCCCTACCACACAAGGTATAGCCGTCTATCCCAGTCTTCCTGTCTCCTTCAACCTGGCTATCTTCTCTACGAGCACTTGGTTTATTTGCACGTAAGACTCGTGCGTCCAACCGGCGATATGCGGGGTGAGGACGACATTCTCGGAGTTGGCCAGGTAGTTGAAACTTTGGAGCTGCTGTTCTGTCAAGGTATGGAGCTTCTCATTTTCCAGCACGTCCAATGCCGCCCCTTTCACGGTTCCGGCCCTCAGGTGGTGCACCAGCGCCGCCTGGTCCACCACCTCGCCGCGCGATGTGTTCATGAACCAGATGCGCTTCTGGAAGGCCTGAAAGAAAGCATCGTTAGCGAAGGTCCGGTTCTCCGGTATGTAAGGTATGTGCAGACTCACAATATCGGCCTGGCGCTGCAGTTCCTCCAGCGAAACGGCTTCTGCTGGGCTTGTTATTTTCTCGGGGACGTAGCGGTCGTAGGCGATGATGCGGCCCCCGAAGCCACTCAGCACACGCGCCAGACTCTGCCCCATGTTGCCATACCCGATGATGCCCACGGTCTTGCCGCTTATCTCCTCCCCCCGGTTCTCTTCGCGCTGCCATACCTTATTGCGTACCTGTCGGTCGCCCCGGCTGATGTTGCGCAGCAGGCTCAGCAGCATACCTAGCGCGTGCTCTCCTACCGCCTGCCGGTTTCCCTCATTGGCACCCAGCAAGGCAATTCCGCGCGCCTGCAGCGCCTCCGCATCAATGTTGTCGACGCCTGCCCCGGCCCTCGCCACGAACTTAAGCCTGTCTGCCAGCCGAATGGTATCGGCGGTGATGCGCATCTTGCTCCGCACAATCAGCCCATCGAAGCCCACCAGCGCCTCGCATACCTCCGCAGGTTTTATATCTGGTTTGTACTCCGCCTCCATACCTATACCTTCCAGCATCGGGAACAGGCTAGGGTGGATTTCATCAATGATGAGTATGCGTACAGGCATAAGGATTACGCTTTGGTGGAAGACAAATTTAAAGAAACAGGCGATTGGGTGCACTCTGTTATGATCTCAGCGCTGTAGTAGTGGTTGTGAAGTAGCTATTGCTACTCCCTACAGCTCATAGAGCATGTGCGCCACGCCAAAGTAAATGGCCAGCCCCAATAAATCGTTGGCGGTGGTGATAAAGGGGCCGGCGGCTACGGCAGGGTTTATGCCGAACTTGTCCAGCACCATCGGGGTCAGCGTACCCATCAGCGAGGCCAGCATGACCACCGAAAACAGGGCCACCGACACCACCAGCGACAACTTGAAATCCTGGCGGAACAGATAGGTGAAGCCAAACACGAGCGCCGATATGATGAGCGCGTTCAGCAAGGCCACCATGATGAGCTTGAAAATACGCTGGGCGAAGTTCTCGAAAATCACCGCGTTAGATGACAAGGTTTGGATGATGATAGACGAGGACTGTATGCCTACGTTTCCGCCCGTGGCCGTAATCAGCGGCACGAACAGGGCAAGTGCCGGAAGAATGGCGATATCCGCCTCAAAGAAGCCCATGAACTGGGCAGCCAGCAGACCGCCCACCATCCCGATAATCAGCCAGGGTATACGGGAGCGCGAAATCCGGAACACGCTATCGTCTTCCTCCACGTTCTCAGTGATACCCGTCATGAGCTGCCGGCTGAGTTCGGCCTGCTCCTGCATCACGTCAATCACGTCGTCAATGGTGATGCGGCCCAGCAGCCTGCCCTGAATGTTCACCACAGGTATAGCTTCCAGGTCGTACTTCTGCATCACGCTCACCACCTCGTTCTCGTCCCGGAAAGACTCAATAGATATGACGTCCGGGTTGTAGATGTCCTTCACCAGTTTGTCATCTTTAGAAAGCAGCAGGGCCTTTATACTTAGGCGTCCCACCAGGATGTCGCGGTTGTCCACCACATACACGGTATAGATGCGCTCCACATCTTCGGCCTGCCGGCGAATCTCCTCAATGCACTGCCGCACCCGCCAGTTGATGTTCACCTTGATGAGCTCCTTCGCCATCAGACCACCCGCGCAGTCTTCTTCGTAGTGCAGCAGGTCCAGGATGTCCTCAGCCTTCTCCTCGTTGTCGAGCAGGGCGATAACCTCCTCGCGGCGCTGCACATTCTGCTCGTTCAGGATGTCCACCGCGTCATCCGAGTCCATCAGGTTGACGTAGCGGGCTATCTCCTGGCTGGTGAAATACTGCAGGAAATCAGTGCGGATGTCGTAGTCTAGGTCGCTGAGTATCTCGGCCCCTACCTCCGGTGGCAGCAGGTCCAGCACGTACTTCGACTCATTCGTGTCCAGCTCATACAGCACAGTGGTGATGTCAGCCGGATACATGTCCGACATCGTCTCCAGTATGAACGACCTGTCATCGCGTGCTATCGCCTCTTCAACCTGGTCAATGTAGTCGCGTGTGATTTCTACCTGCATGGCTTACATGTTCTGCTCTATGAGTTGGGTCAATTGAATGAAATCCTCTACCGACAGCTGCTCCGCCCTTTTGTCGAACACGGGCAGCGCCGCCACCTCGGGTGGCAAGTTGTACGTCTTGAGGCAGTTACGGAGCGTTTTGCGCCTGGTTCCGAAACTCAGCTTCACCACGCTGAAAAACAGCTTCTCATCACAGGGCAGGCTCTCGCGCCCGTTGCGCACCAAGCTGATGACGCCCGACTTGACTTTGGGCGGCGGATGGAACACGTGCTCGTGCACCGTAAATTTGTAGTCGATGGTATAGAAGGTCTGCAGCAGCACGCTCAGGATGCCGTATACCTTGGAGCCCGGAGGTGCCGCCAGTCGCTCAGCCACCTCCTTCTGAATCATGCAGACCACTTCGGGCACTACGTCGCGATGCTCAAGCACCTTAAAGAATATCTGGCTGGAGATGTTGTAAGGGAAGTTGCCGATGACGGCGAACTTGCCTGGGAACAGCTGGCTCAAATCGGTCTTCAGGAAGTCGGCCGAGATGATGCGGTCCTGCAAAGCCGGGAAGTGCTCCTTGAGGTAAGCGATGGATTCGCGGTCGATGTCCACCACGGTGGTCCGGTATTCCTTATGCTGCAGCAGGTACTGCGTGAGCACGCCCATACCGGGACCTATTTCCAGCACATCGGGCACCCCGCCGGGCAGGGTCAGCTGCTCCACAATCTTGCGGGCTATGTTCTGGTCTACCAGGAAGTGCTGGCCCAGGTGCTTCTTTGGACTTACTTTGCTCACGTTGTGCTCTTTATGAACCCGCCGGAAATTATACTTTTCCGCCGAATACCGTTATACCTTAATGTATATGCGTGCTGCAGGGGCTATATGGGGCCCAGTCGCTTTTTCGCATTGAACTATATACTTACTATATTGCGCACTCAAAGATACGAACGACAAATGCCAACACAACTCAAATACAATACATCGGTAGGTAAAAATACAGACGTTGCCCTGATTGTGCGGGCGGACCAGGCAGGCTCCCTGTCAGAACTGAATGCCGACGAGGCGGCTTATGTGCAGCGGCAGCTGGAGGCGGAGGCGAAGATCATCACGCTGAACCGCTACACGCAGCGTCTATACCTGGTCGTAACCAAGGATGCTAAGACCGAAAACGCTGCTAAAGAGGCGATGCGCCAGTCTGGCTATACCTTGCTCAAGCAACTCAAGACTGATAAGGTGGAAGAGCTGGCCATCCAGGACCTCACCAACAGCAACTTCAGCCCCTATCTGGCCGAAGGCCTCTACCTAAGCAACTACCAATTCCAGAAATACAAGACCAGAAACAGCAAACCGAGCCCACTGCAGACCATCGTGCTCACAGATGAGAACCTGTCGGAGTTCGATGTGCTGGAGCTGCAGAACGTGCTGGATGCTGTAACCATCACCCGCGACCTAGTGAACGAACCGAACAGCCACCAATCCGCCTCTCAGTTCAGTGAGCAGCTGGTGGAGTTGGGTGAAAGCGCCGGCTTCACGACCCAGGTGTTCGACGAACTGCAGATACAGTCGCTGAAGATGGGCGGCCTGCTGGCCGTGAACCAAGGCAGCGAGGAGCCGCCTACCTTTAATATATTGGAGTGGAAACCAGAAGGCGCCACCAACCAGAAGCCCTATGTGCTAGTGGGCAAAGGCGTTGTGTACGATACCGGCGGCCTTAGCCTGAAGCCAACGCCGCAGTCCATGGACTACATGAAGTCGGACATGGCCGGTGCCGCCGCTGTGGCCGGCGTGTTGTATGCCCTGGCGAAGAACAACATACAGCTGCACGTCATCGCGCTTATACCTGCCACTGACAACCGTCCGGGCGGCAAGGCTTACGCTCCTGGCGACGTGCTGACCATGCACAATGGCATGACCGTGGAGGTACTCAACACCGATGCCGAAGGCCGCCTGATTCTGGCCGACGCCCTAAGCTTTGCGCAAAAGTATAAGCCAGAGTTAGTAATTGACATGGCCACTCTGACAGGAGCCGCGGCACGCGCCATCGGAAAAGAAGGCCTGGTGGCCATGAGCAACGCCGGCGATGACGTAATGGCCGCCTTGAAAAGGGCCGGCGAGGAAGAGCACGAACGCATCGTGGAGTTTCCGCTGTGGGACGAGTACAAGAAGCACATCGAATCCGACATCGCGGACATCAAGAACCTGGGCGGTGCCGAGGCGGGCGCCATCTCCGCTGGCGTATTCTTAGAATACTTCACCGATTACCCGTGGGTGCACTTCGATATCGCCGGCACGGCCTACCTGCTGGGCGAAGACTCCTACCGAGGCAAGCTGGCCACCGGCTCCGGCGTGCGCCTCATTTACAACTACCTTAGCTCTTTGGCTAACTAAGAACCAATGGACAACAGATACAAAGCAAAACTAGGTATAAGCATAGGCGACACCAACGGCATCGGGCCCGAGATCATCGTCAAGACATTATCAGACCAACGCATCCTCAACTTCTGCACGCCTGTCATCTACGCGTCTGCCGGAGTCATCAACAAAGTACGCAAAGCCCTGAGCGCCGAACACTTCCACTACCAGCAGGTGCCCACGGCCCTGGACCTGGTGCCGAAAAAGGTGAACCTGATTAACTGCTGGGAGGAAGATATCGAGATAGAGCCAGGTATACCCAAGCCCGAATCGGGCAAAGCGTCACTGGATTCCCTGCTGGCCGCCTGCAGAGACTTGAAAGCTGGTATGCTGGATGGTCTAGTGACCGCCCCGATTGACAAGGACAACATCCAGGCGGAGGAGTTCAAGTTTCCAGGCCATACCGAGTTTCTCACCTCCTACTTCGATGCACCTGAAAGCCTGATGCTGCTCGTGAGCGACACCCTTCGCGTGGCTACCGTAACTGGTCACATACCTGTCAAGGACGTGGCGAGCAGACTCAACTTCGACCTCATCATCCGCAAAATCACCATCCTGCAGGAGTCGCTGCGCAAGGATTTTGGTATACTCAAGCCTCGCATCGCGGTCTTGGGCCTTAACCCGCACGCCGGGGAAAAGGGCCTGCTGGGCAACGAGGAGACTGACATCATTCGTCCGGCCGTGCTGCACCTGAAGGAGAAAGGCCACCTGGTGTTCGGCCCCTACCCGGCCGACGGCTTCTTCGGCATGCGCCAGTACACGCAGTTCGACGCCGTGCTGTCCATGTACCACGACCAGGGCCTTATCCCGTTCAAGACGCTGGCGATGGAGAGCGGCGTGAACTATACGGCGGGGCTGCCCATTGTGCGCACCTCCCCTGACCACGGCACCGCCTATGACATAGCCGGCAAACACGTGGCGGATGAAACCTCTTTCCGGGAGGCGTTGTTCCTTGCCTGCGACATCATAAAGAAGCGCCAGGCAGAACAAAAGGCTGTTCTTAAATAAGGCAGCTATTTTATTTGTCAGAATAATGTTCTAATTTTGCATCTTGCAATAAAAAAACGGTAGTGAAGAAGCTTAGAGACTACGAAATCGGCATCGACAAACTCAGCAACAAAAAGCATGCGTACGAGTTTGAGATGGACGATTCATTCTTTGCTTTGTTTGAGCAGGAGATAATACTGGGGGGAAAGCTTCTGGCGAAAGTGGAGCTCGACAAGACTGAATCGCTGCTGACGCTGCATTTTGACATCAAAGGGCATGTGCGCCTCACCTGTGACCGCAGTCTGGAGGAGTTTGACCAGCCGGTGGACGTGGAGGAGACCATGCGCATCAAGTATGGCCCGGAGAATGCAGAGCTGGACGATGACATGTGGCAGATCACGCCTGACACACAAGTACTCAACGTGGCACAGCACCTATATGATTACGTAGGCCTGTCGCTCCCGATGAAAAAGTTGCACCCTCGCTTCCTGCAGGAAGCGGACGAGGACAACGAACAGGATATCCTGATTTACTCCTCGCGCAAGTCAGGAGGCAGTGAAAGTGACGACGACGGCGATGACGATGATACCGACCCACGCTGGGATGCGCTCAAGAACCTGAACTAACAAGCAGTAGAATTAAAAATTATTAAATAACAGCAAGTAAATCTTTAACTAAAAATGGCACATCCTAAACGCAAGATTTCGAAGACCAGAAGAGATAAGAGAAGAACTCACCAAAAACTTTCTGAGAAAGCTATCGCTATCTGCCCTACTACAGACACGCCTCACCTGTTCCACCACGCGTACGTGGTAGAAGGCGACCTGTACCACAAAGGCAAGCTGGCTATCAAAAATTATACAACTAACGCTCAGTAAGCTTAGCCTGTACTCCGTTTCAGTTCTGTATAATTTAACTTCATCCAGTACATGAGAATCGCCCTGGACGCTATGGGCGGCGACTATGCACCTGAAGCAAATGTGAAGGGTGCCATGTTAGCCGCAGAGCAGCTCGAAGAAGATTATGAAATCCTGCTGATAGGCAAGGAAGACATTCTGACTCAGCTGCTGAAAGAGTATGGTTATGCGGGTTCTGGTATAAAAGTGGTTAACGCCACCCAGGTGATTGAGATGGGGGAACACCCCACCAAGGCACTTACCCAGAAACCGGACTCCAGCATCGCAGTTGGATATGGTTTGCTGAAGGCTGGAAAAGCACATGCTTTTTGCAGCACCGGCAACACCGGAGCCATGCTGGTAGGGGCCATGTTCAGCGTAAAAGCCGTGGAAGGCATCCTACGGCCATCCATCGGCGGACTGGTTCCTAAACTCAACGGAGGCTTCGGCATCATGCTGGACGTAGGCGCCAACGCTGACTGCAAGCCAGAGGTACTGGAGCAGTTCGGTGAGATTGGCTCCATCTACGCCAAGTACGTGCTGGAAATAGAGAACCCGAAAGTTGGTTTGATGAACCTTGGGGAAGAGGAAGGCAAGGGCACTGTGAACACACAGGCGGCCTACCAGCGCCTCAAGGTGAACCCGAACATCAACTTCATCGGCAACATCGAGGGACGCGATATGTTCAACGACAAGGCCGATGTGATTGTGTGTGACGGCTATACCGGCAACATCATCCTCAAAATGGCGGAGTCTATCTATGACATCCTCCACGAGAAGAACATGCACGACCCGTTCTTCGATAAGTTCAACTACGAGGCAGTAGGCGGCAGCCCGATTTTGGGCATCAACGGCAATGCTGTAATAGGCCATGGCGTGTCCACCCCACTGGCGGTGTGCAACATGGTGCTGCAGGCCCAGAAGATGGTGGCCTCTAACCTTTCTGAACGCTTCAAGAAGAATATCAGCGCTTAGTGCACTGGCCCTAAGGGCAAAACTTATACTGCTTGGCATAAACTGCAACAGTTACTCTTTTTAAGGTACTGGCAGTTTGTGCCAAGTTTTTTGTTATATTGCCGTCTTAAACTTCCAACACAAAAGACCCTTTCAAGATGAGTAAAATTACTGCCGCTATAACTGGTGTGAGTGGCTATGTTCCCGATTACATCCTTACCAACCAGGAACTGGAGACCATGGTGGAGACGAACGATGAGTGGATTCTCTCCCGTACCGGCATCAAAGAAAGGCGTATCCTGAAAGGCGAGGGCAAGGGCACATCTCACATCGCCGTGCCGGCAGTTCTGGACTTACTCAAGAAAACGAATACCAAACCCGAAGAGGTAGAGTTGCTGATTTGCGCTACCACCACGCCTGACATGGTGTTTCCGGCCACAGCTAACCTGATAACGGCTGAGGTAGGCGCTGTGAACGCATTCGGGTATGACTTGCAGGCAGCCTGCTCCGGATTTCTGTTCGCGGTGGCCACAGCTTCCAAGTTCATCGAATCGGGCCAATACAAAAAAGTAATTGTAGTAGGTGCCGACAAAATGTCTTCTATCATCGACTATACCGACCGGGCCACCTGTATCATATTTGGCGACGGCGGCGGTGCCATCATGCTGGAGCCGAACACCGAAGGCTACGGCGTGCAGGATTCCGTGCTGAAGTCAGACGGCACAGGCGCACAGTTCCTGCATATGAAGGCCGGCGGCAGCCGCAAACCTGCCACTGTGGACACGGTACTGGCACGTGAGCACTTCGCCTACCAGGAAGGACAGCAGGTGTTCAAATTCGCTGTGAAAGGTATGGCAGACGTATCGGCTGAGGTGATGGAGCGCAACAACCTGAGGTCTGAAGATGTGGCTTGGCTGGTACCGCACCAGGCAAACAAGCGCATTATTGACGCGACGGCCAACCGCATGGGTATAGGCAGCGACAAGGTGATGCTCAACATCCAGAAGTACGGCAACACCACCAGCGGCACCATTCCGCTTTGCCTGTGGGAGTATGAGAGCCAACTCAAGAAGGGCGACAACATCATATTGGCTGCCTTTGGCGGAGGATTCACTTGGGGTGCCATCTATATCAAGTGGGCTTATGACCCGAAATAATCACTTTATACCTTCATAAACAGGAAAAGCGGCCCTAAGCCGCTTTTCCTGTTTATGAAGGTATGCATTACATGCTGCTGTCACACGACATCTGGTTTCAGCGCCAGCCTGCTCTCCACTTGGGTCAGGAGACTCTGGAACCTGTCAGAAAGCTTCTCTATGTCCTTCATGCCATTCTGGGCCTGGTCTATTTTGCCGTTCCGGTATAGCGAGAACAGCCCCAGCGCGTTGGACTGCAGCTCGTTGTGCGTCTTGAGCAGCGACGCCAATTCTGGCTCACGCCCATACCTGGCACTTCCTACTGTGGCAAACCATTGGTTGATGGGTCCGGAATCGGAGAAGAACACTGCATCGAAAGAGCCTCCATACAACACAGAACGCACCTTCGATTTAAACAGGATGTGTTTAATCCGGATTTGCTGGAAATCTACCTGCGCTGCGTTCATGCCTTTTCCCCCTTCATCGCTAATCAATTGCCTGCACCCATCTCAATACCGAGTTCCTGCAGTTTCTGCTTCATCTTGAACTTATCTGTCACGTTGTAGCCTACCACTAGTATACCGTGTATTTTCCCGTGCTCATCAAAGAGGGGTTGGAAAACGAACGTCAGGTAATTATCCTCCAGCACTCCCTCAGCATTGGCAATTTTGACAATGATGTCTTCTGCTTCATAGGCTTCGCCTTTGCTGTATACCTCATCCAACACCTTCACAAAGCCTTGTTCTTCTATTTCCGGCAGCACTTCAGCCACGGACTTGCCAATCAGGTCCAGGTGTGGGAACAGGGCCTGGTACTTGTCGTTGAGCAGCTCATAGCGGTGTTCTGGTCCCTTGAGGATGGCGAAGAAGGTAGGGGCCTGCATGATGAGACGCTCCAAGGTCAGCCTTTCGGCCTCCGCCTTCTTATAGGCGAGCTGCACCTGGTCTGCCAACTCCGACATCTGCTCGTTGGAGGCCAGCAGTTCCTGCACCATCTTTTTCATGTCGTGGATGTCGCTGCAGCTGCCTATCCACATGAGTATACTGCCGTTTTCGCTGTACATGGGTAGGTAGCGGCTCAGGTGCCAGCGGTAGTCGCCGGCTGCATCCCGAATCCGGAGCTCCACCTGGCTCTCCTCCCCTGCTCTGTGGGCCTGTTCCCAGTTGGCACTCGCTTGCGGCAGGTCATCGGGATGGATAGCCTGCCTCCAGCCACCATCGAGTAGTTTGTCAACAGGTATACCGGTATAGGATTCCCATCGCTTGTTGAAATAAGTGGAATTCCCCTCCGCGTCATCGGCATCTATGAGTTGGGGCATAGCATCTGCCATGAAGCGGAACTTCATCTCGCTTTGCTGCAAGGCCTCGCGGGCCTGCTCCCTTTCCGTCACGTCTTTCGTCACCTGCACCAGGTAAGCCACGTTACCGTCCGCGTCCAAAACCGGGGTATGCGAAGCCTCCCAATACCTTATTTCGTAACCGCCCTCCGGTTTGGCCAGGTCGTAGCGTATCACATCCAGCCACTCCTCCTGTTTGTTCTGGATGGCCTTGTCGATGGAGATGCGCACCGGGTTCTCTTCATAGGGTACGTCTTTGTCCGGGTAGGCTTCCAGCAGGAAGTGTTTGCCCATGATGTCCTCCCGCTGGCGCATGGTCGTTTCCAGGTACTTATTTGTTGCCCCCAAAATCTTAAACTCCGGGGAAATCACTACAATCGCTTCAGGTATATTTTCGAATATGTGATTGAAATCCATAGGTGAATCAAGGTTACTGACTGAGATAAGCACGGGGCTCTGTTCGCCATGCACCAAGCAGGTATGCCCCGCATCAGGCTGGCTGCATGGCAAGTTAGGCATTACAGCCTTAAAATCATCTTCCACAGGAAAACAATCAGATAAATCATGGGGTGGCATACCTTCTTGTAGCAGAAGGAATCGTCCTTTTTTAGATACTTTTTCAGCAGATTATCTAACTTTGTTTGCAGAACAGCAATTTGAGCTATACTTTTAACGTTCCAATTCAATTTAATAGTTACTATGGCAACCACAGCTGATATCAGAAACGGACTGTGCATGGAATTCAACAACGACCTTTATGTTGTCATTGAGTTTCAGCACGTAAAGCCAGGCAAAGGACCGGCCTTTGTAAGAACAAAGCTTCGCAATATCAAGACAGGAAAAGTAGTGGACAACACGTTTTCCGCCGGACATAAAATCACGACAGCCCGTGTTGAGCAGCGACCCCACCAGTTCATCTACAAGGATGACCTGGGCTACAACTTCATGGACATGAACACGTTCGAGCAGGTTGCCCTGGAAGAGCGAATGGTACCCTTCGCTGACCTGATGAAGGAAGGCCAGGAAGTGACAATCCTGTTCCATGCCGAGACCGAGACGCCGCTTACCTGTGAAATACCTCCTTTCGTAGAGCTGACCATTACGTATACAGAACCTGGTCTGAAAGGCGACACCGCCACCAATGCCTCCAAACCAGCCATTGTGGAGACGGGCGCCACCATTCAGGTGCCTTTGTTCATTGGCCAGGACGAAAAAATAAAAGTAGACACACGTACTTATTCTTACGCAGAGAGAGTAAAATAAAAACATGAAAGCTAAAGAAATCCAGGACCTTATCGACTTTATCGCCAAATCTGGTTTGAATAAAGTGAACATTGAGACAGAAGAGTTCAAAATCTCAGTGAAGCGTGACCCAGACCAGAAAATAAAGTATGTGGAGTCGGCTCAGGCAGCGCCTACGGCCCCCGCTGCAGCTCCGGCACTACCACAGTCCGCTGCACCAGCCCCTGCCGCTGCACTACAGGCACCGGCAGCCGCCCCAGCCAACGACGACAGCAAGTACATCGCCATCAAGGCACCTATGATTGGTACATTCTACCGCTCCTCCAGCCCTGACAAGCCAGCGTTTGTGAACGTGGGCGATGAGGTGAAGAAGGGTCAGGTCATCTGCATCATTGAGGCCATGAAGCTGTTCAATGAGATAGAGTCCGAGGTTTCAGGCAAAATCGTGAAAGTGCTGGTAGACAACTCCACGCCGGTTGAGTACGATCAGCCGCTGTTCCTGGTAGACCCTAGCTAACATCAAGTCTGAGAATTTGAAAATGTGAAGATGAGGAATTGGAGTTGCGAACTGGGGCTCCTCTTCCTCATTTTTAACATGTAGAACCTCCACATTTCCAAATCTTCGAATCCCCAAAACCGATTCTATGTTTAAAAAAATACTTATCGCCAACCGAGGCGAAATCGCCCTGCGCATCATCCGCACCTGCAAAGAGATGGGCATCAAAACGGTAGCTGTTTACTCCACCGCTGACAAAGAAAGCCTGCACGTGCGCTTCGCCGATGAGGCCGTATGCATCGGGCCGCCTCCAAGCGCGCAGTCATACCTGAACATGCCAAACCTGATATCGGCTGCTGAAATCACCAACGCCGATGCCATTCACCCAGGGTATGGCTTCCTTTCCGAGAACGCGGAGTTCTCCCGCATCTGCGCAGAGCACAACATCAAGTTCATCGGGGCCACACCTGAGATGATTAACGCCATGGGCGACAAGGCATCTGCCAAAGACACCATGAAGAAAGCCGGCGTACCGACCATACCTGGTTCAGACGGTTTGCTCAAGTCGCTGGAAGAAGGCAAGAAACTGGCTAAGAAAATCAAGTACCCTGTCATCATCAAAGCGACAGCCGGTGGCGGTGGCCGTGGCATGCGCATCATCAAGCACGAAGATGAGTTCGAGAAGGCCTGGAACGATGCCCGAACCGAGTCCAAGGCAGCGTTCGGCAACGACGGCCTATACCTGGAGAAGTTCATTGAGGAGCCTCGCCACATTGAAATCCAGTTGATTGGGGACCAGCACGGCCAGGTGGCCCACCTTTCGGAGCGTGACTGCTCTATACAGCGCCGCCACCAGAAGCTGGTAGAGGAAACGCCATCTCCCTTCATCACTGATGATTTGCGTGACAGAATGGGCAAGGCGGCCATCAAAGGCGCCAAGGCCATCAACTACGAAGGCGTGGGTACCATCGAGTTCCTGGTGGACAAGCACCGCGAGTTTTACTTCATGGAGATGAACACCCGTATCCAGGTGGAGCACCCAATCACGGAGGAAGTGATTGATTACGACCTGATTAAGGAGCAGATAAAGGTAGCCGCCGGCGAGCGCATTACCGGAAAGAACTACTACCCGAAGATGCACGCCATTGAGTGCCGCATCAACGCTGAGGACCCGAAGAACGGTTTCCGTCCGAGCCCAGGCAAAATCACCAACCTACACGTGCCGGGCGGCCACGGTGTACGCGTAGATTCTCACGTATACTCCGGCTATACCATCCCGTCCAACTACGACTCCATGATTGCCAAGCTGATTGTGAGCGCACAGACGCGTGAAGAAGCCTTGGTGAAGATGAAGCGCGCCTTGAGCGAGTTCGTGATTGAGGGCATCAAGACCACCGTTCCTTTCCACCTGAAGCTGATGGATGACCCGGGCTTTAAGGAAGGCAACTTCACCACTGCCTACCTGGAGAACTTTGACTTTGACTCACTCTAGCCATACCTCAGGTATAGCGAATTGGAAAACCGGCTGCTGAGGCCGGTTTTCTTGTTTAATGCCCTGCCGTTGTTTTATTTATCAGGACTGTTTATTCTGATGCTGAAACAATTTATCTTAGATTGAACTTCCACTATATAGAAATGCAAAAGATTAAGTTTTCTGGTTTTGTGTTCGGCCTGCTTTGCCTGCAACTTGCTGGCTGCACCTCCTCCCTTCTGGTAGAGGCTACACAGCCACCCGCCGTTACAGTAAAGCAGGAACAGTGGAAGGTTCTGGTTGTCAACCGGTACGATGCTACGCTCCTCCCCTACAAGCAAGACCGGAAAGTGGAGCTATACCAGAAAGGGGCAAACCAGGCGGTGGCGGGCGCCATGGGGGCTGTTTTCAACGACTCTACATTTGTGCTCGTCAATGAGGACTCTGCAGTAGCTGCTCCTTCCCCTCTGCAGTCTCCCTCACTCACCGCAGAGCAGGTACGCGATTTATACAGCCGCTACCCTTGCCACCTCATCCTGACGCTGGACAACCTTGATGCCTATATGGACAGAGAAGTGGAGACGGCAGTGGATGAGGATGGTGACAAAATGAAAACCGCCCACTTCACATTGAAGGTGGTCACAAACTGGACGCTCTATGACAGCACCGGCGCTGTGCTGGACAAAGCGGCTCTGAAAGTGGAGGACTATTACGAGTCTCGGACTGTAGTCAGCGGGCTGCTGGCAATCGGCCCGGCTATGGCCAACGCGGGACCTGTCGTGAACAAGCTGGCTGTTGAGTCGGGTTACAGGTATTGGGACCGGCTATACCCACAGACCGCGCTGCTGCACAGAAAGGTGCACACTATCGGTCCGCTTTCTGCTTCGCTGGGGCACCTGTACACACAGCAGTGGCAGTTGGCCATAGAGGTGCTCCTGCCGCTTGCCTCAAATCAGGAATTCAAGCACTACGCGAAGGCAGCCCATAACCTGGCAGTGGCTTACGAGGCTGTCGGGAACTACGAGCAGGCTACCCGATGGGCGATGGAAGCAGTACAGAAAGGAGACAAACTGGCGGCCCTCCTGCTGCAGGAATGGGCTGCAAGCGGCAGAAAAAAAGCCTTCAAGTGATAGAAGCAGGAGTAAAGCTAGCCCAGTAGACATTTCTATACCTACCGTAAACGCGAAAGCCCGGCATAAACTGCCGGGCTTTCGCGTTTTATGAGTATTTCAATATGCTATACCTGTGTGGCGGACTTCTCCTCTTCCTCAATCAGTTGTGTCAGTTCATTGTACCAGCCCTCGCCATACTTACGGATGAGGGGCTCCTTCAGGAATTGGTATACCCGCACGCCCAGCTCCTGGCCAAAGTTACAGGCCGCTGCACAAATGCTCCAACGGTCGTAGTTCAGGGCCTCAAAGCCGTCGTATTTTGTGATGCGGATTGGGTACAAGTGGCAGGAAATCGGTTTCTTCCAACCAATTTTACCATCATAATAGGCCTGCTCGATGGCACACTTCAGTACCTTGTTCTCATCGTAAATGGCATAGGCGCACTCGCGGTCCCCAATGGTTGGCGTGGAGTAATCTCCTTCAAAGTCAATGATGTAGTGTCCCTGCTCTTCAATCGCCTGCCTGCCTTCATCCGACATATAGGGTTTGATGATGTCGTAGTTCTGCTCCAGGATAGCCAACTCGTCCCCCTCCAGTGGGGCTCCCAAGTCACCTTCTACGCAGCAGGCACCTTTGCACTTCTCCAGGTTACAGACAAAGAAATTTTCACGGATGTCATCGCTGATGACGGTATTCTGAAGGACAATCATGTAGGTATGGTCAAATAGCCCGCTGCAGCAGGTATGGAAACTTTACAGGGAGACAAAGTTAAGGATAAATAAGTTTAATTACTTCTGCTTCCCTCTGGCTGCGGCGGCCATCAGGATGTTCTTGACACTCTCCTGCTTGGTCAAATCCATGGCGGTCTTGCCGGCGAAGTCGCGCAGGCCAGGGTCAGCGCCGGCGTTGAGCAAGGCCACAATCACCTCGTTGCCCCCGTTCAGCTCACATGCCAGCATCAGCGGTGTCTTTCCCTCCAGGTTCTGGATGTTGGGGTTGGCACCGCCCTTCAGCAGCCTGCTCAACTCCATCAGGTGCGTGCCGTTTGAGAAACGCACGGCATAGTAAAGCGGCGTATTGCCCAAGTTATCCACTATGTTGGGGTCGGCTTTGTACTGGAACATGGTATCCAGGAGCTGCGCCTGCTCTATCTCAAATAGCTCCGTATTGATGCGGGCACCGGACATAGCATAATGCAAAGCGGTCTTGCCATCCTGGTCCGTTGCATTCACATCGGCGCCCTTGCGCAGTAGATGGCTGGCTACCTGAAGCCGCACCTCTGGCACATAGATGACACCATAGTCCTCAAGCAACAGAGGGATAAAAATGCCGTGCATGAGCGGCGTGCGGAGCCTGAAATCAAAGTCATAGCCGTTAGGCACAGCTAGCGTGTTTACATTCGCTCCGTTGGCCAGCGTACGTTTCACAATGTCCGGGTTACGCTCAATGGCCGCCAGCACCAGTTTCTGGTCAGCAGTCTGGCTCAGGTACTTGAGTTGCTCAAAGGCGTGGGAGCTTCCCTTTGAGATGGCCTGGTGGTACAGGTCGCGGGCTTTCTCTGGTTGCGGCTCCCCTAGGTTTCCTTCTTCATAAAGTAGTCCCAAGGTATAGAGCGCGCCCCGCTCGCCAGCTGCGGCTCCTTTCTTCAGCCAAAACTCGGCCTTCTCCACATTTGGCTCCACGCCCTCCCCCGACAGGTATAGGTTGGCAAGCGAGCCATAGGCCACCACATCGTGCTTGTTAGCAGCACGGCTGATGTAGTTGAAGGCGTATTCCTTATCCTGCATCTCGCCGTAACCGGTATAGTACATACTACCCAAGATACGGTTACAGAAAGCGTCTCCGGCTACCGCCATATCCCGGATTTCCACGGCGGCGCTGCGCATCAGCTGCGTGAAGCGCTGCTTGTCCTCCTTCGAGCGCAGCACCATGAGTTCAGCCATACCCAAGTTACCCAGCAGGTTGTTGTTTTCGAGCGCCAGCTCAAAGTAATACCTGGCCGAGTCAGGGCTGGGGGTATAATACGTCTCTGGATTCACGATGCGCAGCGTATCCTGCTGCCCCGAAGGGTCCTTCAACTCTCCGTACTGGTGCATGCGTCCCATGAAATAATAGGCGGCACCCTCTTCACGGGCAGCCGCCTGTCTGAACTTGGCATAGGCAGCCTCGTACTGCAGGCCCATGTACAAATCCACGGCTTCCTGCATTTCGGGCGTGCGCCATACCTGCTCCTTGGTCCTCGGGATTGGAGTTCCCGCCTTCTCCCCTGTTGTTACAGGCACCGTATCGGGGGCAGCCTGCATACCTGATTTGGAGATTGTGCTGCCACCGGCTTGTTTACCACCGGTCTGCGCCATCACCACGGGAGCGGCAGGCAACAGCATCAGCAGCAAGAGGAGTTTCTTCATGGCAGGTCGGGGGCTTATGGTAAAATGCATGTCGGTTCAATCAAAATTCTGTAGGCCTTAGCCGCACTCAGTTCAGCAAAGATAAAGATATTGTCCCGTTTATCTAAAAATGCGCTGATTCGACCCGCAGGCTATACCTGGTGCCGGTACAAAAGGCTTTGAAGCACATCGCAAAACAAAGGCCAAACTATGGGCCTACCTAAAGAAACCATCTGGAGCCGCGTCTGGTTCTCTAATTGTGCCACCGGCATTCCTAATACAGATAGTAATTTGTAAATTGCATAGATTTTTAAAGACGCACGCGGAAGAGACGAAATGGATTATATTAGTTTACTGAACGAGTCGCAACGCAAGGCCGTGCTCCACACCGAAGGGCCAGCCATGATTATAGCGGGTGCCGGCTCCGGAAAGACACGAGTACTGACTTACAGGATTGCTCACCTGATTAGTTTGGGGGTAGACCCGTTCAACATACTGGCCCTGACCTTTACCAACAAGGCGGCTAAGGAAATGCGCCATCGTATTGAGAAAGTGATTGGCAACGAGGCGAAGAACATCTGGATGGGCACTTTCCACTCGGTTTTCTCCCGCATACTCCGCGCTGAGGCCGACAAGATTGGCTACCCGAAGAGCTTCACCATCTACGATACCGACGACTCCAAGACGCTCATCCGCAACATCGTGAAGGAGATGAACCTGGACGACAAGCTATATAAGCCGAACGTGGTGCTGGGCCGCATCTCCTCAGCCAAAAACAAGCTTATCTCGGTGCGTCAGTACCTCAACGACGCCGTGATTCAGGCTGACGACGAGGCCGCCATGCGCCCGAAGATTGGCAAAATATATGAGCAGTACCAGAGCCGCTGCTTCAAGGCCGGCGCCATGGACTTCGATGACCTGCTCTTCAACACGAACGTGCTGTTCAAGGACCATCCGGACGCACTCAACAAGTACCAGAACATCTTCAAATTTGTGATGGTGGACGAGTATCAGGACACGAACTACTCGCAGTACCTGATTACGCGCAAGCTGGCTGCTCAGAACCGCAACATTGTGGTGGTAGGCGACGATGCGCAGTCCATCTACGCCTTCCGGGGCGCCGACATCCAGAACATCCTCAACTTTGAGCGTGACTACCCAGAGCTGGAAGTGTTTAAACTGGAGCAAAACTACCGCTCCACCAAGAACATCGTGCACGCTGCCAACTCTGTCATCAAAAACAACACGGCTCAGCTGCGCAAGGACGTTTTCACGGATAACGAGCAGGGACCGCTGATTGAAGTTATCAAAGCGAACTCTGACAACGAAGAGGGCAAATTGGTGGCTACTACCATTTTCGAGGAGAAGATGAACAACCACCTCTCCTACGACGACTTCGCCATCCTGTACCGCACCAACGCCCAGTCAAGGGCCATGGAAGAGGCGCTGCGCCGCATGAACATCAAGTACAAGATTGTGGGCGGCCTGTCGTTCTACCAGCGCAAGGAAATCAAGGACCTCATCGCCTACCTGCGCCTCACGGTGAATCCGAACGACGAGCAGGCATTGCGCCGTGTCATCAACTACCCTAAACGAGGTATAGGCGAAACAACGGAACAGAAGCTGTTTGTGACTGCCAACGACATCAACCACTCGGTGTGGGAGGTGGTGCAGAACGCTACCGAATTCTTGGGCAACCGGGTGGGTACGGCCATCGAGAATTTCTCCATCATGATTCGGGATTTTGCTCGAATTGCCGATAACAGCGACGCCTTTGAGGTAGCCAAGCACATCGCCAAGCACTCCGGCATCGTCGACGACCTGTACCAGGATAAAACCGTGGAGGGGCTGGCCCGGTATGAGAACATCCAGGAGTTGCTCAACGGTATAAAAGAGTATGTGGACGACCCGGAGAAAGAGGACAAGAGCCTCTCGGCCTTCCTGCAGGACATCGCCCTGATTACGGACGCGGACACCAAAGCCGACATGGACGGCGAGTTTGTGACGCTGATGACCATCCACTCTGCCAAGGGACTGGAGTTCAAGAATGTGTTCATCGTAGGTATGGAGGAGAACCTCTTCCCGAGCCAGATGATGCTTAACTCCCGCGCCGATTTGGAGGAGGAGCGCCGCCTGTTCTATGTGGCTATCACCCGCGCCGAGAAGAAGCTATACCTGACCTACGCCACCAGCCGTTACCAGTGGGGCAACCTGCGCGCCTGCGAGAAAAGCCGCTTCCTGGACGAGATAGACCCGAAATACCTCAACTTCAAGTACGGCGACGCGGGTACTGCAACCGGAGGCAACGTGTTTGACCGGGTTTTGCAGCGCAAGAGCAGCATCAGCAGCCTGGTATCGCCGCCGGCGCGCAAGCAGGCTGCCACCGCCTACTCCGCACCAGCCGATTTCCAGCCGAGCGATACTTCCAATCTGGCAGCAGGCATGAAAGTGGAGCACCCTAAGTTCGGATTCGGCGTAGTAGCCAAGATGGACACGCAGGGAAACAGCACCAAGGCCACCATCAACTTTGACGAAGTGGGTGAAAAAACGCTCCTGCTCAGCTTTGCGAAGCTGCGCATACACAGCTAAAGCTGTAATTGTAATGACGAATCAAGGGTTAGGAATCATGGATGAGTGATTGACTAACTGGTGCAGCCCACTTTCATGTAAAGGCTTCTTCAGTTATTCATTTATAGTCATTATTCGTATTTCTTATTTTTTAATTCGTAATTCGTAACTCTTAATTCGTAATTAATAAGATGGAAGCTAGTACTACCTTTAAGCAAGAGCTGTTGCTGCGCGAATACGGCAGAAACGTACAGGATCTTGTGAACCACATACTCCGAATAGAAGACAGAGCCGAACGTACGCGCCTGTCCTACCTGCTGGTCAACCTGATGGCGAAGCTCAACCCGCAGCTCCGGGAAACGCAGGACTATGCACAGAAACTGTGGAACCACCTCTACGTGATGTCCGGCTCAAAGCTCGATGTGGACGCTCCTTACCCGCTTAGCGCGATGGAGTACCTCAACGACAAGCCGCAACCTATGGAGTATCCGCTGAACACACCCCGGTATAAGCATTACGGCCAGAACGTGGAGCTCCTGATTCAGCGCGCCACCGAACTGGAGGATGAGAAAGAGCGCGAGGCCGCCATCATCTCTATCGGCAAGCTGATGAAGACCCTCTACCGCTCCTACAACAAAGACAGCATCACCGATGACGTGATTCTGACCGATATCCAGCAGATTTCCAAAGGAAAGCTGAACATGGACCTGGCCTACATCGAGAGCAACAATCTGTTTGAGTCCGTAGGAGGCAGAGCACAGCAGGATAGCAGCAGTAGCAACCGCCCACAACAGCAGCAACAGCAAAACCGCAGCGGCGACAGCAACCGCGGCGGAGGCGACAACCGTGGCCGCAAAAACGTAAGAACGACTTCTTCCAACCAAAGAAATAAACAGTAATAAATGGCTTCATTTGAAGTAATAGGCGGCAACAAGCTGCGTGGCGACATTTATCCGCAAGGCGCTAAAAACGAAGCCCTGCAGATACTGTGTGCCGTGCTGCTGACGTCTGAACCTGTCACCATCTCCAATGTTCCGGACATCCGGGACGTGAACAAACTCATTGAACTGCTACGCGACCTGGGTGTGACCGTAAAACGCGAAGCAGCGGATACCTATACCTTCCAGGCAGACAACATCAACCTGGATTACCTTGAGACTGAAAGCTTTGTAGAACATGGCCGCGCCATCAGAGGCTCGGTGATGATTGTAGGACCGATGCTCGCCCGATTTGGAAAGGCGAAAATGCCCAAGCCAGGCGGTGACAAGATAGGTCGACGCCGGCTGGACACGCACTTCATCGGTTTCGAAAAGCTGGGCGCCAAGTTCAGCTACGACTCCGAAGACAGCTTCTATACCGTGACGTCTGAGAAGCTGAAGGGAGCCTACATGCTCCTGGACGAAGCCTCTGTGACCGGTACAGCCAACATCCTGATGGCAGCTGTGCTGGCCGAAGGAACAACCACCATCTACAATGCCGCCTGCGAGCCTTACGTGCAGCAGCTTTGCCGTATGCTCAACCGCATGGGTGCGCGCATCAGCGGCATCGGCTCCAACCTGTTGGTGATTGAGGGAGTCGACAATCTGGGTGGCACAGAACACCGCATGCTGCCCGATATGATTGAAATCGGTTCCTTTATTGGTCTGGCCGCTATGACCGGCTCTGAAATCACCATCAAGGACTGCCAGATTTCCGAACTCGGCTTAATTCCAGACACGTTCCAGCGCCTGGGCATCAAAATGGAGTTCCGCGGCGATGATATCTTCATACCGGAGCAGGACCGCTACGAAGTGGATACATACATTGACGGAAGCATCCTGAACATTTCGGACCATACCTGGCCTGGCCTGACGCCTGACCTGCTGAGCGTGGCGCTCGTAGTGGCGACACAGGCAAAGGGTACGGTGCTGGTGCATCAGAAAATGTTCGAGAGCCGTCTCTTCTTCGTGGATAAGCTCATTGACATGGGGGCCCAGATTATCCTCTGTGACCCGCACCGCGCTACTGTTATTGGGCAGAACAAGCAGATTCCGCTCCGCGGCATTCGCATGACCTCCCCTGACATCCGCGCCGGCGTAGCGCTACTTATCGCTGCTCTGTCTGCAGAAGGCACCAGCATCATCGACAACGTAGAACAGATTGACCGCGGTTATCAGAACATCGACGGCCGCCTGAACGCACTAGGTGCTCAGATACGAAGACTGTAAACTTAATTATGAATTCTCACAAACAGCAAGAGCACCTGATGAAGGTGCTCTTGCTGTTTGTAGGGTATGGCTGGTTAGAGTCTGTTCTTGTGATGGACGATGTAGGTTGCATCCTAGCTATAACCTTTAAGTATACCTCTTGTCTTAACCCACCCCTGCCTATCCAAGGAAAGATGCCTGCCCGAGTACTGACAGGCTTAGGAACGCATGCTGTCATTCCCACGAAAGGAGAATCTCACGCCATTCGGGCCGCGGTTCGAGCGCCAGCGCAGATGCGGGTTTTGTGAGGGAGTCGAGGCAGCAGAGGAAGGAACCGGTTTAGAACAATCAAGCATGTCTCACCGCCCGTTCCCGCTCCGCTCGCACCGGCTGCAGTATTGGTAACAGATTCCTCCTTTCGTGGGAATGACAGAATGGGTATGGGGATGACAGTGGAGCCATCCAGGCCTAGGTATAGCCGTCAGGTATAGTAAGGCATGCTTACAACAACAGCTACAGAGGGAAGACAACTGCCAAGTGCACTTTGTGGCGCTCCACTGTTCGAGCGGTCAGCGAGTTTGGAGCGTCTTGACTTTTTTGCTTACTTTTTGTGTCAAGACAAAAAGTGAGTGCCCGCCGCACAGGTGAGGCTACAAAGCAAAGCAGCGAGCAGGCAACAAAGACAACAGCTACAAAGCAGCATTAAGACTAAACTACTCCTGCTCTTTACTCTCTCCTCTCCTGCTGCCACGGTATAACTCATATTTCAGCAGGCGGCAGTCTATTGCGCCGTTGTACAGGGGGGTACGTCGAGAGGCGCGGAGGCCGATGTTCTTGGCTGCCTCCAAATTGCCGGTCAGTACAAAGGCATCGAAGCCCTGGTAGTTGTTTTTGAGGGTGTCGCCAATCTGCTTGTAGAGTTGGTTGATGTCATCTGAAACAATGCGCTCGTTGTAAGGCGGGTTCATGACCAGCACACCCTGGTCGGCCGGGGCATTGGTCTGGAAGAAATCAGCCTCTTCCACTTTGATGATATGCTCCAAGCCAGCATTTTCGATGTTCTTGCGGGCTGCGGCCACGTAATCCGCGTCGATGTCGTAACCGATGATGGTCGCCTGCGGCTCCCTTCTTTCGCGGGCCTCTGCCGTTTTCCAGACCATCTCAAACAGTTCCTGATTGTAATCCTTCCAACTCTCGAAGGCAAAGGGGTCGCGGCGGAAAATGCCGGGGGCGACGTTTTGTGCCATCAGCGTGGCCTCAATCAGGAAGGTGCCGGAACCACACATGGGGTCTACAAAAGGGGATTTCCTGTCCCAACCTGAAAGCGAGATGATGCCGGCGGCGAGCACTTCGTTGAGTGGTGCCACGTTGGTCTGAAGGCGGTAACCGCGGCGGTGCAGCGAATCGCCTGAAGAGTCGAGTGACAGGGTGACCATGTTCTCGTGCATGTGCAGGTTGAGGCGCACATCCGGTCGGATTCGGTCCACGGAGGGACGCTCGCCGGTAGCTTTGCGGAACTGGTCTACAATGGCGTCTTTGGTCAGCTGCGCTACAAAAAGTGAGTGCTCGAAGGTGGAATGGCTCACTACGGCGTCAATGGCAAAGGTCTGCTTCAGGTCGAACACTTCAGACCAGTTCGTTTTCTGCACCTGCTCGTACAAATCCTGCTCGTTGCGAGCCTTGAAATTGCGAATAGGCTTCAGGATGCGGATGGCAGTGCGGCACCACAGGTTCGCCTCGTACAGTTGCCGCAGGTTCCCGGAAAAGCTTACCGCACGGTTCCCAACTTTGACGAACTCCATATCCAGCGCCCGAAGCTCCTCGGCCAGTACTTCTTCCAGCCCTGTGAGTGTGGTCGCAATCATGTTGAAGTTATCGCTCTGCTTTTGTTTTGCCATTGTCTTGCTTGTATAAAGTACAAAGATAGCGAGTTTAGGAGTTAGAAAGTTGGGAAGTTTAGGACTTGAGAAGGTATAGCACTGCTGATATGAACTTGTTGCTCGTTCAGGTATTAGTAAAGCATTCCCTACTAAGGCATGTGCTTCGAGCTCGTTCCAGCAATAGCCAGAGTAGGATTGTACTTCATAACTGTTCTTTCCTAAACTCTCTAACTTTCTAACTTCCTTTCAACTCTTAACTCTTACACCTATTTTTGCTGCAAATAGCCGCCTATGAAATTCGAGTCCGACTTCTCTCTAAAACCCTACAATACCTTTGGCATCGATGTCAAGGCAAAACTCTTCGTGCGCTTTGACAATGTGCAGGAACTGCAGGATCTGCTGCAAAGGCCGGAGGTAAAGGAGGAGCAGAAGCTCATTCTGGGGGGCGGCAGCAACGTGCTGTTCACTAAAGACTATGACGGCATCGTGCTGCAAAACGGCATCAAAGGTATGGAAGTGGTGCAGGAGGACGAGAAGTTTGCCTATGTCAAAGCCGGCGGCGGAGAGGTATGGCACAACCTGGTGCTCTTCAGCCTGGAGCACAACCTGGGGGGCATCGAGAACCTCTCACTGATACCGGGTACCGTGGGGGCCGCCCCGCTGCAGAACATCGGGGCCTATGGCGTGGAACTGAAAGATGTGTTTCACCAACTGGAGGCCGTGCACCTGGCCACCGGCGAGTTGCATACCTTTGACGCTGAGGCCTGCCGCTTCGGCTACCGCGAGAGCGTGTTCAAGCACGAGGCCAAAGGAGAATACATCGTAACAGCAGTTATACTCAGGCTGCACAAGCAGCACCAACTCAACACCTCTTATGGTGCTATTAAGACTACCCTGGAGGAGATGCAGGTGCAGCAGCCTACTATACACGACGTGAGTGCGGCCGTTTGCCACATCCGTCGCAGCAAATTACCTGACCCTGCCCAGATTGGAAACGCAGGCAGCTTCTTCAAAAACCCCGAAATACCCACGCTGCTCTACGATGTACTGAAGGAGCAGTACCCTGATATGCCTGCTTACCCTGTGTCAGAGGCCACGGTGAAGGTGCCCGCAGGCTGGCTGATTGAGCAGTGCGGCTGGAAAGGCAAAGTGGTAGAGAATTACGGCGTGCATAAAAACCAGGCGCTGGTACTGGTGAACTACGGTGGCGCCAAGGGCGAAAACGTGGTGAAACTGGCTTACGATATCATCCAATCGGTGCAGGAGAAGTTCGGCATCACGCTGCATCCGGAGGTGAATATCCTGTAGACAAATTTTATAGAGGAACTCACAAAATTTTAGCCAAAAGCGCCAAACTAAATCATAGAAGCTGCGATATATAGGGTATAACTCCTTTAAATTAAATACCCTTATGAATATCGTTACAATGCGCTTACTGCTGCTATTGTTGGCAGCTACAGTACTTTTCACATCCTGTGACAAGGATGAAGACACCGAGCCTACCAGAACCGACATCATCGTTGCCCACGAGTGGAAAGGGGAACGCATCTTGGTGAACGGGTTTGACGTGTCGAGCAGACCGGAAATCCAGGACATGCTGCTCGACATCAAGAGCACTACCCTCGCGCTGCGCCGCGACGGCACCTATACCGCTGTCTATAACCAGAACGGCACCAGCCAGACTTCCACGGGCAAGTGGGCTTTCAAAGAAGACGACACCATCCTGTTCATTGACCTGTTGGGCGACCTGCAGATTATCTCCCTCACCGACGACAACATGAACCTGTTTAAGACAATAGAGCAGAACGGGATGATGTTTGACGCGGAGGTGCAATTTGTCAAATAAGCCATCTATGTGGTCTGCCGGAAAGGTATAGCATTGGCCGCTTTCGTTGGGATTTCAGGATTTTATACAGACCTTTAGTACCATGTCTCGCCTTCGGGACATTATCGATTACCTGAGGCTGCAATTGCCGAAGACCTATAGATGACATAAGCCTCAGGACATTCATTTGAAACCTCTAATTTCTATCCTATGAAATTCCAACGATTACTCTCCCTCCTATTTGCGTTGCTGCTGGTTACGTCTCTCACAGGTTGTGGCAAAGACGATGACAAAGGACCTTCTAACAGAGATTTCCTCACAGCCGGCACCTGGACGGGTAACGCCATTGTGGTAAACGGGAACGATCTGACGCGTGAGTTCAGAGAGGACGAGGAGTTTCCCTACGACATCAGCCAGAACACCATCAAGTTTGATAAGGCTGGCACCTACCTGGACAGCTATGGCGGCAGGACGGACAACGGCACCTGGGAGTTTGCCAACGGAGAAAAGGAATTGCTCATGGACAAAGGCACCACCAACGAGTATACCCTCATCATCGACAGGCTCAACGACAAGGAATTGTTCCTCTACGAACTTGTTGATGACCCTAACATGGGTGCCGTTAAGTTCGAGCTCCGGTTCGTCCGCTAAAAATAGAAAAGGCTCCCTTCTGGGAGCCTTTTTTGTTCATGCTATACCTGCTACTTCAGCACGGCCAGCGTAGCGCCATCGCCGCCGCGTTCCTCTACCTCGCTGCTCAGGCTGGCCACCTCGCGCACAGAGTACAGGTAATCGCGCACCACCTGACGCAGCACGCCGTTGCCGCGGCCGTGTATGATTTTGATTTCCGGTATACCTAGCATGATGGCCTCATCGGTGAAGTTCATCACCTTGTTCAGGGCATCCTCGGCATATTCACCGCGTATGTCGAGCGTTGCCGCAAAGTCGGCCATGCGCTGTGTGATGTTCATGTTGCGGGTATAACCTTCGGCCGCCTCGGCTTTGGCCTTCTTCTGTTTTGCCGTCTCGGCCTCTGCCCGCTCCAGGTTGTCTACTTTCACAATGGTCTTCAGCCCACCAAACAGTACCTCAGCTGTTTTGCCTTTGATGCCAACAATCTGCCCCACGGAGTCCTGCCCCACCAGCGACACATTATCACCTTGTTTCAAAGGTCCTGCGTTGGCGGCTGCTGCCCTGCGGAAGGCCGGCCGCGGTTCCTCTTTACGGACAACCTCTGTGGCGAAGGTCTCCAGCTCGCGGCGGGCGTTCTTGGTCTGCTCCTTCTCGGCCTGGCTCTGCTTGATTTGCTGAATGGTCGCCTCTATTTTCTGGTTAGCGTCCTTGAGCAGCAGCTTAGCCTTGCCTTTCGCTTCGCGCATCACATCCACCTTGCTCTCTTCGAGGTAGTTCTTTAGCTCAGTGTACTCCTTCACGGAACGCTTCAGCTTCTGCTCCAGGGCATTGGCTTCACGCAATTTCTTCTCGAGTTCCTGTTTCTCCGTCTCCAGTTCTTCCAGCAGGCGGTCATACCTGATTTTGTCTTTGCCCACCAACGTACTTGCCTTGTCCACGATGTGCTGTGGCAAACCGATTTTCCGGGCAATCTCAATAGCGAAGGAAGAGCCTGGCTTGCCTATCTCCAGTTGGTAGAGCGGCTGCAGGTTTTTGTGGTCGTAGCGCATGGCCCCGTTCACGATGCCTGGCGTGCGCTCAGCAAAGTTCTTCAGGTTGGTATAGTGCGTCGTGATGACTCCAAACACCTTGCTGTCGTTGAGGTTCTGCAACACGGCCTCAGCAATGGCGCCACCCAATACGGGTTCTGTACCTGTACCGAATTCGTCAATCAGAACAAGGCTCTTGTTGTCGGCCACCGTCACGAATTTCTTCATGTTGGTGAGGTGCGAGCTGTAGGTACTTAGGTCGTTCTCAATGGACTGCTCATCCCCGATGTCGATGAAGATGTCGTGGAAGATGCCTGCCTCAGAGTTATCACCTACAGGTATAAGCATACCTGTCTGCAGCATGTATTGCACCAGTCCCACCGTTTTCAAACTCACAGACTTACCACCAGCATTCGGACCGGAGATAAGCAGGATGCGCTGGTCCCGGGTGAGCTCCAGGTCCATGGGTATGGTCGGTCTGCCCAGTTGCCGGTGCGACAGGTATAGCAGCGGGTGTATAGCTTGTTTCCAGTCGATGTGCGGGTACTTGTGCAGCTTCGGCATGGTGGCTTCTACGCGGCGCGCAAAGGCCGCTTTGGCCCGAATGAAGTCCAGCAAGCCCAGGTACTGGTAGGCCTTGCGCAGCTCAGGTATGTAGTTGCGCAACGTGTTAGTCAGCCCCATCAGGATGCGGATGAGCTCCCGGTGGTAAGCGTTCTCCAGGTCTTTGATGTCGTTGTTGAGCTCAAAGATAGACTCCGGCTCAATGTACACCGTCTGCCCTGTGTTCGACTCGTCGTGAATCAGACCCTTGATGCGGCGCTTGTGCTCGGCTATGACAGGTATAACCAGGCGGCCCCCGCGGATAGTCGGCTCTGAATCGCCGGGCGTCCAGCCTTCGTTTTTGGCGTGGCGGATGATAGAACTGATGGTCTTGCGCAAGGCACCCTGCTGGGCAATGAGGTCGCGCTTCAGGCGCTGCAGTTCGGGTGTGGCGTCGTCGCGCACGGCACCGGCATCGTCCACCACTTTGTCGAGGGCGGCGATGAGCGAGCGCTCCACCATCACGTTGGCACCCAGCGCCTTCAGGGCCTCAAAGGTTCCCTCCTCGGTGCTGGAGATGAAGCGCAGGGAATCGCGGATGGTGCGCAGCGACATCTTGATTTCGAAGAAGGCCTGCACTTCCAGGAAGGAGCCCACAATGGCTGCTCTGTCGAGGTAGGCGGTTACGTCAAAATAATGTTGTAGCGGAATTTCGGCATCGGACTCGAGTAGCTGCTTAAACTCGCTGGTCTGTTCCAGGAGGCGCTGCACCAGGTCGTAGCGGTTCAGGAAGGTCATGCGGTTCACAAACTGGCGGCCCAACGGACTCAGACACAGTTCTGACAGCATCTCGCGTACCTGTGCAAACCCAATCTTTATCTCAAAGTTTTCTGGATATATCAATTCTTATCTCTTATTTTAAGGCAAATTTAGCATATTATAACAAGTAGCGGTGCTACTTTAGTTCTGAGTTCTGAGATATGAGTCACGAGTTTTATCACAACCGTAAAACACGGAATTCTTGACTCAGAACTCGCGACTCTGCACTAAAACTCCTCAACTCTTAAACCCCAAACTCATAACTCCAATCATGGTTCTCGACAAACTCGCTAACGCCAATCGCTATACCTGCATGCATCCTTTGTTCCCTCAGGCTTTCCAGTTTCTGCAGGAGGCGGACCTGCTGCACCTGCCCCTTGGCCAACAGGCCATTGTGGGCAAAGATTTGTTCGCCATTATTTCGGAAGGGACAGGTATACCCGAGAAGGACGCCAGGCTGGAGGTACACCGCAAATACATTGACATACAATACGTCATCTTGGGCACCGACCACATGGGCTGGAAAGACCTGGCCCTATGCGATGCCCCCAACGACCCCTATAACGAGGACCGTGACGCCGCCTTCTTCCCTGACAAGACCAGCAATTGGTTCGATGTGCCGGCAGGTTCTTTCATCATCTTCTACCCCGACGATGCCCACGCCGCCATGATTACGGAGAAAAACGTGCGGAAGGTGGTGCTGAAGATTGCCGTGCAGTAGTGGGGAGTTCAGATATAAGGCTGATAAGCGTATGTTTTCGTTTATACAGTAGTTAGCGGTCACAGATAAATATTGAAAGCGTTGCATAATATAGATTTTAAAAGGATTTTGATAACTACAGGTTTTTGTTTGTTGTCAGGAATTTTAACGGCTGTAATACTTAATGCATTTGAAATATATCAAGTAACACTCCTTATTGTACCTGGCTTTCTTTTTGGGTTGGCAATTATTCTATCAAATTCTAATCTGTTCAGAGATAAAGTTCAACAGGCGCTGACAACGATCCTGCTGTGTACAATATGTTGGATGGTTCTATTATTCTTATCGACATTATCAATTTATTTTCCTTTTCATCCCTTGGTAGGGTATTCGATTGTTGGATTTGTTTCTGCAGTCGTCACCTTTCTAATCTTTTGCATTTTCATAAAGTTCGAAAATGTAATACAAACAGCGGTTGCGGCTGGAGCTTCGGGAATTGTGGCATTCGCTATATTCTTTTTTATTACAGATAAGAAAGTTGGTGCTGCAGGGAGTTTAGAATATCTCTTCATCTTGTGGCAGACATTTGTGGGTTTTGCTATTAGCATAGGAATAAAGAAAACTACATCCGCTAACAAAGCACATATGTTAAACATTGGCTAACGCCATGTTCACCCTATGTTCAGTCCGTTAGGTCTACCAAGAAACCACCCTCAAGTAAAGCATGAATCAAATCAGCATCAACAGAGTTACGATAAACGACATTCACCAACTCCAGGAAATTGGCAGGCTAACATTTTCCGAAACGTTTTCAGCTGGAAACACGGAGGAAAACATGAAGCAGTACCTGGAAGAGGGGTTTTCTGTTGAGAAACTGACTGCTGAACTCAATGACCAAAATTCGGAATTCTATTTTGCGACAAGTGAGGATAAAGTAGTTGGCTATTTGAAACTGAACTTCGGTACGTCTCAGACAGAGCTGAAAGACGAAAATGCTCTTGAGATAGAAAGGATTTATGTGTTAAAGGAATTTCATGGGAAAAGCGTAGGACAACTTCTTTACGAACATGCCATGCAGGTTGCGAGGCAGAAGCGCGTGGATTACGTTTGGCTGGGTGTCTGGGAAGAAAATCCAAGAGCCATAAACTTCTATAAGAAAAACGGTTTCGTTGAGTTTGATGAACATGTTTTCAGATTAGGCGATGACGAGCAGACAGACATCATGATGAAGCTCAAACTGAAAGGCTAATCAGATTATATAATTAGTAAAGTACGACGGCGATGGATACAAACAGAAGCAAGGACAACTCAATGGGGTCAAGCTACAACCTGAATTCACAAACCTTCTATCATGGTACCAAGGCTAATCTGAACCAGGGAGATTTGATTGAGCCCGGCTATACCTCCAACTATGGCAAGCGTAAAAAGGCGAACTATGTCTATCTGACTGCCACTTTAGATGCCGCTATTTGGGGAGCCGAACTTGCTGTGGGCGAAGGCCCCGGCAGGATTTACATAGTAGAGCCTACTGGCCCGATTGAAAATGACCCTAACTTGACGAACAAGAAATTCCCTGGAAATCCCACAAAGTCCTACCGCTCCCGAAATCCGATTCGGGTGGTTGGTGAGGTCACAGAGTGGCAGGGACACACCCCGGAGCAGCTAAAGGCCATGCAGGAGCACCTGGAGCGACTGAAGCTACAAGGCATTGAAGCAATAGAGGATTGAGTAAAAATATCAGACAAGCACATTGAGTAGCTGAAGCAACGACCTGCTGAAATACCAATAGATTGTGACGAGTACAATGTTCAGCTCAAGGTTTCTGCTCTTACCTCACTCTTTTAAGGCTGGCAAGCGCGCAGAAAACGCCACAAGCCACGTGCCAGCTACCTACGTACTCAAATCACACAACATGATTCAAATCATACGAACTGACTCAGCAAACGAAGACTTCATCCAACTCGTGAAGTTCCTGGACACTGACCTAGCGGAGAAAGACGGGGATGAACATGCCTTTTATGCGCAGTTCAATAAAGTGGATGCCATCAAACATGTCGTGGTGGCCTACGCTGGCGAAGTGGCTGTGGGTTGTGGGGCCATCAAACACTTTGAGCCGGGCACTATGGAAGTAAAGCGCATGTTCGTTGACCCTGTATACAGAGGCAAAGGCATCGCTTCACGCATCCTATCAGAGTTAGAGGGTTGGGCCAGTGAACTTTCCTATACCAGATGTATTCTGGAAACAGGCACAAGGCAACAAGAGGCCATCAGGCTGTATAGCAAGAGCAACTACATCCAGATACCTAACTACGGCCAGTATGCAGGGGTGCAAAATAGTCTGTGCTTCGAGAAGCTAGTGAAGTAACTGCTTTCTTCATTATAGAGCACTTCTGCTCAATCTCTTATCCCACTAAACCTACCGCGTCAGGTGCAGCAAATCCCGCACCAGCCACGACTCCGGACATAACGCCGGGTATCTTTTAAGTCCATCCAAAAAACCAGTCAGCAAATGCGGGTTATCGGCGATGTTCGAGAAGTAGGCAATCAGCACCTCCTGCTCCGGTATACCAATGACCAGGTGACTGAAGCCGCTGGTGTTGCCGGTATGGTATAGCTCAAGTCCGCCGGATGTACGTTCCGAGCAGAACCAGCCCATTCCGTAATAGCCATTCGCATACCCTTGCAAGGGATACGCTACCTGCTCCAGCGCCGTAGTTATACCTTGCATTTGGGTCAGCGCCTTGTGCCATTTCTGGTAATCCTGCAGCGAGGTATAGATACAGCCATCGCCGCGGGTGGCCGTGCAAGTGCCCTGGTCGGAATACATAAAGCCTCCCTGGCCATCTCTTGCATACCCCATCGCGCGGTGGGCAATGGGTCCTCCGCTGGTGTAAAGCGTACTGCTTTGCATACCCAGAGGTTCAAAAACATTCTCCTTCAGAAAGTCATCATAAAGCTGCCCCGTCACTCGCTCCACCACCAGCGCCAGCAGCACGTAGCCGGTGTTGCTATACCTGTATTGGGTGCCTGGTCTGAAATAAGTATTGGACTGAGAGGCCGTAATCGCCAGCACTTCCTCATCGGTCACCTGTGTTTCTCTGCTTTCTTCCACAAACTCCTCATAGTCTAGTAACCCGGAAGAATGCGTGAGCAGGTGGCGCAGGGTAATCTGGCCAGCCGCAGGTTTAAAACCTGAGAAGATATTATGTATTGCAGCATCGTAGGAAACCAATCCCCGCTGCACCAGCAGTTGCACGCAGTAAGCCGTGAATTGTTTGGAGACAGAAGCCATCCGGAAGTTGGTATGCGGCATGATTGGCTCCCCAGTGGAGAGGTCGGCCATACCTATACCCCGCTCATACAGGATTTCCCCCTGAGCCGCCACTAACACCGCAGCGCCAGGTGCGTCGGCACTGTACTGAGATTCCAGCAGCGCATCCAAGGATTCTGACAGGTTGTTTTTCATCTTGTTCCAGGTATAGCCGTTCATCAGAACTTCTCCTCCACCCCCAGCCCGAAGAGGGCGTAATCGTACTTCACCGGGTCCGTTGGGTCAAAGGTTCGCAAATGGTTGGTCAGTTCCTCGGCCGTCTGCCAGTCCATACCTTTCCGCGTGATGAGGCCCAGCCTGCGGGCCACCCGCTCCACGTGCACATCGCAAGGGCAAACCAAATCGGCAGGTTGCATGGTATGCCATAAGCCGAAGTCCACACCGCCGTCAGCCGGCCGCACCATCCAGCGCAGATACATGTTGAGTCGCTTGCAGGCCGATTTCCGTGCGGGAGTGGAGATGTGCTTTTTAGTGCGATGCGGTGCTTCCTCCAGACTGAACACCAGGTCATGGAAATGCTCCAGCCGCTCCTTCTGCGACTTAACTTCGTCCCGCTCTCCAGTAAAAGCCGTCTCCAGACTTTCGTGCTGCTGGTAGTACCACCTGAAAAAATGCAACAGGTAGAGCAAATCTGTGTCGTTGAAGGTGCGGTGCTTGAAACCCAAAAAGCGTGGCAGGTCCTGCTCCCGGTGGTGCAGAATGAAATCGTGGGGGGCATTGTCCATCAGGTCCATCAGTTTCAGGCAGTTGTTGATGATGGTCTTTCGCTGCCCCCAGGCCAATATAGCGGCAAAGAACCCGCTTATCTCAATGTCCTGCCTCTTGGTAAACCGATGCGGAATAGAAACCGGGTCATGCGGGATGAAGCTGGGCTGGTTGTATGTTGCCACCCGGTCATCGAGCAGCGCTTTGATGGCAGCGAGGTCTCCTTTCATGAGGTTGAGTACGTGAGTAGAAGGGATGCAAGTTAAGAAATGTTCTGCTTCACCAAATGTATTCATGGGTTCGATGCCATTGACCTTGAAGGTTGCTTGTTAATTGTTTCATAGCTTCGCCTGTGTGGCGGGCACCTACTTTTTTCCTTCGCCTGGCATACCTGCCATACCTGTTGTAGCTCCGTCATCCCCCTACACATTCTGTCATTCCGACGAAAGGAGGAATCTGTTACGCTGCCTGCCACCGGTTCGAGCGCAGCGGGAACCGGCGGTGAAAGATGCCGGACAGTTATCATGTAGGGGGTTTCCTCTGTTTCCTTATCGTTCTCAGGAAAGCCGCATCCGCGCTGGCGCTGGATGTGCGGCCGGAAGGGCGTGAGATTCCTCCTTTCGTCGGAATGACAATTACGAATGATAGGATTCGTACTAGATATTCTCCTCCCACGAGGGGCAGGTGTGGGACACAAGAACACAGTTAGAGCCAGAGGCCGCAGCCAAGGAGTGACTTACCCAGTCCTTGGGTAGAGCGCCTTGTAGGTTTCCGGTGCCGCAGGCATTGCGACGTAGGAGCAAAGGAAAGATACACAGCGCGAGGCCAAAGGACGATGCCCCGCGGCTTGAGCGCTCGAACAGCAGCTATGAAACGATAGGTAAAAGGGCATCGGAACTGGCGGAAGCTATGAAACAATAACCTGCCAGCTATTAGCTATATAACAACCAAAACAAAAAAGCCTGAACATTGCTGCTTAGGCTTTCCATGTATATTATGGCTATACCTTGTTACGGCATATAAGACAACTCCACTCTGAACTTCTGGTCCACCGCACCCAACTTCTGATAAGCCTTTTTCGAGAGACGCACTATCACCTTGTCGTTGGCGCCAGTCTCTGGCAGTTTGCCGATGACGCGCACGTACACCACTTGGTTGTTCATGGCGTTCTTCACCTGCATGATGGTGCCGACCGGAGCCGACTTGTGCAGGGCCAAGTATTTGTTGGTGTCAGCTTTCGGGTCAATCATCTCGGCCATACCGCTCTCCATGATTTTCTTCACGCCTGAGGCTGAGTCCACTTCTTCCTCCTCTTCTTCTTCCACCGCACGCTCTGGAGTGGCGGCAGGGGCCAACACCACATGCGTGTTAGCTGGAACCGTGGCCGCCGTTGCCGCTGTAGAGGCTACGGCAGTATCTTCCGCCTTCGGCTTGCCAATGGCATCATCCGACTCTGAAACATAAATAGGTTTCTTGGACGGCACTGCCATTCCCTTGCCTACCACCAGGGAGGCACCTACGCTGATGTTGTTGTCAGCCAGTTTGTTCCAGCTGCGAATGTCCTCTACCCGAACGCCGTGCATGCGCGAAATAGAGTAAAGCGTCTGCTGTGGCTCTACGGTATGTATTTTCTCACCTCTGTCATTCACTGTAAAGGTGCGGTTGCTCGCTGCGGCGGCGGCTGCCGTGGTTCCGGTAGCCGGAATCGTAGCCGGAGCCTTGGCAGTGGCTGTTACAGGCATGGCTTTGCGGGGAATCAGCACTACTTGCCCAATGGTGATGGTAGACTCCACTGATGGGTTCGACTCCACGATTTGCGATACAGTCACGTTGTACTTCCTGGAAAGGGCATAAAGCGTTTCCTTGGGTTCCACCTTGTGTTGCAGGTATAACTTACCGTTTTTCCGTTCAACGCCTACAGAGTCGCGCACGGCCGATGTGTCGAAGGCGGAAGCGGTGAAGGATAACAGGGGAACGGACAGAAGAGTAATGAATAAAGATCGAACCATAGCTCAAGTAGTGACTGTGAATGTAAGAGAATATGCCTTTAAAGATTCCTTGTTTTGGACGCAGTACAAACTGCGCATAAAGATAAAAAAAGTATCTGAACCAACGCCATCTAAACTGCCTGCAAGTAACTCATTTAAATGCAAAAAACCATTTAAATCAAAAACAGCCAGAAAATTATCTAATTTATTTTTTTCGTTCTGCACATAGTAGCTAACCGCCACGCAGGCCTCTGTTTCGGCATATTCTATTACCCTTACCGCCTCACAGCCAAGCTGATGCGCTACAAAATCCTGAACCTGCCCGAAATATTCCTCGCCTTCGCGGTACAAAATCGGGTAGCCTATTTCTGAGTAACGCTGCCGCCCGAAGACCTGTACCCGGTGAGCTGCTTCTTTTTGGCTGATATCGTTTTGCAGCAGTTTCCCGTAGCAGGCATCCAGGCAGTGCAAAGTCGCATCAGGCGTGGCCACTTCATAGGCCAGCACACCCGCGGCATCCACGCCATAGAAAGCCAGTTCCGGCTGATGCCATACCTCCTCCCCTGTCTCGGCTGCCAGCGCCCGTATACCTTTGTGCTGGCCTAGTTTCCGGTCTCCGTAGCCGTGCAGGTATACCAATCCCTGGTGCGCGTCTTCCAGCCCCATCCACCAGGTGAGTGGCTCTGGCAACCCCAGTTGCTGTAAGGTATGGCTGTGGCAGTCCAGGGTATAGAAATGGGCCAGCAACAGGTCGCTGTCTCGCACCTCCAGGGCCAGCCTCCCCGCAGCGGCGTCGATGCGGATGCGCCACACCGGTGCGCCAAAATCGTATTTGAAGACTAAGGGAAGGATAACCGCGGAATTTTTAGTATCTTATATTGAATTGGTATATAACCAGCCCAAATGTATGAAATCTAACGCAAAACTCTGGCACTGGCAGCTCTTATACCTGCTCCTGGCCGGCCTGTTCTTTTCACCCGACGCCCTGGCGCAGGAGGACAAAAAGCAGAAAGTGTTCCTGATGGAGATTGGCGCCAACATTGACCCGCGCACCAACCGCTATACCCAATTGGCACTGGATGAAGCCACGCGCGTGGAGGCTGACCACATCCTGCTCCGGCTCAACACCTTCGGCGGTGCCCTCAACGATGCCGATGAAATCAGGCTCCGGCTGCTGGAGTACCCTAAACCGATTTATGTGTACATCGATAAGAATGCAGCCTCTGCGGGCGCGCTCATCTCCATAGCCTGTGACAGCATCTACATGGCGCCCGGCGCCAACATAGGGGCCGCCACGGTGGTCAGCGCCGACGGGCAGGCCGCACCCGGCAAATACCAGAGCTACATGCGCTCCATCATGCGCTCCACTGCGGAGGCAACCGGCCGCGACCCTCGCCTGGCCGAGGCCATGGTGGACGCCAGCGTAGACAGCACGCTCTCGGCCGGACAGGTGCTGACGCTCACCACCTCCGAGGCTATTGAACAGGGCTTTTGCGAAGGCCGGGCAGAAGACATCGACGACGTGCTGCAGCAACTTAACCTGCAGGATGCCGAGATAGTCCGCTACGAGTTGAGCACATCCGACAAAGTCATCTCCTTTTTCCTGAACCCGGTCATCAGCGGTATCCTGATTCTCATTATTGTAGGCGGATTGTGGTTTGAGCTACAGACGCCGGGGGTGGGCTTTCCGCTCCTCGCCGCCATTGTGGCCGGTACGCTATACCTGACCCCCTACTACCTCAACGGACTGGCAGAGCACTGGGAGGTGCTGCTTTTCATCGTGGGCATTGTGCTCATTGGGCTGGAGGTGTTCGTGGTGCCAGGCTTTGGCGTGACAGGTATAAGCGGTATTGTGCTCGTGTTTCTCTCGCTGCTGCTGATTATGGTGAACAACCAGGCCTTTGATTTCACATTCGTGCCTTCCGACCAGCTCATGGAGAGCCTGGTGTCGGTGCTGATAGGTATGGTGGGGTCGTTTGTGCTGGTGGCCCTGACCTGGAAGAGCGTGCTGGGCAGCCGGGCGATGCAACGCGTGGTGCTGAGCAACACCTTCCAGAGCAACGAAGGCTACCGCTCGGCCAATTCCGCTGAGCACCTCATCGGCAGGACAGGCATCGCCCATACCCGCATGAACCCTTCCGGCCGCGTGATGATTGACGACACCATGTACGACGCACAGGCCCGCGACGGCTTCATCGAAAAAGGCGACACGGTGCAGGTAATCGACCAAAGCACCTTCTCCTTGCGGGTAAAGAAGGTTTGAAGATTCAAGCAAATAGAAAGCTGGTGAACTTCGTGTCATCGGGATATTGAGCCTTATATTTTTTCTAACGCTTTTTTAAAGCCTTGCAACGGTTTGCTGTTGTTCGGGGTCATTTGAATAGAGACCAAATTTTGAGCTATACCTTATGAAGCCTTCTAAATCCTTCCTGCTTGCCTTGTGTGCCCTTGCCCTCTCGGCCTCTGCATGCGACAAAGACGATGACTTGGCAGTACAGGAGGACGAAGCCATTTTGACCTAGTCAGGTTCCTATGCGGCAGATGGCTGCGAGTTCAGCATCCAATTGAAGGAGAGCAGGTATAAACCCGAGAATGAGCAAGACATACCTGAATCGATGAAGCGGAACGAGGCAATGGCAGTGCAAATCAAATATGTGCTGCCCCGTAAAAAAATCAGTTATGTATGCGGTCTGGCCACCCAGCAAGGGGAAGTCATCCGTATTCTTTCCATAGAAGAAATTTAATTCGGCGCGTACAGAATACCCGCCAAACCTATACCTTACCGAAGCTATTTGACATCACTACACTCCCTTATGAAAACACCATCCTTATTCGCTGCCTTACTCTGTGCGGCAACCCTCGCCTTCTCTTCCTGCCAGGACGGCATGCAGCAAGGCACCGAAACTGCTGAAGCCACCTTGGTGTGGTCTGGCGAATACATGGTGGATGGCTGTGGCTTTGAGGTGGTGATAAACGACAAACGCTTCAAGCCTGAGAACGAAGACGAGATTGATGCATCACTCAAAGTGGAGGGTTCTACTCCTGTGCTGGTGGAGTTTGTGCGGCTGGGGGAGCAGATAGACCGCCGCTGCGGGCTGGCCACCGAGAGCAGAGCCATGGACGGCATCCGGATAGTCTCCGTAAAAAAGAAGTAGGCCTGCCTCAAGAAAAGCGTCCCTCCTGCTGTATTCCTGCCGCCACTTCTGTAAATTGGCAGCGCCTACCTGCATCTGGTGGGCACGGCAAAAACAGAAGTCCTATGAACATACTCGGTATCATTCCTGCGCGCTACGCCTCCACCCGCTTCCCCGGCAAACCGCTGGTTGACATCAACGGCAAATCCATGATTCAGCGGGTGTATGAGCAGGCGAATCAGTCAGGCTTGACAGAAGTGATAGTCGCCACGGACGACCGGCGCATACAGGAGCACGTGCAGGCATTTGGAGGAAAGGCCGTGATGACGGCTGAGAACCACCAGAGTGGCACCGACCGCTGCTTTGAAGCCTACCAACTGCACGACCAACCCTTCGAGTACATCATCAACATACAAGGCGATGAGCCTTTCATACGGCCAGAGCAGATTGACCTGGTAGCGGCGTGCTTCAACAACCCGCACACGCAGCTGGCCACACTTATCAAGAAAATTAACTCGCCGGAGGAGCTATTCAACGTGAACTCCCCGAAGGTGGTCATCAACTGTATAGGTGAGGCTCTGTACTTCAGCCGCCAGCCCATCCCCTTCTGCCGCAACGTTCCCAACGACATTTGGCACAAGCAGCATACCTATTACAAGCACATCGGCATCTACGGCTACCGCACCGATATACTCGAGCAAATCACACAACTGCCCGCTTCAGGTCTGGAGCTGGCGGAATCGCTGGAGCAATTGCGCTGGCTGGAGAATGGCTTCCGCATCGCTACCGCCGTCACTGAGTTTGAGACCATCGGTATCGACACGCCCGAGGATTTGCTCCGAGTCCAGGGGTAAAACGACAGGCCATACCTGTTATGAAGCACTACACCCTGCAGCGTTTCGTGAAGCTGAACCTCTACTTCTTTGCGATGTATAGCCTGCTTACGGCAGTCTGGTTTGGCGTAACCGGGAGGTTCACCGAAGAAGACACGGGAAGCGCTGTAAACGAGATACTGCTAAACGCCGCCATTTTCTCCCTCATGTTCACAACCGCCCTCCTGCTGTGGTACCGCAGAGCCGAGGTGCGCATACCTGTGAAAGCCATTTCAGCGAAACATTTGGAGCAAAAGATGGAAGAACTTGGCTATCTGCGTCTAGCGGACCAGAAGCAGCCAGCCGTACAGGTATACAAGCCCGTTCCTCCCAAAGCCCCCGCCCTGGCCGGCCGGGTCTTCATCTGGAAATCAGCTAACTTCTACCACGTGCAAGGACCAGTTGGGAAGTTGAAGAGTCTGGAAGCCTCTAAGGGTTAGAAAGTCTGGAAGGAGTGGTAATGCTGGGCTATGAAGTGATGAATTTTACCCCGTTAATGCGAGCTTGCAGCGCGTATTGCTTAACTGGTGGAGTGTTCACAAAAAGGAAAAGCACGAACTGCAAGCTCGTGCCAGCGGAATTCATCAGCTATACCATTCGCTACTACTTCCCTCCTAAGTTTCTCAACTCTCTAACTTAAAATCAGCCTCCCGCTTTCTTGGCTTTATAGCCTGCGGCCTGGAGCACCTGCAGCACCTTGTCACGGAAATCGCCCTGAATCAGGATTTCGCCGTCTTTGGCCGAGCCGCCCACGCCGCATTTGTTCTTGAGCATCTTGCCCAGCTCCTTCAGGTCCTCGTCTGTGCCCACAAAGCCAGCCACAAGCGTCACCTGTTTGCCACCGCGTGCCTTTTTGTCGAGCATCACCTTCAGGTTCTGCTGCTGGGGCGGCAGGGTTTCTGCCTCCTGCTCCTGCTCGTATGCATAGTTGAAATCAGAGTTAGTGGAATAGACCACGCCCTGCCTTCCCTTCTTGTTTTTATCGCTCATGTTATTTTTCTTTTAAAGCTATACCTAAGGGGCAACCACATGCAGCGACTGCGGCAGCATGCTCACACTGAATCTAGAGGCTTTCCCCAGATACTCCCCGTCGGCATGGTACATCAGGTTGTGGTCCGTCTCCACCTCTACTGCCGCTGTCTTGAAATACTCCGCACTGTCGGTGCCGGCCGGCTTGTTGGCGAGCATGGCGTAGCTTAGGCTCAGCGCCTTGAACATGTCCAGTTGTCGCACCAGGCATACGTCCAGCAGACCATCCCGTATGTCGGCCATGGGCGCGATATAGGCGTTGTTGCCATACTGCGCCGCATTGGCAAAGGCCATCACAAACAGCTGCGTGTCAATGGTCTTTCCGTTTATACTTGCTTTTACGGGCAAATGGCGGTAGTTGCGCACTTCTTTCAGAATCAGCTCTACATACGTTTTTAGCCCGCGACGCTTGCTGCCTGCGAACACCGAGCTGATGTAGGCATCGAAACCTATACCTGCCGTCGTGAAAAAGGGGTGCCCGTTGATGTTGCCGCTGTCAATGCGGGAACGGTGCCCCTGGTTGAGGAAACGTATAGCACCATCAACACTAAGCGGCACCTGCAGGTGGCGGGCCAAACCGTTACCGGAGCCACGGGGTATGATGCCCAATGCCGTGTCTGTGTGCAGCAGCCCGCGGGCCACTTCGTTCACGGTGCCGTCTCCCCCCACGGCCACCACCACGGCACAGCCTTGTCCGGCTGCCTGACTGGCAAGTTCCGGGGCATGTCCTGCATAATCGGTGTACACGATGTCGTGGTCAAACCGCCCGTGGTCGAGGTGCAGTTTGATGCGCGCGGCCACGTCGACCTTGCTCTTAGGCCCAGAGGTAGGGTTGATAATGAACCGGATGTGGGGGCGTTCGCTCATTCAAATTCACTTTCTGCAAAGGTATGTTTTTCCGGTTCAGAATAAAAAAAGCCCGGCTCCAAGAGCCAGGCTTTCAGGTATAGCGGGTATACCTTGGTTTATTTCAGATGGAAGGTCAGTACCGGTATGTTGGAGTGGTTCACAAAGTCCTCGGCTATGCTGCCGCTGAGCAGGTGCGCCAGGCCGGTGCGGCCATGCGTGGCCATCATCACCAAATTAGCGTTGATTTCCTCTGCGAAGTGATGGATGCCATCCTCCTCTATCGTGTCGTTGTACACGTTGATGGTATAGTTCTGGAGGCCATAGCGCTCGGCAGCGCTCTGCATACGCTGGCGCAGGATAGTGGTTGACTCAAAGGCCCCCGGCGTGTTGACGTATAGCAGGTGCAGCTTGGCGCCGAACACCTGCTGAAAATACTTGAACTTTTCAATGGCAGTGCCCATCTCCTTGCGGAAGTTGGAGGGCATCACGATGTTCTGGAAATTCACACTAGACAGGCGGCCTTTCACCGTCAGCACCGGACACTCGGCAGTGCGGACCACTTTCTCAGTATTGGAGCCAATCAGGAACTCATCCATCCCACTGGAGCCCTTCGAGCCCATCACCACTAAATCCACTTTGTCTTCTTGGATGACGCGTCTGATTTTGCGAATCACGCTGTCTGCATCCACTTCCTGCACCACTTCTACACCTTCGTGCTTCACCGCTCTCCCCAGCTCAGCCATCTGGTGCTTGGTGTTCTCGAGCAGCTTCATCATGTATACCTGCTCCATGCCGTTGCCACCTACCAAATCACCGGTAACGCTGAAGGAATAGGATGTCGGCATCTCGACTACGTGCAGTAGCTTGATGGCAGCACCTGTTCTCTGTGCTATGGATACGGCTACTTCAAAAGCATTTTTGGCTTGTTCAGAAAAGTCGGTGGGAACTAGAATTCTTCTCATGAGTTCTATGGTGGTTAATGTTTTTAATTCGATGATGTAAAGGTATAGCTACGAAACCATGTACACGATGACAATCGTCACTTTACATGAAATATAGCATTTATCTTTTATATACGCTACTAAAACGCAAAAGCCCACCTCATTGGCGGGCTTTTGCAGGTATAGGAATGAGAAACTCGGCTAATTAACCAAGCTTCGCAATTAGGTCAGCCGTTCTGTTGGAGTAGCCAGCCTCGTTGTCGTACCAGCCTACCACTTTCACAAGTGTTTCGTTAGCGGAAGTCAACTCTGCATCGAACACGCAAGAGTGGGTGTTGCCTACGATATCAATCGAAACGATTGGATCCTCGGTGTACTCCAGGATGCCTTTCATATCGCCTTCAGCGGCTTGCTTCATGGCAGCGTTGATTTCTTCTTTCGTGGCAGGACGCTTCAAGATACAAGTAAGGTCTGTCAGCGAGCCATCCGGAATTGGAACACGCATGGCCACGCCATCCAGCTTGCCTTTCAGGTGAGGGAGCACCAGGCCAACGGCCTTGGCAGCACCAGTAGAGGTTGGAATGATGGAATAAGCAGCTGCACGGGCTCTTCTCAAATCGCTGTGCGGTGAATCCTGCAGGCTCTGGTCAGAAGTATAGGCGTGTACAGTGGTGATGTAGCCTTTCTCGATACCGAACGTGTCGTCCAGTACCTTCGCCATAGGCGCAAGGCAGTTGGTGGTGCAGGAAGCGTTGGAAACGATGCGCTCGTCACCCGTCAGGATGTCTTCGTTCACACCCAATACAACAGTAGGGATGTTGCCTTTGGCTGGAGCCGAAATAACAACTTTGCGGGCTCCTGCCTCCAGGTGACCACCGGCTCCCTGCTCGTCCACGAAACGGCCAGTAGACTCCAACACCACGTCAACGCCTAGCTCGCCCCATGGCAAGTTCTTTGGCTCGCGCTCTGCTGTAATCTGGATTTCTTTGCCATTCACGACAATACCCTTGTCAGAGGCTTCTACCGTACCATTGAAACGGCCGTGCACTGAGTCATACTTCAGCAGGTGTGCCAATGTTTTGGTGTTGGTCAGGTCGTTGATAGCCACTACCTCTACGTTGTCCTTCTCCAGAAGGGCCTTAAAAGTAAGTCTGCCGATACGGCCAAAACCGTTAATTGCAACTTTAATTTTAGACATGGTATTTGAGATTGATTTGTTTTAAAATTTGATGGTGCGAAGTTACGATTAGCATTAAGTAAAAGCAATATTTTTTATACACGCTGGTTTAGAAGTGTTTACGTACTACTCTCACAAAATCACAAAGTTTTTTTTGCAAAATAAATCCGGCTCTCTATATTTGCACCACAATACGACAGAATGGTCCGTTCGTCTAGGGGTTAGGACTCCAGATTTTCATTCTGGCAACAGGGGTTCGATTCCCCTACGGACTACTACAGCAAAAAAGCCGCTCCACGTATATTAGGGCGGCTTTTTTGGTTCGATAATTTCCCCCCTTCGGTTGATTCTGAGGTTGCTCGCCTCAAAATTCTACTTCTACACTACAGCTAAGGAGTGTGCCAGGTGAGTATTTTGCTAAAAAAGGCTCCGACCTAGGTCTCACCTTTCCCATACGAAAGCCAAAAACGTACCTCTCGCCCAATGCTGCTAACTGCTTACCTGCACTTAAGAAGAACAGTTTATCCGTTATGTTTGGAGTGCATCAGGGCTGATAGTGCCTACACGTCGTATTACCTGATAACTGAAAGCTAATACAGCAAGCGCAGAAATTGAGAACCATAAAATTCGATAAAACCAAGTGCGGTGTAGAGGTCTTGCTAAGGGTGGGATCAGGAGATGAAATAAAAGAAGCGTATACCAATACAGAGGTGTACAATACCGACTATTTTGAGATCCTGATTTTCAGAAAAGCGAAAGGGCATCTCGAACTGAACCAGCGAAAGATCGACTTGGTCGACAATACCATTGTCTACATTTCTCCATTTCAGAAGAGGCAATGGAAATTGGACCCAAACCACCTGGACTTCACTTTCCTTATTTTCCAGGAAGGCTTCCTCAACGACTTCTTTTCCGACAAGCTGTTCACCTACCGGCTTCTTTATTTTTACCAGCTGGATTACCCGCTGAACATGAGAGTCACAGCGGGGTATATCCAGAAAGCCTGCAGCACACTCACTGAAATTCACACCGAACTGAAGGAGACGAAACCAGACAGCGAACATCTTATCCGCTCCCTTCTCTATTATTTGCTGTTGAAACTCAACAGGGATTATGCCCAGCAAAACAACCTGCCACTCGATAAGCCGGAGAACAACTATGCCTATCAGTTTAAAAGGTTACTTGAGCTACACATCAAGGAAAAGCAGCGGATTGGAGAGTACGCGGAGCTTTTAGGCATCAGTAGAATCACGCTGAACAAAGCGGTACAGGCCCAATTCAACGTGACGGCCACCCATTTACTTAAACAAAGGCTGCTCTTTGAAATCAAGAACTACCTGATCCATTCTGGTCTGACTGTAGCCGAGATAGCGCACGAACTCCACTTCTCGGAGCCTAACCACTTGATGCGGTTTTTCAAGGCGCAAACCGGCCAGACTACCACCGTCTTCCTTGCCGATTATCAAAATGGTAGCATAGCATAAGGCTTTGGTAGGCTGCAAGCATTCCGCTATTCCGACCTTTGCGTCGGGTTCATTACTTCACAAATGTTGTAAGGGATGAAACACGGACCATAACAAAACAGAACGATTATGAAAAGAGTATTTTTACTGGTAGCGTTAACTTTATCTGCTACCTTTTCTTTTGCACAAGGCAAAGCAGACACGAAGGCTAGTCTTCAGCTAGTCAGAAACGCCACTTTGATTATAGAGTATGCCGGGCAGAAAATTTTAGTTGACCCGATGCTTTCTCCAAAGGGAGGCTTTCAGTCTTTCGCTGGAATCGAGCGGAACCCTACGGTCGAATTGAAGATGCCGGTAAGTGAAATCACCAAGGGCCTTGATTTGGTCATGGTGACGCATAGCCATCCCGATCACTTCGATGAGGCCGCAAGCAAGACCCTGGATAAATCTGTACAACTGATAAACCAGCCTGCTGACAGAGATTTTTTCAAGAAGGAAGGGTTCATCAACGCAGAAACCCTGGATAACAGCAGGGTATGGAATGATATAAGCGTTCACCGGGTAGAGGCACAGCATGGAACCGGCGAGGTACTGAAGATGATGGGCAAGACCTCGGGTTTTGTGCTCAAGGCCAAAAACCAGCCTACTATCTACATCGTCGGGGATGCTATCTGGACAGAGGAAATCAAAAAGACCATCAAGGAATATAAGCCTGACTATATCATCGTCAACTCCGGGGGTGCAGTTGTGCCTGGCTTTGAGAAGACCCCTATCCTGATGGATGAGGACCAAACGATGGCGTTGGTAAAGGAAAGTGGAAAGGCAAAGGTCATCGCAGTGCATATGAATGCGCTGGACCATTGTCGCACCACAAGAGAGTCACTTCGTCAAAAAGCAGAAAGTTTGAATATCGGAGTAGATAAACTGATTATTCCGCAGGATGGCGAGGTAGTGAAGTTATAAATCTGAATATTTGACTATTGCTTCAAAAACTCCCTTAAATCTACTAAATCCCTGTGGATAAAGTTCGATAATTCAATCATACGGGCTACT